>CAVPMX010000009.1:0-6436 GCA_963706745.1 uncultured Actinomycetes bacterium | reverse complement strand
CGACGGCGGTGTCCTTGAGGGCCATGACCTCACCCCTTTCGTTCGGATGCGTGAGCCATTCCCCGCGACGTGTGGCCGCACGCCGTCGGCGTCGCGCCGGGCCGCGGACCGCTCGCGCGGAGTCGCACCGGACCAACTGAACAGTAGTTAGGCAAGCACTGTTGACATGTTCAAGACCGCTCCATAACGTAGAGGCCGTGGGCCGGGCAGCCGGCCTGCGGAGCCGCTGCGGAGGAGAGATGCCAAAGGGCACCGCCGACATGCCGAAGCGTACTCAGGCAGTGCGCCACTCGGGGTCCTCCAGCATCACTGGCGAGTCGCTCGACGCGCATCCGTTGGTGCTGACGCCGACCGAGTTCGGTGTGCTGCACACCCTCGCGTTGGAGATGGAGGCTCAGGGCAGGGTCACCAGGACATTCCGCCGGCTGGAGCCGCAGCGGCAGGCGGAGCTCGTCGACGTCGTTCTCAAGGAGGCCGACAGGAGGGGTCCGCGCGGCGTCACCGTCCGTACCGTGGCCCAGAGGCTCGGGATCTCCCCGGCGTCGCTGTACGCCTACTTCGAGGATCGCGACGCGATGCTCGAGTTCGCTACACGGGTCGCTGTTCGCATCAGCCTGCTGGTCGTCGCCGAGGAGTCCGACCCGAGCGCCTCAGCCGACCTCGCGCAGGCCCTGCGCGAACATCTGTGGACGGATCTGGACTACGTGGCGACGCACTGGTCCATCGCTAAGTACTGCTGGGAGTCTGGCTATCGCGGCGACACCGAAGCTGCCGGGTCCGTGCTGGCACCGGTGGCGCGCGTCATGCAGTCGCGCATTCGACACCTGCTCGTCCACGCAGGCGAGCGCGGCGAGCTGCGCGAAGGCCTCGATGTCGACGAGGTCTGTCGCGTCGTCAACGCCATGATGCTGGTCGTGGCCGACGCTCGCTTCGTCGATCATCTCAACCAGTATCTGCTGCTGTATCCCGACGACGGGACGGGCCCCGAGGACACCATCGCCGTCGTCATCGACATCATCACCCGGGGCCTGTGCCACAGGAGCCAGGGCGTGGCGCCGTTCGATACGGCGTGACGCGAACGAGCAGAAGGGGGCTTCATGCCAAGGCATCTCCGCAGAGCATCGGTCGCGGTGCTGGCGGCCGTGCTCCTGCTGGGTCTCGGCGCCGCCGTGTCCCACGCCGAGGAGTCACCCAGTCCGGCGAACGAGCCGCTCGCGCTGCACATCGGATGGACGAACGACCTGACCAACCTGAACATCTTCCTCGGCGGCCTTAGTCCGTCGGACTTCGAGATCTACCAGCTGAACTACGATTTCCTCGTCGGATTCGACGCCGCGACCCTGGATCCGCAGCCGGCGCTGGCTACGAGCTGGAGCGTCTCCGAGGACGGCCTCGTCTGGACCTTCGAGCTGCGCCAAGGTGTGGCCTGGAGCGACGGTGAACCGTTCACCGCCGAAGACGTCGCCTTCACGATCAACTTCATCGTCGAGCAGGGTGCGAACTTCTACAGCTCGAACGTCATGTTCATCGACGAGGCTGTGGCACTCGACGATGACACGGTCGAGGTGCGCTGCAGCGACCCGAAGGCGGACATGCTCGGCATGGGCCTGCTCATCCTTCCCGAGCATATCTGGGCCGAGGTCGGCATGGACGCCGCCTTCACGGAGTTCGAGAACCCGGCGCCCACAGTGGGCACCGGCTCCTTCCAGGTGGTGGAGTGGAAGCGCGGCGACTACGTGCGCCTCGAAGCCAACAAGGACTACTGGGCCGGAGCTCCCACAGTCGACGAGCTGCTCTTCACCTACTACACGAACCCCGACTCGATGGTCCTCGACCTGCAGAGCGGCAAGCAGGACGTGATCGTCAACGTGCCCGAGGCGCAGTTCGACAAGCTCGGCGACGACGCCGCGATCGAGACGATCGCCGCGAACCAGGGTTTCGTCGAGCAACTCTTCTTCAACTGCTACCAGGACGACGCGTCAAAGGGTGCCGCGGTCCTTCGTGATACTGCGTTTCGCCGCGCCTTGGCCTACGCGGTGGACAAGGAGGCGCTGGTCACGCTCGCGTTCTCCGGTCTTGGCGCCCCCGGCACCACGATCATCCCGCCGGGCTACACGGCCTTCCCATGGCACTGGGACCCGGGAGCGGAGGCCTCTCCGTTCGACATGGAGATGGCGGCCGCGGCTCTCGACGACGCCGGGTACACGGACGCCGACGGCGACGGGATCCGCGAGGCCGACGGGAAGCCGATCAGCCTGCGAATGCTGGCGCGCACTCAGTCGCCCGGCGAGCAGCGCGCGGCGAAGCTGATCGCCGGCTGGTTCGAGGAGGTCGGCATCGGCGTCGAGTTGTCGGTGGTCGACGAAGGCGTGTACTTCGACGTCATCTACAACGTCAACAAGGCCAACGACCTCGCTCCCGACTTCGACATGCTTCTCTACTGGACGGGCAGCGGACCCGACCCGGGGATGACCCTGGCCTTCGAGACCAGCGAGCAGATCGGCTGGTGGGGCGTGGCCTACTGGGGGAACGAGGAGTACGACCGCCTTTGGGACGAGCAATCTACGACCCTCGACCGGGAGGCGCGCAAGGCCATCGTCTGGGAGATGCAGAAGCTCGTCAACGACGAGAGCCCCTACATCAACCTCGTGGATACGCGGGTGTTGCAGGCGTACCGCGCCGACGACTGGACGGGCTGGGTGACCTCGCCCGCCGAGGGCGGCGTGATCATGACCTGGTATAGCCACGACACCTACGTGAACCTCAAGCCGACGGTCACGGAGACCTCCGACGGCGGGTCGTCGTGGCTGCTGCCGCTCGTGCTCGTGGGCGCCGCCGTCATCGTCATCAGCATCATCATGCTGGTGCGGCGTCGCGGTGGAGAGGGCCCAGAGGAGGTCTGACCAGGCGCGCCGCCCCGGCAGTCGGGGGAGGCGAGACGACGAGAGGACGAGCGCATGGCACAGGCGACCGAGACGAGCACGGGCCTGAGGCCCGAGACGATCCGCGTCGTTCACCTCATCTACACGGAGATGTGCAACCTGAAGCCCGGCACGAAGGTGCTGATCATCGCCGACTCCAGGACGCCGACGTGGGTGGTCCGTGCCTTCATGGGCGGCGCCATGGCCCTCGGCGCCCAGGCGATGATCGCGGAGAACGCGACGCCGCCGCCGCCGTCCGTGCAGCCGAGCATCGACTGGAATCCCATGGTGGCGGCGGCCGCGCAGCAGGCCGACCTGATCGTCGATCTTGCCGTCGGCTACGCGAAGTTCATCGATGACGCCATGGCGCGCGGGACGCGGGTGGTCACTCCCGGGGACGGCACCGGCGGACACCACATCGAGGAATCCCTCATCCGCACGATGCTCGCGACCGACGTTCACGCGTTGCGCCGCGAGGCCGACGACATCGCCGCCGCATTCACCGAGGCGAGCAGCTGCCACATCACCTCCGAGGAGGGCACGGACATCGTCATCGATCTCGGCTCTATCGACGGCGAGGCGAACGACGGTTTCCTGTGGGACCCGGACAAAGGGGCGTGGAAGAGCTCCTGGGCGATCGTACCGCCAGCACAGCCCGGAGTCCTCCTCCCCAAAGGCAGGGGCGACGGGGTCCTCGCCGTCGATGGCTTCATGCTCTACGAGCCCGCCTACGACCACGAGACACCGACCGACCCGGTCTTCGTGACCATCGAGCAGGGCAGGATCGTCGACGTCGCCGGTCATCCATTGTTCGCCGGTCGGCTTCGGCACTGGCTCGAGACGCAGCCCGACGACTCGGGGTCGTTCGGACCGGTCCACGTCAACCTCGGCACGAACCCACGCGCCATGCTCACCCAGCACCTCGAGTTCGAGCGCATGCGCGGGACGATCGTGTTCGGGTTCGGAGACAGCAGCATGTCGATGATGCTCGGCCCCGGCTTCGAGCCGGTGCGATCGCACGTCCACTGGGACCTACTGATCATGCGCCCGACGATGACGCTCGACGGCAGGGTGATCGTCGAGAACGGGATCATGTGACGCCGGGAGGGAGAGCTGCACATGGAAGTGAGTGAGGCGATTCGGTCGCGTCGAAGCGTGCGCCGGTATCTCGACACTCCCGTCGACCGCGAGACGCTGTACAGACTCGTCGAGGCGGGCTGCTGGGCCCCGACCGCCGACAACGCGCAGACGTGGCGTTTCGTCGTCGTGACCGACCCCGCCCGCATGAGCAAGCTGCGCATGGTCGCGCCGGGTTTCATGGGCAGGGCGCCGGCGGCCATTGCGATCTGCCAGGACATGGCCGAGGCTGAGAGGCTGCTGGGCGCGGCGGACGCGGCGGCCCTGGCGCCCATGGATACCGCGATGGCGGCGCTCAACCTCATGCTCGAGGCACAGTCGGCGGGGCTCGGCACCTGCGTGGTGGCTTCCTTCAACCGCGGGGGCGTGCAGCGGCTGCTCCGCCTCCCCGACCGCGTGGTGCCGCTCCTTCTCGTCGCCGTCGGCCACGCCAAGACGACTCCGCCGCCCCCGCCGCGCGAGGTCGCCGGCGTCTGCTTCTTCGAGGAGTACCATGACTGACTACGACCGGGACCGACTCGCCATGGCGCTCCACGAAGTCGTCGGGATGCTCGTCGTGAGCGCGCGAAGCTTGGTGGACGAACCGGCGCACTACGGCCCGATGCGACTCCTCGACGCGGCTGAGAGAGTCCTCGACGCTCTCGAGGAAGAGGGCATCACGACGCCGGACACGCCGCGCTTCCGGGACGGCATCGAGTCCGCCCTGGACGCGTGGGGGTCGTCCGGCGACGAGTTGGTCGCCGCCCTCGACGCCGTGATACTGGACCTCGTCGACTGACGCGCCGGCATACGCGGGCGACCGGGTCCCAGAGAAGCGGAACCCGGCCGCCCGCGCTCGCACGACAGCGGTAGTACCGCCCGTGAGCAGCCCCATGTCGCTCGGCCATGAGGTGAGCCCCTCCAGAGCTCGACGGGGCGGCGATCATCCGGCCGTCCTCGCCATCTTCGCCGCGTGCCCCCCGCCGCTCTTGTTCTAGGCCGGATCGGAGCGCTAGCCTGAGATTGGCTCTCCGCACCATCGCCGCCGGATGACGACGGCCGAAGCGAGGAGAACGATGAGGACTCTGACACTCGAAGATGTGAAGGACGTGCTGGCCGGGTTCGCCGTGCTGGGGAGCGGTGGCGGTGGCAGTGCGGCCGCGGCGCTCGAGCGTGTTGAGGAGACGTACAGCGGCGGCTTCGAGTTCCGCCTTGCCGGGCTCGACGAGCTAGGTCCCAACGCGCGCCTGGCGTGCCTCGGCGGGATCGGGGCCTTGGCCGCCGGCCAGAACGAGGCGTATGACCGTCTGCCGCGGGCCGAGAAGCACGCCGCCCTGCTTGCGATCGAGACCCTGACCGCCTACCAGGGTGCTGAGCTCGACGCACTGATGACGGCCGAGATCGGCGTGGAGGCGCTCTCCGACGCCTGGTGTCCCGCCGCCGAGCTCGGACTGCCGCTCGTCGACGCCGATCCGATCGGCCGGGCCGTGCCCGAGGTACAGCACTCCTTGTTCAACCTGCACGGCGTGCCGATCACGCCGCAGGCGGTCGCCACCGAGGTCGGCGACACGCTGATCGTGACCAAGGTGGCCTGCGACGAGCGCTCCGAGGCACTTCTTCGCGCCATGGCGGTGGCCAGCGGCGACGTCGTGTATGCACTCGACCATCCCGGCACCGTTGAGGAACTGCGCCGGGCGCTCATCCCGGGGGCGATATCGCTCACGCAGAGCATCGGGCACGCGCTGCGTGCGGCGGCCGCTGCGGGTGGCGACGCGGCGGCCGCCGCGGCGGTAGCCGCCGGCGGGTGTGTGCGCTTCCGCGGCACGATCGCCGCGGCCGAGACGGAGAGCCGCGGCGGGTTCACCTGCGGCGAGACGCGCGTGACGGGATCAGGCGACGATGCCGGGTCCGACTATCGGATCTGGCTGAAGAACGAGAATCTCATGAGCTGGCGCGACGGCACTGTGGACGTCACGACGCCGGACGTCATCACCCTTCTCGACGAGCATGGCGAGGTGCTGCTGAATCCATGTGACGAGGCCGTCGGGCGGCCTGTGGCCGTCGTGGCCGTTCCCGCACCAGCGCAGCTGCGCACGGACGAGGCGCTGGCGCTTCTCGGTCCGCGAGGCTTCGACTTCCCCGTCGACTACGCCCCGCTGGAGCAGCGTATGCGGCCTTCGGGAGTGTGATCGGGGGTCCACGACCCCGGTGGGGTAGAGAGATGAATGACGCGCGGGCGCCGGCAGCACAAGGCGAAGCGCGTCTTGAAGGTGGACACGGTGCCCCACGCCGCGTGGGTCGAGGGGCTCGCGGCCATCGAGGGCACCGTCCACGAGGTGCGCTGTGCACCGCTGGTCGTCGACGTCGTGCAGGTCCTCGAGCCCGTGGCCGCCGCGATC
>CAVPMX010000008.1:0-132355 GCA_963706745.1 uncultured Actinomycetes bacterium | reverse complement strand
AGATCCACCAGGTAGCCGCTCCGGGCGGTGAGCGTGACCGACGCCAAGTCAGGTCCCGCTCGAACCACCCGGAGGGCTGCCGTCAATGTTGACAGCGAGGAAGACGATGGATGTTGTTGGCGCGTACATGGATGTGGGAACTCTTCGATCATCTGCCGGTCGAGCTTATCGACGCTGCCGATGTCGGGGTAGTGGTCGTGCAGCCACATGCCAAACAACTCGAAACTGTCGCAGCGATCCTCGACAGTCGAGGGCCGCAGTGTGGTCGAGCAGGCTTGGAGGTAGCGGTGCATCACTCGGCGGATTTCGGGTTGGGGAATGTTGGCGAGCTGGTCGGCGAGGCTGCGATTGCGGGTGTTGGGGTGCGGTGGCTGTTCCTCGAGCAGTCCGAGCTGGAAGCACACCTGCTGCAGTGCTCGGAGCCGGCTGTGCAGGACGCGGCGATGGTTCGTGGTCACCGACGTCGACGCGTCGAGTGCGACTGTGGTCGACGCGAACACCTCGGTGTCGAGATCGTCGAGACGGCGGCTGCTGGTCAGGCAGACGAACGCAAGGCCGATCACGCAACCGTCGGCGTCGAGGGTGACGTGGCGGATCCGCCTCAGCTCTCGTAGCGCACGTGCTGCGCTGAGGTGCTGTTGGTCAAGGTTGTCACGGCGACTGGAACTACACGATCTCGGCGAACCCGCCCACGATCCCTAGACGCTCAAACAATCAAGCGGTGCTCCCCAACGGATACGAGTCGGGTCGTACAGTACATCTGCACGCTGTACGCACACCCCGACGGACAACCACGCGGATTGAAATCATGGACATCCTCGAACGCCTGCTCGCAATTGGCGTTCTGCTCCTCGCGCCAGACGATCCCGTCCTTCACATACGCATCGAGCGAGCACGCCGAGATGCAGTTGACCCGCAGGTGCGACACATGGACGACGTCGTCCCACGTCCACGTCTCCCGATGCACGTCCTCCCAGCCCCGATACGCATAGGGCTTGCGAAGAACCTCCTGAAGGCGCGCGCCCGCATCGATCGGGGCGAGACGCCGAAGCCCGGAGGCTGCCGTCACTTCTAGCGTTGGGGTGGGCGGTCGAGCTCGCCTGGGTCGATGGTGAAGGGGCCGAGGAGGTCGTTCCAGTTGCGGGCGATGAGGATGTCCATGAGCTCGGAGCGTTTCCCGGTGTGTGCTCTGGCGCGTTCCTTGGCGATCGTCTCGAACGCCTTGTGGACGCCTGGTCCGAAGAGCTTCTCGAGCTGTTCGGCGGGCATGCGTGAGGCGTCCTCGTCGAACTCGCCGTTCTCGTCGAACGCTGTCGGTAGCGTCGGCGGGATGTAGAAGACGTTGGGGAGCACCTCGAAGTCGGGGCGCAACGGCAGAGCGACCTTCCACTTGTGGACCAGCTTGTAGATGTCGGAGTCGGGGTCGTCTACGTAGCCGACATGGCGTAGACGTCCCGGGCACTGCCGCACACACGCCGGTGCCGCACCCTCTTCGAGGCGCGGGTAGCACGAGATGCACTTCTGGGCGATGACCTTCTGCTCGTTGAAGTAGATCCGCTTGTACGGGCACGCCTCTGCGCAGAACCGGTAGCCGTGGCACCGGTCCTCGTCGATCAAGATGATGCCGTCTTCGTCGCGCCGGTAGATCGTGTCGCGCGGACACGCCTCGAGGCATGCGGGCTCCGAGCAGTTCATGCACAACAACGGCAGGTAGAAGAAATGCGAGTTCGGGTACTCGCCTCCCCCCATGTCCTCATCCCAGTTCGGGCCCCACTGAGGCGCCCCACCATCTTGCTCACGCGGCTTCAGGTACGAAGACCCGTACTTCGAACCGAACACGTCTTCGTAATCGAACTCCCAGGCCTCACCCCACTCGCGCTTGCCAGGAAGCTCACCGGGCACCGGCTTCCCATCGCGGTACCCGCCACCCATCTCGAACGCATCACGCGGAGTGCCCCGGCCGGGGATCGTCGAGACGATGTTCCACCACATCGGCTCCATACCCGGCCCACGCGTCCACTGCGTCTTACACGCAATCGAACACGTCTGACACCCCAGACACTTGTTCAGATCCAACACCATCGCGAACTGGTGCTTCGGACCACCCGCCCCAGCACGCGCAGCCTTCCCCGCAGCCTTCTTCTTCGCGGGCGCTCGCTTCGCGGACTTCGTCGAACGCACAACCGTCTTCGACGCCACAGCCTTCTTCTTCGCGGGCGCCTTCTTCGCGACAGTCTTGGTCGCGGACTTCTTCGTGGGACTCATCGCCGAGACGCTCCTGAATCTGCGAGCTGCAGCTCACACCACTGCGGCGAGTACGACTTCAACCCGGCCCGCTCCTTGGCAGCACCACACCACACCGCGAACCCGACCGGCACACTCACACCAGCCGACAACCCCACACCATCAGCACCGAGCGGCCGGCCCAACACAACCTGCCAACGACCCTCATCCCACTGCGCCCGAGCCCTCACCCCATGCTCGACCGCACGCTCCACCGTCCCCAAACCCTTCGCCCTCACCTGGAACGGCAGCTCCGTACCCGCACGCCAGAACCAGCCCTCAACAGGCTTACGCGACGAACCCATCGTCGAGATCTCCGCCGACCGCCCATCAGCAGGGAACAACACCGCGCACCCATCCGCGTACACGTTCCAATCATCGATACGCCGCTGCGGACTCGCAGCCTCCCACTCCAAACGCAGAGCAACCGCGTCCTTACCCGCAAGAGCACGAACCCTCACCTCACGCACATCACCCCGATGACGGCGCGCCCACGCAACCTGCACATACCCCGAAGGCTGATCACCCAACGGAGTAGGCACCAACCCGACAACCTGCTCCGACGCCTTACCCCACTCAACAGCATCAGGAGCCAACAACCCATCCAACCCCACACGCACCCCACGCGCCACAACCAGACCATCCGTCGCCACAACCATCACACAGGCTCCCGAACCTTCTCGATATCGATCGCAACTTCCTTCGGCACATGGTTCATGCTCTGGTAGAAGACCTTGTAGCCGAGGTGCCCGTAGTCGCCGACCATGTTCGTCGGCTTCAGAGGGCTCGCTGCGATGGAGTTCTGGGCGGCACCACCGGGGAACTGGTAGCCCTCCCAGGCGTGATAGCAGATCACCTCACCCGGCTGCACCGACGCGGCGACCTTCGCACGCAAGACGAACTCACCCACGTCGTTGTACACACGGATGAAGTCGTTGTCGTCGATGCCACGCGAACGAGCATCAGCGACACTCACAGTACGCGACCGGCCCGCCACGCTGCAACCTCAACAGCTGCTCGTTCGCACGGAAGATCGCATGCTGGCTCCAACGCGTGTGACCACCCGTCAACCGCAACGGATAAGGACCACCCGCCGGCAGCGGCTCCTTGTGCACACAGAGCTGCTCACCGACCTCCATGAACCACGGATGATCGATGTAGAACTGCTGACGACCCGTCAACGTCGGCCACGGGTTCTTGTCGTTGACGTACCAGTGGAACTGATTCGTCGGACGGCTCTCGTCGTAATCGCTCATCACCGAGTTGATGCCTGCGGCCATGTAGAACGGCTCGATCTCCTTGATCTTCACCATCCCCTGCTCCACAGCCTTGTTCCACGGCTGCTCACCCAGATCCGACGCCTTCGTGATCGCCGAGTACGACATGATGTAGTCGAGAGCGGCGACCTCACCCTCAGCACCCTCGGCGTACGCACCGTCGTTGCACATCTCGTCGTAGATGTCCGAGAGGGCGTGCTCGATGCCGTTGGAGTCGACGAACGACTCGACACCCCTGGCGCGCGCACGCTCCTGGATCGCCTTCGCCATCAAGAACGCGATGTCCCACTCGTGCTTCGAGTCGTACAGGGCCGGCACCGCACGATCACCCACGACCACATACGGCAGATACGACTGCACGTACTTGATCCCCGGCTTCTCGTAGTAACCGCACGCCGGCAGGATGTAGTCGGCTGCCATGCCCGATGTCGACATCCGGAAGTCGCACGTGACGATCGTGTCGATGCTCGCCCACAGGCTCTCCCGGATCAGCTCCGAGTTCGGCCACCGGCGCAGCGGGTTCGGACCCGAGAAGTAGTAGAAACGAGGACGCTTCGGCAGCCGCGGCCAGATCGGCTGCCAGCCCTTGTCGAGGATCTCGTCCATGTACTCCGAGATGGGCCTCTTGTACGCCGGGTCGGCGTATCCGGACTTCTGGGCGACCGCGCGCCACTTCGGGTCGTGCGCGTACAACCACGGGATCATCGGCGTGCCGCGCATGAGGTCCTTCATCTCGAACATCATCTTCGAGACGGTCTTCAGCGAGACACGGTCGACCGGAGGTGCCTCGGGAGGCTCCGTTGCGATCTTGACGCCATCCGAGCCGAGGCTGGGGAAGGGCCACCACGTCGAGACCTTGATTCCGGACCCCGGCTTCCCGCCCGAGTTCGCTGTCAGAGCGGTGAGGTAGACCATGCCCCGCTGGAACAGGTCGGAGTGGTAGTGCTTGCACGCGCCCCACGAGGCGAAGATCATCGCCGACTTCGCGGCCGCGAACTCGCGGGCGACCGTGCGGATGTTGTTCGCGTGCACACCCGTGATCTCCGCCACAGCCTCGGGTGAGTACTGCTGCACGTGCTCCCGCAGCAGATCGAAGACCGTACGCACCTTCACCTTCGACCCGTCGGCCAGCTTCACGGTGCGCGCACCCGATAGCGCCGGATCGTCGTCGGGACCGATGGCGATGGTGTCGACCTCGGACTCCCATGTCCCGTCGGCCAATCTCAGGCGCTTCTTCTTCGCGTTCCAGTAGTAGAAGCCCTCTTCGGAGCCGCCCTCTACGCAGTCGCTCTCGCGCAGGAACCGCCCGGTGTCGTCGCGCACCAGGAACGGCAGGTCGGTCTGCTCCTTGACGAACTCCTCGTCATACAGGCCCTCGTTGATCACCACGTTGACCATGCCGAGCGCCAACGCCGCATCGGTGCCCATGCGGACGTTCACCCATCGGTCCGCGTGCGGAGTGGACGGTGAGAAGTCCGGCGCGATCGATACGACCTTCGCACCCCGATAGCGGGCCTCCCACATGAAGTGCGCGTCGGAGGGGCGCGTGTAGCTCGGGTTCCCGATCCAGATCATGATGTAGTCGGAGAGGAACCAGTCGTCGGAAGTGCCCTCCGACATGTACGTGCCCCACGACTGGATGAAACCGACCGGCAGGTCGCCCACACCCGCCCAGGAGTCGATCGTGGTCGCTCCCAGGCCGTTGTTGAAGATGTGGCCCTCGAGCGGGGCGGCGATGCCGTTGTCGGCATTGGTGGTTCCGTGGTCGTAGACGATGCACTCCGCACCGTCCTCGACGATCACGTCGATCAGCTTGTCGGCGATCTCCGAGAGAGCCTTGTCCCACGACAACCGCTGCCACTTCCCCGACCCACGCTCCCCCACCCTCTTCATCGGGTAGCGGATACGGGTCGGGTCGTACATCTGCACGCTGTACGCACACCCCGACGGACAACCACGCGGATTGAAGTCGGGTACGTCGGGAGCGGTCTGGTCGTAGTGGGCGTTCTGCTCCTCGCGCCAGACGATCCCGTCCTTCACGTACGCATCGAGTGAGCACGCCGAGATGCAGTTCGCACGCGAATGGGTCACGTGGACGACTTCGTCCCACGTCCAGGTCTCCCGATACACGTCCTCCCAGCCCCGATACGCATAGGGCTTGCGGAGAATCTCCTGGAGGCGCGCGCCGGCATCGATCGGGGCGAGACGCCGAAGCCTCGCCGCCGTAGTGGTCTCAGCCATTAGAGAAGGCGACCGCGAGGGTCAGGACTTCGAGCCCTTGGCGGGCCCCGTCTTCTCGTCCGCCTCGGCCTCGGCCTTCTTCGCCTTCGCCGCGTCGTCCTTCGCCTTCTCGTCCTTGAGCTTGTCGGCGTCGAGCTTGATCTGAAGAGCGAACACGCTGCCTCCTACGGTGCGTCGGACCGGGGCCGGGGGCCTCCCCGTGTAATCCCTGGTATTGATGGCTAGACTATGCGGAGATTCGGGTCATACGAAGTATCTCCCGGACGACCCCGTGAGTCAAGCGGTCCGGACTCCTCGTCCGGCGGGACATCTCCCACCGCGACGGGCGAGTCGCACGAGCCGTGAAGTCGAGTCCCCAGGAGCACCTTTGAGCCTAGCGTCGAAGCCGCGAACCGACTTCAAGCGGATGCAGATCGAGGAGTTCCGGCTCCACGAAGAGCCGTTCTACCTGCCGGTCTCCGACGAGGTGGACCTCTTCGACGCCGCGTACGAGCAGAACGTCCCCGTCCTGCTCAAGGGCCCGACCGGCTGCGGCAAGACGCGCTTCGTCGAGTACATGTCGTGGCGCCTGCACCGCCACATCGCGGACCAGGACGACGAGGGTGTCCCCCTGATCACCGTCGCCTGCCACGAAGACCTCACCGCGTCCGATCTCGTCGGGCGCTATCTCCTGGAGGGTGAGGAGACGAGGTGGATCGACGGGCCCCTCACCCGTGCCGTGAAGGTGGGCGCCATCTGCTACCTCGACGAGGTCGTCGAGGCGCGCAAGGACACGACCGTGCTGATCCACCCGCTTGCCGACTACCGGCGCCATCTGCCGATCGAGAAGCGTGGAGAGCTGCTCGAGGCGGCCGACGGCTTCCTCCTCGTCATGTCGTACAACCCGGGCTACCAGTCGGCGCTCAAGGATCTCAAGCACTCGACCCGCCAACGCTTCATCGCGATCGAGTTCGACTACCCGCCGCGCGACCAGGAGATCGAGATCATACGAACCGAGGCGGGGTGCTCCGCCGAGGTGGCCGAATCGCTCGCGAAGCTCGCCGAGAAGGTCCGCAATCTCCGTCAGCACGGGCTGGGCGAAGGAGTCTCGACGCGACTGCTCGTCTACGCAGGCAAGCTCGTCGCGCAGGGGATCTCGCCTCGCCGCGCGTGTCAGAGCGCGATCGTGTGGGCGTTGACCGACGACGTCGAGCTCCAGCGCACGATCGGTGAAGTCGTCGCGTCGATCTTCGACGACTAGGTGGGCGCCTCGTGAGCGTCAGCTCGGAGCACGAGTGAGCGGGGCCTCGGACCTCGCTTCGCGCTACTCCGCCGAGCTCGGCCGCAGCGGCGCCGCGCTGCCCGACGCTCTCGTCACCGCGCTGCAGGCGGTCGCCGACTCCGCCGGCGCGGACTCACTCGAGCTCCACGGTCGCGCCATCGCGAATCGCGCCGTCGACCTCGCCGGCAGGGCACCGATCCTGGGCGCGGCATTCCTCGAGGCGATCCCCGCCGTTCTCACGCACATCTCCCCCGGCGACCTCGACACCTGGGCCGGCCAGGCCGGCGTCATCGACCAGGGCACCCGTAGGTCTGCCGCTCACGCAGCGCGCTGGCTCACGGAGACGCCGGCGCTCCTCGGCCTCGTCTCACTGCCCGTCACAACGCGTCTTGCAGCCATCGCGGGGCGGCTAGCTGCCTCCGCCAACGACGCCGCGTCGACCTGCATCGAGAACGCGGTACCACTGCTCACCGGGCTCGAGCCCCCCGAGCGCGAGCCGTTCGTCGTGCTCGCCGAGAAGCTCACGAAGGCGGCGTGGCCCGACGCCGTACTCGCCTTCGAGCGGACACCCGATCTGGTAGCCGTCGTGGGCCACACCGACCGTCCTCGCCTCCTCGACCTCGCAGCCGCCGCCGTGACGCGCCCGGGCGACTTCGCTCGCTTCTCCGCAGCCGTGGAGGGGCTCGCCTCCATCGCCCCGGAGCGGCACTCCGAGCTCCTCGACCTCGCGCTTCGGCTCGCGGAGGCGAATGCTCCCGCCGCCGTCTCGTTCCTCGTGAGCGCGCCACGACTCGCAGCGATGCTCTCCTCCGAGCAGTTCGTCCACTGGTACGACGTAGGGGTGCGGCTCCTCGACGACGAGAGGCACGCCGAGAGCATCGACACCTACTTCCGGCTCGAGTCGTCGCTCGCTGCGGACACGCTCGCTCTCCTGTCTCCGCGCGTCGAGCTGGCACAGCTCGGAGAGATGCTGCGCCTCTACGCTCAGGCGCTGACCGGCAGGCCGGTGCAGGTCCGTTCCGCTCGGGTGCTGGCCGAGCGCGGCATCGGATGGGCCAAGGGCGACAGCGCCACCACCGAGGGAACGGCCGTCTACCTCCCGCCGTTCATCGAGCGCTTCGACACCCGCGACGCCAACACCCGCGCCTACAAGGTCTGCGTGACCCACCAGGCCGGCCGCATCGAGTTCGGTTCGTTCGACTACCGGCACGGCGCCGACGGTGCCCACCTCACGTCGACGGTGGCGCACCGTGCCGCGTCGATCGGCGTCGATCCTCCCGCAGACGGGCTCGCGCCTGTCCCCGAGATGCACCGGTACTACGTGCTCTTCGAAGACCGCGCTCTCGTTGCAGCCCTGTTCTCCCTGGTCGAGGACGCCCGGATCGACGCGCGCGTCGACCTCGAGTACCCGGGGGTTCGCCGGGCGCGCAGAGACGTCCACGATCACGAGGTGCGGAGACGGCCGGATGTGTTGGGCCTCGGTCTGCGCGACGTCTTCGCGGAGAACCTGCTCAGGGCCTCACTCGGTCGTGCCGATGCCGTCCGCTGGCCGGCTCCGTTCGTGCCGACGATGGCGCGCGGCCTCGCCCTGCTCCGAATGGTGGCCCGGACCGGGGCGACCGTCCAGGACTCCGCGGAGGTGACCGCTCGGTTGCACGACCTGGCGGCGGGCATCGCGAACGTCAACGCGAAGACCCTCGTCACCACGTGGGTGCCGATCGACGACGCCGACATCGACGCTGCGCTCGAAGCACCGGAGCCCGACCCCATCGACATAGCGACCGTCCGCACCCTCGGTTCGAGCACGTTCCAGGTGCCCTACTCCGCTCCGCCGGCACCCGACTTCCGGGGCGAGTTCAAGCCCGAGCTCGTGCAGACGATCACGGCGCTCGCCGAGACTCCTTCGGGACCGCCACGCGGTGATCTCGTGATGACAGCCGACCAGCTGCGCGAGCTGCTGGCCAGCTCGCCCGAGATCCAGCTGGTCGAGGCCGGCGACGACGCCGAGATCGACCCCGACGCCGTTGCATCGCAGCTTCTCGCCATCGAGGAGCCCGGCGAAGACGCGGTGGTCGAGGCCGAGGAAGACCCCGAAGTCATCGAGTGGTTCTGGTACGACGAGTGGGACTTCCGGGCGAACGACTACCGACGCCAGTGGTGCCGCGTAGGCGAACGCCCCGCGGGCAGCGGCGACACCGACTTCTACGACGAGACGCTGCTCCAGCAGCACGCGCTGGTGTTGGAGACCCGACGCCAGTTCGAGATGATGCGCCCCGAATCATTCCGCCGGGTACGGCGTCTCGAGGACGGACACGACATCGATTTCGACGAGGCGATCGCGTTTCACGCCGACAGACGCGCAGGGATCGGCCCACTCGCCCGCTTCTACACGCGCCGCGACAAGGTCGAGCGAGATGTCGCCGTCGCGTTCCTGCTCGATCTCTCCGGCTCGACAGACGACCCCGTCGACGATCGCGGATCGAGCGCTCCCACCGTCGCCGGCTCCCCTGGAGCTCGGGGCTCCGCGCGCAAGAAGCCCCGCCGCGCAGGTGCTACAGCGGCCGGCGTCAAGCGCGTCATCGACGTCGAGAAGGAGGCGGCCGTCCTGCTGGTCGAGGCGCTCGAGGCGATCGGCGACACCTACGCGCTCTACGGGTTCTCCGGCTACGGTCGCCAGAACGGCGAGTTCCACGTGATCAAGGACCTCGACGATCCCTGCGACGAGAAGGTGCGCGGCCGAATCGGGGCGCTCGCTCCGCGCCGGTCGACCCGGATGGGTCCGGCCATACGCCACGCCGCCGAGAAGCTCAGACGCCGCGACGCGAAGATCAAGCTCCTCGTGCTCGTCTCCGACGGCCGCCCGCAGGACCACTCGTACGGGCGCGACCGCGAAGACACCGAGTACGCGGTGCACGACACGAGGCAGGCGCTCGTCGAGGCGCGCCGCTCAGGCGTGGTGCCGTTCCTGATCACCGTCGACGTCGAGGGTGCCGACTACCTGCACGACATGTGTGAGGACTTCGGCTACGAGGTCGTGGCCGACGTCGAGTCGCTCCCCCGCCGCCTGCCCGCCCTCTACCGCCACCTCGCCACCTGACCAACCCCCCGCTTTGGCGTCACTTGCTCACGACTATTGCGAGTAAGTGACGCAAGAACGATGGTGGTGCGACGGGGGGAGGTCGTAGGCTCCGTCCGCGCGTGGTCGCGCTGTCGGGGTGAAGCGCGTACGGGCAGCGGGGGTGGCGGTGGCCCTCATCTTTGCGGGGGCCTGCGCCGGCGCCACCGATCCCCGTTCCGGTGAGGACGAACGACGCGAGGCGGGAGCGCTGCCGACCGTCCGCCTGCTCCTCGCCGGCGACGTGATGCTCGGGCGTGGGATGAGCGCCGTGGTAGCACGTGACCCCGACGGCGTGTTTGCCGACGTGCGCCATCTGGTCGCCGGCGCAGACGCCGCGGCGGCCAATCTCGAGTCGCCTCTCACACACCGAGCGCACGTGTCCCGCAACCAGAACACGCTCGAGGCCGATCCCGCCGACGCCGGAGTGATCGCGCGCGCTGGTTTCGATGTGCTGTCGATCGCCAACAACCACGCCGGCGACGCCGGCCCGGCATCGGTGCTCGACACAGTGGCGGCCGTCGAGGCCGCCGACATGTCCGTCGTGGGCGGCGGATCCGACCGCGCCGCGGCGGCACGGGCCGTCTACGTCGAGCCCAGCGGCGTGCGCGTCGCCTTCCTGGCCTTCGACGCGACTCGAGGTGGCCTCGAGGCCGACTCCCACACGCCCGGCATCGCGCACTGGGACGAGGACCACGCGCGCACCGCCGTCGCCGATGCGCGAGCAGACGCCAACATCGTGGTGGTCAGTCTCCACGGCGGAACCGAGTACCTCGCCGAGACCGATCCCGGCCAGCAGCGCCTCGCCGAGACCCTGGCATCGTGGGGCGTGGACGTGGTCTGGGGCCACGGTCCGCACGTGCTTCAGCCGGTCACCACCATCGAGCGCGTCGGCGGGGGTTCGACGGTCGTGGCAACAAGCCTCGGCAACCTCGTCTTCGACCAGCAGAGGGACAGCACTACCCGGGGTGGCCTCCTCGAGATCATCGCCGATGCCGATGGCGTCGTCGGCTATCGGCTCGGCATCAGCGACAACGCCGACCGGCGGGTGCATCTCGACCATTGGGAGCTGCCAGCAGGCGACGCCGTTCTGCTCGGTAGCGGCTGGTGGACGCCGCTGCGCGAACCCGACTCGAACCTGACCGGTGCGACCTCACCACAACCGGTCGGCATCGATCCGTCGAAGTGGACGGGGTTCGAGGGCCAGGTCGTCGACGCACGCATCGGCGACGTCACCGGGGACGGCCAACGCGACGTGGTGGTGTCGTTCCGCAGGGAGTATCGGCCGACGCTGATCACCGAGCAGCTACCCGATCGTCTGTGGGCCGACAAGCAAGGGCGTGCGGCCCACCTCGGTGTGTACGATCCCGACGGGCGGCCAGAGTGGGTGGCAGGCACGATGTTCCGACCGGTGGCGCACATGGCGGTATGCGACGGGGCTCTAGCCCTCGCCTTCGACCAGCTCGATGATCCCGAGATAGTCGCGACCGGCGCCTGGCGCTGGGAGGGCTTCGGCTTCACGGTCCCGATGGAGCTCCCCGGCCCGGGTGAGCCCGGATGCGCCGACGTCGACGGCGACGGCCTCCTCGACCCGTACCTCGACAGGAGAGATCCATGACCCGCCGAGCCGTCCCCTTCCTGCTGATCATCGTGCTGGTGGCCGCATCTTGCAGCGGCAGCGACGGCGGCGGCGACACGGAATCGAGCAGCACTACGACCGTGCCTGCAACGTCGTCGACGAGTCGCACAACGACCGGGTCGAGGATGCCGGACGACACGTCACCGGCGACGGCCCTCCCGATGACACCGGCAGCGTTCAGCTCCTTCGAGGACATCCCGCTCGTCGTGGACTCCCCCGCCTACGAAGGTCCGGCGACACCAACCTCGCTCGAGGGCGTCTCGCGTCCGCGGGGTGTCGAGATCACGCCTGCCGAGGAGGAGGCGCTCACCACGAACGGCTTCGTCGTCGTGCCCGCCGACTACCGGCAGTTCCAGCAGGCATACGACGCCACCTCCTATGCCGAGGGCACCACCTTCGTCACCACCGACGCGGCCTACCACGCGATGCACCTCGCTTTCAGCAAGGTGCTGCGCGAGGTCGAGCAGCTACGGCTCCTGCCCCTCCTCGAGGCGCTGGTGACCGGCGGTCTCGACGCCGCCCTCGCACGAGCGCGACGAGCTGGCCGAAACCGACCTCGCCGATGCCGCCGATCGCGTGGTGCAGCTCTACCAGGCGACGGGGTCGCTGCTCGGCCTCGACATCGGCGCGCTCGGCGCGCTCGCCGACGACGAGGTCGCCCTTGCCGAAGAGGCGGCCCGGCTCACGGAGTCGCCGATCACCAGCTTCGGCGACTGCAATCCGCTGAGGGCGATCAGCCACTGCGTCGACTACTCGCTCTTCAAGCCGCGCGGGCACTACACACGCAACGCCGACCTAGAGCGCTACTTCAGGGCCATGTCGCTGCTCGGCAACTCGGCCTTCTTCCTCGGCTCCCCGGAGTCTCTACGAATCGGCCTGCTCGCGACGAGGGTGCTCGTCGCGGACCCGGAGCTGATGGACACCTGGCGACTCGTCTACGAGCCGACGGCCTTCATGGTCGGCGTGTCCGACGACTACACGCCTGTCGAGATGGCCGAGGTCGCCGACGAAGTCGTTCCCGGCTCGATCGCCGACCCGGCGGGTTTCTCCGACGACGACCCTGTCAACACCGTGGCCGACGGGCTTCGTGGCCGGCGGCCGGTGGCGATCGACGAGGAAGCTGCGAGCGCACGACTGATGGGCGCTCGCTTCGTCATCGACTCGTTCGTATACGACCGGCTCCGGTGGCCGTTCGTCGGCGAAGACGACAACCGCCGCGTCGTAGCATCGCCGCTCGACCTCGCCGCCGTCATGGGCTCGGAGGCGGCCTACGACCTGCAGGAGGAGGCGGGCGAACGAGAGTTCCTCCACTACGACGAGCAGCTCGACGCGCTGCGCGCGCTCTTCGCAGGGCGCGATCCCGAGGAGTGGGCCGGCACCGTGTACGACGCCTGGCTCCACGCCCTCGAGCCGGCGTGGACCGCCAAGGGCGCTGCCTACCCCGACTTCATGCGCGGCGAGGCGTGGACGGCTAAGGACCTGCAGACCGGCGCGGCCTCCTACGCGGAGCTGAAGCACGACACGATCCTCTATGCGAAGCAGTCGTTCGCCGCAGAAGGGGGTTTCGATCCGCTCGGCTACACGCCGCGCCACTGGGTCGAGCCGAACCCTGTGGCGTTCGAGCGCATGGCGGCGGCGCTCGTGATGCTCGCGCCAGGGGCTCGCGGCCCGCGATCTCCTCGCGCCCGGCGACGCCGAGATCGCCGTTCTCGACGGCACCGATCGCGATGATCAACCGGCTGGGGCGCATCGCCCGCGACGAGCTCGCCGGCAGCCCGATCTCGGCCGCGGACAACGATTGGCTGTCGGGCATCGGGCCCGTGCTCGAGGCCCAGTGGATCCAGTCGTCCGACATCGACCCCGACATCGGAGCCCCCGCCGACGACGACACCGACGCCGCCGTCGTGGCCGACATCATGAGATCGACCGGCGAGTACGTCGAGATCGGCACCGGCCGGATCGACCGGATCATGGTGCTCGTGCCCGATGACGAGGGCACCTTCCAGGTCGCGTTCGGCGGCGTGTACTCGTACTACGAGTTCAGCCGCTCGGACGAGGAGGGTCGCCTCACCGACGCCGAGTGGCGCTCAATGCTCGACGCAGGCGACGCTCCACTCCGGCCGGCGTGGCAGGACGAGTTCCTCCCACGCTGACCAACCCCGCCGAGCCCCGTTCTGGCGTCACTTACTCACGACTATTGCGAGTAAGTGACGCAAGAACGAGGGTGGGGGTCAGACTTTCTCGATCTGGACCCTGGTGTTGCGCATCACGGGGCAGGGCTGCCACTGCATCGCCCAGTACTTGAGGTGCCCGTAGCCGCCGGCGAGGTGCAGCCACTTGATCATGCCGGGCTCGGCGTCGTTCGGGCCCTCCCACTTCGCGAACTGGTAGTTGTCGAACCCGTTGTACATGATCACCTGCTTGGGGCGGGCGCTCGGGGTGATCTTGACGTTGACCCTGTACTCACCCTGGTCGTTGTAGACGCGCACCAGATCGTTGTCGATCAGGTCGAGCTCCTTGGCGTCCTCGTCGTTGATGAAGAGGAACGGCACGCCTCGGTGCGTCTCGAGCATCATGTCGTTGGCGATGTTCAGCGAGTGGATGCTCCACCGGGGGTGGCCGCTGCTCACCATGAACGGGTAGTCGCCGCCCATGTTCGGCGACTCCTTGTGGCACGGCAGATGCTCGTCGGCCTCGATGAACCACTCGTGGTCGATGAGGAACTGCGTGCGCCGCGAGAGCGTCGGGTACGGCTCACCGTCTTCGACGTGCTTGCGGAACGGGACGAAGGTCTCGTGGGGCTGCGGATCCGTAGCCTGTGCTATCGAACGGGGGGTGATCCCGGTCCCCTGCCAGCGGTAGTAGCCCTTCTCGCGCACGTCGGCGAGCGAGGCGTCGGCGGGGATCGTCCCGATCAGGGCCGTGTCGCGGAGCATCTCGTCGATGATCGTCTCCTGATCGACGAAAGCACCGTTCGCGGTGTAGCGATCGTGCACCACCTTCGGGTCGTGGGGCATCCCCTGAGCGTCGAGGTACTCGGCGGATCCGCGCGCGAGCGCACGCTCCTGGACCTTCTCCAGGATGCGTCGGAATCCCTCCCACTCGTCGACCGCCTCGCCGGCAGGCTCGACGGCCTTGTCACAGAACGTGAGGTTCATCGTGTGGCACGACGGGATGCCGAATCCGATCTTCTCGTACTGCTGCGCCATCGGCAGCACGATGTCGGAGTACTGGGCGGTCGCGCTGATGCGGACGTCCATCGTGACGACCATGTTGAGGTTCGGCCAGAGATGCTTCAACAGCATCTTCGAGCCGCCACGAGTGCGGCGGAGGACATTGCCGCCGCACTCTACGAGGACCCTCGGCGTCTTCTCGGCGTGTGGGTGGTCGACACCGTCCCACCAGCCGCTCTCCATCGCCTCGTTCCAGTAGTCGTCGAACTCACGAGCCATCGAGGGGTCGTGCCAGTCCTTCTTCGCCCACACCTTGTCGAAGCCGGCGAAGCGGTACCAGAAGAAGATGGGCGGGAAGAAGCCCCCCATGCCCGGGCTGTTCTTCGACATCTCGATCGCCCAGAGCTTCGGGGTGAGCGTGGGGTCGGCGTCGAGCGACGCCTTCATCAGGCCGTCGCGCATGTCGAGAACCATTGCAGCGTCGTCGGGACCACGCTGGCTCTTCATCGCGAACGTCATCATGCCGTCGAACCACCCGGCGTTCCATGCGCGCATGCCGGTGCCGTGACGGCCCCAGTTGCTGGTGAGCGCGAGCATCAGCACCTGCGCACGCTCGATGAGGTCGCCGTGGTAGTGCTTGCCGGCCTGACTGAGGGACCCGAGGATGTTCGTGCGCTTGCTCGCGACGCTTCGCGCTAGCTCACGGATCGCGTCCGCGTGGATGTTGGTGATCTTCTCGGCAGCTTCCGGCGTGTACTCGCGCAGCCGCTCGCGCAGCTCCGAGAAGACCGTGGTCACCTCGAGCGGGCCCGAGAGGGTCTCGACGGTGAAGACACCCTCGAGCGCCGGGTCGACGTCGCCCCACTTGAGCGTCGCGCGCGACGCCGGTACGGCCTTGGCGGTCTTGGTGTCCCAGGCGTACAGCTGCTCGTCGCTACCGCCCTCGACGAGATCGCACTCGCGCAGGTACCGCTTCGTGACCGCGTTCATCAGCAGGGGCAGGTCGGTCTGCTCCTTCACGAAGGTCTCGTGCGTGAGTCCCTCCTCGATGATGACGTGGCATGCAGCGAGCGCGAGAGCGGCGTCGGTGCCGGGGCGGATCGGGAGCTGGTAGTCGGAGTGGACTCCCGACGGGCCGGCGTCGGGGGCGATGTTGTAGACCTTGCAGCCCTTGTAGCGCGCCTCGAGGATGTAGTGGTAGTGCGGGATGCGGGTGTACGCGGGGTTGCCGAACCAGATCAGGTACACCTCTGAGTGAAACCAGTCGTCGATGCTCGACACCGGGTCGAACATGCCCCACGAGAGATACATCCCCGGGGCGAAGTCGTTCATCTCGGCGTTGAGGTCGAAGGTGAGCCCACCGGCCAGCGCCATGAACTTGCCGCGCCCGGCGATCGCGAGCGTGCCGAGGTTGCAGCCGGACGGCGCGATCACCGCCTCGCCCCCGATCTCCTCTGCGGCGTCGAGCATCGCATCGGCGATCTCGGTGCAGGCGTCGTCCCAGCTGACGCGCTCCCACTGCCCACCGCCGCGCTCCCCGACGCGCTTCAGCGGGTACAGCACCCTCTCCTCGGAGTCGAGCATCTCGTTCCACGCGACGCCCTTCTGGCATCCCATCGGGTTCATGTCGGGGACGCCCTCCATGACCTGGGGGAAGATCGACGCCGACTCCTCGCGCACGATCTCGCCGTCCTTCATGTAGACGCGCATCGGGCAGTTGCCCGGGTAGCAGTCGATGCAGTGCGACGCCCAGCGCACCTCGTCCCAGGTCCACGTGTCGCGGTAGTGGTCCACGCCGCCTTCGTCGGACCTCGGGTAGGTGGTGGCTGCCTTGTCGTCGGGGCTCACCGGCGTCTCCTCCGTAGGGACGGCACCGGGCGCCCCGGCGATCGGCCGCGGGCCCCGTCCGTCGAAAACATGGCAAATACTGCGAGGAATCCTGACAGTAGGCGAACCAGCGCCTCGGCGCACCTCTCTCGGGGGAAATCCGGGTTCGGTGCCGGGCCTTCCGCAACTTGTGTTATGCGCGAGAGATCATGTAACACTTCGGGTCCGGTCACTCCCCAAGGAGGCCACGTGATCCTCGATCGACTCCGCATGCCGGTGATCGTCACCGTCGTTCGCCATCACCGCCGCGGCCTGCTCGTCGGCCGACTCGGGCTCCGGCGACGAGTCGGGGGCCGACCCCACCGGGCCCGTCGCGACCGACGTCGCCGACACTACGAGCGCGACGTTCGCCGTCCGCCCGGGCGTCGAGACCGTCACCGTCACCGGCGCCCGTCCCGGAGCGCCGCTCACTCTCGTCGACCCCGACGGAGAGCGACTCGTCACCCTCGTCTCCGACGACGTCGGGCAGGCCCACTTCGCCTACATCCCCGGCGAGTACACGACCTTCCGCACCGGGCCGGGTGAAGACCTGCCGACGAGCTCGGGGACAACGTTGGCGGCCGGTGACGGTTACACGATCCGCGATGAGTCGACCGACCCGATGGAGGAGACCGACCCGTTCGCAGTGGCGGCACGCGACGACGCACCCGAAGCGACCTTCTACTCCTCGCAGCGCCTCGAAGACGGCTTCGGCTACATCACGATGCGCGACGGCGTGAAGCTCAGCGCGATGGTGCGGCTCCCCGACCCCGAGCTCTACGGCGACGGCCCCTATCCGACCGTCGTGGAGTACTCGGGGTACGGGCCGTCGAACCCCGAGCGGACCGAGCCCGGATCGATGATCGCCGGCCTGATCGGCTACGCGACCGTCGGAGTGAACATCCGTGGGACAGGGTGCTCGGGCGGGGTATTCGACCTCTTCACCCCGGCCCAGCAGGCCGACGGCTACGACATCATCGAGGCCGTCGCGAGTCAGCCCTGGGTTCTCCACGGCGAGGTCGGAATGGTCGGCCTCTCCTACTCCGGCATCACGCAGCTCTACACCGCCTCGACACGCCCGCCCCACCTCGCCGCCATCACGCCCCTGTCGGTCATCGAGGACGCATGGCAACAGCTCTGGCCCGGAGGCATCTACAACTCGGGGTTCACGGCCAAGTGGCTGGAGGAGCGGGACGCCCAGGCGGCGCCCGACGGCATGTCGTGGACGCAGACGCTCATCGACGAGGGCGACGAGACCTGCGACGACAACCTCGTGCTGCGCAGCCAGAATCCCGACTTCGAGCGCCTCTTCCGCGACCTCGAGTTCCGCCCCGACGACTCCGACAGCCGCGACCTGTCGCGCCTGGTCGACGACGTCGAGGTACCCGTCTACCTCACCGGCGCGTGGCAGGACGAGCAGACGGGCCCGCGCTTCGCGACGATGCTCGACGAGTTCACCGGCACCGAGAACGAGCGATTCATCCTCTTCAACGGTCGCCACCCGGACGGCTACTCCCCACTCGTCATCAACCGGTGGTACGAGTTCCTCGAGTTCTACGTCGCCAGACGAGTTCCGCGCGTACCCGCGGTCCTTCGTGCCGCTGCGCCGGCATACTTCGCAGCCGCGTTCGGCGCGCCGGGGCTCGGTTTCGAGGCCGACCGCTTCGACGCATACGGCGAAGACGAGTACGAAGCCGCACTCGCGGCGTACGAGGCCGAGGCGCAGGTGCGGGTCCTCTTCGAGAACGGCGCCGGCGGCGAGACACCGGGCGCCCCGCAGGCCCGCTTCGAGACGACATTCGACTCGTGGCCGCCGCCCGACGCCGAGGCGCGCACCTGGTACCTCGGTCCCGACGAGTCGCTTCTCGCGGAGAGCCCGGCAGACGAGCGCGCCGACTCCTACGCGCACGACGCCGAGGCGGGCGACACCACGTTCTTCGGCCCGCTCGGCTACGAGCTCATGGCACCCGTGTGGGACTTCGACTGGACACAGTTCGAAGACGGAGACGGGCTCTCCTACCTCACGACGCCTCTGACCGACGACCTGGTGGTGGCGGGCCCCGGACACGCGACACTGTGGTTCGCCAGCGAGGCCGACGACGCGAACGTGCAGGTGAGCATCTCCGAGGTCCGCCCCGACGGCATCGAGTACCTGGTGCAGGCCGGACAGCTGCGCGTCGGCGACCGGGCAATCGACGAGGAGCGCACCGACGAGCTCCAGGTGGAGCACACCTACCGCGCCGACGACTACGCGCCTCTCCCCGACGGCGATCTCGTCGAGGTAGACGTCGACATCCCGTCGTTCGCGCACGCCTTCCGCGCCGGATCCCGGCTCCGCATCACGATCAGCACCCCGGGGCGCAATCACGGGGCCTGGCTCTTCGCCAACCCCGACTACGACGGCGCTACCCCCACGCACACCGTGGGGTTCGGCGGTGCCCACGCGTCGGCAGTCGTCCTCTCGGTCATCGACGGCATCGACGTGCCGCCCGGCCTCCCCGAGTGCCCGGCACTGCGTGGCCAGCCGTGCCGGCAGTTCGTCGCGACCGACAATCGCTCCGCCGAGCCCTCGTGACCGCAGGCGCTGCCGGCGCCGAATCCGTGCCGACCGCGTCGCGCCCACCCGCGGCTCCATCGTCAACGGCCACGAACCGGCGCGGCCGCGCGACGCGGGAGCGCATTCTCGCCGCAGCCATGAGCGAGCTCGCGGCGCGCGGCCTCGAGTTGACGATCGACGACATCGCACGTGCTGCGGCCACGACCCGGATGACCGTGTACCGGCACTTCGGGACCCGCGAGGAGCTGCTCACAGCGCTTCTCATGGAGGATGCCGCCGGCCGGCTCGCGGAGCTGAGGACGATCCTGGAGTCCGACGCCCCATTCGCGGAGCGACTCGCCGATGCGATCGTGAACGTCGTCGTCAGCGTGCAGGCTTCGCCGCACCTCCGAGCGATAGTCGCTCGCTCCAACCCGGGCGAGGCCTGGCCCCAAGTGGACCCCGACGGCCGCTTCGTGACGTTGATCTGGGATGCCCTCCTTCCCTACGTCGAGGCAGCACGCTCCGAGGTGACCCTCCGTGCCGACGTGGACCGAACACTCGACTGGCTCCTGCGCCAGGTGCTCGCGCTCCTGCTCGTGGAGGGACGGGAAGGCTCGGGCGCTGCCGCAATCCGGGCCGATGTCGAGGCCTTCGTGATCCCGTCGATCATCGCCGGGTGAGCACCTGCGGCCCCGAACCCCGTTTGGACGTAGGTGGTCGCCCTGGCTCCGCCGGGGTCCGAACAGGGGTGAGGCGCGAGAACGGGTGCGTACGCTTGGCGGGTGAGACGGAGCGGGGCGATCATCATCGTCTGCGTGACCCTGCTCGCCGGATGCGGGGGCGGCGGCGAATCGGCGGAGCGCGACGCGCCGGCCGACGGGGACTCGACCGGCGGCTCGGTGCGTATCGTCAGCCAGAACCTCCTCCACGGCCTCGACTGCCCTCCGGACAGCGGGCGCTGCGCCGCTGCCGACAGGGTCCGGCTCTTCGCGCGGCAGCTCGAGGACTCGGACTGCCCGGAGATCGTCGCCCTCCAGGAGGTGAACGGCGATCTGGTCGCCGCGCTGAGGGAGTCGCTCGCCGACACATGCGACGACGCTTACGACATCGTCTGGGACGATGACCGCGGCGCAGATCGTGAAGCGGTCCTCACGACGCTGACGGTCGTGGCTTCGCGCCGTATCGACCTGGCGGGCGCACTTCGTACGGCGTTGTGGGTGCGAACGGCGTCGTCCGTCGGTCTGGTCGACCTGGCGACCACGCACCTTGCGGGAAGCATCGACGACAGGCCATGCGACGAGCGAACGTGCCCGCCACCCTGCCGGCCCGACTACTCGGTAGGAACCTGTCAGGCAGCTCAGGTGGCAGAGTCGCTGAACCAGATGCGATCCCCGGAGTCCGTGACGCTCCTGGCGGGCGACCTGAACGCCCGACCGGGCCACGAGACCATCGATCTGATCTCCGGACTCGGCTTCACCGACACGCACCTCGCTGGCGGGAATCCGGAGTGCGACGCCGAGTCGGGAGCGCAGTGCACCAGCGGACGCGACGACACGTCGCTCGACGCGCTCCGCGGCGCGTCCGACGCGCTGAACCGACAATCGGAGCGGATCGACTACGTCTTCTACTTCGAAGGCAGTCGCGACTGCGACATCGAAGCGCCGACCGGGCTCTTCCATCCCGAACCCGAACCGGACGGCCCAAGTGGCCTGGCATACGTCTCCGACCACACCGGGGTCCAGGCCGCGCTCCACTGCCCCGTCGGCCCAGCGGATCGCACGGCGGCAGATCGGGCACTCGCTTCGACCACGTCGTCGGTCGTCGCCTCTACCACCAGCCACGCGGTCGGCGGCGAGACGACCGCTGCAGGGGCGATCACCACCGCCTTCGAGGCCGTCTTCGGCGGCGACGTAACCGATCTCGACGAGAAGCTGGCGTCGATCGAGGACGGCGAGGCAATGCGGAAGGACTTCGTCGCCCGCTACGAGGGTCTCGGCGACATCGTCTACCGCACACGGGTCGAGGTCGACGCAATCCGACGCGTCGACGCACGTCACGCCGCCGTCATCTACTCGATACTCGTCGACGGCGTCGTCGTCCTCGACCGTCTCGACGGCTCGGCCGTCCGAGTCGGAGATCGCTGGCTCGTGACCCGCCGCACCTACTGCGACGTGAGCACGCAGGGACAGACGGAGATCCCCGAGTCGTGCAGCTAGGCGGCCGACCGCAGGGACTCAAGCGCCCAGCAGCGCATCTACGGCCCCGGCGAAGACCTGCGTGTGAAGGTCGACGTGCGCCCCTATGTGTGCCGGTGAGAGAAGCGCCATGTTGTGGAACGGCGTGAGCAGGATCCCGCGATTCAAGCTCCAGAGGTGGAAGAAGGCGTCGGCCTCGTGGTCCACCGCGGCGGCTGCCTCCGCTCCGGTTCGTGGCGGCGGTGAGAACCAGTACTCCGCCCGGCAACCCAGTCGTTGCACGCTCCACGGCAGCCCCCGATTCGCGACCACCGAGGCGACCCCGTCTGCCCAGCGCTCTGCGAGCGGCACTGCGATCGCGTAATCCTCCTCGCGCAGCGCGTTCGCGAGCGTCGCTCGCATCGCCGCGAGAGCCAGCGCACTTCCCGTGAGCGTGCCCCCCACACCGCTCACATCCACCTCGTCGTCGGCCATGAAGGAGCCGAGTCGATCCGCGATCTCCAGTGACATGCCGTACGCCGCAACTGGTACGCCCCCGCCAATCGGCTTCCCGATCGTCAGCAGGTCGGGCTCGAGACCGTGTTCCGCAGTGAACCCGCCCGGTCCGGCACAGATGGTGTGCGTCTCGTCGATCACGAGGAGGGCTCCGGTGCGGCGCGTCAGGTCTCGAAGCGCTTCGTGGAAGCCCGGCTCCGGCAGGACGATCCCGATGTTCGTGAGGGCCGGCTCGGCGAGGACGCATGCGACATCTCCTGCTGCGAGCGCGCGTTCCAACGCATCGACGTCGTTGAACGGGACCACGACGGTCGTCAGGGCCGGATCGACGGGTGGACCCGCGTTCCCGGGCCTGGCCACTACGCGTCCGTCGTCGTCGATGACCGCCAGCGCCTCATCGACTGTGCCGTGGTAGCACCAGTCGAAGACCAGAACCTTCGGCCTCCGGGTGAGGTGGCGCGCGAGCCGCAGCGCGAACCTGTTCGCGTCGGTGGCCGTCATCGCCAGCTGCCAGATCGGCAACCCGAACCGGCGCGCCAGCTCCGCGCCGACCCAGGCCGAGTCCTCCGCCGGCAGCATCGTCGTCATTCCGCGCGCGGCCTGCAGCGCAACCGCTTCGGCCACGAAGGTGAGCGAGTGCCCGCACATCGCCCCGGTGTCACCCAGAGCGAAGTCGACGTACGCGCGACCGTCGACGTCGACCACGCGGGCACCTGCCGCCTCCGACGCGAAGATCGGGAACTCCCCGGGCCAGCGCGCCATCCATGCCATCGGCACCCCGCCGAGCAGGTGACGCCGGGCCTCTGCGAAGCGCTCGGCCGAACGCGGATGGCTGCGGACGAACCGCTCCTGCTCGTCGGCCAGGAGCGATCCGAGCCGTTCTCGATCTATCGCGGTCATCGCGTCTCCCACCGCGCCGTCGGCGATCCGGTGGCGCAGACCAACGTTACGGCCGGTCGTCGACCCGACGCATGCAACCGATACCGGTCATCTACGGCGAATCACCACTCCGACGATCCTCCAGCAGTCGCCCACAAGCACCGATAGGAGACCGTGGCAGATCTTCCCGCGAGCGTGGGCCCGGGTATCGCGCGCAGAGATTCGAGTGGCGAAGTGCCGGCTGCGACCGAGTTCGACGTCCGTGCCGAGGGCCTCGACCGGGCAAGTCGGCTCGCGCCGACATGGGCGGCCTTCGCTCCTGTGGGGACACTGATCCTCGCTCTGGTGGTTGGCGACGTGGTACCGCTCGGCCGTCGCATCCTCTGGGGCTGCATCGTCTCGGCTGCCGCGGCCTACCTCTGTCTCGTCTCCTGGCGGCGGCTCCGCCTGAGGAGCGCGGGCAGGCCTGCCGGCGACGGTCTGGCCGGACTCGTGGGGCACGCTCTGCTCGGAGCCGCGTGGGGCTCCGTCGCGCTGATCGCTTTCCCTGGCCCGGAACACACCGACGTACGCGCCGTCGTCATCCTCTTCGCGTCGATCACCTCGGTTCTCGCCACCGTCGCTTCCGCGGCTGCCGGCCCCTCGTACTTCGCCGCGATCCAGGTTCCGCTGGTCCTGCCCGTCGCTTTCGTCGTCGGCTTCACCGACGACCGGCTGAACCGCCTCCTGGGGATCGCGATCCCCTTCTACTTCGTGATTCTGGCGACTGTGCATCGCGGACTGCACCAGCTTGCTACCAGGGAGCTCTGTCTCGCTCACTCCAACGCGGCTCTGGTGGACTCCCTCGTCGCGGAGCAGGACCGCACGGCCGACGCCAATCGACGCCTTCGCGACGCCAACTCGCGCCTCAGCGTCCAGGCGGCTCACGACGGGCTCACGGGCCTCGCCAATCGGGTCGCGTTCCTCGACGCGCTCGACCGCGCAGTCGCCACCAGCCGCCGACACCGGCACGGGATCGCTGTGTTGTACTTCGACCTCGACCACTTCAAGGGCGTCAACGACTTCCTCGGCCACCGTGCCGGCGACGAGCTGCTCGTAGCCGTCGCCCACCGCCTGCGACCACTACTGCGACCCGAGGACCTCCCCGCACGCCTCGGAGGCGACGAGTTCACCGTTCTCCTGCCCCGTGTCGAGGACTCGCTGGAAGCCATTCGAGTCGCTGAGAGGCTCCGCGCAGCAATGGCGGAGCCCTTCTCGGTCGCCGGACGCCGCGTGAACATCTCCGTGAGCATCGGAGTAGCGACGACCCTCGGGGTGAGTGGCACGGCCGCCGATCTCATCGCTCACTCCGACGCCGCCCAGTATCTCGCCAAGCAGGCAGGCCGTGACCGCGTCGAGGTGTTCGACACAGACCTGCACCGCACCCTGCTGAACCGCCTCGGCGAAGAGAAGTCCCTGCGCGGCGCGATCGCCGACGGTCAGATCATCCCGCACTTCCAGCCGATGATCGACCTCGCCACCGGTCGGATCGTCGGGGCCGAAGCGCTCGCCCGCTGGAAGCATCCGGAGCGCGGGATCCTCGACGCCGGGGAGTTCATCGGCGTGGCAGAGGAGTGCGGCCTGCTCGAAGACCTCGACACCGCGGTCTCGACCGCCGCCATTCGGGCCCGCGCCGAGCTGCACAGGCTCGGCGCCGACCCGTCGTTCCGCGTGTGGTTGAACATCTCCCCCCTCCACCTCCAGAGCCACGAGATGGGTCGCCGCTTCTACGAGCTCATGGCAGAGGAGGACGCCAGCCCTGCATGGTTCGGGATCGAGATCACCGAGACGGCGTTCCTGACCGATACCAAGGCCGCAGCCATCCAGCTCGCCGCGATCCGCGGTCTCGGCATGAAGGTCGCTCTGGACGACTTCGGCACCGGGCACTCGTCGCTGACCCTGCTGCGAGAGCTCCCGCTCGACGAGATCAAGATCGACCGTTCGTTCGTGGCAGAGATACTCGAGAGCCCCACTTCCGGATCGATCGTCGCCGCCCTGGTCAGCCTCGCTGGCAGTCTGGGGCTGAAGATCGTCGCCGAGGGGGTCGAGTCCGCCGAGCAGGCGCGCCACCTGCTCGCCCTGGGTGCCCAGACCGGGCAGGGATGGCTCTGGTCCCGCGCACTGCCGCTCGACGAGCTCGTCGCCTCCGACCGCATGAGCTCCTGCGGCCACCGCGCCATACAGACGGACGAGAGGTCCGCGGCGCAGCGCCTGACGACCGATCGCCGCCCGACGGACTCCGCTGATACCGTCCCTGCCCCCAGACGAGGGAGACAGTCGTGGACGAGCCCGACTACGGCACGCTGTACTGCGAGACGAGGAAGGCGATGAGCCAGTTCGTCGCCGGCCTCGACGACGCAGAGCTCGCGGTGCGACTCCCCGCCGTGCCGGAGTGGACCGCACACGACGCTCTCGCTCACGTCACGGGCATCTGTGCCGACATCCTCTCGGGGAATCTCACAGACGTCGGGAGCGACGCCTGGACCGCCGCGCAGGTCGATTCACGTCGCGACAGCAGCGTCGCGGAGATCGTCGCCGAGTGGTCCCTGGTGGGTCCGCAGATCGAGGCCATGGCTGCAGCGGCGGGTCACGAGATGGCATCGCTCCTGATCTCTGACCTGGTCACCCACGACCTCGACACCCGCGGGGCTTTCGGAGACAAGTCCGCACGCGACTCCGCCGCAACCGCGCTCGTCTTCGACTTCTACACGTCGAAGCTCGGTACGCGCCTCGACGCGACAGGAGCGCCGGCGTTGCGCATCGTCGGTGACGGAGAGGAGCGCGTCGCCGGATCGGCCGTACCCACCGCGACCGTTCGCGCGTCTCGCTTCGAGCTGATACGTGCCCTGAGCGGACGTAGGGACGCCGAGCAGATCCGCTGCTTCGAGTGGGACGGCGACCCCGACCCCTACCTGGGCGTGTTCGCGGAGTACCCGATGCGCGCAACACCCCTGAGCGAGTAGCAGCTACCTACTCGCGCGGCGATCCTCCGCCGACCGGGCTGCGGTGCCGCACCGCCCGGAACCGCAGAACGGCGTGCCCGCTCTCGGCGGGCTCGATGGTCACCGTCCCTCCGGACTTGACCTCGATCCTGCTGAACTCGCGCCAACAGCCGAAGACCGCCGCCCTCGCGGGGTCGGCGGCCACCTCCATCGACTGGTACCGGCTGCCTTCGAGATCCAGGAGCCATCTGGCCAGCGACGACTCGATCAGGTGGTACCTGGAGCTCACCGCGCAGAGGTAGGGGGCGAGACGCCGACGGATGTCATCCGTCTCGGGCGCGGTCGATGGTGTCATCACCGTGTCGTCACCTCCACGTCGATACCCAACACCTTGTTCAGCTCCTCGGCCGGCCGCTCCCCGCACACGCCGGGGAGAGCTCAGTGACGCGAGCCAAGGCTGACAGCCCGACGTGACGATCGTGTGACGCTCAGGTCGCGGTGCTCCGCGTTGTGCCCGCCCCGCCACTGACCGCTTCGACATCGCTGACAGTGCAGCAGTGGCCACGTCGAGTGCCGCGTTGTCTAGCGTTGTCGCGAGATCGCAACACAAGGCGCTAGCGATCGGCAGACTCGGGCCCCATGATCGCGGCGTGAGCCGGAGGCAGGCGGAGGCAGGCGAGATCGACCTGACGCTCCCTGTCGACTCCCCGCGCGTCCTCGTCACCGGCACCGATCGGTGGGCCGCCGACCGCGCCGCCCGAGCCCTGACGAAGTCGGGGTGCGAGGTGCTCCGCTGTCACGACGACGACGTCGCTCCCGGATCCTGCTACGCGCTCGTGCCCGACAGGGTCTGTCCGCTCGACGCGGGCTTCGACGTCGCCGTGACGATCCGGCCGCGGCCCCTTCCGCGACCGACTCTCTCCGAGTTCGGCGCCGTGTGCGCCCACAGAGCGGGTATACCGCTCGTCGTCGCCGGCAACACGGTGCTGAACCCGTTCGCGCAGGTCGCCACGGAGGTCACATCGGAGGAGGACCTGCTCGCAACCGTCACGCGGGTCGCGCCCGACCGAGCACCCGGTGATGCCCTGAACGACGCCGCGACGCTCACCTCGACCGCCATGCTGGAGCGCGACCTCGTCGCGAGGCAGTCGAAGGAGCCCTCCGGACAGCTCTGAGCGAGCGGCTCAGCGACTGCCGACCGCCCCGTAGTCCCGCCTGGTGACAGGACGCTCGACGATCGAGCCGTCGAGAGCGGGCACCGCGACGGGCTCTCCGTCGACCTCGAACCGGACCCGATCGATGCCGTCGATCCCCGTCGCCGTGAAGACGATCTGGGCGAGCGCGTCGGTCTGCTCCCCGGTCCCGAGCTCGAGGAAGAGCTTGTCCACCGCGACCGTCGCGATGCCACGCTCGACGGATATGGCGCGTAAGTCCGCCTCCGGCGGGACCGCCCCGTGGAGTCCGAGAGCCGCCTCGTCGTCGGTCGGTCCCGCTGCGAGCGCCGCGAGAGCGCCTCGCAGAGTCACCCGATCCTCGTCGAGAGAGCGCGCCACCGGTACCGGACCGGCCGGTCCGACGAGGAAGACCGTGACCTGGACGCCGCGCGCAACGGTCGTCGTGGTCGTCGACGGCGAGGCCGTTGTCGGGGGCTCGAGCAGACCGAAGGGCACGTCGTCGGTGCCGATCTCGTCGGGCCTGTCCTGGGCCGACGGCCCGCACGCCGCGACGACGAGCACCATCGACACCACCGCAGCGCGCCACCGGAGCCGCGCCCGCCCGCCGATCATGCCGACCGCCACGGGATCTCCACCACGAAGCGCGCCCCCACGCCACCCTCGCCGGCCTCCACCCATACCCTGCCCCCCAGGCGTCTGGCGTGCTCCGCGACGATCGCGAGCCCGAGTCCCGCGCCCGATGCGCTACCGGCTGTACCCCGCCTGCCCGCTGTCGCCCCCCTCGAGAATCGCTCGAAGACCAACTCGCGCTGGTCGAGAGGAACGCCGGGGCCGGCATCCTCCACCGAGATGCGTACGACGGACCCGTCGCGCTCGACCGTGACGACACGTGCGCCCAGTCCATAGGTGCGCGCGTTCTCGAGGAGGTTGGTGAGGATCCGGGTCACCCGCCGGCGATCGGTCGCAACCCGCGCGCCCGCGATCTCCGGTGACAGCTGCACAACGCAGTCGCCTCCGGAGATGCTCCCGACGATCGCGAGGACGAGCTCGCCGAGCGGCACGTCCTCGATCTCCAGCGACTCCGCGCCGGCATCCGCCCGTCCGAGCTCGAGCAGCTCCTCGAGGACACGGCGGAACCGTGTTGTCTCGGCGGCGATGAGGTCGGCGGCCTCGGCAGCGCGGGGGGTCATCGTCTCGCGCTCACCGGCGAGCACGTCGGCCGCCGTGGCCAGTGTGGTGAGTGGCGAACGGAGCTCGTGGCTGACGTCGGAAGCGAAGCGAGCGTCCCTGTCGATACGGCGCTGGAGTGCGTCGGCCATCGCGTTGAATGATCGCGACACGCGCTGAAGCTGAGCGTCGCGCTGTCTCCCCAGACGCGCCGTGAGGTCTCCGCCCGCGATCCTCGCCGAGGCAGCACTCACCTCGACCACGGGTCGGATGATCCTGCGGCTCGCCCACCAACCGACGAGCGCGGCTGCAAGGCCCGTACTCACCGCGGCGACCATCAACGAGCTTCGAATCACCGCCAGCGTCCGCTCCAGCTCATCGAGCGAGACGATCTCGTAGTAGACGAGGTCGATCGCAGGCACAGGTACCGCCACGACCAGGCGCAGCTCACCGAGCAGATCGGAACGCTGGCTCGCCGCGACGCCGTCCGCTGCCTTCAGTCGCAGCGTGGTGGGGAGGCTGTCCTCGCCGAAGGCGACATTGCTGCCATACCACTCGTCGCCGCGATTGATCAGTGCCTGCGAACCCACCGGAAGCTCGACTCTCTCGAGAGCCTGCCGCGGCGTCGTGTTCTCCGCCACAAGGACTTCGCGCACGAGGCGCGCGTCAACGAACGACTGGCGCCGCGCGGTCTCCGCCCGCGCGCTCATCAGGTAGCGCTCGCTCAACAAGTAGGTACCCGTGGAGACTGCCGCCGTCACCATCACGCTCACAACTGCGAACCCGACGATGAGCCGCGCCCTGAGGCCACCGCGCGCTCGCGCGAGCAGCCGGCCGATCCTCACGGCTCGAGCTTGTAGCCGAAGCCGCGCACCGTCACGATCAGTCCCGGATTCGCGGGGTCTGCCTCGACCTTCGTGCGTAGCCGTCGAATGTGAGCGTCGACGAGCCGCGTGTCGCCGAGGTAGTCATAGCCCCAGACGCGCTCCAGCAGCTGCTCCCTGCTGAGCACCTGGCCGGCGTGGACCGCGAGCTCGCAGAGCAGCCGGAACTCGGTTCGGGTGAGCATGACCGCCTCGCCCTCCACCGCGACCGTTCCCGCAGCCGGAACGATCTCCACCGCTCCGAACGTGAAGTGCGACTGGCTCACCTCGGTTGAACGTGCGCGTCGTAGCAGGGCACGCAGGCGCGCGACAAGCTCACGCACCTCGAACGGCTTCGTCACATAATCGTCGGCTCCCAGCTCCAGGCCGGCGACCACGTCGTGAGTATCGGTGCGCGCGGTCACGATCACAATCGGAAGCCTGCTGCGGTGCCGGACCTCGCGGATCACGTCGAACCCGTGCATGCCCGGGAGCATCAGGTCGACGAGCGCGATGTCGACTCTCCCCCTGTCGAGCCACGCCAATGCGTCCTCGCCGGACTCGGCCTCCAGCACCTCCCAGCCCTCTCCTTCGAGGGCCAGACGGAGAGAGCTGCGGATGCCGGGGTCGTCCTCGACGACCAGAACTCGATCAACCATCCCGACGATCATGCCTCACCGGCGACGCCGCCACCGGGAGGACGCTGCTGCAAGCACCCGTTCGCGCTACTCCCCGAACGATCCCACTCGAATTCGGAGACGTGTGCCCGCCGCTATGCGGGCGAGCCCGGCGACAACATCCGAGCTCCAGCCCTCGACGCCGCGCAGGTCGACCTCGATGACCTGACCGGGTGGCTGTGCGCGGCGCGCCGCTTCGAGCGCACCCTCGACTATCTCCAAGCCGCGATCATCGAGGGTTCCGAGAACCCTGAGGATCACTCCGTCCTCGGTCCCGGTCACTGCGACCTCCACCGGGCCTCCGACAGTGCGCGCGGGCGCCGGCTTGCCGGGGGCGACGAGAATCGGCGACACGGTCCCGGAGAGCTGCACGAGTCGCAGCATCGTCGAATGAGTTTGCGGTTGTGTGACGAACCGGTCACGGTACGGGGACGACGCGCTACACGCCTCGATGATCGAGCTCAGAACCTCGGCCGGACACGCGAAGGGTGCCCTGACCTGAGCACTCAGGCAGACGCAGACTCGATGCGGACGACGACGTCGTCGTCCAGGCGGGTCAACACGTCGAGCGCGCCCAGGTTCTCTCGGAGCTGTTCGATCCGGCTGGCTCCAGTGATCACCGAGGAGACGCGCTGATTGCGGGCGCACCACGCGATCGCCAGCTGAGCGAGGCTGCACCCGAGATCCTCGGCGATCCCGATCAGGCGCCGCACCTTCTCGTTCGCCTCCGCATCGGTGAGCAGGCCACGCATCCACTCGTAGCCGGGGAGTGAGCCGCGACTGCCGGCAGGGACTCCGTCGAGGTACTTGCCGGTGAGCAGACCGGAAGCCAACGGGCTCCACGTGGTGAGACCCAGACCGAGGTCTTCGTACAACCGCAGGTACTCGAACTCGACCCTTCCCCGGTGAAGGAGGTTGTACTGGGGTTGTTCCACGACCGGCTTGCGAAGGTGATGACGCTCGGCTATCTCCCATGCAGCACGGATCTCGTCGGCGGTCCACTCCGAGGTCCCCCAGTAGAGCGCCCTGCCGCTCGCGACGATGTCGGACATCGCCCAGACCGTCTCCTCGATCGGCGTGTTCGGGTCGGCCCGGTGACAGTAGAGAAGGTCGACGAAGTCGAGGCCGAGACGCTCGAGCGAGCCGTCTATCGCGCTCAACAGGTACTTGCGATTGAGCGTGTTGCGAGTGTTCACCCCACCGTGGATGCCCCAGAAGACCTTCGTCGAGACCAGGTAGCTGTGACGCTCCCAGCCGAGGCGCTCCAGGGCGAGGCCCATTATTCGCTCCGACTCGCCGCCCGCGTACGACTCGGCGTTGTCGAAGAAGTTGACGCCCGCGTCGTAGGCCTCCTGCAGCGTCGCGAGGGCCGCGTCCTCGTCGATCTGGGGGCCGAACGTCACCCACGAACCGAGCGAGAGCAGACTGACCTTCACGCCCGAGCGTCCTAGCCGGCGGTACTCCACGGGCTGCTCCTTCCCTGACCTGCCGAGAAGACGAGCCTAACTGGCCCGGCTCTCGCCGGTTCCCGCGGGACGCCTGTCGCGCCTGCCCCGCGTGTCGCGTCGGTCGCGCTCCGCCGGGGCGGCTGCCCGGGCACCTCCGGTGCTCTTCTTCGCACTGCCGCGTGCCGGTTCGCTCCTGCGGCCGTTCCCGCTTCCGGCGTGCCTGCGCGCGCGACCTCGGGATGCGGCGGTCTCGCGACGCGCGGGTCGCTCGCGCTCGGCCGGCTTGCGCTCGGTGCGGACGCGTGGCGCCTGCGGGGCGGTGAGCCAGTCGGAATCCGGCGAGGTCACGTCGTCGGGGAGGCCGAGCACCCGCTGCATGCGTCGGGCGTCGCGCACCTGGTCACGCGAGAGGAACGAGACGACCACGCCCGACGCTCCCGCTCGAGCCGTGCGGCCCGATCGGTGCTGGTAGGTCTTGGAGTCGACCGGGGGGTCGAAGTGCACGACACACGCGACGTCGTCGACGTGGATACCTCGCGCCGCGACATCCGTCGCGATCAACGCATCGACGCGATCGTTCTGGAAGTCCTTGAGCGCCCGGTCGCGCTGGCCCTGCGTGCGGCCACCGTGGATCGCGGCCGCACTCACCCCTGCCTGACCGAGCTGCTTGGCGAGGCGGTCCGCGCCGTGCCTGGTCCGGGTGAAGACGATCGTCGGGCTCGCGGCTCCGATCACCGCCGCCGCACGCGAGATCCTGTCGTTCTGCTCGACGCGCCAGAAGTGGTGGCGCGCGAGGTGGATGTCGGGCTCCGCTGCTCCGACCTCGTGACGCACCGCGTCACGCTGGTAGTCGCGGGTGATCACTGCGACGTCGCCGTCGAGCGTCGCCGAGAAGAGGACCGTCTGGCGCTCTTCGGCCGTTCGATCCAGCAGTCGGCGCACCTCGGGAAGGAACCCCATGTCGGCCATCCGGTCAGCCTCGTCGATGACGACGATATCGACGTCGGCGAGGGTCAACGCGCTCTGTCCCAGCAGGTCGGCGAGGCGGCCCGGGCACGCGACGAGGATGTCGACGCCCTTGCGTAGGTGCTTGCGCTGCGGCTCGTAGCCGACACCGCCGTACACGACCGCCGTTCGGAGGCCCCGCACCCGGGCGAGCGGCTCGAGCTCCCCCTGGATCTGGGCGGCGAGCTCTCTGGTCGGGGCGAGCACGAGCGCGCGCGGCCGACGGGGCCTGGCGCGCTCGACACGGGCGACCAGCGGGATTCCGAACGCGAGCGTCTTGCCGGAGCCCGTGGGGGCACGGCCGCAGACGTCGCGACCGGCCAGGCCGTCGGGGATGGTGGCGGCCTGGACCTCGAAGGGCGTGGTAATGCCCCTGCGCTCGAGCGCGGCTACGAGGTCGGCGGGCACGCCGAGGTCGGTGAAGCTTGTGGACACGATCTCTCCTGGCTCCCCGCTGCGCGGGGATCGTTGCTGCTGATACATCGGACATCGCACTCGCTCGAGCGCCGATGCCGGTGTGCAACGAAGCTGGAGAGGGGGACGGACGAGGCGGCCCGCCCACGTGAGGGCGTTCATGCGCCGCAACTGATCGCCGGGGAGCGTGAGACGCTGGCCTCTACCCGGTGGAGCGGTGCGACGACAGAGTAGCACGCCCACCTCTCGACCCCGCGCCGCGCACGGCAGCAGGCGCGTCGTCGTGCTGTGGGGGCGCTACTCGCGATGCAGCGCGGAGTCGATCGCGCGTCGCGCATCGAGCGCGAGGAGGACGGGCGACTCCAGGACGACGGTGTGCAGCACTCCCGAGAAGGAGAACGGCGGCGCGTAGTCCTCGCAGACCGGGAATCCCCTGTCGCGCCCCACTAGGAGACCCGCGCCACCGATCTGCCATCGGAACGGCAGGTCGCGCTGCAGCGCCGCACGAGCGACGACCGCTCCGTCGACCATGAGGCTCACCGGCCCCCCTCCCGCTCCTTCACGTCGGTACTCGAACCCGACCCTGTGCCTACCGGCGGCGACCCGCGCCTCGGCTGCTGCGCGGTGCACGCCCCCGAACAGGTTGAACGCCACGACGGGTGTGCCGTCGATCAGATAGAGCGCGAATCCGTTGCTCCAGTCGCCCAGCGCGACCACGACGCCCTCGGCGCCGTCATCGGGGATCTCCAGGTCGGCATCGAGCGTGAAGCCCGCGCCGAGCGGCGGAAGCAGGTCCTCTGCGACCCCGCCGCCGCCCGGCCGGAGAGTCGCGCGCGCACGCGCCCCCCACGGCGGCGGCTCCAGGGCGACTGTGCGACCGATGAAGGAGTCGTCGAGCGGCAACACCGCGTTGTCACGCGCCTCGTCCCACCACCGCGCCACGAGCTGCTCCAGGACCTCGGGATGCGCGTCGCCAACGTCGCGCGCCTCCGCGAAGTCAGACGACAGGTCGAAGAGAGCCCAGTGGTCGTCGTCGAAGCTCCTGCTGCCCTCGAGAAGGCGGAGCTCGACGCTCATCTGGTGGCCGACGTGGTCGGTCGTCGCCTTCCACCCGTCGTGGTAGATCGCCCGCGACCCGAGCATCTCGAAGTACTGGGTGTGCCGTGGGCTCGGCGCCGTCGAATCGGCGAACGTGTCGCGGAGGCTCGCGCCGTCGAAGCGCCGCTGCTCCGCTCCTCCCACGGTCTCGGGCGCCTCTATGCCCAGGACGTCGAGCACGGTGGGCAGAACGTCGATCGCGTGGCAGAACTGCTCTCGCACCTCACCGCGCCCCGCGATGCCGCCGGGCCAGTGGACGATGAGCGGCGTCCTGACGCCTCCGAGCCACGTGTACCTCTTCCACAGCCGGAACGGCGTGTTGCCGGCCCATGCCCAGCCCCACGGATAGTGGTTGTAGGCGCGGAAGCCACCGAGGTCCTCGATGTGATCGAGGGTGTCGGCCGGATCGTCTTCCATGTCGTGGGTGAAGCGGTGCTCGTTGAGGCTGCCGAGCGGCCCTCCCTCTGCGCTGGTCCCGTTGTCGGAGACGAGGATCAGGATCGTGTCGTCGAGCGAGCCCAGCTCGTCGAGGAACGAGACCAGGCGGCCGATCTGGTGGTCTGTGTGCGAGAGGAAGCCCGCGAACACCTCCATCATCCGGGCGTAGACACGTCGCTCGTCGGCCGAGAGGGAGTCCCAGGCGGGCACCCACGAGGGCCGTCCGGGTAGCTCTGTCCCCTCCGGCACGACCCCGAGGGACTTCTGACGCTCGAAGACACGGTCGCGCCAGGCCTCCCATCCGTCGTCGAAGCGCCCCGCGTACCCGTCGATCCACTCGCGCGGCGCCTGGTGCGGCGCGTGCTGCGCCCCGGTCGCGAACCAGAGCAGGAACGGCTTGTCGGGCGTCGCCTGCTGCTGGTCCTGCACGAGTCGCATCGCCGACTCCACGAGGTCCTCGGTCAGGTGATACCCCTCGTCGGGCGTACGCGGTGGCTCCACGAAGCCGTTGTCGCGAACGAGCTCGGGCGTCCACTGGTTGGTGTCGCCACCGAGGAAGCCGTAGAACCGCTCGAAGCCGAGGCCGAGCGGCCAGTGGTCGAACGGCCCCGACGCGCTCAGCTCCCAGCGTGGCGTCAGGTGCCACTTCCCGACCGCGAACGTGCTGTATCCGTTGTCGCGCAGGATGCGCGGCATCGTCGCCGCCGAGGGTGGCACCCGGGCGGTGTACCCGGGGAACCCGATCGGGACCTCGGGCAGGAAGCCCATCCCCACGGAGTGATGGTTGCGGCCCGTCATCAGGCAAGCGCGGGTGGGTGAGCAGAGCGACGTCACATGGAATCGGTTGTAGCGCAGACCGCCTGCAGCGAGCCGATCGATGTTCGGTGTCTCGATGTCGGAGCCGTAGCAGCCGAGCTGTGCGAAGCCCAGGTCATCGAGGACGACGACGACGACGTTCGGCGCGCCCGCCGGCGCGGTGGGCAGCGGGCCGAACGAAGGGGTCGACTCGGCGATCGTGCGGCCGATCGTCGCTCGCGGCTCCATGACGGATCCTCCTTGCGGTGCGGTCCCCGGCTCGGCTGCGCGGGCGTCGGCAAGCATCGCACGGCCGACTCCACCGGCGCCGTGACCGCCACAGTCCGGCTCCCTAGACTCGCCTTCGCCCGCCGCCCCGGATGGCCGACTGCGGGCCGGGAGCCGATACCGAGCTGCCCGAAGGGCACTCCGAGGAGGATGCAGTGGCAGACGAGATGATCGACCAGATGGAGCGCGCCATCGCCGATGTAGAGCCGATCGTGGGAGCGATCGGTCGAGAGTCGTTCGCGCTGCCGACGCCGTGCGCCGACTTCGACGTGCGGGGGCTCATCGGCCACCTCATCGGGGGCATGCGCGGCTTCGCCGACGTGGGGGAGGGTGGCGCTCTCTCGTTCGATCTCGACCCCGATCTCGACACGGAAGACGCCCTGGCCGAGTACCGGAGCGCGGCATCCCGGCTCGTCGCCGCCTGGCGCGCCCCCGGAGCGATGGAGCGCACGTACGACATGCCCTGGGGTCAGATGCTCGGGATGCAGCTCGTCGGGTACGCGTTCCTGGAGGTGCTCACTCACGGATGGGACCTCGCGAAGGCCTCCGGCCTCGGCCGGACGATCGACTCGGCTCTTGCGGAGGCGGCTCTGGCGTCGGCGCGCATGTGGGTAGACGAAGGCGCACGCACGCCGGTGCTGTTCGGGCCAGAGGTCGCGATAGCCGATGACGCACCCGCACCCGACAGGCTCGCCGCGTTCCTGGGGCGCCGGCCCTAGACCGCCAACACCCGGGCCCGCAGGGTCAGGAGGGCGGGAGACCCCCCGAGAGGAGATCTCTCGCCGCCTCGTCGAACGAGAGTGCCTCTTCGTCGCGGTGCCGGATACCTGCGCGCACGCCCGCCGCCGATCGCTCCGCCGTCCATTCGACGAGACGTATGGCGGCCCGCGTGACGGGCTCGAGGCTGGCGTCGTGGATCTTGTCCATCGTGTCGGCCGCGTCGAAGAGGTACCAGGGTGCGGTGAGGTAGTTGACGATAGGAACGCCGCAGAGGTGGAAGTGCCCTCCGTCGGTCGTGGGCCGCTCACCGAGTGCCGTCGGCGTCATGATCAGCGAGCGATCGAGGCCCTCAGCTACCACAGCGTCCCACACGGCCCTTTCGAGATCGGGGCTCTCGCTCGTGAACCACCACCTCGGCACAGGGAGGTCGAGAACCTCGAGCCCGCCGTCGCGCTCGACGCACTCGCGCGCCGCGTGCTCCAGGTGCACCTCGAGCACGATGCCGTCGAGCGACTCCGAGTGCCGCTCGCAGAACGACTCGGTGCCACGGCCTCCGGCCATGTGCGCGGCGTTCACAGTGAAGACGAGCCGGTGGGGACGCGCCGCCTGCGGCACGCGCGACCAGTACTCCGCCTGCGCGAGGACGAGCGCTATGCCCGAGGCATCCTCGACTGCCGACGACCACGGTCCGTCATGGTGGGAGCCGATGACGACCCACTCGTCGTCGGCGCCGGGCAGCTCGCCTACGACGTTGTTGGTCGTGACACTCCCGCGCTCGGCGTCGACACGTAACCGAACAGGGACCGCCGCAGCTCTACCGTCGCCGCCCCGTTCGTGAGACGCGTGCGCGAGGAGTGCCGCCAACCTGTCTCCGTCGCTCTCGCCGATGTAGACCCCCGGTATCGGCCGGAATGCCCCGTCGTAGGGCACGTAGTACTCGCAGCCACCTCCGGGGTACCCGCGGAGCACTCCGACGAAGCCGATTGCGCCGGCCTCCACGGCCGGCTCCATCGTCTGCATCAGCGCCACCGAGAACGGCGGGATGTGCGTAGCCCCCTCGAGGGTCGAGTCGGGATCGAAGCACCAGCCCGCGTCGCGCGCCGGTGCAGCCGCACCGGCCTCGACGCTCTCGGACCGCCTGACGGTCAGCGGGAAGGTCGCCGGCAGCGCGACGAAGGGCAGCTCGACCAGTGCGACGCGGCCTCTGGCCGCTCCCCCGGGTGCCCCGACACTGACAAGCTCGCCCTGCACCTCGCCAGGCTCGCTGAACGGCGTCGCGAAGCAGGGGATCGACACCGCGTCTGCCCCCTGCCCGACGATGAGCTCGGCGGCGTGCGGCTCCCAGTAAGGCGCCTCTACAGTCTCGAGGCGCACGCGCTCCAGCCCGAGCTCCTCGAAGCGCCTCCGCACGTACCCCTCCGCCCACTTGTCGGCCGGTGTCCCCGGACGACGGACCCCCCGGTCGAAGACCGACTGAATCCATCCGCGAATCGCGGCAGCGTCGGGCACGAGTGCGGCGTCGGGCACTGCTGTCACCTCCTGGCGGACGACGGCACGGTAGCCGCCTCACGAGATCCGCGCACCGGCCGATCGTCGGCGTACGGTCGCAAACCGACGGCGGGCCGCGGCCGGCGACGGGTAGCGTCGCCTCCCGTGGACAGCCCGCTGGTCGAGGGACGGAACCTCACGAAGCGATTCGACTCCTTCGTCGCCGTCGACGGCATCGACTTCCGGGTCGAGCGCGGTGAGACCTTCGGGTTCCTTGGCCCCAACGGCGCCGGCAAGACCTCGACTATGCGGATGATCGGGTGTGTGTCGCCGATCTCCGGCGGCGAGCTGTCAGTCCTCGGCATGGACCCCCGGACCGAGGGCGCGCGCATCCGATCGCGCCTCGGCGTCGTGCCCCAGGAGGACAGCCTCGACACCGAGCTGACCGTCTGGGACAACATGCTCATCTACGGTCGGTACTTCGACCTACCGCGCACGGAGATTCGCCGCCGCGCGACCGAGCTCCTCGACTTCGTACAGCTGACCGACCGGCGCGACGACCGCGTGGACCCGCTCTCGGGCGGCATGAAGCGCCGCTTGACCATCGCCCGCGCCCTCGTCAATCAGCCCGAGCTCCTCCTCCTCGACGAACCCACCACCGGCCTCGACCCCCAGGCCCGCCACCTGCTCTGGGAGCGGCTCTACCGCCTGAAGCAGGACGGCGTGACGCTCCTCCTCACCACGCACTACATGGACGAGGCAGAACAGCTCTGCGACCGTCTGGTCATCATGGACGACGGGCGCATCGTCTCCGAGGGCTCCCCACGCGACCTCATCGCAGCGCACGCGACGCGCGAGGTCGTCGAGTTCCGCTTCGCGTCGGAGCAGTCCCACGCAGGCGCGCTGACGCACCTGCAAGCGACGGGCGAGCGCGTCGAGCCTCTGGCCGACCGCATCCTCGTGTACACCGCCGACGGCGAACAGGTCGTCTCATTCCTCGCCAGTGCAGGAGCGGCGGCGCAGGCCGCGTCGACCCTCGTACGGCGCAGCACGCTCGAAGACGTCTTCCTGATCCTCACCGGCCGGACCCTCGACGACTGACGTGCAGACGCCACCCGTCCTCCGTGTCGTGGAGCGCGAGCTCCTTGTCTTCCGCCGACTCTGGCGCGGCTGGGCGTCGTCGCACTTCGTCATGCCGCTGCTCTACCTGACGGCGATGGGCGTCGGTCTCGGCGACATCATCGACGAACGCGGGCGGAGCGTCGACGGTCTCGCCTACATGGAGTTCGTGGCGCCGGGTCTCCTGGCTGCGACCGCGCTGATGCTGGCCGCCGGGGAATCGCTCTGGCCCGTGATGGTCGGCACGAAGTGGCTGCGCACCTTCCACGCGATGGTCGCCACGCCCCTCGGACCCGGCGACGCGTACGACGGAATCCTCGCCTGGACGGCCCTTCGGGCCGCTGCAGGCAGCACCCTCTTCATCACTGCCGCGGCCCTCTTCGGCGGTGTCCCCTCGGCGTGGGGCCTCTTCGCCATTCCCGCCGCGACGCTCGGCGCCGTCGCGTTCGCAGCGCCCCTCATCGCCTACTCCGCCACCCAGGACTCAGACGCGACGTTTCCTCTGATCATGCGGCTCGGCGTGATGCCGCTCTTCCTCTTCTCGGGGACGTTCTTCCCGGTCTCCCAGCTCCCCGACGCGCTTCAACCGGTCGCCTTCGTCTCACCCCTGTGGCACGCCGTGGAGCTCTGCCGCGGAGCGACCCGGGGCGATCTCGGCGCAGCCGCAGCGCTCGCGCACATCGCCGTGCTCACCGGGCTAGCCGCGATCGGCCGCATTTGGGGGCACCGCAGCTTCGCCCGGAAGCTCGTGCCATGACCGACGTCGCGACGCCGGTCCGGGTTCCGCGTCGGTTGGGTCTGGTCCTCCCGCCGGGCACGGTCGGCTACCGGTCGCTACGGATAGTCGAGCGGAACGCCCTCGCGTACCGGAGGATGTGGTTCGTCTTCCTGACCGGGTTCGCCGAGCCGTTGCTCTACCTCCTCTCCATCGGTATCGGCGTCGGCGAGCTCGTCGGGACCCTCCCGGGGCCCGCCGGAACCGAGATCGACTACAGGCAGTTCGTCGCGCCGGGGATGCTGGCCGTGAGCGCGATGAATGGTGCGGTGTTCGACACGACGTTCAACTTCTTCTGGAAGTTCAAGTACTCCAAGGCCTACGACGCCGTCCTCGCCACTCCGCTCGGCGCCGGCGACATCGCACTCGGGGAGATGACCTGGGCGCTCATGCGAGGTGCCATCTACGCGACCGCGTTCCTGGTGACGATGCTCCTCTTCGGCCTCGTCCCTTCGGCCTGGGCGCTCCTGGCCGTCCCCGTCACGCTGCTGATCGGCTTCGCCTTCGCGGGTGCGGGGCTCGCCGCGACGACGTACATGAGATCGTTCGTCGACTTCGACTACGTGAACCTCGCGCTGGTGCCGCTCTTCCTGTTCTCCGCCACGTTCTTCCCGCTCTCTCGCTACCCCGACGCCCTTCAGTGGGTCGTGCGGTTCACGCCGCTCTACCAGGGGGTCGAGCTCGAACGCTCCCTCATCCTCGGAGACGTGCGATGGATGCTCCTCGTCCACGTCGCCTACCTGGCGCTCATGGGCACCGTGGGCGTGAACATCGCCGCCCGCCGCCTCGGCCGCCTGCTGCTGCCCTAGCGTCCCCTCGGGCCGGTGGCGTCCCGCCCGCCGGCTCCTCTCCACGGAGATGACGGTCTGCTACGTCACTTGGTACCTTCGCGGTGCCAGTCACGACTCCGATTGCAGGTCCGGATAGGTGAGACACCGCATCAGGACCCGCAGCCGGCGAGACCACGCCGCCGAGACGAAGCAGGGGACGCCGTGAGGACCGGGATCCGACGTTGGTTGCTGCCGCCCACCTGGTCGCTCTCGTCGCCACCGGCTGTGGGGGTGGCGACGACTCCGATGGGGGTTCGAAGACCTCCGGGCCGCCCACCGAGGCATCGCTCGTCGAGGGTACCGAGGACGACCTCGGCGACCCGGTGCACGGCGGCACGCTGACCATTGGGCTGGAGGCCGAGACCGACAACTGGCTCCCGGGTACCGGCAGCTTCAGCAACGCCGGCAACACCGTCGCTTCCGCGATCTACGACCCGATCGTCGCGCGGCAACGGTGACGGGGTCGTGGAGCCCTACCTGGCCGAGTCGGTCGAGCCGAACGCGACCTTCGACGTCTGGACCATGACGCTGCGTCCCGATATCAAGTTCCATGACGGCACCGATCTCACTGCGCGCGCGTCATGAAGACGATCTTCGACGACTACCTGACGGTCGACACCTCCAACGTCGCCGGCGTCCTGGCTGGCATCACGATGGAGATCGTCGACGACCTGACTTTCGAGTACCACCTCGAGGAAGGCAACTCGGCGTTTCTCGACCTGCTGACCGGTTCACCGGGATGGCCGTTCTCCGTCGAGGCGGCGAAGCAGAACGGTGAAGACGCGGGTTCCAATCCTGTCGGGACCGGCCCGTTCACCTTCGAGAAGCTGGACTCGCGACGGCGAGTTGAGTGTGTCGCGCAACGAGAGCTACTGGCGGACCGGCGCCGACGGAGAGCAGCTCCCCTACCTCGACGCTGTCGTCTTCAAGCCGATCACCGAGGAGGGGACACGCGTCGCGAGCCTGGAGAGCGGCGGCATCGATGCAATGCAGACCCTGCGCCAGAGCACGGTCGCGAGCATCCGGAAGCTGGTCGAGTCGGGAGACGGCTTCAACACCTTCGAGTGGCTGGGCAACAACTCCGGCGCTTCCATCATCAACACGTACAAGGCCCCCTTCGATGACGTGCGGGTGCGCCGTGCGCTCGCCTTCGCACTCGACCAGGACCAGCTGATAGAGGTTCTCGGAGGAACCGGGATCACACCGCGCCAGACGCAGTACTTCTCCGCGGACAGCCCGTACTACTCCGAGGCCGCCGACGAGGCGTGGCCGAACAACGACCCCGACCAGGCGGAGCAGCTCCTCGATGACTACGTCAACGATCCAGAGCGCTCCGACGGGCTGGCACCGGGTAGCCCCGTGTCTTTCACCTACAACTGCCCGCCCGACCCGAGTCTCGTCGAGCTGAGCCAGGCCTACCAGGCGTTCTGGCAGAACGTCGGCTTCGAGGTCGACCTGAAGGCGCTCGAGCAGTCGGAGCTGATCTCGCAGGCCCTGGGCCTGGGCTCCGACCCACCCATGGCAGGCACCTATCAGGTGCAGTGCTTCCGCCTCGGGAGCGAGGCCGACCCCTTCACGGCATTCTCGAACGACTTCGGCGACTGGGAGACGAACTCGCTCAACTTCACGAACTTCGTCGATCCACTCATCGACGAGCAGCTCGAGGTACTGCGTGGAACAGACGACTTCGACACGCGCGAGAGCCGCGGTCGAGAAGGTGTCTCTGCTCCTGGCCGAGCAGGTTCCGAACACATGGACCGGCAGCACCGCGACTGCGGTAGGCGTCAGCTCGGCTGTCAAGAACGTCACCGGTTGGACGATGCCTGACGGCACCTCGGGCTCCGGGGTGTCGAGTTCGGTCATCCGGACCGTCGAGGTCTGGATCGAGGCAGCCTGACCGGCGGCGAGGTCGCAGGTACGAGACGGCAGAGCTCAACGGCTAGGGGAGCGACTTGGTGCTGCGGCGGATCACGCTCCGGTTCGGCGTGCTCATCGCGGTGCTGCTGGCCGTCACATTTCTGACCTTCTCGATGATGAGCCTGCTCCCGGGTGACCCCGCGCTGCAGGTTCTCGGCGGCGACAACGCCGATCCTGCCGCGCGTCGCTTCCGTACCGCGCGGAGTTGGGCCTGCACGACCCGTTCCTCGTCCGCTACGGCGACTGGCTCAGCGGGGTCGTGCGCGGTGACTTCGGGCGCTCCTACAGGACGAGCCAGCCCGTCGCGGAGGCGATACGGGAGAGGCTGCCGGTCACGATCGAGATAGGTGTGCTCGCTCTGCTGATCGCACTCGCCTCCTCGATACCCTTGGGGGTGCTCTCTGCGTACCGGGCAGGTACTCGCTTCGACAGAGCCGTGAGCGGAATCAGCTTCGGACTGCTCTCGGTTCCGAGCTTCATGCTCGCAATCTTCCTCATGTACACGTTCGCCGTACGCCTTCGTTGGCTGCCGGCGAGCGGCTGGACACGATTGACCGACAACCCCTTGGAGAACCTCAAGTCGGCAATCCTGCCCGCCCTCTCGCTGGCAGTAGCCGAGACAGCGGTGTACACGCGTCTGCTCCGCAGCGACGTCCTGCAGACCCTGCAGGAGGATTTCCTGGCCCTCGCCCGAATGAAGGGCCTGCCGACTTGGCGGATCCTCTTCGGGCACGCTCTCCGCCCGTCGTCGATGTCTCTCATGACGGTGATAGGCGTGCAGCTCGCTGCTCTGCTCGGGGGGGCCGTGATAGTCGAGCAGGTGTTCGGCGCTGCCCGGCGTCGGCCTGCTCCTGATCAACGGCATCTACCAACGTGATCTACTCGTCGTCCAAGGCGTCGTGCTCGTGGTCGCGTCCGCGTTCGTCGTCGTCAACTTCCTCATAGACACCCTTTACACCGTGGTGGACCCGAGAATCCGGTGAGCTCTCTCCCCACTCTCGCCGACGACGCCCTCGACGAGTCCGCCGAGCAGGTCCGCCTTCGGCGACTCGGTCTGGGCTTCTGGCTAGGCGTCGCCTGGCTGCTCACAATCGTCGTCTCCGCCGCCGCTCACGCCTGGCTGCCGATCTCCGACCCGAACGCGATCGACATCCCCGACAAGCTTGCCGGCCCCTTCAGCTCAGGGCACCTGCTCGGAGCGGATGGGCTGGGCCGCGACGTCCTCGCCCGCCTGGTGGCCGGGGCGCGCGTCTCGCTCACCGTCAGTCTCACCGCCGTGAGTGTCGGCACCGTCGTCGGCGGTGCACTCGGCGTCGTCGCGGGATACCTGAGAGGTCCGATCGACATCGCCCTCACCGCGACCACGAGCGTTCTGCTTGCATTCCCCGGCCTCGTGCTCCTGCTCGGCCTCGTCGCGTTCGTCGGCCAGAGCCTCACCGCGATCTCTGTTGTGATCGGCTTCCTCTCGATTCCGATATACGCGCGCGTGGCCCGGGCGAACACCCTGAGCATCGTCGAGCGCGAGTACGTGCTCGCCGCTCGCGCGCTTGGGGCGAAGGACGGCCGTGTGCTGTTGCGCGAGGTCGTGCCGGTAGTCGTGCTCCCCCTCCTGGCATTCGGGCTCACCGCCATCGGGGTCGTGATCGTCCTCGAGGGATCGCTCGCCTTCCTCGGACTCAGTGTCGAACCGCCTGCTGCCACCTGGGGGAGCATGATCGCCGAAGGAAAGCGGCACTTGGAGACGACCGTGCACGTGGCGCTGGTGCCCTCTGTGGTGATGTTCCTGACAGTGCTCTCGTTCAACGTCGTCGGAGACAGGTTGCGTTCACGGCTCGCCGGTTCCGACTCCCGGATCTGATTCCTGTCCTGGCCCGCTGCACCGCGACCGGATGTCGCGTGCCCCGGAGGCCAGAATCGCCGACCACACACTTCCCGAGACGCCGGAGGAGCCGAGATGAGGGTGACGACACTGGGGACGGGGTCGCCCATCCCCGACCCGAACAGGGCAGGGCCGTCGACCCTCGTGCAGGCAGGCGACCAGCAACTCCTGTTCGACTGCGGCCGCGCAGTGCTGATGCGGCTCTCGGCCCTCGGGTTGACCCCGCCTGCGTTGTCGCACGTCTTCCTCACGCACCTCCACAGCGACCACATCACCGACTTCAACGACGTCGTCACCACGCGCTGGGTCATGTCGCCCACGCCGTCGCCGCTGCCTGTGACCGGACCGCCCGGCACGGCCGAGCTCGCACGGCGCACCATCGCGATGCTCAGCGACGACGTCGGCTGGCGCCTCGCCCACCACGACGATCTCACGTGGGAGCCGGCCTGCGAGGTTACCGAGGTCCTCGACGGCGTGGCCCTCGACTCGTCGGATATCCGCGTCGTCGCAGCGCCGACCGATCACCGGCCCGTCACTCCTTCGGTCGGCTTCCGCGTCGAGCACGACGGCCGGGCCGTTGTGATCGGCGGTGACGGCGTGCCGTGCGAGGGCCTCGACCGCCTCTGCGCCGGTGCCGACACTTACGTTCAGACCGTAACGCGTGCCGAGGTCGTGAGAGCCATCCCCTCGCGGCGGCTCCAAGATGTCATCGACTACCACTCCTCGTGCGCCGACGCTGGCCGTACCGCTGCCAGGGCCGGGGTAGGCACGCTCGTGCTCACGCACCCCGTGCCGTTCGCGGTGCCCGGCACCGAGGACGAGTGGGTCGCCGAGGCCGCCGCCCACTTCGACGGCGAGGTACGCCTGGCATCCGACCTCGACGCCTTCGACCTCTGAGCTGCCCAACCCCTTGTCTGGACCGAAACGACCTCTACGAGATCGTCTCGGTCCAGACAAGGTTCAGCGCCGGTGAACAGCGGCCTTGCGGCGCCGGGCGCGCCGGTTCGGCTCGTGACGGTCCGGGACGATCCCGACGGGTTCGCCCACGACGTGCGGCGTGCGTGCGAGGTGGAGATGGGCGTGCTCGATCGCCTCGTCGAGATCAGAGAACAGGTGGTTCTCGTGGGCGAGCGACTGCAGCGCACCCACTGCGCGCAGCACACGGACGTGCTCGGGACGCGGGCCCTTTAGCAACACGGTTATCCCCCTGCGCTCCAGCTCCGTGACGATGCCGCCGAGCGCCTGCGCACCGGTCGCGTCGAGCACCTGCAGCTGCGGCAGTCGCAGGATCACCACCCGCACATCGGTCACGTCGGTCAGCTCCGTCAGGAACCGCTGTGCCGCACCGAAGAACAAGGCGCCGTCCAACCGGTAGGTGACGATGTGGTCGTGCAGCAACGCGGCCTCGGTGTCGGCGTCGACCTCGCGCGTCATCACCGGCTCCTGGACTGCGGTCGCCGTGCGCGGCGACGTTGCGGAGCGCGAGCAGAGCGGCGACGGCGATTCCGATCTCGACGGCGAGGATCAGGTCGAAGACGATCGTGGCGAGCGCGGTCAGCATGAGAACGACGGCGTCGGACCGGGTGGCGCGCATCACCGACTTGACGTTGTGGACCTCGACCATCCGCACCGCGGTGACCATGAGCACGCCCGCGAGCGCGGCGAGCGGGATGCGGGCGACGAGTCCGCCGCCGAAGAAGACGACCGCCATCAGCACCACGGAGTGCACGATCGCGGACACCCGGGTGCGCGCACCCGCTCGCACGTTCACCGCCGTCCGCGCGATCGCACCGGTTGCCGGCATCCCGCCGAAGAGCGGTGAGACGACGTTCGCGAGCCCCTGGCCGAACAGCTCGCGATCGGGATCGTGGTGGGCCGTGTCGACGAGACCGTCGGCCACCTTCGCCGACAGGAGGCTCTCGATCGCCCCGAGAGCGGCGACGGCCAGCGCCGCACCGAACAGGTCGCTCATGCGTCCCAACGGGAACGACGGCAAGGAAGGCGTCGGGAGCGAGTCCGGGAGTCTGCCGATACGCGCCACCTCCAAGCCTGCGAGCTGTGCGGTGGCAGTCGCCGCGATCACCGCGATCAGCGACGCCGGAAGAGCCCTGTTCAGACGCGGCACGAGCAGCATCACGGCGATGACGAGCGCGACCAGTGCCATCGCGGCGAGGTGCCCGCGGTCGAAGGTGTCGAGAGCCGCCCTCGCCGCCACCGCGGCGGCGTTCTCACCCTCGGGCTTGCGCACCCCGAGTGCGGCCGGTACCTGCTGCAGGAAGATGATCGCCGCGATCCCGACGGTGAAACCCTCGATCACCGGCCAAGGCATGAAGGCCAGGTACCGACCCAGGCGGGCGACAGCGCCGGCGACGATCAGCACCCCCGCCATGATCCCCACCACGAAGACCGCCTCGCGCCCGTGCCGGACGACGATCGGCGCGAGCACGACGGTCATCGCACCAGTGGGTCCCGACACCTGGACGTTGGAGCCTCCGAACACGGCCGCCACCAACCCGGCGACGATCGCCGTCACCACACCGGCGCCAGCACCGAGGCCCGTAGTGATCCCGAACGCGAGAGCCAGCGGGAGGGCCACCACGCCGACCGTCAGGCCTGCTATCGCGTCGGCCTTCCACGAGCGGGCGATTCCCGAGTAGTCGTCGCGGCGCGGGCGAAGGCGCGCGATCACCTCTGCTACTGCGGAGCGCGCCGGCCCTGCAACGGGTCGCGCTTGTACGTTGCCCTCCTCTGCGTCCTCCACCGCGCTCACGATCCGGCAAGCGCAGCGCGCAGGTCTTCGAGAAGGTCACGCGTCTCGGACAGCGAGCTGATGAGGACGCGCTTCGCAACCGCAAGGAGCTCGACGAGCTGCGGGTCGCGGATCGAGTAGATCACCGACGACCCCTCCTTGCGCGTCGTGACGAGTCCGGCCCGCCGCAGCACACCCAGCTGCTGGGACAGGTGCGACGACTCGATGCCTACGAGCGGCTGCATCTCACCGACCGAGAGCTCACCCTCGGCCAGGATCTCGAGCACCCGGATGCGTGCAGGGTGGGCGAGCGCCTTGAACAGCTCCGCCTTGACCTCCGAGATCGGCCGGCTGGGGTCAGCGTCGAACTCACGCCCGGGCACGGCGCACCTCCCCGCCGACCCTCACCCGGAGACCAGTTCCGGTCAGACCCGCCCGCGAGCACCGCCTGACGGCCCGGATTCCAATCTCTGATCGACGTATCATCTGACAATATTATCAGATGATGTGGACTAGTAAGTCGGGGCTCTGACGGCACGCAGACCCCTGCTTGGACCGGGTGCTCGCCCGTCGAGATGGGTCACTACCGCGCAACAGGTCCGCGACACCGACCCATCTCGAGTAGGCGGGGCCGAGGCGCGGGTCAGCCGGCCGGCTCGAGGCTCACGCGCACGCCGCGGTCGACCGGCACGGGCTGCCACCCGAGGGGCCCGTAGTCGACGTGCCCGTACCCCGCTGCGAGGTTGAGGTGCTTCACCATGCCGGGGCTGACGTCGTTGGGTCCCCCCCAGTCCTCGAACATGTGCGGATCCCAGCCGTTGTAGACGGTGACGCCGCCGGGCTGCTGCCCGCCAGAGAGCTTCGCCCGCACCACGAACGAGCCCACGTCGTTGAAGATGCGCACCCTGTCGTTGTCGGAGATGCCGAGCGCCTCGGCGTCGCCCGGATTGATCACGGCGTGAGGTTCGCCGCGGTGCGTCTGGAGCAGGATCGGGTTGCCCATGTTCATCGCGTGGACCGACCAGCGGTTGTGGCCCGAAGACATCACGTGAGTGTGGTCGCCACCCATCTTCGGCATGTCCTTGTGGACCGGGAGGTCCTCTCCGGCCTCCACGAACCACGAGTGCTCGATCAGGAACTGCGCTCGCCGGGTGAGGGTCGGATACGGGTCTCCACGGAGCAGGTGGTACTCGAGTGGGTTGGCGATCTCGTCCTCCGCCGGCCACGGTGACGCGTGGCTCTTGCCCATGAACGTGCGGCCCCAGTTCTGGAACCTGACCTGACCGTTCTCGCGCAGCTTCTTCAGGTCGGTCCCGGGTTCGAGGAGGCCGGCGTAGGCGGAGTCGCGCACGATCTCGTCGTGAACCTGCTCACTCGTCTCGAAGGCACCGTCCAGCGTGAAGCGGCCGGGCAGGTCTGCGTACTTGTGCTCGCTGCCGTCGGCGTGCCGGAAGGTCTCGATCCCCCGCTCGTCGGCGCGCCGCGCGAGCGCCCGGGTCAGGTCGCGGAAGAGCTCCCACTCGGCCATCGACTCGCCTGCCGGCGGGACGGCCTCGTCGGTCATGGTGAGCGTGAAGAGCGGGATGTCGAGGGCGACCTTCTCGTAGTGCTGTGCCGCGGGGAGAACGATGTCGGACCAGAGCGCCGTGCTCGACATCCGGACGTCGATGGTCACGACGAGATCCAGCTTCGGCCAGAAGTGCTCGAGGACGGTGTTCCGGCCTCCGCGCGTCCGCCTCACGATGTTGCCGCCGCACTCGATGAGCACGCGCGGCGGAGAGTCGGGGCCGTTGCTGATCGTGTGGGACCACCAGCCCTCGGCTATCGCTTCGTCGAAGTACTCGTCGAAGGTGCGCGCCATCGTCGGATCGCCGTTGCCCGGCGCGTTCCACAGCTCGCGGAACCCCGCGTGCCAATACCAGATGAACGCCGGCGGCACCATCATCGGACGACCGCCCTTGCCGGCGGCTCGCAGCATGTCGAAGGATGCGATCTCCGACGTCATCGACGGATCGAGCGACATGAAGAGCTCGTCGAACGCGTCGAGCGCGGCCACGACCTCCTCAGAACCTTCGACGCCGGGACGCGCTTTGGCCCCGGTGATGGTCCACCCGTCCATCTGGCCGCTGGCCCAGTTGTTGAAGCCCGTTCCGGGCCTCCCCCAGTTCCCCGTGAGTGCCAGCACCAGCAGCATCGTCCGCTGGTAGAGATCGGAGTGGTACGCCTTGTTGGCGGCCATCCCCATCCAGACCTTCGTCTTCTTCGCCGCGATCTTGCGCGCCAACGCCCTCACGGTCTCGGGGGCGATGCCCGTCGACTCGTAGGTGTCCTCCGGCCGGAAGGCACTCAGGTGATCGACCATCCGAACCATCAGCGGCCGCACTGCGACCGACGAGCCGTCGGCGAGCGTCACCTCCGCAGCACCGTCGAGGGAAGGGACATAGCCGTCGGGCAGCAGACACCCTCGGTCGGCCTCGACGACGGAACCCGACTCGTCGAGGTGGAAGAACTGGTCGTCACGCCCGGCGGGATCGAGGTCGCAGCCGCGTAGGAAACGGCCGGTGTCGGCGCGTACCAGCAATGAGAGGTCGGTCTGGTTGCGGACGAACGCCTCGTCGACGAGGCCCTCCTCGACGATGACCTGGGCCATCGCGAGGGAGAGCGCAGCGTCGCTCCCCGGGCGGACGGGCACGTGGTGATCGACGTGCATGTGGCTCGGGCTGACGTCGGGCCCGAGCAACACGAGCTCGGTGCCGTTGTACCTGGCCTCGGTGAAGTAGTGGTAGAAGGTGATGTAGGTGTAGACGGGGTTCGAGTGCCAGATCAGCACCAGCTCCGACTCGAATGCCGCAGGCTCGTCGTGCCAGAGGAACGACTTCCCCATCGTTAGATGGATCCCCGGTGCGAAGTCGCCGATCGAGGCGTTCAGGTCGGTGGAGGTGGCGCCGAGCATCCCGATGAGGCGTTCGATCGCAGTGGTCCCGACGATCTCGGGCGTCCCTTCTCGCATGATCGACTGGGGACCGTGCTCCTCGATTGTGTCGATCAGCCCGTCGGCTACGGCATCGAGGGCCTCCTCCCACGAGATCCGCTCCCACTCCCCGCTGCCGCGCGGTCCGACGCGCCGCATCGGGTGCAGCAACCGGTCACCGGCGTCGAGCTGCGCGCTCCACGCGGCACCCTTGTTGCAGCCCTGCGGGTAGACGTCGGGGAACTTGCCGTCCGGCTCGAGCCGGTCGGGGCGCGGGCCGGCTATCTCCTCGCGCACCACCTTCCCGTCCTTCACGAAGACGTGGTACCGGCAGTTGCTGGGGAAGCAGTCGGCGCAGTGCGAGCCCCATGCGACCTCGTCGAACTCGGTACGTGCGCGGTAACGCGCCCTCTCCCGACCGCATGTCGTCGGTACTGGTGCTCGTCATCGGATCTCCGCCCTTCGGCTCCGTCTGCGTACGGGCTTGCCATCGAGAAACCACGTCCGGCTGCGGAGCGTACCCGGCCCTCCCCCACCCCCTGTTTGGACGCAGGTGGTCGCCATGGCTCCGCCGGCGTCCAAACAGGGGGTCAACGGTGTTGGGGGAAGCCCAGGTCTATGGCGCTGGTCGCCGGGTCGGGCCATCTCGCCGTCACGACCTTCGCGCGTGTGTAGAAATGCACCCCATCCGGTCCGTACATGTGCGAGTCGCCGAAGAGCGACCGCTTCCACCCGCCGAACGAGTAGTACGAGACGGGGACCGGGATCGGCACGTTGATGCCCACCATTCCGGCGGCGACGTCGAACTGGAACTGCCTCGCGGCTCCGCCGTCGCGGGTGAAGATCGCGGCACCGTTGCCATAGACGTTCTCGTTCACCAGGCGTAGGGCGTCGTCGTAGCCGTCCGCACGCACGACGACGAGAACCGGACCGAAGATCTCCTCGTCGTACACGCCCATTCCCGGGCGGACGTGATCCAGGAGCGAGGCGCCCAGGAAGTATCCATCTCCCTCGAAGACGGTTTCACGGCCGTCGACCACGACCGTCGCGCCCTCTTCCTCTCCGGAGCCGATGAACGCGGCTACCCGATCGCGGTGCTCGCGGGTGACCAGAGGCCCCATCTCGCTCGCAGGATCGGTCCCCGGTCCGATCTTCAGCGCGGCGAGCCTGGCAGCGATCGCATCGACGAGCGGATCGCCTGCGCCGCCGACGGCGACCACGACCGAGATCGCCATGCAGCGCTCGCCGGCTGAGCCGTACGCCGCGCTCGACTGCAGCGTCGGCGGCCATCTCCAGGTCGGCGTCGGGGAGCACGACCATGTGGTTCTTCGCTCCACCGAGCGCCTGGACACGCTTGCCGTGGCGCGATCCGGTCGCATAGACGTGCTCGGCGATCGGCGTCGAGCCCACGAAGCTCACAGCGGCGATCCCCGGGTGCTCGAGTATCCGATCCACGGCTACACGGTCGCCGTGGACGACGTTGAACACCCCTCCCGGCACGCCCGCTTCGTCGAGGATCTCGGCGATGAGCATCGCCGCCGACGGGTCCTTCTCCGACGGCTTCAGCACGAACGTGTTCCCGCAGGCGATCGCGTTCGCGAACATCCACATGGGAACCATGGCAGGGAAGTTGAATGGCGTGATGCCGGCCACGACCCCGAGGGGCTGGCGGATCGAGTACACGTCGACACCCGTGCCGGCCTGCTCGCTGAACCCTCCCTTCAGGAGGTGCGGCACGCCGCAGGCGAACTCCACGTTCTCGACTCCACGCGCGACCTCGCCCAGTGCGTCGGTGATCACCTTCCCGTGCTCCGAGGTGATCGACGCTGCAAGGTCGGCGCGGCGGGCGTCGAGTGCGGCCCGCGCCCGGAACATGATCTCGGAACGACGCGACAGGGAGAGCGCCCGCCACTGCGGGAAGGCCTCCGACGCGGCGTCGACGGCGCGGTCGACCTCACCCGGCGAGGCGAGGTCGACCTCCGCCTGCTGCCGCCCTTTGGCGGGATCGAAGACGGGCCCGCTCCGACCCGAGTCGCCCGGGACGATGCGCCCGCCTATCCAGTGGCTGATGCGACGCATCGCCCTCTCCTCTCCCTCGGCCCGCTCACCGTAACGACATCGGTCCACCGATGCACGACTCCGGAGCGGCCGGAGCCGCACCGACTGAGGGGCCACGAGCGCCGACATCTGGCTTCGGTCCGTTTCGACACCCGCGACGTCATCCCGCCAAGATTGCGCGATGGCCGCACTCATCGACCTCGATCACGTCGCCGTCGCATCCGAGCACGCCTTCGACAACTTCGATCGGTACGGTGGCGACCTCGGCGGCCAGTGGGTCTCGGGCGGCTACGACCCCGGCTTCTACTGGGGGCAGGTGGCGTTCGCCAACGGTATGAGGCTCGAGATGCTCGAGCCGGCGAACCTGGAGCTCGACGACTTCCTCCGGCGCTTTCTCGACAGGAACGGACCCGGTCCGCACCACATCACCTTCAAGGTGCCCGACATCCACGCTGCTATCGAGTCCGCCACGGCAGCCGGCTATCCGCCCGTCCGGGTGAACCTCGCGCATCCGGGTTGGATGGAAGCGTTCATCCATCCCAAGGCCGCGCACGGCATCGTCGTCCAGCTCGCCCAGTCGGACGAGCACGATCATCCGCTCCTGACCGAGCTGCCTCCGTCGCGAACGAGCAAGCCGTCATCACTGGATCGCATCGTGCACGCGGTCTCCGACCTCGAGTCCGCGTTGGGGCTCTTCCGCGACGTCCTCGGCGGCATTCCCGTCGCCCGTGGAGTCGACGGCGAGGACCCTCACGTCGATCTCGCCTGGTCCGGCCCGGGACGCATCCGCCTCGTCGAGGCGCGTTCGGCGGAGCTGAAGGAGTGGGTGGGGCGGCGACCGGGGCGCCTGCACCACCTCGCGTTCACCCTCGCAGACCCCGGGGCCGTGCGCGGCGCGCAACCCGTTGAAGGCAGCGGGCGCGGGGAGACCTTCGAGGTCGCGCCCTCGGCGAACCTCGGAGTCCGGCTCCACCTGACCCCACCCACGTAGCCCCCTCGTTCTTGCGTCAGATAACCGCGTATACCGCGAGAAAGTGACGCAAGAAGGTGGGGTGGGTGGGAGACTCGGCAGATGAGTCGCGGACCTTCCGTGCGAGACCTCGTCGCCGCCACACCCGCGACGCGGGACCGCTACCTCGACCTGCTGCGCGCCGCCTCGATCCTCGTGGTCGTCTTCGGCCACTGGCTGATGGCCGTCCTCCAGTGGGACGACGGCCGCTTGGAGACCTCCAACCTCCTGGCCGAGGTGAGGCCACTGCAGCTCGCGACCTGGGTCCTGCAGGTCATGCCCGTCTTCTTCTTCGTCGGCGGCACCGTCAACCGAGCGGCGATCCTCTCGGCGCGCCGCCGGGGCGCCGGGTGGGACGAGTACCTGCAGGGCCGTGTCGAGCGGCTCACCCGCCCCGTCGTGCCGTTCGCGCTCCTCTGGATCGGCGCCGCCGGAGCCCTCGCCATGGCGGGTGTCTCGGGTGGTCCCGCTCGCGTGGTGTTGCGCGTGATGGCGCAGCCCCTCTGGTTCCTCGCCGTGTACCTCATCGTCATCGCGATGGCACCCGTCTTCGTCAGCCTTCATGAGCGGTGGCGGTGGTGGGTGCCGGCAGCCCTCGCGGTCACGGCCGCCGTGATCGACGTCGTCGGCGAGCACGTCGCCGGAGTCGGCTGGACGAACTACCCGGTGGTGTTCCTCTTCGCCCACCAGCTCGGGTTCTTCGCCGGTGACGGCACGTTCGCTGCGTGGCCCGGTCGCCGGATGCTGCTGGCAGGCGCCACCGGCCTCGGCGCTCTCGTCGCCCTCACCGCGGGCCCGTACCCCACGAGCATGGTCGGGGTGACCGGCGAGGCACGCTCGAACATGAGCCCGCCCACCCTCTGCATCGTTGCGCTCGCCGTGCTGCAGGTCGCTCTGGTCCTCCTCGCGCGTCCTGCAGTCACCAGGTGGCTGACCCGACCGCGCGCATGGGGTGCGGTGATCGCGGTGAACACCTCGATCATGACGGTCTTCCTCTGGCACCTCCCTGCACTCGTGCTCGTCGCGCTCCTCCTCCTCGTCGGGTTCCCGCAGCCCGACGTCGCCTCTGCTGCCTGGTGGCTGCTGCGCGTCCCCTGGTTCGCGCTGATGGCCGTCGTGCTCGCGGGCCTCGTCGCGATAATGGGTCGATTCGAGCGCGGGAGCGGCGAACCCCCGGCCGCGGCTCCGTGGCGCTCGATCGCATCGACGGTCCTCGCCTCGGCGAGCCTCATCGGGCTCGCACTGCGCGGCTTCGGCCGCCTCAGCGCCGTGCCGGCCGTGGCGGCTCTGCTACTGGCGTCAGTGCTCGTGACACGCGGGCGGAGCGCATCGCGCCGAGGAGCCTGAAGGCCCCCGGTTCGGCTCTGCTGCCGAGCCGTCCTCAGCTTCGTGCGGCGAAGGCATCGCGCAGGGCGGCACCCGCCTCGGCTACCGCAACGGCACCCTTCGGGGTCCCGTTTCCGAGGTTCATGAACCCGTGTATCACGCCCCCGACCCTTCGAGCGGTCGTGGGCACACCTGCCGCCGAGAGCCGCTCCGCGAACGCCTCACCCTCGTCTCTGAGCGGGTCGTTCTCAGCAGTGAAGACGAGCGCCGGCGGGAGACCGCTCAGGTCGTCGGCCCGAAGCGGTGACGCCCACGGGTGGGTACGGGCCTCGGGATCGTGCACGTAGTGGCCCCAGTACCAGCGCATCTGGTCGCGCGTCAGGAAGAGGCCCTCGGCGAACTCGAGGTACGACCCCGTGTCGAGGTCGCAGTCGGTGACGGGGTTGATGATCAGCTGGAACACGATGAGCGGGCCACCCTCGTCGCGGCAGCGCAGCGACGTCACAGCCGCGAGGTTGCCGCCCGCGCTGTCGCCGGCCACCGCGATCCGCGCGCCGTCGACGTCGATCTCGGCTGCGTGCTCGGCTACCCAGCGCACGGTCGCGTACGCATCATCGACCGCCGCCGGGAAGGGATCCTCCGGCGCGAGCCTGTACGCGACCGCCACGACCACCGCCTCCGCGGCGTTCGCGAGGTCGCGACAGATCGGGTTGAATGCGTCGAGCGAGTACAGGACCCAGCCACCGCCGTGGAAGTAGACGACCGCCGGATGCGGCCCGTCGCCTTCCGGCGTGTAGACGCGGATTCGCAGATCGCCGCCCGGCCCGGGGATTGTTCGATCCTCCTCGCTGGCGACCGGACCGCCGAGCGGCGCGCACACCTCAGTAATCAGGGCCGTGAGGGCCCGCACGTCGTCGGGGCTCTTGCCGTCCCACGGCTGCATGATCCCCGTCGCCTCGATGAGGGCCAGCCCCTCCTCAACATCTGGGTCGAGCGGCACCACGCGCCTCCTGTGGTCGAACACGTCAGTCGACACTATGCCGACAACCCCCGTTCTTGCGTCACTTCCTCGCGACTATCGCGAGGAAGTGACGCAAGAACGGGGGTGGGTGGGAGACTCGGGCGTATGGGTGTCCCCGTCTTGCGCACCGACCGGCTGCTGCTCCGTGCCTGGCGCGACGATGACCTCGCACCGTTCGCCGAGCTCAACTGCGACCCAGAGGTGATGGAGCACTTCCCGGCGGTCCTGACCCCCGCTCAGTCCGACGAGCTCGCGGGCCGCATCATCGACGGGTTCGCGCGACGTGGCTTCGGGCTCTGGGCGGTCGAGGTGCCCGGCACAGCGGGGTTCGTCGGCTTCGTCGGCCTCGCCGTCCCGGGGTTCGAGGCCGTCTTCACACCGTGCGTGGAGGTCGGCTGGAGACTCGCCCGCAGCGCGTGGGGCCAGGGGTACGCGAGCGAGGGGGCCCGCGAGGTGCTGCGCTTCGCCTTCGACGACCTGATGCTCGACGAGGTCGTCTCCTTCACCGCCGCAACGAACCTCCGCTCGCAGGCCGTGATGAAGCGCATCGGCATGACTCACGACCCCGCCGACGACTTCGACCACCCGCGCATGCCCGACGGCCACATCCTCCGCCGCCACGTCCTGTATCGCACACGCCCGTCTCGGAGACCTCGACCACCGCGGCCACCTGGGCCCTCTCGACCGCCTCGGGCGTCACGGCCCTGAGCCCACCACGACATCGGGCCCGGCAGCTCCTCTGCAGCGCCGTCGGCCGGCCCGCCGTCCGGGCGTTACCGTTCGCCGATGAACCCACTACCGCGCTACTCCGACCTGCCCCGGGTCGCGGGCCTTCCCGCCGCCTGGGGCCTCTGGGGCGACGTCGGCACCGACCGCCTCGGATGCCTGAACCTGTTGACTCCCGAGCGCGTCGTCGAGGCCGCGACTCTCGTGCGTCGAGGGGCCGCCTTCCCCCTGAACTGGTCGATGGGACTGCCCGACCCTCCGCTCTTCGGCAGGGATCGCCTGGTCCACTCCGTCACCGGTGACGATCGGTCGGTCGGTCACGACGACATCCTCGACCGTTGGAACACGCAGTCGTCGAGCCAGTGGGACGGCTTCCGCCACATCAGGAACCCCGCAGCGCAGGCCGAGCATGCCGGGACGGGGCACTACGGCGGCGTCCCCGACAGCGACCACGGCATCGACCACTGGGCACGGCGCGGGATCGTCGGGCGCGCCGTGGTCTGCGACGTCGGGCGCTTCCGCGAGTCGCGGGGACGGCCGCTGCGCCACGACACCCCCGACGTCATCGGCCCCGATGAGATCACGCAGTGCCTCGCAGCCCAGGGAACGACCGTGCGCGAAGGAGACGTGCTCCTGATGCGGACGGGCTGGACGGCCTGGTACGAGCGGCAGCCCGCCGGTGTCCGCGAGGCACTCGCCCGGCCCGGCGGCCTCGTCGCTCCCGGCCTCGCACCCGGCGAGCGAACCGCCGAGGTGCTGTGGGACCTACACATCGCCGCGATCGGCACCGACACTCCGGCGGTCGAGGTCTGGCCGCTCGGCTCGCCGCTCGCTCCCGAGGATGCCGAGGCGGCGCGATCCGACCCGAGGCGATCGCACGAGGTCTTCGTGCACACGCTCCTGCTCCCGATGCTCGGCCTCCCGCTCGGCGAGCTCTGGGACCTCGACGCGCTGGCAGCCGACTGCGCCGACGACGGGAGGTACGAGTGCCTCTTCGTCTCCGCGCCGCTGAACCTGCCTGCCGGCGTGGCGAGCCCGCCCAACGCCGTGGCCGTCAAGTAACCGAGGCACCGCGGCACCGACTTGCCTCGCACGTCACGCGTGCTGTCGGATGAGCCCATGACCGATCGAGACAGCGAGCCCCCCGATCTGGGCCCGTCCCCCGACGTGGAGCCACCGACGGTCGACCGCCTTCTGACCCTGCTCGAGCTGGAGCGGCTCGACCGGGACCTGTTTCGCGCCGCGGTCCCCATGCAGACCCACACAGGCCGTCTCTTCGGCGGCCAGGTCGCCGCCCAGGCCCTGCGGGCCGCGACCCACACCGTCGAGGTCGACCACCATCCGCACTCGCTGCACGGATACTTCCTGCGCCCAGGATCGCCCGAGACGCCGGTCCTCCTCCACGTGGACCGCATACGCGACGGGCGGTCGTTCACGACCCGCACGGTCGTCGCGATACAGGAAGGCGAGGCCATCTTCGAGCTCATCGCCTCATTCCATCGCGACGAGCCCGCCGCCGAGTATCAGACCCCACTGCCCGCCGACGTGCCCGACCCCGAGGGCAACGCGCTCTGGCACGACAGCCCGATCTCCCGCTTCTCGTTGGCGAGCCCCTTCGAGATGCGTGAGATGAAGAATCCCGGCCCCGACGAGCGCGGCCTGCTCACGTCGACACGACGGGTGTGGCTCCGCACCCGTGGAGCGCTGCCCGACGACCGCGCGCTCCACGCGTGCGTGATCACCTTCGTCTCCGACATGGGTGCCGTCTACGCGGCAGCGCTCGCCGTCGGTGGTGGGATGGGCATCACGATGGGTGCGAGCCTCGACCACGCCGTCTGGTTCCACCGGCCGATCAGGCCCGACGACTGGATGCTCTTCGACCTCCGGCCCGTCTCGAACTCCGGGTCGCGCGGCCTGGTGCACGGGACGATGCACGCCCGTGACGGCGTGCTCGGGGCCTCGGTGGCGCAGGAGGCCCTGATACGGCCCGTGCGCGCCCCGGCCGCCGGGACTTGACCGCTCCGCCGTCGCGCCGCAGGCCTCTCGCGCAACCTGACGACGCGCATGTCACAGGCCGCTGCGTTCTGCACAGGTACGCTCGGAGCCGATGAGTCCACGACTCGACGTCCGATGCTCGCGGCTCGGCACGAGGCTCGGCGCGCCTCTGTTCGCCGTCGCCCTGCTCGCGTTGGGTCTGCTCGCAAGCGGTCTCGTGGGCGGAGCGGGACCGGCCGGGGCCGCGACGTACGAGAACATCGTCTCCTACAAGGCCGACATCACGATCGAGGAGACCGGATCGATCCTCGTCCGCGAGGAGATCGAGTACGACTTCGGAGTCAACGAGCGTCACGGCATCCTGCGCGACATCACGGACCGCCTCGACTACGACAACGAGCACGAGCGCGTGTACCCGATCACCGTCGAATCGGTGGCGGCGCGCGAAGGGACCCCCTCCCAGTACAAGGTCGAGTCGATCGAGCGAGGAACGCGCGTCAGGATCGGCGACCCCGACCTCACCGTCACGGGGCGTCATCTCTACGTCATCACGTACCGGGTCAAGGGAGCGCTCAACGGCTTCGAGGATCACGACGAGCTCTACTGGAACGTTACGGGCAACGGATGGTCGGTACCCATGGGACGCGTCACGGCCGTGGTCAACGCGCCGGCACGCTTGACGGGCGCTGGCTGCTACCGCGGGCCCGTCGGGTCTCGGCTGCCGTGCGAGCGATCCAACATCGATGGAACCTCGGCGAGCTTCGCCCAGTCGTCGCTCGGCGTCTTCGACGGCCTGACCGTCGTCGTCGCGATGCCCAAGGGAGCGGTGCCCGAGCCCGAGCCCATACTCGAGGAGCTCTGGAGCTTCAACAAGGCCTTCTCCACCGATGCGCTCCCTCTCGGGCTCGCGGGCGGCGCGTTCGCCGCCTGCCTGGCGGGAATCACCTGGGCCCTCTGGCGCATCGGACGCGACCGCAGGTTCGCGGGCTCGGCGATCGACGCGGCATTCGGAAGCGCGACCGGCACCGAGGAGCGCGTGGGCATCGGCGAACGGCCCACGATCCCCGTCGAGTTCGTACCGCCCGACGGCATCCGCCCCGGGCAGGTGGGAACGCTCATCGACGAGGTCGCCAACCCCCTCGACGTGACAGCGACGATCGTCGACCTCGCGGCGCGGGGATACCTCACCATCGAGGAGGTCGAGCGACCGGGGTTCTTCCGCAAGGGCGACTGGTTGCTCACGAAGACGAAGGACTCCGACGACTCGCTCCTCGCGTTCGAGCGCAAGCTCTTCAACGGCCTCTTCAAGGGGCGCATCGGCGGCACCGTCCTGCTGTCGGACCTGCGCGAGAAGTTCGTGAAGCGGATGGCCGACGTTCGAGATGCGCTCTACGACGACGTCGTGGCCAATGGGTGGTTCCCGCGCCGCCCGGACCGCGTCCGGGCCATCGGGATCGGAGTGGCCGTGGTGCTGCTGGTCCTTGCCGGCGGTGCATCCTTCGCTCTCGCGGCGTTCACGAGCTTCGGCCTGGCGGGCGTCGCACTCGTTCTCGGAGCGCTCTCGTTCCTGGTCGTGGCCAGGAAGCTGCCCCACCGAACGGCCAGCGGCACCGCGACCCTGCGTCGCGTTCTCGGGTTCCGGGAGTTCATCATGACGTCTGAGAAGGACCGAGCCGACTTCGCCGAGCGCCAGAACCTCTTCTCGGAGTACCTGCCCTACGCAATCGTCTTCGACTGCGTCGACAAGTGGGCGAAGGCGTTCGCCGGACTGGGAGACCAGCCACCCGAGGTCTCCTGGTATCACGGGTCGGGGCCGTTCACGGTTCACGCCTTCTCGGAGAGCATGCGCGACTTCTCCGTCACGACCGCGGGCACCCTCACCTCGACCCCGGCGGGGTCGGGGTCGAGTGGCTTCGGCGGCGGTGGCTCGTCGGGCGGGGGCGGGGGCGGCGGGGGCGGCTCCTCCTGGTAGTACGTCCAGCGTGTGCGGGCCCGCACTGCGCGGTCAGAATGCCGGTCTCACCCCTGTCGGCGCCGACTCCCCGGGAGCAGCCGTGACCAAGCCGAGATTGCCGGGTGCCGGCCGACGCGAGAGTGGCCCGGGGCGCCTGGAGCGACGGGTGCTCGATGCCGTGTGCGACGCGATTGTCCCTTCCGGAGGTGCGGTTCCCGAGGGAGCGATCGACCTCGGTGTGCCGGAGGAGATCGCGACGTGGCTCTCCACATTCACACCCGCGTCGCGCAGTGCGGTGCGCGCGATGCTCCTCGGCTACAACCTCACGCCGCTCCTCTCACGTCGCCTCAGGCCGTTCCACCGCCTCTCCGACTCCGACCGCGCCGCATGGATCGACCGCAGCGCGCACTGCCGACTGCGACCCAGGCGCGAGGCGTTCTCCGCCCTCCAGACACTCGTCCAGCTCGCCTACGCGTCGCATCCACGCGTCGCCGAGGTCATCGGGTACGACGGCTCGCCTCTGGTCCCGCTCACCGAGCGTCCCCCTACGGCATCCCTACCCGTTCGCTCGTGGCCAGACGCTCCCACCTCGATCGAGGTCGACGTGGTGGTCGTCGGTAGTGGCGCAGGCGGCGCCGTGGCGGCCGACACGCTCGCCCGCGCCGGCAAGAGCGTCGTAATCGTCGAGGAGGGTGGCACGTACGACGCCACCGAGGAGTCCGGCAGCCGGCCCGTCGACCGGATGCTCCGGCACTTCCGCGACAACGGCCTGACCTTCGCCCTCGGCTCCCCCGTCATCTCACTGCCGATGGGCCGAGTCGTCGGAGGGACGACGGTCGTCAACTCCGGAACCTGCTTCCGCACCCCCGACGACGTCCTGCACGACTGGTCGCGCCGCGGCGTCACAGCGGTCACACCCGCCGACCTCGCACCCGTCTTCGACTCGGTAGAGGACATCCTCGGCGTCCAACCGGTACCCGAGGACGTCCTCGGCGCGAACGGCTCCGTCACCCGGCGCGGAGCGGAGGCGCTCGGCTGGTCAGGCGGTCCGATCCGACGCAACATCCGTGGGTGCCACGGTCACGGCGCGTGCGGGTTCGGATGCCCTATCGACGCGAAGCAGGCGATGCACGTCTCCTACCTCCCGCGTGCAGTCGCGGCGGGAGCCGAGATCGTCGCCAACGCGCGCGTCCGCGAGATCTGGATGGAGGCCGGACGCGCCGTCGGCGTGATCGCCGACCTTCTGGAGCCCGGCACCGATCGACCTCGAGCGGAGCTGCGCGTACGGGCCAAGGCGACCGTTCTCGCGGCGGGCGCGATCTTCACCCCGGCGTTGCTGATGCGCCAGAAGCTCGCGGGCTCGTCGGGCCAGCTCGGTCGCAATCTCGTCGTGCACCCGGGCGCAGGCACCAGCGCGCTCTTCGACGAGGACCTCTCGGCGTGGCGCGGAACCATGCAGAGCTACTACGTCGACGAGCACCTCGACGACGGCGTGCTGCTCGAAGCGACGTTCCCACCCCCCGGGCTCGGGTACTCGGCCGGCTCGCTCCCCGGATGGGGCCGCGACAAGGAGCTCTTCAGCCTGTATCCGCGCGTCGCCTCGATCGGGTCCATCTGCAGCGACGAGGGGAACGGTCGAATCCGGCCCACCGGGAAGCACGGGGCTCTCATCCGCTACTCGCTGTCGGAACGCGACGCCCACCGGGTCGTCGACGGGATCGCTCGCTCGGCGGAGCTGCTCTTCGCAGCCGGGGCCAAGACCGTCTACCCGATGCTCCCCGGTCTCACCTCCATCTCGTCGCCGCGCGAAGTCGAGCGGATCCGCGAGGCCAGATGGAAGCGCTCCGAGCTCCACGTGTCCGCGTACCACCCGATGGGCACCGCGCGCATGGGGACCGATTCATTCGGCTCCGTTGTCGACCCCTGGGGTGCGGTGTGGGACGTCCCGGGCCTCCACGTGCTCGACGCGTCGATCCTGCCGTCGTCCACGCACGTCAACCCGCAGATCACGATCATGGCCCTCGCCGCGCGCGGCGCCACCCGCCTCGCCGACTCCCTCGGCTAGATGGCGAGCGTTCCCACCGAGCGGGTGCTCGTGGTCGTCAACGCGGCGGCGCGCGGAGGCCCGGCCCTGCTCCTCGACGCGGTGCTACAGGTGTCGCGCGACGCCGGGCTCGAGCCGGCGGTCCTCGAGCCGCAAGGGAGCGACCACGCAGTCGCCGAGGTGGCGGACGCCGTCGCCGGCGGCGGCGCCTGGTCCGCTGTCGTCGCGGTCGGAGGCGACGGGTCCGCACGGGCTGTCGCCGAGGGGCTCGCACGCGGCCTGGGGCGCCTCGGCACGGCGGGGAGTGCAGCCGAGATGCCCTCCATGCCCGCTCCACCCCTCTTCGTCGTGCCCGGCGGAACGGGCAACTCCATGTACCGCGCCCTGTGGGAGGACCGCCCTTGGCCCGATGTGCTCGCCGACGCGCTCACCGGGCGCGCCCGGGTCCGCGACCTCGATCTGCTCCGCATCGCCGAGACCGGGTCGGTGGTGCTGCTCGGTGCGAGCGCCGGCCTCGTCGCCGAGGCGGTGCGCGTCTCGGAGCGCCTCGCCGGCGTGTCGGGTCGCGACCGCTACCAGGCCGCCGCCATCACCGCCCTCGAGGAGCACGAACCGTTCCCGGCGCGCGTGACCGTAGACGGAGCGGTCCTGCACGAGGGACCGTCGACGCTCGTCGCCGTCGGAGGGGCCCGGCACCGCGCCGGTACGTTCCAGCTGCTGCCCCTCTCGGTCCTCGATGACGGACTGCTCGACGTCTGCGTGATCCGGGGTGTCGATGCCGGCGCGTTCGTCGGTCTCGCCGGAGTCGTCGCCGCCGGCGAGCACGTAGGGCGCCCGGAGGTCTCATACGCGCAGGGCCGCACTGTCACCATCGAGCGGACCGACAGCGCGCCGCTCACCTTCGAGCACGACGGCGACCTGTGGGACCGCCGGGACTCCGCCCTGACCATCGATGTCGCCGCCACCGTACCGGCGTTCGCGCCGCTCCGGGCAGTAGCAGGCTGAGATCGCGGGGGCCGTCCGGTCCCCCCACGGGCCGCGGGCTTCTCGTCGAGGCGCACTCAGGTGCCTGCGCCGTGACAGGATTCCGCGACCTCCGGTTGCATTCCGCACGGCCGGTTCGTCAGTCAGGGTGTGAGCGGAATTACCGAGCAGTCAGTGGAGCCCCCCGAGAGCATCGACGGCCGTTGGGACGCCGACACGCTCCGAGAGCTGGAGAACCTCTACGAGCCACTGCGGCGGTTCGCCGCGATGGTGGGTCGGTGGGAGGTCGAGCCCGACGATCTGGTCCAGGAGGCGTATGCGCGCTTCCTGAAGGCAGCGCCGAGGGACGTCCGCGATCTCGGCCCCTACCTGCGAAGGGTGATTGCGAACACCGCCATCGACGAGCGGCGTCGATCCCGGCGCGCCGATGCGGCACGGATCCGCATCGCCACCGACGGCACGATCGCCGACGCCTACCCGAGCGAGCTAGCCGACCTGCTCCGCCTCGACCCCCAGGTGCGCGGCCTGCTGTATCTGGTCGAGGTCGAGGGCGAGTCCGTGACGGCGGCTGCACGAGTGGTCGGCATGGGTCCTGCATCTGCCCGCATGGCCCTCACACGCGCACGGCGCCGACTGCGCGCCGAGCTGGAAGCGGAGCGAGAAGATGACTGACTCGAACAGGTTGCGCCACAAGCTGGAGCTGATGGCAGTGCGCGGGAACCGCCGCGGCGCGGCCGCAGTCCTGCAGTCGGCCAAGGACCAGGTGCCGGCCGCGCACTCGGCGAACGGCGCCGGAATCACGCCGTCGGACGGCGAAGGAGACCGACCCGACGAGCTCGTCGTCGAGATCGAGAGCGCGACGCCGCGGCGCCGCCACGCAGCCTGGAGCGTCCTCGCAGCCGCCGGCGCCGCCGCGCTCGCGGGCGTCGGCGCGCTGGCGATCACGGCGCTCGTCGGAGACGGCGGTGCCTCCTCGCCCGAGGCCGCGGTGCAGCGGCTCGCAGACGCCGTCAGCGCCGAGGATCCACTCGCGACGGCCGGAGCGCTCGCCCCCGGGGAGGTAAGGACCCTGAGCCGCACACTCGACGCCGCCGGCCGCAAGGCCGCCGATCTGGACCTGGTTGCGACCGCGGGCTCACCGCTGGCCGGAGTCGACCTCGACGTTCGCGACCTCGCCCTGGCCACCGAGGAGCTGGCTCCCGGATACGCGAAGGTGGTCGTCCTCGAAGGCTCCTTGACCGCGGAGGCGAACGCCGCGGAGATGTCGGATCTGCTGCGGAGGGCCGGGGTACACGACGCGACTGCGTCGGTCGAGGCCGCCGAGCTGCGGCACCGGGACATCCAGCCCTTCGTGATGGCGGTGGAGTCCGGCGACGGGTGGTACGTGAGCGTCGCGTACACGGCGCTCGAGTACCTGCGCGTCCTCAACGACCTGCCCGCCCCCGACTACGGCTCGGGCCTCGCCGCGATGTCGAGCCTCGGAGCGTCCTCACCCGAGGACGCAGCCCGGCAGCTCGTCAGCGGAATCGCCGACTCCGACCTCGATGCCGTCTTCTCCCTCGTCCCGCCCGGCGAGATCGCGCTGTACGACTACCGCGAGGCCCTCGGCGAGCTCCTGGCCGACTCCGACGCGGGGGTCACGGTCGACGATCTCGATGCAACCGCCGAGATCGACGGAGACACCGCAGTCGTCGAGGTTCGCGCCTCCGGGTCGTTCGAGTCGGTTCGCGACGACGGCTACGGGCCCACCCACTGGGACCTCTCCGACGGCTGCCTCCGCGAGTACTACCCCGGCTACTCCGAGACGGGTGTAGCCATCGGATCGGACTCCGGCGCCGTGCCCGACCCGACGCAGGCGACGAACGCCTTCTGCATCTCTCCGCCGTTCGCGGGCTCTTCCCTGCTGATCGTCGTCGGTGGCGGAACGCCGCCCCAGGACCCGGAGCGAGGCGTCGAGCTCACCGCCGTGCGGATCGGCGACCGATGGTTCCTCAGCCCGGTGAGCATGGCGCTCGAGGCCGTCGACGCCTGGGTGGGCGAACTCGACCTGCGCTCGCTCTACTCGATGCTCGGACTGGGTCGCGAGATCCCGCCCGAGGCCGAGTTGACGCTCGGTGAGACCTATCGCGGCGAGATCGCCTCGCGCTGGACGACCTACACGTTCAGCTTCGACGGGAACGCAGGCCAAGAGGTGGTCGGCCGCCTGACCGAACTCACCGGCACAGACGAGACGGGCGACGGTTCCCCCCTGGGGGCGTTCACGGTCTTGGACTTGTACGCGCCCGACGGGTCTCCCGTCTACGACGCCTACATGGTCCTCGCGGGCAGCCCTGTGGCGCTCCCGGACGACGGCACCTACACGCTCGTCGTGAATGCCGCCTTCGCCGGACCGTACGAGCTGACGCTCTGGGACGCCGACGAGGCGCCGGGCGACGCCATCTACTCGTATCCGTCCGGCTACGGATACGAGGAGTGCACGGCTCTCGAGGACGGCTCCGTCGAGTGCACTTCCGGCGGCGTCGCGACCTCGGTCCCGGCAGTGCCGACCACCGTCCCGAGCACCCCCGATGGATGACGAGTCCCGCCGGCGACTCCTCGCCGCCGATCTGCTCGCCACCGCCGGTGGTGGGGGCTTGGTGGCGTCGGCGTTCCTCCACTGGGTTCGCAGCGGCCCCGGCAACGGCCTGCGCGGTCACGACCTCGTCGACACTGTCGTCGCGCTGGGAGGGGCTCTGCCGGGGCTCTCGGCCGCGCGCCTGACCGCGCTCTGGTACCTCGTGCCGGCGCTCGGTGCGCTCGCGTGGCTCACGGTCGGGCTGACCGGCGCGCACTCCCTCGCTTCTCGCGCCGTCGCCGCGACTGCCGCGGCCACGACCGGATTCGCCATCGTCGCCTTCGTCCAGCTCGCCGGGTTCGCGGCGCTGGGCCCGGGAGCCCTTCTCGCCGCGGCCGGCGGCGCCGCGCTCCTGGCCTCCGCGTTCATCTACCGCACCTGACCGACCCCGCGTGATCCCGGGGTCGGCTCCCCCGGAGGGCGTCTACGAGAGACCGGCCGCGAGGACTCCGCGCACCTCGGCGGGGTTCAGCTCGTCGAGGTGGGCTAGGGAGTCCGCGACGTCCGGCGAGCCACCGCAGGCGATGAACTTCTCGCGCATCAGTCTCGGGTGGTCGCGACGCGTGGCCGGGCCTGCGGCCCCGATCGGGATGTCGCACGTCTCCTCGATCACACGACCGTCGGCAAGGTGCACCTCCACTCGGGCCCCGATCGCCTTCTCGGCGTCCTCGAAGGTCGTCGAGGGCGGCGAGAGAAGGTCGACGAAGGCTGCGGCCTCCTCACCTCCGGATGCCCGGAGCCACTCGGCCGCACCGTCGAAACCCGCTTCGCGGAGTGCCTCGCCCAGCGGCGCCGTCGCGAGCAAGGAGCGCTTCGTCAGCTCCTCGTCGTGGACGACGCGCACCTTCTGCGCGAGCTGCCACCTCTGCTCGTCGTCGAGGAGCGGCGACTGGAAGTCGTGATGGGTCAGCGCGCCGGTCAGCAGTGGGACGGCGACGCTGTACGCGACCGAGAAGTTGAGGGCGGCCACCGTGGAGTCGGGACCGTCGACCAGCGGCGCGGCGCGCAGGTCGACCGCGACAGTGAGGATGCCCGCGTCGACGATCACCTCGCGCACTTCGTCGGCCTGCAGTCCCGGCAGTCGACGGTGCAGCGCTACCGCGCAGTCGATCGCGGGGTCTAGGTAGGCGCAGCCCGGGTACACCTTGAACGAGGTCGTCTCCGCGTGCCACCTCGCCCCGAGGCCGGCGATCACCGCGTGAGGCAGCGGGACCTTCGCGAACCTGGCGAGGAAACCTTCGGGGTGCTCGAGGATGTCGGGCGCGCCGACGAGACCTGCCGCCGCCGCGTCGCACGCGTCGAGAGCGACCCGCACCGGGACCGCCGCAGTGAAGATCTTGGCGTCACTGCCCAGGAAGGCGCGGTGGAGCGACCACGGCGGCGCGGCGAGCGCCAGGCCCCACGCATCCACCCACCTGCCCGCCGGTGCCCGCTCGAGGTGCAGGCGCGCCGCTGCTGCACCCACGAGGTGCGCGTGTGCGGCGGTCTGACCCCGGTGGGGGCCGAGCGTCGCCGAGGCGGTCACGCGGGCAGCGCACTCCCCCGACGCGACCACCGCGGCCAGCAGCGAGCGGCCGTCGAGCCCCAGCGCCGGCCCGTACGCGACCGGGACGTTGACCGTGGAGTGGGTGACGTGGCCCGCGTACACCGTGTCGTCGTAGTCGAGGGCCATGGTGAGCGACGCGAGGACCGCTGCGGCCCGGCGCGGATCGTCCTGGGTCGGAGGACCGAACGCGTCGACAACCTTCCTCCCGAGGGGATGATCGAGCGCGGCGCGGGCGGCGGCGAGCTGCGACAGGACCTGGCTCCGCGCGTATCCGACGACACGGGCCGGCACGTCGTCGAGGACCATCGCGCTCGCCCAGGCCGCGAGCTCCTCCGTCAGCGTCACCCCGCCAGACTAGGGGTGGGAGGGACGCGCGGCACAGGTAGGGTGAGATGGTGCGGATTCCCGAGCGCGACGCAGAGGTGATCGCCGAGGCCGACGTGGTCGTCGCCGGTGGCGGTCCTGCGGGGCTCGGAGCCGCGCTGGCCGCGGCACGCGCCGGTGCACGGGTCGTGCTCTGCGAGCGCCAGGGGTTCCTCGGCGGCAACTTCACCACTGCGGTCGTGGGCACGGTCTGCGGCCTCTACGCGAACCGCGGCACAGAGGAAGCGCCGAGCTTCGAGCCGGCTGTCGGCGGCATAGCCGGCGAAGTCACGGCCGCGCTCGCGGCGAGCGGCGCCGGGATGGGGCCCATCCCCTTCAAGGGACGTACCGCCGTGTTCATCTATCAGTGGTGGGCCGCGAAGCGCCTCTTCGACCACCTCGTCGAGGCCGAGCCGAATCTCGATCTCCTGCTCCACTCCGTCGTCTCCGACGCGATCGTCGACGACGGTGCCGTGCGCGCGCTGGTCCTCGCCACCAAGCGTGGCCCGAAGGCGATAAAGGGACGCGTCTTCGTCGACGCCACGGGCGACGCCGACGTCGCGACGTTCGCCGGTGTGCGCACGCACACGGGTGGAGTCGGTGAGCGGCAGTTCGCCTCGATGCAGTTCCTGCTGCAACGCGTCGACGATGCCGCCGTCATCACCGCCAACGCCGCACTCTCCGAGATCATCGCCGAGCACGGCGCGCACCTCTCCCGGGACGGGGGCGCAGTCGTGCCGACCTTCCGTCCCGGCGAGTTCTGGGGAGCGATGACTCGCGTCCGCAACGCCGACGGGAGCCCGGTCGACACGACCGACGTGCGCCAGGCGACATGGGGCGAGCTGGAGGGCCGGCGGCTCGCTGAGGAGGCCGCCGAGTTCCTGCGCGCGCGCACGTGCCCGGTTTCGAGGAGTCGTTCCTCTGCGACACGGCCGTGCACCTGGGAGTGCGCGAGACACGCCACATCGCCGGCGAGTACACGCTCACGGGCGACGACATCACGAGCGGCGCCCGCTTCGACGACGCGATCGCGGCCTGCGCCTGGCCGCAGGAGTACCACGTGGCGGGACGCTCGACCGAGTACCGCTTCCTGCCCCCCGGCGTCACGTACCAGGTCCCGTTCAGGTCACTGCTGCCCACGACAACGCGCAACCTGCTCGTCGCCGGCCGCTGCATCTCGGCTGATCATCACGCCCTCGCATCTGTGCGCGTGATGGCGCCGAGCCTCGCCATGGGCCAGGCCGCCGGGGCGGCGGCTGTGCTGGCCGGACACGACGGCGGAGAGGTCGGCCGGGTCGACGTCGCGGAGCTGCAGGCCGGCCTCCGCGGCGCGGGCGCCCTCCTCGACTAGCTGCCCGACAGCCAGTAGAGGACGGTGAGAGCGGCCAGGATCCCCCACGGAAGGAGGCGCGCCGCCGCGATGTTCTTCTGGGCCTCCCGTCGGGCCTTCGCGTTCCGCCGCTTGGTGCGCCGAGCATCCTTGACCCAGCGCGCCCGGTCCTGGGCGCTCGGCTCGTGGTACTTGGCACCGTGGACGAACGACTCGTCGAACGGCACGCCGTCACGGTCGTCGCGGGGCCCGTGACGACCCTCCAGGTCGCTCACCGATGCTCACCGGCGCTGATCGGGCGTGTCTGCTCCACGACCGCGAGGCTAGACGAGCCGTCGATCCTCACCCCGCCGGGCGCCGCCGACACGGTGCTCCGGAGGCCCTTCGCGGGATTCGGAGGGAAGGCCGTCACCTCACGTGAAGACGATCTCTCCGCCCGCCGCGATGTCGTAGAACTCGCCGACCGTGATGATGCTGTCCATCTGCTCCACGAAGTCGTCCTTCGAGAACCCGAAGAGGTCGACCGACGCCTCGCAGCCGTACAGGCCGGCTCCGGTGTCGGAGATCATCTCGACGAACTCGGGGACGGTGGGGATGTCGAGCTTCGCCATCTTGGCGTTCATGTACTTGGTCATCGCGGCCGAGATCCCCGGGATGGCTCCCAGCCATGTGGGCAGGTGCAGGCCCGGGTTGCCGACGGTCGCGATCTTGATCGACCGCTGTCGCTTCTTGTGGATCGCGTCGAGGCCGAAGAACGTGAAGAAGAGGTTCGCTTCGATACCCTCGGCGCGCGCCCCGTTCGCCATTATCAGGCCGGGGTAGATGCCGTCGATCGAGCCCTTCGAGATCACGATCGAGACCTTCTCGATTGCTCCGCTCATTCCTGCTCCCTTCAGAGGATCGGCGACAGTCGCCGGGCCGGCTCAGCCGCTCAGATGCAGCCGCGGGGCTTGGGTATCCCGGCGATCTTCGCCGCGACCTTCGCAGGCCCCTTGGGGAAGAGCTGGTACAGCTCCTTCACCGAGACGCCCGAGGTCTTCCCGAGCACCCGGACCGTGGGGCCCTGGCCCTTCTGCTGGAACTCCTGACGCATGAAGCGCAGGACCATCCAGTGCTGGTCGGTCAGCTCGTCGATGCCCTCTTCCTTCGCGAGGTCGGGCACCATCGCCTCGGTCCACGTGTCGGGGTTCTCGAAGAACCCCTCGTCGGTGACCTCGACGTTCCTTCCGGCGACGGTCTTGGTCGGCATCACTCCTCCTCCTCGTCCCGGACCTGTCGTCCGGGAGCTCAGCTCTTCGTACCAACCGACTTCGTTCCGCGGGACTTCCCCGCGAGCGGCATGTCGGCCTTGATCCCCGGGATGTCGCGTCCCGGTAGCAGGCTGTGCCAGTAGAACCACTGGAACATCAGCTTGCCTAGATGGTTGAGCCGCGACTCCTTCAACAGCGGGAGGCCCACACCGACCGGGAAGTGCCCGGGCAGCGGCTCCGTCTCGTAGTTGAAGTCGATGAGAAGCGCCTTGCGGAAGCCCGTCTCGATGAAGCAGTTCGCGTGCCCGTCGTAGGAAGCGTCGAGCGACTCACCCGCCAGGAACCGCTTCACGTTCTCGACCATCACCTCGCCCTCGAAGTGCGTCACTGATCCGGCCTTCGAAGCCGGCAGGTTCGAGGCGTCGCCGATGACGAAGACGTTCGGGGAGGCCTTCGACTGAAGTGTGTGCTCGTCGGCCGGGACGAAGTCGAGGTCGTCGCCGAGACCGGGTGAGCGGCCTACGTACTCGGCTCCGCCGTGCAACGGGATGACCACTGCGAGGTCGAAGGGGACTTCCCGCTCGTCGTAGCTGACGAGCCTGCCGGCTTCGCCGTCGACCTCACCGGTGTTGAACTCGGTGACCAGATCGACACCCTTCTCCGACAGCAGGTCCGAGAGGGCTGCGGAGGCGACCGGCTTCGTGAACGCGCCGTCGAGAGGGGTCACGTAGGTGATCTCCACCTCGTCGCGAATGCCGCGGTCGTGGAAGTACCAGTCGGCGAGGAAGCAGAACTCGAGCGGTGCGACAGGGCACTTGATGGGCATGTCGACGACGTTCACGACGAGCCTGCCCCCTTCGAACCGGGCGAGGCTCCCAGCGAGTGCAGCGGCTCCTTCGAGGTTGTAGAAGGTGAAGGCCTTCTCCATCCATCCATGTCCCGTGAGCCCCTCGGTCTCCTCCGGCAGCAGCCTGGACCCCGTCGCGACGATCAGCACGTCGTATGCGAGCACGTCGCCACCGTCGAGCGTCACAGTGTTCGACCCGATGTCGACGCTCTCGATCGGCGCCTGGCGGTACGTGATGCCGCTGTGGAGCTGACGTTCGCGGGGACGGACGATGTCGTCGGGCTGCGCCAGCCCGAACGGCACGAACAGCAGGCCGGGCTGGTAGACGTGCCTTCCGTCCTGATCGACGACCGTGATCTCGACCTCGCCCTCGCCGTACACGCGACGGAGACGGTTGGCCGTGAGCGTCCCCCCCGTCCCGCCCCCGAGGATGACTATGCGCTTCGACATGTGTGCTCCCGCAGTGTGGCCCAGCCCGGTTCGACGGATGCCGCGTAGCCGGCGATGAGTCGAACACCGCCGGCTGCGCGATCCTTCGGGACCTAAGGCCCCCGCACGACCGCCGACGGTCCGAAATCTAGACGCCCGGCCTCCAACTGTGGCCGCGGCACCCGGCAGGGGCGACTCCGCGTTCTTCTGCTCAACCCCGCGAGCGAGCGGCCGATAACCCCCCGACCGATACGTGAGGGAGCCAGTCGCGATGCGACCGGCTCGGTAGGCCCCGGCCTACCGCGACGCCAGGAGGCAGGATGGGGCAGCAGACGACGCGTGCGGGTTCAGCCGCGGGTGGGAAACCCCTCTCCGGGCGTCGGGAAGGCGCTCCGATCGGGCGCCCTGCCGGGCGGACGAGGAGCGCCGTCGCAATGGTCGCGCTCGCGCTGGCCGGCTCGTTCGTCGTCGCACCGCAGGCGATGGCGTCGGGCACGCCGACCGTCGACTCACCCGCGACGGCGGGGAACATTCCTGGCCACAGGGCCCACGTGAGCGAGATCTCGGTCGATGCAGGCAGCTCGACAGATCTCTCCGTATACGTTGCCGTCGACCAGGGGACGATCTTCCTGGAGACGACCGCGGGCCTCACCTTCGTCGAGGGCAACCAGAACGACGTGGCCGAGATGTCGTTCAACGGCTCCGTCGCGGCGGTCGAGGCCGCGCTCGCCGACCTCTACGTATACCCACCCGACTACTCCGAGCTCGATGTGAACTTCGAGATCCAGGTCGCTGACGGCGGCGCCTACTACTTCCCCGGTACCGGGCACTTCTACAAGGGTGTCTCCACCGAGGTCGCCTACGCCGACGCGAAGGCCGACGCCGACGGATCGACGTTCCAGGGCATGCAGGGCTACCTGTTCACCCTCACCGGCGAGGAGGAGAACGACTTCGTCTCCGACACGCTGGAGGCCCGCGGCTGGATGGGGGCCACCGACGAGGCCGTCGAGGGCGAGTGGCGATGGGTCGAGGGCCCCGAAGGTGAGGAGGACGGCGGAGCAGGGCGCGTCTTCTACCGCGACGACCTCGACGGAGACGAGAACCCGACCGGCTTCGAAGAGGGCGCCGTCGAGGGCGAGTACACGAGGTGGGTATCCGGGCAGCCGAACGACAGCTGGAGCGAGGACTACGGATACCTCTACGGATATGGGCAGTGGGACGACCGCGACTCGTCGAACGAAGAGGAGTATGTGATCGAGTACGGAGGCATGAGCACGGACTCGTCCACCGTCTCTAGCGACTCGACAGTCATCACGTTCGAAGCGACCGTACCGGGTGCTCCGACTCTGCCCTACACCTACAGTCACGTGGAGATCCCGAACCAGGTCCGAGTCTGCTGGGACGATCCGGAATCGGACGGTGGCGCCGACATCACCGGGTACACCGTCTACGTGGCGCCAGACGACGTCGAGCCGGTGGACACAGCGTCGACCTGCGTCTGGATCGAGGACCTCTACTACGGCACCGACTACGAGTTCACCGTCGCCGCCACGAACTCGATAGGCGAGGGTGATCCCTCCGAGCCGGTGTCGGGAACACCCGGCAGCGGCGATTCGAGGCCGACCACGACCACGGCCGCACCGACGACCACCGCGGCACCCACCACGACCACCACGGCGCCACGCTCCACGACCACGACGGCACCTGGGTCCGCGACGACGACCACGACGGTCCCCGTCGCCGCTCCCGTCGCCTCGGCACCCGATGCGCCCGAGATCACCGACCTCGTGCCGGGCAGCCATGAGCTCGTCGTCGAGTGGGATGCTCCCGACGACGGCGGAGCCGAGATCTCGGAGTACACGGTGCGAGTCGAACCGACTGCGGAATCGGCATCGATCACGCTCGAGGCCACCCTCGGAACCCACGTGGGCGGCGACGCGACGCAGGCGACCATCGACGGGCTCACGAACGGAACCGAGTACGCGGCAACCGTCACCGCGACGAACAAGATCGGGACGAGTGCGCCGTCCGCCGTGATGCGAGCCACGCCTCGCGGCAACGCCGTCTCGCTCCCGCCCGGCTTCTCCAGCCCGACGGGCGGCGGCACGCCCGACGTCGACCCTCCCGACGGCGTCGAGCTCATCGGCGTCACGCCGACGCCTAGCGGCAACGGCGCCTGGGGGGTCGCCGCAGACGGTGGCGTCTTCGCCTTCGGCGACGCCCCGTTCCTCGGCTCGATGGCCGACGCCCCCCTCGCGGCTCCGATCGTCGGAATGGCCGTGACGCCCACCGGTCAGGGCTACATCCTCGTCGGCGCCGATGGTGGGGTCTTCACGTTCGGTGACGCCGAGTTCCACGGGTCGCTCGCCGGTCTGCCGCTCGCCGGGCCCTCGACCGCTGTCATCGCCAGCTGTTCCGGATCCGGCTACTACTTGGTCTCGACCGACGGCGGTGTCTTCGCCTTCGGAGACGCCGAGTTCCACGGGTCGATGGCCGGCACCCCTCTCGTCTCGCCGATCAGGGGCATCTATCCGTTCTGCTCGGGCGACGGCTACTGGATGTACGCGGCCGATGGTGGCGTCTTCACGTTCGGCAGCGCCGTCTTCTACGGCTCGCTCGGCGATGCCGGGGTCACCGACGTCGTCGCCTTCGTGCCCACAGAGACCGATCGCGGCTACTGGCTCCTGCGCCGAGACAGGACGAGCGTCCCGTTCGGCGACGCGGCCTGATTCGGGCTACGGAGCGCAGGTGCGTGCCGAGATGGCTACCGGCGCGCCCTGGGCCGACGCGTTTCCACCCGAAAGCGCACCGAACCGTAAACTTCCCGTGTCGGGCGTCCGATAGACGCGGCATGACGACTCAATCGCTCTCGATGTCCACGCGCCGCGTGACGGCAACAATCGGCGTGGCCACGCTCTCGGTGCTCGGACTGCCGGCATCCTCCGTCGGCGCGGTCGGCGGACCCTCGATCACCTCACCGACCACGGCGTCGACCGACTATGAGACCGGCGTGCTGATCTCCCCGATCGCAGTCGAAGCGGGCGGCTCCTCGGCGCTTACCGTCTCGCTGGAGGTCGACCACGGCACCCTGACCCTCGACGGCGTCAGCGGTCTCGACTTCACCGAGGGCGACGGCACCTCCGACGCCGCCATGTCGTTCACTGGTGACGCCGGCGACGTCGCGACGTCGCTCGCAGGAGGCGTCACGTTCCAGCCGGACGACGAGTTCGTCGGGACCGCGACGCTGGATGTACAGGTCGTCGACGGCGGCAGCCTGTACCTCCCCGCTACCGGCCACTTCTACCAGTTCGTCACTGACGCCGGTGTGAGCTGGACGGATGCCGAGTCGGGCGCCGAAGCGCTCACGTTCAACGGCCTCCAGGGCTACCTCGTGACGGTCACCTCCGAGCTGGAGAACGCCTTCATGGCCGACAAGCTGGAGGGCCAGGGCTGGATGGGCGCCGCCGACTCCGCCGTCGAGGGCGAGTGGCGTTGGGTGACGGGACCCGAGGGAGCCGAGGACGGCGACTCCGGTCGCGTCTTCTACCGCGACGACCTCGACGGCAACGACGACCCCACCGGCTTCGCCGAGGGACCCGTCGACGGCGAGTACAACAACTGGGAGGTCGGCGAACCGAACGACTGGGACGGCGAGGACTGGGCGCACTTCTACTCCGACGGCACCTGGAACGACTTCCCCTTGAGCGTCGGCGGCAGCATCGCCGGCTACGCGGTCGAGTACGGCGGCATGCCCGGCGACGCGTCGACCGTCTCCACTGACTCGACCGCGATCACCGTGAGCGCAGTTGCACCGGGCGCACCGACCATCACAGGCACGACGGCCGGAATCAGCTCGGTCAACGTGCAGTGGGCGGCGCCGTCGAGCGACGGCGGAGCGGCCGTCACCGGTTACGAGGTCCACGCGAGCCCCGGTGGTCACCTCGTAACGGTCGGTACAGCGGCGACGAGCAGGACCGTGACCGGGCTCTCGAACGGAACGGAGTACACCTTCACCGTCAAGGCGACGAACAGCGCGGGGACCGGCGCGGCTTCGAACGCCGTCAGCGACACCCCGATCGGTCCGCCCCCGACCACACCCCCGCCCACCACAGCCCCGACGACACCCCCGACCACACCCCCGCCCACCACAGCCCCGACCACACCCCCGACCACACCCCCGACCACACCCCCGAGCGGTCGCTACGTCTCCCTACCCCCCGGCATGCCGGACCCCACTGGTACCGGCGGGCCCGAGGCAGACGCGCCCGAGGGAGTGGACCTGATCAGCGTCACTCCCACGCCCGACGGTGAAGGCGCCTGGGGCGTCTCCGCGGACGGCGGCGTGTTCGCATTCGGCAGCGCGCCGTTCCTCGGGTCCGTGGGCGGAACTCCACTGGCATCTTCGGTCGTCGGCCTCTCTCCGACACCGACGGGCGACGGCTACCTGCTCTTCGGCGCCGACGGCGGGGTCTTCGCCTTCGGCGACGCCGAGTTCCACGGCTCGATGGGTGGGGCAGCCCTCTCCGCTCAGATCGTCGGTGGCGCCTCGACGTGCTCCGGCCACGGCTACTACCTGGCGTCGGCCGACGGTGGGGTCTTCGCCTTCGGCGACGCCGAGTTCCACGGGTCGATGGCCGGGTCGCCACTGTTCGCGCAGGTGATCGGCATCGCGCCGACCTGCACCGGCGGCGGCTACTGGCTCTATGCGCTCGACGGTGGCGTCTTCACCTTCGGCAGCGCCGTCTTCTACGGCTCGCTCGGCGACGCCGGAGTCACCGACATCGTCGCATTCGTGCCCACCGAGGCCGACCGCGGCTACTGGCTCCTGCGCCGCGACAAAACGAGCGTCCCCTTCGGCGACGCGACCTGAGCCCTGTCTAGGGGGCGCAGGCGGACGGCTTGGGGTCGTCGGCGAAGGCGGGGTTCTCGCACTTCGCGCCCTCCCCGTAGTCGCCTGTGAGTGCCAGCGTGCTCTCCGGGTCGCACCGATAGACGCCGTCTTCCGCGCCGATGTCGGGAAGCGCGAACGCCCCGTCGCTCGCCTCGATCACCATGAAGCAGCCCGATGCGGCGCGCGATGTCAGATCCTGCGGCGCGTGCAGCCCACCCCCGGCCCAGGCGGCCTCGGCCATTGCGTTCTCCCAGAGGCAGTCACGCGTCAGATCGGCACCGCACTCGCTCGCGCTCTTCGCGAAGAGGAGCCAGCCCGAGAAACCCATGACCCCCAGGTACGCGACCTTGCCGTCGGGCTCGTACTCGGCCAGGACGTCGAGCATCTGCTGCGTCGCAGGGTTCTGGGCGGCGAGATCGGAGTCGAGGAACGGATAGATCGTGCCGCGGATGAACGTGCCGTCGACGGCTGAACCGCCCTCGGAGAGCAGCAGGTTGTCGTAGTGGTTCGCGTCGGTGCGGACGAAGTCGGGGTGGTACTCGATCTCGTCCATCGCCTTGCGCACGGCGGCCAGATTGACCGGCTCTCCCAGCCACACAACGCCGCGCGCGACCCGACGCCTTCAGCCCCTCGGCGTACCCGCGCCACGAGACCTCACCGGCGGCGTTGTACTGCTCGTTGTAGACGACCTCCCACCCGAGCTTCGCGAACGCCTCCTCGTAACGCTCCGCGACCGCGATCGTGGAGGCCACACCGAGGACTAGGAGGGCGATCTTCTTCGTCGCCTCGGGGTACTGCTCCGCGAGCCACTTCAGGTCGCCTATCGGGAGTGAGTACACGGGGTTCGGGACCGGCTGGACGGTGAGGTCCGACTCGATGGCCGAGGCCGTGACCACGTAGCCAGGAATCTGCGGCAGGCCGCACGCCAGGCGCTCCTTCTGCCCCTGATCGTCGAAGACCCCGCCGCCGCCGACGAGCATGAAGTCGCCTTCCTCGCAGGCGTCGATCATCCGGCCCTGGTGCTCGGTGAGCTTCGCGTCGCGTTCGCGCAGCTCGATGCTCCGACCGTTGATGCCCCCTGCCGCGTTGCACCACTCGGTGAACGCCGCTGCGGTGTCGAAGAGCTCCTGGTTGAGGCCCGGCCGGCCGGAGAAGCCCGGATCGGAGATGGTGCCGACCTGAATCGACTCAGCGGTGACCCCCACGTCGGACGCGTCGAGTGTCATCCCGTCCGCCGCCGGTCCGCAGATCTCTCCCAGGTCGCTGAACGCGCCCGCCGCCTCCTCGACAGGACTCCCCGTGGTCGGAGCCGCCGTCGCACCGGGGTCCGTCGCGTCGGTGGCGGCGTCGTCGTCGCGGCCGCACGCCGTCGCGAGCAGACCGACCACCGCAGCAAGGGCGATCGAGCGCCTGAAGCCCTCGGCGCCGCGTCGTGGGCCCGGGGCCACAGTCCCGTCCGGTCGTGTCGAGGACTCCCGAGCTGCACGCGCCATGATCGACCTCCCTGGATCCTGACGGCGTCGGAGCCGCCCGCGATACACTAGAACACGTTTCAGGTTCGGCCAACGGACCCGCCAGGCGCCCGGGCTCCCCGGGCCTTCGGGCCACGCGTGGCAGGTGGCCCGACCCAGCCCCGACCAGAGCAGACGCCGGAGTCCCTAGGCCGACGGCCGGACCGCTCCGCTGCACCCGTAGCCGCGAAGCGACAGCCCGGCCATCCCCCGCGATGATGGCGCAGGCGAGTAGAGGAGACCGACGATGTCCGAGACGACGCTGCCGTCCGCGCACCTGCTCGATGCCAGCTTCTCCGAGGAGGACCGCGAGGTCGTAGCCCTCGCCCACCGATTCGCCGCCGATGTCCTGCGCCCGGCAGGCCAGGAGCTCGATCGCCTCGCCGACCCCGTCGACGTGATCGCCCCCGGATCGCGGCTGTGGGACGTCCTCGACCGCTACGACGCCACGGGCCTCGGAGATGTCTCGGCCGGAGGTGGGGATCCGGTGGCTCGGGCGCGGCTCGCGGCCGCCGTCAGCGAGGAGCTGTCGTGGGGCGACGTCGGGCTCGCGATCACCTGCGGCATGACGCGCTTCGCCGCACCTTGGATCCAGATGAGCGGGAACAGCGAGCTCATCGAGCGGTACTGCTCCCCCGGCGTGCGCACCATCGGGTGCTGGGCGCTCACCGAGCCCGACCACGGCAGCGACACTGTCTCCTTCACGCACGACTCCTTTCGCGACCCGTCGATCAAGGCCAACTGCGTCGCACGCCGCGACGGCGACGAGTACGTCATCTCCGGGCAGAAGTCGGGGTGGGTGTCTCTGGGATCCGTGGCCGACGTCATCACTCTCTTCTGCACCGTCGACAAGGACCGCGGTCACTCGGGTGGCGGGGTCTTCGTGATACCCAGCGACCTCCCCGGCGTCGAGCGGCCCCGGCCCACCGACAAGCTGGGCCAGCGCCCTCTGAACCAGGGCGAGGTCGTCTTCCACGACGTCCGGGTCCCCGCCGACCACATGGTCATCGGCCCCGACGTCTACCCGATGGCCCTCGAGGGGATGCTGACGCAGGGGAACCTCGGCATGTCCTCGCTCTTCGTCGGCGTCGCACGCGCTGCATACGACCTCGCCCTCGACTACGCGCGCGAGCGGGTCCAGGGTGGTCGCCCGATCATCGAGCACCAGAGTGTCCAGTCGCGGATCTTCGACATGTTCCGACGCGTCGAGGCGGCGCGCGCGCTGACCCGGCGCGTGGTCGAGTCGCAGGCGATCGCGCCGGTCCCGTTCCAGTACGCCGTCGCCGCCAAGACATTCGTGACCCAGACGGCATTCGACGTCTCGAGTGCGGCTCTGCAGATCTTCGGAGGCAACGGCCTGACACGCGAGTACCCGATCGAGAAGGTGATGCGCGACGCTCGGGCGTCGATGATCGAGGACGGCTGCAACGAGGTGCTCAGCCTCGTGGCCGCGGTACGCCTCTGAACCCTGTTTGGACGTCAGCGGAGCCCTGGCGACCACCTGGGTCCAAACAGGGGGTTGGGGCACGACGAGAAGGAGGACGCTCAGGTGCTCACCAAGGCGGTAGTGGGCGGGGTCGGCATGACCCGCTTCGGCAAGCAGATGGACCGAGGGCTGAAGGACCTGGGGGCGGAGGCGGTGAACGCGGCCGTCGCCGACGCAGGCCTCACTCTCGACGATCTGCAGGCGGCGTTCGTCGGCAACTGCGCGGCGGGCACCGTCACCGGACAGGAGTCGATCCGGGGACAGGTGATCCTCGACCCGCTCGGCGTGGGCAGGATCCCGATCGTCAACGTCGAGAACGCGTGCGCATCCGGCTCGACGGCGTTCTACCTCGCATGCGCGATGGTCACGGCCGGGATCCACGATGTCGTGCTCGCGCTCGGCGTCGAGAAGCTGAGCCACCCCGACAAGACCGTCAGCTTCGCGGCCTTCGCAGGTGCGGTCGACGTCGAGGAGGTGCAGGCGCTGCTGGCCGGCCTCGCTGCCAAGGCGGAGGACTCCGCCGATGCCGGTCCCGGCAACGGTGCAGGAGGGGCCGGCAAGGGGCGCTCGATGTTCATGGACATCTACGCGAGCGCCGCCCGCTCCCACATGGAGCGCTGGGGCACGACCGCCGAGCAGTTCGCGGCGGTGGCGGCGAAGAACTCCTACCACGGGAGCATGAACCCTCGGGCGCAGTTCCGCGAGGCCCTCTCGGTCGACGACGTCATGCAGTCGACGATGATCGTGCCGCCGTTGACGCGCCCAATGTGCTCGCCGATAGGCGACGGCGCTGCAGCGGTCGTGGTGGTGAGCGAGGCGAAGGCCCGCGAGCTCGGGATCTCGCGCCCGGTGCGCGTGGCCACGACCGTGCTGCACTCGGGCTGGAACCACGGCGCCGGCGAAGCTGGCACGGTGGAGCTCTGCTCGCGGGAGGCGTACGAGGAGGCCGGGATCGGGCCCGACGAGCTCGACGTCGTGGAACTTCACGACGCCTCGGCCCCTGCAGAAGTGATGATGTACGAGTCGCTGGGTCTCTGCGCACCCGGCGAGGGCGGGAAGCTCGCCGAGAGCGGCGAGACTCGGCTCGGGGGCCGGCTGCCGGTCAACACCTCCGGCGGCCTCCTCCGCAAGGGGCATCCCGTGGGCGCGACGGGGACCGCTCAGATAGTCGAGCTGACCGAGCAGCTGCGCGGATCGTCCGGGGATCGTCAAGTAGACGGTGCCCGGATCGGCCTGGCGCAGAACGGTGGCGGCAAGAAGGGCAACGACGCAGCGGCGATGTGCGTGACGGTCCTCAGGTCCTGACCGAGGCCCTTCCCGATGCCCCGACTCACCGACGCCCCGATTTCGTCATGTAGCCGGAACCCGGGATCCCGGACCGGCAGCGAGACCGAGAGGATGCGAAGTGCGTGAACGCGACGAGCTGATCGTTGCCGACCTGATCGCCGCACGAGCCGAGAGCGACCCCGACCTCGATGTGCTCACCTTCGAGCATCTCGGCCTCGACGGTGCGGCGACCCCCGACGAGGTCCGCACCTACGCCGACCTCGCGACGAACGGGAACCGGATCGCTGCGGCTCTGATCGCTCGCGGGATGGAGCGCGGCGACAGGTTCGGGCTCATGATGCGCAACCACCCCGAGTTCGTCGAGGCGATCATCGCAGCGTCCACGACCGGGACGATCTTCGTACCGATCGATCCGCGGACGCGCGGCGAGAAGCTGGCGTTCATGCTGCGGCGCGCAGGCTGCCGCGGTCTCGTCGTCGCCGACTACTGCCTCGCCGAGCTGGGAAAGGTGCGCTCCGACGTGCCCGACCTCGAATGGGTGCTCGGCTTGGAGACCGGGGAGACCGATCATGCCGTCGCACTCGAGACCGTCGCCGGCACCGACTCGATCGCCGCCGTGCTGGCCTCCCCCGCACCGACCGTCGAGGTCCGCCTCGAGAGCGCCGAGGACCCCCTTCAGATCATGTTCACGTCCGGTACGACCGGCGACCCCAAGGGTGCAGTAGCGGGCAACGACCGCTTCACGCGTGCCGGGATGCTCGGCGCTCTGTTCGACTACCGGCCCGACGAGCGGCCGTACACGGGCCTCTCGCTCACCCATACGAATGCGCAGGCGATCACGCTCGCCCCGACCCTCGTGCTCGGGCTGCGCGGGGTGTTCAGCCGGCGGTTCACCAAGTCGCGGCTGTGGGACGTCTGCAGGCGCAGCGGATGCACGCAGATCTCGCTCGTCGGCGGGATGGTCGCCGGGCTCTACGGAGAACCCCCCCGCCCCGACGATGCGGACAACCCCGTGAGGCTCGTGGTCAGCGGCGGCATGCCGGCGGCGCTCTGGGAGGCGTTCGCCGAGCGATTCGACGTGCAGATACTGGAGTTCTACGGGGCGAACGACGGCGGTGGGATGGCCTACAACCCGCCGGGCGTCGGGCCGGTCGGCTCGATCGGCCGACCCATGCCGGGGATCGAGATGAAGGTCCTCGACGACGACGGCCGCGAGTGTGAGCCCGGAGTGGTGGGTGAGATCTGCTGCCGCCCGGAAGGCGGGGGGGTCGCATCGGTCGAGTACGTGGGTGACGCGGAGGCGTCGGCAGCGAAGATCCGCGATGGGTGGAACCGCAGCGGCGACATGGGGCACACCGACGCCGACGGCTGGCTCTTCTTCGACTACAGGCGCGGCGGCGGAATCCGACACAACGGCGACTTCGTCCACCCGGCGTACGTCGAGAAGGCCCTCGCCGAGCACCCCGACGTCTCCGACGTCTTCGTCTACGGCATCGAGTCGGCGTCCGGCACACCCGGCGAGAAGGACGTAGTGGCGGCGCTGGTGCTCCGCGAAGGCTCGGCCCCCGAGCCCGAGTCGCTCTTCGCGTGGTGCCGGGAGCGACTCGAGTCGAACTTCGTCCCCGGGTACCTGCAGGTCGTCGCGGAGATCCCCAAGACCGCGTCGGAGAAGCCCCAGGAGCGCTTCCTCGCGGAGCGGTTCACCCGAGACCTTGTTTGGACCTCAGCGGAGCGATAGCGACCAGATCGGTCCAGACAGGGGGTCAGGGCCGGGACTTCGAGGCCTCGACGATCCGGTCGGCAGCCATCTGGTGCTCGTAGGCGATGCGGGCGAGCCAGAACCTCAAGAACTGCGCGATCGAGTAGCGCACGAAGAGCGCGCCGCCCATGACCGTCAGGCAGAGGCCTATCACCGCCGTCACCAGGTAGTCGCGCTGAGCCAGCGAGCTCTGGGTCCCGTGCGAGCCGAAGTACGCGACGATCGCCAGTACCACGCCGACGACCATGAGAACTGCACCGGCACGCAGAAGCATCCGGTCACGGGCAGTGGCCGGATCCTTGAGTCGCATCTCGGCGATCTCGCTCTTGAACTCCTCGACCCTCTGCTGGTTCGGGATCGTCGTCATGCGTCCGCTCCTCCCGGGCCTCCGCCCGATCGTCTCACGCGCCGAAGTAGGCGGCCGAAAGCTCGCCCTCGAGCTCGTCGGGTCGCCCGAACTTCGCGACCCTCCCGTGAACCATCACCGCTGCGTAGTCGGCCACCTTCAGGACCGTCTGAGCGATCTGCTCGACCACGAGGATCGAGACGCCCTCACTTGCTATCTGCGCGACGACTTCATAGAGGCTCTCGACGACGAGTGGGGCGAGCCCCATCGACAGCTCGTCGAGGAGCAGGAGCGCGGGCTTCGTCGCGAGTCCGCGCGCCATGGCGAGCATCTGCTGCTCTCCACCGGAGAGAGTCCCGGCCATCTGGTGGCGCCGGTCCGCGAGGCGCGGGAACCTCTCGAAGGAGATCGCCTCGACCTCCGCCAGCGGCAGGCGTGAGCGCGCCGCCATGCGGAGGTGCTCCATGACCGTCAGGTTCGGGAAGATGCCGCGCCCCTCGGGGATGAGGCAGAGGCCGCGCCGTGCCAGCTCCTCGGGACGCGCCCCGTTGACACGCCTTCCCGCCACGACCACCTCGCCGGAGCTCGACGGATGGAGACCGGCGATCACCCGGAGCGTCGTCGTCTTTCCCGCGCCGTTCGCGCCGAGGAGCGCGAAGACGCTGCCGGCCGGGACTGCGAGATCGACGCCGTGGAGCACCTGGATCTGGTCGTACGAAGCGTGCACGTCACGGAGCTCGAGCAGGTTCTCCATCATGCCGCTCCGGGTGAGCCCAGGTATGCGGCGATCACGCTCTCATCATGGCGGATCTCGTCGGGCGTTCCGACTGCGATGATCCGGCCGAAGTCGAGGACGTGGACCACGTCGCAGACCTTCATCACGAGCGGCACGTCGTGCTCGACGAGCACCACGGTCATGCCCTCGCCTGCGAGGGTCCGCAGCATCGCCCCGAACTTCTCCGTCTCCTGCTCCGTCTGGCCCGAGGCGGGCTCGTCGAGGAGCAGCACCTCCGGCCTGGTGGCCAGGGCCCGCGCCAGCTCCACCAGCCGCGCGATGCCCGTCGGCAGGGTGTCGGCGCGCGCCTCGGCGATCTCTCGCAGCTCGATGCGGTCGAGGATCTCGTCGACGACGCGCCCCGGCCGCACACCGTCGCGCGCCCAGCCGCGCCGGGTCTCTGCCGCGACGGCGATGTTCTCGCGCACCGTCATCGTCCCGAGCAGCTCGAGGCGCTGGAAGGTGCGCGCCAGGCCGAGTCGGGCGCGCTTGTACGGCGGCAGCCTCGTCAGATCGCGTCCGTCGAGCACGACCTCGCCCGCGTCCGGCGAGAGGAGACCGGTGACCACGTTGAAGAGCGTCGTCTTTCCTGCGCCGTTGGCGCCGATCAGTCCCGTGACGCGGCCGGGCTCCGCGACGAGGCTTGCCTCGTCGACGGCGACCTTGCCGCCGAAGCGCACCGTGACGTCGCGCACGTCAAGAGTTGCCACGCGACGCTCCGCTCGTATGACCGAGGGCGAGATCCATCGGACTTGCGGTCGTCTTCGGTGAAGGGCCGCAGCAGCCCGACCCACTCGAGCGGCACCTGCTCCTCGCCGTCGGCGTCGCCTGCTCCGGCACCCGCCCCCCGACCCCCTAGCGACTCGGCCAACGGTGGCGAGGCGAAGACGACCGCCATCGTGAGGAGCACGTAGGGCCAGTTCCCGATCACGTCGGTGCTGCGGAGCAGCGTGAGAAGCGCCAGCGCACCTGCCAGCACCAGGAGCGCGCGGGGCGACCGCCGTACGGGAGCGAACGCCTCGGCGATCTTCTGCACCGCCCCGCTCGGGTTGCGACCCAGCCCGATGCCGATGAGCCCGGGCGTCACGAGCACGACCTTCTCGAGCGCCGGGACCATGTCGGGCAGACCGCCAGCGTCGCGAGCGAGATCCCCGCGTTCAGCGCGCCACCGACCGAGCCGATGCCGCCGACCACGGCCAACATGAAGATCGGGAGCCCGTTGACGAAGGAGAAGTGGCCGGGGTTCACCGACTGCAGCAGCCCTCCGTAGAGGGCGCCGCCGAGTCCGGCCATCCCGGCGGCCAGTGCGAAGACGGCGAGCTTGGCCAGCGTCAGGTTCATCCCGAAGGTCGCGCAGGCAGCCTCGCTCTCCTTCAGCGCCAGGAGCCTTCTCCCGAAGGCGTTGCGGCGAATCCAGGTGACGAAGAGCGCCAGCAGCGCGAAGACGATCGAGAGGAAGACCGCCTGCGACCTCGGGCTCGCGGTCGAGATGCCCGCCACACTGACCCGGTTCACGCTCACCGAACCGGCCTCGAAGAACTTGACCGGGAAGAGGCCGAAGACCTCGAAGCTGCGTAGCTGGAAGACCCACCGGTCGAGTGCGACGGCGAACGCCGCTGTGGCCAGCGCGAGGTAGATGCCGCTGAGACGGAGCGCTGGAAGCGCGACGAGTGCGCCGACGGCCGCCGTGATGACTACCGCAGCCAGGAGCCCGACCACTGAGTTCTCGCCGCCCAGGTGCGCCATCGTCACCGCACCGATGCCGGCGAAGCTGAGCTGGCAGAGCGACACTCGGCCCGCCATGCCGACGAGCGGCACGAACGAGAGTGCGATTATCGAGAACGCGAACGCCTCGGCGACGTCGATCTGGTGGGACCGGGTCATGAACCCCGAGACGACGTACGCACCGACCACCATCACCACCGCGAACGCGAGAGCGCTACCGCGCGACGGTGCCGCGGAAGTACTCCCGGCTCCGAGCGGCACGTCCCTTCAGTCGCGGATTGGGCAGCATCAGCAGGACCGCAAAGAGGATCATCACCGGGATCGCCGAGCCGAAGGTCGAGAGGTTGCTGCCCGACAGGAACCAGACGTCGGCCCGGTATCCCTGCCAGTACGCCTCCGCGAGGCCGAGGATCAACGCGCCCACGAAGGTGAGCGGGAGGCTGCGCAGACGGCCGACGATCGCGGCCGCGTAGGCGTTCACGATCAGGAGGGAGAGCACCCCCGCCTCGAGGCCGAGGGTTCCCACGAAGAGGATCCCACTCAAGGCAGCGAGCGAGCATCCCAACGCCCAGGCGAGCATCGAGCCGCGGTTCGGGCGGGCTCCGTTGAGCATCGCGAGGTCGCGGTCGTCGACGGCCGCCCTCATCGCGATGCCGATCCCGGTCCTGTGCAGCAGGAAGCGGAGCCGAGCGCGACCCCCACGGCGAGCAGCAGCGCCGTGGCCTCGTGCCACGACACGAACACTCCGAAGACGGTGAACTTCGAGCCCTGGAAGAAGCGGGAGGTGGGCCGCTGCACCCCCGGCTGCCAGATCCAGTTCGCGAGCCCGATCAGGCCCGAGAGCAGGCTGATCGAGACGACCAGCTTCGTGGCGTCGCTCGTGCCTTCGAGGCTTCGCATGATCACGCCTTCGAGGAAGACCCCGAAGAGCGGCGCCATGATGACGAGCACGACTGCGAGTGCGATCGGAGCCGGCCATCCCCAGTCGAAGCGCAGCTGCCAGTAGGCGAACGCACCGATCATGCCGATGGCGCCGTGAGCGAAGTTGAAGATCCCGGTGGTGGTGTAGGTCAGGACGAGGCCGCTGGCCCCGATGGCGTAGATCGCAGCGAGGCTGAGTCCGGTGATGGAGAAGGTCAGGAGCTTGTCCATCGCGTCCCCTCCGGGTAGGTGCCCAAGACCGGCTTCGTCCTCGGTTCAGGCCGCGCAGCGCGACGGCGTCGGGTTGCCGGCAGACTCCGGGTCGTCACGATCGACCCCGTCGCCGGTGGAGCGCGCATAGTAGAACGCGTTCCACCTCGGCACAAGACAACCGTCGTTGCCCGAGGTCACGCGCACCGCCGGCCGCAGCCATCACGAGATCGGCGATCGGTCGGGCACCTGTCCTCGGGCTCAGGACGCGCAGTTCGACGGCTTCGGATCGTCGGCGAAGGCCGGGTTCGCGCACTTGACGCCCTCGCCGTAGTCGCCCGTCGAGCACCACGCTGTTCTCCGGGTCGCAGCTGAAGACGCCCTCGTTCGGCTCGATGTCGACGACGACGAACTCCCCGTCCTCGACGGTGATGCTCCACGAAGCACTGCGACGCGACTTCGCTCGACGATGTCCGTCCGCGCATGGAGTCCGCCGCCCGACCATTCCGTCGATCTTCTCTCGCCTGCTCCCAGACGCAGTCACGAGTCAGCTCGGCGCCGCAGGCGCTCGCTGCGCCGCGCGAAGAGCAGCCACGCGGAGAATCCGGTCACGCCGAGGTTCGCGACCTTCCCGCCCGGGTCGAACTCGTCCATGATGTCGAGGAACTGCTGCGTCGCCGGGTTCTGAGCCGCGATCTCCGGATCGAGGTACGGGTAGTGGCTCGACATCAGGTAGACGCCGTCGGCGGCATCACCGCCTCGGCGAGCAGCAGGTTGTCGTAGATGTTGCCGTCGGCGCGCACGAAGTCGGGCTTGAACTCGATCTCGTCCATCGACTTCAACAGCGCGGCCAGGTTCGTCGGGTCGGCCCACCCAGATCACCCCTCGCACACCCGCCGCCTTCATCCCCTCGGCGTAACCCCGCCACGAGGTCTCGCCGCACGCGTTGTACTTCTCGCTGTAGACGATCTCCCAGCCGAGCGGAGCGCATCGCCTCCTCCGCCTTCTCGGCGACGACGGTCAGGGTCACGGCGACCCCGGCCGTGAGGATCCCGATCTTCTAGGTGGCCTCGGGGAACTGCTCGCCCAGCCATCTGAGGTCGCCGATCGCGAGGGTCTGGTCGGCTCGGAAGCGGGGTGACACGAGATCGGCGTCTGCTGCGGGCGGGTTCGTCGCGAAGGCCGGCCATCGGCGGCAGGCCGCAGCCGAGACGCTCCGCCTGGCCCTGGTCGTCGAAGACGCCTCCGCCGCCGACGAGCATGAAGTCACCCTCGTCGCAGGCCTCGATCATGCGCGCCTGGTGCTCGGTGAGCTTCCCGTCGCGCTCGCTTGACCTCGATCCGCCGCCCGCTGATCCCTCCGGCGGCGTTGCACCAGCCGGCGAACGCCTTGGCGCTGTCGAAGATCTCCTGGTTCAGCCCGGGGCGCCCGGAGAAGCCAGGGTCGGCGATCGTGCCCGAGCTGAATCGAGTCGGCCGTGACGCCGACGTCGGTCGCCTCGAGCACCGCGCCGTCCTCCGCCGGTCCGCAGACCGTTCCGAGGTCGCCGAAGTCGCCGGGGCCCGGACCCGCTTCGGGGGCGGAGAGCGTGGTCGTCGCCGCGCCCGCCGCCGTCGTGGCTGCGCCGTCGTCGCGAGGCGGTGTCGTCGGAGCGGCCGCAGGCGGCTGCGAGAAGCCCGATCACGGCGAGAGTCGCAACCATCCTCCGCGTCGCCCCTCCGGACCCTTCCGCCCAGCGCTGCCGGTGCCCTGCGATCCGAGTACGACATCCCCGGCCTCCCTGCTCTGGGCCTTCCCTGGCCGACGGCGAATACTAGAACGCGTTACACCTTCGCGTCCAGAGCAGGGACCTCGTCGGCCCTCACGGCGAGGCGTCAGGCCTCGGAGCGCACCTCGCGGTCAGGGAGCGCAGGAGACGGCCGGGTCGGGAACCGGGTCTCGCACTTCACCCCCTGGTCGGGCCCCGGGTCGAGGTCGATCACGCTCTCCGGGTCGCAGAGGAAGACGCCGTCGTTCGGCGCCGATGTCGGGGAGGACGAACTCACCTCGACTCGCCTCGATCTCCACGAAGCATCCGGCGGCGCGACCCCCGGAGATGTCCTGGGTGGCGTGCAGCCCGCCGCCGCTCCAGTCGCGCACCGCGGTGACCTCGGCCCAGACGCAGTCGCGGGTGAGGTCGTCACCGCAGGCCGACGCGCTCCTGGCGAAGAGCAGCCAGGCCGAGAACGCGGCGATCCCGAGATCGGCGACCTTCCCGCCGGGGTCGTACTCGTCCATGATGTCGAGGTACTGCTGCGTCGCGGGGTTCTGCGCCGCGAGCTCCGGATCGAGGAACGGGTAGCTGCTCCCGGAGATGAAGACGTTGTCGGCCGCCTTGCCCGCCTCCGAGAGCAGGACGGTGTCGTAGAGGTTGGTGGCGCCGCGCACGAAGTCGGGGTGGTACTCGATCTCGTCCATCGCCTTCAGCAAGCGCCGCCAGGTTCGCCGGGTCGGCGACCCAGATCACTGCCCGGACGCCGGACGAGCGCAGCCCCTCGGCGAACCCGCGCCACGACGCCTCGCCGGCCGCGTTGTACTGCTCGTCGTAGACGACCTCCCAGCCGAGATGCGCGATCGACTGCCTGGCCCGCTCGGCGGCGTTGAGGGTCGCGGCCACCGCCGGCGGTGAGCATCCCGATCTTCTGCGTGGCCTCGGGGAACTGCTCGCCCAGCCACTCGAGGTCGCCGATCCCGATCGACTCGGGGCGGTTGAGCAACGGCGCGATCGTGAGGTCGGACTGGACGGCCGGCGGGTTGACGACGAAGCCCGCGAGGTTCGGGAGGCCGCACGCAAGCCGTTCGCCCTGCCCCTGGTCGTCGAAGACGCCTCCGCCTCCGACGAGCATGAAGTCGCCCTCGTCGCAGGCCTCGATCATGCGCGGCTGGTACTCGGTGAGCCTCGCGTCGCGCTCCACGAGGTCGATGCTGCGACCGTTGATGCCGCCGGCCTCGTTGCACCAGCGCGTGAACGCCTCGGCGCTGTCGAATATCTCCTGGTTGAGGCCCGGGCGGCCGCTGAACCCCGGGTCAGAGATCGTCCCCAGCTGGATCTCCTGGGCGGTCACACCGACGTCGGTCGCCTCGAGCACGGCACCCTCGGGCGCCGGGCCGCACACCCGGCCGAGGTCCCCGAACTCGCCGGGCGCAGCGTCACCCGGCGCCGTGGTCGAGGCCGTCGCTGCGGCATCCGGGTCGTCGCCGCCGGCGGGGACCGTCTCGGCCTCCTCGTCGGAGCGGCCGCAGCCCGCTGCGGCGAGAAGCATGACCATGGCGAGGGAGAGGGCGGGCATCCGGCGCGTGCGCCGAGTGTGGCCGGAGACTCCGTGGCCGGAGACGCCGTGCCCGGAGACGCTGCCTTGCTCGACCATCGCCTGCCCCTGTCCGGAGAGCCCAGCCGGTAGTCCGATCGAGCCTAGACGCCTTCAGGAGCAGACGCACTGCGTTCGTCGAGGAGGAGGTGCGCCGTCGTCTCGATCGTCTCGACCACCTCGCTCATCTGCATCCGACCGTTGATCCACGAGAGCAGCGACGAGTGCAGCACGTGCTCGATTACCGACGTCACCTGCGCCGAGTAGCGCGCATCGGGGAGCGCGAGCGCGTTCTCGATCAGGGCGGTCATGGTCACGCCGGCCTCGACGTCGAGCGCGGCGACCTCCGGTGCTCCCGCACTCGCCGCGGTGAGGATCGCCGAGACGAGCCTCGGCTGGCGCCCGAGTGCCTCGCAGACCTTTCCGAGGACGTCGGAGACCCGCTCCGCCGGCGTCGACCCCGCGGCGCCCGTCCGGTGATCCGCTCCTCCAGCTCCTTCGTCCACTCCAGGTACGCTGCGGCGAGCAGGTGGTCCTTCGAGGTGAAGTAGTTGTAGAGGGTCCCGACCGCCACGTTCGCCTGGTCGGCGAGGTCGCGCATCACCACCGCGTCGTAGCCGCCCTCCGCCGCGAGCGCCATCGCCGTGCGTATGACGCGCTGCCGCCGCTCGCTCCTGGTGTCGCCGTCGTTGGTAGTGATCGGACCGCCCCCTGTGGAACGCGTTCTTCCACTTCCGCACCGCGCCGGGCCCCCACACGCCTCTGACGTGGATTCCGGAACCCGCCCGCGGCCGGACCTACTGAACGCGTACCAGGCTAGCGCCGAGACGCGCTCTCGGGCACCTCACTGTGCCGTCGAGGACCAGTCGGCGAACCCCGACGGCTCGTGACGACCGAAGCAGCCGTGTTCGAAGAGGCCCCACCCTTCAGCCCCGCCGCAGCGCGCCCTGGCCACGTGATCGATCACGCTGAACTGCGACCTGCCGACGATCTCGGCGTCACGCATGTCGTGCTCCACCCCCTCGATCCAGCCACGCCCCTTCCACTGACCGTGCCCCCACTCGGGGTCACGGCTGTAGCCGGGCCCGCAGTTGAGCGCGACGTGCGAGAGGCAGTCGATCTCCACGACGAGCGGTGAGCTCCGTCGCTGCGGGATCGAGACGACCGCGGAGCGGGGCATGCGTGTGCCGGAGAGGTACTCGACCTCGATCTCCGGCCAGCCGAAGACGTCGGGCACGCGTCCGCTCGACGACGGCCACACGCGCACCGCCTCACAGTGCGTACGCGTCCCGTCGCCGTCCTCCTGAGCGATGACCATCAGGGAGAAGTCGTCGAATCGCAGCGGGCGCGTAGGTCCACCAGAAGCCTGCGCCCTCCTGTGGCTCGGCCTCGGCCCGCCCCGGGGGCTCGGCCTCACCCACCGATCGGATCCCCCACGATCGGTCGCGACTGCCTACCCAGCGCTCGTCGCCGACCGCGATCTCCTCGCCACCGACCCTCAGAGTCCCCGACCAGGTGCCGACCTGCCAGAACCGCTGCGCGTCGAGCGCGATGCGGCCGTCGCGGCGCATGACGTGGGGCACCTCCTCGGCCGCCGGGAACGACCCCTCCCAGGTGAGATCGAAGCCGATGCCGTGGTCGTCGGCGTCGCAGACCAGCCGCAGGCGATTCAAGGGATCGAGCACCTCGATCCTGTACGGCCCGACCCTCTGACTCATCCGGTCGTCGCCGAGGGCATCGGACATCCGCACCGTCGACTGGGCATCGCCACGCCGAACGGTCGCGTATGCGTCGATCACGCCGAGGTTCGGGTACACGCCCAGCCCCGTGACGAGGAAGACGTCACCCGTCCTGTCGTGAGCGTTGAAGTAGCAGCGGTCGTAGGCGTTGCGGTCGCTCGTCGCCATGTGACGCATCGAGAGCGGCACCTGGTGGACCGGGTATTCGTCGAGCGGGACGGGGAGCATCGACACCTCCGTGGTAGGGCCCCGACGCTAACCCGTCGGCGCGCTTGCAACTACTCTCTCGGCAGCAAGATCGTCGTGCCGACAGGCGTCTTCACGTCGAAAGACGCCGTGGAGGAACACGTGCAGCACACCTACGACGCGATCATCATCGGAGCCGGGCACAACGGGCTCTGCCTCGCCGCATACCTGGCGCGCGCCGGCCTCACGACCTGCGTAGTGGAGCGACGCCACGAGGAGGGGGGCGGCGCCAACACCGAGGAGCCCGTCCTCCCCGGCTTCCGCTTCAACCTGCACGCCAACTACATGGAGTTCTTCGACATAATCCCGATGATCGAGGACTTCGGCCTCGAGGACTGCGGCCTGCGCTCCGTGACCCCCGAGAACCAGTGCGGGATCGCGTTCTCCGACGGCCGCCCGCCGATCGTCCTTCACCGCAAGGACCTGCTCGAGAAGACGCACTCGAGCATCTCCCGCTACTCCAAGGCCGACGCCGACCTCTACGCGCTGCTCCAGGAGCGGACGATCGACTTCGGCCCCCTCCTCGCCATCGGCATCTACAACCCTCCCTCGGCCGAGGTCGCGGGAGGCCAGAACGCCTTCATCGAGGCGATCTACGGAGACATCGGCATCACCGCCGCCGACTGCATCAAGACCCCGAAGGTCATGATCGACGAGCTCTTCGAGTCGGCGGAGATGCGCACCCTGCTCTATCGCACGAGCGTGGAGTTCGGCGTCGGCATCGATACGACCGGCTCCGGCGGCGCGATCCTCCACGCGCTTCCCTGGATGATCGGCAACTGGCGCGTGACGCTGGGCGGCACGCACACGCTCGCGAAGGCGATGACGCAGGCCTGCTACCGCGAGGGCGTGGACCTGATCGAGAACACCTTGGTCGAGAAGATCATCGTCGAGGGCGGGCGCGCCGTGGGCGTGCAGACCCGCGGCGGAGAGATCCGTGCCCGCCACTGCGTCGCCTCGAACGCCGACGTGCGACAGACGCTCGTCGACCTCGTCGGCCCCGACGACCTCAGCGAGCGGTGGCTCAGGCGCGGCGAAGAACTTCCGGTACGGGCCGAGCCACGTGCTCGGGACGCCGATGTTCTGCCTCTACGAGGCACCGCACTACAAGTCGGCACGCTGGGACCCCGACATCGACAAGTGCTTCTACACCATCGTCGGCTACGACGGCCCCGAAGACTGCGTCCGCTACATCCGCGACGCGTACTCGGGGCGCCTCCCCGCGCCTGCCGCCGGCACCTGGCTGAACAGCCTCTGGGACCCCTCGCAGGCTCCCCCCGGCCGGCACAGCGCCACCGGCTGGTACTTCTTGCCGGTCGCCTCGTCGCTCGACGCGGACGAGTGGACCGAGGTGCGCGAGACCTTCAACGACGCGTTCCTCGCCCGCTGGGCCGAGTTCGCACCGAACATGAACCGCGACAACGTGATCGCCGACCGCCTGTACACGCCAGATCAGATGGAGCGAAAGAACCTCATGTGGGAGGGCGACTTCTCCAACGGCGAGCTCTCGCCCGACCAGTCCGGCGCGAACCGGCCCTTCCCCGAGGGGTCCTCGTACCGCATGGAGCCCGACGGCCTGTACCTGTGCGGCCCGTCGGCCTACCCCGGTGGCGGCATCCACACCGCGCCCGGCTACAACGCCGCGAAGGTGATCCTCGAAGACCTGGGCCTCCCGACGCCGGCGAGGGCCGAGCGCGGCTACTGAGACCGGCTCACCCACGCGTCACCCGGACCAGAAGGTGCCGTCGAGCATCTTCTCCAGCAGCGACCGGAACATGATCAGGTCATCGGGGTCGTCGGGCTTCTCGGCCGTGCCGTACGCGATGCCGCGCGTGCTGGTGCGTACCGAGACGATCGCGAATCGCAGGGCCGCGAAGACGTCGTACCACTCGAGGTCGCGCACCTCGTGGCCGGAGACCCGCTCATATGCCTCGACCATCTCACTGCGGTCCATGAAGTCCGGGATCCCGGGCATCTCGAACCGCTCGGCGATGCCTTGGAAGAACGTGTGCAGAAAGATCATCCAGGCGAGATCGACCTCGGCCGGCCCGACGCTCGCCATCTCCCAGTCGAGCACTGCGACGGGCTCCATCTCCTTCCAGAGAATGTTCCCGATGCGGGCATCACCCCAGTTGAGCACCGCCGGCCCCTCTTCGGGGCGGCGCTCGTCGAGCCACTCGAAGGTCCGCTCGATCAGCGGGTACCGCGCGTCGTTTCGGGCCCACTCGTAGTACCAGCGCTGGTAGCCGACCTGCTGGTCGAGCGGCGTGCTTCCGTGGTCGGGCCTCGCGAGGAACGACAGGTCGGCCCTCTCCGCCGTGACCTCGTGAACGCCGGCGAGCGCACGCACGGCGTTCTCCTGCAGCCGGGCGCGATCCTCTGTCGAGGCGTCGAGCAACCATCCGCCGAATACGTAGGGCGGGATGTCTGCCGGTACCTCGCCGTCGATCCTCGGCATGACGAGGAACGGGACTCCGAGCCACGCCGGGTCGAGCTCGCACCACGGCACCTCGGGCGTCGGAACCGAGGTGTGCTCTCTCACGAGGTCCATGCAGCGCCGCTGCATATCGATGTCGTACTCCGGGAAGACCGGATACAGGGACGGCAACGGCGCGAGGCGCGCCGCGAACCGCTCGGTTGATCGCGGCGTCACCCCGACGCATGTCGAAGAGGACCGTATCGCTCGACATGCCGTTGCCCTCGGGGGCCTGCACGTCGAGCACGACCGCGTCGCCGCTCACCGAGGATCGGGCCCACTCCTCGAGCAGCGGCCGCAGTGTGCCCGGTTCACGCCGCCACGGCGTGGCCATGGCCTCGTGCGCTTCTGTCTCGTCAGTCACGAGGTGCCTCCCTCCAGCCGGGGCCGGCGTGCCGCGCTCAGATGCGGCTCCACCACTTCTCGATTCCGAGGTCGTCGGCGATCACCTGCAGGGCGTTGTAGCCGGGCCCGAACGTGATGAACCCGTGCGGATGCTGGGTGCTCCCGGCCATGTAGAGGCCCTCGATCGGCGTGCGGTACTGGCCCAGCTCCGGCAGCGGCCGCTGGTCGAGCATGTTCGCGAGGCTGATCTCGCCCATCATCCAGTCGCCGCGGACCATGTTGGGGAGCTTCCTGGCGATGTCGTGCGGCGTGAAGACCGACCAGTCGATGATCTCGTCGTCGGTGAGATTCGGTGCGTAGCGGCGCCAGGCGTCGATGCACTTCTGCCCGTACCACCTGCCCATGTCGTCCCAGGCTCCTTCGCCACCATCGGCGAGGGCGAAGGGGGCGAACTGCCGCAGCAGGCCCGTCGTGCAGCCCTCCGGCGCGTCGCACGGGGTCGTAGAGGCTGTTGACGGCGGCGTTCGGTTGCGGGTCGACCAGCCCGCCCGACCGGATGGTCTTCCAGTCGTCGTCGAGCTGGCGGGTCGACCCGATCCCGAGGTTCACGACCCACGCACGGTTCACGTCGGGATCGAACTCCGCGGCCGTGTACTCGGGGAACGTCCGCATCGCCAGGTGAACCGAGAAGAGCGACCAGTCCTTGTGCACGACCTCGCTCTTCACCCGCTGGGAGAGCTCGTCGGGGATCTCCTTCGGGTTCACGAACTCCAGGAAGGTCTGCTCCACCGAGACGGTCGAGGCCACGAGCTTGCGGGCGTGCAGCTCCAACCCACCTGCGGTCTTCACACCGACCGCCTTGCCACCCTCGACCACGATGTCGGTCACCTCGGCGTCGGACCACATGACGCCGCCGTGCTGCGCGAGATCGCGCCACAGCGCGTGCGCCAGTCGGTGCGAGCCGCCTACGCAGAGGTGCCAGTTGTCGATCTTGCCGACCAGCAGCGGGTAGCCGATCGCCAGGCCGGCGACGTCGTTCGTGTACGAGCACACCGAGCCGTGGAAGGCGAGGTGCGCCTTGATCTTGTCGTTCTCGAAGTGGCGGTCGAGGAATTGGTTGATCGTCTCCCTGCGAAGCTTCACAGAGAGGAACTCGGAGCGGTCCTCTACCCCGAAGGTCGCCAGCGCCTTGGTGAGCTCCTTCACGCTCAGCGGCGGCTGGTACATGAGCGTACCGAGCAGCAGGTCGACGAAGCCGTGCGCCTCACCGTAGAGGCGCTGGAACGTCGCTGCGTCCTTCTCGGAGAAGCGGGCCATCGAGGCCAGCGTCTTGTCCATGTCGGTGTGGATCGTCAGCGCCGTGCCGTCGTCGTAGATCGAGGCCATCTGGACCTCGGGTCGCACGTACTCGATGCCGTGGCCGCGCACGTCGAGGTCGGCGACGGGCGGTGCCATGTCGACGAACGTGTGGTAGTTGGCGTGGATGTTGTGCACGAAGCCCGGCTGGGTCACCTCCTCGGAGCAGAGGCCACCGCCCTCCTCGTGGCGGCGCTCGAGCACGAGCACCTCGAGCCCGCTCCGCGCCAGGTATGCGCCGAGTGTCAGGCCGTTGTGACCTGCGCCGATGATGATCGCGTCGTATGTGTCCTTCAGAGTCATCTCAGCTCACTCCGTCGTAAGGTGGACGGCCCTTCGGCCATGTCGTCTCGACTCCCTGCGAGTAGGCCTCGAGCAGAACCTGAACCATCTCGGCCTGGCGCATCAGGAAGCGCATGTCGCCCTTCACCCGGATCGTGCCGGAGAGGGCGGCGTCGATCGGGTCGGCGAGGCCCGCGGCGATTGCATCGAAATCGGAGCCCGGCCCGGTGAACCGGTAGTCGAGCTTCACGGAGGGATCGTCGGCATCGAGCTCGCGGTACCAGGCGCACGTGCCTGCCTCGAGGCGGATCAAGAACCGCCGTACGTCGCCCTCGGCGACGTACGGAGTGCTGCCGTCGCCGACGATCTCGACCGCGATGGTGAACTCGTCGACTGGGACGCTCGCGAGGGTGGCGACGCGGTCGTTGATCGCATCCTTCACCGCCTCGTACCACTCCGGCGTGTACACGTCGGGCATCTCAGTAGGCCCTTTCCTCGGGCCCAGGGGCCGGCAGGCCGAGATCCTGGGCGATGATCTTGTAGGCGTTGTAGCCGGGACCCGCGTGGACCCCGCCCCCGGGTATCCCGACGGGCCACAGTTGTAGAGGCCGTCGACGGTGAGCCGGTAATCGGCGACCTCGGGGAACGGGCGGTTGCGCGCCCGTCTGGTCGGCGGCCATCTCGCCGAGCAGGCAGTCACCCTCCCACATGAGGTTCTTCCGCTCCATCAGGTCGGGCGTGTAGAGCTTCATCGCGATGACGTTGTCGTGGTTCATGTTCGGGCGCGAAGTCGGCCCAGCGGACCAGGAAGTCCTCCATGTACTCGACGCGGATGTCGGCCCACTCCTCGGCTGTGAAGTACGACGCCATCGGGAAGAAGAACCAACCCGTGGCGGCGTGCCTGCCCGGGGGCGCCTGCGACGGGTCCCACAGCGTGTTCACCCAGGTGCCCGCCGCGGGCTCGGGGAGGTGTCCGGCGTGCGCGTCGCGCTCGTAGCGTATGACGTCTTCGGGCTGGTCGTAGCCGACGACCGTGTAGAAGCACTTGTCGATGTCGGCGTCCCAACGGGCCGACTTGTACTCCGGAGCGTCGTAGAGGCAGAGGGCCGGGGTGGCGAGCACGCCGCTCGGCCCGTAGCGGAAGTTCTTCGCCCGCTTGTAGATCAACGGATCGAGGTGGTCAGGCCCGACCAGGTCGACGAGGACCTGGCGTACGTCGGCGTTGCACGCGATCACCTTGTTCGCACGGAACTCGCCGCGTCGCGTGACCACTCCGGCGGCCCGGCCGTCTTCGACGATGATCTTGTCGACCATCGTGTTCTCCAAGAGCTCTACACCCTCGCGGTAGCAGGCCTGCATCATCGCCTTGGCGAGCGTGTGCGTGCCGCCGAGCGCCATCCGCCACCGGCCGATCTGCCAAGGGATCGAGGTGAAGATGTGCCCACCGGACCCGGTCTGGTCGAGCGGCACTCCGAACTCCACGCTCGTGCGATAGAGGAGGGTGCGCATCTCCGCCGACTCGAAGAGCTCGTCGATCACCGTCTTGGGGGTCTTGGTCGCGTAGTGGGCTCGGACGCCCATGTCGCCGTACATGCCCTCGAGCAGTTGGCCCTGCATGCCCTGCGTCGCGGGATTCGGCGGGTTGTAGATGCCGATCGCGATCAGGTCGCCGAAGTCGAACGTGCGCTTCTTCAGCTCGATCCAGGTGTCGGCGTCGGCCTTGGAGTACTGGGCGATGCTGGCGTGGTCGAGCTCGTAGCGATCGTTGCGATGAAGGACTATCGGCGGGCGGCCGTCGGAGAACGCGATGCCGCACTGGTTCTCCGGGGTCAGCGAACGGAGCCCGCAGTTCTCGAGATCGAAGTCGGGGATCATCGGGATGATGTCGAAGAACTCCATGTAGGAGGCGTGCATGTTGTGCCGGAACCCCGGCAAGCACAGGCTCCTCGGTGTTCACCCCGCCGCCTTCTTCGTGGCGGCGCTCGATGACCAGTGTCGAGAGCCCCGCCCGCTGCAGGTACGCGGCCGTCTCCAGGCCGTTGTGCCCTGCCCCGATGACGATCGCGTCATATGTCGCGACGGCCACGCGACCCTCCTCTCGTCTGCCGGTCCCGGCGAGCGCCGGCGACCGGACGACCTACCGGCTGTGCCCTGCAGAGGCCGCGGTATCCGGCTGCACCGGCTCCCGAACGGGCCCCGACGGGGCGTTGATTGGAACGCATTCTATATATTGATCCCTACGATAACAATGCCCCGCAAGGCATTCAGGCAGCGCGAGCAGTGGAATGTGATCCAATCTTCGGGGGAGCCCGCCGAGCGGGAGCGCCGATGGACCACACACGGCGTGTTCCATCGACCTCCGCAGAGGTCAGGCTCGCGCCTTGACCCCCAGGTCGTCGAGGACCATCTCGGCCACCCGGAATCCGGAGTCGACCGCCTGGTGCGTGGCGGCACCCTTGCCGCCGGCGTCGCAGCCGACGATGTAGAGGCCGTCGAGAGGCGTGCGCGGGTTCGGCTTGTTCGATCCCTCCTGCTCCATCGTCTGGGCTATCCCGATGCACTCGCCGCCGGCACCCGGCACCGCCGAGTCGCGGGTCATCGCCGAGACGCTCTTCGTCGTGTAGGCCTCCTTGCGCACCAGGTGCTTCGCCAGCGCCGGCCATGCCTCGAGGCAGGTCTCGTGCACGCGACGTATCCCCTCCTCGCTCATCGGTGAGTCGGGGTCGGGGTCCGAGAGCGTGCCGATCAGCACGACCTGACCGCCGTCGGCCGGCGCGATCGTCGGGTCCCACAGCCCCGGGGTGCTCCAGTAGAGCTGCGGGACGTCGGGCCAGTTGCCGGCCCGCGCCTGCTCGTAGCGCTCCGTGGTCCACCAGCTCTTGTCGCCGAACGCGAGACCCGCCGGGGGGAAGACGGGCCCGTCGAGGAAGTACCGCCAGCCGACGATCCCCCACGACGGCTCGAGTCCCTCCACATAGCTCACGTACTCCGAGGGGAAGTTCTCCTTGCCGGCGAGGTTGAGCACCGTCGGCTGGATTCCCGCGTTCGAGATGACGACCGGAGCGCGGAAGGTGCCGTTCGCCGTCTCGATCCCGGCGACCCGCCCCTCCTCGACGAGTATGCGCTGCACCTTCGCACGCGTCATGTACACGCCGCCGTTGTCTGCGACGAACTGCGCGCAGACCTCCATCACCCTCCCGATGCCGCCACGGAAGTAGACGCTCTCGCCGCCGACGAGCGTGAAGCCGCGCACGCAGACCCGGATTCCCTCCGATGCCGGGATGCGGTCGGGGCCTATCAGGAAGAACATGTTCAGCAGCACCCCGATGTAGGCCATGACGCCGGCGGGGAGACCGAACTGCTCGAGGTAGTCGAGCGTCGTCTGGGTCTCCATCGCGGCGAGGTCGTCGTCGGTGAGGGCGAGGACCGCTGTGGCCATCTCGATCATCGGCTGCATGTCGTCTGCGGTGAGGTTGAACGCCGCTGCGTAGTTCTCCAGGGGGTTGGCCGACGCGTCGGCGCCGCCCGCCATCCTGCTCCACACGCCGTCGTTCCCGTGGTAGACGATGCCGCCGGTCGCGCGCGCCTCGGGCGTAGGGACGCTCACCGGGACCTCGTCGGTCAGGTCGAGCTTGGCGAGGAGCTCGTCGTAGCGCGACGGTCCGGCGGGGATGCCGATGACGGGCCACATCTCGTAGCCGGTCCCCTTGCGCCTCACGGTGAGTGCCTTGCCCCCGGCCTGGTCGTTCTTCTCGGCCAGGAGCACACGGAGCCCGGCCTTCGCACAGAGAGCGGCGATCGTCGCGCCGCCGGGACCGGCACCGATCACGATCACGTCGAAGTCGTCGGCCATGTCCGGGTCCTCCCTGTCACTTCGTGAGCGCCGGGCGTCCCGACCCTTCGACCGGGCAGTCGTCCCGGACGCGGTCGAGATTCACCCACTCTAAACAGTTAGGTCAACCTTCACAATGGTCGCCGCGACACGAGCGGGCCCTCAGATCTCGATGACCGTGCGGATCACGTCGCCGTTCTTCATGTCGGCGAGGGCCTTGTTCACGTCGGAGAGGCCGACCTTCTGGCTGATCATGCCCTCGAGGTCGAGGCGCCCGGCGCGCCACAGCCTCAGGAGCCTGTCGAAGTCGACGCGCACGTCGGCCGAGCCGTAGAGAGAGCCGATGAGCCGCTTCTCCATGAAGAAGAGCTCGAAGGCGTTGAGCTCGATCGTCTGGTCGGCGCGCCCGGCGCCCACGACCACTGCAGTGCCGCCGCGCCGGACCGCGTCGTAGGTACCCCGGATCGTCGCCGGGATCCCGACGACCTCGAAGCCGTAGTCGAACCCGGCTCCCTTGGTCACCTGCGCGGAGACGCCGGCGAGCTCGTCGGGAGAGGCCGTGTGCGTCGCGCCGAACTTCCGTGCGTGCTCGCGCTTGCCCTCGATCAGATCGACGGCGACGATCTCCGCGGCACCGGCGATCCTCGCGCCCTGGATGACGCTGATCCCCACGCCGCCGCAGCCGAAGACGACGACGCTCGATCCCGGCCGCACCTGCGCCGTGTTGATCGCCGCGCCGACACCGGTCATCACGCCGCAGCCGAGCAGCGATGCGACGTCCCACGGGACGTCGTCGTCGATCTTCACCGCCGCCGCCGCCGGCACGACGAGCTGCTCCGCGAACGTCCCCGTATTCGCCACGCCGTGAACCGGCGTGTCGCCCAGGAGGAACCTCGGGCCGCCCGTGATGAACCCGGTCATGCAGAGATGTGGGCGGCCGTTCAGGCAGTCGGCGCAGGTGCCGCAAGGAGGCACCCACGAGACGACCACATGGTCGCCGACGCTCACCGTGTCGACGCCCTCCCCCACCTCGACCACCTCGCCGGCCCCCTCGTGACCGAGGACGCAGGGCGCGGGCTGCGGGATGGTGCCGTTCATCGACGAGACATCGGTATGGCAGACCCCGGTCGCGCGGATCGCGATCCTGACGAGGCCGGGCCCCGTCGGGACCAGCTCGATGTCGTCGCGGACGTCGGCGGTCTCGTCGCCCGTCTCGTGGAACAGCGCAGCACGCATGGTCGTACCTCCTGTGGAGTTGCGGGTCAGTCGGTGCCGCGGACAGCGGCCGCGGCGTCGAATCCTGCGGGAAGGTAGATCGACTTGTCTTCCATGTAGTGGTGCATGCCCTCCGGTCCCAGCTCACGGCCGACGCCCGAGCACTTGTAGCCACCGAACGGTGCGGCGAAGTCCATCGAGAGCCCGTTCAGCGTGTACGTACCCGTGCGCACGGCGCGCGCGATGTCGAGCCCGCGATCCAGGTCGTCCGTCCACACCGATCCCGCGAGGCCGTACTCGGAGTCGTTCGCGATCGCGATCGCATCGCTCGCGTCGTCGTACGGGATCACGCTGACGACCGGGCCGAAGATCTCCTCGCGAGCGATCCGCATGCCGTTGTCGACGTCGGCGAAGACCGTCGGCTCCACGTACCAGCCCCGGTCGAGGCCGGCCGGCCGGCCACCGCCGACCACGACACGAGCCCCCTCCTCACGACCGATCGCGATGTAGCCCTCGACGCGGGTCCGCTGCCGCTCGGCCACCAGCGGCCCGATGGTCGTCTGCGGGTCGAGCGGATCTCCGACATGCTGCGCACGCACCGTCTCGACCAGCGCGTCGACGATCTCGGCGTAGCGCGAGCGCGGCGCGAGGATCCGCGTCTGCGCTACGCACGCCTGGCCGTTGTTCATCATCGCGTTCGGCAGGAGGCCGGCCATCGCCGCAGCGGCGTCGACGTCGTCGAGGACGATCGCGGCCGACTTGCCACCGAGCTCCAGCGTCACCCGCTTGAGCTGCTCGCCGCAGATCGAGGCGATCCTGCCGGCCGGCCTCGGTGCTCCCCGTGAACCCGATCTTGTCGACTCCCGGGTGCCTCACCAGGTGCTCGCCGAGACCTCGCGGCCCGCGGCGACGATGTTGAGGACGCCCGGAGGCAGACCGGCCTCGATCGCTATCTCCGCGAGCGTGTAGGCGTCGAGCGGCGTCTCGGGCGCAGGCTTCAGGACCATCGTGCACCCGGCCGCGAAGGCCGGGCCCATCTTGAGCACCGTGGTGAACAGCGGGACGTTCCACGGCACGATCGCACCAGCCACGCCTACCGGCTCGCGGCGCACGATCACCGGCCCCAGGACCCCGTCGCGCGGCTCCTCGAAGGCGTACTCGCGGGCGAGGCCCGCGTAGTAGTCGAGCACCATCGTCGCGGCGAAGACCTGCGCCATCACGGAGAAGGAGATCGGCGACCCGTTCTCCTGCGAGATCGTCTCGCCGATCTCCTGCATCCTTGCCTGCAGGCCCTGGGAGATGCGCCCCATCACCTCGGCGCGCTCGGCGGGGGCCATGCGGGGCCACGGACCGTCGTCGAAGGCTGCTCGCGCCGCAGCGACGGCGCGGTCGAGGTCGTCGGTCGTACCGTCGGGGACCCGCCCGATGACCTCCTCGGTCGCGGCCGAGGCCACGTCGATCGTCGCAGGACCGGCGGGCTCCACCCACTCGCCACCGATGAACAGCCGGTCGTACACCCTCATCGGACCCTCCTGAACGCCACCAACCGGACTCCGCGGCCGGACAGTACCAACCTGGCGGCGAGAAGGTGGAACCCGTTCTACCTGGGACCCCCGCCGAACGCTCAGCGCTCCGGCACGAGCGAGACGAGCGTGTAGCCGCCCCGCTCGGTGTACGTGACTTCGCCGATCGGCGACGGTGACTCGACCCGGACCGTCCGCTCCGTCTGGAGGGGGAGGCCGTCGCGCACCGCGTGCCAGGTCTCGACCGTCTCCGCGCCCGACTGGTCGCCGGTGAGCGTCCGCTCGGCCGTGTAGTGGTACGCGCGCACGTCCTCGCCGCCCACCTCCACGGTCTCCACCCCGACGAAGGTGTTCGTTCCGGCCGAGGTCACGTGCGTGTCGCGCTGCTCGCTGGAGCCGTCGCAGGACTGTTCCCACGAATCGTCGGGCTCGGCCGTGAGCCGGATCGTCTCACCGAGCGGGTCGCACCGGAAGACGATCAGGTCGTCGACCGTGAAGGCGACGAAGTCGAAGCTCTGGAAGGAGGTCCCGCCGGCCTCCTGGAGCCCGGCGTCCGAAGGACAGTAGGTCCAGTCCTGCCAGTGGTTGGTGCTGTACTCGATCTTGTAGGTCCAGCACCCGCCGCCGGCGCCGGTGACCGTCGAAGGCAGTCGCGGGCCCCACTCCTGCGTCGTGTCGAGGAGCGAGAGCTTCTCGCTGCCCGTCCCCTCGTACGTGTACACGCCGAGCGCGGGCATGACGAACCCGTCGCCATTCTGGGGGTCGTCTCCGCCGTTGTCGCCGTTCTCGCCGTTCTCGCGGAAGCGCTCGACCGCGTCGGCGACCGAGGCCTCCTCCGCGCCGCGCTTCGACCAAGCGATCACGAAGACAGCACCGCCGACGACGAGCAGGGCGCCGACCGACATGACGATGATCCATCTCGGACGCCGGTACCAGCGACGGCGACCCGCGGGAGACTCATCCGTCATGGGTAGATCGTCCCTCAGAACCGGAGCCGGGCGCCAGGGCGTGCACCGAATCCGTCGGCCGGGTGGTCCTCGCTACCGACCGGCAGCACCGACCTCCCCGCGCAGCTCCTGGTGTCAGGGCTGCGCCGACTCGGCCTCCACCGCCAACCCTGCGAACAGCTTCAACAGCTCGGGGTATCGCTTCGTCTGCGCGCCACCATCTACGGCGAGACAGTCACCGGTGACCCACGACGACTCGTCGGAGGCGAGGAAGAGCGCCATCGACGCGACGTCGTCGGGGGTCCCCGACCGGCCGAGCGGCGTGTTCTCGACGTACGCGTCGTGGAACGGGCTCTGCATCAGAACGGCCGTCAGCGGCGTGTCGACGAGCCCCGGCGCGATGGCGTTGACCCGCACGCCGGATGCACCCAGCTCCATCGCGGCAACCTTCGTCAACATCGCTACGCCTGCCTTCGCGGCGCAGTAGGCGGCCATCCCCTCGCCGGGCTGCCGCGCGTTCAGCGATGCGATGTTCACGATCGAACCGCCTCCGCCATCCACCATCCGTCGCGCCTCGTGCTTGAGCGACAGAAACACGCCCGTCAGGCACAGGTCCACCGTCGAGCGCCACTGGTCGGCCGGTAGGTCGACCACCGCGCCGAACGCGCTCGCCCCCGCTGCATTCACTGCCACCTGCAGACCCCCGAAGCGCTCGCAGGTGGTCGCGACCGCCACCTCGACGGCCGCCTCGTCCGTCACGTCGGCCGCGATCCCGAGCGCCCGGTCGCCGAGAGCTCCCGCGTGGTCGATCGCCCGCTCACCGTCGAGGTCGACCAGCGCCACCGAGGCCCCCTCGGAGTGGAATCGCCGGCCCACGGCCAGGCCGATCCCCGACGCGCCACCCGTGACGATCGCCACCCTTCCTTCCAACCTTCCAGCGCTCATTGCTCGACCCCTCCGATGCCGCTACAGGAGCCCGAACAATGCTCCGCTCCACACTCCGACTGCAACACCATCCGGTGCGATGACGTGCTCTGAGAGGACAGGCGCTGCACCGCGGCCGCGGCAACCGCCGTGGAGTCGTCGGCGTTAGCGGCGGCGGACGTGCATGGAGTGCGGCCGGGCGTCGCCGGCGGCTCGCAGGTCGTCGGTGCACAGGACCGCCGCGCCGAGGGCCCGCCGCTTCGACTCGTACATGGCGAGGTCGGCGTCGGCCACGACCGAGCTGGCATTCGAGCTCGGTCCGGAGACCGCCACACCGATGCTCGCACGGGCCGCCACGACTTCGGAGCCGAGGATCAGGGCGTCGCTGTTCGCGACCTCCACCCGTCCGGCGATCGCCAGCACCTCTTCGGGGTTGTCCGTGCCGGGGCAGACGACCAGGAACTCGTCGCCGCCGAGGCGGCCCACGACGTCGCGGTCGCGCACCGCAGATCTCAGGCGGTCGGAGACGGCGACGAGGAGGTCGTCGCCGACGGCATGACCGAGGGCGTCGTTGACCTCCTTGAAGCCGTCGAGGTCCACGAAGACGACCCCGACCCGCCCGCCGTCGGCGAGGGCATCCTCGAGTGCGGCCATGACCGAGCGCCTGTTCAGGCAGCCCGTGAGGTCGTCGTAGGTCGCACGGCTCTCCAGCTCGACCCGCATCCTCACGCTCTCCGTGACGTCCTCCACACAGGCGATCGCGCCGGTTACGTCCGACCCCGAGGTGAGCGCCCTGAGGCTCAACCGGCACTGCCGGTCGCGACCGTGGTGCTGAGCGTGGAGGCTCACCTCCATGTCGACGTCCCGGCCGGAGGAGAGAACCTCTCTCATGGCATCCTCGAGCGCAGTCCACTCGTCGTGGACGACGCAGCCGAGCAGGTCCTGGACCTTCTCGGCGGTCCCCGAGCCCACGATGTCGCTGAATCTCTCGTTGGAGTAGACGACGCTACCGTCCCTGTCGACCTGCACGAGGCCGAGCGGGATCGTCTCCGCGATGCGGCGCAGCAGCTGCTCGCGCGCCCGGACCGCTTCGTGGGCTGCGACCTCGTCCGAGACGTCGAGGACCTCGGCGATGACGCACTGTTCGTCTGGGTCGTCGAGAAGGTTCTTGTTCGTGATCTCGACCCAGACCCAGCTCTCGTCGGATCGACGGTGCCTGAGCCGGACACGCCGAGTCGATCCGGGAACCGCGAGCATCTCCATCCAGGTCTCGATCGCGCGGTCCTGGTCCTCGGGGTGGACCATATCGAGGGAGGCCGATCCGATCGCCTCCTCGGGCTTCCAGCCGAGCATCTGCGTGAACGCCTCGTCGATGCCGGTGATCACGGCGACGTCGTTCTTGCGCTGCACCGCGAGCCGGGGCGCGATGGGAGGGGCATCGGAGAGCCCGACCAGCTCGGCCGCCTTGTCGGCACCGATGATCACGACCATCAGGACCCCGTGGCTCTCTCGGAGATCGAAGAGCTCCATGACCACCGCTCGATCCGGGCTCCCGCGCAGCCGCACGGAGACGCGCGCGGCGCCGTGATCGCGCCCTCGCCCCCAGGCGTCGATGGCGATGACCCGGTCCGCCGGCACGACCAGATCGAGAGCCGAGCGCCCTGGGAGGACCGCACGACTCCCCAACTCGATCGAGCCGGGCACCGGGGCGTAGAGGCCGTGGTCGTCGATCGCCCCGACCGGGGCCGTCGGGTGCTGCGCCAGCAGCGACTCGAACGCCTTCACCAGGTACTCGCCCGAGCGCGGATCATCGCGATTCATGCGGGTGGAATCGGCGTGCCGCTGCGTTGCTTGAGCGCGAGGCGCGAAGGTCGCGACTGCCAGCATTGCGGCATCAGGGTCATACCTGTGCAACTGAACCGCCCATGCCGGGCACTCCCCACACCTAGCATCGGGGCGTGGCCGACCTGATCCTGCGCGACGCAATCGTCTTCGACGGGACGGGGCGCCGACCGTTCCGCGCCGACTTGGCCATCGAGGGCGATCGGATCTCAGAGGCCGCCGACACAGGTCTCTCCGGTGCCGGCGGCGCCCGCGAGGTCGACCTGGCCGGCGCCGCGGTGGCCCCCGGCTTCATCGACGTCCACACCCACGACGACTTCGCCGTGATCCTCTACCCCGACGCAGCGTTCAAGGTCGAGCAGGGGGTGACGTCGGTCGTCGTCGGCAACTGCGGGATGGGTGCAGCGCCGTGGCCGACCGCGTCGCTATTCGCCCGGGCGTTCCACCCCACCTCAGACATCCCCGAGTGGGACGGGTACGCCGGCTACCTCGCGCATCTCGACACGCACGCACCTGCGGTGAACGTCGCCGCGCTCGTCGGGCACGGCACGGCTCGCGGCGAGGTGATGCGCCTCGACGATCGCGCTCCCACCAACTCCGAGATGACGGCGATGCTCTACATGGTCGAGGAAGGCCTCGACGCAGGAGCCTTCGGCCTCTCTTCCGGACTCGTCTACGAGCCAGGCTGCTTCGCCTCCACCGAGGAGCTGGTCGAGCTCGCCCGGCCGCTGCGCGATCGGGGCGGCATCTACGCGAGCCACATCCGAGACGAGTCGGCAGGCCTCCTAGAAGCCGTGGCCGAGGCCATCTCCGTCGGCGAGCGCGCCGGAGTCCGTGTGCAGGTCTCCCACCACAAAGCCGCTGGGCGCGAGAACTGGGGCCTCGTGAACGAGTCGCTCGCACTGCTCGACTCGGCCCGCGCTCGGGGCGTCGACGTAGGGACCGACGCGTACCCGTACACGGCCGGCAGCACGATCCTCGCCGCGCTCGTGCAGCACGGGGCATTCGGCGAACCCGGCGGCCTGGGCCGCGTCGACGGCGCCGACGTCGTCATCGGCTCGGCGGCGACGCACCCCGAGCGCGAGGGCCACAGCATCGCCGACCTCGCCGGAGAGTGGCGCCTCGACGAAACCGAGGTGGCCCGCCGAGTCCTCGACGACGACCCCGGCGCGACGGTGATCATGCACAGCATGGACGAAGCCGACGTGCGCACCGTGCTGGCACACCCCCTCACGATGATCGGCTCCGACGGCATCCCCACTCTCGAGGGCCGACCCCATCCCCGCCTCTTCGGAACGTTCCCCCGCGTCGTCGGGCACTACGCACGCGACGTCGGTCTGCTCACCTTGGAGGACGCCGATACACCGGATGACCGGCCTCGCGGCCCAGACATTCAACCTCACCGACCGCGGAGTCGTGCGTGCGGGGGCCTTCGCCGACCTCGTCGTCTTCGACATCGGCGCGATCGTGGACCGTGCAACCTACGACGAGCCGCATCTGCGCCCTGCCGGTATCCGGAGCGTCTACGTGAACGGGGTGGAGACCGTCACCGACGGCGCTGTGCGCGACGACGCGCGCGGGTCGCGCGCTGCGGCACGCTCCCGCCTAGGCGCCACCGCGATCTCTTGCCTCCGGAACACGCCTCAGATCGGGAGCGTCGCCTGTTGCGGCCTTCGTCGTGCCGTGATCGCGATACGCGGCGATCGTGCGCTGGGCGATCCGCATCTGGTGCACCTCGTCGGCACCGTCGGCGAATCGGGCCCACCGGGCGTGCTGGAACATGTTGGCGAGCGGCGTGTCGGTCGAGTATCCGAGTGCACCGTGCACCTGGATCGCCCGGTCGACGATCCGATTCAGCGCGTTCGCCACGAAGTGCTTCGCCATCGAGACCTCGGAGACGAAGTCGAGCTTGTGGTCGATCTTGTACGCGGCGTGCAGCACCATCAGCTTCGCCTGATACAGCTCCATCGCCGAGTCGGCGATCATCCACTGGATTCCCTGCTTCTCGGCGAGCAGCGACCCGTGGGAGAAGCGGTTGAGCGACCGGTCGACCATCATGTCGAGCGCCGTCTCGGCCTGCGCGATCCACCGCATGCAGTGCGCCAGGCGTGCCGGGCCGAGCCGGTACTGGCCGAGGCGGTGACCCTGGCCGCGCTCGCCGAGCATGTTCGACGGCCGGGACGCGCAGGTCCTCGATGACGATCTCGGAGTGGCCCGTGGAGCCGTGCATCGTCTCGACCTCGCGCACGTCGTCCCAGCCCTCGGACGGCAGGTCGACGAGGAAGCCGGTGTTGGCCGCCTGGGGCCGCTCGGGGTCGTCCTCGGTGCGGGCGATCAGGATCGCGAAGCTCGCTCGACGAGCGCTCGAGATGAACCACTTGTGCCCGTTGATCACCCACTCGTCGCCGTCCTGATAGGCGCGGGTCTGGATGAGCGTCGGGTCCGAACCGGCGACCTCGGGCTCGGTCATGGCGAAGCAGCTCATCACCCGCCCCTCGCAGAGCGGCCGGAGGTACTTCTCCTTCTGCTCGTCGGTCGCCCAGTGCAGGAGTGTGTGCATGTTGCCCTCGTCGGGCGCCTGGCAGTTCATCACCCACGGCCCGAAGTAGGACTTCGCCGCCTCGGCCTGGACCATCGCCATCTCGGTGTGGCTGAGGCCCATGCCACCCCACTCCTCGGGCATGTGGGGCAGCCACAGACCGGCCTCCTTCGCCTGGTCGCGCATCGCGAACAGAACCTGCAGGTACTTCCCGCGGTCTACGTCTTCGCGGTTGCCTATCCGGGACTCACCCAGCTTCACGGTCTTCTCGATGAACTCGCGAACGCGCAGCCTGAGGTCTTCGAGCTCGGGCGAGAGGGTGAAGTCGATCGGCATGGGTCAGCCTCCGGTGATCGTACGGGCGCGGGCGAAGAGCCCGAGCGTGATGGCGTGGAGCAGGTCACCTACTTCTCGGGGAGCCTTGCCGGCACGATGCGCGCGCATTCGTGCCCTCGAGCACTATGCCGCACTTGAAGCAGGCGAGAGCCGTGTACCAGTCGATTGCGGATAGGTCGCGATGTGAGCACTCCGCGTAGCGTGCTACGAGCTCGCGGCCGGAGCACAGTCCACCGAGCGCCGCAAGTGCGCTCGGAGCGGCGACCCCACCACCGTCGGGCGAAGGCCACATGGCCACCAGCCAGCCCAGGTCGAGCAGCGGATCGCCGATGGTCGACATCTCCCAGTCGACGATCGCTGCGACCTCGGGACCGTCGTGCTCGTACATCAGGTTCGCGAGGTGGTAGTCGCCGTGCATGATCCCCGGCTCGAACGACGACGGCCGGTTCACCTCGAGCCAAGCGGCGACGGCTTCCAGGCCCGGGATGTCGGGACCGGGGTACCCGTCATGGCGCGCGTAGGAGTCGAGCTCCGCCATCCACCTGCCGACCTGTCGTTCGAGGAAGCCCTCCGGACGACCGAAGTCGGCGAGGCCCACGGCGACATGGTCGACCGCTCCGAGCTTCGCCAGGGCCTCCGCGGCGCTCAGCCCCATCTCGTGTCGGATCGCGGCATCGGAGGCGTGGAGTGCCGGCATCGAGACGGTCGCGTTGAAGCCCTCGACGGGCTCCATCAGGTAGAAGGCCGCGTCGCCGAGCACCGACTCGTCGGCGCATGCGGCGATCAGCCTCGGATGCGGCACGTCGGTGCCCTCCAGGGCGGCGAGCACCAGTGCCTCGCGACGGATGACGTCGTTGCTCCGCGCACGCAGGTGCTCGGGACCTCGCCGGAACACGTACCAGCGACCGCCCCGAGTGAACCGGATCAGGATGTTCTGCGTCCCGCCCGCGAGCCGCTCCACGTCGTCGATCGGGCCGTCGGGGAGGCCCTCGCCGTCCATCCATTCGGCGAGCAGCCTGAGATCGACGGCCGGTTCGAGCTGAGATCGGGCTCCGGTCATGCTCCATCCCGGCGACGCAGGAATCGTTCGGCTGCCTTGCACAGCAAGGCGCGCGAACAATACGCCGCCGTGGGGCCGCTACCCCCTGCGGCTTCGACGCGCGCCGCACATGGCCGGTTCGTCGCCGTCCGCTACAGGAGTGCAGAGCCGGCGCGTCGAGCCGCCGTCAGACCATCACCTGGCGCACCTGGAGGCCGGAACCCGCGCGCTCGACGACCGCACCGGGCTCGAGATCCTGCAACCACCCGACGAGATCGGCGACCTCGGCCTCGATCTCCGCGCTCAGCTCCGCATCGTCGCGGTCGGCGGCCAGGCCCAACCGCTCCCAGTCGTGCCGGAAGACCAGGGAGAGCACGTACGGTTCGAGGTCGCGTCGTTCCTCGACACGGGCCGTGCTCGTCGCCTGACGCGACTCGAGGCCCGTGAAAGCCCTGTAGCCGCAACCCGGCTCCGCGCAGTCGACGAGGCGCACCAGCTCGCCCTCGCTGGCCCAGCAGTGATCGTCGGGATCCTGCCCCTGCCCCACGGCGGTGGCGACCAGCACCTTCACGAGTTCCCCACGTTCACGCCCCCTGATCATCTCCCCACGTTCTGCTTCCCACGTTCATGCTCCCCACGTTCATGCTCCCCACGTTCATGCTCCCCATCTCACCCCGGCCCACTCCACGAGGACCTGCGGTGAAGATACACGTCCCCTGAGACAGCCACGGCGAGCGATGCCGATCTCCCGGGCCGAGACCCTACCCGCTCCGACTGGGATCGGCACCGGGACCGCCCCGCAGGGCCGCGGACCACCCGAGGCGCCGCGGGTGTAGAACGGTCGGGAAGACGACTAAGGGGGAGCCCGTGACCGACGTCCAGCCCATTCCCGACGGCTACAGGAGAGTCACTCCGTATCTGGTCGTATCGGGTGCATCCGATGCGATCGACTTCTACGCGAAGGTGTTCGGGGCGACCGAGAGGCTGCGCCTCCCCGGCCCCGACGGCACGGTGGGCCACGCCGAGATCGAGATCGGCGACTCCGTCGTCATGCTCGCCGACGAGTTCCCCGACATGGGGGCTTCGAGCCCGGCGAAGTACGGCGGGACGCCCGTCTCGCTCCATGTGTACGTCGAAGACGTCGACGCGACGGTCGAGCGGGCGGTGTCGGCCGGGGCGACCCTGACACGCGCCGGTCGAGAACCGCTTCTACGGCGACCGGTCGGGCCAGATCCGCGATCCGTTCGGCCACGAGTGGAGCATCGGCACGCACGTGGAAGACGTCCCGTCGGACGAGATGGAGCGACGCGCCGCCGCGGAGATGTCGGGCGGAGCCTGATCGGTCACAGGCTGTCGCGCACCGCCTGGAGGAGACCGCGTGTCCGGGGGTTCTGCCAGCGGTCGCCAGGGCGGTTGATCAGGTATGCGAAGGCGATTCCCGCATCCGGGTCGGCGAAGCCGAGCGACCCGCCGTACCCGTAGTGCCCGTATGCCGAGGGGGTCGCGCCGACCGGGCGCTCGTCGAGGTGCAGGGCGAGGCCGAGGCCGTAGCGCGACGGCCGGCCCAGGACGAGATCGTGCCCCTCGGAGTGAGGGGTGATCGCTTCGCGCAGGGTCGCCGCCGATAGCGCAGGTCGAGGAGCGCCCGGCAGGAGCGCTGCGTAGAACGCCGCGACGGCTCGTGCCGTCGCGTGCCCGTTGGTGGAGGGGATCGCGGCGCTGCGCCACGAGCGCGTGTTGACGGTGCCGAAGCCCGACAGCCCCGGTGGGTTGAAGTAGGTGTGCAGGAGCATCCGTCGATGCTCGCTCTCGTCACGAGTGCCGCGGTCGTCGCGGTCGGCGGCACGCTGCACGAGGGAGTCCGGCGCCGGTGCGTCGATGTCGGCGACACGACCCAGATCGGCGCCCGAGATCCCCACGTGCAGGTCGAGATCGAGCGGCCCGGTGACCATCTCCCGCAGTGCGTCGGCGAACCGGGATCCGTGAGCCCGTCTCACAGGCTCGCCGGCAAGGAAGCCGAAGGTGTTCACGTGGTAGCCGTGAGCGCTGCCCGGCTCCCACCAAGGTTCGGTCGCGGCGAGCGCCTCGCACATCGCGTCCCAGTCGTACAGAGCGTCGTCGGCGAGGATCGGTCGCACGGCCGGGAGGCCGGCGCGGTGGGAGAGCACCTGGCGCAGAGTCAAGCCATCCTTCCCCGCTGCGGCCATCTCCGGCCAGACCCGGGTCACGCAGGCATCGAGGTCGAGGAGTCCCAGCTCGACGGCCCTCAGTACCAGCACGGCCGTCACCGGCTTGAGGACCGAGTACACGTTCACGAGCGTGTCACGCTCCCACGGGCGGCCCGACGGGGCGTCGCGCCAACCTCCCCAGCAGTCGACGACGACCCGGCCGCCGGCGATCACGCAGAGTGCGGCGCCCAGGTCGCACGCGCCGTCGGCATCCGGTGCGAAGTTCGACTTGAATGCCTCGCCGACGGCACCGAAGGCCGGGTCGACGCGCCCGGCGAACGGGACCGCGTCGATCACGCCGGCCATCCAGATGGGTCGGTAGTACACACCTGTACCGCCGAAGTGACCCATCTCGAGGGCTGCGACAGGCGGGCCCGGCCGCGCGCGTCAGCCACCCGACGCGCTGCGCCACGGCGTCGTGAATCCCTCGAGCGCGGCGAAGCGCGGCCCGAAGACGTAGGCGTCGTTGACACCCTCGCGGTAGCCCGGATGGTGGTTCCAGATGGCCGTGGGGCCGAGACCCGGGAGATCCGAGACGTGGCCCCCGTAGCGGTAGTTCTCGGAGTCCATCGGCATCGTCACGACCCTTCCCTCGAGATCGCTCGCGGTCCGCCACGGCCCCCACGGGCTCCTCGACCACCAGGCGCTCACGTCGGTTGTCATCAGCACCAGCCGGGTCGCCGAAGCCACGAACCCCGGCGCGTCGGCAACCACGTAGAGCGGCGAGTAGGGGCCCTCCTCCTCGCGTCCACCGTCGATGAACTCCATCGGGACGGCCTCGGACACGTCGCGCGTCCATCCCCTGCCGTTCCACCAACGGAGGCGGCCCCGAATCAGGTCTTCGTCACGACCACGCGCCACGAACTGCGCAGGAGATGCCGTCCTGCGGTGAGCGTAGATGTACTTCCAGCCGTCGCCGCCGTCGACCAGGTGGTGCAGGATCAGCTTCCGCGGAGAACCCAGCTCCTCGATCGCGAGCACCCGCAGGTCGGGCCACGACATGCGCACCATCGCGGCACCGACGAGCCGGACGGAGAACGAGCCGTCGGCGCCCTTCGGCTTGTGCCCGATGGTCACGAGCACGCGGACCTCGGAGATCCGCCTGCCGTCGCGGACCGCGTACGCCCCGCCCGGCCAGTAGCGGCTGCGGCGCGATCGGTCCGGGATCACCTCGCTGATGACTCCGTCCACCACCCCCATGTGGAACTCGAAGCACTTGCCTCGCTGGACGACCATCGAGTTGTGGAGCAGGTCCCATGGGTCGAGGATCCTGTCGTCGGGACCGATCTCGCCGGTGAAGGTGTCGCCGTAGAGCCAGAGACGGACATCGCCGCCGAGATCCGCGGCCACCGACATGTCGGCCCCGTCCCAGTCGGGGCCGCGCACCACCCGGAACGCCTCTGCGTACCCGTCCAGGTCGAGGCGCTCGACGCAGTGCTCGGCCACCACTGTCGGGCCCGTCCGGTCACCCCACCGCTTCGCGCCCGGCGACCCGGATCCGCCCATCCTCCCCACGCTGCAGCCGGCGAGAACGACGACGCAGACGACAACGAGCACGCGCATCACCGTGCCGGTAGGAGCAGCGATCCGTCGGGCGGTCGCCCCCCGGGACCTCGCCGGCACGTGGGCAGAGCGACGCCGGCAAGTCCTCGTCAGAGAGCGCTGCCCAGGCACGTCGCTCACAGTAGGCGGTCGATCGCCGGAGCGGCTAGACCGGATGCGTCGGATCGTCAACCGATCCGGGTGAGGCTCCGGCCGCCCCGGTCGGCGACCCACGCGGCGCCCTCACCCACGGAGATGCCCACCGGGTTCGTCCCCACCTCGAACTCGTCGAGGACCTCTCCGGTGTCGGAATCGAGTCGCGAGACCCGGCCCGTGCTCCCGTGCGCGACCCAGACACTGCCCCCGCCGACGGCCAGGTCGGTGGGGACGCCCTCGACCCGGACTCGCTTCACCACCTCCATCGTCTCGGGATCGATGCGAGACACGCGCGGTCCGCCCTCCGTTGACACCCACACGGCACCATCCCCCACGGCGATGCGCGTCGGGATCGTCGCGACCTCGATGGTGTCGGTCACAGAGAGGCTCTCCAGGTCGATCCGCACGACCGCGTCGGCCTCCGCGAGGGTCACCCACGCGGCACCCTCGCCAATCGCCACACCGATCGGGAAGCCACCCAGCTCGATGACGTCGGTCACCTCCGCGGCATCCGGATCGACACGCACCAGAGTCTCGCCCGAGGCGTCGGTCACCCAGACCGCCCCGTCACCTGCGGCCACTCGCGCCAGATCGCCACCGATCTTCACGGCCCCGACGGGCTCGCGCTCCCCCGCCTGCACCGCCACGAGTCGGCCCTCACCGTGCGACGCGACCCACACGCGATCGCCCTCCACGGCGAGCGACAGCGGGTCGCTGCCCACGTCGATCCGATCACGCACTTCTCGGGCATCTTCGTCGAAGCGCAGCACCTCGCCTCCCTCCGCGTCGGCGATCCAGACGCCCCCGGCTCCTGTGGCCACGGCGGCTGGGCGAGGCCCGAGCGGATACGTCGTGGTGCCCGCGTCTTCGGGGACCTCCTCGACGCCGTCACCACCGCCTGAGAACAGGACGACTGCGGTCGCGACCAGCGCTGCCAGGGCGACTGCGGCGGAACCGAGCAGCAGGCGGCGCCGGCGACCGGCCGATGCCGCGCGGCGTTCCGACCGCTCCACGTTCAGCCGAGCCTCAGCGTCTCGAGCGGTTCGAGTCGCGCGGCCTTCATCGCGGGATAGATACCCGCGACGGTGGCAACCGCTACCGCGAGCGCCCCCGCCCAGACGAGCAAGAGCGGGTTCAAGGTGAACACCCAGTCCTGCATGCGCGCACCTACGTTCACTGCACCCGCGCCGAACAGCGCGCCGGCCAGGCCACCCCCCACGCCGACGAGAAAGGCCTCGATCAGGAACTGCACCGCGATGATTCCTCGCGTGTGGCCGAGCGCGCGGCGGATCCCGATCTCCGAGGAGCGCTGGATGACCGAGATCGACATGACGTTCGCGATGCCGACCCCGCCGACGACGAGCGCGAGCGCGCCCATCGCGATCACGACCGCCTGAAGCGTCTTGTCGACCTGTGCCTCCGCCTCGAGCAACGACGACGGGACCTCGGTCGAGACCGTCTCGCTGCCGCCCAGCGCGATCGCGATCGGCAGGACCTCGACGCTGTCGGTCGTCCTACCGTCTTGCACACGCACGTAGAGGGCTGTGGGCTCGGCCTCGACATCGAAATCGTTCTCGGCGGCGGTCTGGGTAATGAACGCCGTGTTGTTGACGGTCGGTACGAGATCGACGCGCTCGAGAATCCCCACGACGCCGTAGCGCCGCCCCCCGAGCGAGACGTCGCGGATCTCGCTCTCCATCAGGGCGAACTCCGACGCCAGGTCGCTGCCGAGCACGATCGAGCGACTGCCACTCTCCTCGTCGGCGTCGTTCAGCCAACGGCCGCTCCTGAAGCCCACGTCGAGCACGACGGGGAACTCCGCGTCGGCGACGCGCACGCCGACCGGGAGGCCTTCGAAGTACTCGCGGCTCTCCTCCGTCGGGAAGACCTCGACACTCCCCACCTCGCGGATCGCGGTGACCTGCTCGACGGTCGGTACCCGGAGAACGCGCTCCACCGAGGCCTCCGGGAGGACGGGCGTACCGCCGCCCCCACCGAACGCGTCGGAGGCGCGCACGACCACGAGGTTCGTCCCCAGCTCGCGCAGCGTCTGCTTCAGGTCTCCCTTGGCCGACTCCGACATGCCGACCGCTCCGACGATGGCGCTCACACCGAGCATCGGGCCGAGCATGATCAGCGCCGTGCGAACCTTTCGCGCCCCCAAGCCCGCGAGCGCCGTGCCGATGATCTCCCTCAGGCGCCTCATGCCTCTCCACCACCCACGCGCGCGAGCGTGGCGGGTGGCCCGAGCGGCGTGCCGGGCGCGGCGCGCTCGTCGGCAGCGATGTGACCGTCGAGCATCGACACCCTCCGCGCCGCGTGCGCTGCGACCTCCCGATCGTGCGTCACGATGACGACAGCCGTGTCAGGCGTCACCAGCTGCTCGAGGATCTGGATGACGTTCGCCGCGTTCGCGGTGTCGAGGGCCCCCGTCGGCTCGTCGGCGAGCACCATCCGCGGCTCGGTGACGATGGCTCGCGCCAACGCGACCCGCTGCTGCTCGCCACCCGACATCTGAATGGGTCGGTGGTCGAAGCGGTGCCCCAGGCCGACCCGGTCCAACGCCTCGCGCGCGCGTTCACGCCGGGCGTTGACCGACAGGCCGCGGTAGAGAAGTGCGGCCTCGACGTTCCCCTGAGCAGTCAGGTGCGGCACCAGATGGAACTGCTGGAAGACGAATCCCACGAAGTCGCCGCGTAGCCGCGACCGCTGGTAGTCGCCGAGCGTCGACACGTCGGTGCCGCCGACGCTGATACGGCCGCTGGTCGGGAGATCGAGGATGCCGAGCAGCCCGAGCATGGTCGACTTGCCGGATCCCGACGGCCCGACGATCGACATGAAGTCGCCGCTGCGAATCCGCAACGAGACCTGATTGAGCGCGTGTACGGGAACCGTCTCGCCGTACGTGCGCGTCACCGCCTCGAGCTCGATGAGAACTCCGGCTGCCTCTCCTTGCGCCGGCGATGCGGTCTCGCCGACGTCGATCACGCCGGCTTGACCTCGACAACGACCTGCTCGTCGCCTTCGAGGCCATCGACGACCTCGACGAAGGCGCCTTCGGTGAGACCGGTGACGACCTCGGTCCTCTGCAACGAGCCGTCGTCGGCCACGACGCGAACCTCGGTGCCGCCGCCCACGCTGACAAGGGACGCGACGGGAATGACGATCGCGTCGGTCGCCTCCAAGAGCACTACGTCGACGTTCACGGTCGCTCCGTCTACGACGGTGAGCTCACCTTCGACCGTCACCTCGCCCGAGTACGTCTCGGCGCCACCCTCGGATACGTCGGGGGCATCGGAGAGCTCGATGATGTTCCCCGGCGCGGTCGCGCCGGTAGCCGCCAGCTCCACCGTGGCAGGCAGGTCGTCGGTCAGCTCGGTCCGATCGCTGGGGCTCATGCGGACGGTCACCGTCAGCTCGTCCTCGGTGAGCTGCATGATCTCCATTCCCTCGGTGAGGAACTCGCCCTCGTCGACGCGTACCTGCCCGATCCGGGTCGGCCAGTCGCCGACGACGAAGTCGCCCGGCTGCATGCGGGCGTCGTCGTCGATTGTCAGAACGCTGATCGTCACCGAGGTCGCACCGGCCGGGAGCACCACGAGCCCCTCGAGCGCCTCGAAGTCGGTGCCCATCTGGGCCGTGCCGCTCGCGGTGAAGACGACGGTCGTGTCCTCGACCGGCGCCTTGTCGGCGGTGATGACGAAGGTCATCGTTCCGCCCTCCGAGACGGTGCCGCCACCGGTGATGCCGAGCTCGGGAACGTCTTCCGACTCGATCGTCGTCGCGGCCGCCATCAGCTCGCCGACCTCGTAGCCCTCGCCCGGGAGCAGCGTGACCCAGAGCGTCTCATCGAGCTCTATGTCGTCGTCGTTGGTCGTGGTGATGGAGAGGGTCGTCTCGTCGGAAGCGGCGAAGGCGAACGTCTCGTCGGGCTCGGGGTAGTCGTCCTCGACGGTCACCGACCCCGACACGACGAACGAGACGTCGAGCTCTCCCGTGATCTCGAGATCGGAGGTCACCGTGAAGGTGGCCGGTGTCCCTTCACTGGTGGTCTCGGAGTCCTCCTCGATGGTGAGAGTCGGCAGGTCTGCGTCGTCTTCGATGGTCACCGTCGCCTCGAAGACGTCACCGACCTCGTAGGCGTCCTCGGGGAAGCTCGCCGCCGTGATCTGGATCGTGATCTCCTCGTCGCCCTCGATTATCGAGTCGGGGAGGGTCTCGATCCGGATCGACTTGCTGGTGGAGCCCTTCGACATCAGGAGGGTGTCCTCGAGCTCCACGTAGTCGATGTCGACGTCGGGCTCGGGGTCGGCAGGGTCACCGGCGACTGCCTCGCCACCGATTGCGATCTCGACCTGCGTGTCGGCCAGGAGCGCCTGATCGGAGACGACGTTCACCGTCACCGTCCCGCCCTCGGTGACCGAGATCTCACTCGGATCTATCGTCAGCTCCGCGATCGTCTGGTCGGTGAGGGTGATGGTCGCCCGCGAAGTGCCGCCGATCGCGTAGCCCGTCCCGCTGGTGAGAGTCGCGACCACGGTCTCGTCGGTCTCCAGGTCGTCGTCGGCGAACGACGGCACGATCAGCTCCACGCGGCTCTCGCCCGTCTCGAGCTCGACCTCACCGGAGAGCGCGTCGTAGTCGTCGCCCGGTGTCGCGGATCCCGAGATTGCGAACCGGATGGTGAGGTCGGCGGTCGCGTTTCGGTCGGAGGTGAAGATGAGGCGCGACGCCTCGCCCTCGACGATGCTCGTCGGGCTCGCTGCGATGCTGATCTTCGGGAGGGGGTCCGCCTTGGGCTGGAGCGCTCCCCATCTGGGACGCGACGTGCCGATGCCGCCCGAGCTCTCTGGCACCTCGCCACCGCTCTGCTCGACGATCCGTCCGGCCGCGACCATGTCGTTGCCGAGCGTGTAGCCGTCACCGGTCTGCTGTAGCTGGACCGTCACCGTCTCGTCGGGCTCCTTCTCGGTCGCGCTGTAGCCGTGGTCACGCTGCCAACGCACCAGGGCGTCGCGCGTGGATCCGGTGAAGTCGAGATCGACGGCGCCAGGCGAGTATCCGTTGCGCTCGAGGATCAGCTCCAGCTGGTAGACGTCGAAGCCGACAGAGCCCTCCTCGAGTGGGCGCCAGAACGGGAAGTCGCCTTTCGCTGCGATTGCCGGGCGCCCGTCGACGGCGAAGACCGCGCGACCCTCGTCGACGGTGTCGCCCTCCTCGACCTCGATCCCGGTCACCCGCCCGTTGGCGAGCATGTTCAGGGCGCCGAGCTCCTCGTGACGCACCTCTCCCTGAACCGTGAGGACGTCCTGAAGGGTCCGCCTCTCCACTGGCGCGAAGACGATGATTTCGTCGCCGCTGCCCGAACCGGATCCTTCGTCTCCGGCCTGCTTGAAGACGAAGATCCCCCCAGCGAGGACGATCAAGGCGCCGAGTACCACGAGCCGCTTCTTCGTGAGCATCTGGACTGCTACCTGCGCTTGTTCTGGGGGCCTCGCCGTCAGACGCCGCCCTACGGATCCTCAGCCGTTCTCCTCGGCGTCCTTCTCCTGCTCTGCCAACAGCTCCGTGGCAGCGTCTGTCGCGACCTTCGCGCACTCCTCGTAGTCGCGTGTGGAGTCCGTGCCCTCGGGCGGCTCCGGCGCGCCGTTCGACGGGAAGAGCGCCCCGTTCTCGTTCGGCGAGAGATCACCCATCGTCCAGCCGCGGCGGATGATGCACTCCCGGAACGCGATGAGGCCCGTGTTCTGCGCCTCGATCTGGTCGGGGTCGAGGTTCTCTGCCTCCGACTGGAAGGCCTGGAACGCGTCGACGATGCCCGTCTCGTTGTTGCACCTGCCGAGAGCGTCGACGTACGCGGGGTCCATTCCCTCGGTCCCGTTCGGTCCCGTGGGCAGCTCCTCGTCGCCGAAGCCGGCCTTCTTGATGCACTCCCGGAACGCGGTCCAGGCGCTGCCGAGGCGCACGATCGCGGGGCCCTCCTCGCTCTCGGCGATGGCGAGGGTAGTGGTCGTACCGGAGTCGCCCGCGTCGGTCACCTCGACCTTCGCGTCACCCGCGGCCTGGAGCTTCGGGCCGCCCGACGAGCCGTCGCCGCTGTCGTCGCCGCCGCAGCTCGCAGCGACGACGCCGGCCGTCAACATCAGGGCCACGAACCGAGTGGATCTCACGAGGGCGCTCCCGCCTGCTCATGCCGCACCGAAATCTTCACGTGGTGTGCACTATATCTGCGGGGCTCTCCGCCTGTCCCCCTGCGGTCGGACGGGGTCAGACCTCCACGACGACGGGGACGATCATCGGACGGCGCCCCGTCCTCCTGCTGACGAACTGGCCGGTCGCCTTGCGCGCCGTCCGCTGCAGGGACTCCAGCTCGAGCGGCGTCCCACCTCCCAGCGCGTCGAGGAGTGCCGCCCTGACCTCCTCCGCGCACTCCGCGAGCAGCGGCTCTGCCTCCGGGGCGTACACCCACCCGCGCGTGATGATCTGAGGGCCGGCGAGGAGCTGGCCGCGCGCGGCGTCGACGGTGGCCATGACGACGACCACGCCTTCGTCGGCGAGGGTCCGGCGGTCGCGCAGGAGCTCGTGCCCCACGTCGTCGAGCAGCCCGTCGACGTAGAGGTGGTCAGCGGGGACGTTGCCACTGATGCGGAGACCGTCGTCGTCGAGCATCACCTGGTCGCCGTCGACGCAGACGACTGCGCGATCGTCGGCAACCCCCATCAGGCGCGCGAGGCGGGCGTGGGAGACGAGATGTCGGTACTCGCCGTGCACCGGCACGAACCACTCGGGCTCGAGTATCCCGAAGAGCGTCTTGAGCTCTTCCTGCTTCGCGTGCCCGGTCGCGTGGACCTCCTCGATGCCCGAGTAGATGACCTCGGCGCCGCGGCGGATCAGGCCGTCGATCACGCGGGAGACGTTCATCTCGTTCCCCGGGATCGGGTGCGAGCTGAGTATGACTGTGTCGTCGGGGCCGATGTCGAGCCACTTGCTGGAGCCCGACGCCATCAGCGAGAGCGCCGACATCGGCTCGCCCTGGCTGCCCGTCGAGATCACGCACACCTGGCCCGGCGGCAGCCCCGCCACGGCGTCGATGTCGACCAGTGCGCCTTCGGGGAGCGCGAGCACCCCGAGGTCCCTGGCGAGGCGGACGTTCTTCTTCATCGAGAGCCCCAGGGTCGCCACCTTGCGCCCGGATGCGATCGCAACCTCCGCGATCTGCTGGATGCGGTGCAGGTGGCTCGCGAAGCACGTCGTGACGATGCGGCGGCCCTCGTGCCTGCGGAAGAGGTCCTCCAGCACCGTCCCGACCGAGCGCTCGCTGCGCGAGTAACCCGGCTCGTCGGCGTTCGTCGAGTCGCCGAGGTAGAGGCGGATCCCTTCACCGGATGCGATCGCACCGAGGCGGGCGAGGTCGGTGAGGCGGCCGTCGACGGGTGTCAGATCGAGCTTGAGGTCGCCGGAGTGGAGCACGACCCCCTGCGCCGTGCGTATCACCGTCGCGAACCCGTGCGGGACGGAGTGGGTCACGGGGACGAACTCGATGTCGAAGGCACCTATCGTTCGACGTTCGCCGTCGTGGACCTCGACGAGGTCGGTGCGGTCGAGGAGACCTGCCTCGGCGATGCGGTTCCTCGCGAGGCCCAGAGTGAGCGCCGACCCGTAGATGGGGAACGACAGGTCGCGCAGCAGGAACGAGAGACCGCCTACGTGGTCCTCGTGTCCGTGAGTCGCGACGCATCCGACGACCTGGTGGCTGTGCTCGCGGAGATACGTGAAGTCGGGTAGTACGAGGTCGACACCGGGCATGTCGAGGTCGGGGAACATCAGTCCACAGTCGAGGAGCAGGATCTCGCCTTCGGACTCGATCACGGCACAGTTGCGCCCGATCTCGCCCAGCCCCCCGAGGAATGTGATGGTCAGCGGTGGTGCCACTCGGTCTCCTCGTCTCGGCCATGAACCATCGCGCACCGACCGCCCTCACGCGCGGCACCCACTCGAGACCCTACGACTCCGACGGCGCGACTTCTGCCGCGGAGACCCCGGCAGACCCCCGGCGGCGGCCTCTCCGAGCTCAGCGACCACCACTCACGCCGCAGCGCACCGCCAGATCGGACTCGATCTCGTCGCGCACGTGTGAGAGGGCCGCGTCGTCACCGGCGGCTCCGACGTCCCAGCCGGCACCCCTAAGGGTCTCGACCAGACCGCCGTACCCGGCGCTGTACTCCTCCCAGCGAGCCGAGATCGCGGCCGGAGCAAGCGCCGCCAACCGCTCCACGTAGTCGCGGTTGCGCGTAGCCCACGCCTCGACATCGGCCGGCGAAGTCGATATCGGTACCGCCGCGAGGCCCACCCTCCACTCCTGCGCGACTTCGCAGAAGTCGTCGACCTGACCCGTCGAGACCGATCCCGGTGCCTGCGCGGTGGCGGCCACCGAGGCCGGTGCCTGTGCCGGCACCGAATCCTCGGGCTCCGGCCGGTCGCGCCCCACGGCGAACGCGACGACCGCAGCACCCGCAACTGCAGCCGTCGACACTGCGACGAGCAGCCGTGAGGAGAAGTGGGCGCGTCGCGGACCAGCCGGCCGAGTGCCATCGGAGCGCGCCGGTGCCGCGCCGGCGACGCGAGCGACCGAGGCATCGACACGGAGAGCAGCGGGCGTGACGATCGGCGGGAGCATCGACAGGAGCGCGGCCGGGCTCACACGCCTCGACCTGGTCTCACGGCAGCGCTCACACTCATCGATGTGGCGCGCCACTCTCTTGCGGAGCCTCGGGTCGAGCGGCCCGCCGGCCGGGCCGACGAGAGCCGCCAGCTCATGGCAGCTGCTCCGCCCGGTCCGCCCGACCACCAGGGCCGCCACCGAGCGCCCGAAGCGCTCGCGCGCACGCCCGACGATCGTGTAGGCGTGGTCGCGGCGGACTCCCAAGGTCTCGGCGAGCGCATCGCCGTCGAAGTCCTCCACGTCGGCGAGGACCAGGGCGAGCCGATCGCGCACCTCGAGCCCGTCGAGCGCCTCGACCACCAGCGCGATCGTCTCCCGGCGGCTCAGCCCGCCGGCGAGGTCGGGCTCGTCGGCCGGCTCCCCCGTCGGCCAGTCGTCGACCGGCGCCTCACGTGAGTTGCGGATCCGATCGATGGAGGTGCGCCGCGCGATGCCCGACAACCAGGCCTTCAGCGACCGGCCATCGCGAAGCTGATCCAGCCGCTCGACCGCCCGGAGGAACGTCGCCTGGCTTGCGTCCTCGGCATCCGCCCGATTGCGCAGCACCGAGAAGCAGACCCCGTAGACCCGGTCGACGTGCCGACGGTAGACCTCATCCCATGCCTCGGTGCGCCCGGTACGGATCGCGTCGACCAGGCGGACATCGGCCGCGGCCGGGTCCAGCTCCTGTTCCGGGGCGTCGCCGAGTCGGGTGCTCACGGCTCTAGGTCGGTGCCGATCAAGTCGTCACCGAACCCGGCGTCGACCAGCAGGTCGAACACTGCCTGCGCGCCCTCGCATCCGACCTCTTCGTAGGCGAGCATCGGCGCCAGATCGGCGACGTCGAACTCGGCACCGGGATCGGTGCCCGCAGCGATTGCCACGAGCGCATCGATGTACGGCTGCGAGACGGCGGCGTGGTCCACTCCGAGCCCCTCGGCAGCGTAGGCGAGCAGGTAGAACTGCATGCTGCCGCAGCCCGCGCCGGCCGACGGGTCGTCCGGCTCCACGACGGGATCGCCGTCGGCCGCGGGCTTCCCATCGCACCAGGCGGGCAGGAAGGCCTCGATCCGATCGCGCAGCTCGGTGGATCCGGGAGTGCCGGTACCCGACCATGCGAGGAGGTCGTCGCGATACTGCGTCAGGTCCGATAGTGCGTCTGCGGGGAAGCCGGCCGCCTGCTCAGCGGCCTCGACCAGACGGCTGAAGCCGTCCTGCGACCGGGCGATGTAGGCCTCGATGTCGTCCGCGCCGCTCGGCCCGCCGGCGACGGTCGGCTCCACCGCGGCCCACACCGTGCAGAAGTCGTCCGACGAGGCGTCACCGGGGATCGTCCCGTCGAGAGGGGCTGCAGGCACGGGCACCACCGGTCCGGGCACCACGACATGAGGTGTCTGCTCGTCGGGCCACGACGGCCCGGAGATCTCCTCGGAGACCGAGACCTGCGGAGGGGCGAGCGGGTTGCCGCAGGCGCAGCGCGTGCCGCGGCACGCCCGTCGCGTCGACGAGGACCGCCGTGCCGGCCTGCAGCACCGACTGCAGTGGCGTGGCGCGTCCGCCGGAGAACCCGTGGTTGGTGACGCGGGTGTCGTGCAGCAGAACCCGCGGCTCGAGGGTCGCCACGTACTCGGCGATCTCGTCGGTGGCGATGCCCAGCGCACCCGCCCAGGCGTCGGCCTCGTCGGCGTTCGCCTCGAGGAACTCCACGAGGGCGCCGGAGTCGCAGCGGCCTGCGTCGCCCGTCCCGCCGTAGAGCCCCGGAGCAGTACCGGCACGTAGAGCCGCGCCGGCCGCATCGTCGGAGGAGACGGGCAGGGCGGCCACCTCGTCGGCGAAGTCGCCGTCGCCCATGGCCGTGGTGAACGGGTCGGAGCCCACGTCGCCGGCCGCTTCCCGAACGACGGCGACGGCACCGCCCTGCGCGTCGGCCGCTTCGGCTGTCGTGTCCGGCGGGTCGGCCGTTCCCTCGCCGTCGCCACAGGCGCCGGCCACGAGGGCGAACGCCGACACGGCGGCGACGATCCTGGCTGCCTGCCGGACTCGGCTCCCGGTTGCTGCTCGGTTCGAACTGAAGATCCTCATCGTCTCTCCTTGGGCTCGTGCTCCTGACACCTGCTTGACGGAGGAGCCCTCCGCGATCCGACACTTCGCCTTTCGATTCCCTGAGCACCCACGACCACAGCGCAGAGGAACCACTCCAATGAATCGGCGGGAACGGCGCCCACCTGACGTAGCCCCCTGTCGATAAGCCCCTAATCACCGCGTAATCGTCCTACTTCTCGCGAGTCGGACAAGTGGCCGTCGACTCCGCAACCGGACGCCTCCTCCGTGCCGATGCTCCGCGTCGATAGGCTCGCCTCGAGGGAACACGTCGGGGGTGGCCGTGCGCGAGGAATACGCAACGCTGCTGCGCCTGGCCGATGGGCGAGCTGCACACCGCGCCCGGATCACGCTTCGCGCCTGGCTACGCCGTTTCTACGGAGACATGCCCGAGGAATCGGACCGCGACCGCGATTCGTGGCGCCCTTCGGAGGCGGTCGCGATCCGGTGGACCACTCTCGCCGACAGCGATTCTGACGACTTCCTCCACGACCTGGTCATAGCGTCTCCCGACCCGTCCGACGAGACGCTCCGGCGACGCCTCTCGGTGACGGTGGGCGCCGACGCGGCCGACGGCTGGGTACTCGTGCGTCAGGCCTTCGAGCCGGTCACGACGGTGCTCGTCGAGGTCACCGAGAGCCCGCCCGAGCGCCCCTCTGTCGTCGGCGCGCTCGTCGACCACTGTCCGGCGTTCGATGCCGGGAGGGCTCTCGGCAGGAAGGCGACCAGATTCGGCCCGGCCGACGTGACCGAGCTCGCCGCCTACGTGATGGAGGCTCCCTCGCGGATGCTGCCCGTCCTGGTGATCGCCGACCCCGTACCGGAGCGCGCCGCGTTCGACCCTGACGCGCTCGCCGATCTGCTCGTCGGGGTCGCTCACGTGGTCCGGGTGGCCGTCGATGCGCTCGACCAGATGCGGGTGGAGTTCGGCGCGCAGTTCGCCGTCGAGCCGGGAGGCGCCAGGCTCTACTGGCCGAGGTGGAACTCCAAGGACTCCCCGTCACGTCACCCGAAGTGGTCACGCGACGACCTCTCCGCCGGCGGCGCACAGCCCGTGTTCCGGCGTTCGATCGCAGCGAGGCTCTTCGTGGTCGCGGCGACACACGTCGCCGAGCCCCCGCTGCGGAATCGACTCCGGTCGGCGCAGACGCGCGCACAACGCACTGAACGTGAGGCACGGCTCCGAGCTCACCTCGTCTCGCTCGAGGAGCCTGCCGCTGCGGGCGACACGACCGCGCGGTCCGGGCGCGCCTGGTGCAGCCCCCACGGCTGTCACTCCGGCCGAGGCCGGCACCGACACGCGCGTAGCCGCTCTGCAGCGTGAAGCGGAGCGCCTTCGGAACGAGATCAAGATCCTGCGCGGCGACCTCGACATGGTGCACGACGACTACGACGCCGCTGTCGACGAGCTCGGCGACCTGGAACGCCAGCTCGCCACAGTCACAGAGGAGCGCGACCGGCTCTTCGCCGGTCTGGTGAACCCCGGCGAACCCACTGCCGGTCCGCGCGAACCGACGAGCCTCGTGGATGCCGTGGAGATCGCACGCATCCACTCGACCGACACCATCTACCTGCCCGACGCGCTCTCGTCCGCCCGGCGCGCCCAGGCGCGCAATCCCCGCAAGGTCCTCGCGCCTCCTCATGACGCTCGACAGGGTCTCGCGCCGGTTCCGGGCTCGACAGGTGCAGGGCTCGCTCGATCAGGAGATGCGCAACGCCGGCCTCGACTGGGCGGGAGGGATCAGCGACACCGCCGAGAAGCTCCACGCGGCGGCGTACACCGTGCGCCATCGGGGCGAGTACGTGATGCTCGGCCCCCACCTCCGCCTCGAGAAGGGCCTGCGCGCCTACTGCCACATCGACAATGACGGCCGTCTCATCGTCGTCGGCCACGTGGGCGAGCACCTTCCCGGCAAGAGAGACCACTGATCCCCGACGCCGGAGGCCGGGGCCCGCCCGGCCCCCCACGTGCAACCGGGAGGCCCATGAGCCCCGACAGCCCCGGCAACGCAGGCAACCGGGGCGCCCCGACGCCCGGCGCCGAGATCGACGACGCCGTCTTCGCGGAGCGACTCCTCCAGGTGATCGACGAGGGTCGGCGAGTCGCGACGTACAAGCTCGCCCTGCTCACCGGCCTGATCGACGCCTGCGCCGCGCGGGCCGGCAGCGACGGGAGGGCGCCCGAGGTTCTCCACACGCGCACCGTCGCCCGGCATGTGCTGCACATCTATCTGCCGCAGGTTCGCAGCTACCTGGGCTCGACCGGTGACCCGATGAACCTCCGACAGATCACGGCGAAGCAGTCGGCGATGCTCGGAGCGATCCTGCGGCTCCACCTCCTCGGGGCGGAGCACCGATGCCGCAACGTCTCCGAGATCGAGCACCGCATGCCGGACGAGCACGGACGCTGCCTCGACGAGGTGGAGCGCACGTTCGCCAGGTATCCGCTCAGGCTCCTTCAGGTCGTCGGCAGGGACTCACGGCCCTTCATGTACGACATCGACTGGGGCGAGTCGGTGGGCCTGACGGCACTTCACGCGGCGGGCGGCGGGGAGATCAGGTTCCGGCCCGGGGCAGGAGACAGGCTGCTGCGCCTCGCGCCGTTGCTGCGTCCGCTGATCGAGCTGCACTGGACTCGGATGGTCGCTCGCATCAACCGCATCGCCACCGAGGACGAGCGCCTGCACTCGCACCTCTTCGGTGCCGAGCGCGCAGTGTTCCCCGAGTCGCTGCGGGTCGGCTTGGCCGAGCTTCAGCACGGCTCCTGCTTCTACTGCAACGACCGACTGGCTCGACGTACGCAGGTCGATCACTTCGTGCCGTGGTCGCGCTGGCCGAACGACGCAATCGAGAACCTCGTACTCGCCGACGGCTGCAACTCGTCGAAGAGCGACTACCTGCCGGGGCTCGCGCACGTCGACCACTGGGCTCGTCGCCTCGTGGAGAGCTCCGACGACCTCGCCGGCATCGCCGACCGGGCGCGGTGGGAGAGCGACCCGTCGCGGGCCCTGGCCCTGGCGCGGGCCTGCTACGCACACCTTCCCGACGGCACTCCCCTGTGGCTCGGCCGCGACGACTTCGCGGAGCACGACGCTGTCCTCGTCGCCGCACGCCTCGCCGACCTCCCCCACTTCCCGTAGGAGACGTGGGGCTTTCCCCACGTGACCGATGGTCCCGTCGGGCACACGTGTCATGTCGACCACCGTCCGCGGGCCTGTCGGCCACCGAGAGTGCCATCGGCTACCGCGCCCTTCTCCGGCTGCCCGCACCGTGCACTCCTCCTTCACTCGACCTCCGAACGGCCGATGCTCCCGATGACTGGTCGCCGGCCACCACAGAGGCTCCGGCGGGTCGACAGGGAGGCAGAACGTGAGACACGGGACCAAGCTGGCCGCCGCGGGACTGTCACTGCTGATGTTCACAGCCGCCGGGTGCGGCGACGACGACGACTCCGACGCATCGGACGAGCCGGTAACGACTGCGGCTCCCGACGCCGACGACGAAGCCGCCGAGGACGGCGACACGACAGGCGAGTCCGAGGCCACCGACGACGAAGGCACGTCCGACCCGGCCGACGAGCCCGCCGACGAGTCCGCAGACGACACCGGCGCGCTCTCGGAGGACGAGATCCGGGTGCTCTGCGAGAGCTATGCGCCTGTCGGGGTCGACGTCTGCGTAGACGGCGGCGGCCCGTCGAACATCCCGTTCGACATGACGATCGGCGAGATGCGTGCCGAGCTGGTGCTCTTCGTAGACGACGCCTACCGAACCGGCCTGCTCACCATCGACAACCCGGGAGCCGAGCCGGTCTGCGACGCAGAGGTCACTGCGATCGAGGAGACGAACGGCGCCGAGATGTTCGCTCTCGTGGAGCCGGCCGACGACCCGTCGTCGACCTGCGCACCGCCGAACTTCAGCTTCAACGTGACGTTCCCCAGTGATCTCGTCATGTCACCTGGCGACTTCTTCTCACTGCACCTCGACGGCGCAGAGGTGGGTGGCTTCACGGCCATCGGCTAAGGCGTCGATCAGGGTCGAAGGGCCCGGGCAGCTGCCCGGGCCCTTTCGCGTGTTCATCGGCTACCACGATCCACCGGCGCCACGACCTTCCGGCACCGCAGCATCCGTCCCCCAGGGTCAGGCCGACTCGGCCAAGTTCGCGAGCGCGGTGCGCGCGATTGCTCCGGCGGCTTCGAGCTCCGGCGAGTCGGGAGTGACGTCGAGGAAGGTCGTCACGAGCACGACCCCGAGATCGCCCTGCTTGGCGACGAGGAAGTTGACCGACCCGTCGACTACGAGCGCGACGGCGGAGTCACCGACGCCTTCCATCTCGACGACCTCTGCCGACGGCGCCAGGTCTGCAGCGCGGTCCTCGACGGAGTCGGCGGAGCGGAAGGTGTTGAGGGTGAAGTCGGCGATCGTCTCGTCGGGCACGACCCATCCGCATCCCAGCGGGCTGTCACCGGTCGCCTCCAGCGCCTCGCCGGCGAGAGCGCTGACCTCTGCGTCGGTGAGGAGCGTGCAGTTGTCGACGTCGAGTCCCGTATCGAGGTCGCCACCGCCGTCGACCGCGTCCGCGGTCGAGTCACTGCCCGCACCGGAGTCGTCGTCGGCGTCGTCGCCCCCGCACGCTGCTGCACCCAGTCCGATCGTGGCGACGACGGCCGCTATGGCGACCGATCGCATGTAGTGACGCACCTGCATCTCGTCCTCCAAGGGCCGCACACGAATCGAGCGAGGCCATTCTTCCTGACTCCGTCGCGACACGATAGGCCGGAGAGCTCGCAGCGCGTGGGTCCGGGGGTCGGCGTGCACTCGGGCTCGGGCACCGCCGGTGCCGTCAGAGAACGTGCCTGAGGTCCGGCCGCCGTCGACTCCGAACGTCAGGCGTCGGCCGCGAGCGAGAGAACCTCGTCCTCGGAGAACATGCCGCTCCAGCGTCCGAGCGGCTCGCCTGCTGCGCTGACGAGCACCGCGGCCGGTTGAGCGCTCACCTCGAACGCCTGCCAGGTCTGGAACGACTCGTCCCAGACCATCGTGAACGTGATCCCGTGGCGGTCGCGGAACTCCTGAGCCTCGCCGAAGCTGTCCTGCGTGCCCAGGCCTATCACGGTCACCTCTTGTGCGTGCTGGCGAGCGAACTGCTCGACCTCCGGGGCCTCCCGGTTGCACGTGGGTCAATGGGGCGCCCAGAACCAGAAGAGAAGTGCGCGGTCGGCCGGCAGGAAGTCGGCGAACTGCACGCTGTCGCCCGTGGCGACATCGAGCACCTCGACGGCGGGCAACGGACTCCCGGCATCGGGAGCGGTCGCGCGCGTGGGCGTGCTGGACGCCGGCGTCTCGCCGCGGTCGGATGGCTGCGGCTGCGCGGCGGTCGTTGCGGAGCCGGTCGGCACCGTCGACGGGTCGCCTGCGGTGGACGACGCTCCGCCGCAGGCCGCCATCAGCAGGCCGCCAGCGGCGAGGAGCGCCGACATGCGGACACCGCATGGGCGACCCGTTGCGGATCCGATGGACTTGCTCACCTGCGGGAGACCTCCGGGTCGCACGACACGTCGCCAACCCAGCCCGGTCCCCCGGCATTCCCCGCGCCAGTCTCCCGCCCTGCCGTCGGGCTCTGGCGCGCAGCGCTGCCACGATCACCAGCGCCCCGAGCACCCCGGCCGTCAGCGCACGCGGCAGCGACTCGACCCGCTCCACCAGCCAGACGCGCACCGACTGCGCCCTGTCGACCACGGGATCGGCACCGAAGTCGCCTCGCAGCTCCCACCAGCCGTACCAGGAGACGTACGCGCCGGCGAGGACGAGCAACGCTCCCGAGACCCGGCTCACCAGCGGCCCTGCCCTGCGCAGCCGCGCCACGAACGTGCCCTGCGCTCCGGCGACGGCGACGGTGACTGCACCGACGACCATTCCCATCCCGAGCGTGTACGAGACGAAGGCGACCATCCCGGCGATCGTGCCCGCGGAGCGGAAGGTGGGCGTGAGCGCCACCAGGAACGGCCCGAGTGTGCACGAGAGCGACGCCGTGGCGTAGGAGATGCCGAAGAGGTACATCGACACGAAGCGGCGGTCGCGCCCGCCGCGCTCGACCCTCGGTGCGCTGATCCTCAGCTCACGGCCCGAGAGCAGCCACGCGCCCAGCCCGACCAGGACCAGACCCACGACGAGCGTCACCTTCGACAGGTGCTGGTCGATCCCCTGTGCGACCGTCTGCACGAGGAGGCCGACGACTCCGAAGACGGTCACGAAGCCCGCAGTCATCGCTGCGCTCACGAAGAGCGCCCGTGCCAGCCGGTCGCCGCGCCCCTGGCATCGGTGTCGTCGGTTCCGACGAAGAAGCCGAGGTACGCCGGCAGCATCGCGAAGCCGCAGGGGTTCACCGTGGCGACCATGCCCGCACCGACCGCGAGCGCGACGGGTATGTCGAGCACATAGCAGTAACCCGCCACGGCACCCGATCCTTCCCGTGGCATCCGGGTAGCCTTCCCCGAGCGCAGGACCATGGCGGACGCAACGAGCATCGAGGGGGCTATGAACGAACGCGGCGACAATGACGAGAAGCAGTCGAGGCCGAAGCGAGACGTCGTTCGCATCATTGCGGTCGGCATCCTCGCCGTCGCGCTGGCGGCCTTCGTCATCGACAACACGCAGTCGGTCCGCGTGGGCTTCGTCTTCGACGAACGCAACCCGCCGCTCATCTGGGTGCTCGTCGTCACCCTCCTGCTGGGGGCGGTGATCGGCCGGCTGGTGAGCTGGGTGCGCAACCGCTGACCTGCCGAACATCCGATCCGGCGGCCCCGCGATCGAGCCGGCTGCGCCAAGGGCGCGCGAGTGTGGGGTCATGCGCCTAGTCATCGACACCGACCTCGGGATGGGCACGGCCGGCGCCGATCCCGAGGACGGCCTGGCCATCCTCTACGCCCTTGGCTCGCCCGAGGCGACGCTCGAGGGAATCACGCTCGTGCACGGAAACGTCCCCGTCTCCCACTCGTGGCCGAATGCCCGGCGCCTCCTCGGCCTGGCCGGGCGACCCGACATCCCGGTGCACGCCGGAGCGCGAGGGCCCCGCGACCCGCAGCGTCGGCGCCTCCAGGCGATGTGGCTCGCGGCCCGCGAGGACCCACCCGACGGGGGTCCCGACGACACACCGCCACCGCAGAGCGGCGGCCGGCTTCCTGCGCGAGATCGTCGTCGGGTCGCCGGGTGAGGTGACACTCGTCGCGCATAGGTCCACTGACGAACGTCGCGGCGGCCATCGAGAGCGACCGCGACTTCGCGGGGGCACTCGCCGACCTCGTCGTCATGGGCGGTACCGTCGCGGTGCCGGGCAACATCACGCCCGCCGCCGAGTTCAACATCTGGATGGATCCCGAGGCGGCCGCGATCGTCTTCGACAGCGGCGCTCCGGTGACGATGGTGGGCCTCGACGTCTGCCACCGCACCCACCTCGACCGCGCCCAGGCCTCTCG
>CAVPMX010000007.1:0-456521 GCA_963706745.1 uncultured Actinomycetes bacterium | reverse complement strand
GCGGTCTCCGGCCCCAAAACCGTTGTGGAAGCCATTCAGGCCGGAAAAGAGGCGGCCATTTCCATCAACCGCTTCATTCAGGGCCAGGATCTTGGGAAGGCCGGGAAGTCGACTGGACAGCCGTCTCTGATGTGCCGGTGGAAGGATATGCAAAAGCCGGCCGGCAGCCCATGCCCCACATGCCTTCAGAAAACCGTATTTCCAATTTTAACGAAGTTCAGCTCGGGTACAGTGAGAGAACTCCCCAAAAAGAGGCAAGCCGGTGTCTGGCCTCCCGGCATCTGCTCGGAGTGCTACCAGTGCGTGGACGCCTGTCTTGCCAATGCCATCGACCACTCCCAGAAAGCCATTGAGCGAAATCCGGCTGTCGGGTCCGTGATTCTGTGCCCGGAAATGATGTCTTCGACCCGTCACACCTGGACGACATCTATCATTCTAAAACCAGCCCAATGTCGCTCACCAGCCTCGAGTTTGAGCGCATCCTCTCCGCATCCGGCCCCACCATGGGCCATCTGGTGAGGCCATCCGACAAAACGAACCGGAACGCATCGCCTGGCTCCAGTGCATCGGCTCCGGGACAACAACCGGTGCGGCAACGGTTACTGTTCTTCCGTCTGCTGCATGTACGCCGTCAAGGAAGCCATGATCGCCAAAGAGCATTCCAAAGCGCACCCTGGACACCGTGATTTTCAACATGGATATCCGGACCTTCGGCAAGGATTATGAAAAATATTATCTCCGGGCCAAAAACGATGACGGCGTCCGGTTTGAAAAAGCCCGCATCCATACCATTGATGAAATCCGCGACACCGGCAACCTGTGACTCCGGTACGCTGAAGAGTCCGGCGCCATCCGGGAAGAAGAATTCGACATGGTGGTGCTGTCCGTGGGCCTTCAGGCGTCCCAATCCGCCATTCAACGGCCAAGCTTCTGGACATCTGACCTGGATAAAACCATTTTGCGGTCACCCATCCGTTTACGCCCGTGGAAACGAGCCGGCCCGGCGTTTCGCCTGCGGCGTGTTTCAGGGACCCAAAGACATCCCCTCTTCCGTCACTGAAGCCAGTGCCGCCGCCTGCGCAGCCGGCCGTTACATGGCCGAAGCCCGGGGCACCCGCACCAAACCGTCGACCATGCCGAGAGATCGATGTCGACGGCTGAGCCCCGGATCGGCGTGTTTGTCTGCGACTGCGGCATCAATATCGCCGGTGTTGTGGATGTGCCCGGACGTCCAGGCATATGTCACAACCCTGCCGAACGTGGTCTATGCCGGCGAAAACCTCTTCACGTGCGCCAGGATGCCCAGGACAAGATGAAGGAAATATCCAGGAGCACCGGCTGAACCCGGATCGTGGTCTCCTCCTGCAGCCCCAAAACCCATGAAGCCGATTTTCATGGACACCCTTGAGACATGCGGTCTCAATAAATACCTGTTTGAAATGGCCAATATCCGCAACCAGGACTCCTGGGTGCATTCCGGACATCCCCGGAACAGGCCACCCAAAAAGCCAAGGATCTGATCCGAATGGCCGTGGCCCGGGCCGTCCCTTAAACCCCTGCACGAACGGCAGATTTCCGGTCACATACCGGGCGCTCGTCGTCGGCGGCGGCGTGGCCGGAATGAATGCGGCCCTGGGTCTGGCGGATCAGGGTTTTGAAGTGGTGCTGGTGGAAAAGGAAGCCCAACTGGGCGGCTTGCCCCGGCCTGACCCAGACCATTGAAGGTGCTGATATCCGGGCCTATCTTGCAGAGCTGACGGAAAATCAGGACCATCCCAAAATTCAGGTGTTGACCCAGTCCCTGATTGTTGGATTTTCCGGATTCAAAGGCAATTTCAAAACGGAAGTCCTGGTGGCCCCGGAATGTATGAGCGAAAAATCGATCACGGCGTCATCATCCTGGCCACCGGCGGTACCGAATACCAGCCGAAGGAATTCCTCTACGGCCAGCATCCCCGGGTCATTAACCCAAATTGAGCTGGCAGCCCGCCTGGAAACAGAGGGCCGCACGGATCTCGACCAGGTGGTCATGATCCAGTGCGTGGGTTCCAGAAACGATGAAAACCCAAATTGTTCCAGATCTGCTGCCAGAGCGCCATTAAAAACGCCATCCACATCAAGGAACTGAATCCGGAAACCCAGGTGTTTGTCCTCTACCGGGACATCCGCACTTACGGGTTCCTGGAACAATATTATCACCAAAGCCCGAGAACTCGGGGTGTTCTTTTTCCGGTTCCACGAGGAGGACATGCCGGTCGTCGAAGATCACCCAATCGGATGAGGGGCTACGTCACCTTCACGGATCCATCATCCGGGCGAAAGCTCCATGTCAGCACCGATCTTCTGGCTTTGAGTGCCGGAATGGTGGCAGCGGACACCGAAGAACTTGCATCCATCATGAAGCTGGCGCGAAACGCGGAAGGCTACTCTATGGAAGCCCATGTCAAGCTCCGGCCCGTGGACATGGCCACCGAAGGCATTTTTGTCTGCGGCACGGCCCACAGTCCGCAAGCTGATCTCGGAAACCATCGCCCAGGCCCTGGCGGCGGCCTCGCGGGCCACCACCTTCCTGTCCCAGGATCGTCTGACCCTTTCCGCTGTGACAGCCCAGGTAAAAGACGATCTGTGCGCATCCTGCCTGATCTGCGTGCGGTCCTGTCCCTATGGCGTGCCCCGGATCAATGCCGACGGGGTCAGCGAAATCGATGTGGCGCTTTGCCATGGATGCGGTATCTGTGCATCCGAATGTCCGGCCAAGGCGATTGAGCTTAACTGGTATGAAGATGATCAACTGCTCAGCAAGATAGATGCTCTCTGGGAGGGGGTGTTATGACGCAAGCGTTTGAACCGATTATTGTTGCATTTTGCTGTAATTTCTGAGGGTACACGGCCGCGGACCTGGCAGGTTCGATGCGACTCAGCTATCCTTCCAGCATCAAGATCATTCGCGTACCCTGTACGGGAAAAGTGGATATTCTCCACATCCTCCGGGCCTTTGAAAAAGGCGCTGACGGTGTTTATGCCGTTGGGTGTCTGGAAGGAGACTGTCATTCAACAGCGGGAATTTCCGGGCCAGAAAGCGGGTGGAACAGGCCAAGAAACTCCTGGATACCGTCGGTGTGGGCAGCGAGCGGGTTCAGATGTTTAATCTGTCCTCCGCCGAAGGCCCCCGGTTTGCTGAATACGCCCGCGAAATGGATCAGCGGATTCGCGAACTCGGGCCCAATCCCATCAAGCTGGCCATGAAAAAGGCGGCGTAAGACAAAGACCCCTGACCCCAAACCCCTGACCATGACAAGAGAGGTCACAAAACATGATTGTAGCGGATAAAAAACCCATCGAAGAAATTATTCAGCAAGTGGAAAGCCATCGCAATGTGCTGATTCTGGGATGCAATGAATGCGTCACAGTCTGCGAGGCTGGCGGGAAAAAAGAAGTGGGCATTCTGGCATCTGCCCTTCGGATGTATTTTATCAACAATGGAAAGGACATGCGGATTGACGAAGTGACGCTGGAACGTCCAGTGCGACCATGAATATCTTGAAGAAATCCGGGATCGCATCGACAAATACGACGCCGTGGTCTCGCTGGCCTGCGGCGTCGGCGTCCAGTTCATGGCGGAAAAATACCTGTCCAAGCCGGTCTATCCGGGTGTGAACACCTGTTTTCTGGGTGTTACCGAAAAGCGGGGACTCTGGACGGAACGGTGTCAGGCCTGCGGCCAGTGCATTCTGGCAAATACGGCCGGCATCTGCCCGGTTTCGCGCTGCGCCAAACGGATATTAAACGGTCCCTGCGGCGGCTCCAGCAAGGGCAAGTGCGAGATCAACAAAGACCTGGACTGCGCCTGGCAGCTCATTGTGGACCGCCTGAAGGCTCTGGGACGGATGGATGACTATGAAAAACTCTTTTCGATCAAGGACTGGTCCACCGACAGGGCAGGCGGACCCCGAAAAGTCGTCAGGGAGGATGTGCAGATATGACCACTAAAACGCCAAGCAAACTTGAAAAAATTCTGGCCGCAGGACATCTGGCGGTCACTTCGGAAGTCGGTCCTCCCCGGGGCAGCGACCCTAAACACATCGAAGAAAAAGGGAATTTGATCAAAGACCATGTCGATGCCATCAATATTACCGATAACCAGACATCCGTCACGCGCATGTGCAGCCTTGCGGCCTGTATCCGCTTAAAGCTCATGGGCCTGGAACCCGTCCTTCAGATGGTGACCCGGGACCGTAACCGGATCGCGATTCAAAGCGACATCCTGGGGGCCGCCTCCTTTGATATTCACAACATCCTCTGCCTTTCGGGCGATCACCAGAGCTTCGGGGATTGCGCCACGGGCCAGAATGTCCATGATATCGATTCCATGCAGCTTATCCAGACCGTGCGGCACATGAGAGATGAGGGAAAATTTTTAGGCGGCGCGGACATTCACCGGCCTCCCCGGATGTTTGTGGGCGCTGCGGAAAACCCTTTTGCAGATCCTTTTGAAATTCGGGTTCCCCGCCTGGCCAAGAAAATCGCAGCCGGTGTGGAATTCATTCAGACCCAGTGTATTTACAATCTCGACAAGTTCGAGCTCTGGATAAAACAGGCCAGAGAACGGGGACTTACTGAAAAAGTTCACATCATGGCAGGCGTGACGCCGCTGAAATCCGTCGGCATGGCCCGGTATATGAAAAACCGGGTTCCCGGAATGGATGTACCCGATGATGTCATCAAGCGCATGGCAGGCATCCCCAAGGAAAAACAGCCTGAGGAAGGCATTGCCATCTGCGTCGAAACCATTGAACGCCTCAAGTCAGTGGAAGGCGTGCACGGGTTCCATATCATGGCCATCGAATGGGAAGAAAAAGTGGCGGAAATCGTTGAACGGGCCGGTCTCTTTCCCACGGCCTGTGGTGGAGAGTTAAAGGGAAAAGTGTGAAAAGCAGGTTGGAAAAGCAGAAGTTCTGTCCCATTATCCTGTACTGGACTTAGCGTCTCCGGTGTGGTAGGAAAGCGGGAAAAGCCGAAGCGCTGTTGCTTCTTTTTCGCGGCGCCCATTTAACCACTAGCAGGATATCCATTGATATGAAAGGATGTGACCCATGAGTGAAAAAAAACGCATTCTCATCGTTGACGATGAGCCTGATTTTTCGATGATCGTTCAGACCTATCTGGAAAAAGAAGGGTTTGAAACCGAACTGGCCTATAACGGCGTGGAAGGCTTTGAAAAAATCAAGGCCAACCCGCCGGACGCCATTGTACTGGATGTCATGATGCCGGAGATGGACGGCTATGAGCTGTGTGCGGCCCTTAAAAAAGAAAGTGCCTACGCCAATATCCCGATTGTGCTGCTGACGGCCGTGGCTGACCGCGTCACGTCCACAAAATATTCGCATTACGATGGCATGAGCACGGAAGCCGACGATTATCTTCCCAAGCCGGCTTCGGCCGAGGACATTACCCAGAGCGTCAAGCGCCTGGTGGGCATGTAGGCCCGTTGTCCCAAACCTATTACCCTTAAGGAAATCTCGTCATGACAACAGATGTCATTCGGATGTCAAAATCAGGCAAGAGCCTGTTCAAGGACAAGGTGATGGCCCTTCTGCCGGACGGCGGGAAACCTGAACCTTTGTCTGACCTGCGGGGCCTGCTCTTCCGGATGCCCGGCTACCGGACTGGAAGATATGGATCCCCGGAAATTTCTGCGCATGGCTTCTCTGGGAATGGATGAAGAAATCCTGAGCTCCAAGTGGGCATGGATGTGTACCATGTGCCAGCGCTGCATTTATGTCTGTCCCATGAAAATCGATATTCCCCAGCTCGTGTTCAATGTCCGGGCCAATTGGCCCAGAGAACAGAAACCCAAGGGAATCGTGGGCTCCTGCGACATGGCGCTGAAACATGACACATGCAGCGCCATGGGCGCATCCGAAGAAGACTGGCGATTCGTGGTGGAAGACGTTCTGAACGAGGTCCGGGAAAGCCAGCCGGGATTTGAAGATCTTCAGGCGCCCATGGATAAGGTCGGGGCCGAGTTTTTCCTGAACCAGAACTCCCGGGAGCCGGTCACCGAACCGGATGAAATGGTGCCGCTTTGGAAAATTCTGCATCTTGTGGGGGCCGACTGGACTTACGGCTCCAAGGGATGGGCTGCAGAGAATTACTGCATGTTCCTGGCTGAAAACGAAAGGTGGAAACAAATTGTCCAGATCAAGGCCAAGGCCGTGGATGATTTGAAGTGCAAGGTCTGGCTCAATACCGAGTGAGGGCACGAACTCTTTGCAGTCCGGGTCGGACTGAAAAAATTCAGCATTCCTCACAATTTTGAGATTAAAAGCATTATTCAGTATTATGCCCAGTGGATACGGGAAGGAAAACTTAAAGTCAATTCCGACTGGAACAAGGACTTGAAAGTCAAGTTTACGGTTCAGGACCCCTGCCAGCTGGTTCGAAAAAGCTTTGGAGATCCGGTGGCAGAAGATCTGCGGTTTGTTGTTAAGTCCGTTGTGGGTGAAGAAAATTTCATCGACATGTTTCCCAACCGCTCCAACAATTATTGCTGCGGCGGCGGCGGCGGCTTTCTGCAATCCGGCCTTCCCGAAGCCAGGCGTGCCTACGGCAGGCTCAAATTCGAGCAGATCATGGCAACCGGGGCGCATTACTGCATCACGCCCTGCCACAACTGCCATGCCCAGGTTCATGATATCGGAGAGCATTATCGGCGGCGAATACCACACGGTGCATCTCTGGACCCTGATCTGCCTGTCGCTGGGTATACTGGGTGAAAACGAGCGCACCTACCTGGGACCGGATCTTGCGGAAGTCGGCCTATAAGGCTTTATAGGATGGATGAGCGCACGGAAGCTGAGAAAGATTATCTGATCCGGGCCATTGATGCATTGGACCGCGAAATGATCGTGGTCTCCCCGGATCACCGCATTCTGGCCACCAACCGGTTTACGGCCGAAAAGCGGGGCAAGGATATTGTCGGCAGCACCTGCTACGATATTTATTTTGAGTTCAGCACGCCCTGTGATGACTGCCCCGCCTGCCGCGTAATTTCAAACGGGAAACCCATTCTGAGGCATTCTCCCAAAAGTCTTCAGGAAAGCGAGCGGGTTTCCTGTTATCCCATATATGCTGAAGGAACCATCGATGCACTGCTGATGGTGGATTTTGATCTGGACCGGCTCGGAAAGCTGGAGGAAGAGCTTCGCCGGTCGAGTTCGTTTTTGAAAAACATGATCAACAGCGCCGTGGATGGGGTGATTGCCGCGGACCGAAAGGGAAAAATCTTCATTTTCAATCAATCGGCGGCCGAAGTCAGCGGGTACAGCATCGAAGAAGCGCTTGAAAGCCTTTATATTCAGGATGTCTATCCGAACCAGGGCGCCTGGGACGTCATGGAAAAGCTTCGAAGCGAGGAATACGGCGGCAAGGGAAAACTGAAGGAATACCATGTGGATGTCCTGGGAAAACAGGGTGAGCGAATCCCCATCAGCCTGTATGCATCGATCATCTATGAAGGGGGTCAGGAAGTCGGCTCTTTCGGATTTTTTCATGATTTGCGGACAAGGCTCCGGTTGAAAAAAGAGCTGGAAAACGCCCAGATCCAGCTGCTTCAAAATGAAAAAATGGCATCACTCGGCAAGCTGGCCGCAGGCGTCGCCCATCAGTTGAACAATCCGCTGGGCGGTATCATGCTCTATTCCAGGCTGATCCAGGAGGATTATGAACTGAGTGATCCGGCCATGGAGGATTTGACCCGGATTTTAAGGGATGCGGAACGGTGCCGGGATACCGTTAAGGAACTCCTTGTTTTTGCCCGTCAAACCCGGCAGGAAAAACAGCTTCACGACATCAACAAGGCTTTGACCCGGACCCTCTTTCTTCTGGAAAAACAAGTCCTGTTTCAGAATATTCATATCGAAACCCATCTGTCAACCGACATCCCTCTGGTGCTGGGCGATATCCAGCAGCTCAACCATGTGTTCATGAACATCATTTTAAACGCTGCTCAGGCCATGGACGGCCGGGGTAAGCTGACGATCTCAACGAGCCTTTCTGCGGATAATCAGAAAGTCGTCATTGAAATCTCCGATACCGGACCGGGAATTCCGGAAGATGTGCTTCCCCATGTTTTTGAGCCGTTTTATACGACAAAAGAAGAAGGAAAAGGAACGGGCCTGGGTCTTAGCATGGCTTATGGCATTGTGCAAAGCCATGAGGGTTCAATCATGGTCAGAAACAAACCGGATCAGCAGGGAACTGTTTTTGTTATCGAACTGCCCATCAATTTTTCGTGAACATTCAGGAAGGTTCTATTGAAATCGGAAACTACGTCAAATGGATTGTCCATTCTGGTTGTTGATGACGAAGACAGCATTCGGGAAGGATCCGAACGCATTCTGACGCGCATGGGGTATCAGGTGTATAAAGCCTCCCGGGGAAGCGAAGGGCTTGAGATTCTGGAGCGTCATCCGATTTCAATCGTGCTTCTGGATTTGAAAATGCCGGGAATGGACGGCATGGAAGTGCTGGGCCACATCCAGAAATTGAATCCGGAGATCCTGGTCATCATCATCACCGGCTATGCCACGCTTGAAACCGCTATCGACGCCATGAAGCAGGGGGCTTACGACTTTATCGCCAAGCCTTTTGAGCCCGACCAGTTGCGGATTGTCATCAATCGGGCCAGAGAGCGGATTCGGCTCACCAAAGAGACCGAAAAACTGGCTCTGGAGCGGCAGCGGAATCTGGCGGATCTGGGCACGGAAAAAAGCCGGATTCGAACCATTGTGGAATCGCTTCCCAATGGCGTCCTGGTGACCAATGTCCAGGGTCAGGTGGCGCTGATCAATCCGGCCTTCCAGTGGCTGATGGGGCTGGAAAAAGACATGGCAACCGGAGATCCCATTGAAGCCTGCATTCCGGACAAGGGCTTCTGCCAGATGGTGGAAGACATCTCAGCCGGAAAAGCGCGCTCCTTTCCTGTCACATACGAATTTACGACAATCGGCGAAAAATACCTGATGGCATCCGGAAGGCCGGTTCTCGGTGATGACGGCGAATGCCTGGGCGCTGTGGTGAATCTTGTGGATATCACGGCCATGAAGGTTCTGGACCGCCTGAAATCCGAATTCGTGGCCAAGGTCTCCCATGAGCTGCGCTCCCCGCTGTCCACCATTCATGAGCAACTGGCCCTGGTCCTCAAAGACATGGTGGAGAAGGATTCCTCGCGGGATCAATATCTGCTGTCCCGGGCCAAGGAAAAAACCCAGGGAATGATTTCCCTGATCGGGGATCTTCTGGATCTGTCCCGAATCGAAGCCGGAAATGTCTGCATCGAGTGCAAACAGGTGAAACTGAATGAGCTTTTGAAAGGCATTGTGGAGTTCATGGAAACAAGGGCCAGGGGAAAAAATCAGGCCCTGAAGCTGGTGCTCCCCGATGAGGCCATTCCCGAGATTTCGGCCGATCCACGGGCACTGGAGAGCGTTTTTGGAAACCTGATTTCAAACGCCATCAATTATACGCCGGATGGCGGGGCCATTGAGGCTAAAATCAGCCTTGTTGCCGGATAAAATCCAGATTGATGTCAGCGACAACGGATTCGGCATTGAAGCCAAGGATATCGACAATATCTTCAAGCGCTTTTACCGGGTCAAGAATGAAAAAACCCGCTTTATCACCGGTACGGGCCTTGGCCTTCCCATCGTAAAGGGGCTTCTGGATGAACTGGGAGGCAGTATCCAGGTTAAGAGTGAACCCTCCTGCGGAACCACGTTCACGGTTTTATTACCCATCTTGGCAACTCCGCCTCAGGATTCGGCATCATAAAAATATTTCTTGCTGTGTCCATTTCAAGCTGTTTTCTCTTTACGCCTGGACTTCCGGTGCAGGTCGATCCGCATCTGGCTGACAAAATCTTCAAATAATGCAAGGACGGTTGAGTTCGGGCCATCATTCCAAACCATAGTCCGAAGCCTGATTGGAATAGGCCTCCAAAACCAGTAAATTCGGGGGTACAGAGCAGCCTTGGCCCTCGGAGCCTAAGGCGTCCAGGTGGGAACACGTTTCATAGCCTCCAGGGAATGCATCGCGCATGATAACTACAAGCGCCTCGTAGTTGAAGCAAGCGATCTGGGGACCATGCTCATTAATCTGGGACGGTTCCAAGTTCGTGCCCTGCGGACAGCTCTTACCAAAAGAATCGAAGGCGGAGAGACTGAAGCGCTTCAGTTCTTTGGCGGTCCATCCATGGAAGATTCATGGATCAAAGGGAATGTGGATGTGGGAATTCTTCCTGCGGGGCAGATTTCGGGGCTCGTGAAAGATATCTTCTCCGTTAAAGACCTTATTCTCGAAATGGTCGGCTAATATCCTTTATTGAGTCCTTTGCATCGAGCCAGGAAAATGGGCGTCAAGAAATTTCTGATGAAGCCAGTGGCAAAAGGATACCAAAAAAATACGTCAACGAGATGCTGAAGAAAAACACTTTCAGAAATGATAGTATTGTTAATTTCCCTGAGGCTGAACTTCAACCAGGTTGCAATGGAAAGCACAGGTCTTTCCCATATCGGTAAGCCGCTGGCTGGTCAATTGGTTAGCCCCGCCACCATGCGATAGGCTGGGCCAGTGGAGGCCCTCAGCCACTAAAAGTCCGGCCTGAGTGTCGTCTGTCACGTGGGCCAGAAAACGGCACTCTCCTCGGTCGTTGAACACTCTGACCGGATCACCATTGACTATGCCCCTTGCCCGGGCGGTTTCGGGATGAATCATCACCCGGGCCTGACCGACCCTTTCCCTGAGTTCATCTATCTCGTTGAAGGCCGAGTTAAGAAAAAGGTGATGGGGCGGAGTGATGAACTCCAAGGAGTAGTTATTTCCGCCATCAGGATCCCTTAACGGTTGCCCGTCGGGAAGGGGTTCAAGACCCTGATCAGCCATTGTCTGCGAGTAGAATTCCACCTTGCCCGATGGCGTAGCGAATCCATCGGCATACGGGTTGGACGGTATGTTCAACCTCACCGCCCTACCGGATATCAACATCTCAGAATCTATCCCTTCCATATAAGGCGATTTCTCAAGTAATAATTTTTCAATGAAATCCATCTCGCTAAGGGAAAAGACGTCTTCCTTAAAACCAAGACGGGATGCAAGTCCCTGGAAGATCGTCAAAGTGGGACGGCTCTGTCCCACAGGAGGAATAACCGGTCGGGCCATTTGAATATAATTGTGACCATAGGACCGGTAAAGATCGGTCACTTCCAGAAAACTGGCTCCCGGTAGAACGATATCGGCGTAGCTGCAGGTGTCAGTCTGGAACATCTCCTGAACAACTACAAACAAATCCTCCCTGGTTAATCCGTTCAATACTTCGCGGGACTGGGGAGCAACCACGGCCGGGTTGGATAAATAGACATACAGCAATTTGATAGGTGGATTGTCCAGCCTGGTAAGGGCATTGCCCAGTTCGACCATGTTGACGGTCCGGATGCCTGGTGCGCGCAGAATCCGAACGTATCAAACTCCTTAGATCAGAGGGTGCACCACCCAAAGAGCGAGTGATCCCTCCACCCGGTTTATTAAAAGCTCCAACCAGGGCAGGCAAAAGTGCAATGGTTCTCATTGCCATGCCACCTTTAAGCTGGCGAGCCGGTCCCCATCCGGTTCTTATGTAGGGTGCTCTTGCCCTGCCATAACCTTCAGCTATATGTACTATCATTTCCTCGGACACACCACAGATATCGGCCGCTCGGGCTGGAGGGTACTCTGAAGCTCTATCCTTTAATTTATCAAAGCCAATTGTCTTTTGGGCGATGAAATCGTGATCGATCATATCCCGGTCGATCATCACTTGCATCATGGATAAGGCCAAGGCGGCATCGGTGCCCGGCTTTATCATCAAGTGCAAATCGGCCCGTTGAGCTGTCCGGTTGCGGTAGGGATCAATAACGATCAATGTGGCTCCGGCTTTCCGAGCCATGCTGAAATAGGGCCAGGCATGAATGTTGGTGGTCAGGGTGTTGTTGCCCCAAATAATTATGTAATCCGATTGGGAAGCCGATTGGATCTCAGTGCTGGGTCCACTGCCGAGGCTGGCTTCGTATCCAGCCGAAGCGGCAGGGCCGCAGATAGTATATTTCAAACCGCTGGCCCCTAATCGATTAAAAAAAGCATGTCCCGCATTACGGTGTACCAGACCCATATGTCCGGCATATGAGTATGGCAAGATGGCCTCAGAGCCGAATTCGGAGGATACGGACTTCATTTTGGAGGCCACTTCATCCAGGGCCTCGTTCCAACTGATTGGATTAAATTTCCCGGAACCCTTGGGGCCGGTCCGTTTAAGGGGGGTGGTGATTCGTTTAGACGAATGGATGTGCTCTGGAAAGTGGGAGGCTTTTTTGCAGATAAAGCCGGCTGTGAAAGGGTGATCCGGATCGCCTTTAACGGTTATAATCTGACCATTCTCGACCTTGACCAATAAGCCGCAGGTGTCAGGGCAATCCTTGGTGCAAACTGCTCGTTTCCACATCTTTGGTCCTTCTCAATCCGATAATTTATATTTTCTTTTCAGGGGGCATTTCCCCTTAAACTTCCTTAATATATTTGGAAGTCACTGCTTTTGCAATCCATTCCGATGCTGGGATCTAAAAAAAATAGATTCCTCGTTGTTTCGTGTGGCTGATACATATGAAGAACCACTTTAAGATCTGGTGGCAAAGCCGGACGTTCGGAAATTGATTATGTGGAATAAAATTGACTTGTGTGACATTTGTGTACATAATTAAGGCCAAAGATAGAGGGTCCGATGAGTTTTTATAAAGAGGATATTTTCCATTTTGACTAAGGTGGGCTATGAAATCGACTGGGTCACCGACCATCTTGCGGTGGGCGGTGCGCCGTTGTCTTACGAAGAGCTGGACCGGATAAAGGCCGGCGGCATCGGGCGCCATTCTCAATCTCTGCGCCGAATACAGCGACCTGCACGATATCGAAGCAAAACACGGATTTGATGTTCACTATCTGCCGATTCACGACGAGAAAACGCCGGATATCGCGGAGTTGGACAAGGCAATGGCGTGGATGGACGATATCATCGGCCAGAACAAAAAAATCCTGATCCATTGCCGTCTTGGCATCGGCCGTACCGGAACCGTTCTTTATGCCTATCTTTCCAGCCGGGGGCTGAAAAGCAGGCTGGAGGAAACCGCGATACAGGAACTTCGCTGCAAGCCCGCCAATTACTGCCAGTGGCAACTGGTTCAAGCAATATGGCCGGCAGGAGGAAGAAATTACAGCCAATGGTGACGGCGCTGCCGTCTCCAAGAGTTTTTTTGTAAGATTTTTTATCGCCGTATTTGCCTTGTTCATGCTGATACTTTCAGTTCTTGGCATCTGGACGGCCTGCGATGTCTTGGAATATGCCGACACGGCCGGAGGCCAGCCTTCAAAGGAAGCGCTGATAACGATTGAGCCGCGTCAGCACTTGAAAACAACCGCTGATATGCTCTGTCAATCGGAAATCATCCGCAAGCCGTCCTATTTCTATCTCTATGCACGGGTCGTGGGTCTTGCCCGGCGGATCCAGGCAGGAGAATATCTGTTGTCCGGCGCCATGACACCCAGGCAGATTCTGGAAATTATGGTCAGCGGGAAGATTTTTTTACATAAAATCACCATTCCGGAAGGATATAATCTAAAAGAAATCGCTGCGGAATTTGCCGCTGCCGGGCTTGCTTCCGAATCCCTGCTGTTGCGGGCCGCGAAAACCCGCAATTTTGCCGCGGCTGGAAAATCGACGCCGATACGGCTGAAGGCTATCTTTTTCCGGATACGTATTTTTTCCCAAAAGGCATCAGCCCTGAGAAAATTCTGTCCACCATGATCCTGCGGTTTCGGCAGGTATTTACGTCCGAGATGGTCAATCAGGCCGAAAAAACAGGTCTGTCCATTCATCAGGCCGTGACGCTTGCCTCCATCATTGAAAAGGAAACCGGCTCCGACAGCGAGCGGCCCCTGGTTTCATCCGTATTTCACAACCGGTTGAAACGCCGCATGCGTCTGGAAAGCGATCCTACGGTGATTTACGGCATAGATGATTTCGATGGAAATATCACCCGCAGGCATCTGACAACACCGACGCCTTACAACACCTATACCCGCCAGGGGCTGCCGCCGGGACCGATCGCAAGTCCGGGGGCCAGGTCGCTTCTGGCTGCTGTTGATCCCGTACAAAGCGAATATCTGTTTTTTGTGTCCCGCCAGGATAAAACCCATCAGTTTTCAAGAACCTGGGAAGAACATCTGCAAGCAGTCAGAAAATATCAATTGAGAGGAAATTAGAAGCGGGATAAGGGAAAGCCCGGTGCTTTTTCTTTGTGCGCCCGATATCGGTTTACTGCGGACAGGACAAAATAATATCCGCCGATTGCGATCGGAATCCCGAGAACAATTCCGCCCAGCGTTGCCGCCAGAAAGATGTCCGGGGTTTCACGCAACAGGCAATTAAGTGATTTCAGGCTGAAATCCACGACTTGCTCGGTTGAAATGTCGATGTTGAATAATTTGACGCCGACAAGAAAATTGATCGGATAAATGACAGGAGCGCTGACCGGATTGGTTATCCAGACCCCGGCCAGTGACGATATTTTGTTGATCCGCAGCGGAATTGCAAATAAAACGGCGATGGGCATCTGAAACCCCATTGTGGGGGTCATACCGACAAAAAGTCCAAGAGCAAAGCCCTGGGCAATGTTGCGGGGATCGCCTTCAATTCTGACGAGCCGGTGATAGCCCCGTTTCAGAAATTGCCATGCCTTATTGAAAATGGTGATAAAAACCATCTTCATGGATGCGACTTTGTTGTATTGTCAGTAAGTGATTTCATTTCTGGCCCTTATACTAAAAATGACAATCAGAAACAACAAGAATCCTGCCAGTTGAATAATTCAGATTCATTTTTTATTGACGCCTTTTATAACAATGGAGCCTAGTCCGTCCCTGAATCGCCGGGTCAAATCCAGACAGACTTCGTGCGCGTAAATCCTGCCATCCGGGTGACTCCCCGGATTTTTCCGTCTGATAAAAACATCTGCAAAAGCCGGATGCCTGATTCCCGCCGGTTTTCCAAAGGCAGGCTCTTGTTTGAATCCCCTTGTGTTTCCGTCTCATAATCAACTTCTTGATCAATCAAAGATTTCATAAAATTCAATAGTCTTCCCAGCCGCATCAATGTGGCGGATTCCAACCGGCTTGTGGTGTGGGACAGGGGAAGGGCGCTGGATCGCATCAGGGAAAAATATTCGGGAAGAATGCCGATGGTGCGGCAGAGATCATAATCCACGCTGCCGGGAGAAGGGTAAAATACCGATACCCCTGCAAGGGTTCTTAGAGACGCCAGATATAAGAGATCTTCGACAGCATCCATGGGATTCTGAAAAGGCCCTGCCACAATGATATAGCTTACGGCGTCCAGCCCGCAGTCTTCGGCAAATTGAAGCGCGTTTTCAAACGCCGCTTGCATGTCGGGTCTCTGGAAGCGCTTTAATTGGGCCGCAGAAGTGGTTCCCAGGGACAGATTCAGGGTCTTAAAACCGGCTGCCTTCATGGCAATGACCATGTCTTTGTCCAGTGAGGCCGGAAGCAGGCCGTTCATAGCCCTTAATTCAGGCCTGGGCTCCGGAAAACGGGCTTGAATCGCGGATAAAATGGCCATGAACCAGTTACGGTCAAGGGACAGGTTCTCATCTTCAAAATCAATAAACGCGGCATCATGTCCATCAACAGCCCCCTCCATTTCGCGGATAACGACTTCAAGGCTTTTCCGGCGGTACGGTATTTTGGCGTTTTTTCCCAAAGAACAGTAGGTGCAGGCCATGGGACACCCCCTGCTGGCGACAATCACCGAAGCGCCGGATTTTCCCCGCCGGTAATACTTGGAACGGACAAGGTGCATTGCCGGAAGCGGTAAAGCGTTTAGATCCTTTACCCAGACAGGATCATTTGCGTTGAGGCAAGCCCCGGAGTTTCCGGAAAACAAGTCCGGGCACCGCTGACAGCAGGGCGGCTGATGGCGACGGGTTTGTTTTCAGAATGCGTGACAGAATCGGGCAAAGGAGACTTCGCCTTCGCCGCGAAATGCATAATCGATGACCGAACAGGCCATGACAGCTTCCGGAAGGGCAGTGGGATGGTGTCCCCCGATAACGATTTTGCAGGAAGGATGACAGGCCTTTACAGCCCTTGCTGTCTGAAGCGCTTCAGGGCTGTATGCAGTGAACAAGGAGGAAATGCCGATTAAAAAAGCCCCCGAGGCTTTTGCCAGTTTTCCGATATGCTCAAAACTATACCCAAAATGTCTGTATTGATGAAACAAGGCAAAAGGGGAAAGATCCGGATTTCCATAAAACCTTGAAAGATAGTCCATCTCGGGCGGGATCGTAAGGTTTCGGGATTTGGACGTGGCAAGACCATCCAAAATCTCCACGGAAAACCCGTGCTGGATCAGCGAGGCGGCAATAGAGGCCAGGCCATAGGGAATGGAGCGCTTGGCAGTTGCGTAAAAATCTCTTACAGGCGGCTGAATCAGCAGAACATCGGTCATGGCGATGGTTTTGGAATTCCCGGGCGGACTTTTAATACGATTTCTTTTCGAATGCTGACGGTTCCGGGCTTGGCGCCGCGAGGTTTTGAAACATACCGGGCACGGGTTGCGGAAACCGAAACAACCCCGCCGTCCCTTGCCTTGCTGTGATAGGCTGCAATGGCGGCGGCCTGGCGAAGCAGTGCTTTGTCCGGCTCTTCATTCCGGTTTCCAACAAGAAGAACATGGCTTCCCGGCATGCCGCGAACATGAAACCACCAGTCATTGGGCCCGGCGGTTCTCAGGCTCAGGATATCATTGTCCAGATCGGTTTTTCCAGCCATGACCACCCAGTCCTGACCCAGGAAATATTCATAGACTTTTGGCGAAACCGGGCTGAAAACCGGGACAGAGGCTCCATCTGTTTTATTCATCTCACGTTATCCAGGAAAAAGTAATCGGAAGCTTTAATTGTACTGGTTTTTACCGCACGACACAATGCCCATTTTTAAAGCAAAAATGTCTTGACGGATAGAAAGTGAAAAAATAAGCTGAGTCATTTTCAAACCATTGGGAGAAAGACGATGACATCGGGTGATTCCGGCTGGGTGCGCATGCGGTTCAAGCAGAACAAGGTCTGGGTGGCTGTGGATGCGGATGGAAACATCAATATCCATAACGGCAAGGCATTGATCAAGTATCAAAAAGAACAGGATTACGAGTACTGGGTGCGTGAGTCAGACATCCTGCCCCTGGACTCCGGACCTGGAAAAGCTTTTGAGAAACCCGGCCCCAAGTCCCCAAAAAAACAAAAGCCAGTCCAGTCCGATCCGTCCGACACGCCTGATCCGGACTGTATTCAAATCTATGCGGACGGGGCGTCATCGGGAAATCCCGGTCCATCGGGAATCGGGGTTCTGATGCGCTATCGAGGCCATGAAAAAGAGATTTCCAGAAATATCGGTTTGGGCACCAACAACATTGCCGAGCTTGAAGCCATTCGAACGGGTCTTCTGGAAATAAAGAATCCGGATTTGCCGGTGAGGGTCTATACGGACAGCGGCTATGCCTACGGTCTGCTGGTGCTGGGATGGAAAGCCAGAAAAAACACGGAACTTGTGGCAGGTATCCGGATGTTGATGAAACGGTTCAAAAATCTGACATTCATCAAGGTCAAAGGGCACTCAGGAATAGAAGGCAACGAAAGGGCCGATAAGCTGGCGACTTCGGCAATTCTTCAATAAACATGACAAAGAAAAGGAGTACCGGATACAAAAACCAATACTCCTTTATTCTGGATGGAAACGGCGACTCTCCCGCATGCAGCTGGGAAAAGCGGGCCGGTCTTTGTGTAGCTGAACCCCATCAGGCCTTTTCAGACTTCAAGGTTTCAAGCTCTTTTTTCAGATCATCAATTTCCTGTTTGTATTTATCAGCGTTATCCGCAGAAGGCGTGGCCGGTTTATCGTCTTTTTTCCAGGTGTCCTTTAACTCATCAAAACCCAGATAAAGCGCCAGGCCGCCGCCAAGAAGCAGCATGATTGGAAGTACGCCGGCCAGAATCTGCAAGAATTCCTTAAACCAAATCGAAACGCCGATAAGTCCCAAAACCGCAGCTACTGCACCACCGATCAAAGTTTTCATAGAAAATACCCCCTCCTTTAATGTTGTCCGTTTATTTAAGGTGCTGAAAAGGATGTCCACGCCGTCTGCATGGTAATAATATCAACTAGATATTTTTTTGTTCGCATATTAAGCAGAATATTTGAACAACTAACACAAGATCAGGCTTTACGCAAGTTCAAAATTCTCCATCAGGCTGCATCTATTCCCGAGGTCCCTGTTCCAGGCAATCCTTTGAAATATTTTCTTCGAATTCAACCGGATAACACCCATCGAAACATGCTTTGCAAAAACACTCTTCGGGGTTGTCAACGCCGGTTGACGTCAGCAGACCTTTCAGGCTCAGGTAATGCAGCGAATCGAGTCCCAGAAAATCCCTGAGCTCATCATTTTGCATTCGGGATGCGATCAGCTCGCCCTTAGTTGAAAAATCAATGCCGTAATGACAGGGAAAACGATGGGCCGGACCACTGACCCGAAGGTGAACCCGCTTGACCCCAAGCTCCCGAAGGGCCTTGACGCGGGTTCGAACGGTCGTACCCCGGATAATGGAGTCTTCAACGATGACGATGTCCTTGCCCTTAAGAAGTTCCTTGACCGGGTTAAGCTTGACGCGGACGCCGAAATCCCGCATGCTCTGGGTCGGCTGAATAAAGGTCCGTCCCACGTAATGGTTTCGGATCATCCCCATTTCAAAAGGGATTCCGGATGCTTCGGAATATCCCAGAGCCGCGTATGTGCCGGAATCCGGAAAAGGCATGATCAGATCGGCCTGAACCGGTGCCTCGCCGGCCAGTTGACGGCCGTGGGCCTTTCGGGTGAGGTAGACATTCTTGTCGAAAATGGTGCTGTCCGGTCTTGCGAAATAGATAAATTCAAATATGCAAAAAGAACGGCAGGCAGCGGCCGGTGTTTGGATGCTGCGAACACCATCCTGGCTGATGATGACGATTTCCCCGGGGTTCAGTTCCCGAATGAACTCGGCCTCCACCAGATCCAGCGCGCAGGTTTCCGAGGCCAGCACATAATGGCCGTTTAACCGACCCAGGCAAAGCGGCCTGAATCCATTGGGATCTTTGATACCGATGATCTCGCCCTTGTTTGTCATGAGAACCAGGGAAAACGCGCCCTTGATGCGTGAAACGGCTTCAACCAGCGCCCCTTCAAATCCCATTTGCAGGTTTTTGACAAAAAGGTGTAGAAATACCTCACTGTCCGTCGTGGTTTGAAAAATGGAACCGGATTCTTCCAATTCGTTTTTCAAGGCATGGGCATTTACGAGATTGCCGTTGTGCGCAACCGCATAGGAGCGCTGCCGGTGGTGAACGACAAAGGGTTGGGCATTGGTCAGAATGGAGCTTCCGGTTGTTGAATACCGCACATGACCAATGGCTGCGGCGCCGCCAAGAAGATCCAGAAAGGGTTCTTTAAAAACATCCGAAACCAGTCCCATCCCCTTGTGCGAAACGATCTGGCATGTTCTGAACCACGGCAATGCCGGCGCTTTCCTGGCCCCGGTGCTGAAGGGCATAGAGCCCGAAATAAGTCAGTCTGGCCGAATCCGGATGGCCGTGAATGCCGAACAGGCCGCAGGCTTCACGAGGCTTGTCCTCTTCGAAAAATCTCTCAGATTCAAAACAAGACGTATCGTTCATGGTTATAGTCTTATCCCACAATACTCCTGAATGGATTTTACCGAAAGCGCCTTTTGTTTCATGGCAGCAATGGCCTTGCCAGGGCAAGGGCGCCTGCCAGGGTTGTGGTATAGGGAATGTTGTATTTGATGGCGGCGCGCCTGAAATGGTAGCCGTCGCGCTTGGTTTCATTGCCGAACCCGGTGTTGATGATGAGCTGAATTTCCCGGTTCATGATGGCATCCACCACATGGGGTCGGCCCACGGACACCTTGTTGACCATCCGGATGGGAATGCCGTTGCTTTGAAAATAAAGCCCGGTGCCGCGTGTGGTCATGATGGTGAAACCGATTTCATGAAGCTGTTTGGCCACAATGAGGGCGCCTGGTTTATCCCGATCCTTGACGCTGATAAAGACCGTGCCTTCAAGGGGCAGGTTCTGGCCGGCGCCGAGCTGGGCTTTGGCATAGGCAGACCCGAAATCCTGATCAATGCCCATGACTTCGCCGGTGGATTTCATTTCAGGGCCCAGCAGGGTATCCACGTCCGGAAACCGGTTAAACGGCAAGACCGCTTCCTTGACGGAGATGTGGGAAGGAATTTTTTCCGTGATCAGCCCCAGCTCTTTCAAGGTTCTGCCCAGCATGACCTTGGTTGCCAGCTTGGCAAGCGGAACCCCGGTGGCCTTGCTGACAAAGGGGATGGTTCTGGATGCCCGTGGATTGACTTCCAGAACAAAAAGCTGGTCATTTTTTATGGCATACTGAACATTCATGCAGCCCCACCACATGCAGTTCGGCGGCCATGGCTTTGGTCGCCTTTGTGATTTCTTCGATAATGGCAGGTTTCAGGCTATAGGGGCGGCAGCACGCAGGCGGAATCACCGGAATGAATGCCGGCCTCCTCGATATGCTCCATGATGCCGCCGATAATGGTGGTTTCTCCGTCGGAGATGGCATCCACATCCACTTCAACGGCATCTTCCAGAAACTTATCGATCAGTACCGGATGGTCCGGGATGCGGCGATGGCATGCAGCGTAAAGCTTTCCAGGTCCGCGGGTCATAAACAATCTTCATGGCCCTGCCGCCCAGAACATAGGAAGGCCGGACAATGACCGGATATCCGATGGCTTCGGCAACCGCGGCGGCCTCGGCCACGGAAATGGCGGTGCCGTTTTCCGGCTGAATCAGGCCAAGTTTGTTGAGCATGTCCTGAAAAAGTTTTCGATCTTCGGCCCGGTCGATGCTTTCAGGCGGGGTGCCGAGAATGGGGACGCCTGCCTTAAAAAGGGAGGTGGACAGGTTCAGCGGGGTCTGCCCGCCGAACTGCACGATCACGCCGTCCGGCTTTTCCGTCTCAACGATGTGCAGCACATCCTCGTGGGTCAGCGGCTCGAAATAGAGTTTGTCGGAGGTGTCATAATCCGTGCTGACGGTTTCCGGATTGCTGTTCACCATGATGCTTTCGATCCCCTCTTCCCGAAGGGCGAAGGAGGCGTGAACACAGCAGTAGTCAAACTCGATGCCCTGGCCGATCCGGTTGGGCCCTCCGCCCAAGAATCATGACTTTTTTCCGGTCCGACATCTGGCTTCGTTTTCGGTCTCATAGGTGGAATAATAATAGGGCGTGGCGGCCTCGAATTCCGCGGCGCAGGTATCCACCAGCTTGTAAACCGGCAGGATTCCCAGTGCCGCGCGCCGCTCCTTCACAGCCTCTTCGGTTGTTCCCGTGAGGTTGGCCAGCTGAACGTCGGAAAAGCCCGTTGATTTGGCCTGTTTGAGAAAAACGGGTCGAAAATCGGATTTCCTGCTGCGGCAATTTGCTGTTCCAGATCCACGATCTGTCGGATCTGGTCCAGAAACCAGGGGTCGATCCTGGTCAGGTCATGGATGGCTTCCATGCTCATGCCGCCTTAAAAAGCATAACGCAGGTAAAACATCCGCTGGGAATTGGGGGTTGCCAGGCGCTGTTCGATTTCAGAACCGGGTAGGCGGCGCGGTTCCAGGCGTCTTTGCCGTCCCCGCCAAGACCATAGCGGCCGATCTCAAGGGACCGCAAGCCTTTTTGAAGGGCTTCCTTGAAGGTACGGCCAATGGACATGGTCTCGCCCACGGACTTCATGGACGTGGTCAGATAATCCTTTGTTTCCGGAAATTTCTCAAAAGTCCATCTGGGAATCTTGACCACGCAGTAATCGATGGTCGGCTCAAACGATGCCATGGTCTCGCCGGTGATGTCATTGGGAATTTCATCCAGCGTATATCCCACGGCCAGTTTGGCCGCGATTTTGGCAATGGGAAACCCGGTTGCCTTGGACGCCAGGGCCGAGCTTCGCGATACCCTGGGATTCATCTCCACCACAATCATCTCGCCGGTACCGGGATGAACGGCAAACTGGACATTGGACCCGCCGGTCTCCACGCCGATTTCCCGGATGATGGCAATGGCGGCATTTCGCATCCGCTGGTATTCTTTGTCGGTCAGGGTCTGGGCAGGCGCAACCGTAATGCTGTCGCCGGTATGAACTCCCATGGGATCGATGTTTTCAATGGAACAGATGATCACCACATTGTCATTATGATCCCGCATGACCTCAAGTTCATATTCTTTCCAGCCCAGAACGGATTCCTCGAGCATGACCTGAGTATTCATGCTGGCATCCAGCCCTGCCTTGGCAATGATGTCCAGGTCTTCGGAATTGTAGGCGACCCCGCCGCCGGTGCCGCCCAGGGTAAAGCTGGGCCGGATGATGATTGGAAACCCGAGATCCGCGACAATGGCCCGGCACTGCTCCATGTCCGTTGCAATACCGCTTCGGGGAATGCGAAGTCCGATCCTGTCCATGGCCTGTCTGAACAAGTCCCGGTCTTCGGCCTTTTTAATGGAGGGGATGGTGGCGCCGATCATCTCGACACCGAATTTTTCAAGAACCCCAAGTTCGGCCAGCCTGATCGCCGTATTCAGGCCGGTCTGCCCGCCAAGCGTGGGCAGTATGGCGCAGGGCCTCTCCCGCTCGACAATTTTGGCCACAGTCTCCGGTGTGATCGGTTCGATATAGGTCCGGTCGGCCATTTCGGGATCCGTCATGATGGTGGCCGGATTGCTGTTGACCAGGACCACTTCATACCCTTCTTCCTTCAATGCCTTGCAGGCCTGGGTGCCGGAATAATCAAATTCGCAGGCCTGGCTGATGATGATCGGGCCTGCGCCGATAATCAGGATTTTATGAATGTCTGTGCGTTTGGGCATAAGATTTATGGGTAATGGGCTATGGGCAATAGGCTATGGGTTAAAAAATATGGGTTTTTTACTATAGCCCATAGACTATAGTCTATTATCCATCAGCCGGGTGAATTCTTCAAAAAGATACTGGGCATCCTGAGGGCCTGGAGCAGCTTCGGGGTGATATTGAACGGCAAAAACAGGCCAGGCCGCGATCGACGTGATGGCCGGACCGCGGAGTATGGGGTGCCCTCATCAGGGGCGCAGGCGCCGCCTGCCCCTTCGCCATGAAGAGGCGGCCCCAGTCGGTGAAGCGCACGGCGCCGTTCTCGCGCACCTTTGCGAGGTCGGTGCCGGGGGGCAGCACACCGGCGTACGCACCGTCGCGGATCGCCTCGTCGGCCACCCGCTCCTGCGTGTCGAACGCACCGTTCAGCGTGAACTTGCCCCAGAGCTCGTCGTAGCGCCTGGCCGTTCCGTCGCGGTCCGCGAACCCCGTCAGGCCCCGCGCCGCAGCACGGCGCTCGACCGCGAGGCAGAGGTCGCGGAACATCTCCCACTCCGGCTTCGACTCACCCATGGGCTCGACGGCCGCGTCCGACATGACGACACCCATGATCGGGATGTCCATCCCGACCTTCTCGTAGTGCTGTGCCGCGGGGAGGACGATGTCGGACTGCAGCGCCGTAGCCGACATGCGGATCTCGACGGTGACGATCTTCGCCAGCTTCGGCCAGAGATGCTCGAAGATCGTCGCCGCCACCGCGAGTGCGGCGCAGGATGTTGCCGCCGCACTCGATGGCACCGCGGCGGCTTCATCGGGCCCGGGCCGGGAGACGCCGGCCCACCATCCCTTCGCGCAGCGCCTCCTCGAAGTAGTCGTCGAACGACCGCTTCATGGTCGGGTCGTTGAATACCGGGGTTGTTCCACCGTTCCTTGTACCCGGCGTGCCGGTACCAGAACACCGGTGGCACGATCTGGCGCCCCGCTGCGCCGACGCTCGGCGTCGGAGAAGCCGGCGGCGACGAGCTCGTCGCTCATCGTCGGGTCGGTCGCCCGGGTCATCTCCTCGAGCGACTCGAGGGTCTGGAGCACCTGCTCCGCGCCCTCGGCACCGGGAACACCTTTCATCCCCGAGATCATCTGGCCGTCGACCTGCGTAGCCGCCCAGCAGTTGATTCCCGAGCCGTTGCGGCCCCAGTTCGCGGGATCAGCGCGCGGAGGAGGTGCATGGTCCACTGGTAGAGGTCGGAGTGGTAGGCCTTGCTCGCGCCATTCCCATGAGGAGGCACGCGTGCGCCCGCCCGCGACCTTGCGTGCGATCGCTCGGATCGTGCGGGGTGCACGCCGAGGTCTACCTCTACGTCCTCCGCCGGCACTGCTGGAGGTGCTCGACGAGCCACACGCGTAGAGACGAGGACGGTGACCATCTTGCCGTCAGCGAGAGTCGCCTCGGTGCTCGCCCTCGAGCAGCGGCGTGGGCGACGAAGAGCAGGACTTCTTCGGCTCGCCTTCCACGACGCCGCGCTCGGAGTCGAGGTGGAAGAACTGGTCGTCGAGGCCGTGAGGGTGGAGGTCGCGGGCGCGCAGGAACCGCTGCGTGTCGTTGCGGATGAGGAGCGAGAGGTCGCATCTCGGCGCGCACGAAGTCTTCGGCGACGAGGCCCTCCTCCACGATCACCTGGCACATCGCGAGCGTCATCGCGGGGTCGCTCCCCACTTCACAGGCACGTGGTAGTCGGCGTGCGTGTGACTCGGTGAGACGTCGGAGCGAAGAGCGCCGCCTCGCAGCCGTGATAACGGGCCTCGGCTATGTAGTGGTAGAAGGGGATGCAGGTGTAGAGTCGGGTTCGTGTGCCAGAAGAGCAGGACGTCGGAGTTGAAGAGGTCTGACTCGTCCTGCCAAGAGGAAGAACTTCCCAAAGAAGACGAGGTGATGGCCGGGGGCGAAGTCGTTGGATCGAGCCGTTGCGGTCGAGGACGGTCCCGCCGATCTGCCGCCCTGAAACCGGTCGACCGCCATGCCCGCCGAGCCGACCTCAGGAGGTCCCCCTCCAGCACCGCCTGGCCGCCCTCGGTCTCGATCGTGTCGATGATGGTGTCGGCGACCTCGTCGAGCGCCTCGTCCACGAGATCCACGTGCCCTACTCGCCGCTGCCCGCTCCCCGACTCGCCGCGGGGCGGGGAGAGGACCCGGTCGGCCGCGTCGCTCTGCGCGCTCCAGGCCGCACCCTTGTTGCAGCCCATCGGGAGGTGGTCGGGGGTGGTGCGCTCGATGTCGATGCCCGGCATCGGGCCGGCGACCTCTTCCCGCACGACCTTGTCGTCCTTCACGTGCACGGACGCGGTACGAGCAGCCGCCCGGGTAGCGGTCGAACGAGATGGGAGCCCAGGCGACTCGGACTTCGAACTCCAGTCGGTCGCGGTAGCCGCCCTCGGTGTCGCGCAGGGCGTCGGGTCGAATCGTCCACGTAGGTCATCAGCATACCTCCTGGAGCGCATGGCCGCCAGGTGTTTACTGTCGCTTTTTGGCCGAGCTTACAGCGTTTCTCCGTGTTCCGCCGCCAGGCCCGAGCATTGAGCGTCTACCCCCCGTCTCGGTGAGCCGAGCGCGAGCACGACGCGAGCAGCGCGCCGTGACCCTCCCGGAACCCGCTTCGCGAGGCGCTCGGCATCATGGCCTCGTAAGGCTTCGGTGAAGATGCGTTGGCATCGGTTGCCGTGTCCGGGAGGCGCACCTACCCTGGAGACCGGTCCGGCGCGTCCGCCGGGCGACTCCGGGGGAGAAACATGAGGTTTCCGAGGTTGCCTTCGGGCAGGGGGATCGCCCGCGGCATCGGCGCCGGCGTGCTGGTGATGGCGCTGAGCGGCTGCTACAGTGGAGAGCGATCCAGTACGAGTCGAAGGACCCGACCACCCGACCGTGGTGGTGCCGCTCCACCGGCGACGGCGGCGGCCACGCGAGCCACCACTACGAGGGCCAGACCAAGGGCATGCTCTCGTGGGAGGACTGCAAGACCGTGTCGGCCGACTTCGACGCGGCGCTGGCGTACGCACTCGGGTACCCGACCCTCGGCGACGCCGAGGATGCTGGGATGCACCGTGCGGTCAACTACCGCGATGGGCATGGGCACCCACCACTCGTTCCTCGGCACGTTCGACTGGAGCGACCCGTCGTTCGACCCGCTCGACCCGATCTTCACCGGGAGCGACCTCGACGACGTCTTCGACCCGCAGAGGCCCGAGTTCCTCCAGTACGGGGGCAACGGGCGGTCGGCGAAGGTCGTCGGGATGAGCTGGTACGTGCGGACCGACGACGGGATGCCGCCGGAGGGCTTCGCGGGTGGCAACGACTGGTGGCACGTGCACGAGAGGCTCTGCTTCTCCAACTCGAGCCGCGTCGTGCATCGGTGAGGGCCTCACCGACGGGCAGTGCGCCGCGGCCAGTGGCACCAACCTGCACCTGGAGAACTACTACATGGTGCACGCGTGGATCGTCCCGGGTTGGACGCACGACCCCGACGTCTTCGTCGGCCACCATCCTTGCCTGATGGCGGGAGGACCGGCCGGCCCCGACGACGCCTGCTGGGACTCGGGCCACACCGGCGCGCTGGCAGGTAAGCGCCGGCGGAGGCCGCACCGGGCATCAGACCGCCTTGCGACGGCCGGGCGGGCGCCCGCCCCCACCCGGCCGCGTCTCAGATCCGCCGTCCGCGGCTGCGGCGCCAGCTCTCGTTGGTGAGACGCTTGCGGTCCTGGGGCCCGTAGGTGGCCTGTGCCATCGCATCCGAGTGCACGTCGAGCATCGCGGCGTCGTGCAGCAGCTCGTCGGCGCGCTCGGAGGTCGGCGCCAGATCACGCAGGTCTAGGGCCACGCTCTCGAGCGTCTCCCGCGCGCCGTCGAAGTCGCCGCTGTCGGCGAGGTCGCGCGCCTTCTTGCGCGCCCGCACGCTCGCGAGCAGCACGGCCTCCTCGACCACCTCGTGATCAGCCTCCGCAGCGGCGGCCTCGTCGGCGCTGACCAGGTTGACGGTGACCGGGATGGTCACCTCCCTCGCCTCGACGCTCTCGCCCACCGTGACGTAGCGCAGCACGACGTCGGCCACGCGCAGCACGCCGAGCTTCGCGACCTCGGGGATCCGCATCCGGAACACGACGCGGCGCTCCTCCGACCCGTAGGCGTCGCCGAGCTGCACCTGCAGGCCGCCGGGCACGTCGGCTATCGGGTACTCGTTCAGCACACCCAGCAGCTCGACGGGGTCGGCCGGCCTGATCTCGACGCTCACGTTCTGTGCGACGAGCGAGGCCAGGCCCGCGAACTCCTCCGCGAAGATCGCGGGGGCGTCTTCGGGGTTCTCGGCGTAGTAGGTCGCGCCGCCCGACCGCGTCGGCGATCGAGGCGAGGAGGTCTTCGTCGAAGTCGGCGCCGAAGCCGATCGTCGTGGTCGCGACCTTCTCCTTCGCTCCCTGTGCGATCGAGGTCAGCCGGCCGCGGTCGGTGATGCCGACGTTCGCCTGACCGTCGGTGAGGAGCAGCACACGCCGAACTCCACCGTCGGGAGCCCGATCGATCTCCTCGAGCCCCTTCAGCCAACCCCCGAGAGGTTCGTCATCCCACCCGGGAACACCCCGGCCAGCGCGTGCTCCAGCGCGGCCAGCTTCGACCGGCGCGAGCGGCGCGACGAGGTCGACCGAGTCGTCGTAGGCGACGAGCGCGAGGCGGTCGTCGGGGGTGAGGCGCCGCGTCAGGTAGCGGGCGCACTCCTTGGCGACGGCGAGCTTCTCGCCCTGCATCGAGCCCGAGCGGTCGATGACGAGCGAGATGCTCAGCGGCGTGCGGTCTTCGCTGGTGGCCTCGGGCATCTGGAGCTCGAGCATGCAGTTGACCCCGTGCTCCTGCTCGACGGCGAGCAGCTCGTGATCGATCCGGAACTTGGCGTCCAAGGGTTCCCCTCCCCAACAGGTGCGGCAGTGATCTCACTGCGCACGACGACTATCCCAGGGGGGTGGGACAACTACATCCGTGTGATCCGAGCGATGAACGCCTCCCGGTGGCCACCCCCAGTGGGTCCGCTCACCCGACCATTGACCATCCACCTACCGTCTCGGTAGCCAGACGCGACGGGAACGGGCGGCGCGGCGCCGGCGGCGACACGCCAAGGCGGCCGCGGGGCGCGGCGTCGAGACAACATGTAGCGGATTCGCTACACTTGCGGGATGGCCCGAGCCGCTGAGCTGATCCAGGAGGCCCGGCGCAGGGCAGGCCTCAGCCAGGCCGAGCTCGCCCGCCGATCCGGGATCCCCCGCAGCGTCGTGAACGCCTACGAACGGCGGCGCCGCGAACCGCGTGCCGACGCGCTGGTGCGCCTCCTGCACGCAGCCGGCTACCGGCTGCGGATCACCGACGTGATCGAGTACCCCGACGAGCAGGCCGCCGCACGCGACCTCGAGGATCTCCTCGGGCTGGCCGACGCGATCCCGGGCCATGGAGCACGGCGCCCGCTCGCCTTTCCGTCACTCGCGCGCCGGTGAGCAGACCATCGCTCGTCGAGCGGATCGTCACGCTGCACGACACGCTCGATGCCGCCGGCGTGGCACACGCATTCGGCGGCGCGCTGGCGCTCGCGTATCACGTCGCAGAGGTGCGCGCGACCAAGGACATCGACTTGAACATCTTCGTCACCCCCGACGACGCCGAACAGGTCTTCGCCGCGCTGCCGCCAGGCGTGTCGGCGGCTCCTGCCGATGTCGACGCGGTTCGACGTGACGGACAGGTGCGACTCTGGTGGGACGACACTCCGCTGGATCTCTTCTTCGACCTGGCCGCGATCCATCGCCAGGCCGCTGAGAACGTGCGGCGCGTGCCATTCGCCGGGACCACGATCCCGGTGCTCGGCAGCACCGAGCTGACGGTGTTCAAGATGATGTACTCCCGCGGCAAGGACTGGATCGACATCGAGGCGATGCTCGAGGCCCGCACGGTCGACATCGAAGCCGTCGCGACCACGTTCGCCGGCATCATGGGCAACGATCACGAGGCCCTCGCGCGGTTCCTGGAGCTGGCACGGACTGCGTGACCCGATCGACGCCCGACCCAACAGCGGATCTCTGAACGTACTGCAGCCGGCGGCCGCTGCGCCGTCGGGGTCGAACAGCAGCGGACGGCGATCAGCAGCCGACGTTCACCTCGGTGTCACCACATTGACGCCGTGGAGTGCGGCGGCCTCGGCGAGGCGTTCGTCGTAGGTGACGATCCCCTCGAGCTCGTCGCCGACGCCGAGTGCCGCAGCGAGGTGGACCGCATCGAGGGTTCTCATGATCGCAGGGTCGAGCTCCGCGGCGCGCTCGAACACGTCTGCGGTCACGGCGACAATCGTGAGGAGATCGAGGCGCCGTCTCGTCTCCGCGTGCGCATCGCTCGAGTGACGTCGCGCCGCGCGCAGCGCCTCGGTACGCAGCAGATCGCACGCGAAGAGGTCGGAGTCGCACGTCTCCGACCACGAGCGCATTGCCTCCGAGCCGGCCTCCTCGACGACGAGCTTCAGGAACGCAGACGTGTCGACGTAGTACGCCACGTCAGCGCTCTCCGGTACGCGCCTCGTCGAGCAGCTCGCCGAGCGAGGGGGCGCCGGGTCGTGGGGGGAGCGGCGGTGGCAGATCACGGGCGCGACGGCGGGCCTGTCGGGCCAGACCGGCGCTCACGAGAGCCGCGAGGCGCCCGCGTGCCAGCGGGGTGATCTGTGCGACGGGGCGCCCGCGGTCGGTGATCTCGATGATCTCCCCTGCAGCGGCCCTCGACACGACCGCCGAGGCGTTCTGCTGGAGCGCCCTGAGCCCTACGGTCTCAGTCATGTGCGTCAATGTAGCACATCGGATGGGACTCGGGGACGGGACCACCCCGCCGCAGGCGATCGGCGCGGCGGCCCCGTCCTCCTACTGCCCACGGCGCCACTCGCTGCAATCCCAAGGCCGATCGCCTGCCCGGCAGCCTCGAGCCCCCGGCCTCCGGGTGGCCGAGACATCAGTCGCTGCAGGGGTAGAACTCCCGGCACTCGTCCCACACCTTCCACACCATCTGGCGTTCCTCGGGGGTCTTGGCGTCGCTCGGGACCGCGAGGAGGTTGTGCATAGCCTCGATCTCCTCCTCCGACTCGAGGCCGAACCGCTCGGCGAGCTTCTCGTCGAAGCGCCCCCTCGAGAGCTCGTTGCCGACGGCGAGCGCCTCGAGGAGGTTGAAGACGAAGTCGCCTTTCGCGAACGTGGCCACCAGGTAGGCGTCGTCGGGGTCGTGGGCGTCGAACCAGTCGTAGAGACCGAGCGCCTCCTTGGCGGCCTTCGTGGCGGCCTCCAGCTCCGGGTCGTCGAGCAACGACTGCTTCGCCTCCATCCAGAAGCGAGTATCCCCCGACTCACCGTCGCCGTCGTAGTAGACGGCGAACCAGCCGCCGCGCTTCACGGCGCTGTACCCGTCGACGCCGCCGCCCCCCATCCCCGCGTAGGCGAAGTTGCCGATGCCGGTGAGTCCCTGGATGATGCCGATGCAGGCCTCGATGACGCTCTCGGGGCGATCACTGCAGAGAAGGATCTCCTCGGAGATCTCGACGTCTTCGCAGGCCTCGGAGGGGCTGAAGGAGCCGTATGCGTCGAAGAGAGCGTCGTCGTCGTACTCGACACCGGCGCGCTCGGTGCGACTGACCTCCCAGTGCAGGTCACGCGCCCTGTACAAGTACTCGGCGAAGAACGAGCTCAGCTCGACGACTCTCAGGTACCCGTCGGGGTAGCGGAGCTCTTCGACGCCGGCGCGCAGCGCGGTGGAGATCAGGGCGTCCATGTCGCAGTTGCCGAATCCCTCGTCGATCGCGGCCCAGTACGCCTCGTGCGCTGCGGTCATCTGCTTCTTCCGGCTCGCCGCCGTCGGCTTCTTCGTCTTCTTCGCTGCCATCGCTCCTACCTCCTGATCTCCGTGCTGCTTCCTGTCACTTCTGCCACCGGTACGACTCCGCGCTGCATGCAGACGCCCGCCGAGACGAGTCGACTGCCCGCAGAGGCGCTCCGCCGCTCACCGCTCCCACGGCGACGCCCCTCCGAACACCCCGCCTGCGAGGGTCTCCCGCCACCCGACCGACTCCAGCTCCAGGTCGCGGAACGTACCCTCGATCGAGAGGTCGGGCACGGGGACCCGGCTGCGAATGCGCGCCTCGTCCCACGCCTCGCCGTCGACCTCCGCAGCGATCGAGTCGGGCACCTCGAGTCCGGGCAGCCACGTCAGCCAGACGGTCGCCTCGCGCGCCGCAGCACCGCGTAGCAGCCGGACGGCGAGCTGGCGCGCACGGAGCGCACCGACCCGGTCGACCTTGTGCGGGTCCTTGCCGCACATCGCTCCGCCGCCGAGTGGCGCCATCGGCCCGTAGAAGTCGACGGCGAGCTTCTTGCCGGAGAGGCCGTTGTCGCCGTCGGTGCCTCCGCACGTGAAGTCGCCCAGCCCGTTGACCCGCACGAGGTCACCAGACCACGACGCCGCCGAGCCGGGGACGGCATCGTCGAGCGCGACCGCTGCTTCGCCGAGTGCTGGCAGCAGCAGCTCGTGCAGGTCGTCGAACCCGACGCCCTGCGCGTGCTGCACCGCCACGTTGCACCTCTCCCACACGAACCGCCCGTCGACATCGTCACCGCCGCCGCGCAGCCGCACGAGCACCTTGCCGTCGGCCAGGAGACGATCGGGGTGCACGCCCCTGACGCGTGCGAGGGTCGCGCGCATGCTGCGAGCGGCGTGCACGGCGGGCGGCAGATAGCCGGTCGCCTCGCTCCCCGCGGCATGCCCGACGGTGATGCTCTGGTCGTCGGAGAACCGGCGGATCCCGCGCTCGTCGTCGGCGAGCGGACCCTCGTCGACGTCGGTCTCGACGCGTTGCGGCCGCGCCGCGACCGGCACGCCCGCCGCCGCGTACACGTCGTCCACCAGCTCCCCCCACGGAACCGGAGCTGGTGGATTCGACGCGACGCGCCCGGTGACGAAGACGACACGCCGGTGCACCGCGACCTCCACACCGACGAGCGCGTCGCGGTCGCGCCCGACTGCGAGGTCGACGACGGCCTCGGCGACGGCGTCGGCGAGCCTGTCGGGGTGGCCGGGGAGGATCTCCTCGGCGACGTGGTGCCTGCTCATGGGTCTCACTGCGGCGCCCCTTCGATCGTCAGTGGCGGCAGGACGGTGATGCTGCTGGCGATCGGCTCGAGGTCGCGCGCCCACGGGCTCTCGTGCGGCAGGACCACGTTCACCTCGATATCGCGCTGCGCGAGCTCGCCTGTGAGGTTGCCCGGCGCCGGCCCCACGTAGCCGTCGGTCAGCACGAGTGCCCTGCGCAGCTGCGGTGCCTCGAGCATGTGCTCGAGGACGCAGACGATCGAAGTCCCGAACGTGGAGCGGATGCTGCCGCTTCGCAGCTCGGCGAGCGGGAACGGGGCGACCTCGGTAGAGAACTGGTACACCTCGGCCTCGCGGCGGATCACGTAGGGCAGGAGCAGCCCCAGCAGGTGAGGCAGCAGCGCTGTCATCGAGCCGGAGACGTCTACGTAGACGTGCGCGGCGGCGAGCCTCTCGTGGACCCTCGCCCTGGTCGTAGCCGGCTGCGCCCACAGCGTCGTCGGTGCGCCGAGGATCCGCCGCGCCGGTGCCAGCCGGTCACGGGGGTTGGGCAGGACACCCGGCCCCGACACCGTCTCGACGGGCATGCGCCTGCGCCGGCGCAACCGGCCCTCGCCCCTGCCGAGCGATCGGCGCAGCACGGCTGCGAACGCATCCTGCACGCTCCGCCCCGGGGGTGCGAAGATCGCACTCCAGCTCTCCTGCATCGACGTCCCCGAGTCACGGCCCCCCAGCGGGAAGGGCGGCGGCGGCCAGGTGGCGACGATCCGGCGCACGACGTCGCCGAAGAGCTCGTCGCTCATCGCAGAGGTGTCGCGCGCGACTCGGCGTCGTCGTCGTCGTGGTCTCCGAGAAAGGTCGGTGTGCCGCTGTCACGCTGCACCCACCGCAGAGCCCGCGCCACTACCATCGCCGGTCACTTCGGTGCTCTCCGTCCCGGCCCCCTCCTCGGGTGGTTCCGCGCTGCGCAGCAGGTCGAGGATCTCGTCGTAGGTCGGCTCGACCGCCTTGCAGAACCGCTGCGGGTACAGCGCTCGCAGGATCCGCGAGGTCCCCTTCGGTCCGACGACGCCGTACTTCGGCGCCGCCGGCCAACCCACCGGCGGCCTCAAGAGGAGCTCGGGGAAGACGTCGGGGCGGTTGAGCGACTCGAAGAACTCCAGGTACTCGGGCGCGCTGTGCTGGCGCGCGAGGCCGGCGTTGATGATGGCGTCGAAGGCAACGTTGTGCTCACGTGTCGGTCGGGCGTAGAGCTTCGTGTGGGCCAGCAGCACGTGCCACAGCTCGTGCATGACGAGAAGGAAGAGGTGCTCGTCGAGGCGGCAGTGCTCCGCCACGAAGTCGGGGTTGACCAGCAGTCGCGTGCGCGGACCACAAGTGACCGACGCGCTCCTGACGCTGCGGCTCCAGCCGATCCCCGCGATGCGACAGAGCGCCTCGAGCTCGTAGCCGGCCGCAGGCAGCGCCCGTGCGACCCGCTCGGCGAGGTCTGCGTCGGTCTCGTTCACCGGGAACCTCCCCCACCGGCGACCAGCGAGGTCAGCCTCGGATCGTCTGTCACGAGGTGACGCCACAGCGCAGCCTCGGCGATGACCGGCGCGGACTCCACCAAGAGCAGGTTGTCGCGGGTGCGCGAGAGCACGTTGAGCGCGAGCAGCGGCTCCTCGCAGCGTTTGTAGCTGCCTTCGTGGCCGCCGCCCCACAGGAGCGCCGCTCCGCCGAGATCGGTCTCCTGCCATGCGGCGTCGAGCAGCGCGGTCAGCACCGCGTGGTCCTGGCGGACAACCGCATGCGCAACACGCCTGCGCTCGTGGGCCTTCCACCGGCGCTTCAGGAGTCGGCCGACAGCGGGGCCCATGTCTTCGAGTGAGAACGAGACGACGGCATCGCCGATCGTGCCCACGCGCACGTCGATCTCGGTGCTCGGCCGACCGCTCATGTTGTGAAGACGGGCGGGCGGGGTCTCCCTGGCGTGCGCGTGCGCGCTCACATCGCCACCCCGAAGAGGTCGAGCGCGGCGTCGAGACGCTTCAAGCCGCTCCGCCAGCTCTCCGTCGCCCAGAGCATCGGGAAGTGCCCGAGCAGGTAGCCGCGCTCGATCCGGGAGCGCCGCGCGCTCCTCCCGCTGTAGTCGTGTGTCTCGTAGTGGTCTGTGGTGTAGGAGCTGATCTCCCGCCACGCCTCCATGAGGGGACCCGGCGCCACGCGCACCTTCTCCTCTCGCGGCGTGAGGCAGCGCGACGAGAGGGTCGAGAGGGTCCCCCACACCGACGGACGGAGCGTGTGCCCGCTACGCAGCGCGAGGAACATCGCGGTCGCGACGGCGATGCGTCCGCTCTCGCCCGCCTCCGCCTCGAGCGCCTGGGTGACGAGCTGTGCGAGCTCCGGCTCGTCGACACCGAGGTCGACGCCGAGCTTGACCCGCCTGAGTCGGTCGGGCTCCTCGAGGATCGTCCGGCGCGGGTCGTCGTCGGCGAGCATCGCGAGCCCCCACGCCTGCCGGTGTGCGGCAACGACGACCGCCGGCGAAGGCGGTACCTCACCGGCGGTCTGGGGAAGACCGTTGCGCAGCGCGACCTCGGCGCTCGCCTCGATGTCGCCACCCGCCAGGCCGCCGTCGAGGACGGTGCGCGCCGCGTGCACCGCGAGTGCGCCGTCGACGAGCATGCGCGCGCGCCGCGGACTGAGAACGACGTTCGCGTGATGGAGATGGTCGACGATCGCGACCGCCCAGCGGACGACGGCCTCGCGCTCGGCGCGGCGGACCGACTCGATCTTCGAGCGGCACTCGGCGATCAGACGCCGTACGGCCTCGGCGTCGACCCGGTCGTCGCCCGAGACGACGCGGCGGCGGTCCTCGGGCATCAGCTCGGCCCATGTGGGAACCGTGACCACGAACTGGAAGCGGTCGGCGAGAGCGGGATCGAGCGGCTCGGCTCCGTGGTACACGTCGCCGATCGCGCTCTCCACGTCGTCGGGGGCCGCGGGGTTCATCGCCGCCCAGCGGTGAAGGAGGCGTTCGAGGCGCACGCCGGCGACCCTGCGCTCGTGCACGATCGGGAAGAGCTTGTTCTGCAGGTCGGGGCGGCAGCGCGTCAGCTCGTCGAAGAACGCGAACTCGGCGTCCCAGATGGCGGCGGCGGTACCGACGAAGCGGAGCCCGCCGTCGTCGTCGGGCAGCGGGATGCCCACCAGGTCGTCGTAGTTGACGAGCGAGGCGTTGTAGTGGCGCAGCTCGAGGCCGAGCGCCCCGGCCAGACGCTCCACGATCAGCGTCTTCGCCGTGCCGTGCGGGCCGACGAGCAGTACGGGGGATTCGAGGACGAGCGCGGCGAGGAGCACGGGGTCGAGGCGCGACCAGCCGTGTATGCCGAGGCTACGCGTCAGGCATCGTGACGGCCCCACGGTGTCGACGCCATCGACGTCCTCGACGCCATCGATCAACCCGCCGCGCAGCCAGTTCCCGATCGCCCACATGTCGTCCTCCGTTGCGGAGCGGACACCGCGGGTGCGCTCTCGCCGACGGGGATGCGACCGGCCTGCTGCGCCGGCATGCCGACGCGAGTTGCCCGTCTAGGAGCGACGGGCAGACCGTGTCGAACACTTGGTTGCCGTCCGGGTTCTCCCCGACCGACCGCATCCCCGCCGAAGCGGGAAGGCACCTTGGGTGTTCGTCCCAGGTTGCCGGGCCCTCACGGGCCTCTCTGAATGCCGTCGTCACACTACCACTGAGTGGGACACGCGTGAAGCGCTTGTCGCGCGACTGGCGCGTCGTGGTTGCAGAGCCGAGCGATCGAGGCGAGTGCTCAGCCGCCGTCGTCGATCGTGATCTCGAAGCCGGCGCTCGGGCCGACCTCCGTGCGCTTCAGCTTGGCGCGGACCGCGGCTCCGATCGCGATCGCCTTCGCCATGAGCCCGTAGCGCTTGCGTATCGCCGCCTCGGCCGCCTCGATCCCCTCGGTGTCGAGGATGCGAGCCGTCCCCTTGTAGACCGTCGCACCCGTGCGCACGGATCCGCGCCCGTTGCAGGCGGCGACCTCGACCGCGCCGTTGTTGCGGATCCGCTTGTACTTGCCCGTGGTCGGGTCGGTCTTCACGTAGTAGCCGCTCTCCGACGGAGCGAGCCAGACGGGCGTGGTCACGGCGGTGCCGTCGCGCCGGAACGTGGTCAGGGCGACGTACTTCGCCTCGTCGAGCTCGGTCGTCCTCACTGTGGGACCTCCCTCTGGGCCTTGCCGGAATGCGCATGTGTGCCCACGCAGCGACGGGGAGCCGCCGTGTCGACACGTTCGCCGGCCGAGTCCGTGGTGCCACCAGGCCACCCCGAGCGTAGAGGGAGGTGGCGCTCCAGCTCTTCTCACCGCCGTACACGCAGCAGCCGGGGTTCGAGAGGGCCCGCTCTCCTGATGCTGCGGGCGGGACTAGCGAGGTGGCTCCCTGCGCCTGTGCTGATGCGTCGCGCTTCGATCGGGAAGCCGCGAAGGCGCGTTCGCGGTGAGAGACTGTGCACGCACCGGGCGCCTCCCCGCGCCCGGCCACGAGTTGGAGGAGACGGCCGGATGACCGAGCGGCAGATTCTCGTTCGCGGTAGCGGGCGCGCCGAGGCCGCGCCCGACTTCGCCACGATCACGCTGACGATCAACGCGTTCGACCGGTCACGCGAAGACGCCCTAGCCGACGCGGCTCGCCGCTGCGGCGTGCTCGACGATCTTCTCGGCGACCTGGGTGATGCCCTCTCCAATCGCATAACGGCGAACATCCGCGTGGCGCCCCGGTTCACGGGCAAGTACGACAAACGAGTCCACGTCGGTTACGACGTGCGGCGCAGCGTCCACTGCGAAGTGCGCGACTTCTCGGTGCTGGGCGACCTGCTGAGAGACGCCGCCGCGCAGGCTCTCGCCGACGCCGACGGGCCCTACTGGCGCATCGACGACGTCAACCCCGTGCACGACGAGGCCCGCCGCAAGGCGACCGCCGACGCGCTCCGTCGCGCCGACGCCTACGCGGAAGGGCTCAGCGTGCGACTCGGGCCTGTCGCGTGGATCGCCGAACCGGGTCTGCGCAAGGACGGCTACGGCGGCAGTGGGGGTATCCCGATGCCGGTCGCGGCAGACATGCCGGCGCCATCTGCTCAGAGCGAGGTCGAGCAGACGATCGACGTCGTGGTCGACCGAGTCGCCACGCATTCCACCGTCGAGGTCGCGTTCTTCATCGCAGAGGTGTGAGCCTCGGACTTCTCTAGCCGGTCGGCCGGCCCGTTGCAGCGAATCGGCGCGCTCGGCAGGAGGCAACCGGTACGCTGCGGCGTCTCCGACATGCCCCGCCCTCGTAGCTCAGGGGATAGAGCAACCGCCTCCTAAGCGGTAGGTCGCAGGTTCGAATCCTGCCGAGGGCGCTCGCGTGATGCCTTGGTGGGGAGGCGCCGGCATCGCCTGCGCTACGGCACCGCGGCGCGCTACGTGCCGGCGGGGGCGCGCTGCCAGACTCGTGGCGTGAGACCTCGACCCGCCGACCAGGGAGCAGGGCCGGCCGGCCTTCCTGCCGTGGGGCTGCGCGCCATGACGCGTGGCGACTTCCCGGCGATGGTCGAGTGGCTCGCCGAACCGCACACTGCCGAGTGGTGGAACATCCCGGCCGACGCGCAGACCGTCGAGGCCAAGTACGGCCCACGGATCGACGGAGCGGAGCCGACCGAGATGCTCGTCGTGCTCCTCGATGGTGTACCCGGAGGCGTCGTGCAGACCTACCGGCACTCCGACTACCCGGAGCACGATCGCGCCGTGGGGATCCCCGACGCCGCAGGCATCGACTACTTCCTCAGCGTCGCCTTCGCTGGGCGCGGGATCGGGCCCGTGGTTCTCCGAGCCGCAGCCGTGCGCGTCTTCGAGTCGTACCCCGACGTCGAGTGGTGCACGGCGACACCCGCCCGGGTGAACCGCACCTCGTGGGTCGCCCTCGAGCGTGCGGGCTTCGAGCGCCTACGCCCGTGTCAGATTCCCGACGAGCCGCCCGGCTACGTGTACGCGACGCGCCGGCCGACGAGCCCGGGGCTGCCTGTGGCGTGACCGCGGCACGCGACCATTGGCGATCCACCCACCGTAGCGGTGGCTGACTGCGACATGATCGGGCGTGCGACCGGGCTACTCCTCGCCGGAGTAGCGCTCCCATGCGGCCTGGCGGCTCACGCCGAGGGCCTCGCCTATGCGGGCCCAGGTGACGCCCCGCTCCCGCAGCACGCCGACCTGCTCCCGGACCGTCTCCTCCACGCCAGCGACCGCCGCCGCGGCCGGCTGCAGCGAGGCGAGGAGGTCGTCGTCGGTCAGCGACGCCCAGCCGGGGAACGAGACGACGGGCTCGCCGTCGAGGATGCTGTTGCACTTCGCCACGCACTCGTCGCAGATGTAGATGCCCGGACCGGCGATCAGCTTCTCCACCGTCGCCGAGTCGCGCCGGCAGAACGTGCAGTAGAGAAGGGCTGTGACCTTCGGGTTGGTCTTCGCCATCTCCTCGCCTCCCCTGTCACTGTCTCCGGGATGACACAGACGTCAAGGTCAGCCTGACAGGCGTGCGGAGTGCTGTCAAGGGTCTCCTGACAGCGTCGGGGCGCCCGGGCACCAGCTCACTCCCGTTGCGCGCTCTCCCACCGACCCCGTGCGTGGGAGTGGCGGGCGAGGACTACGCGGCAGCCCAGCACGTCACGTCGGCGGCTCGCGGCAGCCGGAAAGTGCAAGGTTGTCTCCGCCCCGCCACTCAACACGGCATGACTCACCTGCCGAAGTACTTCGCGTGCACTTCCATCTGAGCCGGAGGGCGCGGGTCGCCGCCCTCGCAGTCCTGGCCTTGCTCGTCGCCATCGTCGTGACGCTGCTCATGTCGGGCCCGGCAAGCGGTCGCGGCGGTGAGGCCTCGACCGAGGCGGAGGCTCGCTCCGCCGCGACCCGGCAGGTCGGGCACACCGACGCGACTCGGCGAGACGGGGCCGCCGGCTCCGGCGCGACGTATTCAGCCACCGGCTCGGGCCCGATCATGGGCAACGCGCACCGCCTGAGCGAATCAGCAGCGAGAGCCGCGGGCACCGCACCGGTCCTGCGCGACATCTGGGTCGACCCCGTGAACGGACGCGACTCGCGCACCGGCGCGACAAGATCGCTCGCCGTTCGCACCGTCAGCGAGGCATGGAGCCGCATCCCCTACGGACGGGCGCTGACCGGCACCGGTTACCGCATCCAGCTCGTCGCCGGCCGCTACACCGCCGCGCACCTGCCCGACAACGGCTGGTGGGAGGACCGACACGGAACACGCCGGTTCCCCGTCGTCATCAGGTCCGCCGACGGGCGCGGCGCCGCCGCCTTCACCGAGACCGTGAGCCTCTACGACGTGGACCACGTCTCACTCGTCGGCGTGCGGGTCGCGCCGCGCGGCTCGGGAGACGTCCTCCACTGCGAGCTCTGCAACCACGTGCTGCTGCGACGTGTCCGGCTCGCGGGTGACGGGTCGCCGCAGGAGGTGCTCAAGGCGAACCAATCGCGCCACCTGTACGTGCGAGACAGCAACATCTCGGGCGCGTGGCAGAACCCCATCGACTTCGTCGCCGTACAGCACGGCCGTATCACCGGCAATCGCATTCATGACGGCGGCGACTGGTGCATCTACGTCAAGGGCGGCTCCGCCTACTTCCGCATCGACCGCAACGAGATCTATGACTGCGGCATTGGCGGGTTCGTCGCCGGGCAGGGCACGGGCTTCGAGTTCATGACTTCGCCGTGGTTGCACTACGAGGCGTACGACATCAAGTTCGTGAACAACATCGTGCACGACACGTCGGGCGCGGGGATGGGAGTGAACGGCGCCTACAACGCCCTGCTCGCGTACAACACGCTGTACCGCGTCGGCTCGACCAGCCACGCGATCGAGATCGCACAGGGCGCCCGCTCGTGCGATGGCGACGTCGCGGCGTGCCGTGCGCGCCTCGCCGCCGGGGGCTGGGGCACTACCGGCGAGGGCGGGCAGTGGATCCCGAACCGCAACGTCTTCGTGTACGACAACGTGCTCTACAACCCCCCGGGATTCCGCAGCACATGGGCGCAGTTCGACTTCCACGGCCCCGCCCGCACTCCCTCGGGCAGCAACGTGCCCTCTCCGGCTCGCGCAGACACCAACCTGCGCATCGCCGGAAACGTGATCTGGAACGGCCCGTCCGACCTCGACCTGGGAGTCGGCTCGGGTAGCGGCTGCCAACCGTCGAACCCCAAGTGCAACGCGGCGCAGCTCCGGCGCGACAACACGATCAACACCGTGCGGCCCCAGCTCGTAGACCCCTCGCATGGCGACTTCCGACCTGTGCAGGGAGGCAACGTGGATCGGCGCCGCGCCGTCGCCATCCCCGACTTCACCTGGAGCGGGCTTCCTTCGCGGCCGGTGGTGCCACCGGGGAGCACCGACAACTCGGTGCCGCGGACTCTCGCCGGCTCGCTACGCGACAGCTGGGGCCGACCCGGCGCGTACTGATGCGCGCGCCCGCAGGCGTCGGGCGGCGCGTGGGCGCAGTCAGAGCGCGTACGGTTGCCGGTGATGGGAGTCGCCGATTCGCTCCACGTGCTCAGGGTGCTCGGCCGATCCGGCATGCTCCGGCCGAGGCGCCCCGACAAGCTCGTTCGCGCCGGCCTGGCGACGCGCCACTGGGGCAGCACGTTCGCGGCCGCGTTTCCGGCGGGCGCGGCGTTGTTCGGAACACGGGCGGCGGTCATCGACGAGGACGGCTCGCTCACGTTCGCGGACCTCGACCGCCGCTCCAACGCGCTGGCCCGAGCACTCGCCGCCGACGGCATCGGCGAGGGTGACACGGTTGCGGTTCTCTGCCGCAACCACCGCGGCTTCGTCGAGACCACCGCTGCGCTCGCGAAGCTCGGCGCCGACGCGCTCTACCTCAACACTGGCTCCGCCGCGCCCCAGGCGCTCGAGGTGATGCAACGCGACGGTGCGACAGCGGTCGTCCACGACGCCGAGTTCGCACCGCTGTTGGCCGACGGTGCGCCGGCGCGACGGGTCGTCGCGCACGGTGACGGCGACGGTGCCCCGACGATCGATGACCTCGTCGTCGGCACAGACGACTCGCCGCCCCCCGCCCCGTCACGGCCCGGACGCACGATCATCCTCACATCGGGCACCACCGGCACCCCGCGGGGAGCGGTTCGCGCCCAGTCGAGCAGCACCGCGGCCGGAGTCTCGCTCCTCGACCGCATCCCGTACCGCGACGGCGAGACTGCGGTGATCGCCGCGCCGCTCTTCCATGCTTGGGGGTTCGGCAACCTCGCCGTCGGGCTGCTGCTCGGCGGCACCGCAGTGCTGCGGCTCCGCTTCGACCCGGACGACACCCTCGCGATGATCGCCCGGCACCGGGCGGCCGCGCTGGTGGCCGTCCCCGTGATGCTCCAGCGCATCCTCGATCTCCCCGAGGAGGTGCGGCGCAGCTACGACACGTCGTCGCTGCGGATCGTGCCGCTGTCGGGGTCGGCGATCCCGGGACGTCTGGCGCCACGATTCATGGAGGAGTTCGGCGACTGCGTCTACAACCTCTACGGCTCGACGGAGATCGGCTGGGCGACGATCGCGACCCCCGACGAGCTCCGGGCCGAGCCGTCGACCGCGGGCCGGCCGCCGCGGGGCACGACCGTGAAGATCGTCGACGCCGACGGCGACGAGGTTCCCGTCGGCACTACCGGCCGCATCTTCGTGCGCAACGAGATCCACTTCCTCGGCTACTCGGGCGGCGGGTCGAAGGAGTCGCTCGACGGGATGATGAGCACCGGCGACACCGGGCACCTCGACTCGTCGGGGCTCCTCTTCGTCGACGGGCGCGACGACGAGATGATCGTCTCGGGTGGCGAGAACGTGTATCCGCGGGAGGTCGAGCACCTCCTCGAGCTCCACCCCGGCATCGCCGACGTGGCCGTGATCGGAGTACCCGACGACGAGTTCGGGCAGCGACTGAAGGCCTTCGTGGTCCGCCGGCCGGGCGCGGAGGTGACGGGCGAGGAGATCCGTCTGCATGTTCGCGAGAGCCTCGCCCGCCACAAGGTGCCGAGGGAGGTCGTCTTTCTCGACGCCCTCCCGCGCAACACGACGGGCAAGATCCTGAAGCGGGAGCTGGCGTGAGGTTGCGGATGCGGAACGCGGCGCGAGTTGTGCCCTCGGTTGCCCGGCCGTCGCGCCCGCCGCCGAGATGGGACACAACCGCTCACCCCCGCCGCACAGACGACCCAACTCCACGTGCGCGCCGACTGCCCCTCCCCAGATGGGACACAACCGCGCACCCCCCGCGGCACAACCGACCCATCTCGACGACCACGCCGCACCCGCCGCCCAGATGGGACACTTCCGCGCACCCCCGCCGCACAGACGACCCGTCTCGGCGCGCGGGCGGCGGCGGTCCGCAGTGTGAACGCGGACCGGAGTGGACGGGTGATCCAATGACGCCCCGAGCGGTCGCCGTCGACATCGGCGGCACCAAGATCTCAGCGGGCGTAGTTGCCGCCGACGGTTCGCTCCTCGAGCGCGCGGACGCGCCCACACCGAACGGCACTGACGCCGATTCGATCTGGGAGGTTCTCGTCGGGCTGATCGACGGACTCCGCGAGCGAGGCGGCGCTGTCGCGTGCGGCGTCGGGTGCGGTGGGCCGATGACACCGGCCGGCGAGGCGGTCTCACCGCTCAACATCCCGGCGTGGCGCGGCTTTCCGCTGCGCGCCCGCATCGCCGGTCAGACGGGCCTGCCCACCTGGGTCGAGAACGACGCGAAGGCACTCGCCCTCGGTGAGGGCTGGGTCGGCGCTGCCTCCGGAGAGCGGAACTTCATCGCGATGGTCGTCTCCACCGGCATCGGCGGCGGCATCGTGCTCGACGGCCGACTCCTCGACGGCGCCGCCGGCAACGCGGGGCACATCGGCCACGTCATCGTCGAGCCCGACGGGCGCGAGTGCGCGTGCGGGGCCCGCGGCTGCGCGGAGGCAGAGGCGTCGGGCACCGCGATCGCCGCGATCACCGGGCGCCCGGCCGCCGAGGCGTCGCCCGAGATCGTGGAGCGCACCGGCCGATTGGTCGGCCGAGCCGTTGCGTCGGTAGTGAACCTCCTCGACGTGCCGCTCGCGGTGGTCGCCGGCTCGGTCGCTCTCGGGTTCGGCGAACCGTTCTTCGCCGCCGCCCAGCACGAGCTCGACGACCGGTGCCGCATCGAGTTCGCCCGCGGAGCACGCATCGCGCCCGCCGCACTCGGCTCAGATGGTCCTCTGGTCGGCGCCGCCCGAGTCGCGCTTCAGCACGTCGCCGGCTGACGCTCGTGGGCCGGCGGGCCTACCCGTCCCCAGATGGGACAGAACCGCGCACCCGTCGCGGCAGAAACGACCCATCTCGACGACCACGCCGGCCGGCGCCACCCAGATGGGACAGAACCGCGCACCCGTCGCGGCAATAACGACCCATCTCGGCGACCACGCCGGCCGGCGCCGGCCGGCGCCACCCAGATGGGACAGAACCGCGCACCCGTCGCGGCAGAAACGACCCATCTCGACGACCAGGCCGCGCCCGCTGTCCAGATGGGACAGAACCGCGCACCCCCCGCGGCACAACCGACCCATCTCGGGGAGACGGGCGACCGCGGGTGCCGGGCGACCGTGGCGGAAGGACGGGGTGGGAGTCGGGGCGGGGGCTAGGCGGTGAAGCGGCAGCGGCCGCCGTCGATCACCACGGTGCCGTCCTGGGTGACGGTCTGGAAGAGCGCCTCGCCGGAGCCCTCGTTCCACATCCGGACGGTGAGCGCGTCGCCGGGCATGACGGGCCGGGTGAAGCGGGCGTCCATCCCCGTGAAGCGCGCCGGGTCGGAGCCGCAGAGCGTGTGCAGCAGCGCCCTCCCCGTGAAGCCGTAGGTGCAGAGCCCGTGGAGGATCGGCTTCGGGAAGCCCGCCATCGCGGCGAACGACGGGTCGGAGTGCAGCGGGTTGCGGTCGCCCGAGAGCCGGTAGAGCAGCGCCTGGTCGGTACGCGTCGAGTACGTCACCTCGTGGTCGGCGGCCTTGTCGGGGATGACGACCTTCGGCGGGAGTGCCGGGCCGTGGTCTTCGCCGAAGCCGCCCTCACCGCGGATGAAGATCCCCGAGCGGGTCCTGAACGCGAGCTCGCCGGAGTCCTTGTACTTCGACTCGCCCTCCGTCACGACGAGCGCGCCCGACTTCTTGTCGTAGATCCCGACGATCTTGGTGGTCGAGACGACGGTCCCCTCCGCCGGGATCGGCCCGAATACGTCGAGGCCCTGCTCGCCGTGCACCAGCATCGCGAAGTTGATGTCGCCGAAGCTCGGCATGTCGCCCCCGCCGCCGAGACCGATGATCACGGGGAACGTCGGCAGGACCTTCTGCGCGATGTCCTTGCTGTTCTCGGTCGTGAACTCGAGCTCGAAGCCGGTCGGGTCGGTCTGGCCGGCTCCGACACCAAGCGCGTAGATGAGTCCGTCTTTCGACGACCAGGACCGCTCCCCGGGCTTGGAGACCGCGCCTACCGAGTCGAAGTTCATGGGCATGTCAGGTGCTCCTTCTTCGTCGAGACGTATTCATCGGGCCTTCTTCAGAAGTCATCGTCGGGAACTGACCTACTCGCCTACCGGCGCCCGGTCAGCCCATCATCCCGGCGTTGGGACGGGCCTTCGCCACCAGGTCGGGGACGACCGCACCGAGCTCCGCTGGGTCCCAGCGGTCGCCCTTCTCGGCGGTCGGCCCGCGCTGCCAGCCCTCGGCGACCGAGATCCGGTCGCCGTCGACGCAGAACACGCGGCCGGTGACGTCCTTCGACTCCGGCGAGCCGAGCCAGACGACGAGCGGTGAGATGTTGGCCGGGTCGAGCCGGTCGAACTGCGAGGCGTCCTCGGGTGGGCCGCCGATTCCGAGCGGCTCCGTCATGCGGGTGCGGGCGACGGGCGCGATCGCGTTCGCCGTCACGCCGTAGCGGCCGAGCTCGATGCCGCAGATGATCGTGAACGACGCGATGCCGGCCTTCGCAGCCCCGTAGTTGGTCTGGCCCGCGTTGCCGAAGAGGCCCGACGGTGACGACGTGTTGATGATGCGGGCGTCGACGGTGTTGCCGGCCTTCGTCTCGTTGCGCCAGTACTCGGCGGCGGCGCGCGTCGGCGAGAACGTGCCCTTGAGGTGCACATGGATCACGGCGTCCCACTCGGCCTCGCTCATGTTGACGAGCATCCGGTCGCGCAGGATGCCGGCGTTGTTGACGATGACGTCGAGTCGGCCGAAGGCCTCGACAGCGGCGCGCACCATCCGCCCGGCGCCTTCGTAGTCGGCGACGTTCTCGCCGTTGGCGATCGCCTCGCCACCCATGCCTCGGATCTCTTCGACGACCTCACCGGCGGGACCGGTGGTGGCACCACTCCCGTCGACCTCGGCGCCGAGGTCGTTGACCACAACCTTCGCACCGGTGCGGGCGAAGAGCAGCGCGTGCTCCCGCCCGATGCCGCGACCCGCTCCGGTGACGATCACCACTCGCCCGTCGTTGATGCCGCTCATGTTCTCCTCTCCTGGCCCTTCGCACCGGGCCGCTCAGGCCACGCTCGGCCGCGCCGGGCGCGGGTCGTGCGTGTCGTGGCGGCCTCGAAATACCGCTCCTACGACGTGACCTGCGGACGGGGGCAAACTACCGCCCGCGCCCCCGGTGGGCCCAATGCGGTTCTAGCGGGCGGCGGACCGCGGGCATTCCCCAGCCCCCGGTCGCACCGCCCTCGAAAGGAAGAGCGTCGACCGGCCACAGCAGCTGTGGTCGATCGACGCCCCTCGGGTCTGCGGCGACGCCGTTCTAGCCGGCGGCGGCGCGGTCCTTGGCGACCTCGTCGAGGAGCTCGTACTCCTCACCGGTGTCGGCGTGGTCCTCGTACTGGATCACGCCGATCTCGGTGAAGCGCTCCCGCAGCCAGCCGTCGCCGGCGTCGAGGAGGCCGAGCTTCTTGATGTTCGGGACGATCTTCGAGAAGAGCGCGGTCTGGAAGACCTGCTGCTCGGGGCCGGTCTGGGCGTCGAGGACCCGGCGTACCGCCTCGGGGTCGACCCCCATCCGCTCCCACACCTCTGCCTGCAGGAAGCGCCTCTGCAGCCGACACGCTGCGTCGTACGCGAACTCCTGGCGCTCCCGCAGCTCCGCGCCGCTCATGTCCTTGTAGTGCTCCTGCAGCGAGAGCACACCGAACGCGACGTGACGTGCCTCGTCGCTCATCACGTATCGCAGTAGCTGCTTGAGCAACGGCTCGGTGGTGAACTGGTGCATGAGGCCGAAGACCGCGAGCGCGAGGCCCTCGACCATGATCTGCATCCCGAGGTAGGTGACGTCCCACCGGGAGTCGGCGAGGATGTCGTCGAGAAGCGAGCCGAGGTTCGGGTTGATCCGGTAGTGACCCGAGAGCTTCTCGTCGAGGTACTTCGCGAAGACCTCGACGTGGCGGGCCTCGTCCATCACCTGTGTCGCGGCGTAGTACTTCGCGTCGATCCACGGCACGGTCTCGACGATGCGCGCCGTGCAGAGCAGCGCGCCCTGCTCACCGTGCATGAACTGCGAGAGCAGCGAGTTCTGCAGCTCGACCGCGACCTGCAGCCACTCCTTCTCTCCGAAGTGGCGCACCGGCGAGTCGGGCGCCTCGGCGAGGCCCTGGAACCGCATGGCCGGCGAGCCCGACATGCTCGCGACCTTCTCCTGGTCGACGTCGGTCTCCCAGGGCAGGTCGTTCGCGTTCCACTGCGACGTCTTGGCGCGCTCGTAGAGCTTCGCCAGCGCCGGGCGGGTGCGGGCGTAGTCCCACGTGAAGTTGGTCACGACGGGTGAGCTGATCTCGTGGAGCACTTCGGCGGCCGAAGCCGCGGCAAGGTCGGCGGTCATTCCCTGATCCCCCCGGATCGCCTGGTTGACGCCACAGTCTGCCCCAGGCGCCGGGCCGGCGTGCGGCGGGCAACCCCTTTCCCCCCCTTTCCGGCCGAGTGTTCGCAGGAATCCGCTAAGCCGCCCGCCTCGGCCTGCCGATCAGAAGGCAGCGGCGCAAGCGGACAGGCCCGGAGGTCCGTATGCACGGCGACAACCTGAGGCTCGACGATCTGCCGACAGGGGCGATCCTCCTGCGCGGCGGGACCGTAGTTGCAGCGAACGCGCTCGCCCGCGATGTGCTCGGCGTCACGCCGGCAACAGGGCTCGCCGGCTGCGCGCTCGACTCCCTCTTCGAGCCCGACGACGGAGAAGACATCCTCTCGGCGCTGCGCGCCAGGCGCGCCCCGCACGATCAACGTACGCCGGCCGGAGCCGCCGGGCCGGAGGACGATCGAGCTGGCGATGTCACCGCTCGGTATCGACAGCCGAGACGGCGAAAACTGCGACAGCGAACTGCTCGTCGTGGTCCGCGACGTGACCGACGCGGTCCGAACGGCGCTCGCCCTCGACACGCTCGCGGACGGCACCTGCACCCTCACCCCCGAGGCGCTCGTCGACTGGTCCTCGCCCGACGGCGCGCGCCTCCTCGAGGCCGAAGCGGTCACCACCCAGGCGCTCCTGGAGCGGCTCCACCCCGAAGACCTCCCCGTCGTCCTCGACGCGGTCGCGCGGTCACGCGTCGCGCCCGGCCGTCGCGAGTGCTTCAGGCTCCGCTGGAGCCAGGCGAGCGACGCCGGCGAGTGGGTCGACGAGGACATCGTGATCTACGGCGGAATCGACAACCCCGACCTGCGCGCCTCGTTCATACAGCGACGGCGCCCGGAGAAGGCGGACCTCACTCCCGAGGCGCAGCGCGAGCTCACCGGTCTGCAGTCGCTCGCCGAGGTCGCGCCCGTCGGCATCGTCGTCGCGGGGCCCTCCGGTCGCACGGTCTACTGCAACCTCCTCGCAGAGCAGGCGCTCGGCCCGCTCGCGGCCGTGCTGGGCGAGACCGAGTGGATCGACGCAGCGCGCGCCGAGCACCGAGGGGCGCTGCGGCGCATCGCCGAGGCGGCCCTGATTGACGGTGCCACCGGGAGCACGGTCGCGGCGTTCGACCAGCCCGACGGGAGTGCCGCGGTGGCTGCGCGTCGACATCGCTCCGCGCAGCACGGGCGACGGCATCGGGTCGGGCTGGATCGCGACGATCGAGGACGTCTCCGAGACGATCGAGGCCCGCTCGCAGGCCGACCGGCTCGCACACCTCCTCGACGCCGGCTCCGACTTCGTGATCATCACCCGCCCCGACGAACAGGTCGTCTACGTCAACGGCGCCACGCGCCACCTGCTCGGGCTGGCCACCGCCGCGGAGGGCTGTACCGCGACCCTTCGCAGCGTCCTGACCGAAGCGTCGCGAGAGCGCTTCGACGTGGAGACGCTCCCCGAGATGCTCGCCACCGGTACCTGGAGCGGCGAGATGACCCTCGTGCTCGCCGACAAGGCGGAGGTCCCCGTCTCGATGCTCGGCCTCACCCGCCTAGCCGACGACGGACAGGTCGAGACCATCGCCTTCACGGCGCGCGACATCGTCGCCATCAAGGCCGCCGAGGCGCGCATGCGCCACCTCGCCAGCCACGACGCCCTGACCGGCCTTCCCAATCGGATGCTCCTCTCCGACCGCCTCGATCAAGCGCTTCACCGTCACCGGCGCCACGGTTCGGGAGTCGCACTGATGTTCTGCGACCTCGACGGCTTCAAGAGGATCAACGACGAGCACGGGCACGAGACCGGCGACGCACTCCTCGCCGCGGTCGCGCGCCGCATGCGGGAGACGGTTCGCGAGACAGACACCGTCGCACGCCTCGGCGGCGACGAGTTCGTCGTGCTCTGCGAGGGCTGGGCGGCGGAGATCGACCTCGAACGGATCGCCGGCCGCATCGTCGAAGCCGTCGCGCGCCCGATCACGGTCACCGGCCGCAGGCTCGACGTCGGCGTCTCCATCGGGGTCGCGGTTGCCGGCCGCGACAGCGACAGCTACGACGCTCTGATGGCCCTCGCCGACGTCGCGATGTACCGGGCGAAGGAGAGCGGCCGGGGCCGCTACGAGATGGCGGCGGCCTCTCCTCCGCAGTGACAACCTCGCGGGTCGCGGCAGAGTGGCCGCGGGCATGCGAAGATCGGCCCGTGACCCTGCCGGTATCGATCTCCGACGTCGAGGCGGCGGCCGTCGCCATCGGCGGCCAGGTCGTCGAGACGCCGTTCCCGAGGGCGAGCACCCTCTCGGAGATCACCGGCGCCGACGTCGCCCTCAAGCTCGAGTCGTTCCAGTTCACGGCGTCGTTCAAGGAGCGGGGCGCCCTCAACCGGCTCCTGGCTATCCCCGCCGAGGCACGGGGCCGGGGCGTGGTCGCAGCCTCTGCCGGCAACCACGCGCAGGGTGTGGCGCACCACGCCGGCCGCCTCGGCATCGCGGCGACGATCGTCATGCCCGAGACCACTCCCTTCTCGAAGATCACCCGGACAGAGATGCTCGGCGCAGAGGTGCTGCTCCGCGGTGAGACGTTCGCCGACTCGTACGTTGCCGCGCAGCACCTCGCCGAGGAGTCCGGCGCGACCTTCGTGCCGGCGTTCGACGACCCTGCGATCATCGCCGGGCAGGGCACCGTTGCGCTCGAGATGCTCGCGGCCCGGCCCGATCTCGAGGTGCTCGTAGTCCCGGTCGGCGGCGGAGGGCTGATCTCGGGCATGGCCGTCGCAGCGAAGGCCGTCGCACCCGGCGTCGAGGTGATCGGAGTGCAGACGGAGACCTACCCGACGATGCTCGCCGCCCTCGGGCGCGCCGACTCCGTGCCGGGCGGAACGACGATCGCTGAGGGGATCGCCGTCGAGGAGGCGGGAACGCTCACGCGCGAGATCGTCGCCGCACTCGTCGACGACGTCGTCGTTGTCAGCGAACAGAGGGTCGAGGAGGCGATGAGCCTCTACCTCGAGATCGAGAAGATCGTCGTCGAAGGTGCAGGGGCCGCGTCGCTCGCAGCGCTTCTCGCGCACCCCGATCGTTTCCGCGGCCGACGGTGCGGACTCGTGGTGAGCGGGGCGAACGTAGACCTGCGCGTGCTGTCGTCGGTGATCCTGCGCGCGCTGGCGCGCTCGAGCCGGATCGTGAGGCTGCGCATCGAGATACCCGACAGGCCGGGTGCGCTCGCCGGCGTCGCCCGCGTGATCGGCGAGGGGCGCGGCAACATCGTCGACGTCGCGCACCACCGCGACCTCCCCGGCGTGCCACTGCGCGACGCGATCCTCGAGGTCTCGGTGGAGACCCGCGACCGCGCCCACGCCGATGCGATAGTCGCCTCCCTGACAGCCGCCGGCTACCCGGTCACCACCGCCTGACCCCGAACCCTGTGTGGACGGATCTGGTCGCTATGGCTCCGCTGAGGTCCAAACAGGGGTGGGGGTGGCGGAGGTGGTGCGCTCAGCGGTCGGCGTACGCGCCTGCCTGGGTGCCGACCAGGTCGACGAGGTCGCCCATCGCGACGCTGACGTCGACGAGGTGCATCCCCCACTCGGGGGTCAGGTCACCACCGATGTCGTCGATCCGCGGGTCGGACGGGTCGCCGTTGACGTGGATCTCGAGGTACGAGACGCCGTCGCGCTCCGCGCACTGCCCTTCGACGAGCCCCGGGAGCGTCACGAACTCCGTGCCGATCTCGGTACCGAGCGCCGGATCGACCCACTCAACGGCCGCTCCACCTCCGCCACCCCCGATCGGCAGAGAACCCCCGTTGGTCGGTAGGTAGGGTCGGAGTGGGGCGCTGCCGCCACCCGGGGCGGCAGGGTTGACGCACGCGACTCGCCCCTCGGGGTCGCCGCGGACCACACCGAAGAACGTCGCCTCCGGGGGCGGCGCCGTGTCGCGGAAGGTCGCGTAGCTCACCACGCAGCCGATCTGATCCGGCGCTCCGCAGAGCGGGATGTTCGCGAAGTCGCCACCGGTGCCGTCGCTGTCGGGAAGTCTCACCGCCGTGCCCACGAGCAGCGCCGATACGAGCCGCCCGCGCATCGCCGCGTCGGGATCGATCTCCTCCATGGCGAGGCGCTTCAGCATCCCGGCGCCCTGCGAGTGGCCGATCAGCACGACCCCCCGGCCGTCGTTGTCGTTCGCCATGTAGTGCTTCCAGGAGTCGACGACGTCGTCGTAGGGAGACGTGGGTGCGACGCTGCCCTCCTCGTCGGTGACGGTGCCACCCAGACGCCCCAACAGCGCGGTCAAGGTGAGCTGCCGGTAGACGGGGGCGAATACCCGGCACTGCGAACCCAGGCGCGCCGCCTGCTGCCGCACGACGAAGAGCTCCTCGTTCTCGCCCGGGATCATGTCGCTCGTCGTTCCGGGGTCGGCCGAGATGGTCGGATAGACGTAGAAGCAGTCGATCGCGGGGTCGGTGGCGGCGGTCCACTCCTCGACCTCGGTGGTGCCGTCGGCCTCGACGACGGTCGCGTCCATCTCGGTGTCGCAGACGTCGTCCTTGTCGGGTCGGCAGAGCCACGCATCCGGTTCGGCGTAGACCTCGCTCACGTACCCCTGGTACGCCGGGGGCGGGGGCGGCGACGTGGAAGTCGGCGCATCTGCCGTCGCAGCGCTCGTGGTCGCCGCGTCTCCGGCCCCGTCGTCGCCCGAGCTGCAGCCGGCAACGATCACCGCGCACGCTGCCGCCACCAGGATGCGGTGCGCTCTCATGTCGTCTCCCTCCGATTCCGCCGCACCGCCTGACCCCCAACCCTGTTTGGACGGATCTGGTCGCTATGGCTCCGCTGGGGTCCAAACAGGGGTTCAGGCGGCGTGCACCGTCATGAAGGTGACGACGGCGCGCGCCAGCGCCTCGCCCTCATCCTCCTGGAGGAAGTGCCCGCCCCCGGCGATCGTCGTGTGCGCAACGCCCTTCGCGCCGGGGACCATCGCCTGGAACGCGGCGTCGCCGCCTCGGGTGATCGGGTCGGAGTCGGAGAACGCCGTGAGGAAGGGCTTCTCCCACTTGGAGAGCACCTCCCAGGCCGCCCGGTTCGCCGCGGCCGCAGGATCGTCGGGCGTGATCGGCACGAGGATCGGGAACTGGCGGGCGCCCTCCTTGTAGGCCTCGTCGGGGAAGGGCGCGTCGTACGCGGCGACGACCTCCGGTGCGAGATCGGTCACCGTCGCCATGCTCACGATGCCACCGGCCGGGAATGTCTCGACCTCCTGGGAGAACTGCCGCCACTGCATGAACGCGTCACCGGCGGGGTTGTCGCCCGTGGGCAGGAAGGTGTTGGCCGCGACGACGCGGGCGAAGCGGTCGGGGTGCTCCCCGACGAGCCTGAGGCCGATCAGGCCACCCCAGTCCTGGCAGACGAGGGTGATGCCGTCGAGGCCGAGCGAGTCGACCGCGGCCCACGTCCAGTCGACGTGCCGCTGGTACGTGTAGTCGGTGCGCGCCGCGGGCTTGTCGGACCGGCCGAACCCGACGAGGTCGAACGCGACTGCACGGTGGCCGGCGTCGGCGATGATCGGGATCATCCGCCGGTACAGGTACGACCATGACGGCTCGCCGTGCAGCAGGAGGACGACCTCGCCGTCGCGCGGCCCCTCGTCGACGTAGTGCATCCGCAGCGTGCCACGGCCGTCGCCGCTGGGAACCTCGACGTAACGCGGCTCGAACGGGTAGCCCGGCAGCGAGTCGAACCGGTCGTCGGGGGTGCGCAGGATCTCCATGCCCGCCATCGTACGACGGGCGGCTAGCCGACTCCTCCGAAGCGGCGGCGGCGCAGGCCGGCGAGCGCGACTGCGAAGGCGCCGGCGACGACGAGACCGAGGCCGAGCGGCGCCTGCGAACCACCACCGGTGTACGGCAGCGTGCCGGCGGACCTCACGCCCGGATCGGGCGTGCCCGACTCGGAGCCGACCATCTGATCGTCGTCGTCGAGGACCGTGACGTCGTCGTCGATCACCGACCCGTCGTCGTCGAGGATCGTCACGATCCCGGTCGACTCGCCGAGCGCGGCGTGTGCAGGATCGGAGAGCGCGACGGTCACGGTCTCGTCGGCCTCGACTGCGGTGTCGCCGGAGATCTCGACCGCTATCGACGCCTCCGTCTCGCCGGGTTCGAAGGTGACGGTTCCACTCGTCGCCGAGTAGTCGCCGGGGCTCTCGGCGCTGCCGCCGGTGGTCGCATAGCCGACGCTGACAGGCGCGCCCGAAGGCTCGGACAGCGTGACCGGCACTTGCACGGTGGTCGTCCCGGTGTCGCCCTCTTCGACCTCGACCGACCCGGCGTCGATCACCGGCGGGTCACCGAACGTCAGCCAGTCGCGCCCGGCCTCGCCGTAGTCGGACATGTTCGCGGCCCCGACGATGCACGCACCCGGGGCGGTGCAGTCGAGATCGCCGTCGTGGAGGAGCGACCGCACGTCGAAGTCCTGCGTGAACGTGCCGTTCGCGTCGGCGGTCATGAACTCCGTCGTGTTCAGATCGCAGTCGTAGGGAGAAGATGCGTCACCCCGGCACTGCGCCATGCCCAGCGACGCGTTCGGAGAGAATCCCGTGCCGTGCACACTCACCGTCTGGCCGTCTTCGAGGCCGACGTTCGGGGTCACCGTGACCGTCGGCATCTCGAACGGGATGTCGGGATCGAACTCGAGGGGGACCACTACGCCACCCTGGTTGTCCCACCATGTCTGCGCGACCAGCACACAGGCATCGACTGCGCAGTCGGTAGCCGCGGTCGTCATCGATCCGATCATCCTGCGGAGCGTGAACTCGGCGTCGAAGCTGCCGTCGTCGCCTGCTTCTAGGTACTCGTACCCTCGGCAGGCGTTCGAGTAGCCCATCGGGTCGACCGGCGCGACGCACTGCTGCAGGTCCATCGTCTCGCCGGGAATGAAGCCCTCGCCGTGCACCTGGACCACCTGGAGGTCGCCGAGCCCTGTGGAGGGCTCGACCGTCATCGTCGGCGGCGGCGCCGGCGGCGCGCTCGGGTCGAAGACGAGATCGACCGAGGCCTGCTCGAGCATGTCGTCGTAGTTGACCGCCTCGATCCTGCACGCTCCCGGCGTAGACGCGCAGTCGAAGCGCTCCGAAGCGGGGTCCCACTGCGTGTAGGGCACGATCCGACGAAGGCGCATCTCGACCGTGAAGGTGCCGTCGTCGCCGGCCTGCACGTACCGCTCCGTGGCGTAGTAGCAGTCGCCGTATTCGGCGCTGACGTCGGCACACTGCCGCACGTCGACCCATGCCCCGGGCGACCAACCGCTGCCCGTCACGGTGACGATGCCGTGGTCGATCAGGTCGGTCGAGGGGTCGATCGAGATGGTCGGCGGTGGTGGCAGCGGTGCCGAGGGATCGAACGCGACGGGTGCGGTCGACATGTCGTACGAGCCGCCCGTCCAGGCCGCGGCCGCGACCAGGCACGTGTCGACCGAACAGTCGATCGGGTCGGCGTCCCAGGCGCCGATGCGGCGCTTGAGGGCGAGCGTCGTGGAGAACGCCCCCGAAGCGTCGGTCACGGCGTCGTCGACGTAGAGGTAGCGGCAGTGGGTGAGAGTGGAATCGCACTGGGCCAGGTCGATCCAGGTTCCGGGGAAGAAGCCTGACCCGTCGACCACGACCTCCTGCCCGTTGACCAGGCCGGTGTCGGGGGTGACGGTGATCGCCGGCGGGTCGGGGAGCGGGCCCGTCGGGTCGAACGTGAGCGGGACCCTGAAGTCGTCGAACGGCGCCTCGGAGTCCGGCCCCTCGTACCAGCCTGCGGAGACGACCATCTCGCACGCTCCGGGCGCCGACGCGCAGTCGACCGCGGTGCCCGGCGGGTCCGATCTCACGGTGCGGCGGACGAACGTGTCGAGCCTGAACGACGTGGTGTCGGCCACGTACACCCATTCGTACGCCCCGCCGCTGCACGTGTTGGGATCTGCGCCCGCCGGGCACTGCGTCACGAAGAGCTCGTACCAGCCGGAGAAGCCGCTGCCCCGCACCCGGATCGACTGCATGTCGATGAGCCCGGTAGAGGGGTTGACGGTGACCGCCGGCGGCGTGGGCAGAGCGGGGACCTGCGGGCCGCCGGGGCTGCCGGTCTCAGGGTTCGGCGGCTTCGTCGGCGGGAACGTGGTGGAGGGAGAGGGGTCGGCCGGCTCCGTGGTCGTCGTGGTCGTCGTGGTCGTCGTGGTCGTCGTGGTCGGAGCCTCGGGCTCCGCGGGCACCTCGGGGTCGAGGGGCTCGGGCTCGGGCTCGGGGACTGTCGTCTCGGAGACCTCGGGCGCAGGCTCGGTCGGTTCGTCGAGCTCGGTGGGGTCGGCGGGCTCTACGGGATCAGACGGTTCGGACAGATCGGCGGGATCGGCTACCTGGTCGGAGTCCGCGGCCGCGGCGTCTGCCGGTGGCTCGACGCCCTCGGGCAGATCGGCGGCCTCGGGTGCCACGCCCTCGGAGACCGAGGGCTCCGAGCCGTCGGTCGCCGACGCCGGCGCTGCCCAGCCGACCATCATCGATGCCAGCACCGCGAGGACAAGTGCTGCCCGCCGCGATCGCCGGCCGGCACCAGCCACGGGGACCCGCTTCGCATGACGCATCTGCACGCTCCCAGCCGACGCGGCTACAGGTACGACGATAAGCACCAACCGGACGAAACGTCAAGCAGTACGCCCGTCGCAGCGTACCTTCCGCCGGCCCCGCACAGCAGGACGGGGGCGGGCGCCGGGCCGTCCCCTCGCCGCTCGCCCGGGTACCGGGGCACGCACGCGGCATAGAGTCCCGTTCAGCCCCGATAGAGAAGGAGCGCACGTGCGCAGAACCGCTGTCCTCATGACCGCCGCCATTCTCGCCCTAGGCCTCGTGGCCTGCGGTGGCGACGACGACGACACCACGACCGACACCACGGCCGCCGGCGCCACGACCACCGCCGGTTCCGAGACCGGCGATCTGCCCGACCTCGACGGGCGCGAGGTCTCGGTTGCCGTGGAGAACGCCTACCTGCCCTTCAACTACATCGACCCGGCGTCGGGCGACGGTGCCGGCTGGGACTACGACGCATGGGACGAGATCTGCGCCCGCCTCAACTGCGTCCCCTCCTACCAGGAGGCGGCGTGGGAGGGGATGATCCAGGCGGTCTCCGACGGCCAGTTCGACGCCGCGGCCGACGGGATCACGATCACCGACGACCGCAAGGAGGTCGTCGACTTCTCCGACGGCTACATCCAGATCGAGCAGCGCCTGCTCGTGCGCAGCGGTGAGGACCGGTTCGCCACCGCCGAGGACGTCCAGGCCGACGAGAGCCTGAAGATCGGCACGCAGACCGGGACCACCAACTTCGACAAGGCCGTCGAGCTCTTCGGCGACAGCCGCGTCACGGCGTTCGAGCAGTTCCCGTTCGCCGTCGAGGCGCTCATCAACGGCGACGTCGACGTCGTGATCATGGACGAGACCGCCGGCCTCGGCTACGTCGGAGCCAACGGAGACAAGCTCGACCTGATCGGTGACTCGCTCTCGAGCGACGAGCTCGGCTTCATCTTCCCCAAGGGCAGCGACCTCGTCGACCCGGTCAACCAGGCGCTCGCGGCCATGGACGCCGACGGCTCCCTCGCGAGCCTCGCCGAGAAGTACTTCACCGACGAGTTCAAGGTCACCTACGACGACCTCGAGGGCTGAGCCGGAGTCGGACGGAGACCGAAAACCCGATCGGCACGTTCCGTGCATGAGGGGGGTGCGCCAGGCGGCCGGCCCGGCGCACCTCTCTCGGACGCACCCCGAGGTGGCTCATGACGTCAGGATCCGTCGACCGCGCGAATCCGACCGCCTCGGCACCACGCATCGAGGGGTCGCTCCGCAGCCCCCGCGACTTCCCGTACTGGCTCGTCGCGATCGGGCTCCTCATCGCGTGGATGGTCTTCCTGATCGTCACGCAGGATCGCTACAACGAGCCCTACCACCGGGTCCTCGCGGGGTTGCGGATCACGATCGAGACGACCCTCTACGCGTTCGTGATCGCGCTCGTGCTCGGACTCGTCGCGGGGCTCGGTCGGATCGCGAGGAACGTCGTCGCCCGGAACCTCGCGCTCACCTACATCGAAGTGATCCGAGGCGTCCCGATCCTCGTCCTGATCTTCACGATCGCGTACGCGGTCGTACCTCCGCTCGCCGAGACGTTCGGCTTCAAGTCGAACAGCCTCTCGTTCCAGTGGCGGGCGATCATCGCCCTGGCCCTCATCTACGGCGCGTACCTGGCCGAGGTCTTCCGCGCCGGCATCGAGTCGGTCCCCGCCGGCCAGACCGAGGCGGGTCGCTCGCTCGGCATGAGCCACGCTCAGACGATGCGCAAGATCGTCCTGCCCCAGGCGATCCGGAACATGACCCCCGCGCTCGGCAACGACCTGATCGCCATGCTGAAGGACTCGTCGCTGGTCTCTGTGCTCGGCGTCAACGACCTCGCCCAGCAGGGCCGCAAGTACGCGGCCGCGAGCTTCCAGTTCCGCCCGACCTACTTCGTCCTCACGTTCTTCTACCTCACGATGACGATCATGCTCTCGCTCCTGCTCTCGTGGTACCGCAAGCGGCTGGGCCTCGACGACCGTGGCTAAGGCTCCCCGGTCGCTGCCCGCGCCCGGGCCCGAGATGATCGTCGTCGAGAGTCTCCACAAGCACTTCCGCGGAGGCGTGAAGGCCGTCGACGGGGTCGACCTGCGCGTCGCCGCCGGGCAGGTGATCGTGATCGTCGGGCCGTCGGGCTCCGGCAAGAGCACGGTGCTGCGCTGCATGAACCGGCTCGAGGAGCCCACGGCCGGCAATGTGTGGATCGACGGAATGCACGTGAACGGCAGGCGCACCGACATCAACGCCGTGCGCGAAGAGGTCGGGATGGTCTTCCAGCAGTTCAACCTCTTCGAGCACTTGAGCGTGATCGACAACGTGACCGTCGCGCAGCGTCTCGTGCGCGGTCGGAGCAAGGACGAGGCGAGGTCGGTCGCGATGGCGCAGCTCGAGCGTGTCGGGATACCGGAGAAGGCCGAGTCGTACCCGCGCCAGCTCAGCGGCGGCCAGCAGCAACGCGTCGCGATCGCCCGTTCGCTCGCGATGAACCCGAAGGTGATGCTCTTCGACGAGCCGACGAGCGCGCTCGACCCCGAGATGATCAAGGAGGTCCTCGACGTCATGCTCGACCTCGCCGAGGAGGGGATGACGATGGTCGTGGTGAGCCACGAGATGGGCTTCGCCCGGGCGGCAGCGAGCCGCATGGTCTTCATGGACGAGGGGCGCATCGTGGAGGAGGGCGAGCCAAACACGATGTTCGCCAACCCCCGACACCCACGCACCCGCCTCTTCTTCGACCAGATCCTCCACCACTGACCCCACCCCCTGTCTGGACCCCAGCGGAGCCATAGCGACCAGTTGCGTCCAAACAGGGTTGGGGGGTGGGCGGTAGCGTGCCGGGGTCGGCGTCGTCTGGAGGGGTCATGTGGCTCGGTGATGCTTCGAGGATCGACACTTCGCTCGACTCGCGTGCTGCCACGTTCGAGAACCCGACGGGCGCGCGTGGCGCCGGGGGGACGGCGCACGGCGGGCGCAAGGGCGCACCCTCTCGCATCGTGAAGCCCGGCGAGACCGTCGTGCTCTGCGACGTCGAAGGGCCCGGGACGATCCGTCACATCTGGGTCACGGTGCCGCCCGCCCGCCCCGAGGTGATGCGGGCGATCTCGCTCGCCGTCTACTACGACGATGCGGCCGAGCCGAGCGTCCACGTGCCGCTGCTCGACTTCTTCGCGCTCCCCCTCGGACGCACCGCGCCGTACGCGTCGGCGCTCGCCTCCGCGCAGGAGGGCCGGGGCTTCAACGCCTACTTCCCCATGCCGTTCCGCGAGCGCGTGCGCATCGAGATCACGAACGGCTCGCCGCTGGCGCGCAGCCTCTACCACCAGATCGACTACACGCTCGAGCCCTCGCTCCCCGACGACGCCGGCTACCTGCACGCGTCGTTCCGCCGCGAGAACCCGACGACGCCGAAGCGCGACTTCGTGATCGCCGACGGCCTGCACGGCCCGGGCCGTTTCCTCGGCTGCGCCGTCGGGATCCGCTGCATCGACGGCGGCCTCTGGTACGGCGAGGGCGAGGTGAAGGTCTTCCGCGACGGCGACACCGACCTGCCGACCATCTGCGGCACGGGCCTGGAGGACTATGTGGGCTCCGCGTGGGGCATGGGCGCGCACCACGCGCCGTACGCGGGCGTGCCGCTCGACGTGCGGCCCGGCGACGCGAACCCGTTCGCCATACCCGACTTCGTCTCGTTCTACCGGTGGCATCTCGCCGACCCGATCGTCTTCACCGACTCGCTGCGCGTCACGATCCAGCAGATCGGCTTCGCGATGTTCCTCGACGGCCAGGAGGCCGCGCTGGAGGCGTACGTGGCGACGAATCCGCCCGCCGGCGCCGGCCTCGACGAGCACCCCCGCCCCGGCATCGCCGCGGCGGGGATCTTCGAGCGTGTCGACGACTACTCCGCGACCGCATTCGTCTACTGCACCCGGCCCCAGCCGGTGCCTCAGCTCGACACCGCGGCGGCCGTCGCCGACGTCGAGCGCCGCGACTACGAGCAGGCCGACCCGTTCGAGGCCTTCTTCGAGGGCTGACTCGCGCGGTGCCCTACGCGCTACCGGGGCGCGCGAAGGTGCGTCAGCGGCTCCCCGGCCGTCCAGGCAGCCGGGTCGCCGGGCATCCACCAGCGCGACGATCCCTCCTCTTGGATCCTCTCCCATGCGAGGTGCTCGGCGACACGGAACGGTGGTACGCCGCGCTCACGCGCCGCCGCGAGCACACGTGCCGTCACGTCGCCCACGCCGGCGGCGCGAGCCGTCGCCTCCGCCTTCGAGTAGCCCCCCGGCGCCCACTCCATCGCGACGTTGATCACACCGCCCGCGTTTACCACGAAGTCGGGCGCGTAGAGGATCCCCCTGGCCGCGAGCGCATCACCTGCGGCCGCGTCGAGGAGCTGATTGTTGGCGGCGCCGCAGATCGCGCGGCAGCGCAGACCCGCCACCGACTCGACGGTGAGCAGTCCGCCGAGCGCGCAGGGAGCGAGGACGTCGCAGGGCTCGCGCAGCACGGCGCCGGCCGGCACCGTGTCGACACCGTGCGCCTCGACCATCGCCTCGACCCGCTCGTCGTCGATGTCGGCTACCGCGACCGATGCTCCGGCGCCGACGAGGTCCTCTACGAGGCGCCCACCGACGTGACCGACGCCGACGACCACGACCCGCAGCCCCGCTAGTGAACCCGAGCCGAGAGTCTCGGCCGCCACCGACTGCATCGCATGGAAGAGCCCCCACGCCGTGGCGGGCGAGGGGTCTCCCGACCCTCCGATCGCCGGATCCACGCCGGTCACCCACGGCGTCTCGAGCGCGATGCCCCCCATGTCGGCGGGGGTAGCGCCCACGTCCTCGGCGGCGATGTAGCGGCCGCCGAGCGTATGGATGGCCCGCCCGATCGCGCGGCGGAACTCCTCGTCGCGTTCACGGTGAGGGTCGTCCCAGAGCACGACGGCCTTGCCACCGCCCTGGTCGAGGCCGGCGACCGACGCCTTCAGGCTCATGGCGCGCGAGAGGCGGAGTGCGTCGTCGAGTGCTTCGTCGTCGCTCGCGTAGTGCCAGAAGCGCACCCCTCCGAGCGACGGGCCGAGCGCTGTCGAGTGCACGGCGACGATCATCCGCAGCCCCACCGACGGGTCGGCGAAGAAGACGACCTGCTCGTGCCCGTCGCCGGCCATCCGCGTGGTGACCTCCACCTGCTCTCCCCTCCCCCGCACCACCGGGGCGTCGACCGGTCACATTATGAGCGGTCTGCCGACGCTCCTTGCGCCCCGGGCGCGAAGCGGCCCGGTCGTCGTTGACCGGGCCGTCGCCAGAGGCGCGTCGGGGAGGTGTCGGCGCTTCTGAGGTCAGGGCTTCAGCATCAGGTCCACGGCTGCTACCCCTGAGAGCCCACTCGAGGCTGCGTAGCCGCGGGCAGCGCCGAAGGGGTAGACGTTCCCGTCGGCGGTGAGGATGTAGTACCCGGCGCCGGCCGAGAGCGCCCTGATGCGCACGCCCGACGCCGTCGTCATCCCGATGCCGGGGAGGCTGCCGTGGAAGCCGACTCCGAAGGCGAAGATGCCGCCGTCGCGTGCGACGACCCAGTAGCCGCTGCCGTTCGACGCCGCCGTCATCGATGCCGCAGGCGAGCTGAGCTGCATGCCGCCTGTCGAGCCCTTGAACTTCGCGTCGCCGAAGGTGAAGACACCGCCGTCGGCGGCGACCATCCAGTAGCCGCGCCCCGACGCCGAGACCGTCATGTCGAGGACCGGAGCCGCGAGCGTCATGGCGCCCGTCGAGCCCTTGAACTGCGCGTCGCCGAAGGAGAAGATCCCGCCGTCGGCTCCCAGCAGGAAGTAGCCGCCGCCGCGCGGTGTGACCGCCATGCCGACGATCGGTGCGTTCAGCGCTCGACCCGCCATCGAGCCGTAGTGGCGTGCGTCGCCGAAGGCGTAGACCGAGCCGTCGGAGCCGGCGAGCCAGTACCCGCGGCCGCTCGCCGTCGGCGCCGACGCCACGATCGGGCCGGCGAGCACGGCGCCGGCCAGGTCGCCGTAGTGCCGTGCGCCGCCGTGGCTGGTGACCCGACCATCTGCGCCGACCACCCAGTACCCGTCGCCCTTCGTCGGTCGACCGCTGCCGCCACTTCCGCCACGGCCGCCGTTGCCGCGCCCGCCTCCGCCACCGTCGGGCTGCGGAGCCGCCGAGGCGCTCCGGTACACCGCTCGGGCGGGGTCGACGAGCCCGTTGCCGTACTGCGCGTCGGCGCCGGCGGGGCCGAGGTCGCGCGCCTTGTTCTCCAGGCGGTTCCTGATGCGCGACGGCCCCCAGCCGGGGTTCGCCGAGGCGACGAGGGCGCCTGTGGCCGCGGCGTACGGGGTCGCCATCGAGGTGCCGCTCGCCCACGCGTACGACGCGGCGCCGCCCTGGTAGGTGGAGACGATGGAGTCGCCGGGCGCCACCAGGTCTACGTATCCGCCGACGTTGGAGAACGACGCCCGCTGCAGGTTCGAGCCGACAGCGCCGACGGCGACGGGCTCGGGGAAGGCTGCGGGGTAGATCGTGGGGCTACCCGAGTCGCCGGAGTTGCCGGCGGCGGCGAAGACCAGCGCGTCCTTCGACATCGCGTACTTGATCGCCTCGCGCATGCCGGTAGACGGCGAGGTGCCGCCGAGGCTGAGGTTGATGATCCGGGCGCCGTGGTCGGCGGCCCAGATGATCCCCTCGGCGACGTCGGACGAGTAGCCCGAGCCGTTCGCGTCGAGGACCCTGACGGGGAGGATCTTCACGTCGGGGGCCGCACCTGCGACACCCCTGCCGTTGACCGCGCCGGCCCCGATGATCCCGGCCACGTGCGTGCCGTGCCCGTTCGGGTCGATCCGGCCGTCGGTCCCCGACACGAGGTCGAGGCCGGGCAGCACGACGCTGCCGAGGTCCTCGTGGTCGGCGTAGACGCCGGAGTCGACGACGGCGACGATCACGCCCCGACCCTTGGTGGTGGCCCATGCTCTCTCGTAGGAGACCTGGTCGAGCGCCCACTGGTCGCCTCGCAGCGGGTCCGGGCCGTACCCGAGGCCGGTGACGACGGTGTCGGTCTCGGTGCTGAGCACCTCTGCGTCGGTCGGGGCGACGGCCTTCAGCTCTGCTGTGCTGCGGGCGACGCTGCCGGTCCGCACGACTTCGAGATCGCCTGCCCGGTCGCGCACGACGGCGAAGGCCCCGGGACCGGCCGCTCCGGCCCGGGTGCCGGTGGGCGCCGCCGCAGGGCCGGGCCCCGCGGCGAGGCGCGGTGGAGGGGACGGCGAGGAGGACTCCGAGGGCGACCACGCCCCGCGCGATCCAGGGCGCAATTCGTGCATCACGCCGTGCCCTACGAGCCCCTCTGCAGCGACCTCCCGAACGCATGCACTGCTATCGACACGCTGAGTGGTCACCTCAACCCACAATTCCGTCCGTCGGGCACGCAGCGTGGCCGATCCCCGCCCGGACGCGGGGCTCAGCGGAGGAGCGAGAGGGCCAGGCCGGCCTGGGCGAGGTGGTAGGTGAGCATGATCACGACCCCGGCCCACCGCAGGGGGCGCACGAACCTGTCCCATGCGATCAACGAGTCAGAGGCCACGAAGAGGCCCCCGCCCACGCCGGCGAGCGGGTTCCCCGACGCCAGGGCAGCGACCCACATCGCGGCGATGACGCCCATGTACCCCGCGACCGGCCCCGCCAGGGCCTCGTGGCCGCTCTCCCGCAGCGCCCGCAGCAGGCGCACCGCGACCGGCCCGACCACCAGGGCGACGGCCGCCGCCGAGACTGCTACTGCCCCGAGCGAAGGGGGCTCGGTCATGAAGCCCGCTATGTAGAAGAGGTGGCCGACCAGGAACGACGCGAGGCCCGCCACGAACCTGTCGCTGGGCAGCATCAGGAAGACGTCTCCGGCGAGCCCACAGATCAGCGCCGCGACGAACCAGGCCCGGCGGGTCGGGTCGGCCGGGTCGAGGAGCACCGCTGCTGCCACGAGCGCCGCGAGGGCCGCCGGCTTCGTGAGGTACTCGAGCCTGCGGTCGTGGCGGAGGCGCGAGTACCAGTTCGCCAGGGCGAAGGCCGCCGCCACCGCCAGTGATGCCCAGGCCCCTGTAGTCACGCCGGGCACGCTAACCGGGCCCGCCGGGGCCGCGTCGATCCGTGGCCGGGCCTCACCGACCGGCACCCGACGCTCAACACCCGGCCCGCACGACCGATCAGTAGCGTGAGGGGTACCGGCACGCCCAGGACGCCACAACCCGCTGAGCCAATAGCCGATAACTGTCAGGTCCGGGGCCGCCGGGTACTCCCACACACGTGCAACGGACGACCGAGGCGGCCGGTCCCCGGCCCCACGGCCGGGGGACGGGAGCACCGCCATCCACGATCGAGACGCAATGGACGACGCAACGCTCGTCGTCGCCGCCCGCGAGGGCGACGGCGAAGCGTTCGCCGCCATCTACGACCGCTACGCGGATCGCCTCCACGACTTCTGCTGCTCCGTGCTGCGCGACCGCGCAGAGGCCGCCGACGCGATGCAGGACACCTTCGTCGCCGCCGCGCAGAAGCTCACCCAGCTGCGCGACCCATCCAAGCTGCGGGCCTGGCTCTTCGCGATCGCCCGCCACGAGTCGCTGCGCCGCGCGAAGGCGCGCTCACGTGCCATCCCCACCGACGACATCCCCGACCTCGCGGTGTCCGACGCGAGCCCGGAGAACGAGGTGAGCCGCTCCGACCTCACCGAGGTCGTGTGGGCCGCCGCGGCCGGCCTCTCCGAGCGCGACCGCGCCCTGCTCGACCTGCACCTCCGCCAGGGCCTCGACGGTCAGGAGCTCGCCGACTCCATAGGCGTCACCGCCGGGCACGCGTACGTACTGATGAATCGGTTGCGTGCCCAGGTCGAGCGCGCCCTCGGCGCTCTGCTCGTCGCCCGGCTCGGGCGCGACGACTGTGAGACCCTCTCGGGGATCCTGAGCGGGTGGGACGGGACCTTCTCGGTCCTCGTCCGCAAGCGCGTCGCGCGCCACGTCGACGGCTGCGACCTCTGCTCCGAACGCCGGGGGCACCTGGTGAGCCCCATGTCGCTGCTCGCCGCGGTACCGATGATCCCGGCCGCGCCGGAGCTGCGCGACCGCGTGCTGTCTCGCGTCGAGTTGATCTCCGCACGCTCACCCGGCGGCTCGGAGCCCGGGGGCGGACGCTGGCGCAGCGACGGCTTCCCGCCCGGGATGATCGCGTCGAGGACGACACGCCGCCTCGTCGCTGCTGCCGCCGCGCTGGCCGTCGCGGCGGCGATCGGCGGCGGGGCGTTCGTCGCTCTGCGCGACACGTCGAACGGCTCACTCGAGGTCGCGGTCGCGTCGCCCGTGACCACATCGGCCGATGCGACCACCGACCCGTCGACCACCACTTCGCCCGCCTCGAGCACGAGCCGCCCGGCTGCGACCACCACGACGCCTGCGGTGTCGACCACCGACAGCCCCACAACGGCGGCGCCGGTCGTCCCACCCACCGCGGCTCCGCCGCCGCCGACCACGCCGATCGTCGCACCCACGTCACCCCCTCCCACGACCCCGGCCACCTCTACCACGACCGCCCCGCCCACGACCACGACCACGACGGTGCCGCCTGATGCGCCGCCGACCGTGGCGATCGTGAGCGTCACCAACTCGACGATCTACCAGACGACCGGCGGGTGCACGCCGATCGAGTCGTACTTCGAGGCGACCGTCGCCGACGAAGAGCCGATCGGGCGCGTGCGCATCTCGTGGCGCTCCAAGTCGGGCAGCGGCTCCGCGAACATGATCCGCGACAACGGCACCTGGTACGGCACCGTCGGTCGGTTCCCCGACGTCTACGGCGCGAAGCCCGACGCCGTCGACGTCACCGTCACGGCATGGGACTCCGAGTCGCAGACCGGCACCGACTCGCGCACCATCACGCTCCTCTACGCGATAGCCCCGTACTGCTGAGGGGCCGCCCCGCGGCGGCACGTACCACGCGACCCCGATGATGTACGAAACCTGCTGCCGCGAGAGCTACCACCGTGGACAAGTCGTGACTTGAATCCCGGTTCGGCGCTGCCGCGCTTCCCGAACTCCGATCCCGTCAGCCCCTCGCATTCGGGACCTTCGACTCTCGGTCTCCTGTTGCATCGGGCCGAGGCTCGCCTCATGACTTCCGATGATGGCAACGGTCTCTTGGAAGCACGTGCGAGTGAGTCGTCTGTTGCGCTCGCAGGCGGTGACGGTGCTCCCAGAGTGGAGCTGAGTCGCCGCCAGCTCATCGACCACCTCGCCAAGGTCGGCGCGGGCGCTCTCGCGACCGCGCTCCTGGCGGGGGGTGCGATCGAGGCAGCCGCAGCAGCTACGCGCACCGGCACGGCTTCCGGCACTTCGACCAAGAACAAGTACCGCTACGGCATGCTGATAGACACCCGGCGCTGCGTCGGCTGTCGAGCATGCGTAGTGGCCTGCAAGGCGGAGAACAAGACGCCGCCGGGCGTCTACTACACCGTTGTCCTCGAAGAGGGCCTCATGGAGCAGCCCGACGACAGACCGCTCTTCATGACGAAGCCGTGCTTCCACTGCGAGCACCCCCCGTGCACCGATGTCTGTCCGGTCTCCGCGACCTTCAAGCGCGAGCAGGACGGCATCGTCGTCGTCGACTACGACCGGTGCATCGGCTGCCGCTACTGCATCGTGGCCTGCCCATACGGTGCGCGCTACTTCGACTTCGGCGACGACTACCCGGCGGTGGCAGAGGACACGCCCTGGGCCGGTGTGCCTTCACCGGAGCTGGGCCAGTATCGGGAGCGGGGCGACGACAAGTCGCCGATCGGCAATGTCCGCAAGTGCACCTTCTGCCTGCACCTGCAGGACGAAGAGGGCCGGTACGACAAGGACGCCGGCCGCTGGCCCGCGTGCGCCAAGACGTGCACCGGCCACACGATCCACTTCGGCGACTTCAACGACAGGGGCAGTGAGGTGTCGCGTCTCCTGCGGGAGCGCCAGGTGATCAGGCTCAAGGAAGACCTCGGCACCGAGCCCAACGTCTACTACATGCTCTGAAGGAGGGCCCCGTGAACGAACGGGTCTTGAAGCGCATCTTCTGGACAGCCGGCACGCTGCTCTTCGTCGTCGGCTTCGCCGGCTGGTGGGATCGACTTGCCAACGGCCACGAGAACGCCGACTACGGCAGCATCGTTCCCTGGGGCCTGTGGATCGCGATGTACATCTACTTCATCGGCCTCTCCGCCGGCGCGTTCCTGATCTCCGCGCTCGTCTATGTGTTCCGGGTCAAGCGGTTCGAGCCGGTCGGTCGGGTTGCGCTCTTCACGGCGCTCGTCACGCTCCTGCTCGCGCTCTTCTCGGTCTGGGCCGACCTGGGGCACATGGGTCGGGCGTGGCGGGTGATCGCGAACCCGAACTTCGAGAGCCCGATGGCATGGATGATCTGGCTCTACGGGTCGTACGTGGCGGTACTTGCCGCCGAGCTCTACTTCGTGCTCCGTAGGGACCTCGTCGTCGCAGCCGAGCAGGGTGGCCCGAAGCGCCGCATCTACCGCATGCTCGCGCTGGGATCCAAGGACGTCACCGACGAACGTGCCGGGCGCGATCAGAAGGTCGTCCGCGTGCTCGCAAGCATCGGCGTACCCGTCGCGATCATGTTCCACGGAGGCGTAGGGGCGTTGTTCGGTGTGATCGCGGCGCGGCCCTCCTGGAACAGCGGACTCTTCCCCATCCTGTTCCTGGTCTCCGCCCTCGCGAGCGGCGGCGCCCTCCTGACACTCGTCATCGCGGTGTTCCAGGGTGGCCTACGAGAGTCGCGTGACACGATCGTGGCACTCGGACAGCTGGTCCTGGGGCTCCTCCTGCTCGACGTGCTCTTCCAGGTCTCCGAGTACCTCGTAGCGGGCTACGGCGGAGTGCCGGGCCACGTGGAGGGCTTGAAGCTCATGTTCACCGGTCCCTTCTGGTGGGTGTTCTGGGTGTGGCAGATCGCGATCGGCACACTCATACCGATCGTGATCCTCGCGTCGCGCCGGAGATCCAACCCCTACTGGGTGGCCGGAGCCGCGGGACTCATCGCGGTGGGATTCATCGGCCTACGCCTCAACATCGTTGTCCCGGCCCTGGCAGTGGAGGAGATCCAGGGTCTCACCGACGCGATCTCCTCGCCTCGTATGGTCACCGACTACTTCCCGGCGCTCGGCGAGTGGCTCCTGACGGCGGGTGTCGTCGGGCTCGGCCTCCTCGTATTCGGAGTCGGAGAGAAGTTCCTCCCTCGTGCGACGAAGGATGCGTCCCATGTATCTGTTTGACGAGAAGATCGGACGGCGCCGCTTCATCAGGGGCGCAGCCGCCACCGCCGCCACTGGAGGCGCCGCCGTCGCAGTCGGCGGATGTGCGTCCTTCGGATCGGCGGAGCACGACCTCGGTGTCGACGCCGCCGGCGCCGCGCAGTGGGGGCGCGAGGCCGGGGAGTGGATCCCAACGTGCTGCAACATGTGTGGTGGCCAGTCGGGGCTCCTCGTTCACGTGGTCGACGGCGTCGTCGAGAAGGTCGAGCCGAACCACTGGAACCCGAACAACTACTCGAACCTCTCGACAGACTTCCTCAACGGCTACACGGAGGAGCTCGGAGCACTCGAGGGCGGGGTCATGTGCCCCAAGGGCAACGCTTCCGTCGCTCAGCTCTACGACCCGGACCGCATCCAGAAGCCGCTGAAGCGCACCAACCCCGACAAGTCAGCCGGAGCCGACCCGAAGTGGGAGGAGATCTCCTGGGAGAAGGCACTCGACGAGATCGCGGAGAAGCTCGAGGTGCTCCGCGATGCGGAAGAGGCCCACAAGCTGCTGTGGATAAGCGAGGACCACTCGTTCACGCACGTACAGCAGGACTTCTGCGAGCTCTACGGGACGCCGAACTACTCCAACCACTCGAATGTCTGCGACGTCGCCCGCAAGGCGTCGTTCAAGACCGTGATGGGCGACGAGCGGCCGCTCGCCGACTTCCTCGAGTCGAAGTACATCCTCCTGTTCGGCTGGAACCCCACCTCGGCCATCAAGTGGGTGTACCTGCCCAGGATCATCACTCGTGCGGTGGAGACGGGCGCGAGGCTCGTGGTGGTCGACCCGTACATGTCGGATACCGCAGCCAAGGCACACGAGTGGGTGTCGATACGACCCGCCACCGACGGCGCGCTCGCACTGGCGATGGCTCACGTCATCGTGCGTGACGAGCTCTACAACAAGAAGTTCATCGACCGCTGGAGCGTCGGCTTCGACGAGTACGCGGACTACCTCACCGACAAGACCCCGGAGTGGGCCGAGGAGATCACCTCCGTGCCCGCCGCCACGATCGAGCGACTCGCCGTCGAGCTCGCGACCACCCCTCCCGCGCTCGTCGACACGTGGAGCGGACCGGGCCAGCACTCCAACGCGGTGCAGGGGGGCGCGCCATCGCGCTCCTCAACGCGCTCGTCGGCACGTTCGACCAGCCGGGCGGGATGATGATCCCCACGAAGAAGGGCAACTCTCACGTACACATCAGTGAGCCCGCCGATGTCGAGAAGACACTCGCGGAGCCCCGCTTCGACGAGCTCGACAAGTACGGGCTCGGCCACAAGTCCGGCGTGTACGCGCAGACGATGGTCAACCTGGCCGAAGGCAAGGGCCCGTACAAGCCAAAGATGATGATGTGCGTGTTCCAGAACCTCGTGATGTCGATACCGGGGCGCTCGACCGTGGAGAAGGCTCTGGCAGAGCTCGAGACGCTCGTGGTGATCGACACGATGCTCAGCGAGACAGCCATGCTCGCCGACTACGTGCTGCCGGGCACCACCTACCTCGAGCGCTACGACCTGAACACTCACTGGGTCACGTGGCCGGTCGTCGGGCTGCGACAGCCCGTGGTGAAGCCGTTGTTCGGGCAGCCTGCCGAGTACGAGGTCGTGGCCGCGCTCGGGCGCCGGCTGGGGTTGAAGGACGGCGAAGGCGTCGACTTCTTCCTCACGGGACGGGTCTCGGGAGAGCCCGTCGAGGACCTCACTGCATGGTACGAGGAATCGCTCTCCGCCGAGCTCCTGGAAGGGGAGCCCAAGATCTCGCTGGACGAGCTCAAGGCCCTTCCCGGCGCTGTCTGGATCGGCGAGTCGGGCACCGCGTACGAGAAGTACGAAGGAGAGGTGTCTGAGGAGAAGCTCGCTGAGGCGTGGTACGACGGAGACCCCTCCGAGGAAGGCACGGCGATCTACGACAAGCCCAAGGAAGAGGGCGGCGCGCGGATCGGCACCATTCTCTACGGCAAGCCCCTCCGGGGGTTCTACACATCGAGCGGCAAGGTCGAGTTCACGTCGGCAGGCCTGGCCGAGAAGACCGGTTACGACGGCAAGAGCATCGATCCGCTGCCTGCCTACACGCCCCGCGACTGGCAGCCCGACTCCGACTACCCCCTGTACCTGATCAACTGGAAGGAAGCGAACCACACCCACACGCGCACGCAGAACAACGCGTGGCTCCTCGAGATCAAGCCCGACAACCCACTCGTCATCCACCCCGACACGGCGGATCGACTCGGGATCGGTGACGACGACGAGGTCGTCGTGGAGTCTCCCCACGGCAGTGTCGAGGCGAGGGTGAGGGTGACGAAGCGCATTCACCCGGAGGTCGTCGGGCTCCAGCACGGGTTCGGCCACACGGCGCTCGGCGAGCAGGCCAAGGGTCGCGGCACCGCCGACGGTGAGTTGCGCCCGACCAAGGCCGATTCCCTCTCTGGCCAGAGTCTCCACAAGGAGGCGTGCGTACGGGTCCGACGCAAGTAGCTCCGCCGGGCGCTCTCCCATGCCCTCCCTCCCTCTGATCCTCTCCCGGGGGGAGGGAGCGGCGCGATGTGGGGCTACGGTCGGGGCATGGTCCCGGCCTCAGGACTCTGTTCACGAAGGAGCGGCCCTTGCGCTACGAGATCACCTCGGCCTCGCTCCTGACGACCTCCGACGGCCGATCTACGGGCGAGCTTTGGGTCCACGCGCCAGACGTCGCCGCGTCGTGGAAGGCCGGCCAGTTCGTCATCGTGCGCGTCGACGAGACGGGCGAGCGCATCCCGCTGACCGTCGTCGGCGTCGGCGTTGACGACGGCACGATCCGCCTCGTGGTCCAGGAGATCGGCAAGACGACCGGCGACCTCGTCCGTCTGAAGCGTGGCGACGCGGTGAGCGACGTCTGCGGGCCGTTGGGCATCGCGAGCGAGATCGAGCGATTCGGCACCTGCGTCGCCGTCGGAGGCGGTTACGGATCTGCGGCCGTCCTCCCCATAGTCGTCGGCCTCGCCGCAGCCGGGAACCGGGTCATCACGATCCTCGGCGCCCGCACCGAGAGCCTCCTGATCCTCGACGACGAGCTCGATTCGGCGAGCGACGAGCTGCTCGTCGCCACCGACGACGGCAGCCGCGGGCAGAAGGGCACGGTTCTCGACCCCCTGCGCGAGATCCTCGCGCACACGCATGTCGACCGCGTGCTCGCGATCGGCCCGATGCCGATGATGAAGGCTGTCGCGGAGCTGACGCGCCCCTCCGGCGTCGCGACCGTGGCGAGCCTCAACCCGATCATGGTCGACGGAACCGGCATGTGCGGTGCGTGCAGGGTGCACATCGACGGCGAGGTTCGCTTCGCCTGCGTCGACGGCCCCGAGTTCGACGCGCACTCCGTCGACTACGACGAGCTCGCGGCGCGCCTCGGAACGTACGCGTCCGAGGAGCACGCGGCATTGGAGACGCGCCGTGGCTGAAGGTCGCCCTCACCGCCCCCTGAGCGATCCGCGCGTCACCATGCCGATGCGCGGCCCCGGGGAGCGCGTAGGCGACTTCGACGAGGTGTCCCTCGGCCTCTCATTGCTCGACGCGCAGCTCGAAGCCGAGCGGTGCCGCCTCTGCACGCGCAGCCCCTGCGTAGACGGGTGCCCCGTGGGGATCGACATACCGCGCTTCATCGCAGCACTGATCGAAGGCGATCTCGATCGAGCACACAGCGTCATCTCGGAGCGGAATGCCCTTCCCTCGGTCTGCGGTCGGGTCTGCGCGATGGATGAGCAGTGCGAGCGCCTCTGCATCCTCGAGAAGCGTCACGACGCCGTCGCAATCGGGTCGCTGGAGAGATTCGTCGGCGACTGGCGACGAGCCAACCCCACCGGAGCGGCAACTCCGTCCACTGCCGGACCCGGGGCAGCCGGACGCGTCGCGATCGTAGGCAGCGGTCCCGCCGGCCTCACCGCCGCGCAGGATCTCGCCAAGATGGGTCACGAGGTCGTCATCTTCGAGGCGTTGCACAGACCCGGCGGGGTATTGGTGTACGGCATCCCGCGCTTCCGACTCCCCCTCGACGTCATCGACGAAGAGATCGCGAACATCACACGGCTCGGGGTGGAGATCAGGACGAACTTCGTCGTCGGGCGGACCACGTCGCTGGACCGGCTGAGCAGCGAGTTCGACGCCGTCTTCCTCGCCACCGGCGCCGGCCTGCCCATCTTCCTCGGCATACCTGGGGAGTCGCTGGTCGGCGTCTACTCGGGCAACGAGTTCCTCATGCGCGTGAACCTCATGGGTGCGCATCAGTTCCCCGAGTTCGACACACCCGTGCGCGCGGGGCGCCGGGTTGTCGTCGTCGGCGGTGGCGACACCTCGCTCGACTGTGCGCGCACGGCGCGGAGGCTCGGAGCCGAGGTATCCCTGTTCTACCGCCGCTCACGAGAGCTGATGCCCTCGCGCACCGAGGAGATCGACCACGCCATCGAGGAGGGCGTCGACCTGCAGTGCGAGACGACCCCGGTCCGCATTGTCGGCGACGGGCGCGTCGAGGCCATGGAGTGCACCCGGCTCGGCCCCGGCGAGCCCGACGAGTCGGGCCGCGCATCTCCGGTAGCAATACCCGGCAGCGAGTTCACGATCGACTGCGACACCGTGATCATCGCGATCGGCTTCGGCGTGAACCCGACCGTCAGCCGCTCCGCCCCCGACCTGCGAGTGGACAAGCGAGGCGTCGTGTGGACCGACGAGCACCTCGCCACGTCGAAGCGCGGCGTGTTCGCGGGGGGCGACCTCGCGACTGGCGGCGCAACCGTCATCATCGCAGTGGCTCAGGGCCGGCGCGCTGCGAAGTCGATCGACGCCTACCTGAACGGGCGCCACCACGACCTCGCCGTCTCGGCCGCTCCGTGGCTCTCGACCCCGTCCCCGCCGGCCGGCCTCATCTGAGCAGCGGCGAGCGCCGGCACCCCCGAGGTCAGCGCTCCCGCTCGTAGACCCATCCCGATTCGAGCATCGTGAGCCTGTGGCGCGGGCCCCGCTCTCCTAGGAGCGCGAAGTCGTCCCATGCGACGTCTTCGGCGTAGACGCAGAGCGCCCCGCCGTCGTCGAGGAAGTGGAAGCGCGGAGCGAAGTCGAGCGACTCCGCCGCATCGATCCGCTCCAACGTCTCCGCGACCGACGTCATCCCGCTGAGCTCCAGAAGGGTTATGTACTGGGGCGGCGCCAGCTCGATCTCGCCGGCGGCATGGACCGAGAGCGCCTCGTCGGGGCTGAACCACCGGTGAGCGTCGTTCTCCACGCCGTCTGCCTCGGCTTCTCCTTCTCCCACCGCCGCCGCGAAGAACCACGTCTCGAACCGCTTCGGGGAGATCTCGGGGGTCGTCCACTTCGAGACGTGCACGAGGGTCGCCGGATCCACGCGCAGGCGGGCCTCCTCCTCGGCCTCGCGCGCCGCTGCCCGCCGGGCGGCAGCGAAGACGTCGTCGCCCCCTGCCCAGTCGTCGGGGTCGATCCGGCCGCCGGGGAAGACCCAGGTGCCCCCGTGGAACGCCATCTTCGAGGAACGCCTGAGCATCAGCACCTCGACCGCGTCGGCCGCGTCGCGCAGCAGGACGACCGTCGCAGAGGGGTGCGCCGTCGCGCCCGTCGGGCGCGCACCCGCGGCCTTCGTCTCCTCGGCCCAGTTCTTCAACGCTCCGGCCACCCTCCTCGTGGGGACCCGCCGGCGCGAGCGTATTCGACGCGACCGGCAACCTCGAAGGGGCCGGTCACGGGGTCGAGGCCGACTCGATCTGCTCCACCGACCGGGGCGACACCGACGCCGCCAGCAGTGCCCCGGCCATCACGGCGGCGCCGCCCACGGCGACGACGGGCTGCACGCTCTCGTCGAGGAAGACCGACGAGAGCACCACTCCTGCGACCACCTCCATCGCCATCACGATCGCCGTGAGCGAAGGGCCGAGACGCCCGAGCACCACGAAGAAGAGCGTGAACGCCGCGGCAGTCGCGACCGCGTTCCCCGTGAGCGACACGACCTCCCGGGCTGCCGGACGGACCAGCGTCGCCTGGACGACTCCGAGGAGCAGTATGCCGATCCCACCTCCGAGCGTCGTCCATGCGGCCGCCGTGAGAGCGCCCGTGCGCACGAGCAGCCGGTCACTCGCGATCACATAGGCGGAGAAGGCGGTGACCGAGCCGAAGGTGAAGAGGATCCCCGAGGCCGAGATCGAGACGCGCCCGCCCCCGGCGGCAACCACCGCGCCGCCGCCGACGGCCAGCGCGAGCGCCGCGATCGTCACCCCGCGCAGCCGCATCCTGCCGAGCGCGACCTCGGCGACGGTGACGACGACCGGGTAGGTGTAGAAGAGGAGCGCGACCGCGGCGGCGGTTCCGCGCTCGAGAGCCTTGAAGAAGAACGTGGCCTCGATCGCGTAGATCCCGCAGCCGAGCACGGCGACGCGCAGGCGCTCGCCGCGAGGCGGGAGCAGCGGCCTGCCCAGGGCTCGTAGCAGAGCGACGAGAAGCAGGCCGGCGATCGCGAACCGGATGCTCAACGTCGTCGCCGCGCCGAGGCCGTCGCGCGCTGCGGCCCTGTTGAAGGCGATGGTCATGCCGAAGCAGAGGGCCCCCAGCGTCGCCAGGGCGAGGTCGCGCGGGCGTCCGCCCCCGGCCACTCCTACGACCGGCGATTGAGGCGGCGCAGCAGTATCGCCGTGCCGACCCCGACGCCCGCGCCCCCCGTGACGATGCCCGCCGCGACGATGGCCCGGAGACCGTGTCGCGCCTCTGTGCGCAGGATCTCCCACTCGTTCTCGCGGGCTGCGTCACGCAGCTTCTTGTCGGGGTTCACCGCCACCGCGTTCCCCACGGCTCCCAGCATCGGGAGGTCGCTCGCGGAGTCGCTGTACGCCCAGGAGCCCTCGAGATCAATTCCGGCGCGCACCGCTTCGGTGCTGATCGCGGTCACCTTCCCGGCCCCGTAGCAGAACGGGCCCACGAGCTCGCCGGTGTAGACGCCGTCGGCATCGACGGCAGCCGTCGTCGCGAGCGCACCCCCCGACATGCCCAGTGCGCGCGCCACCGGTCCGACGATCTCCACCGGTGAGGCCGAGACCAGATAGGTGGCAACGCCTTCGCGCTCGTGATCGAGAATGCGCCGGAACACCTCCGGATAGACGTTGATCAGGATCGGACCCAGGACATCGGGGAGGAACGACATCATCCCTGCCTGCGTGCGCCCCGCGACGGTGTTGAGGATCTGATCGCGCACAGCGTTGGACTGCTCGTCGCTGGCCCCGACGCGCTTGAACCAGAACGCCTTCCATGCATCACGCATGAGCCGCCGCCGCGGATAGAACCCTGATTTCAGCGCGGCCTTGCCGAACCAGTACGTGCTCGCGCCGGACATGACCGTACGGTCGAGGTCGAAGAACGCCGCGTTCACCACACCCCGAGGCTACTCAGGAGCGGGGGACCTCGGTCCAGGGTCGGTCCTTGTCGGCGCGCGGCTCGCCCGGCAGGCCCAGCACGCGCTCGCCGAGGATGTTGCGCATGATGTTCGAGGTGCCACCCTCGATCGAGTTCGCCTGCACTCGCAGGAACGCCTTCACCGGGCTCGACAGGTCGAGCGCGGTCCGCGGCCGGTCGAAGGTGTAGCCGTCGTAGAGCGTGGCGTGCATGCCGCGCATGTTCATCACGAAGCTGCCGAGCTCCTTGTTGAACTCGGCCATCTTCAGCTTCCCGACCGAGCCCTCGGGTCCGGGTGTCCCCTTGGAACGGTTCTGCGACGCGTGGAGGTTGGTCAGCCGCGCCACCTCCGCATCCACCCATAGCTCCATCAGACGGTCGCGCTCCGCACCCGCGGGTCGGCCCGCATCCTCCCAGGCGCTGACGGCCATCGAGATGATCCCGGACCCTCTCGGTGCGACACCGCCACCGATCGAGACCCGCTCGTTCATCAGGGTCGTGAGCGAGACGCGCCATCCGTCGCCCTCGTCGCCGAGGCGCTCGGCGTCGGGGATGCGGACGTCGGTCATGTAGACCTCGTTGAACTCCGCCTCGCCGGTTATCTGGACCAGCGGCCGGACCTCGACCCCCGGCGCCTGCATGTCGATCACGAAGTAGGTGAGGCCCTTGTGCTTGGGCACGTCGGGGTTGGTGCGCGCTATGAGCATCCCCCATCGCGAGATGTGGGCGAGGGTGGTCCACACCTTCTGACCGTTGACGACCCACTCCTCACCGTCGCGCACGGCGCGCGACGAGAGCCCTGCGACGTCGGAGCCGGCCCCCGGCTCGCTGAAGAGCTGGCACCAGACCTCCTCGCCCGTGAAGAGCGGGCGGAGGTAGCGCTGCTTCTGTGCGTCGGTACCGTGCACGACGATCGTCGGCGCACCCATGCCGTGTCCGATCGGGTTGCGCATCGCGCTCACCGGGGCGCCGGCGCCCCAGAGCGTCTGGTTGATCGCGTTCTGGTGGTCGGGTGCGAGGCCGAGCCCGCCGTTCCCCTCGGGGAAGCTCACCCAAGCGAGGCCCTTGTCGAACTGGGCGCCGAGGAAGACCTCGGGTGCCGTCGACCCGGGAGGGTGCGTCGCGAGGAGCTCGTCGCAGAGCTCCCGTACCCGCTGCACGTCGCCGCTCGCCGATTCGCTGCTGCTCACTCCGGCCTCCCTGTGACGCAACTTGACCGCCTGGTCAAGAGTAGAGAACTCCGGCCGCCGAGCGGAAATCAGCCGCCGGAGGGGAGCACGGAGTGACGGCGTGCGCGCCTCGAGATGGTGATCCAGGCCGCCAGCCCGGCCACGACCGCGCCGAAACCGACGAGACCCGCCGCGCTGCCACCCGACCCCCCGCCGACCCGGGGTGCGACCGGGCCGAGCGCGACGCTCTCGCCACCGTCCCCGCCGGTCGCGGCGTCGGCCCCGCGACGTCGACGCCGCGCCTCGGATGTCTCGGCGGTCACGTCCCCGCCGCCCTTCTCCGTGCGCACCTCCGCCACGCCTGTTCCCTCCGCGCCGCGTCCTCCCGACGGCCCCGGCGCGGTGCCGGCTGTCGAGCCCGTGCCTACAGCGCCCGGGTCACGGGAGACGCCTGCTGCGGTCGCCGCGGTCGCGCCGCTCGCCGGTTCCGGAACGGCGATCGTCGTCGGCGCACCATCTCGCGCCGGTGCCGTGGCCCCCGTGCCGCGGTCGCCGGTCGCCGGCGGTGTCGCCGGCCGGGTCGTCGGCGGCGCCGTCGGTGGCGTGGTCGACGGCGGGGAGGCGGTCGTCGTCGTCTCCCCCCAGACGTCGGCGAACGAGATGTGCTGCGGCGCCGTGCCCGGCCCCCACTTCCACGCCTCGACGCCGCCGTCGCGCACCTGTGTCGCACCCGCGCCGACGGGCGAGTAGGTGTACGACGTGGCGCCCGACGCGGCGCGGAAGTACGCCCAGTAGCTCGCACCCCCACAGGTCAGGCACGTCGAATCCGCAGGGCAGCCGCGGTCGCAGACCGAGCAGATCGCACCGCCCTGGCCACCGTAGGCACGTGCCACCGGATCGAACCCCGCGAGCTCCAGGGCCTCGAGGCCGGAGATCGAGTCGCCCTCGAAGGTGATGCGTGCCGTCTTCACCTCGTCGCCGAGGTCGACGACGACGGCCGCACGGTGTGTCTCCCCGCCGGCGCCCGCCAGACCCGGCGCGGCGAAGAGCGCCGCGGCGAGCGCCGCGACCACTGCGCCGGTTCGTGCCCGCCGACCGAGTCGCATCGAGAGAGCGAGCGACGCGAGCCCCGCCCCCAGGAGCGTCAGGCCGAGCGCGGCGCCCCGACGGGTCCCTGCACCGGTTCGCGGAAGGGTCGCACCTGTTGCACCGGCCGCGGTCGTAGATGTCGCCGAGGGCGCAGAGGTCGTGGTGGTCGTGGGCGGGACGGTCGTTGTGCCTGCCGTCCCCACCGGGTCCGAAGTCGTCGTCGCCGCCGGCGCCTGCGTGGTCGTGGTAGGAGCGACCGGACACGCGGGTGGCGCGGCCACGACCGCCGGAAGGTACCCCGGAGCGAGGGCCTGCACGCCCTGCGCCGTGCCCAACGTGTTCACCCCCCACTCGTCGAACGGGCTCGCGAGGTGCCCGTCGGCGGCCTGCATCGCGATGAGCGCGTCGAGGGGCGACACGTACGGCGCCCCTGCCTCCCCCGGCAGCGCGACGTCGCGCCAGCACGCCGCCGCCGGGTCGAAGCCGAGCGAGCGGATGCCCAGGACCGCGAGGGCCGTCGACGAAGGGTTGCTCTCCCCTCCGAACGCCTCGCTCCACGTGCCGTCGTCGTTCTGCGACCCGGCCAGGAACGCGATCCCCGCGCGCACCGAGGCGTCGTCGTTGCCGAGGCCCGACGCGACGAGCGCGATGAGCGCCAGTCCAGTCGTGTCGGGGTCGGCCTCCTCCCCGGCCGCGTCGCCCGCGTAGTCCCACGAGCCGTTCGCCTGCTGTGCACCCAGCACGTACGCGACCGACCCGGCCGGCGCGGCAAGGCCGGACGCCCGGTAAGCGACCATCGCGGCCAGCGTCGTGTTCATCGTTCCTGCGCCGAACGACCCGTCGGGGAGGAGGCCGGCCTGCATCGTCGTCACGAGGTCGGCGGGCCCGTCACCCTCCGGGTCGAACGCTGCCGGGTCGAGGCCGAGCGAGGCCGCCACAACGGCCACCCGCGCGGCGTTGCCCGCGGAGAGGGGGCCGTAGACGCCGTCGGCGAAGTCGTCGAGGTACGAGAGGCCGGTCCTGCCACCGTTCGAGACCGCTTGCACAGCCGCGTGCGCCTCCGCGGTGCTCCACGTCGGGCCCGACTGCGCGGCCGCCCCGATCGCCAGCACGGCATCGGGGGTCTCGAATCCGGGGAAGCCGGCCTCGCCGGACCCGAAGCCGCCGTCGACGCGCTGCTCACCGGCGACGAACGCGACGGCAGCCTCGACGCTCGACGAGGGAGCAGCAGACGAGGGGCCGGCGGCCACCGGCACGGCGGCCGCCACCACGAGCGCGACGAGGCCACCTGACAGGAACAGGGGACGGGACATCTCCAACCTCCGTGGGCCCCGAACCTCGAGGGCACCTTGTCGACCGCCCCTTGCGGGCGGCGCTACGGGACACCTGCCCGGCGGGCCGGCGGACGGAGGCGGGTAGCCTGGCTCACGGTCTCCGGGTCGCCCCGGGCACCGCTCACAGTTGCGGGTCAGCGCCGGTCTCTCACCGGCTTCCCCCGCCCGGCGCCTCCCCTGGGGGCTGCGCCGGACCGCACGTGACTTCCGGGTCACGTGCATCCTCTGTCACGTCGGACTCTAGAGTCCGCGCAGACACCTCGCCAAGCCCACGGCGGCCCGATGACTACGCGCTTCCACTCCCTCGCCTGGCTCTGCTGGGCCCTCGCCGCTGCAGCGGTGCTGCAGGTCGCGCCCAGCGCCCTCTATGTCGCGGTCGTCCTCCTCGTCGCCGTGCTGGTCGTGGAGGTGCACGGGCGGGCGGGCCGCTTCGCGAAGACGTTCCCGTTCTTCCTGGCCCTCGGAGCGGTCTTCGGAGTGGTGCGCGTGACGATCGCCGCCCTGACGACGCACGACGCCGGCCAGGTGCTGTTCACGCTGCCGAGCGCGACGCTGCCGCGGGTGCTGGGGGGGTTCACGGTGGGCGGCACCGTCGAGCTGGAGGTGATCCTGCGCTCGGCCTCGGAGGCCTTCGGCATCGTCGCGATGATCGCGGTCTTCGGTGCTTGGAACGCGGTCGTCTCTCACGACGAGGTGCTCCAGTCGGTGCCGCGCGCCTTCCACGAGCTCGGCCTGATCGTGAGCGTCGCACTCGCGTTCGTGCCCTCCACGCTCGCCTCCGTGGGCGCGACGCGCGAAGCCGACAACGCCCGCACCGGTGGGGTACTGGTGAGGCGCGGCAGGCTCGTGCGCCTCGTGGTGCCCGTGCTCGAGAGCGGCATGGAGCGCGCCGTCTCCCTCTCCGAGTCGATGGACTCACGCGGGTTCGGTCACCGACCACCGGCGCCGTCGGAGGCGGTGGCGGCGTGGTTCGGTCTCGGGGCGCTCGTCGCGCTGGGAGGCGCCTTCGTCGCGCTCGTCGGGCGGGCCTCCGCGACGGCGAACGGCCTCGGCGCCCTCGGGGTTGCCTGTACGGCCGCAGCCGTCGTCGTCGCATCGCGGGCATCGCGCCGCGTCAGGTACCGGCCGCGGCGCATGACGCGCACCGACTGGTCGATGGCCCTGGTCAGCGCCGTCGCACCGCTGGTGGTCGGCGTGATCGCCCTCTCGGGCGACACGACCCTCACATGGGAGCCGGGTCGACTCGAGATCCCGGGATTCAGCCCCGTCGTGGCCGTGGCGCTCCTGGCCCTCGCGGTGCCGGCTGCGTTCCCTGCGAGGGCCGCAGCGTGAGCGCACTCTCGTTCCGCAGCGTCAGCTACGAGTACCCCGACGGCCCCCTCGCCCTCGACGGGCTCGACCTCGACGTCGCCGAGGGCGAGCTGCTGCTCGTCGCGGGAGCGTCGGGCTCGGGAAAGAGCACGCTGCTGCGCGCCGCGAACGGCCTCGTGCCCCACGCAACCGGAGGACGCTTCGGCGGCGAGGTGGTCGCGTTCGGCCGCTCGACGCGCGATCACAGGCCGCGCGACCTCTGCGACGTGATCGGCTTCGTTCACCAGGATCCCGAGGCGCAGTTCGTCGCCGATCGCGTCGAGGCCGACATCGCCTTCGTGCTCGAGAACCTCGGCCTCGAGCCCGCTGCGATGCGCCGCCGCGTCGAGGAGGTGCTCGACGCACTCGACATCGCGGCCCTGCGCGACCGGTCGCCGGCGACGCTCTCCGGCGGCGAGCAGCAGAGGTGCGCGATCGCCGGGGCACTCGCGGCGGCACCGCACGCCCTCGTGCTCGACGAGCCGACCTCGCAGCTCGATCCGCAGGGCGCCGAGGACGTCCTCGGAGCCATCGCGCGCCTGAACTCGGATCTCGGGACCACGGTCGTCCTCGCCGAGCACCGGCTCGACCGCGCCGCCCCGATCGCAGAGCGGGCCGCCCTAGTGGAGTCGGGCCGCGTCGTCGCGTCGGGGGCGCCGGGCGCGACCCTCGCCGGGTACCCGGGCGCCCCGGTCGTCGCCCGGCTGGGGAGACTCCTCGGCTGGGATCCACCGCCGATCACCGTGCGCGACGCCCGACGCCTGGCGGCCTCGACGGCGATCCCGGCCCGCCCCCTTCCCGACGCGCCGGCCGAGGGAGAGGTGCTCCTCGAAGCCCTGGGGGTCGGGGTCGACCTCGGCGGTCGGCGCGCCCTGCGCGGCGTGGATCTCCGGCTGCGACAGGGTGCGGTGGTCGCGCTCCTCGGGCGCAACGGCGCCGGCAAGACGACCCTCCTGCGCGCGCTCGCGGGCCTCGTCGACACCTCCCGCGGCACGGTCGCTCCTGCGGGCTCGGTACGCGCCGCGTTCGTGCCTCAGGACCCGAACGCCCTCCTCTTCGCACCGACGGTCCGCAGCGAGCTCGAGCACACGCTGAAGCTCCTCGGTCGCCGTGACACCGGGGCGGTCGACCGATGGCTCGATCGGCTCGGCATCGCGTCGCTCTCGGGCCGTCACCCCCGGAGCCTCTCGGGAGGAGAGCGCCAACGTGTCGCGATCGCGGCGGTCGCCGTGGGCGCGGCCGAGGTCCTCCTCCTCGACGAGCCGACCCGGGGCATGGACGCGCCGTCGCGCGAGGCTCTCGCCGCTGCGGCGCGCGAGCACGCCGCGGCCGGCGGAGCCGTCGTCGTCGCGACGCACGACGTCGAGCTCGCGGCGCGCTGCGCCACACACGTCGTCGTGCTCGGTGACGGCGAGGTCGTGGCGTCGGGGCCCGCACGCGAAGTGCTGGCGGGCTCGCTCTTCGCACCTCAGGTTCTCCGCGTGCTGCCGCCGTACCTCACCGTCGACGAGGTCGCAGAGGCCGTCGCCAGGAGCGGGCAGTGACCGGGCAGGGACGCACCTCGACTGCCTCGAGCCTCAGGCCCGCGCTCGTGTACACGCTGGTCGGCGTCGTCGGGGCCGGTGCGTTCCTGTGGCCGTTCTGGGTCCACACCGATGCTCTCAGCACTCAGGCGCACTCGGGCGACGCCCCGCTCGTGGCGGCGCTGGTCGGCGCGCTCGCCGTGACGGTGGTTGCGCTGGAGGTGCGCCGCGGGACGATGCACGGCGCAACCGTCGCCCTTCTCGGCGTGCTCTGCGCGTCGGCAGCGGTGCTGCGCCTCTTCGACCTCCCGGGCGGCGGCAACGGGATGTTCTTCCTCGTGGTCCTCGCGGGTGCAGCGTTCGGCGCGCGCTTCGGGCTGCTGCTCGGCCTGGGCGCGATGTCGGTCTCGGCCGTGCTGACGGGCGGGATCGGGCCCTGGCTCCCCTTCCAGATGCTGGTCCTGTCGGGGATCGGAGCCGGGGCGGGAGCGGCCGGCCGCCTCACCGCCCGACTGCCCGCCGGCGCGGAGGTGGCGGCTCTCGCGGCCTACGCGTGGTTCTGCGGATTCGCGTACGGCGCTCTGATGAACCTGTGGTTCTGGCCGCTCCAGATCGACGGCGGCGCCCTGTCGTACGACCCTTCGCTCTCGGGCGGTGCTCTCGTGGGCCGGTACTGGTCGTTCTACGTCGCCACCTCGCTCGCCTGGGACGCCGCCGGCGCGCTCGCCAACGCAGCGCTGATTCTTCTCACGGGCCGACCGGTCCTGCGGTCGCTTCGACGCTTCGCCCACCGCCTCGCCCCCGTCGTGGAGATCGTCGACGTCGTCGAGGTCGAGCCCCTGACCCCGCACGCCGTCGCACCGGCGTAGGGTCGGGTCGTGGAGTCGCGAAGCGTCGTCGTCGAGGCCGGCCGTCCGGTCGCCCGCATCACCATCGACCGACCGGAGCGTCGCAACGCCCTCTCTCTCGACGTGATGGCCGACATCACCGCCGCGCTCCGAGAAGTCGGCGACGACCCGACTGCGCGGGTCGTGATCGTTCAAGGGAGCGGACCGGTCTTCTCCGCCGGTCACGACCTCGCCGAGATGGTCGACAACGCCGACGAGGACTACTACCGCGACCTCTTCGGGGCCTGCGTCGAGATGATGCAGGCCATCCACGGGCTACCGCTGCCCGTGATCGCCCGCGTGCACGGCGTCGCGACCGCTGCGGGGTGCCAGCTGGTGGCCGCGTGCGATCTCGCCGTCGCCTCCGACGACTCCAGGTTCGCCACACCGGGTGTCAACATCGGCCTCTTCTGCTCGACCCCGATGGTCCCGATCTCGCGTTCGATCGGGCGCAAGCGCGCGCTGGAGATGCTCCTCACCGGGGAGATGATCGACGCCGCGACCGCCGCCGAATGGGGCCTCGTCAACCGCGTCGTGCCGATCGACCGCCTCGACGACGAGGTCGACGCCCTCGCAGCACGGATCGCGCACGCGAGCAGGGCCGTCGTGGCGATCGGCAAGCGCGCGTTCTACGCGCAGGAGGGCACCGACGAGGACTCCGCCTACGGCCTGACCGCACCGGTGATGGTCGAGAACGCGATGCTGGCCGACGCGCAGGAGGGCATGCGCGCCTTCCTCGAGAAGCGCCGCCCCACCTGGCCCTAACCCACGCCTTTGGCGTCACTTACTCACGACTGTCGTGAGTAAGTGACGCCAAAGGCGTGTTGGGGGGTCAGAGGCCTTCGCAGCCGAGGCCGTTGCCGTCGGCGTCGAAGCGGTGCGGGTCGGGAGCGACGACGGCGAAGCGGCGCTCGCTGACGTCGGCGCAGTCGAGGTCCGGCGGCGGTGACGGGATGCAGACCTCGGGGTACGCCGGGTCGCACGCGGATCCCCCGGATCCCCCGGATCCACCGGGCTCGTCGGGCGGCTCGTCGCCCACCGGGCACGCCCCCCACAGGCCCCTGTTCGCTTCCCGCGCCTCACGCTGGAGCGCGACGAGCTCGTCGGAGTGAGCGACGTCGGGAGGGTACGTGTACGCATATGCGTACCCGTCGCGCACCAGCGCCGCATTGACGAAGAGGCCGTCACTCGCCCGGTACACGTAGGCGAGCGTGCGGCCGTAACGGTCGGTGCGTTCGACGTCGTACTCGAGTCGCACCGGGGTGCCGGCGGGCAGCAGCTCCCCTGTGCGGCGCGATGCCTCCCGGCCGAAGCAGCCGACCGGCTCGCGCGGATCCTTGGTCTCGGGAGTGTCGATGCCGATGAGGCGGACACGCTCCCCGTCGCCGACGACGATCGTGTCGCCGTCGACCACGCGTTCGACGACCACATCGTCGCCCGCCGGCAGCCCGGTGCTCCGGGGGCCCGTCGTCGCCGTCGGCTCCGGGGGCGAGGACGTCGTGCCGTCGGTCGATGCGTCGTCCCCGCAGGCCGAGAGCACGGCGAAGGCGGCGGCGAGAACGACGATCCCGCGGCTGCGCATGCGCGAAGCCTCGCGCGTCGCCGGGGAGTCCCCCCGCTCTCCCCTCCGTCCCGGGAATCCGCGGTCGTGCGACCCGCTCCTGCGGGTAGCGTCGGTGGCTCGGGGAGGGAGCAGCCAAGTGAAGTCGAGATCGTGGTGAAGCTCGCCTCGTTCGCCCCGTTCCGGCACCGACCGTTCGCTCTCTTCTGGAGCGGCGCGTTCGTCTCCAACATCGGCACCTGGATGGAGACGGTCGCGATCGGCATCTACGTCACCGACAAGACCGGTCTCTCCACGTGGACCGGCATCGTCGCGGCGGCGGGCTTCCTCCCGACCGCCGTCCTCGGACCGGTCGGAGGCGCTCTCGCCGACCGCTTCCCGCGCCGGCGCATACTCCTCACCACCTCGCTGGTGCAGGCCGGCCTCGCTGCGCTGCTGACGGTGCTCGCCGTGCTCGGGGACCCGGCCCCCCTGACCGTCACGCTGGTCGTCTTCGGGAGTGGGATCGCCTCGTCGATCGGGTTCCCCGCCTACCAGGCGCTCCTCCCCGACCTCGTCCCGCCCGAAGACCTCCCCGGCGCGATCGGCCTCTCGTCGGCCCAGTGGAACCTCGGTCGGGTCATCGGCCCGGTCCTCGCCGGCGTCATCATCCACCTCGGCGGCCTGGCCTGGGCCCTGGGCGTCAATGCGGTCAGCTTCCTCGCGGTGATCGGCGTGTTGTTGGTCCTCTCCCTGCCGGCCCCGCACCCCGACGGGCACGAGCGCATCTTCGCGGCGATACGCAGCGGGGTCAGATACGCGTGGCGGGAGCCCGGGCAGAGGATCGTCCTCGAGTCGATGGCACTGGTCACGCTCTTCGCCGCACCGTTCATCGCCCTGATGCCGGCGATGTCGATCAAGGTCCTGCACGAAGGCGCCATCGGGACGTCGGTCCTGGTGACCGCGCAGGGCCTCGGGGCGGTGACGATGGGGCTCTCCATGGGGGGCCTCGGCCGCCGCTACGGGCAGCGCCGGGTCCTCACCGCGATGCTCACCTGGCTGACCCCGGCACTGCTGCTCTACGCGCTGGCGCCGGTGCTACCGCTCTCGGCGGCGGCCGTCTTCGTGCTCGGAGCTCTCTACCTGGGCGCCTTCTCGTCGTTCACGACGATCACCCAACTGCGCGCGCCGAAGCACCTGAGGGGACGCGTCATCTCGGTGAACCTCGTCATTCTCGGCGCCGTGTACCCGGCAGCGTCGGTCGTTCAGGGCGCGATCGCCGACCGTGTCGGGCTGCGCGCGACCACCGCCGGCGCCGCGGTGCTGATGGCCGGGGTGCTCCTCGCGGCGCGCCTCCGCGACCCGGGCCGTACCGCCGTCCTCGACACCCCCGTGGACACAGCCGCGGATGTCGGCGGGTCCATGGACCTCGTGGTCGGCGCGCCGACCTAGGCGGGTGGCCGGGTGGCCGGGTGGCCGGTACCGTCCGGCGACCGCATCCGCGTCCGGGGAGGCAGACCGTGGCAGTCGTAGAGATCGAGCACCGGGGCAGCATCGCCCTCGTCACTCTCAACCGCCCCGAGGCGCGCAACGCGATCAGCCCCGAGGTCAGCGAGGCGATGGCGGAGGTGCTCGACGCGTGCGAGGGCGACACATCCGTTCGCGCGGTCGTGCTCACCGGCGCCGGCGACGTGTTCTGCGCCGGTGCCGACCTCAAGGTGATCGCCGCCGGCCGCGGCGGCGACATCACGAAGTACCCGGGGGGCTTCGCGGGCCTCGTGCAGCGCGACTTCCCGAAGCCCCTCGTCGCGGCCGTCAACGGACCGGCGCTAGCCGGAGGGTTCGAGATCGTCCTCGCCTGCGACGTCGTCGTCGCCGCCGACACCGCGCGCTTCGGCATCCCCGAGGTGCAGCGCGGGCTCATCGCGGCGGCCGGCGGGCTGATCCGCCTCCCCAAGCGCATCCCTCTGGCTGCGGCGCTGGAGATGGCGATGACCGGCGACCCGATCAGCGTGGAGCGCGCCCACACGCTCGGCCTCGTCAACCGTGTAGTGCCGCGCGAGACGGTCGTCGCCGAGGCGATCGCCCTCGCCGAGCGGATCGGCGAGAACTCGCCCATCGCGGTGCGCAACTCGAAGCGCCTCCTGCGAGAGGCTCTCGAGCTCGCGGAGGCCGACGCATGGGAGCGGAACTCCGCTCTCAGCGCCGAGGCCTGGCAGAGCGGCGACACCGTCGAGGGCGCCACGGCATTCGCCGAGAAGCGGCGTCCCAGGTGGCTCAGCACCTGACCAGGGGGCCGATGCGATTGTGGGAGTGATCACTCCTAGAATCGGTGCCCGTGGAGGAGAGGTGGCGTGTCGAGGAGCTTGCCCGGCTCGCCGAGCTGAGCGTCGACACCATCCGCTTCTACCAGAAGCGCCGCCTCCTCGACTCCCCCACACGTGAGGGGAGGGTCGCCTGGTACGGCCGGGAGCACCTCGACCGGCTCGTCCGAATACGCGACCTCCAGAGTCGCGGCTACCCCTTGGCGCTCATCGGACGGGTGGTCCGCGGGGAGCTCGACGCGACCGATGCACCGCTCGCCGCGGCGGTCCTGGCGGCGGCCGGCGCCGACGACGCCCCCAGCACCACCGAGCTCCTCTCGGTCGCAGACCTCGCGTCGCGCACAGGGGTGCCGCACGAGCTGATCGAGGCCATCGTCGGCGAAGGCCTCCTGGCTCCGCGCAGCGTCGACGGCGAGCCGCTCTTCGCTGCGTCCGACACCGCCGTCGTGGAGGCGGGCCTGAGGCTCGTCGCAGCAGGACTCCCGGTCCCCGACCTCCTCGCACTGGCGCGAGAGCACCACTCAGCAACCCGGGCGACCGCCGAGCAGGCAGTCGCGATGTTCGACGAGTACGTGCGCACCCCTCTGCGCGACACCGACCTCACCGACGACGAGAAGGCCGACCGCCTCGTCGACACATTCGGCGAGCTGCTCCCCGCCATCACCGCGCTCGTCGCGCACCACTTCCGCGACGTGCTGCTGGCCGTCGCGCGAGAGCACCTCGAGAAGGTCGGCGGCTCAGCCGAGATCGCGGCGGCACGCGCGGAGGACCAGCGCCTCGCCGAATCGGGTCGCACGTCGTGAGCGCCCGCAGCCCCGTGGCGACGCCCCTCCCCACCGCCGAGCAGAAGGCGGCCGCCGTCGAGGAGATGTTCGACCGGATCGCGCCGCGCTACGACCGCCTGAACCGGATCATGACACTGCGGATGGACGTGAGGTGGCGACGTCGTGCGGTGCGCGACCTCTCGCTGACCCCCGGTGAGCGCGTCCTCGACCTCGCGTGCGGCACCGGCGACCTCTGCCGCGACATCGCCGCTGCCGGTCTCGTACCCATAGGCGTCGACTTCTCCGCGGGGATGCTCGCTGCCGCGCGCACCGCGGCCCCTCTGGTGCGCGCCGACGCGCTGATGCTGCCGGTCGGCGACTCCTCCGTCGACGGCGTGACGTGTGGGTTCGCACTCCGCAACTTCGTCGGCATAGCCCCGTTCTTCGCCGAGTGCGGCCGAGTGCTGCGCTCCGGTGGGCGCTTCGCCGTGATCGAGGTCGCCGAGCCCGAGTCGCGCCTGCTGCGCGCCGGCCACCACCTCTACTTCCGTCGCGTCGTCCCCTTCGTCGGCGGCCTCCTCTCCGATCGCGCCGCGTATGCATACCTTCCGGCGTCGACCGAGTACCTGCCGCCGCCCTCGGATCTGCTCGCCCTCGTGCGCGACAACGGCTTCACCGACGTGCGGCGCGCACTCCTCGGCCTCGGTGCCGCGCAGCTGATCACAGGGACGCTCCGATGACCACGACCACAGTTCCCCAGGTCTCCGAGGGGCGGCGCCTCGTCGCGCGAACCTCCGAGATCGACCTGCCCGGCGGGGCGTCCGACCTCCTGGAGCACCTGGGGCCCGACGGCATCGCGTGGTTCGCCGACGACGTGAGCTTCGTCACCGCCGGCACAGCGGCGACTGTCGCACCGGAGCGCGCGGCCGCGCTCCTCGACACCATCGAGCACGACCCTGCCGGGCCCCATGCCGCCGCCGGACCGCTCGCGGCGGGTGCGTTGCGGTTCGCCGGGTGCGGGATGCTCTTGGTCCCCGCGACCACCGTCGGCCTCACCGACGACGGGCGCGCCTGGCGGACGACTGTCTCGCCGGCCGGAACGGAGGAGCCGAGCACCCCCACCACCGGACCGCCTTCGCGGGCGCCGTCGCGCTTCACCGTGGAGGCGCGCCCCGACTCTCGCGAGTGGGAGCAGCAGGTGGTCGCGGCGCTCGCCCTCATCGACGCCGGCGCGCTCGAGAAGGTGGTCCTCGCGAGGGCGGTCGACGTCGACGCGGACCGCGCGTTCGATCGCGCGACCATCCTCTCGCTGTTGCTGCAGCACAACCGGCCGGGCTGCACCGTGTACGCGCACGGCGGGTTCATGGGTGCCACACCTGAGCTCCTGGTGGCTCGGCGCGGCACAGCCGTTACCTCGCTGCCGATGGCCGGCAGCATCCCCGCCGGGCTCGAGGCCGACGACGAGGCGGTGCGCGGGCTCCTCACCTCGGCGAAGGACGGAGTAGAGCACGCCATCCTCGTCCGGGCCGTCACCGAGGCGCTCGACCCCCACTGCACCGACGTGACTGCCCGCGCGCCCGAGGCGGTGCGGCTCGCGACGGTGACCCACCTGGCGACGACCGTGACGGCGAGTCTGCGCGACGCGGAGACGACCGCTCTCGACCTCGCGCTCGCGCTGCACCCCACCCCGGCGGTCGGCGGGACCCCGCTCGCGGGGGCGCTGGAGACGATTCGGCGCCTCGAGACCTTCGAGCGCGGCCTCTACGGCGGGCCCGTCGGCTGGGTCTCCGCCGCCGGCGACGGCGAGTTCGCGGTTGCGCTTCAGGTGCGCGCAGATCGACGGACCGCGGGCGCGCCTCTTCGCAGGGGCCGGGATCGTCGCCGGCTCGGACCCGGATGCCGAGTGGGCCGAGACACAGGCGAAGCTCGAGCCGATGCTGCGCGTCCTCGTCCGCCCCTGATCCCTACCCGAGGGCCGACTCCACCGCCGCCCAGGCGGCCCCGTGGCGCTCCACGCTGCGCTCGCGATCGGTGGGGACCACGACCACCCGCACCCCGCCCGCCGAGACGGCGTCGCGCACCGTGCGCACGACGTCGCCCGCGCGCGTCACTCGCACTGCCGGTACACCGTGGGCCTCCGCGACGGCTACCAAGTCGAGACCGTGGGGCGTGCCGAAGAGCGCCTCGAACTCGGCGGTCTCGCACTCGCCGTGCTGTGGCAGGAACGAGAAGATCCCACCGCCGTCGTTGTCGAGCACGACGTACACGATGCTCGCGCCCCTACGCGACGCCCCCAACAGACCGTTCGTGTCGTGGAGGAAGGCGAGATCCCCGAGCAGCGCCACGGTCGGCGCGCCACCGCCCAGTGCCACTCCTAGGGCCGTGCCGACGAGTCCGTCGATGCCGTTCGCTCCCCGGTTCGCGAAGACGCGCACGCCGCTGCGCGGGGCCGCGAACCACTCGAGGTCTCGCACGGGCATGCTCGATGCGACGAAGAGCGCGGCACCGTCGGGGAGCGCGGCAAGGACGTCGCGCGCGACGCGCCCCTCGAACGGTACGTCGTCGATGTCGAGCAACGCGTCGATCGCAGCGCGTGCGTCGGCCTCCGCCCCGAGCCAGTCGTCGAGCCACGGACTGTCGCGCGACGCACCGCCGTTCGCAGCGTCACGGTCGAGTCGGCCTGCCACCGCCGCCAGGAGCGCCTCCTCGCAGCACTCGACGCGCTCAGCAGCCGCCCTGTGCGGGTCGAGCCAGGCGCTGTCGGGGTCGACCACGATCTGCCTGATCGTCGGATCCAGCCAGCCGGTCGTGACCTTCCCGGTCGGCGGAGCGCCGATCCGCAACACGAGCTCGGGCCTGTGCTCGTCGGCGAACCCCGACGAGCGCAGGAGCGCCTCGTAGGTCGAGACGGCGTGAGTGCCGGTGCGGAGCCCCGAGAGCGGGTCGGCGAGCACCGGCCACCCGAGTCCGCGCGCGAATCGTGCAACGGTCTCCACCCGCGCACCGGCCCCCCACCCTGCGACCAAGAGCCCGCGCTCGGTGCCCGCGAAGACCGCTGCGAGGCACTCGACCGTCGCGGCGTCGGGGGCGAGGATCGAGGGCGTCGAGACGGTCCACGGGAGACCGTCGGGCCTCCCGGGCGCGTCGACGAGCGGCGCGCCCGTGGGAAGGAGCGGCTCGCGGAACGCGAGGTTCAGGTGCACGGCGCCCGCCGGCCGCCCGCCAGCCTCGGCGACGGAGCGCGACGCCATCGCCCGCCACGCGGCGGCGGCACCCGGAACATCGTGGGGCGGCCCGGGCGAGCACCGCCACCGGAGCGCTCCGCCGTAGAGGCGCTCCTGGTCGATGGTCTGACCCGCACCGGTGTCGTGCATCTCGGGGGGACGGTCGGCGGTGCACACCAGCATCGGCGCCCGCGCGTGGTGGGCCTCGACCACTGCAGGGTGGAAGCTCGCCGCAGCCGTCCCCGACGTGCAGAGCAGCACGGCCGGACGCCCCGAGGAGAGCCCGAGGCCGAGTGCCGTGTATGCCGCGCTGCGCTCGTCGAGCACGACGTTCACCCTCATGCGACCGTCGCGCAGCAGGGCCACTGCGAGCGGAGTGGAGCGCGAGCCGGGGGCGACGACCGCGTCGCTCACTCCGGCGCGCACCCATTCGTCGACGAGCGCGCGGCAGAACGCCGTGGTCGCGTCGCGTACGGTCATCGATGCCCCCCGGCTCCGGACGCGACAATGGTCTCGTGCGCGTCGTGCTGATCCCGGGATTCACCCAGACTGCGGCGTCGTGGGACGCGGTCCGCGCCGCGCTCCCGGGCGCAGTCGACTGCCTCGCCCTCGACGTGCCGCTCGGACTCGACTTCGACTCGACCGCCACAGCACTCGGCACGGCCGGAGGCCGGGGTGTCTATGTCGGGTACTCGATGGGGGGCCGGCTCGCCCTCCGCCTCGCCGTCGACATGCCCGAGGTGGTGACCGGCCTCGTCCTCGTCGAGCGCGTCGCCAGGGCTCGCCGATGCCGCCGAGCGGCAGGCCCGCCGTGCAGCCGACGACTCTCTCGCCGACGAGATCGGGGAGATCGGAGTAGCGGCGTTCCTCGACCGCTGGATGGCACAGCCCCTCTTCGCCGGCGTGCCCGCCGATGCGCCGGGCCTCGCCGAGCGGCGCAGGTTCACCACGGCCGACCTGGCCGCGACTCTCCGCAACCTCGGCACCGGCACTCAGGAGCCGCTCTGGCAGGAGCTGGGTGACCTCACCATGCCCGTCGCACTTGTGAGCGGCACTCGCGACGCGAAGTTCGACGGCATCGCCGAGGCGATGGCCCGGATCGCCCCCAGGTGCACGACGCGTGCGGATCGAGGGTGGCCACACGCTCCCCCTCGAGGCCCCGGCTGCGCTCGCGACCGCGATCGTCCGGTTCGCGGAGGGCGTCGACCGGGCAGGCGACGCTGCCACCCGGTAGTCGGGCGGGGCTCACGACGCCCACAACCCGGCCGCAAGCAGTGCGGCGAGGACGACTTGGAAGAGGACCGTTCCTGTGAGGGCGCGCACCAGGGGCGGGGCGTCGGCGTGCCGCATGGTGAGTGCCACGGGTCCGATAGCGAGTGGCGCGGCGCCGAGTCCGAGGAACGCCCACCGGTGCGACACGCCGATCACCGCGGTCGCCACCAGGGCGCCGACGAGGCCGACGGCGAAGAGCGCCCGCCCGGTGGCCGGGCCGAGTCGCACCACCAGCGTCCGCTTGCCCGCGGCGCGATCCGAGGCCGAGTCGCGCAGGTTGTTCGCGAGCAGGATCCCGCAGGCGGGCAGGCCGGTGGCGAGCGACCCCCACCACGCCTCCGGCGGCACGCGGTCCACCTGCACATAGGCGCTCCCGGCCGTCGCGACGAAGCCGAAGAAGACGAGGACCATCACCTCGCCCAGTCCCGAGTAGCCGTACGGGCGCGGTCCACCCGTGTAGAGCGCCCCCGCGCCCATCGCCGCCGCGCCCACCACCAGGAGCCGCGCGTCTGCGGCCAACGAGAGCGCGAGCCCCACCGCCGCGGCGACCGCGAACGCGAACATCGCAGCGCGCTTCACGGCGGTCGCGCTCGCGATGCCCGACGCAGTGAGGCGCACCGGGCCCCGCCGGTCGGCGTCGGTGCCGCGAACACCGTCGGAGTAGTCGTTCGCGTAGTTGACGCCGATCTGCAACGCCAGCGCGACCGTCAGCGCCGACGCGGCGCGCCACCAGATCGTCGGGGCGTCGAGCGACGCAGCGGCAGTGCCGACCAGGACCGGCGAGATGGCGGCACCGAGCGTGCGCGGGCGCGCGCCCTGCACCCACTGTGCGCCCGTCGTCACGGCCGCTTCGGGAACCGGTCGAAGTCGGGTCGGCGCTTCTGCACGTACGCGTCGCGTCCCTCCTGCGCCTCCTCGGTCATGTAGTAGAGGAGCGTCGCGTCGCCGGCGAGCTGCTGGATGCCTGCAAGGCCGTCGTCGGCAGCGTTCATCGAGGCCTTCACCATCCGCAGCGCGAGCGGGCTGTGCGCGAGCATCTTGCGGCACCACGCGACCGTCTCGACCTCGAGGTCGGCGAGCGGGACGACCCTGTTCACGAGCCCCATGTCGAGCGCCTCCTCGGCGTCGTACTGCTCGCAGAGGAACCAGATCTCCCGCGCCTTCTTCTGGCCGACCATGCGGGCGAGCAGGCCCGATCCGAACCCGCCGTCGAACGACCCGACGCTGGGACCGGTCTGGCCGAAGCGAGCGTTGTCGGCCGCGACGGTGAGGTCGCAGACGACGTGGAGCACGTGACCGCCACCGATCGCATAGCCGGCGACCATCGCCACGACCGGCTTGGGGCAGCGCCGGATCTGGATCTGGAGGTCGAGGACGTTCAGGCGGCCGACACCCTTCGGGTCGACGTATCCGTCGTCGCCGCGGATGCGCTGATCCCCGCCGGAGCAGAAGGCGTCGGGGCCCTCCCCGGTGAGGACGATCACGCCGATAGCGGGGTCGTCGCGCGCTGCGTCGAACGCGTCGCGCAGCTCGAAGAGCGTCGTGGGCCGGAACGCGTTGCGCACCTCGGGCCGGCAGATGGTGATCTTGGCGATACCCTCGGCGGTCTCGTACCTGATGTCGGTGAAGTCGTGGCCGCCGGGCGCCCAGTCGGCACCGGAACGGATGATCTGGGGGTCGTTGCCCATCGACGGCCTCACGTGGCTGGGGGGGGTCGTGGTCGGTCCCCGGCCGGGAGCCGGACGAGATGCTGGGAGCGATCACTCCTACGGTCTGGAGGCTAGCGGGCGATGCCGAGCGGTGACGAAACCCCACTCGTCGCGGCCCTGCTGAGGCCGGGCGCGCTCGCCCCTGCGGTCGTCGCCGCATGGGAGGCGGGCGAGGCGATCCTGCCGCTTGACCCCACCGCGCCCGCCGCTGAGATCGAGCGGCTCCTCGGGCTGCTCCGCCCCACCCACCTGGTCGACCACGAAGGTCGCCACAGCCGCGACGGGGGCGTACCCGTCGCGGCCGGCACGGCGGCGGTCGTCGTCACGTCGGGCACGACCGGGACGCCCAAGGGCGTGGAGCTGACCAGCGCCGGGCTCGAAGCTATGGGGCACGGCTACTCGGAAGGCCTCGACGCGGGGGCCGACGACCGCTGGCTCGCCTGTCTGCCGCTGCACCACGTCGCCGGCCTCGCGATCCTCGGGCGTGCGTGGGTCACCGGCGTCCCGTTCACGACGCACGACGGCTTCGACCTCGCCGGAGTCGCCGCGTCGCCGGCGAGGGATGGCACGACGATCGTCTCGCTGGTGCCCACGACGCTGAAGAGGCTCCTCGACGCGGGCGCGCCGCTGCACGAGTTCCGGCGGGTGATCGTCGGCGGCGCACCCTGCCCGGCCGATCTGCGTGCGCGTGCGGAAGCCGACGGTGTGGCGCTCGTCGACGCGTACGGGCTCTCCGAGACATGGGGCGGGTGCGTACTCGACGGCACGCCGATCCGCGGCTGCGAGGTGCGCATCGCCGACGACGGCGAGATCCTCGTCAAGGGGGCGATGGTGATGCGCGGTTACCGGTTCGCACGCGATCTCACCTCGGGTGCCTTCAGCGACGACGCATGGCTGCGCACCGGCGACGCAGGAACGTACGAGCACGGCACGCTGACCGTCACCGATCGCCGCAAGGATCTCGTCATCTCCGGCGGCGTCAACGTCAGCCCCACCCGCGTCGAAGAGGTACTCGCGAAGCATCCCGACGTCGCCGACGTCGGCGTCGCGGGCGCACCCGACCATGAGTGGGGCGAGCGCGTCGTCGCGTACGTCGTACCTGCCGATCCCGTCCGCCCGCCGACGCTCGAATCGCTTCGCTCGTTCGCTCGCGACCACCTGGCACGCGCAGAGCTTCCGCGCGAGATCGTCGTCGTCTCCGAGATCCCCCGCTCGCCCGGCGGCAAGGCTCTGCGGAGGCTGCTACGGCGGCCGCCGCCTGCCAACACGCACAGACGTGGAGGATCTCCGTGAGGATCGTCGATCTACCCACTCCGGCGCTCGTGATCGACTCGAAAGCGCTCTCACACAACGTCGCGACGATGGCAGCCGCGCTCCCGGGCCCGAGGCTGCGGCCGCACGTCAAGGCGCACAAGTGCACCGAGATCGCGCGCCACCAGGCCGAGGCCGGGCACCGCACGTTCTGCTGCGCCACACCAAGAGAGGTGATCGGCCTCGCGCGCGCCGGCCTCGGTGAAGATCTCCTCCTGGCGAACGAGACCGTCGACCCGGCCCGCCTCGCAGCGATGACCGAGTGCGGCGGGCGCGTCACGGTCGCCGTCGACTCCGGTGCGACGATCGATGCAGCATCGGCCGCAGGCATCCGCGAGGTTCTGATCGATGTCTGCGTCGGCCTTCCCCGGTGCGGATGCGATCCCGACGACGCCGGCCGCCTCGCCGACCTCGCCAGGTCGCGCGGGCTCGAGGTGCGCGGAGTGATGGGCTACGAAGGCCACGTCGTCGGCGTCGAGGACCGCGCCTCGCGAGCAGAGCAGACCGAGCAGTGCATGTCGCTGCTGCTGCAGGCCCACGCACTGACCGGTGGCGACGTCATCTCTGCCGGCGGCACCGGCACCTACGACTGCAACACTTGGGCGAACGAGATCCAGGCGGGCTCCTACGTGCTGTTGGACACCGCGTACGACAAGCTCGGGCTGCCGTTCCGGCGTGGCCTGCAGGTTCTCGCCACCGTCGTCTCGGTGAACGACCGCTGGGCCGTCGCCGACTGCGGCCTGAAGGCGCTCGGGATGGATCACGGCGACCCGTCGATCGATGGTGCGAGCGTCTGGTTCTGCTCCGACGAGCACGTCACCTTCGCCGGCGACCCGGCTCCTCACGTGGGCGATCGGGTGATCCTGTGGCCCGCGCACATCGACCCGACGATCGCGTACCACGAAGTCCTGCACGTAGCCGACGGCCCCGGTCTCGACGCCGAGATCATCGACACCTGGCCCGTCGACCTCCGCGGCTGGTGACGGTGCGAGCACGGCGGGCTTTGCCGTGCGGCGGTGGGGGCAATACCGTCTCGGCATGACCGACGACCTCGCATTCCTCGACGCGACCGCCCAGGCCGACCTCGTCCGACACGGCGACGCTTCTCCCCTCGAGCTCGTCGACGCGGCGATCACACGGGTCGAGAAGCTGAACCCCGAGCTGAACGCCGTCATCCACCCCCTCTTCGAGCAGGCCCGCACCGCCGCACGCAACGACCTCCCGCAGGGACCGTTCCGCGGCGTGCCGATGGTCGTGAAGGACCTCGACGGCACGCTCGCCGGCGCTCCCTACCACGCAGGCAACCGCCTCCTCGCCGAGCTCGGGTACGTTCCCGACACGACGAGCTACCTCTTCGAGAAGCTCCTGGGCGCCGGTTTCGTCTTCGTCGGCAAGACGAACACCCCCGAGATGGGCCTGATGCCGACCACCGAGCCGCTGGCCAAGGGGCCGACGCGCAACCCGTGGCACACCGAGCGCAGCACGGGCGGGTCGAGCGGCGGATCATCGGCCGCAGTCGCCTCGGGGATGGTGCCGGTCGGCCACGCCGGCGACGGCGGCGGCTCCATCCGGATCCCCGCGAGCCACTGCGGCCTCTTCGGCCTCAAGCCGAGCCGCGGCCGTGTCAGCCTCGGACCCGAGGAAGGCGACGCGTGGGCCGGCCTGGTCATGCGCCATGTAGTGGCCCGCACCGTTCGCGACAGCGCTGCGATCCTCGACGTCATCGAGGGGCCGATGACCGGCGACCCCTACACGGCGCCGCGACCTGCCCGCCCGTACCTCGACGAGGTGGGCGTCAACCCAGGCCGGCTGCGCGTGGGGCTGCGCACGCACACCGCCTCCGCCATGGGAGAGACCGACCCAGAGTGCGTAGCCGCCGCCGAGGACACGGCGCGCCTCCTCGAGTCGCTGGGGCACTCGGTCGAGATGTCGTCGCCGCCGGCGCTCGACGACGAGAGCCTCATGGAGCGCTTCATGGCTGTCTTCATGTCGTCGGTGCGCGCCGGCCTCGACGAGCTCGCGCTCCTCGCTGGGCGCGAAGTAGGTCCGCAGGACGTCGAGCCGACCACATGGATGTACGCGTCGATGGCCGCCGACGTCTCGGGTGCGCAGTACGTGGCCGCGGTACACGCCGCGCAGGTGTGGACGCGTCGCGTCGCATCGTGGTGGGCCGACGACGGCTTCGACCTGCTGCTGACCCCCACGTGCGCGGAGCCGCCGCCCGTTCTTGGCGACCTCGTCTCGCCCGACGACAACCCTCTGCACGGGGCCCTGCGTGCGACCCCTTTCGCGGCCTACACCGCGCCCTTCAACGTGACCGGCCAGCCCGCGATGTCGGTGCCGCTGTACTTCTCCGCGGCGGGCCTGCCGATCGGGACCCAGCTCGTCGCGGCCCAGTACCGCGAAGACGTGCTGTTCCGAGTGGCCGCACAGCTCGAAGAGGCTCGCCCCTGGGCCGAGCGGCGTCCGACCGTGCACGCGTAGCAGTGAGGCGGAGTTGACCGACGATCTGGCGACCCTCGACGCGACCGCGCAGGCCGACCTGGTGCGCAGTGGCGCAATGTCGCGGCGCGAGCTCGTCGACGCCGCGATCGCGCGCATCGAGACGATCAACCCCGAGATCAACGCCGTGATCGCAACGCGCTTCGAGCGCGCCGTCGCCGAGGCGGAAGACCGGCCGCCCCACGGACGCCGCCTTCCCCGGCGTCCCGTTCCTGCTGAAGGACCTCGCCTGCCCGATGGCCGGACGAGCCGTCGCACGAAGGGATGCGGGCGCTGCGCGACGCCGCGCACACCGCCACCCACGACGGCAATCTCACCCGCCGGTTCCGGCGCGCCGGGCTCGTCGTGCTCGGCCGTACCAACACGCCGGAGCTGGGCCTGCTGCCGACCACGGAGCCCGACGCCTACGGCCCTACCCGCAACCCCTGGGATCCGCAGCGGACCCCCGGGGGCTCGAGCGGCGGGTCGGCCGCAGCGGTGGCAGCCGGGCTCGTCCCCTTCGCCCACGGCTCCGACGGCGGTGGGTCGATCCGTATCCCCGCAGCCGCATGCGGGCTCGTCGGACTCAAGCCCTCGCGCGGACGCGTCTCGATCGGCCCGCACGCAGGTGAGCTGAACCGCTTCCTCTCCGTCCAGTTCGCGCTCACGCGCAGCGTGCGCGACGCTGCGGCGCTCCTCGACGTGGCCGCCGGGGAGGAGACCGGCGACCCTGTCGTGGCGCCCCCGCCGCGCCGCCCCTACCTCGCCGAGGTCGGCGCCGATCCGGGCCGGCTGCGCGTGGGGCTCATGACCGGTACCCCCGGCAGCGACGAACCGGGCCACCCGGAGTGCGTCTCGGCCGCGAACGAGGCGGCCGCTCTCATCGAGTCGCTCGGACATCACGTGGAGGTCGCGCACCCCGCGGCCTTCGACGACCCGTCACGAGTGGGGCCGTTCCTGACCATCTGGTCTGCCAACGCCGCGTACGCGCTCGACTCGTGGGGTCGGGTGCTCGGGCGCGACCTCTGCGAGGACGACGTGGAGCCGCTCACCTGGGCGCTCGCCTCGCACGGTCGCGCGACGAGCGCGACCGACTTCCTCACCGCCGTCGGCGACATGCAGTCGTGGTGCCGGAGGTTCCTGGAGTGGTGGGAGGAGTACGACCTGCTGCTCACTCCCACCCTCGGCGAGCCCACGCCGGCGCTCGGCTCGTTCGCGACCGCGGACGGGAACCCGATGGCCGGCTTCATGCGCTCGGCATCGATCGTCCCGTACACGCCGGTGTGCAACCAGACGGGCCAGCCCGCAGTCAGCCTGCCGCTGGGTCACGACTCCGACGGCATGCCCTCGGTGCGCACCTGGTCGCGGCGCCGTTCCGCGAGGATCTCCTCATCCGCGTGTCGGCGCAGCTCGAGGAGGCCCGCCCGTGGGCCGGCCGGCGACCGCGCATCCACGCCTGACCTGCAACACCTCACAACCGGGAGCGTTCCGCAGATGACAGACACGACCGAGATCGCTCGCCTCGACGCCACCGCGCAGGCGGAGCTCGTCCGGACCGGCAAGGTGTCACCGGTCGAGCTCGTCGACGGGGCGATCGCCCGCATCGAGGAGCTGAACCCACGGCTCAACGCCGTCATACACACCTTCTTCGACCGCGCTCGCGACCAGGCCGCGTCGGGGGCGCTGCCCGACGGCCCGTTCCGCGGCGTCCCGATCGTCTTCAAGGACCTCTACTGCGCGGTGGAGGGAGACCCGTACCACGAGGGGATGAGGTACCTGAAGGAGGCCGACTACCGCTCGCCGCGCACCGACGAGCTCGCGCGGCGCTACCTCGCGGCGGGCTTTGCCTACCTCGGCCGTACCAACACGCCCGAGCAGGGGCTCGTCCCGACCACCGAGCCCGAGGCGTACGGCCCGACCCGCAACCCGTGGGACCCGTCGCGCACGACCGGCGGCTCGAGCGGCGGCTCGGCCGCCGCGGTCGGCGTCGGGCATGGTCCCGGTCGGCCACGCCAACGACGGGGGCGGGTCGATCCGCATCCCCGCCTCCTGCTGTGGCCTCGTCGGCCTCAAGCCGAGCCGCGGGCGCAACTCGCTCGCGCCGACCACCGACCCGATAGTCAACCCGCTCGTGGTCGAGCTCTGCGTCACCCGGTCGGTGCGCGACACCGCCGGCGTCCTCGACGCGGTGCACGGAGCGGTCGCCGGCGACACCGTCGTCGCCCCGGCACCGTCACGCCCGTACACGCAGGAGATCGGCGCCGACCCCGGCAGGCTCAAGATCGGCATCCTCACGCAGAACCCGCTCGGCACGGGCGACGTCGACCCCGACTGCGTCGCCGCAGCCGAGGCGACCGGCCGGCTCCTGGAGTCGCTCGGTCATCACGTCGAGGCGACCTATCCGGCGGCGCTCTCGAGCCCCGAGCTCGTGGGGAACTTCACGACGATGTGGTGCACGGGGCTCCCGGTGATCTTCTCCTCCTACGAGGCCAGGATCGGCAGGCCGGTCACCGCCGACGACGTCGAGCCGCTCACGTGGGAGCTGGCCGACATGGGCCGCGCGACCTCGGCGTCGACGCTCGTCGCCGCCCTCGGCGCAGCCCACGCCTACAGCCGCGGCGTCGCCGCCTGGTGGCAGGAGTGGGACCTCCTCCTGACCCCGACCCTGGCGGAACCACCCGTCGAGCTCGGCACGTTCAGCACGCCCGACGAGCCGATCCTCGGATTCATGCGCGCCGCGACCTTCGTCCCGTTCACGGCACCGTTCAACGTGACGGGGCAGCCCGCGATACAGCTCCCGCTGCACCAGAACGACGCCGGGCTCCCGATCGGCGTTCAGCTCGTCGCCGCGTACGGCCGCGAGGATCTGCTGCTGCGAGCGGCGTCACAGCTCGAGGAGGCGCTCCCGTGGAACGACCGGCGCCCGCCGATCGCCGCCGAGTGAGGCGGGCCGTAGCCCCGGGCCTCAGCCGCGAGGGCTGAGGATCCCCAGGAGGCTCTCCTCGTCGGCCCGCACCTCTGCGGCGAGGCTCGAGGCTGCATCGGGTAGGAGCCCGAGAGCGGCGAGCGCGTCGCAGACCGGCGTGTTGCTCTCCATGGAGGCGCCCCGGTCGGATTCGAGCGCCAGGGCGTCGGCGGCTCTGAGCAGGTTGGGCATGGCGGCGCCACCATTCGTCGGACGGTCGTGGTGACGGGCGATCGCGTCCACGAGCTCCGCAGGGAACTTCATCACGCTCAAGGCCGCCGCTCCCACCTGGGCATGCGAGAAGCCGAACTCCTCCTCCTCGGCCCGCACCAGGTCGCGTCCGGATCCGGGGTCGACGCGGCCGAGCACGTCGTCGTAGCGCCGCGGAGCGCGTCGGTAGACGAGCGCAACGCCGATGTCGTGCAGCAGTCCGGCGCTGAACGCCTCGCTCGTGTCGATGCCTACCCGCTTGGCGAGGGCCGCCGCTGCGGCGGCGGTGCGCACGGAGTGCTGCCAGAAGCCGTCCGGGACGCCTCGGCCCCGGTCGGAGAAGAGGTCGAACGCTGCTGTGGTCGCGAGCGCCCGGACCGTCGCCAGCCCGACCACGTCGACGGCGCGCGCCGCACTGGCGACCTGGCCGGTCAGCCCGTAGAGGGCCGTGTTCGCGTGTCGGATCACCTGCGTCGAGAGTGCCGGATCGGTCTCGATCAGTCGGCCGAGGTCCTGCGCCGAGGTGCCGGGGTCCTCCAGCATCCATAGCAGCCTCATCGCCGCACCAGGATTGACCGGTATCTCGGATACCTCGGCCACCAGCTCGTCGGTCTCGACCGCCGTCATCCACGTCTCCGATGCCGTTGCAGGCCCGCCGGCCCCTACTCCGCCCGGCGTCACTCCTGTATCGGCCGTACTCGGCCGAGCCTGAGCCTCACTGCGATCGAGAGCATCGTTTCCCCAGGTCACCGCCGCCGCCGTCACAGGTCGGGGGTACGGTGCGGCGGTGGTGATGGACCGCTTCTCGACGGCCGTACAGAACTGGTTCGGGGCCGAGTTCCCGTCGCCCACGGCCGCACAGGCGCAGGGCTGGCCGGCGATCTCGGAGGGCCACCACACCCTCCTCCTCGCACCCACCGGCTCCGGCAAGACCCTCGCCGCCTTCCTGTGGGCACTCGACCGCCTGGCCGCCGAGCCTCCGCCGCCGCGTGACCAGCGGTGCCGGGTGCTCTACGTCTCACCGCTCAGGGCGCTCGCCGTCGACGTCGAGAAGAACCTACGCGGCCCGATCGCCGGCATCCGTGAGTGCGCGCGACGCCTGGGCGACGACTTCACCGAGCCCGTAGTCGCGCTGCGCACCGGTGACACCTCGAGCCGAGAGCGCGCGGCACTCGTGCGCACACCTCCCGACATCCTCGTCACCACGCCCGAGTCGCTCTACCTGATGCTCACTTCGCGCGCGCGCGAGACGCTCCGCTCCGTCCGATGGGTCATCGTCGACGAGATCCACTCGGTCGCACCCACCAAGCGCGGCGCGCACCTGGCTCTCTCGCTCGAGAGGCTCGAAGCGATCGCACACCGACCACCGCAACGCATCGGGCTCTCGGCCACCCAGCGCCCGCTCGACGAGATCGCCCGCTTCCTAGGCGGCCAGACCGCTGCCGGGCCGCGACCGGTCACCGTCGTCGACGCGGGGATCGTCAAGCCACTCGACCTGCGGGTGATCGTCCCCATCGACGACATGGCCGATCCCGCGGCGGCCGACCCCCCGGAGTCGCCCTCCGCGGAGGCGCGCAACAGCATCTGGCCTCACGTGCACCCGCACCTGCTCTCGCTGATCCTCGAGCACCGGACGACGATCGTCTTCGTCAACGCGCGTCGCCTCGCCGAACGCCTCGCCGCGCGACTGAACGACCTCGCCGGCGAAGACCTCGTGCGCGCACACCACGGCTCGCTCGCCCGCGAGCAGCGCCTGGCCATCGAAGACGACCTCAAGGCCGGCCGGCTGCGCGCTCTCGTAGCCACCAGCTCGCTCGAGCTCGGAATCGACATGGGGACCGTCGACCTGGTCGTGCTCGCCGAGTCGCCGGGCACGGTCGCCCGCGGCATCCAACGCGTCGGGCGCGCCGGGCATCACGTCGGCGAGCCGAGCACCGGCCGGATCTTCCCCAAGTTCCGCGGCGATCTGCTGGAGACCGCTGCGATCGTCGGCCGGATGCTCGACGGCCTCGTGGAGGAGACGCGCTACCCGCGCCTGCCGCTCGACGTCCTCGCGCAGCAGATCGTCGCGATGGTCTCGGTCGACGAGTGGCGGGCCGACGACCTGTACACCTCCGTGCGGGGCGCCGCCGGCTTCGCCGACCTGAGCCGCGATGCCTTCACCGCCGTGCTCGACCTGCTGTCGGGTCTCTACCCCTCCGACCGCTTCTCCGGCCTGCGGCCCCGCGTCGTGTGGGACCGCCTCGGCGGCACGGTGCGAGCGCAGACGGGCGCGCACGGGGTCGCGGTGACCAGCGGCGGCACGATCCCCGACCGGGGGCTGTTCGGGGTCTTCCTCCCCGACGGCTCGCGCGTCGGCGAGCTCGACGAGGAGATGGTCTACGAGCGGCGCCTCGGCGAGGCGTTCGTGCTCGGCGCCTCTACGTGGCGGATCGAGGAGATCACCGCGAACCGTGTCGTGGTGACGCCGGCGCCCGGCGCGCCGGCCATGGTCCCCTTCTGGAAGGGCGGACGGCCGGCGCGCCCTCTCGAGCTGGGCCGGGCGGTCGGCGCCCTCGTGCGCGAGCTGCGCGACGCCGAGCCGGAGGCGGCGGCTGCCCGTCTACGCGACGAGCTCTTCCTCGACGAGCGTGCCACGCAGAACCTGCTCCGGTACCTCGGCGACCAGGCCGCAGCGACCGGGGCCGTCCCCGACGACCGCACCGTGGTGGTCGAGCGGTGCCGCGACGAGATCGGCGACTGGCGCGTCTGCATCCTCACCCCGTTCGGTGCGCGCGTCCACGCTCCCTGGGCGCTCGCCATCGAGGAGCACCTCCAGCGCTCGGGGATGAACGTCCCCGCGCTCTGGAGCGACGACGGAATCGTCCTGCGCCTCCCCGACTCGCTCGACGATCTCGCGACCGAGGCACTCCTGCCGGCGCCCGAGGAGGTCGAGGACCTCGTCGTCGCCCGCCTTCCGGCGACCTCGCTCTTCTCGTCGCACTTCCGCGAGAACGCCGCTCGCGCCCTGCTGCTCCCGCGCCGCCGCCCGGGTCAGCGCACCCCGCTCTGGCAGCAGAGGCAGCGCTCCGCCGACCTGCTCGCCGTCGCGGCGGAGCACCCGTCGTTCCCGATCCTGCTCGAGACCATGCGCGAGTGCCTCTCCGACGTCTTCGACCTCGCCGGTCTGCGTGAGCTGCTCACCGGCGTTCGATCACGGCGGATCCACGTCGTCACCGTGGAGACGCCTCGGGCCTCACCGTTCGCGCAGTCGCTGCTGCTCGGGTGGGTCGCCGTGTACATGTACGAGGGTGACGCCCCGGTCGCCGAGAGACGCGCCGCCGCCCTCTCCCTCGACCGCGGACTCCTTGCCGAGCTCCTCGGCGCCGACGAGCTGCGCGAGCTGCTCGACCCCGCCGCCATCGCCGAGCTGGGCCTCCAGCTACAACACCTCGCGTCGGACCGGCGCGCGCGCGACGTCGACGCGCTCCACGACCTCCTCCGCGACGTGGGCGACCTCACCGACGACGAGATTGCAGCTCGTTGTGCCGACGACGGTGCCGCGTGGACCGATCTCCTGCTGGAGGAGCGCCGCGCGATCCGGGTACTGATCGCCGGCGAGCAACGCGTCGCCGCCGCCGAGGACTCGGCGCGGCTGCGCGACGGCCTCGGAGCCTCCATACCGCCGTGGCTACCGGAGGCGTTCACCGGACCCGCCGAACGGGCCCTCGACGACCTCGTCTCGCGCTATGCACGCACGCACGGCCCCTTCACCACCGCCGAGGTCGCCGATCGGCTCGGCATCGCCACCGAAGTCGCGCTCGGGGTCCTCGTGCTCCTGGAGGCCGAGGGGCGGGTCGTTCGCGGCGAGCTCCGCCCGGAGGGGCTCGAGCGCGAGTGGTGCGACGAAGGCGTGCTGCGCATCCTGCGCCGCCGATCGCTCGCGAGGCTGCGCAAGGAGGTCGAGCCGGTCGACGCTCCCACGCTCGGACGCTTCCTGCCTGCCTGGCACGGGATCGGCGCCGGTCGGAGGGGTGTCGACGCGCTGATCGCCGCCATCGAGCAGATCCAGGGCGCGGCGATCCCGGCGTCGGTCCTCGAACGCGATGTCCTGTCCGCCCGCGTCGACGGCTACCAACCCGCGATGCTCGACGAGCTCTGCTCGCGCGGGGCGCTCGTCTGGGTCGGAGCCGGGACGCTCGGCGGCGACGACGGTCGCGTCCGCCTCTTCTTCCGCGACAGGGCGCGCCTTCTCTGCGGTCCGTGGGGCACGACCCCCGCGGACCCGCCGGTCGGGCCGCTCCACGACGCGTTGAGAGAAGGCCTCTCGGCGCGCGGCGCGTCGTTCTGGAGCGACCTCGTGGCGATGGCGGGCACGGCCGACGAGGAGCCGCTGCTCGGCGCCCTCTGGGATCTGGTGTGGGCGGGCGAGGTCACCAACGACACGTTCGCGCCGCTGCGCGTGCCGCGGCGCGCGGGCAGGAGTCGTCGCGCCCGCCGTCTCACACGACTCGGGCCCCCCGCAGGCGCCGGTCGCTGGTCGTTGGTGGCCCCGCTCCTAGAGCCCGCACCCAGTGCCACCGAGGCGGCGCACGCACTCGCCCTACAGCTGCTCGAACGTCACGGCGTGGTGACCCGCGAGGCCGTCAGGGCCGAGGGCGTCACGGGCGGCTTCGCCGGCGTGTACCCGGTCCTGCGCGCCGCAGAGGAGGCCGGGCGGGCCCGGCGCGGCTGGTTCGTGGCGGGCCTCGGCGCCGCCCAGTTCGCCCTCCCGGGCGCGCTCGAGAGGCTCCGGGCGGAGCGGTCCCCGGGAGCGGAGGTGAGCACGATCCTCCTCGCAGCGACCGACCCGGCACAGCCCTACGGCGCCGCGCTCCCATGGCCCGACACCCAGGGCAGGCCGGCGCGCGCGGCAGGGGCGTACGTCGTCCTCGCAGGCGGCGAGCCGGCCGTCTACCTCGAGCGCGGCGGCCGGTCACTCCTTACCTTTCCGGTCGCCCGAGACGACGACGCCTGGATCGAGGCGATCGTCGAGGCGCAGAAGTGCGGGCGACTCCCCGCTCTCGAGCTGGAGCGGATCGACGGGCTCCCCGCTCGCACCGCGCCGCCCGCCCCCCGCCTGCGAGCTGCGGGCTTCGGTGACGGATACCGAGGCCTTACCCTGCGCGCGTAGCCGGACCCGGCGATACGCTGACCCCTCACCCGTTCGTACGTGGAGGTCGCACATGGGACTGCTCGACAAGGTCAAGGACGTCGCCGGCAAGGCGGCCGAGGGAGCGAAGCACGCGACCGCCGTCGGCAAGGAGAAGATCGAGGACGCCCGGCTCCAGAAGAAGATCACGGAGCTCTGCGAGGAGATCGGGCGCATCGTCGTGAGCCAGCGCAGCGGTGAGGCCGCCGACGACGCCGACGCGCAGATCGACGCGAAGGTCGCCGAGATCGGTGACCTGGAGCGCCAGATCGCCGAGAACGACGTCGCGAGCGACACCGGCAGCGAGGCCGCAGATACCGCCGAGGCGCCCGAGGCGTGATCCGCCGCAAGGCGGCCCGCTTCCGCGGGGCAAGGCTTGCGTTCGCGGAGATCCGGAGGAGCCGGACCCGTTTCGGACTGCTGACGACGGCAGTCGGCCTTCTCGCCTTTCTCATCCTCTTCCAGCAGGCGCTCCTCGCCTCGCTCGTGACCCAGTTCGTCGGCGCTCTACGCAATCAGTCGGCCCAGGTGCTCGTGTACGGCGACGACGCGCGGCGCAACGTCGAGGGCAGCCGCGTCACCGACTCCGCGCTGGTCGCCGTTCGCGAGGTGCCGGGGGTCGAGCGTGCCGAGCACATGGGAGAGGGGACGTTCACGGTGACGGCCGACGGAGAGCTGCGCGACGCCGTCGTCTTCGGATACGAGCTGGGCGGCCCGGGGGCACCGACGACGCTCGCCTCCGGTCGCCTCCCTCGTCAGGACGGCGAGGCCGTCGCGAGCAACCTCGATCGCGACGACGGGTTCGGCCCGGGCGAGACGGTGCGGGTCGAGTCGGGGGGTGAGGAGATCACCGTCGTCGGCCTCGCGCGCGATCTCCGCTTCAGCGTCGCTCCGACCCTCTTCGTCAGCTACCCGACCTACGTGCAGGCTCGGCGTGCCGCAAACCCCGACGCGACCGACGTACAGCCCTCGCTGATCGCGGTCACGATCTCGCCCGGTGAGAACGCGAGCGAGATCGCGAGTCGCATCAGCGGCAGCGTCGACGGTGTCGAGGCGCTCGACCGCAGCCGCGCCGCCGCCGAGTCACCCGGCGTCGCAGCGGTGCAGCAGTCGCTCGGGATAGTCCTCCTGCTCGCGTACGTCGCCGTCGCCCTGGTCACGGGATTCTTCTTCGTGATCCTCACCGTTCAGAAGGCGGAACCGCTCACGCTGCTCCGCGCGATCGGCGCACCTTCCAGCCTCTTGGTGGTCGCCCTGCTCACACAGGTCGTGGCCGTGGTCGTCGTGGGGAACCTGGTCGGAGCGGCCATGCTCGCCGCTACCGCTAGGGTGATGAGCGGAGGGCTCGCCCTCTCCGTCGACCCCCGGTCGATCACTGTCACCTCGGCCGTCATCCTTCTGCTTGCCATCGTGGCGTCGACCGCCGCAGTCCGGCGGGTGCTGCGGATCGACCCGTTGCGCGCGACGACCGGCGCCGGTGTCGGGTACGAGTGATGGTCACGCTCTCTAGAGGGCTGCCGTGCTGATCGCGCTGCGCGAGCTCCGGAGGCGACCGGGGAGGTTCGGTGTCGCAACCGGGGCGCTGGCGCTCCTCAGCGTCCTGCTGCTGCTGCTGGGCGGCCTCCTCGACGGCCTCTACCTCGGATCGACCGGAGCGATCCGCACACAGGAAGCCGACGTCTTCGTCTACTCGGTCGATGCACGCGACTCCTTCCTGCGTTCACGGATCGGGCCCGATCTGCGCGCTACGGTCGAGCGCGTCGACGGAGTCGACGAGTCCGGCGGGCTCGGACTCGTCCTGCTCGGCGCACGCGTGCCGGGCGAGAGCGAGCTGGCCGATGTCGCGGTCTTCGGCTATGAGCGCGCAACGAGCCGAGTTCCACCCCCGCCCGCCGCCGGCGAGGCATGGGCCGACAGCCGCCTGCGCGCCGACGGTGTCGAGCAGGGAGACACGCTCGAAGTGGGCCCGGCGCGCACGCCGCTGCGCGTGACGGGCTTCGTCGACGACACGAGCTTCCTGTTGCAGGGCGCCCTGTGGGTGGACCCCGCAACGTGGAGAGGGATGCAGGGTGCGAACAGGCCTGACGCAGCAGTCTCCGACGACACGTTCCAGGTGCTCACCGTCGCCGCCGACGGCGTGAGCGCGGCGCTCCTCGCCGAGCGGATCGACGAGGCGACCGGCGGCGCCACGAAGACGCTCACGCGATCCGAAGCGGTGCTGTCCCTCCCCGGGACCCGCCAGCAGAACTCGACCTTCCGGATGATCATCCTCGTGACGTTCCTCGTCTCGGCCCTCGTAGTGTCACTGTTCTTCGCGCTGCTGACCCTGGAGCGCGCACCCCTGTACGGAGTCCTCAAGGCGCTCGGAGCATCGACCCGGAACCTCGCAGCGGGGCTCCTGCTCCAGGCGCTGGCCGTCACGCTCCTCGCGTTCGCGGCCGGCGCTCTGCTGACCGCGGCGCTGGCCGGGGTGATCCCCGCCGAGGTCCCGATCCGATTCACAGGTTCGAGATTCGCTTCGGTCGCGGCGGGAGTCGGCGTATCCGCGGCGTTCGGCGCCACTGCCTCCTTCCGCCGCCTGGTGCGGATCGATCCCGCCTCGGCGATCGGCGGTGCAGCATGAACGGGCCGGAGACGACCTCGGCCCTGGAGATGCGCGACGTCCGCAAGGTCTACGGGAGCGGAGACGGCGCAGTGATCGCTCTCGACCACGCGACGCTTCGCGTGGCGCCCGACGAGATCGTCGCGCTCGTCGGGCCGTCGGGCTCGGGCAAGACGACCCTCCTCTCGATCGTGGGCGGTCTCCTGACGCCGACCTCGGGCGAGGTCGTCGTCGGCGGCGTCGATCTCGCGGGCGCCGACGGAAAGGAGCTGACCCGGTTCCGCCGGGAGCGCGTCGGGTTCGTCTTCCAGGCCGTCAACCTCGTGCCGTTCCTGACGGCTCGCGAGAACCTCCTCGTCGTAGCGGAGCTGAGCGGCCGCTCCCGCGACGGCCGATCCAGGCGACGCGCCGATCTGCTCATCGAGGAGCTCGGCCTCACTGCACGCAGCGACCGCCTCCCGGGATCGCTCTCGGGGGGCGAACGCCAGAGGGTGGCCATAGGGCGGGCGCTGATGAACGAGCCCGCGCTGGTGCTGGTAGACGAGCCGACCTCCGCGCTCGACACGCGCCTCGGTGAGCAGGTCATGGAGCTGATCCGCTCAGAGGTGAAGCGGCGTTCCACGGCGGCGGTGATCGTCACGCACGACGCCCGCATGACGCACCACGCCGACCGCACCGTCGAGATCGTCGACGGCCGCCTCCGCCCCTAACCCTGTGGGGGGTCAGGTGAGGACGATCTCGCGGACTGCGAACTCGACGCGGTCGCGGCCCGACTCCTTCGCACGGTAGAGCGCCAGGTCGGCGCGGTGCAGGGTCTCCGCAGCGACCTCGCCCGACTCGTGGATCGCGACGCCGGCCGAGAACGTGGTGACGGGCTGCGACTCCGCCCAGGCCCGCCGTAGGCGCCCCAGTGCGATGCGCGCCCCCTTCTCGCCGGCCCCGACCAGCACGAGCGCGAACTCCTCGCCGCCGTACCGGGCCACGCAGTCGACCTGGCGGCTGACCGACCTGAGGCAGCCCGCCAGGCGGCGCAGCGTCTCGTCGCCGGCGGCGTGACCGTAGGTGTCGTTCACTACCTTGAAGTGGTCGAGGTCCACCACCACGAGCGCGTCGCCCGGCACGAGCGTCTCGAGCGCCCTCGCGAACGTGCGACGGTTCGCGAGGCGGGTGAGCGGGTCGGTCTCGGCCTCGAGCACCAGGACGGCCGCCTCTCGGATCCTGTGGAACCTCCGCGCCGCTTCCTGGGAGAGCAGCTCCGCGACCTGGCGGGCCGAGCGCGGCAGCGACTTGTGCGGCGTACCCCAGAGCAGCACGACTGCGCCGAGTGCTCCCCGGTCGCCAGGGAGAGGCACGATCGCCATCGCGCGAGCCCGCGACCGCTTCGAGTCACCCAACAGCCCCGCGGCACGGGCATCGGCGTAGTGCTCCACCGGGCCGGGGGTGACCTGCGCTGCGTCGAGCACCAGCGGTGCGACGTCGGCGAGCGCCGGGTGACCGCTCCATGCCCGGCTCAGGAACCTCTGCGGCGCGCGCTGGTCGACCAGGTACACGACCGCGGCGTCGGCCTCCAGCAGATCGGCGGCGAGGACGGCGAGGATCTCGGCGCCCTCGCGCTCGTCGGTCACCCGCACGAGGACTCGGACGGCATGCAGCAGTCGTTCGATGTGGACCTCGGCGCGGCGCTGTCTGCGGAGCACGAGTGCCACTGCCTCACCGGCCGCGACCCCGACCGCGATCTCGAAGACGACCTGCACCAGCACCGACGCCCCCCACTGCGCGCCCGCGCCGAGCCGGAGAGCCCCCAGGGCGGCCGGCATCAGCGCGACACAGGTGCCCGAAGTCTGCGAGAAGCCCGTCAGCACGAAGAGGAGGGTGAAGACCGCCGTGTACACGCCGAGATCGGACCCGGCGCCTCGTGACGCGAACGCCACCAGGGCGATGCCCACCAACGGATAGGCGATCTGGACGCGTGCTCCCCATCGCGCCCAGGGCAGACCGAGACCGACCAGGCCCACGAGCATCGCCGCCAGCGACACCTCGGTTCCGAAGCCCCGAACGGGCCAGCCGTCGGGCGCGTAGTCGGAGGCGACCCCGAGCGCCCCGCCCCCCAGGAAGAAGACCGCCCCGACGCGCCCGCTCAGGGTCTCGTGGTCGAGGGCGCGCCACCCGGAACGGGCGTCGCGCAGCAGGGCCCGGGCCGATGCCACGGGGCCGACGCGACGTCGCGCCCCCTGCGCTTCCCGCCCTGTCTCTCGATCGACTTTGCCCACCCGGACCTTCTCTCGCCCTCGGGACACAGCACTCCCACCGCCCAATCGGCCGCTGGGGGCCCCGACTTGAGAGGAATCTCGCCGGAGGCGCTACCTTCGGCCCGTCCGGGCGACCCGACTCGACCAGCGATCAGGAGCGACGTGTCCGACCTCTTCTCCATCGAAGACAAGATCGCACTCGTGACCGGCGGCAGCCGGGGCATAGGTCTGATGATCGCCCGCGGGTTCGTCGAGGCCGGTGCGAGGGTCTACGTCTCCTCTCGCAAGGCCGACGTCTGCGACGCCGTGGCGGCCGAGCTCTCGAAGTCGGGCACATGCATCTCGCTACCCGCCGATCTCGCCACCGAAGCCGAGTGCATCCGCCTCGCCGCCGAGGTTTCCTCGCGTGAGGAGAAGCTGCACATCCTCGTCAACAACGCAGGTGCCAACTGGGGCGCGCCACTCCTCGACTTCCCCGCGTCGGCATGGGACAAGGTCATCGACCTCAACTTGAAGGCGCCGTTCTTCCTTACCCGCGCGCTGCTCCCGGCCCTCTCGGCCGCGCAGTCCCCCGGCGACCCCGCACGAGTCATCAACATCGGCTCCATCGACGGCATCCAGGTCCCGGCGCTCAACACGTACTCGTACTCGTCGAGCAAGGCCGCGATACATCACCTCACGCGCGTCCTCGCCAAGGAGCTCGCCCCGCAGGGGATCACGGTGAACGCGGTCGCACCGGGCCCGTTCGAGTCGAAGATGATGGCGGAGACGTTGAAGAACTTCGGCGAGGCAATCGTTCAGTCGTGTCCGCTCGGCCGCATCGGCGAGCCAGACGACATGGCCGGTGTCGCGATCTACCTCGCGAGCCGTGCCGGCGCATACGTCACGGGTGCAGTGATCCCCGTCGACGGCGGGATCGCGACGACCAGGTAGCGCCGCCCGTCGTCGCTACCGCAGGCCCGCCTCAGCCTCCCGAGACGTCCTGCGGTCGTGCCTTGCCGGCGCTGATCCACGGCATCATGGATCGGAGCTCGGCCCCCACGGCCTCGATGGGGTGCTGCGCCTCGCGGCGCTGCATCGCGCTGAACCCGGGGCGGCCGGCCTGGTTCTCGAGGATCCACTCGCGGGCGAACGCACCGGACTGGATCTCGGCAAGGATTCGTCGCATCTCCTGCTTGGTCTCGTCGGTGACGATCCGCGGGCCGCGGCTCATGTCGCCGTACTCGGCTGTGTCGGAGATCGAGTACCGCATGTTCGCGATCCCACCCTCGTAGATGAGGTCGACGATCAGCTTCACTTCGTGCAGGGTCTCGAAGTACGCGGACTCGGGCTGGTATCCGGCCTCCACGAGCGTCTCGTAGCCGGCCTTGATCAGCGCGACGAGTCCGCCGCACAGCACCACCTGCTCCCCGAAGAGGTCTGTCTCGGTCTCCTCCTCGAAGGTCGTGTCGAGGACTCCCCCGCGCGTGGAGCCGATGCCCTTTGCGTATGCAAGGGCCTCCTCCTTCGCGTTGCCGCTGGCGTCGACGTGCACGGCGACGAGCGCCGGGACGCCCCCACCCTCCTCGTACGTGCGACGGACGAGGTGCCCGGGGCCCTTGGGGGCGATCATCCACACGTCGACCCCGTCGGGGGCCTCGATCTGCCCGAAGTGGATGTTGAACCCGTGGGCGAAGGCGATCGCGTCACCCTCGGCCAGGTTCGGCTCGATCTCCTCCCGGTACACCTTCGCCTGCTCGGTGTCGGGGAGGAGGACCATCACGATGCCGGCCTCGCGGACCGCCTCGGCAGTCGTCAGGACTCGCAGTCCGGCGGCCTCGGCCTTCGCCCACGAAGACGACCCTGCCCGCAGGCCCACTCGCACGTCGACCCCGGACTCCTTCAGGTTGAGCGCGTGCGCGTGGCCCTGGGAGCCGTAGCCGAGGACGGCGATCTTGCGAGCGCTCAGCGCTCCGAGGTCGGCGTCCTGGTCGTAGTAGATGGTTGCGGGCATTGCCTACCTCCGGTCGGTTTGGCGACTCAGGCTATGCGGTCGTCGGTTCGGTGGCCGAGCCGGGCGCGGCCACGCGCCCGCTAGGAGCGCGAGCCCTTCACGGCCCTCAGCTTCACCGGCTCGCGGGCGAGCTTGGGAAGCGCGACCCTCCCCGTGCGCTGGAGCTCGACGATCCCGAAGGGCCGTATGAGGTCGGTGAACGCATCGAGCTTCCCGGGGTCGCCGGCGACCATGATGGTCATCGACTCGTACCCGACGTCGACGATCTTCGCCTCGAAGATCGCCGTCAGCTCGGTGACGTGACTGCGCAGCTCGGCAGTTGCCTTCACCGTCACAATCATCATCTCGCGCTCCACCGCGTCGCGCGGCGCGAGCTCGGAGATCTTGATGACCGGGATCAGCTTGTTCAGCTGCTTGACGATCTGCTCGAGTGGAGCGGACTCGACGTCGACGACGATCGTCATGCGACTGAACCGCTCGTCCTCTGTCGGGCTGACAGCGAGCGAGAAGATGTTGTAGCCGCGCCGCGCGAACAGGCCCGGCCACTCGCGAGAGCACTCCAGGCTTGTTCTCGACCAGCACGGAGAGAATGTGGTGGCGCGGCTGACCCGTCCCGTTCATCGAGCATCCTCCTCGTCCTCGGCGCCGGCGACGATGACGTCGTCGTTCGATGCGCCCGCCGGAACCATCGGGTAGACCTTCTCGCGCTAGTCGACCCGGAACTCGATGACGACCGGCCGGTCGTTGATCTCGTTCGCCTTCTCGATCGCGGGCACGACGTCTTCGGGCGTGTCGACGCGCATCGCGACACAGCCCATGGCCTCGGCCCACTTCACGTAGTCGGGCAGGTCCGGCGAGAGGTAGACCTCGCTGTAGCGCTCCTCGTAGAAGAGCTCCTGCCACTGTCGCACCATGCCGAGGTAGGCGTTGTTGAGGATCGCGATCTTCACCGGGATCCGCTCAGCCGTCGCGGTCACCAGCTCCTGCGCCGTCATCTGGAAGCACCCGTCGCCGTCGACCGCCCACACCATGCGGTCGGGCTGCCCGACCTTCGCCCCGATCGCGGCGGGAACGCCGTAGCCCATCGTGCCGAGCCCGCCGGAGTTCACCCACGTGTAGGGGTGGTTGAACTGCCAGATCTGGCTCGTGAACATCTGGTGCTGGCCGACGCCCGAGACGACGATCGTGTCGTCGGGAGTGTTCGCTGCGGAGCATGTCGATGCAGAACTGCGGCGTGAGCGTGCCGTCGTCGGCCTGACGTGATCGCGATCGGGTAGTCGTTCTTCCACTCGCTGCACCTGTGCGATCCACTCGGAGAGATCCGGACGGCCGTGCTTCGTGTGCTCGGCGCGCACGGCCTTGACGAGCTCCTCGATCACGATGCGGCAGTCGCCCACGATCGGCACGTCCGGCTGCCGCACCTTGCCCAGCTCGGCCGGGTCGATGTCGACGTGGATCACCTTCGCCTCTGGAGCGAACGCCGAGACCTTGCCCGTCACCCGGTCGTCGAACCGGGCGCCGAACGTGATCAACAGGTCCGAGCCTGCTGCATCGCGGTGATCGCCGTGTAGTTGCCGTGCATACCGGGCATCCCGAGGCAGAGCTCGTGCTCGTCGGGGAAGGCGCCGCGCGCCATCAGCGTCGTCACCACCGGGACGCCGGCCAGCTCGGCGAGCTCGCGCAGCGCCTCGGCGGCACGGGCGCGCGAGGATCCCGCCGCCGGCGTAGATGACCGGCCGGGTCGACTCGCAGATGAGCCGCGCCGCGTCCCGGATCTGCTTCGGGTGACCCTTCGTGGTCGGCTTGTACCCGGGGAGGTCGACGCTCTCGGGCCAGTACCAGTCCATCGTGGCGTTCGCGACGTCCTTGGGCAGGTCGATCAGCACCGGACCGGGACGGCCCGTGGTGGCGACGTGGAACGCCTCGCGCACGACCTGCGGGATGTCGGCTGGGCGTCGGTGATGAGCCAGTTGTGCTTGGTGACCGGCATCGTGATCCCGCGTCGTGTCGGCCTCCTGGAACGCGTCGGTGCCGATCGACGAGTACGCGACCTGACCGGTGACCACGACCATGCGGGATCGAGTCCATGTAGGCGTCGCAGAGCGGCGTGACGACGTTCGTCGCGGCCGGCCCGCTGGTGACCATGGCCACGCCGGGACGGCCCGGTGACGTGCGCGTAGCCCGAGGCCATGTGGCCGGCGCCCTGCTCGTGGCGCACGAGGATGTGGCGGATCGACGAGTCGATCAGCGGGTCGTAGACGGGCAGGATCGCCCCGCCCGGGAGGCCGAACATGACCTCCACGCCCTCCATCTCGAGGCTCCTGATGAGGGCCTGGGCCCCGGTCATCTTCATTTGGTCGCTCCGTGTGTCGTTGCCGAGTCTGGTTCCGGGTACGAAAAACCCCCCGCCTGAGGCGAGGGGTCGGAGGAGCGCACGGGCGCGCGTCGCCGCGCCGTGCGCTAGGTGACTACGGGGAGCAGCGTGCGACGATGCATCAACCGGAGAGTCTGCACCATGAGACGCCGGCATGCAAGCGCAGAGTCGCTCAGAAGTTCGTGATCGCGCCTTTGTCGGCGCCCTGGGCGAGCTTGGCGTACTTCGCCAGGAAGCCGCTCGTGTACCGCGGCTCCGGGATCTTCCAGTCGTCGCGGCGGCGTGCGAGCTCGTCGTCGTCGACCATGAGATCGATGGTGTGCGCATCGGCGTCGATCACGATGCGGTCGCCGTCCTGAGCGAAGGCGATCGGCCCGCCGTCGACCGCCTCGGGGGCCACATGACCGACGCAGAACCCGTGCGTGCCTCCCGAGAACCTGCCGTCGGTGATCAGGGCGGTATCGGCACCGCGGCCCGCTCCCTTCATGGCTCCGGTGACCGCGAGCATCTCGCGCATGCCGGGCCCGCCCTTCGGTCCTTCGTAGCGGATCACGACGACGTCGCCGGCCTCGATCTTCCCGGCGAGGATCTCTTCCATCGCGGCCTCCTCGCCGTCGAAGACGCGTGCGGTGCCGTCGAATCGCATCTGGTCGATGCCCGCGACCTTCACCACGGCGCCCTTCGGGGCGAGGGAGCCACTGAGCACCGCTATGCCACCCACAGCGTGGATCGGCTCCGAGCGCCGGTGCAGGACATCGCCGTCGGGCGCGGGCGGGTCGAGTGCCGCGAGGTTCTCTGCCATCGTGAGGCCGGTGACCGTCAGGCAGTCGCCGTGTATGAGCCCCTCGTCGAGGAGGTGCTTCATGACGACGGGGACGCCGCCGATCGCGTCGAGGTCGGTCATGTGGTACTGGCCGTGCGGCTTCATGTCGGCGATGTGTGGCACCCGCGCGGCGACCCTGTTGAAGTCGTCGAGCTCCAGCTCGACGCGCGCCTCGTTGGCGAGCGCGAGCAGGTGCAGCACGGCGTTGGTCGAACCGCCCAACGCCATGGTCACGGCGATGGCGTTCTCGAAGGCGTTCTTCGTCATGATCCGGCGCGGACGCAGATCGAGCTCCAGCAGCCGCATGACCGCCCGCCCGCTCTCGTAGGAGAAGTCGTCGCGTCGGCGATCGGGCGCCGGCGGGCTCGCGCTGCCGGGAAGGGCCATTCCGATCGCTTCGCTGATCGAGGCCATCGTGTTCGCGGTGAACATCCCGGCGCACGCCCCCTCGGTCGGGCACGCCGCCTTCTCGATCTCGCCGAGCTCGTTCTCGGTGAGCGTTCCGGCAGCGCAGGCTCCGACTGCCTCGAAGACGCTCACGATGTCGAGCGTCTGGCCCTTGTGGTGGCCGGGCAGGATCGCACCGCCGTACATGAAGACGGTCGGCAGGTCGAGGCGCGCCGCGGCCATCAGCATCCCCGGAAGACTCTTGTCGCATCCGGCAAACGCGACGAGTGCGTCGAGGCGCTCGGAGTGCATCACGCACTCGACGGAGTCGGTGATGATCTCGCGGCTCACCAGCGAACCCCGCATGCCTTCCGTTCCCATGGAGATCGCGTCGGAGACGGCGATCGTCACGAACTCGATCGGGAATCCACCCGCATCGCGCACCCCTTGCTTCGCTCGCTTGGCGAGCCTGTCGAGCGGCAGGTTGCACGGGGTCACCTCGTTCCACGACGAGGCGACTCCGACCTGTGGCTTGTCCCAGTCGGCGTCGGTCATGCCCACTGCGCGAAGCATCGAGCGTGCCGGTGCGCGCTCGGGGCCGTCGGTGACGTCGTGGCTGCGGGTCTTCAGGTCAGGTTTGTCGGCCATGGGCCGAATCGTATTCGGCTCCCGCCACCCACCTCCTGCCGGGCGGCGGAAGCGTGGGCCACTGCGCTGGCTAGCCTCACGCACATGCCGGACCTCCGCTTCGACCACCTGTACCGATACGACGAGCTGACGGCGGCACTGGAGGCGCTCGTAGCCGATCGTCCCGACCTCGCAACCGTGGAGAGCGTGGGCAGGTCGCACGAGGGGCGCGACATCTGGCTCGTCACCGTCACGAACACGGCGACCGGGCCACACGCAGAGAAGCCCGCTGTGTGGGTCGACGCGAACATCCACGCGACCGAGATCACCGGATCGACTGCGGCGCTCTACCTGCTGCACCGACTCGTCGCTGGTCACGGAGTCGACGAGAAGGTGACCCGGGCGCTCGACACCCGAGCCTTCTACGTGGTGCCGCGCGTCAACCCCGACGGAGCAGAGCTCGCCCTCTCCGACGACCCCACCTACCTGAGATCGAGCACGCGCGGCATGGCCGCGCACCGATCAGGCCGACGGGCTGATCGAGGCTGACGTAGACGGTGACGGACGCATACTCACCATGCGCGTCGTCGACTCGAACGGTGCGTGGAAGGCGCACGATCTCGATCCGCGTGTCATGGTGCGCCGCGACGCCGACGAGTCCGGCCCCGGCCCCTACTACCGGATGCTCCCGGAGGGGACGATCCGAAACTACGACGGGGTCCTGATCCCCATCGCGCCGGAACGTCGCTCGCTCGACCTGAACCGGAACTTCCCCGCCTACTGGCGGACGCACGGTGAGCAGCGCGGCGCCGGCCCGTACCCGGCGTCGGAGCCCGAGGTCCGCACCGTCGTGCAGGCCGTCACGGAACGGCCCAACATCTGCGTGTACTTCGCGCACCACACGTTCAGCGGCGTGATCCTGCGACCCTACGACGGCCACAAGGACGAGCACTTCCCCACCAAGGATCTCCGCACCTACCAGGAGCTCGGCCGGCGGGGCACCGAGCTGACCGGGTACAAGGCGGTCTCGGTGTACCACGACTTCAAGTACGACCCCAAGGAGTCGATCACCGGCTCGGGCGACGAATGGGCGTACGAGCACGTCGGCGTCTTCGGCTGGACGACCGAGTTCTGGAGCCCGCTCCCGAAGGCCGGCATCACCGACTACCACTTCATCGACTGGTTCCACGACCACCCCGTGGACGACGAGATCGCGCTGCTCCACTGGAACGACGAGGCGCTGGGCGGACGCGGCTTCGTCGACTGGCACGAGTTCGAGCACCCTCAGCTCGGTACGGTCGAGATCGGCGGCTGGGACTGGTTCAGGGTCTGGTCGAACGCGCCGCGCGGAGCTGATGGAGGCAGAGATCGCACCTCATGCCGACTTCGCCATCCATCACGCGCTCGTGACGCCGCTGCTCCGCGTGCACTCGGCCGAGGCGACGAGCCTCGGTGACCGCACCTGGCGGGTGCGCCTCGTCGTGCAGAACGACGGTTGGCTCCCGACGAACGTGACCGAGAAGGCCGTGGAGAAGAAGCTCGTGCGGCCCGTCGAGGCGGAGATCACCCTCCCCGAAGGCGCGATCCTCGTGACGGGCACGGCGAAGATCGAGCTCGGTCAGCTCTCCGGACGGTCGCGGGCGACCACGATGACCGACATCATGGACGGTGCCGGCGACGCCACCGTCGACCGGGCGAAGGCGGAGTGGTTCGTCGAGGCTCCTCCCGGGACCGAGGTCACACTGACCGCCCGCCACCCCCGCGCCGGCGTGGTCAGGACCGAAGTGACCCTTTCCTGAGCCACAGCTCCCGGTTTCAGCGATCGACGAGGTCGCCGCCCTCGAGCCAGGCTGCCTCCACGGAGTCGAGGCGGCCCACGGCTCGGCTCCGGAGCTTGGCCGCGACGCCCGCGACGAGCGCGTGCACGAGCGCGAACGAGCCCGTGTGGCTGTCGAACGGTCCCGCGCCGCGCACGCCGACGACGAAGGCCCGCGCGGCATCCTCGGCCAGCGGAGAAAGCGCGCTGTCGCTGATCGCGACGAGGACTGCGCCCGCACCGACGGAGCGTCGCGTGGCATCGACCAGCCATCGCTCGTAGCGACGGTGATCGACCGCGACCACGACGTCACCGGGAGCGATCCCCGCGATCTCGCGCGACACGCGGACCGGCGATCCCCCGATCAGCGTCACCCGGTCGCGGAGAAGATCGAGCTGCGTCGCCAGGACCACGCCCACGCCGCGGGAGTCCTCGCCGGCGAGCACGTACACACGCCTCTGCCGGTCGGCCAGGACCCTGACGGTCGCAGCGAACGACTCCGCATCCACTCCTTCGAGTGTCGTCCTGACGTTGTCGAGGTCGGCCGCGAGCGTGCGGGCCACTACATCTGAGGGGGGCCGCTCACGGATCCGCTCCGTCGCCGGACGCAGCTGGTCGGCGATCTGCTCGCGCACGAACGCCTGCAGGTCCACGAACCCGTCGAAGCCGAGGCGGCCGGCGAACCGGAGAACCGTCGGGCCCGATGTGGACGAGCGCGCAGCGAGGCCGGCGACGGTGCCGAAGGCGACCAGCTTCGGGTCGTCGATCACCGACTCGGCGACGCGTCGCTCGGCGGGGGTGAGGCGCGCGGCCGCATCGGTGACCAGGTCGGCAACCGTGCGGACCCCTCTCATTCGGAAGACCCCTTCACGGAACGTACGTTACACTAGTGCACCAATCCCGGAACAGGAGTGCCGTCATGGCCGGATCGAGCATGGCCGGATCGAGCGTCGTCAGCGTCAACCCGGCCCGGCCCGCCGAGCGGATCGCGGCCTACACCGCGGCGACCCCCGACGACGTCGACAACGCCGTCGCGAGGGCGGCTCACGCGCAGCGCGACTGGGCCGCTCTTCCCGTACCCGTCAGGGCCGAGCGGATCGCCCGCTGCGGCGACTCGCTCGCGGCGCGCAAGGCCGAGCTCGCGACGCTCGTCTCGCGGGAGGCGGGCAAGATCCTCCAGGAGGCCGGGGGCGACGTCCAAGAGGCGATCGACATGGCCGGGTTCATCGCCGGACAGGGGCGCGCCGCATGGGGCACGACGCATCCCTGCGAGATGCCGGACAAGATCGGGTTCACCACCCGCCACCCGGTCGGAGTCGTGGGGATGATCACGCCGTGGAACTTCCCCGTGGCCATCCCTTCGTGGAAGATCTTCCCCGCCCTCCTCGCGGGCAACGGCGTCGTCATCAAGCCCTCGGAGCACGCGCCCGCGTGCTGCGAGTCGTTCGTCGATGCTTGCCGGGAGGCGGGCATCCCAGAAGGTCTCGTCAACGTCGTGCACGGGTTCGGAGACGCAGGGGCCGCACTGTGCTCACATACCGGAATCCGTGCCGTCAGCTTCACGGGCTCGGTGCCGACCGGCAGGAAGGTCGCCGCCACGGCGATGGAGTCGGGCCCACGCCTCGTCTCTCTCGAGCTCGGTGGCAAGAACGCGATGCTCGTGATGGCCGACGCCGACCTCGACCTGGTGGCGGAGGGGGCGATCTTCGGGGCCTTCGGGACGGCGGGGCAGCGGTGCACCTCCACCTCCCGTCTCGTGGCACACGAGGAGATCGCCGAGGAGCTGGTCGCCACGATCGTGGCGCGCGCTGCCGCGCGCTCCGCATGGGCGACCCCCTCGATCCGTCGACTGAGGTCGGCCCCGTCATCGACCATGCATCGGCGGCGCGGATCCACGGCATGGTCGAGGCGGCTGCCGCCGAGGGAGCGACCGTCGCGACCGGCGGCGCCGTCGCCGAGGCAAGCGGGTGCGAGGGCGGGTCCTTCTACACGCCGACGGTGCTCACCGGCGTGAAGCGTGAGCACCGCATCGCCCGCGACGAGGTCTTCGGGCCCGTACTCTCCGTCATCGAGGTCGGCTCCTTCGACGAGGCGATCGAGACCGTCAACGACTGCGAGTACGGCCTCTCCGCCGCTGTCTACACACGCGACGTGAACACCGCGATGCAGGCCGTGCACAGGATCGACACCGGGATCGTCTACGTGAACGCACCGACGATCGGGGCCGAGATCCACCTGCCGTTCGGAGGGAACAAGCACACGGGGAACGGGTTCCGCGAGGCCGGTGGTCGGGGCCTCGAGCAGTTCTCGGAGGTCAAGTCGGTCTACGTCGACTTCTCCGGCCGGCTCCAGAAGGCCCAGATCGACAACCGCGAGTCGATCGAGGCGGCGGGATCGCACCGAGTGCCTACCCGAGTCGAGCGCGGACGTGAACGGGGCCGATGCGACGGCCCTCGCCCTCGCGGAGTCCGGGGTCGAGGTCGTCTTCGGGCTCCCCGGGGTCCACAACCTCGCGCTCTGGCGCGCCTGCGCCGCCGCCGGGGTTCGAATCGTCGGCTCCCGCCACGAGCAGGGCGCGGCGTACGCGGCAGACGGCCTCGCCCGGGCCACCGGGCGGTCGGCGTGGCTCTCACGACGACGGGCCCCGGTGCCGCGAACACCCTCGGGGCCGTCGGCGAGGCCTGGGCGTCGAAGTCGCCGATCGTCGTGATCGCGACCGACATCCCGTCGGGCCTGCGTCGCCCCGGCGAGTCTACCTCGGTGTCCTCCACGAGTGCCCGACCAGGCGGCGATGTTCGCACCGGTCACGAAGGCACGCCTCGTCGTCGAAGACGTGTCGACTGATCGGCGACACCGTCGAAGAGGCGATCCTCATTGCGCCGGCCGCCGGCGGGCCCCGTGTACGTAGGCATCCCGACCGACCTGCTGGCCGCGCCTTCGCGCCCCGCTCCGAACGCCGCGTCCGGCTGCGGCCATCTGCACACCCCCACCTCGGGGACGCACCCGCTCTCCTCGCCGACTCCGGCGACCGCTGCTGTGGATCGGGGGCGGGGGTCGCGACGCCTCTGCGGAGATCGACGCGCTCGCCCGCCGACTGGGTGCGCCCGTGCTCACCACCTTCTCGGCACGCGGGGCGTCCTGCCCCGGGCACCCCTCCTGGTTCCTGCGCCACCTCACGAGCCGGCCGTCACGGCTCTCGTCGCGCGTTCCGACCTCGCGATCGTCGTCGGTAGTGACCTCGATTCATGAACACGATGGCGTTGGCGGCTGCCCGCTTCCCGATCGCCGCTTCGCTGTCAACGTCGACGGGCCGACGCGACCAAGAGCTACCCGATGGACGCTGTCGTCGAGTCGCCCGCCGAGGAGGCGCTCGCCGGCGCTCGCCGACGCGGTCGAGCAGCGCGTCCCGTGGGCGGACGACGTGGCGCGAGCTGGGGCGCTCGTCCGCGACGAGCTCCGCGCGGTCCGTCGAGCCCGTGGAGTCGATCGAGTTCCTCGAGCGCACCGAGGCCGCCCTGCCCACCGACGCGGTCGTCTTCGCCGACATGTGCATCTCCGGGCTACTGGCTCTTCGGCTACTACCCGGTGGAGAGACCGCGGGGCCTGCACTACCCGATGGGCTGGGGCACGCTCGGCTGGGCGCTTCCCCGCGGCGATCGGCGCCGCCGCCGCCCTCGGCGAGCCCGCCCGGGCCTGCTCGCCGTCTGCGGCGACGGCGGGATGATGTTCGCAATGGGAGAGCTCGCGACGGTGGCGCAGGAACGGATCCCTATCACCATCGTCGTAGTCGACGACGGCGGCTACGGGATGCTCCGCTACGGCCGCGAAGGCGACCCCGACCACGGCAGCGACCTCCTCGGACCCGACTTCGGCGCGCTGGCCGCGGCCTTCTCGATCCCGGCCACCAGCCTCGACGGGGTCGGCGCGGCGTACGAGGACGCCCTCGCCGAGGCCGTCGCCTCCGGCGAGCCCCACCTGCTCGCACGTACGAGCCCGGCCTCCTCCCGCCCCGCACCACCTCGCCGCGTTGGCCGCTGAAGGGCTGACGAACGCGGCGACGCACCGAACCCGAGACACCGGAAGGGAACCGCAATGGCCGAGGGCTTCAGGGTCACCTACGCCACACTCTCGACAGACGACGACGCACTCCACGCCGACTACGACCGCGCAATCGAGGTGGTCCGCGACCGCCTGGGAGGGCATCACCGGTTCGTCGTGGGTCGGCGGACGCAGCGCGACGGCGAGCCGGGCGGTGACCTCGAGGAGCTCTCGCCGATCGACCGAGACGTGCTCGTCGGCACCTTCGCCACCGCCTCTGCGGCCGACGTCGCCGACGCCGTCGCGGCCGCTCAGGAGTACGCCCCCGTCTGGGCCGCGACTCCCTGGCGCGAACGCGTCACCTCGCTGCTGCGCGCCGCCGACTTGATCTCGGCGCGACGATCGGAGCTCTCCGCGCTGATGTCGATGGAGGTCGGGAAGAGCCGTCTCGAGGCGCTCGGCGACGTGGAGGAGTCGGCCGACCTCATCCGCTACTACTGCCATCAGATGGAGCAGCACGCCGGCTTCGAGCTCCCGATGGAGCGACTCTCGGCCGCCGAGGCGACCTCCGACGTGATGCGGCCTTACGGCGTGTGGGCGGTGATCAGCCCCTTCAACTTCCCCATGGCGCTCTCGGCCGGACCCGCTCGGCGCAGCCCTCACGGCCGGCAACACCGCGGTCCTCAAGCCCGCCGAGCAGGGTGTGCTCACCGGCCTGGAGACCGTCGCGATCCTCCACGAGGCGGGGATCCCGGCGGGTGCGCTCCACGTCGTGACGGGGCCGGGCGAGACAGTCGGCGCGGCCCTGGTGGGCGACTCCCGCCTCGGCGGGGTCACGTTCACGGGCTCGTACGAGGTGGGGATGCAGATCTCGCGCTCCTTCGCCGGCGAATGGCCGAGGCCGGCGATCTGCGAGATGGGCGGCAAGAACCCCGTCATCGTCACCCGCCACGCCGACCTCGACGTCGCCGCCGAGGGCACGATGCGCTCGGCATTCGGACTGTCGGGCCAGAAGTGCTCGGCCGCGTCGCGCTGCCTACATCGACGCGCGTCGTCTACGACGACTTCGTCGACCGCCTCGTCGCGGCGAGCCCGGACGATCGAGGTCGGCAACCCGCTCGACCGCGGCGTCGTACCTGGGCCCCGTCGTCGACGAGGCCGCGGTCGGCCGGTACCTCGACGCGATCGCCGACGCACGGAGCGTCGGTCGCGTTCGGGCCGGCGGCGATCGGCTGACCGACGGCGACCTGGCACGCGGCCGCTACGTGCAGCCCGCAGTGGTCGAGGTGCCCGACGACTCCTGACCTGTGGACCACGGAGCTCTTCGTCCCGCTCGATCGCGCTCGCGACCCGTCGACTCGGTGGAGGAGGCCATCGATCGCGGCCAACTCGACGCCGCTCGGACTCACCGCCGGCCTCTTCAGCAGCGACCCGCGCCGAGGTCGACCTCTTCCTCGAGCGCATCGAGGCCGGCGTCGTCTACGTGAACCGTCGGGCCGGGGCCACGACCGGCGCCTGGCCCGGTGTGCAGCCGTTCGGCGGCTGGAAGGGCTCCGGCACGGACGGCAAGGCCGGCGGCGGCCCGTACTACCTCCAGCAGTACCTCGTGAGCAGAGCAGAACGGTGGTGGAGCATGACCGACATCTCGTGAGCATCGAACCTCGGCCGACGCCGACGCGCGCCGCGACCTGGTCACCGAGCTCTCCCGGGCGCCGAGAGCGCGCCGAGCTGGATCGAGCGCGACCACGGCCGTCACCAGCCCGTCGATGGGCCGCGTCTACCCGCTCGTGCCCCGGCGCGGGTCGCGGGCCTGGTGGTCGAGGACGTCGACGGCAACCGCTTCCTCGACTTCAACGCCGGCATCGCCGTCAACTCGACCGGGCACTGCCACCCGCACGTCAGTGGAGGCCATCGAGCGCCAGGCCGGCCGGCTCCTCCACTACTGCTCGTCCGACTTCTACCTGCCGATCTACGTGGAGCTCTGCGAGCGACTGGCCGCCTACGGCTCCCGATCAGCGGGCGCGGTCAGGTGTTCCTCGGCAACTCCGGCACCGAGGCGGTCGAGGCCGCCATCAAGCTCGCGCGGCACGCGCACCGGGCGCCCCAACGTCATCGCGTTCCTCGGCGCGTTCCACGGTCGCTCGATGGGCAGCCTCTCGCTCACCGCCAGCAAGTCGAAGTACCGGGGCGGGCTTCGGCCCGATGCTGCCCGGCGTGCCTACCACGCCCCCTACGGTGAATCGCGGCTATCTCGAGCGGGTCGTCTTCGAGCACCTCACTCCCCCCGAAGACGTGGCCGCGATCGTCGTCGAGCCGATTCAGGGCGAGGGCGGCTACGTCGTCCCACCGCCGGAGTGGCTCGCCGAGCTGCGCGACGTCTGCGACGAGCACGGGATCCTGCTCGTCGCCGACGAGGTGCAGTCGGGCGTCGGGCGTACCGGGAAGATGTGGGCCATCGAGCACGACGGCGTGGAGCCCGACGTGCTGCTCGTCGGGCAAGGGCCTCGCGTCGGGCCTGCCGCTCTCCGCGCTGATCGCCCGCGCCGACATCATGACGTGGGGCCCGGGCACGCACGGCTCGACCTTCGGCGGCAACCCGGTTGCATGCGCGGCGGCAATCGCGACGCTCGATCTCGTGGAGGGGTCGCTGGCCGCGAACGCGGCGGCGATCGGAGAGCACCTCTCCCACCTCCTCTCTGCCGTGCGGGCAAGGCACCCGGATACCGTGCGCGAGGTGCGCGGGAGAGGACTGATGATCGGTGTCGAGCTTCCCAGCCACGACGCGGCGGTCGCGCTGGAGCACGCCTGCTTCCGGCGGGGGCTGCTCGTGCTCACCGCAGGCAAGTCGTCGCTCCGCCTCGCGCCACCGCTCGTCGTCACCCGCGACCAGGCCGATACCGCAGTGGGGATACTCGACGATGCTCTAGCCGACATCGCCGGTCGATGACTGTCCGTAGGACCAGACTGTGACGCGATGACGCAGGTGTTCCCGAGGGGCGCAGGGCTGCCTACCGCGGTCTCCGCGAGCGGCGCAGAGATCGTCGATGCCTCAGGGCGGCGCTACATCGACGCGTGCGGCGGCGCGATCGCCGTCAACGTCGGGCACGGCGACGAGTCGATCATCTCGGCGATGGCCGAGCAGGCACGCCGCGTCGACTACGTGCACGCGACTCAGTTCACCACCGAGGCGATGGAGGAATACGCGGCGGAGCTGACACCACTCGTCCCCGGTAGACGACGCCCGCGTCTACCCGGTCAGCGGGGGCAGCGAGGCGGTCGAGACCGCTTTGAAGCTCGTCCGCGCGTACCACCTCGCACGCGACGACCCGGCGCGACACGTGGTGATCGCTCGCCGCGGCTCGTATCACGGCAACAGTCGCGGGGCGCTCGACGCCTCCGGCCGGGAACCGCTCCGTGCGCCGTACCTGCCGTGGCTCGGGCAGACAGTCCACGTGCCACCCGTCTACCCGTACCGATACCAGATGACCGCCGCCGAGCACGCCGAGGCACTCGAGCGCGCGATCGACAGGGTCGGGGCCGACCGCGTCGCGGCATTCGTCGCAGAGCCCGTCTCAGGCGCCGCTCTCGGCGCCTGCGTGCCGCCCGACGACTACTGGTCCGCCGTGTCGGAGGTCTGTCGGCGCCACGGGGTGCTCCTGGTCGCCGACGAGGTCATGACGGGGTTCGGTCGCACGGGCGAGTGGTTCGGGTGCGACCACTGGGGCGTGCGCCCCGACGTGATGGTCTGCGGCAAGGGTGCGTCGAGTGGCTACTGGCCGCTCGGCGTGACGATCTCGACCGGTTCGGTCTTCGAGACCGTGCGCTCCGCCGGTGCGTTCGTCCACGGGTTCACATGGTCACACCATCCGATCGGTGCTGCCGTCGCCCACGCAGTCCTCCGCCGCCTTCGCGACGACAGCCTGGTCGAGCGCGCCGCTACCCTCGGTCGTCGCCTCCACTCGGCGCTGCGCGCCGCGCTCGCCGACGATCCGCACGTGGGCGAGGTGCGCGGCATCGGGCTCCTGGCCGGAGTCGAGCTCGTCCGTGACAGGAGCACGAAGGAGCCGTTCCCACGCTCGGAGCAGGTCATCGAGCGCGTCGTCGCCGCCGCCGCACAGCGCGGCCTGCTCGCGTACCCGAGCACTGGCTGCGCGAACGGAATCGACGGCGACGTGCTCCTCCTCGGCCCCCCGTTCACGATCACCGAGGCTCGGCTCGACGACGCCGTAGACCTCACGGCGGCCTCGATCGCGACGCTCCGGACTTGACCCCTAGCGGTCCGGGTTCGGCTACGGGGCGGGCATCACGAGGTCGACGGGGCGGCCGCCGATCTCGCCTGTGACCAGGGCGTTCTCGGTCCAGTCGTCCCAGTGGACCACGAGCTCCCCCCGCTCGGTCCCCGTGCCGGCGATCTCCACGGGTGCGTGCACCACGCGCGTTCGACGATCCCAAGTCATCCGGCCGCTGACCGAGACGTCCTCCACGAACTTCAGGCCGTTCAGGTCGAACTCGACGAAGTCCTCGTTGTCGGAGTCGAACGTCCCGCCGCGCAGGCCCACACCACTCGTCCCGCTAGCCGTGAGCCAGCGCGAGATGACGTCGGCGATCGTGAGCCCCACCGCCGTGACCACCCGCCGATCCGCCTCGGTGCCCGGGATTCTCGACCCGCGAGGGGCCGCGCGGACATCGGCTGCGTACCTCCAGAACTCCTCCACTGATCGCACTCGCGGCTGCTCGGCTGCGCACGAGGTATCGCCGGGCTCGCGCTCGACGACGAACCTGAGCACGATCGCAGATGCACATCCTCCGCGGTCACCGAGGGCGACGACGTGCGTTCCGTTGGCCATCTCCACGTAGCTCGCGAGGAAACCGCTCCGCCACGCGTCGTGCTCCTTCGGGCGACGTGAGCGAGTCGAGATCGCCGTTGATCACCAGGACCGGGACGCGGGGATACACGTGCGGCTCGGGGAGCGGCGCGACAGCGGCCCGACCGGACGGCCATCGCAGGCACGAGCGGTACTCCGCCCATTGCGATCCGACCCAGTCGTCGACCGCGAACGGGGTGAAGGCTCCCTCGGCTCCCGAACGGGCTGCCGCCCGCAGCGCCGCCACTCCCGCCGCGTACTGCGTCTCGCGCTCTGTGATCGGATCCCGCAGGTCGTAGACCTGCGGGTAGTCGGTGCACATGACCGCGACGTAGAGGCCCTCGGAGTACTCCCTGACCGCGACCGGCACCCTCCCCGTCCGCCGGGAGGTTCTCTGCCGCGAGGCGGAGCAGCGGAAGCGGATCGGCCCCCTCCGGCCTCATGTACCACCGCGGATTCGCGGCGTCGAGCTCCCGATAGATCGGGGCGCCGTATGCGGCACTCGCAGCGATGTACGCGACCGCTCCCGGGTCCACGGTCAGCGTCGTCGTCAGGCCGTCGGCGTCGGGGGCCGTGCCGGTGAGCGGACGTAGCCTGAGCCTCTCCACGAGAGCGCCGATCCGCGCGACCGGATCACCCTCGCAGCGCTCGTCGCGCTCGCAGACGACCCTGAACGCGTCGCGCAGCGCCCGGTTGAGATCGCGGTACCACGGGTCCTGTCCCTCGACCGGGTAAGCGGAGTCGAGCACGACGGTCCGCAGGCGGTCTGCGTGGCGGACTGCGAATGCCTGCGCAAAGAAGGTGCCATAGGAGTCGCCGTAGAGATCGACCCGCCCCAGCCCCAGGGCGTCGAGCACGTCGGCGAGATCGTCCGCGGCCGAGGCCGTCGAGTAGAGCGGAGCCCGCGCGCCCATGCTCGCGCCGCACTCCTCCACGGCCATCTCGTAATCACCCCGGTACGCCTGAAGCCGCCGGCACCTGATCGGCGCCGACGTCCCGGTTCCCCGGAGGTCCACCAAGAGCAGATCACGCCGGTCCATCAGCGGATCGAAGAGGTCGAGGTACCAGTCGCGGCTCACCGTGGTCGCGTAGCCCGGTCCTCCTTCGACGGCGACGATCGTGCCGAGCGACTCTCCCTCGCTCTCGCGACGCCCCCAGCTCTCGAAGCCGACGGAGAGCGTCCCCGGGACACCGCCCTCACGATCCAGCGGAACGTCGACCATGCCGCACCGCGGCCCGTCGATCCTGCAGTCGACCCACCGGACGACGGGCCTCGGCCCATCGCCGGGGATCGACGCCGGGCCCCCCGCGGCTGCCACGAGCATCGATGCGCTCGCCGCACCCGCCATCAGCACGTAGGGCAGTCGGCCGACACGCCGCCGTCGTCGGCTGGATGCCCTCTCCACCTCCTCGTCAGATCCTGCGAAGGTGGGCGGTCGCCAGCATCTCGAGCGTCGCCTCGACGGGCAGGCCGGGAACCACCCGTCCGTCGCGTCCCTCGACGGTGTCCGCGACGAAGAGGCTGTCGATCACCGCCTCCTCGGTAGCGTCGACGACGGCGCCGAAGAGCGGATCGAGGCCGGGTCCGGTGAGAGCTCCGGCGGCCTCCGTGCCATCGCGATCGCGCCGAAGGCCCGTGGCGAAGGCAACGAAGATCTCCCCGCTGCCGTGATGGGCAGTCGACCCGACGCGAGCGAGGCCCAGGCCGGCCCTGCGCGCCAGGCGCTCGCAGCCTCGACCGTCGAGAGGGGCATCGGTCGCGACGACGACGATGCAGGACCCCGCCGGTGCCCCACCGACCCCGTACGCCCCGTCAGCAGCGAGCGCGTTCCCGACCGCACAGCCGTCGACCGTGAGCCGAGCAGCCTCGCCGAAGTTGACGAGGGCGAGGACTCCCACCGTGTACCCCGTTGCGTCGAGCTGCCTCGAAGCCGTCCCGACACCCCCCTTCACTCCGAAGGCGACCATGCCCGTCCCCGCACCCACGGCGCCCGACGCAACGGCGCCCGAGGCGGCGCAGCCGATCGCGGCGCTCGCATCGGCGACGGTGACCCCCATCGCCCGCGCGTCGGAGAGGTAGGAGTCGTCGCACTCGCCCACTACGGGTATCACCACGTCGTCTGTCCCGACACGGGGCGACGCCTCGATCATGGCGAGCACGGCCGCGTCGTACGCCCGCCCCACTGCCATGGTCGACGTGAGCATCACGGGCGCCTCGAGGAGGCCCCACTCCGAGAGCTGCAGCGACCCCGTCAGCTCCCCCGCACCGTTCAGGACTGCGGCCCCGGCGGGGACCGGACGGTCGAAGAGACTCGACAGTGAGTCGGGTAGGACGGCCGTCACTCCCGATCGCACCACTCCGCCGGGGCCGTCGCGCCACACCGTCGTGTGACCGACCCGCACCCCCGAGACGTCGGTGATCGCGTTCTCCGGGCCGGAGCGCAGCGACCCGATCGAGATGCCGAGATCGCGCGGCCTGGCCCGACCGACAGGTTGACTTGTCGCGTCCGACGGCACGGATCGGCAGCGTACCGGCGGGCGCCGGGATACGGTGCCCGCCGTGGCTCCGCGCACGCCAGTGGTCTGGACGGACCGCCACCGCCTCCACGCCCCGGGGTGCGGCGTCTGGCTGGGGGTGACGATCCCGGGCGACGAGGAGCCCGAGCGCGGTGACGCTCTACGCGACGCTCTCGACGGTGCCGGGTTCGAGCGGAGCGATGGCACCGCTCACGGCGACGCGCCCGTCTTGGCGGTGCACTCGCCCGAGATGGTCGAGTTCCTCGCACGCGCCCACGACGACTGGGTGGCGGCGGGGCATCCCGAGGTCCCCGGGCAGCCGCTGGTCGTGCCCTACGTGTTCGCGCTCCCGCAGGTGACCTCCGGTCGTCCGTGTCCTCGGCCGGCGGCGGTCAGGGCGGAGGTCGGCCTGTACGCGATGGACACGATGACACCGATGGGTCCGGGCACCTACGAGGCGGCGCGCGCCGCCGCCGACTGCGCGCTGACGGCCGCCGACCTCGTACTGGCGGGCGCCCCGTCTGCCTACGCCGCGGTGCGCCCGCCGGGCCATCACGCCGGGCCCGCCTTCTACGGCGGATCGTGCTACCTGAACAACGCTGCGATCGCAGCGCAGCACCTTCGCGACAGCGGCGCCGACCGGATCGCGATAGTCGACATCGACGCCCATCACGGCAACGGGACCCAGGAGATCTTCTGGAGCCGCAGCGACGTCTGGTTCGGGTCGGTGCACGTCGATCCGGCCGCCGGCTGGTTCCCTCACTTCGCCGGGTTCGCAGACGAGCGGGGAGCCGGGGCCGGGGCCGGGGCGACGGTCAACGCCGTTCTCGCTCCGGGATCAGGCGACGATGAATGGGTGCCGGAAGTTCTCGCCCTCTCCGACGAGGCGCGCGCGTACCGGCCCGACGCGGTCGTAGTCTCCCTCGGCGTGGACGCCGCCGAGGGCGACCCGGAGAGCCCCCTGCGCGTCACGCCCTCGGGCTACTCGGCAGCGGGGGCGGCGCTCGCCGGCATCGGAGTGCCTACCGTGTTCGTGCAGGAAGGCGGGTACGACGTGGCCGCGCTCGGCGACCTCGTCATCGCCGTCCTCAACGGCTACGAGACCGGACCTTGAGGAGGAACGTGGTACCCGAACCGCTGGATCGCTGGGTGGGCCGCGACGAGAGCGAGGGGATACGGCCACCTGCGCGGCCCGACACCGACCCTCCCCCGCACTGGCGACTCGAGGCGGTCGCAGCCACGGAGCGACCCCGCGACCTCGATCTCTCGCCCGACGGCACCCACGCCGTGCTCGTCATCGACCGTGACACCTCCGACCTGTGGATCCTCGACCTCTCCACCGGTCTCCCCCGAAGGCTGACGACCGGTCGCGAGCCGGCCCCGTACTGGGAGGACACAGCGCCCGCCTGGTCACCCGACGGATCGCTGGTCGCCTACGCGGACCAGGGCGCGGTGTGGGTTGTCGCCTCGGCCGGCGGGCCCCCGCGCCGCCTCGCCGAAGCAGGGAGCCCGGTCTGGCTCGACTCGACCCGGCTGGTCGTGAGCGTCGAGCACGAACGCAGCACGGCTCTCGCGGTCCTCTCCATCGACGATCCTCTGGCGTCGACCCTCGTCATCGGAGGCGGCGACTGCGGCGAGGCGGCCGTCTCACCCGGCGGCGAACACGTCGCGTTCACCTTCTCGCCACACGACGACAGGAACCGGAGCGAGATACGGGTAGTCGATGTCGCGACCCGCGAGGTGCGCGCACTCACCGGGACGGCCGGCATCCACGACCGCGGCCCGGCCTGGCTGCCCGACGGCACGACGATCGCCTTCGCCTCCGAACGCACTGGCTGGTACGAAGTGCACGAGGTCGGACTCGACGGATCACCACCACGTCAGCGGACCTCCGAGGCCGCCGACTTCAGTGGGCTGCAAGTGCGCGACGGCGGGAACGTAGTCGCGGTCCGGACGCGCGCAGGCCTCTCCGATCTGGTCGATGTCGGCGGCGACGGCGCAATCACCCTGCTGGCTGCCGGCGGAACCTGGGCCAACCCCCGGGTGCTCCCCGATGGGTCGATTCTCGCCGCTCACGAGGCTCACGACACGCCCCCACGGATCTGCGTCATCACCTCCGGCGGCGGCGTGCATCCGCTGCTCGATCCCGCGCCCCTGCCGGTCACGGCCGCGCCGCACGCGCACCCCGAGGTCGTCTCCTACCCCTCGTTCGACGGCGCGTCGATACCGGGGTTCCTGTTCCGCCCCACTTCGGCGTCGGCCGACTCACCGGTGGCTGCGATCGTCTATCCGCACGGAGGCCCGACGTCGTACTACGGCGACGAGTGGGACGGCCACGCGCAGTACTTCGTCGACAAGGGCTACGCGTGGTTCGCGGTCAACTTCCGCGGGAGCACCGGCTACGGCCGCGCCTTCGAGCGGATGAACCACGGGGTGTGGGGGGTCGCCGACACGAAGGACTGCCTGGCCGCGCACGACCACCTGTCTTCTCTCGACTGGATCGACCCCAGCCGGATCGCGATCTTCGGTGGTTCTTACGGCTCGTACCTGGCCTTGCTCTCGGTGACCGACGATCCGCTGCACCGGTTCGCCGCCGCCGTCTGCAAGTACGGCGACTGCGACATACTCACGTCGTGGGCTCAGGGTGACCGCGACGGCCGCCAGGACCTCGAGCGGATGATGGGCCACCCCTCCACAGCGCGCGACGAGTATCTGGCCGGCTCGCCGGTGCACCGGCTCTCCGGGATAGAGGTCCCCCTGCTGGTTGCCCACGGCGAGCGCGACGAGCGCGTACACCCTGCGCAGTCCGAGGAGCTGGTCACCGAGCTCCGGCGGCTCGGCAAGCGGTTCGAGTACCTGACATACCCGACCGAGGCTCACGGGCTCCTCCGGGCCGGGCCGCAGGTCCACTTCTACCGACGGCTGGAACGATTCCTCGACTGGCACCTTCTCTGATCCAACGGCATTCCGAGCGGCCGGGCGCGACGCCGTCGCTTGACAAGCGACGCCGCGGAACGAAGAATCGCCCCGCCCACGGCCGAACGGCCGCCATCTGGAGGGGGACAGGATGACTCGTCGCAGAGGCCACCTACGCGCCGCGCTCGCAGCCGCCGTGGTGGCTACCACGATCGCGGTCCCCGCATCGACCTCGGCCGGAGGTCAGCAGACCTCGACGTTCACCGTCGGCGTGATCCAGGACATGGACGCGTTCAACCTGACGCTGGGTGTCACCCTCTCGTCGTTCGAGGCGTGGAACAACCACTATCCGACGCTGACCGACAAGTCCGAGGACGACTTCTCGGTCGAGCCGAGTCTCGCGGAGTCGTGGACCGGGTCGGAAGACGGACTCACCTGGACCTACAAGCTCCAAGAGGGACTGAAGTGGTCCGACGGCGAGCCGCTGACCGCCGAGGACGTCGTCTACACGATCAACCGCTCCCGCGAAGAGGAGTGGTCGAACCACTACAGCACCGTCGCGAACATCACGGCCGAGGCGACCGACGACCTGACCGTAGTGCTCACGTCGTCGGTCCCCGACCCCAAGCTCCCCGTCATGGACGTGTACCTGGTGCCCCCGCAGGTCTACGAGGGCCTCGACGCCGATGCCCTGTCCGCGCACAAGGCGGTCGGTGACCCGGGCGGCGGCCCGTTCGTGATGAAGGAGTGGAAGAAGGGCCAGTTCTGGCGCATGGAGGCGAACGACAACTACTGGCGCGGCCGCCCGGCCGTCGACGAGCTCGTCTTCCGCGTGTACACGAACCCCGACGCCCTCATCGCAGCGCTCAAGTCGGGCGAGATCGACGCCACGGGCGACATCCCGGCAAACCAGTTCGACCTGCTGAAGAACGAGTCCGACATCACCGTCATCGCGGGCAACCAGGGCGGGTTCAACGAGCTCTCCATCAACGCAGGCGACGGGCTCGGCGACTTCCACCCGGCGGTGGCCGACCCGATCGTGCGCCAGGCCATCGCCCACGCGATCGACCGCCAGACCCTCCTCGACCGCGTCTTGAACGGGCTGGGCAGCCTCACACCGGCCATGTCCACCTCGGCCTCGCCGGAGTGGGACCTCGTCCTGCCCGAGGACGAGCAGTACGGCTTCGACCCCGAGAAGGCGAAGCAGCTCCTCGACGATGCCGGCTACCTCGACTCGAACGGTGACGGCGTGCGGGAGGACCCCGACGGACGGCCCCTCGAGTTCCGCTATCTCTCCCGGTCCGAATCAGAGCTCTCGGCTCCGCTGGCCGACTTCATCGGCGAGTGGCTGAAGGACATCGGAATCGAGATCAAGGTAGAGGTGCTCAGCGACACGCAGCTGACGCCGCGCATCGCCGAGGGCAACTACGAGATGTACGTCTGGGGGTGGGTGCCCTACGTGGACCCCGACCCGATGCTCTCGTACTTCACCTGTGCCGAGATCAGCGACGATCCCGAGTCCCCCGGCTGGAACGACGCCAACTGGTGCGACCCCGAGTACGACCGCCTCTACAAGGAGCAGAACCGCGAGCTCGATCCGGAGCGCCGCCACGAGATCGTCCAGGAGATGCTGAAGGTCTTCCACGACTCTGCGTCCTACGTGCTGCTCTTCAAGACCGACGACCTCAACGCCTTCCGGAACGACCGCTTCACCGGCGTCGTCTGTGAGCCGACTGAGTCGGGTCCGTTCCTCTTCACGAACACCGGGAAGACCTACCAGCGGATCCAGCCCGTAGCCGACGGCGAGACCGGAACGGCCGACTGCGGTGAGCGGGTCGCGGCGGCCGCAGGTGGGGATGCCGGCGACGCGGCATCGAACGGAGAAGACTCCGGAGGCGGCGCCGGGCTCGTGATCGGCCTGGTCGCGGCCCTCGTCGTCCTCGCGGGCATCGTGATCTTCGTCCTCGCAAAGCGCAAGCCGGCCGACGAACGCGAGTAGCCGGTCGGAATCGAGACCACCGTGAGCGCTCGACTCGTGACGCGCAAGCTGATCGGCGCACTCGGCACTCTCGTCTTCGTCCTCGTCTTCAACTTCTTCCTCTTCCGGGTCGTCGAGTCCGACCCGGTCGCCACGCTCTTCCGCGGCACCCGCCTGACAGAAGACCAGCGGGCGCGGCTCTACGACGAGTTCGGGGTCAACGACCCGCTGCCCGAGCAGTTCGCGAAGTACGTGCGCGAGACCTCGCAGCTGAACTTCGGCTACTCGTACGAGGGGCACCGCCCCGTGCGCTCCGAGATCGGCGACGCCCTCTGGCCGACCGTGTGGCTCGTCGGCCTCTCGACCCTGCTCTCGACCGCTATCGGGCTCGCGCTCGGAGTCTTCTCCGGATGGAGGCGCGGCACTCGCGGCGACTACGCGAGCACCGGGTTCTCGATGTTCACCTACTCGATGCCCGACTTCTGGCTCGGCCTCCTACTGCTCGGCTTCCTCGGCAGCCAGCTGGGCTGGTTCCCCACCGGCGGCATCTCCGACCCGGGCGTCGCGGGCGGGTTCTCGAAGCTCGCCGACCAGGCGCGCCATCTCGTGCTCCCCTGCCTCACGCTCACGGTCGCGTACCTCGGCGAGTACGCGATCGTGATGCGCTCCTCCCTGCTCGACACGCTCGGCGAGGACTACCTGCTCCTCGCGCGCGCGAAAGGGCCTGCGCGATGCGCTGGTTCGCAGGAGACACGCGGTTCCGAACGCGCTCCTCCCCGTGGTCACGCTCGTCGCGATCAACTTCGGCTTCGTGCTCTCCGGGGCGATCGCGGTCGAGTCGATCTTCTCCTGGCCCGGCCTCGGGCACGCGACGTTCCGGGCAATACGCGCGCCAGACCTACCGATGCTCCAGGGGCTCTTCCTCCTGTTCAGCGCGGCGGTGATCGTCGCGAACCTGGTCGCCGACCTCCTGTACTCGTACCTGGACCCGCGGGTGAGGACCTCGTGACCGCCACCCAGACCCCGGCCATGGGGCGGAGGCACGCTGCGCGCGCATACGGCGCCGCCGCTCGCTCGCGCGCTCATGGGCGATGTATCGCGCCCACCGGCCGGGAATGGTCGGCCTCCTGGTTCTCGCCGCGTTCGTCGCGCTCGCACTCGCCGCTCCCCTGATCAGCGACTCCGGCAGCCTCAAGGTCACCCATGCACTCGACAACCCCCAGTGGGCCCGCCCGAGCCGGCGAGTTCCTCCTCGGCACCGACAACCTGGGGCGGAGCGTCGCCGCCCAGTTCGTCTGGGGGTCGCGCATCAGCCTCTTCGTCGGCCTCATGGCGACCATGTTGACGATGGTCATCGGGTCGGTCGTCGGGATCGCCTCCGGGTTCTTCGGCCGCTGGATCGACGCCGGACTCATGCGCGTCACCGAGTGGTTCCTGGTGATCCCGTTCCTCCCGCTCGCGATCGTCCTCGCCAAGATCCTCGGCCCATCGGTCTGGAACGTCATCTTTGTCATCGGCATCACGTCCTGGCCGGGCACCGCCCGCGTGATCCGCGCCCAGGTGCTCTCGGTCAAGGAGCGACTCTTCGTCGAGCGTTCGCGCGCGCTCGGCGCCGGAACATGGCACCTGACATCGAGGCATGTGCTGCCGAACGTCGCACCCCTGATCCTGGCGAACACCACACTCACGGTCCCGATCGCGATCCTCACCGAGACGACCCTCGCGTTCGTCGGCCTCGGCGACCCGACGCGCGCGTCCTGGGGGAAGACCTTGGAGGAGGCCTTCGCCGCCGGAGCGGTCATCGGACGCAACGCCTGGTGGTACTACCTGCCGGCCGGCCTCGGGATCATCGCCGTCGTCATGGCGTTCACCCTCTGCGGTCACGCTCTGGAGGAGATCCTGAACCCGAAGCTCCGGGAACGATGACCACCGGGCCCCTCCTGTCGGTGCGCGACCTATCGGTCGGGTACCGGACGCGTAGCGGGATGGTCCCGGCGTTACGCGGAGTCAGCTTCGATCTCGATCGTGGAGGCACTCTCGGCCTCGCCGGGGAGTCCGGCTGCGGCAAGTCGTCGCTGGCCGGGGCGATGCTGCGCCTGCTGCCACCGGAGACCGCCGTGAGCGGCGAGGTGCTGCTCAACGGGGAGAACGTGCTGGAGATGAGCCCCGGCCGGCTGCGCGTGGTTCGCTGGACCGAGCTGGCGATCGTCTTCCAGGGCGCGCTCCACGCGATGAACCCGGTCCAGCGAATCGGGCGTCAGATCGCCGAGGCCATCGAGCTCCACGACCCTGTGGGCCCACGGTCGACACGGGTCCGGGTCGGCGAGCTGCTCGAGGAGGTCGGGGTTCCCGCACGGCGCGCCGCCGACTACCCGCACCAGCTCTCGGGCGGACAGCGGCAGCGGGCGATGATCGCGATGGCGCTCGCGTGCCGACCGGCGATGCTCGTGGCCGACGAGCCGACCACGGCGCTCGACGTCATGGTGCAGGCACAGGTGCTCGCTCTCATGGACCGCCTCCGGCGCGACCACGATCTCACGATGCTCTTCATCACCCACGACCTCTCGGTTCTCGCGTATGCGTGCACGGAGATCGCAGTCATGTACGGGGGCCGGATCGTCGAGCAGGGCCCGAGTCGCGACGTCTTCGAGAGCCCCGAGCACCCGTACACGAAGGCACTCGCCGCTGCGTTCCCCACCATCGGCGAACCGTCCGACAGGATGAGGCCGGCCGGCCTCCCAGGAGATCCACCGGACCCCCAACACCTCCCCTCCGGCTGCCCGTTCCATCCGCGCTGCCCTGTCGCCGAAGACCGATGCACCCGCGTCGACGTGCCGCTGCGCGAGGTGGGCGCCGGTAGGCGTGCCGCCTGCGTGAAGGTCGGAGAACCGTCGTGACCGAGACGATCGGCGGTGATCGCTCCGCAACCCTGCTCCAGGTGCGCGGAGTAGAGGTGCACTTCGCGGGCCGGCGACATCTCCTGCGCCGGTCCGACGAGCCGGCAGCACGCGCCGTCGACGGCGTCGACCTCGACGTCGCCTCGGGCGAGGTGCTCGCCCTCGTGGGCGAGTCCGGGTGCGGGAAGACAACGATCGCACGCACGATCATGGGGCTCGAGCGGCCGACCAGAGGGGCCGTCGAGTACGACGGAGAGCCGATCCGCTACACCACCCCGGCACTGCGCCGGTACCGCCGACGGGTGCAGATGGTCTTCCAGGACCCCACCGGTGCGCTGAACCCCCGCCAGACGATCTACGAGGCGGTGGCCGAGGCGCTGCGAATCCACCGCGTCGCCGGCGACGAGGTGGCACTGGTCGCCGGGGCCCTCTCGCGTTCTGGGCTCAGGCCACCGGAGCGGTTCTTCGACCTCTACCCGCACGAGCTCTCCGGCGGCCAGCGCCAGCGTGTCGTCATCGCCGGCGCGATGGTCCTCGAGCCGCGCCTCCTGGTCGCCGACGAGCCCGTCTCGAGTCTCGACGCCTCCGTCCGCGGCGAGATCCTCGCCCTGATGCTGCGCCTCGTCCGGGAGACGGGCGTCTCGATCCTCGTGGTCACCCACGATCTGGGCCTTGCATGGAACATCGCCGACCGCGTGGCGGTGATGTACCTGGGCCGGATCGTCGAGGTCGGGCCCACCGAGCAGCTCCTCGGCTCCCCGCGTCACCCCTACACGAGGGCCCTGCTCTCCGTGGTCCCCGAGACGCAACGCCTCGATCAGCAGATCCTCGTCGGTGAGACACCCGACCCTACGAGCATCCCGTCGGGGTGCAGGTTCCATCCGCGCTGCCCACTCGTGGCGTCCGGTGAGGCGGCGCGAACCGGCATCGAGGAGAGGTGCCGCAGCGTCGATCCGGCGGTGCACTCGCCCGGGACGGCGTGGTCCGTGTGGTGCCACGCCGCCGGCGGCAGCTGAGCAGCCCGCTACTGGAGGTCGCGCGAGATGTCGGTCGACCAACGCCGCGACCGGACCGGATCGTCGCCGTCGGTCGTGTCGAGCTCGATGTCGACGTGATACGTCGCAGCGTCGGAGCGCAGCCGTAGACGCGCCTCGGAGGTCACTGCGGCTTCCGGCCACGTGATCTCGAAGCGAGCAGTGGCGGCGACCTCGGCGTCGCCTGGATCATCGGTCGAGACCGATGCGGTGCCCGAGTACCTCTCCCGCACCTCGGCCCCGCACTCCGCCGGGTAGCTCGATCCGTGGGCGACGACCGCACGCGTCTCGCGGGCGATCACGTCGTGCTCGATCGTCCAGGTGACCGGCTCCACTACCTCGGAGCCCGCTGAGTGTGGATCGCCGTCCGAGGAAGGCGGCGCGAAGACCGGCACCGCCCGGACCGGCTCGGGCTCGGCCGGGAGCACCGGCAGCCTCAGGCAGATGCTCGATCGATCGAAGGTCAGCGCTGCGGTGCTCGGCGGCGGCCAGATGTTCGGCCAGTCGGCGCCTGCTATCGAGAGCCTGACGCTGTGTCCCGCCTCGAAGATCCACGACGTCGCGTCCATCTCCACGTCGATCTCGTAGAGCTCGCCGGCGTCGAGCGGCGTCGGGGTGACCGAGGAGTCGCGGTGGGCGAGGTTGAGCAGGCCACGTGAGACGAGGACCGACGTGCCGTCGGGGAGCACGTTGCAGAGCTTCACCGAGAGGAACGCCACCGGCGCCGACGACATGACCCGGGCGGAGAGCCGCGGGTGGCCGAGGATCTCGACCTCCGACGTCTCGGGCTCCCACGAGTAGACGAGCGAGTGGACCTCGTCGGGGCGCTGATCGGTCGGCTGACCCCACGGGAGCCTCCCCGCGCAGGAGATCCACGCGGTGGCGCCGACGTCGCCCCTCACGTCGAGCGTGTCGGTCCCCTCGCCGACGACGTGCCTGGCTACTTCGGTCAACCGCTCCGGAGGCCACGTCGCCTCGCTGCGCCACTCGCCGCGATGCTCGTCCAGATCCGCCTGCGGGCGCGTCGGACGGCGCACGAAGACGCTGATCGGCGGTTCGGCATCGACCCCGTTGCGCGCGCCGCGCAGGTGACGGTCGAACCAGCGGATCATCTCTGGGAGGAGGTCGACCCGGGGACCAGGCAACGACGCAGAGGGAGACATGTGGCTCCACGGGCCCAGGACAAGCTTCTTCGGGCACCGCAGCTCGGCGAACGTCCGGAGGCACGCGTTGCGGTACCCGTCGGCCCAGCCGCCGACCAGCATCGTCGGGCACCCGATCCGCTCGTAGCCCTCCGTCGTGCCGGGCCGCGAGCCGAGGCGGAGCGACCCGTGCCTCCAGTACGGGCCGTCGCGCTGCTCTGCCAGCCAGCGCAGCATCCAGGGTTCGGTCCTCTCCGCCCGGCGGCGCCACTCGTCGCGCCAGCCGCCGCCGTACACCTCGGGGACCGGCGGCAGCGCGTTCATCGCGACCATGTAGAGCACGTAGTCGACCAGGTCGAGCGCCCGCAGGGCGCCGCCGGTGAAATGGACGTCGTCGGTGTACCTGTCGTCGGTCGCGTAGATCGCACACACCGCGCCGAGCGCCGGAGGCGCCACGGCCGCCATCTGCAGGGCGTTGAAGCCCGAGTACGACGTGCCGTACATGCCGACCGCGCCGGTGCACCACGTCTGATCCGCGAGCCACCCGACCACCTCGCCCAGGTCCTGCTGCTCGCGCGACGCGTACTCGTCGGCGGCCACCCCCTCCGACGACCCGGTGCCGCGCAGGTCGAGCCGCGCCACGGCGAAGTGACCTTCCTCGCACAGGCGCCGGTACTCCGAGCGGTACGACGCCGTCAGGTCGTCCTTCCGGTAGGGCAGCGCCTCGAGGAGGACCGGCCACGGCCCGCCGCGCTCATCGCCCCCGGGCAGGAAGAACGAGGCCGCCAGGCGGACCCCGTCGTCCATCACGATCCACTCGCGCTGCTCGATCAAGGCTGCTCCACCGACCTGCGCTGCGACGGGGCCCCGGGGGTCGCTATCCGAGCTTCTCGTCGAGGAGTCGCGAGAGGACCTGCGGGTTCCCGCGACCCGCGAGAGCCCTCATCGCCTCCCCCATGAGGAACCCGCGCTTCTTCTTGCGGGCCTTGTCGTCTCCGGAGCGGTACTCCGCGACCGCCTCGGCATTCGCTGCGAGCACCCCGTCGACGACCGACTCCAGCGCGCTCTCGTCGCTCACCTGGCTGAGCCCACGATCGGCGACGATCTGGCGGGGCCGATGGCCGTCGCGCAGCGCCTCGCCGAGCACGTCCTTGGCCTGGCTGCGCGAGATCGTGCCCTCTGCAACGAGCTCGACGAGCTCCGCGAGCCCGTCGGGGGCCAGCGGGAGCACCTCGGCCGGGAGCCCGCTCTCGTTCATGTGGGCCAGCACCTCGCCGGTGGCCCAGTTGACGACGTCTTTCGGCGTGCCCGACTCGACCGCCGCGCAGGCGGCCTCCGCGTACTCGGCGAGCCCCGGGGTCCCCACGAGCACCCGCGCTTCGTGGTCGGCGATCCCCCATGCGTCGATGAGCCTCGCGCGCGCGCGCCGCGGGGAGCTCGGGCATCGACGCGAGGACCCCTTCACGCATCTCGGGGGTGGGAGCCACCGGGACGAGGTCGGGCTCGGGGAAGTAGCGGTAGTCGTAGGCCTCCTCCTTCGAGCGCATCGAGTGCGTACGGCCGTCGTCCTCGTCCCAGTGCCGCGTCTCCTGCACGACGCGCTCGCCGCCCTCGAGGATCGAGATCTGCCGGCGGGCCTCGTAGTCGATCGCCCGCCCCAGGGAACGGATCGAGTTGAGGTTCTTGATCTCGGCCCTCGTTCCGAGCTCCTCGATGCCCGCCCGGCGCACCGACACGTTCGCGTCGACACGCAGCGAGCCCTCCTCCATCTTCACGTCGGAGACCCCGATCGCCAGCAGCGTCGCGCGCAGCTCGTTCACGTACTCGCGGGCCTCGTCGGCGCTGCGCAGGTCGGGCTCGGAGACGATCTCGAGGAGGGGCACGCCGGCGCGGTTGTAGTCGACGAGCGAGTGCGAGGCGTCGTGGATGCGTCCGCCCCCGCCCACGTGCACGGTCTTGCCGGTGTCCTCTTCGAGGTGCGCGCGCACGATCCGCACACACTTGCCGTCGATGTCGAGGTGCCCGGCGACACAGATCGGCTCGTCGTACTGCGACGTCTGGTAGTCCTTTGGCATGTCGGGGTAGAAGTAGTTCTTCCGATGGAACACCGACTGCGCAGGCACGCTGAAGTGGAGTGCCTCACCGACCCTCAGCGCGAACTCGACGGCCTTCTCGTTGAGCACGGGCAGCGAGCCCGGAAGGCCCAGGCACACGGGGCAGACGAGCGTGTTCGGATCTGCTCCGAACGCGTTGGCGCAGCCGCAGAAGAGCTTCGTCGCGGTGGCGAGCTCGACGTGCACCTCGAGGCCGACCACGATCTCCCACCCGTCGTGCGCGCTCCCGGAAGTCACAGCGCGCTCCCGGCGTCCTCGACCACCCGTGCGGCCCTGAACAGCACCGGCTCTCCCAGCGCGGGCGCGAGCAGCTGAACCCCGACCGGCAGCCGCGGCCCTGCGTCGTTGCCGGTCGGGGTGGCCGTGCCGAACGGGACGCTGATGGCGGGGTGCCCTGCGAGGTTGCTGGGAATGGTGCAGACGTCGCTCATGTACATGGCCAGCGGATCGGCGGTCTTCGCCCCGATCTCGAACGCGACAGTCGGCGTGGTCGGCGAGAGGAGGACGTCGAAGCGCTCGTACGCTCTCTCGAAGTCGCGGATGATCAGCGTCCGCACCCTCTGGGCCTGCCCGTAGTACGCGTCGTAGTAGCCGGCCGAGAGCGCGTAGGTACCGATCATGATGCGGCGCTTCACCTCCCGGCCGAAGCCCGCGTCGCGCGTGTTCGCGTTCATGCCGGCGACGTCGTCGCCGTCGACGCGCAGCCCGTACCGCACGCCGTCGTAGCGCGGCGAGGTTCGACGACGCCTCGGCCGGCGCGATGACGTAGTACGCAGGGAGCCCGTAGAGAGTCGAGGGGACCGAGACGCGGTCGACCTTCGCCCCGGCCGCCTCCAGAGCGCGCCCCGCTCGCTCGACCGCAGCGCCGACCTCGCTCGCGATCCCCTCTGCGTCGGTGAGCTCCTGCAGTATGCCAACGCGCAGCCCGGCTACCCCTCCCTCCAGGTTCTCCGTCACCGAGGCCTGGGAGCCCGCGATCGAGGTGGAGTCGCGCGGGTCGTGGCCCCGGATCACTTCGAAGAGCAGAGCCGCGTCGGAGACTGTGAGCGCCATCGGCCCGATCTGGTCGAGCGACGACGCGAACGCGACGAGCCCGTAGCGTGAGACCGCGCCGTAGGTGGGCTTCATGCCGACGACGCCGCAGAGCGCGGCCGGCTGGCGGATCGATCCACCGGTGTCGGAGCCGAGAGCGATCGCCGCGAAGCCGGCGGCGACGGCTGCGGCGGAGCCACCGCTCGACCCGCCCGGGACGCGAGCCGGGTCGTGCGGGTTGCGCGTGGGGCCGAAGGCCGAGTTCTCGGTCGACGATCCCATGGCGAACTCGTCGAGGTTCGTCTTGCCGACGACGACTGCGCCTGCGGCCCTGAGCAGCTCCACCACGGTCGCGTCGTACGGAGGCCGCCAACCGTCGAGGATCCTCGACGAGCATGTGGTGGGGATGGCTCGCGTGCAGAGGTTGTCCTTCAAGGCGACGGGCACGCCTGCGAGAGGCCCCACCGGCTCACCCCGGGCGACCGCCGAGTCGACCTCGTCGGCGGCGGCGCGAGCCTCGTCGGCGAGGACGAGGTTGAAGGCGTTCAGCTCCCGGTCGCGCCTCGACACCTCCTCGAGGTGCTCCTCGACGATCGACCTGGCCGACCTCGTGCCTGCGCGCACGTCGCCGGCGATCGACGACGCCGGCCCGCTCACGGGGCCTCGCCGAGTATCCGTGGCACTCGGAACCGCCCGTCCTCCGCAGCAGGCGCCGCAGCGAGCACCTCGTCGCGCGACGACCCCGGGCGGGGCTCGTCGGCCCTGAAGACGTTGACGAGCGGCAGCGGGTGCGATGTCGGAGGGACGCCGACGGTATCGAGCGCGGAGATCTGCGCCGCATGGTCGAGGATCGCGCCCAGCTCACCCGTCAGCTGCTCCAGCTCGTCGCCGGTGAGCGCGAGCCGGGCGAGTCGAGCCACGTGCTCGACGTCGGCGCGCGAGATCCGGACCGAGGGTTCGCTCATGGGGATCGAGTCTAGGAGCGTGACTCCCCGGCCCCCGATCCGATTCGTCGGCTCTCGGGAGGCGACCTCGACCCGCAGATCCGGCGGATCTAGTATTGACCGAGCGGTCAAGCAGCACCGGGACCTGGAGGACCAAGTGACAGACAAGCACCCCTTCCTCGCAGACGAGTGGTTCGACGCCGTCGAGGGACTCGTAGCGACGCACACCGCGGGCACCGCACCCGGGCCCAACCTGCTCGTCAACATGGTGATCACCGAGACACCGTTCGCAAGCGACCGCGAGTTCCACATGGGGGCGCTCGACGGGGCGGCTCTCTTCGCCTCCGGTCACCGAGAAGGAGCCGACGTCACGCTCACCACCGACTACGCGACCGCCGTGGAGCTCTTCGTCTCCGGCAACCCGCAGGCGGGGATGCAGGCCTTCATGTCGGGCAAGGTGAAGGTCCAGGGCGACATGGCCAAGCTGATGATGGCCGGTCAGGGCGGCGGTGCACCGGGCGCCAACCCCGAGCTGACATCGGCCATCCAGGAGGTAACGGCTGCCGGGTAGGCGGAGCGCGGTGCCCGACCGGGCCTACGCGACGACCCGGCGGTCGGCAGACCTCACGAAGAGCGACGCGATCACGCCTACCACGGCTACCGCGCCCCGACCGCGTAGGCGGTCGCGAAGCCGTTCGCGCCTGATCTCGTCGCCTCCACGGTCGTGAGGACCTGGATGCCCGCGACGACCCCGATCTGGGAGACCATCGAGTGGGTCGCGCTGGCGATGCCGAGGTCGCCCATGTCGACGGCGTTCGCAACCGACGACGAGAGGCTCGGCGAAGCCACGCCGAGGCCGAAGCCGGAGAGGGCGAGGCCGGCGAAGACGAGCGCTATCGCCTCTCCCCTGGCGCCGAAGGAGAAGAGCACCATGGAGACGACGACGCACGCCGTCCCCGTCACGGCGGCCACCCGCTCGCCGACGCGTACCGCCAGGTACCCCGCGACGGGGGCGACGACACTGAAGACGAGCGGCCTGACCAGCATGGCGTAGGCGGTCATGGTCACCGAGTAGGCGAAGACGTCCTGCACGAGCCGCGGCGCGAGCATGAACCCACCCATGTACGCGAAGTTCGCCGCCGCCGTCGCGACGAGTGGTGCAGCGAAGTTCTTCCTGCGGAAGAACCCGAGCGGCAGGAGGGGGTGCTCGACCCGCCCTTCGACGCGCACGAAGAGCGCCAGCAGCACCGGTGCGGCGACGGCCAACAAGCCCACGGCGATCGGGTCCGACCAGCTCTCGCCTCCCCCTCTCTGCAACCCGATCGAGCGCGGCGATCGTCGCGAGGCCGAGCAGCAGCGCGCCGGCCAGGTCGATCGGCTGCCGCTCCCGGCGCGGCGTCTCGTGGAGAACGAGCGCCGCCACCAGCACGGCGCCGATCGCGATCGGCGCCTGGGCCACGAAGATCCACCTCCACCCGAACGCATCCACCACCGGTCCACCGGCGACGAGGCCGATGACGGGAGCTCCGGCGCCGACCAGCGACCACCACCCCATGGCCTTCACCCGATCCGACTCGGGGAACGCCTGCATTATCAGCGCCATCGAGGTCGGAATCGTCGCCGACCCGGCCAGAGCCCCCAGCGCACGCAGCCCGATGATCGAGGCTGCACTCCAGGCGAACGCCGTCAGCCCCGACACCACGGCGAAGGCGGCGAAGCCGATCAAGTAGACGCGACGGTGTCCGTACACGTCGCCGAGCTTGCCGAGGAGCGGTGTCGCGAGGGCGAAGGTGAGCATCGGCGCGGTGATGATCCAGCTCAGCGACGCCTTGGACGTCCCGAGGTCCTCGGCGATCGGCGAGATCGAGACCGCGAGGATCGTGATCGTGAACCCGGCGGCGAAGTTGCCGGTCAGCGCCGTGAGGAGCACCCACCAGCGGTAGTGGTCGCTGGTGCGCACGCGGTGCCGGAGCCGCTCCCGCCACAGCGCCGGCCAGTTGACGACCGGCACCTCCTCGGTTCCCGGATAGTCGCCGGGCCACGCCTCGTCGACAGGCGCGTCTGAAGGGTGCTCGGATCGGTCGTCGGTCGGGCCGGACATCGGGCTGCTCCCGGTCGCGACCGGCGGGCGCGGCCAGGACCGGCGCCGAGCCTAGAGGAGTCGCTCTCGCAGACCCGAGGCGTCGCCGGGCTTCGCGTCGGCCTCCACCCTGACACGATCCGACGATCCGCCTCGCGGCTCCGACGGCGCCGGACGCACAGGACGTCCGAACCCGTTGCCCGGCCGCGCGAGCGACGGGTGCGTCGTCGCTCCGCGCGGAGTCCGGCGGATCACCACGAGCACCCCACGTACCAGCCGACCGAGGTCGGCGACGATTCCCTCACCACCCACGCTCCCCTTCGCCCGAGTCGGTCCGCCCGGTCGCGGCAGCGGGCCGGTGTCGCCCCTCCGGGTGACCACCCGCTCGCGAAGGAGGGGACCGCAGGTGCTCACTGTCCGAAGTGGAGAGCAGACTATCGGGCACTCGGCGTGGTCGCAAGAGGGCGGACCGCGACTCGAGCGCGGCGGTCTCGACCCACCTCACCACTTTCAGTGACGCACGGGCGCCTCAACCGGTCAGCTTCGCGGCCTCCGAGGCCAGATCGGCGACCGTCCAACGGTCGCCCTTCTCGATCTTCTGGGCGAACTCCCACGACTGGACCCGCTGCACGGTGCCGCCCTGCACCAGGAAGGTCTCGCCGGTCAGGGGGCAGTCGGCCGTCGCGAGGTATGCGACGAACGGGGAGACGTTCGCGGGGTTCCAGACGTCGAAGCCCTCCTCGGGGGCCTTCACGACGTCTCCGAGGCCCGGAGTCGCCTCCGTGAGTCGCGTGCGCGCCGCCGGGGCGATCGAGTTGGAACGGACGCCGTAGCGGGTCAGCTCCTTCGCGCAGATCTGCGACAGGGTCGCGATGCCCGACTTCGCCGAGCCGTAGTTCGCCTGCCCGGGGTTGGAGAAGAGGCCCGACGTGGAAGAGGTGTGGATGATCGACGCGTTGACCTCTTTGCCGGCCTTCGTCTGCTCCCGCCAGTAGCCCGCTGCATGGCGGGTCGGGCAGAAGTGGCCCTTGAGGTGGACGTTGATCACAGCGTCCCACTCGTCCTCGGTCATGTTGATGATGACCCTGTCGCGCAGGATTCCCGCGTTGTTCACGAGCACGTGGAGGTCGCCGAACGCCTCGACCGCCTGGCGCACGAGTCGCTCCGCACCGTCCCACGTGGCGACGTTGTCGCCGTTGACGACGGCCTCGCCACCCATCGCCTTGATGTCCTCCACGGTCTGCATCGCGGGCGAGGCATCGCCACCCTCACCGTGCATGTCGCCGCCCAGGTCGTTGACGACGACCTTGGCGCCTTCTGCGGCGAAGAGCAGCGCGTGCTCCCGGCCGAGGCCCCGGCCGGCGCCGGTGATGATGGCGACGCGTCCGTCGAGTGCACCCATGTCATCTCTCCCGTGTCTCGTGGATTCGCAGGTCACCGCCCGGGGGCGGAGAACGAGCGAATCGTACGCGCCGACTTGACCGCCCGGTCAATCGGCGCCGGAGACCGGACAGGGCGCCGCCTAGACGGAGAGGGTGACCGTCGAGCCGCGGCGCACGCTCTCGTAGGCGCCGGGATCCTGCGCCTTCACCGTGGCGTCGGGTTCGTACACCGGGAGGCTCGCCCGCAGGCCGGCGGCCCGCAGCGCGTCGTACGCCTCGTCGACGGTCATGCCCACCACGTCGGGCACGTCGACGACGTCGGGGCCCTTGCTCACGAAGACCGTCACCTCGGAGTCGTACGGCGCCTTCGCTCCCGTCGCCGGCTCGGCCCTGATGACCAGGCCGCTCCTCACGTCGTCGCTGAACTCGTCGACCCTGGTACCGCGCAGGTTCGCCCCGGCGAGCGCCTGCTCGGCCTCGTCCCAGGTGAGGCCCTCGACGGGCGGGACCGACACGGGCGCGTGGCCGTCGCTCACCACGATCGACACCGTCGTCTCGGGCGGGACCTCGTCGCCCGGATCAGGGCTCTGGCTGATGACCCGCCCGGCGGGGATCCGTTCGTGGTACGCACCGCCGACGTCGGCGACGAGGCCGGCGTCGCTCAGGGCCACCAAGGCGTCCTCGGCCTTCTCGCGCACCAGGTCGGGCACCTCGACGGGCGCCGGCCCCGACGAGACCACCAGGCGGACCTTCGCACTCTCCTTCGCCCAGCTGCCCGGATCGGGGCTCTGACCCAGCACGATCCCGGCCGGGTCGTCGGCCGAGCGCCGCTCCGCCACCGCGATCTCGAGACCGACCGCCCGGGCCCCTTCGCGCGCGACGTCCTCGGTGCGGCCGACCAGCCCAGGCACCTCGACGCGGTCGGAACCGATCTGTGCGAGCGCGACCGCACTCAGGACGACGGCGGTCACGAGAGCGGCGCCCACGACCCACGGGACCAGTCGCCTGCGAGCAGCCTTCGGCCTCCGCCCGCGCGCCGGCGGTCGCAGAGCGCTGGTAGGGGGCCGCACGGTCTCCGTCGGCACGACGTCGGCGTCCTGGTCGAAGGGTCGCGCCGGCTGAGCGACGTGGGCGCGCGTCGGGTGCGGGTCCTCGCTCTCGGCCGTGCCGGGCAGCCGCAGCGGAGACGGGGGAGGAAGGGCGTCGCCGGCGTCGGAGAGGGCGGCCCCCATCGTCGCGGCGTCGGGATAGCGATCCCCGGCCTCGATCCTGCCGGCGCGGTCGATGACCGCGCGCAGCGGCCCCATCTCCGCGGGTGCGAGCACGGGGCGCTGAGTGCGTGCGGCGAGGGTCCCGATCGTCGTGTCGGCGGCGAAGGGGACGCGCCCGGTCACGGACTCGACCAGCACCAGCGCGAGGGAGTACAGGTCGCTGCGGGCGTCGAGAGGCACTCCCAGGGCCTGCTCGGGCGATGCGTACCGCGCGGTTCCGAGAACGGCACCGGCGGGCTCGGTCCAGGAGGCCTCGGCGAGAGCGCGCGCGAGACCGAAGTCGGCGACGCGCACGATCCCGTGCTCGTCGAAGAGGAGGTTGGCGGGCTTTATGTCGCGGTGGACGATGCCCCGCGCGTGGGCGTACTCGAGCGCAGCGGCGACGTCGCGACCGATCCGCGCCGCCTGGGCCGGGCTGAGTCGCGTCCCCTCGTCGAGCATGGCTCTCAGGCTCCCGCCCGACAGGAGCTCCAGGACCATGAAGGGCACGTCTTCCTCGCCCCAGTCGTGCACCGTCATGATGTTCGGGTGGTGCAACGACGCCGCAACCTGCGCCTCCGCACGGAACCTGCGCAGGAACCCCGAGTCGTCGGCGAGCGCCGCGTGCAGGACCTTCACCGCGACCCGGCGGCGAAGACGAGTGTCCTCGGCCAGGTAGACGCGGCCGCTCGCACCCGTGCCTATGGGCGCGAGGAGGCGGTAGCGGCCGGCGAGCACCCTCCCCGCGAGATCGCTCACAGACTGCCCGACCATGCTCCCCACGGTACCGGCCGGCGCTCCGCGGACCGAGCCATCGTGCACTCCCTACCGATCCCGGCCGGCACCACGACACGGATAGCGTCGCGCCATGACGACGAGCGGGGATCAGGGACGCCGAACCGGCCGTGTCCTCTTCGTGGCCGGTGGTCTCGCCCTGGGGATCGGCCTCTTCGTCGCTGCAGGGCTTCTCCAGGAGAACGAGACGAACGCGCCTTCCCTGCCGACGGCGATCGAGCAGCTGATACCAGAGCCCGGCACGGTCATCAGGCCGCAGGAGGACATCGGGGCCGACATGCGCGACGACCTCTTCGCCGTCATCCGCATCGACGGCAACGACGTGGAGAGCGAGATCCCCGAGGACCAGTACACCCGCGTCGTCGACCTCGGTCGCGTCTTCTTCCGCCCCGGCGCGGGCAAGGAGATCGACGCCCTCGACCCCGGTAACCACACGGCGACCGTTCTCTACTGGCCCCGCACACAGGACCGTGAAGCCGAGGGGACCGTGGTCCTCTCCTACACGTGGTCGTTCAAGGTCGGGTGACTCCGCCGCCCTCGAGGGCGGCGGGCCCCGCTTCGAGGAGCCGGTCGAGGTCGTCCTCGCCGATGACCGGGACACCCAGCTGCTCCGCCTTGGCGAGCTTCGAGCCGGCGTTCGCACCGGCGACCACGTAGCGGGTCTTCTTCGAGACGCTCGCGGCGACCTTGGCCCCCTGAGCCACCAGATCGGCGGTCGCCTCCTCGCGGGTGCGCCGGGGAAGGGTTCCGGTGACGACGAACGTCAGCCCCGACAGCGGCGCATCGGCGGCGGCGGCGGCGGCGGCGGAACGTTCTACCGGCTCTCCCAGGTGCACGCCCGCGGCACGCAGCTTGTCGACGACGCCGCGGTTGCGCTCGTCGGCGAAGAACTGCTCGACGCTCTCCGCCCTGACCTCCCCTACGCCGTCGATCTCGGTCAGCACCTCGGTCGGCGCCTCGATGATCGCGTCGAGAGTGCCCAGCTCTCTTGCGAGTGAAACCGCCGCAGTCGGTCCGACGTTGCGGATGCCGAGAGCGACCAGCAGCTTGGGTAGAGGGCGCAGCTTCGAGGCCTCGATCGCCTCGACGAGGCTCGTCGCGGAGATCTCGGCCATTCCCTCGAGCGGGACCAGATCGGCGGCGGTCACGGAGTAGAGATCGCCGGCGTCCTGCAGCAGGCCGGCATTCACGAGGAGGGCGACTCTCTCCTCTCCGAGGCCCTCGATGTCCATCGCGTTCCGACCCGCGAAGTGGACGATGCGTTGGAGCTGTCGCGCCGGGCAGTCGACGTTGACGCACCGGTGATGGGCCTCCCCCTCCGGGCGCACGAGAGCCGAGCCGCAGACCGGGCAGTCGGCCGGGAACTTCCAGGGGGCGGATCGCTTCGGGCGCTTCGACAGCACCGGCCCGACCACCTCGGGTATGACGTCGCCGGCCTTGCGCACGATCACCGTGTCGCCGACGCGCACGCCGCGCCGGGCGACCTCGTCCTGGTTGTGGAGGGTCGCCATCTCGACGGTCGAGCCGCCGACGAATACGGGCTCCAGCACCGCAAAGGGGGTGGCACGGCCGGTTCGCCCGATGCTCACCCTGATGTCGAGGAGGCGTGTCGTCTTCTCCTCGGGTGGGAACTTGTACGCGATCGCCCAGCGGGGCGCCCGGCTCGTCACCCCGAGCAGCTCGCGCATCGCCAGGTCGTCGACCTTCACGACGACACCGTCGATCTCGTAGCCGAGGGAGTGGCGCTTCTCCTCCATCGACGCGCAGAACCGGGCGACGGAGCCGAGGTCGTCGTGACGATCGATGTGCGGGTTCACCGGGAAGCCGAGATCGCGCAGCCACTGCAGGATCTCGACGTGACTCCGGAGCTCAGGACCGCCCTCGACCACCCCGAGCTGGTAGCAGAAGAGCGCCAGGTCGCGTGATGCGGTTATCTGCGAGTCCTTCTGGCGGAGACTCCCGGCCGCCGCGTTTCGGGGGTTGGCGAAGAGGTGCTCGCCGGCGTCGGCCTGCCTGCGGTTCAGGTCGGTGAAGGAGACGATCGGCATGTACACCTCGCCGCGCACCTCCAGCAGCGAGGGGCGGGTGCTCCCTCCGACGCTCGGCGGCACGTCGCGCATCGTCCGCACGTTCGCCGTGACGTCCTCACCGGTCACGCCGTCGCCGCGGGTCGCGGCTCGCACGAGCTCCCCGTCTTCGTAGACGAGCGAGATCGCGAGACCGTCCATCTTCGGCTCGGCAACGAACCCGACGTCGTCGCCGACGCGCTTGACCACGCGCGCGCCCCAGGCGTCGAGCTCCGCCCGCGAGAACGCGTTGTCGAGAGAGAGCATCGGAGCCAGGTGGGCGACGGCGGCGAAGGCCGTCGTGGGAGCCCCGCCGACCTTCTCGGTCGGCGACTCCGGTGAGCGCAGTGCCGGATGGCGTTCCTCGAGGTCTCGCAGCTCACGCACCAACGCGTCGAACTCCGCGTCGGCGATCTCCGGCGCGTCCGACTCGTAGTAGAGGCGCGAATGGCGGGCTATGACCTCGCGCAGCTCCGCGACACGCGTCACCACATCGGGGGGTACCGCGGCATCGGCCATCGGCCGAAGGCTACCGGCGGGGTGCGACAGCCGAGGGCGCCGGGTCAGGCGCCGATGGTCAGCTTCGTCGCGGCAGCCTGGTCGTGGACCCGCGCTCCGATCTCGCGGGCGAGGAACATCGCACGCTCCGCCTGGCTCGGACCGTGGCCGGCCAATCCGCAGGCGGGTGTAATCAACGCCTGGCTGCGTAGCTGCACCGGATCGCAACCGCGCCGAGTCAGCTCGCACCAGAGTCCGACGAGCGTCTTCCAGAGCGGAGTGGCGTGCTCTCCCACCGGCCGGTCGGTGGGTACCGCACCCCACGCAATCCAGCCGCCCCCCTCGAGGTGTCGCGCGATCCAGCCTGCGCCGTCAAGGAGGCTCTCCTGGACCTCGAGGCCCAGGATCCCGGGCCCCGCGTCGAGAGCGACGCGCAGGTCGCCCCCGCTGCACACGTGGACCCCGGTGACGGAGCCGATCGCCGCCAAGGCGCCCGAGAGGAGATCCGTGGCCGTCTCCCGGTCGAGCGGAGCGTCGGCGCCGCGCCATGCGACCAGCCCCGGCTCGTCGAGCCAGATCACCCGTGCGACGCCGGGGAGCCTGTCGGCGACGACCTGCTCGAGCGCGACAGCGCGCTCGCGCACTGCGAGGGCGGCTCGCTCGAAAGCGCGGTCCACCGCCATGCCCGCATCGGCGAGCGCGAGCCCGAGCGTGAGCGGCCCGCAGGTCTGCACCTTGACCCTGGACAACGGGACGGTCGAGCGCGCAGCCAGGTCGAGGAAGGCGAGGAGGCCCGAATCGCGCTCTGCGCCGAAGGCCGCTCGCAGCGGTTCGTCGCTGCTCGCTCCGATCACGAGTGCGCCGTCCTCTCGCAGCGAGACCTCGGGGAGGACGCACGCAGCCTGCGCGATCATCCCCTCACCGGGCGAGCGGCACGGAAGCTGCGGAGCCGCCGGCAGCCCGGGCAGGCAGCGAAGCACCAGAGCCGCGGCCGATCGGGGATCCACGTGCGGCAGGCTGCCGACAGCGGTGGCGAGGCCGGCAGAGAGGGTGCTCGACGGCATGAGGTCCGTAGTATACGGCCGCCCCCTCAACCCTCCTCCAAACGGAGCAACGACGTCGATGTGGACGGCACGAGTCGTGTGGGTCGCGCTGCCGTTCACAGCGGGCGCGGCGTGCAGCGACGCGCTCGGGCAGTGGTCTACCCCCGCGGCCATGGTCGCGGCCGCGCTCCTGTGGGCGGCATGGGCTTCGGGGCTGGTCGCACTGATGTCACCACGCCCGTGGGGCTTCACCGTCCTTCGCATCGCGAGCGCGGCGGCGGTGAGCGTCACGCTCCTCGCGTCACCGGGGAGAGGCGCCGCGACGATCTCGATCGGACTCGTCGGAGCCGTCGCCGCGGCGGCGGCCGCGTGCTCATCTCGGGTCGCGCACGCCGCAGCGGCCGCCGCGTCGTACGGCCACGAGCAACGATTCCCTCTTCGCGCTCCGACCCCGATCACGATCTTCGTCCTCCCACCGGCACTGGTCGTCGTCGTCGCCGGCATCGCGACCGGGCCGCTGTTGGTGGCGACCGGCGTCGTGATCGGTGGGATCGGCATCGCCGCGGCCGGGCTGGGCGTGGCCGCCGTTCTCGTCCGATCCATCCACGGGCTCGCTCGACGCTGGGTGGTGCTCGTACCCGCGGGGATGGTCGTCGCCGACCCGCTCACTCTCTCCGACCCGGCTCTGCTCCCCCGCGAGCAGGTCGCGTCCGTGAGGAGACTCGCCGTCACACATCCGCCTGAGGACGCTCTCGACCTGCGCCTCGGCACGCTGCCGGGGTCGATCGAGATTCGGCTCGGGCAACCGGCAACGTTCGCATGTCGCCGACGCGGCGCGACCGCGATCGTCGACAGAGCGCGGTGCTGGTCACGCCGCTACGAGCGGGGCGCCTCCTCGAGGCAGCGCGCGCCGCCCGCATGTCGGTAGTCGAGGCGTAGAGCGGTGCCGGCGTCGGCGCGTCAGGCCGCCGCGCCTCCACCGATCACACGATCCCCGTCGTACAGCGCGACCACCTGACCGGGCGCGACACGCCGCTGCGGGGTGTCGAACCTCACCACGTCGCCTTCCAGGTGCCCCGGTACGGCTACACCGTGCGCGCTCATCTGCGACAGCACGCGAGCTCCGTCAACGGGGCGCTCGGCTACGAAGCGGACGTCGGTCATGCACACCTCGTCGCGCAGCAGGGCACCAGGGTCGCCGACGGTCACGGTCGCGGTCTCGGCATCGACGTCGACCACGTATCGACGTTCACCAACCGCGACTCCGAGGCCGCGACGCTGCCCGATCGTGAACCCGTGAACACCTCGGTGCTCGCCGAGCATCGCCCCCGAGGTATCGACGATGCGGCCCGGGACCGACCCGACGCGCCCTGCGATGAACCTTCCCCGGTCGGCCTGGCTCACGAAGCAGACGTCCTGACTGTCGCGCTTGTCGGCGTTGCGGAGCCCGAGTCGCCGAGCGCGACTCCTGGCCTGCTGCTTCGTCATGATGCCGACCGGCATCAAGGTGCGTGAGAGCTCCGCCTGGCCGAGCATGTAGAGCACGTACGACTGGTCCTTGTCCGCGTCCCTCCCCCTCGAGCAGCGTGTGACCGCCGGGAGTCTCCACGACCCGAGCGTGGTGCCCCGTCGCGATCAGGTCGAACCCGGTCTCGACCGCCCGCTCGAGGAGGCGGCCCCACTTCATCGTGCGATTGCACTCCACGCACGGGTTCGGCGTCCGCCCAGACGAGTAGGCATCGACGTAGGGCACGACGACCCGTCGTTCGAACTCGTCGGCGAAGTTGAACACGTAGTGAGGGATGTCGAGCCCGGCAGCCACACGGCGCGCGTCCTCGACGTCGGCGACGCTGCAGCAGGTCGAGTCACCCTCACCGCTCCAGAGCTTCAGGGTGACTCCGGTGACGTCGTGGCCCTCCTCGACGAGCAGTGCAGCCGCCACCGAGGAGTCGACCCCTCCGCTCATCGCGACGAGAACCCGCGCCATCGGCCTAGGCGCCCGCGGATCGAGCGCCGCGCAGCGAGGCGACGGCGCGCGGGATCACCTCGAGCGCGCGCTCCACGTCGACTGCGTTCGATGCGTAGCCGAGGCTCAGGCGGATCGAGGCCAGCGCGCGATCCCTGGGCATTCCCATCGCCACCAGGACGTGCGACGGGTCGACCGCCCCCGACGAGCACGCCGAGCCCGAGGCGGCGCAGACGCCCTCCCGATCGAGGAGCAGCAGCAGCGCCTCCGCCTCGACCCCGGGGAACGCGAGGTGGGTGATCCCCTGCACACGGCGACGCACGTCGCCGTTCACGAGCGCGTCGGGGATCGACGACACGAGCCCCTGCTCGAGCCGGTCGCGCAGCAGCGCGATCCGCGTGGTCTCCTCCGCCCTGCGCTCGTGAGTCACGCGCAGAGCGACCGCCAGCGCGGCGATCCCCGCGACGTTCTGGGTCCCGGCACGCATGCCCGACTCGTGCCCTCCACCCTCCACGAGCGGCACGAGCGCGCAGCCATGCCTGCGGATCAACGCGCCGACGCCCTTCGGGCCTCCGAACTTGTGCCCGGATATCGCGACGAGATCCGCAACCGACGTGGCCGCCGAGAGGTCGAGCCACTGCGGCGCCTGCACGGCGTCGGTGTGGAGGAGCGCTCCCGGTGAGAGGTCCCGCACGATCCGCGCTACGGCGTCGAGCGGCTGCACGATGCCGGTCTCGTTGTTCACCGTCATCACCGAGACGACAGCGGTGCGCGCGTCGAGCACCGCCGCGAGCGCATCGAGGTCGACCGCTCCGTCGACGTGCGCGGGTACCAGCGAGACGCGCAGGCCCTGCTTGCCGAGCCGCTCCGCGGCGCCGAGAACAGCCTTGTGCTCGATGCCCGAGACGACGACACCGTCGCCGCCTCCTGAATCACGCGCCGCCCAGGCGGCACCCTTCACCGCCAGGTTGTCGCCCTCGCTCCCGCCGGCTGTGAAGACGACCTCTTCGGGGCGCGCCCCGAGCAGAGAGCCCACGTCTTCGCGCGCGTCTTCGAGCGCGGTCTTGGCAGCCCTCGCCGCCGAGTGCGACCCCGACGGGTTCGCGAACACGTCGCAGAGGAAGGGCTGCATCGCCTCGACGGCCTCCGCTCGCATGGGTGTGGAGGCGGCGTGATCGAGGTATGCCACGGGTCCCATCGTAACGACGACGATGGGACCCGTCGCTGCGCTACTCGGTGATCACCTGGAACGTCTGGATGATGCGGTCGAGGGCGTCGATGTCGGCGTCGCTGACGATCTGCACGAAGAGCAGCGCCATGAACTCGCCGCCGGCGGGGCCTGCAGCGATCGTGACGACCTGCGTCTCGGTTCCACCGCAGCCCTCCCAGAACTCCATCTCGCCTACGTACGCGCCGTCGTCGTAGTCCTGACGCCCGCTGCTCGTGCACTCTCCGGCGGGCCCGATGGCGTCGAGCATGTCGCTCGTCGTCAAGCCACCACCGACGGTCGCCGCGAACTCGACGCCGGGGACGTTGTAGGTGCCTCCGTAGGCCGCGAGGTCGGTCGACGCGATGATCTGCGGCAGCTCGGTGCCGTCTTCGAGCACCAGGGCCGTTCCCTGCACGTCGGACCACTCTGAGGGCACCTCGAGCCTGAGCACGCCCGAGTCGTCGGAGACCGGCATGTACTGCGAGTAGCTCGAGCCGCTCGGAAGCGTCCCTCCGGTGGTCTCCTCGACCTCGCTCGGCGATCGTCTCGAACGGCTCGATCTCCTTGCCGTTTAACTCGCCGCGGTAGCGGGTGCCGTCCTCGAAGCGCAGGATCTGGACCGAGAGCACGTCGTCGGCGTTGTGGCTCTGGAGCACGTCGCAGTAGTCCTTCATCGTGCCGTCGGTGGCCATCGGCAGGCCCTCGACGCGCTCGATGATGTCGCCTCCCTGGATCCCCGCCTCGCTCGCCGGCCCACCCGACTTCACCGAGGCGACCCAGATCCCTGCGAGGCCGCTCTCCTCGTCGTAGATCGCCTGCCCGTTGACACCCAGCGAGAGAACGTCTTCGCCGCCGGACATCGTCTCGACGGCTTCCTGCGCGATCTCGGCCGAGATCCCGAACTTCTGCGTGGTGCCCGTGCCGGCGTCGTAGCTCATGAAGTGGACGCCGACGACCTCGCCGTCGGCGGTGACGATCGGGCCGCCGGAGTTGCCCGGCTGAGCCTCTGCGTCGTGCTGGATGACCGAGTCGACCGACGACCACTGCGTCTCGCCGTCGGCCTCGGCCTTGGCGACTATCCCTCGCACGAGCGTGAACTCGGGGTCGCCGAGCGGGAAGCCCGCGACGCTGATCTCGAGGCCCGTGTCGATCTCTCCGTCGTACCAGCCGAGGGACGGGTAGCCGTCGCCGTCGAGGTCGATGACCGCGAGGTCGTTGCACTCCGAGACTCCGAGCACCTTGGCGTTGACCGGGTCGTCCTCACCCGAGACGAAGACCTCGAGCGACGCTGCTCCGGTGACCACGTGGTTGTTCGTCACTGCGATGCCGGACGGGTCGATGATGAAGCCGGACCCGGAACCGGCCTGGGAGACCTCCTCGTAGGCCGCTGCCTCCGACGGCTGCGCGAACGTCCCCTTGGCAACAATCTGGATGACCGCGCTCTCGACGCCGTCGAGCGAGTCGACCTGCCCCGACCCGGAGCCACTCCCGTTCGTCGTCTCGGTGGTGTCGTCGTCACCGAGGACCTTCTTGTCGTCGCCGCCACCGCCGCACGCGGCCGTGACAAGCGCGAGAGCGCACAGCGGCGCGACGAGCCTTCGGAGCTGCAGAGCCATGATTCCTCCTGGAGGGCGTTCAACGACTCCGTGCAGTCTCGCACGACCCGTGCCACATCGGGTGAACCGACCCGCCACCGAGCAGCACCTCCAGGTCACGCGCAGCGCGCGATCGGCACCCGGATCGCGCCCGACGTGACATTCGGCCGTTCGATTCCCGACCAGCGGCGGAGTGCCACTGTCACACCCTCGGCGCAGACTCTGGTTGTGAGAAGCGAGCACGCCACCCGACGCCCCGGAGAGACCGGGGAGCGCCAGTTGAGGCTGATCAGGGGCCCGCGCCCCGACTGGTCGCTCGACACCCGCACTCGGCGGATCGGGCGCAGGGGGGTCGCGGAGGCCAAGGCGATCCTCGGGCGCACGAGGCCAGCTGACCCGGCCTCAGGCCCGGCGGAGGAACGCGTCGAGGATGCGACGCGCGGCGGCGGTCGGTGAGACGAGGCCGGCGACGACGTCCCTCTCGAGTCCCTCCACGAGTCCCGCAACGTCGGGATCGCCGCTCAGGTCCGCCAGCAGGCTCTCGGTGACCTCGGCCCACATCCACTGCCGCGCCTGGTCGGCACGCACCGATCGCAGAGCGCCGTCGGTCTCGAGCGCATCTCGGTGGTCCATCACGGCCTGCCACACCTCCGGGATGCCTCCGCCGGTGAGCGCCGAGCACGAGAGAACCCTCGGGATCCAGGCGGCACTCCGTGGTCGGATGACATGCAGAGCGCGCGCGTAGTCGGCGACCGTCGACGCCGCCGAGGCCGCGAGCTCTCCGTCGGCCTTGTTGACGACGAGCAGGTCGGCCATCTCGACGATCCCGCGCTTGAGGCCCTGGAGCTCGTCTCCGGCGCCCGGTGCGAGGAGCAGCAGGAAGAGATCGACCATCCCGGCCACGGCGATCTCCGACTGGCCCACGCCCACCGTCTCGACCAGCACGACGTCGAAGCCGGCCGCCTCGCAGAGCAGCATCGCCTCGCGTGTGCGGCGGGCCACGCCGCCGAGCGTCCCTCCCGAAGGCGACGGCCGGATGAATGCGTCGGGGCTGCGCGACAGCGTCTCCATTCGCGTCTTGTCTCCGAGGATCGAGCCCCCGGAGCGGGCGCTCGTGGGATCGACGGCCAGCACGGCGACACGATGGCCCGCTCCCACGAGGTGCCCTCCGAGGGCCTCGATGAAGGTCGACTTGCCCGCTCCCGGGGAGCCGCTCACCCCGACGCGCACTGCGGTGCCTGTCTCCGGCAGGAGGGCGTCGAGAAGTGCGACGGCCGTGGCCCTGTGGTCTGAGCGCGTCGACTCGGCGAGCGTTATCGCTCTCGCCAACGCGCCGCGGTCACCGCCGCGGATCGCATCGGCAAGGTCCGCGACCATCCGGTCGTCGGCGGAGCTCTCCGGAGTCACGGCAAGGCGCGGCCTTCCCTCAGCAGCCGCATCACCTCGGCAGCGGCCCGAGGGATGTTCGTGCCGGGCCCGAAGACCGCCGCGACACCCGCCGCGCGGAGCGCGTCGTGGTCGCCTGCCGGCACGACCCCGCCGCACACGACCACGACGTCGCCGCGCGCCCTGCCGCGCGAGCTCCTCGATCAGCTGCGGAACCAGCGTCCGGTGCCCCCCGGCCTGGCTCGACACACCGACGACGTGCACGTCGTTCTCCACGGCGTCGCGGGCGACCTCGTCGGGCGTCTGGAACAGGGGGCCGATGTCGACGTCGAACCCGAGGTCGGCGAAGGCCGTCGCGATCACCTTCGCGCCCCTGTCGTGCCCGTCCTGACCGAGCTTCGCCACGAGGAGCCGCGGGCGCCGGCCCTGAGCCTCGGCGAACGCCTCGACCTCTGCGTGGACGCGCGCCCAGTCCTCGTCGCCCTCGTACGACGCTCCGTACACACCGGAGATGCTACGGACAACGGCCCGGTGACGCGAGAACACTCCCTCGAGCGCGTCGGAGATCTCGCCCACGGTCGCTCGCGCCCGGCTGGCCTCGACGGCCAGCCCCAGCAGGTTCGCAGCGCCGGCGGCCCCCTCGGCGAGAGCCGTCAGCGCAGTGCTGCATCGGGTCTCGTCACGCTCCGCACGGACGCGTCGGAGTCGCGCTATCTGGCTCTCTCGCACGGCTGCGTTGTCGATGTCGCGGACCTCGATCGCGGCCTCGTCGGCGAGCTCGAACCGGTTGACACCCACGATCGTGGCCTCACCGCGGTCGATGGCGGCCTGCCGGCGCGCTGCACTCTCCTCGATCCGGAGCTTCGGCATCCCCGACTCGACCGCCTTCGTCATCCCTCCGAGCTCTTCTACCTCCTCGATCAGCGCCCATGCCTCCGCCGCGAGGCTCGCCGTGAGCGCTTCCACGTAGTACGAGCCACCCAACGGGTCGACTACGCGCGGGATCCCCGTCTCCTCGGCGAGGATCACCTGCGTGTTGCGCGCGATCCGCGCCGAGAAGTCGGTCGGGAGCGCGATCGCCTCGTCGAACGAGTTGGTGTGGAGGCTCTGTGTGCCGCCGAGCACCGCAGCGAGCGCCTCGTACGCGGTGCGGACCACGTTGTTGTACGGGTCCTGCTCGGTCAGGGAGACGCCCGAGGTCTGGCAGTGCGTCCTCAGCATCGACGACGACGCCTTCTTCGGCCCGAACGGCTCGATTATCCGCGACCAGAGCATCCGGGCGGCGCGCAGCTTCGCGATCTCCATGAAGAAGTCCATGCCGATCGCGAAGAAGAAGGAGAGGCGCCCCGCGAAGTCGTCGACGTCGAGGCCGCGGGCGCAGGCCGTCCGCACGTACTCGAGCCCGTCGGCGAGGGTGAAGCCGAGCTCCTGCACCGCTGTGGCGCCGGCCTCCTGCATGTGGTAGCCGGAGATCGAGATCGAGTTGAACTTCGGCATGTGTGTCGCCGTGTACTCGATGATGTCGGCGACGATCCGCATGCTCGGCCCGGGCGGGTAGATGTAGGTGTTGCGGACCATGAACTCCTTGAGGATGTCGTTCTGTATCGTCCCCGACAGCGCCTCGGGTGCGACGCCCTGCTCCTCCGCCGCGACGATGTACCCGGCGAGCACCGGGAGCACCGCCCCGTTCATGGTCATGGAGACGGTCATCTTGTCGAGGGGTATCCCGTCGAAGAGGACCTTCATGTCCTCCACCGAGTCGATGGCGACCCCGGCCTTGCCGACGTCGCCCACGACGCGAGGATGGTCGCTGTCGTATCCGCGGTGCGTCGGCAGGTCGAACGCCACCGACAGGCCCATCTGGCCGGCGGCCAGGTTGCGCCTGTAGAACGCGTTCGACTCCTCTGCGGTCGAGAACCCTGCGTACTGACGGAGCGTCCACGGACGGTTCGCGTACATTGTCGCCCTGATGCCCCTGGTGAACGGGGCGAACCCCGGCAGCGTCCCGCCGGCCTCGCCCCCCTCGAGGTCGTCGGCCGTGTACAGGGCCTTCACGGCGATGCCCTCGGGCGTCTCCGTCGTCAGCGAGTCGGGGTCGCCGCCGCGCAGCTCGCGGGCGGCGAGGGCCCTCCACTCATCGATGGACGGTTCGGGGCGCTCGACCATGGGCTCACGATAGAGGATCGCCCCCCTGCCCTCCCCGAACGACCCGATGCGGCCCTTTCGCTCATTCGCGGCCCGCAACCGGCCGAATAGAACCGAGGCGCCCGGCGAGTCGGGCGCGTGGCCGACCCGGGATGCAGAGGACCCACGTGGGCAGACAACCGCACGGGGCGGAACCGGACCCCGCACGACGGAAGTGGTGGGGGAGCCGGCTCGCGCCTTGGCTGGTCCTGGTCGTGGGCGCCGCAGCGACCGTGTCCGCGGCCTGGACCATGGCGCAGCGCGAGCGTGACGACAGCGACGAGCGCTTCACCACCGAGACCGACGACGTGATCGAGAGCCTCGCCACTACTGCACGCGATTACGAGGTCGTGGTGAACGGGATCCAGGGGCTGATGCTCGGCGACCCGATGGCCGGTCGCGACGAGTTCAGGGCCCTCACCGACTCGCTGCTCGCCGACGACCGATTCCCCGGGATATTCGGTGCCGCCTGGACCCAGTCGGTCGCCGCAGGCGACGTCGCCGAGATGAGGGCTACCTGCGTTCCGGAGCTCGCAGGTCTGGCCCCCGATCCGGCGAACGGCGCCGCCTTCGTCGTCGCGCAGGCGGAGCCCGAGACGATAAGCATCGCCCGCTGCATCGACGCGGCCATCTTCCCCGAGATCAAGTCGGTGCTCGAGAGCGCGCGAGACACCGGCACCCTGCAGATCAGCGACCGCTTCGACATCCCCACCGATCTCGAGAACGAGGCGGGCGACCTGCAGACGGGCTTCATGCTCGTCAAGCCCGTCTACGGAGCGGGCGGTGTGCCCGACACCATCGAGGAGCGCCGGACCTCGATACGAGGCTGGGCCGGGACGATGGTCAACGGCGACGTGTTCATCCCGCGCGGCAGCGGCGACGCCGGCTACCGGTACCGGATCGAGCTCTTCGACGGCGAGACGACGAAGGCAGACTCGCTCATCGCGGTCTCCGACATCGAGGCACCACCCGACGGTCGGGGGCGCGTCGCCGGGCTGCGACTCTACGGTCACCCTTGGACCGTCAGGATGACCGAGGTCCGCCCGGTCACGGCCCTCAGCAGCGTTCCGCTCACGATCCTGCTGAGCGGCACCGCCGTCACCGCTCTCCTCATGGCGCTGATGTTCGTCATGGCCCGCTCCGAGCGCAGAGCGATCCGGATGGTCTACGAGGCGACCGGCGAGCTCTCCAAGCGGGAGCGCCACTTCCGCGCGCTGCTCGCGAACGCCACCGAGCTGATCACGGTCGCCGGCCCCGACGGCACGCTCAGCTACGTGAGCCCGGCCTCGGAGCGCCTACTCGGTCGCACCGAGGCCGAGCTGCTCGGCTTCGACCTGATGGAGCACGTCCATCCCGACGACGCCGATCGGATCGTCAGCGAGATCTCGAGCCACGTCATCACGCACGGGACCGTCGGGCCTCTCGAGTTCCGGGTACGCCATCGCGACAGCTCGTGGCGGTACCTGGAGGCGATCGGCCTTAACCTCCTCGACGATCCGGCCGTCGAGGGCATCATCTTCAACTGCAGGGACATCACCGAGCGCAAGGCGTTCGAGCACGACCTCGCGTTCCAGGCGACACACGACTCCCTGACAGGCCTCCCGAACCGGGCACTCCTGCTCGACCGCCTCGGCCAGGCCCTCGCGCGATCGACGCGTGGAAACGGGAGACCACTCGTCCTCTTCGTGGATCTCGACCGCTTCAAGTTCGTCAACGACAGCCTCGGCCACGGGGCCGGCGATCGCCTCCTGTCGAAGGTCGCCGATCGCATCAGGCAGGCTGTGCGCCCCGGCGACACGGTCGCCCGCTTCGGCGGCGACGAGTTCGTGATCCTCGCCGAAGGCATCGAGGACGTAGCCGAGTGCGACGCGATCGCCGGCCGGCTCTCCGCCGCACTCGCGACTCCGTTCACGCTCTCGGGCCAGGAGGTCTTCGTCACCGCGAGCATCGGCATGCGCCTCGCACGCTCCGACCACGAGAACCCCGAGACCCTTCTGCGCGACGCCGACTCGGCCATGTACAAGGCGAAGGATCGGGGGCGGGCGCGCACAGAGTGGTTCGACGAGAAGACGCACTGGCGGTCGGTCGATCGGCTCGCGATCGAGAACTCCCTGCACCGCGCACTCGACAGGGACGAGCTGATCCTCCACTACCAGCCGCAGCACGACCTCACGACCGGCCGGATGGTCGGTGTGGAGGGGCTGATCCGGTGGAACCACCCCGAACGCGGGCTCATCGGCCCCGCCGACTTCATCGGCCTCGCCGAGGAGACCGGGCTGATCGTCCCGATCGGCGAGTGGGTCTTGCGCGAGGCGTGCCATCAGGGCCTCCAGTGGCACCGACAGTCGCAGTCCGACGAGCCCTTCGTGGTCTCGGTGAACCTCTCCTCGCACCAGATCGCCCGCCCCGACCTCGCCGACGTGGTGGCTCGCGCGCTCGGTGCCACAGGCTTCCCGGCCGAGTCGCTCTGCCTCGAGATCACCGAGGGGGCACTCATGCAGGACGTCGCTACGACGGTCCGGATGCTCCACTCCCTGAAGGAGCTGGGAGTCCGCCTCTCCATCGACGACTTCGGCACCGGCCACGCCTCGCTCGGCCACCTGAAGCAGTTCCCCGTCGACAGCCTCAAGATCGACAGGACGTTCGTCAACGGTCTCGGTGTCGACACCGACGACCAGGTCATCGTCGCGGCCGTCATCGGCCTGGCCCACGCTCTGGGGATAACGGCGATCGCCGAAGGGGTCGAGACCCCCGCGCAGCTCGCCGAGCTCCGCGCACTGCGGTGCGATGCCGCCCAGGGCTACCTCTTCTCGCGCCCCGTCGAGGCCGAGGCACTCGGCGACGTGCGCGCCGTCAACATCGGGCGACCCGAGAGCCGCCGCGTCATCTAGCCGCGCCGCGAGGGAGCACACGGGCGGGAAGGTCCCCTAGGGGTGTGCGGGTGACGTCCGGGGCCCCTCACGCCCCGGACGCCGTGGCGGGCCGTGGGGTAGCCCGCCGGGCGGGGACGCTACCTGGAAACAATGCCCAGGGCCTGGACCCCCGAGCGCAGCGCTGACGCGAAGAGGCCCCACCCGGGGAGGGTGGGGGCAGGGGCGGGGGCCGGTACCGTCCCGCGGGCAAGTGGTGGCCACCGTCGGAGGTGCGGGGATGGGCGGCAGCCAGCCGGCAGGACACACTCTCGACCGCGGTGAAGCCGGTATCGGCCGCGAGAACGGGACTGGACGGGGCGCGAGCCCGGCGACGAGCGTCTCTCGGGCCTGATCTGTGGGGGAGTGGCGACACGACGTACCACTTCCCGACGAATCCATCATCGGGTTCGTGCTTCTCACCTTCCGCATCCACCAGGAAGAAGAGCACTTCGTCGGCACCTGCGAAGAACTCGACGTCTCGACGTCTCGGGTCGTCGATAGATGAGGCCCTCAACCAGACGATGGAAGCAGTCACGGCCTACCTCGAGACCCTCGATGAAGTCGGAGAGCGCGACCTGGTCTTCGCCGCCCAAGGCGTGCAGTTCGTGAGCTCGGAACCCCTCGACGAGGTCCAGGTCCGGGTCCCAGTCCATCCAGGCGAGTTCGTCTCATCGCAGAGGCTGGTGCTCGCGAACGCCTGACAAGGTGCACATACCTCACTGCTCGAGCCGTCAAGTCCTCGCCGCGCTCACACGGGCCGGGTTCACTGCCCGGACACGCCAAGGGCACTCACCACACCATGGTGAAACGCGTTCCTTCGGGTACTCCGGTGACCGTGGTACCGCTCGGCAAGCACGAGATTCCCCGAGGGGCGATGAGATCCATCATCGCGAAAGCCGGTCTCACCGCGCCGCGCCAGCGCACCTTGTGCCATCCAATGCCCCCTGAGGGAGCTGACGGGCACAAGGTCCCCCCTTGTCCTCATCGTCTCCGCGTGCTATCACAGTCTGATACAACTTGACGTCGTCTCCTACATGTCCTCGTCTGACTCGTAGGGGCCCGGCGCGCACCCGGAGGTGGAAGATGTCAGCGACGATCCTCGTCAAGCCCTGGCCGGACCCGGTGATCGACGTGCTGGGTCACGACCCGAGATCCTGGTACGTGGAGTCCTTCTGGCTCCCGACACTCGGACCGACCTGCGTGCTGCTGATGCGGCACCTCGCCGACAGGTTCGACCGCCGGCCCGAGGGCCTCACCCTCCCCGTCGCCGACACGGCCCAGGCACTGGGGCTGGGCACAGGGGCCGGGTCCTCCTCGCCCCTCCAGCGGAGCCTGTCGCGGCTCGTGCAGTTCGACCTGGCGTGCGAGGCGGGCGACTCGACCGTGGCGGTGAGGAGGCACCTGCCTCCCGTCAATCGCCGCCACGTGCGGAGGCTCCCACCGCTCCTGCAGGCCGAGCACGCCGACTGGGTCCAGTCGCAGCTCGACGTGCCGGCGCTCGACATCGCGCGACGCAGGGCGCGCCGGGTCGCCTTCACGCTCCTGGAGCAGGGCGACGACCCCGACCATGTCGAGCGGGCCCTCCACTCGGTCGGGTTCCACCCGTCGGTCTGCCGCGAGGCGGCGTGCTGGGCCGTGCAGCGTCACCGCGAGGCGCTCGAGGCCGCGACCGCTCCCGAGCCGGCAGCGTGACCTCGGCGATACCCTCTCCCGCATGTCGCGCGACGACCTCGAGCCGATCGCCGAGTGGCTCCGCGGCGCGTCCCGCGTGGTCGCGCTGACCGGCGCCGGCATCTCCACGGAGTCGGGGATCCCCGACTTCCGCGGACCGCGCGGCGTGTGGACCCTGAACCCGGGCGCCGAGAAGACCGCCGACGTGCGCTACTACCTGTCGGACCCCGAGGTGCGCAGGCGGGCCTGGCGGAGCCGCGCTCGAGGGCGAGCAGCGCCGCGCCGAGCCCAACGCCGGGCACCGCGCCCTCGTCGACCTCGAGCGCCGCGGCGCGCTGCACGCCCTGGTGACCCAGAACGTCGACGGCCTCCACCTGGCGGCGGGGACGTCACCGGAGATCCTCGTCGAGATCCACGGCACCGTGCGCGAGGTGAAGTGCATGTCCTGCGGGGCCCGCGGCCCGATGCACGAGACGCTCGAACGCGTCCGGGCCGGCGACGACGACCCCGCCTGCCTGGCCTGCTCGGGCATCCTGAAGTCGGCCACGATCTCGTTCGGGGAGGACCTCGTCCCCGAAGACCTGCACCGGGCCCAGGACGCCGCCGCCGGGCTGCGACGTCTTCCTGGCCGTCGGGACCTCGCTCACCGTCTATCCCGGCGCCTGCCCTCCCGAGGCATCGCCGTCCGGTCGGGCGCCCGGCTCGTGATCTTCAACGCCGAGGAGACGCCCTACGACGCGCACGGCCGACGCCGTCGTGCGGGACCGCCTGGGCGACGTCCTCCCCGAGCTGGCGCCGAGTCTGTTGGGAATATCCGACTGATGCAGTAGGATTTACCCTCCGAGCGACGCCGACCTCACGGCGCCCACACCTGGAGAGCGCGATGCCCAGCTTCCGCGAGCTGCTCGCCCGCACCAAGACAGAGATCTCCGAGATCGGGACCGGCGCCGCCGAGGCCCGCCTCGGCTACGGCGATCTTCCTCGACGTCCGCGAGCTCGACGAGTTCGAGCAGGGGATGATCCCGGGGACGGTCTTCATCCCCCGGGGCCACCTCGAGAGCCAGGTCGAGACCAAGATCCCCGACCGCGACGCCGAGATCGTCATCTACTGCGCCGCCGGGATCCGCTCGGTCTTCGCGGCCGAAGACCCTGACCGACCTCGGCTACACGAACGTCGTCGTCGATGGCCGGCGGCTTCGGCCGCTGGAAGAACGAGGGACGGGCCTGGGTGACGCCGGCGGTCCTCTCCCCCGAGCAGCGCGACCGCTACCACCGCCACATCCTCCTGCCCGAGGTCGGCGAGGCCGGCCAGCAGAAGCTCCTCGAGTCGCAAGGTGCTGCTCCTCGGAGCGGGCGGCCTCGGCTCGCCCGCCGCGCTCTACCTCGCCGCCGCCGGCGTCGGCACGCTCGGCATCGTCGACATGGACGTCGTCGACGCGTCGAACCTGCAGCGTCAGATCCTCCACAACATCGACCGCATCGGCGAGCCGCAAGGTCGACTCCGCGAAGAAGACGCTCACCGCGCTCAACCCCGACGTCGACGTCGTCACCTACGACGTGCGCTTCGGCGCCGACAACGTCCTCGACATCATCGACGGCTACGACGTCGTGGTCGACGGCACCGACAACTTCCCCACCCGGTACCTGCTCAACGACGCGTCGCTGCTGAAGCGCATCCCCGTCGTGCACGGCTCGATCTTCCGCTTCGAGGGTCAGGTCACCGTCTTCAAGCCGTACGACGGTCCCTGCTACCGGTGCCTGCTCCCCGAGCCGCCGCCGCCCGAGCTGGCGCCGTCGCTGCGCCGAGGCGGGCGTGCTCGGCGTGCTGCCCGGCATCGTCGGCTCCGATCCAGGCGCTCGAGGCGATCAAGATCCTCCTCGACCTCGGCGACCCGCTGATCGGGCGGCTCCTCGCCTACGACGCGCTCGAGCAGTCGTTCCGCACCTTCAAGGTCCGGCGCGACCCGTCGTGCCCGGCGTGCGCCGACGGCGCCGAGATCGTCATAGCCGAGTACGACGAGCACTGCCTGCCGCACGCCGTGCTCGCCGACGGGAGCACCACCGGGCACTAAGCACGGCGCCGGTCGTGCCGATGATCAAGGCATGAGATCCACGCGCGCCTACTCTGCGCCCGTGCGTCGGCTCGTCGGAATCCTGGGCGCCCTGACCTTGGGCGCCGGCCTCGTGCCGCTCACGCCCGCGGCAGTGGCCCTCGCCGAGCCGGCCGCGCAGGTCGTGAACCTCGGAGATGCCGCCGCCCTGGGAGCGCCCGAAGGACCGCTCGACGCGCCGCTCGCCGGAATCGCGAGCCACCCGAGACGCCCCGGCTACTGGCTGCTCGGGTACGACGGCGGGATCTTCACCTACGGGGCGGCGGCCTTCTACGGCTCGACCGGCGGCATGCAGCTGAACGCGCCAGTGGTGGGCATGGCGGCCTCGCCGAGCGGGCGCGGCTACTGGCTCGTCGCGCGCGACGGCGGAGTGTTCTCCTTCGGCGACGCCCGCTTCTACGGCTCGACCGGCAACATCGCCCTCTTCCAGCCGATCGTCGGGATCGCACCCACACCGAGCGGGCGCGGCTACTGGCTCGTCGCGCGCGACGGCGGAGTGTTCTCCTTCGGCGACGCCCACTTCTACGGCTCGACGGGCGGTATGGCGATCGGGACCGAGATCGTGGGGATGGTCGCGACTCCCACCGGACGCGGGTACGCGTTCGCCGGCTCGAACGGCCGGATCTTCTCCTTCGGGAACGCGCGCTACATCGATGCTGCACCACTCTGGCTACCGGCAGGGATCGTCGACGTCGAGATCACGCGATCGGGGCGCGGCTACTGGCAGCTCGCGTCCGACGGCGCCGTCTACTCATACGGAGACGCGGCGTTCCACGGTGGCGCCAACTCGGGGCCGGCGCCGATGGCGGCCGCCGGGCTCGCACGGACCGCACTCGGTGCGGGGTACTGGATCGCTTCGAACCCGGCGGGGCCGCCGGTACCGGCCGGCTCCGGCAGCGGGCGGCGGATCGTCTACTCGAACTCGGGCCAGCGGGTATGGCTGGTGGAGGAGAACGGGTACGCGTCGCACAGCTGGCTCGTCTCGGGGCGCCGTGGAGCGCCGAGCCCCGGCACCTACCGCGTCTTCTCCAAGTCGCCCGCCTCGTCGTCGGGCTCTCTCCGCCTCCCGTGGATGAGCCGCTTCGTCGTCGCGAGCAGCGGGAAGGCGATCGGGTTCCACGGCATCCCGCTGCGCACCGACGGCACGCCGATACAGACCGACGCAGAGCTCGGCCAGTTCCGCAGCCACGGATGCGTGCGCATGAACCAGCAGGCGGTCAAGGTCCTCTACGACTGGGCGCCGATCGGCACGCCGGTCGTGGTGCTTCCCTGATCGCCCTACGGCCTCACCGGCCGGGCGTGCGGAAGCTCGAGGCGAGCTCGAGGAGCGTCCGCACGCCGAAGCCGGTGCCGCCCTTGACGACGTGGCCGTCGTCGGCCGCAGCGCGCGCCGGGCCCGCGATGTCGAGGTGGACCCACGGCACGTCGCCGACGAACTCCTTCAGGAAGAGGCCCGCAGTGAGCGCTCCGCCGTAACGACCGCCACTGATGTTCTGAGATGTCGGCGACGTCGGAGTCGAGCAGCTTGCGGTACTCCTCCGGAAGCGGCAGGGGCCACACCGACTCGCCCGCCCGATCGGCCGCCTCGCCTGACCTGGCTCGACCAGGCGTCGTCGTTCCCCATCAGGCCGGCGATCTTCTCGCCGAGCGCGACGACGCACGCGCCGGTGAGCGTCGCCAGGTCGACGATCGCGTCGGGCTCGTCCTCGGCCGCCAGCGCGAGCGCGTCGGCGAGTATCAGGCGACCCTCGGCGTCGGTGTTGAGCACCTCGACCGTCTTGCCGTTCCTGTCGGTCAGCACGTCGCCGGGACGGATCGCCGACCCGCTGGGCATGTTCTCGACGAGCGGCACGTACGCGATCACCCGGCGCCTTCACGTCGAGGTCGTGCAGCGCCGACATCGCCGCGATCACGGCGGCGGCGCCCGACATGTCGGTCTTCATCGTCTCCATGCCCGCCGCCGGCTTGAGCGAGAGGCCACCGGAGTCGAAGACGACGCCCTTGCCGACGAAGGCGATCGTCCGGCGGGCACCCGCCGGCTCGTACGCGAGCCGCACCATGCACGGGGGCCGCTTCGACCCCTGACCCACGCCGATCACGCCGCCGAGGCGCTCGGCGGCGCAGGTTCGCCCAGTCAGGACCTTCACCTTGAGGCCGGAGCCGCGGGCGACCTTCGCGCGTCGAGGGCTGCGATCTCGGCGGGCGACTTCGCCCCGGAGGGCTCGTTGACCAGATCGCGCGCCCAGAGAACGGCCTCGGCGATCCTCGACCCGCGCCACAGCGACGCCTTGACCCTCGCGCCACCCCGGCCGACGACGATCACCCGCGAGAGCTTCGAGGGCTTGGGCTCGCCCTTGTAGCGGAGGAACTTGTAGCTGCCGAGCACCACGCCCTCCGCCAGCGCCTGTGCGGCGTCGGCGCGGTTCAAGGTGTCGGGGACAGCGTCGAGGAGCGTCGTCGCGAGGCTCTTGACCCTGGAGGAGCGCTTCGCCACGACGGCCGCTGCCCGGCGCACGCCGTCGAGCGTCAGGTCCTCGCGCTCTGCCGAGACCGACGAGGACGACCGCCTTCGCCCCCAACCGGCCGCCCGTGGGCACCGCCAACGACTCGCCGGGCTTGCCGTTGAAGTCGGTCTCGTCCATGAACTCCGCGAGGCCGCCCCCCAGCGCGGCGTCGACGGCATCGCCGCCCGGGCCGAGTGCGCGCTCCGGCGAAGACCGGTACGGCGAGCAGGTCGGCGACCACGGCGTCGACCGCGGTCGTGGTCTGGGTGAACGAAGCTGCCACAGGTCCTCCTGGTGGGCGGGGGGTTCAGTCTCGCGGAGCGCGTGCCGGTCGGTGCTCGCCCTCCTGCCATCTGGCGAGCGTGTACACGAGGTCGGCCAGGCGGTTGAGGTATCCGACGACGTGACTCGACGGGTCGAGCCAGGCGAGGCGCACCGCCTCGACCGCAGCGCGCTCGGAGCGGCGCACGATCGAGCGGGCGACGTCGAGCGCGGCGGCGACGCGCCCCTCGCCCGGCAGCACGAACTCCCGGGGCGGCTCGAAGCGCTCCGCGATCCGGTCGATCACCGGTTCGAGTGCGGCGACCATCTCCGCCGTCACCGACGTCACACCCGGCTCGAGCCGATCGCGCCGCTCCGGCGAAGTCGCCAGCTCTGCACCGACGACGAAGAGCTCGCGCTGCACCCTCACCAGGAGGTCGTTCAGCTCGGAGCCCGGCTCCGTCTCGGCCCTGGCGAGGCCGAGGGCACTCACTGCCTCGTCGACCGCGCCGTACGCGGCCGGCCCGATCTCGGCCTTCGACACCCGCCCGCCGAAGAGCAGGCCCGTCGTGCCGTCGTCGCCACCGCGCGTGTAGACCTTCACCGGCCGTGGAGTCTACGGCCCACCGTCGCCGGGCAGGTGCGGCTCAGCGCCGAACGCCGCGTAGGAGCAGATCCGGGGCAGGCCCGGCAGCGAAGAGCAGGACGTCGTCGCGGCCGTCGCCGCCGAAGTCGCCCGTGACCGCCGCGTCGGCTCCGCGGCGACTCACGTCTTCGAACCTGTCGAAGCCCCCCGGCGAGCCCCGCCAGACGAGGTTGTGGCCGCTGCGGGGCTGGTGCCAGAAGACGTCGGTCCGGCCGTCGCCGTCGAAGTCGCCCACCGCCGGGGAGTACCCGCCCGAGATGCTCTGGGCCGGACCGAAGGCGAAGCCGCCGGCGGTACCCCGCCAGACGGGATCCCCCGAAGGCCCCCGGTCGAACCACAAGACGTCGTCGCGTCCGTCGCCGTCGAAGTCGCCCGCGATCGGTTCGTAGTCACCGCCGCGCTGGACGACGGACCTGCCGACGAACCCATGGGCCCGTCCTCTCCAGAGAGCGTCCCTGCGATCCTCGCGTCCGTACCAGAGGATGTCGTCGAGGCCGTCGCCGTCGAAGTCGCCCGCGACAGGGCGGAACCTGCTTCCGACGTCGACGTCGGGGCCCCGGGTGAACCCCGAGGCTGTCCCGAGCGAGAGCGTGTCACGCCGCGGCCCTTCGCGGTACCAGAGGATGTCGTCGAGACCGTCTCCGTCGAAGTCGCCCACGACGGGGACTCCCCGGGTCGCACACGAGAGCGCGCCGGCGCCCACGAAGCCCTTGGGCCGCCCCCTCCACAGCACGTCGGGAGAGGAGTCGTCGGTGTGCCACAGCACGTCGTCGCGACCGTCGCCGTCGAAGTCACCCGACACCGGATCGGCGTCGCCGCCCCTGGACACCGCTGGACCGCGCTCGAACGCCCCGCGCATCGGCACGCCGTTCTTCTTCAACCACCCACGATGACGTGACAGGCGTGTGTACGCGCTCGGGGAGTCGCCACAGCCCGGACCCCACGACACGAGGCCGACCAGGAGCGGCCGACCAGACCCCGCCGGTCCCTTGACCACGAGCGGCCCGCCGCTGTCGCCGAAGCAGGAGTCGGGAGCATGCCCACCCGCCGATGTCCCACCCGCGCAGCGCATCGTCCTAGCGTGGTAGTCGGGCCCGAGGCCGGTCCTGCACTCGTCGTCGGAGAGCAGGGGCAGCGCCGCCTTGTACATGCGGTCGGGGTACCCGTTGCAGGCGCCGCTACCCGCGTCGTACTCCACGCACCCGTAGCCGGCGACGCGGGCAATCTCGTGCGGCGCGGCACGGAAGTCGCCCGCCTTCTGGACCACCCGGATGCGACGAGCAGACGACGGTGACGCCAGGTAGAGCAGCGCCAGATCGTTGCGCGCGGTGAACCGATCCCAATGAGGGTGCACGAGGATCGAGGCGACCGGGATTCGGTCGCCGTGCCCCGAGACCAGCCGATCCGTGTTCACCAGCACGTCGATCGCGGGGAGGTCGTCGACGCAGTGCGCAGCGGTGATGACGATGCTCGGAGCGACCACCGAGCCGCCGCAGAACTGCGCGGCGAACGGGTCGGCAACCCCCGACGACAGGAGCGCGGCGACGAACGGGTAGTCGTCGGACTCGGCAAGGGAGCCGTTCACCACGCGGGGCTCGATCGGCCAGGTGTCGCTCGCCGCCCCGGCGGGCGTCGCCGAGACCGCTGCGAGCAGAGCCGCCGCGACGGCGGTACGGGGCGATCGCCTCCTCCTGGAGCAACCTCTCCGTGAATGCCGCGCGCCGCCCATCGGTACCCTTCTCCGCCACTCTGCCCCGCCCGAACCCGATCTCCGGGCCGGATCAGTGTGATCGAGGTTACGCGAGATCGCCGGGAATCCGACGAAGCGACCGTAGGGGTCACGATTACCCTGACGCCATGGCCGACTTCCTCGAGGTGCTGAACGAGCGCGTGATCGTGCTCGACGGGGCCGCCGGCACCACGCTCCAGGCACGAGACCTCGGACCCGACGACTTCGGCGGCGACCGATACGAGGGGTGCAACGAGCACCTCGTGGTCACGCGGCCCGACGTCGTGGCCGAGATGCACGCGTCCTTCTTCGAGGTCGGCTGCGACGCCGTCGAGACCGACACCTTCGGCTCCTTCGCGACAGTCCTCGCCGAGTACGGCCTGGCCGACAGCGCCTACGACCTGAGCCGCCGAGCGGCGGAGATCGCGTGCGGGGTGGCCGGAGACTTCTCCACACCGGACCGTCCCCGCTTCGTCGTGGGTTCGGTCGGGCCCGGGACGAAGCTGCCCTCCCTCCGGCACATCCCGTTCGCGACGCTGCGCGACGACTACGAGACCCAGGTGCGCGGGCTCCTCGACGGCGGCGTCGACGTGGTCCTGATCGAGACGGTGTACGACCTGCTGCAGGCGAAGGCCGCGATGGTCGGTGCCCGCCGGGCGTTCTCGGCACTGGGCCGCGACGTGCCGCTGATGGTCCAGGTGACGATGGAGACGACGGGTCGCATGCTCGTCGGCTCCGAGATCGGCGCCGCGCTGACGACCTTGGAGGCGATGCGGGCCGACGTGATCGGTCTCAACTGCGCCACAGGTCCCGAGGAGATGACCGAGCACCTCCGGTATCTCTCACGGCACGCGCGCACGCCGCTCTCCTGTCTCCCCAACGCGGGGCTTCCCTCTGTGGTCGACGGCCGGACGCACTACGACCTCACCCCGGAGCAGCTCGCCGACGCACTGGAGCGCTTCGTAGTCGAGCTCGGAGTCAACGTCGTAGGCGGGTGCTGCGGCACCGGACCGGAGCACCTCCGTGCGGTCGTCGATCGCGTCTGGGGCCTCACACCCGCGGAGCGCGAACCGGAGCTCGAACCGGGCTGTGCGTCGATATACAGCCACGTCCCCTTCCGCCAGGAGCTCTCGGTTCTCGCCGTCGGTGAGCGCACGAATGCGAACGGCTCGAAGAAGTTCCGCGAGGCGATGCTCGCCCACGACTGGGACACCTGCCTCAACGTGGCGCGCGACCAGGTGCGCGAGGGTGCCCACGTGCTCGACCTGTGTGTCGACTACGTCGGGCGCGACGGTCGCGCCGACATGGAAGAGGTGGCCGGCCGCTTCGCGACGCAGGCCTCCCTCCCCCTCGTCTTCGACTCGACGGAGCCCGAGGTCATGGAGGTCGGGCTCCGCCATCACGGGGGCAAGGCGATCCTCAACTCGGCGAACCTCGAGGACGGCGAGGAGGAGGGCAAGCGCTTCGACCGTGTTCTCCGGCTCGCCGGCGAGTACGGCGCCGCCGTCATCTGCCTCACCATCGACGAAGACGGCCAGGCCCGCGACGCCGATTGGAAGCTGCGGGTCGCGCATCGCATCTACCGCTTGGCGACCGAGAAGTACGCGATCGCGCCGACCGACCTCATCTTCGACCCCCTCACGTTCCCGCTGGGCGCGGGGAGCGAGGACCTGCGGCGAGATGCGATCGAGACGATCGACGCGATCCGTCGCATCAAGGCAGAGCTACCGGGCGTCTCCACGATCCTCGGCCTCTCCAACATCTCGTTCGGCCTCCGGCCCGCGGCGCGCCACGTGCTCAACAGCGTCTTCCTCCACGAGTGCGTTCAGGCCGGCCTAGACGCCGCGATCGTTCACGCCGGCCGGATACTGCCGATGCACCGCATCCCCGAGCAGCACCGTGAGGTCGCCCTCGATCTGATCTACGACCGGCGCCGCGACGGCTACGACCCCCTGCACGAGCTCATGGCCCTCTTCGAGGACGCAGACGCCGCCGAGATGTCGAAGGAGGACTGGTCGGAGTGGCCGGTCGACGAGCGGCTTCGACGCCGCATCATCGACGGCGCGCGCGACGGCCTCGAAGCCGACCTCGACGAGCAGCTCGCGTCGAGGCCCGCTCTCGAGATCGTCAACGAGATCCTCCTCGACGGGATGAAGACCGTCGGCGAGCTCTTCGGCTCGGGCGAGATGCAGCTTCCGTTCGTGCTGCAGAGCGCGGAGACGATGAAGGCGGCGGTGAAGTACCTCGAGCCCCACATGGAGACGGCTGCCACCGGCGGCCGCGGGACACTGGTCCTCGCGACCGTCAAGGGCGACGTGCACGACATCGGGAAGAACCTCGTCGACATCATCCTGTCGAACAACGGCTACACGGTCCACAACCTCGGGATCAAGGTCGCCGTGTCCGAGATGATCGAGAAGGCCCAAGAGGTCGACGCCGACGCCATCGGCATGAGCGGGCTGCTGGTGAAGAGCACCCTGATCATGCGCGAGAACCTCGAGGAGCTGAACCGCCGCGGGTTGTCGCGTCTACCCGTGATCCTCGGCGGCGCAGCGCTCACCCGCTCCTACGTCGAGGGTGAGCTCCGCGAGGTCTACGACGGGAGAGTCTTCTACGGCAAGGACGCCTTCGAGGGGCTCCGCACCGTCGGCGCCCTTGTCGAGGGTGCCCGCACCGGGACCCTCGACCCGGAGTTCGGGCGCACGCCGGGCGAGCGCCGCACGTCGTCGAGGCGGTCCGGGCGGGCGGCCGACGAGGGCCCCGCCGTGGCTTCCGCTCGATCCGGTGTGGCATCCGACGCGAAGGTCTTCGCACCCCCCTTCCTCGGATCACGCGTGGCGAAGGGCGTCGCCCTCGACGACGTCGCGGAGTACGTCAACGAGACGGCCCTCTTCCGCAACCAGTGGCAGTTCCGCCCCGACAAGGCGGCGGGCGAGACCGACGACGACTTCCGCGTGCGCATCCGCGGGCTGCTGCGCAGCGAGATCGACAAGGCGAGGTCGGAGGGACTGCTCAACCCGGCCGTCGTGTGGGGGTACTACCCCGTGAACGCCGACGGCGAGGAGCTGGTCGTCTGGCAGGACGACGATCGTCGCGCCGAGCGGGTGCGGTTCCGGTTCCCGCGCCAGAGAGCAGACCGCCATCTCTGCATCGCCGACTTCTTCAGGTCGATCGACTCGGGTGAGCAGGACTACGCGGCGTTCCAGATCGTCACCGTCGGGTCACTCGCCTCGGAGCGCGAGCAGGAGCTCTTCGCCGCCGACCGGTACCAGGAGTACCTGTTGCTGCACGGTCTCTCCGTGGAGATGGCCGAGGCGCTCGCCGAGTACTGGCACCGCCGCATCCGTGAGGAGTGGGGCTTCTCCGCCGACGACGGACCGACGGTCCAAGGGCTCTTCCGACAGCAGTACCGCGGATCGCGCTACTCGTGGGGGTACCCGGCCTGCCCCGACCTCGAGGATCAGGTGAAGGTCGCCGACCTCCTCGACGCCGCGCGCATCGACGTCTCGGTGACCGAGGAGTGCCACCTGGTACCCGAGCAGAGCACCTCTGCGATCGTCGTGCCCCACCCCGAGGCGAAGTACTTCGTCGTGTGAGCCGGTGCCGCGGTCGCGCTACGGCGCGAGCGCTGCACGCGCCAGCAGGTCGGTTCCGAGGCCCGTGAGGATCGCCAGGTAGAGGAGCCCGGTGGCGGCCATCACCGCCGAGTACGCCCGCTCGCGAAGCGCCAGCCACGCGGCCCCGACGAGCAGCGGGGTCGACACGGCCACCGCCACCCAGGCCCAGCCGACGAGACCGCCGAAGCCGTCGTCCACTCCGCCGTTGATCACCTGCACCATCCCGGTCGGCCACAGGAACGCCGCGACGGTCGGTACCCACAGCGCTGCGGCGAGCACCACCACCTGGCGCAGCGGCTCACGGCGTAGCCCCGGCTGCACCAGGTACCAGTGACCGAGCAGCATCGCGTCGATCAGGGCACCCGAGAACGCCGCCCCTGCCACGAGGCGTGCGGCCGCCGTGCCGAAGGGGCCACCCGCGAGCGAGGCGGCTCCGAGCAGGCCCACCAGTCCCCCGACGGGGGCCACGAGGTCGAGCATGGGCGGGAACTCGGGTCGCTGCGCGCCCTCGTGTGGCTCCTCCGCGTCGGTCGTGCCCGCCGCGAGCATCGCCCGCACCCGAGCCCGACGCCGCGCACGGTCGGCGCGCTGCCCGTGCACGCCCGCCGACCGTCGCGCAACCGATACGACGAGCGCGACGAGGGCGCCCGCGGAGCAGACGACCGCGCCGCCGAGCGCGACGCGCGCCGCTGCGCCGTCACGCGTGGCGAAGAGAGCGACCGAGGCCAGCGCCATCGACCCGAAGACGATCCGAAGGAGCCAGCCGTAGCCGAGCCCGACCTCGCGGCGGCGGGTCGTGACCCACCCGGCCAGGAGGCCGCCGGCCGCCCACTGCAGCAGCACGGTCGCACCGTCGAGCTTCACAGGGCCGCGATCACAGCTGAGCCCCGGATCTCAGCAGCCGGCCGACGGGCTGCTCCAGCCGGCGAGGCCGTCGATGCTGGTCGCGTTCTTCCGCTCGCGGTAGCCCTCCATCGCCGACTCGCCCCCCTTGCGCTCCACCCACTCTGAGATCTCCGCGCGCTCCGCGACGAAGTCCATCAGCGGCACACCGAACCCGCACGACGTCGAGACACGATCGATCTCGACGTCGATCACCGCCCTGCGGCCCGGCATCTCCGGGAAGTGCGCCGCTAGCTCGTCGAAGCCGGCGCTCCCCATCGGGTGCGCCGTGCCACGACCGTGCAGGCGGACGATCTTCGACTTCCCCTCGAACGCACAGAACATGAAGGTGATCCGACCGTTCTCGCGCAGGTGCGCGATCGTCTCGATTCCACTACCGGTGAGGTCGAGATAGACGACGCGCCGGGTGCCGAGGATCTCGAGCGTGTCGAGGCCCTTCGGAGACACGTTCACATGCCCATCGGCACCCGACGGCGCCGTCGCCACGAAGAAGACGTGCTGCTCGCGGATGAACTGCGCGAGCCTCTCTGAGATCTCGGAGTGCTCCTGGCCCATCGGGTGATTCTCGCAGAGACCGAGCGACGCCCCGGGGTCAGCCGACGCGCACGACCGGTGCAGCCACGCGGGTTGCGGCCTGCGCGCCGCGGCGGGCGTGGTACGAGGACCGGACCAGCGGGCCCGCTTCCACGTGCGCGAAGCCGAGACGCTCGCCGTGGGCCGCGAGCGCCGCGAGCTCCGAGGGGTCCCACCATCGCGCCACCGGGAGGTGCCGGGCGGAAGGCTGCAGGTACTGCCCGATCGTGAGGATGTCGACCCCGACCCCGGCGAGGTCCGTCATCGTGGCGCGCACCTCTTCCGCGGTCTCGCCCAGGCCGACCATGAGGCCGGACTTGGTGACCATGCCCGACTCCTTGGCGCGGGCGAGCACGGCGAGCGACCGTGCGTACGACGCCGACGGCCGCGCCGCACGCTGCAGGCGTGCGACGGTCTCGATGTTGTGGCCGAGCACGTCGGGGGCGGCATCGGTGATCGTCGCGAGCGCATCCGCGTCGCCGTGGCAGTCGGAGATCAGCACCTCGACTCCCGTGCCGGGGCTCGCCTCGCGTATCGCACCGATCGTCGCGGCGAAGACCGCTGCACCACCGTCGGGCAGGTCGTCGCGGGCGACGCAGGTGACGACGGCGTGGGCGAGGCCCAGCCGTCGCACCGCGTCGGCGACACGTCGCGGCTCCTCGGTGTCGACCTCGACCGGCCTGCGCGTGTCGACGAGGCAGAAGCCGCAGGCTCGCGTGCACCGGTCGCCGAGGATCATGAACGTCGCCGTACGGTCGCTCCAGCACTCGTAGATGTTCGGGCAGCCCGCTTCCCGGCAGACCGTGTTCAGATCGAGGCTCTCGGCCAGACCCTTCACCTCTCGGTAGCCCTCGTCGTCAGCGCGCCCTCACACGCATCCACTCGGGGCGCCGCTCGAGCGGGGCGTCGCGCGGTCGAGCCCATGCTGCCGCCCCACGCGACGTCGGCCCGCTCGACCTCTGCGTGGCCGAACTCGTCGGCGAAGACCTCGACGACCCGATCGACCACGGCGCGCATCTCGACTGGCGCTCCCAGCACCCGGGCAACCGACGTCACGCCCTTGTCGCGGATTCCGCAGGGGACGATGTGCTCGAACATGGCGAGATCGGGATCGACGTTGAGAGCGAACCCGTGCCTGGTGCGACCGCGCGCGACGCGCACCCCGATCGCAGCGATCTTCTCGTCGCCCACCCAGACGCCCGTGAGCCCTGGGACCCGCCCTGCGATCACGCCGAATCCCCGAAGCACCCGGATCAAGACATCTTCCAGGCGCCTGACGTACGCGACGACGTCGCGCTGGCCGGCGCGCCACTCCGACAGCGACACGATCGGGTACCCCACGAGCTGGCCGGGGCCGTGGTACGTGACGTCGCCGCCGCGGTCGGCCTGCACCAGGTCGGCCCCGACCGAGGCCGGCGGGACGAGCACGTTGTCGAGCGTGGCGCGCGACCCGAGCGTGTAGACGTGCGGGTGCTCCAGGAGGAGCAGGTAGTCGTCGGCGCTCCGCTCGTGCAGGGCTCTCTGGAGGGCGTCGGCCTCTCCAAAGGTCACTCGCCCCAGCCAGCGCGCCCTGAGCGGCGTCTCGGCCGCGTCCACTCCGGTCACGCCATCTCGGAGGCCCAGTCGCGGGTCTCCAGGACGTCTCCGACGGCGGCGAGGAAGGCAGTCGCGTACGCACCGTCGAAGGCTCGGTGATCCCACGCGAGCCCCAGATGGCCGACGTGGTGCACGGCAATCGCGTCCTCTCCGCCGGGGCCCGCCACCACGACGGGGGCCTTGCCCACAGAGCCCAGCGTGAGTGACGCCACCTGAGGTTGGTCGACGACCGGCAGGGTGAGCATCGCTCCGTGCGCGCTCGCATCGGTGACGGTGAACGTCGCCCCCACGACCTCGGCGGGGCCCAGCGCACCTGATCGCGCCCTCTGCGCGAGGTCGTCGAGCGCGACGGCGACGAGGCGGAGGCGCATCCCGTCGACACCGTGCAGCACGGGAGTGACCGTGCCCGCGTCGTCGAGGTCGACGACGACTCCCAGGTCGAGGTCGCGATGAACGACGAGGGAGTCGCCCACCACGCTCGCATTGACGTGCGGGTAGTCGCGGGCGACGTCGGACCAGGCGCGCACGACGAACGGCAGGTACCCGAGATCGAAGCCCTCCTCCGCGCGCCACTCGGCAGCGCGGGCGCTGCGGACGCGCTCCAGGGCCTCGAGGTCGACCTCGACCGACGTGTACACGTGCGGGACCACGGCCCCGGAAGGGACCGACGCCGGAGCGGGAGCCGGCGCGGGAGCCGACGCCGGCCGCATCGCGGCCTCCACGTCGGCACGGGTCACGCGCCCGCCGGCGCCGCTGCCGCGGATCGTGGCGGGGTCGATCCCGGCCTCCGCGGCGAGTCGCCGCACGATCGGCGACGTGAAGGGCGACCCGGGCGGCGGTGTGGCGATCGGCACAGGGGGTGGCTCGGCCGGCTGCACCGGAACGGGCACCGCAGCGGTCGTCTCACCCGCCGACGACAGGACGGCGAGGCGGACACCCACCGAGACCGTCTCCCCCTCGGCGACGAGGATCTCCGCGACCGTTCCCGAGATCGGCGACGGCACCTCGGAGTCGACCTTGTCGGTCGAGACCTCGAAGAGCGGCTCGTCGACCTCGACGATCTCGCCGACCTGCTTGAACCAGCGCGTGATCGTCCCCTCGGTGATGGTCTCGCCCAGCTGCGGCATCGTGACGTCCATCGAACCCCCGGTCGGGCCGGTCACCCGTGCAGGGTACGCCCGGCCAGCGCCATCGCCGACTCGCCGATCAGCTCCGAGAGCGTCGGGTGAGCGTGGACGAGCGCGGCGAGGTCGGCGGCGCTCGCCTCCCAGTTGACGGCGAGGTAGCCCTCGGCGATCAGCTCGGTAGCCCACGGCCCCGCGATGTGCACGCCGAGCAGCGGTCCGTCCTTCTCGGCGACGATCTTCACGAGGCCGTCCGTCTCGCCGATGACGAGCGCCCGGCTGTTGCCGGCGAAGCGGTGGACCGAGGTCTCGACCTCGAGGCCCCGTGCTCGCGCCTGCTCCTCCGTGAGGCCGCAGAAGGCGACCTCGGGCCGGCAGTAGATGCCCCACGGGACCTTCTCGTAATCGATCGGGGCCGGATCCTCGCCGAGCATCGCTGCGACCGCCACGATCGCCTCGGCGAATGCCACGTGCGCGAGCTGTGGGGTGGGCACCACGTCGCCGACGGCGTAGACGCCCGGCACCGAGGTGCGCATCTGCCCGTCGACCACCACGTAGCCGCGGTCGTCGAGGACGATGCCGGCCTCGGCGAACCCGACACCGTCGGTCCGCGGAAGCCGGCCGACGCTCACCACGACGGTGTCGACGATCACGCGCCCCTCACCCTGCGGGCCCTCGTAACGAAGGGCGACGTCGGAGCTGCCGCGGTCGAGGCCGACGACGGTCGCGCCCACGTTGACCGCTGATGCCGCGCTTCTGGAACGACCGGGCGACGACTTGGGCTACCTGGGCGTCGGCCCCGGAGAGGATCTGCGGCAGCACCTCGACCACCGTCACCTCCGAGCCGAAGTCGCTCAGCATCGACGCGAACTCGCAGCCGATCGCACCACCGCCCACGACGGCGACACGCGGCGGTACCGCCGTCAGCCCGAGGACGTGATCCGACGACAGGACGCGCTCGCCGTCGAAGTCGAGGCCGGCGACGGACCTGGGCGCCGAGCCCGTCGCGAGCACCAGGTGAGCGCCTACCACCTCGGTGCCGTCGTCTGTCCGGACCACCCGACCGGGTCCGTCGACGAGCCTGCCCCGGCCCCCGAGCACCGTCACCTTCCTGCCCTGCAGCAGCTTCTCCAGACCTCCGGCGAGTCGATCGACGATGCCCTGCTTGCGCGCCTGACTCGCGGCGAGGTCGAGCGTCGGTGAGCCCGCCTCGACACCGAACTCGGCCGCTCCCGACACCGTCCGCAGCACCTCGGCCGTCTGCAGGAGCTCCTTGGCCGGGATGCATCCGCGGTGGAGGCAGGTCCCCCCGACCCGCTGCTCCTCGATGACGGCGACCCGGAGACCGGCGGAGCCTGCTGCGAGCGCGGCGCCGTACCCTCCCGGGCCTCCGCCCAGGACCACGAGATCGAACTCCTCGGCCGTCGGCGTCACCGCGTCGCCATCCCGACCTGGACGGCGAACGCGACGAGTATCAGGAGCCCGGTCGCTGCCGAGAGGATCAGCAGCGTGCGTGTCTTCACAAGCCCCGATCCTACGGCGCCGTCGGGTCGACCCGCTCCGATACGATGCGATCTCCCGGGCCGACAGCGCACCGTCCCCGTCCGCACCCCGTCTCCCAAGGACCTCCGAGTGCCCGAGCGCGCACAGCGACTGATCGCAGCCGCCCGCACCAACGTCCCCGAGGGCACCTGGGCCGTGGGCGCCGGGCTCCTGGTCGCCGGCCTCAGCGCCTACGGGTTCCAGATCCTCGCCGCACGCCAGCTCACCAGCGAGGAGTACGGGGCCCTGAACGGCCTCTGGGCCATCGTCTTCGTCGTCGCACCCGGCTTCTTCCAGCCCTTGGAGCAAGAGGTCGCGCGCGCTCTCGCCCACCGCCGCGCCCAGGGCATCGGGGGCGGGCCCCTGGTCAAGCGCGCAGCGCTCCTCGGCGGGGCTCTCGCGCTACTCGTCGCGGTTGCCGCGCTGGCGGGCTCCCGCCTCCTCGTCGACGAGCTGTTCCACGGCGACTGGCTGCTCTTCCTCGCCCTGATCGTCGCGCTGGCCTCGTACTACGCGGCGCACATGACCCGCGGGACCTTGTCGGGCAACGAGCGCTTCGGGCCCTACGGGCTCATGCACGGAAGCGAGGGTGTGGTCCGGATAGTCCTCTGCGGCGCTCTCTTCGTCGCCGGGGCAGGCACGCCCGGGCTGTACGGTCTCGCCCTCGCACTGCCGCCCCTCGCCGCGATCGCCTTCGCCACGCGCGGGCAGCGCGACCTCCTCACTCCCGGCCCGCCCGCCCCCTACTCCGAGCTCTCCGGCGCTCTCAGCTTGTTGCTGGTCGGGTCCGTCCTGGCGCAGCTCCTCTCCTACGCGAGCTTCCTCGGAGTCTCGATCCTCGCGTCCTCCTCGGAGAAGGAGAACGTCGGCAAGTTCATCACCGGCCTCTTCATCGCCCGGATCCCGATCCTGCTCTTCCAGGCCGTGCAGGCTGCACTGCTCCCGAAGCTCGCCGGCCTCGCGGGCGCCGGTCGCCACAACGACTTCCGCACGGGGATGCGCAAGCTGGTCGTGATCGTGATCGGCCTGGGGGTCATCGGCACGCTTGGCGGCCTCACGCTCGGCCCGTTCGCCGGGAAGCTCCTCTTCGGCGAGGACAAGTTCGTCCTCGGCCACCGCGACCTCGCACTCCTCGCGGCGGGGAGCGGCGGGTTCATCCTCGCCCTCACCCTCGCCCAGGGGCTCATCGCCCTCAAGGGGTACGGCCATGCAGCCGTCTCCTGGGTAGTCGGCATCGTCGGGTTCGGGGTCGTCACCGCCATCGGCGACGACCTCTTCCTGCGAGTCGAGAACGGCTTCGTCGCCGGTAGCTTCGCCGCCGCCGCGACGATGGCGGTCTTCCTCCTACGACGCATGCGAACGGCGACGGCGACGATCGACGACCTCGTCGAGGTGATCGGGCACGAGGCGCTCGAGATCTGATGCGCCCGTCCTCGCCGACCGCTCTGCTACGGCTGGCGCGTCCCCGCCAGTGGCTCAAGAACGTCCTGGTCTTCGCGGCACCCGCCGCGGCGGGCATCCTCGACCAGGGCGACGTCGTCTTCAAGACAGGCATCGCGTTCGTCTGCTTCTGCCTCGCGGCGAGCGGCACCTACTACCTCAACGACGCCCTCGACGTGAACGTCGACCGCGCTCACCCGACGAAGCAGAACCGACCGGTCGCCTCAGGCGCGGTCTCCGTCGGCACGGCGAAGGCCTTGGGTGTGGCGCTACTGGTTGCCCCGTTCGCCCTGGCGTTCGCCGCCTCCTGGAGGCTCGCCGTCGTCGTCGCCTCCTACGCCGCGCTCACCGTCGCGTACAGCGTCTGGCTGAAGCACGAGGCCGTCCTCGACCTCGCCGCGGTCGCAGCCGGATTCGTCCTGCGCACGATCGCCGGAGGCGTCGCCGTCGGTGTGCCCATCTCCGAGTGGTTCCTCATCGTCGCCGGATCGGGATCGATGTTCATGGTCACGGGCAAGCGCTCCGCCGAGCTGCTGGAGCTCGGCGACGACGCCGCCGCTCACCGCCCGTCGCTCGCGCACTACTCGCCGCGCGTACCTGAGCTACGTGCGCGGCGTGGCTTCGGCGATCGCGATCCTCGCCTACTGCCTGTGGGCGTTCGAGCGGTCGGCTCTCTCGGGGAACGAGATCTGGTACCAGCTCTCCTCTGTGCCCTTCGTGCTCGGGATCCTGCGCTACGCGCTGCTGCTCGAGCAGGGCCGCGGCGGAGCACCCGAGGAGCTCGTGCTGGGCGACAGGATGCTGCAGGCGATCGGCCTGGCATGGGCCGTCGCCTTCGCCGTGGCGGTGCAGGGTGGTTGAGGTGCGCAGGTCGACGGCGCTCTTCGACGAGCACGACGAGCTGCTCTGCGGCTGGGGGCGCACCGCCCCCACAAGGGCGTCTGTCTGGGAGCCGCGGATCGCCGACGACGTCGCCCGGAGGCTCTCCGGGCCGCTGCCGCGCGGAGTCGTGGCCCGCGGCCTGGGCCGCTCCTACGGCGACGCCGCGCAGAACGCCGGCGGCCTCGTCGCCCGGACGACCCGCCTCGACGGCGTGACCGACCTCGACGACGAGGCGGCGACGGTCACCTGTGAGGCGGGCGTCACCCTCGACTCGCTCATCCGCGGCCTCGTCCCCAGGGGATGGTTCCCGACGGTCGTACCGGGTACGGCGTTCGTGACCGTCGGCGGGGCGATCGCCTCCGACGTGCACGGAAAGTACCGGCTCGGCAGCTTCTGCGACTCCGTCGTGCGGATGCGCGTCTGGACCCCGGCGCGCGGCGTCGTGACATGCAGCGCCGACGAGGAAGCCGACGTGTTCTGGGCGACCGCCGGCGGGATGGGCCTCACAGGTGTGGTGGTCGACGCGACCCTGCGCCTGCACCGCCTGCAGTCGTCGCTCATGCGGGTCGACACGGAGCGGACGACCGACCTCGACGACTGCATGGAGCGGATGCTCGACTCCGACGACCGATACCGCTACTCGGTCGCGTGGATCGACAGCCTCGCATCAGGCAGGCACCTGGGCCGATCGGTGATCACGCGAGGCGATCACGCCACGCTCGACGACCTCGCACCGAACGAACGCAGCGGCGCTCTCGCGCTCGATGAAGGCCTCCGACTGACTGCTCCGTCGTGGGTACCGAGCGGCATGCTGAGCCCGCTGACGGTGCGCGCTTTCAACGAGGTGTGGTACCGCAAGGCGCCGCGCAGCGAGCGCGACAGGCTGCAGTCGATAGCGGGCTTCTTCCACCCTCTCGACGGCGTGACCGGATGGAATCGCATCTACGGGCCGAGGGGCTTCCTCCAGTACCAGTACCTGGTGCCCTACGGCGCCGAGAGCGTCGTGCGCGCGACGCTCGAGCGCCTGAGCGCGGCCCGATGCGCGTCGTTCCTGGCGGTACTGAAGCGATTCGAGCACTCGAACGCCGGCCCCCTCTCCTTCCCGGCTCCCGGTTGGACGCTCGCACTCGACATCCCCGTCGGCAGGGCCGGCCTGAGCGATCTGCTCGACGGGGTCGACCGTCTCGTCACCGACGCCGGCGGACGGGTGTACCTGACCAAGGACGGCCGCACCTCGCCCGATCTCCTGCCCGCGATGTACCCGCGCCTCGACGAGTGGCGCTCCACCCGCGACGCTCTCGACCCCGAGGGCGCTGTGCGCAGCGACCTCGGCCGCAGGCTCGGCCTGGTCCCCGAGTTCCACGGGAGGAACCCCCGATGAAGGACGCCCTCGGCTCGCCGCAGTCCGTGCTGGTGCTCGGAGGCGGCTCGGAGATCGCGCTCGCGACGGTCCGCCTACTGGCCGGCAGGCGCACCGAGCGTGTCGTGCTCGCGGCGCGGCGTCCGGAGTCGCTCGATGAAGCCGCTGCCGCCGTTCGGAGTGCCGGAGCGCACTCCGTCGACGCGGTGCGCTTCGACGCAACAGACCTCGCGTCACACGAGTCCTTCGTCGACGACGTGTGGGGTCGATTCGGCGACTTCGACCTGGTTCTCTTCGCGTTCGGCGTCCTCGGCGACCAGACGACGTGCGAGACCGACCCGGCCGCGGCCGTCGAGGTCATCCAGACGAACTTCACCGGCGCCGCGTCGGTCGCGATCCCGATCGCCGGCCGGATGCTCGCGCAGGGTCACGGCTCGATCGTCGTGCTGTCGTCCATCGCCGCCGAGCGCGCCCGGCGCGCGAACTTCGTCTACGGCTCCTCCAAGGCCGGCATGGACCAGTTCTTCCAGGGGCTCGGCGACATGCTGCACGGGCGCGGCGTGCACGTGATGGTCGTGAGGCCGGGATTCGTGCGGACCAAGATGACGACCGGCATGAAGGCCGCTCCGTTCGCCACCACCCCCGACGAGGTCGCGCCGCGATCGCGCGAGGCCTCGAACGTGGCAAGGAGAAGATCTGGGTGCCGGGGCCGGTGCGCGCGATCGCTACGGCGATGCACCACATCCCGCGCCCCATCTACCGCAAGCTGCCGCTCTAGGCGCCCGGTGACCGACCGGCCCACAGTCGCCGCCTTCGACTTCGACGGCACGATCACCGTCCGCGACACGATGTCCGGCTTTCTCCGCGAGGTGGCCGGTACTCGCGCGCTGCTGACCGCCGCGGGTCTCGACCTCCCTCGACTGCTGCTCGCAGCATCCGGCCACGGCTCCCGCGACGAGGGGAAGGGGCGTCTTCTGATGCGCCTCTTCGGCGGGCGCGCTACCGAGGAGGTCGTCGCCCTCGGCCGCAGGTACGGGGCCCGCCTCGTGGCCCGCGAGATCCGCTCGGAGATGCGCGCTCGGCTCAGGTGGCACGCCGAGCGAGGCCACCGGGTGGTCATCGTCTCCGCCTCGCTCGACACGTACCTCGACGAGGTCGGCCGGCTGCTGGGCGTCGACTCCGTCATCTGCACGAAGCTCGCGGTCGGCGCCGACGGCGCCTTCACGGGCCGGATGGACGGCGGCAACTGCCGGGGCGCGGAGAAGGCCCGGCGCCTCACCGCGCACCTCGCGTCCCTCGGCGGCGGCACGCTCGGTTGGGCCTACGGCGACTCGCCCGGCGACCGCGAGATGCTCGCGATGGCCGAGAACCCCGTGTGGGTCACCAAGCGGGGCGGCCTCGGTCATACCACGGTCTGATCGCGGCGCTACGATCATCGCATGGCCGTCGAGAAGTTCGCCGTCTCGTTCCCTCCGGGCCTGGCCGCCCAGGTGAGAGCGCTGGCCGACGAGTCGTCCGAGTCCGTCTCGGGCTGGCTCGCCGACGCAGCGCTGCGCAAGCTCCGTGCGCAGGTCGCGCGGCAGCTCCTCGACGAGTTCGAGGCCGGGCACGGCCGCATCACCGAGGCGGAGCTCGACGAGGTCCGGCTTCGGTGGCCGGCCTGACGCTCGACGCGGGAGCGCTGATCGCAGGCGACCGCGACGACCGACGGTTCTGGGCCTTCTGGAAGGAGGCCGTGACTCGCGACGCCGACCTGACGGTCCCGGCGGTCGCCGTCGCGCAGGCCTGGCGCGGGAGCCGCAACGCGCGCATGGCCCGGATCATCGGTGCCTGTGCCGTCGAGCCGCTCGACGAGCCCGCGGCGAGAGAGGTCGGCCTCCTGCGCGCGGTGTCCGGCGCCAACGGCATCGTCGACGTCGCGGTGGTGCTCGGAGCATCGCGCCGCGGTGACGACATCCTCACGTCCGACGCCCGAGATCTCCGCGCGATCGCCGAGCACTCACCTCTGCCCGTGCGAGTGCTCGACCTGACCGATCTGCACCCACGCTGATCGACGTTCCCTCGGCTCTCGATGCCCGGGTAGCCTCCAAAGATGGCCGAGTCGAAGAAGGCGCGGAGCTTCTGGGGCTGGGGCGCCGAAGGCGAGGGGCTCCCGGCCGAGCACCGAGACGCCGTCGCCCGCACGCTCTCGAGCCGCTTCGACCTCGGCGAGATCGAGATCACCGAGCCACCCACGCTCGCCGAGATCGACCTCCGCGCGCCGCGCATTCGCCCGCCCGACGCACTGAGCGACATCTGCACGACCGATCCCCTAGAACGCGCCGGCCACACCTACGGGAAGTCGTTCCGCGACATCACGCGCGCCTTCGCCCGCGACTTCGCCGAACCGCCAGATCTCGTCGCGCTGCCGCGACACGAAGACGATGTGGTCGCCCTGCTCGACTGGTGCAGCACTGCGGGTCTCGCCGCGATCCCCTACGGCGGCGGCTCGTCGGTGACGGGTGGCGTGGAGTGCGCCGTACCCGAGGCGTACCCGGGGGTCGTCAGCATCGACATGCGCCGGCTCGGCCGCGTGGTCGAGGTCGACCGCACCTCGCGCGCGGCGCGCATAGAGGCGGGGACGTACGGGCCCGCCCTGGAGGAGCAGCTCCGGCCGCACGGCCTCACGCTGCGCCACTTCCCGCAGTCATTCGAGTTCTCCACGCTCGGCGGTTGGATCGCGACCCGCTCGGGCGGTCACTACGCCACGCTCTTCACCCACATCGACGACTTCGTGGAGTCGCTCCGCACCGTCACGCCGAGCGGCGTAATGGAGTCGCGCCGCCTCCCCGGCTCCGGCGCCGGCCCCTCGCCCGATCGGATGATCATCGGATCCGAGGGGATACTCGGCATCGTCACCGAGGCTTGGATGCGCCTGCAGGACCGCCCGCGGTACCGGGCGGCGTGCGTGGGGCGGTTCCTCTCCTTCGAGCATGCGGCCGTCGCCACGCGCGCCCTGGCCCAGAGCGGCCTCCACCCCGCCAACTGCCGCCTGCTCGACCCGACCGAGGCGCTGCTCACAGGCGCCGACGACGGCACGGCGTCTGTCCTGCTGGTCGCGTTCGAGTCTTCGCACCACCCGCTCAACGCGTGGATCAACGAGGCCGTCAGCTGCCTGCGCGATCACGACGCGACTGTGCGCGACGACTCGATCCGGGTCGGCGCCGGCGACGAGGGGGAGCGTGAAGGCACAGCCGGTCGGTGGCGCCAGGCGTTCCTGCGCGCCCCGTACATGCGCGACGCCCTGGTCGCGATGGGGATGGTGAACGAGACCCTCGAGACCGCTTGCACATGGGACCGCTTCGCAGAGCTGCACAGCGGCGTGACCGATGCGATCACCGAGGCGGCGCGCGACGCGGGCTGCCCCGACGCGATCGTCACCTGCCGCTTCACCCACGTCTATCCCGACGGGCCGGCGCCCTACTTCACCGTGATCGCGCCGGGACGCGCCGGCGCCCAGCTCGAACAGTGGGCCGCCATCAAGTCGGCGGCGTCCGACGCAGTCCTCCGCCACGGCGGGACGATCACGCATCATCACTCCGTGGGCCGAGACCACCGCCCCTGGTACGACCGACAGCGCCCGCCGCTCTACGCCGACGCCCTGGTGGCGACGAAGGCCGCCCTCGACCCGGCGGGGATCCTCAACCCCGGCGTCCTCGTCGACCTGCCTCCCTCACGCCGATGAGCTACCGGGCCGTGATCTTCGACCTCGGCGGGGTCGTCTTCCCCTCGCCGTTCGAGGCGTTCGACGAGTACGAGCGCGATGCCGGCCTGCCCGGCGGCGCGGTTCGGGGCGTGATCCGCACCAGCAGCGAGACCGGCGCGTGGGCCGCTCTGGAACGAGGCGAACACGACCTCGACGGCTTCTTCGACGCACTCGAGTCCGAGTTCGCCTCGGCCGGGCATGCCGTCGATGCGCGGGTCCTGCTCGGCGGCGTGAGTCGAGGATTCGGGCCCAGGCCGCAGATGGTCGAGGCCATCGCCCGCATCCGGGCCGAGGGGCTGCTCGTCGCCGCCCTCACGAACAACTGGGCAGACGGTAGCGGGCGCCCCAGCCCGAACGGCGTGGACTCGATGGACGTCTTCGACGTCGTCGTCGAGTCGTCGGTCGAGGGGATCCGCAAGCCCGATCCGCGGATCTACGAGCTGACGCTCGAGCGGCTCGCCGTCGAGGCGACGGCTGCTGTCTTCCTCGACGACCTCGGAATCAACCTCAAGCCGGCGCGTGCCATGGGCATGGCGACCATCAAGGTCTCCGACCCTGCCGACGCTCTACGCGACCTCGAGTCGGTCCTCGGCTTCCCGCTGCTCGACGCCTGAACGGATCGCTGTCATGGACCTCATCCTCGTAAGGCACGCCGAGCCGGTGCGCATCGCCTCCGGTGAGAGCGGCGGCGAGCCCGTGGATCCCCCGTTGACCCCGCGCGGCGTGGAGCAGGCCGAGCGACTCGCCGACTGGCTCGCTCACGAGCGCGTCGACGCCGTGCTCTCCAGCCCCCAGAGACGAGCACGACAGACGGCCGCTCCGGTCGCCCGCGCCCACGGCCTCGACGTCGAGATCGTTGCAGGGATAGTCGAGTACGACGTGCAGGCCGATTACTACATATCCGTCGAGGAGATGAAGGCGAATCGCGATCCGCGCTGGTTCGCGATGATCGAGGGACGCTGGACCGACTTCGGCGGCGACTCGCCCGACGAGTTCCGCGAGAGGGTCGATCGGTCGATCGACGAGATCATCGGGCGCTTCGCCGGCCGGCGCGTCGCAGCCGTCTGCCACGGCGGTGTGATCAACGTCGCTCTCGCGTCGATCATCGGCATCGACAGGCTGCTCTGGTTCGACCCGCACTACACGTCGGTGTCGCGCGTGGTCGCGTCGCGCGACGGAGTGCGCTCCGTCGAGTCGCTCAACGAATGTTCCCATCTCGAGGCAAGGCGAGCGCGCGGACGCACCTAGCGGAAGGGCCCGGCCATGACGGTACGGATCGAGCACGACGGCGCAGTCACGATCGTCACGATCGACCGCCCCGAAGCACGCAACGCAGTCGATCGCCCCACGGCCGAGGCGCTCGCGCGCGCGTTCCGCGACTTCGACGACGACGACTCGCAATCGGTCGCGGTGCTCACCGGAGCCGGTGGCTACTTCTGCGCAGGAGCCGACCTCAAGGCGATCGGCGAGGAGGGCGCACCACGCGCGAATCGAGTGACCGAGGCCGGCGACGGCCCGATGGGCCCGACGCGCATGCTGCTCTCGAAGCCGGTGATCGCCGCGGTCGAAGGCTACGCGGTCGCAGGCGGGCTCGAGCTGGCCCTGTGGTGCGACCTGCGCGTCGCTGCCGACGACGCCGTCTTCGGCGTGTACTGCCGGCGGTGGGGCGTGCCCCTCGTCGACGGCGGCACGATCCGGCTGCCCCGCCTCATCGGGCACTCCCACGCCCTCGACCTCATCCTCACCGGCCGGGGCGTCTCGGGCGAGGAGGCCCGGCAGATGGGGCTGGCGAATCGCGTCGTCGAACCCGGCGCCGCTCTCGCCACAGCGATCGACCTCGCCCGGGAGCTGAGCGCTCTTCCGCAGCTCTGCATGCGCGCCGATCGTCGCTCGTCGTACGAGCAGTGGGCCCTCCCCCTCGAGGAGGCGATCGGCAACGAGCATCGCCTCGGCTTCTCGGTGATCGCGTCGGGCGAGACGCTCGAGGGTGCGGCGCGCTTCGCTTCGGGAGAGGGCCGCCACGGCGAGGCCGCCCCGTAGACTCGCCGCGAAGCCCCTCGCCGACGGAAGGAACACCCGTGGCGGACGCCGCCCCCGGCGCTGCACGCACAGTGGCCGAGATCATGAGCCGGCCCGTCATCACGGTCCGGCCCGCCGACACGGTCGCCGACGCCGCCGCCCTGATGGGTGAGCGCCGCGTCGGGTCGGTCGTCGCCGTCGACTCCGAGGAGCGCCCGATCGGGATCCTCACCGAGCGCGACCTCGTGCGCGTCGCCGCCGCCGGCGCCGACACGGCTACCGCTCCCGTGTCGGAGTGGATGACGCCCGAGCCCGACTCCGTCAGCTCCGACCTGCTGGTCGCCGACGCGTTCGCCCTCCTCGCCGAGTACGGGTACCGCCACATCCCCGTCGTCGAGGGCGCTCAGCTCGCCGGGATCGTCTCGATGCGCGACCTGATGCGTATCGCGCTGATCCAACCGGCCGAGGCGATGGCCCACGAGGTGCCGCGCGGCCTCGAGGGAGTGGTCGTAGCCGAGACTGCGATCGGCGACGTCCGCGGGCTCGAGGGCTTCTACCACTACCGCGAGCACAACGCCGTAGACCTCGCGCGACTCCGCCCGCTCGAAGACGTGTGGCGCCTCCTCGTCGACGGCTCGCTGCCGGTGACTCCGCGCCGATCGGGCGGCATTCGCCGCCGAGGTCCGCCCACTTCGGCAGATCCCGCCCGGCCTCCTGCCCGTGCTCGAGGAGATCGCCCGTACGGGCAGCGACTTCGTGCCCCTCGACGCGCTGCGCACGTCGATCTCGCTCCTCGCCTCGTCCCTCGACTTCCGCCCGTCGCTCGACGTCGACCACGAGACGCTCCGCCGCCAGGCCCTCCAGGTGTGCGCCGTCGTCCCGACCCTCATCTGCGCGCTGTGGCGCCTGCGGCAGGGCCTGAAGCCGGTCGAGCCGCGCGACGACCTCGGCTACGCCGCCAACTACCTGCACATGATGCAGGGGGTGGAACCGGCGGCCGAGCACGCGGCCGCAGTCGAGAAGTACCTGATATCGACGATCGACCATGGCTTCAACGCGTCGACGTTCACCGCTCGCGTCATCACCTCGACCGGCGCCGACCTCGGCGCTGCGGTCGTCGGCGCCATCGGTGCGCTCTCGGGCCCGCTGCACGGCGGCGCCCCCAGCCGGGCACTCGCGATGCTCGAGGCGATCGGGACCGCCGACCGGGCGGAGCCGTGGCTGCGCGACGCCGTCGAGCGCGGCGACCGCCTCATGGGCTTCGGCCATCGCGTCTACAAGACCGACGACCCGCGCTCGCTGCTGCTGCGAGAGGTGGCCGACGGCCTCGGCGGCGAGAAGATGGAGCTGGCGCGCCACATCGAGAGCACCGCCGTGAAGGTTCTCGACGAGCTGAAGCCCGGGAGGCGCCTCTACACCAACGTCGAGTTCTACGCCGGGATCGTGATGGACTCCTGCGGCGTCCCCCCCGAGCTCTTCACCCCGACCTTCGCGTCGAGCCGAGTCATCGGGTGGTGCGCCCACATCCTCGAGCAGGCCGCCGACAACCGCCTGATCCGCCCCAGCGCCCACTACGTGGGCCCCCCACCCCCGCAGCCCGTTCCGGCGATCGGGGGGTAGCCGCCGGGGGTCAGTTCTGGTTGTCGGGTGGCGGGTCGGGGGGTAGGTGGAGCCAGTGGGTGTCGAGGTGTTCGCCGGTGGGGTGCCGGTACGGGCGGGTGTGGGGCTGTCGGCGGGGTGGTTGTGGCTGGGCGGCGGGGCCGATGGGCCGGCCGCGCTTGTCGGTGAAGCGCAGGCCGTTCGGGTGGCCGGGTGGCCGGTCGGGGTTGCCGGTGATGGTGAGGTGGCCTTGGTGGTGGTCTCGGTGGTGCGCTCGACACAGGGCCACGAGATTCTCGGTGTTGGTGGTTCCGCCGTCCTCCCAGTGGGTGATGTGGTGGATCTGGAGGAACCTGGTGGTGGGGCACCCCGGCACGGCACACCCGCCGTCGCGGTGCTCGATGAGACGTCGGGTGCGGCCCGCCACGATCCGCATCGCCCTGCCGACACTCACCGGCAGCCCGTGGGTCTCATGCACGGGCCGGATTGTGGTGTCGCACTCGATGAGGCGCCGTAGAGCGTCGGGGAGCGGGCCGCCGAGGTGCAGCGAGAGCCCGCCGGGCGTGTTGGGGTCTGTGGGGTCGGTCTCGAGGTGAGCGTTGATCAGGTACCTGCCCGCCCCCGGGAGGGCGGCCTCACCGCAGCGCAGGTAGCTCTCCGAGACACAGACGAGAGCATCAGCCCAACTCACCCGCGCCCGCCGGCCGCCAGGAGTCGTGTCGGCGGGCTGCTGGTGGAAGAGGTCGTGGTGTGCGGCGGTGAGGGCCTGCTCGACGAGCGCGCCTTCATCCGCGGGGAGATCCGCCCGCAGGTGCCAGCGGCCGTCGTCGCGCTCACCGAACGAGACCCGGCCCCCCTCAGCGGCGGTGCCCGCGGGAGATGCGCCGTCGGGGCCGGCGGGGTCGTCGGGGCCGGGGCCGGGACCGGGGGTGAACGAGTACCGGGAGAGCGCCCGGGTGAGCTGACGCACCGTGCACAAGCGGGCCAGGGCGGCGGCGGAACCCTCGAAGCCGGCAGGGACGTGTCGTGCGATGACCGCCACCTGATCGAAGGAGAGCTCCCCGGCCCCGAACGCCTCCATCGTCGCGGGCAGCTCCCGGGCCCTGCGGGCAACCCCCAGGAGCCTGCGGGCCTGACCGGCTGAGACCCCCAGCTGCCACGTGAGCCAGTGAGAGGCCGACTGCACCCCACCCTGCTGCCACACACCCCTGGCGAGACCATCGGCGACCAGGGCCACGAGGCGCCCCTGCGCCGCGTTCACAGCACCCGCAGCCCGAGCCATCGCAACCTCGACCTCCACGATGTCGGGCTCCCTCGCAGCACACTCAGCAGCGAACATACGTTCGACTCTAGACCCCGGGTGTGACAACGACTCAGAGGGCCAACCCCGGCGTTCGCACACGCCGCCCGCCACCGAACGTCGCCCGCCCCTGACCGTCGCCCGCCTCTGAGCGCCGCCGGAACCCGGCACCCTTGACCGCCCACCGGCGACCCGGCAATCATCGATGCGCCGACGTCGACACCCGACGAGGTGGTCCCAGCCCGCAAGTGCTGCACCGACCCCCAGCGGCGGCCGGAGGCGGCGGTCGCATGCGGAGTCCGTCGGGCACGCCTACCGAGTGACCGTCGGAACCTGGCAGATGGAGAGAGCAGGGGGTAGACGAGCATGAAGCGCTCCGCCGCCGTGGAGATCCAGACGATCGTCGAGTCCTTCCTCGGGAGCACCCCGCCGTTGCGGCTCACCTGCTGGGACGGTTCTACGTTCGGCGATCCCGGAGCGCCCGTCGGCATCACCATCACCTCGCCACGAGCGCTGCGACGACTGCTGTGGAACCCAGGCGAGCTGGGTCTCGCGAGGGCGTACGTGACCGGCGACCTCGAGGCGGAGGGGTCGATCTTCGACCTGCTGGCGCTGCGCGACCAGGTCGGCGGCCGTGACGCCGACGTATCCCTGCGCCTCAGCCTGCGGGAGTGGGTCTCCCTCGTAGGTTCCGCCCGACGACTGGGAGCGATCGGCCTCCGTCCCGCACCTCCGGCCGAGGAGGCACGCCTCAGGGGCCGCCGGCACTCCAAGGCCCGTGACGCCTCGGCCATCCGCCACCACTACGACGTCGGCAACGACTTCTACCGGCTCGTTCTCGGCTCCACCATGACGTACTCGTGCGCCTACTTCCCCGAGGCCGACACCACCCTCGGCCGGGCCCAAGAGCTCAAGTACGAGCTCGATCTGCCGCAAGCTCGCGCTGGAGCCGGGCATGCGCCTCCTCGACGTCGGCTGCGGGTGGGGAGGCATGGCGCTCCACGCCGCCCGGAACCACGGTGTCGAGGCCGTCGGGATCACCATCTCCGACGAGCAGGCCGGCCTCGCCCGGCAGCGCGTGCGCGACGCCGGGCTCGACGGCCGGGTCGAGATCCGGCTCCAGGACTACCGCGACGTCGACGACGGGCCGTACGACGCCGTCTCGAGCATCGGGATGTTCGAGCACGTCGGCATCGAACAGCTCACCGAGTACCTGCGCCGGCTCCGGCGACTCCTGAAGCCGGGCGGTCGGCTCCTCAACCACGCCATCTCACGACCCAACGGCGACGGAGCCTTCGATCACGGACTCGTTCGTGGCTCGCTACGTCTTCCCCGACGGGCACCTGCAAGAGGTCGGCCGCGTGGTCAGCGCGCTGCAAGACGAGGGACTGGAGTGCCGCGACGTCGAGTCGCTCCGCGAGCACTACGCCCGCACCCTGCGCCACTGGATCGCGAACCTCGAAGCCAACTGGGACGAGGCCGTCGCGCTCGTCGGCGCACCACGGGCCCGGATCTGGTTGCTGTACATGGCCGGGAGCGCCCTCGGGTTCGAGGGCAACCGCCTCAACGTCCACCAGGTGCTCGCCACACGGACCACGCCCGACGGAGCCAGCCACATGCAACCGACACGCGCCGGATTCCTCGCGGCCGACGACCGACCAGGTCTGCCGGGTCGTCGCCTGCCCGAACCTGTCGCGTCCAGCCACCGTATCGGTGGCTAGACACTCAATGGTCGGCTCGACACGGCCAGAGCGGTGCCCGGGGAGGTGCCCGGGGAGGGATTCGAACCCTCATGCCCCGTGGGGCCGGCGGGCTTGATCGGGTCTGCGCCGGGCCCGTCCGGCGAGTTCGTTCACTGGCACACGAGAGCCTCCAGCTCCTCCCGTGCGATTCAGGTTTCGCGCGGGATGCCGCTGGGCCTCCCGCGGCGCGGTGCGAGCACCTCTGGCGCGTGGCTACGCGGCAGGAACCTGACGGCCGTACTTGCGTTGCGCAGCCTGCTTCGACACGCCGAGCATCGCGCCGATCTCCGACCACGTACGGTTGGAGCGACGGGCAGCGAGTACAGCTCGGGTGAGCTCGCTCTCGAGCGTCTCGCGCTTCTCGGCGAGCGCGGCGAGCCGGCGCAGCACTTTGGTGTCGACGGATACGAGCGCTTCGGGCTCTACGTCATCGGCCCAGCGCTCGAGCGCTGCAGCCTTCTCGGTGCGTGATGTCTTCGTCATGGCGTCCACCATCCCTTCAGGAGCTTGGCTCGTGCCGGCATGCAGTGGATGATCGCCTCACCGTCGTCATCGACGACCACGCCGACCTCGATCGGCGCACCGTCACGACCAGGTCCCACGAACATCGTTACCGACGGGTCGTCTGTCGCGAAGGCTCTCCAGTGATGCCGGTAGGCGTGGTGCATGTCGTCGTCGGGAACGCCGTGCCTTCGAGCGCTCCCCTCGACCTCCACTTCGGCATTCTACCGATTCGCCGGCACCTGTCAACATATGTTGACGCTCGGGCTCTGCGCGAGCACTCCCGCGCTACCCGGCACCGAACGGCGGGCCCGGCCACTCCCCGCGAGACAGGCGGGAATCAAACACCGCACTCGTGTCGGAGGGGCGACCTTGACCCTTGACACCCGGATCGCCGTCGGGCTCTGCATCGAACAAGCGCGCCACCGCTGTCGCGGCGTGAGCGTCGAGCTCGGGCTGCACGTGGCTGTCGATGTCGAGCGTGATGCTCGTGGTGGCGTGTCCGAGGCGCTCGCTCACGACCTTCGGTGAATCCCGGCCTGCAGCGCGAGGGTCGCCCACGTGTGGCGCAGGTCGTGCATGCGGATGCGCGGAAGGCCCGAGCTCTGCGCCGCGCGCTCGAACGCCCGGGAGAAGCGATCCGGGTGGAGAGCCTCGCCGGTCTCGGTGCAGAAGACGAGGTCGTTCTCCTGCCACAGCTCCCCCGCGGCGAGACGCTCCTCGAGCCGGCGCCGGCGACCGAGGCCAGGAAACGCGAGACCTCGGGTGCCCGCGCCGGCCGATCGGATCGACACGGCCAGAACGGTGCCCGGGGAGGTGCCCGGAGGGATCGAACCCTCATACCCCTTGCGGGGCCGGCGGGTTGATCGGGTCTGCGCCGGGCCCGTCCGGCGAGTTCGTTCGCTGACACGCAGTGACCCTGAGCAGGGCTTTCGCGAAACGGGAGTCCACGAGATCTGCTCCGTGGACCCCCATTCGCGGGATTCCGTTAGCAAAATGTTAGCAAGGCAGCGCCGACACGATGTGCGGTTGCGAAAGGATTAGTAGATATCCTTTCGCAAGGCGGACCGGTTCGTTGGGATAGGACTACGCAAGGATCAGCCATGATCATTGCGTAACGCCCTTCGTGCGAAAGGATCCCTCCTCTGCCCGAGCTTGTTGACGTCCTCTGGGAAGGTGGCGGATACGGCCCTCGCCGCGACCGCCAGCCATTCCACTTCCAGGCCTTCGTGCCCGACCCGATCGCGCAGTGGGACCACCCGCTGGCGGGCCGCGCGGCGGAGGCCGTCGCGCAGGCGACTTCTGCACTGACCGGGCTCCAAGCGGCACGGAGCAGCCACGACCTAGAGGCGCTCGCCGGACCGCTCCTGCGCGCCGAGGCACTCGGCTCGTCTTTCATCGAGGGCCTGCGCGCATCCAACAAGCGGCTGGCGCTAGCTGCCTACGAGCCACTCGCTGCCGACAGCACGGCCCGTGCCGTGCTCGGAAACGTGCGGGCGATGGAGCGTGCCGTCGCGATCGGTACCGGGCGTCGCCGGCTCCGTCTCGGTGATCTGCTCGACATCCATCACGTACTCCTCGAAGGCACCAACGAGGAGCGCTTCGCAGGCATCGTGCGCGCCGACCAGAACTGGATCGGTGGCCGCGGCACCAGCCCGCGAGACGCCGTGTTCGTCCCTCCGCCACCCGATCGAGTGTCGGCGCTGCTCGACGATCTCGTCGCGTTCGCGAACCTCGATGACCTACCGGCGATCGCGCAGGCTGCGATCGCACACGCACAGTTCGAGACCATCCACCCCTTCGGCGACGGCAACGGCCGTGCCGGGCGTTGCCTCATCCATGTGATCCTCCGCCGACGCAACATAGCCCCGCGCCTCGTCCCGCCGATCAGCGTCGTTCTCGCCACCAACGCCCGCCGCTACATCACCGGTCTCACCGACTTCCGCGAAGGCCGAACCGACGACTGGATCGGCGCCTTCGCAGACGCCGTCACCAACGCAGCGGCGGCCACCGAGCGCCTGTCTGTCGACATCGAGGTGCTAGTGGGACAGCTCATCGAACGCGCCGGCACCCCACGCGCAGACTCCGTCGCCCGCAAGATTGTCCTCGCTCTTCCCAACCAGCCGATCGTGAGCGCCGAGAGCGCAGCATCCCGACACGCTGTCACGCCAGCGGCAGCGCGGGCCGCGCTCAACCGCCTTGAGGAGGCAGGTGTCCTCGTTCCCGTACGAGTCGGACGGCGACGCGACCGCGAATGGGAAAGCGATCAGCTCTTCCAACTCCTAGACGGTTTCGAGCACAACCTCGGCCAAGTCGACGACGGTCGAAGCAGCCGTCCCGCACCTTCTCCAACACGGGCGCCTTAACGACTCGGTTGACACACGCTCCCCGAGCTACGGCGCTCATGTAGAAGCCCTGAGTTCCTCCGCGGTAATCCGGCGCCCGGGATCGGCAGCGTCGTTCTCGAAGGCGATGCCTTCGGCGACGAGGGCTTCCTCCTGCGTGCGCGTATCTCTCGGCTCGGACGGTGATCCGACCTTGCGCTTGGTCGACGGCTTCGAGGCAGCCGCGCGTCTCGATTCCTGGCGCCCGAGCAGCGAGGTTCGTCGGCCGCCTTGGACGACGGAGATCTCGACGTAGCCGCCGAGTGCTTCGACGTACTGCTCGAGCACGTCGATGGTCACGTTTCGGGATCGCTCGATCGCGGCGATGCGAGGCTGCGAGACGCCGATGCGTTCGGCGAGTTCACGCTGTGACACGCCGGCCTTCTCGCGAAGCGCGGTGAGACTGGCCGCGAGGCGGGGCTCGTCCTCGATCTCTCGGACACGGTCCTCGGCCCCAGGCGTTTCGAGGACCTTCTTCTCCCACTGCTCGAGGCTCATCGTCGCTTCCCGTTCCAGGTCGAACGCGAATAGGACTCGCACCTCAGTCCGCCCCGTCGACCCCAGGTGAAGTTCCTTCATGTTGTTGTGTCGGCTGCCCTTTACGGTGTCTGCCAGCGGGCGGCCGAGCGGCGGCCCGTGGTCTCTGAGCACCCGGATCGCTGCGAGGAGGGCTTCAGCGTCGGCTTGCTCGAGGTTGTCGGCCCACTCCTCACAGTCAGGGTGGAACTCAACTCACCATGTAGGCACCCGATAACGGAATCGTTATCGGGTGGGCGATGCAACTGCCGAGGTGCCTGCTCGCACGATGCCCAACTTGGCCGGTCTGCGGGTCACCGAAGCTCGCGCCAGGGATGTCGCGTTCAATCTCAGCGGTCGCTCGCTCATCGGGTCGTCGTAGTCGTGAATGCGGCCACGGTCACGAGGCATCGCTGATCAACCCCCACATCTGCTCGTCACGGAACGATGACCAGCAGACGGCACCCCGACGAACACGGAGTCCGCAGTGACGAGTGCCGCATCGATGTGGCGGGCAGTCGCCGCGATCCACAAGTCGTTGCTGTGGACGTGTTGAGCCAACGGGTGCCCGATTCGGCGACACGCTGCGCGGAGCTCGGCGATGGTCGTGAGGAAGGCATCGGAGACAGGCACGACCGTCGTCGCTGCGATCGCCGCTTCGATTCGCTCGAGCCGGGGCGCACCCCACTCAGGCGACGATCGCGCCGTACCGCAATTCCGCGACAGTGACCGCGGCCAGAAACAACTGGTTACCTTGAAGCGCTCGTACATGCGCTTCGAGCGATGGCCGTCGCCGCCGACTCAACGCAGCGCTGAACACGCCGGTATCGACAACCAGTCTCACGATGCCAGTGCAGCTGAGAACGCGTCGTCTTCGTCGTCGGAGAGATCCTCGATCACCAAATCATCGATCGACGCCAATGAGGGTGCCGCGGCCAGTTGCTCAGCGCTGAGGTCGCGCGCGAGCTTGGTCACGCCACGCGGCGTCTCGACTCGATCGTGTGCAGCGTCGGTCACGCGGCCCAGGATACAGCGCAGTCGCGACAATAAGAACGGCGACTGTCCAGCGGTGGCCGCTGCGTTCGGACCAGTTCACGAACCGATGTTGGGAGAAGCGACCCTCAGGTGCCCCTCACGACAGTGGCCGGTGCCCGGGGAGGGATTCGAACCCTCATGCCCCGTGGGGCCGGCGGGTTTAAGCCGCCTGCGTATGCCGATTCCGCCACCCGGGCCTGCCGACGACGCTACGCCGCGGCGGGGCCGGCCAGTGACACCTCGGCCGCCGCCTCGTGCAGAGCCGTACGCACGCGCGTGGCGGCGACGCCCTGGAGGCCGTTGGCCACCACGATGCCCTCGACCATGTCGGCCACGACGTCGACAAAGGGGCGCCCCCTGACGGCCACGGCGACCACGACGCCGCCCGGCATCCGGCGCACCGTTCTGACGGCCCCGGGAAGTCGGGGAGGGCTCCGGAAGGCCGGCGCCTCGAGCCCGGCCGCCCGCGAAGCAACCCCCAGACTGCGGGCCACATGGGCGAAGCGGACGGTCGGGGCCGGTTCCACGCCCCGATTCAACACCAGGGGTATGACACCCACCGCTCCCTGGTTTGCGCCGGAGGGCGGTTGGGGGTTTGCTGTCGCGGTGACCGATAGCCGCACCGACCCGCCGGTGGCGGACATAGCCCGCGGCGGACTCGGCGCGGCGCCCGAGCTCACCTCCGGCGGCGCCCTGGTGCACGTACCCCGCTCCGCGCACGACGAGGAGCCGACAGGGGATGCCGGCCTGCGCCGCTCCGACGTCGACGAGTGGGGGCGGAGCGAGAAGATGCGCTCGCTCACGCGCACCCTCTACGAGCCGATCTACCGCTACTGGTTCCGCGTCGAGTGGGAGGGTTTCGAGAACCTCCCGGCCGAGGGTGGCGCACTCCTGGTCGCCAACCATGCGGCCGCCATCCCCTCCGACGCACCGGCGATCATGCACGGCATCGAGCGCGACATGGGGCGCCCCGTCTACGGCCTCGCGGAGAACCTCTTCCGGGCGCTCCCGGTGATCGGGACGCTCTGGGCGCGCTCGGGTGGCGTCGCTGCGCACCCCGACAACGTGTACCGCCTCCTCCACGACCAACGCGAGCTCGTCCTCGTCTTCCCAGAGGGGGCGAAGGGCACGGGAAAGCACTACCGCGACCGCTACCAGCTCCGGCGCTTCGGGCGGGGTGGCTTCGTGGAGATCGCGATGCGATCGGGAGTCCCGATCATCCCGATCGCCGTGGTCGGTGCCGAGGAGTCGATGCCGATCCTCTGGAAGAGCAACAGGATCGCGAAGCTGCTGGGGATCCCCTACTTCCCGATCACGGCGAACGAGGTCCTCTTCGGGCCGCTCGGGTTCGTCGCATACCTGCCGGCGAAGTTCCGCATCCGGGTCCTGCCGCCGATCCACTTCGACGTCCCACCGGATCAGGAGCGGTACTCGCGCAGCCGTGTGATGGACGAGTCCGAGCACATCCGTGGTCGTATCCAGGAGGCCCTCTACGACATGCTGCGGACCCGGCGCAGCGTGTGGTTCGGATGAGGGGCGGCGCGCGGTGAGGATCCTCCTGACCGGGCTGAGCACCTTCTGGGGCGGGCGCCTCGCCCAGGCCCTGGAGGCGCGCGACGACGTCGAGGTGATCGTCGGCGTCGATACACGCGAGCCGCGCGTTCCCCTGGAGCGCACAGAGTTCGTACGCTGCGACTCCACGTTCTCGATCCTCACGCGGATCGTCGCCGCGACGCAGGTGGACACGGTGCTCCACACCCACCTGATCGTCGACTCGACGAGAGCCGGAGGGCGCACGCTGCACGAGATCAACGTCATCGGCACGATGAACCTCCTCGCGGCCGCCGGAGCGCCCGACAGCCCGGTGCGCAAGGTCGTCCTCAAGTCGTCGGCGCTCGTGTACGGATCGAACAAGGAGGACCCGTACGTCTTCAAGGAAGACGTACCGCGCTCGCGTGGCGCCCGCACCAACGTCGAGCGGTCGCTCCTGGAGGTCGAGGCGTTCCTTCGTGACTTTGCCGACGACAACCCCCACATTGCTGTCACTCTGCTGCGGTTCGCGAACGTCCTCGGCGACGACATCGACACTCCCCTGTCGCACGCCCTGCGCCTCCCTCTCGCCCCGGAGATCTTCGGATACGACCCCCGACTCCAGTTCGTGCACGAGGACGATGTGGTCGGCGCGCTCATGTACGCGACCGTGCACGACGTCCCCGGCGTCTTCAACGTCGCGGGCGACGGCGTGCTGCCGTGGAGCGAGATCTGCGCGATGGTGGGCAAGCGGCGTGTGTCGCTCCCGCCGGTGCTGACCAACTGGGCGGTCGAGCCCCTGCGCATGGCGCGCGTGATCGACCTTCCCTCCGAGGTCCTGGCGCTGCTGCGCTACGGGCGCGGCATCGAGAACACGCGCTTCAAGCAGGCCGGCTACGAGTACGAGCACACGACGGCCGGAACCGTCGACGCGTTCGCTCGCGGCCTCCGGCTCGCGAAGACGATCGGCGACAAGCACCCTTCTTATCGCTACGAGCACGAGGTCGAGGACTTCTTCCGCCACTCCCCGGCCGTCGTCCGTTCGGAGGAGAGACCATGAACGTGAGGGTCGAGACCCGCGGCCGAGTCGGCGTCGTCACACTCGTCGACGTCGAGCGGCGCAACGCCATGAGCGCTCCGATGATCGCCGAGATCGTCGCCGCGTTCGACGTGCTGGAGAACGACGACGACATCGGCGCGGTCGTGGTCACCGGTGAGCCGCCCGCCTTCTGCTCCGGTGCGAACCTCTCGAATCTCGGTCAGATGAGCGCGCGCCGATCGGAGCCTGCGACGGTCGTCTCGATATACGAGGGCTTCCTGCGCGTGCTGCGGTCCTCGCTTCCCACGGTCGCGGCCGTCAACGGCCCCGCGGTCGGAGCGGGGTTCAACCTCGCGCTCGTGTGCGACGTGCGCCTCGCGGGGGAGTCGGCGCGCTTCGACACCCGCTTCCTGAAGATCGGGATCCACCCCGGCGGCGGCCACGTGTGGATGCTCGAGCGGGCGGTCGGCCCGCAGGCCGCGGCCGCGATGGTCCTCTTCGGCGAGGTGCTCACGGCGGCACGCTCCCTCGAGGTGGGTCTGGCCTGGTCGGTCCACGACGACGCCGGCCTCCTCGACGCCGCCGTCGCCCTGGCGGCTAGAGCGGCCGAGGTACCTCAGGACCTGAGCGCCCGCACCAAGGAGACGCTCAGGCGCGCTCCGTGGCAGGCCTCGTTCGAGGACGCCGTCGCAACCGAGGTGGAGCACCAGACCTGGTCGCTGGGGCGCCCCTACTTCGCCGAGAAGACGGCTGGGGGCCGCAGACCCGAGAATTGAGGCCGGGCGCACTAGTAGCAGGGCGCCCGCGGGGGTAGCATCGGCGTCGGGACCCGAACCCGGTCCGGGCGGAGCCCGGTCGGCGAGGGCCGGACGGAGTGTCCATGTTTCGTTGCCCGACCTGCGTAGCGGTGCTCAGCGACAGTGAGGCGCGGCGCTGCCCCATGTGCGGCACGAATCTCCGCCGTCACAGGCCCGAGGTGCTCGGCCAGTCGGCGCGCGTCACTGCGAAGCTGCAGCCGATCGACCTGCGACTCCCGCGGCTACGGCACCCCGCCCTTGCCGGCGTCGACATCGACCTGACCGCGGCGGAGGCCGTGGAGGCGGCCGAGTCCGAAGGCGCTGTCGAGGCCGTCGAGGTCGCCGACGCCACGGACGCGGTCGAGGCTGTCGAGGTCGCGACCCGCGACGACGCATAGAGCCGAGCAGCGTCGAGGCTCAGGCCAGCCTGCGGTAGATGGTCTGCTGGGTCACCGCAGCATCGTCGACGAAGCAGCCCTCGCTGTTGTCGATCATCTTCAGCCAGGCCGGGTCGGCGTCAATGGCCGGGCTCGCCGTGCTGTTCCCGCCACTCGTCGGCGGTGATCGCGTACCTCACGTGGTCCTCGTAGACACCGCGGATCTGCAAGAAGCGCAGGGCCACGCCCTCGTCGCGCATGCCCACCTTCTGCGCGACCCGGATGCTCGCGGCGTTGCGCGGCACGATCGCCGCCTCGATCCTGTGCAGCCCGAGCGACTCGAACGTGTGCCGCATCAGGAGGAGCACACCCTCGGGCACATAGCCGCGACCCGCAAGAGGCCTGTCGATCCAGTAGCCGACGTAGCCCATCTGGAACGGCCCGCGCTGCACGTTGCCGAGGCTCACCTCACCGGCGAACCTGCCCCCCTCCACGAAGAGCCCGAAGCCGTGCGCCGAGTCGAAGTGCCGCTGCCGCTCCCACGCACCGCAGCGCGCGCGGAACGCCTCCCGCTCCACGACCGCGTCGGGCGATCCGTGCTCGGGCAGAGGCTCCCACTGCTCGAGCCACTCCCGGCTCCTCGTCCTGACGTCGCGCCAGTCGTCCCAGTCGTCGACGGAGAGCGGGCGCAGGAGCACCCGCGGCCCGACCAGCTCGGGCACGTCAGCGCGACGCCACGATCGCATCGAGCGCCCCCGAATCCTCGAGCCCCGACAGGTCGCCGGGCGGCTCGCCCGTGACCACGGCGCGGATCGCGCGCCGGAGCACCTTCGCACTCCGCGTCTTCGGCAGTGCCGTGGTGAAGCGGATCTGCGACGGGCGGAACGACGAACCGACCCGCTCGGCCACCAGCTCTCGCAGCTCCGCCCGCAGCGCGTCGGATGGCTCGCACCCCTCCGCCAACACGACGAAACCCCACAGCGCCTCACCCTTCAGCTCGTCGGGCACTCCCACCGCGGCGGCCTCGACCACGGCCGGATGCGCGACCAGCGCCGTCTCGACCTCCGCGGGGCCGAGCCTCTTCCCCGCGATCTTGATCGTGTCGTCGGAGCGTCCGTGCAGGAACCACTGCCCGTCGTCGGAGACGGACGCGAAGTCGCCGTGCCACCAGACTCCGGGGTAGCGCGACCAGTAGGTCTCCAGGTACCGCTCCGGGTCGCGCCACAGGCCCCGGGTCATACCGGGCCACGGCTTGGTGCAGACGAGCTCGCCGACCTCCCCCCTCACCGGGTTGCCGAGATCGTCGAAGACGTCGACGGCCATCCCCAGCGATGGCCCGCCCAACGAACAAGGCGAGAGTGGCTGGACGACGTGAGGCGAGAGGAAGCACGCACCTACCTCGGTGCCACCCGAGATGTTGATCACCGGGCAGCGCCCGCCTCCGATCCGGTCGAAGTACCAGCGCCACGGGCCCTCGTTCCACGGCTCACCGGTCGACGCGAGGATGCGCAGTGTCGAGAGGTCGTGCGCGGCGGGCAGGTCGTCGCCGCGCGCCATCAACGCCCGGATGAGCGTCGGCGAGACACCCAGCACCCCGACCCGGTGCCCCTCGACGAGCGACCAGATCCGATCCGGCGCCGGATGGTCGGGCGCTCCGTCGTAGAGGACGAGAGTGCCGCGATTCGCAAGCGTTCCGATGATCTCCCACGGACCCATGATCCAACCGATGTCGGTGAGCCAGAACAGCCTCTCGCCGTCGCGCAGATCGGTCTGGAACGCCGCCTCCTCGGCGACCTTGGCGAGGAACCCGCCGTGCACGTGCACCGACCCCTTCGGCTTCCCCGTGGTGCCGCTCGTGTACGCGACGAAGAGGGGATGCTCGCTCTCGACAGCGACGGCGTCGAAGCGGTCGGAGCGATCTGCGATCAGGTCGGCGAGCGTGACGTCGCGGCCGGCGACCATCGGTGTGTCGTCGCGGCCGAGGCGCGGCACCACGACAACCGTTCGCACCGTCGGGACCTGTGCGACGGCGGCGTCGGCCGTCTCCTTCATCGGTATCACGCGTCCGCGCCGCGTGAAGCCGTCGGCGGTCACGAGCGCGACCGCCTCTGCGTCGGCCAGCCGGATCGCGACCGCGTCGGCTGCGTACCCGGAGAAGATCGGGAGGAAGACCGCACCGAGCTTCGCCACGGCCATGAGCGCAGCGACGGTCTCGGGGACCATCGGGAGGAAGAGGCCCACCGCGTCGCCGGCGGAGACCCCGCGGGCGGCGAGACCGGCTGCGATCCTGTCTGTCAGCGCACGGAGCTCTGCCCAGGTGACCTCACGGCGGGTCCCCTCCTCGCCCTCCCAGCTGATCGCGATGCGTCGCGGCGGCGTCAGGGGCCGCGGCGTGGCGGTCGACGCACGCCGACGCGACGTTCAGCCGCCCACCGGTGAACCAGCGCGCCCAGGGAGCGCCGTCGGAGTCGTCGAGGACCCTCCGGTAGGGCTCGCTCCACGGCAGTCCGAGGAATCGCACCACTGCGTCCCAGAACCACTCGGGATCGCGCACCGACGCGGCGAGCAGGTCGTCGAGGGAATCGAACCCGTGCTCCGACATGAATCGGGCAACGTTGCTCTCGGCGAGGAGGTCAGGCGACGGCCTCCACACGATCTCTTGCACGGGCGAAGACTAGGCGCGGCCCTGCGAGCCCTTCACGGTGCCATCGCTACCGGGTACGGGAGGCGGGTGTGGGCGTCCGGTAGCGTGACCGACGATGTCCCGTGCTCCCGACAGCGACCGTCTCGTCTGGATCGACCTCGAGATGACCGGCCTCGACGCCGAACGCGACGTCATCGTGGAGATCGCGTGCCTGGTCACCGACTCGTCGCTCGAGATCCTCGACGACGGCATCGACCTCGTCGTGTACCAGCCCTCCGAGGCGCTGGAGGCCATGGACGACTACGTGCGGTCGATGCACACGAAGTCCGGCCTGCTGACGATGATCGCCGAGTCCACCACCGACCTGTCCGCGGCCGGCGCCGCAGTCCTCGAGTACGTACGCGGCCACGTCCCCGAGAGCGGCTCGGCTCCGTTGTGCGGCAACAGCATCGGGATGGATCGGCGCTTCCTCGTGAAGTACCTGGCCGACCTCGACGGCTACCTGCACTACAGGAGCGTCGACGTGTCGTCGTTCAAGGAGCTCTGCCGTCGCTGGTACCCCGACGCGTACAAGGCGCGGCCGAGCAAGAAGGAGTCGCACCGCGCGCTCGATGACATCCGCGAATCGGTCGCCGAGCTCCGGTACTACCGCGACACGATCTTCTTGCCCCTCACGACAGCTCCCGGCGGAGCGCCCCCATCAGAGAGGCCACCGAGCGCTCCCGGGCGCAGTGCCCCATGAGCCCGATGCGCCACGCCTTCCCTGCCAGCCCGCCGAGCGCACCACCGACCTCGATCCCGTACCTCTCGAGGAGGGTCGATCGCAGGGCCGACTCGTCGACGCCTTCGGGCACTCCGGCGAGCGTCAGCTGAGGGAGGCGCCGGCCCTCCTCGGCCAGCAGCACGAACCCCAGCGCCGGGAGCGCTTCGTGCAACGCAGCACCGGCACGTCGGTGACGCGCCCACGCCTCCTCCAGCCCCTCTTCGAGGAGCACGCCGAGCCCGGCGTGGAGCGCGTAGACCATCGAGATCGGCGCGGTGTGGTGGTACCTGCGCGCCGGTCGCCGGTGTACTCGCCGATGAGGCCGAGGTCGAGGTACCACGACTGCACCGGCGTGGCGCGCGAGCGCAGCCTCTCCGCGGCACGGCCCGAGAACGAGAGCGGGGCGAGGCCGGGCGGGACGCCGAGGCACTTCTGGGTGCCCGAGTAGACCGCGTCGATCCCCCAACCATCGACCTCCAAGGGGATCCCGCCGAGCGAGGTGACCGCGTCGACGAGGAGGAGGGTCTCGGTCTCCCGCAGAGCGACCAGCGGGGCAATCTCGTTCTCGACGCCGGTCGACGTCTCGGCGTGCACCACCGCGACCAGTCGCGCCTCCGGGTGCGCCCTGCGCGCATCGAGCAGGCGCTGCGGATCGAGCGCGCGACCCCACTCCTCGTCGACCCTGACGACCTCCGCCCCGCACCGGCGTGCCACCTCGCACATGCGCTCGCCGAACACCCCGTTGACCCCGACGATCGCCACGTCGCCCGGTTCCACGAGGTTGACGAAGCAGGCCTCCATGCCGGCCGACCCCGTCCCGCTCACCGGCAGGGTCAGCGCGTTCGAGGTCCGCAACGCGCTGCGGAGTCGCGGCGCAGGTCTCGTCGAGGACGGCGAGGAACTCCGGGTCGAGGTGGCCGAGCACCGGACGCGCCAGTGCCTCCATGACCTCCGGGTAGGGGTTCGACGGCCCCGGGCCGAGGAGCAGGCGTTCCGAGTGCGGCACGCCCGCAGCGTACCGACCCCCGCAACGGGAGCGGTCACCGCGCCTCAGACCGCGGTGCGCGCCAGACCGTCGAGGACGTCGGACTCCGAGACCAGCATCTCGTCGAACCCGAAGTGCCGCATCACGCCGACCACCGCCACCACGCCGCCGACGATCACGTCGGCGCGCGCCGCTTCGAGACCGGGGTTGTAGCGGCGCTGCCTCGACCGTCTCCACGGCGAACGTGCGGAAGATCTCCTCGGCCGCGACCCGAGTGAGCCGGAAGTGGTGGATCGCTTCGCGGGAGTAGGTGTCGATGCCCGATCTCGATCGCCGCCATGGTCGTCACCGTTCCGGCGAGGCCAATCAGCGTCAGCGGGGCGTCCACGGCTCGAGAACGGCCGCGACACGTCGGTGAGGTGGTCCGCACGACCGTGACCGCTGCACTCAGCTCCTCGGCGGTCGGCGGGTCGGTGTGCAGGAACGTCTCCGTCAACCTAACGCAACCGACGTCGATCGAGGCGCACACCTCCGGCCGGTCGGTCCCGACGCGATCTCCGTCGATCCGCCGCCGACGTCGACCACCAGGTAGGGCGCCGGGTCGTCGAGGTCGCAGGTAGCCCCCAGGAACGAGAGGCTCGCCTCCTGCTCGCCGGAGAGGAGCTCGGGGGCGGCAGCCGAGCACCGAGGCCGCCAGATCGAAGAGCTCGTCCCGGTTCGACGGCGTCGCGCGCGGCACTCGTGGCCGCGACCCTCACCGTGTCGGCCGAGAGCTCGGCGATGACCTCCGCGTACTCCCGCAGGGCCCCGGCAGTTCGCTCTATCGGCGTCGGGGTGCAGACGGTGCGCCGAGTCGACTCCCTGTCCGAGCCTCGTGATCCGCATCCGACGATCCAGGACCGTCATCTGCGCGTCGGCACCCGAGCCCTCCACGTCGGCGACGAGCAGGCGCGTCGAGTTGGTGCCCATGTCGACCACCGCGACGCGGGTCACCGTTCCGACTCCTGCCCCGCTTGCTCGTCGAGTCGCTGCCCAACCCACCGTCCGACGGGGTCGTCGCCTCCCGCGAGAAGGTACGCGTAGTGGGCGTGCAGGCACTTCACACCCCGGGCGGTGCCACCCACTCCGCCGTGAGGAGCCGGGCCGGTGTGGTCCGCCGGCAGGGCCGAGTCGCGCTCGGCGGCGTATGCCTCGTGGGCCCTGTGCAGTGCCCCCGCGTCCACGTCCGACTCCGCGGCCCGCACGCCACCGGCGGCCTCGATCCTCGAGACCGCGACCACTAGATCGGGGTCGACCAGGTAGTACCGGGTGGGCATCGGAGTGCCGTCGTCGAGGAGTGGAGCGTTGCGTATGACGACCGGCGCGCCATCGTCGGCTCGCACCACGACGTCGAAGTCGGCGCGCGGAGGACGGCCGAGCAGGCGCGTCAGCGCCTCGACGTCGGATTCGGTCGCGGGCACGACGCGAGTACTACGGGCGCCTCGTCACGGCGATCTCCGGCTGTGCGAAGGTACCTGTCCGACGCAGACCACCCGGAGGTCGATGTGCTCGCTGCATACGCCGAGGCCCTCGGGCTCCCGAACCCGATCGACGGCCTCGGGTCGGGGATCGACCCGAGCCGACCGTCCCCCACGGCTGGGAGATGGTCGCCGTGCGGGCCGCCACGCTCAACCACCACGACCTGTGGACGCTCCAGGGGGTCGTCGGCGTCCCCTTCGAACCGCCGGTCACTCTCGGCTGCGACGGCGCCGGGGTCACCTCCGACGGCCGGGAGGTCGTCGTCTATCCGGTGCTCGGCTGGGGTGACGACTTCCGCATGCTCACCGACGGGATCGACGGCACGTTCGCGACGCACGTGGCCCTCCCGTCGGAGAACCTCGTGCCGAAGCCCGAGCACCTCTCCTTCGCCGAGGCGGCCGGCCTCGGCACCGCCTGGCTGACGGCGTGGCGGATGCTCTTCACCAAGGGCGGGCTCCGCGAGGGTCAGCGCGTGCTGGTGCAGGGCGCCACGGGTGGTGTCGCGTCTGCGGCGATATCGCTCGCTGCCGCAGCGGGCGCGCACGTCACCGCGACGTCGCGCTCCGAGGCGGGCCTCGCAGCACGCGCTTCGCGTAGGTGCCGACGACGCCGTGCCATCCGGTACGCGCCTCGCCGAACGCGTCGACGTCGGTGGTCGAGACGGTCGGTGCGGCCACCTGGTCGCACTCCCTCAGGTCGCTCGCCTACGGGGGACGGGTCGTGGTCTCGGGCGCAACCAGCGGGGCCGACACCGGGGCCGACCTCCAACGGGTCTTCTGGCGCGAGCTGCAGGTGCTCGGCTCGATGATGGGGACGCTCGACGAGATGCACGCGCTCTGCGACTTCGTCTCGCGGCACGGGCTCCGCCCGGAGGTGTCGAGGGTGTACGAGGGCATCGCGTCGGTCCCCGAGGCGATGCGAGACCTCGCAGCGGGACGCCAGCTCGGCAAGCTCGCGATCCGCGTCGGCTGAGGCCCGCGGCCTCCGCCGCCTTCTCAGCCTGCGGAGGTCGACGTGGTAGCCGGGTCTTCGACCCCCGGTTCGTCGGCCATAGGGACGACGGCGAAGGCCGTCTCGCCCGGGCGCACCATGTGGAACCGCTCCCGGGCGATGCGCTCGATCTCCGCCGGGGTCGCGAGCCGGGCGGCCTCCTCGGCGAGGCGTTCGTTCTCGGACTCGATCACTTCCAGGTCGTAGCGCGCCCTGCTGATGTCACCCCTCTGCGAGATCAACGAGCGCGTCGGGAAGACGAAGAGGAGGAGCATCGCCGCAAGCGTGAGCGACGCCAGCGCCACGCACGAGCAGAGCCTCCCCAGCGTCGCACGATCAACCCCTCCCGTTCCCCGCGAGAGCAGACCGCCCCATGTACGCGGCGGCCTCGCCGAGCTCCTCCTCGATGCGGAGGAGCTGGTTGTACTTGGCGACGCGATCGCTGCGCGCCGGCGCACCCGTCTTCATCTGGCCGCAGTTCGTCGCGACGGCAAGATCCGAGATGGTCGTGTCTTCCGTCTCGCCGCTGCGATGCGACATCATCGATGCGTACGCGCTGCGACTTGCCAGCGCGACCGTGTCGAGCGTCTCGCTGAGCGTCCCGATCTGGTTGACCTTGACGAGCACCGCGTTCGCGACACCCGCCTCGATCCCACGCTCCAGTCGTTCGGAGCTGGTCACGAAGACGTCGTCCCCGACGAGCTGCACGAGCTCCCCGGCACGCTGGGTCAGGAGCTTCCAGCCGTCCCAGTCGTCCTCGGCCATGCCGTCCTCCACCGAGACGATCGGGTAGCGGTCGCAGAGCTCCGCGATGTACTCGGCGAACTCCGCGGGTGTGTACGACGCACCTTCACCCTCCAGCTCGTAACGGCCGCCCTTGAAGAACTCGGTGGCGGCGCAGTCGAGCGCCAGCGCGATCTCGTCGCCCGGCCGGTATCCGGCCGCTTCGATCGCCTCGACGAGGAGTCGTAGCGCCTCTTCGTTGCTGGGCAGGTTCGGAGCGAACCCGCCCTCGTCGCCCAGCGCCGTCACGAGGCCGCGGTTCTTCAGGATCTCCCTCAGGGCGTGATAGGTCTCGGCTCCCCATCTCAACGCCTCGGAGAACCCGGCCGCACCGACCGGCGCGAGCATGAACTCCTGGATGTCGACGTTGCTGTCGGCGTGCGCACCGCCGTTGAGGACGTTCATCATCGGGACCGGGAGCACATGCGCGTTGGTGCCGCCGACGTAGCGGTAAAGCGGCAGCTCGGTCTCGGCCGCAGCGGCCTTCGCCGCTGCGAGCGAGACCCCGAGGATCGCGTTCGCCCCGAGCCTCCCCTTCGCGTCGGTGCCATCGAGCTCCACCAGGACGCGGTCGAGGCCCCGCTGGTCGAGCGCCTCGAGGCCGCAGACGGCCTCCCTGATCTCCCCGTTCACGTTGGCCACGGCCCCGGTCACGCCCTTGCCGCCGTAGCGCTCGCCGCCGTCGCGGAGCTCGACCGCCTCGTGCTCGCCGGTGCTCGCCCCGCTCGGCACGGCGGCGCGCCCGCGCGCTCCCGTGAAGAGCTCCACCTCGACCTCGACGGTCGGGTTGCCGCGGGAGTCGAGGACCTCCCGCGCGACTGACGTCCTCGATGCTGCTCACGCGTTGCTCCTGTTGTTCGTGTTGCGAATGTATACGGTTGTGGGAGCGCGGGACAACACCCTCCGTGATGGCACCTCTACGGAACGTGTGTTCGCCTGTGCTGCGCTCAGGCCGCAGCCGTGCGCGCCACCGCCGCGTCGATCACGTCCTGCACCTCCGGGAAGGGCGCCGACTCCTCGACGCTGATCATCTGCACCATGTTGAGGAGGCGGCCCGAGCGCAGCACGACGATCGAGTAGCGCATCGTCATCTCGATCCCCTGCGAGGTCACCGGCACGGTGACCGAGATCCCCCCGGCGGCATCGAGGCCCGGAGCCTCGACCGGGATCGTCTCGAGGCCGGGGTCGCCCATCTCCGCGCCTCCGGAGTCGCCGGCGCTCGCCGCCAGGTCCTCGCCGATGCAGTCGGCGAAGTCTCGGCCGGTGATCACCGCGTACGCCCTCGCCGCGAGGTCGTCGGTGGCGAAGACCGTCGGCGACGACTCGACCGAGGGCATCCCGCCCTCCTTCGAGAAGGAGCGCCGCACGTCGACAGGCTCGCCGCCCTCCGCGACGATCGCCTGCACCTCCTCGTGGACCGTTGGGCATGCCTCGCGGAAGGACTCGTCATCCGTGCTGCCGAAGCTGGCGGTGTTCTCGTCCTCGCTGTCGAGGGTCCAGCCCGCCGGTACATCCGAGATCTCGAGCGCCGCCGAGCGCGCCAGGGCGAGGTCGGCCGGGTCGGCGGGGGCAGCCGAGGTCGGCGGCGTGCCCGTGGTATCCGTGGGCGCCGTCGTCGTCTCCGCCGGTACGTCGGACGTGTCGGTCGCCTCGGTCGTCGAGGTCGTTCCATCACCGTCCGAGACCGCCGTCGTGGTCGGCGTCGCTCCATTCTCGTCGTCACCGCCACAGGCCGGCAGCGCGAGAACAAGCGCCCCTGTCAAGAAGGCGGCGGCGATGCGGGCTGTACGAGGAATCACACTCTCTCCCGAGCTCGGTGGATGTTCAGGGACCGGCCTCGGCCCAGAGCGCATCCACGGTATCCGCCGCGGCGCTGCCGAGCTGAATGCCCCGTGCCGACGCGATCTCCTCCATGGCCGTGAAGCGATCGCGGAACCGCGCCGCCCAGCCTCGCAGCGCCGACTCCGCGTCGATGCCGGCGTTGCGCGCGACCATCACCGCCGCGGCGAGCGTCTCTCCCAGGAGGTGCTCCGACTCCTCGGGCGCCGCGCGCGCGAACGCTTCCACTACCCGGGCCAGACGCGCGAGGGCATCGCCCGCATCGCCGGCACCGGGAGACCCACCAGGGGTCAGCCCTACAGACTCGGCCTTGCGCATCAGCTTGTGCGCGTAGAGAAGCGACGGCAGGCCGGGGGTGAGGCCCTCGAGCAACGAGGCCGACCCCTTCTCCCCCTTCTTGATCTGCTCCCAGTTGCCGACCACCTCGTCGGCTCCGGAGACCCGCACGTCGCCGAAGACGTGCGGGTGCCGTCGGATCAGCTTGTCGTGGATGCCGCGCGCGACGTCGGTGATCGTGAACGCACCCTCCTCGGCCGCGAGCACCGAGTGGATCACCACCTGGAAGAGCAGGTCTCCGAGCTCGTCCTCGAGGGCTGCATAGTCGTCGGAGGGACTCGGCTCGTCGCGTCGCGGTGCGTCGGTAGGCAGCCGCTCGATCGCCTCCACGACCTCGTAGGCCTCCTCGAGAACGTGCCTGGCGAGCGAGTGGTGCGTCTGCTCGGCATCCCACGGGCAACCACCGGGGCCACGCAGCCGCTCGGCCAGCGCGATCAACCGAACCAGCTCCGCCGCCGGAGTCGACGACCCGGTGTCGACGAAGAGCGACGTCAGGTGATCGGGCTCGAAGGAGCGGTCGAGGTCGGCGAGCTCGACGTCGAAGACGCGCTCGTCTGCAAGGCCGAGGCCCTGCAGCACGGTTACCGGATGCGCGGGCGCGAGCGTCTCGAGCAGAGTCAGCTTCACGTCGGAGAGGACCGGCGGGGAGTCGCACTGCGCGATCAACATCTGCCCCGCGGCGCCGGCCGCGTCGACAGCGAATGAGCGCCCGTCGATCACCCTCGCTCCGCGCAGCGGATCGACTCCCAGGCGCACCCATGCGAGGTCTGCGAACGACATCCCCGCTATCACCTCTACCTCGACGTCGCGCTCGCGCAGCAGCTCCACGGTGCGCTCCGCGAGCGTCGGGCTCCCGGGCACGGCGTAGCAGACCTCGCCGTGCTCCAGTGCGGCCGCCACCAAGGTCTCGGCGATCGACGCGTACACGTCGTCGAGACTCGTGGCGGCGTCGTAGCGCTCATCGAAAGACTCGAAGGCGATGCCCTCGGCGGCGAGGTCCGCGACCGCAGGGTGTCGTGCCGTGCGCACGTACCGGTGCCCGGTGCGCTCCAGAGCGGAGCGCGCCCTCGGCACCACGAGGTCGGCGCCGGCCGGGCCGAGCCCGACCACGACCACGCGGCCGCTCGCCGTCATCCCCCCGGCGCCGGCACTGCCCCGAGCGGGTCGACCGTCGTGGCCGGCTGGTCACGGCCGTCGGCCGGCTCCGGCGCATCGGGCTCGACCACTCGCGGGCCCTGATCGTCGTCGGCGACCCAGGTTCCGTAGCGAGGATCGATGTCGACCTCGGCGGCCGCGAGCCTCTCCTGCACGACCGCGTTGACCTCCGTGCCGGCCTCCTGCTCGGCCTGGGTGACGAGGTAGTCGAGGATCTGGCTCTTCAGCTCGGCGAAGGTGGGGGCCGCGAACTCCGACGCGAGGATCACGTGGAACCCGAAGTCGGTCTTGACGGGTGCGGTCGGCTCGCCGATCACAGCGGCCTTCGCGGCCTCCTCGAACGGAGCGACGAACGCTCCGTCCTGCAGGCACCCGAGGTCGCCGGAGTTGTCGGCCGCCGTCGGGTCGATCGAGCGCTCCACCGCAGTCGCGGCGAAGTCGGCTCCGGCGTCGAGGTCGGCCTTGACGGCCGCGGCCTCGGCCTCGGTCTCCAAGAGGATGTGCGCCACGGTGCGGCCCGACGGGCAGGCTCCGAGCTGGTCGGCGTTCTCCTCGTAGAACGCCCTGGCATCGTCTTCCGTCGGCGGTACGACCTCGCCGCCGCCGCGTGTAAGCAACGCGTTCCACCGCGCGGCGCGCTCCACGATGTCGTCGCGGAACTCCTTCGGGAACTCCTCGAAGACGTCGGCGCCGCCGTACGACTCGGCGATCTGGTCGCGGACGGCCTCTCGATCCGTGTCGTCGACCTCGACGTCGCGGGCGTCGAGCTCCGCGTCCATGACCACCTGGTTCACGAGATCGCTCAGCCAGAGCGCCGTCACCTGGGACCCGATGGAGCTCTCGGACTCCGGCACCTCGAGGCCGTTCTGCTCGAGGAACGCGACGAAGCCTTCGTTGGCACGCAGGATCCGCAGGTCGTCTTCGAGGTCGTCACGGCTGATGTGCGTGACCGTCTTCTCTCCGCCATCCCCCGTGCTCAACGTGACCGTCGCGGCGTCGTCGAGGGAGGCGCCGCACCCGGCGGCCACGAGGGACACCAACGAGGCGGCGCCGAGCGCGACGAGGCGGCGGGTGAGGACCGATTGGCGGGTCATGATCCGGCCGATGGTACCGGGGCGGATTCCCCAGGGGCGATCTCGGCGATCAGCCCCAGGAGCGCGCCGGGGACGCTCCGCCCGGCGGCTCCGGTGGCCTCGGGCGAGAAGGGCACCGTCACCGCGCCGTCGTGGTAGGTGGCCGAGGCCGAGATGCGCCGGAGCCTGATCTCCTGGCTCTTGAGGAGCTCCCATCCCACGAAACGCGCCCTTCCTCTTCGAACCGCGACGTCTTCTATGCCGAGTCTCAGGCACTCGACGCGCAGTCGCGCGACCTCCAGGAGAGCCTCTGCGGGCGCCGGAGGCGGTCCGTAGCGGTCTGTCCACTCGGCCTCGATGTCGTCGACGTCGCCCGACGATCCGACGGAGGCGAGGCGTCGGTACGCCTCCATGCGCACGTCGTCGCGAGCGACGTAGTCGCGGGGCAGGTGCGCCGAGACTGGCAGGTCGATGGCCACCTCGGCCGGCGCTTCGGACACCTCGCCGGTGAGCTCACCCACGGCCTCGGTGACCATCTCCATGTACAGGTCGAAGCCGACCGCTGCGATGTGACCGGACTGCTCGCCGCCGAGGAGGTTCCCCGCTCCGCGGATCTCCAGGTCGCGCATCGCGATCTTGAAGCCCGACCCGAGGTCGGTGAACTCCCCGATCGTCTTGAGCCGCTCGTAGGCCTCCTCGGTGAGGGCGCGGTCCGCTCGGGTGGAGCAGGTACGCGTAGGCCCGCTGGCCCCGCCGGCCCACACGCCCACGGAGCTGGTACAGCTGCGCGAGCCCGAGCAGGTCGGCGCGGTCCACGACGAGCGTGTTCACCGTCGGCATGTCGAGTCCGCTCTCGACGATCGTCGTGCACACCAGCACGTCGAACTCGCGCTCCCAGAAGCGCGTGACGACCTGCTCGAGCCGGCCCTCGTCCATCTGGCCGTGAGCGACGGCCACGCGTGCTTCGGGCACCAGGTCGCGCACGTCTTCGGCCACGTGCTCGATGTCGCGCACCCGGTTGTGCACGTAGAAGACCTGCCCCTCGCGCAGGAGCTCCCGGCGGATCGCCTCTGCGACGGCACGCTCGTCGTACTCGCCCACGTAGGTGAGGATCGGCTGGCGGTCCTCGGGCGGTGTGTTGACGAGCGACAGGTCCCGGATCCCGGTCAGCGACAGCTCGAGCGTGCGGGGGATCGGCGTCGCGGAGAGCGTCAAGACGTCGACGTCGGCGCGCAGGACCTTGATCCGCTCCTTGTGCCCCACACCGAATCGCTGCTCCTCGTCGACGACCAGCAGACCGAGGCTCTTGAAGCGGATGTCGTCGGAGAGCAGTCGGTGGGTGCCGATGACGACGTCGACCTCGCCCGTCGGCCAGCCCGCGCACGACCTCCGTCTGCTCCTTCTGCGACAGGAAGCGCGACAGCACCTCGACACGCACCGGATAGCTGGCGAAGCGCTCCCGGAAGGTCTGGCCGTGCTGGCTGGCCAGGAGCGTCGTGGGCACGAGCACCGCGACCTGCCTGCCGTCCTGGACCGCCTTGAACGCGGCCCGCACGGCGACCTCCGTCTTGCCGTAGCCGACGTCGCCGCAGACCAGCCGGTCCATGGGCACCGGCTGCTCCATGTCGCCCTTGACGTCGACGATCGCCTTCAGCTGGTCGGGCGTCTCCTCGTAGGGGAAGGCCTCCTCGATCTCGCGCTGCCACGGGGTGTCGGGACCGAAGGCGTGCCCGGCCGCTGGCACGGCGGCGCCGGTACAGGACGACGAGCTCGGCGGCGATGTCGCGTACCGCCCGGCGCACGCGCGCTCGCGTCTTCTGCCAGTCGGACCCACCCATCTTCGAGAGGCTCGGCGTGTCGCCGCCGGTGTACTTGCGCAGCAGCCCGATGTCCTCGGAGTCGACGTAGACGCGGTCTCCGCCCTTGAACTCGACCACGAGGCGGTCGCGTGTGACGCCGAACATCTCCTTCGACTCCATGCCCAGGTAGCGACCGATGCCGTGCGTCCTGTGCACCACGTAGTCGCCCGACTCGAGACCCTCGTAGTGGTCGACGCCACGGCGCGCTCCACGCGGCGCGCGGTGCACGCGCCGCCGGCCCGTCAGGTCGGCCTCGGCGACGAGCGCGAGCTTCGACCCCGGTACGACCGCCCCCCGGTCGAGCGGGGCGACGACGATGCTGATGCCGGCCACCTCGAGCGCAGGCGCCCGCCGGGGAACCGAGTCGAGCACCGGCGCGTTCACCCCCTCTTGCGAGAGCAGGAGGCAGAGGCGGTCGGCCGAGCCGCGACCGTCGGCTGCGATCACGACCCGGTAGCCGTCGGCACGCAGCGACTCGAGCCTGCGCGCGAGCGCGTCGGTGTCGCCGACCACGGGATCGAACGCGGTCGCCGCGATCTTCGGGGTGTCGGGGGAGTCGGGGGCGGCCAGGAGCGGCACGAAGGCCGCTTGGTGTGAGCCAGCAGGCGGTCGAACGGCAGGGAGAGCCGGGGCGGCTCGGCCTCGCCAGACGCACCCCAGGTGCCGGCCAGGACCCCCGCGAGGGCCTCCTCCTCGACGACGAGCTCGCCGGCGCGGTCGCGCAGGCGACGTGGCTCGGCGAGGACCACCAGGGCCCCCGGCGGGAGCAGGTCGGGGAGGAGGTGCTCGCCTTCGCAGAGCCAGGGCAGCCACGACTCCATGCCGTCGAACGTCGCACCTTCGGCGAGTCGCTCCCACTGCTCGCGCACCCCACGGATCGGTCGTCAGCAGATCGGCCGCCCTCGCCCGGACCTCCTCGGTCGGGAGCAGCTCGCGGGCCGGGAAGATCCACGCCTCGTCGATCTCGTGCGTCGAGCGCTGGTCGGCGACGCCGAAGGCCGCGAGCCGCTCGACCTCGTCGCCCCACAGGTCGATCCGCACCGGGTGGTCGGCCGTCGTCGGGTAGACGTCGACGATCGACCCGCGCACCGCCACCTCGCCCCGGGCCTCCACCTGGTACTCGCGGCGGTAGCCGCCGCCGACGAGGCGCTCCACGAGGTCGGTCGCGATCGAAGCGGTCGCCGGGTCGCACGACGATCGGCTCGACATCCTCGACGTGCGGGCCGAGGCGCTGCACGAGAGCCCTGACCGGCGCGACCACGACCTTCGGGAGCGCATCGTGCGCCTCCCGGAGCCTCCACATGACCCGCAGCCGGCGTCCCATCGTCTCGAGCGACGGCGACACCCGCTCGAAGGGGAGCGTCTCCCATGCGGGGAAGAGCTCCACTGCGCCGGGCCGAGGAAGAGCCCGACGTCGTGCGCGAGGCGTTCGGCCTCGGCTGCGGTCGGCACGGCGAGGAGCACGACAGGCCGTGCAGTGGTACCAGCGAGGGCCGCTGCGAAGAGGGCGCGCGCCGGGTCGGGGACGGCGACGGGCGCGCCCGATCCCCCCGACGCGGCGACGACGGCGGGGGCATCGGCCAGCATCGCCGGCAGGCCGGAGAGGGTGGGGGTCGTCAGCACTCGCGCCTCAGTTGAAGCGGTTCATGGCGGCGTCGACGCCTTCGGCGAGGATCGCCTCGACGGCGTCGGCTGCCTGCTCGAGCGTGACGTCGATCTCGGCACGCTCTCGCTTCGCGAACCTGTCGAGGACGTGGTCGGCACCGCGGTCGGCGCTGGCGGGCTTCCCGATGCCGATTCGCACGCGGAAGAACGCGTCGGTGTGCAGGTGCGCCTTGATCGACCGCAGGCCGTTGTGCCCCGCGAGGCCGCCGCCGGCCTTCACGCGCAGGGTGGCGGAGGGCAGATCGAGCTCGTCGTGCACCACGACCAAGCTCTCCGACTCCACCCCGTACCTGCGCACCAGCGCACCGACGGCCTGGCCGGACTCGTTCATGAAGGTGAGCGGGATCGCGAGAGCGAGCCGCCGACCTCCGACACCCACCTCGCCGGAGAGCGCACGCTCCTTGCCCTTGCGCAGCCGCACACCGTGGCGCTTCGCGAGGATCTCGACGACGTCGGACCCGACGTTGTGCCTGGTGCGGGCGTAGGCGTCCCCGGGGTTCCCGAGCCCGACCACCAGCAGGTCTGCGGGTGTGCCGGTACGGCGGTCGCGCCGCAGCACGCGCTACTCCCCTGCGGCGTCCTCGCCCGCAGCGCCCTCGCCCTCGGCGGCACCCTCGCCCTCTTCGCCTTCGCCCTCTTCGCCCTCGCCCTCTTCGCCCTCGGCGACGGCCTCTTCCTCCTCGGCGAGGGCCCTGGGCACGATCACCTGCGCCACCAGCTCGTCGGACTCGTGCTGGAGGGTCACTCCGGCCGGGACCGCTAGGTCGGCCACATGCAGCTGATCGCCGATGTCGAGGGCAGCGGCGTCGCACTCGATCGAGTTCGGGATGGCGTTCGGCTTCGCCTCCACGGTGACGGAGAAGAGCTGCTGCTCGAGCATGCCGCCGTGCTTCACACCCTCGGGCTCACCCGTCAGGTGCAGCGGCACCTCGGCCGTCACGGCGATGTCGGCGCTCACACGCACCAGGTCGACGTGCAGGTACTCGCCCCGCACCGGGTGCCTCTGCACCTGTCGGACCAGAGTGAGCTGGTCGGACCCGTCGAGCAGCAGGGTGACCACGGTGTTGGCGCCGCCGGCGAGGATGTGCCCCAGCTCACGCGCCGGTACCGTGACGGTCACGTTCTCCTGCCCGAGGCCGTACACGACCGCCGGGACGCGCCCTTCCCGACGGAGCCGTCCCGAAGGGCGTGAGCCGGTCTCACTGCGGCGTTCGGCTACGAGAGTGACTTCGGGCATGGCGGAGTGGCCCTTCGGACGGGGGAGAGAACCATACATTCTGCGCGAGATCGGGCTGCAAAAGCCAGTCGTCTTCGATGACCTCCAGAACCGAGGCCCGCGATCAGACGTTGTCGCCGTCGAAGAGCTCGCTCACCGAGCCCTCGGCGAAGACCGCCGCGATCGCCTCGGCGAGCAGCGGCGCTATCGACAGGATCCGCAGCGAGTCGAAGCGCCTGTCGTCGGGGACGGCGAGCGTGTTCGTGACCACGACCTCGCGCACGGGGGCGTTCTTCAGCCTCTCCACCGCCGGCTCTGAGAACAGGCCGTGCGTCGCCGCGATGTAGACCTCCGACGCACCCCTGTCCATCAGGAGGCTCGCCGCTCCGGCGACGGTGCCCGCAGTGTCGATCATGTCGTCGACGAGCACGCAGGTGCGGCCCTCGACGGCGCCGACCACCTCGGTCGCCTCCGCGACGTTGTGCGTCCCCTTCGGGCGCCGCTTGTCGATGAACGCCAGGTCGGCGACGAGGCCGCCACGCCCCTCCAGCCGGTTCGCGTACCGCCGGGCGAGCTTGCCTCCTCCGCGTCGGGCGAGACCACCGTCACCTCTCCGTCGACGACCGAGGTCAGGTAGTCGCAGATCACCGGCACCGCGGTCAAGTGGTCGACGGGGAAGTCGAAGAAGCCCTGGATCTGCCCCGTGTGCAGGTCGACGGTGACGACCCGATCGGACCCCGCGACCGTGATCATGTCGGCGACGAGACGCGCCGTGATCGGCTCACGCCCCTCCGCCTTCCGGTCCTGGCGCGCGTAGCCGTAGAAGGGGCTGACCGCTGTGATCCGCTTCGCCGACGCCCGCTTGGCGGCGTCGATCATGATCATCTGCTCCATCAACCTGTCGTTGATGGGCGGGCAGTGGCTCTGGAAGACGAAGACGTCGGCGCCGCGGACGCTCTCCCCGAATCGGCAGTAGATCTCACCGTTGGCGAACGTCGACAGGACGACCTCGCCGAGCGGCAGGCGGAGGTTGCGGGCGACCTCCTCCGCGAGCTCGCGGTTGCCGCGGCCGGCAACCAGGATGAGTGTCTTCTTGCTGACCAGCTCCATCTGCGCCTACCTGCTCCATCGGCGCCGCGCTCCGCGGCACCCGACTAGACAGCCCCGCCCGTACCCTCATCCTCGCGCACCTCGGGACCCGCTCGTCGCGCCGGCCGCGCGGGCACCCCCTTCACGAGGGTGCCCGGGGCGACGTCGTTGGTCACGACCGAGCCCGCGCCCGTCTCCGCTCCGTCGCCGATCTCGACCGGGGCGCGCAGCGACGTGTGCACCCCCGTGTGCACGTCGCGCCCGATCTTCGTCCGGTGCTTCTGGGTTCCGTCGTAGTTGGCGGTGATGGTGCTCGCGCCCGAGATTCGCTCCTGCGCCGACGTCGGCGTCGCCGACGTAGGAGAGATGGGGGACCTTCGCACCCTCACCGATGTCGGAGTTCTTGATCTCGACGAAGGTGCCGATCTTGGCGCCGGCGGCGACGCGCGAGCCCGGCCGCAGATAGGCGAACGGCCCGATCGTGCAGCCGTCGCCGACCTCGACCTCCTTCACCACCGAGCTCGCCACGGTGCACCCCTCGCCGATCACGGCGTCGATGAGGCGGCAGTCCGGACCGATCACCGAGCCCGAGCCGACTACGGTCCGCCCCTCGAGCATCGTCCCGGGGAGGAGCCTCACGTCGGCGGCGAGCTCGACGGCGGCGTCGATGTAGACCCTCGACGGATCGACCATCGTCACCCCGCTGCGCATCCAGGTGTCGTTGATCCGGCGGCGCAGCTCGGCCTCGGCGGCCGCAAGCTGCACCCTGTCGTTGACACCCACCACCTCGTCGGGGTCTGCTGCCACCACGGCCACGACGCGGTGTCCGGCCCCACTGAGCACCCCGACCGCGTCGGTCAGGTAGTACTCGTGCTGCGTGTTCGACGGGCTGAGCCTGCGCAGCGCCGGGGCGAGGAAGGGGCGTCGGAAGCAGTAGATCGACGTGTTGATCTCGTCGATCTCGCGCTCTGCCTCCGATGCGTCGGCGTCCTCGACGATGCGACTCACCTCTCCGTGCCTGTCGCGCACGACTCGCCCGTAGCCCGAGGCGTCGTGCATGCGAGCCGTGAGGAGCGTCGCCGCGGCGTCGGCAGATCGGTGCTCCGCGACCAGCTCGACGAGCGTCTCGGGCCTCAGCAACGGCGTGTCGCCCGGGACGACCAGCAGGTCGTCTTCTGCGTCGAGATCCTCGAACGCCGAGGCGGTCAGCGCGACTCCCACGGCGTCGCCGGTGCCGCGCTGCACGCGCTGCTCGACCAGCTCCACGGGAATCTCGGTCCCGGCCTGCTCCTGCAGGGTCTTGGTCACCGTCTCCGCACCGTGACCCACCACGACGACGATCCGGTCGAGCGGCAGCATCGTGAGCGCCTCGATCACGTGCAGGAGCATGGGGCGGCCGCAGAGCGGGTGCAGCACCTTGGGGGTCGCGGAGCGCATGCGCGTGCCCTCACCCGCGGCGAGGACGACGGCGGCGAGTGGTCGGTTGTGGCTCATGACCTCCGCTCCTGGCCCTGCGGGCCGGGCCGCTCGGGCCACGCTCGGCCGCGGAGCGAGCAAGCTCTGTCGTGCAGGGCGGCCTCGCTCATGATCACCTCCGGGACGGTCATCGCTCGGGGGCGAGGGTTCGAACCTCGACCAAGGACTCCAAAGGACCTTGTGCTGCCGTTACACCACCCCCGACCGCCACCGACGATACTGCGGATGTGACAGTGGGCCTGCGCCCGGCTAGCGTTGCCCTCCGCCATGGGGTCCCTGATCAAGAAGCGCCGCAAGCGCATGCGCAAGAAGAAGCACAAGAAGCTGCTGAAGAAGACCCGCTGGCAGCGTCGCCAGCAGGGCAAGTAGGCAGCGGCCGCCCCGTGAGGGGCGGCCGTCTCGCGTGTGGGGCGCCCGGCACGGCCGCCGGTCAAGGGTCGAGGGCGAACCCGGCGGGTGCGGAGGCGGCAGGCCACGCCGAGCAGCCGAGCGCATCGGTCACCCTCCCCACAGCGGCAGCCGCCTCGTCGGGGTGATCGAAGAGCACCGCGCACGACGACCCGCTTCCCGCGAGGAGCGCTCGCCTGCCCGCGGCCGCCTCGAGAGCCTCCCGGAACTCGCGCAGCCGCGGCTCCACCCTCTCTGCGGCAGCCTCGAGGTCGTTCGCGAGCAGCCCGACGAGTCCGGAGAGGGCGCCCGGCGGATCCACCCCGCGCTCGGCCCGCGGCCCGCCCATCTCGTCCCATGCCCGGTACACGTCGGGCGTCGCGACGCCGAACGGCGGAGTGGCTACGAGCACCCCCAGCGATGGCACTGCAATCGGATCGATGCGCTCGCCGACGCCGCGCATCCATGCCGCTCCGCCGCTCAGGCAGAACGGGACGTCGGCGCCGAGGCCGGTGCCGAGCGAGGCCAGCGCCTCGGCGTCGAGACTGCGTCCGGTCAGCGATGCGAGCGCCGCGAGCACGGCCGCTGCGTCGGCCGAGCCCCCGCCCAGTCCCCCACCGGCGGGGATGCGCTTGTTCACTTGTACGTCGACGCCACCGGGCCAGAGGAGTCGCGCCGCTCGCGTCGCGAGGTTGGTGGCGTCGGTCGGGACGCCGGCCGACGCCTCGCCGACGACGGAGATGGTCAGCGCGTCGCCCTCCACGAGCGTCACCACTAGCGAGTCGTGCGGCTCGGTCACCGAGATCGCGAGCGCCTCGATCTCGTGATAGCCGTCGACACGCAGCCCCGTGATCCTCAGAGACAGCGTCAGCTTCGCGAAGGCGTCTACGCGCACCGACGTCGGCTTCACGGCTGTCGCACGTCGCGCTCGACCGCGGCGACCGCAGCCCACTCAGGTAGGCCGAGGGTCTCCGCTCGCGCCTCGGGGTCGATCCCGGCCGCGCGCAGCACCGCTTCGGCGCGCGCTCCGAGCACGGTCGAGAGGGCGCGCCTCAACATCTTGCGCCTGGTCGCGAACCCGGCCCGCACGAGCGTGAACATCCACTCGGGATCGTCGACCTCGACAGGTGGAGCGGCACGGCGCTCGAGGCGCACCAACACCGACTCGACCTTCGGCCGCGGGGCGAACACCGTGGAGGGGACCGCACCGACGACCTTCGCCGTGCAGTGATACGCGACCTTCACCGAGACCGCGCCGTACGCCTGCTCGCCGGCACCCGCGGCGATCCGCTCACCCACCTCGCGCTGCACCATCACGAGGAAACGGTCGATCATCGGCGCAGTCTCGAGCGCCCGGACGAGGACCGGCGTGGCGACGTTGTAGGGGAGGTTGGCGACCATGGCCCACGGACGATCCGTCCCGAGCAGCGCCGACCAGTCGGTACGCAGCGCATCTCCGGCCACGACGACGGCCCCCGTGCCCGCCAGCACCTCCTCGAGGACGGGGACCAGCCTGCGATCGAGCTCCAGCGCAGTGACGTCGGCGCCGGCAGCGCAGAGAGCGACGGTCAGCGAGCCGACGCCGGGACCGACCTCGACGACGCTGTCGCCGGCGCCGACTCCGGCGAGCCGGACGATGCGTTCCGCCGTGTTCGGATCGGTGAGGAAGTTCTGCCCCAGCGCCCGACTCGGACGAAGGCCGTGTGCGTCGAGAAGCGCTCGGACGGTTCTCGGAGTCAGCGGCTCGGGCATCGGGACGACCGTACCCGCCGCGTCGTTCACCGGGCCCCGCTACCACTCGATCCTGGCGTGAACCACTCCCTGGGATCGCGGTGCCAAGTCGTCGAACACGTCGTGCGCCAGGTCGATGAGGTTCGCCGGGTCGCGGATCCCACGGTCGGCGACGACGCACAGGGTGCTCCGTCCGTTCACGAGGTTGGTGACCCTGACGAGAGTCCCCTTCGGCAGGGTGTTGTGCGCGCAGGTCCCCGACTTGTACTGGTACCACGTAGCCCGGCCGAGAGCCGCGCTCTCCGGCTGCCAGCCTGCAGGCGCGATCCGGAGCCTGCCGGTGGCACCCGAGTCGTCGCGCGGCGCCTTGGTCCCTATCGCGACGACCCTCGGCCTGGGAGCGACGAGGATCTGCGAATCGATCAGCACTCGGGAGACCTCGGAACCGTCGCGACTGACCACTTCGTACGTCTCGCGCCTGGTCCCCGGACTTCCGTCGGTGAGGGTCGTCTCGTGGCCCCGGTACGCGTCGGGATCGTCGACGATCTCGACCGGGGGCAGTACGGCGAGGTCGGTCGCCACGACCGCCTTGACGGGCGGCGGCACGGGCGACCCCGTCGCGTCGCGGCCGCCGCCGCGGAGATCGCCGGCGGTGGCCGGAGGCGACCCGGACGACAGCGACACGGCCCCCGCGGGCGCTGCCGTTCCCCTGGGCGTACCCATCTCGCTCAGCCTCGGCGCCAACGCGAGCCCCGCCAGGAGGACCACCGTCAGGAGCACCCTACGTGCGACTCGCGCACGGGCCCGTCGCTCGTCGAGGCGCTGCCGCCTCGACGACGCGCTCCTCGCATCTGCGGCAACGCTCTCGTGGCCGACCGCGGGAACCACGCGGACGGGATGCTCCGTCTCCGGGCGCGGCTGACTCACGAGACAGACGGCCGCCGGTTCGTGCTCGATCTCGAGGAGGCGGGTCCTCGCCAGCGCGGCGCGCGTCTGGTGCGAGAGGCGGCGTCTCGGCCCGGCCGGGGACGTGTGGGCGCGCCCTCGAGGGCGCCCGGGGGGTGCGACGTGCGGCGGGGAGGCGCGCCGGGGCGTCGCGCGCGGGTGATGCTCGTGCATCGCCGCCTCCCGGGTCTGCGTGGGCGAATCGAACAGACGCCGGCGGCGGCCGCGCGGGGCAAGGGCCCCGGACTCCGCCCGCCGGACCGGCGGAAGGTAACAACGCAGCGGCCCACCGGGCAACCGGTAGGGCGATATGGGCGATCAGCCCAGGGGGACTCCGTAGAGGCGGGCAGCGTTCTCCCTGGTCAGACGCTCGACGGTGGTCACGTCGATGCCCTTCGCGGCCGCCACGGCCTCACCGACCAGAGCGACGAACGCGGGCTCGTTCGGCCGTCCCCGATGGGGCGGAGGTGCCAGGAACGGCGCGTCGGTCTCCACGAGGAGTCGGTCGTCGGGGACCACCGTCACTGCGTCTCGCACGGCGTCGGCACTAGGGAACGAGACGATCCCGCTGAACGAGACGTACGCGCCGAGATCCACGGCGCGCCTCGCGTCGTCGGGGCCACCCGAGAAGCAGTGGATGACGACGCGCTCGGGGAGACCCTCTTCCTCCAGGATGCGGAAGGTCTCGCTCCATGCCTCGCGCGTGTGCACCACCAGAGCGCGATCGGCGCGCTTCGCCAGGCGTATGTGCGTGCGGAACGAGGCCTCCTGCTCGTCGGCCGACGAGTGCATGTAGTGGTGGTCGAGGCCGGTCTCGCCGACCGCCACGACGCGCTCCGCCTGCATCAACGGCTCGAGCATCCCCCAGATTGCCGGTAGCTGCGACGCGTCGTGCGGGTGCAGACCGACCGACGCGAGCACCTCGCGGTGACTGCCGGCGAGGGCGAGCGCCTGGTGCGACGACTCGAGGTCCGTGCCGATGCAGACCATCCACCCCACGCCGGCGGCGACCGCGCGGCGGATCACCTCTGCGGGGTCGCCCAGGTCGGGCCCGTACCTGCCCCCGGGCTGCAGGTGGCAGTGCGAGTCGACCCAACCTCCCCCTTCGGGTACCGGGGTCACGACGCTTCGATGCGGGGGAAGAGCGGCGCTCCCTTGTCGAGGGCGCCGCCGGGGGCGAGGAGACCCCAGCCCGCGGCCCCCGGGAGGCGCTCGTCCTCCGGCCTGCCCGACTGGCCCAGGCGCCGCCAGAGCTCGGCGCTCGCAGCGGGGATCGCCGGCGACGCGAGCAGGGCGACTATCCGCAGCGCTTCCAGGCAGTCGCCGATCACCTCGGCCGTGGCCGTGGCGTCGCCCGCCTTGTGGAGCGCCCACGGCGCACGGTCCTCGATGTAGGCGTTCGCCGCCCGGATCAGCTCCCACACGGCGAAGAGCGCGCCGGCGAAGTCGAGCCGCTCCATCGCCTCGCTCATGTCGTGGAACGCGCCCGCGGCCGCGGCGACGAGCGGACCGTCGGCACGGGCGTCGGGGACGACACCACCGCAGTACGACGTGGCCATGTTGAGGACCCTGCTCGCGAGGTTCCCGAAGTTGTTCGCCAGATCCGCGTTGTATCGCGCGACCATCGACTCGTAGCTGAACTCCCCGTCGGGGCCGAAGCGCTGGTCGGCGAGGAAGTGGTAGCGGTAGCCGTCTACGCCGAACTCCGCGACGAGATCCTTCGGGTGGATCTGATTGGCGCGGGTCTTCGACATCTTCTCGCCGCCGACCATCAGCCACCCGTGGGCGAAGACGCACTTCGGCGGGGCGAGGCCGGCCGACATGAGCATCGCCGGCCAGTAGACGGCGTGGAAGCGGAGGATGTCCTTGCCGACGAGGTGGTAGTCGACTGGCCAGTAGCGGTCGAACCGCTCCTCGTCGGCGCCGTAGCCGACAGCGGTGCAGTAGTTGAAGAGGGCGTCGAACCACACGTATGCGACGTGCTTCGGGTCCCAGGGCAACGGCACGCCCCACGAGATCGACGTGCGGCTCATCGAGAAGTCGCGCAGGCCCTGTCGGATGAAGCCGAGCACCTCGTTGCGCCGCGACTCCGGCTGCACGGCCTCGGGGTGGGCGGCGTAGTGGTCCAGGAGGCGCTGCTCGTACCGCGAGAGCTTGAAGAAGTAGTTCTCCTCGACGACGTGATCGACCGGCCTGTCGTGGATCGGGCAGTCGCCGTCGACGAGCTCGTCCTCGGTGTAGTAGCCCTCGCAGCCGACGCAGTACAGGCCCTCGTAGGTCGCCAGCTCGATGTCGCCCGCGTCGTACACCGCCTGGAGGAACTCGGTCACCGCGGTGTAGTGGCGGGGCTCGGTGCTGCGGATGAAGTCGTCGTTGGAGATGTCGAGGAGATCCCACGTCTCCTCGAAGCGCGCTGCGGTGCGGTCCGTCCACTCCTGCGGGGTGACGCCGTTCTGCTCCGCGGCCCTCTGGATCTTGAGGCCGTGCTCGTCGGTCCCGGTCAGGTAGACGACGTCGTCTCCCCAGAGCCTGCGCCAGCGCGCGAGCGCGTCACCGGCGACGGTCGTGTACGCGTGGCCGATGTGAGGCACGTCGTTCACGTAGTAGATGGGTGTGGTCACGTAGAACGGTCGGGCCACTGAGACGCTCTCCCTCGGGGGTCGGGTGGTCACATTGTTGCCGCCGGGCCGCAACCCGGGCGCCCATTTCTCCCGCCTCGCCCGGCTTGTCGCGTCCGCGCGCGCTACGATCCCCTCGGTTCCGACCGGCCTCACGCCGGTTCGGCCCCGCCGTGTGGGCGGCGGGGGTGGGGGGCCGGGAGAGCTTGCCTTGGACGCAACGCACTACGGAGACGCACCGGCAGACGACACAGCCGCAGAAAAGGCGCCTTCCGGAACGACGCCGGCCAGGAGGCTCGGCGTCACACGCCGGGTCGACCGCCTCGGGCGCGTCGTGATCCCCGCCGAGCTGCGCCGCCGCCTCCACATCTCCGAGGGCGACGTCGTCGACATCCAGGTGGTCGACGACTGCATCGTGATCGCGAAGGTCGAGACCGGCTGCGTCTTCTGCGGAGCGGCGGCGATCGCCCACCTGCATCAGGGCCGGAGCATCTGCGAGACCTGCGTCGACGTCCTCAAGGCTCTCTGACGCCGCCCGGCCGCACCCGGATCGCGAGGTCGTAGACCCGACGCTTCGAGATCCCGAACGCGCCTGCGACCAACGCCGCGGCGTCGCGGACCGTCGCCCCGTTCCCGATGGCGTCCACGAGCGCCGTCCGGATCTCCTCGTCGGCGACGACCCTCTCGAGCGCCTCTGCCGGCCCGACGACGATCACGTGCTCCCCGCGCGGCTCGCCCACGGCGCGCACCGCGGCGGCCACCTCGCCGACGGGCCCGCGCCGGACCTCCTCGAAGACCTTCGTGATCTCGCGGGCCACGGCGATCGCACGGTCGGCGCCGAGCGTGGCCGCGAGCTCGTCGAGGGTGTCGACCACACGGCGCGGCGACTCGAAGATCACCGTGGTGACCGGTGATGCCGCGATCGCTGCGACCCGCTCGCGTCGAGCGGCACCCTTGCGCGGTAGGAACCCCTCGAACGCGAATCGTGCAGCCGGGAGCCCCGAGAGCACCAGCGCTGCGAGCAGGGCGCTCGGGCCCGGCACCACCTCCACGGCGAGGCCCGCCGTCCACGCACGCCCGCACGAGCACCTCTCCGGGGTCGGAGATCCCGGGTGTGCCCGCGTCGCCCGCGTAGACGACGCGAGCGCCGTCGCGGATCTCGTCGACTATGCGTTGCGCCTGCGCACGCTCGTTGCGGGCGTGAACCGCCCGCAGGCGCCCGCCGGCAGCGATTCCGGCGTGCGTGAGCAGGCGCCGCACGACCCGGGTGTCCTCCGCAGCGATCACGTCGGCGTCGCGCAGCGCCTCGACGGCACGAGGTGAGAGATCCCCGAGGTTGCCGATCGGCGTCGCGACGAGGACGAGTGCACCGGTAGGCGTCATCGCGCGACCGCGGCGTTCACCCGCGCACCTCGACGCGGTCTCCGGGTGCGAGGCCCCATCGGTCGAAGCACCCTGCGTTCGCCTCGATCGCGAAGTACGCACGCGGGACCGGCCGCGAGATGCGGCGGGGCGCCATGCTGCGCGCATGGAGCACGAAGCCGTCGCGGTCGCAGAACGCGACGTCGACGGGGAAGCGCGTCCCGAAGGTGTGGACCTGGCGACACGGGCGCAGGATCAGGACCCCTTCGAGCGCGTCGCGGCCCGCGAGCCCCTGCCGCCGGCTCCTGCGCGTCACCGCGACCTCCGCCGCCGCGAGCACGTCGTCTCCACGCACCAGCCAGGGCATCGCCACCCCGCCGTTCAGCTAGACGTTGAACCTGATCTCGAGCACATCGCCGTCGGCGACCGCGTAGTCCTTGCCCTCGACGCGGATCTTGCCGACGTCCTTCGCACCTGACCACGACCCGATCTCCAGCAGCTCCAGCCAGTTGACGACCTCGGCCCTGATGAACCCGCGCTGCAGGTCGGAGTGGATCACGCCTGCACACTCCGGCGCCTTGGCCCCGGATCGGAACGTCCACGCCCTCGACTCGTCTTCGCCGGTCGTGAGGAAGGTGTGCCGACCGAGGAGGTGGAGCGCGGCACGCGCGAGCCGCGGGAGGACGCTCTCCCCGATGCCGAAGGCCTCGAGGAGCTCCGCCCTCTCCTCGGGGGGCGACGCCGCGATCTCCGCCTCGACGTCGATGCACGCCGCGAGGGCGTCGTCGCCGTACGACGTGGTGTCGGCGTCGGCGAGCTGGTCCTCGGCCACGTTGAGCACCACGAGCGCCGGCTTGACCGTCAGGAGGAAGCAGGGTGCGAGCAGGTCCTTCTCCTGCAGCCGTGAGGTCGGAGTCGCCGATCGACGTGCCTCCCTCGAGCGCCGAGAGCGCTCTCTCGAGTGCTGCGATCTCTCCCGCCAACGACTTGTCGCCACGGGCGGCGCGTCGCTGGCGGTCGAGGCGCCCCTCGACGGTCTTGTGGTCGGCGAGCACCAGCTCGAGCTTGATCGCCGCGAGATCGCCCTCCGGGTCGGCGGGCCCCGAGCCGGGCGTCTCGTGCGCCCGCAGCACGAAGAGGATCGCGTCGCAGTCGCGCAGCGACCCCAGGAACCTCGCCCCGAGCCCCTCACCCGGCTTCGCTCCCGGGGGCAGAGCGATGTGGACGAGCTCGAAGCCCGTGTACACCAGCTTCTTGGAACGCGACATCTCACCGAGCCGGTCGACCCGCTCGTCGGGAACGTGCGCGATGCCCACGGCGGTGTCGAAGAGCCCCGGGTCGGGGAGCGCGGTCAGGGCGCTGAAGAGCCGGTTCGTCCCCGCGTCGGAGAGGCCGACGAGTCCCAGGTTCTCCACGGCCGCTCAGGGTACCGGTCGCCAGAGCGCGCTCGGCTACCCTGACCGGGTTCCGAGACGGGGTGGAGACGATGAGCAAGAAGACCAAGATGCGCAAGCTGAAGGCCCGGCGCAAGAAGGCCAACCACGGCAAGCGCCCCCTCGCCGGCCGCCGCTGACGCTCGCCCCTCGACGCTCACCCCTCCGCGGGGCGCGCCGGCACCACCAGTCGGTGGTCGCGCGTGAAGAGCCGCCGCTGCACCCCCATCGCGACGACCGTGACCGTCGTCGCCACCGAGCCGAGTATCAGGTACATCACCGCTATCTGGACCCTGACGGCGTCGATCGGATCCGTCCCGGCGAGGATGAGGCCAGTCATCGCGCCGGGCAGGAGCACCAGCCCGACGGCCTTCGTCGCCTCGATCAGAGGGACCAGGGCGGTCCGGAGCGCGACCCGCACGTAGGGCCGCGCCGCGTCGCGCGAATGCAGTCCGAGAGCGAGTCGCGCCTCCACCTCGTCGCGCTTGTCGCGCAGCTCCTCGAGGACGCGCCTCGCGACCAGCACAGTGGCCGTCATCGAGTTGCCGACCATCATCCCTCCCAGCGGAATGAGCGTGCGCGCCTGCAAGGGGAAGACGGAGAGCCCGAAGAGCACGCCGATCGTCACAGCGCCGCCGGCGGCGAACGCGACCAGCGAGAGGGAGAACAGACCGGGGACGTCGCGGGCACGCCTGCGCACCGTCTCGGCCGCGAAGAAGACCATCGCGACCACCCACGCCCACGACCAGGCGATCGACCTGTCGACGTCGAGCACGTAGTCGAGAGCGACGCCGACGGCCAGCAGCTGCACGAGAGCGCGCGCCGCGCCCCACAGGAGCCCGCCCTCCAGGCCGAGTCGGCGGACCATCGAGACGGCGACGGCGACGGCGACGAGCGCCGCCGACGCGGCGAGGCCGGTCCAGCCGATGTCACTCGGCACCGGTGTCCTCCTCCAGGAACCGCGCCACTGCGCCGGGGGCGCCGGCGGCGAGCGAGTCGGGGCGGCCGCAGTGTGCGACCGTCCCGTCGATCATCACCAGCACGCTGTCGGCGATCCTGCCGACCTGGGCGAGGTCGTGGGTGACCCAGACGATCGGCACTCCGCGCGCGGCGAGGCCGCAGGCGAGCCGCTCCAACGCGAGCCGCGCGACCTGGTCGAGGGACGAGGTCGGCTCGTCCATCAGGAGGGCCTCCGGGTGCGTCAGCAGCGTGCGAGCAAGGCAGACCCGCTGCGCCTCACCACCCGAGAGCTCCATCGCCTGTCGCGCCAGGAACTCCGGTGGCAGCTCGGCCTGCGACAGGGCAGCGGCCATCGCGTCGCCGCTCGCGTCGGGCTCGGCGACGCGCAGGTTCTCCTCCACCGTCCCGGGGAACGGCGTCGGCCGCTGGAAGACCATCCCCACGCTCCGCCGCAGGCTCAGCGGGTCGAGCCCCGCGACGTCGGAGCCCCTGAACCTCACGGTCCCGCTCGCCGGCGCCTCCAGACGGTTGCCGAGCCTGAGCAGCGTCGACTTCCCCGCACCCGATGGCCCGACGATGGCGGTGATGCCCGACGCCGGCACGTCGGCCGTGACCCGGCGCACGCGCCACGCCCCCTCGGCGCCGACCCACACGTCGTCGAAGGAGAAGAGGGGCGTGGGCGCTCCGGTCACCACCGGAGGATGGCACAGGGTCCGCCGCCGACGAGGCGACGGGCGACCCGGCCCCGCTTGCACACGGCCGCCCCGACCGTCCACCATGCTCCCATGACCGTCGACGAGGTCCGCCTCCTGCCCGACGCGGAGCAGCAGGACCTCCTGGGCGCGACCCTCGAGCGCGTGAATCGTGCGAGCAACGCCGCCCGGGCCGTCGCGCTCGCCCGCAACGTCTTCTCCGGGCCCGACCTGAGGGCGTTGGTGAAGGCCGAGACGGAGAAGGCGAAGCTCCCCGACGGCTTCGTGACCCCGATCCACGAGCGGGTCGCGGCCTCCCTGGTGCGCCGGGCGGGCAAGCAGCCGAAGTTCTCAACGTACCAGTCGTTCACCCTTCCGCCCGGCGCGTTCAAGTGGGGTGCGAGCGACCGCGTCGCGATGCTCACGGCCTCGGGCCGACGCACGATCGCCGTGCGCGTCGACAGGTCGCGCGGCGACCTGCGCCCCCCGCTGGAAGGGCGCCCCGCGTCGCTCGTCTTCCGCAACGGCGAGTTCGACCTCCTCGCGGCCGACGTCGACCGCACCGAGGAGGACTGAGCCCTCTTCCTCGATCGGGTCAGTCGAAGGGCGTGAGCAGGAGCGTCTGGACGGCGCGACCGACGGGGCCGGTCACGTCGCAGACGGCGCTCTCGACCATGCCCACTCCGCGGTCGTGCGCCCAGCCGCGCGACTCGAGTCCGACCCACTCGCCCTCGAGATCGCGGTGGACCGTGATGGTGACGTCGGGGTTGATCGCACCTCCCGACCCCGTCGCGACCGGGTGCCCGACGCCGCTCCCGAAGTCGGCCGCGGCGGCGACCCGCTGAAGGGGCGTCGTCTCCTCACCGGCGACGACCGGGCAGAGGAGCCTGAACCACGACGCACCGGGGCCGGCGACCCCGAACGTCCCACCTACCGGGCGGAGGTCGTTCGCCGACCAGTACCCCACCTGCATCCCCTCCCCGAGCGCTATCGGCGTGAGCGTCTCCGGCAGCGGCGGTAGCGGGGGGTCGTCGCCGCAGTGGGGATCCACCTCCGCGGCGGTCGGTCGGAGCCGCAGCGCCGTGGCCCGAGCGACCTCCACGCCGTCGGCGAGCAACGCTCCTTCGAGCCACTGCACCTTCCTGCCGGGCCGCAGGGTCCGGGCCTCGACCCGCAGCGGCGCGAGCGGCACGGGCCGCAGCAGCTCGACCGTGAGCCTCGCTACGAACGACGCCGGTCCGGGATCGTGGTGCTCCAACACCCACGCGAGCAGGGCGCTCGGGGGGCCACCGTGGAGCGTCCCCGGGTACCAGGGGCCCCGCGAGAGGTCCGTCGGCACGACCGTCTCGCCGTCGACGTGGAAGAGCGCTCCGTGCTCGGCGATGGCCTCGTTCATGCTCCCCGCTCCTGGCCCTGCGGGCCGGGCCGCTCGGGCCACACTCGGCCGCTCGGAAAGCAGGCCCGATCATCAGAGGCGGCCTCGTTCATGGGCGCGCAGCGTACGCGCCGCCGGTTGACGGCCTCGCAGCGCGCCCGTAGCGTCGCCGGACGATGACTGTCGACGGTGCCTCGGGTCCACGCGCAGACGGGCGCGTCGTGCTCGTGACCGGCGCCGCATCAGGCCTCGGTGAGTCGATCGCCGGCCGGCTCGCGGCAGCCGGCGACCGCGTCGTCGTGGCCGACCTCGACGAGCGCGGGGCGCAGCAGGTCGCCGACAACCTCGGAGCCGCCGGGCGGAGCGCCGAGGCGATGACCGTCGACGTCACCACCGAGGGCGAGGTCGCTGCCCTGGTCGACGCCTTGATCGAGCGCCACGGCCGCCTCGACGCGATCGTCTGCACGTCGCGGACCGCGGCGCTCGGTGGGCTCGCCGACTGCAGCGACGAGGAATGGGACACGGTGATGGGCGCGGCACTCAAAGGGGCGTTCCTCTGCCTGAAGCACGGTCTCCCGGCAATGGCCGATGCCGGGGAAGGCTCCGCCGTGGTCGTCACGCCACCCGTCCAGGCCTCCGGGTCCACCGGACCGTTCGCCACGGAGGTGGTCGGCAGCGCTCTCGTCGGACTGGCGCGCCGCGCCGCTGCTGAGCACGCCGAGGGCGGGGTGCGGGTGAACGTCGTCGTCCCCCACGACGGCTCGGACGGGTGGGAAGACGCGTGCGACGCCGTGGCCTTCCTCGTCGCGCCGACCCCAACGTCGCTCACCGGATCGGTGCTCACCCTCCGCTCGGGTGACGGCGCCGGCTGAGGCGGTGTCCTCCTAGGCGAGGCGTGCAGCAGTCGGCGTCCCCCAGCGCTCGGCCGCCATCGTCTTCAGCTCGCCGGCGCGCGCACGGAGGTTCGCCGGAGTCAGTGCGCGCTGCGCATCGTCGTCGCCCCCGAAGGCAGCGACACAGCGCTCCGGCTCGACGTTCGCCAGCGCCAGGATGGCACCCGACGCACCGAGGCGCCCCGCGAACGACAGGACCCATGAAGAGCCCGTGTAGAGGTGACCGCCCGCGCCGTCGAGAACGTCGAGCTCCTCGCAGAGCCGGGCAGGGTCTCCCGACGAGTCCTTGACGCCCGCCACGGGGAGTCCGGCCAGCGCCGATACCGGGATCCCGGGATGCGACACGGCCGGGAAGTGGTAGGCCAGCACGGGGGTCGCCCCCGCGACGGCCGCGACGGCCTCGTAGTAGGGGCTCACGTCGCGCGCTCCGGGGGGCGAGAGCACGAGGAGCGCGTCCGCGCCGTGGTCGAGCGCTGCGCGGCTGAGCTCCACCGCCTGGCGGGCCGAGGGCGCTCCGGTACCGGCCACCACGGGGGCGCGCCCGCCCACCTCCGATCTCACTGCGTCGAGCAGAAGGCACCTCTCGTCGAGTGTCAGCGCCGATGCCTCGCCGGTGGTGCCCGCGACTACTACCGCTCGCACTCCTGCCCCCACGAGGCGCGCCGCCAGGGCGGCCGTGGCCCCGGCGTCGATCTCACCGTCGTCGGCGAAGAGGGTGAGGAGAGCCACACCCACGCCTCTGAAAGGAGCAGCCGCACGTTGCACGCCCCGCAACCTACCGGGAACCAGGCCCTGACAGGCTGCGTCGAAGTCTGTGAAGGCCGCACCGAGACCGAACCGCAGGCGGCAGCGACAGACGGAGGTACCGCAGTGTCATCGACAGCTCTCTCCGAAGACACGGTTCTCGAACACGCGTCACCGGAACGCGCCGTCAGCAAGCGAGGCAGGCGCATCGCCGGCCGGGCGGGCGTGGCGGTCGCGGCCACGGTGGCCCTTGCCCTGGCGTTCGCCGGCTGCGGAGGCGACGACTCCGACGACAACGGGGCTTCCGGCGCCGAGGCCTCCGCCGCCGCTCTTCCCGCTGCCACGCCCGGCGTCGAGACCGTTCCCGCGATCACCGTGCGCGGCGAGGGCCGCGTGCAGGGTCGCCCCGACCTGATGACGGTGAGCATGGGCGTCGAGGTCAACGCCGACACGGCGGACGAGGCACTCAGCGAGGCGAACGTCCTGGCCACCGCCTTGATCGAGACCTTCAAGAGCGAGGGCGTCGCCGAGCGCGACCTGCAGACCAGCGACCTCTCGATCTGGCCGAACTGGGACCGCGATTCGGAGCGCATCGTCGGCTACCACGTCTCCAACGCGCTCACCGTGAAGCTGCGCGACCTCGACAAGGCCGGTCAGGTCATCGACACGGCGGCCGGAGCGGTCGGAGACGCCGTCCGGTTCCACGGCATCTCCTTCTCGATCGAGGACACGACCGACCTGCTGGCCGTGGCCCGCACCGACGCAGTCGAGCGGGCCGCCGACCAGGCACGGCAGCTCGCCGACGCTGCCGGCGTCGAGCTCGGCGACCTGAGGGCGATCGACGAGACCGGCGGCTCGGCACCCCCGCCCACTTACTACTCGGCCACCGACAGCGTCGCTCGCATGGCAGATTCGGTCCCGATCGAGGCGGGCACCCAGGAGGTGACCCTAGAGGTCGTACTCGTCTACGACATCGCCCGGTAGCCGCCGGCGCCCGTAACATCGGGGCGTGGACGACGACCTGGTTCTAGTGGAGACCGCCGATCGCGTGCGGACGCTCACCCTCAACCGACCCGAGGCACGCAACGCCCTCAGCTCGGCGCTCCAGCGCGCAGCGGCCGCCGCGCTCCACGCCGCCGAGGCGGATCCCGACGTCGACGTCGTGATCCTCACCGGCGCGGACCCGGCGTTCTGCGCCGGCCTCGACCTCAAGGAGCTCGGGCAGGGCGGGCGACCCGTGGGCGGCGGTGTCGGCTTCGAGGGGAGCCCATTCACCGCCCTCTGGGCGATGACGAAGCCCGTCATCGGCGCCGTCAACGGCGCCTGCGTCACCGGCGGGTTCGAGCTGGCGCTGGCGTGCGACTTCCTCGTCGCCTCGGAGCGGGCCCGGTTCGGCGACAGCCACGCCCGAGTCGGCTTCACGCCCGCCGCCGGGATGACCGTCCTCCTACCCCAGGCGGTCGGGCTGCGCCGGGCGAAGGAGATGAGCCTCACCGGCAACTTCGTCGACGCTGCCGAGGCACACCGCCTGGGCCTCGTGAACCACGTCGTGCCGCACGACGACCTCCTGCCTTTCACGCGTGGCATCGCCGCCGACATGGCATCGGGCGACCGGAGCGCGGTGCGGGCGATGAAGCGCATCTACGACCGCTCCTGGCGGGTAGCAGGCGACGACGCCCTCGCATTCGAGCTCGAGGTCTTCGCCGGTCGCACGCTCGACGCGGCGACGATCGAGTCGCGGCGTCGCGAAGTGGTGGAGCGCGGCCGGCGGCAGTAGCCGCGCCTCCCCGGCGCCGGGGATGAGGCGTCCTACGCTACGCACCAGTGCTCTTCCCTACCGTCACCTTCGCGATCTTCTTCGCCGTAGTCCTTCCCGCGAGCTGGCTCCTGATGCCTCAGGGGACCAGGTGGCGGCTCTTCGTCATCGCGGCCTCGTACTTCTTCTACGGCTACTGGGACTGGAGATTCGCGTTCCTCCTGGCGGCTTCGACGGTCTGGAACCAGGCATGGGGCCACACCATCCACCATCTCCGGGGAGACCGCCGCGGCGCGCCGCCCTGCTCGCCGCCGTGGCCGGCAACCTCGGAGTGCTCGCCTGCTTCAAGTACTACCGGTTCTTCACGGTGTCGGCCACGAACCTCCTCGGAGAGCTCGGGGTCCAGATCTCGCCGCGCATCCTCAGCGTCACGCTTCCCGTGGGGATCTCGTTCTTCACCTTCCAGGCTCTCTCCTACGTGATCGACGTCTACCGGCGCGAGATCGAGCCGGTGAAGTTCCTCGACTTCGCGCTGTTCGTGTCGTTCTTCCCGCAGCTCGTCGCCGGCCCGATCGTGCGCGGCGTCGGAGTTCCTGCCCCAGCTCCGCGGGCGCCGACGACCCCCGGCGTGTCGACGCGAGCCGGGCGTTCTTCCTGATCATGTCCGGGCTCTTCAAGAAGGTCGTGCTCGCCGAACTTCCTCGCGACGACCATCGTCGACGCAGGTGTTCGGTCTGCCCGAGCACCACTCGTCGGTCGAGATCCTCGTGGGCATCTACGCGTACGCGGTTCAGATCTACTGCGACTTCAGCGGCTACACCGACATCGCCATCGGCATCGCGCTGCTGCTGGGCTTCCGCTTCCCCCAGAACTTCGACGCCCCGTACACGGCTGTCTCGCTGCAGGACTTCTGGCGGCGCTGGCACATGACCCTGTCCCGCTGGCTCCGCGACTACCTCTACATCCCTCTGGGCGGCAGCCGTGGCACGCGCAACGCGACCTCACCGAAACCTCATGCTCACCATGCTCCTCGGCGGCCTGTGGCACGGCGCCGCGTGGACGTTCGTGGTCTGGGGCGGCATACACGGCGGGTTCCTCGTATTCGAGCAGCGGCGGCGCGAGCGCCTCGAAGACGCGGGGCTCGAACCGCCACCCGACACCCTGGGGCGTCGGGTGGTGGGACGACTCGTCACGTTCCACGTCGTGTGTCTCGCCTGGGTGTTCTTCCGCTCACCCGACTTCACCATCGCCAAGACCATGCTGACCCGCCTCGTGACCGCCTGGGGCGACCCGTCGCCGCTGGTCACCGGGTCGGTGCTCCTCGCTGTCGCCGTCGGCGTGCTGATGCAGTACACGCCGTCGCGCGTCCTGGAGCGCTCCCAGATCGTTCTCTCCCGGCTCTCCCCCGTCGCCACGGGACTGGTCCTGGCGGTCGGTCTACTCGTGATCGACGCGCTCGGCCCGCAGGGCGTCGCCCCGTTCATCTACTTCGCCTTCTAGGGATTCGAGCGCACCCGTGACCCCCCTCCCCGCCGGCCGCCGCCGCCAACCGCGGCGCAGGCTCCAGCCCGCCGGACACGCCATCTTCTCCATGCTCGTCGCGATGCTGCTGGGCACCCTCTTCAACGCCGACGCGATCATGAAGACGGCCGAGGATCTCCCCTTCGGCTCCACGAAGCGCACCCTCGCCGTCGGGGTGATGACACCCGTCCACTGGGTCGCCGAGACGCTGCGACTCGACGCTCCGCGAGCGCGGATCGACACCGCGCTCGGGCACGGAACGGTGACGACGGTAGACCCGTTCGCCACACCGGTCACGACGTCGTCGACTACGACGACCACGACGCCCACCCCGACGCAGCCCGGCGAGACGACCACCACGACACGGCCCGGCGAGACGACCACGACGACGCAACCCGTCCCCGGCAGGCAGGCGTCACCGAAGAACCCGTTGCGCATCTGGGTCGCGGGCGACTCGCTCTCCGCCGAGTTCGGCAAGTCGCTGTACCGCCTCGCCGCCGACACCGGCGAGATGACCCCCCTCGATGTCGTCGACTACCAAGTGGCCACCGGTCTCGCGCGGCCCGACAAGTTCAACTGGCCGGCCGAGATCGAGGCGAAGACGAAGGCGCTCGACGCCGAGGTGGTCGTGCTGATGTTCGGCAGCAACGACGACCAGACGATCCAGTCTCCCGACGGCGCCAACCAGTCCTTCGGGACCGACGGCTGGCAGACCGAGTACAGCAGGCGGATCGGTGCCGTGATGGACCAGATCATCGCCCGCAATCGCTATGTCGTCTACGTCGGCGTACCCATCATCGAGAACAGCGGACGCAACTCCCGCTACCAGCTGATCAACTCCCTCATCGAGGCCGAGGCGAAGGCGCGCAAGGGCCACGCCTGGTACGTCGACTCGTACACCCTCTTCCAGAACGCCGACGGTGGCTACTCCCAGTACCTCCCGAACGACGACGATCAGCTCGTAGAGATGCGCACCGGCGACGGCATCCACTTCCAGAGGGCAGGGGCCGATCGCCTGGCGAAGCGCACCCTCGAGGTGATGGCACGGCCCTTCGCCATCGACTCGTACCGCGACTGAGCGGTACCGTCTCTCCGTACCTCATGGTCGGAGGACCGCATGAGCGACACCGGCGACACCGCCCGCTTCACCGACCACATGAGCGACGAGGACGCCCTCATGTGGAACATCGAGAAGGACCCGATCCTGCGCTCGACGATCGTCGCGGTGGGCACGCTCGACCGGGCGCCCGACTGGGGCCGGCTGCGCGAGACGATCGACCGGGCAACGATGCTCGTGCCCCGGATGCGCCAGCGTGTGCAGTCGCCGCCGCTGCGGATCGGGCCGCCGCGCTGGGCCTTCGAGCGCGACTTCGACCTCGACTTCCACCTGCGCAGGCTCCGGGTGCCCTCGCCCGGCACGCACCGTGCCCTCCTCGACGCCGTGCAACCGATCGCGATGTCGAGCTTCGACCGCGCCCGCCCGCTGTGGGAGTTCACGGTCCTCGAGGGTCTCGAGGGCGACCGCGCCGCCGTGGTGCTGAAGATCCACCACTCCGTGACCGACGGTGTCGGCGGGATGGAGCTCCTGTTGCACATAGTCGACACCGAACGCGACGCAATCCGCTCCGAGGACCGCCCCGCAGCCCCGGCGCCCGACGCGCTCGACCCGGTCGGCCTCGTGCGCGACTCCCTCGCGCACACGACCCGCCGACTCGCGGGCGTCGGCCGCCGCCTCCCTGGCGCGCTCGGGCGCGCCGCCGCCGGCGCCGTGCGCGATCCCGGCCACGCCGCCTCCGAGGTGGCCCACACCGCCAGGTCGGTCGTGCGACTTCTCGCCCCCGCGAACCACCCGTTCTCGCCGCTCATGACGGCGCGCGGCCTCGGACGCCGGCTCGACACCCTCGACGTGCCGCTCGACGACCTGAAGCGCGCGGCCAAGGCCGGCGAGGGCAGCCTCAACGACGCGTTCGTCGCCGCCGTCGTCGGCGGGCTGAGCCGGTACCACCGGCACCACGGCGCCGACGTCGAGCACCTGCGGATGACCATCCCGATCAACCTCCGCACCGAGTCCGACCCTGCGGCCGGCAACCGCTTCGCCCCCGCACGCTTCCCGGTGCCGATCTCGATCTCCGACCCCAAGGAGCGGATGCGGTCGCTCGGCTCGCTCGTCAGGGAGTGGCGCGCAGAGCCGGCCATCCGGCTGGCCCACCCCCTCGCCGGCGCGCTCAACCGCCTCCCCACCACCGTCACGACGGCCCTCTTCGGAGCGATGCTCAAGGGCTCCGACTTCACGACGACGAACGTGCCGGGCTCACCCTTCCCCGTGTACATAGGCGGGGCACTCGTCGAGCGCTTCTACGCCTTCGCTCCTCCGTCGGGGAGCAGCATGAACATCGCTCTCATGTCGCACTTCGATCAGTGCTGCATCGGCATCGTGACCGACACCATCGCCGTCCCCGACACCGATGTCCTCATGGGATGCCTCCGCGACGGCGTCGACGAGATGGTCGCCCTAGGCTGACGCTCCCGCAGCCATCACCACGGAGGTAGAGATGCTCGATGCCGCTATCCGACCCGCGCGGCCCGACGACCTCGACTTCCTCGTCTGGACCATGGTCACCGCATCGATCTCCCACCTCGAGCGCAGCGTGTGGGAGACGCTCTTCGACGCCTCCACGAAGGAGATCGAGGCGCTGCTGAGGATCGTCGCCACGTCGGAGACCACGCACTGGTGCCACGTCGACCGCTTCTGGGTCGCCGAGGCCGGCGGGGTGCGCGCAGCCGCGCTCTCCACCTTCGACCCCGAGGTCGACGGCACCAGAGCGCTGATGGAGGAGATCGCACCCGCCGCCGTCGAGGCCGGCCTGACCGACGCGCAGCTCACCGCCGCCCTCGAGCGGGGCCAGGTCTTCAAGTCGTGCTCTCCATCCGACTACCCCTCGTCGTGGGCGATCGAGAACGTCGCTGTCGTCCCCGAGCTCCGCGGGCAGGGCGTCATCGACCAGCTCTTCGCACACGCGCTGCACCTGGGGCGCGACGAGGGGTACGAGCACGCGCAGATCATGGTGTTGAACGGCAACACGCGCGCGGAGCGCGTCTACCTGCGCAACGGGTTCGACGTGCGGGCCGACTACCGCGGCCGCGACTTCGAGCAGACGTTCGGCTGCCCCGGCGTCAAGCTCCTCGCCCTCGAGTACTGACAGCACGCCGCAGGGGCGCGGTCACTTCGGGGCGTACGTTGCGTACCCTCGGGTCGTGGCGGTGGAGCGAGACGACGGCGATACCGGTGCGCCGGTCGGGCGCCGTCTCTTCATCGGCCTCCTCGGCCTCGGCGCAGCTGGAGTCGTATGGGGGGCGAAGGCACAGGACCTCCTGGAGAGGGCGCTCGGCCCGATCACCGCGAAGGACGGCAGCGGTCTCTCGTCGCTCCTGCCGGTAGGCCGGTTCCGCATCTACTCGGTCACGGGCGGGTTCCCGACTCGGTCGACCGACGAGTACCGCCTCCGGGTCGACGGGCTGGTCGACCACCCACTCGACCTGACCTACGACGACCTGCTCGCGATCGAGCCGACTCACCTGACCCGCGACTTCCAGTGCGTCACCGGATGGCGCGTGCGCGACGTCATGTGGACCGGGGTCCGCCTCTCGGAGCTGCTCGACATGGCCGGCGTGCGCGCCGGGGCGACTGCACTGCACTTCACGTCGTTCGACGGCCTCTACACCGAGAGCCTCACCCTCGAACAGGCACGCCGCGACGACGTAATCGTCGCGTACCGCATGGTCGACGAACCCGTCTCGCGGGACCACGGTGGCCCGGTGCGCCTCTACGTCGCGCCGATGTACGGGTACAAGTCGCTGAAGTGGCTCGACGGGATCGAGGTCACCTCCGAGGTCCGGACCGGATACTGGGAGCAGGCCGGGTACGACACCGACGCCTGGATCGGCGACTCGAACGGCCGCGACGACGAACCGGTCTCCTGACCGTGGCCACGACCACGACGACCACGACCACGATCGTCCGCTTCGACCGGACCGAGCGCGCCCTCCACTGGGTCAACGCCGTCGTCGTCCTGGTGCTCCTCGCGACGGGACTCGCACTCTACGCGGGCCCGGTCTCGACGCTCGTCGGACGCCGCCCGCTCGTCAAGGCGGTCCACGTCTGGTCCGGCCTCCTGCTGCCCGTCCCCTTGATCCTCGCTCTGGCCGGGCGATGGGGGTCGGCGCTCAGGGCGGACCTCGTCGCCATGAACCGCTGGAGCCGCGACGACCGCGCGCTGGTGGCGCCGCTCTGCCCGGAGCACCGCGCGCCTCGGCAAGTTCAACCCTGGGCAGAAGCTCAACACGGCCTTCGTCGCGGGGTCGCTCGCCGTCCTGCTCGGCACCGGGGTGATCATGCGCTGGTTCGAGCCATTTCCCGACTCCTGGCGCACCGGCGCGACGTTCGCGCACGACTGGTTCGCGTTCGGCCTGGGCCTCGCCGTCGTCGGTCACGTGGTGCTCGCCCTGCTCGACCCGGTCTCGCTCCGGGCGATGAAGCACGGCAGCGTCCCGGCCGACTGGGCCCGCCGGACACCGACCGAGGTGGTACGAGGACGCGACCGGAATGCCTTCGGGCGACGCGCCGCGACGACGGGTAGCCTCGAACCGTGCCCGAGACCACCGAGATCGCCCTCCCCCCCGACTGCCGCCCCGTCCGACGGCCGGTTCGGCTCCGGCCCCTCGAAGGTGCGCCCACAGGCCATCGCCGCCCTCTCCGAGGTCGCGACCGGGTACATGGGTACGAGCCACCGGCGAGAGGGAGTGCGAGGAGTGGTCCACCGGGTGCGCGAGGGGCTCGGGGGGCTCTTCTCGCTGCCGGACGGCTACGAGGTGCTGCTGGGCAACGGCGGGTCCACCTCGTTCTGGGATGCCGCGGCGTTCGGCCTCGTCGAGCGCCGCAGCCGACACCTGGTGATCGGCGAGTTCTCCTCGAAGTTCGCCGCGGTCACCGACCACGCCCCGCATCTCGACGACCCGGAGATCCTCGCCACGGAGCCCGGGCTCGCGCCGGCGACCTTCGACGACGCCGGCCCCGACCTCTACGCGTACCCGCACAACGAGACCTCCACCGGGGTGGCCATCCCCGTCCACCGGCCCCCGGCCGGCGACGGCCTCGTCGTGGTCGACGCCACCTCCGCCGCCGGCGGACAGCGCGTCGACCCGGACGACTTCGACGTCTACTACTTCGCGCCGCAGAAGTGCTTCGCGGGCGACGGCGGCCTGTGGATCGCGCTCTGCTCGCCCGCCGCGATCGAGCGCATCGAGCGCGTCAAGGCCACCGGGCGCTGGATGCCCCCGACGCTCGACCTCTCGATCGCACTGGAGAACTCGCGCCTCGACCAGACCTACAACACGCCGGCACTCGCGACGCTCTTCATACTCGCCGACCAAGTCGAGTGGATCCTCGACAACGGCGGGCTCGAGTGGGCGGCGACGCGCTGCGACACATCTGCCGCGACGATCTACGGATGGGCCGACGCTCACAAGCACGCGACACCGTTCGTCGCCGACCCGGCGGCGCGGAGCCACGTAACGGCCACCATCGACTTCGACGACACGATCGACGCGGCCGCTGTCGCCAAGGTCCTCAGATCGAACGGCGTCGTCGACACCGAGCCCTATCGCAAGCTCGGTCGCAACCAGCTCCGCGTAGCGATGTTCCCTGCGATCGAGCCCGCCGACGTGGTGACTCTCACCCGGGCGATCGACTACGTCGTGGCGACTCTCGGCGCATCCTCGTAGGCGGCCCGACGGCACTCGACCACCGAACCGACAGACAGGGGGGCACGGGTGACAGACGACGCGGAGCCGGCCCCGGCCCACCTCGACCTGCCCGACGGCCTGGTCGCAGTCGTCAAGCGCGACTGCCCGACGTGCTCGCTGGTGCAGCCGGTGCTGCAGGACCTGGCGGAGCGGGCAGTGCTGACCGTCTACACACAGGACGACCCCACCTTCCCCGACGGCGTGGAAGCCATCGACGACACCGACCTCCGCGCCTCCTTCGCCCTCGCGATCGAGACCGTCCCCACGCTGCTCCGCCTCGAGCGGGGCGAGCCGGTCGCCCGCACCGAGGGCTGGCTGCGCGAGCGCTGGGAGGAGCTGACCGGTCTGGCGGGCCTCGGCGCCGGGCTCCCCGACTACCGACCCGGGTGCGGCTCGCGGACGCTCGATCCCGATCTCGTCGCGAGCCGATCGGCGGAGGCCGGCGCGACGCGCCTGCGCTCGCGCCGCGTGACGCTCGGCGACGCCGAAGACGAGATGGAGGCGATCTTCGAGCGCGGCTGGACCGACGGGCTTCCCGTCGTGCCGCCCACTCCCGAACGGGTCGCTCGCATGCTCACCGGTACCACCAGGGACCCGGCCGAGGTCGTCGCCACGATCCCGCCCGACCTCGTCGAGTGCTCCGTCGAGAAGGTCGCCGTGAACGCAGTGATGGCGGGCTGCAGACCGGAGTACCTACCGGTGGTGCTCGCCGCCGTAGAGGCGTCTTGCACCGACACGTTCAACATGCACGGCCTCCTGTGCACGACGTGGTTCTCGGGCCCGCTGATCGTCGTGAACGGGCCGGTCGCCGCTGCGATCGGGATGAACTCCGGAGTGAACGCGCTCGGCCAGGGGAACCGCGCCAACGCGACGATCGGTCGCGCGCTCCAGCTCGTCGTGCGCAACGTCGGAGGAGGGCGCCCGGGCGAGGTGGATCGCGCGACTCTCGGCCAGCCGGGCAAGTACACGTTCTGCTTCGCCGAACGCGAGGCGGACTCGCCCTGGGAGCCGCTGCACGTGGAACGCGGCTTCGAACCCGGCCAGTCGACCGTCACGCTCTTCGCCGCAGAGGGCGTGCGCGGCATCGTCGACCAGATGGCGCGCGACCCGGAGTCGCTCGCGAGGTCCTTCGCCGCCTGCCTGGCGACGGTCGCCCATCCGAAGCTGCCGGTCGTGTGGGACGCCATGCTGGTCGTCTCACCCGAGCACGCCCGCGTGTTCCGCGAGGCCGGCTGGTCGAAGGCGCGCCTCCAAGAGGAGCTCCGCTCGCTGCTGTTGCTGCGCGGCGAGGACTTCGTCCACGGTGCAGGAGGTATCGCCGAGGGGATGCCCGAGGCATGGGCCCGCACGGAGCTCCCGAAGTTCCGCGACGGCGGTCTCCTGATCGTCCACGCCGGTGGAAGCGCCGGGCTCTTCTCGGGCATCATCGGCGGATGGGCGAGCGGCGCCATCGGCAGCGACCCCGTGACCATGGAGGTGTCGACATGACCGGTTCGAGCAGCGGGCGGGTCCTGATCGACCCCACCGGAGAGCAGGCGACCCCGACGCGAGAGCGCGCACGACGCCCCTCCACGCTGGAGGGCACGACAGTCGGCCTCCTCGACATCGCGAAGCCCCGCGGCAACGTCTTCCTCGACCGCCTCGCCGAGCGCCTCACGGAGCGCGGCGCTCGGGTGGAGCGGTTCTCGAAGCCCACCTTCACGAAGCCCGCTCCGCTCGACCTCCGTCACGAGATCTCGACGAAGTGCGATGTCGTCATCGAGGCGCTCGCCGATTGAGGCTCGTGCACGTCGTGCAGTGTGCACGACACCGTGAACCTGGAATCGGCCGGGGTGCCGACGGTCTTCGTGGCATCCGACGAGTTCGTCGACGCCGCCGCCGCTCAGGCGACCGCGCTGGGGGCCGACCCCGCATGCGTCTTCGTCGCGCACCCGATCCAGGATCGGACCGACGACGAGCTGCGCGCCCTCGCCGACACTGCCGTCGACGCGCTGGTGGCCGGGCTCACGACGCCCACCGGCTGACGCGACTCGATCAGGGGGCCAGGCAGGGTGCGCCGCCGCAGACCTCGACGAGCATTCCGTCGACGCGCAGGAACTCGCCCTTCTGCACCCTCGCGCTCGGCTCGTACCTCGGCTTGCCGTGCGGATCCGACCCGTAGTCCGGCGGACGGGGCGGCTGGTTCTCCACCGGCGGCGCCGGGTTGCCACTGTCCCAGACGACCAGCGCCGAACCGCCGAACGGGTAGCCCGGCACCGCGGGTATCCCCCAGAACGGGTCGACGTCGGTGTGCCGACCATCGCCGAGCGCCGGCTGCACCACATGCGCGCCGATCGTGCGGGCCTCGATCTCCGTCGCGAGGTTCGCCACCTGGTGGTCGCCGAACGCCTCGTGTATCAGCACCTGGTGCGCGGGGGTGCCGGGATACGGGTCGTCGGTCATGTGCCACGCGTAGCCGTTCGTCTCACCGCGGTCCCACAGCATCTGGATCATGACGATTCCCAGCGAACGATCCATCTCGTCGGGGTAGTTCGGGTTGAGGATCGTGGCGTAGAGGTCCCAGTCGACGCTGCGGTCGAGGAGGAGGCTGTAGTTCATGCCGGGCACGCCGAGTGCGGCACGGGTCCACTCCGTGGAGACCGCCGTCGCCGCGCCGCCGGAGATGCCGCCCTGGCTGATCCCCTCGTAGTAGACCTCGTCGGGCACGAGGACCGACGAGTCCGACGCGCCGGCGCGGAATGCCGGGTCCGACGCGAAGCCATCGGGATCCTTCAGCAGCCGGGCGAGGAAGAGGGTGTTGAGGATCCCCTGCTGCAGCCTGTCGGCCACCCGTCGGAACTCCGAGAGGTCGGTGAGGATCTCGACGATGTTCCCCACGTCGGCGTCGGACATCCCGATGGTGTCGGTGCCGCAGTAGACCATGCGGTTCTCGTCGGCCATCAAGAGCTGACTCGTGGAGCTCGCCTGCGTGTACGAGCCGAGGAGGCCGTGGCCGTAGACGACGCCGCGCCCCGGCGAGACGGGGTCCTCGCCGTGCTCCGTCACCGAGCGCGGGATGTTGCAGACGAAGCGCGCCGTGTAGTAGCCGTTGCGCACGGGGAGCGCATCGGGCCCCGCGCCGGCCGCGTACTTGAACCGTGATCCCGGTGCACCCGTGCCGGTCAGGTAGAGCGGCACCTCGTACGTCCCCGTGACTCGCCGGTACACGTAGTCGACGGCGACCTCCTCGTTCTGCACCGACGTGACCGTGAAGGCGGGCGCGCCGTCACCGAGCGACGCGAAAGCGTCGTCGCGGATGTGCAGCATCCGCTCGCTCAGGTTGCGCTCGCTCGCGACGGTGAAGTCCCACGCCAGGTACAGATCCTCACGCGCTATGCCCGCGTCGGCGAGGGTGGAGAAGATCTCCTCCATGTGTGGCCGGCGGTCCTCGACGGCGTCGATGAACGTGGGGTACAGGTTGCGGTACACACGGAACGCCCGGCTCGGCCTGATCGTCTCGCCCGACGCGTCCTTCAAGCGGCGCAGGGCGAAGATGTAGCGGTGGCCCTCCCGGAAGTTGACTCCGGGCCTGATGAACAGCGCCCTGGAGGCGTCGCTCGTGGCCTTGCTGTCGACCTCGGCCCAGACGGGGTGCCGTTCGAGGGTGTCGGCGTCGATCACGACTATCGGGGAGTCGGCTTCGAGCGACTGCTGGATGTCGGTCACCGGAGCGGCACCCGTCTCGGTGAGGTCGACGCCCGGAACCGAACGCGACGCCTGCCGAGCCGGGGCTGAAGCCGTCGTTGCGGTTCCACTCCGTGGGATCGACGTGCACACCGGACGCGTTGACCGGGGTCGCGCCCGCCGCCACGGAGACGCGCCGGCCCGTGTCGGAGGAGGGGTCGGCGACCGTGTAGTAGTCGTTCGGGAAGGGCAGGAGGCACTTCGTCCGGGAGAGGAAGTCGCACCCGTTCGCCTCGTCGACCTTGATGTTCGGCTCCCACGACCAGGAGACCGACGCCCGGTCGCGCGGGTCGGCCTTCGCCGTCCGGACGCTCACCTCGAGTCGGGTCACCCCCACGCCCAGGTCGTCGCCCGAGAACGCCGCCGACGCTGCCGTCGGCCGAGACGGTGAAGCGGTCGGTCACGTCGAATGCCTCCGACGGAAGCCCCGTCTGCACGGTGGCCCGGAACGTCGCCGCGACCACGCCGGCGGCGAAGTCGACCTCCACGTCGACGGCTCCGCCGTGCGGCGCCTGGCTGTGGTCGGCGGGGGCGACGATCACCACCGGGTCGCCCGGCCCTCCCGGGTGGGTGTCGTATGCCTGGATCCACGCGCAGCCCGAGGCCGTCAGCGCCACCACCAGCGAGATGACCCCTGGTCCGATCCGTCGTCTCTGCTGCATCCCGCCCCTCACCGCGCGACATCCGGCAGTCACGAGACTACGCAGCGTGGCCGTCACCGGTCAAAGGGCCTCGCCCAGCGCCCGGTCTCACCTCATCGCGCAGAGGCCTGCCCGGCTGGCGATCCCCGACGTGCGCCTCGCCTCGCGGATCTGGTGCTGGTCGACGCCGTTGGTGAGGTAGCAGAAGGAGAGCCCGGTCTCCGGGTCGGCCCACGCGATCTGTCCTGCGGCGCCGTTGTGCCCGAACGCGCGCGCAGAGACGGTGTGCCCCATCCCCCGCAGGTGCGCCCTCCCGTCGTCGCCCGCGACCACCAGACCGAGGCTCCTGTTGGCGGGCACTCCGAGGTAGTCGGGCATCGTGCACCTGACTCTGCCCGTCGCGTCGGCCAGCACCGCCGCGTCCCACAGGCCGCCGGGGTCGTGCAGGAGCGCCTGGTAGTAGAGCGCCAGGTCGGCGGCGGTGGAGAGCGCGCCACCGCCCGGCACGCCCACGGCGCGCGCCTCGGGGAGGTTCAGCGCCAGCAGGGCCTCGGGTGTCACCTCGGTGAGCGGGAGCTCGTCGAGTCCGAGCACCTCCCTGATCTCGGCCGCGGTCGCGGGCTCCCCCTTCAGCACCAGGTCGTTCACGTCGAGCGACCCCTGCTCTTCGACCGGCACACCCAGGTTCAGGCCGACGAGGCCGAGCGGTCGCGTGATGCGGTCCCGCACGAACTGCCGGTAGTCGGTCCCCGAGATCCGCTCGACCAGCTCGGCGAGCACCCAGTGCGCCGAGGTCGGGTGGTACTCGTACCGGGAGCCGGGCTCCCAGTTGAGCCGCCACTGCGAGAACCGCTCGAGGCGCGTCGCGCGCTCCGACCACTCCGGCGGGCCCATCGGGGCGGCCGGGAAGCCCGACGTGTGCAGCATCACCTGCTCCACGGTCACGACCTCCTTGCCGTTCGTACCGAACTCCGGGATGAGATCGGCGACGTGCGCGGAGACGTCGAGGCGACCTTCGCCGATCAGCATCCACACGGCCCCTGCCACGAGCGCCTTCGTCGCCGAGAAGACCGCGTAGAGAGACCCGGGGGCGGCGTCGCCGTACGACTCCCACACGGCGAGGCGGCCGTGACGCGCCAGCGCGATCTGGCACGACGGGAGAAGACCGCTCTCCACCTCCCGGCGGGCACGGGCGAGGAGAGCCTCCAAGGGCTCGGCCGCGACACCGAGCGTCGCAGGGTCGTCGACGGGTGTCCTGTCGAACGGAACGGTGATCATCGGGCCTCCTTCGGGCGCCCGGATAGTACCGATGTCGTGCAGTGCCGAGGGTCGTTGCCTGGCACCTGGGTGTTCCGTAACCTGCTCACAGACGACTGACAGGAGATGGACATGCAGCGACTGCTGCGCGTACTGCTCGTGGCGGGCCTCGCCGGGGGCTCGTTCGCGATCGGCGCCTCACCCGCCGGGGCGAGTCTCAGCGGTCCCTGCAAGGCGAGCGGGACCTTCAAGGCGGGCGGCTTCACAGTCGACCCGAAGAAGACGAACAAGGTCGAGATCCCCGCCAAGGACGACATCGCCTGGACCGGCAGCGTGCCCGCCGGCGATCAGGAGGAGCGGCCGATCTCCGGCGCGGTCGAGGTCGCGTTCCCGCCGCCGATCGGCAAGATCACCGTCGGCAGCTGGTCGAGCGACAGCAGCACCTACGAGAACGCCGACACCTACTCCTACGACGTGCCCAGCGTGGTCGCTGGCTTCGACATCCCCGTCACCGGCAAGCACAAGGACGCAGGATTCACCTGCTCCGGCAGGGTCGTCGTTCGCGTGAAGGGCGGTGGGTTCGGCAACCCCCTCGCGCTCGCCTCGCTCGCGTTCACCGTGATCAGCCTCGTGGGCGTCTCACTCGCGATCAAGGTGAAGCCATGACCGTGCGCAGCAGGACGACACGTCGCCTAGGAGGCAGAGCATGAACAACCGTGGCCGACCCGTCCTCGGAGCCGTGTCGGGGTTCTTCCTCGGCCTCTTCCTCGGCCTCGACCTGCTCTTCTTCGGCGTCATCCCGCTCGACAGCATCGTCATCACGGTCCTGCCGGTCCTCGGGCTCGTGGCGGGCCTGGTGCTCGCGTTCGTCGCTCCTCTGGGCAGGCCGAAGGCCTCCCCTCCCGCGGGATAGCGCCGGCACACGATGGCTCTCGAGAAGCTCAGTCCGGCGACCGTCCACGAGCCGCAGGGGTATGCCCACGCTGTGATAGCCACGGGCGCCCGCACCGTCTACACGGCCGGGCAGGTCGCGGTCGACGCCGACGGCCGCCTCGTCGGCGAGGGAGACCTCCAGGCGCAGGCGGCGCAGGCCTTCGGCAACCTGCGCTCGGTGCTCGAGGCAGCCGGAGCGACGCTCGCCGACGTGGCGCACCTCCGGATCTACGTCGTCGGCATGACCCCTGACTCCCTCGGTCCCGTGGTCGGAGGTGCGCTCGACGCGCTCGGCGCCGACTTCCCCGTGACTGCGGCGACGATGATCGGCGTGCAGAGCCTCATCGAGGCCGGGGCGCTCATCGAGGTCGAGGCCGTCGCCGTAGTCGACTGACGGCACGTCGCCTCTGGCGCTCGGAGCATCGCACCCGACGCTCGGGTCGTCGGCTACGCGTGGGTCACCGACGGAGCGTCGCCTGCAAGCACGACGCAACCGCGCCCGCGCGCCTTGGCGGTATAGAGCGCCGCGTCAGCGGCGTTCAGCAGCCCGTCTGCGTCGAGCCCCGGATGTGTGTTCAAGGCGACCCCCACGCTGAGCCCGACCGACGCCTCCTCCTCGCCCACAGGGATCGGCGAGCCGACCACCTCGATGAGTCTCTCTGCAAGGGAGACCGCCTCGCAGTCGTCCTGCACGGGCTCCGCTATCACCACGAACTCGTCGCCGCCGAGTCGGGCAACCAGGTCGCCGTCGCGGACCGATCGCTGAAGTCGCCGACCGATCTCCACGAGCACCTCGTCGCCGGCGCCGTGGCCCCTGGTGTCGTTCACGGCCTTGAAGCCGTCGAGATCGGCGAAGAGCACGGCGATCGCTTCCCCCGAACGACGCGCCCTGGCTACGGCACGCTCGAGCGCGCCCAGGGCGGCCGCTCGATTCGCGAGACCGGTCAGCGCGTCGTGGCTCGCTTCGTGCGCGAGCTTCTCGCGCAGCTCCTCGCCCTCGGCGATCGAAGTCGACAGCCTGTCGACTGCGCGCTCCAGTGACGCACCGAGCCCACCGGGCATGACCTCGTCCATCGAGTCGTCGTCTACCTGCCCCTCCGCGAGAGCAGCGGCCTGGCGCTCCGCGACCCGCAGGGCGACGACGAGATCGTTGAGCGATCGCGCCACGGCGGCGATCTCACGCGGGCCGCGCTCGTCGACCAGTGGCGTGTCGAGAGCACCGGCGACGACGTGACGAGCCTGGTCGTCGAGGCGGAGGAGCGACATCCCGATCGACCGTGCGCCGAGAAGAGTCGCGGCGAGCGTGCACCCGACCATGACGACGAGAAGGAGGCTTGTCCGGTCGGCGTCTCGCCTCGCCGCCTCGTTCGCCGCGAGTGCATCCTCTCGGATGCCCGCGGCAGCAGCGTCCATGACCTCGATCAGAGTCCGGGAGCGCTCGTACGCGGCGTCGAAGACCTCGGGTCCGGCATCGACTCCGGCACCGGCGGAAGTCCCCGACAGGCTCTCCAGGAACGACCTCCACGCTCGCGTCGAACGCCACGGTCTCCGCCGACTCCTTGTGCTCGATCCACTGCTCGAGCGCCGCACCCTCGAGCCTGCCGTCGAGCAGGTCGGCGTCGCGCCCATAGCGGTCCGTCGCGACCGCGAGGTCCACCAACCACTGGCCGCTCTCGTCGGCGCCGCTGAGCAGGTCACGGCCCGACCGCGACGACCTGGTTCAGGCCCGCGTCGACCGTGTCGGCCACCAACGGCAGCGCGGAGCTCGCATCGTGGATGCCCGCGAAGACATCCGCGGTCACGACCAGGTGGTCCAGCTCGACGGCCTCCGCCTCGACCACCGCCTGCAGGCCGCTCTCCACCTGCTCGTAGCCGGCGACGAAGCGGTCTGCTCCCGGCTGCTCGCCGTCGAAGTCCCGCCTCGTCTTCTCCAGGAGCTCGAGCGGCCCGTCGAGCCGAGCCATGGGTGGGAGCGCCTCGATCACCTCGTCGACGCTGCCTCTCGCAGTCTCCAGCTCCTCGCGCAGGTCGAGCCCGAAGAGCGCCTCCGACTGTGCGTCATCGAGACCGAGATCGTCCGCCGTCGCGAGAGCCAGGCCGATGATCCGCTCCACGGCCACCCGGTACCGCGCCTGCGTAAGGTTTCCGACGAGATCGGCCCCGTCGCGAACGTCTCTCGACTGCGCCGCAGCATCGATCTTCGGCACGGCCACCTGCCAGGCGAAGAACGTCAGGCCGGCGAGCGGCAGCACGGCCAGCAGGACCAGCCGCGACCTGACGCCGAGCCGGCTCAAGCCGCGGAAAGACATCGGTGTATCCGGGTCCATCGTCGCTCGGCCTCCTGCCCATCACATCGGCAGGCCGAGCGCCCCCCTGAGCCCCTCGCACAGAGGGGGTGGGTCAGTCGGGGAGGGGGTGGGCGAGGAAGAACGCCCACATGAGCTCATTTGCGTCGATCTCGAAGGTCGTCGGGCCCACGATGCTCTCGATCGCGGCGCTGAACTCGCTCCCGGGCCACGAGTGGCCGGCACCCTCCGCGGCATAGAGCTCGACCGTCGAACCGCCCTCGCACCCGTTGTAGGTCACGAGTGTCACCGACTCCGAGACGGGCTCCTCGACCGGCCCCACGGAGCAAGCCTCCGCTCGGGCCCAGCCTGCGAGAGCATCGGGTATCGCCTGCATCTCCAACCCCTCGAACGCCGTCATCGTCTCGTCGTTGAACGACAGCTGCTCGACACCGGCACCCGTCTCGCCGTCGTAGGTGACGATCTCGTCGTCGACGCCGTGAAAGGCGATCACCGGCACCGGCCGCGACGCGTCGCAGTCGTCGGGGAACCGCAGGCCGGCGACGGGCGCGATCGCAGCGACGCGCTCGGAGAGCCTGCAACCGAGCAGTGAGCTCATGAACGCGCCCATCGAGAGCCCTGTCGCGTACACGCGGCGCTCGTCGATGCAGAGCGCCGCCTCGGTGGCGTCGATCAAGTCGCTCATCAGCGCCACGTCGTCGACCAGGCCGTCCTGCTCGAGGACGTTCCAGTACGGGATCTCTCCCACACCCTGCGGGGTGAGCACCACGAACGACTCCTCGCCGGCGAACGTCTCCAGGCCCGTGTGCGCGCGGTGCACCTCTGCCCCCTCCATGTAGCCGTGGAGGTCGAGCACCAACGGAAGCGGCGTCGACGCGTCGTAGCCGGCGGGCACGAGGCGGTTGTACGTGCGCTCTGTCGCCGAGGAGGTGATCGTCTCCAGCGTCGACTCGCCTGTCACCGGCGCAGACCCGCCCTCGCAGCCCGCGGAGGGACGAGCCGGCAGGTCTGCCGGGGCGATCGTGGTCGTCCCGGTTGTCGGCGCCTCCGAGGTCGTCGCTCCCGCGGCGTCGGCGGACGTCGACGTCTCCGCGGCGGCATCGCTCGCACCGTCGTCGGCGTCGTCGTCACCACTACCGCTGCCGCTGCAACCGGCGGCGACCAGGGCCAGCAGCACGGCCGGCACCAGCGGCCTCACGGCGACCCGCAGCACATGCGCTCTCGACCTCATCCGCGAACCGTATCCGCCCCGCCGCCCCCACACCCTGTCTGGACCTCAGCAGAGCCCTGACGACCACTTCGGTCCAAACACGGTCAGCAGCCGGGTCGTGCTCCCCGGCGAATCGCGTACTCTCACACGCCGTCACCATCGAGAGGGGCGCAGAGTGGAACCGCATCACCACGCAGCGATCGAGCGCTGGGCCGACCACGCGCGCATGCAGCCCGGCCACCGTGCGCTCATCGTCGCCGGGTCGCTCACGAAGGGGTACGGCGGCCCCGACAGCGACGTCGACGGGTTCCTCGTAGTCACCGACGACGAGTTCGACCGCCGCATGGAGACAGGAGAGCTCACGTACTTCTCGACCGAGCCGTGCGACTACCCCGGCGGATACGTCGACGCGAAGTACGTGACACTCGCGTTCCTCGAGGCCGCCGCCGAGCGCGGCAGCGAGCCGGCCCGCGCGGCGTTCCTCGGAGCGCTGGTGCCGTGGTCGGAGATCGACGATCTCCACGTGCTCCTCGATCGGATCGTCGCCTACCCGGAGGCCGAGCGCGAACAGAAGATGGAGAGATTCCTCTCTCAGCTCTCGGCCGCGCAGTGGTTCGCCAGCGAGGCGGAGAGGCGCTCCGATCCCTATCTCGCGAGCTGGGCCGCCAACCGTCTCGTGCTCTTCGGGTGCCGGCTCCTGCTCGCGCACAACCGGGTGCTGTTCCCGTACCACAAGTGGCTGTTGCGGGCCGTCGGCGATCTTCGCGAGAAGCCCGACGGGCTGCTCGACCTCATCGAGCAGCTCCTCGCTGCGCCGACCCTGGAGAACGCGAACGCGTTCGCATCGGCGATCGTGTTCTTCAGGAGCTGGCCGATCTCGAAGACGCTGTGGACGGCCCAGATCCTCCTCGACAACGAGTGGAACTGGCTCGACCATCCTCCGCCCGTCGAAGACCTCTGACGGCGGCGGATCACGGAGCGACAGGCGGAGGTGCGTCGAAGAAGTCGTCGTGATGCTCGACCGCGACGACTGCGAGCCGAGTCGTGTTCGTCGGCGGCCGGCCGTCGGGCAGCAGCTCCGGGTTCTCGCGCAGGTGCTCAACCGCCTTGGCGACTGCTGCGTGCCGGTCCCGATCTTCTCGGGTGGGAAGGCTGAACCTCCACCTACGCACCTGTCGGGCGATCATCGGCTTGTCGTCGTCGATCTCGAGCCCGGCCGCGGCGAAGACACGGCAGTCGTAGATGCGGCACGCCCGCGGCCGGTGCTCGTAGATCGAGCAGCCTCCGTCGATCAGCATCGGGCAGTGCCCGCGCTCGTCGTAGCCGAGGACGACGTGGCCTCGGGGCAGCCGCGGCGCCGGGAACAGGAGCTCACTCGGGATCCGCGCGAGCGTCTCGGTCTCGTCGGGCCCGATGTGGACGAACTGCGACGACGTGCAGCACGCGGTGCAGTCACCGCACGGCACGTCTGACTCCCCGCCGCCGCGGATCGCGTTCCGCATCGCGATCGCCCACGACGAGAAGTCGCCGGCCTCTAGGTCGTGCTCCTCGCCCGTTGCGCCATCGGCCATGGAGACCCCCTGTTCGTGCCGGGTCCTCCGGTGTGCGCTCACGGTCACATGATCCCCGCCCGAGCCGGCCGGCGCCCGTCGAGCACCCCCACGTCGGGCCCGGGGCCATGCGTCTGGTCACCACCCTCGTGTGACGTGGTATGTGAAGTGATACCATCTATCTCATGGATGCCCCGTCGATCCTGCGGCGCGCACGCCATCGATCCGGGCTGAGCCTTCGGAGGCTCGCCGCGAGGGCCGGTACGTCGCACTCCGCACTCGCCGCATACGAGGCGGGGCGGGTCACACCGACCGTCGAGACGTTCGAGCGCATACTCAACGCGGCCGGCTTCACCATCGCGGTCTCGGTGACCCCTCGGGTCGCCGACCACCCCGACCGGGGCCGCGAGCTCGTCGAGGTGCTCGAGCTCGCCGAGGAGTTCCCCGCCCGGCACCGTCGCACGATCGAGTACCCGGTCTTCGGTCGTCGTGCCGGCTGACACCGGGATCGTCGCCAAGATCGTGGCGCTCCACGCTGCGTTCGAAGCAGCCCGCCTCCCCCACACGTTCGGCGGCGCGCTCGCGCTCGCCTGGTGCACCGAGCGCGCCCGCGGCACGATCGACATCGACGTGAACGTCTTCGTCGACAGCGAGCGCGCCGCAAGCGTCTTCGACGCGCTGCCATCCGGCGTGGCTCGCTCCGAGGAGGACCTCGCGCAGTGCGTGCGCGACGGCCAGGTGCGGCTCTGGTGGGACGCGACGCCGATCGACCTCTTCACCGACACGACCGACTTCCACCGCGCCGTTGCCGACCGCACCGTCGCGCACGAGTTCGCCTCACACGACGTTCCGTTCCTCTGCTGCAGCGACGTCGCGGTCTTCAAGGCGTTCTTCAACCGCGCGAGGGACTGGGCGGACATCGAGGAGATGATCGCCGCGGGCACGCTCGACCCCGATCTCGTGCTCGGCGCGCTCGTCCACTACCTCGGCACCGACGACGACCGCGTCGCACGGCTGCGTGCGCTGGTGCGCGCCGGGCCCGATCCGTGACGTTGGCGGGCGGTCAACCCGTCCGTACCGGCGTTCCTGTTCGCGTTCAGCCACCGACACGGTGGCTGAATCCTCAATGGTCGGCTTCCCTGACCGCCACCCGCCTCGGGCGGACCTCAGGGCCGTTCGCTGAGTCTGGAGCTGTCGAGCAAGCTCCTCCTGCTGTCGAGCGACGTCCGACATCGCCTCCCGCATCGCCGAGAGCCGGTCCGCCTGCTCAGCGACGACATCCGCCAGATCGCTTCCGCGCGAGGCGGCCCCCCGCTCGGCACCGAGCGCCTCGGCGAGAGCTGCGTGCCGGCCGGCGACTTCGCGCTCTGCTCCACCAGGGCCTGCACGGACTCGAGCGACTGCACCGCGACTCCCGCCAGATCGCGGCCCGCCGGTCCGCCGGCCCCACCCTCACCCTTCCCACCCTCTACAGACCCACCCCGTCACGAGAGGCCCTCCTGCTCAGCGCACGGCTGCGAGATCCTAGGCCCGCACGTGGCGGGCGTAGATGGGTCCGGCCGACCCGGCACACAGCCGATCAGGCGCTCGACCGCTACTGCCCGGTGTTCCCGTCGACTGCCTCTCGGAGAAGGTCGGCGTGGCCGTTGTGCCGCGCGTACTCCTCGATCATGTGGCAGAGGATCCAGCGCAGGCTCGGTACCCGACCTTCGCGCCAGGCGCGCCGTGCCGGCTGCTCGAGTCCGCCGACCCCCAGCGCCTCCGTCACCCGGGAGCGGGAGCGCGTCACGGCTTCCTCCCAGAGGGCGCGGAGCTGCTCGGGTGAGTCCTCCGACGCCGAGTGCCACTCCCAGTCGCGGTCGGCTTCCCAGTCCGCCGTGTCCCACGGGGGCGCCGCGTCGCGGCCGTGCAGCGACCGGGAGAACCAGTGATCCTCGACGAACGCCATGTGCTTGAGGATCCCGCCCAACGTCATCGACGAGGCGGCGACCGTCGCACCCAGACCGCCCGCGTCCAGCCCCTCGCACTTCCAGGCCAGGGTCGCGCGCTGGAAGTCTAGGAAGCCGAGGAGGGTCGCGGCCTCGTCGGCCGCGAGCGGACGTTCTGGCCGGCCCTGCTCGTCCACCTCGGTCATCGCCGACGAATCTACCGACCCGTTGGTGCTACGGGGTCGCGACAGGGCGTGCGACAGGGAGCCACTTCGTCGGGTGAAGATTTCGGCCGGCGGATCGATCCTCGCCGCGATCGGAGGCGGGCCGGGCTAGCGGCGAGACCGGCGCCCCGCGATGCGAGGGCGGAGGTGGCTCGGGGAATGCCGGGACGCCCCCGGGTCTCGCTGTCACACTCTCCCTGTAGAGTCGAACACATGTTCGCTGCTGAGTGTGCTGCACGTGAGCCCGACATCGTGGAGGTCGAGGCCGCGATGGCCCGGGCCGCGGGTGCTGTGAACGCGGCGCAGGGGCGCCTCGTCTCCCTGGTCGCCGACGGTCTCGCCAGGGGTGTGTGGCAGCAGGGTGGGGTGCAGTCGGCCTCTCACTGGCTCACATGGCAGCTCGGGGTCTCAGCCGGCCAGGCCCGCAGGCTCCTCGCGGTAGCCCGCAGGGCCCCGGAGCTGCCCGCGACGATGGCGGCGTTCGGTGCCGGGGAGCTCTCCTTCGATCAGGTGACGGTGATCGCCCGACACGTCCCCGCCGGCTACGAGCGCTCCGCCGCCGCGCTGGCCCGCCAGTGCACCGTGCGTCAGCTCACGCGGGCGCTCTCGCGGTACTCGTTCACCCCCGGTCCCGGCCCCGGCCCCGACGACCCCGCCGGCCCCGACGATCCTGTGAGCATCGCGGCGGAGGTGGGCCGGGTCTCGTTCGGTGAGCGCGACGACGGCCGCTGGCACCTGCGGGCCGATCTCCCCGCCGATGAAGGCGCGCTCGTCGAGCAGGCCCTCACCGCCGCGCACCACGACCTCTACCACCAGCAGCCCGCCGCCACGACTCCCGACGATCGGCGGGCGCGGGTGACGTGGGCCGACACGCTCGTAGCTGTGGCGGAGAGCTACCTGCGCTGCGGTGAGGCCACCCTCCCCACAGCGGGCAGGTACCTGATCAACGCTCACCTAGAGACCGACCCCACAGACCCCGGCGCCCCCGGCGGGCTCTCGGTGCACCTAGGCCGTCGGCTCCCCGACGCTCTACGGCGCCTCATCGAGTGCGACACCACAATCCGGCCCGTCCACCTGGCAGGCGGGCGGCCCGTGAGTGTCGGCAGGGCGATGCGGATCGTGCCGGCCCGCACCCGGCGCCTCATAGAGCACCGCGACGGCGGCTGCGCCGTGCCGGGGTGCCCCACAACCAGATTCCTCCAGATCCACCACATCACCCACTGGGAGGACGGCGGGAGAACCGACACCGAGAATCTCGTGGCCCTGTGTCGAGCGCACCACCGAGAGCACCACCAAGGCCACCTCACCATCACCGGCAACCCCGACCACCCGCCCGGACACCCGACCGCCCTGCGCTTCACCGACACCCGCGGCCGGCCCATCGGCCCCACCGCCCGACCCCGACCACCCACCCGACAACCCCCCACCGCCCCCTACCGGCACCCCACCGGCGAACACCTCGACACCCACTGGCTCCACCTACCCCCCAACCCACCACCCGAACAACAGAACTGACACCCGGCCGCTGTGACGACGCCGCGGGGCCCGCACGCACCGGCGTTCCCGTCGCGTTCAGCCACCGAGACGGTGGCTGAATCCTCAATGGTCGGCCGTTGGCGCAAGGCCGTGCACGGCGGCTGTGACGACAGCTCCCCAGTCGTCGCGAAGAGAGTGGAGGTGATGGGATTTGAACCCACGGCTTCTACGTTGCGAACGTAGCGCTCTGCCGGACTGAGCTACACCCCCGGGTGGCTGAGCAGGCTACCAAACGCCCGGACCGGCCCCTCAGTGGGCGGGCGGCTCAGCGGCCCTGTTCGCCGACCTGTCGTCCGGCCGCGGTGATCGCCTCCTGCAGGCGGGCGGCGACCATCGTCGTGGTCAGGTCGCCGCGGGTTCGCTCGAGGACCGCTCGCAGCGCGTCGGTGGTACGGCGCAGCCCGCCCGTCACAGCGTCGGGGTAGTCGACGGTCACCAGCACCGCGTAGACGTCGTCCATCGCCCCCATGAGCGCCTCGGCACGCTCGAGGTCTCCGGCGCGCAGGCAGTCGAGGACCTCGCGGCGCAGCTCGCTCGCCGCCTCGGCGAGGCCGTTCAGGTACGCAGACACCTCGACGCCGATCCGCTCGGGCGACGGCAGCTCCTCGCCCCGCACGAGGGCGAGCGTCAGCCACGCCTCCGCCAGCTCCTTCTTGGCGTCGTGCAGTGGCCCGTGACGGATCAGCGCGGGGTGGCCATCGATCGCCTCGTCGGCGCCGGCGAGATGACCCGACGCCTCCTCCGCCAACCGTCGTGCTGTGTCGAACTCGGCGCGATGCGTCGCGCGGATCGACGCCGCCGACGACTGGATGGCGCGCCGCGACGCTCCGATCATCGCCTCACGGGCGCGGTGCTCGAGGTCGAGAGATGCTCTCGCCGCCGTGCCGAGTGCTGCGATCTCCTCGGCGCGCCCCAACGGTGCGAGCCCTAGGAGCCGGCGGTGCGGCGGAGCGCGAGCTCGGGTGCCGGCGACGACGCCCGCGGCAGGTAGCTCACCTTCGCGAGCGGCTCCGCGGCCGGACGCCGGTACCAGGCGTAGAGGCCGACGTAGGCGCCGAGCAGCAGGTCGGCGAGGACCTGGAGCCGCCAGACGGCTCCGCTGCCCGAGACGACCGCGAGGAAGAGAGTGATGGCGGCGGCGCCGCCGAGGACCGTGAAGACGTCGCGGCGGCGCTTGGCGGAGAGCTGGGCGGCGTCGAGGTCGGGTCCGGCGCCCTGGATCGGCGAGACGGGCGCGCTGAGCGAGGGGAGCGGACCGGCCTGCCGGGCCACCGGGCCGAGGCCAGTGCCGTTCGCCCTTCCCAGTACCCCGAGCCGGTAGTTGAAGTCGCCGATCGAGTCACTCGAACGCGGGGCCCCGAGCGACCTCAGCGGGTTGCCGCGGGAGCGCAGGAGCGGCGGGGCGAGCACAACTACCCACGCGGCTACCAGGAGTGCGAGTACCACTACCGCCAAGACTCCTCGACCACCTTCATTGTGGGGGACGGTAACAACGGCCGCACCAACAGTGGTGGACCCGCACAAGTGTGGGGCAGGAGCGGGGGGTCGAGTCAAACCGCACCCCCCTGACCAGGACTTTTACCGTCGTGCGGGCCCCGCGGACCCGTCGCCGGGCCCTAGAGGCCGAAGTCGTCGCCGTCGACGGCCTCACGCCGGAAGGTGCCGGAGCGTCCGCCGGTCTTCTCCCACAGCGCCAGGTCGCCGATGGTCATCGACCGGTCGATCGACTTGCACATGTCGTAGATGGTCAGCGCCGCGATCCCGCAGGCGGTGAGGGCCTCCATCTCCACCCCGGTGCGGTCGACGGTGTCGACCTGCGCCTCGATCTCGACGTGGTCGTCCTCGATTCGGAAGTTCACGAAGACCGACCCGACGAGCAGCGGATGGCAGAGCGGCAGCAGATTCGAGGTCTGCTTCGCCGCCTGGATGCCCGCGATCCGCGCGACGGCGAGCACGTCGCCCTTGCTGATCGCGCCGGACGCGATCGCCGAGGAGGTCTCGGACTCCATCATCACCCGGCAGCGGGCAACCGCCCGCCGGTGGGTCGACTCCTTGGCCGTGACGTCGACCATGCGGGCCCGCCCGAGCGGGTCGAGGTGCGTGAACTCCGATGCCATGACCGCCGAGTCTAGGGCCGGGTCCGGCCGGGTCAGCCGCCGATCTGGCTCATGGAGCGATCGGGGCGCACGAAGTCGGCCTCCCCGATGCGGTGCCCGGCCCACTTGGTGCCGACCGCCCCTGGCGATCTCGGCGGCGAGGCGTTCGTCGAGGTCCGGGGCGTCGAGGCCGCCGTCGGACCGCAGCACCGAGCGCAGGTCGAGCTCGTCGACGGCGAAGAGGCAGACCCGGAACTTGCCCTCGGCGGTCACCCGCACCCGGTCGCAGTTCTCGCAGAACGGCTCCGATGACGCGACGCGATCACGCCGATGTCGCCCTTGCCGTCGGCGTACTCGAACCGCTCGGCGGGCTCGACGTGCCCGGCCTGCGGGCGCGAGCCGGTGCCGGCGACCGCCGCCGACCTCAGGGGGAACACCTCGTTGATCGCGGTCGAGGATCTCGCGCGGCCGGGACCACCTTCTCCATGTTCCACTTGCCGTCGGCGTCGAGCGGCATGAACTCGATGAACCGCACGCCGACGCCCTTGTCGCGGCCGTAGGCGGCGAGGTCGACGATCTCGTCGTCGTTCACGCCCCGCATCACGACGCAGTTGACCTTGACCGGGGTCGAGCCCGGCGTCGAGCGCCGCGTCGATGCCGTCGAGGACCTTGTCGAGCGCGTCGCGGCGGGTGAGCTCCCTGAACGTCTCGGGACGCAGCGAGTCGAGCGAGACGTTGACGCGGCGCAGGCCGGCGGCGGCCAGGTCGTGCGCGAGCTCCGGCAGCTTCACGCCGTTGGTGGTCATCGAGATGTCGACGCCGAGCGGGGCGAGGTACTCGACGAGGCGCGGTGACGTGGGCGCGCACCAGCGGCTCACCGCCGGTCACGCGCACCGCGTCGAAGCCGAACTGCTCGACGCAGACCCGCGCGATGCGCGCGAGCTCCTCGTAGGTGAGCAGCTCGTCGCGCGCGCATCCACTGCAGTCCCTCGGCGGGCATGCAGTAGGTGCAGCGGAAGTTGCAGCGGTCGGTGATGGAGATCCGCAGGTCCTTCACCCGGCGACCGTGTGGGTCGACGAGGGGGAGCGGGTTCACGGCGGAGGTCACGGCTCGCAGCGTAGGCGAGTGCCCAGCGCCGTCGAACCGGCAGGGCCCGAATCGTCCAGGGGGATCCGTCGTGGCTCCGGGGTCGGGTTCGCTCTGGCTCCCCGCAGGCGCAGCGACCAACTTCTGCCTACGGATCATCGCGCTCCCCGGCGCTCCGCTGCGCCCCAGCCCGGCGCCGCTTTGCCTGCCACGAGGTGTTGTCAGCCTCCCTGGCTGCTGCCGCCTGCCCGGCGGCTCAGAGAAGTGTGAGCATGGTGACACTCAGAGTGATACATGGCAATGGGCCTCCCCGCCGACTGCCACGCAGAGTGACGAAGGGCACAGTGCCTTCTCGGACGGCAGTGCTTCTCGGGCACAGTGCTCCTCAGGTCAGGAGCATGACGGGCACGTCGCCGCCGGCCTCGACCCCGTCGCCGTCGGGCAGGAGCGTCAACCCGTTGGCCGCCGCCATGGCCGACAGCACGTTGCTCGACTGGCCGCCCGAGCGCGAGGCGACGGTAGCGGCCGTCGTCGTAGCGGACCCGCACCCGCTCCAGGTAGACCTTGCCGTCGGCCTTGCGGGGCATCGGGTGATCGGCGACCGCGACCACCACGGGCCGGAACGGGTCGCGATGGCCCATCATCGTGCGCAGCGCCGGCCGGGCGAAGAGCTCGAAGCTGACGCTGCGACGACACCGGGTTGCCCGGGAGGCCGAAGACCGGCTTCCCACCGAGGGTGCCGAACACCAGCGGCTTCGCCGGCTTGATCGCCACCTGCCACCACTGGAACTCGACCCCGGAGCGCTCCGCGGAGAGCCGGCGGAGCCCGACTTCACGAAGTCGTAGTCGCCCATCGACACCCCACCACTCGTGAGGATCGCGTCGCACGTCTCGAGGCCGGCACTCGATGGTGGACGACGATGTACTGCTCGTCGTCGCGGGCGATGCCGAGGTCGACGGGCTCGCAGCCCGCATCGGCGACGAGCGCGAGCAGCATCGGGCGGTTCGAGTCGCGGATCTGGCCGGCGGCGAGCAGGCCCGCTCTCCACCAGCTCGTCGCCGGTCGACATCACACCGACGCGCGGCCGCGGGTACGCGCGCACCGCCGCCGACGTCGAGGCTCGCCAGCACGCCGATCGCCGCGGGGCCCGAGCACGGTGCCGGCGTCGAAGACGCGCTGCCCCGCCCTCAGGTCGCCACCGGTCGGCCGGATGTGGTCCCCGGAGCCCGGCCTCGCGCAGCACGACCACGTCGTCGGCGTCCACACGGCGTGCGCTCCACCATCACGATCGCATCGGCGCCATCGGGGATCGGCGCGCCCGTCATGATGCGGATCGCCTCGCCCGCGCCCGACAGCGGTCGACGGTGCCTGACCGGCCGGCAGCTCGCCGACCACACGGAGTCGCACCGGAGACCGCCTCGTCGGCCCCGCTCGTGTCGGAGGCCCGCACCGCGTAGCCGTCCATCGCCGTGTTGGCGAACGGGGGCACGTCCTCACCGGAGTCGACGTCGGTCGGCGAGCACGAGACCGAGTGCATCGAGCCGGTCGAAGGTCCGCGGCTCGAACGCCGTGACGGCGTCGATGGATCCGCGACCGGAGCCTCTTCGTAGGCGATCACGGGAGCAGCCCGCGGCGCCGTGCGATGTCGACGATGATCGCCTCGACGTCGCCGGCCGAGGTCCGGGCGGTCGAGCGCGAGCTCGACGTTCGCGCGCAGGAAGTCGACCTTCTGGCCGATGTCGTAGCGTCCCGTCTCGAAGACGGCTCCGTACACCGTCTGGTCGGCGAGGAGCAGCGCTGATCGCGTCGGTGAGCTGCAGCTCGCCGCCTCGGCCCGGAGTCGATGCGGTCGAGCGCGCCGAAGATCTCCGGCGTGAAGACGTACCGCCCGATCACCGCGAGGTTCGACGGCGCCTCGTCGGCCGGCGGCTTCTCGACGATGCGCTTGCACCTCGACGAGCCCCTCGTGGACCAGCTCGGGCTCGACGCAGCCGTACGACGAGATCTCCTCGGGCGCGACCTCCAGCAGCGCGAGCACCGAGCGCCCGTAGCGCTCGTGGACGTCGAGCATCGAGCGGAGCAGCGCGGCGTCGTCGACCATGATGTCGTCGCCGAGCAGCACCGCGAACGGCTCGTCGCCGACGTGCTCGCGGGCGACCGAGACCGCGTGCCCGAGCCCGAGCGGGTCGCGCTGGCGGATGTAGTGGATGTCGGCCGAGCTCCGAGGTCGCCTGCACCTCCTTCGAGCAGGTCGACGCTTCCCTGCCTGCTCCAGGTAGTGCTCGAGCTCGAAGTTGCGGTCGAAGTGGTCCTCGATCGCGCGCTTGCCGCGGCCGGTGATGATCAGGATGTCGGTGAGGCCGGCCCGCACCGCCTCCTCGACGACGTACTGGATCGACGGCTTGTCGACGACCGGCAGCATCTCCTTGGGCGGGCTCTTCGTCGCGGGCAGGAACCGGGTGCCGAGCCCGGCGGCGGGGATCACCGCCTTGCGGACCGTCGTCGTCACCACCGCCTCCATTCGTGCACGGGACGAGACTATCGGCGCGGTGGAGCCGAGAGGTCGGCCTCCTCGTGGCGGATCAGGCGCCTGATGTTCCCCGCGTGCCTCACGATCAGGAACGCGCTCAGCGCCGCGATCACTGCCGTCTCGCGAATCCCGTACCCGGTCACGGCGACGAGCACCGGCGACGCCGTCGTCACCAAGAGCGATGCCAGGGAGGCCTTCTTGAGGAGCCGCGCCACGACGAGCCAGACGACCCCGACGCCCACGGCGATGAACGGGTACAGCACGACGAGCATCCCGCCCGCCGCAGCCACGCCCTTGCCGCCCCGCCTCAGCAGCGGGAACGTGTGACCGAGGATCGCTGCTGCGCCCAGAGCGAAGGCCCCCGCCCTGCCGGCGACTGCGAGGCCCACGCCCGTCGCTGCGGCGCCCTTCGCGAAGTCCATCGCCATGACGACCGCTCCCAACCGCCACCCGAGGACGCGGATCACGTTGGAGGCGCCCGGGTTCCCGGAGCCCTCGCTCAGGATGTCGTGCCCCTTGGCCCGGGCGATCAGCACTGCGCTGGGCAGCATCCCGACCGTGTATGCGGCGGGCAGGAGGATCAGGACGAGCCACATGAGGCACTCATATTGGCACCGGCGCACCGCATCGGTTCGACCCTCGGCCCGGCCGCTCGGGGCCCGAGGCCGCCGGCGTGCGCTAGCATTAGCACTCGACGCTCGCGAGTGCCAGCGAGTGCCGGAGAGCACCCTGTGAGAAGGCGAGAGGGACGGAGTCTCAGCGATGCCGACCTACGTCTACCGCTGCGCCAAGTGCGGTGACAACCTGGAGGTCTTCCAGTCGTTCCACGACGACGCCGCTCAAGCGCCACAACGGCGGCTGCGGCGGGAAGCTCGCCAAGGTGATGGCACCGGTCGGCATCGTGCTGAAGGGCTCCGGCTTCTACAAGAACGACAGCGGCTCCAAGAAGTCGCTCAGCTCGCGTTCGGACACCTCCGACTCGTCGTCTTCCTCCTCGGAGTCTTCGTCGTCGTCTTCCTCCCCTGAGTCCCTCGTCCTCGTCCTCGTCCTCGTCCTCGGGCGACTCGGGCGCATCGAGCCCGTCCAAGCCCCCGGCCTCAGCCGACAAGAAGTCGGCCTGACGCGACCCCCTCGGCACCTCGGCCCATGACGAGCGCAGAGGTCGGCGTCTTCGGTGGATCGGGCTTCTACGAGTTCCTCGACGACGTCACCGAGGTCGACCTCTCGACCCCGTTCGGCGCCCCGAGCGCGCCGGTGACCGTCGGCGAGGTCGAGGGGCGCCGCGTCGCCTTCCTCCCCCGCCACGGACGACGACACGAGCACGCCCCCCACGCGATCCCCGCCAAGGCGAACCTCTGGGCCATGAGGCTCCTCGGCGTGACACACGTGATCGGACCGTGTGCCGCCGGCTCCCTCACCCCCGGCATCGCGCCCGGCGAGTTCGTCGTGCTCGACCAGCTCGTCGACCGCACCTGGGGCCGACCCGACACCTACTACGACGCGGGCTTCGCGCACCACGTCTCGTTCGCCGACCCCTACTGCCCCGCGCTCTCGCGGCTCGCCGTCGAGGCCGGCAGGCGCGCCGGAGTGACGATGCACGAGAGCGGCACGGTCGTCGTGGTGCCCGGACCCCGCTTCGCCACCCGCGCGGAGTCCCGCTCCTACAGGGCGCAGGGCTGGGAGGTGATCAACATGACGCAGTACCCGGAGGCGTACCTCGCGCGTGAGCTGGGCCTGCACTACTCCGGGATCGCCCTCATCACCGACTACGACACCGGGGTAGAAGACGACGCGAGCGTCGAGCCGGTCACGCAGGCCCAGGTGTTCGAGTTCTTCGAGGAGAACGTCCACCGCGTGCGCGACCTGCTGAGAGAGCTCGTCCCCGCGCTCCCCGCGGGCGACGCGGCGCTCGCGTGCCACTGCACCGAGGCGGTCGGCCCCCTGCACGCCCACGACCCCTTACCCGGTTCGCCCTGACGGGTTCAGGCGCGATCAGTGGGTGAAGCGGACCACCGGGAGGCGCCGGGCGAGCCAGGCGGGTAGCCACCAGCCTCTCTCGCCGAGCAGGACGATCGTCGCCGGCACCAGGAGCATCCGCACCACTGTTGCGTCCAGCAGCACTGCCACTGCGAGGGTCAGACCGAGCTCGGTGGGGGGTATCGGGCCGGTCACGCCGAACGCCACGAAGACCACGATCATCACCAACGCGGCGTTGGTGATCGGCCTGCCGGTGATCGCCATGCCGTCGCGCACGGCTGTGCGCGTGTCCCCGCTGCGCTCGTACCTCTCCCTTATCGCCGCGAGCAGGAAGAGCTGGTAGTCCATCGAGAGGCCGAAGAGCAGAGCGAAGAAGAACAGCGGCGCCCACGCGTCGACGAACCCCTGGTGCTCGATGCCGAGCGCTCCCGCACCGATCCCGTGCTGGAACACGAGCGTCGCGAACCCGAACGCCGCGCCCACGGTGAGCAGGTTCATCAGGATCGACGTCACCGCGATGAGGAGGCTCCGGAACACCACCAGCAGCAGCACGAACGCGACGACGAGGATCAGCGCGATCGCGAACGGCGCCCTACCGGTGAGCACCGACGTCAGATCCACGTTCTGGGCAGCGGGACCGCCGACCATCGCGTTCGGCACGGCATCGTCGAGATCCGCCCTGAGGCGCTTCACCAATGTCGCGGTCGCGCCATCGTCCACCGGTGTCGAGCCCGTGACACGGACCACTACACGCCCGGAAGGCGCCGGCTCCGTGACAACCCGGGAGTCGACGACGCCTTCGAGATCCGAGGCGATCCCGACGACCTCCTCGCGCGTCGTCGGCGGCGACCGTCACGAACGCGGGTGCAGCCGCCCCGGCGCCGAACGCCTCGACGAGCATCTCGTAGCCGTCGCGGCTCGTGCGCCCTTCGTCTACGACACGCGCTCCCGGCATGCCGAGCCGCATCCCCAGCGCCGGAGCGGCGAGGAGCCCCAGCAGGGCGACGCCTGCGATCAACGCGCGCAGCGGGTGTGACAACGCCCTGCCCGTCCAGCGCGCCCACCGGCCCTCTGCGTGGACGTCGGGGTCTTCACGGCTCCCGCGGTGCACCAGTACGCGGTCACCCAATGCAGCGAGCAGAGCGGGGAGGAGAGTGAGCGAGGCGACCGCGACGGCGACTACGGAGAAGATCATCCCGAGCGCCATCGACCTGAAGACCATCACCGGCACGAGGAAGATCGCGGCGAGGGACAGGACGACCGTCAGTGCCGAGAGGAAGACCGCCTTGCCCGCCGTGGAGAGCGTCGACGCCAACCCGTCGGCGACTCCCTTGCCCTCGGCGCGCTCCTCGCGGTAGCGGCTCACGATGAAGAGGCTGTAGTCGATCCCGACGGCGAGACCGATCATCATCGAGAAGTTCATCGACCACACCGACAGAGGTGTCACGGCCGTCAACACGTTCAGTGCCGCGAACCCGATCGCTATCCCGGCGAGCGCCAGCGCCAGAGGCAGGCCCGCCGCAATCGCACTGCCGAAGGCGAGGACGAGCAGCACGACGCTCGGCACCCCCGACAGGAGTTCGGCACGGTGAAGCGCGTCCTCGTTCTCCCTGTTGAAGTCGGACCACACGGGCCACTCGCCGGTGACCTCGGCAGCGGCGCCACCGGGGAGTGCGCCGTCGGCAACCAGGTCGTCGACGAAGTCGCCGACCTCGCCGGCCGACTCGGGGAGGTCCGAGTCGGCGGCGGCGTCGAGAGCCACCGGCACCAGCGCGGTGCGCCCGTCGGGCGAGACGAGGCCCGCGTCGGGGCCGAGCGCTACCGGGTCGGCGACGGACGCCGCCCCTGGCGCGGCGCCGAGCGCGTCGACGAGCGTCGCGAGGCCCTCCGGGTCCTCGTCGATCGGCACGCCCTGCCGGTACACGACGATCGCGCTCTCGGCTCCGAGCTCGGGGAAGTCGCTGCGCAGCTCGGCACGCACGCTCTCGGCGATGGAGCCCTGCGCGTCCCAGCCGGCACCGGAGAGCGCGCCCGTGAGCGTGACGGCCAGCGGCGCGGCGACGATGACGAGCAGAGTCCAGACGCTGATCACCCGCCCGCGTCGGCGGACGGCCAGGTCTGCGACGCGCCCGGCCAGTCCCGCGGTGTCGGGCTGAAACGTCGCCGTCACGGTCACTCCTCCTCCGGCCCCCTCCGGGAGCCTGCCGGGATCTCGGGGGATCGTATACCCCTGGGGGTATCAACGTCTACCCCCAGGGGTATGGCCGTGCGTACGGGACCCCGGTACCCTCCCGCACACAGCACTTCCCCCGATCGAGCTCGTGGCGCCGACGCGCCCGCCCGAAGGGGGATCCGATGCACCGCTCGCCCCGCGCCCTGGTCACGTGGGCCACAGCCCTGCTCGTCGCGCTGGCGACTGCGCGGTTCGTCGCCGTCGACCTGGCAGCGCTCCACCGATCGGCCCGCGCACTCGGATCGCCCCGTGGCGTGGTGGTCGCCGCGCACGACCTGCCGCTCGGAGGTGTCGTCACCACGACCGACCTGCGGATGGTCCGCTCCGCCGCCGAGGAGTTCGCCAGCGGCACCCTCGACGACGAGCGCGACGCCCTCGGGAGGGTCGTCACCGTTCCGGTGCTCGCGGGGGCGCCGGTCCTGGAGCGGGCACTGGCACCCGACGACCGCACGGGCCTCGACGCGCTGGTGCCCGATGGGAGCCGCGCTGTCCGCGTCGCCGACGACGCGCGCCTCGGCCCGGCACCAGGAGCCGTCGTCGACGTCATGGTCACGATCGACCCCTCTCTCGTCGCCGCCGCCGGTGGCGGCGATCCGACCGTGGTCGTGGCCAGGGCGGCGCTCGTCCTGCAGGGAGCAGCGGATCGTCTGACGCATCCTGGCACCTCGGCGTCGCCGTACGACTCTGGGATCACCATCCTCGTGACCGAGGAGGAGGCCAAGCGGCTAGCGTTCGCTACCGCCCACGGCGTTGTGACCCTCGCCCTTGCGCCCCCGGAGGACGCGTGCTGCAGGACATCGTCCTCGGAATCGTCCAAGGACTGACCGAGTTCCTGCCGGTCTCCTCGAGCGGCCACCTCGTCGTCGTCCCCGCCATGTTCGGATGGGAGCAGCCGTCGCTCACGTTCGACCTGGTGCTCCACATGGGGACCCTCCTCGCGGTCCTGGCCGTGTACCGCCGCGACCTGTACGAGCTGATGCTCGGACTCGCGAACCGCGGCGCCGATCCTGCGCGTGCCCGGCGCCTGCTGCTCCTCCTGATGGTCGGTACCGTGCCCGCCGCCTTCGCCGGGCTCGCGTTCGCCGACTACTTCGAGAGGGCCTTCGACGCACCGCTCGCCACCTGCGTGCAGCTCGCGGCGACGGCCGTGATCCTGCTCTGCGCCGAGTGGTTCGCAGGCAGGCCGCGCAAGAGCAGCCGCGCTATCGACTACCCGACCTCGGGGGCGATCGGTGTCGCGCAGGCGGTCGCGATACTCCCGGGGATCTCGCGTTCCAGGCGCGACGATCGCCGCGGCGCTCGGCCTGGGCGTGGAGCGAGCGGAGGCCGCCAGGTACTCCTTCCTGCTGTCGATACCGGCGATCGTCGGCGCCGTCGCCACGCAGGTCCCCGACGTCGCCGGCGGTGGCTTCGAGATCACGGCCTCCGTGGTGGCCGGCTTCGTCGCCGCCACGGTCTCGGGGTACCTGGCCATCGAGGGGTTCCTGAAGTTCCTCCGCACGCACTCGCTGCGCGCGTTCGCCTACTACCTGCTCGTCTTCGCGCCCGTCGCTGCTGTGGTGATCGAGGTGCGCGGCTGAGGGGCGCCACGGCGCCTCGGAACGGCCACAACTAGGGTGCGCACGTGATCACCACGGCGATATTCGACTACGGCGGCGTCATATCGAGCCCGCTCTTCCGGGGAATCGGCGAGTTCGAGGCGTCCGAAGGCTTCCGCAAGGGCTCGCTCATCGCGCTCCTCTTCGGCGAGGTCCACTACGTGGGCGTCGAGGGCCGCGCTGTCGCTTCGGAGATCGCCGACGAGCTCGATTCCGACCCCGACACGCTGGAGCAGGAGGGCGAGGCCGTCGACATCCCCGACTGGCACCGCCTCGAGCGCGGCGAGATCGGCTTCGCGCAGTACCTCGACGCGATGATCGCCAAGGCTCCGCAGTTCCTCGGCCGGGCGCTCGACCTCGAGGCCTACGGTCGGTTCATGGCCACGTCTGCTCCCGGCGTCCACTGGATGGTCGTGCACCGGATACGCGCTCTGCGCGACTCCGGACTCCGCCTGGGGCTGCTGACGAACAACGTGAAGGAGTTCGGCGACCACTGGCGGTCGTCGTTCCCGGTCGAGGAGCTCTTCGAGGTCGTCGTCGACTCGAGTCATGTGGGCATGCGGAAGCCCGAGCGCGAGATCTACGAGCTGACCTGCGAGCGCCTCGGAATCGGTCCTGCCGAAGCCGTGTTCATCGACGACAACGCCGACAACATCGCGGCCGCCGAGTCGCTCGGCATGGCGACGGTTCACTTCGGAGAGGATCCCTGGGCGGCGTTGGCCGAACTCGACGAGATCCTGCACAGAGGCTGAGTCGGGTGGCCGCGCCGGTCGAACCAACATAGGAGCGCACATGGACACCTGGACGATGATCGAGTGCGAGCGGCGCGAGCTGGCCGACCTCGCGGAGTCGCTCACCGACGAGCAGATGGATGTCCAGTCGCTCTGCGACGCGTGGAGAGTCCGACACGTCATCGGACACGTGCTCGCCGTCGCGACGACCTCGAAGCTCGCGACGATCGCGGGCGTTCTCCGCAACGGGTTCAACGTGGACCGCTACCTCGCACGCGAAGGAGTCCGAGAGGGAGAGCGATCGCGCGCGGATCTCGTCGCCGACCTGCGCGACCACGTGAGCGATCGAGCGCTCCCACCGATGATCAAGGCAGAGGGCATCCTCGCCGACACTCTCGTTCACGCCCAGGACGTGCGCCGCCCGCTGGGAATGCCTCGCGAGATCCCCTCGGAGAGGATCCGACTCGCGCTCGACACCGAGAAGGGCAACGCGATCATGGGCATCAAGCGGCGCGTTGCGGGGCTCCGTCTCGTCGCCACCGACATGGACTGGTCACACGGTGACGGACCGGAGGTCGAGGGCACGGGCGAGGCGATCCTGATGGCCATCCTCGGCCGCCGCGTGGCGATCGACGACCTCTCCGGCGAGGGCGTGGCCACGTTGGCTTCACGCAAGTAGCGCCGCCCCCGGGCCGCTCCCGAACGGCCGGCTACGCGCCGCTCATCGTCATCTCGGAGATGAGCAGGGTCGCACCGGCGACGGGACCGGGGAGGAAGGTGAGGTCCGAACCGACCTCGACGACGTCGCGCAGCATCCTCTGAAGCGTCGAGGCGATCGTGATCTCCCTGCACCGGTTCTGCCAGAGCGCCGCCGCGCACCATCAGGCCCTCGGCGCCGACCGAGAAGTCGCCGCTGATCGGGTTCGTTCCCGAGTGCAGCCCGCTCACCGACTGCACGTACAGCGCCTCGGGCACCGACGCCATCACCTCGTCGGGCGAGAGCCGACCCGGCTCCAGCCTCAACGCCCTCACCCCGACCCCGGGCGTCGACTTGTACCCGCCCCGGACCGCCGACCCGGTCGAGGCCCGACCGGACCGTCGACCCGTGTAGGTGTTCTCCAGGAAGCCGCACAGCACGCCGTCGACCACCAGGTCGTTGCGTCGCACCGGTACGCCCTCGCTGTCGTGCGTCGACGCTCCCAGAGCCCGGGCGTCGGTCGGGTCGTCGACCAGCACGACGGCGGCGGACGCGACCTCCTCGCCCTCGCGTCCGGCGAAGAAGGAGCGCCCCTTCAGCACCGACTCGCCGCTGAACGCGGCACTCAGCACGCCGAGGAACGAGCGCGTCACGAGCGGATCGAGGATCACCGGGAGCCGCTTCGTGCGCGGCTGCGTCGCTCCCAGGAGTCTCACGGCGCGCTCCGAGGCGTCTCGCGGGATCGACTCGAGGTCCAGGTCGCCGATCGTGCGGCCAGCCGAGAACCCGTAGCCGGTCTGCGTCTCCACGCCGGCGCCGGCCATCGCGACCGCGTACGCGGAGCACACGGTGCGGCGCGACTGCGCGCCCACGCCGAGCGAGTTCGCAATCGCCGACTCGATCAGCCGCGTCGCCGTAACCCGCGGCCTCGACTCCCCTGACGCGCGCGTCGGCGGCGCGCGTCGCCTTCTCGAGCTCCAGCGCGATCAGCACCTTGTCGTCGGCCGTGACCGAGAGAAGGTCGTCGCGCCACAGGTCGAGGCCGGGCGCTCCGTGATCTACGAAGTCGGCGCCCGAAGCGAGCCCGTACCACTCGTCGGGCTGCCCGAACGCGACGTTGTCGCGCGCCTCGGCGAGGGCGTCATCGACGAGGTCCGGTTCGAGAGATCCGGTCCACGCGAAGCCCTGCCGGCTGTCCGCGACGACGCGGATGCCCACACCGTGCACTCCCGCCACGGAGAACGACTCCACCTCCCCGCCGAAGACCTCGATGTCGGTGTCGCGTCGCCGCGTCACGTACGCCTCGATCTCCTCGCCCCGACCTGCACGCGAGGCGATCCGGCCCGCGACGTCGAGCAGATCGACGAGGTCGTCACCCACCGGAGGTCCCGCCCACGGTCAGCCCGTTCACCCTCAGGGTCGGCTGCCCCGACGACACCGGCACGCCCTGGCCGCTCTTGCCGCAGATCCCGGTCCAGGTGTCGAAGTCGGAGCCGACGAGGTCGATGCCGGCGAGGGCGGCCGGTCCGTTTCCTATCAGCTGAGCGGCGTGGATCGGCTCGGTGACCTCGCCGTGCTCGATCAGGTATCCCTCGGTCACCCCGAAGACGAAGTCGCCCGTCGCCGTGTTGACCTCGCCGCCCCCGAGGCGGACGCAGTAGATGCCCCGGTCGGTCGAGCGGATGATCTCCTCGGGGTCCTCGTCGCCGGCGAGCAGGAACGTGTTGGTCATGCGCGGCAGCGGGAGGTGCCGGTAGCTCTCCCTCCTGCCGTTTCCCGACGGGGAGCGCCCCTCCTTGCGAGCTCGCACGTGGTCCCACATGTAGTCGGAGAGCACACCACGATCGATGAGCACGTTGCGCCGAGCCGGCGTGCCCTCGTCGTCGATCGCGTACGTGCCCCACTCGCGCGGTAGGCACCGTCGTCGACGAGGGTGACGCTCTCGGGGGCGACGCGCTCTCCTGACGCGCCCACGGAAGACCGACGCGTCCTTGCCGACCAGGTCGGCCTCGAGGCCGTGTCCACACGCCTCGTGGAAGAGCACCCCTCCCGCGCCGCGCCTTAGGACGACAGGGAGCCTGCCGACCGGCGCCGGTACCGCTGACAGCAGAGTCAGCGCCCTCCGAGCCGCCAGGCGCGCCGTCTCCTCCACATCGACGTCGTCGAAGAGCTCGAACCCGACCGACCTACCCGGCGCCTCGATGCCCGTCTGCATCCCGGAATCGCCCTGGGCCACGCACTCCACTCTGAGCCGGGTGCGGACCTGGTCGTCGGCGGCGAGCAGACCCGCGGAGCTCGCGACCTGGACGCGCCGGTGAGCGTCGGCGTAGCCGACCGTCACCGAGGTGATCGCGCTCCCTCCTCGCGCGCCGCTGAGTCGGCGCGCGCCAGCACCTCGACCTTCCGCGCCTTGTCGACGTCTCCGGGGAGGATCATGACCTCGTGGATCGGTTCCACACGCTGCTCGGTGAGCGGAACGACCTGCACGCCGTCGCCTCCACCGCGGGCCGCTGACGACGCGGCCTCCGCCGCCACGCGCAGGCCGGCCTCGGTGAGGTCGGCCGTGTGTGCGAAGCCGGTCGTCTCCCCCGCACCACCCGCACGCCGGCGCCGCGGTCACGCCCCGACACGAGCTCCTCCACCCGCCCGTCGTCGTAGCGGGCCGAGGAGGTGCGCGTGTCCTCCACGAACACCTCGGCGAAGTCGCCGCCCCTGGCCAGGGCGTCTCGCAGGGTCGTCGCGAGGACGCCCGGATCGATGATCATGCACTCCCCCTGTGGCGCCGATCGGCCGAAGATGCCACGGCCGTCGCGCCGTGCGTATCGTAGGTGCGTGGACATCCGGCCGGGCCTCACCTCCGCCGCCACGATGATCGTGGCCGAACCCGACACCGCGCTGTTCATGGGCAGCGGCGACGTACCGGTTCTCTCGACGCCCCGGGTGGTCGCCCTCGCGGAGCAGGCGGCATGCGAAGCGGTCGCCGGTGTCCTCGACCCCGGGATGACGACCGTCGGGTCGGAGGTGCAGCTGACCCACCTGACAGCGAGCCCGATCGGGCGCGAGGTGACCGCCGAGGCGCTCCTGGAGTCGGCCGAGGGCCGCAAGCTCGCCTTTCGGGTGACGGTGAGCGACGCGCGCGGGCTCGTCGCGGTAGGGCGCATACACCGGGTGGTCGTCGTCCGCGACCGCTTCCTCGAGCGGGCCAACGGCGACGCGTGAGCGGGACCCCGTCGACTACGCGAGGTTGCTGGTGCGTGGGTAGGCGTCCTCTGGGTCGGTGAGCACGTTCACTAGCGAGACCCCGCCGGCCTCGAACGCCCGGTCGAGTGCGGGACCGACCTCCGACGCCTCGGTCACCAGCTCACCGCGACCGCCGAGCGCCTCGACGACCTCGTCGTAGCGCGTCCCTGGACGCAGGTCGGCGACGACGTCGTAGCCGAAGAACTGCTGCATCGGGTGCTTCTCCAGCCCCCAGATGCCGTTGTTCCCGACGATCGCCGTCACGTTCACGCCGTGCCGAACCAGCGAGTCGAAGTCGCCGAGGGCGAACCCGGTGGCGCCGTCGCCGAGCATCAGCACGATCCGGCGGTCGGGGCGCGCCACGCCCGCCCCGAGCGCGTATCCCGGGCCCATCCCCAGGCAGCCGTAAGGGCCCGGGTCGAGGAAGGTACCCGGGACGTAGGAGTCGACGTACTTGCCTGCGTACGACACGAAGTCGCCACCATCGCCGATGACGATCGCGTCGTGCTCGAGGCGCTTGCGGAGCTCGCCGTACACGCGCGTCGGCTTGATCGGTGAGGTGTCCGCCCCAGTGCGGCGTCGTCGGCTGCCCGCCGCAGCTTCTCCTCGTCGCGCAGGCTCCCCACCCACCCGTCGTGCGCGGAGCGCGCCGCCGCCGGAGCGCCGAGCTCGGCGAGCGCCGACAGGGCTGCTGCGAGGTCGCCGGCGACGGCCCCGGCGAGATCGACGTGGCGCGCGACTCCCGCCTTCGAGTCGCAGATGTGCACGACGCGCGCATCGCCGAAGCTCCCGAAGCCGAGCCGGAAGTCGAGGGGTGTGCCCACGACCACGACGAGGTCGGCGCCCCTGAAGGCGAGAGCACGGGTGCGGGAGAAGGCCAGGTCGTGGTCGGCCGGGATGGTCCCGCGGCCCATGCCGTTGACGAAGACCGGGACCCGGGCGGCCTCGGCGAGACGGACCAGCGCCCCCTCGGCCCCACCCCAGTAGACGTCGCCCCCGGCGACGAGCACGGGGCGCTCGGCGGCACCGAGGAGGCGGGCCACCTCGGCGATCGCCTCGGGATCGGGCTCGTCGCCGGCGAGCCCGATCGTGTCGACTGCCGGGATCGTCACGTCGTCGGGCGCGAAGGCGTCGAGCGGGATGTCGACGAAGGCCGGACCGCGGTGAGGCGTGCGCGCGGCGAGCAGCGCGGCATGGACCTCCGCCACGATGGAGGCGGCGCCCGTGGCCGTCGCCGCCGACTTGACCACGCTCTCGACGATCGGGAGATGGTCGAGCTCCTGCAGGGATCCGGAGCCCCACCGGGCCATGGGCGCACGTCCGGCCAGCACGAGCACCGGCGATCCGTTCATCGACATCGAGGTCATCGCGCTGACCCCGTTCGTGACCCCGGGGCCCGCGGTGAGAGCAGCGCAGCCGACCCGACGGGTCACCTTCGCGTAGCCCTCGGCGGCGAAGGCGGCCGACTGCTCGTGGCGCGTGTCGACGAGGCGGAGGCCCGCCTGCACACAGCCGTCGTAGAGCACGAAGAGATGCCCGCCCGACAGGGTGAAGAGCGTGTCGACGCCGTGGTTGCGCAGCACGTCGACGGCGAGGCGTCCCCCGTGCGGGCTCACGCTGTGCGCGCCTCGCTCCGCAGGTTCCCCGGGATCGACGCGAGGAAGCCGACGAGCTCCGCGAGCCACACGACAGGCGCCTCGAACTGAGGTGAGTGGCCCGCCCCGGGGATGATCGCCAGGCGCGCACCGGGGATCTTCTCGGCCATCCTGCGCGACGACCCCCTGAAGGGCTTGTCGAGCTCGCCGACGAGCACGAGAGTCGGGCAGGTCACTCCCGCGAGGGCATCGAGCTCGTCTTCCTGGTACGCGATCTGACGCGCGACGCCCGCCCACATGCGTTCGGAGAGGTCGGCCCACTTCCGTTCGCCGAACTCCTTGTAGCCGGGGCGATCCTCGACGAGCTTCTGGTAGGCCGGGTTGTCGAGCGGCGCCGCCTCGTCGAGGACCTGCTTGAGCACGTCCTTTCCCTCGGTGAGAGCGATCTCGGCAGCGAGGTCCATCAGCGTGGGATCGAATCCCGGTATGGGGCCGTGCGAGGTGTCCATGAGGACGAGGGCCTCGACCCGATCGGGGTGCCGGATCGCGAGGCCTCGCGCGACCATGCCCCCCATCGAGTGGCCGAGGAGCCTGAAGCTCGGGAGCCCGACCGCGTCGGCGACGGCGAGGACGTCGGCACGGAGGCGCTCGAGCGTGTACGTCTCGTGATCGTGCGGCTTGTCGCTCGCGCCGTGCCCACGATGGTCGAACGTGACGACCGTGTGTGTCTCGGCCAGGACGTCCACGTGGTCGTAGAAGTCCTCCTTGGCGCCCCCGAATCCGTGGACCAGGAGCAGGCCCGGCCCGCCACCGCGGACGTCGACCTCGAGCGCGACACCGTCGTCTGCGGTCACTCTCACTGTCGTCCCTCCTCGTCGTCCCGGCAGCACCCCGGGCACACCATCGTCACCCACTGGTGCCCGCCGGCGCCAGCACCCCTCCCCGCACCCCCCATTCCGTAGGATGTCCCGATGCAGCCCACGGAGCCGCCGGAGCCGCCCGCGACGCGGGCCCCCCTCTCGTTCTGGGTCCGGATCGGCATCAGCGTCGTCCTGCTCGGGGTGCTCGCATCGAACGTGCCCGACCTCGACGGCATCCTCCCGGCCCGGCACCACACCCGGACCGTCGCGCTCCTGCTGCTCGCGGTCGTCACGACCTTCGTCGGGGTCGTGCTGTCGGCGTGGCGGTGGCAGCGAGTGTTGGCAGTCTTCGAGGCCCCGGTGGGGCTCGGCACCCTCACCTCGCACTACCTGGCGGGTCTCTTCGTGGGCAACGTGCTGCCCTCTACCATCGGCGGCGACGTGCTGCGGGTCGCGCGCTGCTCCGCGAGCACCGGGTCCGCCGAGACGGGCTTCGCATCGGTCGTGCTCGAGCGCCTCACCGGCTTCGTCGCGCTCCCCGTGCTCGTCATGACCGGCTTTCTCCTCCGCCCCTCGCTCCTCGACGCCGACCGGTCCTGGCTCGCGCTCGCCATCGCGGGCATCACCCTCGGCTCCCTCTCGGTGGTCCTCTTCCTCGCCGGCCACCCGTCGATTGCGGGGAGGTACCACGGCAACGAGAACTGGACGAGGTTCATCGGCGCCGTGCACAAGGGCGTCGACAACCTCCGGCGCAGGCCGCGACTCTCGATGGGGGTGCTGGCGACGGCGCTCGTCTACCAGTCGTCGGTGGTCGTCTCCGTCGCCCTCCTGTTCCGCACACTCGACCTTCCCGTGCCGATTGCCGGAGTGATCGCGTTCGTCCCGGCCGTCGCGATGATGCAGGTGCTCCCGCTCTCGATCAGCGGCCTGGGGGTGCGCGAGGGGATGCTCGTCCTCTTCCTGCACCCGTTCGGGGTGAGCAACGGCCAGGCGATCGCCGTGGGTCTGCTGTGGTACGCGTCGACACTCGTGGTCAGCATGATCGGCGCGCCGGCGTTCGCCGTCGGCCACCGCTCGAAGGCACGGGTGCGATGACGGAGGCCGAGACCGCGGCCCCCCACGGCGAGGCGGGGCGCAGGGATCTGCCGGGGGCGACGGCGCTGCGCGACCGCAGTCACATCTACTGGTGGGCGGAGATCCTCGCCGTGCTCGCCTTCTACCTCGTGTACTCGGCGGTCCGCAACGCGAACCAGGGAGGCGAGTCGGAGGCCTTCGCCCACGCTCGGCAGATCATGGACCTGCAGCGCTGGATCGGCATCAACCACGAGGAGACTCTCCAGGACTGGGCTCTCCACTTCAGGCCGATCGTGATCGCCTGCAACTACTTCTACGGGTCGTTCCACTTCCTCGTCACGATCTTCGCGGCGGTCTTCTTGTACCGGAGGTTCCCCGACGACTACCCGCTCTTCCGCAACACACTCGCGCTGGCCACCACGGTCGCTCTGGTCGGTTTCGTCACCTACCCGCTCATGCCGCCGCGCCTGCTTCCCGAGTCCTACGGATTCGTGGACACCCTCGCGAAGTACCCCACCTTCTGGTCGTTCAACTCAGGAGCGATGAGCAAGATCTCGAACCAGTACGCGGCCATGCCGAGCGTGCACGTCGCCTGGGCTACTTGGTGCACGCTCGCCCTCGCTCCGCGGGTGCGCACCCGGCGAGCGAAGGCGCTGGCGGTCGCGTATCCGATCGTCACCGTGGTCGTGATCGTCTTGACGGCCAACCACTACCTGATCGACGCCGTCGGCGGACTGGCGATACTCGCAGTCGGGTACGTGGGCGCTCGCGCGCTCACCCGCGCAGGTCGTCGCCCCGCTCCGAGCCCCGCTCCATGACTTGCGGAGAGACGGCCGCAGACCCGATCCTGCAGCCATGTCATACGACCTCGACCACGTGGCCATCGCTGCACCCGACATCACCGAGGGGCTGAACCTCTTCGCAGGCGCCCTGGGAGGAACGATCACCTCGGGGGGACAGACCGCCGGCTTCCGCCCCGTGCAGGTGTGGGTCGGAGACGCGACCGGCGAGGGGATGACCGTCGAGCTCATCGAGCCGTGGGACACCGAGCAGAACGACTTCCTCTCGCGCTTCCTGGCCAGGCAGGGTGCCGGGCCGCATCACCTCACGTTCAAGGTCCCCGACCTCGCCGCCGCTCTCGACCGCGTCCGTGAGGCCGGCTACACCCCGGTGCATGTCGACCTCTCTGAGCCCCAGTGGCGCGAGGCGTTCCTGATGCCGCGCGAGGCGCACGGGACGGTCGTCCAGATCGCACAGCCCGGGGAGTCCTTCGCCGACCGCGCCGCGATGCTCGATCACATTGCGGCGAACGGCCCACGCCAGAACCCGTGCTGGTGGAGTGCTCCGCAGCGGCAGAGTGCGCCGCCCGCGCACCTCCGGCGCGTTGTGCTCGCGACGACATCGCTGCCGTCGGCTCTCGGGTTCTTCGGGGCGCTGCTCGGAGGCGACGAGAGTGCGGCCGGCGACGACTGGGTCGAGCTCGCATGGCCGGGCGGCGCGCACCTGCGGCTCGAGGAGCGCCACGACCGCGCTCCGGGGATCGATCGGCTCGAGATCGACGCCATCGACGACGAGATCTCAGTCCTCGGTACGAGGCTGGTGAGCGCGGGAGCGCAGACCTGAGGCTCGCGCTACGAGGAGGCCGTACCGACGAGCCCGATTATCACCTCGCGCACAGCCTGGTCGGCGAGCGAGAGGCGCACGCCGCGCGCAGTCGCCAGCGCGAGCCTTCTCGGCGGCATTCCATCGATCGCCACGGTGCGCAGGTTCGGGTCGTCGGGGGGCACCGCGGCGGCCGGCATGATCGCAACCCCGAGGCCGGCGGCGACGAGATCGAGGATGAGGCGGACGCCTTCCACCTCGAGCGGCACCTTGAGGGCGATGTCCGCGGCCCGAGCGGCGTCGTCGATCTCGCGGCGCAGCGGATTGATCACGGGGGGCAGGACCATCGGGTGCTGTGCGATGACCGCCAGCGGGACCGGCTCGGCGTGGCCCAGCTCGAGGCCGACCGGCACCAAGGCCACCAGGTCCTCGTCGCGGAGGTGCTCGACGACGAGCCTCGCGTCGTCCACCGGCTCCGTCACGACTGCCTGAGCGAGGGCGCGCTCGGCCACCTCCGCCGCGAGCCTCTCCGATGCCCCCTCGCTCACCCTCAACGAGACACCCGCCGCCTTCGTCCGCATGTCGGCGACCACCGCCGGCACGAGCCAGCGACTGATCGTGCCGACCACCCCGAGGCCGGCGTTGCCGGTCTCGAGGCCCTGGAGCATCGAGAGGTCGAGGTGGAGGGCGTCGATCTCCTGGCGGATCCTGCGTGCCCGATCGATGACCAGCATCCCGAACTCGGTGGGCGTCGCGCCCTTGCGGCTCCGCGTGAGCACCGGGACTCCGAGCTCCGACTCGATCTGGCGGACCTGCTCGGAGACGTTGGACTGCACGGTGTGCAGCACGTCGGCGGCGGCCGTGAACGAGCCCTCCGCCTCGATCGCCAGGAGGGTCTCGAGGTGCCTCAGCTCCATCTCGCCCCTCCCGAGGCCTGCGCCCGACGCGCGATCCGGTCGACACGTGTTCCATCACTATGACCGATGGATACTATCGTTGTCAACCGTTGGACAGATTTGCTCGCTTCAAGTTGAATGTTTTCTCGGGCATCCGGACCCGCAGGACGCGGACGGACGCGCCCACACAACCGATCCCGGGAGAGGACCCAGGCGCAATGGCTGCCGAGACCGTTCCGAACCTCATCTTCACCGGCGTCCTCGAATGGACGACCGAGGCCGCGTGTCAGGGCCAGACGACGTACTTCTTCGCCCCGCCCGGCGAGCGACCCGAGTCCCGGGTCGTGCGCGAGGCTCAGGCGCGCGAGGTCTGCAGCACCTGCAGCGTCCTCATCGACTGTCGCGACTGGGCCCGCGAGCACCGCGAGTACGGATACTGGGGCGGCGAGTCGGAAGAGGAGCGGGCAGCCGCCGGCTACCGAGTCGACATGCCCGTCGGTCGCGTCGCCCGCTACCCGCGTGGCAACGGCAACCCCGTCAGCCCGCGCGAGATCCGCTCCGCCTGAGTCTTCGCCCGGCGGCCGTCCGGCCGGCGCCGTGACGGCGGTAGGCTCCCCGGCGCCACGAACGGGGAGACCAATTGGGCAGCACCGATACCCCTGAGGGCGTCGACCTCGACCGCCTCCGGCTCTACTTCGCCGCCAACGTCGAGGGTGCCGGTGACCGGGAGCTCGCCGCCACGCTCATCTCCGGCGGCCGGTCCAACCTCACGTACGCGATCTCCGACGGAGCACACGAGTGGGTGCTGCGCCGCCCGCCGCTCGGCCACGTGCTGCCGACCGCGCACGACATGGGGCGCGAGCACCGGGTCCTCTCCGGACTCGCCGACACCGACGTCCCTGTTCCGCGGGTCTACGCGTTCTGCGACGACGAGTCGGTGAACGACGCGCCGTTCTACGTGATGGAGAAGGTCGACGGCCTCATCCTGCGTAGCTCCGACGACCTCGCCGTCCTCGACGAGGACGACGCTCGCGCCTGCTCCGAGTCGCTCGTCGACGTGCTGGTGCGGATTCACGCCGTCGACTTCGAGTCCGTCGGGCTCGGCGACTTCGGCCGCCCCGACGGCTTCCTCGAGCGACAGGTGCGGCGGTGGAGCGAGCAGTGGGAGCGATCGAAGACCCGGCCGCTCCCGGCGATCGAGGAGCTCGCGCGGCGCCTGCGCGCCGCGCTGCCGGAGTCGCCGCCACCGACGATCGTGCACGGCGACTACCGGCTCGACAACACGATGCTCGCGCCCGACGACCCGAGTCGCGTCGTGGCCGTGCTCGACTGGGAGATGGCGACCCTCGGCGACCCGCTCGCCGACCTCGGCCTCTTCCTCCTCTACTACGGACGCTCCGACGCCCAAGTGGTGGCGACCGGCGCGACGATCGACCCCGACGCCGGGTTCCTCGCTCGCGACGAGGTCATCGATCGTTACGCGGCCCACAGCGGCCGACCAGTCGACCAGCTCGACTTCTACGAGACGCTCGCCGCGTACAAGCTCGCGATCATCGTCGAGGGGATCCACGCGCGCTTCCTGATGGGCAAGACGCTCGGCGAGGGCTTCGACAGCATGGGCGGCCTCGTCGAGAGCCTGGCGGAGTCGGCCCTCGAGGCGTGCAACAGGTCCTCCATTCCCGCTCTGCGCGGCTGAGCGGCACCGCGCCGACCGGAGACGCCGCATGACTCCGTCGGGCCGGGCGCTCGCGCTCGTGGCGCTGGGCGGCGCCGCAGGAGCCTCCGGTCGGTACTGGGTGGCACAGGTGTCCCCGGTGGCGGCCGGCACGTTCCCGACCTCGACGCTCGCCGTCAACCTCGCGGGCGCGTTCCTCCTGGGGCTGCTCGTGGAGACCGTCGTCAGGCACGACCGGCATGCGGCATGGGCGCGCCCCTCGGAGGCATAGGGGTGCTCGGCGCATTCACCACCTTCTCGACGTTCGCCTCCGAGACGATCCTGCTTCTCCGCGACGATCACGCCATCACCGCGATCGCATACGTAGCGACGACCGCCGTGCTCGGCATCGTGGCAGCGATTGCGGGGCTCCTGGCCGGCGGGTGGCGACCGACCGAGCCCGTGCCGGACGAGGGCGAGTCTTGACCCTCCTCGGCGTCGCGGTCGCCGGCGCGCTCGGCGCCGCATCGCGCTACGCACTCGAACGCGCGACGACGCAGCGTCACGGCCACGCCTTTCCGTGGGGGACACTCATCGTGAACACGACCGGGTCTCTCGCCATCGGGCTCGTCGTCGGCCTCGCCATGTACCACGGGCTCGGCGCCGCTTCCCGGAGCGTCCTGGGTACTGGGTTCCTGGGCGGCTACACGACCTTCTCCACGTTCGCCGTGGAGACGGTGCGCCTCTGGGAGGTCGGGACGCGCCGAAGTGCCGCCTTGTACGCGTCGGCGTCGTTCGCCACTGGCCTCGCCGCCGCCGCATCGGGGCTCGCCATGGCGGCCCTCCTCTAGCCACCCTGCGTCCCGACGCGGCCACCATCTGCGCGCGCACAAGAACCTGTAAGGAGGGGAGGGTCTGCGCGCTCCCTCGTGAGACCGGCGGCGGATGCCGACCGGTGAACCGAGGAGGACCACATGAGCACTCTCCGCACCGCAGTCGGCGGCCTCGCCGTCATGGTCGCGACCGTCGGGTTCGCCGCCGGTCCCGCGCACGCAGCCGCACCGCCCGCACCCGCAGAAGCGGCACCTGCTCCGGCCGTCGCGATCTGCGAGACCATCCCCGAGCTCTGCGGCGGTGCCGTGGCCATCGAGCTCCCCAGCCTCGACCTCAGCCTCTGCGTCATCGCCCCCGAGATCTGCATCCCCGCGGAGCCGGCCGAGCCCGCGGAGCCCGAAGGGATGGAGGTGCCACCGGAGGCAGAGCCCGAGACCCCTGAGACTCCCGAGACTCCCGAGACTCCCGAGACTCCCGAGACTCCCGAGACCCCTGAGACCCCCGAGACTCCCGAGACTCCCGAGACGCCCGAGACCCCCGAGACCCCTGAGACCCCCGAGACTCCCGAGACTCCCGAGACTCCCGAGGTACCCGAGACGCCCACCGAGCCTCAGGAGACCCCGACGACCACCCCCGACACGACCAGCACCACGGCTGCGGCGTCGAGCGGCGGGAGCCTGCCGTTCACCGGTGGCGGCTCGATCCCACTCGCGGTCGGGGCCCTCGCTGCTCTGGGTGGCGGAGCAGCACTCGTCGCGGCTTCCCGCAGGCGGTCACACGTCGCCCGCTCGTCCTGAGCCAGACCTGCTCCCCCGACGGGAGCGCACGCACACGACCCCCGCCGCGAGGAGGCGCCGGGGGTCGTGTCCGTGTGCGAGGATGCCCCGATGCGCCTTGCCTCGTTCGACGGCCGTGTACACGCCATCGACGGCGAGTTCGACGACCCTGCGACCAGGGCCACTGACCTCGCCGCGCTCACCGGCCTCTCTCCCGACCCCGTCGAGTTCCTCGCGGCCGGTGGAGTGGCGGCTGCCCGTGACGCCCTCTCGGGCGCTCCGGCAGGGAGGCCGGTCGAGGCATTCCGCGTCGACCCCGTCGTGCACGGCCCCAGGAGCGTCTGGGCGGTCGGGCTCAACTACCGCGACCACGCTTCCGAGACCGGCCAGGACATCCCACCCGCACCGGCGCTGTTCACCAAGTCACCCGGCGCGTTGATCGCGCACGGAGCCCCGATCATCGTGCCGCCACACGTCGAGCAGCCCGACTACGAGGGCGAGGTAGCCGTCGTGATCGGCCGCGACGCTCGCGACGTGGACGAGGCCGATGCCCTCGACTTCGTGGCCGGTGTCACGATCGCCCACGACGTCTCCGCCCGCGACCACCAGTTCGTCACGGGGCAGTTCTCGTGGTCGAAGTCGTTCGACACCTTCTGTCCGCTCGGCCCCGTCCTCGTGACCCTCGACGAGGTCGACGTCTTCGACCTGCCCATCGAGACCCGACTCAACGGCGAGGTGGTCCAGTCGTCGACGACCACACATCTCGCCTACTCGATCCCCCGGCTCGTCGCCTGGATCACCCAGGGCCTGACCCTCCTCGCCGGCGACGTGATCCTCACCGGCACTCCCGCAGGCGTCGGCGCCGCCCGCGACCCCCAGCGCTTCCTCGAAGACGGCGATGTCGTCGAGATCAGCGTCGCGGGGATCGGGACGCTGCGGAACCCCGTCGTCCGGCACGGCAGGCCACAGCAGGGGTCGTAGGCTGGCCGCATGACGGTGCAGTGGTCGGCACGCCCGCAGCTGCGGCGGCCGGCTCTGGTGGCGGCCTTCGAGGGGTGGAACGACGCCGCCGGCGCAGCCACCGACGCCGTCGAGCTGCTCGGCCGGCTCTACGGCGCAGAGCCCTTTGCCGAGATCGCCGCAGACGAGTACTTCGACTTCCAGGCGGCACGTCCGCGGGCGACGATCGCCGAAGGCGTCGTCACGGCGATCGCATGGCCGAGGACCAGCTTCCTGACCGCCCGAGCCCCCGCGGCGCCGCACGATCTCGTCCTGCTCCTGGGCGTCGAGCCGAACCTGAGGTGGCCGGCCTTCTGCGCCGAGGTCCTGGGTGTGGCACACGACTGCGGGTGCGAGATGCTCGTGACGCTGGGCGCACTGCTGGCGGAGGTTCCCCACACGCGGCCCGTGCACGTGACCGGCGTGGCCGACGACCCCGCGACTATGAGCAGGCTGCATCTGCGCCGGTCCCACTACGAGGGCCCGACGGGCATCGTGGGCAGCCTCCATGCCGAGTCCCGCCGGATGTCGATGCCATCTGTGTCGCTCTGGGCTCCCGTCCCTCACTACGTCGCCACACCACCGAACCCCAAGGCGACCCGCGCCCTGTTGGACCGACTGCGCGGCCTGCTCGCGCTTCCTCTCGATCTCTCGGAGCTCGACGTCGCGTCGGCGTCGTGGGAGAGCCAGATCGACCTTGCGGCTTCCGACGACAGCGACGTCAGGGAGTACGTACGGTCGCTCGAGGAGAGGTACGACTCCGAGGAGGCCGCCGCGCAGCCCGACGCTCACGCCGCCGACGACCTCCCGTCGGGCGACGCCCTCGCGGCCGACTTCGAGCGATACCTGAGAGACCAGGACGACGAAGGCTGAGCCCCTGAGCGAACGTGCGGCGGGCTACTGGAGGAGGTCCCGTGCGACCTCCTCGAAGAGGCGGGTCGACAGCAGCAGCGACTCGATGTCGACGCGCTCGTCGTGACCGTGGAACATCGTCCCGTAGTCCTCGAAGGTGAGCCGACTGCTGAACAGCCCGAACCCGTACGCGACCGAGCCCGCGCGCCTGAAGAAGCGGGCGTCCGTCGCCCCCACGGTCAGGAACGGGACGAGCGACGACCCCTCCACGAAGCGCCCGGAGACACGCTCCAACGAGTGCCACAGCTGCGTGTCGGCAGGCGAGATCGTCGACTCGTTCTCGTCGAACGGTGTGATCTCGACGTGCGGATAGAGGTCTCCGAGAGCGTCGGCGAGCATCCGCTGCAGGTCGCTGCCCCTCTGTCCAGGGAGCGTGCGGATATCTATCTCGAGATCGACAGTGTCGGGGATCACGTTCGTCTTCGTACCCCCGTGGATGATCGTCGGGGCGAACGTCGTGTGCGTGCACGCATGCGCCTGGCGCGCCATCCCGATCGGTAGCTCCTCGCATAGCGCATCGAGCCGGGTCGGGTCGGTCAGGTCGGCCGGCAGACCCACGCCGTCGATGAACCTGCGCCACGTGTCGTGAATGGTCGCCGGCGGCCTGTAGTCGGCCAGACGGCGCACGACCTCCGCGGCGGTGACGAGGGCGTTGTCGGTCCGGTAGGGCTGCGACGCGTGACCCGGCGTGCCACGGACCCGAAGCCGGCACCAGTAGGACCCCTTCTCCCCGACGATCACCGGCAGGCGGATTGCACCGTCGGCGGCCGGGATCTGGAAGCCTCCCGACTCCGTGATCACGAAGTCGGCCGCGACGGCGTCGCGCTCGCGCTCCACCATGTGCTTCGCACCCCACGTGCCCAGGCTCTCCTCGTCGGCGACCGCGAGGTAGATCAAGGTGCCCCGCGGACGGAAGCCGGAGTCGGCCAGGTGCTTGAACGCCACGGCCATCGTCGCGGTCAGGTTGAGCATGTCGACCGCCCCGCGGCCCCACACCTCGTCGTCGATGATCTCGCCGCCGAACGGATCGTGGCTCCAGCCGTCGGCGGTCACCGGGACCACGTCGGTGTGGCCCATCAGCAGGAGCGTCGGCGCGGTCGGATCACTGCCCTCGATGCGGGCGACGAGGTTGTCGCGGCCGGGCCGGGTCTCGTAGCGCTCGATGTCGAGCCCAGTGGCCCCCAGGTAGGCGGCGAGCACGTCGCTGCTCCGGGCCTCGAACCCGGAGTCGGCACTGCCGTCGTTCACGCACGCGTTGCGGATCAGGTGCTGGAGCAGGTCGGTCGCCTCGGCCGTGATGGTCTGATCGCTCATCTCCTCGACGCTAGCCATCCGCCGACGCCTGCGCGTCTCGGGCGCGGCATCAACACGTGTCCCGCCGCGAGGGCGCGCCGGATTACCGTGGGGATCGCGCCGGGTTAGCTCAGTCGGTAGAGCATTCGCCTTGTAAGCGAACGGTCGTCGGTTCGATTCCGACACCCGGCTCCGAAGCGCGACTCGGCCGGAGATGCTTGTAATTCGCGCCCCGCCGGGCCAGGATCGACCCCCAATGGATCTCTGCGCGCGCGACCGCGACATACTCGACTTCGAACGCGCCTGCTTCACGCTGCCCGGCACGAAGGAGTCGGCCATCCGCGCGCGGTTCGGGATCTCGGCCGCTTCGTACTACCGGATTCTCAGGGACCTGATCGACGACGAGGCCTCGTACGCGTACGACCCGCTCACCGTGAAACGACTCCGCCGCGACCGCTCTATGCGCCGCAAGCAGCGCATAGAGGGCCGTCGCGCCGACCCGGGATCTCGTTGATCACCTGCGGGGACTCCGCGCGGGGCAGAATGTCGGTATGGCTCGAGGCACCGGTATGACAGCAGGCTCACCGCCACCCGGCGACGACAGCGTCCTGGCGCGCACGGCAGGGTTCGCCGCGGCGAAGGGCGCCGGAGTGATAGCGGCGGCAGTGCTCGTCGGCGTGGTGCTGCTACAGATCGTCGACGACGGCTCGAGCGGTCCCGTCGGTGCAGCCGGGGGCGACAAGTCGTCCACGACGACTACCACCGAGGAACCCGCCCCCGGCAAGACCACGTCGACGACCGAGGCGACCGCACCTGCGAAGAACGCCGATCAGGTGCGGATCCTCGTCCTCAACGGCGGCGCCGCCGCAGGATCGGCCGGAACGATGTCGGAGTCACTCACGCAGAAGGGCTACACGAGCCAGGAGCCGGCCAACGACGACGACGCCACGCGTACCGGAAACGTCGTCCTCTGTCGCGAGGGCCTGGAGCGCGAGGCGGCGGCACTCGCCGTCGCCGTCGGCGAGGGAACCCCCGTCGAGCCCTACCCCGATCCTGCACCTCCGCACAGCGACGCTGCCGACTGCGTCGTGATAGTCGGCGCCTAGCCGGCGCGACGCAGCAGCCTCTCCCGCTCCGGTCCCACCGCGGCGTCGATCGTGGTCCACGCCATCGCGACCGCACCATCGAGCACCGCCCGCTCGGCCGACTGCCCCACGCACGCAGCGGCGAAGTCCGGCTGGTGGTTCATCGCGCCGCCCGCCTCGATCCCGATGCAAGGGTGGATCGACGGTACCGCCAGGGAGACGTTGCCCATGTCGGTCGAGAAGGTCATCGTCGACTCGGGGTCGAACGACCTCCCCAGCTCCTCGGCATTGGCCCTGTAGAGCGAGACGAGCCCGGCGTCGTGATCCATGTGCGTGTAGGCGGGCGAGACGTCCTCGATCCGGCAGGTCGCCCCCGTGGCGAGTGCGCCGGCCTCGAAGCAGCGCTCCACTCTCGCCCGCACCTCGTCGACGCCCTGAGCCGTCTCGGATCGCACCATCCACCGACCCGAGGTATGGGCCGGTACGACGTTCGCGGCGTCGCCGCCGTGCGTCACGAAGCCGTGAACCTGATCCGCGCCACGGAGGTGCTGGCGGAGCAGCCCGATCGCGGCCTGCGCCACGACCAGGGCGTCTGCGGCGTTCACGCCCCTCTCCGGCGCCGCCGCTGCATGCGACTCGCGGCCCGTGTAGAAGACGTCGAAGTGGGCCACCGCTCTCACGGCGGGCTCGAGGCACTCGACGGGGCCGGGGTGGACCATCAGGGCGGCGTGCACGCCGTCGAACCCGCCGCGCTCGAGCATGAGCACCTTGCCGCCGCCGCCCTCCTCCGCCGGTGTGCCGAGAACGGTGACAGTCAGGCCGAGGTCGTCTACGAGCGGAGCCAGCGCGAGACCTGCGCCGACTGCCGCCGCGGCGATGATGTTGTGCCCGCACGCGTGGCCGATACCGGGCAGGGCGTCGTACTCGGCACAGAGAGCCACATGCAGCGGGCCGGAACCTGCCCGCGCCGCGAACGCAGTCGGCATCCCGCAGTACCCCGACTCGACGACGAAGCCCCTGCCGTCGAGCGCGTCGGCAGTCCAGGCACACGCACGCTCCTCCTCCCACCGCAGCTCCGGGTGGGCGTGGATTCGGTGCGCCAACGAGACGAGGTCGGCTTCGTTGCGCCCCACAGAGGCGAGCGCAGCCGCCTTCGCGTCCATGCGGGTAGCGTCGCACCGTGACCCGTGCCGACGCAACGCGCCCCCCGAGGAGCGCCTCGCAGCGATGGCGGAGTCGGCCGGCGAGCTCGCCGTCCTCTCCGACTTCGACGGCTCGCTCGCGCCCGTGGTGCTTGATCCCGACGCCGCCGTGGCTCTGCCTGCGGGCCTCGACGCGCTCCGACGACTCGTCCCGGTGGTGCGAAGGGTCGGCATCGTCAGTGGACGGGCCATCGAGTTCCTCGCCGGCCGCGTCGGCCTTCCCGGAGTGGAGCTCGCCGGCCAGCACGGCCTCGAGTTCGAGCGCGCCGGTGAACGCCGCCTGGACGCGGCCGCGCTGCCGTACGTCGAGGCGATGGGCTCGGCTGCGGCCGAGGCCGAGAGACTCCTGCCGGGGATCAGGGTCGAGAACAAGGGCGCGAGCCTCACTCTGCACTGGCGTGGGCAACCCTCACGCGCCGACGAGGTACGGAGCGTCGCGTCGCGGCTCGCGGAGCGTCACGGTCTCGCTCTGCTGCCCGGCCGTCTGATCAGCGAGCTGCGCCCACCCGTGCGCGCCGACAAGGGCACGGCCGTGGAGGTGCTCGCTTCGGGCTGCTCCGCCGCTCTCTTCGCCGGCGACGACGACGGCGACCTCGCCGGCTTCGCCGCGCTCGACCGCCTGACGTGGACCGGCGCCCTGCGTCACGCGCTGCGCGTGGGCGTGGGCTCACCGGAGGCTCCCGGCGAGCTCATCGAGCGCGCCGACGTCGTCGTCGACGGGCCGGCCGGCCTGGCCGCACTGCTCGGTACGCTGGCCGACCTGATCGGAGGCCCACCCGCCTAGCCCCCGGCGTGTCCGAGGAGGTCGTCGAGCCGAAGGTCCAATGCTCATGCGAACAGTTACGTACGACCCTGACCGTCCTGCCGTCCCGGCCGAGAGCATTGGGGCATGACCGACGCAGAGAGGACCTCGGCGCGGCCAGGGCGTGTGGTCTCGCTCGTTCTCGGCTGCTTGCTCCTGCTTCCGGCGCTCGGCGCGCTGCTCGGCGGTGGCGTTCTCGGACTGGGGTACGCATTCGGACGGGACGACTCGGGGTTCTTCGGGACCAGCCTCGATCGGATCGAGTCGCCGACCGCTGCGGTCACTGCCGAGGAGATCGACTTCACCGCCGACCCCGGGAGCCCGGGCCGGGTGATCGACGCGCTCGACGCCGATGTCCGCCTTCGCGTGACCGACGCGAGCTCGGAGCGAGCCGTGTTCGTCGGCATCGCCTCGCAGGAGGATGTCGACCGCTATCTGGCCGGCGTCGCCCACGACGAAGTGCGCGAGCTCCATGGTCGGACGCCGGTGTACCGCAGCCGCTCCGGTAGCGACGAGGTCTCCGCACCGACGGCCGAGGACTTCTGGGTGGCGAGTGCGAGCGGGAGTGGGTCGCAGGAGCTGTTGTGGCCGGCGACGAGCGGGCGTTGGGCCGCTGTGGTGATGAACGCCGACGGGTCACCCGGAGTGGCCGCCGACGTGGACGTCGGCGTGAAGGCCGGGTTCGTGCTCCCCCTGGCTCTGATCCTGCTCGGCTTCGGCGTGGTCGGGACGGCTGCCTCGGTCGCGTTGATCGTGTACGGAGCCCACGGTCTCGGCCGGACCGACCGCGAGGTGCCCGCACCGACACCCTCGACATCGCTGGATCCTGCGCCACTGAGCCCGGTCCGCCTCGAGGCGCACCTCGACTCGGACCTATCTCGCTGGCGGTGGCTGGTGAAGTGGTTCCTGGCGATCCCGCACTTCGTAGTCCTGGTGTTCCTGTGGGTCGCGTTCGCCGTGCTCACGGTTGTGGCCGGGTTCTCGATCCTCTTCACCGGTCGATACCCGCGAGGGATCTTCGACTTCAACGTGGGTGTGATGCGGTGGTCGTGGCGCGTGAGCTTCTACGCGACCTCAGGTGGGATCGGCACTGACCGTTACCCGCCGTTCAGCCTCCAGCCCGAGCCGTCGTATCCGGCATCCCTCGCCGTCGACCCGCCCGGAGAGCTGTCACGGGGGTTGGTGCTGGTGAAGTGGTGGCTTCTCGCCGTCCCGCACTACCTCGTCGTGGTGCTCCTTGCCGGCGGCGTCCGCATCGGCGGTGGCGGGCTCCTCGGCCTCCTGGTCGTCATCGCCGGCGTGATCCTGCTGTTCCGCAACCACTATCCGGCACCGCTGTTCGACCTGATCATCGGCCTCAACCGGTGGATCTTCCGGGTCGTCGCGTACGCCGTGCTGATGACCGACATCTATCCGCCGTTCCGACTCGACCAGGGTGGCGCCGAGCCGGATCCGGACGCACGTGGTGGCGAGAGGTCGGCGGCGGACATCGCGGACGCCGACAACCCATGACGACGACGGGCCACGATCTCCGCCGGCTGGAACGACACCTCCACCATCCCGCCGCCCCCGGCGAGTTCGGCGAGGACGAGCTCGTCGGGCTCCCCGAGCCTGTGGCCCGGTACTTCCGGGTCGCGATCACTCCGGGGGCGCCGCTCGCCCGCGCGGCGGAGATCGAGATGCGAGGCAGGCTGAAGCTGAACGGTCGCTGGCTCCGATTTCGGGCCCATGAGGTGCTCTCCCCGCACGACGGCTTCGTCTGGCGGGCGCGGGTCGCGGGTCTCGTCGCGGGCTCCGATCGGCTCGTCGACGGCCACGGCACCGGCCGCTGGGCCGAGGGCGAGTTCCTTCGATGCGAGGTCACAGCCCTCACGCCGATCGTCGACTCACCAGGACGGGAGTCACGCGAATGACCAACGTCGGGACGCAACACCACTCGGATGAGCGCGTCGAGGATCAAGCCACCTCGGGGCCGGAGCTCCGCGTCGAGCACCTCACCAAGCGTTACGGCGCCAACACCGTCGTAGACGACCTCACGTTCACTGTGAAGCCGGGGCGCGTCACCGGGTTCCTCGGTCCGAACGGGTCCGGGAAGTCGACCACGATGAAGATCCTGCTCGACCTCGCGTCGAGCGACGCCGGTCAGGCGACGATCGGCGGGGTCAGGTACCGCGACCTCCCCGACCCGGCCGGGACAGTCGGGGCGTTGCTCGAGTCGAACGTGTTCCACCCCGGCCGCAGCGGGCGGAACCACCTCCGGATCCTCGCGTTCGCCCGGGGGATCAAGGCAGACCGGATCGACTACGTCCTGGATCTGGTCGGCCTCGGTGCCGCAGCAGATCGACGCGTGGGTGCCTACTCGCTCGGCATGCGTCAACGACTGGGCTTCGCCGCGGCACTCCTCGGCGCCCCGCCCGTGTTGGTCCTCGACGAGCCGGCCAACGGCCTCGATCCCCAGGGCATTCGGACGATGCGTGACCTGCTCCGCGCTCGGGCGGCTCGCGGCGACACGGTGCTCGTCTCCAGCCACCTCCTGGGCGAGGTCGAACACCTGGCCGACGATCTCATCGTGCTCAACGAGGGCCGCCTCGTGACCAGCGGCGCTATGGACGATCTCCGGCAGACGACCACGCTCGTACGCACGGACGCCAACGACGCGCTGGCGGCGGTCATCGAGACCAATGGTGGGACCGTACAACGAGGGGACGAGGAGCTGATCGTCCATGGGATGTCCATCGACGAGGTCGGAGACCACGCCTTCCGATCCGGCATAGCGGTGCACGAGCTGTCTCCACACACTGGTTCGCTCGAGGAACGGTTCCTCGAATGGACTCGACCCGCCGCGCAATCCGCTTCCTCGCACACGGAGGTCGCTCACCAATGATCTGGACACGTCTCGTCCGGTCCGAGCTGCTCAAGCTCGTCACCACGAAGATGCCGTTGGCCTTCTTCTTGGTTCTCATCGTGATCAGCGGCCTGACGGCCACCGCCGTCGCAGTCGGTACCGACTTCGACGGCAGCAAGACCTTCATCTCGACGGCGGCCGATCAACGCTCGCTCATGGCCTTCGCGGCCAACGCAATGATGGGCGCAGGACTCTTCGGCGCCATCGCAGTCGCACGCGAGTACGGCCACGGCACCGTCATCCCAACCTTCCTCGGCTCCCCACGGCGCCATCGAGCCGTCCTGGCCCAGTTCGCGGCGGTGGCCCTCGTCGGCGGCGCGCTCGGCCTCCTCGGCGCGGCGCTCACCGTCGGCGCGGTGGCGCTGACCCTGCCGACCACCGAGTACGGCTTCATGGTCTCCGCGAGCGGAGTCGTGCGGGTGCTCGCGGCCTCGGCCTTCACGGGCGCCGCTGGCGCGGTTCTCGGCGCCGGAATCGGCGCGATCGTTCGCAACACAGGTGGCGCCGTCACGGGTGCCGTCCTCGCGCTGATCATCATCCCGCCTCTGATGGTGCAGATGGCCAGCGACGCAGCCTCCTGGATCCCCACGACGCTGGCAAGCGTCCTCTCCGGGGTCACGCCGGAGATCGGAACCGACGTCGGCGGTGTGTCAGCCGCCCTCGGGATCGCGGCGTGGGCGATCCTCCCGGCCGCGGTGGGGCTCCTGACCGTCGCGCGCCGCGACGTGGTGTGACTTGCCCACTCGGTCGTCCTCCGCTCGTCTCGACCGTCGGGTCGATGGGCTCCGCGGGGCCACCGGCCCCGGACCCGTCGTAGAACGGGCATCGCCGGAGGACGTGACCTCGCTCGCGACCGACGTCGGCCCGGCCCCGATGCAGGTTGGCGCGATCCTCGTGCTCGACACGCCCGACGGCTTCGACCCCTTCGCAGGTCGCACGGCAATAGCAGAACGTGCCCGTTCGATTCCTCGCCTTCGGCAACGACTCCGGCGTGTGCCGTTCGGGTGTGGACGGCCGATCTGGGTCGACGACGAGGAGTTCGACGTCGCCCGGCACGTCTTCATCGCGGATGGCTCGACCGGCCGCAGTCGCGCCGAGGCCTACGCTCTCGCGGCCGACCTCGTAGCGAGCCGCCTACCCGGCGATCGCCCGCTCTGGTCCGCCACGTTCGTACCGAACGTCGAGTCGGGACAGGCCGCGCTCGTCTTCGTGTTCCACCATGTCCTGACCGACGGCGTCGGCGGGCTCGCCGTGCTCGCCGGTCTCGTCGACGGCCTGTCCGATGGCCCCGTCTCGGCCTTCCCACGCCCTGCACCATCAGCTCTGCAGCTAGTGCTGGATGCCGCCCGCGCCAGGCTGCGCAGCGTCACACACCTTCCCCTGGCGCCACAGCGTCTGCGCGCGGCGCTCGACGAGCTGCGTGCCGCCGGTCGGGTACGCGCATCGCGTTCGTCCCTGAATCGACCGATCGGCCCGCGCCGCGAGATCGCGGTCGCAAGCACAGACCTGACGCGGATCCGAGACGTCGCCCATGCTCACGGTGGAACCGTCAACGACGTGGTCCTGTCGGCTGTCGGCGGCGCCCTCCGCACGCTTCTGGAATCCCGCGGTGAGGAGGTCGACCACTTCGTCGTCTCGGTACCGGTCTCGCGGCGCAGAGCGGCGACCGCCACCGACCTGGGGAATCAGGTCGGTATTTCGCCAATCGAGCTGCCGAGCATCGCGGATCGCACCGAACGCCTCCGTGTCGTCACGGCGCGAGGCGCACGCGTGCGGGAGGCACCACGCGGTGCATCTTCCGAGCTGGTCGGGCCGGTGTTCCGAGCGCTCGCACGCGTGGGGTGCTTCCGTTGGCTCATCGACAGGCAACGCGTCGTCAACAGCTTCGTGACCAACCTGCGCGGACCTGAGACGCGCCTCACGTTCCTCAGCGCCCCGATCTCCGAGCTGCTCCCGGTAACGGGGATAGCGGGCAACGTGACCGTCGCCTTCGCGGTGCTCTCCTATGCGGGCAGGCTCGGAGTCACGATCGTCGCCGATCCCGATGCGTGTGAGGACCTGAACGTGATCCGTGACGCGCTCCAGGAGGAGCTCGACGAGCACGCCCGGCTCCGCTCCGCCTAGCCCCCGGCGTGCGCGAGGAGATCGTCGAGCCACATGGTCGGCGTGCGTGCGCCGGCGAGGTCGCGGAGCCGCCCGGCACGCGCCGCTCGCTCCCCGGGCGACTCGTCGAGGGCAGCCGCGAGGCTGCGCGCCGTCTGCTCGATGTCGTACGGGTGCACCTCCCGCACCGCGTCACCGAGCTCGTCGAAGGCGCCCGCACCACGTGAGAGGCAGAGGACGCCGTCGCGCTCGTTGAGCAGCGGCCCCTCCTTCGCCACGAGATTGAGCCCGTCGATCAGCGGGTTCACCAACAAGACGTCGTAGCGCTGAAGGCCGGCGACGCTCCGGGTGAAGTCGTCGCGGTCGTCGAGCACGATCGGCTGCCAGTCGCGCCGCCCCCACCGTTCGTTCACGGACGACACAACCTGTTCGACCTCGTCGGCGTACTCGACGTACTCGGCCAGCCCCTGCCGCGACGCGTACACCATGGCCACGAAGATGACGCGGCCGCGCAGGTCGGCACGCTCGCTCAGCAGCAGGTCGTACGCGAGGAACCCGCGCACCAGGTTCTTCGACGGCTCGACACGGTCGGTGCGCACGATGAGTGTCCGATCACCGACGAGGTCGTCGAGCGAGTCGCGCGCCTCGGCGGCCGCGGGCGACGCGGCCACCTCCAGGAGCGCGTCGCGATCAGGCCCGAGCGAGGCCGCAAAGGCGTCGTGCGCAGGGGCCCCGCTCCCGAGCACCTCGCGAGCCGCCGCCCGGTACGCGGCAGCCCACCTGGGGGTGTGGAACCCCGCTGGGCCACCCCCCATCGAGCTGCAGATCGAGGCGGCGACGTCGTCGGGGAGCACCCGGACGCCGTGCGGCCCGCAGAACGGCGTGTGGGTGAAGTGGAGCACGCGCAGGTCGGGGCGTGAGCGCCGGACCATCGACGGCACGAGGGCAAGCTGGTAGTCCTGCACCAGGACCACGTCGTTCTCGGGGGCCGCCTCGCAGACGGCGGCGGCGAAGACCCCGTTCACCGCCGTGTAGGCGTCCCACGCCTCCCTGAACGACGGGTCGAAGCACGGACGCCGGACGAGATCGAAGATCCCGTGATGGAGGAACCAGAGCACCGAGTTCGAGACGACGTCGTAGTGGAGTCGGTGCAGGCGCTCGTCGACGTCGAGCAGGCGCACCTCTATTCCGGGGGCGCACGCCTTCCCGGCACGCAGCGCTGCCCTGTCGCCGTCGCCGATTGCCGCGGCCACCCAGACGGCCGGCTCCTCGTTGCGCAGGAGGAGCGGACCGAGCGCACTGACCACGCCGCCCGCGCCGCGCCTGGCCTCGAACTCGCCGCCGCCGGTCTCGACGAACGTGAACGGGCCGCGATGCGACACGATGATCACTGCCGCGCCCTCACGTCGTCGAGCTCAGGTCGTTGAAGAGCCGCAGCCAGTCCTCGAGCTCTCGGGTGGAGAGGAACTCACGCCTGACGTGTTCGTGCCCCGCCGTCCCGAGCCGTCTTGCGGTCTCCGCGTCGGCGAGGATCTCGACGCACCGCGCCGCGCACTCGTCGACCGAGTCGACCAGGTAGCCGCTCACGCCGTCTTCGATCTGCAGCGTGATCCCACCGGCGCGTCCACCGACCACGGGGCGTCCCTTCCAGAGCGCCTCGCTGACGGTGAGACCGAACCCCTCGCGCAGCGACTTCTGGACCACCACCCCGGCAGCCCGCTGGAACGCGTTGATCTGCACCGCACCGACCTGTTGGAGGTTGGAGAGCAGGAAGACGTCACGGTCCCCGGCGCGCGCCTCCTCGCAGAGCTCCCAGCAACGGAACCCCTCCGGGTCGTCGGTCGCCATGGACCCGGCTAAGACCAGCTGTAGACCCGGCACCTGCTCACGCGCGATGTGGAAGGCCTCGATGACGCCGACGGGGTCCTTCCAGGGATCGAAACGACTCACCTGGCACATGATCGGCCGAGTCGGATCGACGCCGTAGGAGCGGCACATCTCGTCGACGAACGGCTGAGCGAGGTCGAGGTTCTTCACCGAGAGCGGATCGATGCACGGTGGGGCCTGCACGACTCGATCCATGCCGAGCGACGCGGGCACGAAGGACGGCATGGTCCAGACGGAGGCGTCGTACTGCTCGACGTACGGACGGAAGAACTCCCACACCTGCGCGTTCGCGTCGGTGAGGTCGATGTGGCACCGCCAGATCCACTTCGCACCGTCGCTGTCGAACCTGTGGCCGCGGACGAACTCGCGTATGGCGACGGGTTGCGGGTCGTGAATCACCACGAAGTCGTACTCACCTTCGAGGGCCGTCGCGTTGTCGACCGTCCTCTCGAGGTAGACGCGTTCTTCGTGGAGGCTCCACGGGATGTCGGCGCCCTGGAGCGCGTTGTGCACCGACTTGGTGACATGGAAGAACTCGTCGGTCCCGCGCATCACCTCCCAGTCCGTCTCCAATCCGGCGGAGCGCAGCAGGGCGACGTGCGTGGCGAGCAGCTCGGCGACACCGCCGCCATACGCCGTCGCATTGACGTGCAGCACCCGGGCGCCTGCCAACGGGGCCGCGAGCTCACGGATCCGCTCGATCGTGCCCGGCTCGACGAGGTCGGCGTAGTCGTCGAGGTTCTTCTCGAGTACGGGGACACGTTCCAACAACGGCACATTCCCGGTCTTGTGGGGTCCTGGGCGCGGCACGGGCTCGGGCACGCGCCCCCTGGGGTGCACGCCCGACCGACCGCGGGCCAATCTATGCGATGTGACTCGCGCCGTTGTCTGTCCCGACAAGTTCCGCGGGACGCTCACGGCGCCGGAGGCCGCCGCTGCGATGGCGCGCGGGCTCCGGCGCGGCGGGGTGGACGAGGTGCGGGAGATCCCTCTCGCCGACGGCGGCGAGGGCACCCTCGAGGCGCTCCTCGGCGCCATCGGCGGGTCGCTGCGGACCGAGAGGGTCACCGGCCCCCTCGGAGTCGAGGTCGATGCCGGATGGGCGGTGCTCACGGGTGGTGTCGGGGTGGTCGAGATGGCCCGCGCGAGCGGCCTGGCGCTCGTCGAAGGCCGCAACGACCCTCTCGGAGCGACAACGAGGGGCACCGGCGAGCTCATCGCGGCGGCCGCACGCGCCGGCATCAGGCGCATCATCGTCGGCGTCGGGGGCAGCGCGACCACCGACGGCGGCCTCGGCGCCATCGAGGCCCTCGGCTGGTCGCTCCAGGGTCTCGACGTGCTGGTCGCCTGCGACGTGACCACCCGGTTCCTCGAAGCGGCGCGGATCTACGGGCCACAGAAGGGTGCCACCGACGCGGAGGTCGCCTTGCTGGCCCGGCGCCTCGGCCGGCTCGCGCAGCAGTACGCCGAGCGGACGGGTGTCGACGTGACCGACCTCGAGGGTGGAGGCGCGGCCGGAGGTCTCGCCGGAGGGCTTGCTGCGATCGGCGCGACCCTGGAGCGCGGCTTCGAAGTGGTCGCGCGCTCGGCCGGTCTGGAGGAAGCCCTAGCATCGGCGGACCTCGTGGTGACCGGCGAGGGCCGGCTCGACGCGACGAGCCTCGAAGGAAAGGTCGTCGGAGGGGTCCTCGACTGGGCCGACGAGGAGGACGTCGCCCGTCGCGCCGTCGTCGCCGGCCAGGTGACCCCCGACGCTCGCGCGGCGATCGAGCGGAGCGGCCGAGCTCAGGTGCTCGCGCTGACCGACCGCGCATGGCAGTCGGGCGAGGCGCTGACCAGAGCAGCAGTCCTCCTCGAAGAGGCATGCATCGAGGTGGCCCGCACCGCTCTGACCGCCTAGGCCTCACCCCTGCGGGACCGGTACTCCGCGAAGGTCACGATCGGCGGTCGCTCGCGGACCTCGACCTCGACCCGCTCGGGCGCATGGGAGGGATCGAATCGGAGCAGCTCCGCGACGTCGGGACCGACCGGCTCGAGCCCCGCGCGCCGAGCGCGGTGACGAGTACGGCGAGCGCCTGCGGGCCGAGCTCTGCCAACGGTCGATTGCGGTGCTCACGCACACCGAGATCGACCTGGGCGACCGCATCGAACCCGAAGCGCTCGCAGACGTCTATCAGCAGCCCGATCTCGACACCCCAACCCATGACGAAGGGCAGCGTCTCGAGTGCGCTGCGGCGACCTGCGTACTCGCCCGAGAGTGGCTGGACCACACCGGCCAGCATCGGGAAGAGGTGGCTGAGCAGCGGTCGGGCCACGAGCTCCGTGACGCTGTCCTCCGCCGCCGTGCTCGCCGCTCAGCGGGCGCTCGTAGTAGCCCTTGCTCAAGACGAGCCGTGGATCGGTGAGCAGGGGGGCCACCAGCCCGCTCACGAAGTGCGATCGGAAGCTGCGTATGTCGGCGTCGATCCAGCAGACGAGGTCGCCTCCGCAAACGTGCAGCGACTTCCACAGGGCGTTCCCCTTGCCCGACCCGGGACCCGCCTCCGGAAGGACGGACGACTCGGCGACCACGCGTGCGCCGGCGGCGGCGGCGACCTCGGCGGTGCCGTCGGTCGAGGCGTCGTCGATCACCACGATCTCGTCCACGAGGGGGACCGCTTCGACGAGGTCGCGCTTGATCGTCGCGACGATCTCCCCGATCGTCGCCTCCTCGTTGGCGGCCGGCAGGCAGACCGACACGGTGCACCCGCAGCGGGACTTCACGTCCGCGAGAGCGATCGGCTCCGCCAGGCCCCCCGCCGTAGCCGGCCCCACCGTCTCCGCCATGGCGCGAGCGTAAGCGCAGAGCGACGGTGATATCCTTTCCGGCGAACACGCGCTCATCCAGAGCGGCCGAGGGACAGGCCCTGTGACGCCGCGGCAACCAGTCGCCCGGGAACCCGGGAGGCCAGGTGCCAATGCCTGACCGATGAGCAGCTAAGAGCGGCGAGGACCTCCGCTCGAAGCGCTCGAGAGCGCGTCGAGAGCAGCCGGTGCCCGGAGGGACCGGCGCGGAGGAGGACGATCAACGTGGCATTCGTGCTCGGACTGCGTTGCCGGGAGTGCGGCCGTGAGTACGCCGCGGACCCGATATTCACCTGCGAGTGGTGCTTCGGCCCGCTCGAGGTCGCCTACGACTACGACGCCATCCGCGCTTCGACGAGCAGGGAGAGGATCGCCGCCGGGCCGCCGAGCCTCTGGCGGTACAGCGACCTCCTCCCCGCGACGGCCGACCCGTCGCTCGACCTCGGGACTGGGTTCACGCCGCTGGTGCGCGCCGACCGCCTGGCCGAGGCGCTGGGTCTGGGGGAGGTCTGGGTGAAGAACGACACCCGGAACCCCACGAACTCCTTCAAGGACCGGGTCGTCTCGGTCGCCCTCAGCAAGGCGCTCGAGTTCGGGTTCAAGACGGCCGCCTGCGCGTCGACGGGGAACCTCGCCAACTCGGTCGCGGCCCACGCGGCGCGAGCGGGCCTGCGCTCCTACGTCTTCATCCCCGCCGACCTCGAGCAGGGCAAGGTCGTGACCACGGCCGTGTACGGCGGCAACCTCGTGGCCGTCGACGGAAACTACGACGACGTGAACCGGCTCTGCGCCGAGCTGTCGGGGACGTACGAGTGGGCGTTCGTCAACGTGAACGTGCGCCCCTACTACGCCGAAGGGTCCAAGACCCTCGCATACGAGATCGCCGAGCAGCTCGGTTGGCAGGTGCCTGACCACGTGGTCGTCCCCGTCGCCTCGGGCTCCCTGCTCACCAAGATCGAGAAGGGCTTCCGCGAGCTGCACCGGGTCGGGCTCCTCGACGACGAGCCCGCAGTGCGCGTCTCGGGCGCGCAGGCGCTCGGCTGCTCGCCGGTCGCAGCTGCGTGGCTCGAGGAGTCCGACACGATCCGCCCCGTCAAGCCTTCGACGATCGCGAAGTCGTTGGCCATCGGCAACCCGGCCGACGGCTACTTCGCACTCGACACCGTGCGACGCACCGGCGGTGCCTTCGCTGCGGTGACCGACGACGAGGTCGTCGAGGGCATGCGCCTGCTGGCCCGCACCGAGGGGATCTTCGCCGAGACAGCGGGCGGCGTCACCGTCGCCACGTTGAAGCGCCTCGCCGCGCAGGGCGCTGTCACGCCCGACGAACGCGTCGTGGTCTACGTGACCGGCCACGGCCTCAAGACTCTCGAAGCCGTCGCGCCGGTGGTCGGCCCGACTGCGACCATCCGTCCGACGCTCGAGGCGTTCCACGAAGCCTTCACCATCGACGACTGACCCCTACCCGACCAGATCGACCTCTTCAGGAGCAGCAGATGCCCGTCACCGTCCGGATACCGACACAGCTGAGAAGCCTCACCGGCGGCGCGTCGGAGGTCGCGATCGAGGGAGCGACCGTCGCCGAGCTGCTGCGCGGCCTCGACGCCGCGCACCCCGGCTTCGCGGAGCGTGTCTTCGACGAGACCGGCGAGCTGCGGCGCTTCGTGAACGTCTTCGTAGCCGAGGACGACATCCGCTTCCTCGACGGGGTCGAGACGGCGGTGACCGACGGGCAGACGATCAGCATCGTCCCCGCTGTCGCAGGTGGGTAGCAGCCGGAGCCGGGCCGCCGTCTAGCCGGCGGCTACGTACAGGTGGGCCGCGATCTCCGACGGAACGACGTGCTCACCCGTCGCCGTCTGCACGGTGACGCTGCCGACCTTGCCGTTCGCGCCGGTGACGACCGTGGCGCTCGCTCCCGGGATGAGCCGGGCGCCGGCGATGAACCGGAGGCTCTCGTCGTCGAGCTCGAGCCGTTCGCTGATCCGTGCGACGGTGACCGGGCCGGCGGGGGCGCCGGCGAGCGCGACCGTCGGCTCGGAGCGGGTCCGCCGCTGCGTCCCGGGAATCGGGTTCCCGTGCGGGCAGGTCGCGGGGTCGCCGAGGAGCTCCACGAGCTTCTCCTCGACGTCGGCGGAGATCACGTGCTCCCACCGCGCAGCCTCCCTGTGGACCTTCTCCCACTCGAGGCCGATCACGTCGGCGAGGAGCCGCTCCGACAGCCGGTGACGTCGCACGATCGTCGTGGCGAGGCTGCGGCCCTTGGCGGTCAGGTCGAGGGTGCGGTCGTCGAGGAGACGGAGGTAGCCGTGATCTACGAGGCGGCCGACGGTCTCGGAGACCGCGGCGGCGGAGAGGCCGAGCCGTTCGACGATGCGCGCGCATCGGGCGGATCCCCTCCTCCTCGAGCGAGAGGATCGCCTCCAGGTACTCCTCGGTCGTGTCGTGCCACTCGGCCACGGAGTCCCCTCCCGATCCGCCGTGCCCGGAAGGCCCGCGGAACTCAGGTAAGGATACCCTAAGTGCCATGGCCCCTCCCCCGGCCCAGGTCCCTGCGCTGAGCCTCGGCGCGCTCGTGAAGCGGTTCGGGGACGTCGGCGCCGTGACCGGCGTCGACCTCGACGTCGTGCCCGGAGAGCTCCTGGCCCTCCTCGGGCCGTCCGGCTGCGGCAAGACCACGACCCTGCGCCTCGCCGCCGGGTTCGAGCGGCCCGACTCCGGCACGGTGACCCTCGGCGGCACGGAGGTGGCCGGCCCCGGTCGGTTCGTCCCCCCCGAGCAGCGCCGCATCGGCGTCGTCTTCCAGGACTACGCGCTCTTCCCTCACCTCTCGGTGGCCGACAACGTGGGCTACGGCGTGCGCGACCGAGCGCTGCGGGCCGCCCGCGTCGCCGAGATGCTCGACCTCGTGGGCCTCGCCGACGAGGCACGCCGGCGACCCCACGAGCTCTCCGGCGGCGAGCAGCAGCGCGTCGCCATCGCACGCGCCCTCGCCCCCGACCCCGCCGTCGTCCTCCTCGACGAGCCCTTCTCGAACCTCGACGCCGCGCTGCGCGGGAGAGTGCGCGACGAGGTGCGCGACATCCTCACCGCAGCAGGTGCGACGGCCGTCTTCGTCACGCACGACCAGGAGGAGGCACTGAGCCTCGCCGACCGTGTCGCCGTGATGTCGACCGGGCGGCTCCTGCAGGTGGGGACGCCGTCGGAGCTGTACGAGCAGCCCGCCGACCGGTTCGTGGCGCGGTTCGTGGGCGACGCCGACATCGTCCCCGGCGACTTCGACGGAGCACGGGTGATCACCGTCCTGGGCGCACACCCGACCTCGCGTGCGCTGCCGACCGGCCCGGTCGAGGTCGTCCTGAGGCCCGAGCACGTACGCCTTCGGCTCGACGGCTCGGGGCCCGGCACGATCCGCAGGATCACCTACTTCGGTCACGACCAGGTGCTCGAGGTCGCGCTCATCGACGGCGGCGCCGTCCACGCCCGGCTCGGGCCCGGCAACGCCCTGCACACAGGGGACCGTGTGGCCGTGTCGGTGATCGGCGACGTCGTGGCGTTCCCCGCTGCGACGCCCGGCGGTAGGTGACCACGTCGGCCGACGTCGTCGTGCTCGGCGCCGGCCCGGCGGGCCTCGGCGCCGCGTACAGGCTCGCGACCGCCGGTCGCTCGGTGATCGTGGTGGAGCGCGCGGGGCAGGTCGGCGGCCTCGCCGCGAGCTTCGAGGTAGCTGGGGTGCGCGTCGATCACGGCAGTCACCGCCTCCACCCGTCGACGTCTCCGCCGGTGTTGGCGACCATCCGATCGCTCCTCGGCGAGGATCTGCAGCGTCGCGAGCGCAACGGCCGGATCCGCATCGCCGATCGCTTCGTGGCGTTCCCGCCGCGCGCCGCCGATCTCGTCCGCAACCTGCCGGTGCGGCTCTCGGCACGGATGGCCGCCGATGCACTCGTCGGTCCCCTGCGCCGAGCGCGGGAAGACACCTTCGCCGATGCAGTGCGGACTGCCGTCGGACCCGCGCTGTCACGCGAGTTCTACCTCCCGTACGTGACGAAGCTCTTCGGTCGCGCGCCACACGATCTCTCGTCCGAGCTCGCGCGACGCCGCGTGGGAGCCCGGTCGTCACTCGACCTGTTGCGCAGGCTGCTCCGGCGCACGCCCGATTCCGGCATCTTCTACGCACCGGTGGGCGGGTTCGGCCGGATACCCGACGCACTCGCAGACGCCGCGACCAGGTCCGGCGCCCACATGCGGGTCTCCTCCGAAGTGACTCGGGTCGCGTTCGGCGACGACGGCGCGACGGTATCCATGGTCGACGGCACCTCGGTCGCGGCCGGGCAGATCCTCTCGACGATCCCGCTGCCCGCTCTGGCTCGAATCGGCGGCGCCCCGCCCGGCGTGCTGGATGCGGCGGCCGGACTCGTCCACCGATCACTCGTGCTCGTGTACCTGGTACTGCCTCGTCAGCGTTGGACCGACTTCGACGCTCACTACTTCCCCTCGGCCGACGTGCCGTTCCACCGCGTCTCGGAGCCGAAGAACTACCGCGACAGCGCAGCCGATCCCCGCGACGTGACCGTGCTCTGCGCCGAGGTCCCCTGCGACGTCGGCGACACGACCTGGGGGATGTCGGAGCGAGACCTCGGCGCGCTCGTCGCCTCGTCGATCGAGCGCGAGGGGCTCCCGACCGTCGTGCCCGAGCACGTCGAGGTGCGGCGAGTGGCAGACGCGTACCCCGTCTACGACCTCGGGTACGCCGCCCGATTCGGCGCACTCGACGCGTGGGCCAGGTCTCGGCCCGGCCTGCTCACGTTCGGGCGCCAGGGCCTCTTCGTCCACGACAACACCCACCACGCGCTCGCCATGGCCTGGGCCGCCGCCGACGCGCTCACCGAAGACGGTCGCGTCGACCGATCCCGCTGGGACGCATCACGCGCCCACTTCGCAGCCAACGTGGTCGAGGACTGACGACGCTGCAACGCGCCGTCGTCGCCACACCTGCCTCGCGACTGTGGGCACGACGTGGCGCAGATAGGTGTGGAGCTTCACGAACGAACGCCCGTGCTCACGGAACGCGTACGTGATCGGCACCTCGGCGTAGCGGAAGCCCTTCGCGAGCAGGTCGAGGGTGACGACCTGCGCGTAGTTGAAATCGTGGGAGATCTCCGCTTCGATCGCCGCCGATCGGGAGAGAGCGCGGAAGCCGCTCTGGCCGTCGCTGATCCGCTCACGCGTCAGCACCCGCATCGCGAGCGTGAGAGAGCGGTTGCCGAACGACCGGTGCATGCTCATGCGACGCGGCTCCCCGGCGAAGCGCGAACCCACGACGTAGTCGACACGCCCGTCGAGGATCGGCGCGACGAGTCGTTCGAGCTCCTCCGGCGCGTACTCGCCGTCGGCGTCGCAGAACGCTACGGCGACCGCCCCCATCGCCACGGAGGCGGCGAGTCCGGTGCGGACCGCCGCGCCGAGGCCGACCGGCGCCGAGTGCGACACGACCCGCGCCCCGGCAGCGGATGCGAGCGACGCAGTGGCGTCGCCCGAGCCGTCGTCGACGACGAGCACCCGGACGGGGTGTCCGCAGACCGCCTCCGGGACGCGTTCCACGAGTGACGCGACGGTGGCGGCCTCGTCGCGCGCAGGCATGAAGAGCACCACCGGCCCGCCCCCACCCCCTGTTTGGACGCAACTGGTCGCCAGGGCTCCGCTGAGGTCCAAACAAGGGGTGGGGGTCTGGGGCATCGGCGCTCGCTTGCGCTCGGGGGGCGGGGGTGAAGTAAGGTTACCCTTACTTCGGTAAGGGCAACCTTACAAGAGGCGACCCCGAGAGCCCTCCGGCAGAGGTCTTCGAACAGAGGTTTCCGAATGGCCCGCAGCCCCCGCAGACGCAGACGCCACCGGCGGCCGGCCGCCGTCGCCCTGGCGCTCGCCGCCCTCGGCCTCGGCGCCTGCGGCGGCGGAGGCGACCGTCTCACCGTCTACTCGGGCCGCACCTCCGACCTGATCCAGCCGATCCTCGAGCAGTTCTCCGAGGAGACCGGCATCGCCGTCGACTTCCTCCCCGGAGACTCCGCCGACCTCGCGGTGCAGATCGAGACGGAGGGCGACAAGTCGCCCGCCGACGTCTTCATATCGCAGAGTCCCGGGGCCACCGGATACCTGCTGGGTAAGGGCCGCCTCGCCGGCCTCCCCGACGACGTCGTCGCGCGGGTCTTCGAGGAGTTCCGGGGCAGCGGAGGGGAGTGGGCCGGCATCTCGGGCCGGGTGCGCGTGCTCGTCTACAACACCGACGACGTCGACCCCGCCGACCTGCCCGACTCGGTGCTCGACCTGACCGACGCGGAGTACAAGGGCAGGGTCGGCGTCGCACCGACGAACGGGTCCTTCCAGGACTTCGTCACCGGGATGCGCGCACTCCTCGGCGACGACGCGACGCTCACCTGGCTCGAGGGCATGGTCGCGAACGACGTCCGCACGTACCAGAACAACGACGCGATCATCGAGGCGGTCCAGCGGGGAGAGATCCCCTTCGGCCTCGTGAACCACTACTACAACGAGCGCGCCAAGAACGAGGATCCGAATACTCCGACGGAGAACCACCTCTTCGCCGACGGCGACCCCGGAACGATGATCCTCGTCACGACGGCGGCCGTGCTCGACACCTCTGATCACAAGGACGACGCGACGCGCCTGGTGGAGTTCCTGCTCTCGAAAGAGGCTCAGGAGTACTTCGCCGCCGAGACCTTCGAGTACCCGCTCGCCGCCGGTGTGGAGCCCGCCATCGAGGACCTGCCGGCGCTCGACTCGATCGCCGCGCCCCGCCTCGACCTTTCCGACCTCGGAGGAGGTCTGCAGCGCACGCGCGAGATGATCAGGGACAGTGGTCTCGAACGCGCCTGAGCTGACGGCGCTGCGGACCCGGAGCGGCGCCCACCAGCGGTCGCGGCACTCAGTGCGGGAGCGGCCGCCCCCGAGGCTCGCCGCGACCGGTCTCGTCGTCGCCGCCATCTTCGCCGCTCCTCTCGCATACCTGGTGTGGGAGAACCTGAGCCGCGGGACCGACATCTTCGAGACGCTCCGCAAGGAGCACGCTCTCGAGCCGCTCCGCCGCACGCTCGTACTGGGTGTGGCGGTCTCCCTCTCGACCGTGACGATCGGCACCGTCATGGCATGGCTCGTCGCCCGCACCGACCTTCCAGGACGGCGCGTCTGGCGCCTGGTCGCGCCGCTCCCGTTGGTCATCCCGTCGTTCGTCGGCGCCCTCTCGCTCCTCGCCGCGTTCGCTCCCGGTGGGCTCGCCGACGAGCTGCTCTCACCGCTCGGCCTCGATCGCATGCCGCGGATCGAGGGCCTCTGGGGAGCGGTCGTGGTGCTCACCCTGCTCACGTATCCCTACGTGTACCTGCCCGTGTCGGCCCGACTCGCAACCCTCCCGCCGTCGTTGGAGGAGAGCGCGCGTTCGCTCGGCCGCTCGCCATGGAGCGTCTTCCGCACGATCGTGATGCCGCAGATCGCCGGCGCTGTCTGGGCCGGTGCCCTCCTGGTCTTCCTCTACTCGCTGAGCGAGTTCGGAGCGGTGCAGCTGCTCCACTACGACACGCTCACGCGCGCCATCTACTCGGCGCGGCTGTTCGACCGCGACGTCTCCCTCGCCCTGAGCCTCGTCCTCGGCGTCGTCGCCCTGACCGTCGTGGTGGCCGAGCGCCGGGTAGCGGCACGCCGCGTCCGCACCGAGGCGTCCGGAGCGGGACGACCCGCCCTGCGCGCGCCGCTCGGGCGGTGGAAGGCCCCCGCACTCGCCTTCGTCTCGCTCGTCGTTGGGCTCGCCGTCGTCGCGCCGGTGGCGGTCCTCGTCCACTGGGTCGTCCGCGGCGCGGCGGGCAACGCCGACCTCGACCTCGCCGGCCTCTTGAGCCCCGCCGTGACGACCGGGGTGCTCGGCATCGTGACGGGGGTGGCGGCACTGGCGGTGGTGCTACCCGTCGCCTACCTGACGGCCCGTCATCGATCGTTCGCCGGCGGGATCTCGAACAGCCTCGTCGTGAGCGGCTTCGCCCTGCCCGGCCTCGTCGTGGCCATCGCCTTCGTCGCGATGGTGCTCGCAGCACCAGGAATCGATCGTCTCTACCAGACCTACGCGCTCCTGGTCACGGCCTATGTGGTCCACTTCGGGTCGCAGTCGATGCGTGCCGCTCAGGTGGCCGTCGACGGCGTCCCGCTACACGTGGAGGACGCCGCGCGCTCCCTCGGCGCCGGTCGCGTGCGCCGGCTGCTCACCGTCGAGCTCCCGCTGATGCGGGGCGGGCTCGCGGCCGGTGCCGGCCTCGTGCTGCTCTCCACCATGAAGGAGCTCCCCGCCACGCTCGTTCTGCGCCCCATAGGCGTCGAGACCCTCGCCACGCAGATCTGGGCCGCGTCGAGCGAGGGCTTCTACGCCCACGGCGGGCCTCGCCGCGCTCGTCCTCCTGGCGATCTCGGCGCTGCTCACGTGGTTGCTGACCGTCCGCAACCTCGAACGGGTCGACTAGCGCGTGCACGCGCGAACCCGCCGCTCTGCGCTCCTGGTCGGGCTCGGCGTGGCGCTCTGGTGCGCTCCGGGAGCGTGGGCACGATCGACGGAGAACGCGCGCACCACGGCCGACGAGCCGCAGTACCTGATGACCGCGCTGAGCATCGCAGAGGACCGCAGTCTCGACGTGAGCGACGAGCGGGCCGAAGGTCGATATCGCGCGTGGCACGAAGTTGGGCTTCCCCTGCAGGAGCAGGTGCAGGCCGACGGCTCACGCGTGAGCCCCCACGATCCACTGCTCCCGGTGCTCCTCGCGCTGCCTGTGGCAATCGGCGGCTGGTTGGCTGCGAAGCTCGCGCTCGCAGGGCTTGCCGGCGCACTCGCGGGAGCGATCGTCTGGGTGGCCGTGGAGAGGTTCGACGTGCCACTGCGGGCCGCGGTGCCGGTCGTTCTCGCCTTCTCCGCGTCCGCACCACTCGCCGTGTACGCGACGCAGGTGTACCCGGAGATCGCCGCCGCCCTCGCGTTGACCGTCGCCGTGGGTGCCCTCGCGGGACCTGCGACCCCGCGCTCGCGCGTCGCTCTCGCCCTGGCGGTCGTCGCCCTGCCGTGGCTCTCGGTGAAGTACGTGCCGGTGGCTGTCACGCTGGCGCTCCTCGGGATCTCGGGAGCGATGCGCGCCGGGCAACGCGCCCGGGTCCTTGCTCTCGGTGGGTTCCTCGCGGCGAGCGGTGCCGCGTACGTAGTCGCGCACCTCGCCTGGTACGGAGGTCTCACCCCTTACGCCGCGGGCTCCCACTTCGCGGCCGGGGAGGCCTCGGTGATCGGGTCGGCGCCCGACTTCGCGGGCCGCTCGGTGCGCATCGTCGGCCTCCTGGTGGACCGGTCGTTCGGGATCGCGGCGTGGCAACCGGCCTACCTCCTCGCCATCCCGGCCCTCGCGGCGCTGCTGCGGCTACGACCGCGCGGGTGGGACGCCCTCGCGTTCCCGCTCGCCGCAGGTCTGCTGAACGCCGTCTTCGTCGCACTGACGATGCACGGCTGGTGGTATCCCGGGCGCCAGGTCATCGTCGTGCTGCCGGCGGTCGTGATCGCGGTCGCATGGTGGACTGCGAACGCGTGGACCGCGAACGCGTGGACCGCAGACGTGCACGTCGCTCCTCTCGGAGTGCGCCTCGCGGCGACCACCATCGCCGTCGTCGGCGCGTCGGTGTTCGCATGGCTCGTCGCGCAGAGCCTCCTGGGAGACCTCCGGCTGGTCACTTCGTTCGAGACGCTCTCGCATCCTCTCTGGCGTGCGTGGCGCGTCGCTCTGCCCGACTACCGCTCCTCCGCTGGCGCAGACCGCGCTCTGCACATCACTTGGATCGCAGCACTCGCGCTGCTGGTCGCATGGGGCCGGCGAAGCGTCGTCGTCGCTCCGAGCAGCGCGGCTCTGCCGTCAACCGCCTAGAACTGGAGACGAGACCATGCCGATTCGATCGCTCGCAACTGCCGCACTCGCACTCACGGTCGTCCTGAGCGTGTGCGGCGACGACGGTGCCGACGTCCGCCAGATCGGGGGCGAGGACTCTCCCGGTTCGGCCTCGGGCGCCGCCGAGTGCACGCCCGTCGGCGACGCGTCGAGCGCCGACACGACCATCAACACCACGCTCGACGAGTACTCGGTCGTACTCGACGCGGAGACCACCGAAACCGGCGCCGTCCACTTCGCTACCGAGAACGTCGGCGAGGAGCCGCACGAGCTCGTCGTGGTGCGCGCCGAGTCGCCCGACGACCTCCCGGTCGGCGAGGACATGCGGGTCTCCGAGGACGACCTCCCGGAGGGGTCCTTCATCGGCGAGATCGAGGCTTTCCCGGCCGGTCAGACCTGTGACGGCACCTTCGATCTCGACCCGGGCAGCTACGTCCTCTTCTGCAACCTGGTGACCGACGTGGGCGGCGTCGAGGTGAGCCACTTCCTCGAGGGCATGTCGACGACCTTCGCGGTCACCGGCTGAGACCCTCCTGCAGCGGTGGCGCGCCGCCCCCCCCGGCTTGCACTCGCGGGCCGCGAGTGCCAACATGGCTGGCACTCACGCCACGTGAGTGCTAATCCAGATCGCCCATACCAGCCCACACTACGCAGCGTTGAGGCTGCCACCAGGGGGTTTCCTGATGTCGAAGCAGATCGCCTACAGCGAGAGTGCCCGCCGATCACTCGAGGCGGGCATGAACAAGCTCGCCGACGCCGTCCGGGTCACGCTCGGCCCGAAGGGCCGCAACGTCGTCCTCGAGAAGAAGTGGGGCGCTCCGACCATCACCAACGACGGCGTCTCCATCGCCAAGGAGATCGACCTCGAGGACCCGATCGAGAAGATCGGCGCCGAGCTGGTCAAGGAAGTCGCCAAGAAGACCGACGACGTCGCCGGTGACGGCACCACCACGGCCACCGTCCTCGCATGGGCGATGGTCCGTGAGGGCCTGCGCAACGTCGCGGCCGGCGCCAACCCGATGTCGTTGAAGAAGGGCATCGAGGCAGCCGTCGAGGCCGCGGTCGAGTCGATCAAGACGTCGTCGAAGAAGGTCGAGACCGACCCCGCAGCGATCGCCAACGTCGCCGCCATCTCGGCAGCCGACAAGGAGATCGGCTCGATGATCGCCGAGGCGCTCGAGAAGGTCGGCAAGGACGGCGTCATCACCGTCGAGGAGAGCCAGACCTTCGGCATGGAGCTCGACCTCGTCGAGGGCATGCGCTTCGACAAGGGCTACATCTCGCCGTACTTCGTCACCGACCCCGAGCGCATGGAGACCGTCCTCGACGACGCCTACGTGCTCTACGTGTCGAGCAAGATCTCGGCGGTCAAGGACATGCTCCCGATACTCGAGAAGGTCATGCAGTCGGGCCGCCCGCTCGCGATCATCGCCGAGGACGTCGAGGGCGAGGCGCTCGCGACCCTCGTCGTCAACAAGATCCGCGGCACGTTCAAGTCGGTCGCCGTCAAGGCCCCCGGCTTCGGTGAGCGCCGCAAGGCGATGCTCCAGGACATGGCGATCCTCACCGGCGGCCAGGTCATCTCCGAGGAGGTCGGCCTCAAGCTCGAGAACATCGGCCTCGACCTGCTCGGCCATGCCCGCAAGATCGTCGTCACCAAGGACGAGACGACGATCGTCGAGGGCGCCGGCACGAAGTCCGACGTCCAGGGCCGCATCAACCAGATCCGCGCCGAGATCGACAACACCGACTCCGACTACGACCGCGAGAAGCTCCAGGAGCGTCTCGCGAAGCTGTCGGGCGGCGTCGCGATCATCAAGGTCGGCGCGGCGACCGAGGTGGAGCTCAAGGAGAAGAAGCACCGCATCGAGGACGCCGTGCAGACCACCAAGGCCGCCGTCGAGGAGGGTGTCGTCCCCGGTGGCGGCGTGGCGCTGCTCCGGGCGCAGGCCAAGGTGCTCGAGCTCGCGACCACGCTCGAGGGCGACGAGGCCACCGGTGCCCGCCTCGTGGCGCGTGCGCTCGAGGAGCCGCTGAAGCAGATCGCGGTCAACGCCGGCATCGAGGGCGGCGTCGTCGTCGAGAAGGTGCGGAGCCTCAAGGGTGCCAACGGCCTCAACGCCGCAACCGGCGACTACGAGGACCTCGTGAAGGCCGGCGTCATCGACGCCGCGAAGGTGACGCGCTCGGCGCTGCAGAACGCAGCCTCGATCGCGGCCCTCTTCCTCACCACCGAGGCGGTCGTCGCCGACAAGCCCGAAGAGAAGGGCGCCGCCGGCGGCGGTGGCGGCATGCCCGACATGGGGGGCATGGGAGGCATGGGCGACTTCTAGTCGCACCCGCACCACGACACGCACGCAGAGAGGGGCGCCCACGGGCGCCCCTCTCGCGTACCACGACTCCCGGCCGCTCCGACGGTGACCGAGGGGCGTTACGCTCCGGAGATGGATCCGGTCTCGCCGTCGGTCGGCTGGGGGGTGCTGCACCTCTACTACCGGGTCGACCGCGAGCGGGCGGAGGCCGAGCCGGGTGGCGCGAAGCGCGTGCTCGACGCGGTCGCCGCCCTGCAGGCCGACGGCCATCAAGTGCTCACCATCGTGGTCCTCGGGCAGAAGGCCGACCTGGGCTTCGTCGCCCTCGGGCCCGACCTCGCGCGGCTCCACCGCTTCCAGCAGGAGCTCGCCGGCGCCGCGCTCGTACCCGTGTGGTCGTACGTCTCGCTGACCGAGCTCTCCGAGTACACCTCGACCGAGGACGACGAGCGGGAGCGGCTCTCCGCGACCGAGGGGCTCACCGGCGACGACCTGGAGTCGGGCGTCGCCACCTGGAGGGAGCGGATGGCGCACTACGCCGAGAACCGGCTCCACCCGACACTCCCTCCGAAGCGACTGCTCTGCTTCTACCCCATGTCGAAGCGCCGCGCGGCCCCCGACAACTGGTACGCGCTGACCTTCGACGAGCGCAAGCGCCTGATGGGCGGCCATGCGCGCGGTCGGCCGCACCTATGCAGGGAGGGTGCTCCAGCTGATAACCGGGTCCACCGGCCTCGACGACTGGGAGTGGGGCGTCACCCTGCTCGCAGACGACGCCGTCGCCCTGAAGGAGATCGTCGCGGAGATGCGCTACGACGAGGTCTCCGCCCGGTACGCGGAGTTCGGCCCGTTCTTCACCGGCCTCGTGCTCGAGGCTCCCGACGCGCTCCGCCGCGTCGGGCTCGCCGACCAAGGAGGCGCAGCATGAGCCCCACAAGCCCCATGCGGGAGCCGGTCCGACTCTTCGTCTCCTTCCCCGAGAGCCTCGTCGGGCAGCCCGTGATCTTCGAGCTGGTCAAGCGCTTCGACGTCGTGCCGAACATCCGTCGGGCGAACGTCGAAGAGCACTCCGGCTGGATCATCCTGGAGCTCGGTGGCGCCGAAGAGGCCCGGGAGGCGGCCCTTGCGTACCTCGCCGGCCTCGGCTGCACGGTGAACCGGATGGAGGGCGACGTCGTCGCCGGCTGAGCATTGACGATCCTTGCGTACGAGATTGCCCGATTACACCCTCCACCCGGTGACGAGTTCTGCCGATCTGGTACCTGATGGACGCTGAGCGGCAACACCTCTCCGCGCGCCCCGATCCGACCCGATCGCGCAGCGAGGGGACCGACGCGCCGACCGGCCCCCTCGCGCCGCACGCCTCCGCCGTGTACCTGTTCAGCATCGAGGGCCACCCCGACGGCTCGGCCGACGTGCGCGGGATCGCTGCGAACGACACGGCCCGGGCTCTGAGCGGCCTCGATCCGACCGCCACGGATCCCGTATCGCTCGACGGCCTCTTCCTCCCCCCCTCCGCGATCGAGGTCCTCGGACACGTCCGCCGTGCGGCGGATACGGGGGCCGCCCACGGCTCACAGACCCAGGTCATCTGCGACGGAGGCGACGCCTCGGGCGTGGCCACCTTCACCCCGGTGTCCGACACCACCGGGACGGTCACGAGCGTCGTCATGGTCACGTCGCCGACCCCGGCCCCCGCCTCAACCGAGGCCGCCAGGAAGTGGACCGGTTCCCGAGGCTCCGCCATCGGCTCCTTCAGGTCGGAGCGCGGGCTCGGCAACGTCTTCGTCAGCGCCGACCTCGCCGGGGTGCTCGGGGTCTCCCAGGAGGACGCTCTCGGCCTCGGCTGGCTCGACGCCGTGCACCCCGACGACCGCGAGTCGGTACGAAGGGCCATCTACGAAGCGGAGGAGAACGCGAACCCCCTCGACCTGAGCTGCCGCATCCGCACCGCGGGTGGCGGCGACCGATGGGCGCGAATGAGGGCCGCGCCCCTGCTCGGCGACGGTGGCACGGCGACCGGCCACGCGGGGACGCTCGAGGACACGACCGCTCATCACGAGCTCGAGAGCCGCTCCGCTCGGTTCGCTGCGACCCTCGACTCCACGAGCGACCTCGTCACGTACCACGACAGCACCGGTCGGGTCACCTACATGAACGCCGCCGCGCGGGCGTTCTACGGCATCGCGGCCGATGCGCCGCTCCCCGAGATGTACCCGGCCGACCTGTCGGACCCGCCGGCCGAGGGAGACGCGGCGATGCGCGCCGTGCTCCTACGCGACGGCGGCTGGCAGGGCCAGCTGACCATGACCGGCTCTGGAGGAACGCGGATCACCGCTTCCGTCGTGCTCGTCGCCAATCGCGACGCCGACGGACGGATCGAGTACTACGCGGGCATGGCGCGCGACATCTCCGAGCAACGCGCCGCCGAGGAGGCCCGCAGGCGCTCCGAGGCGACGCTGCGCGCGGTCGTGAACCACTCCCCTCTGGGCATCCACGTACTCGACGACCGGGGGAGGGTGCAGCTCTGGAACCCCGCGTGCGAGCAGATCTACGGGTGGACCGCCGAAGAGGTGATCGGTGAGCCCGCTCCCTTCGCGTCACCCGAGGTGGGTGCGGAGTTCGAGACGATGCGCGCACGGGTCCTCGCCGGCGAGGCGATCGAGGGGCAGGAGGTGCGCCGCCTGCGCAAGGACGGATCCGAGGTGCGCCTGAGCGTCTTCGCCTCTCCCCTGCGCGACGCGACCGGACGCGTCATGGCGACGATCGCAGTGGTGGCCGACGTCACCGCCAGAGTGGCGGCGGAGCGGGAGCTCCGCGAACGCGAAGAGCTGATGCGCGCCCTGGTCGAGAGCACCTCCGACATCATCTCGATCGTCGACCGCGACGGCACGATCCGCTACTCGAGCCGTGTATCCGAACGGATGCTCGGATACGTGGAGGGATCCGCTCCCGGCCTGACGATCTTCGACATAGTCCACCCCGACGAGGTCGACGCCGTTCGGCAGATGTGGGACGAGCGCATCGACGACGCAGGCTTCGTCAGCCCACTCGAGCTGCGCCTCCTCAAGGCCGACGGCACCTGGCTCCAGGTCGAGATCGTCGCCAACAACCTGCTCGACGATCCGGCGGTCGAGGGTGTGGTAGTCACGACACGAGACGTCACCGAGCGGAAGGCCGCCGAGGAGGCGCTGCGTCGCCGAGACGAGCGCTTCCGGGCGCTGGTCCAGAACCTCGCCGAGGCGATCGTCGTGATCGGCCCCGAGGGTGAGATCCTCTACAACACGCCGACCGCGGCCGCCATGTTCGGCGACGCCGAGCCCGACGGCTCCGGCAGGGAGGTCGCCGCCCTCTTCGAGAAGCTGCACCCCGACGACCGTGACGCCGCCGGCACGGCGCTCGCATCGTCATTCACTATCCCCGGCACCGTCGGACCGATCGAGACGCGGGTCCGTCACGCAGACGGCCACTGGGTCTGGGTCGAGGCCCTGGCCCAGAACCTCCTCGACGACCCCGCAGTCGGCGGTGTCGTGGTGACCATGCACGACGTAACCGACCGCCTCGACGCCGAGCGCCTGAACGCCCGCCAGGCCGAGATCCTGGAGCTGGTCGCGCGGGGAGTCCCCCTCGACGACACGCTCGAGGCGATCGCGCTGGGCCTGGAGGCGAGTGACCCCGGGCTCCGCTGCGCGATCTTCCTGCTCGACGACGACGGCTCGATGCTCCGGCCGCGGGCCGCGCCCAGCGTCGACACAGCCTTTCTCCGACAGGTCGAACGCGCCCAGGCCGAGCAAGGCGGATGCCTGTACGGCGCGTCGATACAGGAGCGTGCATCGACGCGCGTACCCGACGTCGCCAACGACGTGGCGTGCTCAGACTGCCACGCGATCGCCCTCGCGAACGACGTGCTGGCTTGCTGGTCGACTCCACTGGTCTCCTCCGGCTCCGAGGAGGCCCTGGGTGCGCTGATGGTCTACGCGCCGGCGCCGGGGCTCCCCACGCAGGCGCAGGAGCGGCTGATGGCGGTCCTCGCCGACGTCGCGGCGATCGCCGTCGAGCGGAAGCGCTACGAGGAGAGGCTCTCGCACCAGTCGCTCCACGACCCCCTGACCGGCCTCCCCAACCGGACGCTCTTCCACGACCGCCTCGTCCACGCCCTCGAGCGCTGCCAGCGGACGCGCTCCGAAGTCGGAGTCCTCTTCCTCGACCTCGACCGCTTCAAGCAGGTCAACGACAGCCTCGGGCACGACGCGGGCGACGAGCTGCTCGTCACGACCGCGCAGCGTCTCCTGGCGGCGGTGCGACCGGGCGACACGGTCGCGCGCTTCGGTGGCGACGAGTTCACGGTGCTCTGCGAGGACCTTCCCGCCGCGTCGGCAAAGGAGAGCGCGGCGGAGATCTCCGAACGCCTGCTCACCTGCATCGCGGAGCCCCACTCGCTGCGGGGGTCGGAGGTGTTCCTGGGTGCAAGCGTCGGGATCGCCATCGCTCTCGACGCCGAGACCCGACCCGACGATCTCGTGCGCGATGCAGACGTCGCCATGTACCACGCGAAGCAACGCGGCAAGGGTCGCTGGGAGGTCTTCGACGAGGCGATGCGCGAGCGAGCACTCACCCGCCACGCGACCGACAGCGCACTGCACCGGGCCATCGAGCGCGGCGAGCTCCGCCTCTTCTACCAGCCGATCGTCTCCGTAGCCGACCAGCGCTGCGTCGGCGCGGAAGCCCTTGTCCGCTGGCAGCACCCCGAGCGCGGCCTCGTCCTACCCGGCGAGTTCATCGGCCTCGCCGAGGAGACCGGTCTGATCCACGACCTCGGCCGATGGGTCCTGCGCGAGGCAACGATGCAGGCTGCGCGATGGAACCTGGGCGCCCCCGAAGGCTTCACGATCTCGGTGAACATCTCGGCGCATCAGCTCACTCGGGGCGATCTCGACGAGGTCGTAGGCGAGGCGCTGGAGATCAGCGGGGCGAGACCGGAGCGCATCTGCCTGGAGATCACCGAGAGCGTCCTCATGGACGACGCGGAGTCGATCGTGGAGCTGATCGGGCGCGTGCGGGACCTGGGGGTCCTCTTCAGCATCGATGACTTCGGTACCGGCTACTCGTCTCTGGGCTACTTGAAGCACTTCCCCGTCGACGTCGTCAAGATCGACCGGTCGTTCGTCGGCGCCCTGACGTCCGACTCGGGAGACGCAAGAATCGTCTCCGCCGTCATCGGCCTGGCGCACGCGCTCGAGCTGAAGGTAGTCGCCGAGGGCGTGGAGACGGCGGAGCAGCTCGCAGAGCTCGCCGCCCTCGGCTGCGACCACGCGCAGGGCTTCTACTTCTCGCCACCCCAGCCGGTGACCGACCTGCGCCGCATCTTCGCCCGGAACCGTTGGCGCGTCTCCGACTTCCCCGGTAGCGGGCGCCGGCAGCGGCGCTGAGCCGACTCGTTCATACGCCCGTAACAACCGGGCGACCCCGTCGAAACAACCCCCTGCGAGCCTGCCGTACGAGAAACCCCGTTCACGGCATTGGAGACGCGGGATGGAGATCAACACAGGAGACACCGCCTGGGTGCTCACCTCGGCCGCACTCGTCATGTTCATGACGCCCGGCCTGGCCCTCTTCTACGGGGGCATGGTGCGCTCGAAGAACGTCCTCGCCATGCTGATGCAGAACTTCTTCTCGCTCGGCCTGGTCAGCGTCCTGTGGGCCGCATTCGCGTTCTCGCTCGCCTTCGGGGGCACGTCCAAGTGGATCGGCAACTTCGACTTCGCCGGTCTGCAAGACATGCTGACGACCGCACCACCCGGCTTCGAGGGGCTCACCGTCCCACCGCTGCTCTTCATGTCGTACCAGATGATGTTCGCGATCATCACCCCCGCCCTGATCACCGGCGCGATCGCCGACAGGATGCGCTTCCAGGCGTGGGTCTGGTTCCTCGGCCTCTGGCTCGTCCTCGTCTACACGCCGGTCGCACACTGGGTCTTCGCCCCCGCCGGCTGGCTCGCCGATCGCGGAGCGCTCGACTTCGCCGGGGGGACCGTCGTCCACATCAACGCAGGCATCGCCGCGCTAGCCGTGGTGCTCGTGCTCGGGAAGCGTCGCGGCTGGCCCGGGACCGCCATGCCCCCCCACTCCCTGCCGCTGACTCTCATCGGCACAGGGATCCTGTGGCTCGGCTGGTTCGGGTTCAACGCCGGATCGGCTCTCGGCGGCAACGACATCGCGGCCCAGGCCTTCGTCAACACGCACCTCGCAGCCGCCGCCGCGATGCTCGGATGGCTGATCGTCGAGCGGATGAAGGGGGGCCACGCCACGACCCTCGGCGCGGCTTCGGGCGCGGTCGCCGGTCTCGTCGCCATCACGCCCTGCGCCGGGTTCGTCTCCGGCATGGCCCCGATCATCATCGGGCTCGTCACCGGTGCCCTCTGCTTCCTCGCCGTGAGCATGAAGTTCCGCTTCGGCTACGACGACTCGCTCGACGTGGTAGGTGTCCACCTCGTGGGTGGCGTCATCGGCTCTCTGCTCCTCGGCCTCTTCGCCGACAAGACCGTCCTCGGTGCGGGCGCCGACGGCGTCTTCTTCGGCGGCGGTTGGGACCTGATGATCGACCAGATCGTCGCCGTCGGCGCCACAATGGTCTACTCGTTCACCGTGACGTACGCGATATGCATCGTCTTGAAGAAGGTCCTTCCCGGCGGTCTGCGTGCGACCGAGGAGGAGGAGCACACTGGACTCGACCTCACACAGCACTCCGAGGTCGGCTACGCGATGGCCGAGCGCTAGGCGCGAGAAGGAGAGCGAATCGTGAAACTGGTTGTGGGCATAATCAAGCCCTTCAAGCTCGACGACGTGAAGGCCGCCGTCCAGGCCCTCGGAGTCCAGGGGATCACCATGTCGGAGGTACAGGGCTTCGGTCGCCAGCGCGGCCACACCGAGGTCTACCGCGGCGCCGAGTACACGATCGACTTCCAGCCCAAGGTCCGCCTGGAGATACTCGTCGACGACGCCGACGCGGTACCAGTGGCCGAGAAGATCATCGAGGCGGCCCGCACCGGGAAGATCGGCGACGGGAAGGTATGGATCATCCAGGTGGAGGACGTCTACCGGATCCGCACCGGCGAGGCCGGGACGGACGCGATCTGACACAGCACCCCGAGCCGACCGGCGAAGGCGCAGACGCTCTCCGTGCAGCGCGCGCCGCGCTGATCGGGGACACAACGCTCCGCGGGCGGCACTTCGGCCACGCGCTCGCGAGGCTTCTCGACCGCACCTTCACGCAGCTGCTGGCGACTCGTGCAGCGCCCGTGCCGGTCGCCGTCGTGGCGCTCGGGTCGTACGCGCGCGGCGAGCTCTGCCCGGGTTCCGACGTCGACGTCATGTTGCTGTCCGACGACCCGTCCCGGCGCCGGGGCCTGCGATCCAGGCAGGCCGACCTGCGCGAGATCGCCGAGCACCTCTGGTACCCGATGTGGGACGCCGGCTTCGTGCTCGGACACGCGACGCGCACGGTCAGCGACACCCTCGAGCTCGCCGAGAGCGACCTCGACTCGCTGACGGCGGTCCTCGAGGTCCGCCACGTCTCCGGCGATCCCCGCCTCACGACCGAGATCGCCGAGCGCGGGCGCATGTTGGCACGCAAGCGCCGAGACCGGCTCGTCCGCCAGCTCGCGGACGCATCCGACCTGAGACTGGCGCGGCCCGGCCCGATCGCCGAGATGCTCGAGCCCGATCTGAAGGACGGCAGCGGCGGCCTGCGCGACCTCCACTCGCTCGAGTGGGCCGGCACGGCGATCGACGAGGCACACGCTTCGCTCCTGGAGCGCGGCTACCTCTCGGGTGCCGACGTCGAGCACCTCGCTTCCGCGCGCTCCCTCCTACTCGAGCTGCGGGTCGCGCTCCATCGCGTCACCGGCACCCGCTCCGACCGCCTCGCCCTCCAGGAGCAGGACGCCGTCGCCGCCGCGATCGGCGCGGCCGATGCCGACGCGATGGCTCGGGACCTGGCAGCGGCCGCACGCGCGAGTGTCGTGGATCACCCGCGAGACCTGGGGCCGGCTGCGGGAGGCATTGGCGGGGCCCGGTGGCCGGACAGTGCGGAGAGACAAGGTCGTCGCCGAGGGCGTCGTGCTGCGCGAGGGACGGGTTCTGTTCACGGGGGAGGGCGCCATCAGCGCCGCGACAGCCCTGGAGGGGGCGGTCGCAGCGGCGGAGCTCGACGTCTCGTTCGACCGGGCTTCCCTGGAACGCCTGCGCTCCATGGAGCCTCCCACCTGGGACGTGTGGGAGCGCGCAGCCTTCCTCCGCCTGCTGCGCGCCGGGGCGCGGGCAGTCGCCGTCTTCGAGGCGCTCGACCATGTGGGCGCGCTCGACGCGCCTCTTCCCCGAGTGGGAGTACGTGCGCTCTCGGCCCCAGCGCAACGCCTATCACCGGTACACCGTCGATCGTCACATGCTCGAGGCGGTCGCCGAGTGCGCTCTTCTCCTCGACGCAGGCGATGCACCCGGCAACTCGTTCGACGCCGTGGTGGCGCGGGCGTGCCGCCGCCCGGAGCTGCTCCTCCTCGCCGCTCTTCTCCACGACCTCGGCAAGGGACTGCCCGGCGAGAACCACTCTGTCAGCGGAGCGGAGGCCGCCCGCGAGATCGTGGGGCGGATGCGACTCGACTCGGAGGCGGCGGAGATCGTGCCGTGGCTGGTCAGGGACCACCTGGCGCCTGGCCGAGACCGCAACCCGTCGCGACCTCTCCGACGAGAAGACGGTGCAGCTCTTCGTCGAGCCGCTCGCAGGCGACCCCGAGCGACTGCGCCTGCTGTACCTGCTGACCATCGGCGACTCCCGGGCAACGGGGCCGGCCGCGTGGAGCACCGGCAAGGCGGCCCTGCTCCGTGACCTGTTCGCGAGGGCGGCGGCCGTGGTCGAGCCCTCCGGGGCCGAGCCGGTCGTCGGTTCGCGATCGACCCGCCTCGCAGCGCGGATCGGGGAGGCGGCGGCCGAGCGTCACATCGCGTCCCTGCCGCCGGCGTACCTACGGGCGTTCGATGCCGACGAGATGTCGTCGCACCACGCGCTGCTCTCGCGGCGGGAGGTCTCGGTCTCCTGCGTCGACGCCGGGCACGACTTCGTCGGCATCACGGTCGTCGCCCCCGACCGGGTGGGTCTGCTCGCCGTGGTGGCCGGTGCCGTGAGCGTGGCCGGACTCACCGTCCGGGAGGCGTCGCTCTTCACGACCGTCGACGGGTGGGCCGTCGACGTCTTCCGGGCAGCCGACCCGTTCGGCCGCTTCGACCGCGACTCCGCGAGCGGGCTGGAGACGCACGTCTGTGAGGCCCTCTCAGGCGAGCTCGACGTCGACGAGGCGGTGCGGGCCCGCATGCGCAACTATCAGCCCCCTGGGCACCTGCGCGGGCCCGTAGAGGTGATCGTCGACCTGGATGCGTCCGACACGGCCACGGTCGTCGAGGTGCACGCCGACGACGAGGTCGGGCTCCTGTACCGGTTGTCCCGGATCTTCGCCGACCTCCACGTCGACGTCGCGGTCGCAAAGGTCGCGACACTCGGCGAGCGTGTCGTCGACGTCTTCTACGTCACCGACTCGTCGGGGCAGCGGATCGTGGACCCCGACGAGATCGCAGCGGTCGAGGCGGCGATCATCGAGGGGATCGCCTGAGCCCGGCGTGCCGCGCCTAGTCTCGGTCCGATGACCGAGCCGTTCTCAGTCGCCGCCTCCGACCTGCTCCGCTGGGCCGAGACCCTCTCCGGGATCGCCCGCACCGGCCTCGGGTTCACCGAGAGCCTCTACGAGAAGGAGCGCTTCGAGGAGATACTGCGGGTCGCGGCCGACGTCCGCGCCGCCGCTATCGACGAGGCGGAGAGCGACGCCCTCTTCGAGGAATGGCTGGCGAGCGTCGGCACCGGAGTCTCGGGATACGTCACACCCAAGGTCGCGGTCGCAGCCGTCGTCGGCAACGACGACGGGGAGATCCTCCTCACGCACAGGACCGACGGCTTCTGGCTCTACCCGGTCGGCTGGGCCGACGTCGGCTACTCGCCCTCCGAGGTGGCGGTCAAGGAGGTCTACGAGGAGACCGGGATGGAGGTGGAGCCGGTCTCGGTCATCGCTCTCGTCGACGGGTTGCGCCTCGGCTTCGCACGAATCCCGCTGTACTCGATCGTCTTCCACTGCAGGCTCCTCGGCGGCGAGCTGCGCGGACATCCACTCGAGACCCAGGCCGTCGGCTTCTTCGCGCGCGACAACCTCCCGCAGCCGCTCGCTGGAGCACACCGTTGGCTCGACCTCGCCTTCGCCGCGATCGACGGCGCTAGCCCGCCCTGCGACTTCGAGCCGCCCCGCACTCCGCCCTGGCGCGCACCCTGACGCCCCTCCCGGCGAACCGTCAGGGTGCGAGCGCCGCGAGCAGCAGGGCGACGATCGAGGCCGAGCCGTCGGATCTTTCCCACTGCTCGCCGATCGCATCGTGGTCCGCCATCCCCGACCGAAGGGGCGGGCGACCGAGCGCCTCGGCGGCCGCGGCGCTCAACGGCGCGGGCTCCAGCTCGTCGCCGTGCGCCGAGTAGCACTCGAGCCCCTCCCAGACCGAGGCGAGGCTGCGCTCCTCGGTCCCCAGCCGGAGGCGGTCGGGGTCGGCACCCGCCTCCGAGAGCCGGTCGACGACCGCCTCCCACACGTCGTAGTGGGAGAGGCCCCTCGGCGTCGAATACCCGGGTGACGGGTGGAGCCTCCACTCGAGCGTCGTCCCACCGGGACCGTCGTCGGTGAGCCACACCTGGGACCCGTTGACGTAGGAGTCGACGGGCCCGCCCAGCCGCTCGTCGAGGGCGAGCACGAGGTCGGGCTCGACGAGCCATACGGCGGTGGCGACACGGGAGGACATCTTGCGGGGAAGGGTATCGGGAGGTCCCCCCTGTCGGTCGCCTCCACATCGCACCTACGATGACCGCGATGAGCAGCTACGAGAGGCTGGCGGCCCTCGACGCCAGCTTCCTGCACATGGAGCGCATCGAGTACCCGATGCACGTCGGCGCGGTGAGCGTCTTCGACGGCGACCCGTTCTTCGACTCCGACGGCCGCTTCCGCCTGGCGGAGGTGCGCGACCTGGTCGAGTCGCGCCTGACGCTGATCCCCCGGTACCGCAAGCGCCTCATGTTCGTTCAGCTCGACCAGGGGCGACCCGTCTGGGTCGACGACGACCGGTTCGACATCGGCTACCACGTGCGGCTCACGGCGCTGCCGAAGCCGGGTGGCTGGGAGCAGCTCGTCGCGTTGACCCAGAGAGTCGAGGAACAGCTCCTCGACAGGGACAGGCCCCTCTGGGAGCTGTGGTTCATCGAAGGGCTCCAAGATGGTCGGGTCGCGTTGATCCAGAAGACCCATCACGCGCTGGTCGACGGCGTCTCCGGGGTCGACGTCGCGACGATGCTCCTCGACGCGTCGCCCGACCATCCTGCAGCTACGCCTGCGGACTGGCTCCCCGAGCCGGCGCCCACACCCTCGGAGCTCCTCGTCGCGACCCTTCGGGAGCGGATGACCGAGCCCGCCGAGATCGTGCGAACCGTGCGACGCGCCCTGCGCGGGCCGCGAGCGGCAATCACCCGCGCGACACAGCTCGCCCGCTCGCTCGCGACGTTCGTCGACCGCGACGCGGTGGCTCCCCGCACCTCATTGAACACCTCGATCACCGGGCGCCACCGTCGTCTGGCAACCGCGCGCATCCCGCTGGAAGACGTCAAGAGGATCCGACGCACGTACGGGGGTACGGTCAACGACGTCGTTCTCGCCGGCGTCTCCGGCGGCGCTGGCGCGGCTCCTGCGTTCGCGCGGGGAAGCCGTCGACGACCTGCACATCCGGATCCTCTGTCCGGTCTCGGTGCGCGACGACTCCGAACGCAACACGCTCGGGAACAAGGTGTCCGCGATGATCATGACGCTGCCGATCGGCGTCGCCGACCCCGCGGAGCGCCTGGCCGCGATCCACGCGAACACGAAGCACCTCAAGGAGCGCGAGCAGGCGGTGGGCGCCGACTTCCTCCTCGGGCTCACGCAGTATGCGGCTCCGACGCTGCTCGGCCTTGCAGCGCGTGTCGTTCACCGCCAGCCGTTCATCAACCTCGTGGTCACCAACGTGCCCGGTCCGCAGCTGCCGCTCTATCTCATGGGCGCCCGGATGCTCGAGGCGTACCCCATCGTGCCCCTGACGGCGAACCTGAGCGTGGTGGTCGGCATCCTCTCCTACGACGGCGTCCTCTACTTCGGCCTCTTCGGCGATCGCGACGCCTGCACCGACCTCGAGGTCTTCGCCGCGGCACTCGACGACTCCTTCGCCGAGATGCTCAAGCACGCCGAGGAGGCCGGGGCGTAGCCTCCCCTTCGGTACCGGAAATGTGACCAGGACACCGCACGGCGCCACATCGGCGCCCGACACGACGGGAGAGCCGACCATGGGCGAGCTGTGGGAGCGCGACGCCTGGGAGATCGCCGACGACATCCGCGCGGGGCGCCTCGCTGCACGCGAAGTGCTCGATGTGCACCTGGAGCGGCTCGAGCGGTTCAACGACGAGCTCAACGCCTTCCACTACGTCGACGCCGACGGAGCGCGTGAGCAGGCGGAGGAGATCGACCGGAGGGTCAAGGATGGCGACGACCCCGGTCCCTGGGCCGGTGTGCCGATGGGGATCAAGGAGCTCGCCGCGGCGAAGGGGATGCCGGACACCCATGGATCACTCCTCTTCGCCGGCGACGTCGCCGACGACGACTGCACCGAGGTCGCACGCCTGCGTGCCGCCGGCGCTGTCGTGGTGGGCAAGACGACATCCCCGGAGTTCGGCGCCACGAACTGGACCCGATCGCACATCCACGGCGTCACGCGCAACCCGTGGAACGTGGAGCGCACCCCGGGCGGCTCGTCCGGCGGCTCCGCGGCGGCCGTCGCGTCGGGAGTGATGCCGATCTGCACCGGCAGCGACGGTGGTGGGTCGATCCGCATTCCTTGCTCGTACAGCGGTCTCTTCGGGTTCAAGGTGACCTTCGGGAGGGTCGGCTCGGGGCCCGGCGCGTTCGACACCGGCCTCACCTCCGTTCCCGGACCGATCGCCCGGTCGGTCATCGACGCAGCCCGCTACGTCGACGCCATCGCCGGCCCGACGGTCGTGGACCCGACCTCCCTGCCGAAGCCTCCCGTCCCCTACGAGGAGGGGCTCCGCTCCGGCGACTCGGTGAGACGGCTCCGGGGCAAGCGGGCCGCGTGGTCGGCGACGCTCGGCTTCGCCGTCTGCGACCCCGAGGTGGAGCGGATCGCATTCGATGCCGCCATGGCACTGGCAGACGACGCCGGCCTCGAGATGGTCGAGGTCGAGCCGCACCTCCCCAAGCCCGGGCGCTCGTGGGGCATCGTCTCGGGCCTCGACGTTGCGATGAACTACCTGGAGCAGGCGCGGGGCCGGATGGACGAGCTGACGCCGGTGCCGCGCGCAGGCATGGAGATGATCGAGCAGATCACGATCGACGAACTGCTGACCGCGTACCGGCGTCGCCACGAGCTGCTCGTCGCGATCGCCGCCGTCTTCGACGAAGTCGACGTCTTGCTCACGCCTACGACCGCGACGACCGCCTTCGTGGCGGAGGGCCCACCGCCCACGGAGATCGCCGGCAGGCGCGCCGGAGGTATCGGGTCGGTTCCGTTCACACCGCCGTTCAACATCTCCGGTCAGCCCGGCGTGAGCATCCCCGTGGGGCTCTCCGACGAGGGGCTTCCGGTGGGCCTGCAGGTCGTCGCACGCCGCCACGAAGAGGATCTCTGCCTCGCCGCCGGGCTCGTCGCGGAGGAGCGTCGTCCCTGGCCGAAGCTCGCGCCGATGGCCTACTCCTGAGTCGATGCGGGCGCCACCCTGTAGAGCAGCCGGGCGTCGTCCCACCATCGCTCCGCCTCACCCGCGTGCACCATGTGCTCCAGGTGAGCGTAGGTCTCGGCCTCGGCCATCACCCCCCAGTGCTTCTCGGGGAAGACCTCGTGCGAGAGGTCGGTCACCGTCGCCGGTCCGAGCGCGAGCGACGCGCGCCTGAGCAGCTCCATCCGCTCGGCGTGGTGCTCCTTGATCGCGGCGACACGCCCCGCCAGATCGGTGAAGGGATGGCCGTGCGCCGGCAGCGCGAGGCGCACCCCCTCTATGCCGGCTACTAGGTCCAGTGTCGCGAGGTACGACTTCAGCGAGTCGGCCTTCTGCACCCCCGAGACGTGCGGCGTGATCGTCGGGAGCACGTGGTCGCCGCAGAGCAGGGTGCCGGACTCGGGGTCGAGGAGGCAGACGTGATCGACGGTGTGGCCCGGCGTGTGCAGCGTGATCCAGTCGCGATTCGCGAGCGTCACGCGTTCGCCGTGATGGACGCGCCTGGTCGGCTCGGGCGAGATGAACAGGCGCCTCATCAGCCGGTACCGGAGTCTGTGTCGGAGAGGAGGGACGAACCCCTTCGTGCCCCAGGGCGTCGATTCACCCCAAGGGCGCGCCGTCGTCTCGTGCTCCTCGGTGTCGTCGTGGATGACCTCGGGGTCATCCGCCGCCGCCTCCTCGATGGTCGGGATCGCCTCGGGCGACTCGTTCATCTCGACCGCGAGACGAGCTATGTCGGCCTCGGCCCGCCTTGCCTCCGACTCGCTGAGCGCGCGCTGCTCGCTCGGGCCCCTGACCGTCCACGTCGAGAACGCGTTGTGCGCGATCAGCTCGGCCCCGGTCTCCTTCGCGATCCTGCCGGCGTTGCCGAAGTGATCGGGGTGCGAATGGGTGACGATCACTGTGTGGACGTTCTTCACGCCGTACCCGGCCGCTCCGAGGCGCTCCTCGACGGCCTTCCACGACTCCGGCCCGGGCAGCCCTGGGTCTACGACCGCGATCCCGCGCTGGTCTACGAGCCCGTACATGTTCACGTGGCCGAGCCCCGGCATCATTATCGGCAGCTGCATGCGCAGAATGCCCGGCGCGACCTCGGTCACCTCCGCCGAGGCCTCTTCCTGCTCCTGCCGTCGGGGCCGTGGTGCCGCGGTACCCCCGGTTGCTTCCGTGGCGTCCGTCATGGCCCGGCGAGCCTACCTGACCCCCAACTCACCGTCGGCGGCGGACGAAGACGTCTCTGGCTCCGTTCCTGTCGTTCCGGACGAGGTTGGTGGCGAATCCGTCGAAGGCGACGAACCTGCCGTCGGTGCTGAGGCTCGGCGAACGCAGGTCGTCGTCGGCCATCGACCCGTCGTCGCCGACGCTCACGAGCCTCGTCTTCTCGGCGACCAGATCCCGAACGAAGATGTTCCCGACGCCCACGATCGAACCCGACACGAGCATCGCGCCGTACGACTCGAACGCCACGTGCCGACCGTCCGCGCTGATCGCCGGGCTGTACGACCAGCCATTCGCCTGCTCATCGGAGGTGCTCACCGTCACGCGACGGGTCGTCTTGGCCCGAAGGTCGCGCACGAAGACGTCGGACACCCGGTTGGTGTCGCGACCGACGAGATGCGACGACACGGAGACGAAGGCGACGCGGCTTCCGTTCCCGCTGATCGCCGGATCCGACGAATCACCGTTCACGGCGCGTCCGTCGCTACGGATGCTCGCACGACGGGTTCTGCCGGTCCTGCGATCGTGCACGAAGATGTCACTGTCGCCGTTGACGTCGCCCCTGACGAGGTTCGTCGCTTCGGACTCGAACACCACGTAGCGGCCGCTTCCGCTGATCGCCGGGTCGTACGACGCCGTGTCGCCCTGCGCTCCGTTGCTCCTGAGGCTCACACGAGCGGTGGTGCCGGACTCGAGGTCGCGAACGAAAACGTCGGCTACACCGTTCGTGTCGCCCGCGACGAGGTTCGTCGCGTACGACTCGAACGCCACGAACCGGCCGTTGCGGCTGATGCTCGCGCCCCCGGAGTGGTTGTTGGGGTTGCCGCCGACCAGCGAGACGCTCACCCGCGTCGTCTCGTCGTCACCGCGGTCACGGACGAAGACATCCGCGTCCCCGTTGTTGTCACCTGCGACGAGGTCGGCGGCATCGGATTCGAACGCCACCCGCTGCCCGTTGCGACTGATGCTCGGCCGGGCCGAAGCCCCGTTGGCCTGACCACCCGCGCTGTCGACACTGACGCGCTCGGTCCGGCCTCCGCTCCTGTCGCGGACGAAGACGTCGGACGCCGCGTTGGAGTCGTTCGCGACGAGGTTCGTCGCCTCGGAGTAGAAGGCCACATAGCGACCGTCGCCACTGATGCTCGCGCTGTACGAGTCGTCATCGGCCTGCCGACCCGCGTCGCTCACGCTGACGCGACTGGTCGACCTGACCCTCGCCGCCCCGGCCGCCGAGACCATCGTGACCAGCGCAGTCGCCGCTGCGAGTAGGAGCAGTGGGGCGTGGTTCCTGCGTGCACGACTCATCTCAGGGGATCCTCTCCCGCTCACCGGGCCCGGCGCCGCTGCGGCGCCGGTTGCTCTCCGGTAGACCCCGACGCCGCCCGCGCCTTACAAGAACCTCCTCACTGCCCGTTCTTGCGTCACTTTCTCCCGATAGTCGCTAGAAAGTGACGCAAGAGCGGGGGTGGTGGGTCAGGCGCGGCGTCTGGCCACCTCGTGGCAGGCGACCGCCGCCGCGGCACTCACGTTGAGCGACTCGATCCTCCCGTGCATCGGGATCCGAGCAAGGACGTCGCAACGCTCCTTCGCCAGGCGTCCGAGGCCCTCGCCCTCGGCGCCGAGCACGAGCATCACCGACTGGTCCAGCAGGTCGACCTCGAAGATCGGGCGCTCGCCGGCTCCGTCGAGGCCCACGGTCCACACGCCCGAACGCGAGGCACGGTCGAGCGCCGCCGGGATCCCGCTCACGGCGGCGATCCGCAGGTGCTCGATCGCCCCCGCAGCCGACTTCGTGACCGCCGGCGTGATGCGCGCCGACCGGTGGCGCGGAATGACGACACCGGTCGCCCCCGCCGTCTCCGCAACTCGCATCACCGCGCCGAGGTTCCGCGGGTCGGTGACGCCTTCGAGCGCCACGAGGAACGCCGCCGGCGCCGCGAGCATGTCGTCGAGCTCGGCGGCCTTCAACGGTGCTGCCGTGGCGACCACCCCTTGGTGGACGTCGGTGCGGGCCAGCGCCGCGATCTGCTCCGGGGTTGCCTCCTGCAGCGACGGACCGGCGAGCGAGACGATCTCGTCGAGGAGCGCACTCGGCTGGGCCGCGCTCGACACCCACACAGCACGCACGCGCCGCCGGCCGGCGACCAGCAGCTCGCGCACTGCGCGCCGACCCTCGACCTGTTCGCCGCCGATCCCCCCGCCGTCGCGCCGAGACGGTGGCCGACGGGCGCTCATCGGTGCCAGATCGTGCCGCGCGGAGTGTCCTCCAACGTCACCCCCATCGACTGCAGCCGGTCGCGGATGCGATCCGCCTCGCCGAAGTCCTTGCGGCTGCGCGCGTCGACGCGTTCGGCGACGAGGGCCTCGATCTCGGCCTCGGCGCCTGAGCTCACCGAGTCGCGCGTGCCCGCTTCGCTGCCGTCGGTCAGCGCGAGCCCGAAGACGCCACAGAGCTCCCTGACCGTCGCGACGTGAGCGGCGGCGTCGTCGAGTCGGCGCGCGTCGATCGCCACGTTGGCGTCGCGCACCAGGTCGAACACGACGGCGAGTGCTCCCGGGGTGTCGAAGTCGTCGTCCATCGCCCGCACGAACCGCGTGAGGTCACCGTGCGGCACGGGCTCCAAGCCTTCGCCGCGGGCGCGCCGCGCCAGGGCATCGAGACGCTCCACGCCGGCCGCCGCTGCGCTCAGCTGGACGTCGTTGATCTCCATCGGCCGCCTGTAGTGCGTCTGGAGAACGAGCAGGCGGAACGCGCGAGGCCCGTGAGCGTCGAGTGCGTCGCTCAGCCTCGTGAAGTTGCCGAGAGACTTCGACATCTTCTCGCCGCCCACGACGACCATCCCCGAATGCAGCCAGTAGCTGGCGAATCGTCGCCCGGCGCCTTCGGACTGAGCGATCTCGTTCTCGTGGTGCGGGAAGACGAGGTCGTCGCCGCCGCCGTGGATGTCGAAGCCCTCGCCGAGGATCTCCAGCGACATCGCCGAGCACTCGATGTGCCATCCGGGCCTGCCCGGACCCCACGGTGACTCCCAGGTGGGCTCGCCCGGCTTCGCCGCCTTCCAGAGCGCGAAGTCGACGGGGCTCCGCTTCTCCTCGTCGACCTCCACCCGGGACCCCGCGGCCTCGAGTAGCTCCTCGAGGCGGCGGTGCGAGAGCGATCCGTAGCCCGGAAACGTGTCGACCTGGAAGTAGACACCCTGCCCCTCGATGACGTACGCGCTCCCCGCCTCCACCAGGTCGGCGATGAGCCGCTGCATCTCGTCGACGAACTCGGTCGCGTGCGGCATGTCGTCGGGACGCATCACTCCGAGCCGGTCCATCTGCTCCCAGTAGGCGGCCTCGTAGCGCGCCGACAGCTCGGGCTCGGTCGTGCCGCGCTCGGCTGCCCTGGCGATGATGCGGTCCTCGATGTCGGTGACGTTGCTGACGAACGCGACGTCGTTGCCGCTCCACAACAGATACCTGCGCACGACGTCGAAGACCGTCGCTGTGCGGCCGTGGCCCACGTGGGGATCGTCGTACACCGTCGGGCCGCACACGTACATGGAGACCGCACCGGCACGCCTGGGCACGAACTCGACCTTCGCCCGTGCGGCGGTGTCGTAGAAGCGCATCAAGGAGCGAGGCTACCCGCCCCGATTCTCGTGCCCCGACCCGAATCCGCAACTCCGTCAGCCGCGCTCCACCACGGCCACGGCCCAGACGGCGATCCCCTCGGCGCGCCCGATGCTTCCCATGCCCTCGCCCCGCTTCGCCTTGACCGAGACCGAGACACCCCGGCCCATCGGCTCGGCCGCCGCCCTCAGGGCACCGGCGAGGTTCGCCGACATCTCCTCCACGTGAGGGCCGAGCCGGGGCTCCTCGGCTGCCACGACCACGTCGACGTTGCCGACCCAGTACCCCGTCGCCCGCACCCGCTCCGCCACCTCGGCCAGCATCACCACCGAGGACGCTCCTCGATACCGATCGTCGGACGACGGGAACAGGGTCCCGATGTCGGGAAGGCCGGCCGCGCCGAGCACGGCGTCGGCAACGGCATGTGCGACGGCGTCGGCGTCGGAGTGGCCGGAGAGCCCGCGCCCGTCGATCGTCACACCGCCGAGCACCAGGGGGCCGTCGCCGCCGAACGGATGCACGTCGAAGCCCATTCCCACCCGAACCCTCATGTCGCCCCCAGGAGGCCGTCGACCATCTCCAGGTCGGTCGCGACCGTCACCTTGACGTTGCGTGGCTCGCCCTCGACGACGACCACCGTCCCGCCGGCCGCCTCCACCAGGGCAGCGTCGTCCGTCCCGGTCGCGCCCCCGGCGTGAGCCCGACGGAGAGCGTCGGAGCGGAACGCCTGGGGCGTCTGGACAGCCTGGAGGCCGTCTCGCGGGACGGTCTCCACGACGCGGCCGTCGCGCACTCGCTTGACGGTGTCGGTCACCGGGATCGCCGGAACTGCGGCGTCGGCACCCGCCTCGACGGCGCGGACGACCTCGACGAAGAGCGCGCGCGATGCGAGCGGCCTGGCCGCATCGTGGACGACGATGGTCTCGGCATCCGGCGGTACGGCTTCGAGGCCCGCGCGGACCGACGCCGACCGGGTCGCCCCGCCCGTCACGGCCTCCACGCCGGCCGGCGGTACCCACTGCCGCTCCGGCGGCAGGACCACGACGACGCCGTCGCACGCCTCTCGGGCGGTCGCCACCGCGCGCTCGACGAGCGGACGCCCGGCCAACCGGGCGAACTGCTTCGCCCCTCCGAACCGGGCCCCACCGCCTGCTGCGACGACGATCGCCCACACGCTCACCCCGCCAGTATTGCCCGGGGTGACACGCCGACCGCCACCGCACGATGCACGGCGGAACAGAGCAGTGCGGAGCGAGTCGGCCTCAGACGCCCGACGTCGCGGCGTCCCTGGCCCCCGACTCCTCGGCGACGTCCGGGTCCACGGCGGCGAAGACCAGTCGGCCCGCACTCGTCGGGACCACCGAGGTCACCCTCAACAGGGTCTCCGGGCCACCCACGAGCGGTGCGCCCCCGTTCACGACCACCATCGACCCGTCCTGGAGGTGGCCGACGCCCTGTCCGGCCTCGCGGCCCGCTCGTGTGAGCGCCACCTTGACGAAGTCGCCCGGGATCACAGCGGGCAGCAGGTCGGCCACGAGTCTGCGCAGGTTGCAGGTGGGGACGCCCTTGGATCTCGGCGATCCTGGCGAGCGCGGAGTCGTTCGTGAGGAGGCGCAGCTCCAGGCGCCTGGCCAGTGCCGCGAGCTTCGCGTCGACGGCCGCGTGCTCGGGCACCTCGTCGTCGAGCACGAAGACCCTCACCTCCCCCTCGCGCCTGAGCAGGTCGAGGATCTCCATCCCGCGGCGCGCCCGGCGTGAGCGTGCCTCGTCGGGGGAGTCGGCGAAGCCCTGCAGCTCGTCGAGGACGAACCGCGCGACCAGCAGGTCCGTGCCGAGCAGACCCGACGCGCGCCATCGGTAGGAGCTGCCCGTCCATCACGACCGACGTGTCAACGAGCAGACCGTCGCGCGAGTCGTACGCATGCGCCCTCACGAGGGGACGGGTCGAGAGCCCCAGCATCTCGAAGATCGCAGCGCTCTTGCCACCGACGATCACCGCTCCCATCCAGAGCCCGACCCAGACGACGAGACCCGCGAGCGGCAGGCCGACTGCCCGCGGCGCCAGCACCACGACAGGAACTGCGAAGACGGTCCCTGCGAGCGCGCCACCGACGGCTCCGAGAGTGGCCGCGACGACCGTCGATGCGGGTAGCTGCTCGGCGCGGCGGTCTATCGCTCCGACTGCCCGGTCGAGGAGGCGGCCGAGAAGGCCTCCGCCCACGTAGCCGGCGAGACAGCCGAGCATGCCGCCGACGCCCTCGATGCCCGAGCCCGGGTCGCCGAGGTCGCGCGCGAGCCAGAACCCGGCGGCGGTGCCGAGCACTACCACGAACATCCTGACGACTTCGACGAACATCTGCCTCCCGCAGCCTCTCCCTCAATGGATCGGTCGGATCGTGCCGACGCTTGAACGACTCCGCCCGGACCTCCCCACGAGCCCTGGGCGGGTACGCGCGAGCGTCCTCTGCCATGCAACGGTCCCCTGGCGGCCTCCGGTAGCCTTCGCCCGAGTCTCCGAGGGGAAGCAACGATGGCTTCACGCCCGACTCTCGACCAGAGCGATCTGTTCGGCGCCCTGCCCGCCGACATCCTCGAGGAGCTGCGCGGCCGAACGGAGCTCCACCGGTTCCGGCGCGGAGAGGTCGTCTGCAGCCGAGGAGAGGTCGCCGATCAGCTCTACATCGTCTTCTCGGGCCGGGTGGCGATCGCCGCAAGGGCAACCGACGGGCGCGAGTCGGTCGTCGCCGTCCTGGGCCCGGGCGCGCTCTTCGGCGAGCTTCCCCTCTTCGACGGCGGCGTCCGCTCCGCCGACGTCGCGCGCGCTGACGACCCTCCACCTCATCTCGATTCCGTTCGACGACGTGAGGGCGGTTCTGAGCGACCACCCGGAGATGCTCTGGGCGGTCGTGCGGATTCTCGACGAGACGGCTGCGGGCAACCGACGACGCCCTCTCCGACGCCATGTTCCTCGACGTGACCGGCCGCACCGCCAAGCGCCTCCTCGATCTCGCCGCGGGACAGGACGAGTTCCGGATGCCGCTCACGCAGGAAGAGCTCGCAGGCATGGTCGGTGCGTCGCGTGAGCGTGTGAACAAGGCGATCGCGACGTTCGTGAAGCTCGGCTGGCTCGAGGTCGCCGGGCGGACTCGCTACACGATCCTCGACCGCGCAGAGCTGGAGGAGCGCGCCAGGTTCTGACCCGGTCGGCTCAGGGCGTCACCCATTCGAGAGCGCGCTCCCAGAGGACCGTCGCATCGTCGGGTCGGTAGGCAGGGCGTTCGGGGTCGTGCACGAAGCCGTGCTCGGCGCCCTCGACGACGACGATCTCGCAGTCGCCGCGCGCGCTCCAGGCCTGCCGCAGCGAGTCGATGTCGGCGGCCGACGACCACGGGTCGGCGCCGCCGAAGACCGCCAGCGTCGGGCACGCGCCGGTCGCGGAGTCGAGCGGGGAGCGGTGACCGGGCCCCTCCCACATCTCCGGGGTGCGGATCATCCCGTAGAACGCGACGGCGCGGTCGAACCTGCCGGCCGACGCAGCCTTGAGCGTGTAATAGCCCCCCATGCAGAACCCGAGCACCGAGACGTGCTGCACGTCGTCGTGGACGACGAGGAAGTCGGCCGCCGCCTCGAGCGCTCCGACCTGCTCGTCGTCGGCGAGGTCCTTGACGCCGGCGAGTCGATCCTCGACGCCGAGGGCGGCTCGCTGCTCGGCCGACATCCGGGGGAACGGCTCGACGACCACGACGGCGAGGCCGCGGGTCGCTATCCGTGAAGCCATCTCCTCGAAGAGCGGGCGGACCCCGCCGATGTCGGGTGCGAGCACCAGACCGGCCTTGGGCATGCCGTCGGGCCGGGCGTGATACGCCGGGACCGCCAGGCCGTCGACCTTCAGCGAGACGGCCTCCGAGGTCGTCTCCTCCCAGCCCTGCGCGAGTCCTGTCATGAGGCGAGATCCTATGCGTACCGCTCGAGTATCGAGCTCTCGGCGACCCTCGACAGGCCGTCCTTGATCGCGCGCGCCCGCGTCTCGCCGACGCCCTCGACCTCGACGAGGTCGGAGATGCTCGCCCTCATGAGCTTGGGGAGGTTCGCGAATCGTTCGACCACCTTGTCGGCTACCGACTCGGGCAGGCGGGGGATCTTGCTGAGCAGCCGGTACCCCCGCGGCTGGAGAGACGACTCGAGGTCGATCTCGTGCGGGAGGTGGAGCACCCCGACGACCTCGCGCAGGTCGAGGAGGTCGTCGTCGACGAGATCCGAGAGCGACGCCGTCACACCGTCGAGCACCCATGCGGCGGTCTCGACGAAGTAGTCCCTGCACACCAGTCGCCGGTCGGACTCGACGCCGCCCGTCAGCTCCTCGAGCTGGAGCTGCACCAGGCGGCCGTCGCTGCCGAGCTCGATCACATACCCCTCGATCTCCTCGGCGATCCGGCGGACCATCTCCGCTCGCTGCAGGACGGTCGCGACGTCGCGTGCGGTTACGAGGTCCTCCACCTCGAGCGCGGAGAGCGCCCCGCTCACCCCGTCGAGACGCGACTTGTACCGCCCGAGGATCTGGAGAGCCTGGTCGGAGCGCGCCAGGACCCTGGGTATCGGCTCGAGCGACTTCTTGTTGCCCCTGTAGTGGATCGTGACGACCTGCATCTCCTCGGAGACCGTGATCACCGGCACTGAGATCTGCCGGGACACGCGCTCGGCCGTGCGGTGCCGCGTACCCGTCTCCGAGGTGGGGATGTCGGGGTCGGGGACGAGGTGGACGTTCGCCCGGGCGACGCGGGAGCCATCGGAGGCGAGGATTATCGCCCCGTCCATCTTCGCCAGCTCCGAGAGGCGCTGGGGCGTGAACTCCGCGTCGAGGAGGAAGCCACCGGAGCAGATGCCGAGCACCTCGGGGCCGTCCCCGACGACGATCAGGGCGCCCATGCTCGCCTGCAGCACGCGGTCGATCCCTTCCCGCAGCGGGGTGCCCGGGGCGACGAGGCCGAGGGCCGGGTAGAAGGCTTCCGCTCTCGTGTGGGGCACTACCACCTCCTCGGACGGGCTCCTGATCGGCCCGGGCCCGGGGGGCTGGAGCCTTCGTCGGCGCCGGTGAGCGGACCGGCATCGGGGTCGACTGCGGCGAGCAAGCGCAGGTCATCGTACCGTTTACCCGTTCCTCCGTCGCCCGCGACCCTCGCCGCACGCCCTGTCGCCAGTGCGAGCGCAAGCGCCGCCTCGACCGTGGCGACCCGCTCCAGCCGCACGCCGGGCACGTCGGGCGTCGACTCGGGCACGATCGCCCGTCGGAAGCCGAGTCGGGCCGCCTCGGCCAGGCGTCGCGGAGCGTGGGCGACCTGACGCACCTCGCCCCCCAGGCCCACCTCTCCCAACGCCAGCACGTCGCCGGCCACGGGCGTGTCGAGCCGCACTCCGGCCAGCGCCAACGCCAGAGCGAGGTCGGCTCCGGTGTCGGTGACACGGATCCCGCCCGTGACGCTCGCGTACACGTCTTGAGACGCGAACGGGACGCGGGCACGCTGCGTGAGCACCGCGAGGAGCATCTCCAGGCGCGCCCCGTCGAGGCCGCGGGTGGACCGGCGCGCGTGCGGCGAGGCAGTGGCCGCCGTCAGAGCCTGTACCTCCACGAGCAGCGGCCGGGTCCCGTCGACGACCGCCGTCACCACCGAACCGGGCGTCGCCGGCCGCCGGTCGGCCAGGAAGAAGGCGCTCGCGTCGGGTACGCCGCGGAGGCCGGCGGCACACATCTCGAAGAGCCCTATCTCGTCGGTCGGCCCGAACCGGTGCTTCGACGCCCGCAGCATCCGCAGAGAGTGATGTCGATCGCCCTCGAACGAGAGCACCGTGTCGACGAGATGCTCGAGGACGCGCGGCCCCGCGAGCGCACCCTCCTTCGTTACGTGCCCGACGAGGACCGTCGCCACTCCCGACTCCTTCGCGAACCGGACGATCGCCGAGGCGGCGTCGCGAACCTGCGCGATCGAGCCGGGCGGGCCGGTGGACCCAGGGTCGTGGACGGTCTGGACGGAGTCGATCACCAGCAGGTGCGGCCTGACCTCGCCGGCGGCGGCGAGCACCTCCGGCAGGCGGGTCTCTGCGACGACGAGGAGGTTGGGGTCGAGCGCCCCCAGGCGCCCTGCGCGCAGCCGCACCTGCTCGGGGGACTCCTCGGCGCTGACGAGGAGGACCGGACCCCCGTCCGGGCAGGTCGCCGCCAGCATCTGGAGTGCGACGGTGCTCTTGCCGATGCCGGGTTCGCCCCCGAGGAGCGTGACCGAACCGGGTACGAGCCCCCCACCGAGCACACGGTCGACCTCCTCGACCCCGGTCGGCCTGCGGACGGTGCCGCTCAGGTCGACCTCGGCGAGCGGCCGCGGGCGCTGCCCCGGCCCGACGATGCCCGGCCCGGTGCTCGGGGTCACGATCTCCTCGGCGAGCGACCCCCACTCGCCGCACTCGGGGCAGCGCCCGAGCCATTGGGGCGACGTGGCGCCGCAGACCGCGCACCGGTGTCGGGCATGACGAACGCGTGTTCGGCTCATGGGAGCACACTACCCGGGTGGTACGACACCGGGCCGCGACGCCGGGGGGGCTCTACCAGACGGGAGCGCCGCGCTCCGCGCTGCGGGGGCCCCTCCTGCGCCGGCGCGCGCTCACCCACGCGGCGAGGAAGAGGAGTCCTGCGAGGAGTGCGAGGAGAGCCGCGATGCCCAGCGTGGTGATCCTGTCCCACTCGACGCGTGAGGTCGACACGACCAGCGACTTCTCGTCGCCGGCCACGAGGTGCCACGCGCGGCGCTCGTCGCCCATGGCCAGCACCACTGAGAGCCCGAACGCCGTGTCGAGCCCCTCGGTGAGGACGGCGTCGAGGGCGGCGACGTCGACACCGGCTTCGGTCAGGCGCCGGGTGACCTCGTCGTCGCCGGAGAGGCCCGACTGCAGCGCACGCAGGTCCGCATCGACGGAGAGGGCGTCGCTCGAGCGCATGACTCCGCGCGAGCGGTCGATGCTGGCGCCGCCCAGCAGACTGCCGTCGCCGGCGATCTCGGCGAGGATCTCGACGAGCTGCTGCTCGCCGACGAAGTCCTTGGTCAGCCTCACCGAGGCCGCTCCGGTGTCCTCGACCCTCCAGGGCGAGACGGTCCAACCCGAGTCCCGGAGGTCGTCGAGCTGCACCCGCTGCTCGAGTGCTCCCCCGTCGGCCTGCAGGGCGAAGGCGGCCTCCGCGTCGAGGTCGACCCTGACGGAGACCCTTCCCCGCCCGTCGTCGTCGGACCTGATCGAGACCGTCGCGTCGACCTTGCAGCCGGTCAGGAGCACAGCGCACGCCGCGGAGGCTGCGAGCACGCGCCGCGTTCTCGTCGTCAGCGTCACGGTGCCGACGCTAGCGCGCCCCGAGACTGCGCGGCTCAGCCTTCGGCGGTGCCGCTACCGGCCAGCTCCACGCTCGGAGGCTCGACACCCTCGACCGACCGGAAGACGATCTCGTCGTCGACCGCGTCGACGACGACGGTCTCTCCGGCGTGGAACTCCTTCCAGAGGATCTTCTCCGACATCGGGTCCTCGACCATGCGCTGGATCGCCCGGCGGAGCGGCCTCGCGCCGAGTGAAGGGTCGTAGCCCTTGGTGGCGAGCAGCAGCTTCGCGGCCGGAGTGAGCTCGAGGCCCAGCCCCTGGCTCTCGAGCTGGTCGGTTACGCGCTTGATGAGCAGATCGACGATCTCGGTGACCTCCTCGAGCGTGAGCTCGTGGAAGACGATGACGTCGTCGATCCGGTTCAGGAACTCCGGCCGGAAGTGACGCTTCAGCTCGTCGTGGACCTTGCTCTTCATCTTCTCGTACGTGACGGCCTCGTCGGTCTTCGCGAAGCCGATGTTCGCCTTGCGAAGATCGGCCGTGCCGAGGTTCGACGTCATGATGATCACGGTGTTCTTGAAGTCGACCGATCGGCCCTGGGCGTCGGTCAGCCGGCCGTCCTCGAGGATCTGGAGGAGCGTGTTGAAGACGTCGGGGTGCGCCTTCTCGATCTCGTCGAAGAGCACGACCGAGAACGGCTTGCGACGGACGGCCTCGGTGAGCTGGCCGCCCTCGTCGTAGCCGACGTAGCCGGGGGGGGAGCCCACGAGCCTGCTCACCGTGTGCTTCTCCATGTACTCCGACATGTCGAGCTGGATCAGCGAGGTCTCGTCGCCGAAGAGGAACTCGGCGAGGGTCTTCGCGGTCTCGGTCTTGCCGACGCCCGACGGCCCGAGGAAGATGAACGAGCCCGAGGGACGCTTCGGGTCCTTGAGGCCCGCACGCGTCCGGCGGATCGCCTGGGAGACGGCCTTGATCGCGTCGTCCTGGCCGACGACGCGCTTGTGCAGCTCCTCCTCCATGCGGAGAAGCTTCGCCGTCTCCTCCTCGGTGAGCTTGTAGACGGGGATCCCGGTCCACATCGCGAGCACCTCGGCGACCGACTCCTCGGTCACCTCGTTGAAGAGGTCGACGCCCTCGGCGCGCCACTGCGTCTCCTTGGCGGCACGCTGCTCGAGCAGCTCCTTCTCGCGGTCGCGCAGCTTCGCGGCGCGCTCGAACTGCTGCGCCTCGATCGCCGCCTCCTTCTCCTTGCGGACCTTCGCGATCTCGTCCTCGAGCTCGCGGTAGTCGGGCGGGGCCTGCATGCGGCGCATGCGCAGGCGCGAGCCGGCCTCGTCGATGAGGTCGATCGCCTTGTCGGGGAGGTGCCGGTCGGCGATGTACCGGTCGGCGAGGTTGGCCGCGGCGACGAGCGCCTGGTCGGTGATCGTGACGCGGTGGTGCGCCTCGTAGCGGTCGCGCAGACCCTTCAGGATCTCGATCGTGTGAGCGACGGTCGGCTCCTCGACCTTGATCGGCTGGAACCGGCGCTCGAGCGCGGCGTCCTTCTCGAGGTGCTTGCGGTACTCGTCGAGCGTCGTCGCGCCGATCGTCTGCAGCTCACCGCGTGCAAGCATCGGCTTCAGGATCGACGCAGCGTCGATGGCGCCCTCGGCGGCGCCCGCACCGACGAGCGTGTGCAGCTCGTCGATGAACAGGATGATGTCGCCGCGTGTGCGGATCTCCTTCAGCACCTTCTTCAGGCGCTCCTCGAAGTCGCCGCGATACCGGGAGCCGGCGACGAGCGCACCGAGGTCGAGCGTGTACAGCTGCTTGCCCTCGAGCGTCTCGGGCACGTCGCCGTCGACGATGTCGGTCGCGAGGCCCTCGACGATCGCCGTCTTGCCGACGCCGGGCTCGCCGATGAGCACCGGGTTGTTCTTGGTGCGCCGGCTCAGGACCTGCATCACGCGCTCGATCTCCTTGGAGCGCCCGATCACCGGGTCGAGCTTCTTGTCGCGCGCGAGCTGCGTGAGGTTGCGACCGAACTGGTCGAGTACGAGCGAGCCCGAAGGCTGCGCCTCGGTGGGCCCGCCGGCGGGGCCGGCAGCGGCGCCCTCCTTCGCCCCGCGTAGCCGGAGAGGAGCTGGATGACCTGCTGGCGCACGCGTGAGAGGTCGGCGCCGAGCTTCACGAGGACCTGGGCGGCGACCCCCTCGCCCTCGCGGATGAGCCCGAGCAGGATGTGCTCGGTCCCGATGTAGTTGTGCCCGAGCTGCAGCGCCTCTCGGAGCGAGAGCTCCAGCACCTTCTTGGCGCGGGGCGTGAACGGGATGTGCCCCGAGGGCGCCGTCCCGCCGTGTCCGATGATCTCCTCGACCTGGTTGCGCACCGCCTCGAGGGAGATGCCGAGGGACTCGAGCGCCTTGGCTGCGACTCCCTCACCCTCGTGGATGAGACCGAGCAGGATGTGCTCGGTCCCGATGTAGTTGTGGTTGAGGAGCCGCGCTTCTTCTTGTGCGAGGACTACGACCCTCCGGGCCCTGTCCGTGAAGCGCTCGAACATTGAACCGCCTCTCGTGGTCTTCTTGTCGTGGTCTCCGTGCCTGAGCTGCCTTGCCGTACGGTCGCCGATCAGCGCTCGAATGGCTCGCGCTCGGATGACGCCAGTCTAATCGGCCGGACGGTCCGCTAACTTTGGCCCCGGACCCGATCCGACGCCAGAACGTACCGTGGCGCTCTCCCGGGTCACTCCGGTTGAGACACCTCGCCCGCGCAGGTTCTTCCCGGACACGCGTCACACCTCATTCCCGGGTACAGGGCCGGGCACTCCCACGACGCACAGCGGACTCGCGCACCTCATTCGACCACCCGTTGCGGCCGTGCCTAGCCTGCAAGCATGAGTCTGGTCGACGACCTCGGGCTCGGCCCCCTGACCGCCGACCTGGCGCGGGTCGAGGACGCACTGGGAACGGCCGTCGGCACCGACGACCGCTTCCTCGCCGACGTCGCGTCGCACCTCCTCTCCGCCGGGGGCAAGCGACTACGGCCCACACTCACGCTCTGTGCCACCTACTCGGTGCCGCGGCGCGGCGCGCTCGGCTCACGATGCGGCGATCACCGGCGCCGCGTCCGTCGAGCTGGTGCACCTCGGCTCCCTCTACCACGACGACGTGATCGACGAGGCCGACACGCGGCGAGGCGTCCCTTCGGTCAACGCGCGCTGGAGCAACATCGTCGCGATCCTCGCCGGCGACTACCTGCTGGCGAAGGCATCGGAGCTCGCCGCGTCGCTCGGTGCCGACGTCGCGGGGCTCCTCGCCGCGACGATCGGCGAGCTCTGCCGCGGGCAGGTCCTCGAGCTCCAACACCTCTTCGACGCGGATCGCACCGAGGAGTCGTACTACTCGGCGATCGAGGGCAAGACCGCTTCGCTGATGGCGTCGTCGTGCAGGATCGGCGGGATGGTGAACGAGGTCTCGGATGCGACGCTCGACGCCCTCACGCGCTTCGGGCACCACGTGGGCATGTGCTTCCAGATCGTCGACGACATCCTCGACGTGACCCGGACGGAGGAGGAGCTCGGCAAGCCGTCCGGCAACGACCTGCACGAAGGCGTCTACACCCTCCCGGTGATCCAGGCGGTCTCGGCATCCCCGGAGCTGCGCGACATCCTCGGCAAGAAGCTCGATCGCGACGACGTCGAGCGCGCCCGCCGTCTCGTCGCGACTCCCGAGGTCGTCGACGCCTCGACCGCCGCCGCGCGCTCCCACGTCATCAAGGCGACCGAGGCCCTCGCCGGGGCCGACGGGCTCGACCCCGCCGTCTGCGACCGCCTCGTCGACCTCGTCGACGGCCTCGTCCTGCGCTCCTCGTGAACGGGCCGGGGGCGGCAGGCCGCTAGACGGCGGCGGTGTCGGGGACCTGGGCGGCGTCGACCTCGTCGAGGAAGCCCAGGACGGTTGCGTTGTACGCGTTGGGCGCCTCCGCCATCACCCCGTGCGCCGCACCCGACACGATCGCGAGACGCGACCCCGGGATCAGCTCGGCGATCTCCTCTGCGTCGCCGACCGGGGTGAGGGCGTCCTGCGACCCCGTGATGATGAGCGTGGGGACGGCGATCGTGTGGAGCTCGAAGCGGACCTCGTCGGTCATGTCGAGGATGGCCCGCACCTGGGCGACGAACGGCTCGGGAGGCATGGACAGGATGAGCCGTGCGAGGACGTTGATCCACATTCCGAAACGGCGTTGGAGCCTCGGGCCGACCAGCCAGCGGAGGCCGTCGGAGGCCATCGCCTGCATGCCGTGCGCCGCCACGGCGTCGGCCCACTCGGCGAGGAGCTCTCGCCGCCACTCGTGGTGCCGGCAGGCGGTGCAGGCGAGGGTGAGCGAGCGCACGCGGTCGGGGTGACGCACCGCCACGATCTGGGCTATCACGCCGCCCATCGACGCACCCATCACATGGGCCCGGTCGATCCCCTCGGCGTCGAGCGCCGCCACGGCGTCGGCGGCCATCTGCTCGAGGTCGTACGGGCCGGCCGGCCTCTCCGAGCGGCCCGTGCCGCGGTTGTCGGGAGCGACGCAGTGGTGGCGCCGCCCGAACGGAACCCGCTGCAGGGCCCAGCCACGCGAGTCGGCGCCGAGCCCCTGGATCATCAGGACCGGGCTCCGGTCCCGGCGACCCCAGACCTCGTAGTGGATTCCGACTCCGTCGGATGCACTCAGGTCGGGCAAGCCAGCCCTCCGTCGACGACGGCCCACCCTAGGACCGTAGGAGGAGATTAGCGCCGCTCAACAGATGCGAGCGACCACCCAGCGCGTGCATCTCGCCCCTAGGGGGCCGGGGCCCGCCCCACCAGCAACTCCTCCACGGCCCGGCGCATGGCGTCGCCGAGCTCTGCGGCTCCGAGCGGGTCCCCCGGGGCGTACGTGTCGTCGAGCTCGATGTGCGGACCGACCCGCACCCTCCACGGCCGGATCGGAGTGCCCAGAGGGCCTCCAGGGGTGACGGCTACGGGGATGACCGTGAACCCCATCATCGCCGCGCAGAGCTCCAGGGGGGGCGAACCCGCCCCCATGCGCAGCCAGGTCGGGCCGAGCGGCACGGCGACGAGGTGCCCGGACCTCAGGCACGCCGCGAGGTCCTCGGGGCTCGCGTGGACCGCCCCGAGGCGGCGGACCAGTCCGTTGACGAACGGCACTCCCGGTGCCCCGACGACCCGGAGCCTCCTGCCGACCGCCTTCCCGACGGCCACCCCCAGCGCCGACGGCTCGCCCACCCCCAGGCCTCGGTTGGACACGAGGACGGCCGGACCGGCCTCCGGGATCCGATCGGCGCCGTCGGTGCGCACCCGCACGAGGGCGCGCGCGAAGGGCGTCGTGAGGTCGGCGAGCATCGGGTCGAACCCGAACGGGTCGATTGGGTAGCGGCCCTCGAGCCTCCTGCGGAGCGCCCGCGGCAGGGGCTCCGGATCGCCGATCTGGTCGGAGTCGATCCCGAAGTCGGCGCTGCGCAGCGGGCTCACGCGACCGCCTCCGCTGCGGTCACCAGGGGCACGACCTGGGCCCACTCGTAGAGCTCCTGCAGCACCTGCTGGGTCGGTCGCAGGTCTCCCATGCCCAGGACGCTCACCGCCCGGCTCCCCGATCCCGTCCTTCCGTGGCGGAGCAGCTCGACCATGTGCGGAGCCATCGCTGCGCCGGCGAGCTCCGCCGCCCGGGCGGCCCACCGCCACAGGGGGGGCGCCACGGGCACGGGCACGCGGCCGCCCAGGAGCGCCGCCTGCCAGGGGGTCGCCGCTCCGGGCCCGACGACGTTGAGCGGCCCGGCGACCCTGCGCGCGATGGCCGCGACCATCGCCTCCGCCGCGTCGTCCGGGTGGAGGAGCGAGAACGGGGGGTCGGAGAACGCCGGCACCGGGACCGCGGGCAGGCGCAGCAACCGCCCGAGCGGGCTGGGCACGTGAGACCCCACGACCGGCGCGTACCGCAGCGCTCCGACCGGGAACAGGTGATGCCTTCCCAGGCGCGCCGCCATCGCCTCGACACCCAGGAGCGTCTTGCCGTACGGGGAGCCGGGCGCAGGGGGCACCGCCTCGTCGGGGACCGACGCGGCGCTCACTCTCGGCCCGTACACCTCGAGCCCGCTGCGGACCACGACGTACTCGAGGCTCCCGGCGCGCGCCGCCGCCGAGAGCGCCGCCACGGTGCTCAGCTCCGTGCGCTCCGCCGCCGACGCCGGGCTCATCCGAGACGCCGGTTCGTAGACCCCGAAGTGGGCGACGACCGACGGTGCGTACTCCTGCACGAACTCGACGACCCGGTCACGGTTCCTCGGGTCGATCCGGCGGAACTCGGCACGCCGCAGCCGTCGACGCGGCGGCACGAAGTCGATGCCGGCGACCTCGTCGACGTCGCTCCTCGCCTCGAGGAGCTGGGCGACGCGGGTTCCGAGCTCTCCTCCCATTCCGGTGACGAGCACGCGCATGCCGGTCATCCTGCCTCGGGGCGGAGGTGAGGGAAGAGCACCACTTCGCGGATCGAGCCGACCCCGGCGATGAGCATCGCCAGCCGATCCATCCCCATGCCCATCCCCCCGCAGGGCGGCAGCCCGTACTCGAGGGCCCGGAGGTAGTCCTCGTCGACGCCGTGGGCCTCGACGTCGCCCATCGCGGCGAGCTTCGCCTGCTCCTCGAAGCGTCTGCGCTGCTCCGCAGGGTCGTTCAGCTCGCTGAAGGCGTTCGCGATCTCCCGACCGCAGACCACCAGCTCGAACCGTTCCGTCAGAGTGGGGTCGTCGCGATGCTCGCGGGCGAGCGGCGACACCTCCCGCGGGTAGTCGAGGACGAAGGTGGGCTCCACGACGGCGTGCTCGGTCGTCTTCTCGTAGATCTCGAGCACCAGCTTGCCCGGACCCCACTCGTCGTCGTACGGAACGCCCAGGCGGTCGCAGGTCGCTCGCAGCTCGCCGACCGGCTGCGAAGGGTGCACGTCGACACCGGCGTGGTCGTGCACGAGGTCGATGAGCGTCCGACGACGGAACGGCGGCGCCAGGTCGAGATCGTGGTCGTCCCAGCGGACAGCGGTTGATCCGATCGCCGCTCGCGCGGCGCAGGCGACGAGCTCCTCCGTCAGACTCATCATGTCCGTGTAGTCGACGAACGCCTCGTACAGCTCGAGCATCGTGAACTCGGGATTGTGGCGCGTCGACATCCCCTCGTTCCGGAACACGCGACCGATCTCGAAGACCTTCTCCAGGCCGGCCACGATCAAGCGCTTCAGGTAGAGCTCGGGCGCGATCCGCAGGTACAGGTCGAGGTCGAGAGCGTTGTGGTGCGTGACGAACGGGCGTGCAGTCGCGCCGCCGGGAACCGGGTGGAGCAACGGCGTCTCCACCTCCACGAAACCGCGCTCCGCGAGAACGGAGCGGATCGCCGTGATCATCGCGAAGCGGATCATCGAACACGCGTCGTGCCTCGTCGTTCACGATGAGGTCGACGTACCGCTGCCGATATCGGGTGTCGACGTCGGCGAGGCCGTGCCACTTGTCGGGGAGCGGGCGCAGCGACTTCGCGAGCAACGTGCACGAGCGCACCGCCACGGAGAGCTCGCCCTTCCGCGTCTTCATCACGGTGCCGGCGACGCCGACCCAGTCGCCGAGGTCGAGGTCGTCGACCGCGGCGAAACCGTCGTCGCCGATCGTCGCCTTCGAGACGAAGAGCTGCACCGACCCGGTGCCGTCGCGCAGCGTCGCGAAGATGAGCTTTCCCTGCCGGCGGAGGAGCAGGATCCGGCCGGCCATCCGCACCTCCACGGAGGTCTCGGCGCCGGCCTCGATGTCGCCGTGCGAGGCGTGGAGGCTCGGCCGCTGTGGCGTCGCGATCGAAGCGCACGGGATACGGGGTCGCCGCCGCGCGTCGCGCATCGCCGCGACCTTGGCGAGGCGCGCGGAGCGCTCCTCGGCCGCCAACCCGTCGAGATGTGCGTCGCTCACAGGTTCCTCTCGAAGATGATCCGCAGGCCGTACAGCGTCAGCCACGGCTCGTGGTGCTGCATCGTCCGGCTGTGCGGGATGATCAGCTCGGCCAAGCCCGCCCGTGGCGACCACCGTGCACTCGCCGAGCTCGGCCTGGAACCGGTCGACGAGCGCGTCGACCTGGCCGCTGAAGCCGTAGACAGCGCCTGACTGGATCGACTCGACCGTCGACTTGCCGATCACGTGCTTGGGCGGGACCAGCTCCACGCGACGGAGACCCGCCGCCTCGCCGAACAGCGCGTCCATCGAGATCTCGACGCCGGGAAGATCGCACCGCCGAGGTACTCGCCCTTGCTCGCTGATCGCCTCGATGGTCGTCGCCGTGCCGAAGTCGACGACGATCGTCGGAGCCGCCGTAGAGGTCGTAGGCGCCGACCGCGTTCGCGATCCGGTCGGCACCGACCTCCTTGGGGTTGTCGTAGAGAATCGGCATCCCGGTGCGCACACCCGGCTCGAGCGACGAGCGGCGGGAAGCCGAAGTAGCGCTCGCTCATCTCGCGCAGCGCGGCGGTGACGCGGGGCACGCCGGAGGAGATCGCCACGCCCGTGATCTGCGCCTCCTCGAACGAGAACCCGTGGAACCCGAGGAACTGGTTGATCATCAGCGCGAGCTCGTCAGAGGTGCGCTCGGCGTCGGTCGCGATGCGCCAGTGGTCGGCGAGCTCGTTCGCCGCTGAACAGCCCGACGACGGTCTGGGTGTTCCCGACGTCGATCGCGAGGAGCACCGGTCAGCTCCGCGCATCCATGTCGAGGCCGATGTCGAGAGCGCGCGCCGAGTGGGTGAGCGCCCCCACCGCGATGAAGTCGGCGCCGGCACCCGCGTACGCGGCCACGTTCCGGAGATCCACGCCACCCGATACCTCCAGGGCGACCCGACGGCCCACGGCGGCAACCACCTCCTGCACCTCGTCGGGCGACATGTTGTCGAGCATGATCAGGTCCGGTACGGCTTCGACTGCGCGCGCCACCTGCGCGGCGTCTTCGCACTCGACCTCGACCACACGCCCCGGCCATCGCGCCCGTGCCCGCTCGACCGCCGTGCGCACGTCGATCCCGCCCAGGTGGTTGTCCTTGACGAGAATCGCATCGGAGAGCGAGTCGCGGTGATTGAAGCCACCGCCGGCGCGGACTGCCGCCTGCTCCAATGCACGCAGCCCCGGAAGGGTCTTCCTCGTGTCGCGGATGCGGGTCGCTCCGTGCGCGGCCCGCACGTACCGACGCGTGAGCGACGCGATGCCGGAGCAGTGGGTGAGGAGGTTCAGCGCAACGCGCTCACCCGAGAGGATCGACCTCGAGTTGCCCGAGATCACCCCGATCGACTCACCCGGTTCGACGACGTCTCCGTCGACGCACTGCCACGTCACCGAGACCTCCGGGTCGATCTGGTGGTACACCTCCGCCACGGCTGCGCACCCGGCGACCACACCCTCTTCGCGCGACACGAGTCGAGCCACCGAAGTCTCGTCGTCGTCGATGCACGCGATCGACGTGATGTCGCCGAGGATCCCGAGATCCTCGGCGAGCGCAGTGGCGACGAGCGGGCGGAGCACGGTCACCGGCGGGTCGAACGGTGCTGTCATCTGAGTCCTTCCTGTGCGGCCATCTCCGGCAGCGGCACGAAGACCGGGTCCGCCCGGCCGGTGAGCACCAACCTGCCGCGGAGGCGATCGGACATTGCCGGGAAGTCCCGGCGCGTGTGCGCGCCGCGAGACTCCTCCCGGGACAGGGCGGCAGCGACGATCGCCGCGGCGACCTCTGCGACGTTGAGGGCCTCGTGCTCGGATTGGGAGGACGACGCCGGCAGTGCCGCTACCTGGTCGAGGCATGTGAAGACCGCCGCCGCGCGCCGGAGGCCGACCGCTTCGCGCTCTACGCCGACCTCCGCCGACATGACGCTCTGGACGAGACCCAGGTCGGGGGCGCGCGGCGTCGCTCGGCCCCCGCCGGTGTCGTCTCGGACGCTCCGGTCACCTCCACGCGCCGACGGCACGCCCTGGGGTGCACTCGGGCCGAGCGCACCGAGGACTCCGCGCATCGCCCCGGTCTCCCTCGGACCTCCCCGGCCCTCCGCGACGGCCGAGATCACACGCGATCCGAAGACGAGTCCCTCCAGGAGCGAGTTCGACGCAAGTCGGTTCGCGCCGTGGACGCCGCTGCAGGCGACCTCGCCGCAAGCCCAGAGCCCCGGCAGCGTGGTTGCGCCGTCGAGATCGGCCACCACTCCCCCCGACAGGTAGTGCGCCGCCGGTGCCACCGGCAGCCAGTCGTGACGGGGATCGAGATCCACCTCGCGGCATGCTGACCAGATGGTCGGGAACCGCTCGTCGAACCGCTCGATCATCGTCGCGTCGAGCCAGACGTGACCGCCGCCGGACGCATTGATCCGGCGCGCCACCTCGAGTGAGACGACGTCGCGCGGGGCGAGGTCGGCCATGGGGTGCTCCCCGGCCATGAAGGCCGTCCCGTCCTGGTCGCGCAGCACGGCGCCCTCGCCGCGCAGCGCCTCCGACAGGAGCGGCCGCGGCGTCGACTCGTGCCACAGCGCCGTAGGGTGGAACTGGACGAACTCGACGTCGGCGCAGGCGACTCCCGCTCTGAGCGCCAGGGCGATTCCGTCACCGGTAGAGAGCAGCGGGTTCGTGGTGACCGCGAAGCACTGACCCGCGCCCCCGGTCGCGAGCACCGTCTCCGTGGAGCGCACATCGGTGACGACACCGCGGTCGTCGAGCGCGACCACGCCACCGCACCTGCCGTCGCCGACGATCAGGTCGATAGCGAGCCAGCCCTCGCGCACCTCCACCCGACCGGACCGGCGGACCGCTGCGACGAGCGCCCTCTCGATCTCCGCTCCCGTGGCGTCGCCGCCTGCGTGCACCACGCGCGCGACCGAGTGGCCTCCCTCCCGTGCCAGCAGCAGCTCCTCGCCGTGATCACCCGGCGCCGTGTCGAAGGCGGCGCCCATCGCCGAGAGCTCCCGCACCCTCGGGGGCCCTTCGTTGACCAGCACCCGCACCGCGTCGACGTCGCAGGTCCCGGCGCCCGCGACGAGGGTGTCCGCCAGATGCATCTCCGGGGTGTCGGAGCCCGCCAGCGCCGCCGCGACGCCACCCTGGGCGAACCTCGTCGCCGAGCTGGCGAGCTCGCCCTTGGTCAGCACCAGCACCGACATGCCCTCTGCCGCCCCCCGCAACGCTGTCGTGAGGCCTGCGACGCCGCTGCCGAGGACCAGGAGATCGAACATGGTGGCGCAAGCCTACGGGGCGCCGCCGTTCGACCGCCGACGCGTATCGGCGGCGGCCACCAGCGCGGCCGCCCTGTCGGCCCCCACCGGCCGGTTGTCGTCGTCGACGTGGACGACCCGCGGCTCGTGGACGGCCACCTCCTGCGGTTCGTACGCGGCATAGGTGATGACGATCACCCGGTCGCCGGGCTGAACGAGCCGCGCCGCGGCGCCGTTCAGCACGACGTCGCCGGGGGCCCCGGGTATGGCATAGGTCTCGAACCGGGCGCCGTTGTCGATGTCGAGGACGTGCACCTGCTCGTTCTCGCGGATGTCCGCCAGGCGCATCAGCTCGACGTCCAGCGTGATCGACCCCACGTACGCGATGTCGGCTCCCGTGACCGTGGCCCGGTGGATCTTCGACTTCATCATCGTCCTCTGCATCACCGCTCTCCTTCGTCCGTCCTGTAGCCGGTACCCAGGTCTGCTGCTACGGCGTCGCCGTGCACAGTGAGCCCCACGTTGTCGATGAGACGGGTCTCACCGAGCCTCGCCGCCACAGCGAGAAGCACTCCGCCCTCGATGGAGTCGAGGGGGGCCATGTCCGCTGCGTCGCGGACCTCCGCGTAATCGACCACGACCCCGTCGCGTGCGGCGATCGCCTCGTGCATCACCGCGGCGACAACAGCGGCGTCGCGCTCGCCTCCGGCAACTGCGTCTGCAGCTGCGCGCAGCGCCTCGAAGAGCACCGTCGCCGCAGCGCGCTGGTCGTGGGAGAGATAGGCGTTTCGGCTGGAGAGCGCCAGTCCGTCGGCCTCGCGGACCAGAGGGCACCCCACTATCTCGATCGGCATGCTCAGGTCGTCCACCATCCGCCTGACGACGGCCAGCTGCTGCGCGTCCTTGCGTCCGAAGAACGCCGTGCACGTGCCGACGATCGAGAAGAGCTTCGCGACCACCGTCGTGACGCCGTCGAAGTGGGTGGGGCGGGAACGACCGCAGAGGTCGGCGGTGAGGTCGGCCACATGGACCAAGGTCTTCGGCGGCCTCGGGAACATCTCGGCGACCGGCGCCGCGAAGACCACGTCGGCGCCTTCCTCGGCGCACGCTCGGACGTCTCCCTCGAGGTCGCTCGGGTACCTGTCCAGGTCCTCGTCGGGAGCGAACTGGAGCGGGTTCACGAAGATCGTCACGACGACGAGATCGGTCGCCTCCCGGGCAGCACGGATCAAGGACCGGTGCCCCGCGTGCAGGTACCCCATGGTCGGGACGAGGCCGACGCGCCGACCGGCAGCGGCGGGCGTCGTCACACGCTGCACGCAGCCCCGCGACCGTCTCCACCACGACGGTCATGTGATCCGCCCGGGCGCGACGCGCCGTCGATCGTCGTGTCGTTGATCCTGTAGCAACGTCTTCGAACCCTTCGGTTCCAGCCCTCTCAGGGTGCCGGACTGCGGTTCAGTGACGTCGATCGTACCCGTGAGTGGCGCCGCAGCGCACTGCGGAGCGCTAGTCGCCGTCGCGCTCGGGCTCTCCGGTGGGCGGCGTCCCCGATGCGAGCACGTCGTCGAGGAGACGGTCGAGTGCGGAGTCGCGCCCTCCGACGAGGCGCGCCGCTTCGCGCGCCAGCGCCCGGTACGAGTCCCGCTCACCCGGGGACATCTCCTCGAGGTGTCCCTCGACGGTGCGGAGATCTCCTCGGGCCACCGGCCCCGTGAGCGCCGCCGGGGGCCCGAGCCGGAAGGCGTTCTCCAGCGAGGACCGTGCCAGCGGAGCGAACGCCTCGAACGGGACCCCGCAGGCCTCGGCCATCCGCTGCACCTGGCCCATCAGCGCGACGAGGTGGTTCGAGGCGACGGCCGCCGTGGCGTGATACCTCACGCGCTCCGACTCGGGTAGCTCGAAGGGCCTCAGCTCGAGCAGCAACGCCAGGTCGCGCACGGCGGGATCACCCGCCACCGCGGCCCACGAGCCGGGGAGGCGATCCAGGCCGAGCGACGTCGACGGGAACGACTGCAGGGGGTGGAGCGCACCCACGCGAACGGAGGGGTGGCTCCCGATCATCGTCTCGAAGACGTCGAGCCCCTTGGCACCCGACAAGTGGATCACGAGCGCTCCGGGGGCGACCGATGCCGCCACGGCACTCGCCGCGGCCTCGATGGCCGCGTCGGGTGTGGCGACCACGACGAGCGAGGCGCCGCGACCCGCCTCCGAGACGAGGGCGACCGGTGCGTCGAGGCAGGCGGCGGCAGAGACCGTCGACCGGGCGTCGGGAGCCCGGCCCGCCACGGCAGTCACCTCCCAACCGCGAGACGCGAGGGCGAGAACGATCGTGGTTCCGGCGCGCCCCGGCCCTATCAGGGCGACGGTGTCGATTCTGCCTGCGTCCACCGGCGCACCCTCCGGCGCGGCCCGCCCGCGATCAGCCAACAGTACCGCCGGGTGGGGTGAGGGTGAGGGGGGTGCGGGTCACGCCGGGCCACGAGGGCGACTCACCGCCGGCCAGGGCATCGCGCAGGTCGGCGGCCAGGCCGTCGACCCGGACCACGTCGTCGAGCGGGGCGCGCACGAAGCCACGCGTCAGCAGTCGCGGGTGCGGTACGACCAGGTCGGTCTCGTCGACCCGGAGGTCTCCCACGATCAGCACGTCGACGTCGAGCGTGCGCGGACCCCAGCGCTCCACGCGCACGCGGTCCGCTGCTCTCTCGAGACGCATCGCGACGTCGAGCAGGTCGCGGGGCGTCATCTGTGTCTCGAGCGCGACGACTGCGTTCAGGTACGCGGGCTGCTGCGGCCCGCCGACGGGCTCGGTCTCATAGACCGCCGAGACAGCGACCACCGAGAGGCCCGCTGTGGATCCGAGGCCGTCGACGGCCTGCTGAAGGTTCGCGAGCCTCTCGCCCAGGTTGGAGCCGAGTCCCAGGTACGCGAGCGTCAACGCTCGATCCGAACGGCCACATGGTCGAGTGAGGCTGCCACCGGTGGCTCGAGCTTGCGCACCTCCACGACTACTCCCCGAACGCGCGGGTCACCTCCGCACACCTCCGCGATCCGCTCTGCGAGCCTCTCGATCAGCTCGTGTCGCTCGGTGGCGACGACTCGGCTGACCGCCTCACAGATCGCGCCGTAGTCGACGGTGTCCACGAGCTCGTCCGACCGGCCCGCCGGCCCGAGATCGACGGAGAGCTCCACGTCGACCTCGAACGGCTGCGGACGCTCCTTCTCCTCCGGGAGCACCCCGTGCACGCCCATCTCGCGCAGGCCTCTGACGAAGATCCGATCCACGATCGGTGCCGCTACGCGCGGCGGATGCCGCGTTCGAGAGTCGTGGAGACGATCTCGCGCGCCTCCGCACCGAGGTTGCGGCCCGTGAGCTTCTCGACGACGGAGATCACGTCCGGGCCGTTGTCGACGAGTCCCGAATAGACGAGGTAGCCGCCGATCACGCCCAGCGTCTTCTCACCGAACTCCTCGTGGTGGACGTACACGCGCTCCAACGGGTCGTCGAGGAGCGAGGCGACTGCGGAGTAGACCGCCGCCAGTCGCTCCGCCATCTCGTCCTGCCGCCCGATCGGCACGTGCACATAGGCGATGCCGGCCTCCTCGTAGGCGTGCAGGTTGTGCGGTGAGTCCAGCATCGAGACGAGGTGGGTGAAGCCGTTCTGCGCCAGCCAGATCAGCTCCTCCTGGCGTCGGACCTTGCGATGATTCCGCGCGAAGCCACCGGGTCGCTCGCCCGCTGCGAGCCTGTCCTTGATCACCCAGCAGAAGAACCGGGGCTGGAGTCCCTGCGCCCACTTGCCGCGGAGCCCGCTCACGCCGCCACTCCTTCCGGTGTCGCACGCGCCATCACGTCGAGGAGCCGCGCAGCGCGGACGGAGGATCCGACGTCGTGCACCCGCACCACCGCGGCGCCGCGTTCGAACGCCCAGACCGTCGTCGCGAGCGTCGCCTCGTCGCGCTCGTCGGTGGTCAGCCCGCCGACGATGGAGCCGAGGAAGGACTTGCGCGACGCTCCCACGAGCACCGGCGCCCCGGCCCGGGCTGCCACCTCCGTGATCCCGGCGAGCAACGCGAGGTTGTCGTCGACCGTCTTGCCGAACCCGATGCCCGGGTCGACGAGCAGCGCTTCGGGGCGCACTCCGGCGGCGACCGCCGCCAGCGACGCGCTCGGACAGGAAGTCGCCCACCTCGCGTACGACGTCGCCGTACCGTGGGTCGTCCTGCATGGTTCGCGGGTTGCCGAGCATGTGCATCGCCACGTAGCCGGCGCCGTGGTGCGCCACCACCCGCAGCATCTCAGGGTCCGCCGTCCCGGCGGAGACGTCGTTGACGACGACCGCTCCCGCCTGCAGCGCAGCTTCGGCCACGGCCGACTTGGTCGTGTCGACGCTCACCGGAACCGCGCACTCCGCCGCGAGCTCGCGCACCACGGGCACGACCCGCCGCAGCTCCTCGGCCTCGTCGACCGCCGCCGCACCAGGCCTCGTCGACTCCCCGCCCACGTCGAGCATCGCCGCACCCGCCGCGGCGAGAGCGAGCCCGTGCGCGCACCGCGGCCGAGCGGTCCAGGTACCGGCCCCCGTCGGAGAAGGAGTCGGGGGTCACGTTGACGATCCCCATCACGGACCGACCCGGGAGTGCCGCCGTGACGAAGGGCCCTTTCACGCGCGGCAGGTTACCGGAAGGTGCCGCAGGAGTGATTCGGGGTCTGATCGCCGGCCAAACGGGATCAATGGCGCGGAACGCTCAGGCCGAGCATGCTCATCGCCTCGACGCGCGTGGCGACGCTGTCCTTGAACAGGCCCCTGACGGCCGAGGTGACGGTCACCGCCCCCGGCTTGCGGACGCCCCGCATCGACATGCACAGGTGCTCGGCCTCGATGACGACGAACGCCCCGCCCGGCCTCAGGACCTCGACCAGGGCGTCGGCGATCTGCGTCGTGAGCCGCTCCTGCACCTGCGGGCGCCTGCGAGTAGCCGTCGACGAGACGCGCGAGCTTCGAGAGACCCGTGATCCGGCCGTCGTCACCGGGGATGTACGCGACGTGCGCCGCGCCCGTGGAACGGTACGAGATGGTGCTCGCAGAGCGAGTACAGCGGGATGTCGCGCACCATGACCATCTCGTCGTGATCGGCCTCGAACGTGACGGTCAGGTGCCGGCGCGGGTCGTCGTGCAGACCCGCAGAAGAGCTCCTCGTACATCTCGGCGACCCGCCCCGGCGTCGTCACCAGGCCGTCGCGGTCGGGGTCCTCGCCGATCGCGAGCAGGATCTCGCGCACCGCCCGCCGAATGCGATCCCCGTCTACTCCCTCGGTTCCCGCGCTCGTCGTCATCGGCCCGGCCCCGACCCCGTGTACTCGGCCACGTAGGGCAGGTTCCTGTACCGCTCGGCGACATCGAGGCCGTATCCCACCACGAACGCCGGCGGTATGCGGAACCCCACGTAGCGCAGGTCGGGATCGCGACGCTGCAGTCCCTCCTTGACCAGCAGGGCGCAGACGTGCAACGACGCCGGACCGCGCACGCCGAGGTTCTTGCGCAGGTACGCGAGCGTGAGGCCGGAGTCGACGATGTCCTCCACGACCAGCACGTGCCGACCCGAGATGTCGAGGTCGAGGTCCTTGAGGATCCGGACGACTCCCGACGTGCGCGTCGCCGACCCGTACGACGACACCGCCATGAAGTCGAACTCGACGGGAAGATCGATCGCGCGTGCCAGATCGGCCATGAACATGAACGCGCCCTTGAGGACTCCGACCAGCAACGGCGGCGTCTCTGAGTAGTCGGCGGAGATCTCCTTGCCCAGCTGCGCAATCCTGTTCTGCAGCTCGTCGGCCTCGACCACGATCCTTCCGACGTTCGGATCGTTCATGCCTGCTCGACGCTCCCCGCTGTGAGCCAGAGGAATCGCCGGGTGCGTGTCGTGACCCGCACCCGGTCGTCGATACGGTAACCGACCACCCACAGAGGCTCTCCCTCCGGAACCGCCGCCCCCTCGCCCGCCGCCAGCACCCGGCTGCGCGACCGCTCCGAGGCGGCGATGCCGCTCTCGGCGAGTGCGTCGGCCACGAGCTTCGACCCGCCCAGACCGAGCGGCCTCATCCGCTCTCCCGGCGCAGGCCCCCTGAGCAGCGCCTGCGTCCCCGCGGAGTCCGCATCGACGACGCAGGCCCACCTACCGTCGGGCCACGCCACCGGTGCCCCCGACTCGACCCACGACTCGAGCACGAGGCCCGACGCCTCGGCCCTCCCCGGCAGCGGGACCGTTGCCGGAGCGACCGGGGCAGGGAGCAGAGCATCCGACTCGAGCACCCTCAGCAGCCCACCGGCGCGCTCGACCCGGCGCCCGCCCGGGAGCTGGGCCGCGCGGCGGCTGCCGGCCACTATCTCCAGCACCTCGTCGACGTGCTCGGCCGAGACCGGGGGATCACCCAGCCACATCCGACTGCCCGGCGCGCCACCGCCGGGGCGAGAGCCCCGAGGACCTCCGCCGACGGCGGCTCGCCGGCGGCGGCGAGCGCGGCGGCCCCGAGGGCGTCGAGGTGATCCGACTCCTCGCGCAGGATCGCGGCCTGACGATTGAGCACCTCGGAGATGTCGCGCCCCGCCCCGCTCTCGAGCCGCGGCATGACCTCCCGCCGCAGCCACACCCGGCGGAACCTCGTCTCGGAGTTCATCGCGTCCTCGACCGGGGTGAGGCCGAGCAGGGCGCAGATCTCGCGGGTGTCGGCGCGGCGGAGCCCGAGCATCGGACGCACCAGCCGGTCGCGGCGCACGGCCATCGCGGCGAGCCCGGGGCTCCCGGCGCCACGCAGCATGTTCAGCAGGAGGGTCTCGGCCTGGTCGTCGGCGGTGTGCCCCACGAGGATCGTCGCGGCCCTGTAGTCGCTCCGTGCGGCCTCCAGGACCCGGTACCTGGCCGCCCGCGCGCGGGCCTCCAGGTTGGCTCCGCCCTCGATGGGGCGTTCGATCCCGATCCGGACCGCCCGCGTCGCACCCAGCCGCTCGGCCGCCGCGGCCACGACCTCGAAGTCGCGCGCCGCAGCGGAGCGCAGGCCGTGGTCGACGTACACGGCCACGGGCTCGAGTCGAGCGGCGCACGCCAGAGCGAGCAGGGCGAGGGAGTCGGCACCACCCGAGCAGGCGACGATCACCCCACTCACGGCATCACCGTCGAGGCCGACGAGCCGCTCGAGCCACGGCGCGAGAACGCCCAACGGAGGTCGCGCTGCGGCCGTGCCCTCCCCCGCGGTCACACCTCGGACCCCGCCGTCTCGTCGACCAGGCCTGCGTGGATCATCTCGAAGAGGTCGCCGGTATCGCTCAGCCCGAGCCGCCGCACGATGCGTCGCAGACCTGCGTAGACGTTGCTGCGGCTCGTGCCGACACGCTCCGCGACGTCTGCGACCCCGCCCACCTCGGCAAGGAGCACGAGCGTGTCGCGCTGCTTCTGCGTGAGGCGGGCCAGCCGTGAGCGTGCATCGAGCAGCCGCTGTGGAGGGGGCGTCGTGACCGGCTCGCGGTCGAGCTTCGTCAGGCGCACGCGCGGCTCGGCGGACGGTCCCGACTCGCCGCGCAGCGCCTCCATCCACCGCGAGCGTCTCCATCGCCTCTCGCCGGGTGGTACGCCGCAGCTCCAGTTCGGATGGCGCATCGGGCGACAGCAGCCGGTCCACCGCGCCCACCAGCTCGGCGGGGTCGAACGGCTTGGCCATGAAGACCACCGCCCCTTCGATCCCTGCCCTCACCTTGGTCTGAGAGCCGTCGAGCGCCGTGACCATTAGGACCGGGACGTCCGCGAGCCCCTCCTCGTAGCCGCTCTTCATCCTCTCGAGGACCTGCCAGCCGTCGAGCACCGGCATCAGCACGTCGAGCACCACGGCGTCGGGACGCTCGGCACGCGCCAGGCGGAGAGCCTCCTCGCCGTCACCGGCGGTCGCGACGCGGTGCCCGGCCGCTTCGAGGTTCAGCCGCATCAGGTCGCAGATGTCGGATTCGTCGTCGACGACGAGCACGAGCCCCACGGTGGGAGGCTAGCGGGCAGCAGCCGTCGAGGGCGCCGGCGAGCACCGGGCCGTCCAGGCCCCGGGATCGTCGAGCTCCGCGTGCGTGGGGAGCGCCGCCGGCGACCGCCAGATGTCGTCGAGCGCGCGCGGCCCTGCCTCCGCCACGATCGCTCGCACGAACCGCTCGCCGGTCTCGTACTGCCGGAGCTTCAGCTCGAGGCCGAGAGCCTTCTGGACCTGCCCGGATAGACCACCCCGGTTGCGCCTCGCCTGGAGCACCCTTGCCATGCGCTCCTCACCGTGAACGTGCCGTCCGCCCAGCTCGCTCATGACGTAGTTGCCGTGACCTTCGAGCAGCGACATGAGTGCCTGGACCTCCGAGAGCAGCTCCCGCTGTTCGGGCGACGCGAAGAGGCCGAGGAGCCCACCGTCGTCGAGCGGGTTGCGCCCCGCCGTGACCTCCTCGACGGCGCGTCGCAGCGCCCTGACGACCGAGCGCGGGTCTGGATCGACGAGCTCGAGCGATCTCCTCACCAGACCGAGGAAGTGCTCGCGCATCCAAGGAACGCCGGTGAACTGCGCCCGGTGGGTCACCTCGTGAACGGCGATCCAGGTGCGGAAGTCGCGCGGGCGGAACGCGAACCGCTTCTCGAGCGCGAGCACGTTCGGCCCGACGTAGTAGACGGCGTCGCGCTCGGCTGCTCCCGGGTGGCCGCTCGCCGCCTCGCCGTCGGGGACGAGCAGGTCGTACTGCCCGAGAACCCTCTGCGCCACGTAGCCGAGGAGGGCGCCCAGCTCGGAGGCTGCCACGTGACGGCCGAGCGGGCCCAACGGGCTGCGGGCCATCTGCTCGCCGAGTCGCGACATCAGCGGTGCGAGCATCCGCCTCATCGACGCGAGGTTCGCGTCGACCCATTCGCGCCTGTCGAGCACCGCCGCAGTCGCTCTGCCCGGTGCGCGCAGCCCGGTGAAGTCGGCGACGAGGTCTTCGGCCTCCGCAGTCACCGACTCGAAGTCGGAGCGGAGCGAGGAGCCGAGGTAGGAGGAGGCGAGCGGGTCGCGCCCGGCCACCACGAGGGCGACGCGCCGGGCAGTAGCCCAGTCGACCGGGTCCGGGGCCGGACGGTCGTCGCGCCGACCGTCACTCACCTCTTTGGCGCCCCTTCAGCTCCAGGCGACCGATCCGGAGGTAGTAGCCGGCCACGAGGGCCAGTAGGAGCGCCACGAACCCGGCGGCGAGAACGGGGGCGATCCAGAAATGCCAGGGCTTGCCACCGTCGCCCGCCGTGTAGGCGAGGACCGTGAACAGCCCGCCGGCGAGGGCGACGAGGAGGCCGGCGACGAGCGAGATGGCACTGGTCGGGCGCAACGTGGGGCTCCTTCGATTCGGGTCCCTCACATCGTACGACGTGACCGGTGCGGAGCCACACCCGCGGCGTCGGTCGTGGGCGCTCCGTGCAGGCTGAGGCTCCGGTCAGGCCGGCTCGGGGAGGCCGAGCGCCTCGGCGACTCGGCGCCGCAGGTCCGTCGGGACCTCCTCGCGACACTTGGAGACGATCAGCCTGCGCAGCTCCACCTCGAACGTGAAGCCCTGGGCGCAGGGCGGGCAGTCGTCGAGGTGGCGGGCGATGGCCCTGCGGCGCCATACCGTCAGCTCGCCATCCAGGTACTCGTAGACCCTATGGATCGCCTGATCGCAGTCCACCGGTCTCCTACGTGGTCGGGCTCTTGATCGAGGTTCCGGATCGAGGTGCGAGGTTCCGCTCCTGCGCGAAGTCCCACAACCTCTTCTGGAGCTGCTTTCTTCCTCTGTGGATGCGGCTCATGACCGTCCCGATGGGGACGTCGGTGATCTCGGCGATCTCCTTGTAGGAGAAGCCCTCGATGTCGGCGAGGATCACCGCTATGCGGAAGGCGTCGGGAATCGACTCCAGGGCGTCCTTCACCTCCGCGTCGGGCATCGCGTCGAGGACCTCCGTCTCGGCGGTGCGGGCCGCCTCGACAGCCTCCGCCCCGCCCAGGCGCTTGAAGAGGTAGAACTCCTCGACGTCGTCGAGATCCACCTGCTCGGGGCGGCGGCGCTTCGCCCTGTACTGGTTGATGAACGTGTTGGTGAGGATCTTGTAGAGCCAGGCCTTCAGGTTGGTGCCTTCGCGAAAGCCCTCGAAGCCGCGAAACGCGCGCAGGTACGTCTCCTGGACGAGGTCCTCGGCGTCCGACGGGTTCCGCGTCATGCGCAGCGCCGCCGCGTACAGGGCCGACATGAAGGGCATCGCCTGGTCGGCGAAGGTCGCCTTGTCAGCCATGCGGCAAGGCTAACCGCTTCAACCTGAGAGATCCCCGTGCAGGAGGGCGCCGGAGGCGGCGGTCGGCCGCGCCGGGTGCCGCTCGGCATACGGCTCCACGAGCGCGCGCTCCACACGGACCGGCCTCGCCGCTGTCCAGGCGAGGCCGGCGGCCAGTGCGGGCAGCCCTACCGCCAACACGACGAGCACCGGCCAGGGCACGGTGAACGGGACCGGTATCTCCGGCCTCGCCGCGTTGAACGCCCTCGCCCCCGCACGCACCAGGTATGTAGCCGACGCGACGTCGAACCACGTGACGACGGCGACGAGGACCGCACCGTGCAAGGCGGCTGCGCCCCGCACCTGAGAGGCCGTGGCGCCGAGCCGCTCGAGCCTCCACACGTCGCGCCGACGGTCGATCGTGTCGATGAGCACCGTGGAGAGCAGGGCCACGACAGCCAGCAGGGCTGCGGAGCCGACTACGGACCAGCGTGACCCGGCCGATGTCGCCGCCCAGGGAACGTCGCGCAGCGAGCCGCCGCCGACTGCGGGCGAGGACCCCGGCGGCTCGGACCCGATCGGTCCCTCGGGACCGACCAGGGTCAACGAGAAGCCGGCGGGCAGGACGGCGGACCAGCGCGATCTCGTCGATGCGCCGCAGGTCGGCAGCGGTGAGCGGATCCCGCGAACGGATGAACAGGCTGCGCACCCTCGGCCGGACGTCGAGCGACGCGGCGGCCTCGGAGTTGACCTCGTAGAAGACGGCGCCCGCGAAGGATGCGGGCGCAAGCGGCCGCTCCTGCCACATTCGGCGGGCCAGGACAGCGCGGGGCCGCACTCGTGTCTCCGCGCCCGCGTACAGGAGCTGGTCGATTCCGACGATGCCGGGCGGCGCCGGGTAGCGGGCGTCGTTGCCGTAGATCGATCTCAACCGCGGCTCTGCGACGACGAACGGGCCCGGCTCGCAGTCGCTGACGCAGAGCAGCGAGCGCTGAGCCCCGAGGTGGCGCAGCTCGATCACCGCGGCTCCGGGCACCGACGCGGCGAGCTCGGAGCGGAGCCCGGGAGCGAGCTCCGCACGCTGCTGCGCGTCGGGCTCCAAACCGCCGATGGTCGGCCGTCCATCCGGCTCGAGGCTCACGAGCGCGACACCGGACGGCAGGACCGGTAGCTCCGCGAGCTTCGCGTCGAGCAGCTGCCAGGTCTCGGGACGGGCCTCGATCGAGGCACCCAGGATCGACGTCGCCGTCGCAACGCCGACCGCCGCGACGATCACCAGGCGTGCTGCACCGGGGACGCGATGCCGCCTGGCCAGCGGGTCGAGCGACCCACAGCGAGGCAGACGGGCGACGGCGGAGATCACAAGCCGTGTCGCGGGCTCCGCCGCGAGGAGTCCGACGAACGCCAGCAGGGCGATGGTCAAGGCCCCCGCCACGGCTACCTCGAGGTCGGTACGGACGTCGATCACCAGACTGCGAGCCGAGACGAGCGCGGCGGCGCACGCCAGCACCCGGGCCGCCGTGCCCCCACCCTGGATCACCCAGCTCAGGCGGGACCGGCGGGTACCGACGACCGGCGTCGCCGTTGGAAGGCCGGCGGCCACGGCAACCGCCACCAGCTGCGCCGCCAGGAACGCACTCCAGGCGCCACCGCTCCCACCGGCTGCCCGCTGCCCCAGCAGCCCCGCGGAAGTACCGACCACAACCGCCACCCATCCCACAGCCAGTGCCTCCACGGCGCCGGCCGCCCAGACAGAGGCTCGGGTGGCACCGACTCGGTTCCACGCGAGAGCGCTCGCGAGCCGTTCGGGCCTGGGGGATCTCCGGGCGACCGCGACGACTGCGAACGACACCGCCACGCAGCCGACGGCGAGCCCCTCGACGGCGGCTCCGAAGGCCGCTGCCATCGCCACGGTCGACGCGACGACTGCGGTGCGCGCCGGAGAGGCGCGCAGCAGCCTGGCCGCTTCGCGCATCGACACCGCGACCGCGCTCATCGCACGCCCCCTGCGTCGCTCCGCGGAGGGTCATCGCGGCTGCCCTCCGGGCCAGGATCGATTCGGGCGCCGTCCCTGAGGAAGACGACCTCGCCGGCGAAGCCGGCGAGTCGCGAGTCGTGAGTCGTCATGAGAACGCTCAACCCATCCGCCGCGAGGTCGGCGAGCAGCTCGGTGATGGAGCGGGCCGTCGCAGTATCCACCGACGCCGTCGGCTCGTCGGCCACCACCAGTCGCCGCTCACCGACGACGGCGCGCGCGACCGCCACACGCTGCCGCTCTCCTCCGCTGAGCTGTCGGGGACGGCGCCGCGCCAGCTCACCGACGCCACAGCGTCGGAGCGCCTCGCGCGCCTGCTCCCGGGCTGCCTTCGCCGCCAGGCCGTCCAGCCGGAGCGGTAGCGCCACGTTCTCCTCCGCGTCCAGCAGCGGGTCGAGCTCGTCGTACTGGAAGACGACGCCGACCCGACTGCGCCGGAGCGCGGCGCGCCTGCGAGCTCCGGCGCGCGCGACGTCGACGTCATCGAGCCACACCTCGCCTGCGCTCGGCACCTCGACCCCGGCGGCTATCAGGGCGAGGGTCGTCTTCCCGGAGCCGCTCGGCCCCATCACGGCCACGAAGGCTCCGTCGGGCACGACGAGGTCCACCGCGTCCAGCGCGGTGACCGCCCCCGGCCCGTCGCTGTAGGTCTTGGTCACTCCCAGCAGGCGCAGCATCACAAGCCCCCTCTGATCTCCTCTTCGCAGAGGTCGAGCCAGCGCAGCTCCGCCTCCGCCACGGCAAGCTCGGCCTCGACCCCGAGTCGTTCGACTGCGTCGAGCTCGCGACCACGCGCTGCCCGGCGCGCCGCCTGCACTCCAGCGAGGCGAGCGGCACGCTGCGCGTAGAGCACGTCGAGGGCATCGACCCCGGGCACCTCGGTCGCGAGCAGCACCTTCGCGACGACGGTCGAAGGTGGCGCGCCGTCGTCGTCGCCGGCGTCGAAGAGCAGGGCTCGAGCCTGCGCGCTCCCTGCCCGGGTGGCGTGGTAGCGGACCCGTCGCTCTCCCGGCGGAGCCTCTTCACGCTCCACGAGACCGTCCCGCTGAAGCCTCTCGAGAGTCTGGTAGACCTGCCCGACGTTGACCGGCGCGTTGCGGGTCAGCCGCTCGTAGTCACGCTTGAGCTGGTACCCGTGCGCCGCTCCTCGGGAGAGCAGGACCAACAGCGCGTCTCGCACCCGCATCGCTGCTCCTCCCGCTCGTCGCCACCCCGACCGCCGCTCCCTGATCTGTGGGAGTGGCCGCCATACATGCTCAACATGCATACTACACATCTATGACTCGGCGTCAAGCAGATGTCGGTGGGGCGGGAATGCGCTCGGACGCATCGGGGGGTCCGGCTCGGCCGGCGGTGTGCGGCGGCGGGGACCGGAGCACGCATCGACGTGCGACCGCGGGGTGGAGCCGGAGAAGGGACTCGAACCCTTGGCCTGCTCATTACGAGTGAGCTGCTCTGCCGTCTGAGCTACTCCGGCGACGGTGGCGGAGTCTACCGGGCGCGCAGTGGCCCGCCTCCGGCCGGGGGGAGCACGAGCAGGAGGCGCTGGAGGTGCAGCGCCCCCTTCTCGTTCATCGCGAGCGCCCTTCGGGCCTCGCGGCACTCGTCGAGGGCCTCGGCCGCAGCCCGCGCCGACACCGTGACCGGATCCCTGTCGGTGTTGAGGCGGGGAGCGGGAGCCGCAAGCGCGTCGCGGTACACCGTCTCGATCGCGGTCACGCCCTCTTCGAGCGCGTCGATCCTCGCGCGCCGCGACTCGCGCTTGTGGCGCTCCTCGAGCCGCCTGCGGAGGCGCTGCGCGTCCCTACCGGCGTAGCCCATGCGCTCGAGGTCGTCCTCGAACGCCTTCTGCTCCTCGGCGTGACGTTCGTCGACCGACGCGACCGACGCGTCGACAGCGGCGTAGAGGTCGGCACCGACGACGTGTGCCGTGCCGCCCGAGCCGTCGATCCTCGCCGGCGCCGCCGCGAAGGCGTCGCGAAGAGGCGCGAGGTGCCCGACCAGCCCGCGAGCGCGCGCCAGGTGACCGCCGGCGAGGCGCGCCGCGAGCGCGGCGTCGCGTTCGCCCGATCCCGCACTCAACAGCGCATCGCGCACGACGTCGTCGCGCACCGGGACCAGGTCTACGCGCTGGCAGCGCGACCGGATCGTAGGTAGGAGGTCGTCGGGAGAGCCGGTCACGAGAACGATGTGCGTGCGCTCGGGCGGCTCCTCCAGCGTCTTGAGCAGCTTGTTGGCGGCCGACTCGTTCATCCGGTCGCAGTCGAAGACGACCAGGACCTTGCGCTCCGACTCGATGGGCGATCTGCTCGCTTCGCGGATGATCTCGACGACCTGCGCCGCGAGGATGCTCACGCCCTCGGGCTCGAACTCGACGACGTCGGGGTGGACTCCCCGTGCGACCAGATCCACCGTCCGGGAACCCTCGCGGTCGGCGCCATCCGTCTCCGGAGTGCCCCGATCCACCCCGTCGCCCCCGACGAGGAGCGACGCCGCGAAGCAGCGCGCCGCGTCCTCCACGCCCGATCCCGACGGGCCGACGAGCAGATACGCGTGCACTGGTTGCGCCGCGGCGCGCCTCAGCACGCCGATCGCCCGCTCCTGGCCTACGACCTTCTCCCACACGAAGCGGAGCATACGGGCCTCTCAGCCGATGGCGAAGCGCGCCGCCACCACCGCCCACACGGCCTCGGCGACCTCGGCGGGCGGCGGAGCCCCGTCGACGACCGCCCACCCCCTGTCGGCGGCGAGCACGCGGTACGCGGCGCGAACCGATGCGTGAAACGCCGCCCCCTCCGACTCCAGCCGGTCGCGCGCCGCAGGGACCCTCGACTCGGCCAGGTCGTCGTCCACGTCGATGACGACCACCAGGTCCGGGACGACTCCGCCGGTGGCCCACCGGCTGACCGACTCGACGGCGTCGACGCCCAGACCACGTGCCGCCCCCTGGTACGCGAGGCTCGACGGCTCGAAGCGGTCGCAGACGACGTCGACGCCGCGCTCCAGGGCCGGCCTGACCACCTGTGCCACGTGCTGCGCGCGATCCGCCGCCATCACGAGCAGCTCCGCGCGCGCGTCGAGCGGCTCTTCGCCGTCGAGGAGGAACCGACGCAGCTCCGCGCCCCGGTTCGTCGCCCCGGGCTCGAAGGTGACCACGACCTCCCGCCCCGCTGCGCGGAGCCTCCGGGCGAGCAGAGGGACCTGAGTGCTCTTCCCCGACCCCTCGCCCCCCTCGAGCACGACGAAACGCCCGACGCCCGCTCCGGCGCCCGCTCCGCCGGTCACTCGGTGGCCTCGTCGACGGCATCCTCGGCGGCATCGTCGTCGGCCTCTTCGGTCGACTCGACGCGGTGCGCGCGGCGCATCTGGCGACGCGCCGCCATCCCCGAGAGCACCGTCACGGTGCCCCCCAACCAGAGAGCGAGCCTCACACCGGGCAGCGCGATCGCCCCACCCGCCACCTCGATCTCTCCGCCGAAGGCCGCTTCGGATATCCGGTCGAGGAGGTTCGCCAGGAACGGGCCGACGGTCAGCGCGAGCAGCAGGCAGAACCGCACCACCGTGTACAGGGTCGCGAACGTGCGACCGCGCAGCTCGTCATGGACGCTCTCCTGCAGCACGGTGAACCCGGTCACGTATCCCGCCCCGGACGCCGCGCCGACGACCACCACGGCGATCGACGCCGGAGTGAGGGTCGAGACGGAGGCGGCAAGGACGATCGCCGCGCCGGCGGCGACTATGGACGCCGTGAAGACCGTCTCACGAGGCACCTTCTGCTGCACCCAGACCAGGGTCAGCACGCCGATCGCCGCTCCGACGCCGAGGGCGGTCATCAGCACCCCGAACCCCGCACTCCCCCCGCCGAGCACCTGCTTGGCGAAGACCGGGCCGAGCGGGACCATCGATCCCCCGCCGATGAGGCCCCCGGCGAGACCGAGCATCACGCCGCGCACGAGCCTGTGCGAGCGGATGAACTGGAGCCCGTCGACGATGTCGCGCCACGTCTGCGTCCAGTCGATCCGCCTCGTCGTCGGACGGTCGCGTTCCGGCAGGCGCAGTCGCGATATGAGCAGCGCCGACGTCAGGAACGTGAGCGCGTCGACCCAGATCGCAAGCGACTCCTGATCGAGGCTGAAGTAGTCGAGGGCGCTGAACCCTCCGAGCCACTCCGCGAGCTTCGCCAGGCCTCCGAATATGAGCCCCCCGACGGGGAAGGTCCCGTAAGCGGCGACGAGTCCGAGCGAGTTGGCGGCAGCGATGTGGTGCGGCGGGACGACGTTCGGCACCGACGCGTCCTTCGCCGGGCCCCAGAGCAGCGTCAGGACCTCGAGGAGGAACGAGAAGAGGACGAGGCCGGGGAGGCTGTCGAAGAACGGGAGCAGGGCCAGCAGCCCCGCACGCCCGATGTCGCACGTGACCATGACGGCTCTGCGATTCCACCTGTCGATCAGCGCGCCACCGATCGGGGCGAGCAGGAACCCGGGAAGCATGCGCGCTGTCATGACCAGTCCGACAGCGGTGGCGCTCTCGCTCACGCGAGCCGCCATCGCGAGGATCGCTATCAGGCCAATCCAGTCGCCCAGGCTCGAGACGACCTGAGCGGCGAAGAGCCGCGCGAACGACGGAGTCCCGAAGACCTTGAACGGAGCCGGCGGGATCGCCTGCTCCTCGGGAGTCGGTGGGATGAACGGTGCCTGGTCGCTCACGCGCCCGCCAGACTAGGTGGGCGGGCCGGCCCGCAGGTCGTCCCGCTCGTCGGTGTCAGAAGCCGTCGCCCGCGTCCTCGCCCGTCGCCGCCGACTCGGCGGCCCCCTCCGCCACGGTTGGCGACCCGGCGCCCGGGGCCATCTTCACGGCCTTCTTCGCGGTCTTCTTGACGGCCTTCTTCACGGCCTTCTTCGCAGTCTTCTTCGCAGTCTTCTTGGCGGCCTTCTTCGCCGTCTTCTTCGCGGCCTTGCGTGCCCTCGACGGACCGGCCTCCAAGCGCGCCCTGAGCAGGGCCACCGCCTCGTCGAGCGTGAGCTCCTCGGGCGTCTGCCCCCTCGGCACCGTCGCGTTGGTCGTCCCGTCGGTCACGTAGGGCCCGAACCGACCGTCGAGGACGCGCACCGCCGCTCCCGACTCGGGGTGCTCGCCGAGATCCGCCAGAGGCGGCTTCGCCACCCGGCCGCGCCGCTGCTTGGGCTGCGCGAGTACCGCCAGGGCCTCCTCGAGCGTCACTGTGAGCAGGAGCTCCTCCGACTCGAGGCTGCGCGAGTCGGTTCCGCGCTTGATGTACGGCCCGTACCTCCCGTTCTGCGCGGTGATCTCCTGCCCGTCGGCGTCGGCGCCCACGACCCGGGGCAACGAGAGCAGCCCCAGCGCGTCGTCGAGGGAGACGGTCTCCACCGTCATCGACTTGAAGAGCGACGCCCGCCTCGGCTTCTCCTTCGAATCCGGTTGCTGCTCGCCGAGCTGCACGTAAGGACCGAAGCGGCCGGTCAGCACGTAGACGGGCAGGCCGGTCGCCGGGTCCTCGCCGAGCGACCGCGGTCCCTCGGCCTGCCGCGCTATCAGATCGAGCGCGCGCTCGATCGTGAGCTCGTCGGGCGGAAGGTCGGGAGGAAGGGAGGCCGTCTCCTCCTCGGCGCGCTGCACGAACGGTCCGTACCGACCCACGCGCACCACTACCGGGCGCCCTGCCTCGTCCACCCCCAACGGGACGGTGTTCACCTCCCGCGGCGTCGATCGCGGCGAGATTCTCCTCGGAGCAGAGCTCTCGCAGACCTGCCTGGCCGTTGCCGAAGTAGAACTCGTGGAGCCACTTCTCGGCCTCGCCCTCGCCCCGGGCAATTACGTCGAGCGCCTCCTCCATGGTGGCGGTGAAGCCGAAGTCGACCAGGTGCGCGAAGTGGCGCTCCAGCAGCTGCGTCACGGCGAACGCCGTCCACGTGGGAACGAGTGCCGTCCCCTTCTTCCACGCATACTCGCGGGCCTGGATGGTCTCGATGACCGACGCGTAGGTCGACGGCCGCCCGATCCCCAGGCGCTCGAGCTCCTTGACGAGAGACGCCTCGGTGAAGCGCGACGGGGGCTGCGTCTCGTGGCCGACGGCCTCGAGGGAGTCGCAGCCGACCGGCTCGCCCTCCTCGACCCCCGGGAGGGTCGCCTCCTTGTCCTGCGACTCGCCGTCGTCGACGCCCTCCACGTACGCGCGCCTGAAGCCCAGGAACTCGTAGACCTTGCCCGTCGCCCGGAAGACCGCATTCTCACCGGCGTCGGAGGTGGCACCGATCCGCAACGTCGTGCGCAGAACCTTGGCGTCGGCCATCTGGCACGCGATGGTGCGGATCCAGACGAGCTCGTAGAGACGCCGTTCGTCTGCGTCGAGCTCCGCCGCGACCTCGTCGGGGGTGCGGATGTGCTCACCGGCGGGGCGTATCGCCTCGTGCGCCTCCTGCGCGTTCTTCACCTTGGTCGTGTACTTGCGCGGGCTCTCGGGTAGGTACTCGGCGCCGAAGCGCTCGGTGATCGTCCGTCTGGCCGCGATGACGGCCTGCTCCGACAGGCTGGTGCTGTCGGTTCTCATGTAGGTGATGTAGCCGCGCTCGTAGAGCCGCTGGGCCACCGCCATCGTCCGAGCCGATCCGAAGCGCAGCTTGCGCCCCGACTCCTGCTGGAGGGTCGAGGTCGTGAACGGTGCGTACGGCCGCTCGGTGACCCGCTTCGACTCGACAGAGGCGACGGTGAACGTCGCGCCGCTCAGGCGGGCCGAGAGGGCGACGGCGGCGTCCTGGTCGAGCACGACCACCTCACGTCCGGCGGCCACCCTGCCGGTGGCGGCGTCGAAGTCGCGGCTCTCGGCGACACGCCGGCCGTCGAGCTCCACGAGGGAGGCGCCGAACCCGACGCCGTGGGCCGTGAGCGCGGCCTCGAGATCGAACCATGCGCCGCTGCGGAAGGCCATCCGGGCTCGCTCGCGCTCCACGACGAGCCTGACGGCGACGCTCTGCACCCTGCCGGCCGAGCGCGCGCCGGTCACCCGGCGCCAGAGCACCGGAGACGTCTCCCAACCGACGAGGCGGTCGAGGATCCGTCTGGCCTCCTGCGCCTCGACGAGCTTCATGTCGAGCTCCCGAGGGTTGGCGAGCGCATCGCTGATCGCCTTGGGCGTGATCTCGTGGAAGACCATCCGCCTGACGGGTACCTTCGGCTTCAGCACCTCGACGACGTGCCAGGCGATCGCCTCACCCTCGCGATCCTCGTCGGTCGCGAGGATGATCTGATCGACGCCCTTCAGCGCACGCCTCAGCTCGGCGACGACCTTCTTCTTCGCTGGGGAGACGACGTAGTACGCGTCGAAGTGGTTCTCCGGGTCGATCCCCATGAGACGGCCGTGGCTCTCGCGGAGCTCCTCCGGGAGCTCCTCCCTCTTCTGCGGGAGGTCGCGGACGTGACCGACGCTCGCCTCGAGCAGGAACTCGCCCGCCGCGCCGACCTGCGCGCCGCCGTCGAGAAAGCGCGCGATGGTCTTCGCCTTTGCGGGTGACTCCACGATCACGAGCGACTTGGTCAAGTGATCCCTCTCGATCCGTTCCGGTACACAGCTAGCGAACGGGACGGCCACCGTAGCGGTCGTCCCTTTTTCCGTGATGCCACCCGGACGGCGCCCGAGTCAAGCCGAGCCGCCGGTATCTTCGCCTGCGGAGGGCCGCCGCGCCGGGTCGAGCGTCTAACGTGCGTGCGGTGCCCCTGCTCGCGATCCTCGACTTCCTCGACCCGGAGAAGATCCTCGACGGGCTCGGTCCGTGGGCCACGGCGGGCCTACTGCTCATCATCTTCGCCGAGTCGGGGCTCCTCATCGGGTTCTTCCTCCCCGGCGACTCCCTGCTGTTCACGGCGGGGCTCCTCGCCTCGCAGGGCAAGTTCGGCCTCCACTACCCCGTGCTGGCGGTCGGCTGCTTCGTCGCCGCCGTCCTGGGCGACCAGGTCGGCTACCTGTTCGGGCGGCGCGCCGGCCCGGCCCTCTTCCGCAGGCCCGACTCCAGGATCTTCAAGCAGGAGTACGTGCACCGCACGAAGGCGTTCTTCGAGCACCACGGCCCCAAGACCATCGTCCTCGCCCGCTTCGTGCCGATCGTCCGCACGTTCGCGCCGATCCTCGCGGGCGTCGGCGACATGCCGTATCGGGTCTTCGTCCGGTACAACGTCGTCGGCGGTCTCCTCTGGGGCGCCGGGGTCACATCCGCCGGCTACATCCTCGGCGAGACCGTGCCGAGCATCGACCGGTACCTGCTCCCCATCATCGGTCTGATCGTCCTCGCCTCTATCCTCCCGCCGCTCATCGAGGTCCGGCGCCACCGCCGCGCAGTCGCTGCCGAACCCGCGCCGACCGAGGAGGAGGCCGAGGAGGAGGCCGAGGAGCTCGAGCACATCCTCCACAACGAGACCGGCGACTGACCGCCACGCCTCGCCCCGACTCCCCGGTGGCCGCCGTACCATTGCGCGATGGACCGCGACGACACACCACTGTTGACGGCCAAGCAGATGGTGGAGCAGGGAGCAGTCGTCACCCTCCCCCTACACCTCGAGTGGAGCGGACCGCGCCGATCTCACGACCTGTCCGACCACAAGCAGCTCCTCCACGTCTACGAGACCGTGCTGCGGGAGGGTTCCGGAGACGACGTCCGTCGTTATGTGGACCTGAACACCCTCATCGAGATCTGGGACGAGATCATGCTCCCCGACCACATTCGAGTCGCATGGACCGACTACTTCGAGCGACGAAGAGGGCTGCACCTGACGCCTCGACCCGCTAGGCATGGCGTTCCGACCGGAGCGTGGTAGCAGTGCTCTCCGCACTACAGGAGCGTGCGGTGTCGCTCTTCTTCTCACTTCCCGAGTCCGAGGGGTTCGCCGTCGCCGGCGGAAGCGCGCTGGTGCTCGCAGGTCTCGTCAATCGCTCCACCAACGACATCGACCTCTTCGCGAGCGCGTCCGAGGTCGTCCGCCCGGCCGCGCATGCACTGGTCGTGAGAGCTGGAGCAGCCGGCCTCGCGTGCTCGATCGTGCGCGACTTCGACACGTTCGTACGAATGGAGCTGAGCGACGGCGACGACTCCACCCTTATCGACCTCGCGGCCGACTTCAGGCTCTTCGACGCACGCCCAAGCCGTCTGGGACCGCTGCTCGCCCCTGAGGAGCTGGCTGCCGACAAGACGCTTGCTCTCTTCGGGCGCGCCGCACCGCGTGACTTCGTCGACGTCTACGTGTTGGCGGAACGCTTCGGGATCGACGCGATGCTCTCATGGGCGCGCGAGAAAGACCGCGGTTTCGACGACCTGATCTTCGCGGAGATGTTGGGCCGGATCGCAGGCATTCCCCGCGCGGAGTTCGAGGTCTCCGACGGCGACTACGCGCTTCTCGAGAGCTTCTTCGCGGAGTGCCGAGCGACCCTCGTCGAGCGGGCTCTGCAGGACACGGACACTCCAGGAGACACGTAGCAGCGGCCATCCCTCACGCGAGCGGGCCGCCCCTCAGGGCGGCCCACAGCAGTGCGCTGGCTCGAGTCCGGGAATGCGGCGGTGCTCAGCCCCCGGTCGAGACCGACTCCGCCGGCGCGGAGCCTGCAATCGACGCTCCCGAGCGCTTCGAGAACGCGACCGCACCGATCAGCACGACGAGGGCGACACCGGCGATCGCATACGCGCCCGGCTTCGGGTGCGAGATCAACGGGTTGCTCTCGCTGATGTCCGACATGTTGATCATCGCCGGCAGCATGAGCAGCGAGACGAGGTTCATCACCTTGATGAGCGGGTTGAGAGCCGGACCGGCCGTGTCCTTGAACGGATCCCCGACCGTGTCGCCGATCACCGCGGCCTTGTGCGCCTCGGAGCCCTTGCCACCGTGGTGACCGTCCTCGATGTACTTCTTCGCGTTGTCCCAGGCGCCGCCGGCATTCGACAGGTAGTTCGCCATCAGCTGCCCGACGAGGATGACCGCTGCGAGGAACCCGCCGAGTGCCAGGTAGCCGATGCCGAACCCGATGATGACCGGCGTCAGCACGGCGAGCAGCGCAGGGGTGGCGAGCTCGCGCAACGACGCCGCAGTGCAGATGTCGATTACCGGGCCGTAGTCCGGCCGCTTGGTGCCGGCCATGATCTGCCCGTCGGCGAACTGGTTGCGCACCTCCTGCACGACGATGCCCGCCGTCCTCCCGACCGCCCGGATCGCGAGCGCCGAGAACAGGAACGGGACGGCGCCACCGATGAGCAGCCCGATGAAGACCTTGGGGTCGGCGACGTTGATGGGCATCAGGTCGAAGACACCGCGACTCGTCTTCTCCGCGGCATCGATGATGTCGATCGAGAAGACCTCGTCGACAGCGGTCTCGATGAAGCTCGCGAAGATTGCGACCGCGGCTATGACCGCAGACCCGATTGCGAACCCCTTCGTGACCGCCTTGGTCGTGTTCCCGACGGCGTCGAGGCTGACCATGATCCGCTCGGCCTCGCCGTCGAACTCGCCCGACATCTCCGCGATGCCCGCGGCGTTGTCGGCCACCGGCCCGAACGTGTCCTCCGAGACGACGACGCCCGTCGTGGCGAGCATGCCCATGCCGCAGAGGGCCACGAGGTAGAGCGAGAACTGCAGGTTGCCGCCGCCCAGGCCGATGGCCGCGCCGATCGCGATCGCGGATCGCGATGATGGCGTAGACCGACGACTCCAGACCGGCCGAGGTGCCCGAGAGCACCGTCGTCGCCGGCCCTGTGCGGGCGGCGTCGGCGATCTCCTGCACGGGCCCGTAGTGAGTGCCCGTGAAGTACTCCGTCAGGCGACTGACGGCCTGCGCGAGGACCAACCCCACCACCACGGCCGCCACGCACCGGAGGCCGACCTGATCGAGCGTCGCCCCCTCGGGGTCGCCGACGTACCAGAGGCCGATCGCGCCGACGCCGATCACGGTGATGATGCCGGCCGTCAGGAAGCCCCGGTTGATCGGCTTCAGGGCGTTCGTCTCGCCCTCCTTCGCCTTCACCGCGTACACACCGACGATCGATGCGACGACCCCGACGGCGCGCGCCGCCAGCGGGAAGACGAGCCCGATCGCCGGGTTCACACCGACGGCGCTGAACGCCGCGACGCCGAGGATTATCGAGGCGACGAGGGTCACTTCGTACGACTCGAAGAGGTCGGAGGCCATGCCCGCGCAGTCGCCGACGTTGTCGCCGACGTTGTCGGCGATCGTTGCGGGGTTGCGAGGATCGTCCTCGGGGATTCCCGCCTCGACCTTGCCGACCAGATCGGCACCGACGTCGGCGGCCTTCGTGAAGATCCCGCCACCGACACGCAAGAAGAGGGCCAGCAACGAGCCGCCGAAGCCGAATCCCACGAGGATCGCCGAGCTCGTGTTCTGGAAGATCGCGATGATCACGGTCGCACCGGCGAGGCCCAGCCCGACCGTGAACATCCCGGCGACACCCCCGGTGCGGAACGCGACATGGAGCGCCTTGGGGAGCGAGCCGGCGCGGGCGGCAGCAGCCGTCCTGACGTTGCCGCGCGTCGCGAGCGTCATGCCGATGTAGCCCGTGAGACCCGACATGACGCAGCCCGCTATGAACGCGAGCGTCCGGGCTACTCCCGACACTGCGAAGCTGAGACCGCCGCTGCCCCCCGTGAAGCTCTCGGGCTTGGCGACCTCGGTCGAGGTGACGAAGACGACGATCGAGAGCGGGACGAGGATCACCAGGATCGTGCGGAACTGGCGCTTGAGATAGGCCCATGCGCCCTCTTGGATCGCCGTCGCGATCTCGATCATCTTCGGAGTGCCCTGGTCGGCGGCGAGCACACCCTTCATCAAGGCGAAGCCGACGAGGATCGCGAGGATCGCCGCGACCGCAGAGAATGCGAGGATGGCCCACTCACCTCCCTGCAGCACGAACTCCTGGTAGCCGCCTTCGGCAGCCAGTACTGATGTCATGTCGTTCATCCTCGCTGTTCGGGTCAGGCGGACTTCTGTACGTAGACCTGGTGGGCGATGGTGCTGCCCAGGGTGCGGTCGGCTCCGTCGACGCGCAGCACTATCGGGCCGTCGAAGGGGTGCTTCTCACGCACCTCGACGAGGACGCCGGGGCGCAGGCCGAGCGACCCCAGGAACTCGACGATCTCCGGCCCCGTCGAGCCGGGGACCGCGACGACGGCGACGTCGCCCGGCTCGAGCGCGTAGAGGGGCGGCAGCGCCGGGAGGTCTGCGGTCTCCGGAGCGGGTATCGGGAACCCGTGCGGGCAGTCGGCGGGCCGGTCCAACGCGACGAAGATTCGGTCCTCGACCTCCTGGGGGAGGTCGTGCTCGAAGGACGTGGCCAGACGGTCGGCCTCGTTCCAGGCGTAGCCGAGCATGTCGGAGAGGAACCTCTCGACTATGCGATGCCGCCTGATCGCCGCGATCGCCGCTCGCCGGCCGTCGTCGGTGAGAGCCACCCCCCGGTAGGGGGTGTGGTCGACCAGGCCTCGGTCTGCGAGCCGCTTGACGGTCGCGCTCACGGTGCCGGGCGTCAGGGAGAGGGCATCGGCGAGGTGCCCCGTGTGGGCCTCTCCGCCGTCCTTCGCCAGGCGGTAGATGGCCTTCAGGGCCTCGCGCTCCGACTTCGACGGTGCGGGGGCCAGGTCTTCGATGCGCGGGAATCTAGGTTTTGCACCCTCAAAATGCAAACCGGGGACACCCAACCGGCGGCGTCACTCGATGTGGTACGGGACCGAGGTCACGACGGTGCCCTTCCGGAAGAGCAGCCGCCCCTTGAGGATCAGCGCGCTCTGGTTGTGGAGCAGGTGCGCCCACCACGACGAGACGACGAACTCGGGCAGCACCACCGTGACGATGTCGTTCTCCCAGCGCGCGTCGAGCTCGTCGACGAAGTTCAGGATCGGCCTCGTCAGCTCGCGGTACGCCGAGTGGACGATCTCGAGAGGGACGTCGATGCCCCGCTCCTCCCACTGCCTCTCGATCCGCTCCTGCTCCTCCTCGTCGGATGCGATCGTCACTGCGATCAGGTGGTTCGGCGCCAGGGAGCGGGCGTACGCCAGCGCCTCGAGCACGCCCCGGTGCATCCCGCCGACCAGCACGACCACCGTGTGGTTCATCCGGCGAGGCTTGTAGTCGGCAGGGATCCGCAGACCCGCGGCGACGCCGGAGTAGTGGCGCTTGATGCCCTTGAAGAGCAGGACGATCAGCGGGATCACCACTGCCGGCAGCCACGCTCCACTCGTTGAACTTGGTGATCGTCACGATGAGCAGGACGACGAAGGTCGACGCCGCACCGAACCCGCTGACGGCCGTGCCGAGTCTCCACCCGCGTTCCCGACGCGCACGCTGGAACCGCACCATTCCGAGCTGGCTCAGCGTGAAGGAGGTGAAGACGCCTACGGCGTAGAGCGGGATCAGCGCAGTCGTGACGCCTCCGAACGCGACGATGAGGACCGCCGCGGCTATCGCGAGGAAGACGACACCGTTCGAGAAGACGAGCCGGTCACCCCGGTTCGCCATCTGGCGCGGCAGGTAGCCGTCGCGGGCGATGATCGACGAGAGCCTCGGGAAGTCGGCGTACGCCGTGTTCGCGGCGAGGACGAGGATCGCCGCCGTGGCGAACTGGAGCAGGACGAAGAGCGGCCCGTTGCCGAAGACCTGGAGCCCCAGCTGCGCCAGCACCGTGCGGCTGTGGGCCGGATAGGGGTGGAGCTGGTGGGCCAGCAACGCAGTGCCGAAGAAGAGCGTCCCCAGGATCACCGCCATCCAGATGAGGGTCCTGGAGGCGTTCCTCGACTCCGGCCTGCGGAACGCGGGGACACCGTCGGCGATCGCCTCGATGCCCGTCAGCGCAACGGCACCCGACGAGAAGCCGCGGAGGATGTAGAAGAGACCGAGCGAGCCCCCGGCGTACAGGGTCCCCTCGAAGTGCTCCGGGTCGAACGGCACCTCGTCGATCCCGCCGAAGGTGCCCGGAGCGTACGACCGGGCGATGCCGTACGCGAGGAGCCCCGCGAGCGTGAGGATGTAGACGTAGGTGGGGACCGCGAAGATGCGCCCCGACTCCTTCACGCCACGGAGGTTGACCAGCGTGATCATCACGATCAGTCCGAGGCCCAGCGGGACGCGATGGTCGGCGAGGCCACGGAACGACGGGATCGAGACGATCGCCGCCACCCCCGCGGAGATCGAGACCGCCACGGTGAGGATGTAGTCGACGAGGATCGATGCACCCGCCACCAGAGAGGCGTTCGCGCCCAGGTTCTCCCGGCTCACCACGTACGACCCACCGCCACCCGGGTATGCGTAGATCGTTCGGCGGTACGAGGAGACCACGACGATCAGCAGGACCGCGACCGCCAGTGCGATCGGGATCAGGACGTCGAGCCCGAGCATCAGGCTCGAGGCGCCCAGGGCCGTCACGAAGAGGATCTCCTCCGTGGCGTAGGCGGTGGAGGAGATCGCGTCCGACGAGAACACCGCGAGACCGATGCGCTTCGAGATGCGCTGATGCTCCAGCTCGGCGGTGGCGAGGGGCCTGCCGACGAATAGCCGCTTGAGTGACTTGAACACGCGCTGCCCTGCCCGCCTCGATGGCCGGTCCGGAATCAGCATGCCACCATGCGGGGCCGGTAACGCGAACTGGGCCGGCACCCGGCGCGCGACCCGGGCGCGGCAGCCGGCGACCGGTAGCATGCGCGCGGGCCGCCGGAGTCCGGGTAGGAGGCGGGTGCGTGCACGTAGTAGTCGTCGGATGCGGGCGGGTCGGCAGTGAGCTCGCGGCAGCTCTCGAGCTCGGGGGGCACACCGTCGCCGTGATCGACAAGAACCCCACGTCGATCCGTCGCCTGCCGGCATCCTTCGCCGGCCGCAGCATCGTCGGGCTCGGCTTCTCGCGCGATGCGCTCGCCGCGGCCGGGATCGAAGAGGCAGGGGCGTTCGCAGCCGTCACCAACGGCGACAACTCCAACATCCTGCGCCGCGCGGATCGCCCGCGAGAACTACGGCATCGAGCACGTGGTGGCGCGGATCTACGACCCTCGCCGGGCGCTCATCTACCAGCGTCTCGGCATTCCCACCGTGGCGACCGTCAGCTGGACCACCGACCAGGTGCTCCGCCGCCTGCTCCCGGCCGACGTGCAACACGACTGGATCGACCCCACGGGCAGCGTCTGCCTCGTCGAACGCGAGATCCCCGCCGCGGTCGTCGGCCGCAAGCTCTCCGCCCTCGACTCTCCAGGCCGGTTCTGGCTCACCTCGGTGACCCGCTTCGGCCAGGCGCGGCTCGTCGACAACGACACAGTCGGCCAGGAGGGCGACCTCCTCCACTTCGTCGCCGAGGTCGAAGCCCTCGAGGAGCTCAGGGAGCATCTCGACACCGTGGAGGCGCACCGATGAGGGTAGCGATAGCCGGAGCCGGAGCGGTGGGACAGTTCATCGCGAACGATCTCGGCGCGACCGGTCACTCCGTCCTGCTCATCGAGCAGGACCCCGACATCGCCGAGCGCGCCGTGCCGGCCGAGGGCGTCGAGTGGGGCATCGCCGACGCGTGCGAGGTGACATCGCTGCAGGAGCTGCGCCTCGACGAGTGCGACGTGGTCGTCGCGGCGACCGGTGACGACGAGGACAACCTCGTCTTCTCGCTCCTCGCGAAGCAGGAGTTCGCCGTTCCCCGCGTGATCGCCCGCGTCAACCACCCCGACAACGCCTGGCTCTTCACCGAGAACTGGGGGGTCGACGTATCGGTCTCGACCCCACACCTCGTGACCGCTCTGGTCGAAGAGGCCGTCTCGGTCGGGCGTCTCGTACGCCTGTTCAGCTTCGAGGGCGGGGGCGCCCGCCTCGTCGAGGTCACCCTCGCCGACGACTCCCCCGCGCTCGACACCGCGCTGAAGGATCTCGACATCCCACGCGACGCCACCATCGTCGCCGTCGTGCGCGAAGAGCACGTCATCATGCCCCGGGGCGACACCGTCTTCGAGGCCGGCGACGAGGTGATGGCGATGGTCACCGCCGAGTCCGAGGACGACGTCCGCCGGATCCTGGCCGGTGGCTGAAGCCCGGCTGGGCGTGTGTCAGAGGAGCGTGTAGATCGGGTTGAAGACCTGCGCCGAGCGGCCGGTCCCCGACACGACCCCCTCGATCACGATCTTCCGCCCCGGCGAGACGCCGAGGATCTTCCGTCTCCCGAGGAAGACCGCGGTCAACGAGCCGCGGCCGTCGTTGACGGTGACCTCCAGAGCCGGCGCACCGGCGCGCGGCACGATCCGCACCGAACGGATCTCGCCTGCGGCCCTCACGGCACCACGAGGCGGGAGAGCGTCGAGGCGGACGCAACCCAGGCGCTCGCAGTAGGCGTCGAGATCCTCCCGGTCGCGCTCCTCGACCGGCTTGGTGATCTTCTCGACCAGTCTCCGCAGAGCCATCGACCCGCCTCCCGTGCTGCCTCACAAGGTACCGGGCCGGCCCGGTCGGCCCGCCACCGGCATGGCGTCGCATCGCCGTGTCCCGGAACGCGGGGTCGCGGATGGCATCCTTGGGGCGATGCAGCTGCGTCCACGAACGAGCGTCTCACTTGGCGCCGTCGCCCTCCTCCTCTTCATCGCCCTCGTCCTGGCGACCTGTGGCGGCGGCGACCCCGACGCCACCGACAAGACCACTGCCCCGACCGACGATCCCACCACCGACGCCTACGAGGGCTCCGTCGAGCTCGAGGTCGGTGCGGCGGTCGTCGCCGGCTCGGGCGGTGAGGTCACTCTCGACCGGGCGATCGTCAGAGCGGTGCTGGCAACCGTCGGCGGCTACGTGGACGCCGCGGTCGTCGACCCGCTCCTCACCGGCAAGCGCGCGAAGGACCTGGAGCGGTTCTTCGGCCTGCGCGTGGTGACGAGAGTCATGCCCGACGGCGACGACCGGCCGTCGCTCACCGACGAGGGTCTCCCCGAGATCGCCGCCGACCTCGACGCCGAGGCCCGCCCCGTAGACCTCGACGCCCTCGCCGACCCCGAAGGAACCGTGCTGATGGTCGGAGCGTCGCTGAACCTCGACATCACGACCGAGACCGCCGACGGCCCCCTCACCATCAGCCGCGTCGGCGACCTGATCCTCGAGCCCCGCTCCTCCGGAGGTTGGGAGGTCACCGGCTACGACCTCGAGGTGCGGCGCAGGTCGGCGGGCGGCAGCGCGACCACGACGGCATCCACTGCCTCCGATGCGGGGGGGGCACCGTGATCCGCCGCGTCGCCGTGGTCTCTCTCGGCCTGCTCACCTCCCTCGCTCTCGCCACCGCCGGGATGACCGCCGCCTGGCTGGCGGGGATCAAGGTCCCGTTCGCGTCGGGCGCCACATACATGACGATCGAGAAGGTCGGCTCCGCGCACTATGCAGGCGAGCCCGACGAGACCGTGTTCATCCTCCTCGTCGGCAACGACTACCGACCGGAGGTCGGCGGCGCCCGCGGCGACGCGCTCCACGTGGTCGGCATCAATCCGGTTCTCGATCAGGCGACGATCATCAACATCCCGCGCGACACGTGCGCATACGTTCCGGGCTCGGGCACGACGAAGGTCAATGCCGCGCACGCACTCGGAGGCCCGGAGCTCCAGGCCGAGGTGCTCGGCACGCTGCTCGGGGTGCCGATCCCCTACGCCGTCTCGGTCGACTTCGCCGGGTTCCAGGGGATCGTCGACGGCGCCGGAGGTGTGACCGTCAACGTGCCCACCGCGATGAGCGACCACTACTCCGGCGCCTACTTCGAGGCGGGAGAGGTGCACATGAACGGCTCACAGGCCCTCGCGTTCTCCCGCGACCGCCACGACTTCTCCACCGGCGACATCCAGCGGAGCTGGAACCAGGGCTACCTCATGCTCTCTGCGATCTCCCAGCTCCAGGAGCAGGCCAAGGGCACAGCCGGCCGCTTCGAGCTGCTCGCTCTCCTGGGGCGCCACGCGCAGCTCGACGGGGTCGGGCTCGCCGACCTCTACCGCCTCGGCCGCCTCGCCTACGAGATCGACGCGGAGCAGATCAAGAACGTGACGCTTCCCGTCGGCTCGGGGGGCTGCTCGGGCGGCCTGACGCCCAACGGCGACGCCCCCGGCCTCCTCGCCGACTTCGCCGACGACGGCGTGCTCCAGGACCACTAGCCGCCGAGCCCTGCGGCCCCGGCCGGTACCCTCGCCCGGTGGACGCATGCGAGACGCTCGACCGGATCGCGGCCGACCCCGAGCTCGAAGGCCGTCTCGTCCACAGGGCCGTCATCGCGGCGCGCGAGGGCCGCTTCGCCGACCCGGCCACACCCCTCCATCCCGACACCGAGGCGCGCCTTCGCAGTCGCGGCACCGAGCGCCTGTGGGAGCACCAGGCGGCGGCGATCGACCTCCTGCGATCGGGGCAGAACGTGGTCGTCGCAACGGGCACCGCCTCGGGCAAGTCGCTCTGCTACCAGGTGCCCATCATCGAGTCCGTCGTCTCGGGCGAGCGCGACACCGCGCTACTCGTCTTCCCGACGAAGGCGCTCGCCCAGGACCAGCTCCGCTCCGTGCGCTCCTGGCTGGTGCCGGGGCTGAAGGCCGTCACCTACGACGGCGACACCGCCACCGACGACCGCACCTGGGCCCGGCGCAATGCGAACGTCGTGCTCACGAACCCCGAGATGCTCCACGTCGGGATCCTCCCGTCGCACAAGCGCTGGGCGACCTTCCTCATGCGCCTCAGGTATGTGGTGGTCGACGAGCTGCACACGCTGAGGGGGATCTTCGGAAGCCACACGGCTCACGTCCTCCGGCGACTCCGGCGGGTGTGCGAGCACTACGGGTCGCGACCTTCGTTCTGCTTCGCCAGCGCGACGATCGGCAACCCCGGCGACCTCGCCTCCGCCCTCTGCGGAGAGCCGGTCCACGAGATCACGACCGACGGGTCGCCGCGCTCCGAGCGCGTCCTCGCATGCTGGCAGCGGCCGCTCCTCGACGAGACGACCGGCGCACGCACGTCGGCCAACGTGGAGACCGCGGAGCTGCTCGGCCGCTTCGTCCGCGACGGCCACCAGACCCTCGCGTTCACGCGCAGCCGGCGCGGCGCCGAGCTCGTCGCGCAGCACGCCCGGCGTTCGCTCTCCCGCAGCGCACCCGACCTGGTCGAGAAGGTCGCCGCGTATCGCGCGGGCTACCTCGCGCGCGAGCGAAGGGCGCTCGAACACGACCTCTCGGAGAGGCGCCTCCTCGGGGTCGCCGCCACCAACGCACTCGAGCTCGGCATCGACGTCGGCGGCCTCGATGCGGTAGTCCTCAACGGATTCCCCGGCACGCTGGCATCGCTGTGGCAGCAGGCGGGCCGTGCCGGCCGCACTTCGCGCAGGTCGGCTGCTGTCCTCGTCGCCGGAGACGACCAGCTCGACCAGTGGTACGTCGCCCACCCCGACGAGCTGACCGGGCGCGCGCCCGAACGCGCAGTAGTGAACCCCGACAACCCGTTCGTGATGCGCGCGCAGGTCGGCTGCGCCGCGCACGAGCTCCCCCTCGAGCCGTCCGACGACGCGTGGTTCGGTGAGAAGCTCGACGACGTCGTTCGCGACCTGGTGCGCGACGACCTACTCGTGCCTCGCGCCGGGAAGATGTACTGGGCGGGTAGGGAGGCGCCCGCCGCGAAGGTCGGGCTCCGAACCGGCTCGTCGGTCGAGTACCGGCTGATCGACAGGGCCGACGGTCGCACGATCGGCACCGTCGACGACGCCCGGGTCTTCTCGGTCGCGCACCCCGGTGCTGTCTACCTGCACCAGGGCCGGCAGTACCGGGTCGACGACCTCGACACCACCGATCACGTCGCGCTCCTCGACGCCTTCGACGACGCCGACGAGTACACGCAGCCGCGCTCCGAGAGCGACCTCGTGATCATCGGCGAGGAATGTTCGGCGCCCGTCGGACCCGGGGCGGTTCACCTCGGCTCCGTCGAGGTGACGAGTCGCGGTCGCGGCCTACCAGCGCAAGCAGATCTCCGACAACCGGGTGATCGAGGTCTGCGACCTCGACCTGCCGGCGCGCAACCTGCCGACGCGCGCGTGCTGGTACACGGTGCCCCTCCCCGCTCTCCTCGGCTCCGGGCTCGCGCCGGCGCAGATCCTCGGCACCGTCCACGCCGCCGAGCACGGCCTGATCGGCCTCCTGCCGCTCTTCACGATCTGCGACCGCTGGGACGTCGGCGGGGTCTCGATCGCGTCGCACCCACAGACGGGGGAGCCGACGATCTTCGTGTACGACGGTTACCCGGGCGGAGCGGGCATCGCCGAGATGGCCTTCGAAGCCTCGACACGCCATGTGAGAGCGACGCTCGACCTGGTCGGGGGCTGCCGCTGCGACGACGGCTGCCCGTCGTGCGTGCAGTCGCCGAAGTGCGGCAACTGGAACGAGTACCTCGACAAGGCCGGCGCGGTAACCCTGCTGCGACTCCTCGCCGGCTCCTGACGGCCGGGCCCGGTTCTCCCTGCCCGTCGCCGCTCAGCGTGCCGCAGCGGACCAGGAGGGCACTTCGTCGCCGTGGAGCACGTCGGCATCCATGTCGGCTCCGTTGGGCCACGCGATGGTTCCCAGCTCACGATCCACGAAGACCTCGGCGAAGAGCCGGGGATCTGCCCTGATGGGCTCGAACACCGGCCCCCGGAGCAGGGGCTCGACGTCGAGCACACGCACCGACCCGTCGTCGAACGTCAGGCGCACGACGAACCCCGACGCGACCTCCACTTCGACGATCTCACGCACCGGTCACTTCCTTCACTCGAGCGGCTCAATGGTACCGGGCGAGGCTCCTGCCCGTACCGCCCTCCATGCGGACCGCAGCTCGTCGGTGTGCTCTGCCCGCCACCGCTCCACCAGCCTCAGTGCCCTCGGCGGGAGCCTCGAGCCAGGCTGTACTCGGCCGGTGTCGATGACGACGCGTCCGCCGGCGCCCGAGTAGCGCACGTGGAAGTGCGGCGGATCGTGATCATTCATCGGCATGTACACGATCACCCCGTAGAAGGAGCTCAGGCGCGGCACGTCGCGTCGCTACGGGCCGCGCCCGAGGAGCGCCGCCGGGTCGATCTCGGCGCGTGCCCTCGACCGTGCGGGCCCGAACGCGGCGAGCGGTCCGCCGGGTGGCTGCACTTCCACGACGACCTCGGCGGAGAGACCCGCGCAGTCGCAGGCGACGACCTCGGCGCCGTTCGCGACCGCCGTCGCCTCCGCCGCCTGCGCCGCACCCGTGCTTCCGCGACCCAACGCGAGGGCGTCGGCGGCGGCGAGCGCCGACGCGTCGGCGGCCGCGTCGGCGCGCGCTTGCAGCACGGCCGCAGCGGCGACCCTCCCCAGACCGAGGATGAGCACGACGCCGATGCCGAACGTCGCCAGGGAGACCACCGCCACCGAGCCGCGCTGGCCCTCCGGTCGCCCTCTCACCTCTCCGAGCGCATCGTGACGCTCGCGCTCAGCTCCGGGTCGGGGTAGACCGCTCCGATCAGCGGCAGGTCCGTGTGCGCGACGAAGCGCACCGTCACGGTGCGGGGCTCACCCACTCCGAGGTTCGGCGCGACGACGACCCAGGCGCCCGGCAGCACCCTCTCGACGGCAGCGCGCACGCGCTCGTCGCCGCCGTCCACCGACGCCTCGCGGGCCGCCTCGCGCGCGGCATGCACCAGGAGCACCTGATCGCGAGCGAGGAGCGCCGTCTGGATCACCGCGAGCATCGTGAGCACCACGAGCGGGAGCACGAGGGCGAACTCGGCGGTCGACTGGCCCTGCTCGCGCCGCCCGGCGCGCGCAGAACCCGTCGCCTGCGGTGTGGGTGCACCCACTACCCGGGGAGGATGAGCTCGATCACCCGGTCGAGCAACCGCGAGATGGCGTCGGTCTTCGTCGCCCACGCGAGGAGCAGCGCCGCTATGGCTGCAGCCGCGATGATGACCATCGCGTACTCCGCCGTCGTCTGGCCCCGCTCGCCGTGCGAAGCGATGCCTCGTCGTGCACCGGTGAGATCGCCCCTCGCCGCGGCGTTCCCGACATCCAGATGGACAGCCTTCGCGTAGACGGTCTTCAGGCAGACGTAGCAGTAGGTGGAGATCAACAGGTGGGACACGGGTACCTCCAGGATGGTCGTGCCGGCGCTGGCGCGCCGCGGTTGCGGGGAAGCACGGGGGAAGTGCGGCCGGGGCCGCCGGGGCAGTAGCGGTCAGCCCTGCCGCAGACCCGCTATGACCGCCGGAACGACGGTGAGAAGACCGAATGCCGGCAGCACGCAGAGCACCAGAGGGAAGAGCAGGCGGACCGACATGGTGCGGGCGCGGGTCTCCGCCGCGCGTCGCAGGTCGGCGCGGCCGTCGGCGGCGAGGCGCGCGAGGGCGTCCCCGATCGGTGCACCGAGTCGGACCGTCGCGCCGAGCGCGTCGGCGAGCGGCCGCAGCGCCGGTGCCTCGCGGCCCTTCGACGCGAGCGCGTCGGTCAGGGCGACACCGAGACGGCACGCCCGCGGCACGCCGGCCAGGTGAGCGGCGACCAGGGGCGGGGCCCAGGCGGCCGCCGTCTCGAGCGCGACGTAGGGGGTGCACCCGGCTCCGGCCGCCACTCCTAGGAGGTCGAGCGCCACGGGGATCTCCGCACGGAGCCTCGCCTCCTCCCTGCGGGCCCGGCGCTGCTCCAGGGCCCCGCGCACGACGCGCTCCACGAGCGCCACACCCGGCACCGCACGAGCCGTCGACCGCAACCGCACCGAACCGGGCAGCCGAGCGCGACGGGGACCGGGGCCATCGCGCTCCGGCAGGGGACGGAGGCCGGCTGCCCGCCCGCGGGTCGCCGCGCGCACGCCCCACGCGACGAAGGGCGCCGCAGCGACGCACCCCCAGCCGAGCGCGAGTGCGACCACCTCGGCGGTCACGCCTCCTCCCGCAGGAGGTACCGCATCCAGATCGCACCGAGGGCCTCCAGCACGAGCCCGGCAGCGAGGCAGACCCTGCCCGCCGCCGTGGCGAAGAGCCGCGTCGTCGCGGAGGGGTCGGCGACGGCCGAGACGACGAGGAAGCCGATCGGTCCCGCGCCGACCACGAGCGCCGACATGCGCGCCTGCGCCGAGAGCGACCGCGCCTCGGCCGACGCCGCCAAGCCCTCGCGCAGCGACGACGCGAGCCCCTCGAGGGCATCGGCCGCCGGCCCGCCCACTTCGGCGGCGAGGGCCAGGGCGCCCGCCGCGGGCCGTACGCCTCGGACCGCACGCTCCACCGCCCACGAGGAGAGTGCATCTTCGAGCCGGCCGCCGAGGCCGACGCGCCCGAGCACGCGCTGCAGATCCGATCCGAGGGGACCACCCATGGAGGCACTCTCAGCGATCGCTCCCTCGACCGTCGCCCCTCCACGCATCTCCGCCGCTACCGAGTCGAGGAACACCGGCACCGCAGCCGCCGCCCTGCGGTCGCGCCGCCGCCTGGAGACATGGATCCCGACAGGGCCTGCGCCCACCGCGATCAGCACTGCGGCCGCCCCGACGGCCGGAGCGATCGCGAGGCCGAGAACGCCGGCCGCGAGCACCGCCAGCAGCCAGGTCTGAAGGGCCACCTCGGGCGTCGCCTCGACGTCGGCTGCCTCGAGCCGCCGCAGCAGCGGCGCGCGCAGGCGTGGCGGCAGCTGCATTCGTGTCACCGCGCGGAGCCCGCCGGTGCGCGTCGCTGCGTCGATCCTCGACGCCGATCGGGCGAGCATCCCCGACGTCGCGAGGCCGACGAGCGCGACCGTCGCCGTCAGCACGACGTCCACGCCCCGGCGATCGAGTGGCCCGGTGCACGCGCCTCGCGCTCGGGAGCATCGACGGCCCGCAGCGCCCCGCCGCGACGTGCGAAGAGGGGGTGCGTCGCCGGAGCGCTCCCACGTGAGCGCGCGACCTCCGCGATGCACTCGATGCGCCGCTCGCCGCCGTCGCGCCGCGTGACGTGTACGACTGCGTCGATCGCAGCGGCGACCTGCGCCCGGATCGCCGGCAGCGGGAGGCCGACGCCCGCGAGGAGCGCGAGCGTCTCGACACGTATGAGGGCGTCGGTCGGTCCGTTCGCGTGCACGGTAGAGAGCGATCCGTCGTGGCCCGTGTTGAGCGCCTGGAGCATGTCGAGCGCCTCGCCGCCTCGCACCTCGCCGACGACGATCCGGTCGGGGCGCATCCGCAGCGCCGCCCTCACGAGGTCGCGCACCGACGTCGCGCCGACCCCTTCGGCGTTCGCGGGCCGCGCCTCCAGGCGGACCACGTGCGGCTGTGCGAGCCGGAGCTCGGCCGTCTCCTCGATCGTGACGACGCGCAGACCGGGGGCGATCGAGGCCGAGAGAGCGTTCAACAACGTGGTCTTGCCGGCGCCGGTGGCGCCGGCGACGAGGATGTTCCATCCGGCGGCCACCGCCGCCTCGAGGAAGCCCGCCGCGCTACCGGCGTCGAAGTCGTCGAGGCTCACCGTGCGGGCCATGAATCGCCGGATGGTCACCACCGGGCCGTCGGGCGCCAACGGTGGCAGCACGGCGTGCAGCCGGGAGCCGTCGGGCAGGCGTGCGTCGGCGATCGGGGCGGTGCGATCGAGCCGGAGCCCGAGCGGGGCGACGATCCGCTCCGCGAGGCGCGCGATCGTCGCCGCATCGAGGTCGAGTGCGATCTCCTCCAGGCGACCGCTCCGCTCCACGTACGCGCGGCCCGGGCCGTTGACCATGATCTCCGAGACGTCGGGGTCGGCCAGCAACGCCTCGAGCGGGCCGAGGCCGTCGACCTCTTCGATCAGCTGGTCGAGGAGGCGGTCGGCGCGGGCTCCGCCGACCAGTGGAGCCTCGTCGTGCATGAGCTGCGAGAGGCGGGCACGTAGCGCGTCGCGCCCGCCGGTACCCGCCGCGGGGTCGGCGAGGAGACGGCGGTGCAGCGCCGACTTGAGCGTCGCATCGTCGGCGACGGTGGCGTCGGACTGACGCTTCGCCACGGCGGGCTCCGCGCGAGGGGTCGCTGCGCTCACCTCGGTCCCGCCCGCGCCCGGGTTGGCGTGCGCGACGCTCGACGACCTCACGCGGCCGCACCCTCGCTCCCGAGCATGCCGAGGCGCCCGAGGAGTCGCCGCGCCGGGCGAGCCAGCGCGTCGGGCGGTCGGGCGACGAGGACGCCCGCGTCGATCGTGCGCGCCACCGCCGGTCGCAGCGGGAACGTCGCGAGCACGGGCACGCCGAGCACGTCGGCTACCTCGCGCTCGCCCAACGACCTGCCCTGCTCCTCGACCAGCACCGCGCCGACCGCTCGCGAAGTGAGGGCACGGTGCACCGCACGCCGCAGCGCCAGGTAGCAGCCGCGCACCACTACGACCGAGGCGTCGGCGACCTCGACCATCGCCTCCAGCGCCGGGGCCTCCACGCGACCCAGGTCGGCGACGGTGGGCGCGGGGTCGTCGCGCAGCAGCACCGCGAGAGCGGCGCCGGCCTCGGGTGCGGCGTCGCCGGGATCGCACCCACCGACGGGCAGCAGCGAGAGCCCGGGGCCGGCCTCGACGGCGAGTCGGGCGAGGGCGTCGGAGGGTGCCTCCGCCCCGGCCATCAGCCAGTCGGTCAACCCGGGTGCCGGGTCGGACGCCAGGCCCAGGAGCGCGGTCTGGTCGCCGTCGAGGTCGGCGAGGCGGGCACCGCCGGAGGCGGCGAGAACGAGGGAGCAGGAGGTCGCGACGACCGATGTGCCGGACCCCCCTTTGGGTGACCAGAGCGTGAGGAGCATCCCGGTGCCTTCCTGCAGGCGCGCGAACGCGCGGGAGACATGACCGGGGAAGGCGGGGGAAGCTACGAGGCTCCGAGCGCCGCTCGGGCGGGGCGCAGTGGGAGCCCGCGCAACGTACCCACGAACCTACGGGGCGTCAAGTGCCTCGCCTGATGGTCCTACTCTCTGCGGTGATGGAGGCAGCCTTCTTCGACCTCGACAAGACGATCGTCGCCAAGAGCAGCGTCGCGGCGTTCGGCGGCCCCTTCTACCGGGAGGGTCTCATCTCGCGCCCCGTGATCCTGAGGGCGATGTACGCGCAGTTCATCTACATGCTGTTCGGGGCCGGCGAGTCGAAGATGGAGCGCATGCGCGAAGCGATGCTCCGCATGACACGCGGCTGGGACCAGGAGCGGATCAAGCAGATCGTGCGCGAGACGCTCGACGACGTCATCACCCCGATCGTCTACGCCGAGGCGCTCGAGCTCCTGCACGAGCATCGCGACGCGGGTCGGCGCACCGTCATCATCTCGTCGTCACCGGCCGAGGTCGTCGAGCCCGTCGCAGAGCACCTCGGGGTGGCCGACGTGATCTGCACGCGAGCCGCTGTAGACGACCAGGGACGGTACGCGGGCGAGCTCGAGTTCTACGCGTACGGGCCGAACAAGGCAGAGGCGATACTCGACCTCGCCGCCAGCGACGGGATCGACCTGGCGTCGTCGTATGCGTACTCCGACTCGATAACCGACCTCCCCATGCTGGAGGTGGTCGGGCACCCCGTGGCCGTCAACCCCGATCGCGACCTCGAGCGGATCGCACGTGAGCGCGACTGGCCGGTGCGCCGGTTCGGACGCGCCGTCGCGTTGCGCGACCTCGTTCCCTCACCGCCGAGCGGCCCTGCTATCGCTGCGAGCAGCGCGCTGGCGGCCGTCGGGACCGGTGTGGCGCTCTACGTCTGGTGGCACCGCCGGCCCGGGCAACACGCGTAGAGCCGCGTCTCGGACAGGCGTTCCGCTCTCGCCACCGACGCGAAGACGCCGGGGCGATCGCGCCCCGGCGCCCGTGTCGCAGGTGTTCCAGATCGTGCAGGTCCTACAGGACTTGCGGGACTTCTCGTGGTCGTGCTCAGGCCGACTCGCGAACCTTCTTCGCTACTACGGCACCGAGGGCGACCAGCAGGAGGAGGAGCAGGAGCTTCTTCATGGGCGGTCTCCTAACGCGGGCTGGGCCACCTGCACACTAGCGAATGCCTCACCCCGCGACACAGGCGGGGGCGGTGGGCCGCATCGCGGGGCAGCGCTCGCCTGGGGCAGAATCGTGCCGGAGGTGCACGGGGTCTGGTGGCCCCCCTCGTCTTCAAAACGAGCGGGACGGGTGATCCCCGTCCGGTGGGTTCGATTCCTGCCGCCTCCGCTGCTGCGCGGGGCCCGGCACGGTCGGCGCCCTCCGGCCCGCACGGCCGTCGGCCGTGCGGGTCCGGGCACTGTCAGGTGAGGCCGCGGCTGTCCTGCTTCAGTGCGGTGTCGACGCAGAGGGCGGTTGCGACGACGAGGCTCAGGAGCGGCTCGGCGAGGGGCTCGTGCATCTGCAGCACGTAGTTGTCGGCCGTCGTGAACATCGTCTTCGCGAGGCCCTCCCACGTCTTGGTGATGCGCGCGACTTCACGGCCCGAGGCGTCCTGGATGTTGAAGTTCCAGGCCCGCCAGTTCTCGGCGTTCAGGGAGCCGACCTCCTTGCCTCCGGCCTCGAGCGCGAACTTGATCTTGCCGATCATGTTCTTCTGCACCACTGCTCCGATCTCGCTGCCGTCGGCACGCTTGATCGAGAACTTCGACTTCATGATCTTGCGGGGACGCGTGAGCACGAGAACCGGCTGGTCCTGTGCGTCGCGGATCTCATACGTGTGCGTCATGAACTGGTCGAGGCTGCTCACGAGGCGGAGCGCCTTCTTGAGCTGGCTCTGCCCGACCTGTGCGACGGAGCCGACCTGGTTGCCGTTCTGGTCGAAGACCTTGAACTCTGCGACGAGCTCGATGAGCTTCGCCTTCTGGTTGACGACCAGCACCGGCTCGGTGAAGAGGGTCCCGCCTCCGGCGCCCGCGGCGCCGGCTCCGGCCTGGCGCTGCACCTGGTCCTGCACCTTGCCGGCGTCGTCGGCCCCCTGAGGGGCTCTCCACGCCCCCGGCGAGGCGGCGGGCGGCGCCGGCGGGGTCGGAGGCGAGGAGGGCGGCGGGGTCGACGGCGGTGTGGGGGGCTGCTCTTCCACGGTGGTTCCTCCCTGGCCGGCGGCGTCCGCCGTCGGCGTCGGCTGATCGGGCACCCTGCACCCACGACACCGCGAGGCTATGCCCACCGTCCGCGCCCCGCAGTCCCTACCCGATCCCGTCCGCCCGCCGATCCCGTCGAACCTGTCGCGACCAGCCACCCATCAGGTAGCCAGACCCTCAATGGTCGCGGGCGCCGGGCGAGGCGACTCTCAATCCGCCGCTACGAGACCCGGGGCCCAGGCGGCGGCGAGGATGTCGCCGGCGAGGGTGGTCGCCGCAGCGGGCGGCACCCAGATGTCGGCGGAGTTCTCGTAGAGCACCACCAGGTACCGGGTGTCTCCCTGGTAGGTGGAGGGGGTCCCGGCGTCGGTCGTGATGCCGCGCAGCGGTGTGTCGGCGTAGTCGAGGAGCACCTCGCCGCGTGCGCCGGTCGCGGGGTCGAACGCGACGACCCGGCTCCCGTCCGCCTCCTCGGGGTAGCAGCAGTGCTCGTTGGCGACGAGCAGCCCGTCCTTCGTCCAAGCCGGGTAGTCGGTCGAGCCCTCGGAGGCGAGCGCGACACCGTCGTGTACTCGAACGTCCCGAGCCGGGGTGCACGGACGCGTCCGGGCTGGCACTCCGGCGTGCTCAGCCGCGGCATCTCGTAGACCCGCGTGTCGCACTCCTCCCAGCAGAAGCTTGCCGCTAGCGGCTCGCCATCCGGCGACCACGAGAGCCAGCTCGCGTACGCCCCGGGCCGGTGTCGGCGCCGCCTGCCCCTCCCAGGCGTCCGCGACCTCGCTCGCCGCTCGTCGGTAGAACGGATGGAGATCGCGCTGTCCGGCACGGGAGTCGCGTGACCACGTCCGGAGGGGCGCGCCTCGTCGCCCCAAGGGTCCAGCGAACCGCGGGACAGAGCCACGTGCCGCCGTCGGGGCTGAGAGCGAAGTGGTCCGCCGTGCCGTGCTCCACGGCCGTCGAGCCGTCGGCGGTCGCGACCTCGTAGAGCGTCCCGCACCCCCAGCCGCCTGTCCCCGCCGGCTTCGAGAGGTACCAGAGGTGCGCGCGGTCGGGGTCGAGCGCCACCTGGGTGACCTGCTCGCCCTCCGAAGCGTCGACGAGGGTGCGCACCTCGCCGCCGTCGACGTCGAGGAGGACGACCCGGCCGTCGGCCGTAGCCGCGATCACTCCGTCGGTTCCGTAGGGCACCGGTGCCGTCGTCGTGGTGGCCGCAGGGGCGGTGGTGACCGTCGTAGCCGTCGGGTCGGTGACCACGACGCCCGAGGTGGGCGGCGTCGCCGGGATCATCTCGATGCCGCCGTCGGAGCCGTCTCGGTCGCCGGCGAGAACGACGACGAGTGCGATCGCCGCCGCCACCGCACCGGCTCCGGCGAGGACGGCGACGACTGCCCGCCTCGGTGCACGGCCGCCGCCGTCGACGCGGCCGCGCAGGCGCGCCCACGCTCCGGCTGCGGGCTCCACGGTGTCGGCGTACGCGCTCGAGCGCGTCGTGCCAGCCGTGCCTCGATCGCCGAGCGATCGGCGTCGTCGCCGTCGTGGCGGGGCGCGTCGATCGGCGCGTCTTGCGGATCCCGGGAGATGTCGTGCGGGTCGCGAGGGTCGGTGGGGTCGTGGGGTGCAGTCATCGTCTCGCCTCCAGGCGACCGGCGAGCGCGGCGAGGCCGCGGCTCGCGTGCGACTTCACCGATCCCTTCGAGATGCCGAGCGTCTCGGCGATCTCGGCTTCGGAGCAGTCGAGGTAGTAGCGCAGGGTCAGGCACTCGCGCTGGCGGCGGGGGAGGGAGCGCAGCGCGTCGAGGACCTCGCGGCGGTCCTCGGAGAGGAGCGCTGTCTCGTCGGCCGGGGCGGTGGGGGGCGGCGCGGTCGGCCGGTGCCTGGCGGCGACGAGGCGGCGGCGCAGGCCCGAGCGTGCCGTGTTCATCACGATCGACCGCAGGTACGCCGGAGCGGCGGCCGGGTCCTTTATCCGCCCCCAGGAGCGGTAGGCCTTCACGAAGGCGTCCTGCACGACGTCCTCGGCCGACTCGCGATCGTCGACGAGGATGGCGGCGAGGCGCACCAGCGACCGGTAGTGGTCCTGGTACAGGTCGCTCAGGGCCTCGTCGCGATCCACGAGCGCGACCTCTGCGGGGTTCGGGAGAGTCACGGACTGGATCATCACCCACACAGACGCCCAGGTCGCGCTTCGCGTTGTCAGATGCCCCCTTCAGCCCCGCGGTAGGCGCCGATCGGCGACCATGTCGCGTTCAGCCACCGTCTCGGTAGGTGAACGCTCAATGGTCGGGCCGGCCGGGGTCGGACGGCGGGGCCGGGGCTACCAGTCGGCAGCCCTGACGGAGTCGGCGATCTCCTCAACCGTCCAGGCGTCGACCAAGCCGCTGTACTCGTGGCCCGCGACGAGCAGGAGCATCTTCGTGCCGTCGGGACTCGTCAGCACGTCGACCACCCGGCAGTCCGCCACGTATCCCGGGCAGACGGTCCCGGCGGCCGAGTGACTGCCGTCGCGGTGGAAGCTGCCAACCCACCCACTCTCCAGAGCTCCGACGAGACCTCCATCGGGTGTCATCCAGAGTCCATAGGGGACCGCATCGTCGGGGAACGGAATCCTCTTCGCCTTCAGATCGCCGGGCGCCGCGTCGGTGTCGGCGATCCACCACTCGGTCGCCGCACCGCGATCGACCTTCACGAGGAGGTGCCGAGAGTCGGCGAGGTACCCGAGGGGACCGGCGAGCGTGCCGGGCTCGTCCTCCGGGTCCGGCAGCGACCACGAACGCTCGGCTCCGCTCGCCAGATCGCGCACCACCAGCTCCGGGACCGCATCCGAGCAGGAGCCTTCGCCCGCGCTCCGGAGGAAGGCGACGTCGGCGCCGTCGGGGCTCGCCTCGGGGCCGCGACCGATAGCCAAGAGCTCCCCCGGTCGTCCCCTGCGCTCTTGCGCCGGATCTCGCGATTCGGAGCCGAGTCGTCGCAGCCCTCGACGCGGTACGCGTCGTGATAGATCCACGTTCGGTCCGACGAGATGGAGATCTGCACCCCGCCCGGCCCTGATGTGGACAGATCCTCGAGCTTCTCGCCCAGGCTCCGCGTCGCGGTGCCGTCGGCGGCGTCGAGCCCGACGAACCCGTCACCACGGAGCGCGACGATCTCGTCGTCGGCGAGTGCCGAGACCGGCAGCGCCGTGGTGACGGGCGTCGACGGAGCCGAGTCGGGGAGCCAGGCCGCGGCCCAGATGCCGAGCCCACTCGGAAGCGTGACCGGAGTCGGAGCCGAGTCACCGACTGACCAGCGCCACAACGCGGCTGACAGTCCTGCGCGGACGACCGACTGCCTGCGGTGAACACGAGGTGCTCACCGGATCGGGGCCTCAAAGGACCTCAGGGTCTCGACGTGATGGTCGCGCAGCTCGAAGCAGGGTCGCCGACGTTCGTCGCCGCTCTCGGCCCGTCGAGCACCACGACCTCGGCCCCCCCGGCGACATCGCGACGCCACGGTGATCGCGATGTCGGCTGCTGCCGAGCACTGCGGCCGCGGTCGTCTCTTCCGGGAAGCGGGTACGGCCTGTCGATCGGCGCCTCACCGAGCCGGGGCCCTTGTGTACGCGGCCGGGTCGACCGTGTATGCGCCCGACCAGTCGACGCCAAGGTGCACCAACAGCTGCCCGGAACGGAAGGAACTCCGAGCGGTTCCACCCAGGTCGCAGTGCCCTGCGGATCACCGCCGAGGCGCTACATAGACGGCACTCCCTGTCGATCAGCTCCGATACGATCGATCCGGCGTCTGCAATGCCCAGGACCGCCTGGCGTTCCGACGGTCCTGTGCGTCGACGCACGACCCGTACGCGATGAGTCGCCCGTCGGGACTTGCCTGAGGGCTGTGGGCCGCTCCGACTGGTCGCGCGCCCGCCGTACCGCCGACCTCGGGTCGCACACGCGATGCAGCGCAGGCGGCGCTCTGTGCGCACTTCGTCGTGGAGGATTCGCCCAGTCCGATCACCCCCGCCAGCACCTGCCCTTCAGCCGTCACGACCATTCCAGCGACCGGTCCTCGATTCCGCCGTCGGCTCTCCACGACACGGAGGTGCGATCTCGACTCGGGCCGTCAGATGCATCGAGCACCATGAGCCCGCCCTCGACGAGCTGCGATGATCCTCTCCGGCGCCGGACCGCCCTGCAGCGCGCGCCCGGAGTCGTGGAGTCGACGACCTCGACCCTCGCCGATTCCCCGTCACCGCTCCCATACAGACCGACGAGGACGGCGAGCGCGGCGACCACGGATCCGGCCGCGCCGCCACCCCGACACTCGTGCGCCTCCTGTTCCGGCGGCGGTCGGCGCGCTGGCTCGGATGTCTTCCCAGCCGTCAGCCGGAGGCGCCGGCGAGGCCGGATCGCCAGGCCCGGCCGTGAGCGCGTCGCGGAGCACGTCGTCGGGCACTCGGTTCATCGCAGGGCCTCCAGTCGACCGGCGAGAGATGCGAGCGCACGGTGCAGGTGCGTCTTCACGGAGCCCTCGGAGATACCTAGGGTCGCGGCAGTCTCCTTGGTGGAGCAGTCGAGGAAGTAGCGGAGCGCAACGCACGAGCGCTGACGCTCGGGGAGATCCGCGACCGCCGCGAGAACCGCCAGGCGTGCTTCATCGCGAATGACCAGCGACTCGGCCGACACGGCGTACTCCGGTGGAGACACACGCCTCGCCCGCGCGACGATCCTGCGGCGAAGGCTCCCGCGGGCGAGGTTGACCACCGCTCGGCGCACGTACGGCAGCGGGTCGTTCGGCCTTCGCAGCCTCTTCCAGCCATCAAGGGTGCGGGCGAACGCCTCCTGCACGACCTCCTCGGCGAGCGCGTGCTCGTCGACCAACAGCCTGGCCAGGCCTACCAGGGATGCGTAGTGCTCACGGTAGATGCGCCCCAACACCTCGTCGGAGGAGTGATCCGCGGCGGCTCCGGCCGCGAGCTCGTCCCGGGTGGTTCCCACCGCGACCATCATGCCTGTACAGACACTTAGAGCGCCGCACGGTTGACACTGGATCCCGACCATGTCGCGTTCAGCCACCGTCTCGGTAGGTGAACGCTCAATGGTCGGGCCGGCCGGGGACGCGGCCGGGCCGGCCGACGGCGGGGCCGGGGGCTACCAGCCGGGCACGCGACCGGGCCCCGCCGGAGCGGGGCCCGATGGGTGACTCGTCGTGGCGCCGGGGCGCCCGGGCTCAGACGGCGAGCAGGTCGCGGGCGCCCGTGTCGGCCGAGGGGTGCCGGAGCTTCGACATCGCCCGGGCCTCGATCTGGCGGATCCGCTCCCGGGTGAGGTTGAAGTACTCGCCTACCTCCTCGAGCGTGCGGGCCTCGCCGCGGTCGAGACCGAAGCGCAGTGCGAGGATCTGGCGCTCCCGCTCGTCGAGCGGTGCGAGGAGCTTCTCGATCTCCGCCGGCAGCAGCGCCGTGGCGGCCACCTCGAAGGGCGACTCCGCCGAGCGGTCCTCGACGATGTCGCCGAGCTCGGCGTCGCCGTCTTCGCGCAGGGGCTCCGAGAGCGAGAGGGGCTCGGCGGCGAAGCGCAGCGCCTCGGTCACCTTGTCCTCGGGCATCTCGACCTCTGCGGAGAGCTCCGCGAGGGTCGCCGGGCGCCCGAGCTTGAGCTCGAGGCGCGACCGCGCCTTCTGGAGGCGGGCGAGCGTGTCGCCGGCGTGGACCGGGAGGCGGATCGTGCGGCCGGTGTTCGCGATGCCGCGCGTGATCGCCTGGCGGATCCACCACGTCGCGTACGTGGAGAACTTGAAGCCCTTGCGCCAGTCGAACTTCTCGACCGCGTGCATCAGGCCGAGGTTGCCCTCCTGGATGAGGTCGAGGAGCGGCAGCCCCGATGCCTGGTACTTCTTGGCGATCGAGACCACGAGGCGCAGGTTCGACTGCACGAAGGTGCGCTGGGCGTCCTCGCCCTCGCGGGACCCGCGTCGCAGGTCGCGCTTCTTGGCCGCCGTGAGCGACTTCGCCGAGCTCAGCTGTTCGCGCGCAGCGTTGCCGTTCTCGATCTGCTGGGCGAGGCGGACCTCGTCGTCCTTGGTCAGCAGGGGGTACTGTCCTATATCGGTCAAATAGAGCCTAACGAGGTCTTCCTCGTCCCGCTCGACACGTTCCTTGGCCAACGAAACAACCCTCTTTCGAGACGGCGCCTGTGGAGAAACCGGAGGGGGCCGGCCGACTCGGACGACCCTCAGACGGTGCCCTTGTAGGATAAGGGAGGCGTCAAGCCGGTTTATCCACAGAATCGGGCGGTTATGCACAGTCCGACTTGGGCATTTCGGCCCCCTACCGGGCCAGCGTACCGCCCGGATGCGACATTTCCCCCCGGAGGCCGGGGGCGCGGCCGTCGCCTCGGGGCTGCCGGCGGAGACCCGAACAGCCGGCAGCGGCGGCGCTCTCCTCCTGCCGCCGCCGTCCCCAGGTGGCAGGCGTCACTCTCAGTGGTCGATCCGCGCCCCCACCGTACGCCTCCCGGTCCAGGAGCGCGACTCCGCCACGGCGATGCTCGCGAGGATCACCGCCGCCCCCACGTACCCCTTCACACCCAGTCGCTCCCCCACCGCGAACCCCACGAACCCGGCCACGACCGGCTCGAAGAGGAGGATCACGGCGGCGCGGGTCGGCTCGATCCGCCGCTGGCCCCAGAGCTGCAGCGTGAAGGCGACCCCCGAGCAGACGGTCCCCGTGAACAGGACGGCGAAGAGCGCCTGGCCGTCGAGCCTCCCGAGGCCGCCGATCAGGACCACCGGGGCCGCGAAGACGACGATCGCACCCATCTGGACCGCTGTCAGGGCGACCGCGTCGAACCGGTTCACGTAGGTGCCCCCGAGGTAGATCCACGCTCCGAAGCATGCGGCGCACCCGAGCGTGAACAGCTCCCCCGCCCCCGGGGAGAAGCGGGCGCCGGTGAGCAGGAAGAGCCCCGCCGCTGCCGTCGCGACCGCCGCCAGCACCCTGCGCGACGGGGCGCGACGCCGGGCGACCGTCTCCACGAGCGGCGTGAAGACCACGAAGAGCCCGGTGATGAACGCCGAGCTCGAGGTGGTCGTCCGCTGCAGGCCCAGGTTCTGGAGCCAGTACCCACCGAGGGCCACCGCTCCGAGGACAATCCCCGCGACGGCGAACGATCGGAGTGTCTCGTCGGGCACCGCCACGTCACGGCGGCGCCAGCCGACCCGCAACGCGATCGGGAGCAGCACCAGCGTCCCGACCGCGAAGCGGAGCAGGACGAACCCGACCGGTGTGAGGCTGTCGAGCGCGTCCTGGACGATCGTGAACGTCGCCCCGAACGCGATCGTCGCCCCGACCAGCGCCAGCTCAGGCAGGAGCGGACGCCGGGTCTCCCACGCCGTCTCCTCGATGTCGTGGACGAGCGCCCGGTGTTCGGCGCCGTCGTCTCCCGCGCCTGCGCCGTGCCGGCCGGGGTCGGCTTCGTCCACAGTCGAGTGTCAGCCGGGCCAGCGGTTGGTGATGGGGAGGCGGCGATCCTTGCCGAAGGCCTTGGGTGACACCCTCACCCCCGGTGGCGCCTGTCGCCGCTTGTACTCGTTGCTGTCGACGAGGCACGCCACGCGCCGCACCAGCGCCGGGTCGTACCCCTCCTCCTCCAGCTCTGCGATCGACCTGTCGTCCTCCACGTAGCCCTGGAGGATCGGGTCGAGGAGGTCGTAGGCCGGTAGCGAGTCGGTGTCGAGCTGCTCCGGGCGCAGCTCGGCGCTGGGAGGCTTCTCGATGATGGAGCTCGGGATGAGATCGCTGCCGGCGCGTTCGTTGCGATCGTGGCAGAGCGCGTACACGAGCGTCTTGGGAACGTCCTTGATGACAGCGAACCCGCCGACCATGTCGCCGTACAGGGTCGCGTAGCCGGTCGCCATCTCGCTCTTGTTGCCGGTGGTCAGCACCATGCAACCGAGCTTGTTCGAGATCGACATCAACACGTTGCCGCGCACGCGCGACTGCACGTTCTCCTCGGCGACGTTCGGCTCGGTGCCTTCGAAGACCGGGGCGAGCATCTCCTCGAAGGCGGTGTGTGCCGGCTCGATGGGCACGACGAGAGTGGCCATCCCGAGACTCCCAGCCAGGGCCTCGGCGTCTGTGATGCTTCCGGCGCTCGAGTAGCGCGACGGCATGAGGACGCCCGTCACGTGCTCCGGCCCGAGCGCGTCGACGGCGATCGCGGCGACCAGCGCCGAGTCGACGCCGCCGGAGAGCCCGATGAGGACGTCGTCGAAGCCGTTCTTGCGCACGTAGTCGCGCGTGCCGAGGACCAACGCCTCGTACACCTCGCGCACCGGTTCGAGGACGGGCACCACGCGCGCGACCACGGGCTCGCCGGCGATCCGGGCGTCGCTGACCGCGATCTCCGGGAGCTGCGAGCCACCCGCGCGGCCCGCGGATCGAGAAGGCGCCGGCGGAACGTTGCGCGCACGTCGATATCGACGACGAGCAGATCCTCTTCGAACTGCTTGGCGCGCGCCATCAGGCGACCGCTCTCGTCGAAGACCATCGACGCCCCGTCGAAGACGAGCTCGTCCTGACCGCCGACGAGGTTCGCGTAGACGATCGGGACCGACGGCGTCGGCGGCGCGCGTCGCCAGCATCGTCTCGCGCTCGCGCAGCCGTCCCGCGTAGTACGGGGACGCGTTGAGGTTGACGATCAGCTCCGCACCACCGGCTGAGAGCTCCACGACCGGGCCGGTCGGGCTCCACGAGTCCTCGCAGATCGTCACACCGACCTTCACTCCGGCTACCACGAAGAGCGGGCCGTTCGTCGGTGCCCTGCGCGAAGTAGCGGCGCTCGTCGAAGACCGCGTAGTTGGGGAGCAGCTGCTTGCGGTACACGCCCTGCACCCGGCCGTGCGCGAGGACCGCCGCCGAGTTCCACAGGTCCCGGCCGGCCTCGGGGAACCCGACGACCGCCGCCGCCCGCCCTGTGCGAACTGCCGACCTTCTCCAGCGCCTCGGCCGCCGCGGCCACGAACGCAGGCCGCAGCAGCAGGTCCTCCGGCGGGTACCCGGTCACGGTCAGCTCGGGGAAGACCACCAGGTCGGCGCCGTGCTGCCTCGGCCTCCTCGTAGGCGGCCAGGATCCTCGCGGCGTTTCCCTCGAGGTCGCCCACGACCGTGTCGATCTGGGCGGCGGCGACGCGAATCCCGGGCACCGCACCAGGATACGACCCGGTCGCCGTGCGACACTCCCGGAGTGGAGGAGACGATCCCCGACAGCCCCGAGATCACCGGCGCCGTCGAGCGGTCTGCCGATCCGGCCGCGGCACGCAACGGCCTCGCACGACTCTTCGAGGCCCATCCCGGCCTCGACGAGGAGGTCGCGGCTGCACCGGTGCTGCGCGACGCACTCGTCGCGATCTCCGTGGCGTCGCACTCCCTCCTCGCCGGAATCGTCTCCGACGCTGCTGCCCTCGACTCACTCAGGGATGCCCCGGGGCTCGCCGTGCCGCGCACCTGCGCAGATCACGCGGAGTCGCTCGTCACCGCCCTCGCCGCGACCGACGACAACCAGGCCGAGCTGCGGAGGTGGAAGCGACGCGAGATGGTGCGGATCGCGGCACGCGACCTTCTCGGCCTCGCCGACCTCCGAACCGTCGGCGCCGAGCTCGCTGATCTCGCGCGAGGCCTGCCTCGGCGCTGCTCTCGAGATCGCTGCACCGACGGTACCGATCGCCGTCCTGGCGATGGGGAAGCTGGGTGGCAGCGAGCTCAACTACGCGAGCGACGTCGACGTGCTCTTCGTGCACGACGGATCCTCGACGGAGGCCGAACGCGCCGCCCGCGCGCTGTTGAGCGTGATGACGACGCCCACCGCCGACGGCATCGTCTTCCGCACCGACGCCGACCTGCGCCCCGAGGGCCGGTCCGGTGCCCTCTCGCGCAGCATCGACGCGTTCGAGGCCTACTGGGACCGGTGGGCACAGACGTGGGAGCTCCAGGCGCTGATCAAGGCGAGACCCGTCGCGGGCGATCCGGATCTCGGTGCGCTCTTCGTGGAACGCGCCGAGCCGTTCGTCTGGCCCGAGGTGATGGACCCCGACGCAGTTCGCGACATCCGCGCGATGAAGTCGCGCACCGAGGAGATGCTGCGGCTGAAGGGGGTCCACGGAGCGCGAGCTGAAGCGTGGACGGGGCGGCATCCGCGACATCGAGTTCGCGGTGCAGCTCCTGCAGCTCGTCCACGGTCGGCACGACGCGTCGATCCGGTCGCCAACACGCTCGAGGCGCTCGAACAGCTCGCCGCCGCCGGGTACGTCGCCTCTCGCCGACGCCGGTCGGCTCGACACCGCCTACGAGTGGCTCCGGCATCGTCGAGCACCGCCTCCAGCTGCAGGACGAGCAGCAGATGCACACGCTGCCCGCCGACGATTCCGCGCGCACGGCGCTCGCCCGCGTCGTCGGGTTCCGCGACGTCGCTGACGCTTCGGCGCTCGAGCAGTTCGACGCAGCGCACAGCTCTCATCGGGCAGTGGTGCGCATGATCCACGAGCAGCTCTTCTTCTCGCCACTACTGGAGACGCTCGCCGGCGCGGGGCACCTCGACCCTCGACGCCGCCGAGGAACGACTCGCCGCGTTCGGCTTCCACGACCTCGTCCGCACACGAGACGCCCTGCGGGAGCTCACCGCCGGGTTCACCCGCGCGGTCGCGCGTGATGCAGCAGCTTCTGCCGGTGATCCTCGACTGGCTCTCGTCGTCACCCGACCCCGACCTCGGCCTGCTCCAGCTCCGCCGGATGATCGAGGGGCCGAACCGCTCGGCGGTGCTCGCCCGGCAGTTCCGCGAGACCCCCGTCGCCGCGGAGCGAGCGTGCCATGTGCTCGGGGCGAGCCGGGTCCTCGGCCTCGCGCTGCACCGCCAGCCCGACTTCCTGGAGGTGCTCGCCGACGACGATGCCCTGACCGGCGGAGCGGCACGCGCGACGACCTCGTCGACGAGGCGCTCGACACCCTCGACTGGCGCGAAGACGAGGACGGGCGGCGAGCCGGCCTGCGCAGGTTCAAGCGCCGTCATCTGCTGCGGATCGGGGCGCGCGACGTGCTCGGGCTCGCCGGCGTCGAGACGACCGGGCGCGAGCTCGCGCACCTGGCCGACTCCGCCGTGGAGGCCGCCCTGCGATCCCTCGAGCCCACGGTCCCGTTCGCCGTGATCGGCATGGGTCGCCTCGGCGGCCTGGAGCTGTCGTACGCATCCGACATCGACGTGCTCTTCGTCTACGACGGCGGCTCGCCGTCCGACTTCGACGCGGCCGAACGGGTCGCGACACGTCTGATGAGAGCCATCGGCGCGACCACAGCCGACGGGCAGACCTTCCGCATCGACGCGAACCTGCGCCCCGAGGGCAAGCAGGGCCCGCTCGCGCGCTCCCTCGACGGCTACCGCGCGTACTACGAGCGCTGGGCCCTGCCCTGGGAGTTCCAGTCGCTGCTGCGCGCCCGACCGATCGCCGGTGACCCCGAGGTCGCCCGGAGGCTCATCTCGATCGCGGAGCCCTTCGTGTACCGCGACCCACTGCCCACCGAGTTCGACGCGCGAGATCCGCCGCATCAAGGCGCGCGTCGAGAAGGAGCGCGTGCCGACCGGCGACGACCCGCAGTTCCACCTGAAGCTGGGCCGCGGCTCGCTCTCCGACGTCGAGTTCACGGTGCAGCTCCTCCAGCTCCGTCACGGAGTCGCCCACCCGGAGGTCCGCGACCCGTCTACGACCGGCGCTCTCGCCGCGTCTGCGAGCGCGCCGGGCCTGATCGACGCCGACGACGCCGGCGCACTGCTCGAGGCGTACCGGCTCTGCGAGAGGGCCCGCAACTACCGCTACCTCCTCACAGGAACCCCGGGCGACTCCCTACCGACCGACGCCGACGAGGCCGAGCACCTCGCCCGGATGCTCGGCTACACCCACCGCCCCCAGACCTCGCTGCGCGACGAGTACCGCCGGGTGACGCGCCGCGCTCGCACCGTCGTCGAGCGCCTCTTCTACGGCCGGGAGTGACGCGGGCAACGAGCCAGCCGGCTCGCTACCGCCGATCGCGTCGTACTGCTGCACGCTCCCGTGCGCTCTCCTTGTCGCACGTCGCACGAGATCGGTAGGGTCGGTCCCGCCCGATGTCGGACGGATCCGGGAGGACGCTTGCAGCAAGGGAGAGCGGAGTCACGACCGGAGCCCCGCGCCTCCGGTCGGCGTCGGATTCCTCACGCGGCATCCGCTGCGCTCGTCTGCTCGCTCGCCCTCGTGGTCGCCGCTCCCGCGGCGTCGGCCGCAGAAGAGATGCCGTGCGACTTCCTGCCCATCGGGGTCGAGGGTGCGACCCTCGACGCACAGGGACCCGACACTCACGCCGAGTGCGTCGCCGATCTCCTCCTGGGTGAGCGCACCGCCGCCGGTGACGAGTTCATCGGCGTCTTCTCCGTGATCATCACCCACGAGTCGTGGGGCGCGATCGACGACGTGTACCGGACCACCAGCGCCGGTGGTACTCCTACCGACCTCGGCGACGAAGGCGTGCTGAAGACCTTTCCGGCCGTCGCGACCGACGCGTACGGTGCCTACTTCCTGAAGGGCCCCTACTCGGTCTCGGTCGAGCACACCGTCATGGACCCGAACTTCTTCGTGGAGGACACCGCTCTCACCAAGGCGCTGACGGAGACCCTCGCCCGCGCGATCGATTCATCCATGGACGCGGCCGGCGTGGGTGCGACCGACGGCGATCCCGGCACCGGGGTCGCTCCACCACAGCCGGGGGGCACCGGGTCTGCGAGCGACGACGACGGCACGCCGGTCGGCCCGATCGTGGCGACGACTGTCGTCGTCCTCGGCGGCGCAGCGGTGACCATCAACGTGCTTCGCCGTCGACCCCGCGGGCCCCGGACCCCGCCCGACAACGCCTCGCCCACCCGCTGCTGGGGAGAGGTCGCCGCCATCGACGAGGCCGCCGACCGCCTCGACCGTGAGCTCGACGAGCTGCGTCGCGCCCGCGACGCCGCCCGCGATCGCATCGAGCGGATCGGGCGCGCAATCGACGCCGAGAGGACCCTCACCGACGGCTTCCAGAGCTACGCCGACGCGATCAGGGGCTCCCAGGGCGTGCACGAGGCGAAGGTCTACAGCGACACCGCCCTGGTCGTGGCGGCGACGTTCGCCGCCGGCGCGGCGTCGATCGAGATGCTGAACGCCGCCTTCGCCGTCGAGGCCGCGTCGATGTCTCCGGAAGCGCTGGCCGTCGCCGAGCAGCTCGAGGCCGGCGCGGCCGCCGCCCGTAGCGCAGCCCAGGCAGCGGCTCGCCTCCCAGAGCTGGCGTCGAGGCTCAACACGGCGAAGAACCTCGCCTCCGTTGCCCAGGGCGCCGAGCTCGCCGCCGCGGCCAACGCCGAGATCGTCGCCCTCGAGGGCGCCATCGCCTCGGCGCAGACGACGATCCAGGCCGGGGCGGCGGCGGCCGACGCGACGACCACGCTCGCCTCGCAGCTCGCGCGCCTGACCCAGAGCTCGCTCCCCGCACAGCTGTGGGCGAGGTTCAAGGGCGTCGGAACCCTCTTCCTCGACCTCGCCACGAATCAGGCGGTCGACGCATCGAAGGCTGCGCGCACATGGCTCCGAAGAGACGACCCGGAACGCCAGCGGCAGCTGGTCGAGGAGACGCTGCGCGCCGCCGAGGTGCAACGCGACCTGGTGCAGAAAGGGCGGGCGATGATCTCCGGACTGCGCGAGGAGAGGGCCCAGCTCGTCATCGACGCGCAGCGCGCAGATGGGCTCGTCCGCGACGCCCTCGACAAGATCGCCGAGCTCGCAGCCCGTCGGGCGCAGAAGGTCGCCGAGTGCGAGCGGCTCGCCGCGCGGCAGCCGCGACCGTGGCCGGCTGAGCGCGGCAACCGTTCGCGCGATCACCCCAGCGGCGCACGATCGGCCTCCATCGCCGGCGGAGTCGCTCACCGAATGGGAGCCAACCGACGCTGCGCTCGTCGTCGTGAAACACCTCGGATGCGCCCCATGAAGGGGTGAGGACCTGCGCTCCGGTGCGGCAGACGGCCTCCCGTTGACCTCATCGCGGCCCCTAGTTAGCGTCGTCGGTGGGTGAGTTGCTCACACCTGCGCTCACCGGACGGACAGGGAGACGCTGTCATGGGCAGACGGTCGGGGCGCATCGGTTTCGCGTTGTTGCTGGTCGCGGGTGCTCTGGTGCCTGCCGGTGTCGCTGTGGCGGCGCCCGGCCCGCAGGTGGAGATAGGTGACGCGTCGGTGATCGAGGGCGACTCCGGCGGCGACCGGGTCGTCAAGATCCCCGTCACCCTCTCGGAACCATCCGCCTCCCAGGTCGACGTCACCTACACCATCGCTGGTGGGAGCGCGACAGCGCCCGCAGACTTCAACGACAAGGGCGGCACACCCCGCCTCGTGAAGTTCAAGGTCGGCGGGTCCGGCCTCACCGCTGACCCGCAAATGGGTGTCGGTCAAGGTCCACCCCGACACCAGCGCCGAGGGCGACGAGACGTTCACCGTCACCCTCACAGGCCCCACAGGCGGTTACACCCTCGGCCGCAGCGTAGGTACCGGCACGATCATCGACGACGACCCCACCGCAGGCCTCGAGATCGGCATCGGCGACACCACTGTCGTCGAAGGCGACAGCGGCAAGGCCCGCAAAGTCGCGTTCACCGTCACCGTCTCCGCGACGTCGCTCTCGATCATGACCGTCGACTACATCATCGCCTCGGGCACAGCCATCTCACCCGCAGACTTCAACGACCGCGGCAACAAGATACGCACACTCACCGTGAAGCCCGGCAAGAACCGCAAGTACGTCAACGTCGCAGCCGAGCCCGACACCACTGCAGAGGCCGACGAGACGTTCACCGTCACACTCTCCAACCCCACCGGCGGAGCAACCATCACCCGCCCAGTAGGCACCGGAACCATCCTCGACGACGACACCGTCGCCGGCGGCACCCCGTGGTCATGGGGGTCGAACAGCGACGGGCAGGTAGGCAGCGCCAACGTCACGAACAGCGGCAGCACCACACCAGTGCAGGTCGGTTCCGGAACCGCCTGGGCCTCCGCGACAGGCGGCCTCGGCCACACCTGCGGCGTTCAGACCGACGCCTCGCTGTGGTGCTGGGGGAACAACTGGGCAGGCCAGCTCGGTAACGGCACCACCATCCAGACTTCGACTCCCACAGCAGCGATGGGCGGCAACACGTGGGCGAGCGTCGAAGCCGGCGACTACCACACCTGCGCGATCGACGTCGGCACCTGCTGTGGTGCTGGGGGAACAACTGGATCGGGCAGCTCGGCGACGGCACCATCAACAGCAGCTCGTCCCGCCGTCGATCGGGCCCGGCTGGGCATCGGTCTCGAGTGGCGACTCGCACACCTGTGGCGCGACGAACGTCGGCACCGTGTGGTGCTGGGGGCTACAACAGCTACGGGCAGCTCGGCGACGGCACCACCCCGACCGCACCTCTCCGGTCCAGGTCGGCGTCGCCACCGACTGGACCGCCGTCGCGGCCGGCAGGTACCACTCGTGCGGGATCCGCACCGACGGCACCCTGTGGTGCTGGGGCCGCAACAGCTACGGGCAGCTCGGCGACGGCACCACCACCGACCGCATCACCCGGTGCAGGTCGGCAACCGCCACCAACTGGGCCTCCGTCGGCGGCCGGCGGCTGGCACACCTGCGGACCCGCACCAACGGCACCGCTGTGGTGCTGGGGCGACAACTGCTACGGCCAGCTCGGCGACGGCACCACCACCAACCGCACCACGCCCGTCCAGGTCGGCACGGCCACCGACTGGTCGGCGGTCTCGGCGGGCGCCGGCCACACCTGCGGGATCCGCGCCAGCGGCACCGCGTGGTGCTGGGGCTACAACGACTACGGCCAGCTCGGCGACGGCACCACCACCGAACGCACACGCCCGTCCAGGTCGGCGCGGCCACCGAACTGGTCGGCCATCGTCGACCGGCAACTGGCACACCTGCGGCATCGCGCACCCCCGGCACGGTCTGGTGCTGGGGCGCCAACGCCTACGGGCAGCTCGGCGACGGCACCACCGGCCGACCGACCCCGCGCAGGTCGGCGCGGCCGAACTGCTGGCCGTCGGTCGCGCGCCGGCTACGACGCACACCTGCGGGATCCGCGCCGACGGCACCCTGTGGTGCTGGGGCGCAGAACAACGACGGGCAGCTCGGCGACGGCACCACCACCGACCGCAACGCGCCGGTCCAGGTCGGCACCGCCACCGACTGGGCCTCGGTCTCCGCCGGTGGCGGCCACACCTGCGGGACCCGCACGACCGGCACCGTCGTGGTGCTGGGGCGACAACGCTACGGGCAGCTCGGCGACGGCACCACCACCGACCGCACCACCCCCGTGCAGGTCGGCGCCGCCACCGACTGGGCGGCGGTCGTCGGCGCGGCTCCCACACCTGCGCGCGCCCGCACCGCCGGCACCGCGTGGTGCTGGGGCTCCAACGGCACGGGCAGCTCGGCGACGGCACCACCACCGCCAGCACCACGCCCGTCCAGGTCGGCGCCGCCACCGACTGGGCCGCCGTCACCGCCGGCCAGCGGCCACACCTGCGGCACCCGCCGCCGGCACCGCCTGGTGCTGGGGCATACAACGACTACGGGCAGCTCGGCGACGGCACCACCACCGACCGCAGCTCGCCCGTCCAGGTCGGCAGCGCCACCGACTGGACCGCCGTCGCCGCCGGCGACTCGCCACACCTGCGGGACCCGCTCCCCGGCACCGCTCTGGTGCTGGGGCTGCAACAGCCACGGCCAGCTCGGCGACGGCACCACCACCAACCGCAGCACGCCCGGTCAGGTCGGCGCCGCAACCGACTGGTCCGTCCGTCGACGGCCGGCGCCTGAGCCACACCTGCGGCATCACGCCCCGGCCGGCACCGCTCTGGTGCTGGGGGCAGAACCTCTACGGGCAGCTCGGCGACGGCACCACCACCGACCGCACTCCCCGGTACAGGTCGGCACCGCCACCGACTGGACGGCTCGTCGCGCCGGCGGGCGCTCACACCCTGGGCATCAGGCCTCCCGTCTCCGGAATCCCGTTACGCTCCACCCGCGATCTGAGCCTTCCCTGGAGGCTCGCTGAGCGGATGGGGAAGCATGGCCATGAGGCGGACGTGGGCGGCGTACTGGCTTCTCGGTGTTGCTGGTCGCGGGTGCCCTCGCGCCTATGGCTGTCACGCCGGCGTCGGCGGCGCCCGGCCGGCAGGTGGAGATGGTGACACGTCTGTAATAGAAGGCGACACCGGTGGTAACCGGGTCGTGAAGATATTCCCGTCACCCTTTCATCACCATCAACATCCCAGGTCGATGTCAACTACACGATCACCTCTGGCACCGCATCTGCTCCCGGGGACTTCGACGACAGGGGCGCCACACCCGCCTCGTGAGGTTCAAGGTCGGCGGGTCCGGGTACACAGCGACCCGCAAGTGGGTGTCGGTCAAGATCCGCCCCGACACCTCTCCCGAAGCCGACGAGACGTTCACCGTCACCCTCTCGAACGCGCCGGGCGGTTACGCGCTGGGGCGCGGCGCCGGTACGGGCACGATCCTCGATGACGACCCAACCGGCGGTCATGCGCTGGGGCGCAGAGCGGCTACGGGCACGATCCTCGACGACAATCCCGCCGGCGGCCTCGCGATCAGCATGGCGACGCCGCGATCGTCGAAGGCGATATAGGCAAACCCCGCAAGGTAGCGTTCACCGTCACCCTCTCGGCGACTTCCGCCACGGCCGTAACCGTTGACTACACCGTCTCCGGAGTGACAGCGACCGCGCCTGCAGACTTCAACGACCTCGGCGGCGCAACCAAGACCCTCACCATCAACCCAGGTCGAAACCGCAAGTACGTCAACGTCGTCATCAACCCCGACATCCGCGCCGAAGGCGACGAGACCTACACCGTCACCCTCTCCAATCCCACCGGCGGCGCGATCATCACCCGCGCAGCCGGCACCGGCACCGTCCTCGACGACGGAGGTGGTGGCGGCGGCCCGGCGACGCGACCGGTTGGGGCTGGGGCGGAACTGGGCCGGGCAGCTCGGCGACGGAAGCGCCCACCAGCGCACCAGCCCTCACCAGGTCGGCACCGCCACCGACTGGCTCTCGGTCAGCGCAGGCCTCGGTTTCGACGACGACGGGCTGCCACACGTGCGGGGTGCGCACCGACGGCACCGCATGGTGCTGGGGCACGAACTGGTACCAGCAGCTCGGCGACGGCACCACCGACGACAGCGGCACACCCGTGCAGGTCGGGGTCGCCACCGACTGGGCCACGATCACCGCCGGCAGGCAGAACACGTGTGGGACACGCACCGACGGCACCGCATGGTGCTGGGGCACGGGCTACGGCTTCGCACCCGTGCAGGTCGGGTCGCTTCGAACTGGGCCACCATCACGGCCGGCGGTTACAACCACTCGTGCGGCACGCGCACCGACGGCACCGCATGGTGCTGGGGGGCGAACCACTACGGGCGGCTTCGGCGACGGCACCACCGACGACAGCAGCACACCCGTACAAGTAGGCGCAGCCACCAACTGGGCGACAATCACTCCGGTTTCAGCCGCTCGTCCGGCACGCGCGCCCGACGGCACCGCATGGTGCTGGGGCGACAACAACCACGGCAAGCTCGGCGACGGCTCCTCGGTGTGGTCGAGTGCGAACTCCGCTGCAGGTCGGCACAGCCACCAACTGGGCGTCGATCACGGCCGGCGGTCTGAACGCGCGTGTGGGACGCGCACCGACGGCACCGCATGGTGCTGGGGCCTGAGCGACCAGGGGCCGCTTCGGCGACGGCTCCTCAGTGTGGTCGAGTGCGAGCCCGTTGCAGGTCGGCACAGCCACCAACTGGGCGTCGATCGCGGCCGGCTACGCCCACTCGTGCGGGGCCGCGCACCGACGGCACCGCATGGTGCTGGGGCTACAACGAGTTCGGCCAGCTCGGCGACGGCGCGTCGGTGGCCGCGCTACGTGCCCGTACAGATCGGGGCCGCGACCGACTGGGCGTCGATCAGCGCCGGCGGATCCCATACGTGCGGGACACGCACCGACGGCACCGCATGGTGCTGGGGCGGCAACGACTACGGCCAGATCGGCGACGGCAGTGAATGGGAGCGGCGAAGTCCCCATGCGGTCAGCGGGGGCAGCGGCTGGGCGGCGATCAGCGCTGGCGGCGGCGACGACCCGGAAGATGGCCATTCGTGCGGGACACGTACCGACGGCAGTGCCTGGTGCTGGCCGCGCGAACTGGGCCGGGCAGCTCGGCGACGAGAGCATCGACGACAGCGGCACCCCGGTGCAGGTCGGCGAGGGAAGCGGCTGGGCGAACGCCAGCGCCGGCTTCTACCACTCGTGTGGACACGCACCGACGGGAGTGCCTGGTGCTGGGGCTACAACGACTACGGGCAGCTCGGCAACCGCACCTCCACCGCCAGCAGCACCCCCGTGCAAGTCGGCACCGCTTCGAACTGGGCGAGCGTCAGTGCCGGCTCCGCCCACACGTGCGGGACACGCACCGACGGCACCGCATGGTGCTGGGGCTCGAACTCGGTCGGGCGGCTTCGGCGGCGGCACCCTCAACGACAGCAGCACGCCCGTACAGGTCGGCACCGCCACCAACTGGGCGGCGATGACCGCGGGGGCCAACCACTCGTGCGGGACACGCACCGACGGGACCGCATGGTGCTGGGGCGACGACTCCCGCGGGCGGCTTCGGCGGTGGAAGTCTCGACGGCACTCCCGTCCAAGTCGGCACCGCTTCGAACTGGGCGACTGTCAGCGCCGGCTCCGACCACACGTGCGGCACCCGCACCGATGGCACCGCATGGTGCTGGGGCTACAACCACTACGGGCGGCCTCGGCGACGGCACCACCACCTACTACGGCACCACCCCCGTGCAAGTCGGCACCGCTTCGAACTGGGCGTCGATCAGCGCCGCCGGAATCCATACGTGCGGCACACGCACCGACGGCACAGCATGGTGCTGGGGCGACAACGAGCACGGCCAGCTGGGCTCGGGCGCCAACTTCCGCAGCAACACCCCCATACAGGTCGGTACCGCGACCGACTGGGCGGCCGTCGACGCCGGCAGCGCCCACACCCTGGGCATCCGGGCCTGAGCCGCGCCTCGACGGGGGCGGGCTTCTGCAGCCCGGTGCTCACATCCTGCGCCCGTTCGCCGACCGGTGGGTTGCGCTTCGCCGCCGAGGGACCCCCCGCCCCCGGCCTGCTCCCCGCACCCTCCGCAGCCCGTCGGTGCTGTCACACCCGTCCTTTACAATACGAACTGATGTTTGGTACCGACCTCCTCGAACCCGCCCCGCCGGCAGGCGCCCCCACACCCGATCGCGACGCCCCCGTGCTCGGCGACGGGCCCCGCAGCGCCGGCACAGCCACCATCGGCGAAGGCGTCTCAGCGCTCGCCGCGGAAGACCTCGACCACCTCTCCGATGCGGCCCTCGCCGGCGACCTCTTCCACCTGCTGCCGCGAACGGGCGCGCCTCGAAGCTGAGATCTCCCGGCGAGTACGGCTCGCCACCACCACGGAATCGCCGCCACCGACGGCGCCGCGACCACCGCCGCGTGGATGCGCAGCCGCGCGGCCTCGGCGAGACAGAAGCACAATCACTCCTACGCACCGCAACCGCCCTCGAAGAGATGCCCAACACCTCCGCCGCCTACACGGCCGGCGAGATCGGCACCACCCACGCACGGATGCTCACCACCGCCCGCGCCGGCTACGAGACGGCCTTCACCGCCATCGAGGCCGCCCTCGTCGAAGTCGCCCGCACCGGGACGCTACGCGACCTCCGCCAGACCCTCGAACACTGGCGCGCCCACCTCGACAACGACGCAGGCGCCGACGCAGCGCAGCGGCTCTACGAACGGCGAGGCCTATGGGCGTCACGCACCCTCGACGGCACGGTCGCGGTCCGCGCCGACCTCGACCCCGAAGGAGGCGAGCCCTCCTCGCAGCCCTCGCCGCCCACACCCCCACACCCACAACCCACGACACCCGAACCCCCGCCCAACGGCGAGCCGACACCCTCACCGGCCTCTGCCGCCTAGCCCTCGAAGACAAGCTCCCCGGCGGCACCACCAGACCCCACCTCTCAGTCATCATCACCGCCGACACCCTCACCGACGCCGCAACAAGAGCGGCACCGTTCAACCCCGGCGACCCGACCAACGACCGGCACCCCGGAGCTGCGAACAGCCCCACCCCCGAAGCACGCGACCACTCCGCCACGCCGGGGAACGACACCACAGCCGTCGGAGCAGCTACCAGCCCACCAGCACAGGCCACAACGACACCGGAGCCTGCCCCGCCCGCAACGGCGGCGTCTGCGACCTCGAGTACCACGGCCCCATCGCCCCCGCCGTCGCCATCCGCCTCGCCTGCGACGCCGCCATCACCCGCGTCGTACTCGGCCCCCACAGCCGCCTCACAGACGTAGGCCGCACAACACGAGTCGTACCCCCACACCTACGACGCGCCCTAGCCGCCCGCGACCGCGGCTGCCGCTTCCCCGGATGCGACCGGCCCCTCGCCTGGTGCCACCTACACCACGTCATCCACTGGCTCCACGGCGGCGACACCGCGCACCAGAATCTCCTCCACGTATGCGGCCACCACCACCACCTCCTCCACGAAGGCCACTGGACCGCAACCTTCGACGGCGACGCCCTACACGTCTTCCGCCCCGACGGCACACCCCCTCCCCCACCCCGCCAGCCCGCGCCCCCGTAAACAGGCACGCCCCCGCGCCACCCCGCGCCACCGTACGCACCACGAGCACCCGCGCCCGACCAGCAGCGTGGTCGCCGCGCCCCATGAGCCCCGCCCCACCGGACGCCGCGCGTCACCAGGCAAGGGACATGGCGGCACCGTGTCGCTTGCATTCTGCTGCTCTGAGCAGCAGAATGCCTTCATGGCCTCTGTCACGATCCGAGAGGTGCCCGAAGAAGACACGCGACGAGCTCGCCGCCCGCGCAGCTGCGACGGGGTAGGTCTCTCCAGGAGTACCTCCCGCGGCGAGCTGATCGAGCTGGCTCGCCGGCCCGATGCCGTGCTGCTGCACCGGCGCCGCATCACGAGCCGCAAGCGCGCGACGGGCGGCACCGTCGACGCCAGTACGATCCTGCGCCACCGCGACGCCGACCGCAGATGACGCTGGTGGTCGACACGTCTGATGGTCGTCGCCGCACTCGTCGACTCCGGGCCCATCGGGACCTGGGCCGAGTCGCTCCTCGCCTCCGAGGCGCTCGCCGCTCCACACCTGATGCCGGTCGAGGCCGCGAACATCCTTCGACCCGCGGCACTCACCGGCGACATCTCCCACGACACGGCGTCTCTCGCCCACGGCGACCTCATCGACCTCCGCGTCGGGCTCTTCGCCTATGAGCCCTTCGCCGAACGCATCTGGGGGCTCCCGCGAACCTCACGGCGTACGACGCCTGGTATGTCGGCGTCGCCGAGCGGCTCGACTCGCCCTTCGCCACGATCGACGCCAAGCCGGTACCGCGCCCCCGGGACGCGCGTCGCACCTGCTCGACGCCGCCGCCTCGACGGGGCGCCTGAGCATGGGCTGCGATCCGCTCGGTGCCCCGCATCCCCGAGGGCAGACCGCACGCAGGCTCGCCCACCCGGAGGTCGTGTCCCGCCTTTGTGAGCGAGTCACGGTCTCCGTCTCACGAAATCACCAGGTGCGCCGGCTCGCCCACCACGATGTCGTGTCCCGCCCTTGTGAGTGAGTCACGGTCTCCGTCTCACGGAATGCACTAGGTGCGCCGGCGAGTGCGGTTCACCGTGGGGGACGAGTCCCTGCAGCGGCTGGCGTGCCGGGTCGGCAGCGAGCACCTAGGACGGGGTGGGCGAACCCGCCCACTCAGGCTTGACGACACGACCTGCGATCCGCGAACGTTGTGCCGCAAGGAGGCGTTCGCGTGCAAGGTCTGGAACGGGCCGGCGGCGATCGACCAGGGAGTGACGCGCGGACGGCGCGCGAGGGCCGCGCTGGCGGCGGCGTTGGTCGTCGCGGCGCTGGCCGGGGCCGGCGTCTCGGAGGTCGCGACCTCGGGACCGGCGCTCGGTGTGCCGGCGGGGTTCGTCACCCGCGGCGGCGATCCCAGCTCCTGCTCGACGGTGAGCCGTACCTCTTCACCGGCCTCAACGTCTACAACGCCAACAGCCGCGGCTGGTGCTGGTACGACATGGTCTCGGGCAGTGTCCTGGACGACTCGATCGTCGCGATGGGCCCGGGCACGAAGGTGATCAGGGCGTGGTTCTTCCAGACGCAGGCGACCACCAGTGGGGTGCGCGACTGGTCGGCGTTCGATCACACGCTGGCTGTACGCAGCGACGCGCGGGGCGTGAAGGTGATCCCGACGCTGGCGAACCAGTGGGCCGACTGCGAGCCCTCGGCCGGCTACAAGACGCGAACCTGGTACGAGACCGGCTACACGCAGCCCGACCCGGGCGGCACCGTGTGGTACCGCGACTTCGTCGCCGAGATCGTCGCCCGCTACGCCAACGACCCGACGATCATGGCCTGGCAGCTCATCAACGAGGCGCAGGTGAAGGACTCCGAGGGCGGTGGGTGCTCGACGAACGCCGCGACCATCCTGCGCAACTGGGCCTCCGACGTCTCGGGACTCGTCAAGTCGATCGACCCCGACCACCTCGTCAGCATCGGCACGATCGGGACCGGCCAGTGCGGCGCCTCCACGAGCGAGTACCAGACTCTGCACACGCTCAGCACCGTCGACCTCTGCGAGTTCCACGACTACGGCTCCCCCCTGGTCCCGATACCGGGCGACATCTGGAACGGCATGCAGGTCCGTCTCAACCAGTGCGCGGCCCTCGACAAGCCGCTCTTCGTCGGCGAGACCGGCATCATCCCCAACACCGTGGGCGGCACGCTGCAGGCCCGTGCCGACGCCTTCGAGGCCAAGTTCGACGCCCAGCTCGCCGCCGGGGTGGTAGGCGAGCTCGTGTGGACTGGAACGCGTCGGGGTCGCTCCTCGACAACTACGACGTCGGCCCCGCCGACCCGACCCTCGGCGTCCTCGATGCACTCCTGCCCGACCCGGAGTCGCCTCGCGTGGAGGTCGGTGACGCGTCGGTGATCGAGGGCGACTCCGGGGGTGACCGGGTCGTCAAGATCCCCGTCACCCTCTCCGAACCATCCGCCTCCCAGGTCGACGTCACCTACACGATCGCTGGTGGAGCGCGACAGCGCCCGCAGACTTCAACGACAAGGGCGGCACACCCCGCCTCGTGAAGTTCAAGGTCGGCGGGTCCGGCCTCACCGCGACCCGCAAGTGGGTGTCGGTCAAGGTCCACCCCGACACCAGTGCCGAACCCGACGAGACGTTCACCGTCACCCTCACAGGCCCCACAGGCGGGTACACGCTCGGGCGCAGCGTGGGTACGGGCACGATCATCGACGACGACCCCACCGCAGGCCTCGAGATCGGCATCGGTGACACCACTGTCGTCGAAGGCGACAGCGGCAAGGCCCGCAAGGTCGCGTTCACCGTCACCCTCTCGGCAACGTCGCTCTCGATCATGACCGTCGACTACATCATCGCATCGGGCACAGCCATCTCACCCGCCGACTTCAACGACCGCGGCAACAAGACACGCACCCTCACGTTCAAGCCCGGCAAGAACCGCAAGTACGTCAACGTCGCAGTCGAACCCGACACCGCAGCCGAGGCCGACGAGACGTTCACCGTCACCCTCTCCAACCCCACCGGCGGAGCCACCATCACCCGCCCAGTCGGCACCGGCACCATCCTCGACGACGACCCGCCGTAGAGATAGGACGCCCCGACTACCTGAGAGCCTCGGCGCGCCAGGGCGGACCGCGAGAGATTCGCAGCGCCGGTTCCGGGAGTCCCGACTCTTCGTCGCGCCAGCGAAGCCTCTCCGACCGGGCTACGGGCCATACCGCAGCGGACCCCTCCCTCTTCGAGCTGCATCTGCTGTGCGGTTCGCGTGGTGAAGGGTTCGTGTTCTGGCGGGCCTCGGGCTCTCCTGTTGACCGATTCTCGGGCCTCTCGTTACTCTGCCGCCGATCTGGGCCTCCCCTGGAGGCTCACCGGGCGGATGGGGAGATTTCTCATGTGGCGGACGTGGGCGCGTACGGGGTTCTCGATTCTGTTGGTCGCGGGTGCTCTGGCGCCCGTGGTTGTCACGCCGGCATCGGCGGCGCCCGGCCCGCAGGTGGAGATCGGTGACGCGTCGGTGGTCGAGGGTGACTCCGGTGGCGACCGGGTCGTGAAGATCCCCGTCACCCTCTCGGAACCATCCGCCTCCCAGGTCGACGTCACCTACACGATCGCTGGTGGGACGCGCGTCCGCGCCCGCAGACTTCAACGACAAGGGCGGCACCCCGCGGCTCGGTGAAGTTCAAGGTCGGCGGGTCCGGCCTCACCGCGACCCGCAAATGGGTGTCGGTCAAGGTCCACCCCGACACCGGCGTCGAGGCCGACGAGACGTTCACCGTCACCCTCACCGGCCCCACCGGCGGGTACACGCTCGGACGCAGCGTGGGTACGGGCACGATCATCGACGACGACCCCACCGCAGGCCTCGAGATCGGCATCGGCGACACCGCGGTCGTCGAGGGCGACAGCGGCAAGGCCCGCAAGGTCGCGTTCACCGTCACGGTCTCGGCGACGTCGCTCTCGATCGTGACCGTCGACTACATCATCGCCTCGGGCACAGCCATCTCACCCGCAGACTTCGACGACCGCGGCAACAAGATCCGCACCCTCACGTTCAAGCCCGGCAAGAACCGCAAGTACGTCAACGTCGCAGTCAACCCCGACACCACCGCCGAGGCCGACGAGACATTCACCGTCACCCTCTCCAACCCCACCGGCGGAGCGACCATCACCCGCCCCGTCGGCACCGGCACCATCCTCGACGACGACACCGCGCCGCGGCGGCACCCTGTGGGCATGGGGCTACAACGTCTACGGGCAGCTCGGCGACGGCAGCACCACCGACGCGCACGACCCGTCCAGGTCGGCGCCGCCACCGACTGGGCCACGATCACCGCCGGCGCCTCCCACTCGTGCGGAACCCGCACCGACGGCACCGCATGGTGCTGGGGCAACAACGGGTACGGGCAGCTCGGCGACGGCACCATCACCGACAGCAGCAGCCCCGTACAGGTCGGCACCGGCACCGACTGGGCGACGATCACCGCCGGCGACTACCACTCGTGCGGGACGCGCACCGACGGGACCGCATGGTGCTGGGGCGACAACGTCGACGGGCAGCTAGGCGACGGCACCACCACCGACAGCAGCACCCCCGTACAGGTCGGTGCCGCTACCAACTGGGCCACGATCACCGCCGGCGGTGCCCACACGTGCGGGACGCGCACCGACGGCACCGCATGGTGCTGGGGCTGCAACGGCAACGGGCAGCTCGGCGACGGCACCACCACCGACAGCAGCAGCCCCGTGCAGGTCGGCACCGCCACCAACTGGGCGACGATCACCGCCGGCGAGTCCACTCGTGTGGGGTGCGCACCGACGGCGACCGCATGGTGCTGGGGCAACAACGGGTACGGGCAGCTCGGCGACGGCACCACCACCGACAGCAGCAGCCCCGTCCAGGTCGGCGCCGCCACCAACTGGGCGACGATCACCGCCGGCGTCTACCACTCGTGCGGGACACGCACCGACGGCACCGCATGGTGCTGGGGCTACAACGGCTACGGGCAGCTCGGCGACGGCACCACCACCGACAGCGCACGCAGCCCCGTACAGGTCGGCACCGCCACCAACTGGGCGACGATCACCGCCGGCGTCTACCACTCGTGCGGCACGCGCACCGACGGCACCGCATGGTGCTGGGGATGGAACGGCTACGGGCAGCTCGGCGACGGCACCACCACCAACAGCAGCACACCCGTACAGGCCGGTGCCGCCACCAACTGGATCGTCATCGAAGCCGGCGGGCACCACACCCTGGGCATCAGGGCCTGATCCTGCGGAACGAAGGCAGCCGCAGCGCGACGACGCGGTGGTCGCGTGGCTCGCGAGCGACTGATCGCAGTGCTGTTGCTGGTGATGGGCCTCGTGATGAAGTCCAACGCGGACTTCGCGAAGGACTACGTACACGATCAGCTGTCGCAGCAGAAGATCTCGTTCACCCCTGTCGATTCCCTGGATGATGTGGAGAAGGCGGTTGACTGCCTCGTCGACAACGGCGGCAAGGCCTTGACCTCGGGCAAGCAGGCAGAGTGCTACGCGAACGAGTACATCGGCCTGCACCTGGTGGATGTCAACGACGGCAAGACGTACGCCGAGACCAGCAGCGAGTCCCACGCGGCGCGAAGTGCTGCGGAGAGTGCCGAGGAAGCCGGCGACGCGGACGCCTCGGCGCTTGCCGACACGGCGGCCGAGCTCGACGGCAAGGTCCAGACACTGTTCCGCGGAGAGACACCCCGAGGACTCCTGCTGACCTCATACGGCTTCAGCGAGTTCGGACGCAAGGCAGATCAGGCTGCAACCGTCTCCTTCCTCGTTGGGATCGTGCTCCTGCTCGCGTCGGCAGCAGGGAGCATCCACGCCTTCAGGACTCCCAAGGACGTGGTCGTCGAGTAGTCGCTACGCGACCTCGCCGTCGTCCGCCCGAGATCTCGAGGGTGGACAACAGCGGCCGCCGCCCTGCCGTGTGCAGGCCGGCGGCCGCTGGCCTTTCTCACCGCGACGAGCCGCCATCCTGCGACGGAGCTCGCGTCATCTCCCCAGCTACATGTCGTAGTAGAGGTAGAACTCCCAGGGGTGGGGACGGAGCTGCACGGGGTCGATCTCGTGCTCCTTCTTGTAGGAGACCCACGTCTCGATCACGTCGGGCGTGAAGACGTCGCCCTTCAGCAGGAACTCGTGGTCGGCCTCGAGAGCGGCGAGTGCCTCGGGCAGCGAGCCCGGCACCTGCGGGACCATCGCGAGGTCCTCGGGCGGGAGGTCGTAGAGGTCCTTGTCGACCGGGTCGGGCGGCTCGATGCGGTTCTGGACGCCGTCGAGGCCCGCCATGAGAAGTGCGGCGAACGCCAGGTACGGGTTGCACGAAGGGTCGGGGCAGCGGAACTCGATCCGCTTCGCCTTCGGGCTCTTCGAGTAGAGCGGGATCCGCACCGACGCCGAGCGGTTCCGTTGCGAGTACACGAGGTTGACCGGCGCCTCGTAGCCCGGCACCAGCCGCTTGTACGAGTTGGTCGTCGGGTTCGTGAGCGCGCAGAGGGCGTGCGCGTGCTTCAGCAGCCCCCCGATGTACCACCGCGCCATGTCGGAGAGGCCCGCGTAGCCCTTCTCGTCGAAGAAGAGCGGCTCGCCGCCCTTCCACAGAGACTGGTGCACGTGCATGCCCGAGCCGTTGTCCTGGAAGATCGGCTTCGGCATGAACGTCGCCGACAGGCCGGCCTTGCGCGCGACGTTCTTGACCACGTACTTGTAGAGCATCAGCTTGTCGGCCATGATCGCCAGCTCGTCGAAGCGCATGTCGATCTCGGCCTGGCCGGCCGTGCCGACCTCGTGGTGCTGAACCTCGATGTGGATTCCGACCTGCTCGAGAACATGGACCATGTCGGAGCGGAGGTCCTGGAACTGGTCCATGGGCGGGACGGGGAAGTAGCCCTCCTTGTATCGGGGCTTGTACCCGAGGTTCGGTGAGCCGTCGAGCTCGCGCTCGCGCCCGAGTTCCACACACCCTCGACCGAGTCGAGGAAGTAGTAGCCGGAGAACTGGTTCTGGTCGAAGCGCACCGAGTCGAAGACGTAGAACTCGGCCTCGGGCCCGAAGTAGGCGGTGTCGGCGATGCCCGTGCTCTGGAGGTACGCCTCCGCCTTCCGCGCGATGTTCCGCGGGTCGCGCGAGTAGGCCTCGCCGGTGAGCGGGTCGTGCACGTAGCAGTTGAGGATCAGCGTCTTGTGCTTCATGAACGGGTCGACGACCGCAGTGTTCGGGTCGGGGAGCAGGAGCATGTCGGACTCCTGGATCTCCTGGAACCCGCGGATCGACGAGCCGTCGAAGCCGAAGCCGTCGGTGAAGCCGTCTTCGTCGAGCTCGTGAGACGGCACCGAGAAGTGCTGCATCAGGCCGGGTAGATCGCAGAATCGGAAGTCGATGACCTCGATCCCCTCGTCCTTGACGAGCTTCATCACGTCGCCCGGAGTGCGCTGCGTCACCTTCGTTACCTCCACCTGTTCGTCGCCCTACCGAGTTGGGAGTGCGTCTCGCGCTTGCTGGTGTTCCATGCCGGTTGCTCGTGCCGTCCGGCGCCGCCGGAGCCTACGTCGGGGAGGTCGGTCCCCGTCGAGCCGCGGGGGCCCCACCGGCACGATGCAGCATCCCGGCCGGCGATTGCCCGGCCGTTGCCCATGTGTGAACGCTCTGTGAACGGGACGGCCCCCTGCTCGGCCGGCCGTCGCCGGGTCGTACACTTGCACGACCCGCCGCAACGGCGCTGCGGTGGACGCCGGCGCTCGACAGCGGTGTCCACAGAGGCAGAACCCCGACAGACGCGGAGCCCCACAATGGAACACCAGCTGGAGTACGTGCTCCGAACCGTCGAGGAGCGAGGGGTGCGCTTCGTGCGCCTCTGGTTCACCGACGTCCTCGGCATCCTCAAGTCGTTCTCCATCACCCCCGTCGAGCTCGAGACCGCCCTCGACGAGGGCATGAGCTTCGACGGCTCCGCCATCGAGGGCTACAGCCGGATCCAGGAAGCCGACATGCTCGCGGTGCCCGACCTCAACAGCTTCGAGATCCTGCCGTGGCGAGGAGACGACACCCCGGTGGCGCGCATGTTCTGCGACGTCCACCTGCTCTCCGGCGAGCCCTTCGCCGGATGCCCGCGCCACGTGCTGAAGCGAAACGTGGACCGCGCAGAGAGAAGGGGTTCACGTTCTTCGTCGCCCCCGAGATGGAGTACTTCTACTTCCGTTCCGCTACGTCGACCGAGCCGCTGGATCACGCGGGCTTCTTCGACCTCACGACGCAGGACATGGCCACCGAGCTGCGCAAGCAGACGATCCTCACTCTCGAGGCCATGGGGATTCCCGTCGAGTACTCCTTCCACGAGAACGGGCCGAGCCAGCACGAGATCGATCTCCGCTACACCGACGCCCTGACGATGGCCGACAACGTCATGACGTTCCGGCTCGTCGTCAAGGAGATCGCCGCCGATCTCGGTGTGCACGCGACGTTCATGCCGAAGCCGATCGCAGGTGCGTTCGGCTCGGGGATGCACTCGCACCTCTCCCTCTTCGAGGGCGACGTCAACGCGTTCCACGATCCGGGCGACGAGCACGGCCTCTCGAAGGTCGGCAAGCACTTCGTCGCCGGTCTGCTGCACCACGCGCGCGAGATCACCGCGGTCACCAACCAGTGGGTCAACTCCTACAAGCGGCTCATCCCCGGCTACGAGGCGCCGGTCTACGTCTGCTGGGCGCGCAACAACCGGTCGGCGCTCGTGCGAGTGCCCTTCGCGAAGCGGGGCAAGGAGTCGTCGGCGCGCATCGAGTACCGCGCCCCCGACCCCGGCTGCAACCCGTACCTCGCCTTCTCTGTGATGCTCGCCGCCGGGCTGAAGGGGATCGAGGAGGGCTACGACCTGCCTCCCGAGGCGACCAACAACATCTTCGAGATGACCGCGGAGGAGCGCCTCGCCGAGGGCATCAGCTCACTGCCCGGATCGCTCGAGGAGGCCGTCGAGACGATGGAGCAGTCGGAGGTGCTCGCTGAGGCGCTCGGGGAGCACGTCTTCGAGTACTTCGTGCTCAACAAGCGCAAGGAGTGGGAGGAGTACAACTCGTACGTCACTCCGTTCGAGGTCGATCGCTACCTGGGGATGCTCTGATGCAGTCGTCGGAGCCGTTCCTCGTCTACCCCGATCCGCCGCCCCCCTTGCTCGTCCAGACGCTCGACCTCGCCGGTTTCCGGTGGAAGGCCGTCGCCAACGCATCGGTCGCTCTGCGCGACGAACCGTCGGGCGGCTGGGCCGGTGCGATCATCTGCACCGAGCAGGACCCCGAGGGGGCTTTCGGTATCTGCCGCTCGCTGCGCAAGGGCGACAGCCCCGTCGGCGCCGTCCTGCTGCTCGTCGGCGGCACGCACCTGGGCGAGCTCGAGGAGCTCGAAGGCCTCTTCGACGACTTCTGCCTCTCGCCGTTCCACCCGAGGGAGCTCGAGGCCAGGGTCCGCCACCTCGGTTGGCGCGCCGACGGGGGCAAGGGCCCCGAGGTCGTCGAGTACGCCGACCTCGTCCTCAACCTCGAGACCTATCAGGCCGCGGTCTCCGGCAGACCGCTCGACCTCACCTACATGGAGTACGAGCTCCTCAAGTTCTTCGTCACGCACCCGGGGAAGGTCTTCACGCGTGAGCAGCTCCTCTCGCGCGTGTGGGGATACCAGTACTACGGCGGTGCGCGCACGGTCGACGTGCACGTGCGCCGCGTGAGGGCGAAGCTGGGCGAGGAGCACGCCGGCCTGATCCAGACGGTGCGATCGGTCGGTTACAGGTTCGGCCAGACCCGCTGGCACGGCGCCGCCACCCAGGCCTGACGCCTCACGCTGCTCCCGGCGGTCTCCGGGGAGATCGGGAGCGGGCGCCGCCCGGGGGTCAGCCGGAGTCGCCCTCGGCGGAGTTGTGGGCAGCGCCGTCGGCGGCGTTGTTGCCGGTGTTGTCGGCCTCTGCGCCCACAGCAGCGCCGAAGAGGGCGCTCCACACCGCTCCGCCCATCATCACCGCCACCGGCCCGACGAGGAACATGACCACGAGGATGATCACTGCACCGACCATGCGTCCGACGTTAGCGCCCTGTCGCGCCGCGGCGTGTACCTCTGCGGCGTGTACCTCGGCGCAGCGTCACTCGGGCAGGTGAGCCCAGGCCTCGATCTCGACCAGCACCCCGCCCGGCAGGCCCGCGACCTGCACCGTGGAACGGGCCGGCCTGTGGTCGCCGAACGCCTCGGCGTACACGGCGTTGACGGTCGTCCAGTCGCCGAGGTCGGTCACGAAGACGGTCGTCTTGGCGACGTCGGCGAGGCCGCCGCCGCAGTCGCCGAGTAGGACCTCGACGTTCGCCAGGACCTGCCGGGTCTGCGCCTCTACACCCTCGGCGATCGCCCCGCTCGACGGGACGAGGCCGATCTGGCCGGAGAGGATCACCCAGTCGCCTGCACGCACTGCGGGCGAGTAGGGGCCGAGTGCGGCGGGGCCGTTCGGGGTGGAGAGCGGGCGGGGCGCCATGGGGGTCCTCCGGTGTTCGGGTACGGGGTGCGGGGTGCGGGGTGCGGGATGCGGGGTGCGGGGTACAGGGTGACGGGGTGACGGGGTGCGGACCGGACTCGACCGGTGGTCGCGACACCGGCTTGTGGGAGCGAGCGTAGGTGCTCGTCGAAGGCTCCCGGCGAGGCCTTCCATACGCCGGCCCTGCGCGGTCTGCTGTCGAGCGCGGCGGCGACGGCTTCGACCTCGTCGGCAAGTCTCGCGGCACGCTTCCGGCGCGAGTCCTGCAGGCGCCGCCGGAGCGTCGCGCGGCTCCGGGGCCACCGGCCCACCCGGTCCCCGCCTGCCGTCGGAGCGCGGCCCGACCACAAGCCGCTGCGCCGCGCCGGGCAAGATATGGGTGTGCCGCAGCCCGATGTCTCCCGCCGGTCGTTCCTCGCTCTCACGGGCGGCGTGATCCTGCTCGCCGCCTGCGGCGACGACGACGCTGCGAGCGAGAACCCGACGACCTCGGCCACCGGAAGCGGCAGCGACCACTCCGACACCGGGTTCACCGAGACGGCCGCCGGCGTCGTGTCGAGCGACCTCTTCGTGAGCGACGAACCTCAGCGCTTCGCATTCGCCGTCCTCGCCAAGGAGGGATACGCGTCGGGGCGTCCCGCCCGGATCGCGATCGCTCCACCGGGTGAGACCCCATCGGAGTTCGTCGACGCGAAGCCGCGGGCCGAGGGCCTCCCCGAGTTCCGGGGCGTGTACACGATCGAGCGGGTCTTCGACACCGCCGGCACGTGGGCCGGGCGCCTCGAGTACCAGAGCGAGGCGAGCGACTTCCTCTTCGTCGTGCGCGACGAACCGGCTGCGCCCGCGATCGGCTACACCGCCTCCGACGCAGCGTCGCCGACGCGCGACGACACCCTCGGCGTCGACCCGATCTGCACCCGCGAGCCACCCTGCCCGCTCCACGCCGTCTCGCTCGATGCCCTCGTCGGAAAGGGCCGCCCGGTCGTGGTCCTGTTCGGCACACCGGCGCTCTGCCAGACCCAGTACTGCGGCCCGGTCCTCGATGTCCTCATGCCGATCGCCGACGAGCACTCCGCCGCGGTCGACACCGTGCATGTCGAGATCTACAACGACCTGACCGGACAGAGGTCAGCTCCGACCGTGGAGGCGTGGGGCCTGCCCAGCGAGCCCTGGCTGTACGGGATCGACCCGGACGGCCGCATCACCGCCCGCATCGACGGCGCCTTCGACGCAACCGAGATCCGCGCCGTCTACGCCACCCTCGAGCCCTGACCCCCCAACCCCCTGTTTGGACCTCAGCGGAGCCATGGCGACCAGATCCGTCCAAACAGGGGTCGGGGGCGAGTCGGGAGGCCGCAGGGGCGGACGTTAGCCTTGGGGGTTTCCGGGCCCGCCCAGGGCGGGCCGGGGGCAGGAGATCACGATGCTCAACGTCTCGTCGCTCTCGGGGGTCCGCACCTCCGGGTCCGACGCCCTCCGCTACGGGCAGCACCGCCCGGGCGAGCACACGCCGGCCGACAGCGTCACACGCCGACCCGTCGTCGTGTGGAACTCCACCAAGGCGTGCAACCTCTCCTGCGCGCACTGCTACGCGTCGGCGAAGCTCGCGGCGGCCGCCGACGAGCTGACTACCGATGAAGCGAAGGCGTTCTTCGACGATCTCGCAGCGTTCGGAGTGCCCGCCGTGCTCATGTCGGGTGGCGAGCCGCTGGTCCGCCCCGACTTCGCCGAGCTCGTCGAGCACGGCACCGCCGCCGGCCTGCGCTTCACGCTCTCGACCAACGGCATACTCATCGACGCCCCCATGGCCGAGTCGCTCGCGAGCTCCGGGATCATCTACGCCGGCGTCAGCATCGACGGCGACGAGCAGACGCACGACCTGCTCCGCCGGAAGGAGGGCGCGTACCGGGCATCGGTCGCCGGCCTCGCGAACCTCGGTGCCGCCGGCGTCCGCAGAGGCGTGCGGTTCACCCTCACTCCCGACACCTACCCACAGCTCGATGCCGTCCTCGACCTCGTCGTGCGCGAGCAGGTCGACCGCATCTGCGTGTATCACCTCGTGCCGTCGGGGCGCGGCGGGCGCCTGCACGACGTCACGCCCGGGGAGCGCCTCGACGCGCTGCACCGCATCTTCGCCTTCGCGGTGGATCACCCCGAGGCCGAGGTGCTGACCGTCGACAACCCTTCCGACGGGCCGATCCTCCACCAGTGGCTGAGCGAACGCGACCCAGAACAGGCCGAGCGCTGCTTCGAGATGCTCACCTGGAACCGCGGCGCCACGGGCGGTCCCGGCGTCGGCCTCGCCGCCGTCGACGAGCGCGGCGACGTCCACCCCGACCAGTTCTCGAGGCACCGCACCTTCGGCAACGTGCGGGAGCGCCCGTTCTCATCCATCTGGGGCGAGCCGACCGACGCCTACCTCCTGCAGCTCCGCTCCGCGGAGCGCCCCGTCGCCGACGAGTGCGTCGTCTGCCCTTCGCTGGGCATCTGCGGCGGCGGTCTCCGCTCGCGCGCCGAGCTCGCCACCGGCGACCCGTGGGGCTTCGACCCGTCGTGCAACCTCGCGTCCCTCGCCGGAACGGCCTGATGCGCGCCGCCGAGCGAGAGTCGATCGTCCCCAGGTTCGAGATCCCCGACTTCGCGGTCGCTCCGCTGACCGTCGCATGGGAGATCACTCGGGCCTGCCCGCTGAAGTGCGTCCACTGTCGCGCCGACGCTCAGCACCGCCGCGACCCCGGCGAGCTGACGACCGAGGAAGGCTCCGACCTCATCCGCCAGGCCGCCGAGATGGGCGTAAAGGTCTTCGTCATCACCGGTGGCGACCCGCTCGCACGCCCCGACGCGTTCGACCTCATCGCCGCGTCGGCCGGCACCGGGATGCACACGGGGTTCTCGCCGAGCGTTACCCCCCGCCTCACGGCCGACGCGCTGGCCGCTGCTGTCGAGGCCGGCGCGCAGTCGATACACCTCAGCCTCGACGGTGCGCGCGCCGAGGTCCACGACGGCTTCCGCGGCGTCAAGGGATCGTTCGATCGGACGCTCACCGCGATGCAGGCGGTCTCCGATCTCGACGCGCGACTCCAGATCGGGTCGTCGGTGTCGCGCCGCACCGTCGCCGACCTTCCCGCGATGGTCTCCCTGCTCGCCGACAAGGTCGACCTCTGGAGCCTCTTCTTCCACGTGCCCACCGGCCGCGGTCAGACCGAGGACATGCTCGACGCGAGCGAGCACGAGGAGGTGCTCCGGTGGCTCGCGACGACTGAGTTCCCCTTCATGGTGCGCACCACCGCGTCGCCGACGTTCCGGCGCGTTCTGGTGCAGCTCGGCAACCCGCCCGGCCCCGGGGTCAACGACGGCAACGGCTTCGCCTTCGTCTCGCACCTCGGCGACGTCTGCCCCTCCGGCTTCCTCCAGCTCGCCGCAGGGAACGTTCGGGATCAGCCGCTCGCCCACTGGTACCGCGACTCCGAGCTCTTCAAGTCGCTGCGCGACCCGGACCTGCTCGAGGGCAAGTGCGGGCGTTGCGACTTCAAGAAGCTCTGCGGGGGGAGCCGTGCCCGGGCGTGGGCGCTCACCGGCAACCCGCTCGCCGCCGACCCCACCTGCGCCTACGAGCCTCCCGAGTAGCCCTACGGGGCGAAGTCGGCCGCAGCAGCGATCGCCCCGGCCGCGGTGCCGTCGGGGAGCGGGAAGAGGTCGGCGCTGCCGATGATCAGCATGTGGAGCACCCGGTCGATCCGGATGATCACGTAGTCGACGAAGACGATGATCTCCGAGGTGTTGGCGGAGACGGGCACAGTCACCCTGAAGGCCTCGGAGGCGTCGCCGACCGCATCGATGGGGAGTGGCTCCGATCGGACCTCGCCGACGGTGGTGCCGTCGGACTCTACAGAGGTGAGGAAGACCGACATCAGGCAGTCGAGGAAGTCGCCACCGGTGTACATCGCGTAGCCCTGGCCGGCGACGTCGGAGTCGACGGCCACTACCACGTTCGACTGGATGGCCGGCAAGCCCTGGTCGCCGAGGACGAAGCTCGCGCGCGCCTTGCCCGTGGATCGGCCCTGCACCTCTCGCAGCTCACCGATCGCGCGCGCGACGGCGGGGCACTGCTCGCTCATCTCGGCGTCGTCGAAGCCTCCCCCGTCGTCGGTCGACGGCTCGGTCTTCCATCCGGCGGGCAGGTCGTCGAGCGTCAGCAGAGCCGACTCGGCGAGCGCGACATCGTCGGGATCGGCCGGCGGCTGTGTGGTGGTGGTAGCCGCGGCGCGTGTCGTGGTGGTGCTCGCGTCGGTGGTGTCGACTCCAGAGGAAGAAGACGTGTCCGACGACGTGCTCGATGAGGTGGCAGGCGACTGCGCGCTCGTCGTCTCGCCGCTGCCTTCGTCGTCGCCACCATCGCCGCCGCCGCACGCAGTGGCGCCGAACACGATCATCGCCACCAGCGCGATCGAGGTATGGGAGCGCATTCGATGTACGGACACGCGCACTTGTCATCCTCCGGGGCGGCCTACGGGCAGGACCCGAGCGTAGGGCCTGCACGACCTCCCGGAGAGGGACCGCCCAGCGAAGAACCTCCTACGAGAACGACTGCCCGCACCCGCAGCTGTGACTCGCGTTGGGGTTGGAGATCGCGAACCCGCCGCCCTGCAGCGCGTCCTTGTAGTCGAGCGAGGCGCCCACGAGGTGCGGCGACGAGTCGGGGTCGGTGACCACTCGGATGTCGCCGATCTCGGCTGCGATGTCGTCGTCGGAGAACTCGGTGTCGAAGAACATCTCGTACGAGAAGCCCGAGCACCCACCCGGCCGCACGGCCACCCGCAGGAAGAGGGACGGGTCGCCCTCGGCGTCGAGCAGCTGCTTGACCTTGGTCGTCGCCGCGTCGGTCAAGGTGATCATGGTGTCCTCCAGTGGTTCGGTCTCGGTCTCATCTGCCTACACCGACAGTGACTCTGCACGGTTCGTGGTCGTACAGCGTTGCGAACTCGTCGACGGTCCCCCCGCCGACCTCCGCCACGATGCCTTCGCAGATCCCGCGGTGGAGGTTGCAGACGAGCTCAGGATATGCCTCGGCCGGCTCCCTGAACGGGCAGGCCAGGAAGGCAATCGAGGCCTCCCTCTCCTGCCGGCGGAGATCGGGGTCGAAGCCCAGAGCGTCGAGCTCGCTGGTCAGGGCCTCGACGCATGAAGCCGAGCGCGCCCGGCGGCCCGCATCCTTGCCCCAGGCACGCCCGGTCGCCGCGGCCAGCTCGGCGCCGGCGCCCGCTCGTTCTGCGAGCGCTGCGAGGAGCCCCGCGAGGACGACCTGGACGGCCGGCTGCAGGACTACTCCCGGGGCACCGGCCGCGAGGGAGTAGACGTGCTGCGGGCGTCCCACCGTCCCCCGGTGCACCGCCTCGACCTCGACTAGGCCCGTCTCGCGCAGCCGCTCGAGGTGGAGCCTGACGGTGTTGGCGTGGAGGCCCAGTCGCTCGGCGAGCTCCGACGCGCTCAACGGGGTCGTCGCTGTCGCGATCTCCTCGTAGACCGCGTATCGGGTCTCGTCGGCGAGGGCCTTCAGAACTGTGCGAATCTCCATCCCGGGATTGACGGTATCGCACACCGGGCATATTTTCAATGCGGCGGAGTGTTTTATTGACTGTCAGTCCCGCCCGGCACAGGGCCCGATCGGAGCGAAGATGAACGACCCGACACCAGGCCACGCCCCCGACCCCTGTTTGGACGAAATCGGTCGCCATGGCTCCGCTGACGTCCAAACAGGGGGTGGTGCGGACGAGGTGCGCCGTGCGCTGGAGAGCGTCCTCGACCCGGAGCTGGGTGTGAACATCGTCGAGCTCGGAATGGTCCACGACGTCACCGTCACACCCGAGGGGTCGGTGCGCGTGGGCGTCTCGCTCACCACGGCGGCCTGCCCCCTGCGCGGGCAGATCGGCTCCGAGGTGCGCGCCCGCGTGATGGCGCTCGACGGCGTCCGCGACGTGGAGATCGACTACGCAGAGATGTCGCAGGCCGAGCGCTCGGCCTTGATGGAGCGAGCGCGCCTGGCAGCGTCGCGCAGCGCACCCGCGACGGCTGTCCCCGCTCGGACCAGGGTGATCGCCGTGGCGAGCGGCAAGGGCGGGGTGGGCAAGTCGTCGATCACGGCGAACATCGCGGCCGACCTGGCGGCGGCCGGCCACACCGTCGGCGTTCTCGACGCCGACATCTGGGGGTTCAGCATCCCCCGCATGCTCGGCGTCGACGGCCGCCTCGCCGGGGTGCACGCCGACGACGGGCGCGGTCGGATACTCCCGCACGACGTGCGCGTCGCGAGCACTTCTGACGGGGCCGCCGGCGCGCGCGCACACGAAGGCCGGATGAGGGTCGTCTCGATGGGGCTCCTCGTCGACGACGAGGACACCGCCCTCATGTGGCGCGGCCCGGTGCTCGCCAAGGCGCTCGAGCAGTTCCTCTGCGACGTCGAGTGGGGCGACCTCGACTACCTGCTCCTCGACATGCCCCCCGGCACCGGCGACATCCAGATGGCGCTCGCACGCCTGCTTCCGCGTGCCGAGATGCTCGTCGTGACGACGCCGGCGATGGCGGCGCAGCAGGTCGCGGCGCGCGTCGCCGACATGGCACGCCGCAGCCATCTCCACGTTCTCGGGATCGTCGAGAACATGAGCGAGTTCGTCGCCCCCGACGGCTCTCGCCACTCGATCTTCGGCAGCGGCGGCGGCGAGCGCCTCGCAGCGATGACCGGCGCGCCGCTGCTGGGCTGCATCCCGGTCGAGGCGGCGGTCTCCGAGGGGGGCGACAGCGGCCGGCCGGTCGTGCTCGACGACCCGCCCGGGCCGGCGGGCAGCGCCCTGCACTCGATCGGAGAGCGTCTCGCAACCGAGCTGCTCCCACCCGTGCAGATGGCCGGCTGCACCGCACGCATGCTCGAAGCCGTCGCCGCCCTCTGACCCCCACAGCTTTGGCGTCACTTACTCCCGATAGTCGTGAGTAAGTGACGCCGCAAAGCGGGTTCTAGTCGGCGATGCGGAGGGCCACGGCGGGGCGGATTCGTGCGGCCTGGTTCGCGGGGCCGATCGTCGCGAGCAGCGAGCAGACCAAGGTCCCGACCACTATCACCAGCACCTGCAACGGCGGCACCGAGAAGTTGAGCGAGTCGCCGAACGTCGGGGCGAGCGTGATCGACAGCGCGGTGATCAAGCCCAGAGCCGTCCCGATCAGGACTCCCTCCAGTGCGACGAACGCGACCTCGACCACGAACGCCCTACGCACGGCCCGCGCCTCGAAGCCGAGCGCCCGCAGGATGCCGACCTGCCTCCGACGCTCCCTGACGGCCCTCACCATCACGACGCCGATCCCGGCGATCCCGACCACGAGTCCGAGCGCCAGGTAGCCGCGCATCAGCTGGAAGAACTGGAGCTGCTGGGAGAGCAGGTTCTCGACGATCCCCCGGATGCTCTTGCTCTCGCCCCCGTTCTCCAGGTACTTGGCGTCCACGGTGTCGGCGAACGCCCCGGGATCGGCCACAGACACGTATGCGCGGTTCGGCACGGCCCGCTCGCCGTAGACGTCGCGGATGCTGCCGATCGACATCAACCCGCCGTTGAAGACCCAGTCGTCGGCGCCGATCGCGGCGACGGTGAGCTCGCGCGTCCCGCCACTCAACGGATCCCGGAGCTCGAACTTGTCGCCGATCTCCAGAGCCGCACCGGGAGGCCCGACGTTGTCGGCCAGGAAGAACGTGTCGACGATCGCGAGCGCGGGATCGTCGAGGACGGCTCGGTACGCGTCCTCGTCGGACGCGAACGCTCCGCGTTCTTCCAGGACGGGCGGCCCGTTCGCCACGAGCGACTCGTCGAAGCCGGTCATCAACCACTGCGTCGGCTCGGTGTCGCCGTCTGCGGTGATCTCGGCGTCGAGTGTCACGAGCGGCGCAACGGCGTCGACACCGTCTTCGGAGAGCAGCGAGTCGATCTCGATCGGGTTGGCCGGGCTCGACGTCACGATTGCGTCGAAGCCGCCTCGGATCTTCTCGGTGAACTCCACGAGCTGGCCGTTGAACATGTCGGAGATGGCCGTGATGTACACGAGCACGAACATGACGATCGAGAACATCGCGAGCGTCATCGCCGTCCGGAAGCGTCGCGCCAACGGATAGGCGAGGCCGAGACGCACGTCGAGCGAGCCGCTGGCGAAGCGGCTCAGGGCGTGGCCCAGCGCCTCCCTGATGCCAGGTGACGAGGCCGACCGCCGCACCCGTCAGCACGACGCCTTGGACGAAGAACATCATGATGCCCATGTCGGACCCGAGAGCCACGGCGGTCGGGATCGCAGCGACCCCCCACACCAGGATCAGGACGGTCGACGTCGTGACGAGGACGCCGCGCGGATGGCGGCGGGCAAGGACCAGCGCGGCTCCGATGACGAGCATCGGAGGCCCGAGCAGGACCCCGGTGGCCTGAGCGGCGGCGAAGCCGCCAAGGGTCGCGGCACCGCCTCCGACGGTGAGGAGCCACCCGAAGACCTGCGCACGACGGCGAGGCCGGTGCCGAACCGGTTCGGTGATGTCGCGGATCGCCCGGATGATGTTCACGCGGCTGATCTGGAGGCTCGTCAGGACGACCGTCACGACCGCGATCGCGAACCCGATCGCCATCCCCCTGCCGACGCTCTCCCACTCGAACGAGAAGCGGAGAGGCAGCCGGAACTCCTCGTCGCCGCTGTCGAAGATGCGCGCCGCGAAGCCCATGATGACGCGGCCGAGGCCGAGGCCGACGAACGTCCCGGCGACCGACGAAGCGATCGCGTAGCACCAGCCCTCTGTGGCGAACGCGCCGACGAGCGACGAGCGGCGCAGCCCAACGGCGCGCAGCATCCCCAGCTCCGAGCGGCGTTCGTCGGCCAGCATCACGAAGATGTTGACGAGCAGGAGGATCCCCGCGAGAACGGCGAACCCGCCCAACATCGTGAAGAGCTGCATGAGCTGGGCGCCCGACTCGTCTGCGTTCTTCAACAGGTCGGCCTTGACCGTGACGATGTTCGCGGGCAGGTCGCCGAGCTGCTCCTTCAGCGCTGCCTCCACCGCATCGCTGGAGGACAGCGCCGCCGATGACGCCGCCGGAGTTGGAGACGAGCATCATCGAGACCGGTGGCGCGGCCGACGGCGCGGCGTCAGAGGCCCCGCCCATCAGGCCGGCGATCGTGCCCGGTGCGACGAAGACGTTGGGTGAGACGCTCTCCATGCTCAGCCAGAGCCCCGCCACTCCCTTCTGCGGGAGCACCTCGTCGACGGTCAGCCGCACCGAAGCCCCGTAGGCGAAGACCTCGATCTCGTCGCCGCTGCCGACCTCGAGCTTGCGCGCGAGATCCACCCCGATGGCGGCGCGCCCGGGCTCGGGTGTCGCCCCTCTGATCCCCGTCGCGTCTTCGTCGCCGCCGAAGCGCCGCGCGGCGTCGAAGTCGACCTCGATCACCTGCGTCGTCGGAGCGGCGCGTCGGTCGCGCCCGACGGTCGCGCTCGCGGCCTCGATCCGCGTGAGGGGGAGAAGCCCGTCGACTTCGGGGTGGGTCGAAGTCGCCGAGTCGTTCCTGGAGCACGTCCGCCCCGTCGAGGCCGACGACTGCCACGATCTCGTCGGTGGGGCCGAGCTGGTCGTACGCGAAGACCCGGATCGACGAGGTGAACGTGTCGCCGATGACGAACGACCCCGTCATGATCGCCGTGCCGAGGAGGGATCCGGCGATCACGACGCATCGCTTCGCGCGGCCGGCGGCGCGCGTTGCGGAGCGCCAGCCGGCGCAGGACGGGCCTGCGCGCCAGGATGTAGAGGAACGGCAGGGAGAGGACGAGTATGGGCGCCAGAGCGGAGCTCATGCCGACGGCGCTGAGGCCACCAGCCGCTCGTCGCCCACGACGTGCCCGTCGCGCATCGTCACGAGACGCTCCGCGCTCCGCCCGACGCCCTCGTCGTGGGTGACGACGATCGAGCGTCAGGCCTTCGCGGTGCAGGTCTTGCAGCAGGTCCATCACCGTCGCCGCCGTCTCGGAGTCGAGAGCGCCCGTGGGCTCGTCGGCCCACACGACGCGCGGCCTCCCCGCCAGGGCGCGCGCGCGACGGTGACGCGCTGCTGCTCGCCGCCGGAGAGCTCGTTCGGCCTGTGCCGGAGACGGTTCCCCGAGCCCGACCCGCTCCAGCGTCTCCGCGGCGCGCCTGCGCGCCTCCTTGGGATCCTCGCCGGCGAGGAGGAGGGGGAGCTCGACGTTCTCGACGGCGCTGAACACAGGGATGAGGTTGAAGGCCTGGAAGACGAAGCCCATCGACGAGGCACGGTTGCGCGTGCGCGCGGCATCGGGCAGGGCGTGGAGGTCGACGCCGTCGAGGATCACCTCGCCGCCGTCGATGTCGTCGAGGCCCGAGAGGCAGTTGAGCAGCGTCGTCTTGCCCGAGCCCGACGGCCCCATCACAGCGAGGAACTCGCCCGCGCTCACGGTCAGGTCGATCGACCGCAGCGCCTCGACCTCCTCGGCCCCGGTCCTGTAGACCTTCCGGACGCCGCGCGCCACCATCATCGTCTTCCGGCTCCACTTCTTGCCTCCCCTGGCCCCGGGCAGGCTAACCGCTTGTGAAAGCGCTCACACACGCCCGGCGGGCCCGACAGGCCCGGCAGGAGGGTCAGCGCATGCGCAGGCGGCGGAGGTTCTCGGGGATCTGCACGTCGCCTCTCGGCCGCAGCGCAGAGACCTCGGCGGGCACGACCGCGCTCGGCGGGCATCCCGCTCTCGACGCTGTCTGTGGCGTCGGTCTCCTGGCCGGGGACGGGCAGCCCCTCGAGGTTGCGCAGCATCAGGCGGACGCCGTGCTCCGTCTCGATCGAGAGCGACTCGAGGAGCACACCCTCGACGACGTCGATGACGACCCCGTCGTCGCCCCGATAGAGACTGCGCAGGTACTCGGGGGCGAAGACCGGCACGCCGGCGACCTCGCCCACCTGCTCCTGGTCGGGCCCGACCCAGAAGTCCTCGTAGAGGAACGGCGCCGTCGACTCGCAGCAGCCCGTGCCGATCGTGATCGTGAGAGAGCCCCGGCCGGTCGCGCGCCGCCCTACGGACGACGGCTGCGGCCTCCGGGGTCCCCGTCACCTTCATCGCGTCAGCTCACCTCATTGCAGCGCAGCCGAGAGCGCCGCGAAGTGCAGGTACTGGTCCTTGCTGCCGCTGGTGTTGCTCCACACGTGCTTGATCTGCCGGTACTCGTTGTAGCCGAACTCGCCGAGCTCCCGGCCGACACCCGACTGCTTGTAGCCGCCGAACGGCTGCCCCGGCGTGATCATGTGGTAGTCGTTGATCCACACCGTGCCGGTGCGCATCCGAGCGGCGACGGCGTGCGCCCGGTCGTTGTCGGAGCTCCACACACCGCCGCCGAGCCCGTAGATCGAGTCGTTGGCGATCTTGACGGCCTCGTCGTCGGAGTCGTACTTCATGACGCAGAGCACCGGGCCGAAGATCTCCTCCTGCGCGATCGTCATGGAGTTGTCGGCCTCGAAGATCGTCGGCTGGAAGTACGCCGTCTGGTCGAGGCCGGCTGCGAGGCCCTCGGGCCGGCCGCCGCCGCAGAGCAGCTTCGCGCCCTCGTCGAGACCGAGCTTCACGTAGCGCTCGACGGTGTCGGCCTGCGACGGCGACACCAGCGGGCCCAGGTCGGTGTCGATGTCTGAGGTTGTCGCCGATGACGATCTTGCCGGCCCGCTCCACGAGCATCCCGACGAACTCGTCGTAGATGCTGGAGTGGATCAGCGCACGGGTCCCCGACTCGCAGACCTGGCCGTTGTGGAAGAACGTCCCCCAGAGCACGCCGGAGACGGCGAGGTCGAGATCGGCGTCGTCGAGGACGATGTTCGCCGACTTGCCGCCGAGCTCGAGCGTCACCTTCTTCACCGTGCTCGACGCGAGCTGCATGATGCGCCGCCCGACCTCGGTCGACCCGGTGAACGCGACCTTGTCGACCATGCGGGTGCTGAGCAAGCTCCTCGCCGACGCTCCCGCCGGGACCGGTCACGAAGTTGACGACACCCGTCGGGGACGCCGGCCTCCTCGACCGCCTTGACCATCTCGACGGCCGAGAGCGAGGTGAAGCTCGCCGGCTTGAGCACGACCGCGTTGCCCGCGGCGATCGCCGGAGCGATCTTCCACGACGCCATGATGAACGGGAAGTTCCACGGGATGATCCCCGCGCAGACGCCGATCGGCTCGCGCCGCACGATGCTCTCGGCGGGCGGGAACGGGCTCGCCGCCGCGCTCCTCGACGTCGGCGACGCTCTCTGCACAGTCGGCGAAGTAGTTGAACGCACCCGCTGCGCCGGGCACGTCGGCGAAGAGCGCCTTCTTGATCGTGCCACCACCGTCGCGCGCCTCGATCTCGGAGATCTCGGTCTGACGCGCGAGCTGATGATCTCGGCGGCCTTGCGCGAGGTACCCGGCGCGCTCAGCGCCCGACATCCTCGGCCAGGGCCCCTCGTCGAACGCCCTGCGCGCCGCCTCGACGGCGCGGTCGCGTCCTCGCGCCCGGCCTTGGCGACGTTGGCGATCTCCTCGCCGGTGGAGGGGGCGAAGGTCGGGAAGGTCTCGCCTGACTGAGGTTCGACCCACTCGCCGTCTATGAAGAGCTTCGTGTCTGCCACTGGATTCCTCCTACTCGATATCGACCTGCTCGATTCATCGGAAACGTACCGACCGCCGGGCGGGTCGTCGCCGAGGCTACGGCGGATCGCGCCGACGAGGCCATACGGGTACTGCCCGCCCGGGATCAGGCGACCTTCCACGCCGCCCGCACGTTGGTGCCGGCGACCTTGCCCTCTGCCTTCATCTTCAGCAGGTGCGCGTGCACCTGCTCGCAGCCAGCTCGTGGAGCGCCTCGGGAGTCTCGATGTAGATCCCCGCCACGAGGTCGGTGATCTTCGCCGGTCCGGCGCGCAGCGCCTTCAGTCGATCTGGCGCTCGCGCATCCGCCGATGCGCCACGTACTCGTCGAGGAGGCGCCTTCGCCTCCTCGACCACGTCGCCGTGTCCGGGGCAGATGCGCGAGAGGCGCCGGATCTTGCGCAGCCTGCTCGAGTGACGCCAGGTAGGCCTTCATGTCGCCGCCGCGTTCGGGGATCACGACGGTCGTGGTGCCCTGCAGCACGTGGTCGCCGCTGAAGAGGACCCGCTCCTCCTCGAGGAAGAAGCAGAGGTGGTTCGGCGCATGGCCCGGCGTGTGGATGGCCTTCAGCCCGAACTCCGTCCCGTCGATCACGTCGCCGTCGCGAAGCACCCTGTCGATCGGGACGTCACCGTCGGCCTTGCGGTGGCCGGCCGAACGCGAGCGACCTCGGCGCCGGTGATCTTCTTGATGCGCGCCGCCGCCGGCCAGTGGTCGGGGTGCGTGTGCGTGAGCAGCACCCAGCGGACCCGCTCGCGCATCGAGGCGCCGACGATCGCCTCGGCGTGCGCGGCGTCGTCGGGCCCCGGGTCGATCACGGCGACCTCGTCGATCCCGACCAGGTAGGTGTTCGTCCCCGGCCCGGTGAACATGCTCGGGTTGGGCGCGACGATCCGTCGCACTAGGGGCGAGAGGGCACAGGCCACCCCCGGTGTCAGGTCGGGCATCAGGCGACTCCCTCTCTCTCGGATCCCATCTCGGCGAAGCGGCTGCCGACGAAGTCGCCGAGCGGTCGCCACCCGGGGACGGCGACGGTCATCTCCTGCGCATCGAGCGCGATCCGCTCGCCGAACGAGTCGGCAACCACGAGGGGGGCGCAGCGGGGCGACGATGCCGCAGCGTCGGCCGCTGCGAGCACCTCAGCGGTGCCACCGAGGCGATGCAACCAGCGGAGGCAGCAGATCGTGGGGGAGATCAGGTCGATCTCGTCGCGCTCGTGCCGGGCGAGTGCGTCGGCCGGCCTGACCCACTCCGAGTGGACCGCCTCGCCGTCGTCGTGCACACCCTCCTGGCCTTCCGGCGCAGGAGCCGCGAAGAACCAGGTGTCGTACCTGCGGGGAGCGCCCACGGGCGTGAAGAAGTGCGCGAAGACCCGGAGTGCGCCACCCTCCATCTCCAGGTCCTCGGAGTCGAGGATCTCGGACCACGAGGCCTCGCCCGCGTTCAGCGACCGCCGGTGGACGTCGAGGCGCCCGGCATCGGCGGCCGATCCCGATCGAGTGGAGGCGAGGAGGAGGCCGGCCTCCTCGAACGTCTCCCTGATCGCGGCCACCCAGAAGGCGAGCCCGCCTCCCGACAGGCCGAGCGCCCTGCTCGCCGCTGCGTCGTCGACGCCGGTGACCCTCCCGGTGACGACGTGAGCCGAGTCGCCACCGTCGACCGCGCCGCCGGGGAAGACGTACGCTCCGCTCGCGAAGACCGTCTCCGGGCTGCGCCGGAGCATGAAGACCTCGAGATCGGGCGCATCCCGAAGGAGCATCACGGTCGCCGCGTCGCGCACCAACATCTGCGAATCTGTAGGTGCACGGCGGCCCGATCCTCCCTCGGGGCCTACGCTTCGCCCCGTGGATCCGCGTCGGAGCCTCCCAGGCATCGAGCAGGTGCTCGCCTCCCTCGGCGACGACCTACCGCACGGCCTGCGTGCGCGGATCGCCCGGGAGTCGGTCGACGAGGCCCGCGGGCGCCTCGCCGAGGGGGCCTCCGTCGGAGCCGGTGAGGTGCTCGCCGACGCCGCCGGCCGGGCCGAGGCGCTCCGGCGCCGCCTCCTCGGCCCCGTGGTGAACGCCACCGGGGTCCTGCTCCACACCAACCTTGGGCGGGCACCACTGGGCGAGGCCGCCGTCGAGGCCGTCCGGGCCGCCGCCGGGCCCGTGAACCTCGAGTACCGGCTCGAGACCGGGACGAGGGGGTCCCGCCACGACCACGCCGGCCACCTGGTGGCCGAGGCGTGCGGGGCCGAGGCCGGCCTCGTGGTCAACAACAACGCTGCCGCCGTCCTGTTGGTGCTCGCCGCTCTCGCACGCGGGCGCGAGGTGGTCGTCTCACGCGGCGAGCTGGTCGAGATCGGCGGGGGCTTCCGCGTACCCGACGTGATGGCGGAGTCGGGCGCGACGCTCGTCGAGGTCGGCACCACCAACCGCACCCGTCTCGCCGACTACGAACGCGCCCTCACCGCCGAGACGGCTCTCGCGCTGAGGGTTCACGCGTCGAACTATCGGATGGTCGGCTTCGTCGAGGCGGCATCGGTCGCCGACCTCGCGACGCTCGGCGTGCCGGTCGTGGTCGACGCCGGCTCGGGACTCCTCGACGAGACGACCCCTTGGCTCGAACGCCGACCATCGTGGCTGCGCGACGAGCCGGGCGTCCGCCAGTGCATCGAGTCGGGCGCCGCGATCGTGACGTTCTCCGGCGACAAGCTGCTGGGAGGGCCCCAGGCGGGGATCGTCGTGGGGCGGCGCGACCTGGTCGAGGTGGTCGCCCGCCATCCGCTGGCCCGGGCCGTGCGTGCCGACAAGATGACCCTCGCCGCCGTGCAGGCCGTCGCCCTCGCCTACCTGTCGGGCGACGCGTCGTCGATCCCGCTCTGGCGGGCGGCGACGGCATCGCCCGAGGTGCTGCGCGCCCGGGCCGAGAAGATCGCACGGCAGGTGCGCGGAGCGAAGGTCGTCGAGACCGAGGCCGCCGCCGGGGGCGGCTCGTTGCCGGGCCTCACGATCCCGTCGGTCGGTCTGGCGATGCAGGTCCCCGATGTCGAGCGGGCACACGCGCTGCTGAGGAGCCGACGCGTGGTCGCGCTGACGCGCGAAGGCTCGGTCGTCGCCGACCTCCGCAGCGTCGACCCCGACGACGACACCACGCTCGCACTGGCCCTTGCGGCCCTGTCGCCGGAACCGGATCGCGACGCGCCGATCGAGCAGCCCGACCGCAAGCGCGACGGCGGCGGGGTCGCCTGAGCAAGATGCGCGTCGTCGCGACGGCGGGCCACGTGGACCACGGGAAGTCGTCGCTCGTGATGGCGCTCACGGGCACGGACCCCGACCGGTTCCCCGAGGAGAAGTCGCGCGGCCTGACGATCGACCTCGGCTTCGCCTTCACCGAGTCGACTTCGGGAGAGACGATCGGCTTCGTCGACGTGCCCGGGCACGTGAGGTTCGTCAAGAACATGCTCGCCGGCGTCGGTGCCGTCGAGGTCGCGATGCTCGTCGTGGCCGCGAACGAGGGGTGGATGCCCCAGACCGACGAGCACGCGCGCATCCTCGACCTGCTCGGGATCGAGCACGGGCTCGTCGCGCTGACGAAGGCCGACCTCGTCGACGCAGAGACCCTCGAGCTAGCGGGCCTGGAGCTCGCAGACCACCTCGCCGGGAGCCGCCTCGAGAGCTGGCCGGTCGTCGCCACCTCGGCGACCACCGGGCGCGGGCTCGACGAGCTCCGCCGCACCCTCGACTCCGTGCTGGGCGACGCCCCGGAGGCGGCAGACATCGGCAGGCCACGACTGTGGGTCGATCGGGCGTTCAGCGTGAAGGGTGCGGGCACCGTGGTGACCGGCACGCTCGCGGGTGGCTGCCTCGCCGTCGCCGACGAGGTGCTCGTGGAGCCCGGTGGCCGCACCGCCCGCATCAGGGGCATCGAGTCGCGAGGAGAGCACCTGAGCACCGCCACGCCCGGGAGTCGGGTCGCGCTGAACCTCTCGGGGATCGAGCGCGACGAGGTGGCCCGCGGCGACGCCGTGGTTCGACCGGGTCAGTGGGTCACGACGGCGGTGGTCGACGTCGCGCTCGTGGGCCTCGGTGGCGACGAGATGCCGCGCAGCAGCCGCGTCGTCGCGCACGTCGGCTCCGGCGAGCACCGAGCGCGGTGCAGGCTCCTCGACGACTCAGGCGGGCTCGGCCGGCTGCGCCTCGCCTCCAGACTGCCCCTCGCTCCCGGCGACCGCCTCGTGCTGCGCTCATCCGCGCGCCGCTCGACCATCGGCGGCGCCGAGGTGCTCGACGTCGAGCCGGCGCGGCGGGGCTCCGACGCTGCAGCCCGCCTGGCCCTTCCACCGGGCCGCCGCGCCCTGGCAGCCCGCCCGTGGCTGACTCTCGCCGATCTCGCGCGACCTCGCGGGGCTCGGCGAGCCTGCAGCGGCGGCCGTCGCAGACGCTCTCGTCGCCGACGGGCACGCCGAGAGGATCGGGGCGTGGATCGTCGATGCCGAGGCTCTCCGCAAGGTCCGCGAGGCCGCCGCAGTGCGCGTCGGCGAGCACCACGAGAGCCATCCCCACGATCGCGGAGCGAGGCTCGCAGAGCTCGCGTCGTCGCTCGACCTCGACGTGCCGCGACTGCGCGCCGCACTCGAGGGAGCACCGGAGCTGATCGTGGAGCGGGAGACGGTCCGCGCGCGGTCGCACCGCGGCTCCGCCCTCGACGACCCCGAGGCGCGACGCCTCCTCGAAGCGCTCGAGGCGTCGCCCTTCTCCCCGCCGGCGCCGGCCGACGCCGGGGCATCCGCGGCGATCACACGCTCCCTGATCCGTGACGGCCTCGCCGCCGAGATCGACGGCGTCGTCTTCGCGACGAGCGCGCTCGGCGCCGCACGGCGCATCGCCGGCAGGGCGGTAATGGAGCGGGGGTCGCTCACCGTCGCCGAGCTGCGCGACCTGCTCGGCAGCACGCGCAAGTACGTGCTGCCGATCGCGGGCCACCTCGACTCCGAGGGGATCACACGGCGGCGCGGAGACGAGCGGCTCCCCGGACCGCGCGCAGGTGCGCTCGAAGGTGATACCGAGAGCGGCACCGACGCCGGTAGTGGCCCCGGAACCGCTGCCGACCCGACGTGACCCGCCGCGACTGCTAGACGGCCGCTCGCTGACGGCGGGTTCCACCCTCTGCGGAAGCCTTTGACGCCGGCGCCTGCTCCGGCCGCGCAGCCTCGGACGCCACGACGTGACGCCTCTCCGACTCGTTCAGGCCGCCCCAGATGCCGTGCTGCTCGTTGATGGCGACGGCGAACTCGAGGCACGCCTCCCTGACGCCGCACGACGCGCAGATCGCCTTCGCGCTGGGCCTCGCGCTCGCCTCGCTCGTCGCGCCGCTCAGACCATGCCGGCGGGAAGAAGAGGGTCGACTCGGGCCCGCGACAGGCGGCCTTCATCAGCCATTCGTCGGATCTCCGAGAAGTTGTCCGAGCAGTCGTCGCGAGCACCACTACCCACATCCCCCAATTCGATGGCAGCCGCGGCAACCTACCCTCGCCCCGCGCGTCCTACAAGAGGGTGCGGACCGATTCTGCGCTGCTCCTGAGCCGCCACCACCGATCACTCCGCAGAGTCGCAACGCGACACCGCAGCGTCACCGAGGGCACCGACCGCAGACACCCATCGACGTCGCTCCCCGGAGGCGCTGGGCGCTCGTGGGTCAGGAGCGAGGGGCAGCCGGTGCGACCTCGACCACGAGTCCGTCGGCGGCCTCGACCCTCACGGCCGTGCCCGCACCGATCGGAGCGCCACCGCTGCTCCTGGCGCGCCAGAGCGCACCGCGGACCCGGACCAGCCCCTCCGGGTCGAGATCGTCGTCGGCGGCTCCCGTCTCGCCGACGAGGCCGCTCCGATCTATCGCGGGCGCCGAGAACCGGGCCCGCACCATCCCCGGCATGCCCGTGAGCATGAGGGCGACGACCGAGGCGCAGACCAGCAGCGGAATCCACCACACGGGGTCGAGGCGACCGGAGCCGCCGTAGAGGCCGAGAGATCCTCCCAGGAGGGCCGCCGTGCCCACGACCGTGTAGAGGCCTCGGCGGCCGGCCTGGAGGTCGACGGAGAAGGCGAAGACACCGAGGATCAGCAGCAGGAGCGCCCACGGGCGGACGGGAAGGTGGTCGAACCCCGCGAACGACATCGCCACCGAGACCGCCCCGACCACGCCCGCCAGGCCGACGCCGAGGCTGTAGAACTCGAAGACGACGAGGACCGCTCCCGCGACGAAGAGCAGGTACGGCACCCACGGCGTCGCGAGCGTGTGCGAGATCTGCCCGCCGATGTCGAGCTCGGCGAAGCGCACCTCCTGGTTCGGGCTCCGACGGCGGTCCTGACCCTCGCCCACGACGCTCGCCGTGGAGAGCTCCACCGCTCCGCCGGGCGTCTCGACGGTGCGGCCGTCGAGGGAGACGATCAGCTCGCCCACCGACGGAGCGCCGAGGTCGGCTGCCCCCGACCCGACGGCGTCGTCGTCGCTCAGCGCCGCGCCGGCGAGCTCGGGCGCGCTCGACGCCTCGCGTCCGGAGCCCCGCTGGAGGTCGCCGAGGAGCCCGAGCAGCTCTCCCTCCGTCGACGCACCCGGATGGTCGAGCGAGACGGGCGCGGCGGGGCCGAGCACCGTTCCCGGCGCGACGGCCACGACGTCGGCCGCCGCCGCCAGCAGCGTCGCGGCGCCCTTGGCGGCCGCGCCCGGCGGACCGACCCACGCCGCGACCGGGACACGCGCGTCGCGGATGGTGGCCACCAGCGCCTCGACATCGACATCGAGCGCGCCGGCGGAGTCGATCTGGAGCACCAGCAGGGTCGAGCCCGCCTCCTCGGCGTCACGCACCGCCCCCTCGAGCAGCGACGCATTCGCCGGGTCGATCAGGCCCTGCACCTGAACGACGTCGATCCCGCCCAGGGTGTCGTCGCCGGTTCCGGCGCCCGCCTGCGCCGTGCTCGCGGCGACGAGCGCGCAGCCGCCCGCGAGGACCGCCACGGCGAGCCGGGCCGGCACCGACACCAGCACGCCTCCGCCGGTGGCGGGGGCGCGCCGGGTCGTCTGCGCCCGCCGGGCGGTCAGCGGCGCCGATTCGGGTTCGAGTGGTTCGCAAGGCGGGCTCCCGTAGCATTCGGTCGATGGAGCTCTCTGACTTCTGCTCCACATCACGCGTCGTTCGTCGTGGCGGGCAAGGGTGGTGTCGGCAAGACGACGGTGACGGCCGCACTCGCCGCGGCCGCCGCCGGCGCGGGACTCAGCGTGCTGATCATCGAGGTCGAGGGCAAGTCGGGCCTCGCCTCGATGTTCGACCGGCCCGCCCTCGCCTACGAGAAGGGCAGCCTCGGACGAGGGGATCTCCGCCCGCACCCTCACCCCCGACGCCGCCCTCGTCGACTACCTGGAGAGCCACGGGCTGAAGCGGATCTCCAAGCGCCTCGTCTCGTCGGGCGCCCTCGACATCGTCGCGACCGCCGTGCCCGGGCATGAAGCGACATCCTCGTCCTCGGCAAGGTGAAGTCGCTCGAAGAGTCGCGCGCCGCCGACCTGATCGTCGTCGACGCGCCGGCGGCCGGCCACGCCGTCACCTTCCTCCTCTCGCCCACGCGGGCTCCTCGACGCGGTCCGTGTGGGCCCGGTGCGCAAGCAGGCCTCCGACGTCGTCGACCTGCTCTCCGACCCCCGACGCTGCCAGGTGATCCTCGTCACCATCCCCGAGGAGACGCCGGTCAACGAGCTGGTCGACACCGCGTACGCGATCGAGGACCGCGTCGGCGTCGCCCTCGGGCCGGTCATCGTCAACGGGTGCTACGAGCCGCTGCTCGGCGGCTCCACCACCGACGTCGAGTCGGTGCGCGCCGACGCCCTCGCGGTCGACCGGTTCGTCTCCGACCGTGAGGCGACGACATGGTGCGCGCCGCGGCCTTCCGAGAGGAGCGCCACACGCTCCAGCTCGAGCAGGCCGAGCGCCTCGCCCAGATGCTCCCGCTACCCCAGATCCAGCTCCCGTTCCTCTTCGAGTCGGAGATCCACCGACCGCAGGTCGACCTTCTCGCCGCGTCGCTCGCCGCCGGGATCGCGACGCTGCCGCCTCCACCATGAGCACCGACACACCCGACGCGAAGGTCACACCCGAGACGAGGGTCACGCCCGACGGTGCCGTCGTGCAGGGATCCGACGCCTTCGACGCGATCGTGGAGCGCCGGCGAGTCGTCATCTGCTGCGGCACCGGCGGAGTCGGCAAGACGACGACGGCGGCGGTGCTCGCGCTCGAAGGGGCGCGGCGCGGCCGCGACGCGGTCGTGGTGACCATCGACCCGGCGAAGCGCCTCGCGAACGCGCTCGGCCTCGATGCGCTCTCCGACACGGCGACGCGCCATCGACCGCGAGCGTTGGGATCCAGACGGCTCAGCCGTGCCGGGTGGCCGCCTCTCGGCTCTCATGCTCGACACCAAGTCGACCTTCGACAGCCTCGTCACCCGCAACGCCGCCGACGACGAGCAGGCCGCGCCGGATCCTCGAGAACACCTTCTACCGGAACATCTCCGGCGCCCTCTCGGGCACGCAGGAGTACATGGCGATGGAGAAGCTCCACGAGCTCCACGACGCCGGCGGCTACGACCTCATCGTCGTCGACACCCCTCCGTCACGCCACGCGCTCGACTTCCTCGACGCACCGAAGCGCCTCATCCGCCTCCTCGACAACCGCATCTTCCGTCTGCTCATGATGCCGACGCGCGCCTACCTGCGCGTCGCCGGTGTCGCCGTGCAGGCGTTCCTGCGCACGGTCGCCGCGCGTCGTGGGCAGCGACGTGATCGACGACGTCGTCGCGTTCTTCCGCGCGTTCGAGGGGATGGAGGAGGGCTTCCGCGAGCGGGCGTCGGCCGTCGCCGCGCTCCTCGCCGACACCGACACGTGCTTCGTGCTGATCACCTCGCCGCGGCGTGACGCCGTCGACGAGGCGCACTTCTTCGCCGAGACGATCACCGAGCACGGGATCCGCGTCGACGCCCTCGTGGTCAACCGGGTGCACCCGCAGTTCGGCGACGAGTCGCCCGAGGGGCTGCGTGCGCGCGCCGCCGATCTCGTCGGCGAGGCGCCCGCCGGAGGCTGGACCGACGACGCGCGCTCCTCGGCCCGGCGCCTCGCCGCCCTCTACGACAACCTCGCCGACTTCAACGAGGTGGCCCGGCGGGAGCGGCGCAACCTCGTCGACCTCCAGGACCGGATCGGGACCACCGCCGCAGTCGCGTACGTGCCCTTCCTCTCCCACGACGTCCACGACTTCGAGACCCTCGAGGAGATCTCCGCCCTCGTCTTCGCCCGCGCCGGCGCCTGACCCCTTCCCACTCTGGCGTCACTTACTCCCCATAGTTGCGAGTAAGTGACGCCAGAGTGCGGGGTGGGGGTGGTGCAGCGCCGACTAGTAACGTCACCGGCGTGACCACGACGATCCTCGTCGCCGCAGACGCCCGCTGGGTGCGCGACCAGATGCGCGCCGCCTTCGTCGGCCCCGACCAGCGCGTCGTCGAGGCTTCGAGCGGCCACGACGTGCGGGCCCTCGTCGGCGAGGAGCGGCCCGACCTCGTGATCCTCGACATGCAGATCGGCAACATGGGCGGCGTCGCATCATGCATCGACCTCCGCCTCGAGGAGTCGGGCGGCCGCCTGCCGCGCTGCACGATCCTCCTCCTGCTCGACCGGGAGGCCGACCGCTTCCTGGCCGGCCGGGCCGACGCCGACGCCGTCCTCGTGAAGCCGGTCGACGCGGGCACCCTGCGCCGCACCGCGAAGCGCCTCCTCGAACGCCCCCGCACCGCGCCTCCTGCCGGGGAAGCGGGCGCCGGGCCGGCCGATGCGGTAACGGCCGAGGCCGCTGCGGCGCAGACCTGAGCCGACGCCGCACCCGCCCCGCCACCGGCGGAGGCGGCACGCCGGGTTCGTCAGCCCACGCCACGGGGACGGCCGCGGCGGCGCAGACCCGAGCCGACGCCCAGCAGCATCCAGCCCACGCCACGGGGACGGCGGCGCGCAGACCCGAGCCGGGTGCGCTCGAGCCCGACGCCGCACGGGGACGGCCGCGTCGGCGCAGACCCGAGCCGGCGCCCTCCACCGCGGACGCAGCACGCCGAGGTCCGTCAGCCCACGCCACGGGGACGGCCGCGGCGCCGCAGACCCGAGCCGACGCCCTCCACCGCGGAGGCAGCACGCCGGGTTCGTCAGCCCACGCCACGGGGACGGCCGCGGCGGTGCAGACCCGAGCCGACGCCCTCCACCGCGGACGCAGCACGCCGAGGTCCGAAACGCCCGTGGCCGGGCCCCTCGGCGGGAGGGCCCGATCGCCCGGTCGCTACACTCACGCGGCCACACGGGGCGTAGCGCAGCTTGGTTAGCGCGCAGCGTTCGGGACGCTGAGGTCCCGGGTTCAAATCCCGGCGCCCCGACCACAGCACCAGCAGCACCATCGCCCGCGATCGCGTCGCGGTCGGCACCACCGTCGACGCCCGCCACCGCGCCGACCCGCGCCGCCGAGATGGGTCACAACTGCCGTACAGGTGCGCTCAACCGACCCATCTCGAGCCCCCGGCCCCGCCGCGCCGCCGAGATGGGTCACAACTGCCGTACAGGTGCGCTCAACCGACCCATCTCGAGCCCCCGGCCCCCGCCGTCGCGGGTCATGATCGTCTCGTGCTTCAGTACCGTCGCTGCCGGGGGTTGACCACTGCCGGCGTCGGCGGATTGCGAACTACTGCGGTGTTCTTCTCGGTCGGCTCCATACCTCGCCAAACCCGCGGACGGTCTGCCGGGGTGTCACAGTCAGGTGATGGTCCGGAGGTCGAGCGACGCACATCGGGAGCTGGGCGCGCTGTTCGAGCGCGAGTACGAGCGGCTCGTGCGCGCGCTGACAGCTGCGGGCTGTGTCGATGCGGAGGACGCGGTGCAGGAGGCGTTCGTGCAGGCGATGGTCCACTGGCGGCGCGTCGGCAGCTACGAGGACCCGGCGGGATGGGTTCGCAGAGTTGCCCTCCGCCGGAGCATGAATCGGCACCGCGGCCAGCGTCGGCAGCAGGCGGTCGCGGATCGTCTGGGCAGCGAACCCCATCTCGCGGCCGAGGACGAACCGCTGTCCGAGCGGCTCGAGGTGGCCATCGAGTCGCTGCCGCCCCAACAGCGGACCGCCGTCTCGCTCTACTACCTCGCGAAGCTGAGCGTGGCCGAGGTCGCCGTTGCGATGGATCTGTCTGAGGGCACCGTGAAGTACCACCTGCACGCGGCACGCACCACGCTCGGCACGACCTGGGAGCCCGATCGTGGCTGAAGACCCGGTGCCCCGCGACGACGCGCACACGCAGGACATAGCAGACGCTCTGAACCGCATGTCGGGCCCCGCCATCGAGACCACCGGGGTCTGGGAGAGCCTTGAAGCGCGTTCGCAGCGCCGGAAGATCGTGCGACGCTCGATGGGCGCAGCGGCGGCGCTCGCGCTCGTCGTCGGCATCGCGGTCGCGATCGCGGGGTCCGGCGACTCCGACGCTGACCGGATCATCGTCGGTGAGATCACGACGCTCGGCACGTTCGACGTACCGGCACCCGGAGACGTCGCAGCCGAGTGGCTCGACGACGGCACCCCGGTGTTCGTCTCCAACGACCGGGCGCTCGAGCTGTCCGTCGTGAGCGCCTACGACGGGCACCGCCCGTACGGCGTCTCATCGAGCCTGGTCTGGTGGTGCGAGAGCGCCGGCGTCTTCGAAGGTCCCCGGTCGGGTGGGATCTATGACAACGCTCGGCCGCAAGATCGACGGTCCCGCATCCAACGGGCTCACGCCGTTCGCGTTCGAGGTCGATGACGGTCGGCTCACGGTGACGCGCCGGCTCGGTCCACTACCGCTCGACGAGCGCGGCCAATTGCCGACCGAGACGGGCGCACGGTGCTACGGCCGGACGCACGAGACGATTCCGTCCGGCCCGGTCGTTCGTCATGACGTCGTCCGCGACGCTCAGAGGTTCGAACCGCTGGCAGAACGAACCCTCAACGGCCAGGTCGTCGCAGTGGAAGGCAGGATCGAGATCCATCGCGGCGGACCCGGGGTGCTCTGCGCCAACCCGACCGGGGTGCCCTGTCTGAAGATCGCCGACGTCGTCGATGCTTCGTACGGGGACACGCTGAGATCGGGTCGGATCGACTTCCCCGTCGTGCATGGGTTGATGCTCGTGCGGATGGGTCCGGCGGGGGTCACTGATGTCGTGTCCATCGACACCACGACTCCTGACGATCTGCCTGCCTGCGGCCGGCACACCTACCCGAGCGGTATCGAGTTCACTGACAGCGAGACGGCGGATCCGACCTGCGCGGAGGCAATCGAGGAGATGAAGAGGGGCCTCCCGAGAGCCTCTCAGGCACTGCGCGACGAACGTCTGTTCATCGAGAAGGCCGAGCTTGCCGACGACCGCATCGTCATCACCGTCGCGGGGCTCGCAGCCCTCGGCGAACCCGCACACGCGCTCATCGCCGGACAAGTCCGGACCCCATTCGGCGACCGCTTCCCGGTCGACGTCCGGCCCGAAGGCGGGTCCGGGAGCGAGCCGGGAGCCCATACGATCGCAGACTGCGACGACGTAGATCGCTACGGAGAGCTGATCGAGGACGTCGGGATCAGCTACGACTACTCAGCGTCCGACTCGCCCGAAGACCTCGCGAACCGTGCTGACCTCGTGATCGCGGGCACGCTGGTATCGGTCCGTACCGAGGCAGAGGCCGGCGTCGACGAGGCACTCGACATTGCGGTGCTCGAGGTCGCCGTCGACAGGATCCTGAGTGGCTCGGCTCCGGAGAGTCCGGCGACCGTCGAGGTCGCGTTCCAGTTCAACGCGGCGTACCGGGAGGCTACGGAGTACGAGAACGCACCGATCGGTGCCGCGGTGGTCGTGTTCGCGTATCGCGTCGAGACCGGATCGGCCGAGTACCGCGCGTCGTTCCCAGAGGGCATCTGGATCGCATGCGATACCGTCAGTGAGCCTTCGGCGGGGGCCCTGAGCACGCGCGCTGGCTGGCAGGGAGTATCGACGATCGGCGACCTCACGACGATTCTCCTCGACCTCACTCTGGAGGCACCACAGCCGGTCACGACGCGTTGGCGCCCGTACCACGGATTCCCTGTCGACATGGTCGGCGACTCGGCCGTCGACACCGACGACGGTCTCGACGACTTCGTCAGTGGCGTCGCCGAATTGCTCCAAACGATGGCGACCTGGCCCGAAACCGCGGAGCTCACGTCGCTCGACGACCAGGGTCCGACAGCGATCGCCGTGTTCGCGCAGCGCGGCTTCCCTGGCGACTCGGTCGCCGGCCGCGATCTCCGGCTGTATCTCAGACGAGGCCCGAACGGCTGGTACATCGAGTCCGCGGAGGCTCGAGACGTCTGCGCACGAAGCACCGGCACCGACGTCGACGTGTGTCTCTGACGCCGACGCGCCGGAGACGGTCCCGCCGTCGACGCCCGCCGCCGGCCCCGCCCCGCCCCGCCGAGATGGGTCACAACTGCGGTACAGGTGCGCTCAACCGACCCATCTCGAGCCCCCGGCCCCGCCGCGCCGCCGAGATGGGTCACAACTGCGGTACAGGTGCGCTCAACCGACCCATCTCGAGCCCCCGGCCCCGCCGCCGGTGCACGCTCTTGCCGCCCGGGTCGGTCGCCGTTGCACGCTTCCGATGCCCGCCGCCAGAGGAGGATCAGGCCCACGGAGTCACCGGGGTCTTCTGGACAACCACTATCCGGATATCTAGTATCCGGATATGCAGATGTCCGACGGGGTCGAGTGGGGGCTCCACTGCGCGGCGCTCCTTGCGTTCCTTCCCGATGGCTCCGCGCTGCCGGCGGCGCGCCTCGCCGAGTACCACGGGGTGCCGGCCGCATACCTCGCCAAGCACCTCCAGGCCATGGCGCGCGCCGGGATCCTCGAGTCGCGAGCCGGGCCCCGTGGGGGATACCGCCTCGCCCGGCCGGCCTCTGAGGTCACGGTCCTCGACGTCGTCGAGGCGGTCGACGGTAGCGACTCGGCGTTTCGATGCTCGGAGATCCGTCGCCGCGGCCCGACGGCGTCGGCCGCCAAGGAGTACCGGGTTCCGTGCGCCGTCCACCGCACCATGGCGCGCGCAGACGACGCATGGCGCGCCTCGCTGAGCGAGACGACGATCGCCGACCTCACGGAGATGATCGTCACCGACGCCAGCGACGTCGTGCTCCGCAAGGGAGGCCGCTGGCTCGACGACGTGCTCGCGACGCCACCCGAGCGGGCGAGTCATGCGCCTGCTCGGCGCGCCGGCAGACGCCCCAACGATGCCGACGAGTGAAGGAAGCCCCTAGCGGGCCTTCCACGATGGAGGAGCGGAGACCATGAGCGAGGCCGCCAAGTACGAGAGAGTCGCGCGTACGCGCGGCCGAGCGTGGCCCGAGCGGCCCGGCCCGCAGGGCCAGGAGCGGAGACCATGAGCGAGGCCGCCGCAGTCGAGAGAGATTCACGTGTCACGCGGCCGAGCGTGGCCCGAGCGGCCCGGCCCGCAGGGCCAGGAGCGGAGACCATGAGCAACGTATTCGTCACCGGAGCGACCGGGGTGCTCGGGCGGGGTGTCGTAGAGCGACTCGTCGCCGCCGGGCACGGGGTGCGAGGGGTTGCCCGCTCGCCCGAGAAGGCCGCCCTCCTTCGCTCGCTCGGAGCAGAGCCGGTGGAGGTGGATCTCTTCGACGCCGCCGCCGTCAGTGCTGCGGTCGAGGGCAGCGACGTGATCGTCCACCTGGCGACCAGCATCCCCCCGCTCTCGAAGATGCGCCGCCGCTCCGCCTGGCGCGAGAACGACCGGCTGCGCACCGAGACGACCCGCCACATCGTCGACGCCGCCCTCGCACACGGCATCGACCGCGTCGTCGCCGCGTCGATCTCCTTCACCTACGTAGACGGCGGCACCGAGTGGATCGACGAGGAGACCCCGGTCGACTCCGGCGGATCACTCGACTCGGTGCTCGATCTCGAGCGAGAGGTCGCACGCGCGGCTGCCTCGGGCGTCGACGGAGTCGTCCTTCGCTTCGGCCTCTTCTACGGGCCCGATTCCCGCTCGACGGGCGAGTACCTGGGCCTGGCGAGGCGTGGGCTGGCGGTGACGGTCGGCGGACCCGACGCCTTCATCTCGTCGATCCACACCGACGACGCCGCCGCGGCCGTCGTCGCTGCGATCGGGGCTCCCCACGGCGTCTACAACGTCGTCGACGACGAGCCGCTCACATGTCGCGCGTTCAACGACGCCCTCACGGGGGCCTTCTCGATGCCGCGAGTGAGGTTCCTGCCCGGGGCGCTCGCCGCGCGCGGCCGGAGGCAAGGGAAGCGAGCCGCTCGCGCGCTCGCAACGCGTCTCGAACAAGCTCTTCCGCCGCTCGACGGGGTGGGTGCCACGACACCGCGACCCCCGCGAGGGTTGGAGAAGCATCGCAGCCCGACGAGCGCCTGTCGCGGCGGCGCCTCCGGCGGCGCAGGCGGCGCTGCTGATGCTGGCCCTCACGGGCCTCGTGCTCGGCGCGTGGGCTGCGTTCGCGCCGCGCGGGTTCTTCGACTCCTTCCCCGGCCTCGGGCAGGAATGGGTCTCCTTCGACGGGCCCTACAACCAGCACCTCGTGCGCGACTTCGGGGCGTTGAACCTCGCTCTCGGCGTCGTCGCCGCCGGCGCACTCGTCTCGCTCGTACGGCCTCTCGTCATCACTGCGGCGCTGGCGTGGCTCGCCTACGGCGTCCCCCACGTCGTGTACCACTCGCGCCACACGGCATCGCTCGATGGCGTCGACGCCACCGCCCTGCTGACGGCGCTCACGTTCACCGCCGCCCTCGCGCTCCTCGTCCTCCTCCTGCCCGGCACACGCCGCACACCCCGATGACCGCCCACCCCCACCCCCTGTTTGGACGCAACTGGTCGCTATGGCTCGGCGGGCTCGGGGGTGGGGGTGGCGCGCGCGAGAGGGGGGCCGGCGGTTGCCGGCCCCCCTTCACGTGAATCAGCTCTTCTCGGTCGTCACGGGGTGACGCAAGAACCGCCCTGGTAGAAGCTGCAGCCCGCGCCCGAGGTGCCTGCGGTACCGGATGCACCGTTGGCTCCCGGCAGACCGGGCGTCCCGGCGTTCGCCGCCGGCGACCAACCGTCCGTGGCGATCGCCACCGCCCCCGGCACCACCGGCTCCACCGAGACCCGCTGCACCGCCGGACCCACCGACGCCGCCGGCGCCGTGGCCGAGGGTCGCACCGAGGTCGGTGATCGTGCCGGTGCCGTCGTCGAAGATGGAGATCGACTCGCCGCCGGCCGCACCACTGCCGCCGTTGCCGCCGCCACCGCCGCCACCGCCACCGCCGCCGCCACCGGCGCCGCTGTCGGGGCAGCCGGTGCAGGAGTTGCCGCTACCGCTGCCGTTGACGACGGTGCCGCCCTGGCCGCCGGGGCCGCCTGCGCCGCCGTCGCCTCCCTCACCGCCGGAGCCGCCTGCAGCGCCGCCGCCGGCCGAGGCCGTCGAGTCGGCGTCGAGGGTCACCGACGACGCGTTGGTCGCGTGGATGGCGTAGGAGCTGCCGCCCGCGGTGCCGCTCGTCGCCGAGGTGGCCGCAGTGCCGCCGCCGCCACCACCGCCGCCGCCGCCACCGGTGTCCTTGTCGGGGCAGACGATGAAGGTCGACGGGGCACCGCCACCGCCACCGCCGCCACCGCCACCGTGACCGTCGGCGCCGACTGCGCCACCGGCACCTGCGCCACCGGCACCACCGGACTGGGCGTTCTTGCACTTCAGAGCGCCGTCGAGACCGGTGCCGGCCTTGGCACCGCCGGCACCGCCGGGCCCGCCCTGACCGGGCGAGGCCACGATGCCCTGGGCGCCCGCGGTACCGGAGTTGTCGCAGCGTCCGGTGCCGCCGATCCCGCCGTCACGGCCGTTCGAGTTGCCGCCCACACCGCCGGCGCCACCCGGAGCCGAGGCCGAGCCGCTGCACGGCTCGAAGCCGTTCCAGCCGCCATTAGCCGCCCCAGCCGCCCCAACCGTCGGAGCCGTTGGATCCGTTGGATCCGGCGACGCCCGAGTCGGCGCGTGCCTTGGCGTTCACCATCGACACGTCGGCGCCGTTGGTGGCCCGGAGGCCGTAGACGCTCGACCCCGCCGCGAGCCCGGTGTTGCGGCCCGAGAGCTGGAGGCCGTCGAGGGTGACCCCGGTGTCGCCGTCGGCGACGGCTGCCTGCGGGCCTCCCTCGATCGTCGTGAGCGTGCTGGCCACCGTCCCGACCGTCACCTGCGGTGCCGGGGCGGGTCCAGCCGTTGTAGGAGTCGAAGCCGCCGAGGACGCCGACGCCCGAGGCGAGCGCGAGGCCCGTCCCCTCGGCGAAGGTGCCCTGGCCGACCGCGACCTGCGGACGGCTCTCGAGGACCGCCGTGTCGACACCGGCCTGGACCGTCAGCTTCGGTGCTGCGGTCGTGCCGGGGTCGGCGTCGTTGCCGTCGGCGGCGACGAAGACCGCGTCGCGCACCTCGATCACGATGGTGTCCTCACCCGTGTTCGCGTTCCAGTCGTCCTGGACGGCCTGGACCGTGTAGACGCCGGGGCTGAGCGCTCCGGGCGCCGTGGCGCTCCACGAACCGCCCGTCACCGAGGCAGCGAACGTCTGCGTCGGTGCGATGTTCGTGCAACCCGAGCACGCGTAGACGTTCACGTCGACGGCGGCGACGTCACCGGCGTCGGTGCCCGTGTCGCCGTCGTATGCGATCGCGGACTGCGCGTCGTGGTTGCTGCCGTCGTCCGGGGTGACGATCGTGACGACGGGGGCGTCGGTGTCGTCCGCTCCGGTGGCCGTCGCCTGGTTGCTCTCAGGGCCCGGCACCGTTGGAGTTCGTCGCACGGACCTCGTACGTGCAGCTCACGCCGGCACCGCACCCGTGGGTGAACGCGCGGCCGATGCCGGTGCCCGTCGAGGTCCACGCCCCGAACCCGGCGCCGGAGTCGACGCGGTACTCGTATCCGCCAACCGGGC
>CAVPMX010000006.1:0-99159 GCA_963706745.1 uncultured Actinomycetes bacterium | reverse complement strand
TCTTCAAGCCACTCCCGCCAGAGATGCGCGACGACACGGCATTCATGGACCGCATCCACGCGTACCTGCCGGGCTGGGACGTGCCGAAGCTCGACCCGACCTAGTTCACGAGCCACTTCGGGCTCGTGAGCGACTTCCTCTCCGAGTGCTGGAGTCGGCTGCGCCAGCAGACCCGGCTCGAGACGGTTCGGAGCGGGGTCGAGTATGGGAGCGCACTGAGTGGTCGTGACCGGAGGGCCGTCGATCTCACAACCGACGGTCTGCTCAAGCTCATCTCCCCCGATGCTGAGGCGCCGATAGCCGACGAAGACCTCGAGTGGGCCGTCCGGCTCGCTCTGGAGTGCCGGCGACGGGTCAAGGAGCAGCAGCTCGACGCGTCGGCAAGGACGAGTTCGCCGACACCGCGTTGCAGCATCCGGATCGGTGGCCGTGAGCTGAGCGTCGATGTGCCAGAAGGGGCCCCAGGGGTCCGGGCGCGGCCCCCGACTCGGACGAACCTGAACCGCCTCCACGCGGTGAACAGTTCCGGCGCGCGGAGGCGCACCTACGCCGTGGGCGATACCGTCGACGGCACCTTCGAGGTGAGAGGCCCTCTGGGCAAGGGCGGTTTCTCGAACGTCTACCGCGTCTACCGTGCGATGGACAGCAAGGAGTACGCGGTCAAAGGTCTTCAACCCGCGCGACAGCTTCGATCTCGTCAAGCGCGAGCTCGACTTCCTGCGGGGTATCGACCATCCGAACATCGTGAAGGTCGTCTGGGCCGACCAGACCGACGATGGCCGCTGGTATCTCGTGACCGAACTCGTCGACGGCGCGTCGCTCGAGGATGCTGCAATCGATGGCCCACCCCTTACGATCTCCGAGGTGCTCCACACATCGGCGAGGAGCTGCTCGACGCACTCATCGCGATCCACCCTGACGAGGTCCGCATCACCGAGCTGAAGGCCAAGAGTGATGCTCTAGGCCTCGAGGCGGGCGAGTTCGAGGAGCTCCTGGAGCTCGAAGCGGGCGGCATGATCCATCGCGAACATCAAGCCGCAGAACATCCTCCGCAAGCCCGACGGGCACATCGTCGTCATCGACTTCAACATCGCATCGCGCGCCGGCGCCCCTGTCTCGACTCTCTCCGGCACACCGCCGTACCAGGCTCCCGACGCCGACTACACCCGATGGGGCGTGTCGGCCGACCTCTTCGCTTGCGGTGTGACCCTGTACGAGATCGCGTGCCAGAACCACCCGTACGAGAACGAGACACCTGCACTCGATGGCGAGCCACGCGACCCCCGCACATTCCGAACCGACATCCCTGGCCCGCTGGCAAGATTCCTCATGCGCGCGCGGCGCCCCGCTGCGCTCCGAACGGTTCCAGACGGCGGAGGAGATGCGCTCCGCGGTCCAGTCGGTCAGCTCGGCGAGCTCCTAGACGGGGCGAAGCGGTCGCCGCCGGGCGCAAGCAGGGTCGACGTAGGGCTTCTCCAACTACTCGAGCAGTGCATACAGGTAGAAGGCGATGGAGACGACAACGGTTCGCGTATCGGAATGCTTGCGCGGGTTGCGCCCCGGAGCCACCTCTGGTCTCGCCGCTCCCTCAGGCCCCCGTCGCAGGTCGGCTTGCCTGACGCCAGCACGTCTTCGAAGGGATTGAACGTGTCCGAACAGGACTGGATCCAGAACACGGCGGTGCCGCTAGATCGACTTCTCAGCCGGCGACACCACCTTGATGGGATCACGAAGCGGCTGGCCCTGGTCGACGAACCCCCGGTCCGCCGCCTCAACGCCTGGGTGCGTGACGAGATACGGCCCTCACCCCTCCTGCCCGAGGGTGCAGGCCGCACCGTTCCATGGTTCGACCCGGAGGGGGGAGGGGAGGACGCCCAGCTTCTCTTCCTGATGCAGGATCCTTCCGAGGTCGCCGCTGGCACGGGCTTCGTGAGTACCGACAACGATGACCCGTCGGCCCGCAATGCCACGCTCGCCTGCGAGAGCGCCGATCTCCCAGGTCGCCTCCGCGTGCACTGGAACGTCTTCCCACATTGGGTGAACGTCGTTCGCCAGCGTCAGCACGTCGATCCCACGCGTCCACCGCAGTCATACTCGCAGGCGACCGATGCGGCGGTGCACTTCCTCGGCGAGCTTCTCGGGCACCTCCTGCCGCGGCTTCAGGTCATAGTGCTGCTCGGCCGCCATGCGCAGAACGGATGGGACCTGTACCGCAGGGGCGGCGGCCAGCTCCCGCCGGGCATCGGCCCCCCGCTGAGGTGTCCCAGCACCTCGCCGCAGGCCTGGAACAACCTCGACAAGGCGACGGGCATCCGCAACTCTGAGCTCACGATCCAGACGCTGCGAACCGCCCGGGAGCGGCTCACCTGATACGGGCCACCCCTCTGCTCGGCGGCGCCTCAGCCCCATTTGTCTCGACGACGACCCGCTCCCGACGTACGCCGAGTCCCGCGAACGCCGGCGACGGCCGCACGAGATCCCCACCCCGCTCGTCCGCGTTGTGGCGCCGCTGCCCGCTCGGTTCGCGCGTGAGGCTCTCGACTACGCGGTACCAGGTACAGCTCTCTCGGATGCCGGCTCATTCGCGCGCTGCCGCTTTACACGCGCCGTCCGAGGCGTCCTTGAACCATTGCTCGGCGACGACGGATCGCCCACCACCTCTCGAGGACGGATTCAATGGCTCGACCGATTCCCATCAACTCCCCACGCGTCGTCGTGGACGACGATGTCCTCTATGTCGACGGGTACATCGAGACCGACCCGATTGTGGTTGCGGTGATCGGTGGCGCCGACAACCTCCTCGAGGCCACCCGGCAGTGTGTGCAGATCGGTGCACACGCAGTGCGCGTCGCCAATGTAGCTGTCGACTCGGATCTCATCGAGAAGCGATTCGACAGCATGACGACCGCGATAAGCGCGGGCGTCGAGGAATCCGTAGCCAAGATCGCGGAGATCACGTCGAGCCTGCTCGATGGTGACGAGGGTACCCTCACCCTGTCGCTCGCGAACCACCGGAGCGAGCTGGAGCGACAGCTCGGATCGACGTTCGACCCGCAATCCAAGCAGAGCGTCATCGGGATCTTCGAACAAGTCCTGATCGAAGCGTACGAGAAGCAGTCGGACGCCGTGCGCAAGCTGATGAGCTCGGACGGCGAAGACAGCCCGCTCGCCAATGCGAAGCGCGAGCTGCTCCGCGCCCTGACGGAGGCTGTCGGCGAGCTGCGCCGCGACGTGCAGTCACTTGCGGAGAAGGTCGCCGTCAACGATGCGGTTGCGCCGGTATTCGACATGACCTCGGCGAAGGGCTTCCAGTTCGAAGACGTCCTTCATGCTCGAATCGGCGCCATCGCGAGCGTTCACGGCGACGTAGCCGAGCAGGTCGGAACCGTGAAGGGCGTCGCGGGACGCAGAAGGGCGACGAGCTCGTAATCGTCAATCGCGACGACACGGGGAACGTCGACGCTCGTTTCGTCCTCGAAGCGAAGTCGCGGAAGGTGGAGCGCGCCAGATTCTTGCGGAAGCTCGATGGCGCAATCGAGAACCGGGGCGCTCGCTGCGATCGCAGTGTTCAGCGATCAGTCGCTCGCCCCGACCAGCGTGCCCTTCCACTACAGCGACAACAAGGCCATTGTCGTCGTCGACAAGGACGGTACCGATACGAGCGCCCTGGCTCTTGCGTACATGTGGGCGCTTATGGGTTGTCCGTCGATCCCTTGCCAACGTGTCGGAAGGTCACATCAACCACGAACGGGTCGCTGCCCTCATCGACGAGGCCGGCCGCAGCCTCGAGCGGGAGAGCAACATCAAGCGCTTTCATACGCAGGCCAAGAGCAGCATTGACGCCGCGGCCGAGCAGGTGTCCAGCATCGTCGGTGAGGTCGCCGGCGCACTCGAGCAACTCGCCCGAGAGACCAGAGCGAACGAGGCATGACGATGGTCTCTGAGCACCTGATCGCCCATTTCGGCTCGTCGGTGTCACCGTGTCTCGGGGAGCGCACGCCGTGTAGCGGCCTGCCGACCGCATCGTTCTTCCCCTGGCGACGGCGCGCTCGATCCCGTGGCGCGTGAAACGCGTGCGAACGGTGTGGCGTGGCCCTGCAGTGCCTAGGCGTCGCGTTGCGTAGTGAGTACGAGGGTGAACGACACGGCTGGTTCGGTGGGCTCTCGCCGGACGAGCGCGCCGAGTGGCTGTGAGCTTCGGCTGGGTGCGCATCCGTCCTAGCGCCGCCTCGGATCGCGCCGCGGCGGCTCTGCGATTTCGGGCTCAGGGAATGACGCTGCAGGAGGTTGCAGATCGGCTGGGCGTGTGCCGCAAGACGGTGCAACGCGACCTATTGAGCAATGCTGGCGCCACGAGCAGAGCGGCCGCGTGACGCCATGCGTACGCGGAGGTCGTCTCAGTTGGCGCCCGGGCAGCGGGGCGACATCGTCTCGGGGTGGGGCTGCCCGGGCGCTCGCCAGCTCCCGAACTGCATGTCCAGCCCCACGCGACACTGGCTGCGACCTACTGCGGAGGCAACGTCACCTTGAGCAAGCGACCGTCTGGAACCCTGGAAGCCGAGTGCGCGGCGCTGGAGAGCGCCTGCGACTCGCTCTCCACGACCCTGAAAGCCGCCGCAAGGGCCGAGCGGGCGCTGCACCGCGCCGCGGCCGACGGCGACCTGGCGAAGATCCGCCGCCTCGCGGCGCAGCTCTCGGAGTACGCCGGCGTTCTCGAGTCGGCGACCCGCCACGCCGCGACGACGTGGTCCTGGAGCGAGGCCGACGAGGAGGCGTACCTCGCGGAGGGCTACGACCAGGAGCTCATCGACGCGGGCGCCGAGATGGGCGTGCGGCTCGACCGCCTCGACGATCGGCTTACGGCGTTCCCCGCTCTGCTGAAGGTGCTACCGGCACAGCGCGGTGGTGCGCATCGACACCAAACGGGTCACGGCGCTGCGCTGCGCGAAGGTGCTGGACCGTGTTGTGGCGGTGCAGAAGGGGCGGCCGATGCTTCCGCCCGAGCGCTTCATCGAGTTGCTCTTCAACGCCTACGCCCGAATCGTGGGGAAGGCGGAGCTCGAGAAGGGAGCGCGCCTTGTCGACGTCTACGACCTGCTGACCATTCACCCCGAGATGCGGAAGAACTACGACCGGAACGAGTTCACACGCGACATCCACCTGCTCGACTCGAGCGGGATCAGCACGACTCGCGCCGGATACCAGCTCAGGTTCCCCGCTTCCACGGGCACCAAGTCGTCGGCCGGCACTCTGCAGATCGTCGATGCGCAGGGCCACGCTCACTCCGACCACGGCATCCGCTTCCTGGAGGTAGACCGATGACCGCGACCCTTGATCCCCGCGAGTGGCTCGACGTTGTCCGCAACGAGTACCTCGGCGACTTCATACCGGCGGGTGGCGCGGCCGTGAAGTTCTGCGTGTCGTGCGACGGAACGCCGACCGGCGACCTGGCCGCTCGCATCGCCGGCTCAGCGGAGTCCGACGGCTTCCTGGTTGCGCGGCTGTCGGCCGCGGCGGTGCGCATACACATGATCGACAAGGCATTCCAGGCGGTCGCGGCGCAGGTGCCGTGGGCCGAGCTGGCGGCACAGAGGCTCGCTGCGCTCGCGGAGGGCTCATTCGCTCTACCGTCGCCACTCGGACCCGGTGCGATCGACCAGCAGATCGCGGAGGCGAGCGGCAGCGACGCACAGTACGTCCGCATGGTTCTCGACCAGAAGATCGGCGAGGAGGTCTTCAAGGATCGGGAGCTCGCAGTGCGACTTCCGTATCGCGATGACGTGGCTCTGCCGAGCAAGGCTCAACGGCGGCCCCGAGGGCGAGACGCAGCAGAGATCGATCATGGAGTGGCTGACCGGCGAGGTCCCCGCCATCTCGAACATGAAGCAGTACCTGATCTACACGAAGATCAACCGCACGAACGCCCGCCACCACTTCGAGTCGCTATTCACCTGGGCTCGCAGGTGCGGTCGGCCGGGCACCGTTGTCGTGATCGACGGCGGTCGCCTGACCGAGGCGAAGCCGGAGCGCGACGGTTCCGTCGCCTACACGAAGAGCGCACTGCTCGACGCGTACGAGGTGTTCCGCCAGTTCATCGACGGCACCGACCAGCTCAACTCCGCGCTGATCGTCGTCGTCGTCGATCAGGGCTTCCTCGACACCGAACCTGGTTCGCGGGGGCTCGGCGCCTACTCGGCGCTCATGAACCGTGTGTTCGACGAGGTGCACGACCGCAACTTCGCCAACCCGATGTCGTCGCTGATACGACTCGAGACGGAGGAGGCACGATGACCAGCCACGCAGAGACCCTCGACCGCGTGTCGCTTCTGCGTGCGCTGGAGGCGCTGCGCAACGGTGTCCCCAACGGCGACGCCGTCAATGCGCTCGGCTGCGCTCAGCCGCAGGTGCTCGGCCGCTTCGAGGAGCAGCTCGAGGAGCTGGGCGCGACTCTCCCGCCGGTCGTGAAGGGCGCGCTCGTCTCAGGCGACTTCGGAGCAGGCAAGTCGCACCTGTTGGAGTACCTCGAGCACGTCGCGGTCAGTCGCGGGTTCGTGTGCAGCCCGTGTCGTCATCTCGAAGGAGACGGCCCTGCACGACCCGTCGAAGGTCGTGCAGGCGGCACTGCGAGAGGCTCGCTTCCCCGACGGGCGTGGATCCGTGATCCACGAGCTCGCCAGCCGTATCGACTACCGCTCCCGTCAGGCCGCCCCGTTCGTCGAGTGGGCGATGAGCGCGCCCGGCCTGATCGGAGCGACCGTCCACCTGCACGAGCGCTCGCACGAGCACGACCTGATCGCACGGATACTCGACTTCTGGTCGGGCGAGAAGATCGGGGTGGCCGAAGTCCGGGCCGGCCTGAAGAGCGTCGGCAGCCGTGGGGCCTACGACGTGAAGGCGATCAAGATCCGCGATCTCGCCCCACTCAGATTGGAGTTCGCGGCGCGCTTCGCCCGGGCCGTCGGAATGCGAGGATGGGTACTTCTCATCGACGAGCTGGAGCTCGCCGGCAGGTACACCCTGCAACAGCGTGCGAAGTCGTACGCCGAGCTCGCGCGGTGGCTCGGCATCGCCGAGGGTGCTGTGCCGGGAATCGCGGTTGTCGCCACCATCACCGACGACTTCGACATCAAGGTGCTGCAGGAGAAGGACGACCTGGTGCTGGTGCCGGAGCGTCTGCGGTCGAAAGGCACCGAAGACGCGGTGCTGCTGGCGGCCCGGGCGGAGGTCGGGATGCGTGCGATCGAGAGGGACAAGATCCCCCTCATGCTTCCGAACGAGGCGACCCTCAAGGAGACGTACACCCGTCTCGAGGACGTCTACTCGCGTGCCTACGGTGCGGCACCGCAGCTCGACACGACCGTGACGACGATGCGCCGGCCGATTCGGTCTTACATCCGGCGCTGGATCAACGAGTGGGACCTGCTCCGCTACCGCCCCGATGCGCAGCTCGACACCGAGGTCGGCGAGCTCGCGCAGCGGTACGACGAGGAGCCCGAGCTGGGGCAGGGATCGACCGAGAGCGACGGCGAGTAGCCGAGAGCGTGGAAGGTTCTCAGAAGCGGTAGAGCGGAGCGGACGGCTCTGACCGGAACCGAGTTGGGGGGAGAGACGAGATGATTCGAGCGGTGTTCGCCGTCGTTGCCTTTGTGTTCGTGGCCATGTGCATGCTCGCGTTGGCTGCCTTCTCCGTGATCGTGCTGCTGTTGCTGCTGCCATTCGTGTTCTTCATGTTCCTCTGATCGGCTCGTGCCGATCAGTCTGCCGATTCACTGCGCTCCCGCCCCCGCCGCGTCGGCGAGGGCGGCGAGTACCGAATGCTTGCCCCAGTCGGCGGGCACGTAGGGCACGTTGCGCTTGGCGCATGTGTCCTTGAGTGGTCCGCTCGTCTTGTGCCCGATGTGATCTGTGAGGCAGACGACGACGTCGCGGTCAGGTTGAGCGTTGTCGGCCCAGTCGAGCTTGGGTGCCTTGTGTCTCTCGGAGGGGTGCCAGCGGACCTCGGCGAGGTTGCACTCGACGCGGACGGTGTCCTGCCAGTCGGCCGCCTGCCCGCCGACGATGTGCAGCCGCTTGCCCGACAGCCACTCCCGCCGCAGGGCGGCGGCCTGGTCGTGCCCCGCCTCCTCGTACTGCCGGAACACCTCGGTCTCCCGAATGGTGCGCTCCAGCGCGTCCAACAGATCCTGAGTGACCGACTCGTACACGTCGTCGTGACGCGTGAGCGCGTACGTGCGGGCGATCGTCGCAGCCCTCAGCGATGGCATCCAGGTCTCCGAGAGCAGAGCGCCTCGTGCGAAGCCTCGATCTCGAGATCGAGACCGCGGTCACGGACTCCCTGCTGCTCGGACCGCAGCATGTGACGCCCGGCGAGCGACGTGACGCTGCGTCGATCGCCGTCGCGCAGCTCCTCACGGGCCCGCGCAAGCAGCGCCTCGAAGTCGCCCCACTCGCCCGTCCGCCGCCAGGTCGGCGAGACGCGCCTCGACGTAGGGCAGGAGATGGGCGCGATTCGCGTCGAACTGGAGCAGCAGGTCGACGACCTCGGGAGGCGTCGTCTCCGGGTCCTGCCAGCGCTGCATCGCGAAGTTCGATGCCGCCTCGGTGTCGACGTACGCGAGTGTCTCGACGATCTGGATGCACGACGCCTCGTCCGTGACGTGCTCGCGCGGCGAGCAGGAACGTGTGGCTCTTGTCGTCGCCGAGGAGCTTGTGCGGCAGCGGGTCGAGCAGCTGTCGCCACACCTCGCCGCCGGCATTGCGGAGCGCGTCGAGCAGCTCGTTGAAGGGACCATCGGCGGCCAAGTCGATCCCGGGCAGCAGCGCGGACGCGTCGAACTGCTCTCCGGCGCGGATCGACCGCGACGAGGAACATGTGATCACCGTCGGGGCTGCGATCCTCGAGCCCGTTGAGGACCTGGGTCGTCTTCTCGAACTGGCCGGCTGCCAGCAGGTGCGCCGCGTACTTCTCCACGAGCCCGGTGTTGCGCGGCATCCAGTCGAGGATCACGTCTTCGTAGAGCCCGATCCAGACGTTGCCGTCGAGCCGGGCGTCGCGCTCGAGGCGGGCGACGAGGCGAGGCAGACGCGAAGCGTCCTGATCCGCGCCCGAAGGAGGCTGCCGGCTCCTCCGCGGCCACCGCAGCTCGTGCCGGCTCGGCGACGACGAGGGAGAACACCGGGCGGCTCGATTGCAGCGGCTCGGGGAGGAACCTGATCCTGACCCGGCACTCGCCCGGTGCGAGCAGCCGGATCGGGATCTCGGCCGCTCCGGGCACGGTGACGACCGAGTCCGGCGGTATCTCGCCGGCGCCCACCGGCCTGAAGTCGGCGATGACCCGTACGGCGTCGTCGACGATCCTCGGGCTCAGCACGTCGACCACGGCGCGCACCGTGTCGCCGGGGACGACGTGTGTCTCGTCGTCGACCGGCGTGCCGTCTTCCAGCACGAGGTGCCGGAGCCGTGCGATGACGGTGCGGGCGAAGAACTCGTTGCTGCGGAGGCCGTCGACCGCGCGCGCGCCAACCGGCGTCGAGCTCGTCGCGCGACGCCGGTGAGCGGAGCCCCGGGTTCGCGTCGGAGATGAGGAAGCGCTTTCCGGGCCGATCGGCGTCGGTCCGGGCACCCCAGCGGCGTGAGAGCACGGAACGGTCGTCGGCATGCACCCACGGCCCGAGCGACACCTCGATCTCGACGTGCTCGGGGAGCGACTCGAACCGTACGACCTTGGCGAAGCGCACGGGGACGAAGTCTCTGTACGGCGTGTCGGAGAAGACGATCACGGTGCCGTCGCCGACCGCTACCTGGAGGCCCGGCTGCACCCAGCGGTGGCCGTACCTGATGACGAACCGTTCGCCCTCGTCGGCCCCGAGGATCGCCACGTTCTGCTGGTGGTACTCGGCGATCCGACTCGCCTTCAAGAGGTAGAGCACAGGTGCCCCCGATGCTGTGCGCCGCGGCGACGAATCATGGCACGGCACGCCTCTCGGGCCCACTCCCAGGCCCCCGGCACCCGCACCGCTCGGATCACACGGATGTAGTTGTCCCACCCCCCTGGGATAGTCGTCGTGCGCAGTGAGATCACTGCCGCACCTGTTGGGGAGGGGAACCCTTGGACGCCAAGTTCCGGATCGATCACCAGCTGCTCGCCGTCGAGCAGGAGCACGGGGTCAACTGCATGCTCGAGCTCCAGATGCCCGAGGCCACCAGCGACGACCGCACGCCGCTGAGCATCTCGCTCGTCATCGACCGCTCGGGCTCGATGCAGGGCGAGAAGCTCGCCGTCGCCAAGGAGTGCGCCCGCTACCTGACGCGGCGCCTCACCCCCGACGACCGCCTCGCGCTCGTCGCCTACGACGACTCGGTCGACCTCGTCGCGCCGCTCGCGCCGGTCGAAGTGGCCGCGCTGGAGCACGCGCTGGCCGGGGTCGTTCCCGGGTGGGATGACGAACCTCTCCGGCGGTTGGCTGAAGGGGCTCGAGGAGATCGATCGGGCTCCCGACGGTGGAGTTCGGCGCGTGCTGCTCCTCACCGACGGTCAGGCGAACGTCGGCATCACCGACCGCGGCCGGCTGACCTCGATCGCACAGGGAGCGAAGGAGAAGGCCGCGACCACGACGATCGGCTTCGGCGCCGACTTCGACGAAGACCTCCTCGCCTCGATCGCCGACGCGTCGGGCGGCGCGACCTACTACGCCGAGAACCCCGAAGACGCCCCCGCGATCTTCGCGGAGGAGTTCGCGGGCCTGGCCTCGCTCGTCGCACAGAACGTGAGCGTCGAGATCAGGCCGGCCGACCCCGTCGAGCTGCTGGGTGTGCTGAACGAGTACCCGATAGCCGACGTGCCCGGCGGCCTGCAGGTGCAGCTCGGCGACGCCTACGGGTCGGAGAAGCGCCGCGTCGTGTTCCGGATGCGGATCCCCGAGGTCGCGAAGCTCGGCGTGCTGCGCGTGGCCGACGTCGTGCTGCGCTACGTCACGGTGGGAGAGAGCGTCGAGGCGAGGGAGGTGACCATCCCGGTCACCGTCAACCTGGTCAGCGCCGACGAGGCCGCCGCTGCGGAGGTCGATCACGAGGTGGTCGAGGAGGCCGTGCTGCTCGCGAGCGCGCGGGCGCGCAAGAAGGCGCGTGACCTCGCCGACAGCGGCGACTTCGACGGCGCGCGGGAGACGCTCGAGAGCGTGGCCCTAGACCTGCGTGATCTGGCGCCGACCTCCGAGCGCGCCGACGAGCTGCTGCACGACGCCGCGATGCTCGACGTGCACTCGGATTCGATGGCGCAGGCCACCTACGGGCCCCAGGACCGCAAGCGTCTCACCAACGAGAGCTGGCGCCGCAGCCGCGGACGGCGGATCTGAGACGCGGCCGGGCGGGGGCGGGCGCCCGCCCGGCCGTGGCAAGGCGGTCTGATGCCCGGTGCGGCCTCCGCGGTCGCGCACTTGCCAGTGCCAGGTGCGGTCTCCGTGGGGCGCTTACGTGCCGGTGCCCGGTGCGTGCTCGCCGGTGCCTGGTGCGGTCTCCGCGGGCGCGTGCCTGCCGGTCCGCGGTGTGGTCTCCGTGGGGTGCGTGACCGCCGGTGCCCGGCGCTTCGCCGCTAGTGGCCGGTGTGGCCCGAGTCCCAGCAGGCGTCGTCGGGGCCGGCCGGTCCTCCCGCCATCAGGCAAGGATGGTGGCCGACGAAGACGTCGGGGTCGTGCGTCCAACCCGGGACGATCCACGCGTGCACCATGTAGTAGTTCTCCAGGTGCAGGTTGGTGCCACTGGCCGCGGCGCACTGCCCGTCGGTGAGGCCCTCACCGATGACGACGTGGCTCGAGTTCGAGAAGCAGAGCCTCTCGTGCACGTGCCACCAGTCGTTGCCACCCGCGAAGCCCTCCGGCGGCATCCCGTCGTCGGTCCGCACGTACCAGCTCATCCCGACGACCTTCGCCGACCGCCCGTTGCCCCCGTACTGGAGGAACTCGGGCTTCTGCGGGTCGAAGACGTCGTCGAGGTCGCTCCCGGTGAAGATCGGGTCGAGCGGGTCGAACGACGGGTCGCTCCAGTCGAACGTGCCGAGGAACGAGTGGTGGGTGCCCATGCCCATCGCGTAGTTGACCGCACGGTGCATCCCAGCATCCTCGGCGTCGCCGAGGGTCGGGTACCCGAGTGCGTACGCCAGCGCCGCGTCGAAGTCGGCCGACACGGTCTTGCAGTCCTCCCACGAGAGCATGCCCTTGGTCTGGCCCTCGTAGTGGTGGCTCGCGTGGCCGCCGCCGTCGCCGGTGGAGTGGCACCACCACGGTCGGGTGGTCGGGTCCTTCGACTCGTACTGGATCGCTCTCCACTCGTAGCAGCCGCTCAGCGCCATCACCAGCACGCCGGCGCCGATGCCGCGAGCGATCCCCCTGCCCGAAGGCAACCTCGGAAACCTCATGTCTTCTCCCCCCGGAGTCGCCCGGGCGGATGCGCCCGGACCGGTCTCCAGGGTAGGTGCGCCTCCCGGACACGGCAACCGATGCCAACGCATCTTCACCGAAGCCTTACGAGGCCATGATGCCGAGCGCCTCGCGAAGCGGGTTCCGGGAGGGTCACGGCGCGCTGCTCCGCGTTCGTGTCGCGTCTGGCCACCGAGACGGTGGGTAGACGCTCAATGGTCGGGCCTGGCGGCGGAACACGGAGAAACGCTGGAAACTCGGCCTATAAAAGCGATATAAAGACCTCGCGGCCATGCGCTCCAGGAGGTATGTGATGACCTACGTGGACGATCGACCCGACGCCCTGCGCGACACCGAGGGCGGCTACCGCGACCGACTGGAGTTCGACCGGGTCGCCTGGGGCTCCCACTGCGTCGACTGCTACCCGGGCGGCTGCTCGTACCGCGTCTACGTGAAGGACGACAAGGTCGTGCGGGAAGAGGTCGCCGGCCCGATGCCGGGGCACTTCGACATCGAGCGCACCACCCCCGACCACCTCCCGATGGGCTGCAACAAGGGTGCGGCCTGGAGCGCGCAGAGCGACGCGGCCGACCGTGTCCTCTACCCGCTGCGGCGAGTCGGGGAGCGGGGCAGCGGCGAGTGGGAGCGGATCTCGTGGGACGAGGCGCTCGACGAGGTCGCCGACGCCATCATCGACACGATCGAGACCGAGGGCGGGCAGGCCGTGCTCCGGGAGGGGACTCCCGAGGTCGGCGCCGGCGGCATGGCGGTCGACCGGTTCATGGGCCAGATCGGCGGGACCGTCCTCGACCTCAACGGCTCCATCAACGACTTCGCCCCCGGCCATCACCTCGTCTTCGGCAAGTTCTTCCTCTGGCAGGACGAGTCAGACCTCTTCAACTCCGACGTCCTTCTCTTCTGGCACACGAACCCGATCTACACCTGCATCCCCTTCTACCACTACATAGCCGAGGCCCGTTACCACGGTTGCGAGGTGGTGCTCTTCGCGCCCGACGTCTCACCGAGCCACACGCACGCCGACTACCACGTGCCGGTGAAGTGGGGGAGCGACCCCGCGATGACGCTCGCGATGTGCCAGGTGATCGTGGAGGAGGGCCTCGTCGCCGAAGACTTCGTGCGCGCCCAGACCGACCTCTCGCTCCTCATCCGCAACGACACGCAGCGGTTCCTGCGCGCCCGCGACCTCCACCCTCACGGCCTCGACGACCAGTTCTTCCACCTCGACTCCGAGCGCGGCGTCGTGGAGGCGAGTCGCGAGAACCTGCTCTGCGACTACACGCCCCTGCTCGACGGCGAGACCGAGGTGGCGCTCGCCGACGGCAAGACGGTCACCGTCCGCCCCCTCTACGCGCGGCTCGTCGAGCACCTCCAGCAGTATCGGCCGGAGGACGTCGAGGAGACCTGCGGCGTGCACCCCGACACGATCCGAGCGATCGCACGCAAGGTCGCGGGCGGGCGCACGCGTGTCCTCATGGGAATGGGCGCGAACAAGGCCTACCACTCCGACCTCTACCAGCGGACAATGAACCTCCTCCTCGCGCTGACCGCGAACTGGGGCCGCAACGGCTCCGGAATCAACTGCTGGGCGGCGACGCAGGTCGACGGCCAGATGATCTCGGGGATGAAGGGAGTGCCCGGTGCCGAGGGCGCGGAGCAGGTGCTCCAGACCCTCGAGTCGCTCGAGGAGATGACCCGGGCGACCGACCCGACGATGAGCGACGAGCTCGTCGCCGCGGAGCTGACGCGCAGCGTCGGTGCAGCAGGGCGCCAGATCGTGCCGCCGGCGTTCCTGTGGTACTGGCACGCCGGCTACAAGGAACGGTGGAACAACCCCGTATTCAACGACCCGACCATGAAGCGGTCGTTCGACGACTACTTCGAGGAGGCGCTGCGCGAGGGATGGTGGGCCGGCGTCTCCCGGCCCGGGCCCGATGAGCCGCCGCGCGTGCTCATCGAGTGCGGCGGCAACATCCTGCGCCGCACTCGCGGCGGTCGGGCGACGATCCTCGAGCATCTCTGGCCGAAGCTGGCGAAGATCGTCACCGTCGAGATCCGCATGTCGGCGACGGCGCTGCAGTCCGACATCGTCCTCCCCGCGGCGCAGCACTACGAGAAGGTCGGGATGGACATCCCGATCATGGGTGTCGTCATGTCGGACGCGGCCGTCGAGCCCATGGGCGAGTCGAAGCCGGAGTGGGAGATGTTCCGCGACCTCTGCCTCGCCGTCGAGCGCCGTGCTGCGGCGCGGGGCCTGACGGAGTTCGCGCACCGCGACGGAACGGCCAGGCGCTACGACGAGCTCTGGGGCAAGTTCACGCTGAACGGTGCGTTCGACACGCAGGAGCGGGTGGCCGACGAGGCGATCCGCGACGGTGCGTACGCCGGTGTGCTGCCCCCCGGCACCGACCTCGCAAAGGTGCGCGAGAACGGCGCCGTGCGCTTCACCGACTGGGGCCGTCTCTTCATGGCGAAGGGGCAGGCGGCGCCGTGGCCCGACGAGGGCACTCCGTACTCCGCGCTGAGCTATCACGTCGATCGCGGCGACCCGTACCCCACGCTCACACGGCGCGCCCAGTTCCTCATCGAGCACCCGTGGTTCGTCGAGGCCGGCGAGGAGCTACCGGTTCACAAGGACGCGCCGGCGATGGGCGGCGACCTCCCCTACCGGATGACGACGGGCCACAACCGCTGGTCGATCCACGCGATGAACATGATGAACCCGCACCTGATCCAGACGCATCGTGGCGAGCCGCACGCGGTGATCAGCCCCGACGACGCCGAGCGCCTCGGCATCGCCGACCACGGAAGGTGCAGGGTCTTCAACGACGTCGGGTCGTTCGTCGTGCGGGCGAAGCTGTCCGGCGCACAGCGGCCTGGCGGCGTGACCGTCTACAACGGCTGGGACCCCTTCCAGTTCGAGGGCTGGAGCGCACCCAACGAGGTCGAGCCGGGGATGGTCAAGTACCTCGGCTTCGCCGGCGGCTACGGCCACCTGCGCTACAGCCCCCTGGAGTGGCAGCCCGTGCCGACCGACCGCTGCATCTTCGTCGACATGGAGGCCGTCCCCGAGTAGCAGCGCCCCGCGTTGGCTCGGCCGTCCCCGCCCCGCCGTCCCTCCCGAGATGGGTCGGTTGTGCCGCGGGGGGTGCGCGGTAGTGACCCATCTCGGAGGGTGGGCCGGCCGTTGGTCCCGAGATGGGTCGGTTGTGCCGCGGGGGGTGCGCGGTAGTGACCCATCTCGGTGCGCGGGTCCGCTGGTGTGCTCGAGATGGGTCGGTTGTGCCGCGGAGGGTGCGCGCTTCTGTCCCATCTCGGAGGGTGGGGGCAGCGTGAGGGGACCGGGCGTGGGTGCGCGCGTGCGTGCGGGCGCGACACGGCGGCCGACCCACGGGCGGTTGGGCCGGCCGCCGCGTACGCACAGGTCGGACCGCAGGGCGGGCGCGGTCGGACCGTGCGGCTCAACCCGACGCGCCGACCACCCCCAGCACCGCATCGGCGACGGGAGCGAGCACCGGGCCGGCGTGGGCCATGGCGGTCGCGCACGCCTCCTGATACGTCGAGGCGTCGTGGACGGGGACGGCCTCTGCCAGCGCCCCGGCGAGCGGGCCGCAGGCCAGCTCGGGATTCGACACGAGCAGCGCGAGCATCGTCGGGTCACCCGATGCAATCGCCGCGCATGCCATGGCAAGAGTGGCGGGGTCGACGCCCGGTGCGTCGGCGAGCGCCGCCGCGAGGCTCGAGCAACCTTCGCGCAACGCATCGGCAACCGGGCCGGGGAGGCCGCTCCCGGCTCCCGGACCGCCGCCCGGGATCCCGGCCGGGACGGCGGGTGGCGTGAGCGACACGTGACCGTCGACGTGAACGCCGATCCCTTCCGGGTTCGCTGAGGCCTCGCCGTCGACCGAGACGGCGACGCCCGGACCGGCGGGTTGCGTGGTCGTCGTGGCGGGGGCCGGTTGCGTCGTGGCGGGGTGTGAGCCGGTGGGGCGTGTGTTGGGCGGTTGCGAGCTCGGCGGGCGTGTGGTGGGCGGTCGCGAGCTCGGCGGGCGGTTGCCGGGCGACTGCGAAGCGGGTGGGCGTGTCGTGGACGGGGTCGTCGTCGGGGCGTGCTGGCCCCGGAACCTGATGACCTGGCTGACCTGGTAGGCGGGGTCGCCGCTCGCCGCTGCGTCGGCGACGACGAGTGCGCACTGCGTCTCGACGTTGCACTGGCGCCGGTTCTCGCCGAAGCGCCGGCCCTTGGCTGGCAGTGTGTACGACTCGTCGATGCGGCCGTCGTCGTTGGCGACGACGATCAGGAGGTCGCCGATCTCGTCGGTCCCGGCGCAGTCGTCGCGACCCGGCCTCGCGATCGGGTTGCCGCGGTCGTCGGTGATCCCGCAGATCGTGATCGCCGTGTACCCCGTCCCCCGGGGCCTGAGGTTCTCGGCCACGACCCGGACGGTCTGGCTGTAGCGGAGGCCTGTGGTCGACGGTTCGACCCGCATCTCGGGCCCCGTCTTCCCTCCCCCGGCGGAGGCGCCGGCGACGCCGGCTCCGACAGTTGCGGCGATTGCGGCGACGACGATCACACGGCGGGCGGCGGTCCTGAGCACGTCGTACTCCAGTCTCCCGGGTCGCAGCGGGCGGGTTGTGTCTGGTGGAGTTGTGTGGCGACGTGACTTGTACGACGCCGAGCCCCGGGCGGACGGTGATCTCGGTCACTTTCTGTGGCAATTGGTGTCTCCGAGGTTATGATTCGCCCGGTTCGCCGAGGCAGGTGGTGTGCACGCAACCGTGGTGGGTCCCCACATCTCGACCAGGTTCACGACGCTCCTTGTGGGCGCAGGAGCGGCAGTGGCGGTCTCGTCGCTCGTCGCTCCCTCGGCCGCGTGGGCGCTCCGGCTTCCGCCGCTCCCGCTCACCCACGTCGAGGATGTGGTGGAGAGCGTCGTCGAGCCCACGTCGCTCGATCTCTCCCTCGATGCAGACGAGTCGGGCGCTGCCCTCGGCGTCGGCGCCGCCGCGACGATTGTCTCGGCCGACGCAGCGGTGGCCGTATCCGGAGGAGGCGCTGCGGCCGGGGCGCAGGCGACCGTCGGCTCGCTCGCCTCGGTAGAGGCCGACGCGGCCGTGAGCCCGGAGGGCGTGAGCGTCGCTGCCGAAGTCGACGCCGCCGGGCAGCCGCTGCGCGTCGGAGTCGTCGCGGACTCCGGGGGAGTGGCGGCAATGGTCGGGGCGGCAGGACGCGAGCTCCAGGTCGTCGCCGGCGAGGGCGGCATCGGGGTCGGTGTGGACACGGGCGACGGATTGCTGACGTTGGGTCTCGGCGCGGAGCCGTCGCCCGAGGGCGGTGCGAGCACCCGGGCTGCGACCGGCCGCGCCGGAGTCCCCGGGGGCCTACCGGCGATGGCCGGCAGCGGCATCGAAGCCGCGGCCGGGTCTGACCCTGGGCGTCGGGGCGACGTCGGCCGAGCGGTCGCCGCAGATCTGGGCGCGCATGCCGAAGGTGCCGACGCGCCGACGACGGGATCGGCCGCGACGCCCGTTCGGGATACTTCCGGCCTCGACCTCGTTGCGACGTGGGCGCGGGTGGAGTCGGCGGCGTCGACCGCCTGGGCTTCGGCGCTGGCATCCCTCGCACGGCTGGGGGGCGCAGTGCTCCCCGCCGCGCTGCTGCTCGTGGGCGTCGTGGCGCTCCGCCGCCACTACGGGGCTCCGCTCGTCGGCCGCCGTGCGCGTGGCGCAGGGAAGCAGTTGCGGGCCTCTTCGCCGGCCGGCTGACAACTGCGAAACGACCCGGCAGTTCGCAAGGCGGGGTCCGAGCGCGACGCAGCGCCGCGTGCGCGGAGATCGCCGCCGGGCGTGCCGCGCTGGGGCCGGACGTGTCGGTCAGCGGCCCGGGTCGAACCCGCCTTCGGCGACCTCGGGGCCGGGAGACTCGGGCGGAGGCCCGTCGCTCTCGAGGGTCAGCAGCAAGCCGTCGGCAGGGCCGTCGACCGCGAACCCCGCCGACGACGGCGTCGTCCCCAGGTCGCCGGCGGAGATGCGCACGTCAGAGAGGGTGACCCACAGCCAGTAGCGGCTGCCCGGGCTCGCGGGCGGCAGCGCGAGGTCGTAGAGGTAGCCGTCGCCGTCGGTGCCCAGCACCGCGCGTCCGACGAGACCGCCCGAAGGGTCTTCGAGGTCGGAGCGACGCGCGCCCTGCGAGTCGAGGAGCGCGGCGAGCTGTGACGGCGTCGGCGCGGAGACGATCTGTGCCTCGCCCGCCCCGGGTTCAGGCGTCGATCGGGGCTGGAACACCACGAGCGCGACGGCAGCGGCGACGGCTCCCGCGGCCACGAGCGGGAGGATTCGGCGGCGCGCAGCGAGCGGGCGGTCTCGCTCGATCGACGTGATCGCCGGAGCGCGAGCGTCTCTCGCCGCCGCGAGAACCCGGCGTTCGAGCTCGGGAGGCGGCTGGACCTCCTCGAAGGGGAGGCCGGCGAGCGCCTCGCGGTAGGCGTCGAGCTCGGCGCGACCTCCGGCGGCCTCGATCTCGGCATCGCTCGGGGCCTCGGCCTGGTCGAGTGCGCGGGCGATCGCGGCGTCGTGGGCTGCGTTCTCGTCGTCGTTCACGGTGTCACCTCCATGGAGCGCAGGGCCGCCCGCATCCTCTGCATCCCTCTGCGGATCCGGTACTTCACGGTCCCTTCCGGCTCGCCGAGACGGAGCGCGACATCGCGATACGAGAGCCCTTCGAAGTAGGCGAGCTCGATCGGGATGCGCTCGTTCGGCGGCAGCTCACCGAGTGCGCCGCGCACCTCCTGGGCGGCGACACGCTCGTCGAGCATGCCGGCCGGGTCGGTCTCGGGAGCCGGCGTCGTGCGCTCGGCGTCGGAGAGATGGCGCCGGCGCATCGCCTCCTCGGAGCGGACCTTCTCGACGGCGCGGCTGTGGGTCATCGTGAGAAGGAACGAGCGGAGCGTCCCACGCGCCGGGTCGAAGCGTTCAGGCCTCTCCCACAGGCGTACGAAGACGTCCTGGGTCACGTCCTGGGCCAGCACCTCGTCGGACAGGACGCGCACGGCGAGGCCGTACACGGCGGGCGTGTAAGCCCGGTAGCTCTCGCGCAGAACCGCCTCGTCACCGGCGACGAGGCGGTCTGCAACTCCGTGGTCGGTCGTGTCGGCAGCCACAGGCTCGAGGAGAGCGACACTCCGGTGAGCGTGCCCTTCCGAGGCGATACTACGAGCGACCGCAGCTGCCTCGACGTGACCGCGTGGCGCAGGGGGTAGAGCCACGCGAATCCCGCTCACGGAGGGTCGACCTCACCGGCTACGCAGACGACGGGCGAGGCGCGCCGTGAGAGTGCCGAGTCCGGCGAGGACTCCACCACCGGTAGCCAGGAAGCCGACACCGGAGCCCGTGAAGGGAAGCGTCGCGCCCCCGCCGGTGCCCGCCGGGTCGGAGACCTCTGCGGCCGTCGTGTCGTCGCCGGGGTTCTGCGGGACTGCACCGCCGCCGCCGTGGACGCCGGATCCGTTTCCCGGGTGAGCGCTGCCGTTGCCGCCTGTGCCGTTGCCACCGTTGTTGTTGTGGTTGTTGTGCTGGTGGTTGTTGTCGTTGTCGTCGTCGGGGTCATCGTCGTCTGGGTCGGCTTCGACGTCGTCGCAGGATGCGGGTCGACCTATGCCCAGGTCGATGCAGGCGTCGGCGGTCACACCGTCGGTGCCGAGTCCCAGGTCGAGGTCGGTGTCGAGGTCGATGATGTCGTCCGAGCCGCCACCGCCGGGGATCGGCAGCCCGCCGGGGATCGGCAGCCCGCCGGGGATGGGCAGTCCTGCTCCCGGGTCGGGGAGCCCGCCGGGGATGGGCAGTCCGCCGGGGATGGGCAGTCCCGCTCCCGGGTCGGGGAGCCCGCCGGGGATGGGCAGTCCGCCGGGGATGGGGAGGCCTGCTCCCGGGTCGGGGAGCCCGCCTGGGATGGGGAGTCCGCCGGGGATGGGGAGTCCGCCGGGGATGGGGAGGCCTGCTCCCGGGTCGGGGAGCCCGCCGCCACCGGGGAGCCCGCCGGGGACGGGAAGGCCGGCCACGACGCCGCCCGCTACGTCGTCGACGGGAACGCACGGGAGCAGCGGCAGGCACTCCGTGGCGCCGGCGGGAGCCGAGCCGAGCAGCCCGAGCACGCTCGCCCCCACCGCGCAGCCCGCTGCCAGCGCCCCTCGCCTTCCAGTTCTGGTTGCACGGCCCATCTGCACCCCTCCTGATCGTCCTGATCGTGACTTCATGGTGACTCTCCGAGGCAGTCGTCGATCCGGACGGGAATCGCGTGCAGTCGCCATGGCTGTGACCCCCGCCACATCTCTCCCAGGCGCCCGGAACGCAGCAGCGATGCCGGTCCCGCCCACGCCGCGACGCGCACGACGTGGCGACGCCCGCCCGTTGGAGCCGCCCACGCAGACGCGGCCCGGTCTTGCCGAGTCGCGACCCGTCACGCAATGATCCGGCCGAACGAAGGCGGCGCGGGTCGGAGGGGAACGTGAGCGCGAGCACCTCAGGCGGCCCGAGGCCGGTAGCGGAGGCCGAACAGCTCGACGGCGGCGAGCGCGAGCGCCTCCTGCACGCGGCAGAGCGAGGGCTCCTGCTCTCGATCTGGGCGCAGGACCGGCCGGATCGAGTCGCGATTGTCTCCCCGAGCGGGAGCCGCACCTTCGCCGAGCTCGATGCGAACGCGAACCGCGTCGTGCGGGCGCTACGTGCGCGGGGGTTGGGGGAAGGCGACTCGGTCGCGCTGATGTGCACGAACCGGCCGGAGTTCGTCGAGGTCTGGGCCGGGTGCCTGCGCGGCGGCCTCCGTCTCACACCGGTCAACTGGCACCTCACCGGCGAGGAGGCCGGCTACATCGTCGACGACTGCGAGGCGAAGGCCGTCGTCGCCGCGGCGTCGCTGGCCGATGCGGCGGAGGTTGCCGTGGCTGCGGCGCCGCGCGTCGCAGTCCGCATCGCGGTGGGCGGCGAGATCGAGGGCTGGGAGTCGTACGACGCCGCGATTGCCGCGGAGACGGGAGAGCCGTTCGCCGACGCGACCCTCGGCGCGACGATGTTCTACACGTCGGGGACGACGGGGCGCCCGAAGGGCGTGCACCGCCAGACAGTCGCCGCACAGTCGGCTGCCGCCGGCCGTCTCTACGGCTACGGCGAGGGTGACGCTCATCTCTGCACCGGACCCATGTACCACGCGGCGCCGCTCGCGTTCTCCATCGCGGCACCGCTCTGCGCGGGGGCCACCGTCGTCGTGATGGAGCGGTGGGACGCCTCGGAGGCGCTCCGGCTCGTGCAGGACCACGGGATCACGCACACGCACATGGTCCCGACGATGTTCCACCGGCTGCTCCAGCTACCCGACGAGGTGCGTGCGCGCCACGACGTGTCGTCGCTGCGGCACATCCTCCATGGCGCTGCGCCCTGCCCGGTGCACGTGAAGCAGGCCCTCATCGAGTGGGTCGGCCCTGTTGTGTGGGAGTACTACGCGGCCACCGAAGGGCTCGGTACGAGCGTCGACTCGGAGACCTGGCTGAAGAAGCCCGGCACGGTCGGCAGGCCCGTCCCCGACGACCAGGTGCTCGTGGGGGACGAGCGCGCCGAGCGTCTCGCGGCCGGGGAGGTCGGGATCGTCTGGCTGAAGGCGCCCGCGGGGCCCGCACGCTTCCGGTACTACGGCGACAGCGCGAAGACCGATGGCGCCTATCGGGGCGACTACTTCACGCTCGGCGACATGGGCTACATGGACGACGACGGGTACCTCTTCCTCACCGACCGCAGCGCCGACCTGATCATCACCGGCGGCGTCAACGTCTATCCGGCAGAGGTCGACGCGGTGCTTCTCGCGCACCCCGCCGTCGCCGACGCCGCGGTGATCGGAGTCCCCGACGACGACTGGGGTGAGAGCGTGCTCGCCGTCGTAGAGGCGAAGCCGGAGGCCGACGCCGGCGACGCCCTGGCGGCTGAGCTGATCGAGTGGTGCCGTGCGCACCTTGCGCACTTCAAGTGCCCGCGGCGCGTCGACTTCGTCGACGTGCTCGCCCGAGGCGACAACGGCAAGGTCGCCAGGCACCGGCTCCGCGCGAAGTACCGAGAAGCCCGCGCCTGACCCGGGTCGCACTCCCTGCATCCCGAGATGGGTCGCTTCTGCCGCGACGGGTGCGCGGAAGTGACCCATCTCGGTGCGCGGGCGCTCTGGGGGTCTCGAGATGGGTCGTTTCTGCCGCGACGGGTGCGCGCAAGTGACCCATCTCGGTGGCCGCGGTGGCCGCGGTGGCCGCGGGGGTGAGACGGGGGTGAGGTCGGGGCGACCGCGGTGGCGGGCGTGAGATGCTCAGCGGGGGAGGTCGGGGCCCAGCACGGACTCGAGGCGCGCGGCGAAATCTTCATCGTCCTCGGCGCGGTAGCCAGGGTCGAGGCGTGTGCCGCGAGCAGGTCGGCGGCGGCGACGAGCTCGGCGGCGATCTCGTCGCCGCCCGAGGCGGTCTCGAGGAGCATCGCGACCTGCGTGACGACCATCAGCCGGGCCAGGTACGTGCGGAAGTGCGCGGCGCCGTGCAGCGGGTCGTCGATCGAGCGCCGTGAGCCGGCGAGAGCCGAGTCGAGCGCAGTCCGTGCGATCGCGGCGGCGGCACCGTCGCCGGTGGAGGCGGCGTCGAGCATCGAGGTCAGGCGTGCCTCGACCACGCGCACCAGGTCGAGGCGGCGCATGTCGTTGAGTACCTGCGCGACGAGGACGTTGTGCGTGCCCTCCCACGACTCGTAGACGATCGCGTCGCGATAGAGGCGCGGCAGCACGCTGAACTCCTCGATGGTGCCGTTGCCGCCGAACACCTCGATTCCGTCGCGCACCACGGCGGTCGCCTCGATCGACGCGTGGAACTTGTTCGCGTTGACGAGGAAGCGGTGCAACAGGACGGCGTCGTCGTCGGCGTCACCCGAGTCGATGGAGTCCTCGAGAGCGGTCAGCATCCATGTGGCGTGCAGCGCACCGAGCCACTCGGCCTTCATGCGCGCGACGAGGGCGCGTACCAGAGGGAACTGCGCGATCGGGTTACCGAACGCGGTGCGGGCGCGAGCGAAGCCGGCGGCCTCCAGGAAGGCGCGGCGCATGATGCCGGTGCTGCCGATGGCGGTCGCCCACCTGCTCGTGTTCAGCACGACACCGACTGCGGTCTTGAAGCCCTCCTCTACGGGGCCGATCGGCCAGGCGATCGCGCCGTCGAGGTCGATCTCCCCCGACGCCAGCCCCCGGGTGCCGAGCTTGTCCTTGAGGCGTCGGATGCGGAAGCCGTTGGGGTGGCCGTCGATCTCGCGCGGCATCACGAAGCAGCCCAGGCCCTTCGTGCCGGGTACTCCGTCGAGGGCGCGCGCAGTCAGCAGGAACTGGTCGGCGTCGGCGACGGAGCAGAACCACTTCTCGCCGGTGATCCGGTAGCGACCGTCGCCGAGCGCCTCGGCGACGCTCGCGTTGGCGCCGACGTCGCTTCCCCCCTGCACCTCGGTGAGGAACTGCGAACCGCGCTCGACGGTGTCGTAGTCGCGTTCCAGCAGCGAGGGTAGGAACTGTTCGCGCACGGCGTCGCCGCCGCGGCGGCGCAGTGCTCTGGCCAGGCCGATCGTGCAGGTCGCGGGGCAGGTGTGACCCGCCTCGCCCTCCGTGGAGACCAGATAGAGGAGCGTCGCCTGCTCGAATGCCCGACCGGGCGTGCCCGAGTGAGCCACGACGCCGCTCGCCCAGACGGCGCGGCCGGCTTCGTGGTACGACGGGTCGAAGCGGACCGCCTCGACGGCGCGGCCGTCGGCGTCGTACCGCTGCAGCTCGGGCAGGTGGTCGCGGTGCTCGTATCGCTGCGCCGCCGGACCGACGACCGAGACGACCTCGCGGCCGAACGCGGTCGCGTCACGTTCGAGCGCATCGAGCCTGGCGGAGTCGGTTGTGATCCCCCTGCGGTTCAGGAGGCGCAGCGCGGGGTCGGCCGCGTAGAGGTCGGTCGGATACGACGCGCGCGCCAGCGCGTCGAAGTCCTTGCGTGCCTGCTCGAAGTCCATCGCGGCAGTCTCGCGCGGACCGGCCTGCGGCGGGCTCAGCGACGCCCGTCGAAGCGCCAGAGACCGGCGGCGCGGCCGGCGTCGTACGCGGCCCAGAGCTCTGCGGGGTGCATCGGGCGGTCGATCTCCTGGTGGCGGGTACGACCGCGACGATCGAGAGTGCCGACCCGTCCGGCCGGCCGATACTGCGCCATCACGTTCACGTACGTGTCGTTCGAGACCTCGCTCGCCAGCCAGCCGAGGATGGCGGCAGCCTCCCCGCTCTGCCCGGGCATCACGAGGTGCCTGACCAGCACGCCGCGGCGGACGAGCCCGTCGGGGCCGAAGCGAAGGTCGCCGACCTGCCGGTGCATCTCGGCGATCGCTGCGCGTGCCCGTTCGGGGTAGTCGGAGGCGCGACACAGCGCGCTCGCCGTCGCCGGCTCCCAGAACTTGAAGTCGGGCATGTACACGTCGACCAGGCCGTCGAGGAGACGGAGGGCCTCCACGGAGTCGTAGCCGCTGGTGTTGTAGACGATCGGGATCGAGAGCCCCATGGGGACGGCCCGTGCGATCGCCTCGACGACCTGTGGGATCACGTGCTCGGGAGTGACGAGGTTGACGTTGTGGCAGCCGAGATCCTGTAGCCGCAGCATCAGCGCGGCGAACTGCTCGGCGTCGTGCGGCGTGCCCACAGGGTGCTGGGAGACCTCCCAGTTCTGGCAGAACGAGCAGCGCAGGTTGCAGCCCGAGAGGAAGATCGTGCCGGAGCCGTGGGTGCCGCTCAGGCAGTCCTCCTCGCCGAAGTGGGCGTAGGAGCTTGCGACGAGGACGTCGCGGCCCACTCCGCAGACGCCGATCTCGCCCGACAGGCGGTCGACGTCGCAGTCGCGCGGGCAGGCACGGCAGTGTGCGAGCTCGGCGTGCGCCTGCTCGACGCGCTGTGAGAGGAGGTCGGTGCGGGCGGCCCGGCGGTACGCGGGTTCGAAGGAGTCGAGCAGGAAGCGCGGATCGGGGGAGGCGACCTCGTCTCCGAAGGGCTCACGTTGATGGACGCTCACCGAGCGGCTCCGGAGGTGGACCGGTGGGTGTCGTCGGTGCGGTGAGGTTGCATCGTCGCGGAGGATAGGCGTCTCGTCGGCGGGTTCCGGCGCGGGGCCCCTGGGGCGACGGCTGGAGGGGATCGGCGCCTGCGGACTACCGATGAAGCGGCGTCAGGCGCGCTCCACCTCGATCCGGAAGAGGCGGTCACTCTGGATCGGCTGCCACTGGAGCTGCGAGTACGCGAGGTGGCCGTATCCGCCGGCGAGATGCAGGCCCTTGATCATCCCAGGCTCGACGAGCGTGCCGTCGCGCCAGTCCTGGAAGATGTAGGGCTCCCACGATGCGTAGAGGACGACCTGGCCGGGGCGGACGCCCGGTGAGATCTTCACGCGCACGTGGTAGTCGCCGAGGTCGTTGAACACACGGACGAGATCCTCCTCGTCGATGCCGCGAGCGTCGGCGTCGGCGGGGTGCATCTGCAGGACGGGGTGCCCGCGTGTCGTCTCCAGCATGAAGCGGTTGGTGGTGTTGGTCGCGTGGATGCTCCAGCGCGGGTGGCCGCCCGTGACCTGCAGCGGGTAGTCGCCGCCGGCCTTGGGCGGCGGCTTGTGGCACGGGAGCTGCTCGCCCGCCTCGATGAACCAGGGGTGATCGATGTAGAGCTGCGCCCGACCGGTGAGCGTCGGGTAGGGCTCGGCGCTCTGCACCTGGTCGCGCAGCGCCACGAAGGGGCCGTCGGTGATCTCGCCACCGCACGCGCCTGCCATCGCCCGGGGGAGCTTCAGCGGGCGCACCCAGCCCCGCTCGCGTAGTGACTCGATCGACGTCCCCGGCGGCAGGTTCCCCGAGAGCGCGCCGTCGCGCAGGGCCTCGTCGAGAGCGGCCTCGTCGGACACGATGGCGCCGTCCATCGTGTAGCGGGCGAGCACGTCTGCGTAGCGGCGCGTGCCTCCGCGAGCGTCGCAGAACGTCTCCAGCCCACGCTCCTCGGCGCGGCGCGTCACGGCACGGGCGATGCCGAGGAAGATCTGCCAGTCGGAGAGCGCCTCACCGGCCGGCTCCAATGCCTGATCGGAGAACATCCGCTCCCAGGAGTGCGAGTTCGCTCCGTGCAGGTTGACGTGCTCCGCTTCGCATGCGGCAGGCAGCACGAGGTCTGCGTGCAGGCCGGCGCTGTTCATCCGCCAGTCGACGAGCACGACAAGGTCGAGCTTCGGCCAGACGTTGCGCAGGAGCTCGCGCTGGCCCCCGCGTGTGCGGCGCAGCGTGTTCGTGCCTGCCTGGATCACGACCTTCGGTGTCACGTTCGGAGCAGGTCGCACCAGACCACCCCACCAGCCGCGCTGCTGCGCCTCGGTCAGGTACTCACTCACGCGACGCGCGCCGTCGTTCCATCCGGGCCGGTCCCAGATCTCGTTGAAACCGGCGTGATAGCCGAGGAAGAAGACCGGCGGAACCGTCGTGGACGAAGAGGCGCCGAGGCGCATCATCTGCAGAACGGCGCGACCTTCGGTCATCGCGGGGTCCGACGCCTTCATCGCGTCGAGGATCGCGTCGACGCCGGCCAGCGCGGTCTCGGCCGACTCGATGCCGGCGGCGCCCTTCAGCAACCCGAGGATCTCACCGTCGGTCAGGGCGATGATGTAGGTGTCGAGCCCGCAGCCCGGCCTGCCCCAGTTGCCGGTGAGCCCGAGCACGAGGAGCATCGCGCGCTCCATGAGGTCACCGTGGTGGTGCTTGCACGATCCGAGGCCGTTGTAGAGGCGCGTGCGGCGCGCCGCGACCATGCGCGCCAGGGACCGGATCGTGTCGGGGTGCACTCCGCAGATGGGTGCGGCGCGTTCGGGCGCGTAGTCGGCGAGGCGCTCGCGCAGCAGGGCGAGGACCGTCGTGGTCTCGGCAGTGGAGCCGTCGGCGAGGGTCACGACGCCGCCGCCGTCGAGGTCGAGCTCCGCATCCGTGCCGGCGGGCGACCCGGAGAGGCGGGTCGGGTCGACTGGCCACGCCGAGCCGCCGGCCCAGGCGTAGAAGCGGTCGTCGCGGCCGCCCTCGACCATGTCGGACTCGCGAAGGAAGTGGCCGTCGGCCGTCTTCACCAGCAGCGGCAGGTCGGTCTGGGTGCGCACGAAGTCGAGGTCGGCGAGGTCCTCGTCGAGGATGACCTGCGCCATGGCGAGACCCAGCGCGGCGTCGCTGCCGGGCACGACCGAGACGAACTGATCGCAGTGCATCGCCGACGGGCTGTAATCGGGTGCGATCAGCACGACGTGCGCCCCGCGATAGCGGGCCTCCGGCAGGTAGTGGAAGTAGGGGATGCGCGTGAACGCCGGGTTCGCGTTCCAGATCAGGATGACGTCGGAGTTGAACGTGTCGTCGGCCGACGATCCGCCGAGGAGCGTGCCGAACGTCATCCATTGGCCGAGGTGGATGTCGGAGACGGTGGCGTTCGAGTCGAGGGCGACCGCGTCGAGTGCGTTGACGAAGCGCCCTTTCGCCAGTGCGGTGAGCAGGCCTCCCTCTGCGCCTTCGTCGACCATGATCGAGTTCGGGCCCTCGCTCTCGATCGCGTCGATCGCCGCGTCGGCGATCGTGTCGAAGGCGTCGTCCCACGTGATGCGCTCCCACTCGCCGGATCCCCGCTCACCGACGCGCCGCAGCGGGTGTAGGAGCCGGTCGCCGCCGTCGAGCTGCGCCTGCCATGCGGCGCCCTTCTGGCAGCCGAGGGGGTTCATGTCGGGGACGCCGTCGTAGGCCGGCATGTCGCCCGAGACCTCCTCGTAGACGACGCGGCCGTCGGAGAGGTAGAGCCGGTAGGCGCAGTTCGCGATGCAGTTGCCGCAGTGCGACGACCACGTGACGCGGTCCCACGCCCAACGAGTCGGTGTCGCCGTCATGCCGCCCCCTTACGAGCCTCGATGGTCCGCGCACATTGTGGTCTATCGACGCTCCTGCGGAGTTAGGGCGCGGGAGATGATGGAGCGCTGGATCTCGTTGGTGCCCTCCCAGATCTGGTAGATCTTCGCGTCGCGGTACCACTTCTCGACGGGGTGATCCTCCATGTAACCGTGTCCGCCGAGGATCTGCACCGCCTCCTGCGCAACCCACACGGCCACGTCGCCGCCGAAGCACTTCGCCATCGACCCCTCGGCGCGGTCGAGCGGGAGGCCGGCGTCGACCATCCAGCCTGCCCGCCACAACAAGAGGCGCGCCGCGTCGACGCGCATGGCCATGTCGGCGAGCTTGTTGCCGACCGACTGGTGCTCGGCGATCGGCTGCCCCATCGACTCGCGCTCGCGACGCGTAGTCGAGCGCGTACTCGAATGCCGCGCGTGCCAGGCCGACGGACGCCGCTGCGAAGGTGAGGCGCGAGTACTGGAGGAGCAGCAGCGGGTTCGGGCCCTTGCCCTTCGAGCGCTTGCGCACCGCGTCGGGTGCGACGTCGGAGCGCGGCTCGCCGCCGAGCCTGTTCTCGAGCGGGACGCGGCAGCTGTCGAGCACCACCTCGGCGGTGTGCGACGCGCGCACGCCGAGCTTCCTCTCGACCTTCCCCATGCTGAGGCCGGGGTTGTCACGCTCGACGATGAACGCCGCCATGCCGGCCCAGCCCGCTCCGGGCGTGTCGACGGCGAAGACGATGTGCAGGTCGGCGATGCCGCCGTTGGTGATGAAGCACTTCGTGCCGTCGATGACGTACTCGTCGCCGTCGCGCCTGTAGGTGGTACGCATCGCGCCCACGTCGGAGCCGCCCTGCGGCTCGGTCACGCAGAGCGCACCGAGCCTGACCGTGTCGGGGTCGCAGAACCTGGGGATGAAGCGCCGGCGCTGCTCCTCAGTGCCGAACGCCAGGATCGGGCCGGCGGCGTACACCGACGACCCGATCGCCGTGGCGATCCCGGCGCACCCCCACGCGAGCTCCTCCATGACGACGAAGTTCGCGATGCCGACGAGGCCGCCGGGCACGCCCCCGCCGCCGTACGCCTCGGGCAGCCCCCAGGAGAGCAGGCCGATCCGGTTCGCCTTCTCGAGCACCGACCAGGGGATCTCGCCGCTGCGGTCGTACTCGGCGGCGACGGGCCGGATCTCGCGCTGCGCGAAGTCGCGCGCGAGGTCACGCATCTGCTCCTGCTCTGCGGTGAGCGCGAGGTCGACCATCGGGGGAGCCTGCCACGGCCGCGTCGGGTCGGGGAAGCCGGTCGGGCGCCCGGGAGTGCCGGTACGGGCGCCAGGGAGGAGACGCCAGATATTTGCACACACCTTGCATTCCTTGTGATCCTGTCTAGGATTCGCACCGATGCGCGGCGCCCCTCGCGCCGTGCTGCCTTCACCCGCCCGCGGAGGTCCGAGTTGCCCGAGCACGACCAGGCCCCTCGCGCCGTCACCCAGTGGCTGGGTGTGCGCGCGCTGGCCGTCGACCTAGATGTGGGGCCCCCTCTCACCAAAGACCTCCTCTCGGCCGGTCTGGAGCTCGCTGATCCGCCGACGGCGACGCTCGTGGTCGCCTCGTTCCCCTGCTCCGCCGCCGGGCCCGCCTACCGCGAGGTGGCTCTGATCCACCGTGTTGTCGCCGGCGGCCGGCAGGGGCGCTGCTGCTCGTGGTCGGTCGTCGACGACTTCGCGGCGGTCCTGCTCGGCCCCGAGCTCTTCGGGTTCCCCCGCCGGATGGGCCGCGTCGCGATCGAGATCGCCGAGGAGAGCCTCACTGCCTCCGTGTGGCTCTCGGGCAGGCAGGCGCTGGCCCTGCGCGCCGACCTCGGCCCGGCGATGCCGGTCGGGGAGACCGTGTACGGGGGCAGAGCCGTAGCCGCCTCCGACCCTGTGCTCGGAGAGGCGCGCCTCTACGAGCGGCGGCCGCTTCTCGAGTCGATCGCCTCGGCCCGCTCCGCGCTGGTCTCGATCTCGATCGACCCGGGCTGCGACGATGCCGGCCCCCTCGCGGCACTGGCGACGACCGACGGCTTGGAGGGGCGCCTGGCGACTCTCGACCTGTCGCTCCCTTCGTCTGCCGGAGACCACGTTCGCGACGCGCAGGACACCTGGACGGAACACGGAGATGTCGAGGTCGCCCCGCAGATCGCCTTCACGGGCATGGGCGCGATGTCGGTGCCGTACCCTCGCTTCACGACGCTCGGCTAGGCGGCGATCCCGAGATGCAGACCCACCGATAGGCAGGAGAGTCAGCTACCCGCCGGCTCCGGCGAGCGGGCGGGAGGAGGTGCACGATGACCTACCTCGACGACCGGCCCGACGCACTGCGCGACACCGAGGACGACTACCGGAGGCGCACCGAGTTCGACGAGGTGTTCGTCGGTTCGCACTGCGTCGACTGCTATCCGGGCTGCTGCCCGTATCACGTGTACGTGAAGGACGGGAAGGTCGTTCGCGAGGAAGTGGTGGGCGTCGCGCTCGGCGAGCACGACCCCGACCTGCCCTGGCCCGACCCGTACCCCTTCGGCTGCAACAAGGGCGCGGCGTGGAGCGCGCAGCTCGACGCCCCCGACCGGCTCCTGTACCCGCTGCGGCGGGTCGGCGAGCGCGGCAGCGGCGAGTGGGAGCGCATCTCCTGGGACGACGCCCTCGACGAGGTGGCCGACGCGATCATCGACACGCTCGAGGAAGAGGGCGGGGAGGCGATCCTCAAGGAAGGCACTCCCGAGGTCGGTGCCGGCGGCTTCGCGATCGACCGCCTACTCGGCCTCCTCGGCGCGACGATCACCGACCTGAACGGCTCGATCAACGACTTCGCGCCCGGGCACCATCTCGTCTTCGGGAAGTTCTTCCCGATCGTCGGCGAGGGCGACTCCTGGTCGTCCGACGTGATCATCTTCTGGCACCTGAACCCCGCGTACACGATCCAGGTCTTCTTCCACGGCTTCGTCGAGGCTCGCTACAACGGCGCGGAGATCGTGCTCTTCTCCCCCGACGTCAGCCCCAGCCACTCGCACGTCGACTACCACGTGCCGGTGAAGTGGGGGAGCGACCCGGCCGTCGCTCTGGCGATGTGCCAGGTGATGGTCGAGGAGGGCCTCGTCGACGAAGACTTCGTGCGGGAGCAGACCGACCTCTCGCTGCTGGTGCGCACCGACACCGACGAGTACCTGCGCGCCTCCGATCTTCTGTCGGGTGGCCGCCCCGACCAGTTCTTCCACCTCGATCCCGAGCGAGGACCGGTGGAGGCGAGCCGCGCGAACCTCCTGTGCGAGTACACCCCGGCGCTGATCGGGACGGCGGAGGTCGTGCTCGCCGACGGCGCCACGGTGACGGTCCGCCCGCTGTACGAGAGGCTGCGCGAGCACCTCGAGGACTACACGCCGGAGAAGGTGCAGTCGATCGCCGGCACCAACCCTGAGATGCTGCGCACCCTCGCCCGCAAGATCGCCCGTGGCCGCACCCGGATCGTCATGGGGATGGGCGCCAACAAGGCGTATCACTCCGACCTCTACCAGCGGACGATGAACCTGATGCTCGCGTTGAGCGGCAACTGGGGGAGGCGCGGCTCGGGGATCAACTGCTGGGCGGCCACGCAGATCGACGGGCAGATGATCGCCACGAGCAAGCCCGTCCCCGGCCCCGAGGGCGCCGAGATGGTGCTCTCGGCGATCGACGAGATGGAGGCGGCGGTCAAGGCCGAGGACCCCACCATGACCGACGAGCTCGCGTCGATCGAGATGTGGCGCTCGATGTCGTCGGGCGGGCGCCTGATGGTGCCGCCCGTGTTCTTCTGGTACTGGCACTGCGGCTTCAAGGACCGTTGGAACAACCCCGTGTTCAACGACCCCGACATGAAGCGCTCGTTCGACGAGTACTTCGACGAGGCCCTGCGCGAAGGGTGGTGGGAGAGCGTCGCGCGCCCCGGGCCCGACATGCCCCCTCGCGTGCTCATCGAGTGCGGGGGCAACATCCTGCGTCGGACGCGTGGGGGGCGGAAGGTGGTGCTCGAGGAGCTCTGGCCGAAGCTCCGCAAGATCGTGACGATCGAGATCCGCATGTCGGCGACGGCCCTGCAGTCAGACATCGTGCTCCCCGCCGCGCAGCACTACGAGAAGGTCGGACTTCACATACCGATCCTCGCGATGATCTTCTCCGACAAGGCGGTGGAGCCCGCGGGCGAGTCGAAGCCCGAGTGGCAGATCTTCATGGAGCTCTGCCGGGCGATCGAGCGACGCGCGGCCGCACGTGGCCTGGAGGTCTTCGGCCATCGCGACGGAGTGCCGCGCCGCTACGACGAGCTGTGGAAGCAGTTCACGCTCGACGGCGCGTACGACTCGCAGGAGCGCTTCTTCGACGAGGCGATCCGCGACGCCGCGTACGCCGGCGTGATCCCCGCCGGCACCGACCTCTCCAGCGTGCGCGAACAGGGCTACATGAGGTTCACGAACTGGGGTCGTCTCGCGATGGCGAAGGGTCAGGCGGCGCCATGGCCGGAGAAGCCGGGTGAGGGGTTCTCGGTCTTCAGCAACCACGTCGAGCTGGGGCACCCGTACCCGACGCTCACCCGCCGCGCCCAGTTCCTGATCGAGCACCCGTGGTTCGTGGAGGCGGGCGAAGACCTCCCGGTGCACAAGGACCCGCCGCTGATGGGCGGTGACCACCCGTACCGCATGACCACCGGTCACAACCGCTGGTCGGTGCACGCGATGAACATGGCGAACCCGTGGCTGATCCAGACCCACCGGGGTGAGCCCCATGTCGTCGTCCACCCGGCCGACGCCGAACGCGAGGGGATCGCCGACCACCAGGCGGTGCGGATCTCGAACGACGTGGGATCGTTCGTCGTCAAGGCGAAGCTGTCGGGCGCGCAGCGCCCCGGTGGGGTCACCGTCTACAACGGCTGGGACCCGTTCATGTTCGAGGGCTGGAGCGGGCCGAACGAGGTGGAGCCGGGCATGGTGAAGTACCTCGGCCTCGCTGCCGGCTACGGGCACCTCCGCTACGGGCCGCTGGAGTGGCAGCCCGTGCCCACCGACCGCTGCGTCTTCGTGTCCATCGAGCCGGTGCGAGAGCCAACACAACAGCCGGAACAAAAGGAGTAGTCGTGGAGAAGTCGTACCCCGTGCCCAGGCCGGAGAAGAGCACCTGGACGAACGCCCGCGTGCTCGCCGTCGACGTGGAGGTCGACTCCGGCGCCGCGCAGGCGTTGCTGCCGCCGCCGCTCGTGGTGAGCGACCCGCCGCGCGCGACCGTGTTCTGCGCCGACTACCCGGAAGGGATCTTCGGCCTCGTGTACCGCGAAGCCGCGGTGCTGATCCACTGTGGCGACAGCCGGGGCCCGGCCGTGCACTGCGCGTGGATCATGGTCGACGACGACACGGCGCTCATTCAGGGGCGCGAGCTCCTCGGGTTCCCCAAGAAGATGGCCGACTTCACGTGGGAGGAGACCGGCGACACCGTCATCGGCACGGTGACGCGCAAGGGCGTCGAGCTGATGCGGATGGAGGGGAGGGTCGGAGGCGACGAGCCGAGTCCGCCGCCCCTCTTCGGCCGCCGGTTCGTGAACGCGATGGGCTCGGTCGTGGCGGGGATGCAGATCGTCGACTTCGCGCCGGCGGAGACGTACCACTCGGCGAGGGTCGCGGACGTGACCGTGAAGCTCGCGTCGAGCCTGTGGGATCCGGGGATCGGTGAGCTCGCCCCGGCGGTCGTGGGTAGCGGCGTCTTCGCGGTCGTCGACTTCGGAGGCGGGGCGGAGCCCCCTCAGGTGTCGCCGCTGGGCGACGACACCTGGGCGGTGATGCACTTCCATCCGCGTTCCACCTGACCGAGCCGCGAGGCGCGCCCCGCGTGATCGGCGCGGTCGCCGACGGTCAGGGGAGCGCGACCGCAGTCGCCTCGAAGAAGCCGGGCCGGTAGCCGAGGCCGACTACCTCGGCGTCTGCGGGCACGTCGAAGACGAGCCAGGCCGTAGCCGTCTCTCCCGCCTCGACGTCGGATGTGGAGTCGTCGCCCTCGCGGGCGATGCTCAGGGCGTCGGAGGCGGCACCGTCACTGATCTCGAACCAGGTCTCGCCGTCGGTCGCGTCGAAGGCGGTGACCACGTCGAAGAACTGGTGCAGTGACGCGTCGGTGTCGTTGGTTACCTCGTAGCGGACCGCGACGAACCGGCCCGTCGCCCGCTGGTCGGAGTAGCTGTCGCTCACGATCGGCGACTCGACCTCCTCGGTCTCGAGGAGCCGCACTGTCGCCGACCCCGAGGTAGGCGACTCGAACATGTCGTCGGGGGCGATCTCGATCTCCGTCGGGGCCCCGTCGAAGTCGAGCGAGGTCGGGTCGTCGCCCGACCCGAAGTCCGAGCCGTCGCCGTCGTCGTCCCACCGCCGAGCGCGTTCTCGCAGTCGGTGAGGCGCCACTCGCCGTCCTCGACGACCCAGGCGAGCCACTCCTCGCTCTCCGAGATCGTCACACCCTCTTGTGTCGTCTCGGGCAGGTTCATCTCGAAGCGCGACTCCCCCTTGCCCCCGTCGACGTTGCGCGTCTCGATGTCGCCGATCAGCTCGGCGGGTTCGGCGCCTCCGGTGAACGCACCGACGAACGCCATCGCGAAGGCGAGCGACGCACCGAACTCCGCTCGGGTGATCTCGTCACGGCACTCCTCGGAGAAGTAGTCGTAGGCGCCGTCACCGCCGGAGAACACCTTCACCGCGAAGTCGCGGGTGGCGCTCTCCAGATCGGCCGAGGCGGGCGAATCGGAGCCGCCTCCGCATCCGGCGGTGGCGACGACCACGGCAGCGAGTGCCGCAGCGACTGTTCGCGTCGGCGTGACGGGCATCATCTCTGTCCCTTCACGCACGCGGGATACTGTCTACTCATCGGCAGCTTCGAGAGGGATCTTCCGGTTCCGGCCGAGCTCGTGCGTCTCCCCCGGCGTCGTCTGCGTGGAGGCGGGCAGCGAGGGGCCGGTCCCGGGGCACCTCGTGACCGCCCGCCAGGGGAGGAACCAGTGAGCGAGACCGCATTCGACGCCACGCACGCCGTGCCCGCCGCCGGCCTCGACGCCCGCTCGCAGGCCGATCCCGACGCTGGCGCCGGTCGCGCGGCTCGACCCCGGCCTCGAGATCGAGCTGCTCCGCACATGGGGCTGACTGGGCGGAGATCGCATGCTCGAACGGCTGGACGGCGTGGGTCGACGCACGGCTCCTCGTGCCCCTGCAGGCCGCTCCGGCGCCTCCGGCACCGCCCCCGCCGTCGGGACCACCCGGCTCCGCCACTTCGTCGTCGTCGCCTACGCCGTCGCTTCCACAGTCGATGCCCCCGCAGTCTGCGCCGCCCGGGTGGGCACCGGACGCGGCCTCCCATCCGGCGCCCGGTGCGCCCGCGGGCGCGCCTGCCACTCCGGGGGCGAGCGAGCTCCCCGTTCCGTCCCTGATCGGTGCCGCGGTGGTGTTCGTCGGCGCCATGCTTCCTTGGATCCGCGGCTTCCGGGGCGTCAACGCCTTCGACGTGCCCGTCCAGTTCCTCGTCGACTACGAGACCAACGCCGGTAGCTCGCTCAACGTCGGCATGCTCCTCGTCGTCGCTGCGATCGCCGGTGCCGGGCTGGCCTCTTCTGGCGGGCAAGGCGGCGTGGGTGCGCGTGTGCGGTTGGGCCTGCGTGGGCCTCGGCGGCCTGCACGCTGTTCAGCTCTCGCGCCTCGTCGACGACTACGGGGGCATGGGGTTCCCGAAGGTCGTGGGCGTGGGTGTCTACCTCGCGGTAGCCGGAGGCCTCGTCCTCGCACTCGTTCCGGGTACGCGGCGGTGACGGCGACGCCGCCCACCGGTCCACCGGAGGGTCCGCCAACCGGGTCCGCCGACGGGCCGCCGAGGCCCCCACGGGTCCGCCGACCGGGCCGCCCTCGGCGAGCGCGCCCGGCCCGACGCCGACCGCCCCTGGGTCCGGCGACCGTCGTCGCGACCGCGCCGGGGCTTGTTCGTGCCCGTCGCGCTCGCTCTGGCCGGGGCGCTCCTCGTGGCTGCGGGCGTGGTCTACGTGACCGACGACGGCGACGAGAGCACGCCGGCGCAGGCGGAGCCGACCGGGGCTGCGGGCGAGATCTTCCTGGAGCCCGTCGCGAGCCGGGGCCCCGACCCGTTCACCGACGACGTCGCGTCGAGCGACGCCCCCGACCTCGAGAGCAGCGTGCCGCGCCGCGCGACGACGACCGGCGGAGCCCCCACGACCGACGCGGCCCCCGACACCACGGCGCCCTCGGTTGCGGTCTCGAGCGTCGGTGGAGGAACCGCTGGGCTCTACGGCGGGACGCTCGACGACGCTGCCTGCGACCAGGTGAGGATGGTCGAGTTCCTGGAGTCGCACCCCGCGGAGGCCGCGGCGTGGGCCCAGGTGCAGGGCATCGACCCGGCCGTGATCCGGCAGTACGTCATGATGCTGACCCCGGTCATCCTGCGCTCCGACACCCGGGTCACCAACCACGGGTTCAGCAACGGCGCTGCGTACCCGATCCAGTCGGTGCTGCAGGCGGGCACTGCGGTGCTGGTAGACGAGTTCGGAGTGCCGCGTGCCCGCTGCCGCTGCGGCAACCCGCTCCTACCGCCCGAGCCCGTGCAGAGCGCGCCGGTGTACACCGGGACGACGTGGCCCACGTTCGAGCCCCAGGTCGTGGTGGTGGTCATGCCCGCGCCGCAGCCTCTGCCGGAGATCGTGATCATCGACGTCGAGACCGGCGACGAGATCGCACGCCCGGCGGGCACCTCGGGTCGCGACGACCGGCCCACGGGAAGACGGACCACGACGACCACGCGTGCCCGGCGCAACGTCGCCCACCGGCAGCGCGCAGCAACCTCCCGGAGTCTCCGAGCCGAACGCCGACTCGACCGCCGAGGGGGTCGCGGTCGTGTCGTCGATCTACGGCCCGGAGTACCCGGCAGACCTCGCCTTCGACGGCGACCCGTCGACCTCGTGGTTCGCCGACGTCTCGGTGACCTCGGGCCGCGCGACATTCCGGTGGACCGGTGCTCGCGACGACCTGATCACGCGCGTGCGGATCGTCGGCAACGCCGAGAACCCCGAGTTCCCGAGCGGGTCCGGCTTCGCGTCGGTGACCGTGCGCGTGCTCGGCGCATCGGGCAGCGTCGAGTTCGAGGAGACGGTCGACCTCCCGGGCTCTCCCGACCCGACCGTGGAGGTCTGGCCCGACGTCGAGGGCCGCAGCGTCGAGCTGGTCCTCGAAGGTGCGGAGGGCGGTGACCTCGGCGGCTTCTCGGAGCTCGAGATCGGCGTCACGCGGTGAGCCTCTCGATTAGTTGTCAGGAATCGGCGCGTTCGACTGCTCTCCGCCGGTAGTCGACCCGAGGGGGAGAAGAAGGATGATCAGGATCACGACGGCACTATCCGCGGTCGTCCTGGCGGCATCGACCGCGCTCGCACTGCCCGTAGCGGCGTCGGACACCGGTGGCCGCTCCACCAACGTGAACGGCGACGCCTTTGCCGACCTGGTGATCGGTGCGCCGGGAGAGCGCGTAGGAGGAAATGAGCACGCCGGTGCGGTCTTCGTGACAACGGGGCGCGCGGGTGGTCTCAGCGTCGCCTCGACCCGGATGCTCACCCAGGACACCGCGGGCCTGCTCGGAGTCGCAGAGGCTTGGGACGAGTTCGGCGCCGAGGTCGCGACCGGCGACTTCGACGGCGACCTCTACTCCGACATCGCCATCGGCATCCCCGGCGAGACCGTGGGTGGTAGCCGTAGAGCAGGTGCGGTGCAGGTCATCTACGGGGGTGCGAGCGGGCCGACTCGGCGCGACCACGTCTTCACGCAGTCGAACATCGGCATTGACGCATCCGAGGAGCGCGACCGATTCGGATCGGCTCTGGCCGTCGGCAGATTCGACTCCGACGGATTCGACGACCTGGCGATCGGCGCGCCCGGGGAGACCGTCGGCTCGCGGAGCGGTGCCGGAGCAGTCGACATCCTCTACGGCTCCGCGAGCGGCCTCAGCGGAACGTACGCGCAGCACTTCACGCTCTCGACCGCAGGGGTCCCCGGCAGCCCGGCGGCCGGCGACCGGTTGGGGACGGCTCTCGCCGCGGCGAGCTTCGACGGAACCGGTAGCCAGGACCTGGCGGTAGGTGCTCCGGGTCGGGCGATCGGAGGCGCCCGCGACGCGGGTGAGGTGATCGTCCTGAAGGCGGAGTCGTGGGGACTCGCCGGGTCGGGGTCTCAGCACTGGAGTCTGGACACAGTGGGCATCAACGGTCGAGCGCAGGCGGGTGACGCATTCGGCAGCGCACTCGCCGCGAACGCATGGGGCGCCGATGGCCGCGGCGACCTCGCGGTCGGAGTGCCGGGTGCGGACGTGGGTGGGCACAGGAACGCGGGCGCGATCAACGTGATCCAGGGTGCGGCAGGCGGCCTCTCGTCGGACTTCGACTTCAGGCTTCACGAGGACTCGACAGACATCCCGGGGTCGGCGTCGGGCGGTGAGCGCTTCGGCTCGGTCCTCGGTGTCGGCGACGTGGCCGGGGACGTCCGTGAGGACCTCTTGGTCGGGGTCCCCGACGAGAAGGTCGGTGGGCGTGCTGCGGCCGGAGCCGTCTATGCAATCCCGACTTTCTCCGACGCGCCCGGCGGCTACGGCACGATGCTGCTACGCCGCGGGCGAGGGCTGCCGGGCGTCCCGAGGGAGGGTGACCGCTTCGGGGCCTCGGTAGCGGCCGGGGGCTTCGACGCCGACACCTTCGATGATCTGGTGGTCGGGGTCCCGGGAGATGGGATCGCGGGCGAGGCGGCGGTGGGCGCGGTCGAGGTCGTCTGGAGCGGATACCTGGGAATCGGTCGGCACGGCAGGCTGCTCCTCTCGGAGGCGACCACCGGCGTGGCGTCCGACCCGCAGCGCGGCGATCGGTTCGGGTCGGACTGCGCCGCCTGAACCGCTCCTACCCGGTCGACCGGGTGCGACGCCGGACCGCTACGACGACCGCCAGGGCGATCAGAAGCGCGGCGACACCGCCGACTATCGGCAGGAGAGGGGGCCCGTCACCGCGGTCGTCGCCGGCGTCGTCGTTCTCGCCGGCGGTCGGGGCGCCCACGGCGGCCGAAGCGTCGACGAGCCCGGAACCGAGACGCGGATCGTCGCTGCTGTTCTGTGCCGTCTCGAAGAGGACGGAGGAGACGCTCTCGGGCGAGCGGCCCTGCGTGAGCAGTAGCGCGGCGACGCCCGAGACGAAGGGCGCGGCCATCGACGTGCCGTCGAGGAGCTCGTAGCCGCCGCTTCCCTCTGGCCAGACGGTCGTCGGGTAGGTGGGAGCCGTCGACAGGATCCCGACGCCCGGAGCGACGACCGCGCGCTGGTCGCCGAAGTTGGAGAACTCGGCCGCCTCCCCGCTCTCGTCGACCGCTCCGACGACCACCACCGGCACGGCGATGCGGTAGGTGCGCTTCACGCTGCCCTCGTTCCCCGATGCCGCCACGACGACCGACCCGAGGTTGGCTGCTCGCCGGATCGCCCGGTTCAGCGGCCCTCCCTTGAGGATCCTCGAAGCGAAGCCGACCTCTCCGAGCGAGAGGTTGATGACGCCGGCCCCGTGCTCGGCGGCCCAGACGATGCCGTCGGCGATGTCGGCCTCGTCGCCGGCGCCCTCGCCGTCGAGGACCCTGACGGGCATGATGAGCGCGTCGGGTGCTGCGCCGGTGATGCCCGTGGCGTTGCCGCCGGCAGCGGCGGCGATGCCCGCCACATGGGTGCCGTGCCCGTTCTCGTCGCGCGGCGAGTCGTCGTCGTCGACGAAGTCGTGGCCGTCGACGATCCGGTCGCGCAGGTCCGGGTGGTCGGGGTCGATCCCGGTGTCGACGACGGCGATGACGACTCCTTCTCCGGTGCTGCGCTCCCACGCGTCTGGGAGGTGGAGCGCGTCGACCCCCCACTGCTTCGCGAGCTTCGGGTCGTCGGGCGGCGTCGCGCCGCGAGAGGCGGCTGCCGGAAGACCCGTGGCGAGGGCGAGGGCCGCCGCGACCGCTGAGGCGAGCAGGGGGCGTGTGCGAGTCGCGCGCGTGCGTGAGGTCGTCATCGGTCCCGATCGTAGGCACCGAGCGAGACGGCGCCGCGCACCCTCCTGGGGAGCGCCGGAGCGCTGCGCGACGACTACTTGGGGGGCATGCGGAGCGCCGCGTCCATCCTGATCGTCTCGCCGTTGAGGTAGCCGTTGCGCACGATCTCCATCGCCAGCGACGCGAAGTCCTCGGGGCGGCCGAGGCGCTTGGGGAACGGCACTCCTGCAGCGAGGGCGGCGCGGGCGTCGTCGGGGAGCGTGCCGAGCAGCGGAGTGTCGACGAGGCCGGGCGCAATGGTGCAGACGCGGATTCCGGCGGGGGAGAGGTCGCGCGCCGTGGCGAGCGTCAGGGCCACGACCCCGCCCTTGGAAGCGGCGTATGCCGCCTGGCCGATCTGGCCGTCGAAGGCGGCGACCGACGCAGTGTTGACGATGACGCCGCGCTCGCCGTCGTCGAGCGGATCGGTGCGACTCATGGCCGAGGCCGCGAGGCGCAGCACGTTGTAGGTGCCGACCAGGTTGACCTCGACCACCTTGCGGAAGGCCTCGAGGCTCGCCGGATCGCCGCCGCGGTTGACGGTCCGCTCGGCCCAGCCGATCCCCGCACAGCTGACGGCGACCCGCAGCGGCCCCATCTCGGCCGCGGCGGCGACGGCAGCCGTGACATCGTCGGCCGAGGTCACGTCGGCGGGAGCGAAGAGCCCCCCGATCTCGCCGGCGACGGCCTCGCCGAGCTCGGCGTTGCGGTCGACGACGGTCACTCGGGCCCCGGCCGCGGCGAGGCTGCGGGCGACCGCCGCCCCGATGCCCGAGGCGCCGCCCGTGACCAGTGCAGAGGTTCCGCTGATCTCCATGGCCGCGCAGGCTAACCCCGGAGCGGGGTGGATCAGCGACGGTGGCGCAGCGGCCCTCTATGGTCGGGGGATGGCCGGCAGCACCGCTCCGAAGGCGTCACGGGCCGCATCGCGCACCGGGTACGACGCAGAGCAGATCCAGGTCCTCGAGGGCCTCGACCCCGTGCGCAAGCGCCCCGGCATGTACATCGGCTCCACCGGGCCGACAGGCCTCCACCACCTCGTCTGGGAGGTCGTCGACAACGCCGTCGACGAGGCGATGGCGGGCCACGCGACGCGGGTCGACGTGACGCTCCTCGCCGACGGCGGGTGCAGGGTCGCCGACGACGGCCGCGGGATCCCCGTCGACGAGCACCCCCGCTTCAAGGGCAAGTCGGCGGCCGAGATCGTGATGACGACCCTCCACGCCGGCGGCAAGTTCGGCGGAGGTGGGTACAAGGTCTCCGGTGGCCTCCACGGCGTGGGCGTCTCGGTAGTCAACGCGCTCTCGACGCGTGTCGTGCTCGAGGTCGACAGGGGCGGCACCCGCTGGCGGCAGGAGTACGCGGTAGAGCAGAAGCGCGGCGGCGGTGTCCGCCCAGGCGTGCCTCAGGGGACCCTGAAGGCGGCCGGCAAGTCGCCGCGCGGGCACACGGGCACGGCCGTGACGTTCTGGCCCGACCCCGACGTCTTCGAAGACGTCGAGTTCCGCGCCGCGACCGTCGCGGAGCGCCTGCAACAGATGGCGTTCCTCAACGGCGGGCTGGTCATCGCGCTGCACGACGAGCGGCCCGGCCACGAGAACGAGCAGACCTTCCGCTTCGACGGCGGGATAGTCGACTTCGTCAGGCACCTCAACGCGTCGAAGGAGCCGCTCTTCAAAGACGTCGGGCACTTCTCCGCGACCGGCCCCGAGGGTGAGGTGGAGGTCGCTTGGCAGTGGAGCACCGGCTACTACGAGGGCCTACACACGTACGCGAACGGCATCTCCACCGCCGAGGGCGGGATGCACGCCGAGGGCTTCAAGCGGGCCCTCACGCAGGCCGTCAACCGCTACGCGAAAGACCGAGGGCTCCTGAAGGCGAAGGACGCGACCTTCCAGGGCGACGACGTGCGCGAGGGGATGACCGCGATCGTCGCGGTGCGCCTCGCCGACCCCCAGTTCGAGGGTCAGACGAAGGCGAAGCTGGGGAACACCGAGATCCGCACGCTCGTGGAGCGTTCCACCAACGAGCACATCGGCCGCTGGCTCGAGGAGCACCCGAACCAGGCGAAGGCGATCGTCACGAAGGCCGTCGGCGCGGCCAAGGCCCGTAGCGCCGCGAAGCAGGCACGCGACCTCACGCGCCGCAAGTCGGCGCTCGACGGCGTAGGCATGCCCGACAAGCTCGCCGACTGCTCCTCGCGCAGCTCGAGCGACACCGAGCTCTTCATCGTGGAGGGCAACTCGGCAGGCGGCTCCGCCCGTGATGCTCGCGACCCCAAGACGCAGGCGATCCTGCCCCTGCGCGGCAAGATCCTCAACGTCGAGCGCGCCTCGATGGACAAGATCGTCGCGAACACCGAGATCCAGTCGCTCGTGGCCGCCATCGGGGGTGGCATCGGACACGACTTCGACATCTCGAAGGTGCGCTACGGGCGTGTCTGCATCCTCGCCGACGCCGATGTCGACGGTGGCCACATCCGCACCCTCCTCATCACGTTCTTCTACAGGCAGATGACGCCGCTCGTGGAGGAGGGGCGTCTATACGTCGCGCAGCCCCCGCTCTACTCGGTGGAGGTCGGCGGGCAGAAGGTGTACGTCGCCGACGAGGCCGGCCGGCAGCAGATCGTCGACGCGAACCCGCGCAGAGACCTCCAGTTCGTGCGGTTCAAGGGCCTCGGCGAGATGGACCCGCACGAGCTCAGGGAGACCGCAATGGACCCGGGAACCCGCAACCTCGTGCAGATCGACGTCGATCAGGCGGCGATCGCCGACGAGATCCTCTCGGTTCTCATGGGCGACGACGTGGAGGCCCGCAAGCAGTTCATCCAGCAGAACGCCAAAGACGTCCGGTTCGTCGACATCTGATCGCCGCGGCCTGCCCTGTCGGCAGCCGGCGACTCGTAGCCCCAGAGGTGATGCGTAGTGGCACGCAAGAAGTCGTCGAGCGCGCAGATGGTGCTCGAAACCCCGATACTGACCCGCACTCTCGCCGAGGAGGTCGAGTCGGCGTTCCTCGAGTACTCGATGAGCGTCATCGTGAGCCGAGCGCTGCCCGACGTGCGCGACGGCCTCAAGCCGGTGCACCGACGCATCCTCTGGGCGATGCACGACAGCGGCCTGCGCCCTGACCGACCGTTCGTGAAGTGCGCCCGGGTGGTCGGCGACGTGATGGGGCGGTTCCACCCGCACGGCGACGCGGCGATCTACGACGCACTCGTGCGGCTCGGGCAGGACTTCTCGCTGCCGGTGCCGCTCGTCGACAAGCACGGCAACTTCGGCTCCCCGGCTGATCCGCCTGCGGCCCCGCGCTACACGGAGTGCCGTCTGAGCCCCGCCGCGATGGAGCTGCTCGCCGGCATCGACGAGGGGACCGTCGACCTGCAGCCGAACTACGACGCCTCCGACGAGGAGCCCGTGGTGCTGCCGTCGCGGTTCCCCAACCTGTTGGTCAACGGCGCCCAGGGGATCGCCGTGGGGCTCGCGACGAACATCCCGCCGCACAACCTCGGTGAGATCGTCGACGCGACGCTGCTCCTCATGGAGAAGCCGGAGGCGACGCTCGCCCAGATGTTGCGCAAGGTGCACGGCCCCGACTTCCCCACCGGCGCGCTCATCATGGGGGCGGAGGGCATCGAGGAGGCGTACCGAACGGGGCGGGGCTCGCTGCGTGTGCGAGCCGTCACCGTGCTCGAGGAGACGCGCAGGGGCGCGGCGATCGTCGTCACCGAGATCCCGTACCAGACGAGCATCGACGCGATCGCCGGGAAGCTCGCCGAGGCCGTAGAGGCGGGGAAGGTGGGAGGCGTCCGCGACATCCGCAACGAGTCGGGCCAGGGGAAGACCCGGCTGGTGATCGAGCTGCGTGCGGGAGCCGATCCCGAGATCGTGCGCAACAACCTCTTCAAGCACACACCCGGCCAGACGACCTTCGGTGTCAACATGGTCGCTCTCGTCGACGGCGTGCCGCGAACAGTCGGGCTCGTCGAGGCGTTGCAGCACTGGATCGACCACCAGGTCTCCGTCGTCACCCGGCGCACTCGGTTCCGCCTCGACAAGTCGGAGGCGCGACTCCACATCGTCGAGGGCCTCGAGAAGGCGCTCGAGATGATCGACGCGATCGTGAAGGCGATCCGCGCATCGAAGGACCGTGGCGCCGCCAGGGAGACGCTGATGGGCGGATCCTTCGACTTCTCGGAGAACCAGGCGAATCACATCCTCGACCTGACGCTCGGGAGGCTGACCCGGCTGGGCCGCGACGAGATCGCGCAGGAGCGGCGCGAGCTGGTCGCGACCATCAGGGCATTGCGCAAGATCCTCGCGGAGCGCGGCGTGCTCATGGGCGTCATCCGCGACGAACTGATCGCGATCCGCGACGCGCTCGCCTCACCGCGCCGGACGAAGGTCGTAACCGACGACGCCGGCGTCCTCGACGTCGATGCGCTGGTCGAGGACGAGCCGTTGGTGGTCACGGTAACCGCGCGCGGCTACGTGAGGGCCGTCTCGGCGCGCAGTCGCGGTGCGAAGGTGGCGACCCCCGGCAGCGCCGACGCCGTGGCGCAGGTGATCGAGACCACCGCGCGCCAAGGGCTGCTCGTCTTCACCGACCTCGGCCGGGCGTACAGGGCGGCCTGCCACGACCTGCCGAAGGAGCGCCTGACGGCTGCGCAGAACCTCTTCCAGTTCGGTGAGGGCGAGAAGGTCGTCGCAGTGCTCGACGCGCGACTCGCCGAGGCGCACGAGCACCTGGTCTTCGCGACAGCGCAGGGCGGAGTCAAGCGCACGGCCTTCGGCGAGTTCACCGACGCGAGCGGTCGTCGCGACGGGATCGTCGCGGCGAAGCTCTCCGACGGCGACCGTGTCGTCGCCGTCTTCCCCGGTTGGGACGACTACGACCTTTTCGTCGTCACGGCGAGCGGGCAGGGCATCCGCTTCGCGGAGGAGGAGGTACGCCCCGTCGGCAGGGGCGCCGGGACGGTCCGAGCGATCCGGCTCAAGGGGGCGGATCGGGTCGTGGGAGCGTGTGCGGTGGCTGCGGACGAGTCCGTCGTGATCGGTCAGGCCGCGGGTTATGCGAAGCGACTGAAGACCGACGACGTGCCGGCGCAGGCGAGGGGAGGAGCCGGATTGCGGGTCTGCCGCCTCGACCGGGGCCGGGGCGACGTCGTCGCTCTCGCGCCTGTGGCTGCTCGGTTGACCTTGCTCAGCGCGGAGGGTGCCGCGACGGTCGACGCCACGGCGGTGAAGATCGCCGGCCGCGACTCGGGCGGCTCCCGGATCGAAGGTGCCGACACCCTCGGCGGGCTGCTGCGCGTCGTTCCCTCCCCTGCTACCGAGGCTGCAGCGGCGCTGGAGTGACGACCCCGCGCCGGCGGTGGGCTCAGGGCGCCGGGTTCTCGATCGTCGCCCAGTCGCGAGCCGTGAGGTACGGACGGAACGACTCGCCGATGTGCGCAGCGTCGGCCGCGGTCTTGGGGCGGCGCATCTCGTAGAGGTGCGGGAACTCACGCCACCCCGTGACGAGGTCCCAGAGGCGGAGCGCTGCGTCGCCGGTCGGCGCCGGCGTGACGACCGGGCCGAAGACCGGGTGCCCGCCCTCCAGGACGATCGTCGGAACTCCGAAGGCGCCGTAGAGAGAGACGGCCTCGTCGTGGTCGGCGCGCACTTCGTCGGCGGTGGTCGGGTCGGCGAGGGCGGCGTCGACGGCGCCGGGAAACCCGATGCGCGAGACCAGCTCGCGATGGACGTCGGGGTCGTGTGTCTTCAGCCCCTGCTCGTGGAAGGCCCGTCCCGCGGCCTCGTACCAGCGACCGACCGCCTCCTGTGAGTCGCGGCGTATCAGCGCGGCGACGCGCATCTGTGACCACCCGTACGACCATGGGCGCTCCCACGGGTGCTTCTTGCCCGCTACGAGGTTGATCTCCTCGAGGCTGAAGAACCTCCAGGCGATCTCGAAGCCGACCTTCTCGTGCACCTCCCGGAACCACTTCGAGGTCTGGTAGGCCCAGGGGCACATCGGGTCGAAGAAGAACTCAGTTCGGTCGCTGCTCACTCGACGCTCCTGACTCTGATTGCACCGCGCACCACTCTGGCAGATCCGCGGAACCGAGTGCGACGGCTGTGACCTGCTTGAATGTCCCGACCCATGGTTACCGCACCCGAGCGCGAGCAGGGCAACCCGAAGCGGGCACTGTCGGCCCGTCGTACCGACGCGCTCCTGCTGGCGGCGACCGCGATCGAGACCATGGGGCACGGGGCGATCTTCGCCCTCCTGGCCGACCTCAAGTCCGAGTACGACCTGTCGGCGCAGGGCATCGGCATCATCGCGGCGACTTCCTTCTTCGCCGGGCTGATCTCGCAGATCACGATCGCCCGGTACGCGGATCGCGGTCATTCGCGACTGATGCTGCGCGTCGGCCTGGTGGTCGCCGGAGTCGGGATGCTCGGCTTCGGTCTGTCGGGAGAGCTCTGGCAGTTCGTGCTCATGCGGCTGCTGCTCGGCCTCGGCTCGGGCGCGTTCATGTCGGCGTCGCGGCGTGTGCTGGTGATGCGGGACCTGAGCCGCACGGGAGAGATCCTCGGCCGCCTGACAGCCGTCGAGGTGGCCGGGTTCATAGCGGGTCCGCCGATCGCGGCGGTGCTCGCCAGCACGCTGGGTCTGCGCGCACCGTTCATCGTCCTCGCCGGCGCTCTCGCGCTGACGGCGCCGGCGGTCGCGAGGATCGTCGAACCTCCCGCGGAGATCAGCAGGGAGAAGCGCGCGCTGCGCGTGCTGCTCGGCAACAGGGCGGTCCTGGCAGGCGTCGCAGTAGGAGCCGCCTGGGCGCTCTCGATGGGCGTCTTCGATGCCGTGTGGGCCGTCTTCCTGAAGGACCGCGGCGCGAGCACGAACTTCGTCGGCTTCTCCTTGGCGGTATTCGCCTTCCCTCTCGTGCTGTTCTCCGCGTCCGGCGGACGGCTCGCCGATCGTGTCGGGCCCGTGCGTGCAGCGGTCGTGTCGATGACTCTCACGGTGCCCGTGATGCTGCTGTACGGGTTCAGCGACAACATCTGGATCCTGTGCGTGATAGCGCTCGTGCACTCCGGCTTCGACACCGTGACGATGCCGGCGGCGCGGATCGCCGTCGCCCGGGCAGCGCCACCGGAGCTTCTGGCTTCGGGACAGGGGCTCTCGGGTGGCGTCGGGGCGCTGGTGGGGGGGATGGCCTCGTTGGCGGCGGCGCCGATCTACGACGGCGCGGGGGCGCTGGCCGTCTGGGGCGCGGGCGCGGCCGGCATCGGATTGCTTACGCTGCTCGCGGCGTGGTGGGGCCGGGGCTACGCTGCCGCGCCGCCCCGGACGACGGAGCCATCGGGAGGTGGAGGCAAGTGAACGAGCCGCTCATCGGCCTGCTCGACACGGTCTGGAACTCGATCGTCGAGTCATGCGAGGGCCTGACCGACGACCAGTGGGCGCTTCCGACCGGCTGCCCCGGGTGGAGCGTGCAGGATCAGGTGGCTCACATGATCGGCACCGAGCGGATGCTCCTCGGTGATCAGCCGCCCGAGGTCGCCGTCGACGTCAAGACGCTGCCGCACGTCAAGAACGACATCGGGGCATTCAACGAGGCGTGGATCGAGGGGTACCGCCCGCGACCGGGCGCCGAGGTGCTCGACGAGTTCCGCGCGGTCACCGGGCGCAGGCTGGATCAGCTGCGCGCGATGATTGCGGAGGATTGGGACCGGGAGGGCTTCACACCCGAGGGGCCCGGGCCGTATCGCAAGTTCATGGCGATCAGGGTCTTCGACTGCTGGATTCACGAGCAGGACATCCGCGACGCCGTGCACCGCTGCGTCGACGCGGTGGGGCCGGTGGCCGACCTGGCGATGGCGAAGCTCGGCGAGGGAATGCCGTACGTGGTGGGCAAGAAGGCGGGCGCCCCTCAGGGCTCCTCGGTGGTGTTCGACGTTGCCGGGCCTGCGGGCTTCGAGCTCTCGGTCGGTGTCGAGGGGCGGGCGAGGATCCTCGACGAGTCGCCCGACGATGCGACCACCCGGCTGCGCATGGACGATGCCACATTCGTCGGACTGGCCTCGGGCCGGCTCGACCCCGACCAGGTTCTCGCCGAGGGGCGGGTCCTCTTCGATGGTGACGAGGCGCTGGGTCGGGAGATCGTCTCCAACATGGGGTTCACGATCTGACCCGCAGTCCCCAGGCCCCGCCACGGGCCGGGCCGGCGCCGGCGATCGCGCCACCATTTCGCGGAGTCGATCATCGTCCCGACGGCCGCGGGCCGTTGTGCCCTTCCAAATGGTGCCTCGGGGACATAACGTCCACGTATCAGCGCGGGAACCCGGCGCGGGACGAAGGGGAACTGGATGAGTGCGGTACGGGACTGGAGCGACCTGATGGATGCAGCTGAGCACTTCACAGAGATCAGCCGCGAGCGCGCCGAGCAGATCGTCGACGACTTGATCGAGCAGGGGCGCGTCGCCGCGGAGAAGGCCGAGGCCTACGTCGACGAGATCGTCAAGCGGAGCCGCGAACGCGGCAAGGAGCTCGCCGAGGTCGTGGAGCGTGAGGTGCGCGGCCAGGTCGAGTCGCTGCGACGAGACACGCGCAAGGAGATCCGGGCCCTGGAGGCGCGCCTCGACGAAGCCGTCGCCTCGGCGAGAGCGGCCGCAGGCCGCGTCCGCAAGGCAACAGCGAAGAAGGCGCCCGCGAAGAAGGCGCCCGCGAAGAAGAGTGCGAAGAAGGCGCCCGCGAAGAAGAGTGCGAAGAAGGCGCCCGCCAAGAAGGCCGCGGCCAAGAAGGCACCTGCGAAGAAGAGCACCGCGAAGAAGAGCACCGCGAAGAAGAGCACCGCCAAGAAGGCTCCCGCGAAGAAGCGCGCCACGGCGTAGCGCCGGGCCGTCAACGGGCGGCCGCGGCGACGGCGGGTGCCGCCCCGCGGCGGCCGAGCACTTCGAGGGTCCGCTCGAGCGAGCGCGCCAACGAGTCGCGGGTCGATGGTGCAATGGCGGGGTCGGAGAGGGCGTCGGTTGCGACCATGATCCGGTAGGTGGGGCGCTCGACCCACGTGGGTACGGCCTCCACCGCTTCGGGAGAGAAGGCGCCGCCTTCGGCCTCCCGGAAGTGGAAGATCATGATCACTCCGTCCTGGCTCTCGGCCGGGCAGCAGGTGGTGTCGTACTGGTTCGAGAGGAAGTTGCCGAGGCCGTACGCGACCCACTCGCCGTCGATCTCCTCGACGGGCTGGACGACGTGGGCGTGGTGGCCGACGACGAGATCGACGTCGGGCGATGCGAGCAACGCAGCGGCGATCGCCGCCTGGGAGTCGGTGGGGTCGCTGACGAACTCCGAGCCCCAGTGAAGGCTGACGACGACTATCTCCGCACCGGCAGCGCGTAGCGCCGATGCGTCGGAGAGCATCTTCGCCGAGTCGATCCGCGAGACGAGCCAAGGCTGGTCTGCGGGGACGGAGGCGCCGTTGAGGTGATCGGTGTACGCGAGGTGGCCCACCTGAACGCCACGGACGTCGTACATCGATGGTGTCGCCGACTCCTGCGCGGAGCGAGCCGAGCCGGAGTGCCCGAGCCCCGCGAAGTCGAGGTGATCGAGGGTAGCGGTGACTCCGGCGGCGCCACGGTCGAGCGAGTGGTTCGACGCCGTCGAGCACCCGTCGAAGCCGGCGTCTGCGAGCGCGGGAGCGATCTCCCAGGGAACGCTGAACGACGGGTAGGTGGAGAGGGATGCGTCGTCGGGAGACAGGGGTGTCTCCAAGTGGCAGAGCGCGAGGTCTGCCGCCGACAACGTCGCGCGCACCCGGTCGAACATCGGCCGGTAGTCGTACGCCGAGCCGCTCTCCCTCCCGTAGGCCGCCGCGGCTGTGCTCACCGGGCTGTGCAGCAGGATGTCGCCGGCGACCGCTATCGAGATCTCTCGCCGCACAGGTTGCGTAGTCACGGTGGGGCGGATCGGCGGCGGTTCGGTCGAGGCTGCCGAGGTGGCCGCGGAGCCCTCGGCAGAGGCGCCGGCGACGCTGTACGACGACCGGTCGATGCCGGCCGGGCGCGCCACTACCGGAACCAGTGCGGCGGCCGCGTATCCCACCCCTATCGCCGCCACCCACTTCGCCGGCCGCATCGGGTGCGACGATAACCGGCGTCCCCCGCTCCACGCGGTGATCCGGCCCGCGGTGGGTGCCCGCCGGGGGGCGGGGGCTGCGTAGTGTAGGGAGCATGGAGGTCGTGCCGAAGCCGCCGGAGCTGCTGGCGCTGCACGATGTCACCGAGGAGCTGTTCGCGACGCTCAAGGCCTGGTTCGGTGTACCGGACCAGGTGCCCCTCGATCTGAGCGAGGTCGACTCGGCGGTCACCGAGATGTCGGACCCGGTGATGATCGCGGCTCTCGCGATGCGCAAGCTCCAGGCGTTGCACCTGCTCTCGACCCCCGGCGTGCGAACCAGCACCGACGTGGTCGTGACGATCGTGCAGGACCTGACCAGGGCGCTGCTGCAGGCGCCGGCGATGCGACTGCGCCTTGCCGCGTCGCGCACCGACTGGGACGCGGCACTGGCGGATCTCTCCGAGGAGCCCGACGGAGGCTACGAGTACGCGGGCGACGCCGACGGCGGCGACGCTCCGGCGTCGGCCGACGAGCGGGACCCCGAGCTGGAGAACTTCCAGATGCTCCACAGCCGCCTGCACGACGCAGTACGTGCCGTGATCGAGGCGAGCGGCGGCGAGATCACGCTCCTCGAGTAAGAACGGGTAGGCGCGAGGCGGGTCAGTCGATCTCCGCGGCCTCCACGGCCTCGCGGGTCAAGGCGCGGCCGGCGGGGGAGAGCAGGGCGCCGGCGACCCCGGCGATCGTCACGCCGCCGCCGACCAGGTGCGCGAGGGTTATCTCCTGGTGGAGGATGGCGTACGCGAGCGCGCCGGAGATGGCCGGGCCGGCGAGCCTCATGACCGGCGGCACGTTCGCAGGCACCCAGCGCAGCGGCCACGTCATGACGAAGTGCCCGAGCGCACCGGGGCCGAGCGCCATGCAGGCCGCCATCACGAAGTCGTGCCCGCCCGCCGATCCGATGGGCTCTCCACTGACCACCACGTAGCAGGTGACGGTTGACGCGGCCACCACCATGACGCCGAACAGGAAGGGCACGACGTCGATGTGGTCGGCGCGTGCTTGGACCAGACGAAGAAGAGAGCGAAGAAGACGACGTTGAGGAAGGCGAGGAACATGCCGGCGGCGTCGCCCTCCGGCCCCGAGGAACCCGCGAGCGCGACGACGGCGGCGCCGGAGATCGCCACCGCCGACCAGGCGCGAAAGGGCAGTCCTGGACGCTCGCCGAACATCGGGATGGCGAGCACGCCGACGACGATCGGTGAGAGCGTCGACATCAGCGTCGTGTCGACCACCGAGGTCATCTTCACCGCCGACATGAAGCAGAGCTGGTGAACCGCGAACACGAACCCGGCGCGCGCCGCCCACTTCCAGCCCTCGAGGTCGGCTCGCCGTCCGGACTTGCGAACGTGGACGGCGGTCGCTGCTCCGAAGACCCCGACGCCGAACCAGAGCCGCCAGAACGAGAGCACCGGTCCCGACACGTCGGACGAGCCGACGAAGACCGGTCCGGTGGCGTAGAGCATGACCCCGAGGGCGATGAGTGCCAGCGGCGACCTGCGTCCGATCTCTGCGAGAGCGCTCGGGCGCGGGGAGTCGTCGAGAGCGGTCATCAGGGGGCGCAGCGTACCGGGAGGGCCCCGTCGAGCCGTCAGCGCCGCCCTCAGTAGAGAGCGATCAGCTCCGCGGCGTGGGCGCGGCGCCGCGCGGCCGCCTCCGGTGGCCCGATCACCTCGCACTCCGTGCCGAGAACGACGAGCAGGTGGTCGAGGCGGCGCTCGCCGGTCACGACGACGTCGACCTCGACGATCCCGTCGGGCAGCTCCGAGATCTCGCCGAGTCGGTGCGGCCGGGGCAGCGACCTCAGCTCGCTCTCCGGTAGCCGGAGCCTGACCGTGCGCTCCGCTGCGCTGAGGTCGAACCACTCGGGGATGTCGGCGGTGTCGGGTGGCGCGAACTCCTCGTCGCAGACCTCGGCGTCGACGATCCGGTCGATCCGGAACATCTTCGACGACTCCTCGCCGACGGGCCTGCCCTCCACGTACCAGTGGCCCCAACGCGAGTAGACGACATGCGGCTCGATATCCCGGTCGCTCGCCTCGGAGTGCCCATCCTTGACGTATCGGAATCGCAGCCTCCGGCGGGCGTGGCGCGCGTGCTCGACGAGGGGTAGCCAGTACGGCCGGGTGTCGGCGACGACGATCTCGGCCGAGATGGCGCTGCGGAGCTTCGCGAGCGCCGACTCGAGTGCCGGCACCGTCGACGAAGCAAGCGCACTCGCCGCAGTCCCCGCCAGAAGGAGGCGGAATGCCGTGTCAGGCTCGGGCGGGACGGAGACGACATCGCGGAGCCAGTGGCTCTCGTCGAGCACCAGGTGCTCGTCGGCGGTGAGGAGAAACGAGCGCGTGTACCCGATCAGCTCGCCCATCGAAGTCTTGAACTCGCAGAGCACCGCGTCGGCGACGACACGGTGCAGGGCCGCGAGATCCACGTCGAAGCGCTCGGCGAACTCTGCCAGCGACGCCGAGCCCCGCTCCTCGGCGGCAGCGAGGACGGCGGTGAGGACCTCGAACTGGCGGCTCTTGTCGAAGCGCACTGTCATGCCCCAGCGATCGCCGCGAGATGTGATCGGACGTGGTCGACCAGCACGGGCGGCGAGAGGACACGCGCGTGCGTGCCGAACGAGAGCAGTCTCCAGCGGAAGGCGTCGTAGTGGGCGACCTCGACCTCGACTACTGCGTCGCCGTCGACGCGGTCGACCTCCGAACCGCCGTACTGTCCGATGAAGCCCTGGACGTGGTCCGAGCCGATGAGTACCCGCGCCGACACCTTGGGGTCGGGGCCCCACCGGAACGGATCGACTCCGCGTATCGCGGCGGGGGCGTCGAAGTCGTCGGGGACGTCGTACGTGCCGGGCTCGCCCGACGTGCTCACGTCGCCCTCGATCCGATCGACGCGGAACTGGCGTCGCTCGCCCGACTCCTGCTCGAGGCCCGTGACGTACCAGTGCGAGCTCAGCTCGCCGAGCGCATACGCGTACAGAGTGCGCCTGCTCCCGTGATAGACGAACGTGACCGGAGTTCGCGAGCGGATCGCCTCGCAGAGGGCGAGCGCGCGATGGGGAACGGTGATGAAGACGAACCGCCCGTACTCGTCGACGCCGCCCCCGATGTCGTCGGGGTCGGGCTCGCCCAGGCCCTGGACCTGCGCGATGGTCGCAGCGGCGATGAGCACCCTGCGCTCCTGGGAGGTGAGGAACGGTCGTCGGAGCCTGTAGGTCTCGTCGGTCGAGTCGTAGTCGGCCTCGATGCCCAGGTGACCGGCGAGGTCGGCGAGGTCGCGGCGCAGGGCCTTCCGGTTGGCCTCGTCGCCCTCGGGGTAGCCCGGGACGTCGGCGATGATCTCGGCCCTCGTCGGCGGGCTGCCGGCACGCCCGACGATGTAGGCCGCGAGAGCGACGACCCGCTCGACCGGCCCTGAACCCGCCCCTCTGCCCACGTGCACCTCGTCGCCCCGTGCTTGCCCGCCCTGCGAATCGTAGACGCCACCGTAGGATTGCCGGGTGCCGAGTGACGTCGAGGTCGTCGAGTTCACGGATCCCGGGTGCTCGTGGGCGTGGGGGAGCGAGCCGAAGATCCGACTGCTGCGTGGCCGCTACGGCGATCGCGTCACCTGGCGCCGCGTCCTCGGTGGCCTTGTAGAGAACATGGCCGTCGCGACCGACGGCTTCGACCCGGTCGCATCGGTGCCGCGCTGGCGGCGCTACTGGGAGAAGGTCTCGCGACACACCGGAGCGCCCTGGCCCGCGAGCCTTTCGCGCATGTACGCCTCCACCTTCCCCGCATGTTCGGTGGCGAAGGCGGCAGAGCGACAGGGAGACGACGCCGCGGACCGCGTGCTGCGACGCCTGCGCGAGGCGACCTTCTTCTTCGGTGAACCTCCGGACGACACGGCGTCTATCAGGGCGGCTCTCGCGGGCATCGTCGGTGTCGAGGTGGACAGGCTGCTCGCAGACGCTTCGTCGTCCGCGGTGGATGCCGCGTTCTGCGCGGACCGGGCCGAGACCCGGGACCCCGACCCGTACGTGATCGGACTCGACGATCCCGGCGAGGGCTCCGGAAGGGCGAAGCGCGACGGCGACGCGCACCGCTACGTCTTCCCGACGCTGTTGGTCGCCGGTCCCGCCGGGCGACGGGTGGTACCGGGCTGGAAGCCTCTCGACAGCTACCTCGCGGCACTGGAGTCCGCCTCGCCCGGCATCACGGAGTCGCCCGGGGTCGACTTGTCGCCCGACGCGTACCTGGCGCGCTCGGCGAACCGCGACCGAGACCGACTTCGAGACGTCTTGCGGCGGCGAGCAACCCGAGGGTGCCGAGGTCGTCGACCTCGGGGGTGGACGGCTGTGGCTCGACCCGCGCGAGGTCGTGGAGCGCGCGTCCGGAGTGACGCCGTGACAGATGGTGCGCCGAGGGTGTGGTGCGTGGGCGCCGGGGCGATCGGAGGAAACGTCGCGGCACGTCTCGTTCGCGCGGGGGCCTCGCCGCTCGTAGTCGACGCCGACGAGCGGCACGTCGCGCTGCTGCGCGACCCGGGCCTCTCGGTCGAGTCGCCCGCCGGTGACATGGTGACACCCATGGACGCGATGTCGCCCGAGGCGGCGATGGCGCGCCCGGAAGGCTGCGACCTGCTTCTCCTCTCCGTGCGCCGGCAGGTGACAGAGGAAGCGCTCGCACCGCTGCTCTCTCGGCTCGCACCCGACGGCGACGTCGTCTCGTTGCAGAACGGATTGTCGTGCGAGACGGTCGCATCGCTCGCGGGGCAGGAGAGGACCATCGGATGTGCGGTCGGCTTCGCCGCGACGTACCTGGCGCCCGGTCGGGTCAGGCTCGACGCCGACGGGCCGTTGACCATCGGCCGACTGGGCGCGGCTCTCAGCGAGGCGGGCGGGACTCCCGGAGACCCTGGGCGGGGGCGTGCGGCAGCCGTCCTGGGAGAGGCGTTCCCCACCCGCGAGGTAGCCGACGTGCGCGCGGACCTCTGGGCGAAGATGCTCACGAACTCGGTCACGGTTCTCGGCGCGGTCGGGGCGATGCTGCTCGGCGAGGTCCTCGCCGAGCCGCACAGGCCTCTCGTGCGAGAGGTGCTGGCAGAGGGAGCCGCGGTCGCGGCCGCGAGCGGCGTGGTGCTCCCTACCGCCTTCGGCGCGCCTGCGGACCTCGTCGGAGGCCGGGCGCCCGGATGGGAGGCGGCGCTCGACGCGGCGTTCGACACGGCAGCCGCGAGGTTCGGGTCGGTCCGGTCGGTCACGTGGCGCGACTTCGAGCTGGGGCGGCCGACGGAGATCGAGGCCGTGACCGGGGAGATCGTCCGACGCGCAGACGCGCTGGCGGTCGCCGCGCCGGTCAACGCGGCGGTGCTGGGCATGCTGCGATCGATGGAAGCCGGCGAGCGGTGCCCGGACCCGGCGCACCTCCGAGCGCTCGGGAGGGTGGTCGCTTGATCCGCCGCGCACTGCTCGAAGACAGCGAGAGGCTCTGCGGACTGGTGCTGCGCTGCCCGCAGGCAGGCGGCAGCGCCTCCCTGGCGACCGACCGGAGCCCCGACTACTTCCGTCGCGCCGACCCGTACCCGGAGTCGTGGGTGCTCGCGGTGGACGGACCCGACGCGTCGATCGACGCGACGGTCACCGTAGCGATCAAGCACGTCCTGGTCGCGGGGCGGAGCGTCGTGGCCGGCTACGTCTTCGACCTGGCGGTGCGACCGCAGGCGCGTGGTGGCGGGCTCGCCGGTCGGCTTCTCCGGCAGGTAGAGGAGATCGCGTCCGCGGCCGGGGCAGACTTCCTGTATGCGCATGTGATGCGCGGCAACGAGGCGTCGATGGTCGCCTTCGCGGTGGCCGGGTACGAGCAGCGCGCCGGCATCGTCGCTCGCATATTCGCAGCCGAGCCCGAGCCCGTACCCGCGTCCGTGGCGGAGACGGAGGCGGGGCCCGGTGCCGGATCGGGCGGGGCGCCCCACGACTGGGAGGCCGCCGCGGCGATAGTGGCCGCGGCCGAGAGCGGTCACGACCTGGCGCGGGGCCTCGACGCGGAGTCCCTTCGCGAGGAGTGGACGGGTCTGCACGGCTGGAACCACGGCGACGTGTGGCACGAGGGCGGAGCCCTGCTCGGCCTGTGGGACTACGCGGCCGTTGCGCGCTACGTCCCGGTAGCGGAGGGTTCGAGTGGCTCGGAGGGCTCTGGCACCGGGTTCCGGGCGGGGATGCTCCTCGGTGGCGTCGGCGACGACGCCGCACTTGATCGGCTGCTGGAGAAGGCGCTCGCTCGGGCGGCGGAGCGCGGCATGCACGCCGTCTTCACGGGCTACGACGAGCGGGCCGAGCCGCCGTGGTTCGGTGAACGCGCAGCGGTCTCGGAGCCGTACGGGCTGCTCGCGAAGGTCCTGCGTGCGGGGCACGCCGAGCGCCTGGGCGAGCGACCGGTGCGTGTCGACCCCATCGACCTGTAGCCGCAGGTCGCGCAGCCGCGATCGAGATGGGTCGGTTGCGCGGTAGGGGTGCGCGGTTCTGCCCTATCTCAGGCGTGCGCGGGGGCGGCGCTTCCGAGGTAGGCGGCTCGTACGCGGTCGTCGTTCTGGATCGTGTCGGGTGGGCCCGAGGCGACGACGGCGCCCAGGTCGAGAACGTAGATCTCCGAGCAGACGCGCATGACGAGAGACATGTCGTGTTCGACGAGGAGGATCCCGAGGCCGTCGTCGTTCACGAGCTCGGTCAGGAGGTCGCCGAGGTCGCAGCTCTCCGACTCGTCGAGACCCGACGAGGGCTCGTCGAGGAGCAGGACCCGCGGTGCCGCAGCGAGTGCGCGGGCCAGCTCGACGAGGCGTGCTGTTCCGGTGGGCAGCGCGCCGGCGGGCTCGGAGGCCAGGTCGGAGAGGCCGGTCCGGTCGAGCACTTCGTCGGCGACGCGTCCGGGCGAGAACATCTCGCGCGACCAGTCGCGTCGCGCCTCGGCGGCGACCCTCACGTTGTCGCGTACCGAGAGTGACCCGAAGATCTCGAGACGCTGGAACGTGCGCCCGATACCGAGGCGCGCGCGTCGAGCGGGGGAGAGCCGGGTGACGTCTCGGCCCTCCAGCAGGACGGAGCCGTGGGTCGGCGCCTGGAGCCCGCAGACCACGTTGAAGAGGGTCGTCTTGCCGGCGCCGTTGGGGCCGATGAGGCCGGTGATCCGGCCGCCCTCGACCTCGAGGTTCACGTCGTCGAGGGCCCGCAGGCCGCCGAAGCTGACTCCGATCGCCTCGGCTGTGAGCAGCGGCATGGCTGTGGCTCCTTGGTAGTCGCCCGCGGTCTTCGGGGGCTCGTCTGCCTTGCGTACGACAGGCCTGCCAGTGATAACACGTTCCGATCCCCGGCGTCACGTCCCGACGCACCGATCCGCCTACCGCGCCGAAGGCCTCTCGCGGCACGGATCGCCTCAACAGGGAGAGCGAGGGGTTCCCCAGGATCGTCGTCTGCGCCCCCCAGCCGAGTGACGACGCGTGGCGCCCGTCGCGCTCTGCCACACGGACGGCGGCCGCGGCCTCGACGAGGTGCGTGACTGCGGCGGCCCCGAAGAGCACGCGCAGGGCGCCCCTGGGCACCGCCGTGGTCACATGCCTGCTCCACCACCGCCACGAGCGATCGTGGAAGGCCACGAGGCCGAGCGTCGTCATGCCCGAGACGACCGCGACCCACCAGCCGAGCGCCGGCCGTTCCACACCGACGACCGCGTCGTGGCCGAGCTGTGCGTCGGGCTTGATGGAGACGATCGGGATCTCGCGCTGCGTGTGCGACTGGTAGCCCTCGTACCACGGCGCCGCCTCGACGACGCGACCCCACCCGATTCGACGCTCCTCACCCTCGAGGCTCCGCGCCCTGGCCCCGGAGGTGCGCGGACCGACCCGGACGCGGACCTCGGGGTCGCCCTGCGCGTTCAGGTACCAGGCCGGGTGCCGGTCGTGCCCGGAGTTCGACGCCACGACCAAGATGTCGTCGCCGTCGGGGATGAAGGGCAGGGGGACGGTGTGCGACTGCCCGGTGCGACGCCCCGTGGTCGTCAGCAGCAGCACCGGCTTGGCCCGAGCCCGGGCGAGCACCCGGCCTCCCGTGAGCAGGTAGACGCCGCGCTGCAGCACGACGAGTCTCCGGAGAACCCGGTCGCTGGGCGTCCAGTGATCTGTCCAACCCATGGGTGGCTCCCGCATGTCGGCGAGGGGTGGGACCGGCTCTGCGATGAACCGGAGCGCCGCCGTCGGCACCGGCCCGCCGGGCTCGTACGCTCCCGTGAGCCTACGACCTCGTGCGCGGCGGCCTCTCGCCGGACCACGGTCGAAGCGGGGTGTCGCCGGTAGGCTGAACCGCCGACGGCAGCTCAGCCGCCGGCCGGCTCACTTCACCGGAGTCCTGACCTTGGAACACCTAGCCCGCTGGTGCTACCGCCACCGCCGGTTGGTCGCAGTCGGGTGGGCGCTGCTCGTCGTCGTGGCGGTCGCTTCGGCGTCGCGGTACGGCGGTGAGCCGATCAACGACTTCACCGTACCGGGCACCGACTCACAGATGGCTGTCGACCTGCTTCGCGAGCGGTTCCCGGAGCGGTCGGGTGACACCGCCAACGTCGTCGTGAGGGCCGACGCCGGCGTCAGAGATGACGACGTGCGAATCGCGGTGGAGGCTGCCCTCGCAGATCTCGGCGAGGTCGAGCACGTCGAATCGGTCCGAGATCCCTACGACCCGGCACTGCCGGCCATCTCGGCGGACGGGACCACGGCCATGGCCTCCGTCCAGTTCGACGTGCAGAGCGCCGACGTCCCCAAGGGTGTCGTAGGCGAGTTCGACCGCGTCCTCGACGGGCTGAGGGATTCGGGCGTCGAGGTCGAGGTCGGCGGCGAGGCGTTGAAGTACGCGGACTCCGAGAGCGTCGGGCGGAGCGAGATCATCGGCTTCCTCGCCGCGGTCGTGGTGCTGCTGCTGACGTTCGCATCGGTCGTGGCTGCAGGGCTGCCGATCCTCGTGGCGTTGTCGTCGCTCGGCCTGGGTGTCGCTCTGCTCGGCCTGGCGATGAACTTCCTCGACATCCCCGACTTCGCCCCTCAGGTCGCGATGATGATCGGGCTGGGTGTCGGCGTCGACTACGCGCTGCTGATAGTCACCCGGTACCGACAGGGCCTGCACGGTGGGCTGTCGCCCGAGGAGGCGACGGCTATCGCCCTGACGACGTCGGGGCGATCTGTGATGTTCGCAGGGACGACCGTCGTCATCTCGATGAGCGGCATGTTCCTGATGGGGATGCCGATCCTGTACGGCCTGGCACTCGGCGCGATCGTCGCCGTGGTGCTCACGATGCTCGCCGCCATCACGCTGCTGCCCGCGGTGCTCGGCTTCACCGGGCACGCAATCGACCGACTCCCCGTCGGGAGGCATCGCAGGGAGACGGATCACCGACGCACCGGTTGGTTCCGTTGGAGCCGATTCGTCCAGAGGCACCCGTGGTGGGCGCTCGGATCGGGCGCAGCCGTGCTCCTGACCATGGCGGTGCCGGTGCTGTCGATGCGCCTGGGCTCGTCCGACGACGGCACGGAGCCACGCTCCACGAGCGCCCGGCGCTCCTACGACCTGATCGCCGACGGATTCGGGCCGGGAGCGAACGGACCGATCGCCGTGGTGGCCGCGATCCCCGCGGGCACGGTCGGCGAGGATGCCGCGCTCGACGGTCTCGTCAGCGCGCTCGCCCGGACCGACGGCGTCCTGGTGGCTCTGCCGCCGGAGCTCAACGAGGCGGGCGACGCCGCGATCGTCGCCGTGATTCCTACGACCTCACCGCGCTCGGAGGTGACGGATCGGCTCTTCAGGAAGCTGCGCGACGATGTCGTCCCCGCAGCGCTGGCGGGGACCGGGATCACAGCCCACCTGGCGGGCATCACGGCGTCCTCGATCGACGTCGCCGACGTCGTCGGCTCCCGACTCGGGATCTTCATCGGCTGCGTCCTGGTTCTCTCGTTCCTGCTCCTCGTCGTCGTCTTCCGCTCGATCCTCGTCCCGCTCAAGGCAGTCCTGATGAACCTGCTCTCGATCGGAGCGGCATACGGGCTCGTCATCGCGGTCTTCCAGTGGGGCTGGGGAGCAGACATCGTGGGGATAGACCGCACGGGGCCGATCCTCTCGATGGTGCCGATGTGGCTCTTCGCCGTGCTCTTCGGGCTCTCGATGGACTACGAGGTCTTCCTCGTGACGCGGATCCAAGAGGAGTACCTGCGCACCGGCGACAACGGGCTCGCCGTCGCCGACGGCCTCGCAGTGACGGCGCGGGTGATCACCGCAGCCGCGACGATCATGGTGATCGTCTTCGGGTCGTTCGTGCTCGACGACGACCGCGTCCTCAAGCTCTTCGGGGTCGGCCTCGCGTCGGCGATCCTGCTCGATGCCATCCTCGTGAGGACGCTCCTCGTCCCTGCCACGATGGAGCTGCTCGACCGCGCGAACTGGTGGCTACCTCCGTGGCTCGACCGGATCATTCCTCACGTGAGCGTCGAGAGGGAGAGCGACTTGGCGCGCCAGGTCCTCGAGGAGGAGGTCATCGAGGTCCTCGGCGACCGGCCCGGGTAGCAGGAGGCCCGAGGGGCCGGCCAGGTCAGGGTCGGCGCTCTCCCGGATCACGGCCGGCGAGCCTCTCCTCGAGACGGCCGATGGCCTCGACGACGCGGTCGCCCTGACGGCGCTGCTCCTCCAGTGAGCGCTCGCTCTGGTCGCGCTGTTCGTGGACGAGCCGGATCAGCCAGTAGCGCAGGTATCGGGCGAGCGAGTAGCGCACGTAGAGCGCCGCGCCGATCGTCGCGAGGGCGAGTCCCGCGAGCCCACCCGAGACCAGGTAGGGCATCTGCCTTCCGACGTCGAGAGTCCCCGATACCCCCCACCATCCGGCGATGACGAGCGCGACGCCGGCGAGCATCAGCACTCCACCGGCCACCAGCGCACGCGTCTCGGGACCGTGCACGCCGCCGACGCGCAGTGCGGCGACGGCCTGCTCGAGAAGGTCTTCCCTGCGCATCGTCGCGTCGGCGACCTCGTCGACCTCGTCGAGCCGCTCGGCTGGGTCAGGCTGGGTCACTGGGTGCTCCTGGGTCGTCCGGTTCGCGGGAGTGTCGCGCCGCGCCCTGTCTGTGCGGCGGGCTCGCACTCACGGCGCGCTCGTCCGTCGGCTCCGAGGTACGCGGCGGCCAGGTCGCCGGCGAGCTCCTCGGGAGCACCGCACCTCTGCACCCGGCCGTGCAGCATGAGCGCCGCGTGGTCGGCGACCCCGAGAACCGCGTGGGCGAACTGCTCCACGACGAGGATCGAGACCCCCTCGGCGGCGATGTCGGCCAAGTGACCGTACAGATCCTGGACGAGCAGCGGTGAGAGGCCCATCGAGAGCTCGTCTACGAGGAGGAGTGCCGGATCGGTCGCGAGGGCTCGGGCGATCGCGAGCATCTGCTGCTCGCCGCCCGACATGGTCCCGGCGAGCTGACGACGTCGCTCGCCCAGCCGCGGGAAGCGGGAGTAGGCGCTGTCCTGCACCGCAGCGCGCGATCGGCCGCGTCCGGCGAGCAGGCGCAGGTTCTCGGCGACCGTCAGGTTGGGGAAGACCCCTCGCCGCTCGGGAATGGTCCGCACGCCGGCGCGCGCGATGGCGTCGGCGGGGGCGCCGTTGAGGTGTCTGCCCGCGATGTGGACGCAGCCGGCCGTCGGTTGGACGAGCCCGGCGGCGACGGCGAGCGTGGTCGACTTGCCGACGCCGTTGGGGCCCAGGAGCGCCACGACGCTCCCCGCCGCGACGGTCAGGTCGACGCCGTGGAGCACCTCGATGGATCCGTAGGCGGCGTGCACTCCGATCAGCTCGAGGACGGGCGGGCGTGCCTGCCGAGTGCCGGGCGGTGCCGAGTCACCCGACGGCGCAGCCGCAGGTCTGTCGGGGCGGGTCATGACGCGGGTCAACGTACCGGCTCGGCAGTGCAGAGCGCGGGCTCGATCCTGAAGACGTCCTCGAGCGCGTCGACCTGCTCGGGTCGCAGCGCTGTGTGCGGGGCCAGCGACGAGTCGATGGACGCGAGCCAGTCGGTGGCGAGCCGCGTTCGTCGTTGCCTCCAGCCGGCGAGGCCACGCCCGATCTCGGCCAGTCGGATGGCCAGGCCCTCGCGATTGCGCGCGAGGGTCACGGCGACGAACGCGGGTCCGATGGCGGCGAGCCAGTCGAGCGCTGCGATGTCCTGGGAGACGATCGTCATGGCGGCGAGCGTCAGGCCGCCGACGAGCGGTCCGCTCGCGAGCTCGATCCCACCGATCACCGCGATCAGCAGGATGCCGAGGCCCCCGATCGCCGTGAAGCTCTTCGCCGACACTCCTACCCGCAGGCCCGCGTACAGGGCGCCACCGAGACCTGCCATCCCGGCCGAGAGCGCGAAGACGACGAGCTTGGTGCGGGTGAGGCTCATGCCGAGCGTGGCGCATGCCACAGGACTGTCCTTGAGGGCGAGGAGCCGGCGGCCGAAGGATCCGCGCCGCATCGCGAGCACCAGCACTGCCAGCACTCCGTACGCAGCGGCGAGCACCACGAACCAGGCCCGATCGCCGGCGAGTGAGACGAAGGGGATGTCGAGTCGGTCGACGGTCACCGAGCTCGTCCAGAAGAGGCGGCGCTGCGGGAAGATCATGTTGTCCATGAGGACGGCGAAGGCGAGCGTGGAGAGCGCGAGATAGAGGCCCTGCAGGCGCAGCGCGGGGAGAGCCACGAGGGCGCCGACGGTGGCGGGCACAGCGATCGCAGCGACGAGCCCCATCCACGACCCGCCGTCGCCGAACTTCGACATCATCACTGCACCGAGGCCGGCGAAGGCGAGTGGGCAGAGCGACACCTGTCCCGCGTAGCCGGTGAGTGGTACGAGGGAGAGGCCGATCAGGCCGATCGCGAGCCCCTCGCCGACGCGCAACACGTCGCGGTCCGACAGGAAGCCGACGACCACGTACGCGGCCCCGGTGAGAGTCGAGCGCGGCCGCGATCGACTGCCGCAGCGACGGCACCCGTTCGGCGGCTGCCCTGATGACGCGAGTGCCTTGCAACCTGGCCTGCGGAAGAGCCAGGAGCGCGAGGAAGAGCAGCAGGACGGGGACCGAGTCGTTCAGGCCCGGTAGCCAGTCAGGAAGGCGGTCGCCGGGGAAGACCCTGGGCAGGTAGGTCGAGGCGTACGACTGCAGGAGCCCGAGGAGCATCGCTCCGCCGAACGTGAGCGAGATGCTCTGCAGCCCCCCGACGACGGCGGCGGCGTAGGCATTGATCACGAGGAGGGTGAGCGGGATCACGTCGAGCGTGAGGATCGGGGCGAGGAGTATCCCGGCCAGCGACGCGAGCGACGCCCCGATCGCCCACGAGAGCATGCTCGTGTGCTCTGGGTTGACGCCCGAGAGCGAAGACAGGTTGCGGTCGTCGACGACTGCGCGCATCGTCGTTCCGCGCTTCGTGTTCCGAAGCAGCAGGCGTAGGCCCAGGGCGACGCCGACGGCGACGAGCAGTGTCGTGGCCCTGTGCCAGGAGACGAAGACGCCGAAGACCCGGAATCCGTGCGGGGCGAAGAACTCCTCGACGACCCGGCTCTCGGGGGGCCAGATCGTCTGGGCGAGGCCGATGCAGCCCACGAGCAGGCCCACTGTGACCACGAGCATCGTCGAGAGAGAAGCGTCTTGCAGTGGTCGCACCAGGAACCGCTCGACGAGTGCCCCTGCGAGTGGAGCGAAGACGAGCAGGACCGCCGCCAGCGCGAGGAGGGTCGGCCACTCGCGGTGAACGTGCAGCTCCCAGTAGAGGAACGCTGCCAGCATCCCGATGGCTCCGTGCGCGAAGTTGAAGATCCCCGACGTCGTGTACGTGAGCACCAGTCCGCTCGCAGCCACCGAGTAGCTGCCACCGGCGACCAGGCCGAAGATCGTGAGCCGCAGGAAGGTCGTCACCTGGCTCTAGCCCCCGCCCGACGGGTCGCTCACCTTCGCCGCGTAGCGAGGGTCGCAGGCGAAGCCCTCGTCGGGCCACACTCTCCGGAACTCCCCTTCTTGCACCTGGAGCATGACGATGCACTCGGCGAGGTGGTTCCTACCGGGGTCGGTAGGGGCGTGGATGCCGTGCCCGTCCCACTCGTGCACGGAGCTCAGGTAGTCGAGCAGCCCCTCGCGGGTCAGATCGCCGCCCAGCTCCTTCGCTGCGGTCGCGAACAGGAGCGCAGAGGACCAGGTGTGGATGCCCAGGGCCGTCGGCTCGCTTCCGGTCGTACGCTCGACCCAGTCGCCGTACAGCTGGAGCTCCGGGTTGTCGGCCGCCTCTTCCAGGGGCCACGTGCTCACGCCGACGTAGGCGCCCTCGGCCGCAGGGCCCGCCTGCTCGAGGAAGTCGCTCGTGTACGACTGTGGCTCGACGTCGACGATCGTGACGTCGACTCCCTGGGCGCGCAGCTCCTTCACGAGCTTCACGGGCTCCTTGAGGTCGGACCAGATTGTGACGTACCCGATGCCCTTCGATCGCAGCTCGTCGACGTGCGGACCCCAGTTGAGCTCGACCAGGGGGATCGCCTTCTTCATGACGAAGTCGAAGCCGGCCTGCCTGAACGCCTCCTCCTGCATCTGGGCGCGGTCCTTGGTCGTCCCGGCGTCGGCGTAGAGAACCGCGGCGCGCTTGACGGCCTCGGGGAACTGCTCGGCGAACCAGTATGCGGGGCCCGCCTGCCACTCGGTGGCGGAGTTGGGCACGGCATGCACCACGTTGGGGGCTCTGCTGTGCTGCGGCGTCGAGGAGAACGACGGTAGCTCGGGGATGCCGCACTCGGCGGCGACATCCATCATCTGGTCGTCGAAGACGACTGCGCCTCCGACCACCGCGAAGGCGTCTCTGCATGCGTCGACGATCTGCGGGCGCGGCTCGAAGAAGCCCGAGTCGCGCGTGACGAGCTCGAGCTTCCGGCCGTTGACGCCGCCGAGGCTGTTGCAGTAGGCGACAAAGGCCTTCATGGCGTCCTGGTTGGCCTGGAAGAGCCCCGGCGCGGGTCCGCTCAGATCGTGGATCGTGTAGAGGGTGATCGTGGCGTCGGTGACGCCGACGTCGGTCGCCCCGGTCGCGTCGCCGGGTCCGCAGGGCGAGTCGTCGGGAGGCACGTCGGTGGTGTCGGACGTGTCAGTGGTCTCGGTGGTGCTGGTGGGCGGGGACAACCGCGAAGAAGCGTCGGCCGAGGTGTCGGTCCCGCCGACACGCGTGCCGCAGCCGGTGGCGACCGCCACCACCAGCGTGAGCGCCAGTGCAGACGCGGTCTTGACGTTCATGCGTGCGTCAGGTGCTCGTGCACCATCGCGGCGACCCGCATTCCGGAGGCATCGACGGCCGAGTCGCGTGTGTGCTCCGAGACATCGCGTGGGCCATCCGTGACGCGTCGCTCCACGGCGGCCAGGACCTCGGGGAAGACCTTCTCCTTCGTCGAGTCCATGCGGTGGTGTATCTCCTCGATCTCGGCGGCCTCGGGACTTGGTGAGCAGATCGACATGCTCACGGCGCACTGCTTGTCGGGCGGAGCCATCGCGGGGTCGAGATCACGTCTGTGCTCCACGAACCCCTCCGGGAAGTGTTCGATGCCGGCGAGATTCAGGATGGTCGGTTGTGAGCCGACGGGATTCCCGAGGACCGCTCCGGTCGTCGTGATCTGCCGGCCGGGGCCGGCTCCGACCACGATGACGCCGTAGGCGCCGTCGCTCATGCTTCTCTCCCTCGTCGGACCGCGTCCTGGCGCCGTGCCACATCGTGGCCAGCGCGTCTTTCTAGTGCCGTCCGTCGAGGGTGGCAACCGTCGACTGCGCCCCCCTCGCCACTGGTCGTGGGCTCTCAGCCGCGCAGGACGTCGTCCTTGCCGTCGGGGAAGTACGTGTCGAGGTAGCGCAGCACGCGGTCGGGATAGGCAAACGGGAACTTCGTGTCGTTGTCGGCGCAGACGATCTGGGCCGCGGTGTATCCGGGCCCGCCGATGACCATCCCTCCGGGGAACAGCGATGCGCCGCAGAGGTAAAGGCCCTTGACGGGTGTGCGACTCGACGAGCAGTCGGCGTTGGGCCGGTTGTTGCCCATCTGTATCGGGTTGTAGTCACCGTGCTTGATCGAGCCGCGGACCATGTTCGGCATCCGCTGCTCGATCGCCTTCGGTGACTCCACGACGACCTGCAGGACCGAGTCGCGGAAGCCTTCGTAGTGCGCGTCGAGCAGGTCGGTCACCTGACGGACGACGTCGTCGTGACGTTCATCCCATGGGTAGTCGTACGGGGCGGGCATCTGGAAGAACGAGACGTGCTCGCCCTCCTTCTGGCTCAACGCCGGGTCGAAGGCGCTCTCGCAGGTGAAGTGGCCCGCGAACTTCGGCACCTCGCCACGCTCGACACCGTCGAGGAACCTCACGACGTCGTCGGAGCCGTCGAAGCCGAGGATCGTCGCGAAGGGGTCGGCATCCCGATCATCGGGTTGGCGCGGTTCTCCCGCCATGTCGGCTTGCCCTTCGTCGCGAAGAAGACGGAGAGCAGCGACCACTTGTCCCAGTTCCAGTTCGCGCGCGGAGGCGCGCAGGTCCTCGGGAGCGGCCTCGGCGGGCAGCAGGTGGAGGAACGTGCTCTGCGGGTCGAGGCTCGACAGCACCGCCTTGCGGGCGCGGATCTCCCGGCCGTCCTCCAGCAGGACTCCCGAAGCGCGGGACCCGTCGGTGAGGATCTGGACGACTTCGGCGTTGTCGAGGATGATGCCACCCTGTCGCAGGATCACACGTGCGAACGCCGATGCGAGCCGGTGCGACCCGCCATAGATGAAAGCCTTCTGCAGACCGCGGTCGACGAGCAGCGGCACCATGAAGCCCATACCGCTCTCGGCCGGAGAGATCCCCCACTGGCATGCCATGTAGAGGAACGTCGCCTTCACCGAGTCGCGGAGCGCGTACCGGTCGAGGATCTCCAAGGCGCTCTGCTCGGAGAGGTCGAGCATGTCGCGGCCGACGTCGTCGCGCTCGAAGAGCCTCCGTGAGGTCGACGGGGGCGTCGGGCGGCAGGTAGGTCGCGGGGCCGAGGATCCGCTCGACGATCGTGCGGAACCGCGAGCCCATGTCGCCGTACACGTCGGCCTGGTCGAGGCCGAAGCGGGCGAGGGAGTCGCGGGTGTCCTCGAACGCGCGGCACAGGTACACGTAGTCGTCGCCCATGACCGCACCCGTCTGCCCGAACGGCTTGTGGTAGCGCAGGCCGTGACCGGTCAGGTCGAAGTCGTCGAGGGGCGGCATGTAGTCGACCATGTAGTGGTACGACGCGTGCGTGTTCGCGTAGTGGTGCGGGAAGAGGATCTCCTCGGTGGCGAGACCACCCCCGATCTCGTAGCGCCGCTCGAGGATCGTCACGTCGAGTCCCGCCGCGGTGAGGTACGACGCGGCGATGAGCCCGTTCGGACCCGCGCCGATTATCACGACGTCGGTCTCGGACTCCTCGGGGAACTCGGGCGGGAGGGCAAGACCCGCGGTCGGGCTGGGCCGGTGGCGCCTGAAGTTGGCCTCGCTCACTTCGTGCCCCCCTGTTCGTCGGTGATGTGCCACGGTGACGGGTACCACCAGTCGGGTGTCGACTTCTTCATCTCGGGGTAGTCCTCGATGAGGATGTGCATGAGGTTGTAGGGGACGGCGATGAGGCAGAGCCCGCCCGGGTACGCCGTCTGGTGGCAGTGGTACAGGCCGGCGATCGGCGTCCGGTAGCGAGCCATCTCGGGAAGCGGCTTGCTCGACCACCATTCGTCCTGTGAGGAGCGCGCCCCCTCCCAGTTCCCACCGACGAACGCCATGTTCCGGAACTCCGAGTCGTACGGTGTGTTGGTCGGTGTCGCTATGTACTTGTCGTCGGTCATGTTGGGTGCGTACTGGCGCAGCACCGCCTTGATGCCGTCGACTATCTCGTCCTTCACCTTGTTGACTGCGTCGGGCCCGTCGCGGTGGTCCTCGGGTGCAGGAACCTGGAGGTTGACCGTGATGACGTGACCGTCGCCGCCGGCCTTCCTCGCGCGCCCACGTGTCGCGTCGTGCTGACCGTGCACGATGTACCAGATGCCTGCGTACTCGTCGGGGTGCTCGGGGTGCATCCGGAACGAGTGGATGGTGCGCATCAGCTCCATCACGTTGTCGGTGTCGCAGTGGAGCGACATGCCGACCGGATAGTCGTCGGGGCTGAACTCCTCCGGGGCGTCCTTGTAGACGGGGAGCTCCTTGACGATGAGGTTCGTCACGAAGAGGCTGCCGCCCTTGAGGCTCAGGTCCTCGATGCGCTGCACGAACGTCGTGTTCACGTGGTCGCGACTGATGAGGTCGGGGATCTGCTTGACGTGCGTGTTGAGGATCACGCCGCGGTCGGCCCATATCGTCTTGTCGTCGAGGAGCGAGTCGTCGCTCACGCGGACGCCCTTGGCCTCACCGTCGACGACGATGACCTCGGATACGGGGCTGTTGACGATTATCCGCGCTCCATGGGCGAGGGCGCACCGGGCGAGCGAGTGGGCGAGCGAGTGCATGCCGCCTACCGGGGTCGCCGCCATGTACATCATGAGCTGAGTGCACGCGAACCCCGGGAGCGCCATCCCCTTCCAGTAGGGGTGCGGGCCGTTCCCCCAGGCGCCCACGAGCATCCCCGCCTTGACGGGGTCGGGGAGGCCGAGGCCGTCCATCATCTCCATGAACGACATGTCGATCAGCGACTCGTCCCACAGGGGGAGCGCCTTCGAGAGGACCCTCGCGACCGGGAGCTCGCTCTTCGGAACCCCCCACTTCTCGTCGTACGGGGGAGTCCAGTAGATGCTGCGGAAGAAGTCGATCGCGGCGGGCCGGAGCGCCTCCATGAACTCCAGGTACATCTTCGCCGTGTCGCGATCGACGCCGAGCATGCGGACGTAGGTCTCCGGGTCGCGTCCGACCTCGTCGTGGAAGAAGTTCCCGCCGAAGAAGGGTCGCCCGTCGCGCGTGATGCAGCCGCCGAAGTTCTTGATGAACGACCAGCGGAGGCCGAAGCGGGCCAGGTCGAGCTGGCCTATCGCCGGCGCCGGAGCACCGTAGAAGTAGGAGGCGTGCGGGTCGATCGAGTAGCCGGGAATGGGCTCGGTGTTCTCCGCGCCTCCCCCGATCTCCGGACGCGCCTCGAGCATGCAGACGCTGAACCCCCACTTCGACAGGTAGGCGGCGATGCCCAGCCCGTTCGGTCCGCCGCCGACGATGACGAAGTCGTAGCGCTGCTCCGACCGGCGGGCGAGGCGCTCCCCAGTGACGGCGTCGGTCGCCGGCCTCGACGCGCGGGACTCCGTGGGTGCCACTGCCATGTGTCTCCTCCTCCGGAGCGCGGCCCGCGGGCCGTGCCTTGACCGAGTTGGACAGGAAAATAGAACAGGTTCTAAAACTGTCCCTATTGTACGACCGGCGACGATCGGTGGCAACACTCCGGCCGCTGCTCGTCGGGGGCGGCCCTACGGTGGTAACGGGCCTTGCTCCAAGCCGCATCACGCCGCTCGGCCCACGTTGCCGGCCCCCGGTGCCGGGGGTATCGTCACACGACGAATAGGAACGTGTTCTCGTTCGGTAGCATGCGCCGGCCGGGTACCGCTACGAGTTCAGGGAGAGGCCCATGGGCGCCTTCGATGCCAAGACGGTGATCGTCACGGGCGCCGGCTCCGGAATCGGCTCGGCCACGGCCGTGCGGTTCGCCGCGGGCGGCGCGCGCGTCGTCTGCCTCGACGTGAACGCCCAGGGCGTCGACGAGACCGTGGCGACGATCCGGGCCGACGGCGGCGAGGCGACGGGGCTGACGACCGACGTGACCGACGAGGGGTCGGTGCGCGCGGCGGTGAACGAGACGGTCGACCTCTACGGCGGCGTGCAGGTGCTGGCCAACGTCGCCGGAGTCGGTGGGTTCCGCCACACGACCGCGGAGACCCTCGACCACTGGAGCAGGGTCGTGGCCGTGAACATGACGGGCCCCTTCCTGATGAGTCGTGAGGTCCTGCCCCACCTGCTGGCTGCGGGCGGCGCGATAGTCAACGTCGCCTCGTCGGCCGGGATCAAGGGGGCGCCCTACGCCGCCGCGTACTGCGCGTCGAAGGGCGGTGTCGTCGCGCTCACAAGGGCGCTCGCAATCGAGTACACGAAGCGCGGAGTTCGCGTCAACGCGATCTGCCCGGGCGCCGTGATGACACCCCTGATCAGCGCGTTCATGCCACCCGAGGACGGCGACGACGCTCTCATCGGCCGCCTCGTCGCCCCGAACGAGGCATTCGCGGCACCCGAGGACATCGCAGCGGCGATCACCTTCCTCGCGTCCGACGATGCAGCGCACATCACTGGTGCGATCCTCTCGGTCGACGACGGCCTGACGGCCTGACGACTTGACGGCCTGACCCCGCGACGCAGGAGCGTCGAGGCTCCTGGAGGCAGGTGTCGGGTGCGTCGGTGAGGGAGTCGCGCTCCGCGGTCCGATCTCGGCGCAGTGGTGCCGATAGCGTGCGGCCACGTGAACGGAGACAGACGGCACGCCGGCGACCCTTCGGCCGACGAGCACGACGACGGCGGAGCGTTCTTCGAGTTCACCCGCGAGGAGTGGAGCCGGCTCCGCGCCGCCACGCCGCTCACGCTCGACGACCGAGATCTGGCGGAGATGCAGGGGCTCAACGAGCGCCTGGACCTCGACGAGGTCGCCGACGTGTACCTGCCGCTGTCGCGCCTGCTGAACCTGCGCATCGCCGCAACGCGCGAGCTGCACGCGTCGACCGCGGCGTTCCTCGGGGGGCTCGCTCCCCCGATCCCGTTCGTGGTGGCGATCGCCGGAAGTGTCGCCGTGGGGAAGAGCACGATCGCGAGGGTCCTGCAGGCGCTGCTGTCGCGGTGGCCGAGCCACCCCCGCGTCGACCTGGTGACGACCGACGGGTTCCTGCACCCGAACGCCACGCTCGAGGCCAGAGGCCTGATGAATCGCAAGGGCTTCCCCGAGTCGTACGACGTGAAGCGCCTGCTCCGGTTCCTGTCGGACGTGAAGTCGGGTGCCGAGTGTGTGCGCGCGCCGGTTTACTCGCACCTGACCTACGACATCGTCGAGGGTGAGGAGAGCGTGGTGGCCCGGCCGGACATCGTGATCATCGAGGGCCTGAACGTCCTGCAGACACCCACACTCCGACCGGGGACCGAACCCGCGGTCGTCGTATCGGACTTCTTCGACTTCTCCATCTACATCGATGCCGAAGAGCACGACATACGTCAGTGGTATGTGGACAGGTTCATGAAGCTGCGGGACACGGCCTTCCGCGACGAGGCCTCGTTCTTCCACTACTTCACGGCCTTCTCCGAAGACGAGGCGCAGACCTTCGGCGAGTCGATCTGGCACGACATCAACGCCGTGAACCTGCGCGAGAACATCGCGCCCACCCAGGGCCGGGCGCACCTCGTGCTGGAGAAGGGGCCAGACCACGCGGTCAGGCGGATAAGGCTCAGACGGCTCTGACGGGCCCGTCCGGCCCCCGGCGGCACAAGTCGTGCGCCGCCCCGCCTAGCCGCTGCGTACGCCGCGGAGCCCGAACCACGCGAGCTCGGAGATCCAGCGTGCCAGTGCGTACGGATCGCTCTCGGCACCTGGATCGGCGAGCATCCTGCGGCTCGTCGCCTCCGCGATTCCGACCAGGGCATTCGCGAGCACTCGGCGCTGTTCGGTCGGCGCCGGGACGGCGATCAGCGAGGAGATCACCTCCGCGGCCGCCTGCACGGTCCGCTCGGCGACGACCGCGAACTCGGGGTCGTCCCGAACCGAGGCGCCGAACAGGAGTCGGAAGGCCGAGGTGTTCGAACCGACGAATCGGAAGTAGGCGGCGAAGCCCTCCTCCACCTTCTCGCGACCGGTGGTCGCGCTGGCCGTGGCGCGACCGAGCTGCTCGAGGAGCTGCGCGCCCACGTCTTCGAGCAGCTCCGCATAGAGCGATCGCTTCGACGGGAAGTGCTGGTACAGGACCGGCTTCGTGACGCCGGCCGCCACGGCGACTTCGTCCATCGATGTTGCGTGGAACCCGCGCTCGGCGAAGACGTCGCGGGCGACGTCGAGGAGCTGTCGGCGTCGCTGATCGGCGGGGAGTCGCATGCGCCCGGAGGGTAACAGTTGGCCGCCGGGCCGCCCCTCGTCAGCCGCTCGCCTTCAGGATCATCGCGTAGCGGTCGTCGTGGTCGAAGTTCCGCGACCACAGAGCATCCGCTGCTTGGTGCTCCGACTCGCTCAAGGGGAGATCGGAGGCGGCCGCGAACTCGCGGACGTCGGCCACGGTCAGGGGCGTCGGCAGCACGGTGACGAAGGCCGGATTCGCGAGTATGCCTGCGATGGCGGCCTGAGAGATCGACCGGCCGGTACCGGGCTTCCAGAGGAAGGCAAGCGTCTCGGCCTTCTCGAAGTTGTCGAGCATGTTGTCGCGGTTGCGGTGCGACCTGTGGTCCTTCGGGTCGAAGACGGTGTCGGGGGTGACCTTGCCCGTCAACGCGTCGGACGCGTGCGGGCACGCGCGAGATCAGTCCCACTTCGCCGGCTACGGCGCGTGGCCGTGCCGCGAAGGTGCGCCCGGGCTCCTGCTCCAGGATGTTGAAGACGGTCTGCAGCGACACGACCGGACGATGGTCGATCGCATGGTCCCCCTCCTCGACCCATCCGATCGCGGGACCGAGAGCGACACCGAGCTCCCGTACCTTCCCGGCCGAGCGCAGCGCCTCGAGCTCGGCCCAGAGATCGTCGGCGAGGATCGGCTCGATGCGCGGGTTGTGGAGCTGGTACAGGTCGATCCGGTCGGTGCGGAGGCGGCGGAGGGACTCGTCGCACTGGGCCCGGATCGACTCCGGGCGCCAGTCGTGGGGACGTTCGGACTGCCCGGGAAACCGTCGCTCCGCCTTGATGTCGTAGCCGCACTTGGTCGCCAGCACGAGGCGGTCGCGCTCCGCTCGCGATGTCGGCCAGCATCGACTCGCCGAGGCCGTCGGAGCCGTAGACCGGCGCCGTGTCGACGAAGGTGATCCCGGCGTCGAACGCAGCGTGGAGCATCGCCTGGGGTTCGTCGGAGCGGCCCCACCAGTCGCTTGCCAGTGACCATGTCCCCAGGCCGACCTCGGAGACCACCAGGTCGCTCCGCCCGAATCTCCTGTAGCGCATCCGCACCTCCGCGCGGGGAGGCCCTCGATGCAGGAGCCCCCCGGTTCCCGTGTGTCCGTTCTCGACTCGTACCTCCGAAGAGGCTACAGGTCGTACTCGATGACCGAGCGGGCGACCTCTCCGGCCTCCATCGCCCGGAAGGCCTCGTTCACGTCGTCGAGCCCGATGCGTCGCGATATGAGCTCGTCGAGCTTGAGGGAGCCACTCTGGTAGAGCGAGATGAGCCTGGGGATGTCGCGGCGAACGTCGGAGGAGCCGTACCAGCAGCCCCGCACCTGCTTCTCGTTGACGAGCAGCTCCATCGCGATCGGGATCTCGAGGATCTGCTCCATCTTGGGGACCCCGACGATCACGGCCTGCCCGCCGCGACGGGCCATCGCGAACGCCTGCTCGGTCGTCGACTTGAGCCCGATCACCTCGAAGGCGACGTCGACGCCGCGCCCCGCGGTCAGCTCGCGCACCTGCTCAACCGCGTCGCCGCCGGAGGGGTTGACCGCGTCTGTCGCGCCGAACTCCTTGGCCAGGTCGAGCTTCGAGTCGAACATGTCGACGGCGATGATCCTCTCGGCGCCGGCGTGTGCGGCGCCCTGGATCACGTTGAGCCCGACGCCACCGCACCCGATCACCGCGACGCAGTCGCCCTCTCTGATGGAGGCGGTGTTCACGGCGGCGCCGAAGCCCGTCAGGACACCGCAGCCGATGAGGGCCGCCGAGGAGAGCGGAATGTCGTCGTCGATCTTGACCATGCTCATCTCGAGAGTGACGAGCGCCTCGGAGAACGTCCCGAGCGCCGACATCTGATTGAGGGGAGTGCCGCCGCGGGAGAACCTCGGCGTCAGGTCGAGCAACGATCCGGTGGCCATCGGCAGGAAACCGGTCTCGCAGAGCTGAGGCTGCTCGTGCGCGCAGAAGTAGCAGGTGCCGCACTGCGGGACGAAGGAGAGCACGACGTGGTCTCCCTCCTTCACCGACGACACGCCCTCGCCGACCGACTCCACGACACCGGCGCCCTCATGACCGAGGACCGACGGCAGGGGCGCGAGAAGTGTTCCGTTCTGCACCGACAGGTCGGAGTGACAGACGCCGGAGGCCCCCATGCGGACCAGCACCTCACCCGCCTTCGGCGCGTCCAGGTCGACGTCGACCACCTCGAGGGGCTGATCGATTCCGGGACAGACTGCGGCCTTCGGCATGTCGGGCTCTCCCTCGGTCTTGCTGCGGATCGGACAGCACGGGAGCGTAGACCGCTAGTGGGGTTCGAGTAGTCGCGCCACCGCCGAGGAGCACGATCCCCGGCCCCGCACCAGAGCGCTCAGTGAGAGCGGCCACCGCGCTCCTCCCTGGCTGCGGCACGGAGCCCGTAGCCGAGGATGATCGGTACCGGTGCGATCACGCAGAAGACCGTGAGCCCGGCGACTGCGACCCCGACCAGCCATCGCGGGAACCCCGTCGGCACGGCGACGGCGAACGCGGCGATGGCGACCAGAAGGCCTCCGTAACCGGCGCGCTTGGCGGTCTTCACGACTCTGGCGATCCGGGCCCGCCTGGCCGAGACGGGATCCGGTGTCGGGTCGAGGTCGTCGCTCACCATGACCACCACCCGTGTGTCTCGAAGATCTCCGTGAGCGTCTCCGGCAGGTCGGTGAGCGAGAAGGAAGCCCTGGCCCGACGGATGTTCGCATCGAGACGCGCCTCGTTCGGACTCTCCACGAAGCGTGCCACCTCGGCGACCTCGTCGAGGTCGAAGAACCGGAGACCGTGAGCGGTTATCTCGGCGAGCACGGGGTAGCGAGCCGCAGCCAGCGGGCGGCGCGCGATGACCGACTCGATGGTCGGATTGCCGAAACCCTCCCACGTCGACGGGAAGACGACGACGTCGCACGCAGCGTAGGCGTCGGCGGCCGACGGGGCCCGCCCCAGCACCACAGGCACCTCGGACCGGGCCAGGACGCGATCGAGTGTCGGCCCGTACCCGTCCTCTGGTGGTCCGGACAGCCAGTAGCGGACCGCCCCGCCCGCGACATGGTCGGCGAGAGCCCCGGCGAAGAGAACACCGCCCGGCACGTTCTTCCGCTCGATCGCGCGTGCGGGGTGGAAGACGACCAGGTCGTTCGGTGCGAATCCGAACCGCTCGCGCGTTCCGGCTCGATCGCCGGTAGGGGCGTCGAAGTCGAAGCGGTTGTGGACCGCGGTCACGCGGCCGAAGCCGCGCGCCTCGAGCTCGTGCCGGGAGCGGAGGTTCACTGTCACGTGGAGCGCTCCGTCGGGTCGGGGCGGGAACTCCTGCTCGTGCTCGGCGAGGTGCCTGCGCTGCCACGGGAGATCGTGATGGTGCATCAGCACGCGGCCCGAGTGCTCGTGCAGGGCCGCTGCGACGGCGCGAGAAGCGGCGACGTTCAGGGGGAGCGAGCAGATGTTCTCCGCGATGAGAAGGTCCGATCCTGCGATCGCGGTCGCGAGGGCAGCGTCGTCGATCGGGGTGCCGGGCTCCGACTCGATCTCCAGGCCCGCCACCACCTCGTCACCCGCCTGCGCGGGACCCTCGATCTCGCCGGCGACGCGGCGTACCTCGAAGCCGAGCCTGCGCAGCGCACCCATCCACTTCGCCGCCTCCACCGAGACCCCGTCGGAGCCGCCGAGGCGGTAGGAGACAACGGTCGCGAGGGAGGCACGTGCCGAAGATATCCGCCCGCCGGTGAGTTGTCCGACGTGAGTCGGCGACGACGCCCGCGGCGCTGCGAGTCGCTAGGGGCGGGTCGAGACGCGCGTGAGGCGTCGGTTGGTCGCGTCGAGGACGGCGCGTGCGACGGCGTCGGCCTCTTGGTGCGCGCGCACGATCGCAGAACCGGAGACGATCTGCTCGTTGGGCGGGACGACGAAGACCATGGTCACGACAGCGACGTCGCGTCCGCCGGCGCGCACCACCTCGGCGTGCTCCACGTCGAGGCACGCGGCCGCCGGCTCGATCTGACGCAGGGCGTCGACGGTGGCGGCGGCGACGAGACGGTGTCGTGCGGTGCTCGCCACCGACCCCTCGGCGAAGCCGACGACGTCGGCATCCTCGTGGGTCAGCGTGACGCGCACGAGGCTCCGGAGCCCACTCGACTCAGCGGTGATGCCCCCGATGGTGGGGCGGAACGCGTGATCGGTGGGCACGAGGTCGCCCTCGCCGTCGCGACCGAGCTGGACGACCGAGACGACCCGCCGGTCGATCTCCAGACCGAACGATGCGAGGGCGATCGACTGGATGTCGCGAACGATCTGCTTGGGATGTTTGCCCGGGTTCGCGAGGATGTGCACCTCGGTGATCCTTCCCACCGGATCGGCCACGATGCGCGCGATCGAGACTTCGTCGAGGCGGCAGAGCTCTCTCTCGATCTCGATCAGGTCGGCGTCTTCCATGGTCACCTCGTCGTCCATGGTCTCCCCGTCTTCCATGGTCTTCCCGCCTTCCCAGGTCTCCCTGGAGGGTCTGGTCGCAGACGCCGGCGTCGCCGGCTGCGATCAGCCGTATGGAGCCTACGACCACTGTGGGCGTCATGCGCGGCAATCTGCCGCATCGCAAGAGGCCCTTGCGCCGGACCCGGTGAGGCGTGAGACTGGTGTGGCTGATGTGAATCCTCGTTCAGCGGCGCTGTCGAACGAAGTTGTTGGCCGACGCTGTTGGCGGATACCGCCACCAGGGCCGTCGGGCGGCGCTGGTGCCCGAAGCGATCGGCGCCTACTCGGCGCCGCCAGGCGAGCAGGAGGGCCGCAGACGGATAGATAGCCCATCTCCTGGGAGAGCAGACGGCAAGGCCCCGGGCCGTGACCGACAGAACCCTGAGCGGAGCGTGCGGACCGTCGCCCATAGCGGAAGCGGCGGAATCGTGGAATCGCAAGGGGGATGTTCCAGATGAAGACGACCTATGTCCGTCTCGTCACACTTGCCACGAGCCTGACGGCACTTCTGCTCGCCGGTGGCGCCCACGTCAGGCGCGGCTGAGCGAGGAAATTCGCGGCCCGCGGTCTTGCCGCCTCTCTCCCGAGGACCAGCACTGCCGATAAGAGAGCAGCGTGTCGAACTTCCCCAAGCAGCTGCGATGGTTCACGGCGGTCGTGCTCGGCGCGCTCGCGGCCGTCGCCGTGGCCCTCGGCCTCACCGAGCCGGCCCCGGCGCTGCTGCCGCTCGCCCTCTTCGGTGCGCTCGAGATCTTCAGCGAGCACAGGGCCGTTACGCTCCCGGGAGGCGTGTACGTCACGGGCGGCTTCATGCTCGAGATGGCGGCGATCGTCGTCTTCGCCGAACAGGGGTCGCTGCTCGGTCCGCTCCTCGTCGGTGCAGCGGGTGGGTTCTACCTGCCGCACTTCAACAAGGGTCGGCGCGGGTGGGTGCCGTTCAACTCGGCGATCATCGGGATAGCCACGGTCCTCGCTGCGCTCACCTACCGAGCCGCACCGCAGGCGGTCACCGACACGATGCCTGTTGCGATCCTGGGGGCGATCCCGCCGACGATCGCGTTCGTCGCGGTGAACTGGCTGCTCGTCGCCGCCTCGTTCCGGATCGAGGGCACCCGGACGCTGCGCGAGATGCTCGGCGACGTCGGCCCGGCGTGGGGCCAGCAGGTCCCGTTCGCCCTGCTCGGGCTCTTCCTGGGTCGCCTGTACCTCGACGTCGGCCCGGCGGTGGTCCTGCTCCTCGTAGTGCCGATACTCGTCGCACGCGACATGTTCGCCGCATACCTGAGGGTCAAGGAGGCCAACGAGGCGACGGTTCACGTCCTGATCCAGGCGCTCGAGGCCAAGGACAGGTACACAGCCGGCCACGCAGAGCGTGTCGCGCGGTTCGCCCGATATGCGGGCGAGGAGCTCAAGTTCATGCCCGGTCGCCTGGAGAGGCTCAGGTTCGCCGCACTGATGCACGACATCGGGAAGCTCGTCGTCCCCAACCACCTGCTCAACAAGCCGGGCAAGCTGACGGCGGAGGAGTACGCGAGGGTGCGCGCTCACGAAGGTGTGTCGGTGCAGATGTTGAACCGCATCGACTTCCTCGCACCGCTCGCTGCGGCGTCCGCGGGTGACCACCACGCGCTCGACGCCGAGGACACACACGGCCCCATCGAGCCGCACATCGTCGCGGTCGCCGACGCGTTCGACGCGATGACGTCGACACGTTCCTACCGCAAGGCCCTCACTCAGGAAGTCGCGTTCGCGGAGCTGCGAGACAAGTCGGGAACGCAGTTCAACGCGAAGTGCGTCGAGTCGCTGATCGCTGCGATCGAGCGCCGGGGAGAGCGGTACGGCTCCGGGTTCGAAGAGGTGGAGCACGACTGGGCCGTCGCGCCTCCCGATGTCGGCGTGGGGTCGGCCGGGCTCGGCGACCTGGACCGCAAAGCGGAGGCCACGGCGTCGTGAAGCTCGGAGGGCGGCGTGGCCGCATGATGGTGGTGACCGCCGTCGGCCTATTGGGGGGCACGATCGCCGGGATCGCCGACGGCCACGGACGATCGGGATCCCTCGTCCTGCTCGGTGCGGGCGTCGTCCTCGGCGAGATGCTCGTGCTGCGCCTCGGCGATGGCACCGGCATCCCGCTCTCGTACGCGGTGCTGCTGGTGCTGGTCAGGTCGTTCAGCCCGTTGGCGATCCTGGGCGTCGTCGCGACCGCACAGGTCGCAGCGCTGCTGGTCACCGGCGGACCGCCATCGCTGCGGCGGCGGCTCGAGGGCGCTCTCATACGCCTTGGAGCGGCGGTCGCCGCCATCGGCGCCTACGGCGGCTCCGGCGCCCTGATCGGCGGCGAGGAGTCGCTGGCCACGCTGCTGGTCTCGTTGGCCTGCGCCGCGGCGGCGATCATCGCCGTGCACGAGGTGCTGCGCGCCGCGCTGCGCCTGCCGACCAGCCTCGGATCCCGCAAGCGCACCGCCTGGCTGGCTGTCGCGTCGTCGGGGATGCTCATGGCCGTCGGGTACGGCGGAGTCGACGGCGGCGCCAACGTCGGCATCTGGGGCCCGCTGCTCTTCTCGATCCCGCTGCTCGCCGCCTGGTACGCGCTCGACCGCCTCGAGTCGGCCAGCCGCACACACCACCAGACCATCGAGGCGCTCTCGCTCGCCCCCGAGCTGGGCGGACTCGTCCGTGAGGGGCATGCGCGACGGGTCGCGGAGACTGCGCTCCTCATGGGGCGCAAGCTCGATCTCCCGTCCGAGCATCTCGAGCACCTGGAGACCGCGGCGCTGCTCCACCATCTCGGCGAGGTGATCCTCGACGATCCGGCGCATCTCGGGGCACCGCACTCCCCGGAGAAGGTTGCCGAGGTCACGGCCGGGATCCTGCGCGACATCGCGCCTCTCGCGGCCGCGGGCGACATCGTCGCGGGCGAGCCCCACTCCCACCATCGTGCGGGCCGGAGCCAGACTCCCGTCTACCACGTGGCGAGCCAGGTGCTGAAGGTCGCAAGCGCATTCGACGACCTCACCGGGGGCGAGGCCGTCCGTTGCGGTTCGGCGATCGAGACGCTCTACTCAGGGCCCGGCTACGTGTACGACTCCAGGGTCCTCGACGCGCTAGAGCGGGTGCTCCTGGAGGGCTCTCCCGCCACCACCTGAAGGGCCGGCGTCTGCGGGGTCGGCGCGCAGTCCGTTGGCGGGGTGACGCAGCACGGCAAGCGCGAGCTCCCGGTCGCCGCGGCGTGCAGGCAGGTCGTAGGCCGACAGGTCTATCGCCGGCCTGACCGGCTGCGCGGGTTGCGGCTGCGCAGGCTGCGGCCGTGCCTGCTGCGGCTGCGTCACGCCCTCGAGCTCCACGGGTGGAGCCTGGGCCGACTCCCGCGGAGAGCCACGCCCGACGCGATGCGCCCCCGGAGCGGGGCGCCTGCCCGGGGCGCCGGGCCGCCGGCGGCGCGAACGCCGGCGCCGGCTGGCGTGGAAGCTCACGTCGATCAGGCCCGCCACCATGATCAGGTCGCCGAACGACAGGACGGTCTCGGTCGGCGCGCGGAGGACGATGATGTCGCCGAGGGGAGTCAGGCGGTCGCCCGGCTCCTCGGGGTGGTGCTTGATGGTGGTCTCGATGCCGCCGTCGCGAGCCCAGTCGTCGGGCACAGCGACGGGCATCCCCTGGTTCACCGTGATGACCAACGCGTTGCAGGCGACGCCGACGAGGACGATCCCCATCCCCCGCTTCAGGAGGTTCCCTGCGCAGAATCCGAGGACGAGCACGTAGGAGGCGACGAGCAGGCCGTATCCGAGGTCGTGCCATCGATCCTCGGGGATGGCGAAGACGTCGAGCGACGTCTGCAGCACGAACCCGGCCGCGACCAGCGGGAAGACCCTCCAGCCCTCGGTGAGCCGGCTGTAGCTGCCCCGCGTGAGGGCGGGCACGAGGAGCGCTGCGAGCACACCGACGAGCATCACGTCGAAGACGACGGCCATCGGATGAACGGTACCGGCTACGGGACTTCGTGAACGGGATCTCCCAGCCCTAGCATGCCCCGACATGGCAGAGAACCCCGAAGTGCTCTACGAGGTCGACGGCGCGGTGGCGAGGGTCACGATCAACCGCCCGGAACGCCGCAACTCGATGTCGTACGGGGTGATGCGGGGACTCCTCGAGTCGTTGTCCCGGGCCCGCGCCGACGACTCGGTCAGGGCCCTCGTGCTCACGGGCGCCGGCGACCGGGCCTTCTGCGCCGGTGCAGATCTCACCGGAATAGCGGAGAACGCGGGGGCGGCAGGCGTCCACGAGGGGCGCGGCGTCCTCGCCGACGTCTTCCGGGCGATGTACGGCCTCGGCAAGCCGACGATCGCACACGTGCGCGGCTACGCACTGGCGGGCGGATTCGGCCTGGCGCTCGCGTGCGACTACGTCATCGCGTCGGACGACTCCCAGTTCGGGACGCCCGAGATCAACGTCGGGCTCTGGCCGTACATGATCACCGTGCCGATCCTGAGGTCGATGCCGCCGAAGAAGGCTCTGGAGCTGATGACGACCGGACGGCGCGTCGATGCCGACGAAGCGGAGCGGATCGGGTTCGTGAACCGCGTCGTTCCTGCAGACGGGCTCGATGCAGCAGTCGAGGAGCTGACCGACCTGCTGGCGTCGAAGTCGCCGCTGATCATGCGTTGGGGGCGGGACTCGTTCTACCGCGTGCTCGAGATGCCCGACTCCGACGACGCCCTCGCGTACCTGCAGAACATGCTGACCATCACGACGACGACCGAGGATGCCGCCGAGGGCGTGCGGGCCTTCGTCGAGAAGCGTGAGCCCAGATGGCAGGGGCGATGATCCGCTACGAGGAGCGGGGACACGTCGGCCTCGTCACCATCGACCGACAGGAGCGCCGCAACGCGCTGAGCGGCCCACTCTGCGTCGAGCTGCGGGAGAGCATCGCCGCGAGCTACGCCATGAGGGCCGTCGTGATCACCGGAGCAGGTTCGGCGTTCTGCGCGGGCGCAGATCTGGTCACCCGATTCGAACCGGACTCCGAGGTCGAGACGGGCCACGGCGGCGACACGTTCCGGCCGGCCTTCGAACGAGCACTCGACGCGATCGTCGATCATCCCTCCCCGGTGATCGCGGCGGTCAACGGCCCTGCGATCGGCGCCGGGATGCAGCTCGCGGTCGCATGCGATCTGCGTGTCGCGGCGCTCGGTGCACGCCTTGCCATCCCGGGCGGCCGCCTGGGGATCCACCTGAGTGCGAAGAACATCTGGCGCCTGGCGCTGCTGGTCGGACAGGGCGCAGCGCGCGACTTCCTGCTCGCGGGAAGGACGGTCACGGCGGAGGAGGCCGTCCACCTGGGATTGGTACAGCGTCTGGCGGGCGACGCCCTCGAGGAGGCGCTCGACCTGGCGGGGGAGATCGCCGGCCTCGCACCGCTCACGGTGAGTGGCCACAAGCGGTCGCTCAACCTCGCTGCGGCGGCGCTCGCCCCTCCACCGGACGCGCTCGCCGAGATCGCCGGCCTCGAGGAACGTGCCTTCTCCAGCGACGACCTGCGCGAGGGGATGGCGGCGTTCGCCGAGAAGCGCACCCCGACCTTCGAGGGGCGCTAGGGCAGGGGCGGTCTACCGGGCCCCGAGCCACTGGGCTGCAGGTGATCGAGACCGACTCGAGTGCGGCGGTGCCGGCTCCTAGTACCCGGCGGGGAGTGTGCGCTCGAGGTACATGTAGAAGACGAAGAGCACCCCCAGGAACGGCACGACGCCGCCGAGCCAGGTCGCAGGATGACGCCAGCGACGGAAGGCCCACCACCAGATCAGGCCCGCGACGGCGGCGAAGAACCCCCAGAGCAGCGCGGGGGACCTGCTGTCGGAGTCGCCGGCGAGGCCCGACTCGAGCGACTCCTCATCGCGGAGCGCGCCGTCGTCGGGGTCGGTGCTGTCGCTCGGATCAGGGCGCTGCGCCTTCGTCGGACGAGTCGGCGGGTCGCTGCGCTCCTCGACCATCTTCGCCTTCACGACCAGGCGCTCGCGGCGGAGAACTCCGGGTTGCACGTCGTGAGGGTGAGCCACGGCTCCCCGGGCGTGTCGGCCACGACCCCGACCTCGGTCGGCGCGACGACGAGCAGCTCGGTCACCACGTAGACCGACTCGCCGACGAGGCTCTGCGTGAGGATGAAGTCGCCGGCTTCCAGCTCGTCGAGCCGGTTGAAGGGCGCACCGTAGGTGGTGCGGTGCCCGGCGATCGCCGCGTTGCCCAACTGGCCGGGCAGTGGCGTGGCGGGGTAGTGGCCGGGTCCGTTCTTCAGGTCGTCTCGCTCGGTGCCCTGAACGACGATCGAGTCGACTCCGACCCTGGGGATCTGGATCTTCGCGATCGGGTCGCCCATCTCGATGGTCGGGAGCTGCGGCGCCGGGGGAATGGTGGTCGTCGTCTCCACGGCTGCGCTCGTCGTCGTGGTCGGCTCGCCCGGTGGAACCGGGTCGGTGGTGGGCGAAGCCGTGGTGCTCGACGTCGTGGCGGGACCCGCCGAAGTTGTCGTGGAGAGCTGGTCGAGCAGGTCGGTGAACTCGCCTTCGAGCCGATCCTGGGCGCGCGCGTGGAAGATGCCGGTGCCCCAGAGCTGGTAGCCGACGAAGAGCAGGATCAGCAGGCCGAGCGTGACGAGCACACGTCCGACGGCTGCAATGGTCGCGCGCACGATGGGGCAGCCTACCGGTGCGGTCCCCTTGGGCGATCGCATCAGGCGCCCATGGCACGCCCGGTTCGCCGGTGGCGGTGATGCCTCCGTAGAATCTCAGGGTTCCGCACTCGGGTCCCGGAGGGCACTCTTGCCCGTCGCGTCCATTCGGTCGGCTGTCTGCCTGCTCGGCCGCTTCCCGGCGCTCGCCGGCGCCGACCTCGAGGTCGACGACGGCGAGATAGTGCTGTTGTCCGGCCCCAACGGAGCCGGGAAGTCGACGTTGCTGCGCCTCATCGCCGGCCTCGTGCCACTGCACTCCGGAACCGCCACGGTCCTCGGTCACGACCTGACCCGCGACCGTCGCGGGGCGCGCCGTGCACTGGCGCTCGTCGGGCACGAGACCTTCTGCTACGACGATCTGACCGTCTCGGAGAACCTGCACTTCGCGGCCCGCTCCGCGGGTGGGAGCGCCTCCGCGGGCGACGAGTCGCTCGAGCGGCTGGGCCTCGCGCGCGTATCGGGGGTGCAGCACGGCCGGCTCTCCGCCGGGCAGCGACGACGACTCGCGTTGGCCGTCGCTCTGGCGCGCGAGCCGAGGTTGCTGCTGCTCGACGAGCCGCACGCCGGCCTCGACTCTGACGGTCGCGAAGTGCTCGACCGAATCGTGTCTGCGGCACCGGCAGAGGGACGCACCGTGCTCATCGCCTCACACGAGCTCGATCGGGCCAGGGCTCTCGCCCACCGGGAGGTCTCTGTCGTGGCGGGACGCACACGCGAAGTCGTGGTCGCACCGTCGGGTTCGAGCGCACCATGAAGCTCCTGCGCGAGGCGCTGCTCGTAGCGGGCAAGGATCTCAGGATCGAGGCGCGATCGCGGGTGGTGTTCGCCCAGATCCTCCCGTACGGGGGGATCGTCCTCGTGCTCTTCGCCTTCGCGCTCGACCCCGACCGTGGGCTGCTTCCCCGCGTGGCCCCCGGGCTCTTCTGGGTCGCCGTGCTGCTCGCCTCGCTGCTGGCGGTCTCGCGCACGTTCGCCCTCGAGGCCGACAACGGGGCGCGCGACGGCCTGCGCCTCTCGGGCATCGACCCGGCGGCGATCTTCCTGGGCAAGACGGCCGCGGTCGTGATCGAGCTGCTGGCCCTCGAGGTCGTGCTCGGCGCCGGAGTCGTCATCCTCTACGACGTACGGGTGACCGGCGGTCCCGCCCTGGTGCTCGCCTCGTTGGCCGCGACCATCGGCCTCGCGGCGACCGGTAGCGTCTACGGGGTGCTGGCGGCGGGGCTCCGGGCGCGTGAGACGCTCGTACCGCTGCTCGTCCTCCCGTTCGTCGCCCCGGTGATGCTCGGCGGGACAAGGGCGTTCGAGGCCGCTCTCGGCGGGGTCACGTCGGAGGCGTGGCCCTGGGTCGAGCTGCTCGGAGTGTTCGCGGTCATGTCAACGACGATCGGTGTCCTGGTGTTCGGCCCGCTGCTGGAGGAATCGTGATGTCGACCGACTCGCTCACCGCGCCCGCCCGCACGGATGGCGCGCGCTCCGGTGACCCCGGTGCGGGTGCTCCCCGTTGGTCATTGTTGGGTGCCGCTGTGGTGATCGCTCTGGGTCTGCAGGCCGTGCTGGCGCTGTGGGTCGCGCCGCCCGATGCGAACCAGGGCGACGCGCAGCGCCTCATGTACATACACGTCCCGGCTGCGTGGCTCGCCTACCTGGCGTTCACCGTGACCGCGGTCGCGTCGGTCCTCTGGCTCTGGCCGCGGACGAGGGCGGTCAAGTGGGACCTGGTCGCCGGTGCCTCGGCTGAGGTGGGAGTCGTGTTCACGGCTCTCACGCTCGCTCTCGGCTCGCTCTGGGGCCGACCCGTGTGGGGGACGTGGTGGGAGTGGGACGCCCGGCTCACGACCACTGCCGTGCTGCTCTTCCTCTACCTCGGCTACCTCGCCCTTCGGCGGACGGGCGACAGCCCCGACGAGCGCGGCCGGCGGTGCGCGATCGCGGCGCTCGTCGCGTTCGCCGACGTGCCAGTCGTGCACTTCTCGGTGACGTGGTGGGAGACGCTCCACCAGGAGGCCACGGTGTTCAACCCGAAGCTGGAGACGAACATCACGGGGACGATGGCCTGGACGCTGCTGTGGAGCGTCGTCGCCTTCACGATCCTGTACGCGTACCTGGTGAGGAGCCGCACCCGCCTCGCAGAGATGCAGGAGGGGCTCGAGGAGCGTGAGCTCGCGAGGGCGATCGCCGAGAGGATCGAGACCGGCGAGAGCGTGGTGAGCGTCTGATGGACGACAACGGCGGGTACGTGATCGCAGGCTTCGCGATGACGGGCGGTGTCCTCGTCGCGTACGTCGCCTGGCTCCAAGCGCGCCTGCGGCGTGCCCGCAGGTCGGTCCCGCGCGCGGAGGAGCCCCGTGGCTGAAGCGTCCGTCACCGAGACCCCGCGGGGCCCGGACAGTCCGCGAAGACGACTCAGGGTGCGGTGGATCGTGGCCGCGGTCGTCTGCGTCGGCGTCGTCGTGTGGATGATCGTGGGTGGTCTCGCGAAGAACCTCGTGTACCTGAAGCCGGTCTCGGAGGCCGTCGCGGAGCGCGCCGACCTCGGCACCAGGCGCTTCCGCATGGGCGGGACCGTCGTGCCGGGCTCGATAGTCGAGACCGACGGGGGGGTGCGCTTCGAGGTGGTCGAAGGGGGCGTGACCGCCGCGGTGGACCACGCCGGTGATCCGCCCGACCTCTTCGAGGAGTGCGCCCCTGTGGTCGTCGAGGGGCGCTGGGGGTCCGACTCCTTCCGTTCGGATCGGCTGCTGATCAAGCATGGAGAGGAGTACTCGCCTGAGGGCGAGGACGTCGAGGACTGCGGTGCGCACCCGGCCGGCGTCGACGAGTCCGCGGGGGGATCGTCGGGGCCGCCGAGGTGAGGGCCGCCCTCGGCACAGCCGCGGTCTGGCTCGGCGCGGTGGCGAGCTTCTACGCGGTCGTCGTGTTCGCGGTGGGTCTAGCCAGGGGCGACACACGGATGCTCCGGGCGGGTCGGCGGAGCGCCTTCCTGGCGTTGGCGGCAGCGGTCGCGGCCTTCGGCGTCATGGAGTGGGCGCTCTTCGCCCACGACTTCTCGATCGAGTACGTCGCGGGCAACGTCGCGCGGGCCACCCCGGGCCTCTACACGTTCACCGCGCTGTGGGGTGCGCTCGAGGGGTCGATCCTCCTATGGACGCTCTTCGTGGCCGGGTACACCGCCTGGACGGTCCACCACTTCCGCTCCCGTGCCGACGACCCGATGGTCGGTTGGGCGACGCTGACCGCGTTGGTCGTGGTCGGGTTCTTCTTCCTGGTCATGCTCGTGGCGGCCAATCCGTTCACGCGGGTCGCCGGAGCCATCCCACTCGACGGAGAGGGTCCGAACCCCCTGCTGCAGAACCACCCCCTGATGGCGTTCCACCCGCCCATGCTGTATCTCGGCTACGTCGGGTTCACCATCCCGTTCGCGTTCGGCGTCGCCGGCCTGGTCACGGGGCGGGTCGGCGACGAGTGGCTGGAGGACACCCGCCGCGCGACCCTCGTCGCGTGGGGGTTCCTCACCGGAGGCGTGATCCTGGGCGCCTGGTGGTCGTACGAGGTCCTGGGCTGGGGGGGCTACTGGGCGTGGGACCCCGTCGAGAACGCGTCGCTCCTGCCGTGGATCACGGGCACGGCCTTCCTCCACTCGGTGATGGTGCGGGAGCGGCGCGGAATGCTGCGCGTGTGGAACCTCTCGCTTGTCATCGCGACGTTCTGCCTGACGATCCTGGGCACGTTCCTCACCCGGTCGGGAGTCGTCAACTCGGTTCACGCCTTCTCGCGCTCGTCCATCGGCCCTTGGCTCCTCGGGTTTCTGGGGCTCTCCGTGCTGGTGGGCGTCGGACTGATCGCATGGCGCGGCGACGCCCTGCGCGGCGAGGGGCGGCTCGCGTCGCCGGCGTCGCGGGAGTCGGCGTTCCTGGCCAACAACCTCGTCTTCTCGGCGTTCGCACTCGTCGTGCTGACAGGGACCGTGTACCCGCTGCTGGTCGAGGCCGTACAGGATCGTCAGGTGTCGGTGGGCGAGCCGTACTTCGATCGAATGACGGCGCCGCTCGGCATTGCGATCCTCTTCCTGATGGCGGTCGCTCCACTGCTGCCATGGAGGGGAGCGAGCGGAGAGGTGCTCAACCGCAGACTGCTCGTGCCTGCATGGGCAGGCGGTGCGACGATCGCGATCGCGGCGCTCGTCGGCGTCCGCGGAGTCGCGCAGGTGATCACGTTCGGGCTCGCGGCGTTCGCGCTCGCCGGGATCGCAGACAGGATGGTCGCCGGCGTCCGCTCTCGCCGGCGCGCTGGCGGGGAGTCGCTGCGCCGTGCGATCCCCGGCGCCGTGCTCTCGCGTCCCCGTCTCTACGGTGGCCTGATCGTGCACGCCGGAGTCGTGCTGATCGCCGTGGCGATTGCCGCGTCGTCGGGCTACTCGACGAAGCGGGAGGTGCGCCTCGATCGGGGCGAGTCGGCGACGGTAGGCGGGTACACCGTCACCTACCTCGGGCGCGACGTCGAGTCGTCTTCTCAGAAGACGACGATCAAGGCCGACGTCAGGGTCGAGCGCGGCGGCGACGACCTCGGGGTGTACTCGCCTGCGATCTCCACGTATCCGAACTTCGCCGGCGGGATCGGCACGCCGTCGGTGCGGACCGGCCTGCTGCGCGATCTGTACCTGACGCTCGTCTCGTCGCCGAACGAGAGCCGCATAGCCCTCGGCGTGGCGGTCAACTCGCTCGTGCTCTGGCTCTGGGTGGGTGGGGCCGTCATGGGCTTCGGTGTGCTGATCTCACTGATCCCTGGCCGGCGCGCGGCGCCGGGAGCGTGTGAGCGGCAGTGGACGGAGACACGCGACGGGGAGGCGGCCGAGGTCGAGGCGCCGGCCCTATCGGGCGACGCGGTGGTACAGGTCCCGTGAAGCACCCGACGCGCTGGATCGCGATCACGGCGGGAGCCGTCGCCCTCCTCCTGGGCGTCGTGCTCGTCACCGTCGTCGGCAGCGGGACGGAGACGACCGGGGGGCGCCTGCTGGGCAAGGAGGCTCCCGACTTCGACCTCCCCACTCTCGACGGTGCGGGAGTGCGCAGCGACGACCTGGCGGGTCGCGGATACCTCGTGAACTTCTGGAACTCGTGGTGCGTGCCGTGCCGCCAGGAGCACCCAGCGCTCGTGGAGTTCTACGAGCGGCACCGTGACGAGCGCGACTTCGAGATGATCGGCATCGTGCGCGACGACACCGACGAGGCCGCGCGCGAGTACGTCGAGTCCGAAGGCGTCGAGTGGACCATCGCACTCGATCCCGGCGGCAAGGCGGCGCTCGCGTTCGGCACTACCGGCCAACCGGAGACGTACTTCGTCGGACCCGACGGCGTGGTGACCGGAGTGCACATCGGGCCGGCGTCCGTCGAGCGCCTGGAGGAGATGCTCGCGGTGGCTCGCGGGCTCGGCCAGTGAACGGCACAGACGAGACCGCCGGGTCGGAGCGTGGGGCGACGCCGGCATCCACACCGACGCCGGCGTCGCGGCGCCGGAGGCTGCTCGCTCCGTGGCTGGCGTTGGCGGTGGTTCTCGCTGCGTCGCTCGCGGTCGTCGCAGTCCGCTCGGCGCCGGACGACTCCGCGGCGGCTCGCTCGGGGCGCCTCGCCCGGGAGCTCCGGTGCCCGACCTGCCAGGGCCTCTCGGTCGCCGAGAGCAACGATCCTTCCTCGGAGGCGATCCGTGCCGACGTGAAGGAGCGCGTCGAGGCGGGAGAGAGCGACGGCGAGATCCGGGCGTCGTACGTCGCGCTCTACGGAGAGACGATCCTGCTCAGGCCCGAGGGACGAGGACTCGGCGTCGTGGTGTGGGGGCTGCCCGTCGCGGTGCTCGTGGCCGGCGCCGGCGGGATCGCCTTCGCTCTCCGGCGGGGCCGCTCCCACGTGCGACGCCCGGGTGTGCGCCGTCGCATCTTCGCGGTCGGGGCGTTGACCGCAGTCGCCGCGGGGTCGGGGGTGGCGATCGCGGTTGCGGCAGGGGACCGGACGCCGGGCCGTTCGGGGGCCGAGGCGCAGGCGCCGACGCGCGCCGAGCGCCGGGCGGCGCTCGCCGACGCGGTCGAGCGGGCGCCCGACGACTACGACGCCCGGATCGCATACGCTCGATTCATCACGAACGACGACGAATCGCTCCGCCTGGAAGCGATCCGGCAGTTCGACGCCGCTGCCGCGATCGACCCGACGCAGCCCGAGCCGCAGGCGTACTCGGGGTGGCTGATAGCCCTCTCGGCAGGTGACGCGCCGAGTGGGAGCGAGCGGAGGCTCCTCCTCGACGGGGCGCACCAACGCATCGATCGTGCGATGACGCTCGACCCCGAGTATCCCGACGCGCACGTCTTCAAAGGCCTCGTGCTCTTCGACCTCGAGGGCGACGCCGAGTCTGCGATCCCACACTTCCAGCGCTACCTTCAGCTGACGCCTGCCGACGACCCGATGCGCGAGGTGGTTCTCGGGGCTCTCGCCGCCGCTGTGGAGCAGTCCCCGACTACAGCAACCACTTCAGCCCCGACGACAACAGCCACTACACCCTCGATGTCATCGTCGACGACGGTGCCCTGAGCCCGCCCTGATCAGTCCTATCGCCCGACTACCACCAGGAGCCCAAGTGTCCCAGCCCCCCGCAATGGAGATCGACGAGACCAAGATCTACCGCGCGACCGTCACGACCGAACGCGGCGCGATCGTCATGGACCTCGATCCGCAGCTTGCGCCGAACTCCGTGAACAACTTCGTCGCCCTGGCCCGGAAGGGCTTCTACGACAACCTGACGTTCCACCGGGTGGTGCCCGACTTCGTCGTCCAGGGTGGCTGCCCCGAGGGAACGGGCCGCGGCGGCCCCCCGTACCGCTTCGACGACGAGCCCGTGCTCGGCGAGTACACGCTCGGCGCGGTGGCCATGGCCAACGCCGGGAAGAACACGAACGGTTCGCAGTTCTTCATCTGCATCGACGACTGCGTCCGGAAGCTGCAGAAGGCGTACAACCTCTTCGGCTACGTCGTGTCGGGCATGGACGTCGCGCTGGCGACATCGGTCGGCGACGTGATGACGTCGGTGTCGATCGAGGAGCGCGATCGAGCCGCATGACGTAGGGCGACGACGGCTCCCGCCGCCGCCGAGCATCCGACGAGGACGCCGACGACGGCAGTGCTCACGTCGAGCAGCTTCAGCGCCGACGCGGTGAGCACGACGACGAGCACGGGACGGATCACGCGGTCGGGTGCGCGTGACGAGACCCGGGCGCCCAGGTAGACGCCGGGGAGGCAGCCGACCAGCAGGGAGCCCGTGAGCCCCATCTGCAGGTCGCCGAAGAAGACGTGCCCGAGCGAGGCGGCGCCGACGAGCGGGATCGCCTGAACGAGGTTCGTCCCGACGACCTCCGCACTCGACGTCGTCGGGTACAGGAGCATCAGCATGACGATGATCAGCGAGCCGGAGCCCACCGACGTCATCCCGACGATCAGGCCGCCGACGGCGCCGATGGCGATGGTCAGCGGCCGGTCTGACAGCGACGGTCCCGGGCGCGGCCGTTGCTGCGTCGAGAGAACGCCGACGCTGAAGCAGGCGTTGAGCGATCATCGCCGCCGCAGCGACGAGGAGCACGACTCCGAGCATCGTCTTGATCCGGTCCTGGACCTCGTCGGCCCCGAGGGCGCTGAGGATGATCACGCCCGCGAATGCCGCCGGAACCGAACCCAGCGCCAGCCAGCGCACCATCGACTGTGAACCGTGCCCCGGCGGAAGTGCACCCCGCCGCCGATCGGCTTCATGAAGAACGAGGCGACGAGGTCGCTCGAGACGGCGGCCAACGGGTCGATCCCGAAGATGAGGACCAGGATCGGGGTCATCAGTGCGCCGCCGCCCATGCCGGTGAGGCCGACCAGGAACCCGACGAGGAGCCCTGCCAGGGCAACCGGGGTGTCGAGGTTCACGGATCCTCCGCTGTGGGGATGAAGCGGGCCGGCCGGGACCAGGTCCGCCGAGAACATGTCCGTCGGGCCGTTCCGGTCGGAGCAGTGATTCCTGGGGACAGCGATCCCGGGGAACGGTTGCTCCCGGGAACAGTGACTCCCGGGAACAGCGACTCCTGGGAACAGCGACTCCTGACAACAGTAATCTCTACCAATTCGATCGAGAAAGTAGACTATGCTTGTTCGGAAGTCAAGCGCAGGTCGCCGGCGTCGAGTGCAGCGGGTGCGCGACCCGTCGACGGGGGGACTCTTTGCGGATCTCTGCGAAGGCCGACTACGCGGTGCGGGCCGCCGCCGAGCTGGCGGCGGCCGGAGCCGTCTCGGGCGCCGGAGCCGGCGGCAGGGTGAAGGCCGAGGCGCTGGCCCGCTCCCAGGGGATCCCGCTCAGCTTCTTGGAGAACATCCTGCGAGAGCTGCGCCGCGCGGGGATCGTCAGGGCGCAGCGCGGGGCGGAGGGCGGCTACCTGCTGGCCCGTCCGGCTGGCGAGGTGACGGTCGCCGACGTGCTCCGCGCGGTCGACGGCCCTCTCGCCGCGGTGCAGGGCACGAGCCCGGATGCGCTCGAGCACACGGGCGCGGCGGAGAGGCTCCCCGACGTGTGGGTGGCCGTCCGGGCAGCCGTGCGAGGCGTGCTCGAGGGGGTGACGCTCGCCGACCTGGCGGCCGGGGTCCTGCCGGCGGCGGTGACGGCCGGCCTCGCCGACCCCGAGGCCTGGCGGCCCCACTGAGGGAGCGTCGGGGCGGGGTGAGGTTGTCTACCTCACACTAGACAACTGCAATACAAGTTGGTAGGGTGCTGGCGTGCGCTACCTCGACATCGCCGAGACCCTCAGAGGTCGCCTCGCCTCGGGCGAGTACGGGGCCGGCGGCGCGCTCGAGAGCGAGGCCGAGCTCGGCCGAGATCTCGGAGCGAGCCGCGTGACGATCCGCAGGGCGCTGGAGCTGCTGCGCACCGAGGGCCTGCTCGCCAGCCGCCGCGGCTCTGGGTGGTTCGTGGCGCTCGACCCGGTGCGTCAGCCGCTCGGAAGGGTCACCACCGTCGAGGCGGCGCTCGCCGCAGCCGGGGCCGTCCCCGAGCAGGCGCGTCCTCGAGTTCGGCTTCGAGCCCGCGACGACCGAGGTCGCGACGTCGCTCGGTCTCCCGCCGGGTGCCGAGGTGCTGCGCGTGCGGCGCCTCAGCCTCGCCGACGGCGAACCGTTCGCGATCGTCACCGTCTGGGTGCCCGCCGAGCTTGGGGCTCCCATGAGCCGGTCCGAGGTGGAGGGGGCGACCTTCTACGACCTGCTGCCGCTCCGGGGCGTGCAGCTGGGCAGGGTGCTTCAGACGATCGGTGCAGGACTCGCGACCGACGACGACGCGGCGCTCCTAGGCGTGGAACGGGGTGCTCCTCTGCTCGTCTGCGACGCACGTGACCCGCGACGCCGCGGGCGCTCCCGTTCTCGTGTCAGAGCACCGGTACCCTGCGGCGCGGACCCACTTCGAGATCGAGTTCTCCTCCGTCGCACTCGGCGAGCAGCAGCGCGCACCCGATCGGCCTGCCGTGGCCGGCGTTGCCGCGGCAGCGCCACGCGACGGGTCGGCGCGCAGATCGCGGCGCGCCGGCGACCCCGTCACTCAGGCCAACCCGAACGGAGCAGATCGTGATTGAACAGGCCGGACCTGGTACCCCGCCCTCCCTCGTGGAATCGGTCTACTCGAGGTATCCCCTGCGGGTCGCCGCAGCGCGCGAACGCTTGGGACGCCCGGTGACCTTCGCCGAGAAGATCCTCTTCGCTCACGCCGACGATCCGAGCACGCTCGGGCTGGAACCGGGGCGCGACTACGGCGACTACCGCCCGGACCGCGTCGCGATGCAGGACGCCACCGCGCAGATGGCGCTGCTGCAGTTCATGCTCGCGGGCCTGCCGAGCGTCGCCGTTCCCTCCACGGTGCACTGCGACCACCTGATCCAGGCGCGCGTCGGAGCCGACGCAGACCTCGCCGCCGCGCTCGACACGAACTCCGAGGTGTACGAGTTCCTGCGGTCGGTCTCGGCCAAGTACGGCATCGGCTTCTGGAAGCCCGGGGTCGGGGATCATCCACCAGGTCGTCCTGGAGAGCTACGCGTTCCCCGGCGGGATGATGATCGGGACCGACTCGCACACTCCCAACGCGGGCGGCCTCGGAATGGTCGCCATCGGGGTCGGCGGCGCCGACGCGGTCGACGTCATGGCCGGATGGCCGTTCAACACCCGCGTTCCGAAGCTCATCGGCGTGCGCCTGACCGGCTCGCTGTCGGGCTGGGCGTCGCCGAAGGACGTGATCCTGAAGGTCGCGGGCATCCTCACCGTCAAGGGCGGCACCGGTGCGATCGTCGAGTACTTCGGCGACGGACGCGGCACGATCTCCGCCACGGGCAAGGCGACGATCTGCAACATGGGCGCCGAGATCGGCGCGACGTGCTCGCTCTTCCCCTACGACGCGCAGACCGCCGACTACCTGAGGGCCACGCGGACGCGGTGCCGTCGCCGACCTCGCCGACCGCCACGCCGAGCACCTGCGGAACGACCCGGAAGTCGACGCCGACGCCGGCGTCTACTACGACCGCGTCATCGAGATCGACCTCTCGGCGCTCGAGCCGCACCTGGTCGGGCCGCACACCCCCGACCTCGACCGGCCGATCTCGGAGGTCGCCGCAGCGGCCCGCACCGAGGGGTACCCGCTCGAGATCTCGGTCGCCCTGGTGGGGTCGTGCACCAACTCGTCGTACGAGGACATCGGCCGAGCGGCGCACGTCGCGCGGCAGGCCTCGGCGCACGGAATGACGGTCCGCTCGCCGCTGCTCATCACGCCGGGGTCGGAGCAGGTCCGCGCGACGATCGAGCGCGACGGGCTGCTCGCCGACCTCGAGTCGATCGGCGCGACGGTACTGGCGAACGCCTGCGGGCCCTGCATCGGCCAGTGGCAGCGCGACGACATGGAGAAGGGGACACCGAACACGATCGTCACGTCGTTCAACCGCAACTTCCCGGCTCGCAACGACGGCAACCCGAGCACGATGGCCTTCATCGGATCGCCCGAGACGGTTGTCGCGCTCGCTCTCGCCGGCCGGCTCGACGTCGACTTCACCCGGGAGGCAATCGCCGCACCCGACGGCGACCGAGGTCCGCCTCGACGCCCCCGCGGCCGACGACTCTCCCGTCGCGAGGCTTCGACCCGGGCGAGTCGGGCTTCGTGGCTCCCGCCGCCGACCCGTCCACCGTCGACGTGGTGGTGGCGCCCGGACTCGGAGCGACTCGAGCTGCTGACGCCGTTCGCCGCGTGGGACGGTCGCGACATCAAGGGGCTGCGGGTGCTGCTGAAGGCGGCGGGCAAGTGCACGACCGACCACATCTCGCCGGCCGGCCGTGGCTCCGGTACCGAGGGCACCTCACGAACATCTCCGGGAACCTGTTCCTCGGCGCGAACAACGCCTTCGCCGCCCGACCGGCCGGGTCACGGAGTCGACGTGCGCGACGGCTCGATCGCATCGCTGCCCGACCTGGCGCGCGCGTACAAGAGCGAGGGCATCGAGTGGATCGCGGTGGGCGACGAGAACTACGGGGAGGGCTCGTCGAGAGAGCACGCCGCGATGGAGCCGCGCTACATGGGCGGGCGCGCAGTCCTCGTGCGCTCGTTCGCACGCATCCACGAGGCGAACCTGAAGAAGCAGGGCGTGCTGCCGCTCACGTTCGCCGACCCTGCCGACTACGAGAAGGTACGGGTCGGACGACGCGGTCGACGTGGTCGGCCTGGCCGACCTCGCTCCGGGCCGTTCGCTCGTCGTCGTGCTGCACCACGCCGACGGCACGGCCGACGAGATCGCGGTCGACCACACGATGTCCGACGAGCACATCGCCTGGTTCAGGGCCGGCTCCGCCCTCAACCTGCTGGCGGCGCAGCGATCGGAGTAGTCACCCCGTCCCTCCCCCGAGATGGGTCGTTTCTGCCGACCTGTTGTGCTCAAGTGACCCATCTCGTCGAGGGTATCTCGGAGATGGGTCGTTTCTGCCGACCTGTTGTGCTCAAGTGACCCATCTCGGGAAGGGTGTCTGTCGGCTGCTCTCACCCGGAGCGGAGTGCGCGGAGGCGTTCGACGATTCCGGGGAAGGTGCCGGCGAAACGGGCGACGTCGTCGGCGGCGCTGCACCAGCCGACCGAGATGCGCAGTGAGTGGTCGGCGTCGGCTCCCATCGCGCGCAGCACCGGCGACGGCTCCAGCGTCTCGCTGGAGCACGAGGAACCGGAGTGGACGGCCACGCCCTCCTGGTCGAGGGCGAGGAGGATCGGCTCGGCCTCCACGCCTTCGACTGCTAGGCAGACGATGTGGGGGAGTCGACCGGGCGCGGAGGGATCTCCGAGCATGCTCACGCCCGGCACGGAGAGCGCCCCCTCGGAGCACGCGTCGCTGAGCGCGCGCTGCGCGGCGATCTCGTCGTCGAGAACGAGAGCGACCTGCTCGCACGCGGCGCCGAACCCGACGATCGCGGGGACGTTCTCGAGGCCGGCGCGCCGGGCTCGCTCCTGCGCACCGCCGACGATCAGCGGCGGGATTCGCAGCCCGCGTCGCACCAGTAGCGCACCCACGCCCTTGGGGCCACCGAGCTTGTGCGACGTGACGGAGCAGAGATCGGCGCCCAGCTCAGCGAACGAGACCGGCATGTGACCGACCGCCGCGCAGGCGTCCACGTGCAGCAGCGGGCCCTCGACCTGCGGGATCGGCTGCAACGTCCCGATCTCGTGGTTCGCGAGCTGCACCGACACGAGGACGGTGTCGGCGCGCACCGCGGCGGTGACCTCGTCGGGGTCGAAGCGACCGAGCGCGTCGACCCCGACGACTGTGGTCTGTGCACCGGCGCGCTCGATCGACTCGCGAACGCAAGAGTGCTCGACGGCGGTCGTCACGACGTGCCCGCGCCCGCCGGCCCTCACGAGCGCCCCCCAGACGGCGGCGTTGACCGCCTCGGTACCGCTCGCGGTGAAAACGACCTCGCGCGGCCGCGCACCCATCAGCGCGGCCACCTGCGTCGCGCGCATCCTCGACGGCTACGCGTGCCACGCGCCCTTCGGTGTGCAGGCGCCCTGGATCGCCGTGATGCTCGCGCAGGTACGGCAGCATCGCGTCGAGCGCGGCGGGTCGCAGCGGCGACGACGACGCGTGGTCGAGGTATCGCGCGCCTCACGCCGTGCTCACACCCGCGTTACGCAGTGGTCGTCGCCTCCGGGCCGGCTCTCCTCGATCTGCGGCTGCGTGGCTCCGTAGAGACCTTCGAGCATGCCGCGGATCATGCCCTGATCCACAGCGCAGAGCACGTGCGGAAAGCGCTCGGCTGCGGCGCCGAACGGGCACTGCTCCGCGACGAGCGTCAGGGAGCCGCCGCGAGCCTCTGCGTGAGCTGCGAAGCCGTGCGCTGTCAGGGCGTCGGCGACGGAGGCGACGGCGGCCTTGGCGGAGCGGTGGCCCTCGCCGGGCTCCATCCGCGACGCGAGCGCGACCCCGTAGTCGTAGCCGACCTCCTCGGCGAGCGCGGCGGCCTCGTCGCGGGGAAGCCGCTCGATCGCACGCGCGAGGAGAGTCCCGAGCAGGTCGTCGCGGCGAGGTGGGAACGCGAGCCGGGTGTCGAGCGCGCCGGCCCGGTAGATCTTCGAGGGCCGGCCGGCCGACTCGAGGCGCGCCAGCTCGACGTCGAGGTAGCCGCCGGAGGCGAGCTTCTCGAGGTGGTGACGTGCGACGTTCGGGTGGAGGTCGAAGTGCGCCGCCACCTCGGCGGCCTTGACGCCGGAGTCGGAGGCCCGCACGAAGAGGTAGATGCTCCTCCGGGTGGGGTCCCCGAAGGCGTTCGTGACCGCGGAGATCGCGGCCGCGAACTCGTCGGGACTGAGCTCGGCGCCGGCCATCCGGGTATTATACCTATGTCCGTAGTGAAAATACCCGTGGCGGCGACGCGCCGGCTGGACGGAGAGGGCACGATGACCACCGAGGCAGAAGTCCTGGAAGCGCTGCGACCGGTCGAGGACCCCGAGCTGCACCGCTCGATCGTCGATCTCGAGATGGTGAAGTCGATCGCGATCGACGGCGCGACGGTCTCGGTGACGGTGGCCCTCACCGTCGCTGGGTGCCCGCTGCGAGCCGAGATCGAGAGACGGGTCGCCGGAGCGGTCACCGCGCTCGAAGGCGTGGAGGGCGTGGCGGTCACGCTAACCGTCATGACCGACGAGGAGCGCGCTGCGCTGTCGGCGAGCCTTCGCGGAGGTGATGCACCCGCCCACGGCGAAGCCGGAGAGGCGGAGGGGCAGCGGCCGAACCCGTTCACCGACAACCGGACGAGAGTCATCGCCATCGCGTCGGGTAAGGGGGGCGTGGGCAAGTCGTCGATCAGCGCGAACCTCGCCGTCGCGCTTGCACAGCGGGGGCGCTCGGTAGCCGCAGTCGACGCCGACGTCTGGGGCTTCTCGATGCCTCGGATGCTCGGCATCGACCGTCCCCCCACCGTGATCGACGACGTGCTGATCCCACCCGAGGCGCACGGCGTGAGGCTCATCTCGATGGGGTTCTTCGTCAACGAGGACCAGCCGATCATCTGGCGCGGCCCGATGCTCCACAAGGCGCTGAACCAGTTCCTGACCGACGTGCACTGGGACGACCCGGAGTACCTGATCGTCGACATGCCGCCGGGCACCGGCGACATCGCGCTCTCGATGGCGCAGTTCCTGCCGCGCGCCGAGGTCATCGTCGTGACCACTCCGCAGCCCGCCGCGCAGAAGGTCGCCCAGCGCGCCGCGTACATGGCGCGCAAGGTGAACCTCCAGGTGGTCGGCGTCATCGAGAACATGTCGTGGTTCCGTGGCGACGACGGCAAGGCGTACGAGATCTTCGGAGAGGGCGGTGGCCAGGAGCTGGCCGACGATCTCGAAGTCCCGCTCGTGGGGCGGGTTCCCCTGGTCCCGGCTCTTCGCGAAGGCTCCGACGACGGCACGCCGATCGTCGTCTCCGACCCGGGTTCGGAGGCGGCTCAGGTCTTCCAGGCGATCGCCGAGCGCCTGGAGACAGACCTGGCGCCCAAGCGCGTCTACAGGCCGGAGCTCAAGATCGT
>CAVPMX010000005.1:0-159144 GCA_963706745.1 uncultured Actinomycetes bacterium | reverse complement strand
TTCGGGGCCCGCGACGCGGATCGAGGTGCACGGGGGGAGGCCGTCGGAGGTGCTGGTGTGGAAGGCGCCCTAGCCTTCGCCGTGGCACTCGCCGTCGCACTCGCCGCGACCCCGGTCGTGGCCCGACTCGCGCACGCCACCGGGCTCGTGGACCACCCCGGCCCCCTCAAGGTGCACCGTGAGCCCGTCGCCTACCTCGGCGGTCTCGCCGTGGCCGTTGCCGTGGCAGGCCCGATCGGGGCGCACCGGCCGGCGCTCCTCGCCCCCCTCGCAGCGGCGCTCGCCCTCGGCGTGGCCGACGACGCCCGCGAGGTGCCGCCGCCGGTGCGACTCGCCTGCGAGGTCGCTATCGGCGTCCTCGCCGGGGTCGTGGTGCCCGCACCCGGCCTGCAGACGGCTCTCGGGATCGCTCTCACCGCCGTGATCGTGATCGGCCTCGTCAACGCCGTGAACCTCCTCGACGGCCTCGACGGTCTCGCGGCGGGAGCGGCCCTCGCCTCGGCGCTCGGCTTCGCCGCCCTCGGCGCCGACGCGCGGGTGGTCGCGCTGGCGCTCGGCGGCGCACTCGCCGGCTTCCTCGTGTACAACCGGCCGCCGGCGCGCATCTACCTCGGCGACGGTGGTGCCTACCTCCTCGGCACCGCCCTGGCCCTCTGCTGCGTCCTCGCCCTCGAGGGCGGTGGCGCATCGGCGTGGTTCGGCGCGCCGCTCGTCGTCGCGGTCCCCGCCGTCGACACCGCCATAGCCATAGCCCGACGGTTCCGCGCGCGACAGCCGCTCTTCGGAGGCGACCGGAGCCACGTCTACGACCAGCTCGTGGACCGCGGGTGGACCGCTCCGACCGCCGTGCTCGCGCTCGTCGCTCTCCAAGGCGTACTCGCGGCGGCGGGGGTCGCGGCAGGGCGCCTCTCCGCCGCGTTCCGCCGCGCTGATCACGGCCTTGTGCGCCACCGCGATCGTCGCCGCTACCGTGCTCGGCGGCTTCCTCTCGCCGACCACCAACAGCCCGGAGATCCCAGAGTGACCCAGCCCGCGATCATCGGCGGCACGCCCCTCTTCCCCGACGGGGTCCCCTTCGTCCGCCCACCGGTGCCCCCGCTCGAGCGGGTGATGCGGCGTCTCGAGCCTTCGTACGAGCGCGGCATGCTCACCAACGGCCCGCTGGTGCGCGAGCTCGAAGACGGCCGCCGCCGGGCTCCTGGCGACGCGCCACGCGGTCGCCGTCTCGTCGTGCACGGCGGGGCTGATGCTCGTGCTGCGCGCCATCGAGCCCTCCGGCGCCGTGCTCGTCGCCGGCTTCACCTTCTCCGCCACGGCGCACGCCGTCGCCTGGTGCGGGCGGACACCGCTCTTCGCAGAGTGCGACCCGCACAGCTTCCAGCTCGACGTCGCCGACGCCCGTGAGCGCGCAGTGCGCGCCGGGCACCCCGAGGGCGTGGGAGCGATCCTCGCGACGCACCTCTTCGGGGCGCCGTGCCCCGTCGAGGAGGTGGAGGTGCTCGCCGCCGAGCTGGGGGTACCGGCGGCGTTCGACGCCGCGCACGCGTTCGGTGCACGCCGCGGAAGCCGCCCCATCGGCGGCTTCGGGACGGCCGAGGTGTTCAGCATGAGCCCCACCAAGCCGGTCGTCGCGGGGGAGGGCGGCATCGTCGCCACGAACGACGACGCCGTCGCCGAGTCGGTGCGCATCGGGCGCGACTACGGCAACCCCGGCGACTACGACACCCTCTTCGTGGGTCTCAACGCGCGCATGTCGGAGCTGCACGCGGCCGTCGCCCTGGAGTCGCTCGCCGACCTCGCCGAGACCGCCGCGGCCCGATCCGCCATCGCACAGCGCTACTCCGAGCGCCTCGCCGGCATCCCCGGCATCGCTGTGCAGCAGATCGACCCGGGCGACGTGTCGAGCTGGAAGGACTTCACGATCCAGGTCGACGAGGCCACCTTCGGAACCGGGCGCGACGCTCTCGTCGCGGCACTTCGAGCCGAGGGCGTCGACACGCGCTGCTACTTCGACCCTCCGGTGCACCTGCAGCAGTCGCACGCGACCGGTGCGAGGCTCCCGATCACGGAGGCCGTCGCCGGGCGCGTCATCAGCCTCCCCATCTACCCGGCTCTCCCCCTCGCCTCCGTCGACGTCATCTCCGACGCCGTGGCGCTCGTGCACGAGCACGCCGCGGCCGTGGGTGCCTCGCACGCCGATCGTTCCTGAGGGTCCCGGCACGCATCCGTTCGATCGCCGCCGCCGCCACGACCGCGGCGACCGCGGCGGGCACGAGGAGCATCGCTGCCTCGCCCGGGTCGCGGACGAGCCCGGCGACGCGTGCGGCGTAGAGCGCGACCGCGACATGCGCGCCGAACGCCGCGACCGCTTCCCGGCGACCCGGCGCACCCCCGGCGCCGGCGGCAGCGGGCGGGGGCGCCGGCCGCCCGACCGACCCGGCGCACGCCCACGATCGGGATCGCGACGAGCATCCCCAGCGTCCCCACGGCACCGATGATCGACGACGGGCGCCCCACTCCACCCACGGCCGCCGTGTGCACGAGCAGCCCCACGGCGGCGGGACCACCCGCTCCGAGGCCGGCCCCGCGCCCCGCGCCGCCGAGTACCGCCAGGGGCAGCGCGACACCTACGAGCGCCCGCATCTCCTCGGTGTCGGGGACCGTCGCGAAGACGGCGACGACGGAGACCAGCAGCATCGCCGGACCGAGCCCACGGCGCAGCGGATCTGCGTCGAGGCGCCCGAGCAACGCTCCCCCGACGGCCGTCACCACCACCAGGAGAGGGCCCACCCAGCCCGGGCCCTCGAGGTCGCCATCGGCCCCCACGAGGAGCGCCCCCGGCAGCAGCAGCGCGGTGGCGAGAGCCACCGTCACCCACAGTGACGTCTCGCCGGGGCCGCTCCGCCTACTGAGCGTGGTGGAGACCGCCCCGCCCACCGCCAGCAGGGCGAGGCCCCATAGCAGCGCGGCAGAGGGCCCGTCAACCCCCTCGGCGCCGAAAAGGCCAGACAGGACGGCTGCACCGGCCGCCGCGAAGGCCACACCGACCTGCCCTACCCGCTTCCCGGGGCCGCGGACGAGACCCACGACGACGACCGCGACCAGCGCGAGACACCCCGTCGCCAGGCCGGCCCGGAGCTGACCCGTCTCCAGCAGCACCCGGAGAGTCTCCACATGGCCTCTCAGCGTGACGTCGAAACCATCACTATCGGGTAGATACACCGTGAAATCCTCACGCGGAGCGTGAACTTTCCCTTGCGGCACCCCCGGATCGTATGGGAGATTCGCCCACGACCGATTACGCGCCGTAACCGCAGGTCCGGGTCGCGGCGGGTCGAAGGTCCTCTACCCGGGTGACCGGGTCGGGCGGAGGCAAGGGCGGAGCACGGGCGGACGAGGGCGGGAAGAGAGGACCCGGGCATGGGTCACGCAGAGAACCCCTGGGCGGAAGACCGCAAGGCACTCTCACGCCGCCGCCGAATCCAGCAGGCGGCCTTCGACGGCGCAGCCTGGGCCGTCGCCCTCTACGCCGCCGCTCTGCTCCGACTCGACTTCGACCTCTCCCGCCTCGCCTCGTTCCGCATCGAGTGGCTCGTAGTCCTCGCGGCAGTCATGCAGATCACTGCGGGCTACATGTACGGCCTCTACCGCGGCCGCTACGTGTTCGGCTCCTTCGAGGAGGTGCTCGCCCTCGGCCGGAGCGTCGCTCTCGTCGGCGCGGTCCTCCTCGGGGTCGACCTGCTCCTCCCGGGCCATCGGGCGATGCCCGTCTCCGCGGTGCTCGGAGGCGCCCTCCTCGCCTTCCCGACCACCGGCGCCATCCGCTTCGGACGCCGCCTGACGAACGAGCAGCGCCAACGCGCCACCATCCAGGAGCGCACGCGCGTGCTCGTCTTCGGCGCAGGCGTCGGCGGCCGACGTGCCATCCGGGCGATGCTCGACGACCCGCACAGCCCGTTCCGGCCCGTCGCCATCATCGACGACGACCGCGACCTCGCGAACCTCGAGATCCGCGGCGTGCAGGTGGTCGGCGACCGCCGGGTCCTGGCGGCGGCTGCGGCGGTCTACTCGGCAGAGGTGCTGCTCATCGCAGTCCCCAGCGCCGACGCCGCCCTGATCGGTCGCATGATCGACCTCGCCACACCCCTCGGCCTGAAGGTCCGGGTCCTTCCCTCGGCACGCGAGCTGGTCGGCCACGACGTGCACGTCTCCGACATACGTGAGCCCACCGACGCCGACCTACTCGGTCGTCACCAGGTCGACACCGACATCGCGACCGTCGCGCAGTACGTATCGGGGCGGGTCGTCGCCGTGACCGGTGCAGGCGGCTCCATCGGATCGGAGCTCTGCCGCCAGCTCGCGCGCCTCCAGCCCGCCGAGCTGATAATGATCGACCGCGACGAGTCGGCGCTGCACGCCGTGCAGCTCTCCATCGCGGGCCGGGCGCTCCTCGACTCGCAGGACACCGTGCTCCTCGACATCCGCGACCGTGTCCGGGTCGCCGAGCTCTTCCGGCGACGTCGGCCCGACGTCGTCTTCCACGCCGCGGCGCTGAAGCACCTCCCCCTTCTCGAGTCACAGCCGATCGAGGCCTTCAAGACGAACGTGTGGGGCACTCTCTCGGTCCTCGAGGCGGCCGCCGAGGCCGGCGTGCGCGAGTTCGTGAACATCTCCACCGACAAGGCGGCCAACCCGACGAGCGTCCTCGGCTGCTCCAAGCGCGTCGCGGAGGGGCTCACCGCCCACATCGCCCGCCGCTCGGGTGGGCGGTACGTCAGCGTGCGCTTCGGCAACGTGCTCGGGAGCCGCGGCTCGGTCCTCACCACCTTCCGCGCCCAGATCGAGGCCGGCGGCCCACTCACGGTCACGCACCCCGACATCACCCGCTACTTCATGACCGTCGAGGAGGCGGTGCAGCTCGTGATGCAGGCCGGCGCGCATCGGCGAGTCGCGGCGAGGTGCTCGTGCTCGACATGGGCGAGCCCGTCCGCATCGCCGACGTCGCCCGCCGTCTCGCCGGCCGTGCACAGCGGCACGTGGCCATCGAGTACACGGGCCTCCGCGCCGGCGAGAAGCTGCACGAGGAGCTCTTCGGCCACGACGAGGCGGAGCGCCGGGCCGCGCACCCGATGATCCAGGGAGTCGAGGCGCCCCCGATCCACCCCGAGCTGGTGCGTCACGTAGACCCCTGGTCGCTCGACGTGCGCGACCTGATGCACGACCTCTGCGAGAGGATGCGCGTAGGCCACGTCGCACGGGTGGAGGCCGACGCCGACGTCGACCTGATCGACCTCGTGGAGCTCGACGCAGGCGACGACGCCGACCACGGGACCCACGAGATGGCGGTGGTCATCGACCTGAACGCGGCCGCCGCCGCCCTCGATCACGATCCGGCAGCGGCGAGCCCGGTGCCGGTGACGCGCCCGGCGACTCTCCCGCGGCCGCTTCGACTCCGGGGGTCGGTCGATGACGGCCTCACTGGTCAGCCTCGAAGGCGTCGACTCCCCCGACCTGCTCACGCTGATCCGCGACCGCACGGCGCGCGTGGTCGTGGTCGGTCAGGGCTACGTCGGGCCTCGTCGTCGCGATGCGGGCGGTCGAGGTCGGGTTCCCGGTCGTCGGCCTCGACGTCGACAGCGAGCGTGTCGACGTCGCTCGCCGCCGGCCGGTCCTACGTCGAGGACATCGACGACGATGTGCTCGCACGCTCACTCGACGCCGGGTACGTGCCGACCGCCGACCCCGCCGAGCTCGACGGATTCGACGTCGCCGTAATCACGGTGCCGACCCCGCTCGCCGAGGGCCTCCCCGACCTCTCCCCGATCGAGAGGCCGCGGCGACCCGAGTGGCGCGCTCGCTGCGCCCCGGCGCTCTGGTGATACTCGAGTCCACGACCTACCCAGGCACCACCGAGGAGCTCGTGGCCGGGATCCTCGAGCGGGAGTCGGCGGGGAACCTGCGCGCCGGCGTCCGACTACCACCTCGGCTACTCGCCCGAGCGCATCGACCCCGGCAACACCCGATACGGGCTCGCAGACACGCCGAAGATCGTCTCCGGCGTCGACGCCGCGTCGCTCGCCGCCGTCGAGGCCTTCTACGGGACCCTGGTCGAGAAGCTCGTGCCCGTGTCGAGCCCCGCCGTCGCGGAGCTGTCGAAGCTCGTCGAGAACACCTTCCGCCACGTGAACGTCGCCCTGGTGAACGAGCTCGCCGTCTTCGCCCACGAGCTCGGCATCGACGTGTGGGAGGCGATCGACGCAGCCGACTCGAAGCCGTTCGGCTTCATGGCGTTCAAGCCGGGGCCGGGGGTCGGCGGGCACTGCCTGCCGGTGGACCCGAGCTACCTCTCCTGGCGGGTCAAGCGGCGCTCCGGGCAGACCTTCCGCTTCATCGAGCTGGCGAACGACGTCAACGACCACATGCCGCAGTACGTGGCCCGCCGGGTGCAGAACCTCCTCAACGGCGCCGGCCGCGCAGTGAACGGCGCGCACGTGGTGGTGCTCGGCGTCGCCTACAAGCCGAACACCAGCGACGCCCGCGAAGCGCCGTCGTTCAGGGTCATCGACCTGCTGACACGGCTGGGCGCCAAGGTCACGGCCGTCGACCCGCACGTCGCGACGGTGGCCACCGGGGGTAGGTTCGAGTTCAGGGCCGACCTCGACGCCGACCTCCTGGGAGCGGCGGACCTCGTCGTGGTGGTCACCGACCACGACTCCTTCGACTACGACCTGGTCCTCGAGCACGCCAAGCTCGTCTTCGACACCAGGAGCCGTCTCCCGAGGTCACCCGGGCGCGTCGAGCGCCTGTAGACGGCGGGTGGTGCGGGGCCGCACGGCGGGCGGCGCGGCCCCCGCACCCACCCCCCTGTTTGGACCTCAGCGGAGCCATAGCGACCGCATGCGTCCAAACAGGGTTGTCAGGGGCGGGCGCGGAGCCAGTCGACGGTCTTCGCGAGGCCGTCCTCGAAGGAGCACTGGGCGCGGAAGCCGAGGTCGCGCTCGGCGGCCTCGACCGAGGCGAGGCTCGAGCGCACGTCGCCCGGCCTGACCCCGGTGTGGACCGGGGTGGGGGTCGCGCCGATCAGGCGGCCGAGCACGTCGAGCAGGTCGAGCAGGTCGTGGCTCCGACCCGCGGCGACGTTGTAGGCGCGGCCGCTGCACCTCTCCCCGGGGGCCCGGGCCGCCGCTCGGAGCGCCGCCACCACATCGCCCACGTAGGTGAAGTCGCGGCTCTGGCGCCCATCGCCGTGGACCGTGGGGTCCTCTCCCGCCAGGAGGGCGCCCGCGAACAGGGGGATGACCGCCGCGTAGGTGGAGTCGGGTCGCTGCCTCGGCCCGAAGACGTTGAAGAAGCGCAGGGCGACGGTCTCGATCTCGAAGAGCTCGGCGAAGACCCGGCAGTAGTGCTCGCCGGCGAGCTTGCTCGCCGCGTAGGGCGAACGGGGGAGCAGCGGCGCATCCTCTGGGGTGGGGAGGCGCTCCGCCCCCCCGTAGACGCTGCTCGACGAGGCGAAGACGACTCGCCGGGCGCCGGCGTCGAGCGCGCCCTTGAGCACCGCGAGCGTGCCGCGCACGTTCGCCGTGTCGGTGGCCAGCGGGTCGGCGACAGACCGGGCGACCGCCCCGTGTGCCCCGAGGTGGAAGACGACCTCGGCCCCCTCCACGGCCCGCGCCACGTCGGCGGGCTCGGCGACCGAGCCGACAACCAGATCGGCGGCGGGCGCCACGTTCTCCGCGAGGCCGGTGTTGAGGTCGTCGAGGACCCTCACTCCGTGCCCCGTCGGCGACCAACGCGTCGACCAGGTGCGACCCGATGAACCCGGCCCCGCCGGTGACGAGCACGTCCATCCGAGACCCCCTGTAGGAGGGCCGACCGTACCAGCCGGCCGTCTCGGCGCCGCCCCCGGCGCGAGACCCGGCCCATGCCTGCCTCACTGGCCCGGGGACTCCATTCCCGACCTCCGCAGGCCCCGACGCCGCACTGTCACCCGGAGCGCGGGACTCCCCATCTCGCGCGCTCGGCGTGGTTGACTCACTCCTGCAGGCGCGCTTATGCTCGCCCGACCACCACGCGGTTCGAGCAGACCCGGCCGTCCGGCCGGTGCCCGACCCGCCTCTGCAACAGGGCGACCACCACGCACCACTCACACATAGGCACCGATGGGTGCCGTGCTGACGGGGAAGCGAAGATCCTCCGGGCTGTAGTTGGTCACGGCGCCCGGAGAGGAGCCAGCGTGAACCCGACTCCGTCATCGCGCGAAAGGGGCAAGCGATGACACGGTCCGAGACCGGAAACGGCCCTCGTCGCCACCGGGGCTGGCTCCTGGTGGTAGTGGGCTTCACCACGATCCTCTTCGCCGCTCTGGCGACATCGGCGTCGGCGGAGCGCATCAGCCTGACGGCCCCGAAGGGCTCTCCGACGACTTGCGCAAACGTCGGCCTCCCCAACTCCAACTACCTCGCCATCCCAGGGTCGGGCGTAGTCGACGGCGCCGGCTTCTCGGGGAGCTTCACCTTCCTCCCCGACAACACCGCGTTCGACTTCCAGGTCACCGACGGGATCCTCCAGAAGGTTGTGGTGAAGGGCACCAAGGGCCCCAAGGTCCACATCTACGGGTACAGCGGCGTCGAAGGGGAAGCCGACACGGGGCTGACGGCCGCTCCGAAGGGCAACAAGATCAAGCCGATCGCGTACGCGTACCTCTGCTACCTGCTGTCTCCACCCACGACGACCACCACAGAGGAGCCGACGACCTCTACCGAGGCGCCGACGACCACCGGACCGCCGGCCACGATCGGTTCGACCACTACCACCACGGATGTGGCGACTACCACGACCGAGGGCGGCGTCGTCACCACGCTCGGCACCGTGACGAGCACCACGCAGCCACCGGCGAACACGTCCACGTCCGCAGCGACCGCCACCACCCAGGTGTCGGACACCACCGCCGCAGCGGCGGGGTCGGGTGCTCTCCCGACCACGGGTAGCGGATCGACAATGCTGGCCCTGATCGGCCTCTCGGTGCTCCTCGCCGGCGCGACGATGCTCGCCGCCGACCGGCGCCGGGCACTCCGGCCGCTCAGGTAGCCGGCGACCGACCGCGGCCCTGTGCCGCGGTCGGTAGGAGCAGTCAGCTCTGCTGAGAGGGGGCCCGGCGACCGTGCCGGGCCCCCTCCGCCGCGCCCGGCATGAGTCCGGCGTACCGCCTCGGAACGGACCATTGCGCGCGCTCTGCGCCGTCTGGGAGACTCGGCGTCGGCTTCCGGGACTCGGGCGGGCGCCGGGCGGGTGTGGTTGTCACTGGGCGCAGGGCGGTGCGACTCTGGGAGGCGCGGGTGCGGCGGGATCTGAAGGCGACGGCCGGGGCACGGATCGCGTTCCTCGCGGGGCTTCTGGCGCTGGTGTCGAGTGCGTGCGCGTATGTGGAGCAGGTGAACCTGTCGTCTGATGAGGTGGCGGGCAACTCCGACGTCGTGGGGCGCGTGGCGATAAGCGGTGACGGCCGCTACGTGGTGTTCGCCCAGGGCGGCACGCCGCTCGTCGCCGGGGTTCCCGCCGCAGGGTTCGTGCACGTCTACGTGCGCGACCTGGCCACCGGTACGACCGAGATCATCGATGTGTCGGGTGCGGGTGTCGCGGGCACCGGTACTGCTCTGTACCCGGCGATCAGCGCCGACGGCCGCTACGTCGCGTACGAGTCGACCGCGGCCGATCTCGTGGCCGGCGACACGAACGCTTCGACCGACGTCTTCGTCCGCGACCGCACCGCCGGCACCACCACGCGGGTGAGTGTCGCAACCGACGGCACCGAAGGCGACGACGACAGCGAGGAGCCCTCGATCAGCGCCGACGGCAGCCGTGTCGCGTTCAGCTCGTACGCGGAGACCCTCGTCGGAGACGACTACAACGTCGCCCAGGACATCTTCGTGCGCGACCGCACCGCCGGCACCACCATCCGTGCGAGCATCAAGAGCAACGGCGACGAAGGCGACGAAGAAGAAGACAGCTACGAGTCGGCGATCAGCGCCGACGGCAGCACCGTCGCGTTCGTGACCTACGAGCCGTTCGTCAGCGACGACCTCAACGAAGAAGAAGACGTCTACGTACACGAGCTCGAGACGAACAAGACGAGACTCGTCAGCCGGCACAAGAACGGGAGCTCTCCTTCGAGCGGCGGGTTCGGCCCACCCGACATCTCAGCCGACGGCCGCTACGTCGCGTTCATCACCTTCGGCAACTACGACGGCGGGGTCTCACCCGTAGCCCTGGAGATCATGGTGCGCGACCGCACGCTGGGCACGACGATCAGGGCCTCGACAGCAGCCGCCGCCGGCACCACCTCGAACGGCCACAGCTTCGCCCCCACGATCAGCGCCGACGGCCGCTACGTAGCGTTCCGCTCCGGCGGATCGAACCTCGTAGTCGGCGACACCAACGGCTTCGACGACCTCTTCGTGCGCGACACCGTCGAGAACACCACCACCCTCGCCAGCCGCGCGCTCTTCCTCGCGCAGATCCCCGGCCACACCTACACCGGCGCCGTCAGCGACGACGGCAACATGGTCACCTTCACGACACCCGCTCCGATGCTCGCGTACCTGGGCGACCCCGTCGCGAACGGCAAGATCGACGTCTACGCCCGCTACTACCGCACCGCCACCGTCACCTCCGTAAACCCCCCGAACATCCCCCGCGACACCGCAACCAACATCACCATCACGGGCAGCGGCTTCCGGGCCGGGTCGGTCCCCCTGTCGTACTCGAACATCGCGGTCAGCAACGTCGTCGTGGTCGACCCCACGACGATCACCGCGACCCTCACCGTCCCCGCCGACGCCTGGCCGGGGACGCAGGCCCTCTGGGTGCAGAGCCCCGGCCCCGCCTGGGACCTGACCAGGGGCTGCGTACGCCGAGTGCGCAGGCTGCCTCACGATCACGTGAGCGGCCACGTCCGGCCACCGGCGCCGCCTGCGGGGCCGGGCCCCGGAGGCGCGCCTCCCTCCTGACCTCCCGACCGACCTCCCGGCCTCCCGACCGCCCGCTCCCGTAGGGTGGAGCGGGTCGGCCGACGAACCACTACTGTCTGCGCCCTCTTGCACGCTCTCTGCGTTCTCTGGAAGACTTCGCTGGTGCCGGCAGACCCTGAGGTCGGGTGTGGTCGTCACTGGGCGCAGGGCGGTGCGACTCTGGGAGGCGCGGGTGCGGCGGGATCTGAAGGCGACGGCCGGGGCACGGATCGCCGTCCCTGGCGGGGCTTCTGGCGCTGGTGTCGAGTGCGTGCGCGTACGTGGAGCAGGTGAACCTCTCGTCTGATGAGGTGGCGGGCGACTCCGATGTCGTGGGGCGCGTCGCGATAAGTGGTGACGGCCGCTACGTGGTGTTCTCCCAGGGCGGCACGCCGCTGGTCGGCGGGGGTTCCCGCGGCCGGGTTCGTGCACGTCGTACGTGCGTGACCTCGCGACCGGCACGACCGAGATCGTCGACGTCTCGGGTGCGGGTGTCGCGGGCACCGGCACTGCTCTGTACCCGGCGATCAGCGCCGACGGCCGCTACGTCGCGTACGAGTCGACCGCGGCCGATCTCGTGGCCGGCGACACGAACGCTTCGACCGACGTCTTCGTGCGCGACCGCACCGCCGGCACCACCACGCGGGTGAGTGTCGCAACCGACGGCACCGAAGGCGACGACGACAGCGAGGAGCCCTCGATCAGCGCCGACGGCAACCGTGTCGCGTTCAGCTCGTACGCGGAGACCCTCGTCGGCGACGACTACAACGTCGCCCAGGACATCTTCGTGCGCGACCTCACCGCCGGCACCACCATCCGTGCGAGCATCAAGAGCAACGGCGACGAGGGCGACGAAGAAGAAGACAGCTACGAGTCGGCGATCAGCGCCGACGGCAGCACCGTCGCGTTCGTGACCTACGAGCCGTTCGTCAGCGACGACCTCAACGAAGAAGAAGACGTCTACGTACGCGAGCTCGCGACGAACAAGACGAGACTCGTCAGCCGCCGCAACAACGGGAGCTGTGCCGGTCGATGGAGGGTTCGGCCCACCCGACATCTCAGCCGACGGCCGCTACGTCGCGTTCATCTCCTCCGCGAACCTCGACGGTGGCGTCGCCCCGACCACCCTCGAGATCTTCGTGCGCGACCGCACCCTCGGCACGACCATCCGCGCCTCGAAGAGCAGCCGACGGCACCAAGTCGAACGGTCACAGCTTCGTCCCGTCGATCAGCGCCGACGGCCGCTACGTCGCGTTCCGCTCCGGCGGCTCCAACCTCGTGACCGGCGACACCAACGGCTTCGACGACCTCTTCGTGCGCGACACCGTCGCGAACACCACCACCCTCGCCAGCCGCGCGCTCTTCCTCGCGCAGGTCGCCGGCCCCACCTACACCGGCGCGATCAGCGACGACGGCAACATGGTCGCCTTCTCCACGGCCGCACTGGTGCAGAGCCTCTCGGGGGACACGACCGACAACGGCAAGATCGACGTCTACCTGCGCCACTACCGCACCCCGACCATCACCTCCGTCAGTCCCTCGTCACTGCCGAGGGGCGCCGCCACCAACGTGACGATCACGGGGACCGGGTTCGAGGCGGAGGCGGTGCCGTCGATGGAAGGCGGCCTCGTGGTGGGCAAGATCGTCGTCGTCAGCGACACGAAGGTCACCGCGAGGGTCCGGGTGCCCGCGGGCTTCGCGAAGGGCAAGACCGTCATCCGCGTCAAGAACCCCGGGCCGTCGTGGAACGCCGACAACGGCGCCACCGCCGAGTGCACCGACTGCGTGAAGATCACGTAGCACCGGCCGGGCGTGACGCGCCTCTCCGCCGTCGCTTGCACCATATACCCCCTGGGGTATATGGTCATGGTCCTGCCCTCGCCCGCGGCGCATGCTCTTCCGGTATGCGCGGCGGACGAGACCCCGACGCAACCGGAGGCGACGATGAAGGGCTTCACAGCAGACGTGGCACTCCCGATCGACGAGGCCGAGGCGGCCCTGCGCAGCGAGCTCCCCGACCACGGCTTCGGTGTGCTCACCGAGATCGACGTCGCCGCGACACTGAAGGCGAAGCTCGGCGTCGACCGGGCGCCGATGAAGATCCTCGGCGCCTGCAACCCTCCCCTCGCCCACGCGGCGCTCGAGCTCGACCCGACCGTGGCCCTGCTGCTGCCGTGCAACGTCGTGGTGGAGGCGATCGACGGCGGCACGCGGATAATGGCGGTCGACCCCCGTGAGCTGATGCCCGACCCGGCGTTCGCGGCCCTCGCCGAGGACGCGGCAGACAAGCTGCGCGCCGCCATCGACGCCGTGGCCGCCCGAGTACCCGACGGTCTGACCCGAACGGGCCCCGAGTCGCGCGCCGCAGCCGGCCCCGACCGACCCCGGCCCCGCCCTACGGCGCCACCGACGCCCAATCGCCTCCTTCCGGCCCCGCCGCGAAGTTCACAAGGCCGTGTCCCCCGGCCGGGTGGTCTGCTAGAACCACCTCACCGGCGGGGAGCTCGCCGTCTGACGCGCACAGGAGGTCACCCGTGAGCACACGTCGCGACGCAGACTGGCGGACCGGTGGCAAGGGCAGCGGCGGCAAGGGTGCCCCCGGCGGAAGCGTCGGCGACGGGGTCTCACGCCGCAGGTTCCTGGGCTACGGCCTCACGGGCGCGGCCGTCCTCGGTGCGGGCCCCGCCCTCCTCGCCGCCTGCGGCGGAGACGACGACACCGACACGAAAGACACCGGCGGTGGAGACGGTGGCGACGGGGCTGCTGCCGAGACGGTGAAGGTGGGAGTCATCTCCACCTACACGGGGGTCGCCGGGTTCATCGGCGACATCGCCAAGCGCTCACTCGACGCCGCCACGACCCGGATCGACGAGATGGGCGGGATCGGCGGGCGGCGCGTGAAGCTCCTGGAGCGCGACATCGCCGGGCCCGAAGGGCTCCCGACACCGACGCTCGCCGTGCAGGCCGTCCAGGAGTTCATCGACGACCCCGACTGCATCGGGATCCTGTGGGCCGGCCCGCTCAACGGGATGCCCGAGACGCTCGCCGACGTCGAAGACGCCGGCATACCGCTCATCAGCGTCTTCGGCGACCTCGGCTCCTACGGCGCCCTCTACCCGGGGAACCTCGAGAACGACGACATCCCTCCCGAGTACGAAGGTCTGGAGCTCCGCTCGGTCTTCCAGGTCTACCTGCCCGACAGGATGGCGATCGAGCTCCTCGCCGACTACTGCAAGGACCGCGGGTACAAGTCGGCCGGGATGATCTACGACGCCCTCTCCTTCGCCGGCGCCGGCGGCTGGTTCGAGGCCGCGATGGCCGACCGGGGCCTCGAGGTCGCGGGCCTCGAAACCTTCTCCCTCTTCGACTCCGAGTACGGCCAGCAGGTCGACAAGCTCCGCTCCGCGGGCGGCGACGCACTCTTCGTCTACGGCCTCACCTCGAACACGGCGGGCATCGTGAAGCAGGTCGACGCCGTCGGCGGGCGCTACGTCGACGCGGAGACCGCGATGGGATCCGGATGGGCGCCGCAGATCATGGGCTCGCCCGGTGGCACCGGCGAGCGGTCGTGGGTGGAGCTCGCGGGCGACGCAGCGCGTCCGGGGACGCTCACCGTCTGGTACGTCGGCGGCCTCGTCGGCCAGCCGAACTTCCCCATCCGCGAGATGCTCGACGAGGCCGGCCACGGCGTGCCGACGGGTGGCGAGGAGGCTCCGGCCGACGGCCTCGCCGCCCTCCTGCGCGCCGCCGAGGAGGCCGGCTCGACCGACCCCGACGCGATGGTCGAGGCGCTCGAGTCGGGCATCGACATCCAGTTCGCCTCACCCATCGGGTTCAACTTCGCCGCCGACCGCCACCTGTCGAAGCTGAAGGAGGACCTCATCCTGATCACGCTCGAACGGCAGCCGTTCGACATGGGCTACGACCTCGGCAAGGAGTTCGGCACGACATTCCCCGCCGACTACGAAGGCCCGGTCGCCTACCTCGACTACACGCTCGAGGCGAACCAGGCGTCGCACCCCGAGCTCATGCAGGAGGTCCTCGACGGCTACGGCACGTACTGCGACGTCTCGCGACAGGGCGACGAGGCGAAGGTCGAGGCGTGCAAGGCCGTCCACTGACACGCGCAGTCCGCGGGCCCTTGCCGGGTAGGCGCGCCGACCGCCCGTGACGACCTTCCTGCTGATCCTCGTCGGTGGGCTCACCACCGGGAGCGTCCTCGGACTGGTCGCGCTCGGGTACAACGTCGTCTTCTCCTCCACGCGCATCGTCAACTTCGCGCAGGGGACCATGCTCGTCGTGGGCGGCTACGCGGCCTTCGCGTTCGTCGACCGCGCGAACCTCCCGATCTTCGTCGCGTTCCTCGGGGCGATCGCGGTGACCCTCGTCGTCGGCGTGCTGGTGCACCTGATAGCGATCCGCACGCTCGGCAAGATCGACGTCGCCTCGACGATGGGCTGGATCCTCACGACGTCGGCCGCAGGGACGATCCTCCTCGACGTCGTACGCAAGGTCATCGACTCCGAGACGCACCAGATACCGTCGATCGCCGGCTCGATCCTCGGCTGGCGCGGCTCGGTCTTCTACGGCGTCGCGATCAAGCCCGACGACGTGCTCATCGTCGTCACAGCGCTCGCCCTGATGGTCGGCTTCGAGCTGCTGCTCTCGCGCACTCTCATCGGCAAGGCGTTCCGGGCCGTCTCGCAGGACAAGCAGGCCGCGACGCTCATGGGGATCGACGCCGACCGCATGGTGATGCTCTCCTTCGCCATCGCCGGTGGGCTCGCGGCGATCGCCGCAGTCGTTCTCTCGCAGCGCCTCTTCGTCAAGCTCGACAACGGACTGAACCTCGGCATCATGGCGTTCGTCGCAGCCGTCATCGGCGGGCTCGGCTCCACGCGTGGCGCGATCGTCGGTGGATACCTGATCGCCTTCGCCACCGCGATCACACGCGCCTACGTCGACGACGGCGCGCGTTGGGAGATCCCGGTCGTGGTCCTCGTCTTCCTCGCGGTGCTGGTGCTGCGGCCGACAGGCATGTTCGGCGAGGCCGAGACGGAGAAGGTGTGAGCGCGCAGCAGCGGTTGCTCGCGCTCGTGTCGCGCCTCGTGCCGCCGGCGGCGCTGGGCCTCTTCGTCTACTGGCTGCTCGCCGTGCACGGCGACAACCGCAAGTGGATGAGCGCCACCGCCACGGCCCTCATCACCGCCGGTGCCGCCTCGGCGGTGAACCTCCTCGTCGGCTACACGGGCCTCCTCACACTCGGCCACGCGACCTTCCTCGTGGTCGGCGGCTACGCGGGGTCGGTCTGGGCGATCGAGCTGGGCCTCGACCCGTGGCTCGGGTTCCCCTTCGCGTTCCTCTTCGGCGCAGCGGCCGGCGTCGTGCTCGCTCTCCTGTCGTGCCACCTGCGGGGCTTCTACCTGACCGTGGTGACGCTCTCGCTCGGCCTCCTCATGCCGGCCCTCATGCGCATCTACGAAGACCTCTTCGGCGGCCAGCAGGGGCGGCGTGTAGAGGAGTCGATCGAGGTGAGCGACCTCCCGCTCGCCGAAGGCAGCCGGCAGCGCGGTCTCGTGGTCCTCGCCGCGCTCGTCCTCTTCGTCGTGCTGGTCGTCTGCCGGAACCTGGTGCGCGGCCGCTGGGGGCGCGCATGGACCGCGATCCGCGACTCGGAGATCGCAGCCCGGGCGAGCGGGGTCAACACCTACTGGTACAAGGTCGCCGCGTTCGGCGTCTCGTCGGGCCTCGTCGCGATGGTCGGCGTCGTCGCAGCGAACCAGTTCCGGATCGTGAGCAACGAGCTGGGGCCACAGGCGCTCTCGTTCCGGCTCGTCGTGATCTGTGTGCTCGGCGGTCTCGGCACGATCGGCGGCCCTGTGATCGCGTCGCTCGCCATCACCTACGTGCTGGCCACGGCGCTGGTGCAGGACACGTTCGGCGACTACCTCGGCATCTTCTTCGGCACGCTCGCGATAGTCGGCATCGTCGGGAACCCCGGCGGGCAGGCCGAGATCGTGTCGCGCCTCGCGAGGAGGTTGAAGCTCGTCCCCACAGCCGCCCCGGCGGACTCCGGCGACCTCCGCTCCGCGCGCGACTCCGAGGCCGAGGGCACCGTGCTGGAGCTGACCGGCCTCACGAAGCGCTTCGGAGGCATCTCCGCCGTCGACGCGATCGACATGAAGGTCGAGGCCGGGACCGTCCACGGGCTCATCGGTCCGAACGGGTCGGGCAAGACGACCCTCATCAACCTCGTCTCGGGCTTCTACGCCACCTCGGGCGGGACGATCCGACTGCAGGGCCGGTCGGTCGAGTCGCTCCGCGCCGACCGACGGGTGCGCCTCGGCCTCGCGCGGACCTTCCAGAACATCCAGATCTGGCGCGACATGACCGTCCTCGCGAACGTCCAGGTGGGCGCGCACCACCACACCCGCTCGGGCCTCCTCAGATCTCTGCTCGGTCTCGACTACTTCGAGGAGCGTCGCCTCGCGCAGCGCACCTGGTCGCTGCTGAGGTTCGTCGGCCTCGAGGACAAGGCCCACCACAGGGCCGGCTCGCTGCCCTTCGCCGACCAGCGACGCCTCGAGATCGCCCGCGCCCTAGCCGCCGATCCGGTGCTGATGCTCCTCGACGAGCCCGGTGCCGGCCTCCACCCCACAGAGCAGGGCGAGCTGGTCCAGCTGATCCGCGAGATCAAGGCGCGCGGCGTGACGGTGCTGCTCATCGAGCACCACATGGACATCGTCATGGAGCTCTCCGACACCGTCACGGTCATCGACTACGGCCGCAAGATCGCCGAGGGCACCCCCGAGGAGGTTCAGTCCGACCCGGGCGTGATCCACGCGTACCTGGGGCACGGTCACACCGCGGCGACGTCGCGACCACGGCGGGCCGCCACCGCGGAGCCCGGCGAGCCGCTGCTGCGGGTGGAAGACCTGGAGGTCGCCTACGGGGCGGCGCACGCGCTGCAAGGAGTCTCGTTCGAGGTCGGCGAGGGCGAGGTGGTCGCGATCATCGGCGGCAACGGCGCCGGGAAGACCACGACGCTCAAGACCGTCTCGGGGATCGCCGAGTCGTACAAGTCGGTGCGGGGCCACATCTGGTTCGAGGGCAACCCCATGGAGCGCAAGGCGGCGCACGCGATCGCCCGCGCCGGGATAGTGCACGTGCCCGAGGGCAGGCGGGTCTTCCCCGCGATGTCCGTCGAGGAGAACCTCGTCCTGGGCGGCTACCGCCGGAGGCGCGGAGCCGACCTGCAGGCGGGTGTGGAGGAGGTCTTCGAGCGCTTCCACATCCTCGGCGAGCGCCGCGAGCAGCAGGCCGGCCTCCTCTCGGGCGGCGAGCAGCAGATGCTCGCGATGGGGCGCGCCCTGATGGCGCACCCGAAGCTCCTCCTCCTCGACGAGCCCTCGCTCGGTCTCGCTCCCAAGATCGTCGAGGAGATCTTCGAGATCATCGAGGCGATGGCCCGCGAGGGGACGACGATCGTCCTCGTGGAGCAGCTCGCGTCGCAGGCGCTCGCGATCGCCGATCGTGCGTACGTGCTCGAGAGCGGCCGGGTGACACTCGGGGGCACGAGCGACGACCTCCGCAACGACCCCGCCGTCGTCGCCGCCTACCTCGGCGGCTGAGGCTGCCCGGCGTGGGGCGCGTGGTCGTGACCGAGCAGATCGCCGCACCGGTCGAACGGGTGTGGCGCGCCCTCGTGGCACCCGACGAGGTGGTCGTGTGGGACGGGGTCGAGCGCATCGACGTGCCCGACGGCTACCCGCGGCCGGGGCAGCATGCTCTCTGGAGGACACGCGTCGCCGGCATCGGACTGACGCTCCACGACCGCATCGTCGCGGTCGAGCCGACCCGACGGTTCGCATCGGAGATCACACTCGGGTTCGTCGCACTGCACGAGGAGTACCGCCTGAGCGCCACACCCGGTGGCGGGTGCACTCTCGTGAGCGACAACGAGGTGCGGTCGCGCATCCCCGGACTGGGCCGCCTCGCCGACGCGCTGACGCGCCGCAACGTCGCCGGGTCGCTCGCGCTGCTGCGCGAGCACTGCGAGGCGGATGCCGGCGGCTGACGGCCTCCCGGGGCGGCGGTCGGCGGCGCAGCGACGTGAGCGCTGCGGTCGGCGGCTCAGACGGAGCGGATGTTGCGGAACGCCCGCCCGAGCAGCGGCGTCTTCGCGTCGAGGAGGCCGTCGAGGTCGTCGTCGCGGTCGAAGCGCGGCGACCACGACTCCTCGTCGACCTGCGGGTCTGCCGAGCCTGCCGGCGACACCTCTGCACGTGCCGGCGCGGGCGTCGGTGATCCCTGCGCTGCACGCGTCGCCGCCGTGGGCGCAAGCGCCTCTGCCGTCGGTGCTCCCGTCGGTGCGGTGCCCCACTTCGCAGGGGTCTCGCTGACGACTCCGGTACCCGCGCCGGCTTCGGCGGCGTCGAAGGGGAGCGGCGCCGTCGCGCTCTCCGCCGGCGGCCGGGGCCGTCTCCGTCGCGGCTTGCGCTCCCTCTCCTTCTTGCCCGCCTCGGCCGAGGCTGCCTTGCGCGCCCCGGTGCGTGCTCGGGTGCGCGACGCCACCGCAGGGTGGCCGTGCTCCGTCGAGGACTTCGCCCGCTCCGGCGCGCCGGGGGTGCGTCCGCACCCCGCCGGTCCTCGAGCGCCCACCCATGAGGCGGCTTCATGGCCGCGGCGTGCCTGTCGCAGAGGTCGCCGGCGTCGCGAGGAACATCGGGCGAGAGAGTGCCCAGCCACACCGCGCACGAGCCGGGGTCGAACCCGAAGACGGTGGTGGCCGAGGCGCTGCACCCGGGCCTTGAGCAGAGTCGGCGCACGCTCCGACCGTACCCCGGCAGACCTCTTTCACCGCGCATCACGAACACACGCGACGACATGCGAGCGTCGCCGCTACAGCACCATCTCGATCAGGTGCGGTCCAGGTTCGGACAGGGCGACACCGAGACGAGCCACCAGCTCGTCGGCGGTGGTGACGCGCCCCGACGGCACCCCCATCCCCGAGGCGATGGCCACGAAGTCGAGCTCCGGCGGCTCGAGCTCGACCATCGACCGTGCGTTCGGCCCCGGCTCGGTCACCCCGGCCCGGTAGAGCTCGTAGCCGATGATGTTGTACCGCCGGTTCGAGCAGACGACGACCGTGACGTCGAGCCCCTCGTGCGCCATCGTCCACAGCGCCGGCAGCGAGTACATCGCGCTGCCGTCGGCCTGGAACGCGATCACGGGCCGATCGGGGCAGGCGATCGCCGCTCCCACCGACGCGGGCAGGCCGATCCCGAGTGCGCCCCCGGTGAGCGTCAACCAGGTGTGCTGCGGCGCGCCCTGCGCGAACCCACCCCAGGCGACACCGCTGGTCGCCGACTCGTCGACGACGATCGCCCCCTCGGGCTGGAGCGCCGCGATCGCCGCAGCCGCCGACGTGGTGTCGAGCGCACCGGTGGGCACCGGCACTCGGGAGACCACCGGTCGTGCCGGAGCATCGGTCGTGCCGACGCGCTCCGCTAGGCGGTCGAGGGCGTCCTCCACGTCGGCCTCCGGCGAGGCGACCGAGAAGAGCGCGACCTCGTCGGCGAGGATCCGGCTCTGCCCGTCGGGGTACCCGAAGAACGCGACCGGGTCGAGCGCTCCGGCGAGAACCACCGCCGAAGCGTCCTTCAGGTCGTTCGCTGCGAGCTCGGGGAAGTAGCCGAGGCGGTGGGGAGCGAGGAGGTCGGCGCCCTGCTCGACCCGCGCGGGGAACGTCTCCATCATCACCGAGCAGCCCGTGCCGGCCGCGATGCGCTCCGCAGCCCCCAGGCCGCGCTCTCGCAACGCCCGCCCGCCCAGGAGGAGCACCGAGCCCTCTCGGCCGAGCATGGCTGCGGCCTCGGCGATCTCGTCGTCGGACGCGCTCCGGCGATCCTCGGGGGTAACCGCGACCGCTCCGTCGCCCGACTCGCCCCACTGGTGGTCTGCGCACGCAATGAGCGTCGCGACCTGTCCCCGGAGAGCCGCGGCGATCGCGTCGGCCATGTCGGACCCCAGCGACGCGGCCGACGTCGACGACCCGACCCAGCCCGAGACGTTGCGCGCCAGCAGCTCGATGTCGGATGCGAGCGGCGCGTCGGCGGCGAGGTGCCACGACGCGTGGTCGCCCACCACGTTGACGATGGGGGTGCGGGCCCGGCGTGCGTTGTGGAGGTTGCTCACCGCGTTGCCGAGCCCGGGGCCGAGGTGGAGGATCGTCATCGCGGGCCGGTCGGTGAGACGCCCGTATCCGTCGGCTGCTCCGGCGACCACGACCTCGGCGAGGCAGAGCACGCCTCGAACTCCCGGTACCGTGTCGAGCGCGGCGACGAGGGGGATCTCGGTGGTGCCGGGGTTGGCGAAGCAGACGTCGACCCCTCCGTCCACCGCTGTCGCCATCAGGCGCTCGGCACCGTTCACTCGCTACCTCCCCGGTCGGCTCCATCTCGGACGGGGCCCATCGGACACCGGCCCGCGCACACCCTGGCCTTCTCGTGCTCGGCCCCGAGCCGCGCCTGCAAGGAACGCGGCCCACGCCCGGGCCTCGACCCGGGGGTGCGCGTGAGCGAGGCTATCGGCATGCCCCTCGGTCCATGCATACGGGTGCCGGCGTCTTCGGCGAACCTCGGCCCGGGATTCGACGCGCTCGGGGTGGCACTCACGACCTACCTGGAGGTCTCGGTCGGCGAAGGCGACGCGGCATCAGAGACGCACCCGGCGGTACGGGCTTTCCGCCAGGCCGGAGGCACCGGCCCGATCTCGGTCACCGCCGGGTTCCCCGGCGGCCGCGGTCTCGGATACTCGGGAGCCGCCCGTGTCGCCGGGCTCATCGCCGCCCACGTGCAGCAGGGGAGAGGGGCGTTCGAGTCGCGCGATCGCGTGCTCGCACAGGCGACCGAGATGGAGGGGCACGCCGACAACGCGGCCGCCTCGCTGCTCGGAGGAGTGGTCGCGTCGGCCGGGGGCCACGCAACCCGGGTACCCCTGGCCCTCGAGCCGGCCGTCGTCGTCTGGATACCCGATCAGGAGGCGGCCACGAAGGAGTCGCGTCGCCGGCTGGCGGCAGCCGTCCCGTTCGAGGACGCCGCCTTCAACATCGGGCGCACGGCCCTGCTCGTCGCTGCGCTGGCGGCGGGCGACTCGGCGGCACTGCGCGCAGCGACTGAGGACCGACTGCACCAGGGCGCCCGTCTCGCCCGCCTCCCCGACTCGCGGGCCGCTCTGCGGGCCGCTCTCGACGCCGGCGCCTGGTGCGCGTGGCTGAGCGGATCGGGTCCGTCTGTGGCCGCCCTCGCCGACCGGGCCGACGCCCAGAAGATCGCCGCGGCGCTACCGTCACCGGGCCGGGCGGTCGTGCTGGGCATCGACTACGAGGGAGCCACCGTCACATGAGGGTCGAAGGCAGGGTCGTCGTCGTCACCGGGGCGGCGAACGGCATCGGCGCCGCGCTGGCCCGGCGGTTCGCAGCCGAGGGGGCACGCGCAGTCGTGGTCGCCGACGTCGACGACGCGAACCTGGCCACCGTCGCCGACGACGTGGGCGGTCTGGCGCTGCGCTGCGACGTCTCCGACCCGGCGGCTCTCGCGAACCTCGTCGAGGCGGCGGAGCGCGACGCCGGCCCCATCGACCTCTTCTGCTCCAACGCCGGGATCGTCGTACCCGGCGGGGTCGAGTCGCCCGACGACGTGTGGCGACGGTGCATCGACGTGAACGTGATGGCTCACGTGTGGGCCGCCCGGGCCGTCGTGCCGCGCATGATCTCGCGCGGTGGCGGCTACCTGCTGAACACGGCGTCGGCGGCGGGCCTGCTGACCCAGCTCGGCTCCGCCACCTACTCCGTGACGAAGCACGCCGCCGTCGCACTCGCCGAGTGGCTCGCCGTGACCCACGGCGATCAGGGGATCAAGGTCTCGGTGCTCTGCCCCCAGGCCGTGCGCACGAACATGATCGCCGGGGTCGAGGAGGGCGGCGTCGCCGGCGTCGACGGCGTCATCGAGCCCGAGGACGTAGCCCAGGCCGTGATCGACGGCCTCGCCGCCGAGAGCTTCCTGATCCTCCCGCACCCGAAGGTCCTCGAGTACTACCGCCGCAAGGGCTCCGACTACGACCGTTGGCTCGCCGGCATGCGCCGCCTCCAGTCGCGCTTCTCCGGCATGGGCTGAGCCGGCGGGGGAGGCGGGTCAGGTCGCTGCGGGGCCGCTCCCCGCCTGGCCGGGCGTCGGTAGGCCGAAGGCCTCGGCGGCCTCCCGCCGCCGCTCGTCGCGGGTGACGAAGACGAGGGGCTCGGGGGCCGCCAGCGGCGCCGCTATCGCGAGGGCCGTCACCACGTGGATGGCCCCCAGCGGCCCCAGCCCGTGCGCCCGGGCCAGCTCGGCGGCGGCGGCGAACGTCCGCTCGGCAACCAGGCGCAGCAGCAGGAGAGGCCCGCCGGCGCCGCAGTCGGCGTCGAAGCGCGCCAGCAGCTCGCGCGAGCGCGGCCGGTCGGCGAAGGCCGCCGCGACCTCGACGCGGACCACCTCCGACGAGACGACGGGGTCGGCACCCTCGAGCAGCGCCGCTCTCAGCGTGGGGTGCTCCGAGTCGTCGGCGAGGTAGGCGCCGACGAGCGCGCCCGCGTCGGCGTAGAGAACGGTCACGCCACGCCCCGGTCGCGCCACGCTCCGCCGCCGAGCACCGGCATCCCGGCCGGCCGGATCACCCGTCCCCACCCGCCGCCGGAGGGGTGGCGGCGATGACCCCCGACCGCAGCGCCTTGCGCCGCAGGTGCTCGCGGCGGCCTTCGCGACCCTCGATCGCGGCCGTCAACACGTCGTTGACCAGCGCATTCACCGAGCGACCCTCCGCCGAGGCGCGCTCGCGGAGCCCGGTGTGGAGATCGTCGTCCACCCTCACAAGTAGCTGCCGCACAAACCCACGATAGCACTTAGGGCTACTACTGATATCGCCAAGTGGTCGCTCGATACCCCCACCGGTACCGTCGCCCACCGTCGTCGGAATCCCGACGGTGTGATTCCCCCAATCCACAGTCGCGCTTCGTCGCGCGCAGAAGAAGAAGGGGCCATGAACACCCGAAGATCAACCGAGGGGACGGGGCGCCGCTCCGACCTCACCGACCGGAGGGACGGCGCACCGGCCTCCGACCACCCCCATAGCGCGGGGCCCGCGCTCGCCGGGGATGCGAGCAGGACGGCGGGGCATCTCCCCGTCGTTCCCATGGGTCACTCCCGCCGCCGCAGGGCGACGGGCGCACACCTCCGGAGGCGCCTCCTAGGCGCTCTCACCGGGGCCACGTTCCTCATCTCTGCAGGCGGTGCGGTCTCCGACGGCCCGGCGACCGCCGACGCCACGGCCGCGGCCACGGCCACGGCCACGGAGCGCAACTCCGTAAGCGCGCACGGCGGCGCCGCCGACCTCGGGCCGGCCGACGGCCTCGCACTGGCCTCACCCCTCCTGGGGGTCACCGCCACCTCCACCGGCGAGGGGTACTGGCTGGTCGCCGGCGACGGCGGCGTCTTCTCCTACGGCGACGCCGACTTCCACGGGTCGACCGGAGGCCTGCCCCTCGCAGCCCCGGTCGTAGGGATGGCCGCCACCTCGACGGGCGACGGCTACTGGCTCGCCGCGAGCGACGGCGGCGTCTTCGCCTTCGGCGACGCCGGGTACTTCGGGTCCACCGGCGATCTCTCGCTCGCGGCCCCTGTCGTCGCAATCACCGCCACCCCGACGGGCGACGGCTACTGGCTCGCCGCGAGCGACGGCGGGATCTTCGCGTTCGGCGACGCCGCCTACTACGACTCGCCCCAGCCCGCATCGCTCCCGGAGCCGGTCGTGGGCATGGCCACCACCGCCTCGGGCGACGGCTACTGGCTCCTCGCGCGCGACGGCGGGGTCTTCGCCTTCGGCGACGCCCTGTTCGCCGGATCGGCCGCCGGCATGACCGACGGCGCTGTCGGCATCGCCGCCGACGCCGACGGGGAGGGCTACTGGATTGCCGCCTCCGACGGCGTCGTGTACTCGTTCGCGGCCGACGACCCGCTAGGAGCGGCGAGCCTCGGCGCTCCCGTGGTCGGCATCGCGGCGAGCTCCGCCGGCGGGTACTGGCTCGCACGTGGCGAGACGCCTGCCGTCGCCCCGACCCCCACCCCGAGCGCCCGTGCGCACCCGTTCCTCGTGTGCACACGCGCGCACGAGTCGTCGCACACCCCGCCCCTCTACGACGACGGCTACGGCGCGGTCAACCCGTCGGGCACCTACCGCGGCGCCTACCAGTTCTCCCGCTCGACGTGGAACAACACCGCCGCTCACGCCGGACGCCCTGACCTCGTGGGGGTCGACCCGGCAGCAGCCACCCCCGACGACCAGGACGCCCTCGCGCTCGACCTCTACCACTGGCAGGGCACCTCCCCCTGGGGCGGCCGCTGCTCCGGCCTCTGACCCCCACCCTCCCCGCCACAGCTTTGGCGTCACTTACTCCCGATAGTTGCGAGTAAGTGACGCCAAAGCGTGAAGGGGGGGCGTCTACGGTACGGCCGTGCCTGACGAACCGCCTCCCGGAGACGCGAGCGACGCCTCACCCGACCTCGCCGTAGGCGGCTTCAGCGACCGGGGCCCGTGGGTGGTCGACCCCGACGACCTCTCGTGGCTCCGCGGGCTCGGCCCCGTGCGGGATCGCGCCCGCGACCAGGTGCCCCGGTGGCTCGAGACCGGCCATGTCCCGCCGCTCGGCCGCCTCACCCGCGTCGTCGTCCTGGTCGGGTGGGCGCTCGCGGCCTGGTACGTCACCGAGCGCCGTCGCGGGCAGGCCGCCAGCAGGCGTGGGCTCTCACGGCGCCTCCGCTCGGCCTTCGCCCGCCTCGGCGCCACCTACATCAAGCTCGGCCAGATCCTCTCGTCGGGCGAGGGGATGTTCCCCGAGGAGCTCGTCGCCGAGTTCAAGGACCTGCGCGACCGGGTGCCCCCGGAGCCCTTCGAGCACGTGCGGCGCGTCGTCGAGGAAGAGCTGGGCCGACCGCTCGAAGAGGTCTTCGCCCGCTTCGAGCGACGCCCGATCGCCGCGGCCTCGATCGCCCAGGTTCACGCTGCCCGGCTGCGCACCGGCGAGGAGGTGGTCGTCAAGGTCCAGCGCCCACGCGTCGCCGAGCTGGTGCGCAAGGACATAGAGGCGATGGCATGGCTGGCACCGCGCCTCGTCGGCCGCATCCCGGTCTCCGCGCTCGCGAACCCGCCCGCACTCGTCGAGCTCTTCGCCGAGACGATCGTGGAGGAGCTCGACTTCCGCCTCGAGGCCGAGAACATGCTCGACGTCGGGCGGGTGCTCGCCGAGACGGGCCAACGAGCGATGATCGTGCCGCGCCCGCACCCGCGCCTCGTGACGCGGCGACTCCTCGTGATGGAGAGGCTCGACGGCTTCGCCTGGGACGACGTGCGCGCCATGAAGGAGGCCGGCGTCGACACCGAGGCCGTGCTGCACGCCGGTCTCGTCGCCTTCATGGAGGGCGCGATGCTCTACGGCGTCTTCCACGGCGACCTGCACGGCGGCAACCTCGCCGTCCGCCCCGACGGGCGCACCGTCCTCATGGACTTCGGGATCACCGGACGGATGAGCGAGCGCAAGCGGCTCGCGTTCCTCTTCCTGCTCGTCGCCGGCACGACCGGCGACGTCATGGGCCAGCTCCGGGCGCTGCGCGACCTCGGCGCCTTCCCTCCCGACACCGACCTCGACGCCGTCTTCGGCGACCTCGGCCTCGACCGACCGGCCGTCGACCCGTCGACGCTCCCCGCCGACCAGCTCCTGCACGAGCTCCAGGAGCTCACCAAGAAGCTCCTCGGCTACGGCGCACGCGCCCCGAAGGAGCTCATGCTCTTCGTGAAGAACATGATGTTCCTCGACGGCGCGATCGCGCTGCTGGCGCCCGACCTCGACATCATCGGGGAGCTGGAGAAGGTCCACACCGACATCGCCACCCGCCACGGCGAGCGACTCGCGGCCGACATGGGGATCGACGTCTCAGAGGCGACGTTCGACGCCGAGGCGATGAAGGCGGCCATGGGTGTCGCCCCCGACGTGGAGCGCCTCACGTATCGCGACGTGCAGGCGCGGCGCGAGACGATCCGGCGCCGCATGGAGGAGCACCGCCGGCGCTGAGAGCGCGGGCCCCGCCGCCCGGCGCGGCTCTGTACCGTGGTCGTGTGCCGGAGCTCCCCCAGATGCAGGCACTCGCGGAGCGCCTCGACGCGCTCCTCGCGGGCGCCACCTTCGACGGCTGCGAGCCGTTCGGGTTCGCCGGGCTGAAGACCGTGAGCCCCCCGCCGGAGTCGCTCGCCGGGATGCCCGTGGAGCAAGTCGGCCGGCGGGGCAAGTACCTCGTCTTCGCCCTCGAGGGCGGTCACCGGATCCTGGTGCACCTCTCGCAGGCCGGCCGCGTCGACGTCGAGTCGCCGCCCAAGGCCACGCCCGGCCGGGGCGGTGTGGTGCGCCTCCGCTTCAGCGACGCCGCTGCCGCTGCCGCGGAGACCCCGGAGCACATCGCGGTCCTCGTGAGGGAGCACGGCAAGGAGCGCAAGGCCCGATGGTGGGTGCTGGCGCCGGGAGACGAGGGCCCGCTCGGGGCGCTCGGCCCCGAGCCCGACTCCGACGAGTTCGCCGAGTGGCTCGTCGGAGCCGGCGACTCCCGCCGCGTGCACACGGTGCTACGCGACCAGCGGACCGTTGCGGGCGTCGGTCGCGGCTATGCCGACGACTCCCTGCACCGCGCGCGGATCTCGCCGTTCAAGGCGCTGCGGGCACTCAGCGAGGAGGAGCGGACGAGGCTCGTCGACTCGCTGCGCGAGGTTCTCGCCGGTGCGCTCACGCGCGAACGCCGGCGCGAGGGCGGCCTCTCCGAGGCGCGTCTCGGCGGTCACTTCGACGTGCACGGAAAGGCCGGCCTTCCCTGCCCGGTCTGCGACTGCGACCTGGGACGCGTCTCGTACGAGTCGCACGAGATCGTCTACTGCCCGCGCTGCCAGACCGGGGGCAAGGTCCTCGCCGACAGGCGCCTCTCCCGCCTGATCAAGTAGGTCGCAGGGGCGTCACGCGAGAGCGGCGGGCGTGACCCAGAGCAGGACCTCCGCGCCGTCGGGGCCCGCGGTCATCGTCCGCTCGCCCGCGTCGCTCAAGCGCGCCGCATCGCCAGCACCGAGCACCGTCGCGGGCTCGAGCAGCGCCGCGCCGAGGGCGACGAAGAGGTGGGCGCGCGGCGCCCCCGGCACCGTCGCCGAGTCCCCCGGCGCGAGCCGCGCCGCCCAGAGCGTCGTCCGTGGCGTGTCGATGGCGAGCGCCGCACCCGGTGCACCCCCCGGCCCCGCAGCAACAGCGACGAGCCCACCTGTGGCGAGCAGATCAGAGACGTCGCGTTGCTCGTAGCCCGGCGTCGAGCCCGGCGCGCCCGGGCGGCACCCACATCTGCACGACGTGCACGTCGGCCGTCGCGCTCGCGTTCACCTCGGAGTGACGGATCCCGGTGCCGGCACGCATGAACTGCGCGAGGCCCGGGTAGATGACGCCCTCGCCGCCGGTGCTGTCGCGGTGCAGGAGCTCGCCGCGCAGCACCCAGGTGACGATCTCCATGTCGCGGTGGGGGTGCTCACCGAAGCCGCCGCCGGGAGCGATGACGTCGTCGTTGCTCACCAGCAGCAGGCCGTGGTGCGTGTTCGAGGGGTCGCGGTGGTCGCCGAAGCTGAACGAGTGCCACGAGTCGAGCCACGAGATCACCGTGTGGAACCGATCGCCGGCCCGCCGCACGTCGACGGACACGTCCGATGCGTCCGACGCTGCGACGCTCCCGCTCTCCGCCATCCCCCGATCCTGCCCTCCCCCCTACACCCGCGTACGTCGCCCGAACCCCTGTTTGGACGTCAGCGGAGCCCTGGCGACCAATTCCGTCCAAACAGGGTTGGGGTGCGGTGGGCTATCGGTGGACCCGGCCCGTCCTCACGACCTCGAACGCCCTGCCGGGGACGGTCTTGAGCTGGTTCAGATCCTCGTCGTCCCAGCGCGGATCAGAGGCGCCGGTGAGGAACCAGTTCTCGCCGTTGTCGGCGACGATCATCCCGTAGCGCTTCAACGCCTTCAGGATCACCCGCGCCTGCCCGTGGAAGCGCGACAGGTCGTACGAGCGCTTCAGCCGCAGCCGCAGCCCCATCGGTGGCAGGTCGCGGTCGGTGCTCGACGACGCGAAGTGCGTCGCGGGCAGCACGTACCCGCGCTGAGTCCGCCTGACCGTGAACCGGATCGCGTGCCTGACCTCGCCGGCCGCGACCTCGTCGTAGCGCACGAGGCCGGGCAGGATCGGGAGCCCCGCCGCGTCGGCCGACGTCCAGCCGCGTGGGCGGAGACGGTTGGAGCCCAGGTTCCACTTCGCCCCCGAGTCGGCCTCCCAGTGGTCACCGCGCCAGAACGCCCGGTACAGCTCGAAGAGCCGGCAGGATCCCCGCTGCACGACCAGGACGTGGCGGTCCCCGTCGCTCCTGCGGCCCCCCTCGACGGGCGCCCGGCGTGGGATCGGGAACGGGCCCGGATCGCTCTCGTCGCCGTAGGCGGTGTACACGATCGGCCAACGGTGCTGGTCCTTCGCGACGGTCACGAACGGGATCCCGTACTTCCCACCGCCTCCGAAGTCGGCGTGGAGCTTCGTCGGACCGTCGGAGTTGATGCTCGCGATGTAGCGCGACGACCTCGGGTGCACCGGAAGCCTCGAGACGTCGGTGTTCCACGCGTTGTCGGCGGGGAAGACGCGACAGCCCCCGACCTTCGGGAACGCTCTCGCCGCAGTCGCCCCCGGCATTGGCTGCGCGCCCGCGATCACGGTCGCCGCGACGCACACGGCGCCGACGAGCAGCGATCTCGCACGAACCGTTGCGCCCGTCGGCCGACTTCTGCTCATGTTCGCTCCTGCGTTGCGCCCCGCCCACCGCGTATCGGCTTCTCGGCGCCCGATCTCCAACCTTGTTTGGACGGAATCTGGTCGCTCGGGCTCCGCTGAGGTCCAAACAGGGGGTGGGGGGGCCGGGGCGAGGGCTGTCGCCGTAGAGTGTCGCGTGCCGATGACCGACTTCCTCTCCACGATCGCATCGATACCCAGCCCGTCCGACGGCGTCGTTCGAATCGGGCCGCTGCCCGTGCACGCATACGGCGTCATGATCGCACGTCGGCGTGCTCGTCGCGATACGGATCGCGGAGCGGCGCTACGCGCGGTCCGGGCACGATCCGTCGGTCGATCGGCGACATGGGCGTCGCGGTCGTCCTCGCCGGAGTGGTCGGAGCGCGCGTCTACCACCTCTTCACGGGCTACGACTGGGACAGCGACGGCCTACCGGGAGCGCTGAAGATCTGGGAGGGCGGGCTCAGCATCTGGGGCGCCGTGGCAGGGGGCATCGTCGCCGTCGTGGTGATCGCCCGCCGGCGCCGGATCGACGCGCTCCCTCTGATGGACGCCATGGGCCCGGCGGTCGCCGTCGCGCAGGCGATCGGTCGGTGGGGCAACTGGTTCAACCAGGAGCTCTTCGGCAGGCCGACGGATCTGCCCTGGGGCCTGGAGATCGACCCGGCGCACCGGCCCGACAACTACCTCGACCGGGCGACGTTCCACCCGACGTTCCTGTACGAGTCGCTCTGGTGCCTGCTCGTCTTCGCCACGATCGTCGTGGCCGAGCGGCGCTTCCGCCTCAGGCGTGGCCAGCCGGTCGCTCTCTACATCGCGATGTACACGTTCGGCAGGTTCTTCTTCGAGAACATGCGGGTCGACCCGGCCAGCAAGGTATTCGGGATGCGGTTCAACGGCCTGCTGAGCGCGGCCCTCTGCATCGGAGCGACCATCTGGTTCGTGATGCTCGGCCGTCGCGCTCCGACCGACCCGAGCCGGCGACCCGGCGAGCACCGGCGAGCCCGGACCCGAGATCAGCGACACCGACGACCGCCGAATCGGCGAGACCGGCGAGCCCTCCGATCTCGGAGATCCGACCGAGCCGAGCGAGCCCGCCGTCGGGGCCTGACGCGGCCGCCGGCGGCGAGAGATCGCCCACTCACGCCGGGGCGGCGACGCTCCCGGCGCTCTCCATCACGCAGTCCCGACCGGCGCGCTTCGCCTCGTACAAGGCCTCGTCGGCGAGCCTCAGCGTCGTCCCCGGCGGCTGCCCGTGAACGTGCAGCTGCGACGCCGCAGCTGAACGTGGTCACCGGGACGCCCTCGTTCCACTCGGTGCGGAAGCGCTCGATGATGTCGCGTGCCCGCGTGCCGGCACGTCCGCAGCACCAGCACGAACTCCTCGCCCCCGTAGCGAGCACAGGCGTCGCCCTCCCGGACCATCTCTCGCAGGAACGCGCCGAGTCGTCGCAGGACGTCGTCGCCGGCGGCATGGCCGAACTCGTCGTTGACCCGCTTGAAGTTGTCGAGGTCGAGCATCACGATGGCGTCGCCCGGGGCGACACGACTCAGCGCCGCACTCGCTCCGCGCCGATTGCCCAGCCCCGTCAGCTCGTCCTGCAACGACGCGTCGATGAGCGACTCGGTGACCCACAGTCGCTCGAAGGCGAGCGCCACCTGGGTCGCGAACGCCGTAGCGAGGTCGGCGGTGTACTCGCGATTCACGGCCCTGAGCCCGCGCACCTCCATGGCACCGACGACACCGCTCGTTCCTCGGAGCGGTACCGCCATAGAGGTCTCGGCCTCGTCCCAGACGATCCGGCCCTCGCTCGAGCACCTCTCTGCGAGCGGGCTCGAGGCGGTCGTCGTCGGGGCGGTCCGAGACGAAGGAGATGTCTGCGTCGCGAGCGCGCAGCAGCGACGCCCCGAGAGTCGCCACGAGCCTGCGCTGCGTCACGACCGTCGATTCCGCGAGCGAGCTCCTCGGATGCCGCCACCAGGCGCTGCATGTCCTGCAGCCGCCGCACGTCGGCCTGCTCCGCGGCCCGCAGCCGCGTCGCCAGCCACGCCAGCGCCTCTCCCATCACGGCGCAGACGGAGACGGTGACCGCGAGGTATCCGACCGCAGGACCGAGGGGCTCGTGGCCGATCAGCAGGGGCGCGACATACGCAGCCGCCACGACGGGCGAGCACGCGATCGACGTCCCCGGTCGGAACGTCACCCCGATCCACGCGGCGGCCACCACGAAGTACATCGAGTAGGTCGCGTTGTCCGGGCCGAGCGCCCAGTTGCGCCATACGACCGAGCCGAGGGCGATCGGAACGAAGACGAGGAGCGCTCGACGCGGCCAGCGATGCCAGGGCAGAACGAAGAGGGCGGCGCCACCCACGATGATCGACAGGTCGATCGTCACCATCGTCGATGCATCGACTCCCGAGGGCGTGGGGAAGCCCCGTGTCGCGAGGTCGGCAAGGCCGGCGGCGACGAACATGAACGCCGCGCAACGCGTCCGAGGAGCCTCTGCGAGAGTGCCAGCACCGCCATACTGCTTGTGCATCGACTCGATCCCGCCCCCGCTGGAGGCGTGAGATGGGCACGGATACGCCCTATGGTGGCTTTCGACCGCGATGCGCAACCTCCGAGGCGCTCCTCACAGAGGATGACCACCGCCTCGACCAGGAGGACGACCCGAGATCAGACCGCGACCCGACGACACCGTGACGCCAGTTCCCTAGGCTCGCACTCCGCAGGCCGCCGACCAGGAGCAGACCGTGACAAGCACACTCGCACCCCCGTCCGCCGCGGCACGCGCCGTCGACGCCGTGAAGATCTACGGCAAGGGCGAGACCGCCGTCCACGCTCTCGACGGCGTCACGACAGACTTCCCGACGGGCGAGTTCACCGCGATCATGGGCCCGTCGGGCTCGGGCAAGAGCACGCTCCTCCACTGCATGGCCGGCCTCGACACCCTCACCTCGGGCGCCGTGTACCTGGGCGACGACGAGATCGGGCGCCTCTCCGACAAGGAGCTCACCAAGGTCCGCCGCGACCGGATCGGCTTCGTCTTCCAGGCGTTCAACCTCGTGCCCACGCTCACCGCCCTCGAGAACATCACACTGCCGGCGCGCCTCGCCGGCTCGAAGCCGGACGACGCCTGGCTCGAGACCGTCATCGAGACCCTGAAGCTGCGCGACCGTCTCGCGCACCGGCCTTCGGAGCTCTCCGGCGGCCAGCAGCAGCGCGTCGCGATCGCCCGCGCACTCGCGAGCCGGCCTCAGGTCATCTTCGCCGACGAGCCGACCGGGAACCTCGACTCACGCTCGGGCGCCGAGGTGTTGAGCTTCATGCGACAGGCCGTGAGCGAGTTCGGGCAGACGATCGTGATGGTCACGCACGACCCGGTCGCGGCGTCGTACTCGGACAAGGTCGTCTTCCTGGGCGACGGTCGCGTCGTCGATTCGCTCGACGATCCGACACCCGACGCAGTGCTGGGCAAGATGCGCGGGATCGGGGGTTGACGCGCCGTGTGGAAGGTCACCATCAAGGGGCTCCTCGCCAAGAAGCTCCGCTTCCTGCTCACCGGGCTGGCCGTGACGCTCGGCGTCGCGTTCATGTCGGGGACGATGGTCCTCACCGACACGATCGGTAGCGTCTTCAACCAGCTCTTCGAGGACACCGAGGCCGGAACCGACGCCGTCGTGCGCGGCAAGGCGGAGATCGAGACCGACTTCGGCGCAGAGCGCCCGCCTGTTTCGGGAAGCGTTCTCCGAAGCGTCCAGACGGTCGCCGGTGTGGATCACGCGGTCGGATTGATCCAGGTCAACCAGGCGCAGATCGTCGACGAAGACGGTGACGCCCTGGGGAACTCGTGCAACGGCCCGCCCACGCTGGGGTTCTCCTGGTACGACGACACCGAGCTCAGCCCCATGACCCTCGTCGACGGGAGCCGTGGGCCGCGCAGCGACGACGAGATCGTCGTCGACCGGGGATCGGCGAAGAAGGCCGATCTGGCACCCGGCGACCGGGTGTCGGTCCTCACGCAGAAGGGGTCCAAGGAGTACACGATCGTCGGTACCGCGACCTTCGGCACAGCCGACAACCTCGCCGGAGCATCCCTCGTCTTCTTCACGATCGACGAGGCGATGAGGATCAACGGCTACGACGACGAGTACGACGAGATCGACGTCGCCGCCTCCGAGGGCGTCAGCCAGGAGGAGCTCGTCGCGGGCATCCGCGAGGCGCTGCGCGCCGACGGAACTCAGGGCATCGAGGCCCTGACAGGCGAGGAGATCATCCAGGAGAGCCAGGACCAGATAGCCGACAACCTCGGCTTCTTCAGCACGGTCCTGCTGGTCTTCGCCGGCGTGGCGCTCTTCGTCGGCTGCTTCATCATCTACAACACCTTCTCGATCATCGTCGCTCAGCGCACCAAGGAGATGGCACTGCTTCGCGCGCTCGGTGCGAGTCGTCGGCAGGTCATGGGCTCGGTCATCGCCGAGGCCCTCCTCATCGGCGTCGGCGCGTCGGCTCTCGGTCTCGGCGCGGGCATCGGCCTCGCGTCGCTGCTCCAGGGCCTCTTGAACGCGCTCGGGTTCAGCCTCCCCGGAGGCGCGCAGGTGGTCCAGACCGACACCATTGTCACGGCCTTCGTCGTCGGCACGCTCGTCACAGCCGTCTCGGCAGTGCTGCCCGCGCGCAAGGCCTCCCGGGTCCCTCCTGTCGCGGCGATGCGCGCCGTCGCCGTGGAGCCGACGACCCACGGGCGTACCCGGGTCGTCGCAGGAACGGTGGTCACAGGCGTCGGCGCCGGCCTGCTCCTCTACGGACTGCTCGGCGGACCTGACAACGCGATCGCATACGTCGGCGCCGGAGCATTCACGGTACTGATCGGCGTCTTCCTCCTCAGCCCGCTGATGGCCCGCCCGGTCGCCCGCGTGATCGGGGCTCCGCTACCGCGCCTGCGCGGCGTAGCGGGCACCCTCGCCCGGGAGAACGCAATGCGGAACCCCAAGCGGACGGCCATCACCGCATCAGCCCTCATGATCGGCGTCGCCCTGGTCGGCTTCATCACGATCTTCGCCGCGTCGGTGAAGGCATCCGTCGCGGCCACCGTCGACGCCCAGGTCAACGCCGACTTCGTCGTCTCCACGTGCAGCGGTGGCTTCGGCGCCGGCGGACTGAGCCCGACCGTCGCCGAGGAGATCAAGGAGCTACCCGAGGTCGCAGCCGCGACAGGCCTGCGCTTCGGCCCGATGAAGGTGGAAGACAGCACAGCGTTCGCCATCGCGGCCGACCCCTCGGCCACCGATCAGCTCTTCGACTTCGACATCCAGGAGGGGTCGTTCTCGGCCCTCGGCGCCGCCGACCTCGCCGTCTCCCGGCGCAAGGCCGACGACAACGACTGGGCGCTCGGCGACCAGGTCGAGCTCACGTTCGCTCTCACCGGCAAGCAGGAGTTCACGGTCGGTGCGATCTTCGACAACACGGATGCCGCCGGCAACTACCTGATCTCCATCGCCGGCTTCGAGGAGAACTTCAAGGACCAGGTCGACGCCCAGATCTTCGTCGGGCTCGCGAGCGGCGTGACGCCGGAGCAGGGTCGCAGCGCCATAGAGCCGCTTCTGGTCGACTACCCGACTGCCGAGCTTCAGGACCAGGGTGAGTTCCTGCGCAGCCAGGCCGCGCAGGTCGACCAGATGGTCAACATGATCTACGCACTCCTCGCCCTCGCCGTCATCATCGCCCTGATCGGGATCGCCAACACGCTCGCGCTCTCGATCTACGAGCGGACGCGTGAGATCGGCCTGCTCCGCGCCGTGGGCATGAGCCGATCGCAGGTGCGTACGGCAGTGCGCTGGGAGGCCGTGATCATCTCGCTCTTCGGGACCGTGCTCGGCATAGTCGTCGGCCTGTTCTTCGGGTACGTCGTCTTCCTTGGCCTGCGCGACGAAGGGTTCACCGAGTTCGACATCGCGCCGGGGCAGCTGATCGTGGTGGTGGTGCTCGGAGCGCTCGCCGGGACCGCTGCGGCGTTCGGGCCGGCGCGACGCGCCGCGAAGCTGGAGGTGCTCGACGCGATCGCGTTCGAGTGAGGGGCGCGACACTGCTGAGCGGCTGAGCCGCTGAGCCGTACCGGCGCTCAGGTCTCGAAGCGCGCCCGGACCGCCGCGTCCTTCTCGGCGACCGAGTCGGCGAGACGCCCCTGGTAGCTCACCAACGCCTGTCGCAGCGAGTCGTCGGCCGTGGCAAGGATCCGTACGGCGAGCAGGCCGGCGTTGCGGGCGCTGCCGACGCCCACGGTCGCCACGGGGATACCTGCAGGCATCTGCACGATCGAGAGCAGCGAGTCGAGACCGTCGAGATGGCGGAGCGGAACCGGGACGCCGATCACCGGCAGCGGCGTCAGCGATGCCGTCACTCCGGGGAGGTGAGCGGCGCCACCCGCTCCGGCGATGATCACCCGCATGCCGCGTTCCGCGGCGCCGCGAGCCCACTCGACGAGGGCATCGGGTGCGCGGTGCGCGGAGATGACGCGGACCTCGCAGCCGATACCGAACTCCGAGAGAGCGTCGACGGCGCCCTGCATCACGTCGACGTCGGAGTCGCTACCCATGACGATGCCCACCAGCACGCTCTTCCCCGCCACGCCACCCTCCCTCAACCCCCGGCCCGCAGGGGCGTCGATAGACACACACATTGTGGTCCATCGACGCTCCTCGGTCTCGACCGGGCCGGGCGAGCGTGAAGGTGCGGGCCGCGTGGATACGATCGGACTGCGGTGTCGGTCGACGGGTGACGCCGGTCGGGTGGCAGCGCCGGTCGAGATGAGCGTCGGTCGAAGTGACCGGTGGCCGAGGCGGCCGACGGCCACCACGAGCGGAGGACAGCGGGGTGCAGGGATGACGCGTGCCGGGAAGACCGAGAGGCTCCTGATCGTCGGGGGCGACGCCGGCGGGATGTCGGCCGCCGCAACGGCCCGCCGTCGCGTCACTCCCGACGCGCTCGAGATCGTCGCCTTCGAGCGGGGCCGCTACACGTCGTACGCGGCCTGCGGCCTGCCGTACTTCGTCGCCGACCTGGTCCCGTCGGCCGAGCGACTCGTGGCCAGATCGCCCGAGAAGTTCCGCGAGCAGGGGATCGACGCCCGCACGGGCCACGACGTCGTCGAGATCGACCTCGACCGCCGGGCCGTCCGGGTCCGTGACACCGATGCCGGCACCGAGTCGTGGGAGCCGTTCGACCAGCTCCTGGTGGCGACCGGGGCCACGCCGCTGCGCCCGCCGCTACCGGGCGTCGACGCCCGGGGCGTGCACGGCATCCAGACCATCGCCGACGGCATGGCGCTGCGCGCCCCGATCGACTCCGGGGAGGCCGAGCGCGCCGTGGTGGTCGGCGGTGGCTACATCGGTCTGGAGATGGCGGAGGCGATGGTGCGCCGCGGCCTCTCCGTCACCCTCGTCGAGATGGCCGCACAGCCCATGGGCACCCTCGACCCCGACGTCGGCGCCCTCGTCGCCGACGCTCTGAGTGCCATGGGTGTCTCCCTGCACCTCGACACCGCAGTGGAGGGGTTCGAGATCGACCGCGGCGGCAACCTCACCGGTGTGGCGACGACCGCGGGGACCCTGCCGGCCGACATCGCAGTGCTCGGCCTCGGGGTGCGCCCCAACACGTCGCTCGCCGCCGACGCCGGCCTCGCCGTTGGCGTGAGTGGCGGGATCGTCACCGACCGGCGGATGGCCACGAGCGTCGACGGGGTGTGGGCGGCCGGTGACTGCGTCGAGACGTTCCACCGCGTCAGCCGCCGCCCCGTAGCCATAGCGCTCGGCACCCACGCCAACAAGCAGGGACGCGTCGTGGGAGTGAACGCGACGGGCGGCTACCTCGCCTTCCCGGGCGTGATCGGCACGGCCGTGACGAAGGTCTGCGAGTACGAGGTCGCCCGGAGCGGGCTCACGGAACGCGAAGCGTCGGCGGCGGGGTTCGCGTCGGTCTCGGCGACGATCGACGGAAGCACCCGCGCCCACTACTACCCCGACGCGACGCCGATCACCGTGAAGGTCGTCGCCGAGCGGGTTACGGGACGACTCCTGGGCGCGCAGATCGTCGGGCGCGAAGGCGCTGCGAAGCGGATCGACGTGATGGCGGCCGCTATCTGGAACGAGATGACCGCCGAGGAGCTCTCGCAGCTCGACCTCGGCTACGCCCCGCCGTTCTCGCCCGTCTGGGACCCTGTGCTCATCGCCGCCCGCAAGGCCGCCGACGCCGTAGCGGGAGCGACTGCATGACGTGGCACGCCTCTACTTCGCGCGTTCGGCGGCGTGGCTCTCCAGCTCCAGGTCTGACTCGTACATCCGGCGCACCAAGTCCTCGAAGCTGACCTTCGGCGACCAGCCCAGGCGCTCCTTCGCCTTCGACGCGTCGCCGATGAGGAGGTCGACCTCCGACGGGCGGTCGAAGCGGTTGTCGTGCTTGACGAAGGAGTCCCACTCCTCGAAGCCGGCGAGCCGCGAAGACACGTCGAGGAACTCGCGGATGCTGTGCGTCTCGCCCGTCGCGATCACGTAGTCGTCGGGCTCGTCCTGCTGCAGCATGAGCCACATCGCCTCCACGTAGTCGCCGGCGTACCCCCAGTCGCGCCTCGACTCGAGGTTCCCGAGGCTGATGCCCGTCTGAAGGCCGAGCTTGATGCGCGCCATCGACGAGGTGATCTTGCGGGTGACGAACTCGTGCCCGCGACGCTCCGACTCGTGGTTGAAGAGGATCCCGCTGCTGGCGTGGATCCCGTACGCCTCGCGGTAGTTGACGGTCATGTCATGACCGAAGACCTTCGCGACCCCGTAAGGAGAGCGCGGGTGGAACGGCGTCAGCTCCGTCTGCGGGACCTCGCGCACCTTGCCGAACATCTCCGACGACGACGCCTGGTAGTAGCGGATCGGGTTGTTCTCGGCACCGCCCACGATCCGCACCGCCTCGAGCATCCGCAGCACGCCCAGGCCGGTGATCTCGGCGGTGAGCTCTGCCTGCTTGAACGAGAGCTGCACGAACGAGATGGCGCCCAGGTTGTAGACCTCGTCGGGCTGGACCTGCTCCATCACCGCTATCAGCGACGAGAGGTCGCGCAGGTCGCCGTCGACGAGCTCGAGCGCCGGGTTCTCCTCGATGACGACGGCCGACTTGGGGTTGTTCTGCCCGCGGATGAGGCCGAAGACCTGATAGCCCTTCCCGGCCAGGAACTCGGTGAGGTAGCGGCCGTCCTGGCCGGTGATCCCCGTGATGAGAGCGCGCTTCATGCTGTCCCTTCCTGCGGTCACGCCCGGTGACCCCGTGCGACAGCGTGACGCTAGTCGGCACGACGCGGGCGCTCCCCTCTTGTGCAGCGCCACGCCATGCGCCCGTGATCCGATCGCCTCCGACCAGCGGCGCCCACGCCGCCCATCCCTCGGCGCCGTCCGTGCCGCGGACTCGGACGCGACCCGGCGACGGTACGATCCTCGGCATGTCCCAATCGGCGACCGGCGGGACGCAGGACGCGGAACCGGCCCCCGCAGCAGGGCAGCCTCAGGTGCCGGCACCCCCGTCGACGCTCCTGCTCCTGGTGCGCCACGCCGTCACGGAGCAGACGGGGCCGGTCCTCTCCGGGCGTCTCGCGGGGATCGACCTCTCCGAGGCGGGTCGCGCGCAGGCGGCCGCCATCGCCGCCCGACTCGCCGGGCTCTCCCTCTCCGCTGTCTACGCGAGCCCGATCGAGCGCACCACTCAGACCGCCGAGGCGATCGCTGCACACCACGGCCTCGAGGTCCTGCCCCTCCCGGGCGTCATCGAGGCCGACTACGGGGAGTGGACGGGTGGGCGGATCGAGGACCTGGCGCGCACCGAGGAGTGGAAGACCGTGCAGGTCACTCCGTCGCGGGCGAGGTTCCCCGGCGGCGAGTCGCTCCGCGAGATGCAGGCCCGCACCGTCGCGGCCCTCGAGGAGACGGTCGCGCGGCACCTCGGTGAGCGGGTCGTCGTGGTCAGCCACGCCGACCCGATCAAGGCAGCCGTCGCCCACTTCTGCGGGATGCACCTCGACCTCTTCCAGCGGCTCCACGTGTCACCCGCGTCGCTCACCGCGCTCAGCTTCGGGGCCGGGCTCTCCGGCGGTGCGCTCCTGCTCACCTGCAACAGCACCGGCGACATCGACGGTCTCTCCCCGTCGACCGCGCACGAAGCCCCGAAGCCCGGTGTCGCATCCTCACAGCCGGACGCGCGCGATCCGAGCGTCGAGCGCAGCCCCGACACCGCACACGGTGGAGGCGGGCGTGGGTGACCTGATCGAGTGGGAGTCCCTGGACACGATCACCGCCGGTGCTATCGGGGAGCCCGGGCGGCGCGTCTTCCTGATCCAGGCGCGCAGAGGGACCGAGACACTGAGCGTGCTCGTCGAGAAGGAGCAGGTCGCGATCCTCGCCGAGGAGGCCGAGGTGCTCGTAGGACAGAACGTCGAGGACGACGAGCCGGAGACGGTTCACGAGCCGCTCTTCGGCACGCCCGTCGCCGCGGCCACTCCACTGTTTCGCGCCCGCCTCATCGGCCTCGGCTACGACTCCGAGAACCGGATGTTCCTCATCGAGCTGCGCGAGGACGCAGTCGAGGAGGGCGAGATGCCGCCGCCGATCGAGGAGAGCGAGGGCTACGTGGCCCGCCTGTACGCGACGCGCCGGCAGGTGCTCGCGATGACAGGGTCGGGTTCGGAGGCGGTCGCCGCGGGAAGGCCCACATGCCCCCTCTGCGGGTTCCCGATGGACCCCGACGGGCACCCCTGCCCGAGATGGAACTGAGGCCCGGGGCGTCGGCCGGCGCTGCGCTCCCCACCGACGCCGCCACGGGGTCCTCCACCGACACCGACCCGGCCGAGGCGCGCACGCTGCTGCGCGAGGGCGAGGTCTGCCCGCTCGGGCGAATCCCATGGTCGTCGAACGCCACCCACCTCGCGCTCCTGAAGCCTCCCCGGCCCGACACCGGTCCGGTCACGGGTGCGGAGCCCGGTACCGGCCGCGACACCGAGACGGGTCGCGATACCGGTTCCATCCAAGGAGCAGGCGCCGGTGAGATGCTCGCCGTCTACAAGCCGATCCGCGGCGAGCGGCCCCTCTGGGACTTCCCCACGGGCACCCTCGCGGCGCGAGGCCGCCGCGTACGAGGTCTCCGATGCACTCGGCTGGCGGATCGTCCCCGACACCGTCGTGCGCGACGGTCCGCTCGGCGTCGGCATGGTGCAGCGCTTCGTCGAGCACGACCCCGCGGAGCACTACTTCACCCTGCTCGGCGACCACCCCGACCGACTCCTGCAGTTCGCCGTCTTCGACGTCGTCGTCAACAACGCCGATCGGAAGGGCGGCCACGTGCTGCTCGGGCTCGACGGGCATCTCTGGGGCATCGACCACGGCGTCACGTTCCACTCGCAGTGGAAGCTGCGCACCGTGATCTGGGACTTCGCGACCTGTCCGCTCGGCGAGACGGTCGAGGCCGACCTGCGTGCTCTCCTCGGTCGCCTCGACGACGACCTCGGACGACGGCTCTCCACCCTGCTGACAGCGGAGGAGACCGACTCCACGAGGCGGCGCGTCGAGCGCCTGCTCGCCGCCGGCGTGCTGCCCGACGCCGACCCCGGCCACCACTCCTATCCGTGGCCCCTCGTCTGAGATCGGCTCCCAGCCGGCCGCAGCGTCAGACGGGCTCGAGGGCGGCGCTGAGGTAGCGGGTGCGGCACAGGGATCGCTGCAGCTTGCCCGACGACGTCTTGGGGAGGGTCCCCGGGCGCACGAGGACGATCTCCTCCGGCGTGAACCCGACGGTGGCGCGAACGCGCTCCGCGACCGCTGCCCGGATCTCCATCGACCGGTCGTTGGTCTTGCTCTCCGCGACGACCACCATCGACTCGCGTCCCTTGCGCCCCTCGGTCCCGAACGCGATGACGTTCCCTGCCCGCACTCCTTCGACGTCGGCGACGGCACGCTCCACGTCGTGCGGGTGGACGTTGCGTCCCCCGAGGATCATCACGTCCTTGATGCGGCCGCAGACGACCAGATCGCCGTCGACCAGGTAGCCGAGGTCGCCGCTGCGCAGCCAGCCGTCGTGGAACGCGAGGTCGGTCGCCTCGGGGTGCCGGTAGTAGCCGGGCATGACCGAGGTCCCACGGATCTCGAGCTCGCCCACCTCGCGGTCGCGCATCACCTCGTTCGGTGACCGGGTCGCAGATCCTCATCTCCAGGCCCTTCACGGCCCGGCCGAGGAGGACCAGGGACCGGGCGTCGTCGTGCTCGGGGTCGCAGACGGCCGCGTAGCGGTCGGTCTCCAGGACCCGCCGGTCGACGGTGTCGATCCGCAGGCCCGAGGACGGCTCCGGGAACGCCACCGCCACGGTCGACTCGGCCATCCCGAATGCCGGGTACACCGCAGACGGATCGAAGCCGTGCGCAGCCCCGGCCTCGGCGAATGCGGCGACGCCGACCGGGTCGACGGGCTCTGCACCGTTGAGGCCGAGGCGCCAGCGGGACAGGTCGAGGTCGCCGGCGCGGCGCATCGCACGCGCAGCGAGGACGTAGGAGAAGTTGGGTCCGGCGGTGCAGGTCCCTCCGAAGGCCGACATCCACTCCATCCATCGGCCGGGCGATGCCAGGAAGTCCTGCGGGGCGGCGAGAGCGAGATCGGTGCCGCTGTTCATGCAGAGCGCGAGCACCCCGATGAGCCCGAGGTCGTGGTAGAGCGGCAGCCACGACACGGCCACGTCGTCGTCGGGGTTCAAGGCGATCGCGTTCGCTACCGCGTCGAGGTTCGACGCGACGCAGCGGTGCGGGAGCATCACTCCCTTCGGGTCCGAGGTCGAACCGCTCGTGTACTGGAGGATCGCGAGCGCGTCCGTGTCCTCGGCGGGGCGCACGTACGCCTCGGATCCGGGCCGGCCGGGCCCCCGAGTGAGGTCGTCGAGGAGGACCACGGGCGGGTCTCCCGGCTGGGGGTCGAGGAAGGCGGCGAGGGCGCCGTCGGCCACGACGACCGCCGCGTCGGAGGCGATGATCCGGGCGCGGGTCTGGGCGACGAACTCCTCGACCGAGCCCAACCGCATCGGGAGCGGCAGGACGACGGTCGCAGCACCCGCGAGCCAGGTTGCCTCGATCGCCGTCACCAGATGGCGGGTCGTCGGGCCCAGGATCGCCACGTGTGAGCCCGGGGCGACTCCGCGGGCCTGCAGGCCCGCCGCCATCGATCGGGCGTCGTCGAGCATCTCGGCCCACCCGACGCGGTCCTCTGCCCCGTCGGCGCCTGCGGCGGAGCCCAGGAACGTTAGGGCGCCTCGGCTTTCGGCCGCGGCTTCGAGGCGGGGGATCAGTGACAAGAGAGCGGTCATACGACCTTCGACCCGCCCCGGCCCGGAACGTTACGCAACTCGCCGGCCGAATCTCGCCGACCGACGGCTTCGCGTGATCAGAACCTGACCGGGACCTCGGTCACGTTGATCTCGGTGCCGTCGCGCGCAGACGACTCGTAGACCACGAGCGTCCCCGACGTCTCGGCGCCCGGATCGAACTCCAGGCTCCCCTCGAACGGCCCCATCGTCCCCATGCCGCCGGTTCCGGTGGTGTAGCCCTCGGCGAGGACGGCGCCAGAGGAGTCCTCGAGGCGGAAGACGACGTTCGACTCGAAGGTGTTGTTGGAGCCGGTGATGGTCAGAGGGCTCGTGACGACGTCGCCCGGAGCCGGGCCCTCGACGAGGATGAGGGGGGTCGAGTACTCGAAGTCGGCCCGGTCGACGGGTCCGTCGAGGAGGAAGCCCTCACCGCTGAACTCGGTGACGGGCTCGCCGTCGAGCTCGAAGAGGACCCCGTCGACGGTGGGGAACTGGGTGAGCGTGAACACGACCGACGCCAACCGCGACGTGATCGACGACGTGCCGCCCCCGTCGTCGTAGCTGGAGGTGAGGTCGACCGTCGCAGTGCCGTCCTCGATGACCACCCCGTTCAGAGCGGTGCCGTCGGGGATCGTCGTCTCGAATCCGAGCGCTGCCTCTTCGTCGTTCGGGCCCTCGAGCAGCGCCTGCAAGGCCGCCTGTGCCGGGGCCCCGTCGTCGGCCACCTCGCGCCGCACGACGGCGACCTTCTCGTCGCGCAGGAAGTAGACGAGGACGTCGGTGAGCGCCGGCGCCGACGTCGTGCCCGTATCCGCCGCCGTCGTCGTGGTCGCGTCGCCCGTGGGCGTGCTCGTCGACGATCCCTCCGGATCGGTGGAGTCGTCGTCGCCTCCACACGTGGAACCGAGGAGTGCCAAGGCCACCAGGAGCGGCGCCACCGACATGCGCAGAGCCGTGATCCTCGTCGAGGTCGTCGCCGGAGCAGTAGTCGTCATCGAGAGATCATCCCACCGCTCGGCACCCGCGATCAGGGACCTTCGGCGTCCTACCCCCCGCTAGGTCGCGGAGGAGGCCCCTCTACTGCCACTCCGCTTGCGGCGCAGGAGCAGCACCGCGCCGAGCGCGACCAGGACGCCCGCCGCACCGGCGACGGCGGCCGCAGGGAACCCGTCGTCGTCGGAGTCGCCCGCGTCGGTCTCCGCAGTCGTCGCAGTGGTCCCGGACGGGTCGGCCGAGGGCGGAGGAGCCTGCCCGCCACTGGACGCCTCGGGGCCACCCATCGCAACCGGGATCGACGGATCCCTCCCGCCGCCGACCTCGTCGCAGCGGGTCCCGGTGGAGTCGCTCTGCCGTGAGACCGCTCCCCAGACGATCTCGTCACCGTCGTCGATGGCCGATCCGCTGACGATCACCGTCACCTGGCCGTCCTGGTAGACCCTGTCGACCGGCCAGGGCATCTCCTCGCCGTCCACCTCGGCGACGAGTCGCCGCCGTGCACCCCTCGCCTCGTCGATCACCCGGATGCGCCGGTCGATGGTGAGGTCGTGCAGGTACCAGGTGAAGGATGCCTGCTGAGGGTTCGTGGCGAAGTAGGACTCCGGGTCGCCGTCGGCCTGCACCACGAACCACAGCCCTCCGTACGGGTCCACGAGTGCCGTCGCCCCGACGAGGTCCATCTCCGGCGGACCCTCGCCCGTCTCCGCGTCACCCTCGCAGGATGCGATGAAGTCTCCTGTCGGATCCGCTGTGAGGCGGTCAACCGGGGCCTGCGCCGCCGCCGGCTCCGCGAGGAACGCCACCAGCAGCGCCGCCGCCACGAGCCGCTCGGTCGATGCGTGAGCGCGCATGCCTCAGGCGCCGGTCAGGCCGGGCGCCCCCGGGGCGAAGTCCGGCCAGCGCGTCCGCGACTTCGCCGCGAGGCGGTGGAGGAGCGCGATCGCCCCGGGGTCGTCGTCTCCGGGGCGCACCTCGATCACGCCGTCTCTCTCGAGCGCGTCCAACAGGTCGCGGCCGGTGTCGGTGCGGACGATGGTGAGGGTCCAGTCACCGAAGGCGCCGATGCCGCCCGTGGAGATGTCGGCGTGCTCGGCGGCGAAGTCAGGGCACATCTTGCAGCCCTCGCGCGTCCATGCGTGACACTCCTTGAGCGGGACCTCGTGGTACCCGCCGTCGTGCGTCCAGATCTGGAAGACGCCCTTGATGTTCATCTTGCGGATCGAGGCGCGCTCGATCCCGTACTTGGCTTCGAAGAGCTCCTCGAAGATGGCGTCATCGAAGCTCTTGGAGCAGAGGAGGCCGATGTTGAGCGTGATCCGTCGCGCCGCCTTGCCGGCCTTTCGCTGCTTCATGACCGGCGGCGACGACGACTGACACGACATGCCGACGAGAGCGATCCGGTCCTCCCCCTTCTCCAGGTCGTCGTACGCGAGCGTGTTCGCCGAGTACGTGTAGCGGCTGCCCGCAGAGGCGAGCACCTCCGCGCGCGTCCGCGCCACGCCCGGCACCGCCTTCCAAGTCGACCCGTCGCCCTCGAGGTACGAGACGAGAGCGGCGTCGATCACGTCGTTCTCGAGTGCATACGACAGGAGGGCGGAGACGAGGCCGCCGTCCTGGCCGGCCTCGAGGATCTCGGGGTCCGTGGCCCGGGTGAGCACGATGTCCTTGAAGATGCCCGAGACCTCCGAAGGGTCGCGCTCGCGGCCGAAGAGGTGCTGGTCGACGTCTGTCTCCCAGGTGCGGAACCGCGGGCACGCCCGGGTGCACGACGTGCAGGCCTTGTCGCCGTGGCTGCAGTCGCCCGGCCCCCCGTACTCCTCGATCTGCACCGGTTGGTACCGGCCGTCGGAGTCGTCGTAGCCGAGCACGTCGTGCGGGCAGACGATCACGCACCCGGCGCAGCCGGTGCAGAGCCCCGTCGTCACCACCTCGTCGTAGAGGTGCTTCCAGGAGAGCTTCCAGCGCTCGGTGGTCGGGGCTGCGGCCTCGGGGCTCATTCGACGGTCCTCCCGGGTCGTCGACGCAGTGACGTCGTGGCGCGCAGTCTCGCATGCCGCGTCAGGCAATCCCCACGCGGGGCCCGCCACCACGCGCCGTCGACGGCGGGCGCGCTCGCTCGACCGTAGGGCTAGCGGCCGGCCCCGTCGCGCCGTGTGCGTCCCGGGCGCATGAGGAGGAGGGCGGAGCCGCCGATCAGGGCGACCGCTACGGCGAGGAGGTTCGCCGCGTCGCTGCCGGTGCGCGGGAGCAGCCCGCCGGGCCCTCCCGACACGGTCGTCGTCGCGCCGGCCGTCGTCGCGACGCTCGTAGTCGTGGCCACCCCGCTGGTCGTCGACACGGCCGGCAGGCTCGTCGTGGAGCCCGCGCCCGTGACCGGGACGCCAGTGGTCGTGGTAGCGACCGCCGTGGAGGTGGTGGTCGACGCGCTCGACTTCTCGAGGACGACGCTGTTCGACGGCGTCGACCTCCCACTTCCGCCGCCCTGTGAGTACTCGGCCTCGACGACGAACCAGTGGGCGCCCATCGAGAGCGAGTCGAAGCGAGCCGCTGTTGCTCTCGCGGTGACGCGCTCCACGGCGCCGCCCGGCAGCTCGGTGACGGTGTAGCCGGCGACGGTGTGCCCGGGCCTCGACGCAGGCGGCGCCTTCCACGACACGTCGACAGACCCCCCGCCCGCCCTCGACGAGAGGTCCGACCCGGCGTCTGCCTCGGCGGAGACCTTCACCGGCGTCGCGTTGCCGTATGCGGTCCGGCACGGCTGCCCGCGGAGCGACGGGCACGCCGGCAGTGCGTTCGGAGCATCGACCCCCGGGATGACCGGGAGCACGACGCGCGACGCGTGCCCGACGGAGTGCCCGATCTCGTTGACGACGACACCGTCGGCGGGGAGGTCGGCGAACGTCCAGAAGGGCCGGTTGCCGCCCGGCGCCTCGACGGTCACCCGGATGCGCGACCCCGGCCGGAAGACGTGGGCGAACGGGAAGAGCTCCACGCGCACCGGGACGAGCTCACCCGACGGAAGCGGCGAGGCGTCGCCCGACGAGGTGCGTGTGCCACGGTCGCAGACTCGGTCGTCTGCGAGGCGTCGAGCTCACGGTGGCTCGCCCGGAGCCAGCCGCTCTGCACGTAGCGCTCTCTGCCGTCGGGGCGGATCTCGGTGAGAGTGACCTCGATGTCGGTGTCGGCCGCCGACGACCGCAGCCACAGGTCGACGCTCCCCGTCCCAGCCATCACTACTTCGCCGGTCAGCGGCTTGCTGTCGAACGCCAGGGCCTTGCCGAGCGGGAGCGGGTCCCAGTGCCAGTCGGGCAGTGCGGCCCAGATGCTCGTCGTCGATCCCGTGTAGTTGGTGCGCTGCTTCGCGCTCGGATCGTAGATGTACGACGTCGTCGCCCTGCCGTCTCCGTCGGCGACGGTTGGCGGGGAGGTTCCGAGTCGCTGGTCGGGCCGGAACCACCATGTCTCGGGCCGCGTCTCGGCGGGTGGCCACTGGGAGAACGTGCGCTCGAAGGTGCCGACCGGAGTGCCCGGCTTGTTCTTCCTTCCGCCGTTCTCGAAGACGACGCGCACGGGCGGCTCAGCCCGGTAGGCGGCGAGTGCCGCGTCGTACGACGGGTACGAGGTGAAGCGGTCGGCCTCGAGCACGACCCCCGGTACACCGATCTCGCTCTCGATCACGGCCGGCGCGAGGAAGCGGAACAGCGCGGGCATCTCCGGTATCCGGCGGGCCACGTAGAACTCGAGGAACTCGTACCAGCGGTTGATCTGTGAGAGCAGCGACTCCACGTGCGTCCCGTTGGTGGCCGTGAGGTGAGTGTCGACCGACGGCGAGAACTTGTCCCACATGGCGGGGAAGTGCCCACCCGTCTGCTCGTCCTGCCACGCTCCCGCCATGAAGACCGGCACGTCGATCACGGCCCGCGAAGGTGACCGGCGACAGCGCGTCGCCGGCCTCCGCCTCGTAGTAGGGGTTGTCGGCGATGAGCTGCTCGAGGTCGGGGTTCTGGAGGCGCAGGAGCTGGTTCTCCGCGCACTGCTCGCCGTTCGGCCCACCGGCGTCGACCACTCCGCGCTCCCAGCCCTGGCCGTAGGGCCTGCCCGAGGCGACGCGGCCGCGCGCCCAGTCGAGGGCGAAGCCGTCGTTGAAGATGCCCCCGGGGTACAGCGTGCTGCGGTAGGTGTCGGCTATCACCGACAGCGGTGCGATCGCGGCGAGGTGCGGCGGCCGGGTGCGGGCGACGAAGAGCTGGGAGATACCCGGGTAGGAGACGCCGATCATCCCGACCTCGCCGTGCGCGACCCACGGCTGCGCCGCGACCGCCTCGATCACGTCGTAGCCGTCGAGCGACTGGAGCTCCTCGAAGTACATGAACGAGCCGCCCGAGCAGCCGGTGCCGCGCATGTTCACGCCGACCGTCGCGTACCCGAGGTTCTGCGCGATCAGGGTGCTGGGCTGCGGCGACGACGGATTCGACGGGTCGTACCCCGAGTACTCGACGACGGTCGGGTACGGGCCGGCGTCGGCGGGCCCGGGCAGGAAGACATTGACGCTGAGCGTCGTTCCGTCGCGCGTCGCGAGGTAGCCGAACCCCTCCGGGAGCACCTGCGAGTCGTAGAAGGACTGCGTGGGGACCCAGTCGGCCGGGCGGACCGTCACCGGATCGGACTCCGTGAGCACGCCGCCGTCGTCGTGCACCGCCACGTATCCGTCGCCGGGGGCGACGTCGCGGAACAGCAGTCCGCCCTGCGCGTCGACCGTACCCGTGTCGACCTCCGCGCCGCCCGGAGCGAGGAGCGCGACCGTCGCCCCCGGGACCGCATGGGTCAGGGAGAGCTGCTCCACGCTGCCCCGCACGGAGAACGCGGCCGTGGCGGCCGCCTCGGGTGCAGGCGCGGCCGGCAGAGCAGGCGCCATCGAGAGCGCGGCTACCAACGCCCCCGCCGCCAGCAACCGCCGGTTCGCCCTCATGCCCTTGATTCCCCTCGCCCTGTTCGGAGAGACGGTACCGATCAGGGGGGTGGGGAGTCCAGGGCGCGTCCTGCGGGCCGCCTACCCCGCGCTCACGCCGGCGACGTCGTACCCGGCCTCGTCGATCGCGGCACGGATCACGTCTTCGGACGCCTCTCCCTCTACGCGCACGGTCTTGCCGGCCACGTCGACGGTGACCGACGCGACCTCCGAGACCCTCGCAAGCTCTGCCTCGATCGCGTGCTTGCAGTGGTCGCACGAGATCCCAGGTACCGAGTATGTGACGACTGTCATAGTGCTCTCCCATCGCATGCCGGCGCGTCGCGTGCCGACGGATCTGGCCCATCCGCACCCGGGCGGAGTGCCTCGGCGTTCACGCTCGCAGCAGCCTCTCGATCGCCTGCACCGCCTCGTGCACCTTCTCGTCGCCCTCGACCTCGCTCGCCATCGCCGCCCGACGCACGCAGTGGCGGAGGTGCTCGTCGAGGAGTCCGAGTCCGACGCCCTGCAGCGCCTTGGAGACCGAGGCGATCTGGGTGAGCACGTCGATGCAGTACGTGTCCTCGTCGATCATCCTCTGGAGCCCGCGCACCTGACCCTCGACCCGGCGGAGGCGACTCAGATAGTCCTGCTTGTGCATCGTGTAGCCCCTCACCCTGCCTCCTGTGTCGTTCTGCTGACGTCATGCGTTTCGGTGCCGGACGGACTCACCTATCGTCCACCCGCGACTTGACTACATAGGGTAGGGGGGTATCGTAGCGCGAGGAGGGAGGACCCGATGGCCCGCACGACGGCGCAACTGGTCGAGGGCACCCCCGGTGGAGACGGCCTCGCCCGGGTCGACATGCACGTCGACGGCATGACCTGTGCGTCGTGCGCCGCCCGCATCGAGAGGGGCCTCGGCCGCCTCGAGGGCGTGGCCGAGGCTCGCGTCAACTACGCGGCCAACCGGGCGACGATCGTCTACGACTCCTCCGAAGTCGACCCGACGGCCTTCCGGCGCAAGATCGGCGACCTCGGCTACTCGGTGCCCGATGCCGAGAGAGACGGCGACGAGATCGAGGAGTCCGAAGCGATTGCCCTGCGGCAGCGCCTGATCATCGTCGGCGCGCTCACTCTCCCGCTCGCCGCGATCTCGATGATCACCGCGCTCCAGTTCGACGGGTGGCAGTGGATCGCGTTCGCTCTCGCGACGCCCGTCGTCGCATGGGGCGGCTGGCCCTTCCACCGCGTGACGGTCACGAACCTGCGTCACGGCACGGTGACGATGGACACCCTCGTCTCGCTCGGCACGATCGCCGCCTACGCGTGGTCGGCCGTGGCCGTGCTCTTCCTCGACGCCGCCGACTCGTCGTCGATGAGCGGTCACTCGATGGACGCTGGGGTTCCTCAGACGTACTTCGAGACCCCTGCGGTGATCATCGTCCTGATCCTGCTGGGGCGCTGGTTCGAGGCGCGTGCGCGCAGTCGCGCCGGCGACGCGCTGCGAGCGCTGCTCGCACTCGGCGCCAAGACCGCCACCCTCGAGAGCGGCGACGAGATCCCGATCGCGAGCCTCGAGGTCGGCGACAGGTTCGTCGTCAGGCCCGGAGAGAAGATCGCCACCGACGGCACGGTGGTCGACGGAGCGTCGGCGATCGACGCGTCGATGCTCACCGGAGAGCCTCTGCCGGTCGACGTGAGTGCGGGCGCGACCGTCTTCGGTGCGACCATCAACACCTCGGGGCGCCTCGTGGTCGAGGCGACCCGCGTCGGCAGCGACACCGCGCTCGCCCAGATCGCGAGGCTGGTCGAGGAGGCACAAGGAACGAAGGCGCCGGTGCAACGCCTGGCCGACCGGGTGTCGTCGGTCTTCGTACCGATCGTCATCGCGATCTCGCTCGTGTCGCTCGCAGCCTGGCTCGGCACCGGCCACGCCACTGCCGAGGCGTTCGAGGCAGCGGTCGCGGTGCTGATCATCGCGTGCCCGTGCGCCCTGGGGCTCGCGACGCCGACCGCGATCATGGTCGGCACCGGCCGCGGCGCCCAACTCGGCATCGTGATCCGCGGTGGCGAGGTGCTCGAGGCCACGCGCCGCGTCGACACGGCGGTGCTCGACAAGACGGGCACCATCACCGAGGGGCGGATGCGCCTCGCGGAGGTCGTCGCCGACGGAGCCACTCCCGAGGAGGTCCTCCGGCTGGCCGGATCGGTCGAGGATGCCTCGGAGCACCCCATCGCGAAGGCGATCGCTGCCGGAGCGCGCGAAGCGCGGCGCAGACCTGACGACGCCTACCGGGTTCGAGAGCACTGCCGGTGTCGGCGTGCGCGCGATCGTCGACGGCCGCGAGGTCTCCGTCGGCAGGAAGTCGATGTTCGCCACGGTGCCCGACGCACTGGTCGCTGCCGAGGCGGAGGCCGCACTGAGCGGCCGCACAGTCGTCTTCGCGGGCTGGGACGGGTCGGCGCACGGCGCCCTCGTGGTCTCCGACACCGTGAAGCCGACCTCCGCCGCCGCCCTGGAGCTCCTCCACGGCCTGGGGATCACGACGGTCATGGTCACCGGCGACGCCGAGGCCGCGGCGCGCTCCGTGGCTGCGGAGGTCGGCATCGATCGCGTGGTGGCCGGGGTGCTCCCGAGCGACAAGGCCGAGATCGTCAAGTCGCTCCAGCAGGAGGGAAGGCGCGTCGCCGTCGTCGGTGACGGGGTGAACGACGCCCCCGCGCTCGCACAGTCGGATCTCGGCATCGCAATCGGGACCGGAACCGACGTGGCCATCGAGGCCGGCGACCTCACTCTCGTCAGCGGCGACCTGCGTGCGGCTGCCGACGCGATAGCGCTCTCGCGCCGCACGCTGGCGACGATCAAGGGGAACCTGTTCTGGGCGTTCGCCTACAACGTCGCCGCGATCCCGCTCGCCGCATTCGGCCTCCTCGACCCGATGATCGCCGCCGGGACGATGGGGTTCTCGAGCGTCTTCGTCGTCTCGAACTCACTCCGGCTACGCCGGTTCCAGGGCGCACGCGCTCGCGACTCCGTTCCTTCCGCCGGTGCTGCACCGAGGCCCCGCCGGTAGGCTCACGCCGTTGTCCGGCTCGTAGACGGGTAGAGCGTGCAGGCAGAGATCTCGGAGATCCTCGAACACGAGCAGACCTTCTCGTTCGAGTTCTTCCCGCCCAAGACCGCCGCCGCGGAGAAACAGCTCTCCAGCACGCTACGCGACCTGGAGCCGCTGAAGCCGTCGTTCGTATCGGTCACCTACGGCGCCGGCGGATCGACGCGCGAACGCACTCACGACCTCGTCGTGAGCATCCTGCGCGACACGGCCATGGTGCCGATGGCTCACCTGACCTGCTCCGCACACACGCGTGCCGAGCTGGTCGAGATCGTCACCCGCTACCGCGACGAAGGCGTGCGGAACATCCTCGCTCTGCGCGGCGATCCGCCGGGCGACGTCGACCCTGCACCGACCGAGCTCGCGTTCGCCACGGAGCTGATCGAGCTGGTGCGCGAGGTCGGCGACTTCGCCATCGGCGTTGCGATCCACCCCGAGATGCACCCCGCTTCGAGCGACCGAGAAGCGGACCGGCGGCGCCAGGCCGAGAAGCTCGCCCTCGCCGACTTCGGTGTCTCGCAGCTCTTCTTCGAGCCCGACACGTGGTTCGCCTTCGTCGACGAGATGCGCGCTCTGGGAGTCGACACACCGCTCATCCCGGGGATCATGCCGGTGACGAACGTCAAGTCGGTCAAGCGGATGGCGGAGATGTCAGGCGCCGACTTCCCTTCATGGTTGGAGGCCCGGCTGCGCGAGGTCGAGGACGACCCCGCTGCGATGCACCGGGTGGGCGTCGAGGCCGCAACCGACCTCTGCCGCCGCCTGCTCGACGGAGGGGTCGCGGGGCTCCACTTCTACACACTGAACCGCTCGAGCGCGACGCGCGAGATCCACGCGAACCTCGGGCTCGATTCCCGCGGGAAGACCTGAGCAGTAGCTCCGGACCCAGCCACCGCACATCGCTCGCCGGTGATGCTCGCTACCGGCCGTGAGGTAGCACTCCACGGCGGCCGACGTACGCGCGGGTGGCCAGGATCCAACGATCCTGGCCACCCGTGGAGCTGCGCGGCGGAGGGAGTGGGATTTGAACCCACGGTGCCCGGAGGCACAATGGTTTTCGAGACCATCCGATTCGGCCGCTCTCGCATCCCTCCGGGGGGAGATGCTACGACACGCGCGAGCCTCCCTCGCCGGTCGGGCCGACGGCTCCGCCGCCCTGTCCGCTGCGGGCGCGCCTGCGGTCACCGGCACCTCTGCCCGCACGACATGACTCGCTCGGCGAGGCGCGACGCTCCGCCTCAGCGGCGCCGCGCCTCGAAGAACTTCCTCAGCAGCGCCGCCGCCTCGGGGGCCCTGACGCCGGCAGTCACGTCGGGATCGTGGTTGAGCCGCGGATCGGCAGCGATGTTGTAGAGGCTCCCCACGGCGCCGGCCTTCGGATCGGCGGCTCCGAACACGATCGCGTCGACGCGCGCCGCCCAGGCCGCACCGGCACACATGGGGCAGGGCTCGAGTGTCGCGACGAGGGCGTGACCGTCGAGACGCCACCTGCCGACGGCGAGAGCCGCGTCGCGCACGGCGAGGATCTCCGCGTGCGCGGTCGGATCCCCGGCACGCTCGCGCTCGTTGTGTCGCGCGGCGACGACCCTCCCGGTCGCGAGGTCCACGACGACCGCGCCTACCGGTACGTCGCCGTGATCGAGGGCAGAGCGCGCCTCGCCGAGAGCGACCTCCATCCACTCGCCGAGTCGCGGATCGTCACGCGAGCCGGGGGGTGCAGCACCCGGCCGGCGGGGCGCGCCGTCGCGCTTCGATGCCTGCGGTCACGGCGCCAACCGTACCGCCGCGGCGACGTGCGGGATCGTGGCCGCGAAAGTGGCGGAGGGAGTGGGATTCGAACCCACGGTGGGTTGCCCCACACACGCTTTCCAAGCGTGCCGATTCGGCCGCTCTCGCATCCCTCCCGGGGCGGCGATCCTACAAGGCCGCCCTCGCCGCCCCGAGTGGCCGGTCGGGTAGTCTCGTCACCTCGCCGCCCGAGAGGTGGTCCGCCCGCAACCGGCCGGGTCCGGCGCGACGGGATCCCGTGAACCGAGTCAGGTCCGGAAGGAAGCAGCTCTCAGCGGGTGCTCCCGGGTGCCGCCGGGTCGCCTGTCCGGAGCGCGGGCGGGCCTCCTGTCGGGCGGCGACATCTCTCCTCGGCGGTGGTCGGTGCTCGTCACGCTCCGCGCCGACCGGCTGCTGCGACAGCGGCGTCGGTCCTCGGCCCACTGTCGCTGCACCTCGGTAGAGTCAGGGCGTGACCCCTCAGTCGCTCTACCGCCGGCACCGACCCCAACGCTTCTCGGAGCTGGTCGGCCAGGATCACGTGAGCACGGCACTGCGCAACGCAGTCCGCGAAGACCGTGTCGGCCACGCGTACCTCTTCTCCGGCCCGCGTGGCACCGGCAAGACGACCACCGCTCGCCTCCTCGCGAAGTCGCTCAACTGCCTGGCCGCCGGCGGCGACGGAGAGCCGTGCGGTGAGTGCGAGAACTGCTCGGCGATTGCGTCGAGCACCTTCTACGACCTCGCCGAGCTCGACGCCGCGTCGAACAACGGCGTCGACGCGATACGCGACCTCGTCCAGAGCGTCGGCATCGGCCTCGGCGCGACGTCGCGTCGCAAGGTCTACATCGTCGACGAGGTGCACATGCTCAGCACCGCCGCGTCGAACGCCCTGCTGAAGACCCTCGAAGAACCACCCGAGCACGTCGTCTTCGTGTTGGCGACGACCGACCCCGGCAAGGTCCTCCCCACGATCCGGTCGCGCACCCAGCACTTCGAGTTCGCGCTCCTCACACACGACCAGCTCGCCGGCCACCTCGCCGACATCCTCGGCCGCGAAGGCGTCGAGCCCGACGACGAGGTCATCGACATCCTCGTGCGCCGCGCAGCCGGGTCGGCACGCGACGCGCTCTCCCTTCTCGACCAGGCGCTCTCCCTCTCCGACGTGGGGCACCTCGACGCGGAGCGAGTGCGCGACGCGCTCGGCGACACGCTCTTCGATCGACGGATCACGATCCTCGAGGCACTCGCGGCGGAGGACGCCGCGGGCGCCCTTCTCGGTCTCGCCGCGGCTCTCGCCGACGGCATCGCCCCCCGTCAGATCGCCGACGATCTCCTGCGCACGCTGCCGCGACGCCTTCGTGCTCGACGCTGGTGCCGGCCGGATCCCTCACGAGGGACCGGCCGACGAGGCAGAGCGGCTCGTCCAGATCGCCTCCGCGCTCGGCCGTCCGCTGCTCACACGCGGGATCGAGACGCTCGGCAGGGCGATCGTCGACATACGCGGCCCGGCGGTGCCCGACCCCCGTCTCGTGCTCGAGGTCGCGATCCTCCGCCTGGCGCGCCGCGACACGGGGGGGAGCAGCGACTCCCTGCACGACCGCGTGGAGGTGCTCGAGCGCCAGGTCGCAGAGCTGCGCTCGGGGGCCCCGGAGCGGGCCCGCCCCGCTCCGCCGAGCCCGCCGGAGGGAGGCCCGCGCCGCGCCCTCGGGGCGTTCCGCGCCGACCGGGGCCCGGAGTCGGCTCAGGGGCGTGGACAGGCGACGACCACCGAGGCCGGGCCCGACGCGTCTGGCAACGAGGCGGGCAGCGAGCCCGGCAGCGAGCCCAGTAGCACGGCCGGCGCAGCGCGGCCGCAGGTCGCGGAGAGCACGCCTCCTCCTGCAGCGGCGAAGGCCGCCGCCCCCGATCACGATCCTGCCGGTGCCGATGGTGTGCTCGACCTCGACGACGTCATCGAGGTCTGGCCCGCCGCGATGGGCGAGCTGAGCCCCCCGGTGCGCGCCGCGATCCAGGACGCCCATCCGATCGCCGTGGAGGGCAGCGTCGTCGTCTTCGGCGTCCCTCAACGACGCCTCGACGCGATACGCAACCGGTTCCAGGCGGAGGCCGACACGATCCGCGGCGCCCTCGCCGGGCTCCTCGGAAGCGCTCCGCAGTTCAAGCTGCGCGCCCACGACTTCTCGGCGAGCGGAGCGCTCGCCCCTCCCGCCGAGGCCACAACGGGCTCCGCCCCCGCCGCGAAGGCCTCCCGAGCACCTACCGCCGGGAGCGGGCACGGCGACAGCGGAGCCGACGACGAAGGCAGCGACCCCACCGACGACGGAGTCGACCTCACCGAGCTCGTCGACGCCCCCGCCGACGCCGCGCTCTTCGAGCCGACGGCGATGTTGCAGGAACAGCTCGGTGCGGAGATAGTCGAGGAGCGCCCGCGCGACTAGCGCCGGCGGCGACACGGAGGAGACGAGCGGCGATGTCGGTCTACGCAGGGCCGGTGCAGGTCCTGATCGACGAGCTCGGCCGGATGCCGGGTGTCGGTCCCAAGTCGGCGCAGCGCATCGCGTTCCACCTCCTCAAGATCCCGGCCGAGGACGCGAACCGACTCGCCAACTCGATCCTCGACGCGAAGGCGCGCGTGTCGTGGTGCCGCCGGTGCTTCAACATCTCCGAGGGCGACCTGTGCGGGTTCTGCGCTGACGACAGACGCGACTCTTCGGTGCTCTGCGTCGTGGAGGACCCACGCGACATCGTCGCCGTGGAGAGGACGGCGGAGTTCCGCGGCCGATACCACGTGCTCCAGGGAGCCATCTCGCCGATCGAGGGCGTCGGGCCGGAGCAGCTTCGCGTACGCGAGCTCCTGGCGCGCATCGCCGACGAGGGTGTGCAGGAGGTGATCCTCGCCACCAACCCGAACATCGAGGGGGAGGCCACGGCCATGTACCTCGCGCGCCTGCTCAAGAAGGCCGACCTGAAGGTGACCCGGATCGCGAGCGGGCTACCCGTAGGGGGCGACCTCGAGTACGCCGACGAGATCACCCTGGGTCGGGCCCTCGAGGGCCGCCGCGAGGTCGACGACTGAGAGCCCGCACCCCCGCACCGTCGCCCGCCGGTCCGGGGCGTCGCCACCACGACGCCGGCCGGAGCCGTCACCAGAACGTCGGGATCACGCACCTCACCACGACGCCGGACGGGCCGTCGTCAGGCTCCCGGGCTCAGGCGCCTCGTAGCGACACCGGATCGGAACCGTCGTCAGAACGTCGGGCCCACACACCTCGCCACGACGCCGGACGGGGCCGTCGCCAGAACGTCGGGCTCAAACACCTCGCCACGACGCCGGACGGGGCCGTCGTCAGAACGTCGGGTTCAGCGTGACGTTCCAAGCCCAGAGGAGCGCGCCGACGGCGACGACGAGCCACCCCGATATGGCGACTCGCCGCAGGCGCGGCAGGAACAGCAGTGCCGCGGCGAGCAGCACCACGAGCACACCGCCCGGGTTGTACGCGACCGACGCGACGACGTCGCCGTGAACCGCGGCGACCACAGCCCGGGTCATCCCGCAGAGCGGGCAGGGGATCCCGGTGGTGGCGCGCAGCGGGCAGGTGAGCGGCGGGTGCACGGGCATCGCCGGCCAGACCGCAGCCATGCCGAGAAGCCCCGCGCCCACCAGCCGCAGCTCGCGCACTCCGAGGTTCGCCGAGCCCACGGTCAGAGTCGCAGTCACCCGCTCAGCGTACGCGCGCGACGCCCCCACCCCCACGAGATGGGACAGAACCGCGCACCCCCCGCGGCAGAACCGACCCATCTCGGCGACCACCCCGACGAGATGGGACAGAACCGCGCACCCCCCGCGGCAGAACCGACCCATCTCGGCGTACGGGGTACGGGGTACGGGGTACGGGGTACGGCGGCGGCGGCGGGGGGGGTGCGGTCTCAGGTGCGGGCGGTCTTGGCCACGACGATCCCCTCGAGGAGGTACTCGGGGTGCACGTCGGTCGGGGCGCCGGCGACCTTCGGGCCGAGCCTCGACGCCAGCTCCCACGCGAGGTGCGCCCGCGGCCCCCAGGGGATCTGGAGACGCCGGTCGACGAAGTGTCGGACGGCCCGCAGCTCGTCGGCGGTCACCGCGCTCACGTCCCATGTCGCGACGTCCTCCACCGGCACCGTCACGCTCGACGCCCAGTACGCGACGCCTCCCGGGGTCTTCACGCCGCCCATCTGCTCGCGCACCACGATCGTCCCGGCTGCGAGGTCGCCGACGCGCTGGTTCTTGTCGCTCGCGACTATCGAGAACAGGCCGACGCCGTAGAGGAACGGCAGGAAGTCGAGCAGGCGCATCGCGTTGCGGACCGCGCTCGCCAGGAACCCGACCGGCTCACCGCCGAGGCGGACCACCCGGATGCCCGCGGCACGCTTGCCCGGTGAGCGCCCCGACGACAAGGTCTCGAAGACGATGTGATAGCCGAACAGGAGCACGAAGAGGCTCAGGTAGAAGAGGGCCTCCGCCCAACCGCCGATCACGTAGTCGGTCCCGCCCCCCAGCACCCCGAGCATCACCGCGAGCGCGAGAATGCAGCCTGCCTGGATGAGCGTGTCGAGGAGAGTGGCCAGGAACCGTGACCCCAGACCGGCAAGGACGAGGTCGATCTCAATCCCCTCCGGGGTCGAGATCGTGATGCGGTCATCGAGGAGCACGTGGGCAACCTAGACGCATTCGTCGCCGACCGGTCACCCGCCTGGTCGGAGCTCGAGGATCTCGTCGACAGGGCGGGAAGGCGCCCCGAGCGCCTCGGCGCGGATGGCGTCCGCCGCCTCGGCGCCGTGTACCGCTCGGCCATCGCCGACCTCGCCTTCGCCCGCCGGCTCTACGCAGGCGATCCGGTCGTCGCGAGACTCGAGCACCTCGTCGACCGCTCCCGCCACACCGTCTACACGTCCGGCTCCGAGCGAGGCGCGCTCCGGCACTTCGTCACGACCGGCTACTGGCGCCGGATCGCCGAGCGGCCACGCCCGCTGATCGCCGCGGCACTGCTGCTGTTCGGCCCGGCGCTCCTGTCGGGCTTCTGGGCGTGGCGCGACCCAGGACCGGCATCGGGCCTCGTACCCCGGCAGTACCAGTCGGTCACGGAGCCACGCGAGGCCGGAAGCGACCTGGGCCTCGCCGCCGACGAGCAGGCCGCCTTCGCCGCCCAGGTGCTCACCAACAACATCCGGGTGACGATGCTCGCCTTCGCCGGGGGTGTCCTCGCCGGCCTCGGCACCGCGCTTGTCCTGCTGCAGAACGGAGTGCTGCTCGGCGCGGTCATCGGGATGGCCGTCGGCGCCGGCAACGGTCGCCCGCTCTTCGAGCTCATCACCGCGCACGGGGTCCTGGAGATGTCGTGCATCGTTGTCGCCGGCGCCGCGGGGCTGCGGATCGGCTGGGCGCTCGTCGAGCCCGGCTACCGACCGCGCGGTGAGGCGCTGCGCGTCGAGGCCCGCTCCGCCGTCGAGCTACTCCTCGGCACCGCCGTCTGGCTCGTCGTAGCGGGGATCGTGGAGGGCTTCGTGACCCCGGCAGGGCTCGGGCTCGGCCCCGTCGTAGCGGTGGGTGCGTCGCTCGGCGCGGCCTTCTGGGCGCTCGTGATCTGGCGGGGTCGCCGACCACACGTGGCGCCGGCATGATCCCGCAGCCGCCGCGGCTGCGCAGCTAGATGCGTGCGCGCTCCTTGAGGCGCAGGTACACGCCGACGCACGCCTCGCCCAGGAGCCCCGGTGCGGCCTCGACCACCTCGGCGCCGACCGACCGAAGCTGGGCGACGGCCGCCGCACGGGCCTCGAGGAGGTCCAGGGCGATGACGGCCCCGCACGCGTCGAGCACGCTCTCCGGCGGCGTCCGCACCGCCGCGTCGACGTCGGGGTCGCGCACGGAGGCGACCACCACTGCGTGGCGCCGCGCGAGCACCGGTACCGCAGCGACCAGGGAACGCGCGGCCGCTTCGTCCAACAGATCTGTCAGGACCAGCACCAGTGATCGCTTCGATCCGCCGACGCTTCGGAACGCGAGGCTGTAGTCGCTCTCGACGGGCCGCGGCTCCAGATCGAAGATCGCGCGCACGACGGCGTCGCCCCCGTGACGCCGCGGCTCCAGACGTCGGCGTATCTCCGCGTCGAAGGCCACGACGCCGCTGCGATCGCCGATCTCGTCGGCCACGAGAACCACGGCGGTCGCCGCATCGATCGTCGCGTCGAGCCTGGTCAGCTCCCCGATGGGCGCGCTCATGAGCCTTCCCGCATCGACCAGGCAGACGACATCGCGATCCTGCTCGATGCGGAACTGGTTGCTCATGGGCCGCCCGAGGCGCGCCGTGGCCGTCCAGTTCACCTGTCGAATGTCGTCGTCCGGCAGGTAGTCGCGGATCGACTCGAACTCGGTGCCCAGCCCCAACGGCCCCCGGCGCTGCCGGCCCTGCTCGCGGAACCTGCCGCGCCGGACCGACAGGGCCAGCCGCCGTGCCGCCGGCACGTCGGGGAAGACGAGAACTTCTGAGCGTCCCTCTCCCTCGAACTGCCTCGTCGCCAGCCCGAGCGGCCCCGCGCGCCGCGCAGCGACCGCGGGTAGCGCGTGCCTGCCGCGGCGACGGGCGACGACGGTCGCCTCCAGCCTTCCGTCCGCCTCCGGGGGCACGATCCGCACGTCGGGCACCCCAGGCTGACGCAGGCGGATCCGCGCCCGCTCGCGTTCGCCGGTCTCGATCACCAGCCCCGACGGTACGGCTCGGGAGAGGATCGACGACATCGTGCGCCGCAGGCGCGGGCGGCGCCCCGCTGCCACGCCGTCGGCGATCGTCGCCAACGCGAGCAGGCCTACGGCTGCAAGCACCGGCGCTGCCGGCAGGAGCAACGCCGAGAGAGCGAGGGCGCCCAGCACCAGCGCCGCACGCGGCGTGGGGGTCACTCGGGAATCACCGCAGCGTCATGTCGTCGGCGCGGACCCCATAGCTCGTCGCGCCCAATGCGCGTTGTGCGCATCGGTGTCATCGCGGAACGGGCACCGACCCGATCGCAATCCGTATCGCGTCGTCGGGCGTGAACCTCTCGAGCTCGGCCTCGGGGCGCATCAGGAGCCGGTGCCGCAGGACCGCCGGCGCGACCGACACCACGTCGTCGGGGATCACGAACGAGCGATCGACGAGCCGTGCCGCGGAGCGCGCCGCTGCGAGCAGGTGCACCGCAGCCCGCGGGCTGGCACCGAGAGCGACGCTCGGCAGCTCCCGCGTCCGTCGTACGAGTGCGACGGTGAACTCCGCGACCTCGTCGGAGGCCGTCGTCGCGTCGACCTCTTCACGCGCCGCGAGGAGGTCTGCGGCGCTCGCCACCGCGACCACGTCGTCGAGTGTCGCCGGGGAGACTCCGCGGTGGCCGAGTCGCAGGATCGCCACCTCGTCGCGCTCCGAGGGATAGCCGACGTCGACCTTCGCGAGGAAGCGGTCGAGCTGGGCCTCTGGCAGCGGGTACGTGCCCTCGTACTCGATCGGGTTCTGGGTGGCGACGACCACGAAGGGATCGGGGAGCGGGTGGCTGACACCGTCGATGCTCACCTGATGCTCCTGCATCGCCTCGAGGAGTGCCGACTGGGTCTTCGGCGGTGTGCGGTTGATCTCGTCGGCTAGGAGCAGGTTCGTGAAGACCGGCCCCCTTCGGAACGCGAGGTCGCCCTCCCCTACGACGGCATCGGCACCCGCCCCTGCCGGTCTGAGAGTCATCGTCCCCGTCAGGTCCGACGGCAGCATGTCGGGCGTGAACTGGACGCGTCGGAACTCGATCCCGATCGCACGCGCGTACACGTGCGCGACGAGCGTCTTCGCGACTCCCGGCACCCCCTCCAGCAGCACGTGGCCACCGACCGAGGTGGCCGCGAGGAGCACGTCGACCACATGGTCCTGGCCCACCACCACCTTGCGGACCTCTCGCACGACGCGCTCCCGAAGTTCCTTCACCGTCGACCACCTCCGTCGTGCACGCTCAACCGGGCCAGCGCCCGGCCTACTGCGAGCAGGTCTTCCTCTGTCTCGACCGACCCCAACGTCGCCCGCCGCTCGGCTTCGTCGAGCCCCGCCGAGATCGCGGCCCTGTCGAGGTCGACGTCGGGGGCGCTCGGGCCGAGCCCGTCGCGCACCGCCAGGCGGCGTCGTACCGCAGCCTGCAACGGAGCGGCCTGCCCGGCGTGCGATCCCGTGCCGCGCGAGCGCAGCCGCAAGGGCCTCGACGTGCTCTCTCCGGGGTGGGGGGAGCGGTCGCGACTCGCGCTCGGCTGGGCCCAGGCGGTTGCCGCGCGCCCACATGAAGACGAGCGCCGCCGCCGTCAGACCGCCGAGCGAGAGCTTCCAGGCTTCGGGGATCGCCGCCCACCCGCTCGACGAGCCGAACCCGTGAACCCCCTCCGCGAAGACCACCGGCCTGCCCTCGTCGCCCGCCAGCGACAATGCCAGCGCGGCGTTGTCGGCCACGCCCAGCCCTTCGTTCTCGAGCGGTTCGGGGTCGGCCAGGTACAGGATCTCGCCACCCCCCACCTCGGCGACGGACAGGAGCGATCGGGCACCTCCGGCCTCCCCCACCAGCGCCGCCGACGAGCCGAGATCCGCCCATGCGCCCCGACCGCTCGCCTCGACCTCACCGACCGGGGCGAGCGACGCGTCGACCTCGGTCCATGTTCTCGGTGCATCCAGCTCCCAGCGGGGCGGGTCGGCACCGAGGTCGCCCAGGTAGCGCCCCGGGTAGCTGCCGCCGACGACGAGGCGTCCGCCGGCCTCGACGAAGCGGACTGCGGCGGCCACCTCCCCGCGAGAGAGCGCGTCGGGCTCGATGACGAACAGGGTCGCCGCCGTCTCGATCCGTCGCGGCATCGAGCGGGCCGCGTCGGCGCTCGATGGCGTGCCCGTTGCGGCGGAGCAGCTCGGCGTACGCGGCAAGCCCTTCCGGGGCCGTCGCGTACGCCGAGCCGCTGCGACCGGTCGGCTCCGAACCGCCGACCGAAGACTCGAGTGCGCGCGCGATCAGGTTGACGGCCACCACAGCACCCACGACGACGAGTGTGAACCGGACGGCCCTGGGGAGCCCCCTGAATCCCCCTGCTCCTACGAGCGCCGGATCGTCGGGAGAGCTCACCGCGACCTCGCCTCGCGCAGTAGACGCGGCCAGGCCTCGCGCGCCCCGGCTACCTCGTCGATCCCTGGGTCGCGCCCGCCGTACGCGACCTCCTCGAAGACCGAGGCGAGGTCGTCGAACGTCTCCGATCCCAGCAGCCTCCTCACCTCTCCCGTCGTGAGCGACGGCCTGAAGGTGATCGCACCACGCTCGTCGAGGCGGAGGAGGCCGGCTCGGAAGCGCAGCCTCAGAGCAGTCGCGAGGTCGCCGCGCCTCTCGGCATCGGCGGCCGCCGCCTCGAGCGCAGCCGGGTCTTCCGACTCCCCCCCGACTCCCCGTCGCCGGGCATCGCGTCGGGGCCCCCCGCCTACCGGTCGGCTCGACGCACGCACCAGGAGGAGGACGCCGACGGCTACGGCGATCGCCGCCACAACCACCCAGGTGGGGCCCGGGACCGGGCGCAGCAGATCGGACACCACCCGCACCAGGCTCTGGATCCGATCTCCCATCCACTCGAGCGGACCACGGAGCGGGCGCGGCACCGGCTCCGACTTGAATCGCCGGTCCTCCAGGATGCTGCGGGCCTCCGCTCTCGCGACTGCCGGATCGACTCCCGCCGCCGACAGGACGCCGAGGCGCGTCACGGACGTGTCGGCGCGGATGCGCGATCGAGGTTGCGGATCATCACCAGTACGTCGAACCCCTCACTGCGTATTCGCAGATCGAAGTAGGCGATCACGAAGGCCGCCGCGACGAACGGCGTGGTGAGCACGCTCCCCACGCCGCCGGCGATGCCGTTGGCGACGATGCTCCCGGTGACGCCGTCGCCGAGCGGCGACACGACGATCTCGAGCACTGCGGCAAGGACCGCCTGGACGATCGAGCCCAGGAGCTGCCCCGTGACGAGGAGGCCCAACATCGGCCACCAACGGCTCTTCACCAGGTCGAACGAACGGCGCATCGCCCTGCCGACGCCGGCGTTCTCGACGACCAGCGCCGGGATGACCACCGACCACGACACCATCAGCCACACGCCGGGGATCACGAAGAGGATCAGTCCGACGACTGTGAGGATCCCGGTCGCGAGGCTCGCCCCGACGACCGCAGCGAAGCGCCTGCCCGCGTAGCGCAGAGACTCGCGCGGCCCCGTCGGCTCGTCGAGGTACGTGTCGGAGACGAGCTTCGTGGTCGCGGCCGTCGCGAGCGCCGTCGCGAGGAGCCCGAGGACGGCCGCGCTCACTGTCGCGGCGAGATAGACCCAGATCTCCTCCGACGGGTTGTCGAATCCCGGCCCGAGCGTCCCGGTCATGCCTCGCGTCAGCGAGTCGGGCGTCGACGACAGGAGGACGACCGTCTGCAGCGCCTGCACCGGAAGGACCACGAGGGCCGTGAGGCGCAGAAGGGGCCAGAACCGGCTCCGGTAGACGGCTACCGCGGCGTCGAGCGTCTCCCCGACCCCCAGCGGACGCAGCTCAGGCAGCACGCCGCAACCCTATCGACCGCCGCAGACGGCGGGTGTGTGCCCCGGCCGGCTGTTCCGTCTACAGGGTGCGGACGATCGCGGCGTCGCCCTGTCCGCCGCCGCCGCAGAGCGCGGCGGCGCCGACACCTCCGCCGCGGCGCCGGAGCTCGTTGATCGAGGGTGAGCGACGATCCGCGCGCCCGACATCCCGATCGGGTGGCCGATCGCGATCGCGCCGCCGTTCACGTTCACTACGTCGTCGGAGATCCCGAGGTCGCGCCATCGACGCGACGCCGACGGCGGCGAACGCCTCGTTGAGCTCGAAGAGGTCGACGTCGGAGAGCGAGAGCCGCTGACCGGTCGAGCGCACGCTTGATCGCACGCGACGGCTGCGTGAGCAACGACGCGTCGGGCCCGGCGACCATGCCGAAGCCGACGAGCTCGGCTAGCGGGGAGACCCCGAGCTCCTCGGCCTTCTCCCGGCTCGTCATCACGACCGCCGCGCCGCCGTCGGAGATCTGCGACGCGTTGCCGGCCGTGATCGTCCCGTCCTTGCCGAAGGCGGGGCGCAGCCCGCCGAGCGACTCCGGCCGTGGTTCCGGGGCGGACACCCTCGTCGGACTCGACGACCACGCGGGTCGCCCTTGCGCTGCGGGATCTCGACTGCGGCGATCTCGTCGTTGAACCGGCCGTCCTTCTGGGCGGCCGCGGCCCGCTCGTGGCTCTTCGCAGCGCATCTCGTCCATGCGCCTCGCGGGTGATGCTCGCCCATCTCGCCGCAGTACTTCTCGGTCCCGGTGCCCATGTGCACGGCGTCGAACGCGCACCAGAGGCCGTCGTGGATCATCGAGTCGACGATCTCGGCGTTGCCCATTCGGTACCCGGCTCGCGCTCCGGGGAGCAGGTACGGCGCGTTCGTCATCGACTCCATGCCGCCGGCGACGACGACGTCGGCGTCGCCGGCCTGGATCATCTGGTCGGCGAGGTAGAGGGCGTTGATGCCCGAGAGGCAGACCTTGTTGACGGTGATCGCCGGGGATGCTCATCGGGACGCCGCCCTTGACGGCGGCCTGCCGGGCGGTGATCTGACCCTGCGCCGGCCTGGAGCACGTGGCCCATGATCACGTAGTCGACCTGGTCGCCGCCGACGCCGGCGCGCTCGAGTGCCGCCTTGATCGCGATGCCGCCGAGCTCGGCGCCGCTCAGGCCGGCGAGTGCGCCGGAGAGCTTGCCGATCGGGGTGCGGGCCGATGAGACGATGACGGAGCCGGGCATTGGATCCTCCGCAGGGGCTGGCGGGGCGGCAGCAGCCGCCGCTCAGGGCCGGGCCAGTGTACGGGCACTCCCCCGTCGGCCCAAAGGCGGGCGTGACTCCTGGCCGTCCCCGGGGTGGAGGGCGGTTCGCAGCGACCGGTAGCGTTCGCCCCATGTCCGAGATCGATGCCATCCGCACCGCCATTCTCGAAGGCGCCCCCGCCGAGGACCTCGCGAGCCTCCCGCTGCCCGAGGCGACGCGGGCCGCGTTCGTCCGTGCCGACGAACAGGAGATGTTCGCCGGCGTGCGCATCGGAGGAGAAGGATCCGCGCACCTCGATCCACGTCGACGACGTGCCGCTCCCCGAGCTGGCCCCCGACGAGGCGTACGTCGCGGTGATGGCCTCGGCCATCAACTTCAACACCGTCTGGACGTCGATCTTCGAGCCGGTGCCCACGTTCGGATTCCTCGCAGCGACTCGGCAAGGAGAGCTACTGGGGCAAGCGCCACGACCTCCCGTACCACGTCATCGGATCCGACGCGGCGGGCGTCGTGTTGCAGGTCGGCTCGGCGGTGCGCAACTGGAAGGTCGGGCGACCGGGTCACCGTCCAGTGCCTGCACGTAGACGACCAGGACCCGTCGGCCCACGACGACTCGATGATGGCGACCAACCAGCGCATCTGGGGCTTCGAGACCAACTTCGGCGGGCTCGCCGACATCGCCGTCGTGAAGGCGAACCAGCTCATGCCGAAGCCCGCTCTCCTGTCGTGGGAAGAGGCGGCCTGCAACGGCCTCTGCAACTCGACCTCGTACCGCATGATCGTGAGCCGCAACGGCTCGGGCATGAGCCAGGGTCAGGCCGTGCTCGTCTGGGGAGCCACCGGCGGCATCGGCGCGTACGCGGTGCAGTACGTGCTGAACGGCGGCGGCACGCCGGTGGGAGTGGTCTCCTCGCCCGAACGGGCCGCCCTGCTGCACGAGATGGGCTGCGAGGCCGTGATCGACCGGCGCGCCGAGGGCTACAAGTTCTGGAAGGACGACGGCACCCAGGACCCGAAGGAGTGGCTGCGGTTCGGCAAGAAGATCCGCGAGCAGATCGGACGCGACGTCGACATCGTCTTCGAGCACCCCGGTCGCTCCACCATGGGCGCCTCGGTCTTCGTCGCGAAGCGCGGCGGGACGATCATCACCTGCGCGGCGACCTCGGGCTACATGATCGAGTACGACAACCGCTACCTCTGGATGAACCTCAAGACGCTCAAGGGCTGCCACTTCGCCAACTACCGCGAGGCGTGGGAGGCGAACAGGCTCGTCGGTGAGGGGCGGATCTTCCCGACGCTCCAGAAGGTCTTCCCGCTCGCCGAGGTCGGTGAGGCCGCCTACCAAGTCCACCAGAACATGTCCGAGGGCAAGATCGGCGTCCTCTCACTCGCCCCCGAGGAGGGCCTCGGCATCACCGACCCCGAGAAGCGCGAGCAGCACCTCGACAAGATCACGCTCTTCCGCCGTCACGCCTGAGGGCCGGCGGGCTCCCGGACGCGCCGCCCGGCACGGATCCCCTCGGAGAGGTGGAGAGTGGACCCGAACGACGACCTCCTGACGAACGCCGAGCGGTTCGCCGCCGAGTTCCCGCACCGCGACCTGCCGACGCCACCCTCGCGCCACCTCGCGGTGGTCACCTGCATGGACTCCCGTATCGACCTCTTCGCCCTCTTCGGTCTCGACCTCGGCGAGGCGCACGTTCTGCGCAACGCCGGCGCGATCGTCACCGACGACGTGCTCCGATCTCTCGTCGTCTCCCAGCGACTGCTGCGCACCACGGAGATCTTCGTCGTGGCACACACCGAGTGCGGCCTGCTCGGTCTCGACGAACCCGCCTTCGAGTCGGAGCTCGAGGAGGAGACCGGAGCGCGCCCGCACTGGAGCACCGGCACCTTCGACGACGTCGACGTCTCGGTGCGGCGATCGCTCGCCCTCGTCCGATCGTGTCCCTTCCTCGTCGACCGGGCTCACGTGCGCGGGTTCGTGTACGACGTGCGCACCGGCAGGCTCCGCGAGGTGACCGACTAGCCGCGAGGCGCCCGTAACGCACGGTTCGGCTACGGTCTCCTTCCGGAGGGGAGTATCCCCTGCGCCTGCGTCGTCATCACGGTCTCCCACGGGGCCCGGCTCAGGCGGTCCGGTCTGCCGGGCGGGAGAGACCTCCAGCACCACTGCACACCGCAGAGAGCTGGAGGTAACCGTTGGATGTCGCACCGTGGGCATGGGTGGCCGTACTCGGCTTCATCCTCGCGATGCTCACCCTCGATCTCCTCGTCTTCCACAGAGACGCCCACGCGGTGCAGATGCGCGAGGCCGTGGTGTGGAGCATCGTGTGGGTCTTCTGCGGCCTCAGCTTCGGCGTCGTGGTCTGGATCGTCGGCGGGGGCGAGGCCGCCGGGTCGTACTTCGCCGGCTACCTGATCGAGAAGAGCCTCTCGGTCGACAACATCTTCGTATTCGCGCTGCTGTTCTCCTACTTCGCCGTCCCGGCCGCGTACCAGCACAGGATCCTCTTCTGGGGGGTCCTCGGGGCACTGGTGATGAGGGCGCTCTTCATCGCCGCCGGCGCCGCCGCGCTCGAGCGGTTCCACTGGGCCATCTACCTCTTCGGTGGCTTCCTGGTGCTCACCGGGATCCGCATGGCGATGCACGGCGAGACCGAGGTGCACCCCGACCGCAACCCGCTGCTGCGCCTGATGCGACGCGCGGTGCCGATGACCTCCGACTACCGCGGCCAGCGATTCGTGGTGCGCGAGGCAGGCCGCTGGATCGCCACCCCCTTGCTCGCCGTCCTCGTGGTGGTCGAGACGACCGACGTCCTCTTCGCCGTCGACTCGATACCGGCGATCTTCGCGGTCACCCGCGACACCTTCCTGGTTTTCACGTCGAACGCGTTCGCAATCCTCGGCCTGCGAGCCCTCTACTTCGTCCTCGCCGGGGCGATGGACCGGTTCGTCTACCTGAAGGCCGGCCTCGCCGCCGTCCTGGTCTACGTCGGTACCAAGATGCTCCTCTCCGAGACCTACAAGATCCCGATCTGGATCTCGCTCTCGATCATCGCCGCGATCCTCACCGTGGCGATCGGCGTGTCGCTCCTGCGACCGCCCGCCGAGGACACGACGGCCGAGGATCGCGAGCCGAGCGACAACCCGACGACCACCGGAGGCGCGTCATGACACAACCTGTTCTCGTCTTCGGAGACGACGGCTCCACCGGTGCGGACGCCGCCTGGCTCTGGGTCTGCGAGCAGCGCTGGACCGGGTGGCGTGCCGAGGTCCTGACAGCGGCGACGCCACCCATCGGGCCACCGCCGGGCGCCGATGCGGCGACGCCCCACGCGTGGGCACCGCCCTCGCCCAGGAGCGCGTTCGCCGAGTCGGACCTCACCGAGATCGTGCACCTTCGTGCCGAGGCCGATCCCCGTCTCGTGCTCGGTTCCATGACCGACGCCTCTCTGATGGTCATCGGGCCGAGGGGCGAGGGCGTGCTCAAGGCGCTACACCTGGGCAGCACCGCGGAGCACCTCCTCCACCACCTGCCTGCGCCCCTGTTGCTCGCGCGTCGCGCGACGCCCGTCCGGCGTGTCCTGGCCGCCGTCGACGGCTCCGTCCACTCCACGCGTGCCGTCGCTGCCCTCGCCACGATGCCGTGGCTCGACGCCGTCGAGGAGGCCACGGTTCTCCGAGTGCGTGCAGGCGAGACCGACGCCGACGCCGCTCCCGACGACGAGGCGCGGATCGCAGCCGACCTCCTGCCCGTCGCAGGTGTCGAGGCGCTCGTCTGTCACGCACGCGGGTCGGTGGCCTCGACGATCCTCGACGAGGCGCGCACCCGTTCGGCCGACCTCGTCGTCCTGGGAACGCGGGGGGTCGGCCTGCTGAAGCGAGCGGTCGTCGGCTCTACGGCCTCCGCCGTGGCCCGCCTCGCCGACAGCGCAGTGCTCCTGGCGCACGAGCGTTCCGAGTAGAGCGACGCCGCGCCACCGCCCGCACGACCGCGGTCGGTACGCTGCCACCCGGAGGGAGACTCCAGTGCTGCTGACCGAGATCGACCACATCGCCATCGCCGTTCACGACCTGGATTCGGCGATCGAGTTCTACCGGTCATCGTTCGGGTGCGACGTCGCGCACCGCGAGGTCATGGCGAGCGACGGCGTCGAAGAGGCGCTCCTGAAGGTCGCCGAGTCGTATGTGCAGCTCCTCACTCCGACCGGGCCCGACTCCACGGTCGCGAAGTTCCTCGAGCGCAACGGCGAGGGAATACACCACGTCGGGTACCGGGTCGCCTCCTGCGCCGAGGCTCTCGAGGCGGTCAAGTCGTCGGGGCACCGGGTCATCGACGACGTGCCGCGGCCCGGGAAGCCGCGGCACCACCGTCGCCTTCGTGCACCCGAAGACCGCATTCGGAACACTCATCGAGCTCGTCGAGGAAGGCAGCCCACAGCACTAGGGCGCCTCCCCTGTTTGGACGTGGGCTGAGCCATAGCGACCAGTTCCGTCCAAACAAGGTTCGGGGGCTGGTCGGCCCCGCGGCTGCGACGGGTAGCCTCTCCCCCATGCCCGGTGACGACGAGACTGCAACGACTGCCGCACACGCACCGCACCCGATCGAGGAGCGCATCGACCACCTGCAGAAGCTCCGCGAAGAGGCAATCCACGCCGGAAGCGCCGCCGCAGTGGAACGCCAGCACTCACGGGGGAAGCTGACCGCCCGCGAGCGGATCGAGATGCTCCTCGACCCTGGCTCCTTCGTCGAGCTCGACATGCTCGCCCGCCACCGGGCCCACGGCTTCGGGATCGAGGACAACCGCCCCCTCACCGACGGTGTGATCACCGGCTGGGGCACGATCGACGGCCGCAAGGTCTTCCTCTTCTCGCAGGACTTCACGGTCTTCGGCGGCGCTCTCGGCGAGGTCTTCGCCGAGAAGATCCACAAGGTCATGGACCTCGCAGAGTCGGTGGGCGCCCCGTTCATCGGGCTGAACGACGGCGCCGGGGCCCGCATCCAGGAGGGGGTCGTCTCCCTCGCGTCCTACGGCGGCATCTTCTTCCGCAACGTGCAGGCCTCGGGCGTCATCCCCCAGATCAGCGTCGTCCTCGGACCGTGCGCCGGCGGGGCCGTCTACTCGCCGGCGATGACCGACTTCATCTTCATGGTGAAGGGCACCTCGCACATGTTCATCACCGGACCCGACGTGGTGAAGACGGTCACGGGCGAAGACGTCACACAGGAAGAGCTCGGCGGCGCGATGACGCACGCGCAGAAGTCGGGCGTCGCGACGTTCATCGCCGACGACGAGGAGCACTGCCTCTCGCAGGTCCGATACCTGCTCTCGTTCCTTCCATCGAACAACCTCGAGGACCCTCCGTTCTTCGAGCCGTCCGACGACCCCGACCGACGCTGCGAGGGCCTGCTGCACGTGATTCCCGACTCGCCGAACCAGCCGTACGACATGAAGAAGATCATCGAGGAGGTGGCCGACGACGGCGACTTCTTCGAGATCTTCCCCATGTGGGCGATGAACATCGTCTGCGGCTTCGCCCGCGTCGACGGTCACGTGGTCGGAATCGTCGGCAATCAGCCGCAGGTCCTCGCCGGCTGCCTCGACATCGATGCCTCCGAGAAGGCCGCCCGCTTCGTGCGCACCTGCGATGCGTTCAACATCCCGCTCGTCACCTTCGTCGACGTCCCCGGCTTCCTTCCGGGAACCGACCAGGAGTACGGAGGGATCATCCGTCACGGAGCCAAGCTCCTCTACGCGTACTGCGAATCGACGACGCCGCGCGTCCAGATCATCACCCGCAAGGGATACGGCGGCGCGTACGTCGTCATGAACTCCAAGTCGATCGGCGCAGACCTCGCATACGCGTGGCCCTCGGCCGAGATCGCCGTCATGGGCCCGCAAGGAGCCGTGAACATCATCTTCCGCAAGGAGATCGACCAGGCGTCCGACGCCGAGATCCGCCGCGCCGAGCTGGTCGAGGAGTACACCGAACGATTCGCCAATCCTTACAACGCTGCAGAGCGCGGGTACGTCGACGACGTGATCGACCCTCGAGACACCCGACGGGTGCTCGTCAACGCCCTGACGATGCTCCGCACCAAGCGCGAGCACCTCCCTCAACGCAAGCACGCGAACTCGCCGCTGTGAGGATCACCTCGATACACCCCGCGCGAGCGACGGCGAGGTCGCCGCGATCGGTGCAGCCCTCGCCGTGCTCATGGAGGAAGACCGCCGCGCCCGTGAAGCCTCCGCACGGACCGAGAAGCAAGAGCATCTCTCGGCATGGGTCGATGCGTCCCGACGCTCCGCGCAGCGATCCGGGCTGCAGCGCGGCCCCTGGAGGTTGAGCGGCCGGATCGGCCGACGGTCCCGGGTCTGACGGGCTCCGGAGCGCTGTTGTGAGCATCGTCCACGACGCAGAGCTGTACACCGTCGGCACCGACGAGGTAGTGGTCACCTTCCGGACCGAGCGCGAGTCCGGCGTCACCACCGTCGTCGGCGACGACGACGTCACCACGTTCGGCACCTACCACTCGGCGCGCATCACCGGCCTCGAACCCGGGCGCACGTATCAGCTGAAGGTGGAGGGAGCGGATCCGAGCGACGTCCTACCCGATCGAGTGACCACTCTCGTGCCACCTCCGGGGCGCCTCGTCTCCGCCTTCGCCACCGTCAACGACGTGCACTTCGGCGAGAGCGTGTGCGGGCAGCTGGGAAGCGGCGAGCAGATGGGCCCGCTGTTCGAGTCGGAGGCAGGGGCCGAGCCCTACCCGGTCGTCATGAACCGCGGTGCGATCGCGGAGATGGCGGCCCTCGACGCGTCGGCGATCCTGGTCAAGGGCGACCTGACCAACGCCGGGACGGTGGAGGAGTACGAGGCGTTCCTCGGCGCCTACTCGGCGCTCGGACCTTCCATGCACCACGTACGCGGCAACCACGATGCCATGGTCACCGAGCAGATCGCATCCGCGCACGCTCCGTTCGCCGTGGGCGTGACCGGCGCGACTCTGGCCGTCCTCGACACGGTTCGGCCCGGCACCGACCGAGGGCGGGTGAGCGCAGCGCAGCTCGAGTGGCTCGACGGCCTGGCCGCCGACTCGAGCGACCCGGTGCTCGTCTTCGGGCACCACCACCCGTGGGACCCCTCCTCCGACGATCGCCCCGACACCTACTTCGGCATCAACCCCGACGACAGCGAGTCGCTCTGCGCGGTGATCGACCGCAGGGAGGCGATCTCCGGCTACTTCGCAGGGCACACGCACAGGAACCGGGTCAGGCGCTTCGCCGCGGCGCGCGAGGTTCCCATGGTCGAGATCGCCTGCGTGAAGGACTACCCCGGCGGCTGGGCCGAGTACCACGTGTACGAGGGCGGCTACGTGCAGATCGCGCGACGGATCTCCACGCCCGACGCCATGGCGTGGACCGAACAGACCCGACACATGTTCCAGGGCATGTACCGCGACTACGCCCTCGGGTCGCTGGGCGAGCGCTGCTTCACCTACACGTTCTGAGAAGCAGCCCGCCGGCCCCGCTCACGGGTGAGGCCCACGCGAGAAGGCCACGGGGTCCCAGGGGCCGATCCGTCTTCGCCGCTGTCCCGTGACGATAGATTCGCCCCGGGTCCGACGGTGGGGCCGCAGAGGAGGTGCCGCGATGCGCCACAGACATCTCTCACAGCTGATCTGCACGACGCTGGTGCTGGGGTCGATCGCGGCCGGGTGTGGCGGCGGCGACTCCGACGACACCGGCGCGCCCGAGAGCCGCGCGACGACCACAACGGCGGCCGCGGCGACGACGACCGCCGCCACGGCCGAGCGCGCAGCGGCCACCTTCGTAGCCACCGACTTCGCCTTCGACGGACCGGCCGAGGTCTCTGCAGGGTTCGTCGACGTGACCATCGTCAACGAGGGCCAGGAAGACCACCACGCCCAGCTGATCCGGCTCGGCGGGAGCGTCGACCTCGATGCCCTGACCACCGCCCTCGACTCGGGCGACTTCTCGGTGCTCGACGCGGTGACTTTCGTCGGAGGACCGAACGGCGCGCCCCCCGGAGGCGAGCGGACAGCCACGGTCGGGCTCGATCCCGGCAGCTACGCCGTCATCTGCATGATCCCGAGCGCCGACGGCGTCGCGCACCACACGAAGGGGATGGTGGCGCCACTCGAGGTGGTGCCCCCCGAGGGCACCGCAGCCCCGGCCCCCGATCCGCTGACCACCATCCACATGGGCAGCACCGGAGAGTTCGTGTTCACGGTCCCGCCCGACCTCCCCGCCGAGGGAACCGTCGCCGTCGTCAACGACGGCGAGCAGGTACACGAGCTCGTCTACTACCCGATCAACGAGGGAAGCACCTTCGACGACGTGAAGGCGTACATCCTCGTCCCACCCGGATCGCCCGTCCCCGAGGGCCCTCCGCCCATCGATCCCCAGGGCGGCGGCGGCATCACGGGGCTCTCCACCGGGGAGACCGCCTGGCTCGACCTCGACCTCGCGCCAGGCAGGTACGCCTGGTTCTGCTTCTTCCCCGACACCGAGCAGAACGGGCTGCCTCACGCCGTCGAGGGGATGGCCGCCGAGGTGACGATCCCCGGCTGACCTCCGGCGGGGCGTCGTCGCCGGACGCTCGGGGCGGCGACCATCCGGGCGCCGCCCCGTATCCTCTCCCGCATGCAAGCCTTGGAAGGCCTCCGGGTGGTGGACATGGCGACGGTCCTCGCCGGCCCGCACACCGCCCGCTACCTCGCCGACTTCGGCGCAGACGTGATCAAGGTCGAGGCGCCCGCCGGCGACGGGACCCGCCGAATGGGATGGCGACCGCCCGCCGGCGGTGACGCCTACATGTGGAAGCTCCTCGGTAGGGGCAAGCGCTGTGCCGTACTCGACCTGAAGACCGACGCGGGGCTCGACGCGATGCGTCGCCTCGTAGACACCGCCGACGTCCTCGTCGAGAACCTCCGCCCCGGCACACTGGAGCGCCTGGGCCTGGATCCCGACGACCTCCTCGCGGCGAACCCGAGGCTGGTGATCCTGCGCGTCTCGGGCTTCGGTCAGGACGGGCCGTACGCGCAGAGGCCCGGCTTCGCGACGCTCGCGGAGGCGATGAGCGGATTCGCCGCCATCAACGGCGAACCGGAAGGCGGGCCGCTCCTGCCGCCGATCGCCCTCACCGACGAGGTCGCGGGTCTCGTCGGCGCCTTCTCCGTGATGGTCGCACTGCACCACCGCGACCGCAGCGGCGAGGGGCAGGTCATCGACGTCAATCTCCTGGAGTCGATGCTGCAGCTCATGGGGCCTCTCCCTGCCGCGTACGCGCACCTCGGATACCTCCAGCCGCGCCTCGGCTCCGGGATTCCCTACACCGTGCCGCGAGGCACCTACCTCTGCTCCGACGGCGTCTGGGTTGCTGTCTCGACCTCTGCGGAGTCGGTCGCCCTCCGGGTGCTCGACCTCATCGGCGTCGGCGCCGACGAGCGCTTCGCTACCTTCGCCGGCCGCGAGGAGCACCGCTCCGAGATGGACGAGACGGTCGCCGCGTGGATCGGCGCGCGCACCTCCGCCGACGTGCTGGCGCTCTTCGACGAGGCCGAGGCGGCGATCGCCCCCGTGTACACGATGGCGGACCTCGTCGCCGACGCCCACGTGCGCGAACGCGGCGTGTTGGTGGAGGTCGACGGCGTCCTCATGCAGGCGCCGGTGGCCCGGATGTCGAGGACCCCGGGGGTGGTGCGACACGCCGGCCGGTCTCTCGGGGCCGACACCGAGGAGATCCTCGCCGAGATCGGCGTCGCCCTTCCCGGGCCCCGCCCTCCAGTCTGACGACGGCCCCCGGTCGGCTTCTCCACCCCGTCCCGTCTCCTCGGCCCCACCATCGGGCCCCTGGGCGTCCCGTGGTTGTCCACCGATCGTCCCCAGGCCCTGTGGACAACCGACCCTTCCCCGCATCGGACCGCCGGGGTAAGAATGCACCGACCCGAGCAGGCTCATCGACAGACCGAACGGCGGGATCAATGACCACATCCGTTATCGAAGACCTCGATCGCAGGGCGGCGGACCGGACCGTGCCCACGATCTTCCTCGACACGATCGCAGCACGGCCCGACGCCGTGGCGCTTCGATGGAAGGAGGGCGACACCTGGGGCACGCTCTCGTGGCGGGAGTACGCCGACCGTGCGTCGCGGGTCGCGTCTGCCCTGCGCGACCTCGGGGTCACTCGCGGTGACCGGGTCGTCCTCATGCTGAGGAACCGCCCCGAGTTCCACATCGCCGACACCGCCGTCCTCTTCCTGGGCGCGACACCTGTCTCGATCTACAACTCCTCCTCACCGGAGCAGGTCCGGTACCTCGCCGGGCACTGCCGTGCGAAGGTCGCCATCGTCGAGGACGCCGGCTTCCTCGAGCGCCTGCTCGCGATCCGCTCCGACCTGCCGACGCTCGAGGCCGTCGCGGTCGTCGACGAGCCGTCGCAGCCCGCCCCGCCCGACGTGCTCTCGTGGAGCACCCTCGTCTCCGCCGAGCCGCTCGATCTCGCGGCCGAGGTGGGCAACGCGCGACCCGACGACCTGGCCACCGTGATCTACACCTCGGGCACCACCGGCCCGCCGAAGGGTGTCGCTCTCGACCACCGCAACGTCGTCTGGACTCTCGAGTCGTTCAACGACGCCTTCGAGATGGACGTGAACGGCTTCCGCGTCGTCTCCTACCTGCCGATGGCCCATGTCGCCGAACGCATGGTCTCGCACTACCTCGCCACGGCCTTCGGCTTCGAGGTCACGACCTGCCCCGACACGACCCAGGTCGTTCCGTACCTCACTCAGACCCACCCGGAGCTCTTCTTCGCCGTGCCGCGGATATGGGAGAAGGCCTACGCGTCGATCCGGTCGGCGATCGGGGCCGACCCCGAGCAGGAGGCCGCCTTCGACGCCGCGCTCGAGATCGGGTGGCAGGCCTCGGAGCACCGGGCGCGGAGCGAGGAGATGCCGGCCGATCTCGCCGCCGGTTTCGAGAAGGCCGACGCCGGCCTCGCCCCGATACGTCAGCTGATCGGGCTCGACGAGGTGCGGACAGCCATCACGGGGGCAGCGCCCATCCCCTACGAGATACTCCGCTTCTTCCGCGGGCTCGGTGTCCCCCTCTCGGAGATCTACGGGCTGTCGGAGACCGCGGGGCCGATGACCTGGACCCCGTTCCGCGTGCGTGTCGGCACCGTCGGCCCACCACTCCCCGGCGTCGAGGTCAGGCTGGAGGAAGACGGCGAGGTCTCGTGCCGGGGCGGCAACGTCTTCCGCGGCTACCTCGACTCGCCGGAGAAGACCGCAGAGGTGCTCGACGACGACGGGTGGTTCCACAGCGGCGACATCGGCGTCATCGACGACGACGGCTACCTGCGAATCGTCGACCGCAAGAAGGAGCTGATCATCACCGCCGGGGGGAAGAACATCTCGCCGGCGAACCTGGAGGCGGCCCTCAAGGCCGGCCCACTGATCGGGCAGGTCTGCGTCATCGGTGATCGCGCGCCCGTTCGTCTCCGCGTTGATCGTCCTCGACCCCGAAGTGGCGCCGGCCTGGGCCTCGCAGCACGGCATCGATGGAGGCCTCGCCGAGCTGGCGGAGCACCCCGACGTCCGCGCCGAGGTGCAGAAGCAGATCGACGAGGCGAACGCCCACTTCTCCAAGGTCGAGCGCGTGAAGCGATTCACGATCCTGCACGAGGAGTGGATGCCCGACTCCGAGGAGCTCACGCCGACGATGAAGCTGAAGCGCCGCGGCGTCCACGCCAAGTACGCCGACGAGATCGAGGCGCTCTACAAGTAGCCCGGCGCCCATCTGCCGACGCTCCCGGGCCACAGCCGGCCCTCCCTGGCCCGGCCCGGGCGAAGGCGTGGCAGAATTCGGCGATGGCGGGGGTTTCGGGTGGATCTGGCAGGCAGCCGGCGGCTACGCGGCCACCCTTCAACCTTCTGATCGCAGCGGCCATCGCCGTGGCCGGGGGTGCTGCGCTGGTGGTCGCGCCCTCCTTTGCAGGGCACGTCGTCGGCTACGTCCTCAGCTCCTTCGTCGCCCTCGGGCTGCTCGGAGCGTTCACCCGCGTCGACATCATGCGCCGCGCCGGCTCCCGATACCGAGCCGCGCCGGCTCTCCGGCGCGTCGCCCCGCTGATCGCCGTCGCCGGCATCGGCGTCGCGTCGCTGCACGTCTGGTCGATCGCCACGGAGCTCGCCGGGTGACCCCGGCCGATCGCCACGGGGAGCTCCCGCCCCCCGGTCGGACACGCGTGCAGGCACTGGCGCTGGCACTGGCGTCGTGCGCCCTCGTCGCGAGCCTGGCCGGTGCGCTACCGGCCGGGGCGTCCCGCTCGCAGGCGCCGGCGGCGAGCACGACGGACTCGGCCTTGGAGGAGATGGCGGCCTGCCTCCGCAGTCGCGAGCACCTACTGCTCGTGCTGCTGGTCGACGAGTCCGGCAGCCTCCGCTCCACGGATCCGCAGAACGAGCGCGTCACTGCCGCACGCCTGGCCCTGCGCTCGTTCGCATCGCTCTCCTCCACACGTGTCGCGGGGCAGCGGCCGCGGGTCGACGTGCTCGTCGCCGGGTTCTCCAGCAGCTTCAACACCGTCGCTCCGTGGACGCAGCTCGACGAGGACAGCGTCGCCGGGGTCGAGGTCTCGGTCGAGGCCTTCGCCGGGCGCGACGACGGCATCGACACAGACTTCCCAATCGCGTTCATCGGAGCGCGCAGGGAGCTAGCCGCACGTTCCGCGGAGCTCTCCGAGGGTGGGGCCGCCGAGCCCTGCAAGGCCATCCTCCTGTTCACCGACGGGCGCTACGACGTCGAGGCGGGCGATACGCCGGCACGCCACGAGGCGGGGACCGAGAAGGAGTACGCGCCGGGTGTCTCCCTGCTCGACCCTGCCAGCGGGCCGGTCGTCGAGGCCGCCGGCCGCGACCTCCTCTGCCGCACCGATGGGTCCGGCCTCGCCGACAGGCTTCGCGCCGACGGTGCAGCGGTGGTGACGGTGGCGCTCGCCGCCCAGATCGAGACTGCCGACCAGGACTTCCTCCGGGCCCTGAGCACCGGCACCGCCGGTGAGGTGACCTGCGGTGACCCCTCGGCCGAGAGCGGGCGCGTACCTCGCCGCCGAGGAGCTCTCGGACCTGGCGCCGGCGTTCGCCCGCGTCGCAACGTCGATCGCCGGAGCCACCGAGGCACCCGGAGCCCCGGTCGTCGAGACGTGCAGCGGGTCGGCGTGCGAGCGCGGAAAGAGGTCTTTCGACCTCGACCCGATCCTGGTCAGGTTCAGCGTCCTTGCCGACACGGGGAGTGCGGGAACGAACATCGAGGTTCGGGCACCTCGAGCGGCCGACCCCGTCGTCGTCGTCCCGGGGGTCGACGGCGAGAGCGTCCTCGACGGCGCAGAGCTGAAGTGGTCGTGGGTGTCCGACACGTCGGTCGAGCTGAACGCGAATCTTCCGTCGGGCAGCGACTCCTGGGTCGGAGAGTGGTCGGCAACCTTCGTCGCACCCGCACCCACAGGCGGTCCGGAGCGCCCGCGCGCCGACGTCTTCCTCTACGGCGGCTGGTCGCCCGAGCTGCCGGGCGACGCGAGCCTGCTGCGCGGAGCCGAGGCCGACTTCACCGTCGTCGTCGTCGACGCCGCCGGCACGCCCGTCGGCGGCGACGCCCTGACAGCCGCCGGCACCCGGCTGGAGGGCCGGATCGGAGATCCGACTACCGGCGAGGAGGCGCCGTTGCCATTGACGGGACCCGACGCGCAGGGCCGATACCGCGCGAAGTACACAGCAGCGCCCGACTCCACGGCTGCGACGCTCGACCTCGATCTGCGCCTGATCGCACGGACCGCAACGGGCGTGGAGCTCGCGCCGAGCACCGCGAGCTATCAGCTCGATCTCGGCCTGCCGGACCTCTTCCCTCACGTGGAGACTCCGGAGATCCGGCTCACCTCCGTGCGCGGGACCGGCACCGCACACGGGACCGTGGAGCTCGTGGGAGGCCGCGATCGGTCGGGGTGCGTGTGGTTCGACCCGCCGCAGTTCGAGTCGTTCCCGGCCGAGGCCGTCTCGCTCTCGTACGAGCTCTCGATCCCGGCGACGGCCGACGACTGCCTCCAGATCGTCGCCGGCGAGACGCGGCGCGTCGACCTGCGGATCCGCCCGGCCGAGTCGTCCGAAGGCGCCGTGCGGGGGACACTGACCGTCCACCTCTCCGCTCGCGGCGAGGGTGAGCCGCTCTCGGTGGCGGTGCCGTTCTCCTTCGACCTCGCGCCACCCATCAACCAGGCCCGTCGCCTCGGCCTCTTCGTGGGGATCCTCCTCGCCGGGGTGCTGGCCCCGCTCGCCGCGCTCATGCTCATGAATCGATCGCTCGCCCGGTTCGAACCTCCGAGTCGAGTCGTCTGGGCGCGCGTGCCGGTCTCGGTCGAGCGCACCGTCCATCGCGTGATCCGCGAGCACTCCCTGCACGGGGCCGACGACCCAGACGAGACGGCGGAGAGCGCAGGACCCCTCGACGGGGTGCGCCTGGAGTCAGCAGCGTTCGCGCCGCTCGGTGACGACGACGGCCGGGTGCGCGAGATCGCCTGCGGCGACGCTGAGGCTGAGCGCGCACGCGCCCCGAAGCCCGCTCGGCGACCCTTACGGCAGGGTCGCGTGCGACCGCCCGTGCGCGGCGGGCGGCCCCAACCGCACGTCTGCAGAGCCACCCGATCGCGTTCCGCTGGCCCTGCCCGGATCCTGGGTCTTCCTGCTCGGCGACGGTGCGCCCGCCGGCGAGCCCGCCGCGACGACGCACGGCACCGCAGCCGACGCACCGGGGCCGACCACGACCGGCGAGGACCGGATCAGCGGCGAGCTCGTCGTCTTCCTCGCGGCGGGTCCGGTGCAGGAGCAGCTCGAGCTCGTGGAGGACTCCCTGCGCGATCGCCTCTCCATAGTCGCGAACGACCTCTCCGCGCTGTCTCACGAGGAACCTCGATAGAGCACACACGGTGTGGTCCGTCGAAGCTCCCACGGGTCACGCGTCGGGGGCGACCTCCACGCAGTCGCGGCCACGGCAGCGGGCCTCGTCGAGCGCGCGGCCCGCCTTGGCAACCAGATCCGCAGCGCCGAGGGCGTGCGTCGGGTAGCACGCGACTCCCGCAGACACGGTCAGGGCGTCGCCGATGGGGCTCCCGAGAAGCGTCCCCCGAACACGCTCGGCCGCCCACACGGCGCCCGCTTCGGGGGTGTCCTCGAGGATCGCACCGACCATCGCCTCGCCGAGCCTGCAAGCGCTGTCGCTCTCCCGCAGCGTGCGCCGCACCACGTCACCGACGATCGCCAGCTCCTGGTCGCGCGTCGCGCGCTCGGGGTCCTCGAGGCTGTCCACCTCGAAGATCACGACCGACAGCGGGCGCAGCGACCTTCGGGCGGCCGCCACCTGCTGTTGAACGAGGACCGCGAAGTAGCGTTCGTCGTAGAGCCCGGTGGCGGCGTCGAAGGCATGTCCTCCGTCGGCCTCGGCACCTGCCCGCGAGGCCCCTACCCCGGGCGCCGCCTCGTCCTCGGCGCGCTCGATCAGCATCGAGCCGACGGCGTCGAGCTCTCCACGGAGCCGCCCGACGTCGTTCTCCGCAGCCTCGAGCCGCGCTTCGGCGCCTCTTGCGCTTCCGCCCGCCGACACGCCCGCGGCCCCGGCTACCACGCCGGCCACTCCGGCCAGGAGGCCCAGGGGCACGGCTGCGAGCATGACGCATGCGACCCCGGCGGCGAGCGCGACGATCGCCGCCGCGACAGGGAGGACCAGTCGTCGATCAGTCATCAGTCCACTCATCGGCGCGCTCCACCCTCATCCTGAGACAAGCCCTGAGGCAAGCACTGAGCCGAGTACCGACCCGAGCGGGCCGGGAGTACTGCCCCGGTCGCGATTCCGCGAGGCACTCGCCCCGCTCCCGGCACGGGTGGGCCTCGCCTCTCACGCCTCTGCCTTCGCCTCGCGGTGCCGAATGGCCAGGTCGGCGATGTCGCGCACGATGCCGGCCAGCCGGTAGTCCTTCGGCGTGTAGATCCTCGCGACGCCCTGCGCGGCCAGCACCGGCCTGTCGGCCTCCGGGATTATCCCCCCCACCACCACCGGGGCGGAGACGCCGGCCTCGCGAAGGAGCCTGGTCGTCTCGGGGACCAGGTCGAGGTGCGAGCCGGAGAGGATCGAGAGCCCGACGATCTCGACGTCCTCGTCGCGCGCGGCCGCCGCTATCTGAGCCGGAGTGAGCCTGATCCCCTGGTACACGACCTCCATGCCGACGTCTCGAGCCGCCACGGCGATCTGCTCGGCTCCGTTGGAGTGCCCGTCGAGGCCGGGCTTGCCTACGAGCAGCCGGATGGGCGGGCCGTCGCCGACCATCTCGCGAACCCAGTCGCGCACGCCTGTCAGGTCGTCACCGAGTGGAGCGGCGACGCCTCCCACTCCGGTGGGCGCCCGGTACTCGCCGAAGACGTCGCGGAGTGCCGCGGTCCACTCGCCGACCGTGCCCCCCGCCCTCACCAGGTCCATCGTGGCCGGCATCAGGTTCGACGTCGCCGGCCGCGTCGGCGGCGAGGCGGTCGAGCGCCTCCGCGAGGGCCGACCCGTCGCGGCCGGCCTTCCACCCCGCCAGGTGCTCGAGCTGCTCCCGCTCAGCCGCAGCGTCGACGACGAGGATGCTCTCGATGCCGCTCTCACCGCCCGTCAGGGGCGACGGCTCCGTCTCCGTGAAGCAGTTGACGCCGACGACCCGGTGCTCGCCGCTCTCGATCCGGCGGACCCGCTCCGCATGGCTCTGCACGAGCCGCGCCTTGATCCGGTCGATCATCTCGAACGACCCGCCGCCGTCGAGCACCCACTGCAGCTCGGCGTCCGCAGCGTCGACGATCTCCGCCGTCTTCGCCTCGATCACCCTCGACCCGTCGAAGATGTCGCCGTACTCGAGGAGGTCCGTCTCGAAGGCGAGAACCTGCTGCATCCTCAGCGCCCACTGCTGGTCCCACGGCGTCGGCAGTCCGAGCGCCTCGTTCCAGCACGGAAGCTGCACCGCACGCGCCCGAGCGCCCTTCGAGAGCGTGACCCCGAGCATCTCGAGGACGATCCGCTGGACGTTGTTCTCCGGTTGCGCCTCCGTGAGGCCGAGCGAGTTCACCTGCATTCCGTACCTGAACCGGCGGAGCTTCTCGTCGGTCACGCCGTAGCGGTCCCTGCAGATCCGGTCCCACATCTGTGTGAACGCCCGCATCTTGCAGGCCTCCTCGACGAAGCGCGTACCGGCATCGACGAAGAACGAGATCCTGCCGACGACCTGGGGGAACGCGTCGGCTTCGACCTGGCCGGAGTCGCGCACGGCATCGAGGACAGCGCAGGCGGTCGCCAGGCCGTACGCGACCTCCTGCACCGGGGTGGCACCGGCCTCCTGCAGGTGGTACGGACAGACGTTGATCGGGTTCCACCTGGGGACCTTCGCGACCGTGTACGCGATCGTGTCGACGGTCAGCCGGCGCGAGGCGTCGGGCGGGAAGACGTAGGTCCCCCGCGACAGGTACTCCTTGACGATGTCGTTCTGCGTCGTTCCCTGCAGCAGCCCCGGATCGGCACCCTGCTCCTCGGCCAGGACGAAGTACATGGCCAACATGAACATCGCGGTGGCGTTGATCGTCATCGAGGTGTTCGTCTCCGCCAGCGGGAGCCCGTCGAGGAGGGTGCGGAGCTCGCCGAGGTGGGGCACGGGAACGCCCACCTTGCCGACCTCGCCACGCGCCATGGGATGGTCGGGGTCGTACCCGGTCTGGGTCGGGAGATCGAACGCCACTGAGAGGCCGGTCTGGCCCTTGGCCACGTTCGTGCGGTACAGCTCGTTGGAGGCTCGGGCGGAGGAGTGTCCCGAGTACGTCCGCATCACCCAGGGTCTGTCACGTTCGGCCATCCCGACATTCTCCCGGTTCGCGGCCGGCGGTGTCGCACGCTGACGGTAGGGCGGCCGGCCTCAGCCTGTCGCCCGCCGACCCGTCGCAAGCCACGCCGCCCCGGCCATCTCGAGCCCGCCGTCGACCATGAACGGCTCGATCGCCCGTGCGATCGCATCCCGCACGGCCGTCCCCACTGCAGGATCGGCCTCGGCCGCCACTGCGTCGCCGAGCGGACCGGTGCGCAGCACGACCTCCACCGACTCCTCCAGCTCTGACGCCGGGATGCGCAGCGTGCGCTCCACCGGCGTCACGGCGACGTCGGAGAGGCCGGCCCCCGTGAGCAGCGACGCGAGCTCGTCGGGGTCTCCCAGAGCAAACGGGCCCGGCGCGCCAGGAGGCGGCGGCGAGAGTGACCGAAGGTGCTCGGCCGCGGCCATCACGGGGACGAGCATCCAGGGGTTCCGCACGAGCGCCTGCCAGGCGACGACCGCAAGCCGGCCGCCCGGGCGGAGCGCCCCGACGATGTTCGTGAACGCCGCCCCCGGGTCTGCGAAGAACATCACTCCGAACCGCGATACGACCGCGTCGAAGCGGCGGACTCCGAGGTCGTCGGTCTGCGCGTCGGCCTGACGGAAGCGCACGTTGGTGACGCCCTCGGACGCCGCGCGTCGGCGCGCCGTTGCGAGCATCGGCAACGAGAGGTCGACCCCGAACACCTCTCCTCCCGGCGCCACACGACGCGCCGAGTCGATCGTGATCGAGCCGCACCCGCAGCCCACGTCGAGGACGGTCTGGCCCTCTTCCAGCTCCAGCGCCTCGATCACGGAGTCGCCGAGCGGGCCCACGATCGCGTCGATCTCGTCGGCGGCGGCTACCCACCTGTTGGCGGCCAGGTCGTTCCAGTACCTGAACTGCGCCGAGTTGGGCCCATCGGCGAGGCGCGTCCACTCCCCGCCGTCGTCCTCCCCCACAGACCGAGTCTCCTGGTCGCCGCCCAACGCCGTCTCCTCTTAGGCCCCGCCACCCGCGCCGTCGGATCCCCATCCGGCGCAGCGCCCGATTCTCGCACCACGCCGCCCGCGAGAGAGCGCGCTAGGACCATTCTGCACCATCAAGCCATTCCGGCCGGCGCTGGGTGCCCCGCCCAACCGGCCGGCGCGCTACTTGTGGTAGTCGTAGAAGCCGGCTCGGGTCTTGCGCCCGAGGCGCTCCGCACTGACCATCCTGCGCAGCAGCGGTGCGGCGGCGTAGTTGGGGTCCCGGAACTCCGTGTAGAGCGCCTCGAGGATCGACAGGCTCGTATCGAGACCCACGAGGTCGAGGAGCTCGAGCGGGCCCATGGGGAAGTTGCAGCCGCCCTTCATCGCCGTGTCGATGTCGTCGCGCGTGGCGACGCCCGAGTCGAGGATCTTCACGGCGTTGTTCAGGTACGGGAAGAGCAGGGCGTTCACGATGAACCCGGCCTGGTCCTTGACCTGCACGGGCTTCTTGCCGCACGACTCGGCGAACGCGAGGGCGGCCGACACCGTCTCGTCGGATGTGGTGATCGCCCGGACCACCTCGACGAGCGCCATCATCGGAGCGGGGTTGAAGAAGTGCACGCCGCAGACCCGGTCGGGACGCCCCGTCTCCATCGCCATCTCGACGACGGGAAGGGTCGATGTGTTCGTCGCGAGGATGGTGCCTGCGCCGCAGACCCTGTCGAGCTCGTTGAAGAGGTGCTTCTTGGCGCCGAGATCCTCGACGATCGACTCGATGACGAGATCGCACTCGGAGAGCTCTCCGAGGTCGGCCACGGCCTTCACCCGACCCAGCACGGCGTCACGGTCCGCCTCCTCCAGCTTCCCGCGCTCCACCTGCTTCGCCAGCGACTTCTCGAGACCGGCGACCATCGCGTCGGCCGTCGACTGCGCCCTGCTCCTCAGCACGACCTCGTATCCGGCCTTGGCCGCAACCTCGGCGATGCCCGAGCCCATGATCCCGGACCCGACAATCCCTACGCGCTCGACGGCCATCCGCCTGCCCTCCTCGATCGGGAGCCGCAAGGGTATCGACGCGCAGCGCCCGGGCTCCACCCGGCCGGGAGCGTGCCCGCCGTTAGGCTGCGGTCATGTCTACCGGGTCTGTCGGGCAACGCATCTTCGCCTCGGTGTACGACCCGATGAACCGCGCCGGAGAGGCCGGCTGGGTCGGCCGGCGGCGCGAGGGCCTGCTGGCCGACATCGAGGGGGCGGTGCTCGAGATCGGGGCCGGTACCGGCGCGAACATCGCTCACTACCGGGCAGCGGAGCGGGTCGTTCTCACCGAGCCGTGCGCGGCCATGCGCTCCCGCATCGCCGCGAAGCTCTCACTCGCCGCCGTGCCCGTAGAGGTCTTGCCCGCGCCCGCCGACGACCTGGGGTTCGCCGACGCAGTCCTTCGACGCCGTCGTGGCCACCCTCGTGCTCTGCACCGTCCCCGACGTCGCAGCGGCGCTCGCCGAGGTCCGGCGTGTCCTGCGCCCGGGCGGCGAGCTCCGCTTCTTCGAGCACGGAGCCGAGCATCACGGCAAGCGCGCCGCCTGGCAGCGGAGGATCGAGCCCGTGTGGAGGCGCGTCGGTCAGGGCTGCCGTCTCACTCGCGAGCCTCTCGCGAGCGTCGAGGCGGCCGGCTTCCGGATCGAGCGCTACGAGGTCTTCGACCCGAAGGCACCGGCGATACTCCGCCCGTTCTGCGAAGGAGTGGCCGTCAGATGAGCCCCGCGACCTCTACCGGCCGGCGCATGGCCAAGGGCACGCTCGCCCTCCTCGGCGGCGACGAGTGGACCGAGGAGTGTCGCTCGCTCGACGCCGAGCTGCTCGCTGTCAGCGGCGGCGACGAGGTCGTCGTGCTCCCGACGGCGGCCGCATACGAGCAGCCCGACCAGGTGGTCGAGCGCGCCGTGGCGTGGTTCGGCGCGCTCGGGGCACGGGTCTCGGCTCTGCGCATCCTCAACCGCCGCGACGCCGAGATCGCGGAGCACCTCAGCGCCGTGAGGGAGGCGAAGCTCCTGTACATCTGCGACGGGTCGCCGCTCCACCTGCGTTCGGTGCTCAAGGGCTCGCAGCTGTGGGACGCGATCCTCGCCGCATACCACGACGGCGCCGTGCTCGCAGCGTCGGGTGCCGGTGCGACGGTCGTCTGCGACCCGATGGTCGACCCGCGAGGCGGCGCCTACACCGTCGGCCTCGGAGTGGTGACCGACCTCGCCGTCTTCCCGTATCACGGCACCGCCGCTGAACACCTGCGGGAGCGCTCCGTCCAGCTGCTGCCGCGCGGCGCGACCCTCGCCGGCCTCGACGAGACAACGGCACTTCTTCAGATCGGCGTCCGGGGAGTGGCGGGCGATCGGTCCGGGTTCGGTGACCCTCTACCGGAGCGGGACGGCTCCGGAGGTCTACAGCGGCGAGGTGGTGCCTACGCTGTAGGCGGCCGCAGCGCTCCGGCTATCCCGCCGTGGTCGTCGGGGCGGCGGTCGCCGTCGTCGTCGCTCCGTCGGCTCCGCCTTCTGAGGTCGTCGTGGTGGCGCCCTCGGCCGCCGTCGTCGCCACCGGAGCGTCAGACTCGATGATCTCGACGGAGTCGATCGTCGCAGGCTCAGTGGGGGGCCCGTCGCCCGCAGCGGGTGCGAGCGCCTCGATCGCCTGCGCCACATCGAGCCCGGCCACGACGATCCCGAAGCGCGCGTAGTCGTTGGGCAGGGTCGCCCCACCCGAGCCCGTCACGATGAAGAACTGCGAGTCGAAGCTGCCCGCCGGATCGGTGGCGGCCTTGGCAGCCGCAATCGACCCGAGCGGGTAGTTGTCGGTCGGGACCTCGCCGACGACCGACGACCCCGACCCCCCGGTGCCGTTGCCGTCCGGGTCGCCTCCCTGGATCACGAAGTCGGTGGCCGCCCGGTGCCACGTCAGCCCGTCGTAGAAGCCGTCGCGCGCCAGCTTCACGAACTGCTCCGTGGCAATCGGCGCGTTCACGTCGTCGAGAGCGACCTCGATCACCCCGAAGTTGGTGGTGATCACCGCCGTGTACCTGGACGTCCGCTCCCCGGGGGTCGTCGTGCTCGACGCGTCGTCGGCCTTCTTGTCGCCGCCCTTCTCGTCGTCACCCCGCGTGAGGCTGAGCACTCCGACGAGGCCGGCGAAGATCACAACCACGACCCCCGCGCGCACCAGGCGCTTGCGGCGCTGGGCCCTCCGCTGGGCCTCCTGCCGCGCCTCCTTGGCTGCTGCCTTGTTCTCTCGCTTCCGGGCCCGCTTGTCGGCACTGGTCACGGCCGGGGAGTCTACGACGACGACGCGGCGCAACGTCATCCGGGGCCGGCCGGCGCTCGGATCGCGTGGAATGCCTTCAGAGCGCAGGCCGGGCCGCTGGTACCGTCTGCCCGTGTGAGCCTCTTCGTCGAGAAGTTCGGCGGGACCTCGGTCGCCGACCCCGACCGGATCCGTGCAGTGGCCGACCACATCGCACGCACCCGTCGCGACGGTCACGACGTCGTCGTCGTCGTCTCTGCCATGGGGAAGACGACCGACGACCTCGTCCGCCTCGTCGCGCGACGTGTCGCGAGAACCGGGTGGGCGCGAGATGGACATGCTGCTCACTGCGGGGGAGCGGATCTCGATGGCCCTGCTCTCGATGGCCGTCACGGATCTCGGCATCCCTGCGGTGTCGTTCACCGGCAGCCAGGCCGGGATCGTCACCGACACCGAGCACGGGAAGGCGAAGATCGTCGAGGTTCGCGCCGATCGCATCCGTGAGGCGCTCGACGCCGGCCAGGTGGCGATCGTCGCCGGGTTCCAGGGAGTCTCGACCACCCGCGACATAACGACGCTCGGACGCGGCGGCTCCGACACCACGGCGGTCGCGCTCGCAGCGGCTCTCGACGCCGACGCATGCGAGATCTACACCGACGTGGAGGGCGTCTACACCGCCGATCCGCGCCTCGTGCCCGACGCGCGGCGACTCCCGCACGTCTCCTTCGAGGAGATGCTCGACATGGCGGCGACCGGTGGGCGGGTCCTCGCTCTCAGGTCGGTCGAGTTCGCACGCAACCATGGCGTACGGCTGCACGTGCGCTCGAGCTTCACCTGGGTGCCGGGCACCTGGATCGAGGAGGAAGACCCCACGATGGAACAGGCCATCATCTCCGGAGTTACACACGACACCTCCGAGGCCAAGATCACGATCGGTCAGGTGCCCGACAAGCCGGGCATCGCCGCGAGGGTGTTCAGGGCCCTCGCCGACGAAGGTGTGAACGTCGACATGATCGTCCAGAACGTCTCGACCGCAGGGCACACCGACATCTCGTTCACCGTTCCGCACGACGACCTGGCGAAGGCCGACACCGTCGTGGCGCGGGTCTCCGCCGAGGTCGGGGCGAAGGGCTACAACACCGATGCCGACGTCGGCAAGGTCTCTCTGATCGGCGCCGGCATGAGGACACATCCCGGCATCGCTGCGAGGATGTTCGAGGTGCTCTCCGCCGAGGGCGTGAACATCGAGATGATCAGCACGTCGGCGATCCGCATCTCGTGTGTAGTCAAGGAGGGCGACGTGGAGCGCGCCGTCCGCTCGCTCCACGCCGCCTTCGAGCTGGGCGAGGGGTGACCGTGCGAGTCGGTGTGATCGGAGCGACGGGCCTGGTCGGCGCCGAGATGCTGCGGATCCTCGACGAGCGCTCGTTCCCGGTCACGGAGCTGAGGGCGTACGCGTCGTCGCGATCCGAGGGGAAGTTGCTGCCGTTCGGGGGTGCCGAGGTCGCGTGCGAGCTCCTGCGCGATGGCTGCTTCGACGGGCTCGACCTGGTGATCGTCGACGTCGACGACCCGCATCGCCGCCGAGTGGGCCCCGAGGGCTGCCGCCGCCGGAGCCGCCGTCATCGACAACTCCGCCGCCTTCCGCATGGACCCGGAGATCCCGCTCGTCGTCGCCGAGGTGAACCCCGACGACCTGCACGACCTCCCCCGGGGAATCGCGTCGTGCCCGAACTGCACGACGATGGTGCTCGTCACGGCGCTCGCCCCGCTGCATCGTGCGGCGGGCATCGACAGGATGGTCGTCTCCACGTATCAGTCGGTCTCCGGCGCCGGACAGGCCGGCATCTACGAGCTCGACGCCCAGCTGCATGAAGCTCGCCGGCGGCTCCGAGGCGCTGCGAAGGGCGGCGACGCACCCGGAGCTCCTCGGACCGGGCGAGGTGTGGCCGCGCCCGATCGCCGGCAACGTCATCCCGCTCGCGGGTTCGGTGAAGGATGCCGGTTACACGTCGGAGGAGTGGAAGCTGGTGCACGAGACCCGCAAGATCCTCCACGACGACTCGATCCGTGTCACGGCCACTTGCGTGCGTGTCCCGGTCTTCGTCGGCCACGCGATGACGGCGAACCTGTCGTTCCACCGATCCGTGTCGAAGGCGGAGGCCGCCGACCTCCTGCGCGATGCCCCCGGCGTCGCACTCGTCGACGGGGGCGACGGCTTCCCCACTCCGCTGGAGAGCGCCGGAGCCGATCCCGTGCTCGTCGGCCGTCTGCGCGAAGACCAGTCGAACCCCGGTGGCCTCGACATCTGGGTGACCGGCGACAACCTGCGCAAGGGCGCCGCCCTGAACGCAGTGCAGATGGCCGAGGTGCTGCTCGCGCGGCGCGCGTGAGCCGAGCCAGACTGGTGCCGTGAGCTCCGACCGGACGGTCCTCCTGCTGCGCTGCCCCGACCGGCCTCGCGTCGTCGCCACGGTCGCCGCGACCATCGCCGACGCCGGCGGCAACATCGTCCACGCAGATCAGCACCTCGACGCAGCCCACGACCTCTTCGTGCAGCGCGTGGAGTTCGACCTGCCGACCGACGCACACCAGCGGTTCCACGACGACCTGCACGAGGTGGCCGATCGGTTCTCGATGACCTGGGAGGTCTGGAGGCCGGGCGAGCGCAAGACCCGGATCGCCGTCCTCGTCTCGCAGCCCGGGCACTGCCTCGTCGACCTCCTCGGGCGCGTCGCCCTCGGCGAGCTCCCCGCCGAGATCGCATGCGTCGTCTCCAACCACGACGCTCTCCGGCCGCTCGTGGAGGCCCACGGTCAACGGTTCCACCACGTGGCGGTCGGTACCGGAGCCGGTGCAGCAAGGGCACACGAGGAAGAAGTCGCAGCCCTGGTCGCGGAGTCGGGCGCCGAGCTGGTGGTGCTGGCGCGCTACATGCGGATCCTGCCCGCATCCTTCGTGGAGCGGCACGTGACGATCAACGTCCACCACTCGTTCCTTCCCGCGTTCAGCGGAGCCCGCCCCTACCACCAGGCGTACTCGCGAGGTGTGAAGCTCATCGGGGCGACGGCCCACTACGCGACCCCCGAGCTCGACGCCGGCCCGATCATCTGCCAGCAGGTCACAGCCGTCACGCATCGGGACGACGTCGACGACCTCCGGCGCATCGGATCCGATCTCGAACGACTCGTGCTCGCCCGAGCGGTGCACCTGCACCTCGAACGGCGCGTCGCGACCTACGCGAACCGCACCGTCGTCTTCGACTGAGCTCCGGCGACCGGCGGGGCCGCTGCGATCATCGCGGTGGCGCCGTCACTCGCGAGCCATGTTCGCGAACTTGGTGTACTGATCGAGGAAGGCCAGTCGCGTGGTCCCCACGGGGCCGTTGCGGTGCTTCGCGACGATGATCTCGGCCGTCCCGCGCTGGTCGGACTCCTGGTTGTAGTAATCGTCGCGGTAGATGAAGAGCACGACGTCGGCGTCCTGCTCGATGCTGTTGTGCGCCACGACACCGTTGGCGACGAAGTTGTGCGTGCCCGGCACCGTCGCGTCGTAGACCGGCATGGGGCCGAGTGGGACGACGTCGGAGACGCTGTCCCACAAGACGTCGGAGACGGCGAGGTCGGCGAGGAACGGGTCGCCCAGCTCGTCGGCGATCCGGCGCATCAACGACCGCGAGATCCCTTCACGGTACGCACGCTGACGGCCGTCACCGCCGGCCAGGCGCTCGATGAGATCGTGTGCGCGCAGTCCGTTGACGAGCAGCCCCTTGCTCTCCATGTAGTCCCACACGCCACAGGGGATCGTGTCGGCGTGCGGGTCGGGGTCGGCACCGTCGCGGGTGACGGCGATGCGCGAACCGGCCCGGAGGTCGCCCAACGGCAGCCACCCGTCGAGCGTCAGGAATGGATGGTTGGCACTCGCCTTGACGCTCCGGCCCGATGCAAGGCGGAGCTCGAAGACCGGCTTCACACCGCTGGCGAAGACGTGGCTCATGACCCCCGGCACCACACGCAGGCGCTCGTCGAGCGTGAGCACGGGGACGTCGGTGGCGCCACTCTCCAGGAGGCTCCCCATGGTCACCTGCGCGAGCGTGTCGGCGCGCGTAACGAGGGTGTCGGCCGTCAGGCAGCCGCTCTCCCTCAGGTCGGCGAGCATCGGGCGCTTGTCCTGGCGGTACTCGAGCTGGCGGTTCAGCTGCGAGAGCGTCATGACCGGCGTCTGGAGCTCGCGGGCGAGGATCTTCAACCCCCTCGACAGCTCCGATACCTCGACCTGCCGGCTCTCCGCCTTCTTTCCGGAGCTCATCAGCTGCAGGTAGTCGACCACGATCAACCCGATGTCGCCGTGCACGGCCTTCGTGCGCCGGGCCTTCGCCCGCATCTCCATGACGGTGCAGTGAGGGTTGTCGTCGATGAAGAACTTGGCGTCGGCGAGGCGCCCCACCGCCTGGTTCACCTTCGGCCACTCGGCCTCGGTGAGCCGCCCGGTCGAGAGCTTGCGTGCGTCGACGCGCGCCTCGGCGGCGAGGAGCCGCTTGGTGAGCTCGAGGTGATCCATCTCCATCGAGAAGAAGAGGACCGGCTTGTCCATCTCGATCGCGACGTGGGTCGCCGCGCCGAGCGCGAAGGACGTCTTGCCCTGCCCCGGGCGGGCAGCGACGACCACGAGGTTCGACGGTTGCAGGCCCAGCAGCAAGTCGTCGAGGTCGCGGTAGCCCGTGGCCGCCCCGGTCAGGTGCCCGTCGCGCTCGTAGAGGTGGGCGAGCTGGTCGATCGTCTGCTCGAGCGCCGGGTAGAGCGCGACGAGGGAGTCGGAGACACGCCGCTCGGCGACCTCGAAGACGAGCGACTCCGACCTGTCGAGCACCTCGGTGACGTCGTCGACCGGCGAGTAGCCGAGCTCCGCTATCTCGCCGGCGACGGCGATGAGGCGCCTGAGCAGCGCGAGGTCGTTGACGATCTGCGCGTAGTGCGCCGCGTTCGCAGATGCGGGGGTCGCCGCCTGGATCCGGAGTATCGCCGCGCGCCCGCCGACGCCGTCGAGGAGGCCTGCGCTCCTCAGCTCCTCGGCGAGCGTGACCGGGTCGACCGGCTCGCCCTGGCTGTACAGAGACATGGCGGCGTCGAAGATGTGCCCGTGAGCGGGCTTGTAGAAGTCGCGGCTCCCTACGTGCGCCTCGACCGCCGCCATGAGGGCATCGCGCGAGAGCATCATCGCTCCCAGCAGCGACTCCTCTGCCTCGAGGTTGTGCGGCGGGACGCGCCCGCCGTCCGGCGGGTGTCGCCGGTACTCGTCGATCGATTGGACCACGCGACCCCGTTCCCCTGCCCCGCTACCGGTGCACTCTCGCGCCTACGGCCTGTGAGCAGGTAGAGGCGAAACCTGTGGATTCAGTGTGGACGACAGAGCCACCTTCCACAGGCATCCTCCTACGGGCGTACGACGATCACCCCCCGTGGCGCCCGCCCCGCCCCCAGCCGAGCGACGAACGCCGAGGGTGACCTGCGCTGCTCAGGGCCCCCTGAGAACCCCGCTCAGGGCTGTGGACAACCGGTGGACAACTCCGGGCCGAGACGGAGTCTCTCCGCGGCGGCCCCGGTACCCGGATGGATCGGATCCACTCGGAGCGTGCGCACCTCGGGTGGACGCACTGCGAGCCGGCTCGCACCGGTGGGTCCCGGTGGGTCGGCGGGGTGTGCGCCGACCGCCGCTGACGCCTACTCGACGGCGGAGACGACCACCTGCAGGAGGGCCGTGACGTCGGGGTGCAGGCGCACCGCGACCTCGACCTCACCGAGCTCCTTGATCGGCTCGTCGAGCGCGATCTTGCGCCGGTCGATCTCGACCCCGGTCTGTGCGAGCACCGCGTCGGCGAGATCCATCGCCGTCACCGAGCCGAAGAGCTTGCCGCCCTCGCCGGCGCGTGCCGTGAGGGCGAAGACACGTCCCGAGATGCGGCCGGCGACCTCGTGCGCCGCCTCGCGCTCGCGCGTGTCGCGGATCGTGCGGTTCCGCCGCATGGCGTCGGCCTGCTTCGCCGCCCCGCGTCCGGCCCTGATCGCCAGGCCCCGTGGGACGAGGTAGTTGCGCGCGTAGCCGTCGGCGACGTCGACGACGTCGCCCTTGTGGCCGAGGTTGTCGACGTCGTCGCGGAGCACCACCTGCATCAGGACCCCACCTCTTCGTCGGCCGCTGCCTCGGCAGGGGCTGCTGCGGCGGTCTCGACGGCGGCCACTTCGACGCCGGCCACTTCGACCTCGCTCGCACCGCCTTCGGTCGCCTCGGCGGCGCCGGCGCTCTCGGCCGGGCGTGCCACGGGCGGCGACGACGGCATGGGAGGTGCCTGCACCGCATCCGCCGGCATCCCGCGGTCTCCGCGCTCGCCCCTGTCGCCCCGGTCGCGTCCCCGCGGGCCTCCCTTGCTGCGCTGGGTGACCTGTCGGAGGCTGTAGGGCAGCAGCGCCATCTCCCTGGCGATCCTGATCGCGCGGGCCACGGCGACCTGCTGCTGCTGGGAGTTGCCGGTGACGCGCCGCGCCCTGACCTTCGCCCGCTCCGACATGAACCGCCGGAGCAGGTTGACGTCCTTGTAGTCGACGTAGGTGATGCGCTCCGTCGTCAGGATCGACGTCTTCTTCTTGGGTATGCGCTTGCGATCGTTCGCAGCGGGCTTTCGCCGTTCTCGTGCCATCTGCTCCCGCCTGCTCTAGAAGGGCTCTTCGCCGTACTCGTCGTAGCTGTTGCCTGCCGCGGGCGCCGCCGGTGCGGCCGCCGGCGCCGGTGCCGGCGCCTGGGCGAGGCGGATGCCGACTGCGCCCCGTACTGCCCGGGCTCGCTCCGCTCGTTCTTCGTGATCGCAACCGTCGCCCAGCGCAGGCTGGGGCCGATCTCGTCGGCGACGATCTCGATGACGCTCCGCTTCTCGCCCTGGTCGGTCTCCCACGAGCGCTGCTCGAGGCGGCCGGTGACGATCACGCGGGCGCCCTTGGTGATCGAGTGGCTCACGTTCTCGGCCATGTCACGCCAGCAGACCACGTTGAAGAAGCTGGTCTGCTCCTCCCACTCGTTGGTCTGGCGGTTCATCCACGAGCGGTTGACGGCGAGGCCGAATGTGACCTTGCGCCGCCCCTCCCGACGTGTAGCGCATCTCCGGGTCGCGGGTCACGTTGCCCACGACCGTGACCGTGTTCAGGTTGTTGGCCATGTTGGAACTCCTCCCCTACGCATCCGCCGCCGGGGTCTCCGCACCCTTCGGGGGCCCGTAGACCTCCTCGGGGATGCGCAGCACCTTGTGGCGCATGACATCGTCTGCAAGGGAGAGCATCCGGTTCAGCTCGTCCATCGCCGCGGGCTCGGCTCTCGCCTGCAGGACCACGTAGTAGCCCTCCCAGTGCGGTGCTTCACCTCGTAGGCGAGTCGGCGCTTGCCCCAGAAGTCGACGCGGCCGCGCTCGGCGCCCTTCGACTCCAGCAGCTGGATCCACCTCTCGACCTCGCCCCGGATCGTCTCCTCTTCCAGGTTCGCGTCGAGGATGACCATTACCTCGTACGGCCGCATGGGCCCGTACCTCCTTGGGCCGCAGCCCGTGCTGCGGGCTCCCTGGGGAGCAGGAATCGGTTGTGCCGTCCGGACCGTGGGCCCGGGCGGAACATGTGAGGGTAGCAGTCGCACCCCGGCGCTTCCTATCGAGGGCACCCTACCTGCAGGGTGTGACAGCCGCTACGGGTCGGCGCGACGCGATCCGCCGACCTCGGTCCGCATCTGCTCCGCGACCGCCGCTCCACGCATGCGCTCCCGCGTCACCCGCAGACCGAGAGCGCACCAGACCCCAGGCCGCCCGCCGGAGTCTCGAGCGCGTACCGGTAGGGCGCGTCCGCCTCGTAGCGCGGGCACGAGGCGTCGTCCCCCTCCGGGCACGGGGTCATCGTGTCCCTGTCGACCTCGCGCCCTCCGGCGTCGTAGAAGCCGATGTCGAGCTCGCTCGGGGTCCCCGCCATCGTGAACGCTCCCCGACCGTCGGCCGGGAAGACGAAGAGCATCCCGTCGTATGCGCCGAGGTCCGTCACGCCGCGCAGGCCCTGCACCCGCTCGCCCGGCTCGTCGGCGACGGCGACCCGCAGGCATCGACTCCCGAGGGCGACGCGGGTCTCCCCGAAGGCGGCGAGCGGGTCGCCTGCGGGGACCTGGACCGAGAGCGCGTCGGTGAGGAAGTCGCCCGGCAGCCGACCGGCAGCGCCGTCGGCCGGCTCGCGTGAGCGCAGATACGAGTACACGACCCCGCCGACCAGCGCCGCGCACAGCAGGGCCGGCACCGCCCACCGAGCGGCACCGCCCGCCCTCACTGGGCCGGCAAGCTCGGCTGCGCGCTCTCCCCGTCGGTGACGGCCTCGTCGCCCGACGACGCTGCGCTCTCCGGCCCGAAGGCCTCCGCCATCTGGTCGGTCATGTGGTACGTCTCGGCGCTCGACGGGAACCGCCCCTCGTGGACGTCGTCGACGAACCTGGCGACGGCAGCCGTCGACAGGGCCTCGAGATCCGCGTACCGGCGCACGAACTTGGGTGCCTGCCGGTCGGCCGGCGCCATGCCGAGGAGGTCGTGGTACACGAGCACCTGGCCGTCGAGTGCCGGCCGGCCCCGATCCCGATCGTCGGAACCGGAACCGAGTCGGTGATCATGCGCGCGACGCCGTCGGGGACGCACTCGAGGACCACCGCGAAGCACCCCGCCTCGGCGAGGGCCACGGCGTCGTCGACGAGCACCTTCGCGGCGTCGAGACGCTTTCCCTGGACCTTGAACCCGCCCAGCGCGTGGATCGACTGGGGTGTGAGCCCGATGTGGCCCATGACCGGGATCTCGGCGTCGAGGATGGCGCTCGACCGCCTCGAGCCGCTTGCTGCCCGCCCTCGAGCTTCACGGCGCCGGCACCGGCGCGCACCAGGGCGGCGGCGTTGCGGACGGTGTCGTCGCGACTCACGTGGTAGCGAGAGCCACGGCAGGTCGCCCACCACGAGCGCCCTGCGGCCGCGCTCTGGCGACGGCACCGACGTGGTGCGCCATGTCGTCGGTCGTGACCGAGAGGGTGTCGTCGTAGCCGAGCACGACCATCGCCAAGGAGTCGCCGACGAGGATCATGTCGGCGCCGGCGCCGTCGACGGCGCGTGCCGACGGGGCGTCGTACGCGGTCACCATCACGAGCGGCGGCTCGGAGCCCTTGCGTGCACGGACTGCCCGGTGCCGTCACGGGTACGGACGAGATCATCACGTTCCCTCCACCGTCCAGGGCACAGACGGCTCCCGGCGGCACCCCGAGCGTACCGGGATCCGGTCGCACGCCGCCACGCGGGCAGACGGGCCCGACGCGAGGCGACGCATGGCTCCGTCAGCCCCCTACCCGGGGCCGATCCCAGGCTCAGCCGGCGTGCCGGCGGCCCAGGAGCGAGGTCCGCCGCAGGTAGTTCCAGGAGCAGCCGAGGCAGACCTCGACGACGTAGTGCGAGAACTCGTCGTGCGCCGCCCCCAGCCTCTCGAGCTCCGTCTCGACGACGCAGCGCCCGTTGGCGTGCTTCAGCCGGTCTCCGTACACGTAGGAGACGAGGCGCAGCTCGGCGAGTCGCAGACGGGGCACGGCTCACCCGTGACGGTGCCGAGGTTGCGGCCCGCCCTGAGCAGCTCGGGATGCGCGTCGCAGACGTCGAGCCTCGCGACCGCTCCGCGCCGCAGGTCCCGGAGCACGGCCCGACGTGCGAGCGAGTAGTCGATCTCGCGTGGCATCGGTCGCAGTGTAGGAGCGCCGGCGCTCCCCCCGTGACGGCCCGGCTGCGGGTGTGCCGCTCGGCGAGCGGCACCGCGCCGGGCCCTCGCAGCCCTCTCGGTTGACGGGGCGCGTCCGATCCGCGATAGTGTCACAACCGATATATCGATTCGATATATCGAACACAACAAGATCGAACGCAGCAAGATCGAACGCAGCAAGACCGAGGCCGGAACCACCGCCCTCGTCCCGAACCGACCACTCCGGGAGCCCGCCCCCTTGCTCGAGCTAGCCGTCCTCGGACTCCTCCGGGAGCAACCGCTCCACGGGTACGAGCTGAAGAAGCGCCTCGGCGAGACGCTCGGGTTCCTCTGGGGGGTGTCGTACGGCTCGCTCTACCCGGCGCTGCGGCGCCTCGAGCGCGACGGAGCGGTCGTCGAGGTCGAAGGGGACTCGGTCCCCGCCGCCGTGTCGCCCCCGCCCCCCACCGGCTCGCTCTCCGGCGACCTGGCCGCCGCACGGCTCGGCGCCGCCAGCCACGCCCGAGCCGCCGCACCCGCAAGGCGTACCGCATCACCGACGCCGGGCGAGGCGCTGCTCTCGAACGTCTCCTGGCCGACGACGACCGGCGCCGCCGACGACGAGCGCACCTTCGCGCTGCGGCTGTCGTCTCTGCCGCTTCCTCTCCGCGAGCGCCGCCTCGCCCTCCTGGAGCGCCGCCGCAGCCCACCTCGCCGACAGGCTCGCACGCACGCGCCGTCCGAGTCCTGCAGCCCGCGACCTCCGACCGCTACACCCGGTCGCTCCTCGAGCACCGGACCCGCTCCACCGAGCGCGACCTCGAACTGGATCGACGAGCTGATCGCCGCCGAGCGCAGCGACGCGTCGCCCGAACGACCCGCCAGAAGGAGCCACCGCATGAGTGCCGCCCCCACGAAGAAGGTCCGAGTCGCCATCGCCGGTGTCGGCAACTGCGCCAGCAGCCTCGTCCAGGGCGTCGAGTACTACCGCAACGCCGACCCCGCCGAGAGCGTCCCCGGCCTCATGCACGTCGAGCTGGGCGGCTACCACGTCGCGCGACGTCGAGTTCGTCGCCGCCTTCGACGTCGACGCCGCGAAGGTCGGCGCTCGACCTCGGCAAGGCGATCTCCGCCGGCCCGAACAACACGATCCGGTTCGCCGAGGTCGCCGAGCCTCGGGGTGCCCGTGCTGCGCGGCCCGACGCTCGACGGTCTCGGCAAGTACTACCGCGAGATCGTGTCGAGGAGAGCCCGGCGACCCGCGTCGACGTCGCCCAGGCGCTGCGCGACGCCGAGGCCGACGTGCTCGTCTCGCTACCTCCCCGTCGGGTCGGAGCAGGCGCAGCGCCACTACGCGCAGGCCTGCCTCGACGCCGGGCGTCGCCTTCGTCAACGCGATCCCGGTGTTCATCGCCAGCGACCCCGAGTGGGCGCAGAAGTTCACCGACGCCGGCGTCCCGATCGTCGGCGACGACATCAAGAGCCAGGTCGGCGCCACCATCGTCCACCGCGTCCTCGCCCGCCTCTTCGAGGACCGCGGGCTCGCCGCTCGACCACACCTACCAGCTCAACTTCGGCGGCAACATGGACTTCAAGAACATGCTCGAGCGCGAGCGCCTCGAGTCGAAGAAGATCTCCAAGACGCAGTCCGTCACCAGCCAGATCGACCAGGGGATCGCCTCCGACGACGTGCACATCGGCCCGTCGGACCACGTGCCGTGGCTCGACGACCGCAAGTGGGCCTACATCCGCCTCGAGGGCCGCAACTTCGGTGACGTGCCGCTCAACGTCGAGCTCAAGCTCGAGGTGTGGGACTCGCCGAACTCGGCCGGGCGTGATCATCGACGCCGTCCGCTGCGCCAAGATCGCCCTCGACCGTGGCATCGGCGGCCCGCTGCTCGGCCCGTCGGCGCTACTTCATGAAGTCGCCGCCCGGTGCAGTACACCGACGACGCAGGCCCGCGAGATGGTCGAGGCGTTCGCCCGCGGCGAAGCCTGACCCCCTCCCCGGGACTCGGCGAGGCGTGCGCCGAGCCGTGCGAGTCGGCGAATCCCGCGAGAATGGGCCATGACCAACACCGAGGCCTGGGACCGATCCGCCGCTGCGTACCAGGCGGCGGTCGACCTGCCGCTCGACGTCGCCCACTACGGCCCCGACGTCTCCGACGAGAGCGAGCTCCGACTCCTCGGCGACGTGTCGGGCAGGCGTGTGCTCGAGCTCGGGTGCGGTGCCGGGCAGGCGTCGATCGCCTTCGCCCGCCAGGCGGTGCCCACGTAATAGCGGTCGACGTCTCCGCCGCGCAGCTCGGCCCACGGGCAGGCGCTCGCCGAAGAGGCGGAGGTCCGGGTCGAGTGGCACCAATGCGACCTCGCCGACCTCGCCTTCCTGCGGGCCGACTCGATCGATCTCGTGTTCAGCGCTGCGCGCTCGGTGAGGTCGAGGACCTCGACCGCTGTCTTCAGGCAGGTACACCGGGTCCTGAGGCCGGCCGGGGCGTTCGTGTTCTCGTACGAGCACCCGTTCTCGCTCTGCGTCGGACGCGAGACGGGGGCCGACGACCCCGCTGCCCTCCCGCTCGGCGCACTGGAGGTGCGGCGCTCCTACTTCGACGACACGGCGATCACGGTCGAGCGCCACGGTGAGAGCTTCGTCACCTGGCCGCGGACCGTCTCCGAGGTCTTCGCTGCCATCGGTCGAGCGAGCTTCAGGGTCGAGGTGATGGCGGAGCCACCGCCGTCGAGCACCTCCGACCCCGGCCCGGCCGTGCCCTCCACCATCATCTGGCGTGCCCGCAAGGAAGGCGTCTGACGCCCTCAACACCGCTTTGGCGTCACTTACTCACGATAGTTGCGAGTAAGTGACGCCAGAACGGGGGCGGTTGCCTCAGGGTGGGGAGGGATCGATGCCTCGGGTGCGCGCCCACTCCGTCAGACGGGAGAGCGCGTCGGCCTCCTCGATCGGGCCCTCGTCGAGACGGATCTCGAGCAGCAACTCCAGCGCCTCGCCGACGAGCGGCCCCGGAGCGAGGCCGAGGTGCTCCATGACCTGCCGGCCGTCGAGCTGGGGACGGATCGACGCCAGCTCCTCCTGGGCGCGCAGCTCCCCGATGCGCGCCTCGAGATCGTCCATCCGGCGCGCGAGGTCGGCGGCCTTCTTGGCGTTGCGCGTCGTGCAGTCGCAGCGCGTGAGCTCGTTGAGATCGTCGAGCAGCGGGCCGGCGTCGCGGACGTACCGGCGGACGGCCGAGTCGGTCCATCCCATCCGGTACGTGTGGAAGCGCAGGTGCAGGTACACGAGCTGCGAGACATCCTCGACGACCTCGTTCGGGTAGCGAAGCGCCGCGAGACGATCCCTCGCCATGCGCGCGCCGACGACCTCGTGATGGTGGAACGTCACCCCGCCGGGGCCGAACCCTCGGGTCTTGGGCTTGCCGATGTCGTGGAGGAGCGCGGCCAGACGGATCCGGATCGGGCAGGCCGCGTGCTTCGCGACGACGGCGACCGTGTGCGCCAGCACGTCCTTGTGCCGATGAATCGGATCCTGCTCGAGCTTCATCGCGTTCAGCTCGGGGAGGAACTCGTCGGAGAGGCCAGTACCCGAGAGGAGCCAGAGGCCCGGTGACGGGTCCTCGGCCAGGAGCAGCTTCGACAGCTCGTCGCGGATCCGCTCCCCGCTCACTATCTCCAGGCGGTCGCGCAGTCGCCCGATCGCGTCGATGACCTCCTCGCACCGGCTCGAACCGATGCGTGGCAGCGAACCGCGCGGCGCGGAGCATCCGCAGCGGATCGTCGAGGAACGAGACCTCCGCGGCGACTGAGGTGTCCGCAGTCGCGACGCCGCCAGATCGGCCAGTCCGCCGTGCGGGTCGACCATCGACACGCTCGGGCAGAGCGAGCGCCATCGCGTTGACGGTGAAGTCGCGTCGGGACAGGTCGGTCTCGATGTCGTCGGAGTACGTGACCTCGGGCTTGCGGCTCTCCGGCCGGTACACCTCGTCGCGGAACGTCGTGATCTCGAACCGCCGGCCGTCCTTCTCGCAGCCGACGGTCCCGAACCGCTGGCCCTGCAGCCAGACGATGTCGGCCCAGGCTCGCACGATCCGCTCGCACGGCCTCGGGCCGCGCGTCGGTTGCGACGTCGATGTCGTCGTCGGGCGCAAGGGTGCCGAGGATCGCGTCGCGAACCGTCCCGCCCACCAGGTAGCACGGCATGCCCCGCTCCGGCGAGCAGCCCGGCGAGATCCTGCAGGGGAGCCCCGGTGGACAGCAGGTCCGCCAGGCGCGGGGCACGGTGCCATGAGGTCATTGTCGCCCGTCTCGCGCCGGAGCGGCGAAGCATTGGACGGCCCGGCCGGTATGTCGGCCACGCGCACGTCGGGCGGTTGGTACCGTTGTCGGCGTACGACACGGCGCCGTTCGGCGCCCGGAGGAGCCGGCATGGATCTGAACGACCCCGAGACGTGGCGGTGGATCTGGTTGGCGGCGGTCGTCTTCTTCGCCATGGGCGAGCTGACCGTCCCCGGCAGCTTCTTCATGATCTCCTTCGCCATCGGAGCAGCGGTCGCCGACGGCCTCGCCTTCTCAGGTGTCTCCGCGTCGCTCCAGTGGCTCTCCTTCGTCGTCGTCTCCGGCGCCGCTCTCGCCGTACTGGTACCCATCGGCCGCCGGATGGACCGATCCGGTGCCCAGTCGAACGTCGGCGCGACGCGATGGCTGGGCAGGACCGGCACCGTGCTGACGGAGATCCCCGGCGGCCCCCACGAGACGGGGCTGGTGCGGGTCGAGCGCGAGGAGTGGCGCGCCGAGAGTGCCGACGGCCGCTCGTTCGCGGTCGGAGAGCACGTCGCCGTGCTGCGTGTCGACGGCACACGCCTGATCGTCGGCCCGGACACCGCTGCACCCCCGGCGGCGACGGGGCCCGGGGCCGCCGAGAGCGAACCCGGCGCCTGAGAGTGCTGTTGATCCGAGTGGGGACAAGAGAGGAGCGCCCGCGATGGCACCGGTGATCGTCCTGGCCGTACTGGCCTTCCTGATGTTCGTGGTCGCTGCGAGCGCGGTGCGGATCGTCCGTCCGTACCAGCGGGGCCTCGTCGAGCGCCTCGGCAAGTACAAGGCGACGGTCGATCCTGGTCTGCGGCTGATCCTGCCGTTCATCGACCGGATCCTCCTCGTCGACATGCGCGAGCAGGTGGTCGACGTACCCCCGCAGGAGGTGATCACCTCCGACAACGTCGTCGTCTCGGTCGACGCCGTCATCTACTACGAGGCGACCGACCCGCAGCGACTCGCGTACAACGTGGCCAACTTCCAGCTGGCCGTCACGAAGCTCGCTCAGACGAACCTCCGCAACGTCATCGGCGACATGCAGCTCGACGACGCCCTCACGTCGCGCGACACGATCAACACCCGGCTGCGCGAGATCCTCGACGACGCGACCGACAAGTGGGGCACGCGCGTCGTGCGGGTCGAGATCCAGCGCATCGACCCGCCACCCGACGTAGTCGACTCGATGCACCACCAGATGAAGGCGGAGCGGACGCGCCGCGCCGTCGTGACCGAGGCGCAGGGTGTCCGCGAGGCCGCCATCACCCGTGCCGAGGGCGAGAAGCAGTCTGCGATCCTCGAGGCGGAGGGCAAGCGCCAGCGCCAGATCCTCGAGGCGCAGGGCCGGGCCGAGGCGATCGAGCGTCTCGCCGACGCCGAGCGCTACCAGAAGACCGCCGTCGCCGAAGGTGAGGCGGCCGCCGTCCGGAGCGTCTACACCGCCATCCACGACGGGAACCCGACCCCCGACCTGATCTCGATCAAGTACCTCGAGGCGCTGCGCGCCATCGCCGACGGGCGGGCGACGAAGATCTTCCTGCCCACCGAGATGGGCGGCCTCTTCTCGACCGTCGGTGGGCTCGCCGAGCTCCTGCGCGACCAGGGCCCCGACTCCACCGAGGGCGAGCCGCCGGCACCTCCCTCACCTCCCGAGGTCGGGCCGGCGTCCGGCTGAGGGCGGGGGCGTGCAAGATCGGCGGCCGATGCCCCGGCGCGGCGTCCCGTGCGGTGACGCTGCGGGTCAGACCGCTTCCGCGGTCGAGTCCTCCGCCTCCGCCATCGTGTGCTGCTCGATCATGAGCCGCAGGTCGTGGGGCGCGTCGATGCCGCCAGCGCCTCGCGCAGGTCGATGGAGCCCTGCCGGTACAGGCCGAGGAGGCTCTGGTCGAAGGTCTGCATGCCGTAGTACTCGCCCTCGGCGATCACCTGCTCGATCTCGTAGGTCTCGTCGGCGTTCACGACCTTGTCGAAGACGCGCCCCGTCGCGACCAGCACCTCCACCGCAGGCACCCTGCCCACTCCGCCGCGCATCTCGACGAGCCTCTGACTGACGATGCCGCGCAGCGCCCCGGCCAGAGCCATGCGGATCTGTCGCTGCTGATGCGGGGGGAAGAAGTCGATTATCCGGTTGACCGTCTCCGTCGCGTTGATCGTGTGAAGCGTGGAGAAGACGAGGTGACCGGTCTCGGCCGCCGCGAGCGCAGTCGCCACCGTCTCCGGGTCGCGCATCTCGCCGATCAGGATCACGTCGGGGTCCTGGCGCAGCACGCGCTTGAGAGCGGTGTGGAAGTCAGCGGTGTCGGTGCCGACCTCGCGCTGGTTGACGATGCACATCTTGTCCTGGTGGAGGACCTCGATCGGGTCCTCGATCGTCACGACGTGACGCGCCATCGTCTCGTTGATGTGATCGATCATCGACGCGAGCGTCGTCGTCTTGCCCGAGCCCGTCGGCCCTGTCACGAGCACGAGACCCCGCGGGTTCTCGGCGAGGCGCCTCACGACCGGCGGCAGCCCCAGCTCGTCGAAGGACGGGATCGTGAGCTGGACGCGCCGGAGAACGAGGCCGACCGAGCCGCGCTGTCGCATCACGTTGCACCTGAACCGTCCGAGGCCCGAGACCGAGTACGCGAAGTCGGCCTCCGAGGTGGCGATGAACTCCTCGGTGCGCAGCTTCGGCATGATCGCGAACGCGATGCGCTCCGTCTCCGCCGGGGTCACCGGCTCGTGCCCCGTCCGCTCCAAGTGACCATCGACACGCACGAACGGCGGCGAACCCACCTTCAGGTGGATGTCGGACGCCCCGCGCTCCACCGCATGGCGGAGCAGCTCATCAAGATCCAACACGCGCTCGCCCTCCCTCGCTCGAGACCTAGATCGGCACGGAGTCGCCCGGACTGAAGCGATCGACGAGGTGGGGCCGGGGGCGCAGCCGCCATCTGCTACTGGTCCGGGCCTCTCTCCCAGTGCAGTCGCGCGGCCTCCACGACCGACGCGCCGGGCCCGCCGGCCGTCGAGCCCTCGGGCCGGATCTCGACACCGGCGAGACCTCCGAGGGTCGCAGCCACCCCGTCGCGCAGGGCGTCTAGGTCGTATCCGCCCTCGAGGAACACGACACACCCGCCGGGCGGTGGCGTGAACGACAGGACGCGGCGGGTCAGGTCGGCGAAGTCGCCCGACGACAGCGCGAGCCCGGTCAGCGGGTCGGAGCGGTGGGCGTCGTACCCGGCCGAGACCAGGACCCAGTCGGGAGCGAACCGATCCACGACCGGGGCGACGACGGTGTCGATCGCCGCGAGATACACGTCGCCGGTCGCCCCCGCCGGCAGCGGGATGTTCAGGTTGGTGCCCGCCCCGGATCCCGCACCGGTCTCGTCGAGACGACCCGTGCCCGGGTAGAGCGGCCACTCGTGCAGCGAGACGTAGAGGACCGACGGATCGCTCCAGAAGATCTCCTGCGTGCCGTTGCCGTGATGAGCGTCCCAGTCGACCACGAGCGCGCGCTCACCGCGGGCGGCGATGGCGGCGGCGGTCACCGCCACGTTGTTGAGCAGGCAGAACCCCATCGCCTTCGACGGCACGGCGTGATGTCCCGGTGGGCGGACGGCGAGGAACGCCCTGTCGCCGTCACCGGCGTCGATCGCCTCCACCGCCGCCAGCCCGGCCCCTGCAGCGCCGAGGGCTGCTCGCCACGACCCTGCAGACGCGGCGGTGTCAGCGTCGATCCGGCCGCCGCCGTCGGCGCTCAGCCGCTCGATCCGATCGAGGTGAGCGGCAGGATGCACCCGCTCGAGCTCGTCGCGCGTCGCCTCGCGCCAGGGCAGCAGGACCGTCGTCTCCGCCAGGCCGGCAGCCTCGATTCCGGCCCGCACGGCGTCGAGGCGTCCCGGGCGCTCAGGATGGCCACGACCGGGATCGTGCTCCTTGTAGCGCTCGTCGGTTGCGACCAGCAGCACACCGGCAAGATAGCCGCCGACGGTCACGGGGCCTCCTGCCGTCGGCGGTACGCTCGCCCCCGGTGTCTGCCACTCGCCCTCGACGTGCGCCGGTCGCGCGACGCGCGGTGCGGCTCCTCGCCACCTTCGTGGCCTCGGCCCCGCTCGTCCTCTCGGCGGCCCTCCCCGTCGCCGGGCTCCCCGAGGGTGCCCCCGCGGCCGACGACCCGCCGACGTCGGATGCCGACACCGCCGTCGCCCCGAGCGTCTCCCTGGTCCGGCAGCCGGCTTGGACGCGGATCGGCGGCGCGCTCCCCATGCGGCTGAACGTCGCGGGCGACACGACCGGCCTCGTGCTGCGATTCACTCTCTACGGACGCCTGTCGTCGCGCAGCGCCTTCGAGCTCACGACCCTGGATCAAGGCCTCGGATCACAGGTGGCAGCCGTCGACCTGCCCCTCGACGGGAAGGCCGTCTCCGACGACGGCGAGGTCGTGGCGCGGATCGGGCTGCGCGGCCCCGACGAGCAGCGCGACCCCGAGAGGCTTCCGATCTCCATGACCGGCGTGCACCCGCTGCGCGTGGCACTCGTCGACAGCGGGAGCGGCGCCGCGCTCTCCGACTTCGTCACGTGGATCGTCGCGGTGGACGACGACCCCGTCGACACCCCGCTCGCCTTCTCGTGGGTCTGGCATGTCTCGGCACCCCCGCTGGCACTGCCCGACGGCAGCCCCGAACCTGCGGTCCTGTCGCAGATGGAGCCCGGCGGGCGCCTCGACGTCATCGCGGGCCTCCTCGCCGAGACGCGGGGCCTACCCGTCTCCATCATGTTGAGCCCCGAGACTCTCGACTCGTGGCGGGTAGCGGCGCGCGACGACCCCGATCTCGCTGCGGGCTACTCGGCACTCAGCGCCGCCGCGTCACGCTCCGAGAACCAGCTGCTCCCCACCCCGTACGTCCCGATCGAGGTCCCCGACCTCGTGTCGGCCGGACTCGGCGAGGAGCTGGTTCCCGAGCTGATCGCCGGCTCCGACACCCTGGAGCGGATCCTCGATCGCCGCGTCGACCCGCGCACCGCCTTCGTCGACCCGGTCGACCCTGACGCCATCGACCGGCTCAGGAGCTCTTTCGTCGACAGGATCGTCGTGCGCGAGGAGTCGCTCCTGCCGTCGGAGCGCAACCTCACTCCGGCGCGTCCGTTCTCGCTGGCGACGGGCAGCCTCGACGTCGTGGCCGCAGCGACGAACCCCGGCCTCTACGCTCTGCTCGAGGGGGATCTCCCCGACGCCCTGCTCGCCCAGCGCTTCCTGGCAGGGGTCGCACTCGTCGCCCTGGAGGCGCCCGCCGACCAGCGCGGACTCGTCTTCTCGACCCCCTCCGAGTGGGACCCGCGCGGCGAGACGATCTCGCTCCTGCTCGAGGGCCTGCGCGAGCACCCCCTCGTCGACCCCATGACCCTCGACGACTACTTCGCGACCGTCCCCCTGGACACGTTCGACGACTCCGAGGAGCCCCTGATCCGCCTCCTGGCCGGCTTCGAGCCCGGTGAGCACCCCGTGACGCCGGCGCAGCTCGCCGACGCCCGCCTCACCCTCGACTCCTTCCGCACCGTGGTCGGCGACGACGACGACAGGATCCGGCGCGGCGAGCACGCACTGCTCACGTCGCTCACCACGCTGTGGAGCAGCGACCGGGCAGCCGCCGAGCTCGCCGTCATCGACGACGCAGCGACGCGCTTCCTGAGCGGCATCACGATGACCGAGCAGAGTGTGACGGTCACGTCGAGGCGCGCGAACGTGCCCCTGTCGTTCGTCAACGACACGGGCCGGCCCGTGCGCGTCAGGGTCCACCTCGAGAGCTCGAAGCTCGTCTTCCCCGAGGGATCCGACCGGGTCGTCGAGCTCGCGGAGGGAAACACGACGGAGCGATTCCTCCTGTCGGCGCGCGCCAACGGGACGTTCACGATGTCGGTGACCCTCACCTCGGAGGACGGTCGGCTCGCTGTCGGGTCACCTGAGTCGATCACGGTGCACGCCACCGTGTTCAGCGGCGTCGGGGCGTTCCTCACCATCGGTGCCCTGATCTTCCTCGCCGGCTGGTGGGCCAACCACATCTGGCGGGGCCGAAGGGAGCGTCGCCGGCACGACTCTCCGGGCACACCCGAGGAACCTGCACCCGCGTCGTGAGCGCTACCGCCGAGCCCGCTCCGGCAACCGCTCCCGACTCGGGGCTCCTCGCCCGAGCGAGCCTCGGCGTCGCCGCCGGCACCGCCCTCTCCCGGTTGACGGGCCTGGCGCGCGTCGGCGTCACCGCGTACGCGATCGGTCGGGCGACTCTCGCCGACACGTACAACCTCGCGAACACGACTCCGAACATCGTCTACGAGCTCATCCTCGGCGGCGTCCTGACCGCCACCCTCGTCCCTCTGTTCGTCGAGCAGCTGCACCGCGACGACGACCGCTCGACCTCGGCCGTGGTCACCGTCGCCGTCACGGCCCTGACAGCCCTGACGGTCGTCGCAGTCCTCCTCGCGCCGGCACTCGCCTGGCTCTACACGGTTGCGGGACACAGCGAGCACCTCGAGGCGCAGCGCGAGGTGGCGACGCTGCTCATCCGCCTCCTGATCCCGCAGATCCTCTTCTACGGAATCACCGCACTGGCGTCGGCCCTCCTGAACGCTCGCCGTCGCTACCTCGCCGCCGCGTTCGCACCCGTCCTGAACAACCTGGTCGTCATCGCCACGTTCCTCTGGTTCGTGGCGGCCACCGACGGGCCTCGCTCCTCGTGGGTCGGCGTCGAGAGCGTCCGCGGCGACACGGGGCTCATCCTCCTGCTCGGAATCGGCACCACGGTCGGCATCGCGGCGATGGCCGTCGTGCTTCTCCCGGCTCTCAGGTCCGCCGGTGTGCGGCTGCGGCCCGTCTTCGACTGGGCGCACCCCGACGTCCGTCGACTCCTGCGCCTCTCCGGCTGGACGGTCGGCTACGTGATGGCGAACCAGATCGCCCTCTCCGTAGTCCTGGTGCTCGCGAACCAGCGCTCGGGAGGCGTCGCCGCATACCAGTACGCATTCATCTTCTTCCAGCTCCCCCACGGTCTCTTCGCCGTCTCGATCATGACGACGTTCACGCCGGAGCTCGCGCGGTGCGCCGCCGCCGGCGACCTCGCCGCGTACCGCTCCCGCTTCACACTCGGCCTGCGCTACCTGGGCCTCGTCGTGCTGCCCGCCGCCGCCGCGTTCTTCGTCCTCGCCCGACCGATGGTGGGGCTCCTCGAGCGCGGCGGCTTCGGAGCCACCGACGTCCGGGTGACGGGCGACACCCTCCAGGCACTCGCCCTGGCGCTCCCAGCGTTCTCCGCGTACCTGTACACACTGCGCGGCTTCTACGCGCTCTCCGACACGCGCACCCCCTTCCTCGTCAACTGCTTCGAGAACTCGTTGAACATCGCTCTCGCACTCGCTCTGTTCCCGCGACTCGGTGTCCAGGGCCTCGCTCTCGCATTCGCGTCTGCGTACACGATCTCCTCGGTGGTCGCGCTCCGTCTCCTCTCGCGACGCGTCGGCGGGCTCGGTGGCGGTGACACCGCCTCCGCCCTGACGCGGGCCGCTGTCGCCGCTGTCGCCGCCGGCGTGGCCGGGGCGCTCATTGGCGTGCTCGTAGACGGCCCCGGCCCGATGCGAGCCCTGGCGACGCTGACCGCCGCCGGTGCAGCGTGCTCGGTCGTCTACGTGCTCGCCCTCAGGGCCTCCGGAGTGCGTGATCTCGCGCCGATCGTCCGTTCGCTGCGCGAGAGGCGCGGCACGGGACCTCCCGACGTGTAACGATGGTGGCGCCCCCGTGATCGAAGGGGTGTCAGAGGAGCAGGCAGGGTCGCGTGTCGCCGTCTCCGTGCCGCTCCCCGTCATAGGAGGTAGACGGGATGGGCATACGCGTGGTCACCGACAGCGCCTGCGACCTGCCGCCGTCTCTCTGCGACGAGCGCGGCATCGAGGTGGTGCCTCTCACGATCCGCTTCGGAGAAGAGGAGCTCGTCGACCGCGTCGAGCTGAGCAACACCGACTTCTGGGCGCGTCTGGAGACGACCACGACGCTCCCCGAGACCTCTGCACCGTCGGTCGGGGCGTTCGAGGAGACCTTCCGGCGGCTTGCCGACGAAGGTGCCGACGGAATCATCTGCGTCAACCTGTCGTCACGCCTCTCGGCGACGATGCAGTCCGCGCAGGTCGCGTCGAAGGCACTCGAAGGCGTCTGCCCGATCGCCGTAGTCGACACAGGCACCGCGTCTATGGGCTCCGGTAGCCAGGTCCTCCACGCTTCGCGCCGCGCCGCCGACGGCGCCGACCTCGACACGATCGTCGGTGAGCTCGAGGACCGGCGCGACCGTCAGCGCCTCTTCGCGACGCTCGACACCCTCGAGTTCCTGCGCCGTGGCGGGCGGATCGGCGGGGCCCAGGCGATGCTCGGGTCGATGCTCTCCATCAAGCCCGTCATCACAGTCATCGACGGCGCTGTGGCACAGGCCGGCAAGGTGCGCACCCGTTCCAAGGCGCTCCGCTTCGTGGTCGACAAGGTCAAGGAGAGCGACGTCGAGGAGATCTGCGTGCTGCACTCGCACGCTCCCGACATAGACGAGTTCCTGGAGATGCTCGAACCGATAGTCCCCGCAGCGGCGATCGTGGTGGGTGAGATCGGTCCCGTAGTCGGCGTCCACACCGGTCCTCGCGTGATCGGGGCGACCTGGATCGAGCAACCTCGGGGCTGAAGGGCGCTCAGTAGCGCTGCTGACCAGCGCGCCGCCACTACCGTGCGGGCGGTGCACCCGCACGACGCCTCCGACGCCGACCTGGCCGCCGCCGCCGCACGCGGCGAGCGCGCCGCTCTAGAGGCACTGCTCGATCGGCACGCTGAGCGAGTCCACGCGATCTGTCGCAGGGTCCTCGCCAACCCCGACGACGCCCTGGACGCCACGCAGGAGGCCCTGCTCGCCGTCAGCCGCGGCATCGCGCGCTTCGACGGACGTTCCCAGTTCACGACCTGGCTGTACCGCGTCGCCACGAACGCCGCTCTCGACGAGGCCCGGCGGCGCAAGCGGCGCCCCATCCCGACCGAGGTGCTCCCGGAACCTCCCCGGAGGGGACCCGGGACCGCCGATCTCGTGGCCGATCGTCTCGACGTCGACGCTGCGCTCGGCAGCATCCCGGCCGACTTCCGGGCGGCGGTCGCCCTTCGCGACCTCGCCGGCCTCGACTACGCGGAGATCGCCGAGACGCTCGGCATCCCGCCGGGCACCGTCCGCTCCCGGATCGCCCGGGGGCGCGCCGCCCTGGCCGCGGTCATCGGGAACCGCGAAGCGGGTCCCGAACGCCCAACCGACCAGAGCCCATGAACGAGCCCCCCCGCCACCACGAGAACGACAGCGGCCCAGAGATGGCCGACGAGCTGATCAGCGCGGCCCTCGACGACTCCCTCGACGACGCCGCCGCCGACCTCGGGCTCACCCGCGCCCAGGCGCGCTCGGCGATCGACAGGCGGCCCGATCGCCACGATGCCATGCGCGCCGCCCGAGACGCTCTCGCGGCTCCTCCACCCCCGCTCGACGAGGTCACGCGCCGCCGGCTCGTCTCGGCGGCAGTCGCCGGTGCGGGCCTCGGCGGCACCACGACCCGCGGGCGGCGGCACCGGATGACTGCCTCCATCGCCGGCATCGCCGCGGCAGTCGTCGTGATGGCCGGCGTCGGTGTGCTCCTCGCGACGGGCTCCGACGGCCCCACCGACGACTCGGCCGGCGGCGAGAGCGCACTCCTGGCCGACGACCCCGTTGCGCTCGAGGCCTCCGCCGACCTCGGCGAGGTCTCCGACCCCAAGGTCCTGAGGAACCGCCTACGGAAGATCGCGCCGATGCCTGCTCCTGCGGCCGTCGAGAGCGACGGATCCTCCAGCGCCCCGGCGGGCCAGCGCTCGGCCGAGGATGGCGCTTGATGGGACCACCACCTCCCAGCAGACGGGGTCGGCGCAGACCGGCGGAGACGACGACGCGGCCGACTTCGCTGCGCCCGATGCCCGAGACACCGGGGCCGCCTCCGCCATCGACTGCTCCACACTCCTCACCGCCGACTTCGACGACGTGGGATCCCCGCTCCTCCTCGCCACCGCGACATACGACGGAGAGCCGGCGGCCGTGCTGGTGCTCGGCGACGGCGACGGCACCCTGGCGGTCGTCTACTCGACCGACGACTGCACGATCCTCGCCACCCAGACGCTGACCGCCCCCTGACATCCTCCACGCGGATACGCTGCCTCCCCGTGGCCGACAGGCCGCGAGCCTGCCGGGGTGTGCGATGAGCGACTGGACAACAGAGGCCGCCGATCAGATCGAGCGTGCAGTCACGGCTGTCCGCGACCGCACGGTCGTGCCGGCTCGCTCGGTCACGAAGGCCGTGGTCTTCGGGTTGCTGGCCGCCTTCTTCGCCGTTCCCGCTCTGCTCCTGCTCACGCTCGGCGTCTTCAGGCTCGCCGACGCCTACCTACCGGGCGACGTGTGGGCCGCCTGGCTGGTCCTCGCAGGAATCTTCCTCGCCGGCGGTGCGTTCGCCTGGTCGAAGCGGAACGCCTGAGAGGACCGCAATGACAGATGCTCGTGAAGTAGTGATCGTCGGCTCCGGGCCGGCGGGGCTCACAGCCGCCATCTACACCGCACGCGGCGGGTCTCTCCCCGCTCCTCGTCGAGGGACTGGGTGCGGGCGGGCAGCTGATGTTGACCACCGAGGTCGAGAACTACCCCGGCTTCCCCGACGGCGTCCTCGGCCCCGACCTGATGACGAGCTTCAGGGAGCAGGCCCTCCGCTTCGGCACCGAGGTCGTGACGGCCGACGCCGACAGCGTCGATCTCTCCGGTCCCCCCTTCACCGTCCGGGTCGGCGACACCGAGCACAGGGCGAACGCCCTGATCGTCTCGACCGGCGCCACAGCGACGATGCTGGGGCTCCCGGCCGAGGAGCGCCTGCTCGGGCACGGCGTGTCCACGTGCGCGACCTGCGACGGCTTCTTCTTCCGCGACCAGCCGATCGCGGTCGTGGGCGGCGGCGACTCCGCTGTGGAGGAGGCGATCTTCCTCACCCGCTTCGCCACGAAGGTGACCCTCGTGCACCGCCGCAAGGAGCTGCGCGCCTCGAAGATCATGCAGGACCGCCTCTTCGCCAACCCGAAGGTCGAGCTCCGCTGGAACAGCGTCGTCGAGGACATCACCGGCGACGGTCACGTCGACTCACTTGTCCTACGCGATGTCGAGACCGGCGCGCTCGACACGCTCGACGTGAACGGCGTCTTCGTGGCGATCGGTCACGCACCGAACACCGGGCTCTTCGAGGGCCTCCTCGACCTCGACGCGAACGGCTACATCGTCACGGAGCCCGACAGCACACGAACAAGTGTTCGGGGTGTCTTCGCGGCCGGCGACGTCCAGGACCACGTATACCGACAGGCGATCACCGCTGCCGGGTCGGGCTGCATGGCGGCTCTCGAGACCGAGCGCTACCTCGAGGCCCTCCACCACGGGTGATCGCAGCCCCCTCACTACACTCGACCGCACCCCACACCGAAAGGGCAACCCGTGTCTGACGGAATCCTGACGCTCGACGACTCGACCTTCTCCGAAGCGGTGAGCGCCTCCCCGGTCCCGATCATCGTCGACTTCTGGGCCGAGTGGTGCGGGCCGTGCAAGATGATCGCTCCCGTCCTCGAGGAGATCGCCTCCGACTGGGACGGCCGGCTCTCCGTGGGAAAGGTGAACGTCGACGAGAACCCCGAGACGGCGCGCAGGTACGAGGTGCTCAGCATCCCGACGCTCCTGATATTCGTGGACGGCGACGTCAAGAAGCGGCTCGTGGGGGCCAAGGGCAAGACCCAGCTCCTGCAGGAGCTCGCCGAGTTCATAACTTGACCGAGACGGAGGCCCTCCGCCGCGGGGCGACGGGTGAGCCCGTCAGAGACCTGCAGGAGCGCCTCACCCTCGCCGGGCACGCGGTCCCACCCGGCGAGAGCGGCACCTTCGGGCCCGCCACGGAGGCGGCGGTCGTGGCCTTCCAGCGTGCCCGCGGACTGCGTGTCGACGGCGCCTGTGGCGCCGAGACCTGGGCGGCCATCGTCGAGAGCGGCTTCCGGCTGGGGGATCGGCTCCTGTATCACCGCCGCTCGATGCTGCGAGGCGACGACGTCGCCGAGCTCCAGCGACGACTCAACGCTCTGGGCTTCGACGCCGGTCGGGGCGACGGCATCCTCGGCCCGCAGACGGAGTCGGCGCTCCGCCAGTTCCAGGTGAACGCCGGCCTCGCCTCCGACGGCGTCTCGGGACCGGCCACGGTCAGGGCGCTCGAACGCCTCGGGTCTCTCGCCGACGGCTCGGTGGCGTCGGTGCGCGAGCTCGAGATCCTGCGCCACGGGTCACGCAGCCTCTCCGGACGACGTCTCTACCTGGCGGTCGAACCCGGGCTCGACTCCCTCGGCGAAGCAGTGCGACGAGGCCTGGCAGCCGACGGCGCTCTCGTCGTGCTCGACACGTCCGGCAGCGCCGACTCCGACATCGCCGCCGCGGCGAACTCCTTCGAGGCCGACATAGCGGTCGCCCTTCGCACGGGCGACCTCCCGGGAGCCCGGTGCTCGTACTTCGCGACGCGCACCTTCCGCTCCGAGTCCGGGTTCATCCTCGCCACCCGCGTCGAGGACGAGCTCGGCGGAGTCCTCGGCCCGGTCGGGCCCCCATCGGGCAAGACCTACGGGGTCCTGCGGGAGACGCGGATGCCGGCGATCGTCTGCGCCCCTGTGTGCTCGGGCGACGTCGACGGCATGCGGGCGGTCGTGAACGCCGCAGCCGACGTCGCCGACGCGATCGTGCGCGGGGTCAGGTCGTGGGCCGAGGCCCCCCTCGACGCCCGCTGCTGACGGGCGTCCGAGGCGTCATCCGTCGTTCTGTTCCGGACTCCGGTCGGTGATCACCCTGTACACCCGCTCCAGGTCCTCGAGGGTCGCGAACTCGATCACGACCGTGCCCCGCTTCGGGCCCATAGAGACCTGCACGCGCGTCTGGAGGTAGTCGCCCAGCAGCTCCTCGAGCTCGAGGAGCCCCGGGGGCCTGAGCTTGGGGCGCGCCCGTGCCGCTCGCTTCTCCGCCGTCTCTTCCCGCGACCGGACCGCCTGCTCCACCTCGCGGACCGAGAGGTCGTCGTTCGCCGCCCTCTTGGCGAGCTGCTCCTGGAACGCTCGGTCGGGGGTACCCAGCAACGCGCGCGCGTGGCCCATCCGCAGAGTGCCCAGCTGTAGCAGTCGCTGAACACTCGGCGGCAGCTGGAGCAGCCGCAGCGTGTTCGAGATCGACGCCCTGCCCTTGCCGACCCGGCGGGCCACCTCGTCGTGGGTCAGCTGGAAGTCCTCGATCAGCTGCTGGTAGGCGGCGGCCTCTTCGAGCGGGTTCAGCTGCTCCCGCTGCACGTTCTCGATCAGTGCCTGCTGGAGCGAGGACGCATCGTCGGCACCACGAACTATCGCCGGGACCGTCTGCAGGCCGACGCGACGTGCCGCCCGCCAGCGGCGCTCACCGGCGATCAGCTCGTACCCGTCGCCCGTCTCGCGCACCAGCACCGGCTGCAGAACCCCGACCTCCCGTATGGAGTCGGCCAGCGAGGCCAGCGACTCCTCGTCGAAGTGATCCCGGGGCTGGTGGCGGTTGGGCTTGATCGCACCGACCGCAATCTGCTGGAGCCCGATGCCGGTCTCCGGAGCTCCGGCCGGGATCAGCGCCCCGAGCCCCTTACCCAGTCCGCCGGGACGCGCCACGGCTGACCTCCTTGGCGAGCTCCCGGTACGCGATCGCGCCCCGGGAGGAAGGATCGAAGAGCGTCACGGGCTGCCCGAACGACGGCGCCTCGGAGATCCGGACCGTACGCGGCACCACCGTCCTGTACACGCGGTCCCCGAAGTGGGAGCGGACCTCCCCCTCCACCTGTCCGGCGAGCTTCGTGCGAGCGTCGTACATGGTGAGCACGATCCCCCTGACCGAGAGGCGCGGGTTGAGGTTCCGGCTGACCAGGTCGACGTTGCGCAGGAGCTGGCCCAGGCCCTCCAGCGCGTAGTACTCGCACTGGATGGGCACGATGACGTCGTCGGCGGCGGCCAACCCGTTCACGGTGAGCAGCCCGAGCGACGGAGGGCAGTCGATCAGCATGATGTCGTACCCGTCGCGGACCTCGTCGAGGGCCCGCTTGAGCTTGAGCTCCCGCGAGAAGGCAGGTACCAGCTCGATCTCCGCCCCGGCGAGGTCGATCGTCGCGGGCACGACGAAGAGGTTGCGCAGGCTGGTCGGCTCGACGCAGTCGTCGATTGCGGCGTCGTTCATGATGACGTCGTAGATCGAGCCCTCGACGTTTCGGTGGTTGATCCCCAGACCGGTCGTGGCGTTCCCCTGGGGGTCGAGGTCGACGACCAGGACGCGGAACCCGAGATCGGCGAGGGCCGCTCCCAGGTTGACCGCCGTCGTCGTCTTGCCGACACCGCCCTTCTGATTCGCCACCGCCAACACCCTCGGCAGCTCCAACGGGGGGAGTGGGCCGAGGGGGCCGTCGCGCTGTTCCGGCGTATCGACGGTGGTCACCTCCTCGGGGTCCTCGACCGGTGCCTCGTGTACGACGGCTTCCGGTTCATCGGCGGCATCCACATCTGCTCCGGTCTCCGCCGGCTGTTCCGACGCTACGGCCGCCTCTTCGGCGGCGGCCCCGTCCTGTGGCGCCCGCCGGTCGTCCTCCCCGGCCGAAGCGGGGCCCGCTCCGCTCTCGACGGCATCCGGGGGCGCCGGATCCGCCGGGTCTCCAGGGAGCGCCCCCGCAACTCCCGTCACATCGTCGCCGGCCCCCGCGCCCTGATCGGACGCGGCGTCCGGTTGCGGAGACCCCGTCTCGCCATCCTCGGCCTCATCGCGCCGTCGGAAGAACCGACGGCCGCGCCTGCCGCCCGAGGGGTCGAGATCCATCGTGCCATCCTCTCGCGGCCGGCGACCGCGTGTCGCTCCCGTGACGCCTACATGTTCCACGTGGAACGCGACCCCTTCTCGAGTGGCAGAGCCGCGCGCCCCTGGTCGAGGGTTTCGCACGGGAACGCGTCGGATGCTACTACCAGAGCGGGCGCTTCGCAGGGACTCCGACCCGTCGAGGCCAGCGGTCATCCGTGCATCTCTGCTTCTCCACCACAGCCGCCGTCGCGCCACCGGCAGCCGCGATTCGCGCCGGACCGAACCCGAGCATGGCCAGTCCGCTCGGAGGCCACCTTCCCGCCTCACCACCGTCGGGTGGCTCGCTGACGACCAGCACCCCGCCTGGAGCGACGAGTCCGGCCGCTACCTCGGCCGTCACGGCCGGCCTGCCGAACGATCTGGCGACCACCACCGGGAACGCCTCCCGCCGGTCCGGCTCACGGGCCACATCCTCGGCACGTCCCTCCACGACATCTGCCCGGTCGCAGAGCCCCAGCACCTCCAGGGCCTCCCTCAGGGCCTCGCAGCGGCGTCTGCCCACCTCGATCAGCGTGCAGCGCGCCCCGGGCCACCGGCAGAGCATGACCAGCCCCGGGACTCCACCGCCGGACCCGAGGTCGCAGAACTCGCCCGGCCCGTCGCCCGAGCCCAGGGCGGCCTCGATGATCCTCGCCAACCCCTCGGCATGCCGCAGGTGGGAGAGCGGGTCTCCGGGGCCCAGGAACCCCTTCTCCCTGGCGCCCTCGAGCACGACGAGCAGGCGCTCCACCTCCGCGCCCGCCCCGGCGGGCCCTCCGCCGCCCATCGCCTCGATCGGCTCAGGTGGGGCTTATCACGACGTGGCGTCGGAGGTCCTCGCCCTCCGATGTGGTGCCCACCCCGTCGATCTCCGCCACCGTGTCGTGGATCACCTTGCGATCGGCGGGCGGCATCGGCTCCATCGCCTTCGTCTCGCCCGACGCGAGCACCTCTTCTGCTACACCCCTCACGAAGGCCGCCAGCGCCTCACGCCGGCGCCGGCGGTACCCGGCCACGTCCACGTGGACCCTGGCGCTGTGCCCTCCGGTGCTGCGGGACATCGCCGCCCGCACCAGCTCCTCGATTGCGGCGAGGGTGGCCCCCTTCGGCCCGACGAGCAGGCCGAGATCCTCGCCCTCGACGTTCACCTCTACTGCGTCGTCGGCGACCACGGCGCTCACCCGGGCCCCGAGACCGAAGGCCTCGATCATGCCGGCGGTGAACTCCTCGGCCGCCGCCGCCTGCTCCTCGATGGGCACGGTGCTCTCGCTCACAGCCACTCCCTGTTCACGCCGGCGGCTACCGCCCGGCTCATCGGTGTTCTCCGGGCGCCCTGGGCGCTCCCGTCCCTGCTCGGTGACGGCCTCGGGCTTCCTCGGCGACCTCGAGCGCCGCCTCTTGCGTGGGGCGCCCGATCCTCCGCCCGCCGCCGGCCCCGTCCCGGTGCTCTCCCGGGCAGGCTTCTCGGCCTGCGGGGCCCTCGACTCCCGATCTGCGCCCTGCCCTCCGGAACGCCGCGTCCGCCCACCGGACGACTCCCGCCCGCCCCTCGGGCCCCGAGTCTCGGAGCCTCCACGGCGGCGGCGGCGGTCGTTCGGCTTGTCCCGCGACACAGGCTTGACCCGGGCCCGTATTCGGGCCTCCACCCGCCCGAACCGGCCGAAGAGCCCGCCCTTGGCCTCGTCGATGACCTCGTACTCGAGCTCGCTCTGATGAACACCCAGCTCGTCGAGCGCCCGCTCGCGCGCCTCGTCGAGGGTCTTCCCGGTCACTTCGATCCACTCCATGGTCAACGCTTCCGCTTCTTCTTGCGCTTGGATCTCGGGTGTGGCGCCGGCTGTCGGGCCTTGCTCCCCTTCGCCGGATCGACTCCGCCCTTCTCCTCGGCTCTCCCCGGTGGAGCGGTCCCGTCCCCGCCGGCCGGGCGCTCGGTCGACTTCGCGTCGATCACCTTCGGCCCTCCGGCCTCCGCGTGGGCGGAGTCGTAGATCTTGTTCAGCACCAGCTGCTGCTGGCCTATCCGCCACCCGTTGCTCGCCACGAAGTACACGACGAGGCCGGCGGCGAAGTTCAACGAGAAGAAGCCGAACATGATCGGCAGGACCTTGGTGACCATCTGCATCTGCGCGTTGACGGGCGCGGCGTTCGGGTTCTGGCGCTGTCGGGCCATCGTCTGGCGGCTCTGGTACCAGCCGGTCAGCACCACGAGTCCGACGAGCACGAAGTAGGGGAGGGTCGAGGTGAACGTGCCCTTCGCCTCCATCGCGGTCTTCGAGAGGTCCATCCCGAGGAAGGTGAGCCCCTTGGGCTTCTCGCACGCCCCTGATGACGCCACGTCGCCGCAGATGTCGTGGAAGAGCGTCGAGAACTGCCCCGAGGTAGGCACCTTCTTCTTGACGTCGCGCAGGACCCCGAAGAGGGCGAAGAAGATCGGCATCTGCATCAGGAGAGGGAGACAACCCGAGAGCGGGTTGATCTTGTTCTCCTGGTAGAACTTCATGATCTCTTCGTTCTGCTTCTGCTTGTCGTCCTTGTGCAGCTGCTGGAGTCGCTTGATCTCCGGCTGGACCTTCTGCATCGCGATCATCGATCGTGTCTGCTTGGCGGTGAGCGGGAAGAGCACCAGCATCACCGTGCAGGTGAGCAGGATGATCGAGATTCCGAGGTTGTGCGGCGGCACGAGCTCGTAGAAGACGGCCAGCAACCAGCCGATGGCCTTGTAGAGGGGGTCCACTTCTACGCTCCGTCTGCGTGGCGCCGGTGCAGGCGGGACCTCGCCGGCGCGATCGGGTGGGGAGGTACAGGGTCGTACCCGAATCCGCCCCAGGGGTGACAGCGTGCGATCCGCCTCATGGCCAACCACGCCCCGGACGCAGCACCGTGGACCTCGATGGCCTCACGGGCGTACTCCGAGCAGGTCGGCAGATACCTGCACCGAGGCTCCGCCCCGGAGGTGAGGCGCTGATAGACGCCGATCACCCCGGTGAGCAGGCGCACGGTCGGGACCGCGGTTCACGGCCGGTCCTCGGCCGATCGGCGGAGTAGCTCGCTCAATGTGCTCTCGATCTCCCTGTATGTGGCATTCGCGGCGTCGCTTACCGCGCCGACGAGGTAGGCGTTCCCCGCCGTCAGGAGACCGGCCTGTGAGCGCACCGCCTCGCGGAGACGCCGGCGGACACGGTTGCGTACCACCGAGCCCCCCACGCTGCGTGGTACTGCAAACGCTATCCGGGGCGGCGACAGCGGCGCCGTGCTGCCCGCCAGATCACCCGAGAGGCTCTCTGCCGGGCTGCGCACCAGTGTCAGCACTCCGCACCGCAGCCTGCGCCCTCGGGCCAGGCTCCGGAACTCGGCGCGTCCCCTGACGCGCTCCGTCAGGCCGACAGGCGGGCGCGCCCTTTCGTGCGGCGGCGCTTGAGCACCGCCTGACCGCGCGGTTGCGCATCCGCAGGCGGAATCCGTGCTTCTTCTTCCTCTTGCGGTTGTTCGGCTGGAACGTCCTCTTCACGCATGGCCTCCTCGGTGTCGGGCGATAGGCGCCCGGCGTTGCTCCGGGCCCCGGCGCGAGGGCGCGCCCACCCGGAAGCAGACAGACGGGCGAGTCTACGACTCCGCCGGGCCCGGCGGCAATCCCTCGCCGCCGTCTCTTCGAGGCGGCGCTCGCGCGGGGTCGAGAGCACCGCGGCCCTTGCGCCGGGGAGACGCCTCTGCTAGGGGAAGCAGCGCTCTCGGCGCCCCCCACTGCGCCCTTGGCGGCATCCACAGGCCGATGCTAGGGTCGCCGGACCCGCCGGAGCGGAACGGCCTCGCATCGGCAGACTTCCCCGAGGGGGCCGGTCCCCCACAGGCCGCAGATCCAGCCAACACGGCCGCACTGCGGTCGTTCTCCACACGTGTGGATGCGCCTGTGGACAACCGGGGAGACGCGGTGGTGCTCGACGATGCTGCCGAGGAGCTGTGGTCACGCGTCGCCACTGCGGTCCGGCGCCAGCTCGCGGAACCGATCTGGAACACGTGGTTCCAAGGGGTACACGTCCTCTCCCTGACCGACGAGGCCCTGCTGCTGGGCGTCCCCAGCTCCGTCGCCGTCGAACGGATCCGCTCCAGCTTCCTCGGGCTGCTGACCGACGCCACGCAGGCGCTGACCGGAGTCCCGCTCACCGTCGAGCTCGCGGTCGACACCACCCCCCGCGACGACGAACCGGTCCACGTGAGCCCGCCCGCTGCCCCTCTCGCCGCCTCCCCCGCGTCTTCACCGGCCACCACGACCGACGCCGCACGCATCGTCGACGAGGCTCTCCCCTACGACCGGTCGGCGCTCATCCCCAGGTACACGTTCGACCAGTTCGTCATCGGGGCCTCGAACCGCTTCGCCCACGCAGCGGCCCTGTCCGTCGCCGAGAGCCCGGCGCGTCTCTACAACCCGCTCTTCATCTACGGCCCGGCAGGCCTCGGAAAGACCCACCTGCTCCACGCGATCGGTCACCACGTTCGGCACCTCTTCCCGTCGAAGGGCGTCCGATACGTTCCGACCGAGACGATGATGAACGAGTTCGTCGACGCCATGCGCGCCAAGGAGATGCCGAACTTCAAGAAGCGGTACCGCGACGTCGACGTCCTGCTCGTCGACGACATCCAGTTCCTCGAGCGCACCGAGCAGCTCCAGGAGGAGTTCTTCTACACCTTCAACGACCTCCACTCCCGCGGCAGCCAGATCGTCATCTCGTCGGACCGGCCGCCCAAGTCGATCGCGACGCATCGAGGACCGGCTCCGGAGCCGCTTCGAGTGGGGCCTCATCACCGACATCCAGCCGCCCGAGTTCGAGACGCGCCTCGCGATCCTCCGCAAGAAGGCCGACTCCGAGCGGCTCGACGGCATCCCCGCCGAGGTCCTCGCGTTCATCGCGTCGAACATCATCGACAACGTCCGCGAGCTCGAGGGCTCCCTGATCCGGGTCGCGGCCTACTCGAGCCTCAACCGGGTCCCCCTCACCGAGGAGATCGCCCACACCGTCCTCGCCGACCTGCTCCCGTCGAGCCGACCCCGGGTCATCACCCCCCAGCTCATCCTCGACGAGACGGCGAAGATGTTCGGCTGGACGGTCGACGACCTCTGCGGCACGAGCCGGCGCCGGCCCCTGGTGACCGCCCGCCAGATCGGGATGTACGTCTTCCGGGAGCTCACCGACTACAGCTACCCGAAGATCGCCGAGGAGTTCGGCGGCCGCGACCACACGACCGTCATGCACGCCTGCGACAAGATCCGCACCCAGATGGCCGAGCGCCAGGGTCGTCCTCGACCAGGTCAACGAGCTGATCAACCGCGTGCAAGCTCGGTTCCAGTGGATAACGCTGTGGACAACCGGCGCTGCCTGTGCGCCGGCTGGGGACGACGCCACCGGTCGCGCCGCCGGACGCCGTTCCGCCCTGGGGACGGCGGGGGATAGCCGGTGGAGCGCCATTCCCGCCCTGACCTGCACCGATACCGGGTTGTCCACAATCCACAGCCCCTACTACTACAGCCACCAATTCCTATCTACTGAGTAACAGGAGGCCTGCGGTGAAGTTCCGCTGCGAGCGAGACGTCCTCGCCGAGGCAGTCGGGCACCGCGCAGCGCGCGGTCGCGAACCGCGGGGGCCTGCCCCCGGTGCTCTCCGACCTGAGGATCACGGCTACGGCCGACGGGATCGAGGTCGTCGGTTCCGACCTGGAGATCACCATACCGCGTCCGGGTCCCGGCCGAACGTCGAGGAGACGGGCGTCGCGGTCGTGCCGAAGATCCTCGGCGACATCGCGAAGCGTCTCGAGCCCGGCACGGTCACCATCGAGGTCGACGGCGACGAGGCCCACGTCTCGGGTCGGCAAGTCGTCCACGACGTTGCGACTGAAGGCTGCCGACGACTACCCGATCCTCACGCCGGCCGCCGGGAGCGGTGTGCGCGTCGACGCCGAGACCCTCACCGGAGCGCTCCGACAGGTCGTGCGGGTCGCCTCGAAGGACCACGATCGCCACATGATCCTCACCGGGCGTGCTGCTGAGCGCCCACGGCGGCGGGCTGCGTCTGGTCGCCACCGACTCCTACCGGCTGGCGGTGCGCGACCTCAAGGGTGTGAGCATGCTCCCCGAGGGCAAGCGGGTCCTCGTCGCTGCGAAGGGCCTCGAAGAGGTGCAGCGCCTCGCCGGCGAGAGCGAGATCGAGGTCGTCCTCGGCGACCGCGACGTGGCGTTCCGCACGTCGACCGCCGAGGTCGTCGTCCGCCTCGTCGAGGGCGACTTCCCGAAGTACGAGCAGCTGATCCCGAGCGGCTACCCGAACCGCCTGATCGCCAACACCGAGACGTTCCTCGGCGCCCTCGATCGCGTGTCGATCGTCGGTCAGGGCCGCGACAACGCCAACCTGAAGCTCACGATGTCGCCCGGTGGGCTGGAGCTGGCCATGGCCGTGCCCGACGTCGGTTCGTCGGAGGAGCCCATCGACGCGAAGTACGAGGGGAGTGAGCTCACCGTCGCGTTCAACCCGCAGTTCCTGCGGGACGGCGTGGAGGCGATCGAGGCCGACGAGTTCGTCCTGTCGACCATCGACCCGCTGAAGCCGGCGACCCTGCAGTCGGCCGAAGGTGACGACTTCCTCTACCTCGTGATGCCGGTGCGAACCCCCTGAGCCGTTGGCCGACGCAGAGAGCGCGACGCCGGTGTCGGCGGACGCCGCCAGGGTGGAACGACTGGTACTTGCCGACTTCCGGTGCTTCGGTGCGGTCGACCTCGAGCTCCCGGCCGGGTTGACGGTCTTCACCGGCGCCAACGGGGAGGGGAAGACGAGCCTGCTCGAAGCCGTGGGGTGGGCGTCGCGCGCCAGGTCGTTCCGGGGGGTCCCCGACCGGGCCCTGGTGCGGGCGGGCTGCGCGAAGGCGGTGCTGCGCGCGGAGGTCACCGAGGGCGAGCGACACCAGACGCTCGAGGCGGAGATCAATGCGACCGGGCGCAACCGTGTCCTCCTCAACCGCAATCCGCTGGGCCGCACGCGCGACCTGGGTGGCCTCTTCCGCACTGCTGTCTTCGCTCCCGACGATCTCCAGCTGGTCAAGGGCGGGCCCGCACTTCGGCGCGACTACCTCGACGACCTCCTCGTTTCGCTCGCATCTCGCTACGACGCCGCGCGTTCCGACTTCGAACGGGTGCTGCGGCAGCGGAACGCGCTCCTGCGGGCGGGTGTGCGAAGCGACGAGGACAGGCTGACCCTCGACGTCTTCGATTCGCAGTTCGTGCGCGCCGGGGCAGAGCTCGTGCGAGGGCGGCTGCGGCTCCTGACGCAGATCGTGGCGCCGATCGCGACGGCGTACGCGCGTCTGAGCGGGCGGGAGGAGACCGTCGGAACCGCGTACGAGGCCGACTGGACTCCGGCACGGCTCGAGGAGGTGGGCCCCGACGCCGTCGAAGACGTGCTGCGCACGGCCGTCGGCACGGCGCGACGCCACGAGATGGAGCGCGGCGTGACGCTCGTCGGGCCCCATCGCGACGACTGGGGCCTGACCATCTCGGGCCTCGACGCCCGAACGCAGGCGTCGCAAGGCGAGCAGCGCACTCTGGCACTTGCCCTCCGCCTTGCGGGGTACGAGGTGTGCACGAGCGTGACCGGGACCGGTCCGGTGCTCCTCCTCGACGACGTGTTCAGCGAGCTCGACCCGGCCCGCGCCGACGCTCTGATCGCGAATCTGCCGCCGGGGCAGACGCTGCTGACGAGCGCCTCGGGAGTGCCCGACGGTGTCTCACCCGACCGCCGGCTGAGGGTGGTCGGTGGGCGCATCGAGGAGGCGGGGTGAGCAGAGGCCGTCGAGACGATCCGCAACCGGTCGGGGAAGCGCTTGCCGCTCTCGCGCGCGACCTCGGCATAGCCGACCCGAAGGTGCTCGGGGCGCTCCACACGCGCTGGGAGGAGGTGGTCGGCGATCAGCTCGCGAGTCACGCCCGACCTCGCGCTCTCCTCGACGGCGTGCTCACGATCGAGGTCGAGGATCCAGCGTGGGCGACGCAGGTCCGGTACCTCGGGGATGCGCTGAAGGAGCGCGCCGCCGCGATTCTCGGCGAGGGTTCCGTCCGCTCGGTTCGGGTCGTGGTCGTCGGCCGTGGCGGTGGGGCGTCTCACCCGCGGCCGGGGTGACGGCGGGGCCCTTGGTGGGGGCTTCTGTCTGGTAGAGTGAGCAGCCCGCCGATATCGGCTCTGACCAGCACTTTCGCGCCCCTGAGAGTGGGGGACGGAGGGGCTGGAAGGCGATCTCGGAACCATCCGGAATCGGGTGGGGAGCGGTGGGGACCAGACACTCGGAAGGTGCGATCGCGTGGCCTACGGAGCCGATGACATCCAGGTGCTCAAGGGGCTGGAACCGGTCCGCGAGCGCCCCGGCATGTACATCGGTTCCACTGGGCTGTCCGGGCTCCATCACCTCGTCTACGAGGTCGTCGACAACTCCGTCGACGAGGCACTCGCCGGCCACTGCACGCGCATCGAGGTGACCCTCCTCGCCGACGGCGGGTGCCGGGTCTCCGACAACGGGCGCGGCATCCCGGTCGAGCCCCACCGCGACTACCCCGACCAGTCGGCCGCCGAAGTCGTGCTCACGGTCCTGCACGCCGGTGGGAAGTTCGGCGGCGAGGGCTACAAGATCTCCGGGGGTCTGCACGGTGTGGGCGTCTCCGTCGTGAACGCGCTCTCGCGCCGGCTCGACCTCGAGATCCACCGCGACGGCGGCGCATGGGAGATGTCGTTCGCCGACGGCGGCCGTCCGCAGGGCTCGCTGCAACGCACGGGCGACTCCGACCGTAACGGAACCACGGTCACGTTCTGGCCGGACCCGACCATCATGGAGGAGACCGAGTTCCGCGCGCAGACACTGCTCGAGAGGCTGCGCGAGATGGCGTTCCTGAATCGGGGCCTCGAGATCGTCCTCCGCGACGAGCGCCCCGGCCACGAGACGGAGCAGGTGTTCTGCTACGCGGGCGGGATCGTCGACTTCGTGACCCACCTGAACGCGGCGAAGGAACCGCTCTTCCGCACCGTCATCTCGTTCACCGACGCGGGTGGTGGCAACGAGGTCGAGGTCGCCATGCAGTGGAACAACGGCTACCACGAGGGCCTGCACTCGTTCGCCAACAACATCGCCACAACCGAGGGCGGGATGCACGAGGAGGGCTTCAAGAAGGCACTCACGAGCGCGATGAACCGCTTCGTCAGAGCGAAGGGCCACATCAAGGAGAAGGACGACAACCTCCTCGGCGAGGACATCCGCGAGGGCTTGACGGCGATCCTCTCCGTGAAGCTCCGCAATCCCGCAGTTCGAGGGCCAGACGAAGACCAAGCTCGGCAACACCGTGATGCGATCGCTCGTCGAGAAGGTGACGAACGAGAAGCTCGGCGACTGGCTCGAGGAGCATCCCGTCGAGGCCAAGCTGATCGTGCTCAAGGCGGTTCAGGCCTCCAGGGCGCGGGCCGCGGCGCGTCAGGCACGCGACCTCACACGGCGCAAGTCGCTGCTCGAATCGGCAGCAATGCCCGGCAAGCTCGCCGACTGCGCTTCCCGCAACCCAGAGGAAGCCGAGATCTTCATCGTCGAGGGAGACAGTGCCGGCGGATCGGCGAAGCGCGCGCGAGATCCGCGCTTCCAGGCCATCCTGCCGATCAGGGGGAAGATCCTCAACGTCGAACGCGCCCGCCTCGACAAGATGCTCAGGAACGAAGAGATCCAGACGCTGATCACGGCGATCGGTGCGGGCGTCGCCGAAGACTTCGACATCGCGAAGGCGCGGTACCACAAGGTCGTGCTGATGGCCGACGCCGACGTCGACGGGTCGCACATCCGGACCCTGCTGCTCACCTTCTTCTACCGGCAGCTCCCGGAGCTCGTGAGGCGCGGCTACGTGTACATAGCGCAGCCGCCGCTGTATCGCGCCGACATCGGCAAGGAGCGCCGCTACGTCAAGGACGAAGCCGAGCTGAGGCAGATCGAGACCGAGAACGAGGGTCGCAAGATCGAGGTGAGCCGCTTCAAGGGGCTCGGCGAGATGGACTGGCAGGAGCTGGGGCACACGACGATGGCCCCGGCGACGCGATCGATGCTGCAGGTGTCTGTTGAGGACGCAGCCATCGCCGACCAGGTGTTCTCGACGCTCATGGGCGACGACGTCGACGCCCGGCGCACCTTCATCCAGGGGAACGCGAAAGACGTCCGCTTCCTCGACATCTAGCTGATCAGGAGCACCGCGTGCCCGACGAAGGACGCCCCGACGACGGCGTCGACACCATCGAACCGATCGAGATCCAGGAGGAGATGGAGCGCTCCTTCCTTGACTACGCGATGTCGGTCATCACTGCGCGCGCACTGCCGGATGCCCGCGACGGCCTGAAGCCCGTGCACAGGCGAATCCTCTACGGCATGTACGAGGGCGGTCTCCGGCCCGACCGGCCGCATCGCAAGAGCGCGTCGGCGGTCGGCGACGTCATGGGCAAGTACCACCCGCACGGCGACAACGCGATCTACGACGCGCTGGCGCGCATGGCGCAAGACTTCTCACTCCGCTATCCACTGATCGACGGACATGGGAACTTCGGTTCTCCCGATCCCAACGACCGCCCTGCTGCGATGAGGTACTGCATCGTCGGGGACAGTCGACTGAGGACGGAAGCAGGAACGCCTCGGATCCGAGACCTCGCGGAGCTCGATGCGAACTCCGAGGCGGAGATCGACTCGAAGGTATTGGACCACCAAGGCGACCCTGTGCGAGCGGTGGCGTTGTTCCACTCAGGTGCGCATCCGACCCTGCGGCTGCGGACACGCGAGGGATACGAGATCACTGGAACGGCGAACCACCCGCTGCTCTGTCTGGCGAACGTTGCCGGCGTGCCGCTTCTCCAGTGGCGGTTGCTCGAGGAGATCGAGCCGGGTGAGCATGTAGTGCTCTCTCGTCAGGTCGCCTCGGTGACAGCGGGAGAAGGACCGTCGTCGCATGACGAGAAGCTCGCGCTGCTCGCCGGAGCAATGGTTGCCGAGGGCTGGATCTCGAATACCCGAGCGGGATTCAACAACGTTGACGCGGAGTTCTTTGAAGCCGTCCTGGACGCGTACGACCAGGTGGTGGGCGGGAACCGCTATGTAAGCCGGCGCGTGATCGCTTCCGGGAGTCTCCTGTTCGAACTCGATGTACAGAATCTCACAGCGCTGAAGCGCAGCCCGCTGGCGGAGATGATCGGACAGCGTTCAGCCGATAAGCGCGTTCCGGAGTTCGTGTGGATGGGCAGCGCTGATTCCAAGCGGATGTTCCTGCAGGCGCTCTACGAAGGCGACGGATCCTCATCCCTGCTCCCGCGGAAGACGATTCAGATCACCTATTCGACGCGAAGCGAGCACCTCGCGCGCGACGTGCAGCGCCTCTTGCTCGAATTCGGGGTCATTTCTCGTCAGGTCCACTACCGGAGCGGCGAGATCAAGATCGTGATCACCAACCGGCGCGATGCCAAGCTCTTCGAGAGCAACGTGGGCTTTCTGGGAACGAAGCAAGGGAAGCTCGCCCGGCAGCTCGATGAGATCCCGATGAGCAGTCGAGCGCTGTCGCACGACAGGATTCCATTCCTCGCTGACTATCTTCGCAGCGAGGCTCCCGACCCGTGGCTGCGGAAGTACAACGTCGATCGCCTCGAGCGCTGGGAGCAGCGCGGTCGTGAGATCCTCTCTCACATCGACTCACACGAAGTCAAGGTTGTGCTTGCTCCTCTCGTGTCGTCGGGTTACTACTACGCCAGAGTCGACGAGGTGTTGCCGGCGGGGATCCAAGACGTCTACTCGGTGCAGGTCGAATCAGACGCGCACGCCTTCCTGGCCGACGGGTTCGTCAACCACAACACCGAAGCGCGGTTAGCGCCTCTCGCCATGAAGATGCTCGGCGAGATCGACGAGGAGACGGTCGACGCGACGGCAACGTACGACGGGCAGAACGACGAGCCGATCGTGTTGCCGGCTCGCTTCCCGAACCTGCTCGTCAACGGTGTGAACGGCATCGCCGTGGGTATGTCCACGAGCATCCCGCCCCACAACCTGCGCGAGGTGATCGACGCAGCCGTTCACCTCATCGATCATCCCGAGGCAACCCCCGACGACCTCATGGCGTACGTCAAGGGACCCGACTTCCCCACGGGGGCGCTGCTGCTGGGAAGGGCGGGGCTCGAAGAGGTGTACCGCACGGGGCGTGGCTCCGTGAAGGTCAGAGCGGTCGCCGAGATCGAGGAGGCCGCCCGCGGCGATCAGCGGATAGTCGTGAGCGAGGTCCCGTATCAGACGTCGGTCGAGTCGATCGGACAGAAGATCGCCGAGCTCGTGAACGATCGGCAGATCGACGGTGTGCGCGACGTCCGGAACGAGTCGTCGGGCGACACCGTCCGCCTCGTCATCGACCTCAAGCGCGACGCGAACGCTCAGGTGGTGTTGAACCAGCTCTACAAGCGCACGATGATGCAGAACAGCTTCTCGGTTCACATGCTCGCCCTCGTCGACGGGGTGCCTCGGCTGCTGAACCTCGCCGCCGCGCTGTCGGTCTACGTCGGGCACCAGATCGACGTGGTCACGCGCCGTTCGCAACACCGCCTCGCGGTGGCGCGCCGGCGGGCGCACATCGTCGAGGGACTGATCCGTGCGCTGGACCACATCGACGCGATCATCGCGATCATCAGGGGATCGCACGACGCCCCGGCCGCGCGCGAATCCCTCATGGGGGAGCCGTTCTCCTTCAGCGAGGTGCAGGCAACTCACATCCTCGACATGCAGCTCAGACGTCTTGCACAGCTCGAAGGCCAGAAGCTGCGCGACGAGCAGACCGAGCTCCAGGCGACGATCGCCGCACTCGAGGCGATCCTCGCCGACGAGTCGAAGATGCGTGCGGTCATCAAGGAGGAGCTGGTCGCCATACGCGACGAGTTCGGCGACGACAGGCGCACCCGTGTCGTCTTCGATCCCGGCGACATCGACACTCTCGATCTCATCGAGGACGAAGAGGTCTTCGTGGTGCTCTCGCACAAGGGATACGTGAAGGCCGTCACGTCCGATGCCTTCCGTACGCAGGGGCGGGGCGGCAGGGGAGTCACGGGGGCGAAGCTGCGCGACGAGGACTACGTGGAGCACCTCCTCACCACCACAGCCCACTCCTATCTGCTGTTCTTCTCGGATCGGGGGCGGGTGTACCGCATTCGGGCGCACGAGATCCCGATGAAGGACCGTACGGCTAGAGGGACCGCACTGGTGAACCTTCTGGCCCTGCAGCCCGAGGAGCGGATCCAGGCGATCATCGACACGCGCACCTACGAAGACGGCGCGTACTTGTTCTTCGCGACGCGGCGAGGTGTGGTCAAGAAGACCCGTATGTCGGAGTACGACTCGTCGCTGCGCTCGGGGCTAATAGCCATCAACCTCAAGGACGGCGACGAGCTCGTACGGGTCGTGCAGACGACCGGGAGCGACGACATCTTCATGGTCTCCCGCGGAGGGATGACGATCCGGTTCTCGGAAGACGACGTCCGACCTATGGGCCGCGCCACGGCCGGGGTGCGAGGGATGCGCCTGAAGGGCAACGACGACGGCGTCGTCAGCTGCGACGTGGCCGGCGACGACACCGTGATGCTCTTCGTGACGACGGGTGGCTACGGCAAGCGCACCCGCCTGGGCGCCTTCAACCGTCAGGGGCGCGGCGGACAGGGGGTCAGGGGCGTGAAGGTGACAGCGGAGCGGGGACCCGTGGTGGCGGCGTTCACCGTCGCCGACGACGACGGCATCCTCGTCTTCTCCTCGGCCGGCAATCTGATCCGCACGCCGGTCTCGGAGATCTCCGAGCAGGGCAGGGGCGCCACGGGCGTGCGCGTCACAAGTGTCGCCGAGGGGGATACGGTTGTGGCCGTCGCGCGTGTGCTGGAGACGGATGCCGTGACCGCGACCGATTCTGCGGACGGTGAAGGCGGCGAGGAGCACTAGATGGCAGAGGCCCTGGTGGACAGGGACACCGCCCTGGTGGATACGGTCACGCCTGAGACACCGGCAGGGCGCGGCAACGGACTTCGGCGTGTCCGGCGAGGCGAAGCCCGTCGCGACAAGCGACGCGGCGGTGCCGCACCGCGTCGGCGCCCCGCGGAACGTCGATACCGCCAGACGATCCGCCGAATCGATCTGTGGTCGGTCGTCAAGATCGCGATCTGCTTCTATCTCTGCGCTCTCGTCGTGGTGCTCGTCGCTGGGATGGTGCTGTGGTGGATTGCCACGACGTTCGGCGCAGTGGACAACGTCGAGGACTTCGTGGGCACCCTCATCGGCTCGGACGACTTCGAGCTGCTCACGTGGCGACTGCTCCGCGGAGCGACCCTGATCGGTCTCGTGATGGTCTGCATCATGGTCGTGACGACCGTCCTGGGAGCCGCGTTCTACAACCTCTTCTCCGAGATCCTCGGCGGCATCGAGATGACCGTGGTCGAGGAGGAGTGACGAGGTTCGGGCGAGGCCCCACGCATTCCGCGCCGACGGAGTAGTTGCTCTTCGACCGCCGACTCACGACCGGGGGCGGGGGGCGGGCTGCCTGGTACGATCCCTCGCCGCGACCGGCCTCGATCGTCGGCCGTCGCGGGGCTATAGCTCAGTCGGTTAGAGCGCATCCCTGATAAGGATGAGGTCGGTGGTTCGATTCCACCTAGCCCCACTGTTGCCCGTGCGTGCTCCGGGCCGCCCTCTTCCTCGTCGGTACACTCCGGGGCGTGAAGGCCAGGACGTTTCGGCGTGTGTTGTTCGCTGTCGGTGTGGCAGGCCTCATCGGGGCGCTCGCCCGCTTCCGCGGCAAGGGCGGTGCGCCGCCCACGAGTGGCGGGTGGCGCGAGCTAGAGGCGCCGGACTTCCGGTGACCACGGCTCTGCTCGTAGGTCTCGGAGCGGTGGGCTCCCGAGCCGCACGGCAGCTCGTCGAGACCGACGGCATCGAGCGGCTCCTCCTGGCAGACCGCGATCGCAAGCACGTGCAGCGGCTCGTCTCGTCACTCGGCGACAAGGCCCTGCCCGTCGACTTCGCGCCCGGCGACGCACTGCCGCAAGGCGTGGGCGTGGTCGGCTGTGCGCTCGACGCGGGCGCCGACATCGACGTCGTGAGAGCGGCCGTCTCGTCGGGTGTTCCGTGCGCGTCGGTCGGCGACGATCACGACGCGATCGAGGCTCTGCTGGCGTTCGGTGGTGAGGCTGAGGCGGCAGGCGTGACGGTGGCAGCCGGGTGCGGGCTGGCGCCGGGGCTGGCCGACGTGCTCGCGCGGCATGCCGCCGACGCTCTCGACGCCGTCGACGAGATCCGGGTAGCGAGGTCGGGTTGGGCCGGTCCCGCCAGTGTCGCGACCGTTCGGCGCGAACGGCACGGAGCCGCCCGTGAGTGGGACGGCGGCGAGTGGCGCAGCATCCGCCAGGCCGGCGAGGAGCTCGTGTGGTTCCCGGAGCCGATCGGGGGGCGTGACTGCGTCGTCGTCTCGGGAGGCGTAGCGCTCCTCGTGGATGCGTTCCCGGGTACGGAACGGATCAGCGTCCACCTCGGGGAGCCCGAGTCGCGTCGTCCGTTCCGGCGCAGGTTCGGCGACGACGGCGAATGGGGTGCGACGCGCGTCGAGGTCTTCGGGCGGCGCGGTGCGGCGCGCGACGTGGCCGTCTACGGCGTGGTCGAACGAACGGCAGTCGCCGCGGGCACCGTGCTCGCCGTCACCACGGGATTGCTGGCAGGGTGTGGAGGTGAGCGCGTCGAGGGTCCAGGTGTGCACGGTCTCGCCGCGCTCGTGACCCCGGTGCCGTTCCTCGCCGAGCTTGCTCGCAGGGGAGTGCGGACGGCCGTCTTCGAGGGAGCGCCGGCCGCTTGACGTGCGTCGCTGTCGCCGGAGTCGTGCTCGTTCGTCTCGATTCGGTTGACGCGTGAAGGCACAATTTCCCCGAACGGCGTACCCGTCGACCGGCGGTCGTTCGGCCCTGGACTCAGGGAGTGCGGCGTGGCTTGCTGGTAGCGAACGCTCGACAGGGAGCTCGACAGGGAGACTGCCATGAACTCGACCCGTCCGATCACCAAGGTCCTCGCTGCCCTGGCGCTTGCCGCGATCCTCTTCTCGGCGTGCGGTGGCGACGACGACGATGCAACGTCGTCGACGGCGGAGTCGACCACGGGAGGGAGCACGTCGGCGAGCACGGGCGAGTCTGCGGGGACGGTGAGCGTCGACGTCTACCTCGTGGACCAGGAGGCGTTCAACGTCGGAACGGCGCCCTACGTGGTCGCGCTCGAGCGACAAGTACCCGAAGCGGATCCGATGGCGGGTGCTCTCGACGCTCTCTTCGTCGGCCCCACTGTCGACGAGGCGAACGAGGGGATCATCCTCGTCGCCTCCGGAGCGACCGGTGTCAGCGCGGTCACGCTCGAAGACGGCGTGGTGAGCGTGTACCTCGAGGGAGGTTGCAGCAGCGGGGGGTCGACCCTCAGCGTCGCCGACGAGATCATCCCGACTCTGCGCCAGTTCGACGGGGTGGACGTCGTGAAGATCTACGACCCCGAGGGCACGACCGGCGACGCCGACGGGCCGCACGACTCGATGCCGTTCTGCCTGGAGCCGTGAGGCTCGGTTCCGGCCGTCGCCTGAGCACGACCGTTGCAGCACTCGCCTCCGTAGTGATGGGTGTGGCGTGCGGCGGAGGTGGTGGGAGCGACGACGGCCCGTCGAGCGCGACCGCCGGCGGGCCGCGGAGTGCGTCGACCGAGACCGACGGGATCGGTACGAGCGCGCCGAGCAGCCCTGTCTCCGCCGAAACGACCTCGGTGCCCTCGACGGCGAGCACCGCGGTGCCGCCCGTCCAGACGACCGTCGCTGTGCCCCCGGGGCGCGACAGTCCGGCCTTCGAAGGCGACTTCCCCGACCCCTACGTCCTGTACGTCGACGGCATGTACTACGCGTACGCAACTCAGGGCTCCTACGGGAACGTGCAGCTAGTGAAGAGCGAGAACCTCGTCGACTGGGAGCTGCTCCCGCTCGGTGCGCTCCCCGAGATCCCTTCCTGGGCAGCGCCGTACTCGGTGTGGGCGCCGGCCGTGGCAAGGCTCGGAGACGGATTCGTCCTGTACTACTCGGTCCTCGAGGAGAGCTCGGGGCTGCACTGCGTGTCTGTGGCGGTGAGCCGCTCGCCGGAGGGGCCGTTCGTCGATCCCGGGACCGAGCCGTTGGTCTGCCCCCGCGATCTCGGCGGTGCGATCGACGCGAGCCCGATCACGGATCGCGCCGGTGATCCGTGGCTGCTCTGGAAGAACGACGGGGTGTCGAACGGCACACCGTCGGCCGTGTACGTACAGCGACTCAGCGCTGACGGGCTCGCCGTCGTCGGCGCGCCGGTGAAGCTGATCGGTACCGACCAGGCATGGGAGAGCCCCCACGTCGAGGCGCCGTCGATGTTCGACGCCGGCGATCGCTACCTGTTGATCTACTCGGGGAACTGGTGGAACACGGCGGAGTACGGAGTAGGCGTCGCGATCTGCGAGTCGGTGGCCGGGCCGTGCACGAAGCCGCTCGACGGCCCGCTGCTGACCGGCCGTGCCGACGCAGCGGGACCGGGCGGCGCGGAGTTCTTCATCAGCGCCGCCGGAGATCCGTGGATCGCGTACCACGCCTGGCTCGGCGGGGTGGCCGGCTACCCGGGACGGCGCGCCCTCTGGCTCGAGCCGGTCGACGTTTCGGGCGAGATCCCGGTGCTGTCGGGCTGAGGTCGGCAGTCGGAGCCCGTCGTGCGGCGGGTAGCATCGTGCACCGGCGGGTTCGTAGCGACCCGCCGGCAAGGGGACGTAGCTCAGCTGGCTAGAGCACCTGCTTTGCAAGCAGGGGGTCGTGGGTTCGAGTCCCATCGTCTCCACTCTGTGATGTCGCGAGACATCGAGGACGCCTCGAACCCTCAACTGGGTTCGGGGCGTTTCTTTTCGGGCCGGGTGGGGCCTTTGGGGGCGCCGGTGGGCTGGTAGTCGCGGGTGGTGTCGATGGTGAGGTCTCTGAGGAGCTCGCCGGTGGTGGCGTGGATGACGCGGACGTGGAGGTCGTCGACGAGGAGGATGATGTGGGTTCGGGCGTGGGTTCGTCCGATGCCGATGTGGTGGAGCTGGCCGTTCATGCGGAGGGTGACGGTGCCGGCGTCGTCGATGCGGTCGTGGCGGACGCGGTAGTGGATGTCGGTCCGGCCGGTGGGTGTGGCTTTGGGTCGAGCGGTGTAGGTGGTGGCGGGGGTCGCTCGGTGCGGCAGTGACCGGTGGGGTCGGTGGTGGTTGTAGATCTGCTTGAACGTGTCGAGCTGTGCTTGGAGCTCGGTGATCGTGTCTGGGGCTGGTTGGGCGTCGAGCCATCGTTTCAGGGTCTGCTGGAAGCGTTCGACTTTGCCGCAGGTGGTGGGATGGTTCGGTCGGCTGTTCTTCTGGTGCGACGCCGAGGCGGTGCGAGTTCGGCTTCGAAGGCGTTGCGTCCTCCGCGACCGGCCGGCGAACCGCACGGTGTAGACCATGCCGTTGTCGGTCAGCGTTGAGGCGGGTGTTCCGTGCTCGGCGGCTGTGGCGCGGAACGTCGTCGAGGACGATCGCGGCCGGTGACCCGTTGGTGTGCGGTGATGCGTAGGGCGTAGCGGGAGTGGTCATCGAGCCAGGAGAGGATCTCGGTGTCGGTGCGGTCGGCGAGCGGGTAGTGGGTGAAGTCGGACTGCCAGCACTCGTTGGGCTGGTCGGCTTCGAATCGGATGTACGACGAGCGTGGGCGTTTCTCGGGAGTCGGGTGTGACCATTCCGGCGCGCACCAGGTAGCGGTGGATCGTCGAGCGTGAGACGACCAGACTGGTGGTGGTGCTCGAGGTACCAGCCGATCGTGTCTGCGCCAGCGTCGAGACCGGCCTCGACGAGGTTGAGGCGGATCTGACCGATCAGCTCGATGGTCGCCGCGTCGATCGCTGTGGGTGTGGTCTTGGGGCGGCGCGATCTGGGTTCGAACGCGGTGTCGCCTTCGGCGCGGTAGCGGGCGACGAGTTTGCTGACCCAGCCCTTAGAGACTCCGTACTCGCGAGCGACTGCGGACTGCGAGCGGCCCTCGAGGACCACCCCCGTGATGATCAACCGGGCCTTGGACATCGCCGAGCCTGCCGACCCGACGGTTTCCTATGTCTTGAGAGACCCGTTTCCTATGTCCTGATTCAGGACATGTCATCTCTCAGGAGATGGGAAACGCCTTGAACCCTCAACTGGGTTCGGGGGGTTTCTTTTCGGGCCGGGTGGGGCCTTTGGGGGCGCCGGTGGGCTGGTAGTCGCGGGTGGTGTCGATGGTGAGGTCTCTGAGGAGCTCGCCGGTGGTGGCGTGGATGACGCGGACGTGGAGGTCGTCGCGTCCTCGACGTCGACCCTCTCGAGCCGGCCGGCCAGGCACGACTCCGAGATCCCGAAATCAGTAGCGATGTCTCTCAAGCGGACGCCGGGACCGCTGTCACGGGCGACCCGGATCGCGTCCTCACGGAACTCACGGGGATAAGGCTCGGGCATGGTGAACATCCTCCCAGCGGCACCTCACGGCGCCACAGCTCAGATGTCACCCAATCGAGCAGCAGACCCCTACTCTGAGTCGATTGGAGCGGCCGGCCTGAAGACGAGGCAGCGCGGACACTTCCCAGTCGTTGCGAGCCGAGCCGAGACGCGATGACGTCTACGCAGGGCGACAGCGGCTCCACGAAGGTCGCGCACGTGCGCACCGACGGCCCGGTGCAGTCGGCGATCCTGGCGGTACCTGTCATCGCCCTTCTCGCGGGTGGCTGGACGTATCGCTGGATCACTGACGACGGGTTCATCTACCTCCGCGTGGTGCAGCAGATCCGCGCCGGCAACGGCCCTGTCTTCAACGCCGGCGAACGCGTCGAGGCCTTCACGGGCACGATCTGGGTCGCACTCCTCTCGATCCTCGATCTGTTGACCCCCGTCAGGCTCGAGTGGATCTCGGTGATCGTCGGCTTGGCACTCTCCGCCTGCGGCGTCGTGCTCGCCATGTCCGCATCACGTACCCTCTGGGGCGTCGAGTTCCAGCGGACGCTGCACCTGCCGTTCGGTGCCCTGGCATTCGTAGCCATAACCCCGACCTGGGTCTTCGCGACTAGCGGCTTGGAGACCGGGCTCGTATTCGGGTGGCTCGGGCTCTGCCTCCGGATCCTCGCGACTTGGTCCCGCTCTCCCTCCGAGAAGCTCTCTGCGGGGCGTGCAGTCGTCCTCGGCCTGGGCTGGCTAGTGCGACCGGAGCTCGTCCTGTTCAGCGCCGCGTTCCTCGTCCTCACGCTCGCACCGCAGATGAACCGCGACAGTCGCCCGAGACTTGCAAGAACGATCTCAGCGATGGTCGCCCTGCCTCTGGCGTACCAGATCTTCCGAATGGGCTACTACGGGAGCTTGCTCCCCAACACCGCTATCGCGAAGGAGGGAAGCGGCAACGAGTGGGCACGCGGACTGCGCTACATCTCCGACTTCGCAGGCACCTACTGGCTCTGGATCCCGGCGGCCACCATCATCGCGGGTGGTTACCTGCCGATGTTCTACGGCCTCCACGCCACGCGCCGAACGCGGGCCTCCTATGTGACAGCGACGTACCTCGTCGTCGCGTTGCTCAATGCCGTGTATATGGCATACGTTGGCGGTGACTACATCCATGCCCGGCTGCTACTCCCCGCGTTCTTCGCAATCGGTGCTCCCGTAGCCACGGTGCCGGCGACCCGGAGGCATCTCGCCGCACTCGTCCTCGCTCCGTGGGTCGCCGTCGCCGTGCTCTCACTTCGTCCACCCCAGTACAGGACCGGCAACTTGTTGGCGGGCGGGTTCGTTCTCCCGTTTTCCGCCGGAAAGGTCACCACCGACGATTTCGGCTGGACCGATCACTCGGCGCGCCGAGCGGTGTTCGCCGGTGACTACACGTTCCAGACGAGCATCATCTCGTATGCCAGCGCGGACATCGATCTCGCATCGGGGACGCCGACACCTATTGCCGTGCTCGGTGGCATCGGAATCGTGAGCTACGCGATCGGACCTGAACTGCATGTTCTCGACTACCTCGGCCTTGCCGACCCGTATGCGGGACACCTGGAGAAGGAGCAACAGCAGTTCTCCATGCTCAAGCGTCTCCCCGGTCACGAGAAGGTTCTGCCTGCGCCATGGATCGCGGCCAGGCTCACCCCAGCGGGCTCGTACCCCGATCCCGATGACTTCCCCAAGGAGGACAACCCCCTCATCCCGCCCACCGAAGGGGCCGCGTTCGTCGAGCAGGTTGCATGGGCGCGTGCGGCCCTGAAGTGCCCCGGCATCTCAGACCTCTCACAAGCCGCCCGTCACCCGATGTCTGCCGGATTCTTCCTAGAGAATCTGATCCGGTCCCCAGCGAACACGCGGATGCGGTTCCCCGCGGACCCAGAGGACGCATATCACCGGTTCTGTGGTCCGGGTACGCCTCGCGAGGTCAGCGGTCTCTCCGGCTAGGCAGCGACTGCCGCGAATCCTCGTACAGCTCGACGTCGGCCGCGTCGTCGCGGGCGATCCTCCTTCGTAGCCCCGCGCCGGCGCTCCAAGCTTCGACGCTCACGTTGTCTCGTGTCGCCAGGTCGAGTCCCGCCGGCCACCATCCGAACCTCTCGCGCAACTCCTCTACGAACGCAGCGTAGGCATCATCAAGACCTAGCACCTTGGTCTTCGCGACGTCGTGCATGCCCAGCTCGAGCCGATCAGTGTTCACCGCGATAGTGGCGCCTGAAGGTGCCAGGAACTCATCGTGAGGGTCGCGGGCGCCCGCGTTGCTGGTAGGGCGGTGTTCGGCTCCGGTGCCGGGCGCGTCGATGCAGCCGATCGCGAGCGATTGGGGTGGCCGTGGAGGGGTGGTTCAGGCGGCGGTGTGGTATTCGTTGATGAGCCCGCCGTACACCGTGCGCCTTTCGATCGGTTGACCTGGCCGGATCGGGACGACCTCGCCGGTGGCGTTTGGGGGCGCGCTGGTCGATCCCACAGTGGGGTTCTCCCGTGTGATTCGCACGATCAGGGCTCGGCGCCCAGCGTTGATCGATGGCCGACCCTGAAGCGCCCCGGGTTCGGTGGAGGCCTCTCGTGCTCGGCGAGCCGTGCGAGGGTGCGAACACGAGGTTCGGGCGCGGGGACGGCACGTGGGAGGCGGCCTACGACCCAGACCTGGGCCTGGTCGCCGGCACCCTGACCTTCCCCGGGGGTCTCGGCGTTGCCGAGTTCGAGAGCGTCGAGCCCTGACTACGAGGATCTCACAACGCGAAGGTCGTAGGTTCAGGTCCTAGTCCGCCAGCACACCATCGTCTCCACCATGTGATGTCGCGAGACATCGAGGACACCTCGAACCCTCAGCTGGGTTCGGGGTGTTGCTCTGTGTGGCGGGTTGCGGCCTCTGGGACAACAACCACCGTCAGCCAAACACCGGGCAGGCCCCCTGATCAGCGCCCGCGAGGGAGTATTCGGCCCCCAAGGGAGATCAGATTGGTGTCAGGCTCTGCCACCGTCGGCGCCGGTCAGCCTATGCGGGTCGAGTTGGCAGGGACGCCGCTGTCGTCGGAGACGAGCTCGAGCGAGTCGCCCTCACACGTGTAGGTGCCCGAGCCCGACATCAGCTCGGAGTCGGGGAGCTGGGCGAGGACCGGCGCGGGGAGCGCCGACATCGGCATGGTGACGAGCTGGCCGTCGACCTCGATCCTCAACGTCACGTCGGTGACCGACGTGTTGTCCGCCTCGACGAAGGTCATGATCCCGGAGTCGTCCCAGGTCATGGTGCCGGATTCGTCGGAGTCGAAGATCACCTCGGTGTTGCCCTCGGGAGCCTCGAACCGCCACGTCCACCCATCGCGGCGGGCGGCGTAGGTGCCGTCCTCGCTGATTCTCAACGTGTAGGACCCGCCGCCGTGCTGCATCTCACCACCGGTCGCGCCCGACGCCCGTCCGAGCGCGTCGACGAACGCCTGCGAGTCGAGCTCCCAAGTGCCCGGAACACAGGCCGCGCCGCGGAGCAGGTTCGGTTCGTCGGTGGTAGTCGTTGGCGTCGTGAGCGTGGTCGTCGGCGCGGCGGCGGTGGTTGTCGGGATCTGGTCGGCGGAACTGGCGACGCACGGCTCTCCTTCGAGCAGTTCTGGGGCCGTGAGGCTGATCTCGGCGGTTCCTTCACCAGCGTTGATCTCGTCGACGACAATGATCCAGCCGTCCTCGGGATCATTCGGGCTGCCGCCGATCTCATAGCGGTCTCCCGCGGCCATTCCGCTCCTCCGGCCCGCTGAGTCGTCGTCGACGAGGTAGGCGTAGCCGTCATCGCCTCGTAGGTGCAGCACGACGGCGTCGGAGGGAATGCCGCGGTCCCACGCGAACTGCTGCGACCGGAGCTCGATCGTGAGGTACTCGCTCGTGACCGCGCCGGAGATCGACGTTGCCACCGGCACACGGACCTGGTACAGGCCCGACCCGTCGAGGCCGAGGGCGCGCAACTGGTACGTCGTCGTCTCGCACGAGGAGGTCTCCCGCTCCTCGTCGTCGATCCAGTCCTTGCGGTCGAGATAGATCGACGTCATTCCGAGACCATGAACCATCTCTGCGTCTCGCCCGGCGTAGTCCATCGACATCTCGAAGTAGTGCGTGCTCCAGCACGACGCGGCGCTCATGATGTCGAAGCAGTCGCCGTAGTCCGCGGCGGCGGTTGACAGCCGCCGTGAGTGGTTCCAGCCGAGGAAGTGACCGAGCTCGTGGTTGATAGTGCTTGGATGGGTGTGAGCAGAGATGCTGAGGCGGCCGGGGGAGCCGAAGATCTCCGAGACGTCGACGATCTGGGTGTTCTCGGGGAACGCCGCGGGTGTCGAGGCCCGGTCCTTGTATCCCCCGGTGTGGCCGCGCTCGACTGTGAAGGTCGCGGTGTTGTCGCCATCTACAGAGACCGCGGTCACCTGGACATTCTCGAACACGGTGTTGCCGTTCGGCCAGAGCGAGCCGGTGGTCGTCACCACCGCCGTGAACGGGGGCGTGGGCCAGTCCGCGGCGACGCTGTGGCCCTCCGTGCCGACCCGAATCTCGGTGTCGTCCTCGTCGATCGGGTCGATCGTGCGTCCAAGGGTCTGGGGCTTGAGCACCACGGGGCCGGAGTACACGTCCCAGTCGATGTCGTACTGCTCGTCGAGCCCGTCCCGACACTGCGCCCAATCCTTGTCGTCGCGGTCGCCGATGTCGTCTCGGGGAACGTCGAGTTGGACGTCGAGGACGATGCTGCCCTCGATCGAGAACCGACCGCGGGAGATGTCGCGCCAGTAGTCGGCGATCGTCGACGATCCGGTGGTCTCGGTGAACTGGGCCTCGAAGTACGACGCGTCGAGATTGGCGGGCCAGGTCTGGTTGGCGCCGTGGCACATCGCCACCACCAGCGGCGAGGTCTCGCCCGGCGTGCTGTCCGCCCACGGGCTCTGCGCCCACGGGTTGTCGTCCCCGGACTGGAAGTAGGCCGCTGCTGCTGCTGCCGCCCCCACACCGAGGACAACCACCGCCACGAGCAGCCGCGTCACGCTCAGTGCTTTCCGGACACGATTCGTCACCGGACACGCCCCTTCTTCGCCGCCGGGGGACCGTAGCAGCGGGGCGCCTTGTCAGCTGCCAATGCCTCGTCTCCACCATCGTCTCCACCGCGAGAGTCCTGGTCATGGGCTCGCGGTTCGTCCGGGACCCCTGCCGGATCGCCGGCCGTGCCCACTGCGTGCCCACCATGGACGGGCTCCGGCGTTGTGCTCCGGTGTGTCGTCGTGGGCACGGGAGGGCACGGGCGGATCGTTGCCGAATCGCCCGAGGTCCTTGACGATGTCTGATTCGAGGGTCCGCTGCCCGGAGCTGCGGCCTGGGAAGGACCATGACCATGACGAAGCGAACAACATCGGTCACTCGTCGAGGTGCCTCTGGCGCCGCTGATAGCCGCGTCCTACCGATCCCTCCACGACCTCGATCGGCATGAGACGATGCGCCGGTGGACCTGCACGTCGACATGGTCAGCGCCGGCGATCCCATCCTCGAGACGGTGCTCCACTGGCATTGGCGGGAATGGAGTCGTGGCACCGAGGCGGAGCGGGACGAGTGGCGTAGGCGGCTATCGGCCCGGACGGGTGAGACCGGTATCCCGTTCACGCTCGTGGCCCGCTGGGGTGATGAACCGGTTGGCTCGATCAGCGTCTGCACTGACGACGTCGATGCCGAGTTCGCCGACCGGGGTCCCTGGCTCTCCGGTGTCTACGTGCTCGGCGCAGCGCGCGACCTCGGCCTTGGCCGCCGACTCCTCGACGTGGCCGCCGACCGCGCGCGGGAGACCGGCGCGACCGAGCTCTGGCTGCACACTGGAGAGGCGGCCCGCTTCTACGAACGCTGCGGCTACCAAGTGGCGCGTCCCAAGACATCGCTGGTCGGGGATGCTGTGCTCTGGCGCCCGCTGAGCTGACCCGCGAGCAGGCGTTCATCTCCGCGACAGAGCCAAGGGTTCAGGTCATCGCCGAACGATCGTCGAGCCCCCGCTGACTGCCTTCGATAGCGGCTCTAGGAGCTCTTCTGCCAGAACCAAGTGTGAGTGCGGCTCTCGCTCGTGAACGGGTCCCGGTACCAGTCGGCCCACCGCTCTCTGAGCGTCATCAGCACCGGCGCGTCAGATCTGGTCGAGGGGCATGGCCCGAAATGGGTCAGGGGCGGGCCGACCAGGGGCAAGTACAGGCAGGGTGACGCCTGCATCTCGGTGGGGGGCCGCGTCGAGGAGTCGGGCAGGGTTCTCGAGCGGCTGGTCGTCGTGTGGCTTGCCTCTGCCGAGAGCGTGCTCGCGTTCCATCTCCACACAGGGCAGACGCACCCACCGCCCTGAACGGCATCACCGAAGTACCCATAGGGACAGCCAGTCGAGTCCCGGGCGGCAGGGGCGGTGAGGCTCACCCTGCGGAGGCACGGCTCTGGAACCACCCACAGAGGACCACTCGCTCCGCGAGCCGCTGGCGCTATCCGGCGAGGGTCCCTACTGTGGGTGCGCCTGCGAGGGGGAGGCCCGGCAGTGCGACCTCGAGTGCTCGCGTCACTCATCCTGATCGCCGTCGTCTCGGCGGCCTGTTCGGGAGACGACGCCGACGACCGCTCCGACGACGACTCGCCGGTCGACGGTCCGGCGGAGTCGGAGCAGTACGAGGGCCTCACCGTCCTGGCCGAAGTGGTCGATGCCGATGCAGCGATGCGTTGCGAGCGGATCGGCTACCCGTGCAGATGGGAGGAGGCACCCGAAGGCGCGTCGGCGGAGTCCTTCGCCATGCTCGAAGAGGTGCGCTCCGCGATGATCGAGGTGGAAGATCCCTGGGACCAGGTCGAGGTTGCCGCCCGACGCCTGGTCGACGACGACCGAGTCGTCGAGGTCATGCCCGACCTGCTCGGGTTCACCGGCGTGATGTTCCGACTCGACGATGCGCCCCCGGTCTTCCTCGACACCGAGCTCGCGGGAACGATCGCCGACGGTTCGGAGCGAGAGCGCGTCGAGGTCCCGGTGCCCATGACAGTTGACACAGCTACCGACGAAGACGCCGACTCGAACGGGGGAGGTGGGCCGGGCAGCGCCCTGCCGCTGCGGTTCCACCCTGCGGGGGGACCGCTGAAGCCGAAGAAGGCGGCCGTGATCGACCCGTACGCCTCGAAGGATCGCGACTGCGGCGCGGCGAGCCTGGAGCCGAGCGCCATCCTCGACTGGGAGTCTCCGATCAAGTTCAACGAGTGCCGGAGAACGTTCAGCGGCCACACGGAGGGCGGCGCCGTCGCCGCGATCTTCAACTCGCACCCGAGCTACGCCGGGCGCGTGAAGCACCTCCGCGACACCTCAGCGACCCCGTTCGGCGTGCTCGCGGCGTTCGCCGGCGCCGACTCGGTCCATCTCGTCACCCACGGTTCGACGAACTGCGGCGGGACGCTGGACCCGAAGCTGCAGCCCGTCGACTACGACCCGGACGCCTGCTACACGACGATCGCGCTGGGGCTGCTCTCCGACGACGACAAGCGCAAGCTGCGCGAGGGCAAGCTGAGTGCGCCGACCGGAGCGGCGTTCAGCGACGCTCGCTGGTGGGCCACCGGCGACTTCCTCGCGACGGCGGCGAAGTCCGACTCGATCGTGTACGCGAGCAACTGCACCTCGGCCGACGGGCAGCTCGCATCGGCCGACGTGGCCGGGTTCGTCGGCTGGCACAGCTACGCGAGGGTGGCCAGCGCGGTCGATGCGGCGATCGAGTTCTGGCGCCTGATGGTCGTCGAAGGGGTCGAGTTCGACCTCGCCTACTCCCAGCTACAGGACGCGGGACTCCACCGGTCGGCGCCCACGAACCCGTTGGAGCACGTAGGTGCCCGCGCGACGGCGACGCTCGTGGCAGGGGGCACGAATCCTCGTGCCCGCGACGTCATCGTGATGCGCTACGAGGACGCGGAACTGGGTAGCGGGGCCTCGGTGAAGATCGAGGGAACGCCCGGCGACGGTGTCAAGGACGCCGTGAAGGGGGTGAGCTTCTACGTAGAGGGCGTGAAGCACGGGACCCAGAACGAGACGAAGATCCAGCTCTACGTCGACGGCAAGAAGGCCGGGAAGCCGATCAAGCTGACCGAGGGCACCGAGAAGGTCTCCAAGGAGGCATGGTCGGAGTGGCTCGTAGAGCCGGAGATGATCGAGCTCCCGTTCGACGTGACGCTCTCGGATCTCGAGCCGGGCACGCGCCGCGGCTACAGGTGGGAGGCGCGCGTCTTCGTCAGGGAAAGCCGATACTCGGCGTACGAGGCGGCCCCGGTCTACTTCGGAGCCGACCTGCGCGTGGAGGGGGAGGTCGCGTTCTTCGAGGACCTGGGGGAGGCTGTGGCACCGGAGGGAGCGTTCTTGCGCGAGAACCTCGTGTGGGTGCAGTTCCCCACCGACGGGGGTGCAATCAGCGGCGCGTTCGACGCGACCGTCACAGCGGCTTACGGCGGCGGCAGCTGGCACGCCGATCTCTCGGGAGCGTTCGACCCCGCGTCGGGCTCGATCACCGGTCAGACAGTCGCGAGCGCCTCCGGCGGGGCAGCGGGGATCATCGCCGGAGACTCGGCGTCCGGTCCGTTCACGGCCACGTTCGACTGGGGCAGCGGCACCCTTTCGGGGACGATGCTCGACGGAGCACAGCAGATGCCGTTCACCGCCACGCTCGGCTGACCGGCGGGCGATGCCGACTGGGGTGAGATGTCGTTCGGTGCTCTCGTCGGACCTGGCGTGGCAGCCCACCGAATCGGTGGCCAGGAGCGACGGCAACAAGTGCGTTGTCCCTTGAGTCGATCCCGGACCTAGGGCCCTGTGCAACGCGGCGGCGTCAGGCGGAGTGTGAGTACGTGATCACGAAGAAGGGGGAGCTCCGCAGCCGTCTCGAGCAATGGGCTGTGGCCGGGCTCATAACCCATGATCAGAGCACCGCGATAGCGGAGTACGAAGCGTCGACCGGAGACAGCGACTGCGGGGCCGCGTCGGAACCGCGCGGTGCCGCTCGTGGCGGAGGCGCTCGGCTACCTGGGTGGAGCGCTCGTGGTCGCCGCCCTCGCTCTGGTGATCGGCAGGCGCTGGGAGGAGATCGGCGAGGCCGGGCACGTGGGGCTCTTCGGTGTGGCCACGGCGGCGGTCTTCGCAGGGGGATGGGCAGTTCGGCGCAGTGGTGAGCCCGCGCTCGGTCGCCTCGGCAGCCTCTTGTGGTTCCTGTCGTCCGCCGGGGTCGGCGGGACGCTCGGCGTAGTCGTGGCCGACTACGTGGAGCCGCAAGGGCACACGGCGACAGTCCGCAGCGTGCTGGCCGTCTTCGCCGGTGTCACGGCGTGGTCGATCCCGCTGTGGAGGGTCCGCAGGTGGCCGTTGCAGGAGCTTGCGGTCTTCGTCGGGACGACGGGCGTCGTGATGAGCGTGGTCGGCCTCGACGCCGACGCCGGGCCGACGGCATTCGGGGTCGCCATCTGGGGGATGGGCGCAATCTGGGTTCTGCTCGCGTGGCGCGGCGTCGTTGAACCAGTGATCGTGGGATACGCGCTCGGCTGCGTCTCGGCGCTGTACGGACCGGCGTTGATCGCCGACCGGTGGGCGGCGACGGCTGTCCTTCTCGGCCTCGCCACCGCCGTCGCTCTCACGATCGTGGCGGTCGTCGGGAGGATCCCGGCCCTGCTCATCGCCGGTGCGATCGGATTGTTCGTCTACGTGCCCGCGAACGCCTTCTACTACTTCGGCGACAGCCTCGGCACCGAGCTGACCCTGTTGGTCGTCGGTCTCCTGCTCCTCGGGGTGGCGGCGCTGCTCGCCCGTCTCCGGCGAGAGGTCAGTCTGTAGGGCGCTGATCGTGCGCGAGACCGGCGTACGAGCGGGCGCGGCCACGGCACGCGCGTTCGGCTCACTCAGTCTCAGGCGTCTCGTCGAGCGGGTCGGGGAGGTGGTCGAGGGCTTCGCCGGCGCGCAGACCGTCGGCCTCCACCGTGAACCAGCGACCCCCGAGATTGGGGATCAGGGAATCGGGAGGGACTCCGGCGCGGGTCGAGACGAGCCGCAGGACTCCGCCGTGAGTGACGACGACCAGGTCACCGTTGTCGACGGCTCCGCACGCACGAGCGATGGCGGCGTCGACCCGCGCGTGGACAGCGACGTCGGACTCGCCACCCGGAGGGGAGTGGAGCTCGCCGCGACGCCATGCGTCGCGCATCCCGGGCCAGCCTTCGTCGATCTCGTCGCGCGTGTGCCCCTGCCAGTCGCCGCCGTGCCGCTCCCGCAGCCCTGGGTCGACGACGGGGGTCGGGAGCCCCAGGTGGGAGGCGATCAGGGAAGCGGTCCGCGCTGCGCGCACGAGGTCGGAGGCGACCACGGCGGCGAATGCCCCGGTGCCGGCGAGCGTTCGCGCGCGTGCGAGCGCCTGGGCCTCGCCGTTGGCCGTGAGGCCGACGTCTTCCCAGCCCTGCCATCGGCCGGCGGCGTTCCACTCGGACTCCCCGTGGCGGAGCATCAGCAGGCGGCGCATCCCCGAGAGTGAAGCAGACGGGGTCCCCGTGACGGCGAAGGCGGGGCACAGGAGGCCTCGGGCCGCCGCGCGACCAGGTCTGGGAGAATGCACGGGTGAGGATGCCCGATCCGAGACGGTGGTCGCGGCGGCAGCGGCTCCCCGTGACGTTGCTGAAGGTGCTCCTGGCAGCTGCGGCGATCATCGTTGCGGCGGCGCTGCGCGCCGACGCCCTGGCGGTCGCACTCGTCGCTGCCGCCGTGCTCGTCACCCTCGCCGTCGACGCGCTCGTGCGGAGCCGTACCCGGATGTCTACGAACCTCGAGCGCCTGTACGCCGCGCTGCGGAGCTTCACGTCGGACCCGGACCTCGATACCACTCTCGACGCCATAACCCAGGCAGCGGGGAAGGCCGTGGACGCGGACGACACGGCGGTCCTCCTGCGCGAAGGCGACCACCTCGCCATGGCCGTGCCCAGCTCCCATGCTCTGCGGTGGACGCCAGAGCGCGTGGCCGAGTGGACCCGTGCCGACCTGGCGTCGGGCGACGGCAGCCCGATGGCGGCGGCGCTCAGCGGCAAGCAGACCGTCGTCGTGCGCGACGTGACCGGCGACCCACGGTTCCCGCGCTGGTCCTCCACGTTCGAGAACATCTTCGCCGAGTACGAATACAGAGCCGTGGTCGTGGTCCCGCTTCTCGTCGGTGGAGAGACGATCGGACTGATCCACGCCGCGTACCGAGGTCGGCGCAGGCCCGACGATGGCGACGTACGGCTCCTGGAGGCGTACGCGGAGCAGGCGAGCCTCGTCGTCGCCAGGGCGCAGGCGTACGAGAAGGAGCGCCGGATCGCGGCGAGGCTGGCCGAGACCGACAGGCTCCAGTCGGAGTTCCTGGCGCTCCTCTCCCATGAGCTGCGGACACCGTTGACCGCTGCCAAGGGATTCGTCGACACGGTTCTGTTGCAGTGGGACCGACTCGACGACTCCCGGAGACGCGAGCTCCTTGCACGCGCATCGGCCGGTGCCGACGAGCTGGACCGCCAGATCACCCAGCTCCTCGACTACGCGCGGATCGAGGGGGGAGAGGTGTCTCTCGACCTCCGTCCGGTGAGGCTGCGCGGGGCGATGGAGCAGGTCGTCGCGTCGCTGGAGCACTTGTTGGAGGGACACGCGGTCGCCGTCGACGTGTCCGAGGGCCTCACGGCGAGCATCGACGCCAGCGCATTCGAGCACACGCTTGCGAACCTGCTGTCGAACGCGGCGGCGTTCTCTCCGGTCGGTGGCCGCATCGAGGTGAGTGCCTTCGAGAACGGAGGCGGCGTCGAGGTGGTCGTGGTCGACGACGGTCCGGGCGTTGCACCGGAGCACCGCGAACGGGTCTTCGACCGCTTCTACCGTTCGCCGGTCCATCCGGCGCGGCGCAGAGGGGCGGGCCTCGGCCTGGCGATCGCGCGCCGATACGTGGAGGCGTGGGGCGGGAGGATCTGGGTCGAGGACGGCACCGGTGGCGGGGCCCGGTTCGCCTTCACGCTCCCCGCGCCCCCTCGGCGGCTTGACCACCGGGACCGCGAGGCTGGAAAATAGACCGCTCGGTCAAGTGTCTGCACTCCATCTCAGGAAGGTCCCTCATGACCACAGCGGTGATCGTCGACGCGGTGCGCACCCCTCTCGGGCGCCGCAGTGGCCGCCTCAAGGACATTCACCCCGTCGACCTGTCGGCCCACGTGCTGCGCTCGCTCGTCGAGCGCACCGGCCTCGACCCGGAACTGGTCGAAGACGTGATCATGGGCTGCGTCATGCAGGTCGGCGAGCAGGCCGCGAACGTCGGGCGCAACGCTGCTCTGGCGGCAGGGTTCCCGGAGTCGGTGCCCGGGACGACCGTCGACCGGCAGTGCGGATCCTCGCAGCAGGCGGCGCACTTCGCAGCGCAGGGCGTGATCGCCGGCGCATACGACGTCGTCATCGCCGCCGGGGTAGAGAGCATGACGCGCGTCCCGATGGGAGCGTCGATGGCGGGCGGGGCGCACGGGTTCCCCTTCGGCCCCGCGATGACGTCGCGCTACCCCGACCTCGTTCCGCAGGGACTCTCCGCCGAGATGATCGCGGAGAAGTGGGGGATCTCACGCGAGGACAACGACAGGTTCTCGCTCGAGTCGCACCAGCGTGCGGCGCGCGCCACGGAGGAGGGTCGCTTCGACCGGGAGATCGTCCCGGTGTCGGTCTCCGGCGACGACGGCGAGAGCGAGATGAGCGTCGACGAGGGCTTCAGGACCGACTCCAGCCTCGAGAAGCTGGCGAAGCTGAAGCCGGCGTTCAAGGAGGATGGGGTGGTCACGGCGGCCAACTCGTCGCAGATCACCGACGGCGCGGCGGCGGTCCTGATCATGAGCGAGGAGAAGGCGACGGCGCTCGGCCTCACCCCGAGGGCCCGTTTCCACACGTTCGCGCTCGCAGGTGTCGACCCGGTGACGATGCTGACCGGCCCGATCCCCGCCACGCACAAGGTGCTCGAGCGGGCGAAGATGTCGCTCGACGAGATCGACATCGTCGAGATCAACGAGGCCTTCGCCCCGGTCGTGCTCGCGTGGGAGAAGGAGCACCACCCCGACATGGCCAAGGTGAACCCCAACGGTGGTGCCATCGCCATCGGTCACCCGCTCGGGTGCGTCGGGTGCCCGCCTGATGGCGACGCTCCTCTGCGAGCTGGAGCGCACCGGAGGACGCTTCGGCCTCCAGACGATGTGCGAGGGTGGCGGAATGGCGAACGCGACCATCATCGAGCGTCTCGGCTGAGGGGCTCGCCGCGGCGACGGGAGCGCGTCGCCGGTAGGTAGCGGGTACGTACACTGAGAGGCGCCGCCACCCGGTGGCGCCTCTCGCATGATCTGGGACCTCCTCCGAATAGCCCTCGCCGTCGCTGCCGCGGTCGTGCTGTACCTGATCGGGGCAGGGATCGTGCGGAACATGGCGACGGCGGAGCCGCCCCCCGACGAGCCCGACCTCGAGGCCCTCGAAGACGTCGACTACAGGTACCAGTGCATCGTCTGCGGAGCGCAGGCCGTCCTCTACGCAGCCCCCAGCGGTGAGGTGCCGAAGGCCCCCCGGCACTGCATGGAGCCGATGATGCTGATCACCCCGCCCGCCTGAGCGCCGCACGAAGGGGGCCGGCGGGCAGTTGTCCACAGGGTGTGGACGAACCTGTGCGTAGTTACACGGCTGGTATTCCGGAGGCGCTCGGCGGGGACGGCGAGACTCTCAGCAGGTGCGGGCGTCAGCGGTAGGTCGTCGCCAAGGCGAAGCCGCCCGTGATGAATCCGAGGCCGAGCAGGAGGTAGCGGTTCTCGGCCTCGCCAGGCATCGCGTCGAGGTAGTTGAGGAGCACGATCGCGAGGCCGATGAGCATCATCGCCCCCATCACCGCCGGCACCCACAGCGGGCTCGGCGGAGCGTTCTTCGGGGGCGGAGGGGTGTACCTGGATCGCTTGCTCTTCGACACCGGCATGGCCGCAGGATACCCGTCGGCCCGCCGGGGCCCCGTCGTCTACCGTGACTCGCCGTGGCGACCCGGGTGCTCGTGATCGACAACTACGACAGCTTCGTCTACAACCTCGTCCAGTACCTGGGAGAGCTCGGAGCAGACCCGGTCGTCCACCGGCACGACGCCGTCGACCTCGACGGCATGGACGCGCTCGCCCCCGATGCGGTCCTGATCTCGCCGGGTCCCGGGCGGCCCGAAGACGCCGGCCTCTCCAATGCGGCGATCGAGCACTTCGGGGGTCGCGGGGTTCCCGTCCTCGGCGTCTGCCTCGGCCTCCAGTGCATCGGCCAGCTCTACGGCGGTGAGGTCGTGAGGGCGCCGAAGGTGATGCACGGCAAGACCTCGGAGATCCGCCACGACGGCGAGGGGGTCTTCGCCGGCCTGCCCAACCCCCTCACAGCGACCCGATACCACTCGCTCGTCGTCTCCCGCGAGACGGTCCCCGACGTGCTCGCCGTGACGGCGGAGTCGGAGGACGGCCTCGTCATGGGCCTGCGTCACCGGTCGCTGCCGGTCGAGGGGGTCCAGTTCCACCCCGAGTCGATCCTCACCGACGCGGGGCACGACCTGCTGCGCAACTTCCTCGCCTCTGCTGCTTGCTGAAGAAGCGGGCCACCGCTGAGACGCCGCGGAGCTCGGAGCGCCTCAGGGAGCGACGGTGGTCGTGGTGGCCGGGGGGAGCGTGGTGGTCGTGGTCGTCGTGGCCGGGGGCTCGTAGGTCCCGACCGTGATCGTGACCGTCGTCCCGGCGTCGTGCTCCTCACCGGAAGGGGGGTCCTGGTCGACGACGAGTCCGTCGTTGGCCGAGGTCGACGGCTCGTAGACGACGCTGTAGTCGAACCCCTCGCCTTCGAGGATCGCGATCGCGTTCGCCTCGGTCCTCCCGACGACGTTCGGGACGCCGACCTGCTCCGGGCCGGACGACACGTACATGTCGACGACGCTTCCTTCGGGGGCATCGGTGTTGGGGCCGGGATCCGTGCGGATGACTTTGCCCACGTCGACGTCGTCGCTGGCCTCGTCGAAGCGCTGCACCCGGAACCCGGCGTCGAAGAGCTGGTTGGCGGCCTCGGTGGCGTCGAGATTGAGCACGTTCGGGACGTTGACGGCGTCGGGCCCCGAGGAGATGAACGCCGTGACCGTCGATCCCTTCGGCACGCTGGTCCCCTCGGTGGGCTCGGTGCGGATGACGTCTCCGGGCTCCACCAGGTCGCTCACCTCGAACTCCACCGCCCACTGGAGGCCGGCATCCTCGATGATGACCTTGGCCTCCTCGGCGGGCTTGCCGAAGACCTCGGGTATCTCGACGTTCCCCGAACCCGTGCTCACCGTGAGGCGCACGGTCTCGCCCTTCTTGAGCATCGTCTCGGCCGCCGGCGACTGCGCGAGCACCTCGTTCTCGGGCTTCTCCTCGTTGGCGACCCGGTCCACCTTCACGACGAAGCCGTCGTCGGTGAGGATCCGTCGGGCCGCCACGAGGTCGAGGCCGACGACGTCGCGCACCCTCGCCTTGTCGGAGTCGGCGCCCTGCCGGCCGCTGATGTAGAGGACCCCCCAGATCATGAGGGCCAGGACGACAACCGTCAGGACGAGCGCGACGATCCGCCCTCCGCCACCTCGCGCCGGGGCCACGGCGGGGCCCATCTGCGTGGCGTCGGGCCGGCCGACGCGCGGCGTCGCGACGGTGGCAGCGAGGTCGGCGCCGTCGGCGTGCTCGGCGCCCACAGCCGCGACGGCGCTCGTCTCGGCGACGATCGCGGTGATGGGTGCCGCTGCCAGGGCACGACCCCGGCGGAACCGGAGCAGGTCGGCGCGCATGTCGTCGGCCGACTGGTAGCGGTGGTCGGGGTCCTTCGCCATCGCCGTGAGGATGATCCGCTCCATGTCGGACGGCAGATCGGGGTTGCGGCGCGACGGCGGGACGGGCGTCTCACGCACGTGCTTGTAGGCGACGGCGACCGGCGAGTCGCCGGTGAACGGGGCGACGCCGGTGACCATCTCGTAGAGGACCACGCCGAGCGAGTAGACGTCGCTGCGGCCGTCGACGGGCAGGCCCTGAGCCTGCTCCGGCGAGAAGTAGGTGGCGGTACCCATGACCGACCCGGTCTGGGTGAGCCCCTCGCTGGTGCCCTGGCGGGCGATACCGAAGTCGGTGACCTTCACGTTGCCCGACGTGGTGATCAGCGCGTTGCCCGGCTTCACGTCGCGGTGGACGACACCGGCGCGGTGCGCGAACGAGAGGGCGGAGGCGATCTCGGCCGCGATCTCGGACGCCTGCCGCGACTCGATGGGGCCCTCGGAACGCAGGATGTCGCGCAGTGTGCGCCCCTCCACGTACTCCATGACGATGAAGTAGGTGCCGCCCTCCTGTCCCCAGTCGTAGATGCCGACGATGTTGGGGTGGTTGAGCCCGGCGGCCGACTGCGCCTCGCGCCGGAACCGCTCGACGAACGACGGGTCGCGCGCGAACTCGGGGAAGAGGGCCTTCAGCGCGACGGGTCGCTCGAGCAGGAGGTCGCGGGCGAGGTAGACCTCGGCCATCCCACCCTGCGCGATCTCGCGCTGGATCTCGTAGCGGTTTGCGAAGACGCGGGATTCGAGCGTCATGCCGCGGAAACCCTACCCGTAGGCCTGTGGCGTGAAGTGGCTCGCTCTCCGACCGGGCGGGGCGTCACCGGGTTACCGGCATGGGTCGATCGGACCACGCGGAGCCGATGCGGCACGCAGGGGGCAGCGCATGACCGGGGAGTGGCGACGTCCGTCATCCCTGCAGCAGGCGGGTCAGGACGTCGCGTGCCATCGGCGCAGCGACCCGGCCGCCGGTGGCGTCGTCGCCGAGCTCGCCGCCGTGCTCGACGAGCACTGCGATCGCGTAGACGGGGTTGTCGGCGGGGGCGAAGCCGATGAACCAGGCGTGGTTGGCGCCCACGGGGGCCTGAGCGGTGCCCGTCTTGCCGGCGACGGCGATGCCGGGGATCGCCGCGGCGCGACCCGTCCCGTTGTCGACCACGTCGCGCATCAGCGTGGTCACCTCGGCGGCCGTCGCCACCGACATGGCGCGACGCCACTCCTCGGGGTCGATCCTCTCGGTCACGACGCCGTCGGCGTCGCGGATCTCGGAGGCCACGTGCGGGACCATCATCATCCCGTCGTTCGCCACGGAGGCCGCGACGAGGGCCATCTCCAGCGGCGTCACAGCGACGGGTCCCTGCCCGATCGCTGCCTGGGCGAACGAAGGCTTGTTCAGGTCGAACTCGCCGCGAGCGGGCCCGATGCTCTCGACGACACGGGGGTTCACGTCGGCGTCGGGCGGTGAGGTGTTGATCCCGAAGCGCTCGACTCCTTCGGCGAAGCGCTCGCCGAGGTCGAGACCGATCTGCGCGAAGGTCGTGTTGCACGAGTCGCGGAAGCTCTCGGCGAGAGTCCCGCCGCACGCCTTGCCGCCGAAGTTCTGGATCGGCCGAGTCGTCTGGGGAGGCACGATCTCGCTGAGCACCGGGTACTCCGTGTCGGGATCGGCCACGTTGTTGTCGAGCGCGATCGCGGTGGTGATCACCTTGAAGGTCGAGCCGGCCGGGTACCTCTCACGCCAGGCACGCGGCGAGCTCGGGCTTGTCTGGGTGCGCGTTGAGCAGCTCGCGCACGGCCTGCACCTCCTCCACGTCGTGGCTCGCCAGGGCGTTCGGGTCGAAGGCGGGTTCGGAGTACATGGCGACCACGGCGCCGCTGCGCACGTCGAGGACGACGATCGACCCGGCCTGCCCGCGCAGTGCGTCGCGTGCCGCCTCCTGCGCCACCCGGCTCAGGGTCAGAACCACTGTGCCCTCGGGGTCGAATCCGCGGATCACCTGGTCGATGCTGCGCAGGCTGATGGCGATGTCGCGGCCCACGAGCTCGTCGTTGTAGACAGCCTCGACCCCGGTGTTACCGAAGACGATCGACTGGTAGCCGGCGATGTGCGAGAAGAGGGAGTCGAGGGGGTAGACGCGCTGCTGCTTCAGCTCGTCGCCCGTCTCGATCGACCGGGCCGCTATCTCGCCGTCGGCGGTGAGGATCGGGCCGCGGGGGCGGGCTATGTCGCGGATGAAGATCCGGATGTTCGACGGGTCCTCGGCGAGGCTCTCGGCGCGCCAGACCTGCAGGTACGTGAGCTGGCCGATGAGCGCGACGAAGAGCACGATCATGCCGGCGCCCGACGCGCCGGATCCCGGAGTTCACCGGCGCGCCGGTCTCGCCGAGTCGGAGACGGTCTCGTCGGAGACGCGGAGCAGGAGCGCCAGGATCGCGAAGTTCGCCACCAGCGACGACCCGCCGTAGGAGACCCAGGGCAGCGTGATCCCGGTGAGTGGGATCAGGCGGGTGACGCCTCCGATGATCAGGAAGGTCTGCAGTCCGAGGATGGTCGTGAGCCCAGCGGCGAAGAGCTTCGGGAACTCGCGCGTCGACTGCACTGCGATGCGGAAGCCGCTTCCGACGAGAAGAAGGAAGCAGAGCAGCACGCCGATGGCGCCGATCAGGCCGAGCTCCTCACCGATCGCGGAGAAGACGAAGTCGGTCGCCGCCGCGGGGATCTTGTCGGGGTTGCCGAGGCCGAGGCCGGTCCCGGCGAGTCCGCCTGTCCCGAACGCGAACCACGACTGGATGACCTGGTACCCGTTGTCCTGAGCGTCGGACCACGGGTCGAGCCACGTGTCGATCCGGACCTGCACGTGGTCGAAGGCCTGGGCGGCGAAGGCGGCGCCGACGGCGAAGAGGACCAGCGCTCCGAGGAGGTACGCGGACCGGCCGGTCGCCATGTAGAGCATCGAGGCGAAGACGCCGAAGAAGAGCAACGAAGATCCGAGGTCCTTCTCGAGCACCATGACGACGATCGACGCTCCCCACGCGAGCAGGAGAGGCCCGAGGTGACGCAGGGCAGGGAGGTGCATGCGGCCGAGGCGCACGCTCCCGGCGGTGAGAAGCTCGCGCTTGTCGACGAGGTACGCCGCGAAGAAGGCGACGAGCAGGACCTTCGCGGCCTCGCCTGGCTGGAAGTTGAGCGGTCCGAGGCTCGCCCACAGGCGGGCGCCGTTGATGGTGCGCCCGATGCCCGGCACGAGGGGCAGCAGCAGGAAACCGACCCCGACGAGGAGCAGCGTGTAGCGGTACCGCTCGATGGTCCGGGTGCGCCGTACGAGCAGGAGGGTCGCGATGAATGCGCCGACGCCGACTGCGGTCCAGACGGACTGGATGCGGGCGAGGTCTTCGTCGAGGCGTGCGATCGTCACGAACCCGATCCCGTTGAGGAGTGCGGCGATCGGGAGCAGCGTGCCGTCGGCGTTGGGGGCGAGGCGGCGCATCGCGATGTGCGCGCAGACGTAGAGACCGAAGACGCTGCCGAGGAAGGCGAGGAGGTCGGGCGGCAGATCGGGGCCGTCGGAGAGCGTCACGAGGACGTAGCCGCCGACGGTGACGACGACGGCGAGGAGCCCCAGGACCAGCTCGGAGCCGCGGCGGTGTCGGGCGAGCGTCGTCGTGGACGTCACGGCCCGCCGGTGCTCGTGGTGGGCGAGGTGCGCGCGGTGCCCCGAGCGGTGGTCGTGGTGGCGCTCCGGGGCCGGGTCGTGGTGGTCGTCTTGCGGGGAGGTCGCGTCGTCGTCGTGGTGCTCGTCGTGCTGGTAGCCGCCGTGGCCCGCTCCTCGAGGGTGACGAGGTACCGCTCGGCGCGGTCGCGGCTCCCCTCGGCGGTGCCCTCGGCCACGTCGGCCTGGTCGGCGGCGTCGAGGTCGCGCAGGTCGAGATCGCTCGTCGCCTCCACGGTCGGGTCCCAGATCAGCAGGCCACCGGGGACGCCGCGGTAGAGCGCGACGCGGTCGCCCGAGAGCCCCACGTAGTACGTGCGGCGCGCGTACCAGGCGACCGTGGTGAAGGCGAGCCCCACGAAGAGGATCAGGGGGAGCGCGAGCAGGAGGAAGCTGCGCAGCCGCCGGCGGGCGACGGTGACCGTGGGTGCGGGCTCGGTCGGCTCGATGTCGGGCGCCGACACGGGCAGTGGAGTCGTGGGCGGCGAGGCAGCCGCCAGCGCCTCCGGGTCGGGCGCCTCTGCAGCGTCGACCTCGACGACGTCGATGACGACGGCGGTGACGTTGTCCTCGCCGCCAGCATCGCAGGCGGCGTCGACGAGGCGTTCGGCGGCGCGCAGGGCGTCGGCCTCGTTGCGGGAGATGCGCTCTATCTCACGTTCGCGCACCATGGTCGTGAGGCCGTCGGAGCAGAGGAGGAGTCGGTCGCCGGCGAGCAGCGAGACACTCACGAGGTCGACCTCGACCTCGTGCTCCAGGCCGAGTGCCCGAGTGATGTAGTTCCTCTGAGGGTGCGAGTCGGCCTGCTCCGCGGTGAGGCGCCCTTCGCGCACGAGCTCCTCGACGAGGCTGTGATCCTCGGTGAGCCGCTCGATGTCGCCGTCGCGCAGGCGGTAGGCGCGGGAGTCGCCGACGTGCGCGAGCAGGGCGGTGCTGCCGCCGACCGTCGTGAGAGCGGTGAGGGTGGTGCCCATTCCGCGCAGCGCCTCGTCGGTTGCGGCGAGGTCGTAGACCGCGCGGTTGGCCGAGCGGGCCGCCTCGTTCACGGGCATGCCCGAAGCGAAGCCGGCGCGCAGCGCCTCGAGTGCCGTGCTGCTCGCCACCTCGCCGCCGCGGTGCCCGCCCACACCGTCGGCGACGGCGTAGAGCGAGCGCTCGTCGTCGAGGAGATAGGAGTCCTCGTTGTGGTCACGGACGCGTCCGGCGTCGGTTGCGGCGCCGGCGCTGAGCCTCATCGCGAGACCTCGAAGACGGTGGAGCCCGCCTGCACGCGGTCTCCCTTGCGGAGTCGGTGAGGCTGGTCGATCTGCGCACCGTTCACGTAGGTGCCGTTGGTCGAGCCGAGGTCCTCGACCCAGGCGTGGCCGTCGCGCTCGAAGACGCGCGCGTGCAGGTTCGACGCGTAGGTGTCGTCGAGCAGCGGGACGCCGCACCCGCCGGCCCGGCCGATCGTCAGCTCGCCGTCGACCTCGTAGATGAGGCCCGGTACGCCCTCCACGTCGTCGGTCACGAGGCGCCACGACTTGCTCCGCCCGCCGCGAGACGCCTTGGGGGAGGCAGCGCCCGCGGAGTCGCGTGCGGCGCCGGGCGCCAGGAGCGGCGAGGCCCTCAGCTCCGACGAGACGACCCACACGACGCGCGCCACGAACAGGTAGAGGAGCGCCATCAGGCAGAACTTGAGGATGGTGAGCACGCCTTCGGACACTGCGCGGCGCCCCTAGGTCTCCTCGAAGCGGATGGAGGTGTTGCCCACGACGATCTCGTCACCGTCTTCGAGAGGATGGTCGCTCACGACCGCTCCGTTCAGCATGGTGCCGTTCGTCGAGCCGAGATCCACGACCCGGTACTCGCCGCGGCCGGCGCGCACCTCGGCGTGGTGGCGGGAGACCTGCGAGTCGGAGAGCGCGACCGCGCAGTCGGGTGCCCTGCCGATGCGGGCGGCCTCGCCGACGACCGGGATCCGCTTGCCGTCGGGGAGGACCAGCTCTGCTGTCGGCCCACCGCCCTCGACGATGTCGGCGCGCACCTTGAAGTCGCCCTTGCGACGGCGGGGGTCCTCGGCGAGGTCGACCACCACGGCACCAAGGAAGTGGTAGCCCTCGTCGCGGGCGTGCTCGCGCACGGCGTCGGCCAGCTCGGCGGCGAGGGTGTCTCCGAAGGCCTCGAACCGCTCCAGGTCGTCGGCAGCGAGCATGACCGTGAAGTGGTTCGGTGCAACCGTCCCCTTGACGCCGAGGGTGCGGCCCGCCTCCACCTCCCGCGCGAGCCGTCGGCCGATCTCCACGGGCTGGAGGCCGCTGCGGAAGGCCTTGGCGAATGCGCCCTCCACGAGACGCTCGAGCCGGCGCTCGAACCGCTGGAGTCCCATCGGAGTCGATGCTACCCGTGCCCTACGACGCCCCCCCGTCCGGCTGCCCGCCGCCTGGCGCGCCCCGTAGGGGTCGTCGGAGGCGTGCGGTCCCGCGGCGCCCAGGGGTGGTTGGACACTCGGAGCGGCCCGAGACGGCACTGGTAGCCTGACGCCTCCACGCGCGAGTGGCGGAATTGGCAGACGCGCAGGATTCAGGTTCCTGTGTCCGCAAGGACGTGGGGGTTCAAGTCCCCCCTCGCGCACCGACAGGTGGGGTTCTCCCCACCTGCGTTCGCGTCGCGCACCC
>CAVPMX010000004.1:740000-1640009 GCA_963706745.1 uncultured Actinomycetes bacterium | reverse complement strand
AGGAGTGTCAACGTTCGCGTAATCCATCGGGGGTGCGTTCGGGTTATCCCTCGGTTGGTTCCGGTTGAGTTCTACTCGATGGCGGCTCCTGGGTCGGGTTCGTCGGGTGGCTGGGGTCGGCGGGTGGGCCGGTAGCTGCGCCCGTCGAGGTGGATGGTGTGGGCGGTGTTGATGAGCCGGTCCAGGATCGACTCGGCGACGACGGGGTTCGGGAACAGCGGATACCAGTCGAGCGGCTTGCGGTTCGACGTCAGGATCAACGACTGGCCGGCGCGTTCGGTGACGAGCTCGTAGATGTCGTCGGCTTGGCCGGTGGTGAGGTCCCGCATCGCGAAGTCATCGAGCACGAGGACGTCGGGCTTGGCCCACCGGCGCAGCCGGGCGCCCCAGGTGCGGTCGGCGTGCCCGCCGGCGAGATCGGCGAGCAGGCGACTGGTCTTGGTGAACACGGCGGTGTGGCCGTGGCGGCAGGCGTGATGGGCGAGGGCCTGCGCGAGATGGGTCTTGCCGACGCCGACCGGGCCGTGGAGGATGACCGTTTGGCCGGCGGTGATGTAGCGGCCCGCCGCGAGATCGCGGAGGTGAGCGGCGGGGATCTTCGGGTTGTAGCCGAAGTCGAAGTCCTCGAGCGTGGCGAGTTGCTCGAAGCGGGCCTGGCGGATCCGCCGCGTGATCGCGGTGGCGTCGCGCCGGCCGATCTCGTCTTCGCAGAGCACCTGGAGGAACTCGAGGTGACCGAGCTCGCCGGCTTGGGCTTGCGCGAGGCGCGCGTCGAGGGTGTCGAGCATCCCCGAGAGCCGCAGGGTCCGCAGCGTCGTCTCGAGCTGATGGGGCCGGGTCATGACGCCACCTCGACGACGCCGTCGTCGCGGTCGAGGTCGAAGAGCCGGCGGGCGCCGTGGAGATGCGCGGGCGCGACGGGCGGTTCGGGTTCGGTTGTGGTCTGGGTCTCGGTCCCCGCGGCCAGGATGCCCTTGACGGTCCGATAGGTCGGGTCGCCGACGTCGAGCGCGCGGCGACACGCGGCGTTGACCCGGTCGGCCGGATACTTCTCGGCCAACCCGATGATGCCTTGGCACGAGCGGAGGCGGTGCAGGGCGTTGACGGCCATCAGGTCCTCGATCACGGCGGCGACGTCGGGGCCGAGCTCGGTCGCGCGTTTACGGCACCACACCGGGGTTCGCATGAAGAACGCGGCTTTCTCCGGCGGGTAGTCGGCCCAGTCGGTCTGCACGCCCTTGGTCACCCGCACATGGGTCTTGATCAGGTCCGGGCCGACGAATGCCTCCACAACACCGGGGCTGCGGCGCGCTTCGACGTGGTGGCCGATGTGGCGCCACGGCACCGAATACAGGGCGCCGTCGACGTTGATGTGGCAGTCGGTCCCTACCTTCGGGCGCGACCACGTGGCCGCCTCGAAGCGCTGGCGGGGCAGACCGAGCAGGGCGGGTTGTTCGACCGCGGCGAACACCGCGGCCGGGGTCGCCCCGCCGAGGCTGCGATGCCGGCGCTGGCCCGCGACCTCCGCGCTCCACGTGACCCCGGCGGTCTGCATCTGTTCGAGGCTCGCCCAGTCGCGGCCGCGGAAGAAGCTCTCGCGGATGTAGCTCATCGGCCGCTCGACCCGCGGCTTGTCCTTCGGTTTCACCGCCCGCGCCGGGTCGACGAGACAGCCGTAGTGCTCGGCCAACTCGACGTACCCGCGGTTGAGCTTCGGGTCATACAGGTCCGGCTTGATCGTCCCGGTCTTCAAGTTGTCCGCCACCAACCGGGCCGGCACCCCACCGAAGAACTCGAACGCGGCGACATGCGCCTCGATCCACGCCGCCTGGTCCATCGCGAACACCGGCCGGATGAACATGTGCCGGCACATCGCCAACACCATCACGAACACGTTCAACTTCCGGCTGCGGCCCGACTCCGGATCCGGCCACAGCGCGAGGTGCCCGTAGTCGATCTGGGCTTCGCTGCCCGGCTCGACCTCCGGTCGCAGCACCGTCGCGTCGTCGGCAGACACCTCGTCGGGAAACTCCAGCCATACGTACCGGCGGAAGCTCGTCACGCTCACCGCGAGGCCGTGCTCATCGCGCAGCCGCTGCCACACCGTGGTCGGCTTGTTCGTCTTCAGCATCGTCTCAATGCGGTCGCGGTGCGCGTTGATCGTCCCGAACGTGAGGCTGCGCGCCTTCGCGTCGATCAGCTCCGGGAACCAGCCCCGCACCAACTCCAGCCACTCCACCCGCGACAACGACGGCCCGCCCGGGACCAGGCCCGCCGCCTCGGCCGGGGCGACGTACTTACGGACCGTGCCCCGATCCACCCCGACACTCGCCGCGACCTCGGCCTTCGCCCGGCCTGCGTGCCAGTGCTGCAAGATCTCTACGACATCGATCATCTCGAACGTTCTCCTTGCCATCTTCGCTCCCAGCTCGCCGGTTGACGAGCCAGGTCCTACGAGGACAAGGAACCGAACCCAGGGATGCTCCGCCGTTCGTCACCACCTCGACGCCGCTGGATAACGCGAACGCACCGCGAGGGATTACGTGAACGCCCGCCGGTGGATTACCTGAACACCCCACCCACCACGCGGTGGATTACTTGAACGTCGACACTCGGAGCGCGCGGTGGAGCGCGCGGCGGGCGTCGTCGGCCTGGTGCTCGCACTCGCGCACCGTCTGAGCCCCGGCCTCGTCGCCCGACGACCACGCGACGAAAGCGTCGAGCCCGTGGATCGTGATGTCGGCCTGCTGCAGCAGCAGACCCATCACGTCCGGGCTGTCGGGAAGGAACCAGTTCCTCAAGCCAACCACCTCCATACCGGGACGGCCGCTGCGCCCAACACGGCGCTAGCCGGGAGCGTCACGAGCCAGCCGAGCCCCATCTCGCGCACCACGGCCCACCGTACGTGCCGCCAGCGCTGTCCCGCTCCCACACCCACCACCGACGAGGCGACCACGTGGGTGGTGCTGGCGGGCGCTCCGAGCGCCGCGCCGGCGAAGATCACGGCCGCGGAGCCACCCTGGCTCACGAGCCCGTCGAGCGGGCGGAGGCGGTAGATGCCGCTGCCTACGGTCCGCACGATCCGCCACCCGCCGAGACTGGTGCCGGCCGTCAGCGTGAACGCTGCGGCGAGCTTCACCCACAGGGGCACGGCGAAAGCGTCGAGCCGGCCGTCGGCGATCAGGAGCAGGGTGATCACGCCCATCGTCTTCTGCGCGTCGTTGGCCCCGTGGCTGAACGCGAGGGCCGACGCCGTGAACCACTGCCCGCGCATCACGGATCGCTGCACCTCCATGGAGGCCCGCCGGGTCGCCCGCCGCGCTGCGCGGGCTCCAAGGAGGCCGGCCCCGAATCCGAGCACCGGCGAGATCGCGAGTGCGGCGAGCACGCCGAGCACCCCGGTGGGGCGGAGTCCTTCGAGGCCACCCCAATGGACCGCTCCGTCACCGGCGTCGAACAGCGCCGCGCCGACTAGGCCACCCACGAGCGCGTGGCTCGAGCTCGACGGAAGACCGCGCCACCAGGTGAGCAGGTTCCACGCGAGGGCCCCTGTGAGGGCCGCGCCGACGGTGGCGACGGCCTCCGACCCGTCGAGCATCACGAGGCCCCCGACCGTGTCGGCTACGGCGGTACCTGCGAGGAGCGGTCCGAGCAGGTGGAAGACCGAGACGAGCGCAATCGCCGACGCCGGCCTCGCCGCTCGGGTGGCGACCAGCGCCGCCACGGAGTTGGCCGAGTCGTGGAAGCCGTTCGTGAGGTCGAACGCCAGGGCGACCGCAACGGCTAGGGCGAGGCCGCTCACGCGGTCACCTTGCCACAGACGCCGAACGGCGCAGCGGTGCTGCTGCCCGGCCGCGGCCACGGGCGCGGGGCCTCGGGTCGCTGGGAGGTGTGGCCGCTGCCGGGAGCGGGTGTCGGTACGAAGGGGCCGAAAAGCCCACTTTCGACCGGCGAATACCACGGAACGTGACGGATGTGGCCCCCGGAGAGGGCTACGGGCCCGGAATGTCTCAAGAGTGCGCGCTCTGAGTGCCGAAGACCTCCCTGATGAGCGAATCAGAGATGACCCGTGACGGCGCCCAGCGACGCGCCGGCCGAATCCTCTACGCGGAGGACGAGCCGGGGATGCGGACCCTCTTCGAGATGAACCTCGGGGCCGAGGGCTTCGACGTCCACATCGTCGAGGACGGTGACGCCGCGGTCGCGGCCGCCCACGAGCTCCTGCCCGACCTCATCGTCCTCGACATCATGATGCCCGGGCGCGACGGCTACACGGTCCTGCGCGAGCTGAAGGACGACCCGCGGACCCAGCACATCCCGGTGGTCCTTCTCACGGCGAAGGCGACCGACGAAGACGTCTGGGAGGGGTGGCAGTCGGGCGCCGACTACTACATCACGAAGCCGTTCAACGTCGAGGAGTTCGTCCACTTCTTCGACTACTTCTTCTCGGGAGCCGCCGCATGAAGCGCATGCCGATCCGCCGAGCTGCGACGGCCATCGCCCTGCTCCTCCCGGGGTTGATCGCAGCCCCGGCCGCTGCGCGCGTCAGCGGCGGCGCCGAGCGCGCCGTCATAGTCGAGGCCTCGAGCTCCGACTCCGCCGCCGCCGCCGTGGTTGCCGCGGGCGGGCGCGTCGACGCGGAGCTCGACCTCGTCGGCGGGGTAGCAGCAACCGTCGACGCGCGTGCGATGGCGATGCTCTCGGCCGACCCTGTGCTCCGGGTGACTCCCGACCTGGTCCTCGAGGCGACCGGCACCGACTTCGACCCCGCCGCGCACGACCTGCAGCTCTCGGCCATCGACCCGGCCGACGGCTGGTCGGCCGACGCCGGAGCCGGAGTGGGAGTCGCGCTCGTCGACACCGGCGTCGCCGAGACAGCGGACTTGGCGGGGCGCGTCGTACGCGGTCCCGACCTCTCCGGAGAAGGCGACGGCATCGACCGGTACGGGCACGGCACCTTCATGGCCGGCCTCATCGCAGGTGACGGCAGCTCCAGCGCGGGCGAGGCCGTGCAGCACACGGGGGTTGCGCCGGGAGCAGACATCGTCTCGGTGAAGGTCGCAGGGGCCGACGGCCGCACGACGCTCTCGAAGCTCATCGCCGGCATCGGCTGGGTCATCGTCAACCGCGACGAGCACGAGATCCGGGTCATGAACCTCTCGTTCGGCGTCGACACCAACCTGCCCTACATCGCGAACCCGCTCTCGGGAGCCGTCGAGGCTGCCTGGGCGTCGGGGATAGCAGTCGTCGGTGCCTCCGGCAACGAGGGTGACGGAGTCGTCACCTCGCCGGGCAGCGACCCGTGGATCATCACGGTCGGTGCCTCCGACACGAACGGGACGGCCGACGCCTCCGACGACACGGTCCCCGAGTTCTCCGGCCGTGAAGACTTCCGCCGCTACTCGAAGCCCGACGTAGTAGCTCCGGGTGTCTCGGTGGTCTCGCTCCGGGCACCGGGTTCGACGATCGACTCCGGGCACCCCGAAGGCCGGATCGGCGACGCGTATTTCCGGGGCAGCGGCACGTCGATGGCGGCCGCGATGGTCGCCGGCGGTCTCGCCACGCTCGTCGAGATGCACCCCGACGCGACGCCCGACGACCTGAAGGGCGCCCTGATAGACGGCGGTGTCTCGATCGACGACGGCACTGCCGTGGCGGTCAGCCTCGACGGCGCCGACAGCGCGAGGCCACGACGCGACTGGTGGCAGCGCCAGCCGATCGCGTTCGGCGGCCTCGGACGCGGCCTGAGGGACCAGATGCCCTGGGCGGCGACCCGTTGGAGCGCGACCCGTTGGAACGCCACTCGTTGGAACGCGACCCGGTGGACCGCTACTCGTTGGAACGCGACGCGCTGGAGTGACCAGGACTGGGCCGCGACCCGTTGGAACGCGACCCGTTGGAACGCGACGCGTTGGAGTGACGAGGAGTGGGCTGCGACCCGCTGGAACGCGACCCGTTGGAACGCGACTCGCTGGAACGCGACTCGCTGGAACGCAACCCGCTGGAGTGACGAGGAGTGGGCGGCGACACGCTGGAACGCGACACGGTGGAGTGCGACCCGCTGGAGCGCGACCCGCTGGAGTGCGACGCGTTGGAGTGACGAGGAGTGGGCGGCAACACGCTGGACCGACGAGATGTGGGAGGCAACCCGTTGGAGCTCGGCGTCGTGGAACGCTGCCGACTGGGGCTAGCCCTTTCGTCACGTCTCCGCAGCCCGCTGAACAGCGTCGGGGGCCGGATCGGGCTCCTCGTCGCGTGCGAGGCGGGCCTTGCTGTCGTGTTCGCCCGGCTGAGCATCGGAGCGGGATCCGCGGTCGGCGACGTCCGCACGATCGCGATCCTGGCGGTCGCATTCGCCCTGGGCGGGTCGTTCACGATGCGGCTCGAGTTCCGCCGTCACAAGTGCACGTTCACGTTGATCGAGACGATCCTCCCGGTCGCGTTCTTCCTGGTGGGCCCGGTGGGAGCGGGGGTTGCCGCAGCGGCCGGTGAGGCCGCTGCGCTGCTCTACGAGCGGACGATCGGCCTGAAGCTGCTCTTCAACGTGACCAACCGGCTCGCCGCGGTCACGATTGCCGGAGTCGCGTTCCAGGCGATCGGTCAGACCGACTTCGACGACGCCCTTGCTTGGGCCGCTGCGATCGCCTGCGTGCTCTGCTTCTCGCTCCTCGACGTGGCGGCGACGGCGATGGTCCTCGCGATTGTCGAGAAGGCGACCTTCTACGACGTCCTTGCCCGCTCCGTGCCGACGGCCGCTCTGATGACGTTCGCCGCTGCACCGCTGGGCCCGATCGGCTACCAGCTCTACCGGCAGAACCCCGTGTTGCCTCTGCTCTTGGTGCCGCTCGTCGGTGCCGTCGCCCTCAACTCGCGCCACGCTGCCGCCCAGCGCGACGAGCACCTGCGCTTCGAGAGGCTCTACGGGGCGTCGGCGCGCACATCGAGACTGTCGGGGTTCGAGGAGGCGTTGGGGCTGCTCGCTTCCGAGGCGCGGAGCCTGGGCACCGGCGTGGCGGCGGTGTGCTGCTCGACCGACACGACCGGAACGTGGGTCGGCTCGCTCATCGACGACGACGGGACTCGCGCAGCACCGGAGGAGCTCGTTGGGGAGTTGGTCCGAAGTACGGGGAGGACGGGCGACGCCGAGGTCGAGATCGGACTCGCCGCAGGGAGTGACGTGCTCTCGGCTGCGGTCCCCGGCGCGCAGTGTCTGCTCGCCGCCGCCTCACGGCCGGATGCAGCCGGGCCGCTCGTGATCGCAGTGTGGAGGCAGGGCAGGCCCGACGGGAGCTCGCCAGGAAGGGTCGAGACGCTCGCAGCCTTCGCTAGCCAGGCGTCGCTGACATCCGCGAACGCCCGCCTCTACGAGGAGCGCGAGCAGGCCCTCGCACACCAGGTCGACCTGAACCAGCAGAAGGGCGACTTCGTCGCGGCGGTCTCGCACGAGCTCCGGACTCCGTTGGCCGTGATGCTCGGCGCGATGGGGACGATCGCGCGGCTCGAGGGCCGCCTCGACGACGACAAGCGGCACCAGCTCATGGAGACCGCCGCCGAGCAGGGCGACCGCCTCCAGCGTCTGATCAACGAGCTGCTCGTCGTGGCCTCCACCGAGCACGAGACCGTGCCGATCAGCCATCGTCCCGTCTCCGTGGGGCAGCTGCTGGAGCAGGTCGTGCGCGACACCTCGCGCCTGACCGACGGACGCGCATCGACATCGGTGGGTGTGGGGATCGAGACCGTGGTCACCGACCCGGTCAAGCTCCAACAGATCATCTCGAACCTCGTGGAGAACGCGGGCAAGTACGCGCCGTCGGGGCCGATCGAGGTGCGCGCCTCACGCTCGGACGGCGAGATCCTCTTCACCGTCGACGACCAGGGGCCCGGTATCCCCGGCGAGGACCGCGAGCGCGTCTTCCAGCGCTTCGTCCAGCTCGACCAGTCGTCGACCCGGAGGCAGGGGGGCACCGGGCTCGGGCTCTACCTCTGTCGCCAGCTCGCAGGCCTCATCGGCGGCCGGCTCGCTCTCGCCGAGGCGCCCGGCGGCGGGTGCCGCTTCACGCTCTCCATTCCCGCCGTCGAGGCCGCGCCCGAGCCCGCCGACTCTGCCACTGTCGAGAGCACCGGGGTTCCCGGGGGTGTGCCGGCTGGTGTGCGTGCGCGTCCGGAGGGTGTGCCGGCTGGTGTGCGTGCGCGTCCGGAGGGTGTGCCGGCTGGTGTGCGTGCGCGTCCGGAGGGTGTGCCGGCTGGTGTGCGTGCGCGTCCGGAGGGTCTGCCCCGGAGCGGCGGACCCGTCAGCGGCGCGACTCCTTGAGCGCCCGCTCCGTCTCGCGTTGTGCGTCGCGGGCGGCAATCGCCTGACGCTTGTCGTACTTGCGCTTCCCGGTGGCCACCGCGATCTCCACCTTCGCGCGACCGTCGCTGAAGTAGACGCGTAGCGGCACGAGCGTGACGCCCTTCTCGGCGGTGGCCTTCTCGATCTCGTCGATCTGGCGCCTGTGGAGCAGCAGCTTCCGTGGCCGTACGGGGTCGAGATCGTCGCGCGAGAACGCGTACGGCGACACGTGCATCCCGTGGAGCCAGACCTCGCCGGCGTCGACGCGGCGCGTAGGAGTCCTGGAGGTTCGCGCGCCCGTCACGTATCGACTTCACCTCGGCGCCCTGCAGGACCACGCCGCACTCGAAGACATCGCCGAGCGAGTAGTCGTGCCGCGCCCGCCGGTTGGTGATGACGGTCTTGTCACCTCGTCCGGGCATGGCCGCACGGTACCGCGCCACGGGCCCCACGGTTCCCTCTCTACCGTCGCGCCCGGGGTCGCACTAGGGTCCGCGGACCGCCCGTCGGGGTGGCTGCCGATGCGGGAGGGATGGCTCGTGACACTGCGGTTGGCGCTCGTCGGCGGGCCGATGTACGACGGGCTCTACGAGATGCTCTCCGGGCGCGACGTCGAGGTGGTGGTCCACACCGACCACCCGAGCCTCAACCGGGCTGTCGCCGCCCTCCTCGCTCGTGGGGAGCGGATCGACGTTCTCTCGACCCACTCGAAGTACGCGCCGTCCCAGGCGGAGTGGCTCAGGCCGCTCGACCACATCGTCGAGCCCGCGGTGCTGCGGCCGCTCTCGTCGCGTGCGGTCGACCTCTGCCGCTTCCGGGGCCCGCTGCTCTCGGTCCCTCGGAACGTCGACGTAAGGGTCCTCTGGGTCAACCGCGACCTGTGCGGCGCGGAGCCGGTGCCGGCGACGTGGGAGCAGATGCTCGCCTCGCCCCTCGTGTTCGGCCTCCCCGGTCGCGAGTCGGGCCTCTTCGGCACCTTCTTCGAGGTAGTGACGACGCTGGGCGGCCACCTCTTCGATGCCTCGCTACGTCCCACGCTGCGCACCGATGAGGCGCGCCGGGCGGTGGAGATGCTCGTCTCGATCGCGCGCAGGGCGCCCTCGTCGCAGCCCGACTGGCACTACGACGACGTCGACTCGGCTCTCGGCGACGGCCGCGTCGCGCTCGCGGCGGCGTGGCCCGGAGCCACGGGCGCGCTTCGCGGGTCCCGGGTCGGAGGATCGTTGGAGCCGCACCCCTATCTCGGCGGTCCGGACGGCGTCGTGTCGTATGCGGGTTGCCACTCCTGGGCGATCCCGACCACGTGCGGCGACATCGACGGGGCTCGGGCCCTGCTCGTGGACCTCGCATCTGCGGAGGCGAACCAGTTGGAGGCCGCGAGCGGCGCGGTCTGCGCCCACTCGGAGGTCCTCGCAGCGGTCGAGCCGGTCGACGAGGTAGACGCCCGCCGGCTGGAGATCACCCGGGCCACGATCGCCGAGGGGATGATCACGTACCCTGCGCTCCCTCGGTTCCCCGACGTCGAGGACTCCGGCTGGCTGGCGCTCCACCGGGCGCTGCTGGGCGAGCTCGATCCGGCCGAGGCGATCGATCAGATGCAGATGGCTGCCGAGGAGGCACTGGGATGACGGGCGACGCAACCGAAGCGGCGCGGTATCCGAAGCCGCATTGGTTCGCGGAGAAGCGGTTCGGCATGTTCGTCCACGCGAACATCGCGACGGTTCCGGCGTTCTCGCCGGTGCACGAGTACGCCGACTGGTACTGGTCGCACCTGGAGCCGCGCGCCGACGTCGCCCTCCACCCGACCTCGCCGCTTCCCGAGGTCATGGCATGGCACGCCGAGCACTGGCCGGGCTACTCCTTCGACGACTTCATCCCGCACCTCACCTTCGAGCGCTTCGACGCCGCCGAGTACGCAGGGCTCGCATCTGCCGCGGGCATGGGGTACGTCGTGATGGTCACGAAGCACCACGACGGCTTCTGCTGGTGGGACACCGCCCTCACCGACCGGAGCTCCGTCCGCCAGGGCCCGCACCGCGACGTCGTCGGCGAGCTCGCGACGGCGGTGCGCTCCGCGGGTCTCGTCTACGGCACCTACTACTCGCTCCTCGACTGGGCGCACCCGAGCTACCCCGACCCCGAAGGCTACGTAGACGCCTTCATGCGCCCTCAGATCGCGGAGCTCGTGGAGCGCTATCAGCCCGCGGTCCTCTGGGGCGACGGGCACTGGGGGCACTCGGCAGCGCACTGGCGCTCCGACAAGATCGTCGACGACTACTTCGCGGCCGCTGCGCGACTCGGCATCGACGCGGCGGTCAACGACCGGTTCTTCGCCTCGCACACCGACTTCCGCACCTACGAGTACGAGGTGCCCGAGACGCCGCCCGACGGGCCGTGGGAGCTCTGTCGCGGGATGGGGCACTCGTTCTGCTTCAACCAGGTCGAGGAGGACGACGACCACCTGAGCGCCGCCCAGGTCGTCGCCCTCCTCGCCGAGGTCGTCGCGAAGGGCGGCAACCTCCTGCTGAACGTCGGTCCGAAGGTCGACGGCACGATCCCCGAGATCCAGGCCCGAGTGCTGCGCGAGGCGGGCGAGTGGGTGACGGCTCACGCCGACGCGATCCACGGCAGCCACCCGTTCGTCGTGCCGGGCACGGCCGCCACCTGGTACACGGTCACACCCGGCGCCGCGGCCGGCGGAGCGACGAGGGTCAACGCGATCGACCTCGACTCGGTCGAGGCCCCCGGCTTCCCCGGCCTCGGGCTCGCCTCGGGTCGGGTGACCTCGGTGAGCGGCGACGACAACCGGCCGATCGGGTTCCGCCAGTCCGACGACGCCCTGCACCTGGAGGGCCCCGGGCCGCGACCGTCGCTCGGCGCCGTGTACCGGGTCGACCTCGAGCCGGCGAGCGGACCCGTTGTCGTGCGGGAGGATCGGGCCGGGGGGAGGGTGACCCTCAACGGGGTGGGGACAGCGTCGATCGGTGCCGGTCTCGACGGCGCCCGACCCGGCGACGTGGTCGAGGTCGGCGCCGGCACCTACGGCGCCGAGGTCGAGACGTTCCCACTGAACGTGCCCGAGGGCGTCACGCTGCGCGCCGCACCCGGGATCGCCCCCGAAGATGCGGTCCTCGACGCCGGAGGCGGGGTGGTCGTGCGGCTGGTCGGCTCTGGCGCGACGCTCTCCGGCCTCACCGTCACCGGCGGGTCGCCGGGCTACTTCCTCTTCCCTCCGACCTGCATCGTGGCGAGCGGGCCCGACGCCCTCACCGTTACCGGATGCCGGGTGCAGTCGATCGCGATCAGCGGCGGAGAGGGCCACGTGATCTCGGGGAACTCGGTCGACCTCGGCAACATCGGGCTCATGGCGGTCAACGGCGTCGAGGTGATCGGCAATCGCCAGCAGGGGCTGCGCTGGGGCGCGGGGATCGACGTGGCGGGCGGCGACGGCCACGTCATCGAGGGCAACGAGTGCCGCGACGACCTCTGCGCCATCCGCGTCTCACGCACCTCAGGGGCGCGGATCGTGGGGAACCGCTACGAGACCCGCTGGTTCGGAATCCACGTCCAGCACTCGACTGATGCCGTGGTCCGGGGCAACGAGGCGCGCCGCACCATGCGGGGGATCGGCGTCGAGGGTGGCAGCGGCACCACCGTCGAGGGCAACACGGCGTTCCGCTGCGACACCGGCGCCCTCATCGAGCGTGGGGCCACCGGCACGCGCGTCTCGGGCAACCGCTTCGATCGCTGCCGCATCGGCGTCCTCACCTGGGACGACGAGGCGACTGTGGTCGCCGGCAACGAGATCGTCGCCCCGCGGGAGCGGTGCGTGGTGACCAACGTCGCGCTCGACACCGACTATCCCGAGACGAGCGGCGACGTCTATCGCGTGAGCTGGGAAGGCACGACACGTTGACGCGCGTCACGCGGTACTCGGCGCGAGACGTGCGGGCGCCCACCTCGCGCACGCTCGCCGGCTCCGACGCCGTCCACGACGACCCCGACTACTCGGCGGCGTACGTGGTGCTGGCCACCGACCACGTCGACGGGCACGCAGGGCACGGCCTGACCTTCACCATCGGGCGCGGGACCGAGGTCGTCTGCGCGGCGATCGACGCGCTCGCCCCCCACGTGGTCGGTCGGGACCTCGACGAGATCACCGGCGACTTCGCGGCGTTCCATCGGAGCCTCACGAACGACAGCCAGCTCCGCTGGCTGGGCCCCGAGAAGGGGGTCGTGCACCTGGCGACCGCCGCGATCGTGAACGCGGTGTGGGACCTGTGGGCGAAGGTCGAAGGGAAGCCGGTCTGGAAGCTGGTCTCCGACCTGACTCCCGAGCGGTTCGTGTCGTTGATCGACTTCCGCTACCTCACCGACGCGATCACGCCCGACGAGGCACTCGAAATGCTGCGCGACGCGGCACCCGGCCGCGCGGCGCGCGAGGCCGCGATGCGCGCCGGCGGCTACCCCGCGTACATCACGTCGGCGGGCTGGCTCGGATACCCCGAGGAGAAGGTGCGTCGGCTCTGCGGCGAGGCGATCGACGCCGGCTGGACGAGCTTCAAGACCAAGGTCGGCATCGACGTGGCGGGCGATGTGTGGCGCTGCGAGGTCATGCGCGAGGAGATCGGCTGGGAGCGCGACCTGATGGCCGACGCGAACCAGGTGTGGGACGTGCCCGAGGCGATCGCGTGGATGCGGCACCTGGAGCCCTACCGACTCCGCTGGATCGAGGAGCCAACCAGCCCCGACGACGTGCTCGGCCACGCAGCAATCCGAAGCGCGGTCGCCCCCGTCGGGGTCGCGACCGGCGAGCACGCGGCGAACAAGGTCGTGTTCAAGCAGATGCTCGCGGCCGGCGCGATCGACTACTGCCAGGTCGATGCCTGCCGCCTCGGCGGCCTCAACGAGGTGCTCGCGGTGCTGCTGCATGGCGGCGAAGCGCGGCGTGCCGGTCTGCCCCCACGCCGGGGGTCTCGGGCTCTGCGAGTACGTGCAGCACATCTCGCTCGTCGACCACGTCGCGCTCGGCTCCCCGCTCGACGATCGGACCACCGAGTTCGCCGACCATCTCCACGAGCACTTCCTCGACCCCGTCCGCGTCAGCGGCGGGCGCTACCTGGTGCCCGAGGCACCCGGCTACTCGATCGAGATGCACCCGGAGTCGCTCGACGCTCTCGCGTTCCCCGGAGGCTCGGAGTGGTCGGGCGGGGTGGGGGCGTAGTGCCGGAACCCGCGGAGCGCCTGGCACTCGGCCGCACTGCGCTCACGGTCACGCGCCTCGGCCTCGGTGGTGCGCCACTCGGCGGCATGTTCCGATCGGCCACCGACGACGACGCCCGGGCCACCGTCGACGCGGCTTGGGGCGCAGGAGTGCGCACCTTCGACACAGCGCCCCTCTACGGCCACGGCCTCTCGGAACGCAGGTTCGGCGCGGCGTTGCGGGAACGGTCGCGAAACGACTACGTGCTCGCCACGAAGGTCGGGCGACTGCTCGTCCCCGGCCGTGAGGAAGAGTCGATCTTCGCCGACGCGCCACCGCTGCGGCCCGTCTTCGACTTCTCGCACGACGGGGTGCTCCGCTCGCTCGCGGAGAGCCTCGACCGCCTCGGCCTCGACCGCGTCGACATAGTCCACGTCCACGATCCCGACGACCACGGATCGGAGGCGCTCGACGGCGCGTTTCCGGCGCTGCGCCGCCTGCGCGACGAGGGGGCGATCGGAGCCGTCGGCGCGGGCATGAACCAGACGGCTCTCCTCACACGGTTCGTGCGCGAGGCGGGCATCGACTGCGTGCTCCTCGCCGGCCGGTACACGCTGCTCGAGCAGGGGGCCCTCGACGACCTGCTGCCCGCCTGCGCCGAGCGAGGCGTGGCGGTGATCGCAGGCGGGGTCTTCAACAGCGGCCTCCTCGCCGATCCTCGCGCGGGCGCGACGTACGACTACGCACCGGCTCCCGACGCGCTCGTCGCACGCGCGGCGCGCATCGGCGAGGTGTGCGCTGCGCACGGTGTGCCGCTTCGCGCCGCGGCACTGCAGCTTCCCGCGGCCCACCCCGTCGTGGCGACGGTGCTCACCGGTGCGCGGACTGCCGGCGAGATCGCGGAGAACGCGGCGCACTTCTCGCATCCGATCCCGCCGGCGCTCTGGGACGACCTGCGCTCCGCGGGCCTGCTCCGCGACGAAGCACCGACGCCCTGACGCGCCGACGGCCTGAAGCACCGACCGCCCACCCGGCGTCGCGGGTTCGGACGGGTCGAGGGGCTAGGGCTCCAGCACCACCTTGATCGCCCCCGCCGCCCTGTCGGTGGCGACCCGGAACGCCTCGGCGGCGTCGTCGAGGGGGAACCTGTGGGTGATCATCGCCGGAGGGATCTCCGGGTGGCGGGCCAGGATCGCGGCGGCGGCGTCGAACTCGCGGTCGCCGTGGCAGTGGCCGTAGACGATCGCGGGCACGAGCGTCACCTCCTTCAGCTGGGCCGCCATGAACGACACCGTGACCGGTCGCCACGACGTCGAGACCGAGCGCGATCGTGCCTCCTCTGTCGCAGAGGTCGGAGGCCTGGGCGAAGGCGCTCGGCGTTCCCGCAGCCTCGAAGACGACGTCGTAGGAGCCCTGGGGCCCGACGCCCGCCCCGAGCGCCTCCGCTGCCGCCTGCTGCGCCGGGTGCCGCGCCGCGACAGTGACCTCACAGCCGGCGTCGCGCGCGATCGCCGCGCAGAGCAGACCGATCGAGCCGGCGCCGACGACGGCGACCCGCTGCCCCTCTTGCAGCCCCACACGGTTCGCGGCATGCAGGGCGACGGCCAGGGGCTCCACGAGGCTCGCGTCGCGCACGTCGAGACCTACCGGCAGGGGGACCACCGTGTCTTCGCGCACCACCATCTCGTCTGCCATGGCGCCGTCGCTCGCCAGGCCGTACATGCGGGCCATCGCCGTGCGGCACTGCGCCGTCTCCCCGGCCAGGCAGCGATCGCACGTGCCGCAGTACTCGAGGGGGAGGACCGCCACCTGGGTCCCCTCGTCGGTGACGCCGCTCACCTCGTGGCCGAGCGTGAACGGGAGAGCGCCGAGCCCGACCAGCTCGAGGTCGGTCCCGCAGATGCTCGCGGAGACCACCTTCACCCTGACACCGTCGCGGTCGGGTAGTGGGACCTCGACGACCGCTATGCCGTTCTCGGTGTTGCGGACCGCTCTCACCGGTGCATTCTGTCGCGGCGCAGAGAGGCCGGGAAGGGTCCGGTAGTGTGCCCGCGGCTTCCAGGTGCACGCGAGGGGGACGAAGATGCGCAAGTCCGGCTCGATCCTCGGCAATGCCGTGCTGCGCCGCGAGGACCCGGAGATCCTGCTCGGCGAGGCGCGCTACTTCGACGACCTGAGCTTCGACGGCCTGGCGCACCTCGTCTTCGTGCGCTCCACCGTCGCTCATGCACTGATCGAGGGCATCGACACCCGGGAGGCCGTCGCCATGCCCGGCGTCGTCGCGGTGTACACGGCCGACGACCTCGCGCTCCCCGACGTCCAGGGGTTCATGATGATCCCCGTGGAGATGAACCGGCCGCCGCTGGCCCGTGACCGGGTGCGCTTCGTCGGCGACATCGTCGCCGCGGTCGTCGCCGAGAGCCGCGCGCAGGCGGTCGACGCGGCCGAGCACGTGATGGTCGACTACGACCCTCTCCCTGCCGTGGCCGACGCTGAGGCCGCGCTCGGCGGAGGGCGCGCCGCTCCTCTTCCCCGAGCACGGGTCGAACGTCGCGCTCACCCTGCCGCGCACGCGAAGACGAGACGGTCTTCGACGGCGCCGACGTGATCGTGTCGGGCCGGTTCCGCAACCAGCGACTGGCCGGCGTGCCGATGGAGGCCAACGGGATCGTCGCGGTCCCCGGCGAACCCGCGGGAGGGATCACGCTCTGGGTGCCGACCCAGAGCCCGCACGCGGTGCGCGACGCGCTCGCCCCGGCGATCGGGCTCGAGGCTCCGCTCGTAAGGGTGGTCGCGCCCGCGGTCGGCGGTGGCTTCGGTCCGAAGGCCGCCGTCTACGTGGAGTACATGATCGCCGCGAAGGCGGCGCTCGGCCTCGGCCCGTCCGGTGAAGTGGACGGAGACGCGCTCGGAGAACATGGTCGCGATGGTGCAGGGGCGCGGCCAGGTACAGGAAGTCGAGCTCGGCCTGAAGCACGACGGCACCATCGTCGGCTTGAGGGGTGACGTCGTCGGCGACGGAGGTGCGTACCCCATCCTCGGTGCCGTGATGATGTTCATGACGCGCACCATGTCGACCGGGCGTCTACCGGATACCCAAGCTCGTGATGGGCGGCCGGGCCGCGGCGACCAACACCACTCCCACTGCTGCCTACCGGGGCGCCGGGCGCCCCGAGGCCGCCAGCCTCATCGAGCGGATCATCGACATCGGGGCAGCCGAGCTCGGGCTCGACCCGGTCGAGATCCGGCGGCGCAACTTCATCCCGCCCGACGAGTTCCCCTTCACCACCGCGGGCGGAGCCACCTACGACGTCGGCGAGTACGAGAAGGCACTCGACGCGGCGCTCGAGGCGGCCGGCTACGACGCCCTGCGCGCCGAGCAGGCGGAGCGCAGGGCGCGCGGCGACTCCGTGCTGATGGGGATCGGCGTCTCCTGCTACGTGGAGATCACCGCACCGGGCATCTTCAAGGAGTTCGGCGCCCTCGAGGTCGGGACCGACGGCGGTGTGACCGTGAAGGTCGGCACCAGCGCTCACGGGCAGGGGCACGAGACATCGTTCGCGATGCTGGTCAGCGATCTGCTCGGAGTCCCCATGGAGTCGGTGCGCATCGTGCAGTCCGACACCGCCGAGGTGCCGACCGGTTCGGGGACGATGGGCTCGCGATCGCTTCAGATCGGTGGCTCCGCCATCTTGGAGGCCGGGAAGGTGGTGCTCGAGAAGGGCAGGCGACTCGCGGCGCACCTCCTGGAGGCGAGCCCCGACGACATCGTCGTCGGCGACGGCGGCCTCCACGTAGCGGGCGTACCGGCGAGCACGCTCGCCTGGGCCGACCTGGCGGTGGCGGCCGACGACGACGCGAGGCGCCCCGACGACATGGAGCCGGGCCTCGCCTACGAGCACGACTGGGACCAGGGCGCCTCTTCGTTCCCGTTCGGGGCGCACGTAGCCGTCGTCGACGTCGACTCGGAGACCGGCGCCGTCAAGCTCCGCCGCCACGTGGCCGTCGACGACTGCGGGCGGATCCTCAACCCGCTCCTCGTCGCCGGCCAGCAGCACGGCGGGATCGCGCAAGGAGCTCGCTCAGGCCCTCTTCGAGGAGGTCCGCTGGGACGAAGACGGCAACCCGGTCACGTCGAACCTGATGGACTACACGATCCCCTCCGCGGCTGAGCTGCCGTCGTTCGAGGTCTCGAACACCGAGACGGAGACGCCGCTCAACCCGCTAGGAGCGAAGGGCATCGGCGAGTCGGGCACGATCGGCGCGACGCCGGCCGTCCAGAACGCCGTCGTCGACGCGCTCGCCCACCTCGGAGTCCGCCACATGGACATGCCCGCGACCCCGGAGCGGGTCTGGAGGGCGATCCAAGAGGCGCCGGGCGCGTGAGCAGTGGCGAGGGCGGCGCGCCCGTAGCCGCGGCCGACGCGACGGGCCCGCCGCTGCGGCTGACCGCCCTGCAGCGCGACGAGATCGTCGGCCACTGTCGCGGTGCGGTCTTCGAGCAGTGGGGTGAGGAGTTCCTCATCGAGGCGTGCGGGCTCCTCGGCGGGCCGATGCTCGACGGCGAGCCGACCGGCGAGGTCACCTCGGTCCATCCATGTGCCAACTCGGAGGAGTCGGCGCGTCTCTACACGGTCGACTCGCGCGACCTGCTCCGAGCGATGCGCGATGCCGAGTCGCGTGGCGACGAGATCGTGGGGGTCTGGCACTCGCACACCCACACCGAGGCGTACCCGTCGCTCACCGACGTCCGCCAGGCCGCCGACCCGGCGTGGTTCTACGCCATCGTCTCCCTGCGCGACGAGATTCCCGTGCTGCGGGCGTTCCGCATCCGCTCTGGGGAGATATGCGAGGTGCCCGTCGAGGTGGATACCGCCGGTTGACGCAGAGCCGTCGGGTGAGTCCCGAGCCCCTGGGCAGTGGCTGTAGCCTGTTCCGGCCGGCGAGCACTGGAGCAGAGACTTGTCCGTCGAGGTCCGACTTCCAACGGTGCTGAGGGCCCACGCCGATGGGCAGGCCACCGTCACGGCCGACGGCGCGACCGTCGGCGAGGTGTTCTCCTCGCTCATCGGGGCGTACCCGGCGTTCAGGGAGAACCTCCTGGGCGACGACGGCGACCTCCACAGGTTCGTGAACGTCTACGTCAACGACGACGACATCCGCTACCTGCGCCAGCTCGACACGAAGGTCGACGACGGCGACGTCCTCTCGATCCTCCCCGCCGTCGCCGGCGGCTAGGGCGAAGGCCGCCGGGCCGGACCCCGCCATGGCGCGACACGAGTCGATCCTCGACCTGATCGGGAACACGCCGCTCGTCGGGGTGCACGCGCTCTCGCCGAACCCGGCGGTGCGCATCTACGCGAAGCTCGAGGGGCAGAACCCCGGCGGCTCGTCGAAGGACCGGATCGCCCTGAAGATGGTCGAGATGGGCGAGGCCGAAGGCCTGCTCACCCCGGGTGCGACGATCCTCGAGCCGTCGTCGGGCAACACGGGAATCGGGCTGGCGCTCGTGGCGCGCAGCCGCGGGTACTCACTGCGGGTCGTGATGCCGGAGAACGTCTCGGTCGAGCGGCGCCAGCTGCTCGAGATCTTCGGGGCGGAGGTGACGCTCTCGCCGGGCGGCGAGGGCAGCAACGGGGCCATCCGCCTCGCCGAGAAGATCGCCGCCGACGAGCCCGGCTACGTGTTGCTCTTCCAGTACGGCAACCCGGCGAACCCGCTCGCGCACTACGAGGGCACCGGCCCCGAGATACTGGCGCGACTGTCCGGAGGTCGACGTCTTCGTCGCCGGGCTCGGCACCAGCGGCACCCTCATGGGGGCGGGCAGGTACCTGAAGGAGCAGAACCCGGAGCTGAAGGTGATCGCCGTCGAGCCGCCTGCGGGCGAGCTCGTACAGGGCCTGCGCAACCTCGACGACGGCTTCGTCCCCCCGATCTTCGACCCCGGTGTCCTCGACCGCAGGCTCATCGTCCGGCCGCGCGAGTCGATCGAGTGGCGACCAGACGCCTGCTCGATGAGTGCGGTGTCTTCGCCGGGATCTCCTCCGGTGCGGCGATCATGGGAGCGATCAAGGCGGCGGCGACGATCGAGTCGGGGACGATCGTGGTGCTGCTGCCCGACGGCGGTTGGAAGTACCTGTCGTCGGGCGCCTGGACCGACGACCTCGACGTCGTCGAGGAGCGCGCCGGGCGCATCAACTACTGGTGATGGTCAGGCCGCCGCGCGACGAGATCGTCCGTGCCGCTCGCATCCTGCGCGACGGCGGTCTCGTCGCGTTCCCCACCGAGACCGTCTACGGGCTCGGGGCCGACGCCTCGAACGAGAGCGCGGTGCGCCACCTCTTCGCCGTCAAGGGGCGGCCGAGAGACCACCCGGTGATCGTGCACATCGGCGAGCGCGTCGGAGATCGACGCGTGGGCGACGGACGTCGCCGGACGCGGCGCGCGCTCTCGCAGCGTCGTTCTGGCCCGGGCCCCTGACCCTCGTGCTCCGGCGCCGGCCGGGAGCTGTCACCGACGCGGTGACCGGCGGGCGCGAGACCGTAGGCCTGCGGGTGCCTGCGCACCCCGTCGCGCTCGGCGCTGCTGGCGGAGCTCGGCGGCGGGATCGCCGCACCCTCGGCGAACCGGTTCGGGCGGGTGAGCCCGACCTCCGCGGCCGACGTCGCCGCCGATCTCGGAGACGACGTCGATCTGATCCTCGACGGCGGTCCGTGCGACGTCGGCGTCGAGTCCACCATCGTCGACTTCAGCGGCGCCGAGCCATCGGTCCTGAGGATGGGCGGAGTGCCGCGAGGAGGATGTCGCTGCCGTCATCGGCGAGGCGCCGAGGCGTAGGACGCAGGGCGAGGTCGCCGCACCGGGGACGCTGGTCGCGCACTACTCACCGGACGCGGAAGTCGTCGTCTGTGGGGTCGCCGAGGTGGTCGCGCGGGCGGCGGCACTCGTCGCCGACGGGGCGTCGGTGGGGCTGTTGGCTCTCGAACCGCCTGCGGGACTCCCCGGCGAGGTGGTGGTGCTGGGATCGCCGGAGGACGCTCGCTCCTACGCACGCGTGCTCTACGCGCGCCTCCGTGAGGCCGACCTGAGGGGCCTCGACGTGCTCCTGGCGGTTCCACCGCCGGAGGCGGGGATCGGATCTGCGGTCGCTGACCGCCTCCGCCGAGCCGCAGCCCGGTAGCGTCTTGCTCGCGATGATCGGTGCGCTGCACGGACACGGAGGCCTCGACGGCGGGCCGTCGACTGCGAGGCCGTCGGCGCCGAGCCGCGACGACCACAGGCCGATCGGCGTCTTCGACTGCGGACTCGGGGGCCTCACGGTCGCGAGGGCGCTCCTCGACCTCCTCCCCGACGAGCACCTCCTGTACTTCGGCGACACCGGGCGATTCCCCTACGGGCCCAAGCCCCGACGAGGTCGTACTCAAGTACGCGCTCCAGATCACCGACCTCCTACTCGAGGACGACGTGAAGATGATCGTCGTGGCGTGCAACAGCGCCGCGGCCGCGGCTCTCGAGCATCTCCGGGAACGGGTCGAGGTGCCGGTGGTCGGTGTCATCGAGCCCGGCATCCGCGCCGCCGGCACCGCTACGAGGACGGGGAGGGTAGGAGTCATCGGCACCGTAGGCACCATCAGGTCCGGCTCGTACCAGCGCGCCGCCGCCGCGCTCGACGGCGAGATCGAGCTGACCTGTGCCGCATGCCCGGGCTTCGTCGAGTTCGTCGAGGCCGGCGACGTCGAGTCGGAGCAGGTCCACATCCTCGCGGAGCGACTCCTCGCCCCGGTGGTCGAGGCCGACGTCGACACGCTCGTCCTCGGCTGCACGCACTACCCGCTGCTCGCCCGCACGATCGGCGACGTCATGGGCCGCGACGTCGTCCTGGTGTCGAGCGCCGACGAGACCGCCTTCGAGGTGCGGGCCTCCCTGGAAGGCGAGCACCGCCGGCCGGGGCCCGAGGATGCCCAACCGTCGAGGCGCTTCGTGACGAGCGGTAACGTCGAGACGTTCCGCACGCTCGGCGGCAGGTTCCTGGGCCCCGAGGTCGTCGACGTGGAGGCGTGGGAGTGGTGAGGCCCGCCGCGGTGCCCGACGACACCGGTCGTGGCGCGGGAGGACTCGGTTCGAGCCCCTCGGCGCACGCGGGCGGCGGCCTGCGCATGACGGTGCTGGGTTGCTCGGGCTCCTACGGGGCCCCGTCGGGCGGGGCATGCAGCGGCTACCTGGTCCGTGCCGGCGACGCGAACCTGTGGGTCGACTGCGGCAACGGGTCGTTCGCGCAATCTCCAGCAGCACGTCCTCCCGGAGGATCTGACGGCGGTGGTGATCACTCACGGGCACCCCGACCACTGCGTCGACCTCTACGGCCTGCACGTCCTCTACCGCTACGGGCTGGAGCGCTCGGGCCTCCCGGTCTACGCCCCCGCAGGCGTCGAGAAGCACCTGGAGAGCCTCGTCGGCGTCTTGGGGCGACACCTTCGACTGGCACGGCGTCGGCGACGGCGATGCAGTTGGGATGGGCGACCTCGGGCTGCGGTTCTCGGCGACGGACCACCCGCCCCCGACCCTCGCCGTGGAGATCGGCTACGGCGGCAAGCGCCTCGTGTACACCTCGGACACGGGTCCGGGCTGGTCGGCCGAGGCGTTCGGCGCGCGGTGCAGACCTGCTTCTCTGCGAGGCCACGTACCAGCACGACGACATCCGCAGTCCGATGCACCTCTCGGCTCGCCAGGCGGGCGAGATGGCCCGCGCCGCGGGCGCCCGCCACCTGATGCTCACACATCTGTGGCCCGGCCTCGACCCGGTAGCCTCCGTCGAGGAAGGCTCCGACGCCTTCGGCCACGCCGTGGTGCTTGCTGCGCCGCACGTGACGACTCACATCTGAGCCGGCATGCGTGCCGCTGCGCGCCGAGCCCCCGGACCCCTACCTGTATCCCCACTCACGTTCCCAGTCAACCGACCAGCGAGGACCACCAGTGACGCTACGCGCATCAGACCGCGAGACCGACGAGCTGAGGCCGGTCGTGTTCACGCGCGACTACACGGAGATGGCGATGGGGTCCGTCCTGGTGGAGTTCGGGCGGACGCGCGTGCTCTGCACGGCCTCCGTCGAGGACCGCGTGCCGCCGTGGCTCCGCGGAACGGGGCGCGGCTGGGTCACCGCCGAGTACTCGATGCTCCCCGGCTCGAGCCCCGAGCGCGTCGGCCGTGAAGCCGCCAAGGGAAGGCCGTCGGGGAGGACGCAGGAGATCCAGCGGCTGATCGGCCGGTCGCTGCGCGCCGTGACCGACCTCACCGCGATGGCCGAGGTCCAGGTGATCGTCGACTGCGACGTGCTGCAGGCCGACGGAGGCACGCGCACCGCATCGATCTGCGGCGGCTGGATCGCGCTGCACGATGCCTGCTCGCGGCTCGTCTCCAAAGGGCTCGTGGGCGCCCATCCGGTCAGGGAGGCCTGCGCCGCGATCTCCGTCGGAGTGGTCGACGCCGTGCCCATGCTCGACCTCGAGTACTCCGAGGACGTGCGAGCCGAGGTCGACATGAACGTCGTGATGACTGGCATCGGGCCGCTTCGTCGAGGTGCAGGGGACCGCCGAGGGCCAGGCCTTCACCCGAGGCTGAGCTCGACTCGCTCATAGCGCTCGCCGAGGTCGGGATCACCGAGATCGTCGGCGCGCAGATCGAGATGGTCGCGGAGCCGCCGGTGGCGCGCAGGTGACGGGCGCCTTCGTGCTCGCCACGGGCAACGCCGACAAGGCACGAGAGATCAGCGAGATCCTCGCCCGCGAATCGGCGGAGCCTCTGGTGGTCGTCCCGCTCGGGGCGTGCGAGGGGGCCGACGCGTACCTGCTGGCCCCCGCCGTCGCGATCACCGCCGTCGAGGGCGCCCTGCGCGTCCTCGACGAGCCACCGGACGTCGAGGAGACCGGCGCGACGATCGAGGAGAACGCCCGCATCAAGGCGACCGGGTGGTGCCGCGCCCTCGGACTGCCGGCGATCGCCGACGACACCGGCCTCGAGGTCGATGCGCTCGGTGGCGAGCCGGGTGTCCGCTCGGCCCGTTACGCCGGGGATGCGGCGACCTACGCCGACAACGTGGCGAAGATCGTTGCCGAGATGGCGGGCGTCGAGCCCGAGCGCCGGAAGTGCCGCTTCGCGACCGTCGCCCTGGCGTGCTTCCCCGACGGCAGCGAGGTGATCTCCCTCGGAACTGTCGAGGGGGTCATCGCGGAGGAGCCGCGCGGCGACCAGGGCTTCGGCTACGACCCGGTCTTCGTGCCGGCCGAGGGCGATGGCCGCACGTTCGCGGAGATGAGTCCCGAGGAGAAGAACGCGATCTCGCATCGCGGCCGCGCGTTCCGCGCTCTCGCAGCATCGCTCGGCGGCGTCCCCGGAAGGGGCGACTGAGGTGGCCGTCGTCGACATCGCCGGGTTCGTCGCCGACCTGAAGGACCACGCCGTCGAGCACGGCTTCCACGTGCACGACGAACGCCACTTCGTGGAGTCGTACTCGCTCCGCCAGACCTGGGAGGTCGACGTCCACCCAGAGGAGGGATGCGAGGGCCCTGTCGACCTGTACCTCTCGCTCGAGGTCGACCCCCGCGTGCTCCTCGGCTTCGAGGACGCCGTGATGCAGCTACCCGACGACGAGGAGCCCGACGACGACCTTCCACTTCCCGCTGAACTTCACGTGGGCGCTCCCGCCCCTCCCTCACGGACCCGACCTCCTGGTGCTCGCCACGGAGCTCGCCGGCGTCGGAGGCCCCGATCTTCCGTTCGAGGTCTCGGCGACCGACTCGTACCCGTCGGCGACCGACGCGCCCGAGCGGACGCTGCGGATAGTCGCGCACCAGCAGGCGTCGCTGCTCAAGATCCGCCAGGGTGAGGAGATCCCCTGCGAGACGCTCGAGCGGTGCCTGTCGGTCAGCCGCTATCTGCTGTCGCGAGCGCCCGACTGGCTCGGCTGAGACGGCCGGCGGGAGGCCGAGCCGCGCGTCGGCCACAATGGGCGGATGCCGATGCGCACGGAGTGCAAGCACTACGAGAGCCGGACGTATCCGTCGGGCGACACGGTGCGCAAGTGCCGTCTCGATGTCGCACCCGAGGCACCGTGGCGCTGCCCCGTCGACTGCCCCAAGTTCGAGCTGCGTCGCGCCGACGCCGGCTGGGACTACGGGAGCCTCCGCCAGGCGATGGCCCCTCCGACCGAGGAGCCGGTGGTCCTCGGTGAGGACGTGGCGGCGCTGCTCAACGAGGCCGAGGACATAGTGAACGCGGCCGGGCGCGAGATCGTGGACGAACAGGCCGAGGCGGAGAAGCGGCGCACGCGCCGGAAGCGGCTCCGCCGGCGTCGCCGCTGAGGCGATCGCACAGGCCCGCTCCGAGCGCGGCGAACGTGGGCGGCCGTCGGATGTTGCCGGTGGGCCGGTGGGCCGGCGTCGACGTGCGGGGTGTCAGCCCACGATCCTCGCGAGGAGCGCATCCACGGCGTCCGCCCGGTACTCGATCCGTGGGCCACCCTCGCCCTTGGTGATCTCGAGGCTGGGGCAGAAGACGCCCTCGCCCCCGGGGGCGAAGAAGTGTGGCGACCCGACGACGCCGCGGCGCTGCCCCTCGGCCCAGTCGGAGCGGATGGCCGCCTCGGCTGCCTCGGGCGACGGGCGAGCGATACCGAACGGTTCGGCGATCCCGTCGAGCACCGCCGGGTCCGAGATGTCGCGGCCGTCCTCGAAGAGCGCGTCGCGCAGGGCGAAGCTCACCGCCTCGCCGCGCTCGAGGTCCTCCTGGTAGGCGGCTTCGGCGAGGCCCAGGGCCGGGATCGAGGTCGTAGGGAGCGCCCCCTGGTCGAAGCCGACGAAGAGATCGGGCGCGATGCCGGCACGCAGCGCGGTGACCTGGCGTGAGACTGCGGCGGGGTCGACCGGGCGGTCGTTCACCCACTCGAGCGGCCAGGCGCGCACGCGGAACTCGAAGTCGAGCCCGCGGGCTGCGCGCATCTCGGCCAGATGGCGGAGCCCGTAGTGCGTGAAGGCGCAGGAGACGTCGGCGAAGACCTCGATCGTTGTCACGTGGGAGACGCTACCGATCGCAGCCTCGGGTGTCCGAAACCGGGCTGCTACGCGCCGCTCGGCGCGGCCGTCACCCCGTTGGCGGTGACGGCCAGCTCCCAGGTGCCACCTCCGCGCCGCTTCACGCTGTACGTGGCGGTGTCGGCATCGCGGAGCAGAGCGTCTCCGGCGGCGGTGCCGTCGGCGATGGCGATACCCACGCTCGCACCAATCGTCACCTGAGTCCCCGAGACCGGAATCGCGGTGTCGAGGGCCTCACGGATCCGCTCCGCGATCCCTACGGCGTCGTCGATTCCCGAGATGTCGGGGCAGATCACCACGAACTCGTCGCCGCCGAAGCGCGCCGGGGTGTCGATCTCGCGGCACCGCGGAGCGGAGCAGACGTGCGACGGCTATCAACACCTCGTCGCCGGCCGCGTGGCCAAACGAGTCGTTGACGAGCTTGAACCCATCGAGGTCGACGAAGAGGACCGCCACCCGCCGACCGCTTCGCCGGGCCGCTGCGAGCGCCTGGTCGAGCCGGTCGAAGAGGAGCGGGCGAGTGGGGAGCCCGGTCAGGTGATCGTGTACGGCCTCGTGGGCGAGGCGCTTCTCCAGCTCCTTCTGCGCCGTGATGTTGATCGCCTGCGACAGGTAGTACTCGGGCCTTCCGTCGTCGTCGCGCACGACCGAGATCGCGAGCCTCGCCCAGACCGGGTGCCCGTCGCGGTGCAAGTACCGCTTCTCGATCTCGTAGGAGTCTTCCCCGCTGGTCATCGCCTCGTCGTGAAGTCTCGTCACACGGGTGACGTGGTCAGGGTGTGTGACTACGTCGAACGACCGCCCGAGCAGGTCCTCCTCCTCGTAGCCCACCATCTCGCAGAGCGCCGCATTGGCCCGTGTGTATCGGCCCTCGAGGTCGAGGATGGCCATCCCGACGGCCGCGTTGTCGAAGGAGTCGACCAGGCGCTGCTGCGCCTGGTCGAGAGCGTCCTGCATGCGGACCCGCTCCGACACGTCCCGCACGTTGATGACGATCCCACGGACCTCCTCGTCCTCCAGGAGGTTGTTCGATGCCACCTCGACGTGGATCCAGGTGCCGTCGGCGTGGAGCGCCCTGACGGTCGTGGCCTGGTGCGGGCCGCCGTCTTCGACCCGTCTCTGCAAGCGCTCTGCCGCCACCGCCAGGTCGTCGGGGTGGAGCAGATCGAGCGCGTTGGCACCCAGGAGCTCGGTGTCGGGGCGACCGAACATCCTCATCGACGATGGGCTCACGTAGGAGATAGTCGCGTCCGGGGCGATGACGATGATCATGTCTGACGAGTTCTGCACGACGGTGCGGAACCGGTGCTCGCTGCGCCTGAGATCCTCCTCTGCGCGCTTCTGCTCAGTGACGTCGCGGGCGCTCACCAGCACTCCCTCGACGTCGGGGTCGTCGAGAAGGCTCGTTGCCCGGAGCTCGAGGTGTCGGTAGCCGCCGTCAGCGGTGCGGGTCCGCACGAGGAGGCTCTCGTCGCCGTGCTCGCCCTTCATCACCAGCGCGAGCGCCTCGGCGGTCTCGGTGATGTCGTCGGGGTGGAGGAGGTCGAGTGTGCTCTGCCCGAGCGGGCGGTCCTGCGCGTAGCCGAGGACCTCGCCGGCCCGTGCGCTCACGTAGATGGGGTTGCCCGCGGGGTCGACGATGAAGAGGATGTCCGACGAGTGCTCGACGAGCGCCTGTGCCCGGCGAAGGCGTTGCCGTGCTCGCCGGTGGGCTTCTCCGGGCGCCACGGAATCGTCGGTGTCGGGCGGCCGGTCGTCGTGTCCCATCTGGCTCGAGTTCACTTCCTGTGCGTGCCGGCAGGTCTCCCACGCCCACAGGTCTCTATTCGTCGCGACGGGGCCCCTGGATGAGCAGAATCCCGTAGAACTTCGGGTGCCTTCGGGACAGGCGTGGTCGGGGAGGTGCCGGCGGCCCCTTCGGGGCGGTTCAATCCCTCAGATCCAGCCGAGAATCGTCCCGAAGACGACCAGACCGGCCACGACGGCGGAGGCCATCGCCGCCACGACCTTCACCTGCCGGCGCCGGTCCGCCATGTCGAAGACCCATGCGGCGACGACGAAGAACCACCCGTAGCCGAAGAGGACGATGAGGACGACGAACGGCGTGTTCCACCACCAGTAGTCCCAGTGGAAGTAGCCGGTCTTGTTGAGCAGCACCTCGACGAAGACGGCGAAGCACGAGAACGCCAGGACCATGAACCAACGGTTCGGCATCCCGAGGATCTTCAGTGTGCGGTCCTTCGGCAGCGACTTGACGAAGATCACCCCGGCGACGAGGAACATGAAGCTGATCTCGATCGTGAGCCCGATCAGGATCAGGTACGAGGTCTCGCCCGTCGTCGTCCAGATCGCGGACCGGTCGGTGAAGTGCAGGACCAGTCCGTTGACGATCTCGTTGATCCAGTCGGCGCACCAGAGAGCCAGGCCTGCGAGCACAGCGCTCCAGTTCTCCCGCTCCACCTCGTTGGCGTACACGTACATGACGAACGAGATGAGGGTCACCGTGTACCACTTGAACTGGCTCGGGTCGCGCAGGAGCTCCAACGCCTCCTTGCTGAAGTCGGTCAGGCCGGCGATGGGTGCGATCGCGTGCACTCGAGCTCCTTGTCCGCTTCTTGCCGGCTCCGGTCAGATCCCGCTCGACAAGAACCCGTCGGTCACTTCGTAGAGGAGCCCGGCGATGCACGCCTCGTCGATCGCCATGATCTCGCGGTCGTGGTCGCCGGGCACCAGGCGGTCGATCATCGACTCGGCCAGCCCCACGTGCGCGACCTCGTCTGCGAGGATCTCCTCGAGGGTGCCCCGCGTAGTGGAATCCGCCCAGCGCAGGTAGGAGCTGTAGGCGATGCCCGACCAGGCGTCGACGATGCTCAGGTACGCGAGGCGCGTGGGGAGGCTGCACGAGGTCGCGTAGGAGTCCCACAGCCGGAAGTGCTCGGAGAGCGCCGGCATCCCGCACGGATCGGCGTAGCGGCGTGCGACCTCGGCGTCGCCGACGAGGGCGCGCATCCGCTCGGTCCACAGCCCGGCGTGCCGCGACTCCTCGGCAGCGACGTCGGTGTACGCCGACCTCACCTCGGGCTCCGTGGTGTCTCGCATCCACTCGCGCAGGGTGGCGACCGTGTGGTGCTCGGAGGCCCTGAAGGCCGCGAACAGCCGCGCGAGGTCGTCGTGGTCGCGATGCTCGGAGAAGAAGATGTCGCAGCGGTCGATCAGCTGCTCGGCCCTGTCGGGCCCGAGCGCGCGCAGGAATCGGCTCTCCTCGAAGAGCGGCACCTCGAAGTCCATTACCCCTCCCGGGTTCTTCTGTCGGTCGTCGGCGTTGCGTTGTGTGGCGAGTGCGTGATCGGTGGTTCAGGTGTGATCGGGGTGCAGGCCGCGCAGCAGAGCCTGGACCATCTGTCGTACGAGGTCGGCGTGGTCGACACCGACGAGGCTGCTCGGTGCGTCGCGCGTCGGGATGACGATCACGCCGGTGAGCGCCGACCACATGCCGACGGCGGCAGACCAGGGATCGCTCAGGGCGAGCGAGTTCTCTTCGACTCCCTGTCGCAGGAGGCCCACGAGTAGCTCGAGCGACGCGAAGCCGAGCAGAGTGGTCTCCTCCGCGACCTCGGGCGTGACCCTTCCCGCGTAGTCGGGGTGGGGCACGAGGAAGAGGTAGCGGAACGCCTCGGGTCGCTCCTGGGAGAACGCGAAGTAGGCGTCGGCCATTCGCTGAATCCGCTCGAGGGCGGTGCCGTCGCCATCGACGATCGCGGCGCAGAGCCGCTCGTGCAACTCGTGGAGGGCGCGGCGACAGCACTGCGAAGGCGATGTCGTCCTTGCCGTCGAACGACAGGTACAGGGTCCCCTTGGCGACGTCGCACTCGCGTGCGATGTCGTCCATGGTCGTGGCCTCGAGGCCCCGGATCGTGAAGAGCGACTGCGCCGCGTCGAGGATCGCCTCACGGCGCTCCAGCTTGCGGCGCTCGCGGCGGGCGGTGCCGGCGTCGGGGGCGGTGGGGGCGTCGGTCCTGACCATCGGTCAAATCCTGACTCACGGTCAGCGGGCGTGGCAAGGATCTGTGCCCGACGTCACACGAGCTCGACGGCGTGCCCCCACCGCGAGGCCCGCGCCCGGAGCGATCGCGGGTCGGTGGCCGAGTCGTTGGTGCCCTCGCCGCGGGACCAGCACTCGGATCGTTCTCCGGTCGGTAGCGGAGTCGTTGGTGCCGTCGCCTGCGGTCTGCGATCGGCTCGGCCGGGTTCAGTCGCGGGTCGGCAGCGGGGTGGTGTGGGCCGGCCCCGGTTGTCCGACGGTCCGCGATCTACAGGTCGGGCTCGGTCCCGGATCGGTGGCCGACCCATGGGGGCCGGCACCGGCGGTTGGCGACCGGATCGTCTCGGCTCAGTCCCGGATCGGCAGCCGGAACGTGGGGGCCAGCTCCTCGGTGATCCAGCGGCCCACGTACTCGGCGCCCGTCTCGGGGAAGTGGCCGGTGTAGTCGAGGAGCACGACGCGCCTGCCGTCGGGCAGCCTGCCCAGGTTCCTGATCGGGCCGTCGGGGCAGACCTCGGCGTGCAGGTCGAGGTAGACCGCACGGGTCGGGTTGCGCCAGGCGGCTCGCCGTGCAGCCGCGTTGAGGGTCCGTTCGAGCTCGAGGTGCGGACTGACGTCGCAGGCCGCGTACCCGATCCAGTACACGATCGCGCCCCTGCGCGTCAGCCGGCGGAACGCGTCGTCCATGAGGCTCTCGTACCACCGCCACCACGGTCCGCTCGGGGGCGTGAGCACTCGTGAGCCGACGCGCCGGCCCTGCCAGTCCCAGGCGCCGAGCATGAGGACGAAGGCGTCGGGGTCGTAGGTGGTCACCTCGTCGGAGAGCATCGACGGCGCGTAGATCGATATCGCGCCGCAGTACGGGTTCTTCGGAGATGGCTCCCACGAAGCCGTCAACCCGTAGCAAGGGCGTCCGCGGCGGATCGCCCTCGCCCGCCGCGTCGCGCGGAGCCCGGTGTTCAGGCCGTCCTGGAGGCTCATCGCGAGCGAGTCGCCGGTGATCAGGACCTCGAGGGGGCGTGACTTGGTGGCGAACCGACGCCCGGCGGGCCTTGGGTGCACCACGGCATCGAGAGCGAAGACCGCTCCGTCCGCCGCCGCGAGCCAGTAGGAGAGGCCGTCGTGAGAGGCGGCCATGCTCCGCACGGGGGCGGTGGACCGTGTCGCGGCGCTGCCGTGGAAGCGGGCGTCGCCGTAGGTGAAGATGCCGCCGTCGGAGGCTGCGAGCCAGTAGCCGTTGCCGGTGGGGGTGGGGGCGATGGCGACGATGGGGTTGCGTAGTGCGATGTTGCCTGCGCTGCCGTGGAAGCGGGCGTCGCCGTAGGTGAAGATGCCGCCGTCGGAGGCTGCGAGCCAGTAGCCGTTGCCGGTGGGGGTGGGGGCGATGGCGACGATGGGGTTGCGTAGTGCGATGTTGCCTGCGCTGCCGTGGAAGCGGGCGTCGCCGTAGGTGAAGATGCCGCCGTCGGAGGCGGCGAGCCAGTAGCCGTTGCCGGTGGGGGTGGGGGCGATGGCGACGATGGGGTTGCGTAGTGCGATGTTGCCTGCGCTGCCGTGGAAGCGGGCGTCGCCGTAGGTGAAGATGCCGCCGTCGGAGGCGGCGAGCCAGTAGCCGTTGCCGGTGGGGGTGGGGGCGATGGCGACGATGGGGTTGCGTAGTGCGATGTTGCCTGCGCTGCCGTGGAAGCGGGCGTCGCCGTAGGTGAAGATGCCGCCGTCGGAGGCTGCGAGCCAGTAGCCGTTGCCGGTGGGGGTGGGGGCGATGGCGACGATCGGCGACTGCAGGTCGAGGCCTGCGGCGCTCCCGAAGTAGCCGGCGCGCACCTGGGCGACTGCAGGGGCCTGGGCACCCATGGACGCCGCGACCAGGAAGCCGGCCAGTACCGAGGTGAGTACCCGTGTCGGTGTCCGTCTCGGCATCTGCAACCCGTGTCTCATCCTGTCTCCCGGCCGCAACGTACCAGCGCCGCCTGCCGGGACCGCGGAGCACCGCGTACTTGCGCCCTCACCGACTCCGACGCGCTCGCCGGCGGTGCTCCTGTTCGCGACCAGCCACCCTTACGGTGGCTGGATCCTCAATGGTCGGCGACCACCGTCGCCGTCTGCCGGGCGTCGAACCGTGCCGCTGAACGGCGTGACGAGCCGTGCCGCTGAACGGCGTGACGAGCCGTGCCGCTGAATGGTGTGACGAGCCGTGCCGCTTGACGGTGTGACCGCCCGCGCCCTTGCCGCCTACCCGCGGCATCGACGTGACCTCCAGGTGGCGCGGCCGTAGGCTGGCGGCGTGGGCACACCGGTGGCAGAGCCGGAAGGTGGGCCCGACGATGGTCGGCGCCGCCGCATCGGCAGGAGGATCGCGTGGGCGACGGTCTCCGTCGTGACAGTCCTGTCCGTCTGCCTTGCAGCGGGTGTCGCGCTGGTGCTCTTCGCCCTCGGCATCGTGTCAAGCGATCTCGACGCGCAGATCGACGGCATCAACTCGCGATTCCACGCCACATCGGAGGAGCTCGCGACGGCAGCTACGACGGTCCCGCCGACTCCGGATGCCTGCGTGGCGTACCTCACGATCGCGCCGACGGGAGAGAGGCTCGCCCGCCGCGACCTTCGACTCGGATCGCTCTTCAGGAGACTTCGCCGGCTACAAGGCGCTCAACCGGAGGAACCTCGTCGCGTTCGATCGTGACCTGGATCGTGCGATCGGATACGCGCAGAGCCCGTTGCGGGCCCACCTCGTCGGCGCGAGGCGGTCTGTGGCCGACGGGCTAGCTGCCCTGCGCGCGGCGCAGGTGCCCTCTGACTACGACGCCACCTTGTTCGCCGCGAATGGATGGATAGAGCTCGCGATCGCCGACGACCTACTCGGCGATACCTGCGGCGGCAGGCTCGCACCGAGGTTGAAGTCGAAACACGTGACGACGCCACCCCGGTCGTCGCCTGCCGGCGATTGATGCCGGTCGCGCGGACGCCGCCACCCCACTCCGACGCGCTCGCCGCCACTGTTCCTGTCGCGACCAGCCACCCATACGGTGGCTGAACGCTCAATGGTCGGTGATCCGCGTCACCCTCGGGCGGGTGGCGCGCGACGACACTCGTCGGTGAGGGCGTGTCGGGCGGCTGTGGAGGCGGTGCCTCAGACCTGCTGGTCCCAGAAGAGAGCGAGCGCGATGTTGTCGGGGTCGCGGAAGTTCAGGATGCCGCCACGCGGGATCTCGGTTGGCCCGGAGTAGGCAACGCCCACGTTGCTCAAGCGCTCCGCCCACTCCTCGAGTGCCTCCTTCGACGCGACTGTGGATCGCGACGTGGTCCAGGCCTTGGCGATGTTCGTCGAAGTGGTCCTCGGCGTGACCGCGATGCTCGACCAGCCCGACGAGCGACGACGCTCCCGGGAACTCCATGATTGCGGCACGGCGAATGTCCCCGTCTTCGCGGAACAGCACCCGTAGCCCGAGCACACGCTCGTACCATTCGGCACTGGCATCGATGTCGCGCACGGTGAGCGCAACGTGGTGAAGGCCTTGGAGCTCTGGCACGGCGCGCATTATCGCGCTGGTTGTCGCGGCATTGTCGGCGCGGCTGGAGTGGAGTGGGCTCCCGACGGCGGGTGATCGCCGAGGCCACGCGGGGCGCTGGATCCGTGCTCGGAGGGCTCGGGCTATGCACCGGTGCCGCTCGGTCGTGCCAACGGGCTCTCTCCTGCAACCGACGATCGGGTTCTCACCCAGGGTGGCAGGCAACAGGGCTCTTGGCGCGCGGCGAGCTCCCGTTTCAGTGCGGACCGCTGTCGAGGGTTCCTGACTGGAGGAGCTCGGCCCGACGCCTCAGGGGCCGGCGCTCGACGCCCGGCCCTGACCTCGGACGGGAGCCGAACCGAGGTCACCGAGTGCGAGCGGAGGGACTCGAACCCTCAATTGCGTTCCCGAGAGATCGGGCATTTTCGATGAAAGCCCAGGTCAGAGGCTATCCGGCAGTGTCCGCGAGAGGCCGCGAGAAGCCCGTAGTTCCGCGTCAAACGTGTGTCAGCGTGTCTTTTTGGTGTCACGAGGAGCGCCGATCACGAGCTCGGTCCGGCGCCCGCTTCGGCCGGGAGATCGTTCGGGTTGGCGACGTGCATGCCGTGGCGGCCGGCCGCGGTGGCGAGGTCTTGATCGGCGGTTGCGAAGACGTGCGCGCCGGCGAGCAGCGCCGCGGCGAGGTGGACCGCGTCGTAGCCGCGCAGGCGGTCGTGCTCGCTCAGGTCGGCGGCGTCGGCGACGAGCTCGGTGGTGATCTCGACGATCGCCAGCTGGGCCCAGAGATCCTCTAGGTCTGCCTTCGTTCGGCGATGTTGCGCGGCGGAGAGTCGGCCTCCTCGCTTCGCTGCTGCCAGGGCCGATCGCGCCTCGACGTAGAGGAGGCGGGCGGCGACGAGGCCGTCGGCCTCGTCCCAGATGCGACCCGCGTGATCGGAGCCGGGTTCTTCGACTAGGAGCTTGATCACCATCGACGTGTCGACGTAGGTGATCATCGCCGTTGTTCGGCCACCAGGTCACTCACCGAGCCGCCGGCGTTCGCTCGGCGCGCCGGTCGGTGTCGGGCGCGGGTCGTGGGCGCCCGGACCAGGCCGGCCTCCACTAGGCGCGCCAGGTTGCTAGTGGCATCGTCGATGGCGGTGAGGCGTGCGACGGGGTGCCCGCGATCGGTGACGATGACGTCTTCGCCGTCGCGGACCTGGTCGAGGTAGCGGCTGAGGTTGTTCTTCAGCTCGCGCACGCCCACTTCGACGCCGCGGCCGGTAGTAGCTACTGACATGCTGTCATTGTAGCTGACATTGACGCGAACGCGTCAACGGGCTCGTTCTGTCCGACCGCCTGCGGAAACGGCCCGGGCCTGCTTGCGGGCCGCTCATGCGGAGCGGCGACGGGTGTGCGAGATCACTGTCGCGGGTGCAGGCGCCCACGGTGACCGCAAGGCGTCCTCGCGCAGCTCGTCGAGGCGGTCGGTGACCTGCTCGTGCAGCGTCGGCCACGCGTGCCCGTAGACGTTCATCGTGGTGGAGATGTCGGCGTGGCCGAGACGCTCCATGACGAGCCGTGGGTGCGCGCCGGCCGCGATCATGAGCGCGGCTGCGCTGTGCCGCAGGTCGTAGAAGCGCACCCCGAGCGGCAAGCCCGCTCGGCTCAACGCTGGGACCATTACCCGTCGCCGCCAGTTGTCGGTGTTGAGCGGCCCGCCGGTCGGGGAGCGGAACACATAGCCGTCGGGTGAGAGCGCCGAACCTGAGCGACTCGTGAGCACTCCGAGGTAGTGCGTGGCGTCGTCGACCAGAAAGGAGGGGAGTGCGACGGTGCGCCGCACGAAGGTCTTCGTAGGGCCGGGAACGACCTTGCCGGCGACCGTGGTGAGGGTCTCGATCACCTCGACGCGGCGGGTGAGCAGGTCGAGGCGGCGGAGTCGCAGCCCGGCGACTTCGGCCGGCCGGAGCCCCGTGTATGCCGTGAAGCGCACCAGGAATCCGTACGGCGCGGCGATGGCGTCGGCTAGGGCCTCGATCTGGGCTGCTGTGAGGAACGTCGGCTCCTCTACCTGGCCCCGAGGTAGGCGGAGCCCCTGAGCCGGGTTGTCGCGGATCGCTCGACCTTCGATTGCCTCGTCGAGGATCGACTTCACGATCGCAACCCGATTCCGCACCGTTCGTGGCGCGGCGCCCGCCTCGAGCTGCTCAACCGCCCACGCCTTTACGTCCACGCGGTCGATGTCGCCGACGCGGCGAGGCCCAAATCGCGGAATCACGTAGGCGTCGAGGATGCGGCGAGATGTCGAGCGCGTGCTGGCACGGAACCGATCTGCGTTGAGCTTCCACCACGTCTCCGCCCACTGGTCGAACCGCGCTCGGCGCAGCGCCGGATCGGTGTACTCGCCGCGGACCATGTCGGTGCCGACCGTGTCGAGGTGTCGCTGCGCGTCGATCTTGCGATCAAAGCACTTCGAACGGTGCTTCCCATCGAGGTCGCGCCAGCGGGCGCGCCATCGCGTGTCACGGTCCGGCCGCCCGTCGGGGGATCGTTTCGTCGGGTCGATCGAGCTCATGACGCCTCCTCGGATTCAAGGGGCGGGCGAGCTCGGGGAAGTGCCGCGCACAATGCGAGGCGAGTGCCCACTCCAGCTGCGTCGAGCACGGTAGCCCGGCGTGCCGGGACCGGTCCGCGGCGATCGGCGTAGAAGCGCAGGTGCGGCCAGTGAGTCACCGGAGCCTCACGCGGGCGGGGTGCGGTGGGCGTCGATCCAGTCGTCGATATGGGTCGGGTCGAAGCGCAGGAGATGGCCCCACTTGACGTAGGGGATTCGGTGCTCGAACACGAGTCGTCGGACGTGGCGCACGGAGACGCCGAGACGTTCGGCGACCTGTGAGATGTCGAGCAGTCGTGGCCGGCTCGTACCGGGCTGCGTGCTGTTGGCGGTCCTTGTGGTTCCCATGACCATGGAGAAGCGCGACCGACCGCCAGAACGCGACTCGGTACTTGATGTTGTGACGCGCGCGCCGACTGCAACGCGCTTATCTGGAACATGCAGACTCCGACAACCGACCCCGATGACCCGGCTGACCGCCCTCAACGCGAGTCCGCGGATCCCACTTTGAATGATGGGCACAGACTTGCCGGTTCCGCTAGCGGAACCGGCGGAAGCACTGGTAGCGCGAGCGAGTCGGTGGCGATCGACGCGCTCGTCCTGTTGCGGGCGGCGCTCGCGGAGCTGTGCCCGCCGGCACCGTCGCCGAGCGCGAACCCGGCCGAGTTCGCAGCGTGGGCCGCTGATCTACGACGTGCGGCGGCAGCGGGCCCTGGAGCTCGAGGAGGCTGCGCTGGGCGTCTACGACGAGCAGCTGAGGGCCGGCTCGGCGCGGCGGCGGATCGAGGCGCGTGTACGGCGCGTCGAACGCTCCCTCGATGGTGAGCGACGCCGGGTCGAAGGGACGCTGTACTGCACAGCAGCATCACCGTGGCGCTCCGGTCCGGGCGGTGGTGCATGCCGAGGCGTGGGCGATCGTGTCCGCGGATGCGATCCGTCGGCGCCGCTCGGTCGGCGACACGCTCGGTGCCCTGTTGACCAGGGCCGTTGAGGTTGGCGTCGCGCAGTTCGTTGAGGTCGATCAACGCGGTGCTGGTACCTCAACGGGCGATCTCCGGGCGCTGCAGGTCCGGCCCGTACTCGACGCCGAGGTGTGGAGCACGTTCCGGAGCGAGGCCCGACGCCTCGGCATCCGCGCCGCACGAGCGGTCGGGCTCGTCATCGAGCAGGAGGCCCGCCAGCTCGGCTGGCGCTGAGCGCACACGGCGATCACAGGAACCCAGGGGTCGGGTCGCGTTGCCGGCGCCTACGGCGCTCCGAAGCCGAACCAGGCTCGTCGGCGGCCAGCGTGCCGTTGGGGTCTGCTTCACCCCCCAGATCCGCCGGTTGAACCTCAACGCGAACCTCAACGCGATCCTCAACGTGGCAGGTCAGGGGACGTGCCGAGCCCGTGGGGGCTCGAGTCGCCGACGGTCGGCCGTCGGGCTGTCGTTGAGGGTGACCGGTTGCACCGTTGAGGGTCAGTGTCAGCGACGTTCGGTGCACACGGGTCGGTTGATGGGAGTTCATGCGCGGTGTTCGGTGTCGAAGGAGCCGGGATGTGCCGCGATGCAGTCTGCGGGTGCTGTGTTACAAGGCACGCACCCGCCTCGGCTTCGCGGGGGCCCGGCTGAGTCGGGCCGAGCGCGACGATGCGGTGCTTGGCGACACCGTGCCGGGTGTGGTCGCAGCAGCGTTGACCGGGCCCACCCATCACGTTAGCGTTCCTGACAGCAGTTCCCTTTCTGGTGGTAGTCGTGTGGAAGTTGGTGTCGCTGCTCGTCGCCGTACTCCTCATGGTCGCAAGTTGCGGCGGCAGTGAGTCGACCTCGGAGACACGTGTTGGGGCTGCGCCGACGGACGGCCAAGCGCCGGCTACTACGACAACCAGCGACGGGATCGCGGCAGGTTCAAACCTCGCGGGGTCAAGCGCTGGGGAGAATGAAGGCGAGTTCTGGGCGCCGGAGGCGGGGCTTCGACTCAGCGTCGTTCCCGCTGGCTTTGAGGCGTGGGGAGATCTGCAGACACGCGAAGGCCCCGGTGCCTGGAAATCCTCGCTGGTGAACGGGCGCAGTCGGTCGGGTCACACCTGCGTGTCACGCAGCCCACGGTAGCGCGCTGCCGGCGTCCTCGTCCGCCGGGGCCCGACCGCGTTCTCGACGCGCTGCTCGCTGCGTCATCTCCGGCAGCCGGTGGGGCACCGTCGAGCACGGCGGCTCGTCGAGGACCCCACCAGCGCCGGCTGCGCCCCGAGCTTCACGACCGCGAACCCGTCTATCTCTACGCCCAGAGAACCCAGAACCTGACACCGCGTCGTCCGTGAGGACGAGCTCTTCGCCGGTGAGCAGCGGGAACACGGTCGTCCCCTCGACGCCCAGCAGCGATGATGCATTGAGCTTCCCGTTCTGACGGACGGATTGGTTCTGGCTCCGCTCGAGTTGCTCGTATACCGCCTGGCGATGCGGCGCTCTAGTCGTCGTTGTCGGCCCGGTCCCCTGGACTCGTTCAACCCTCCCAGCGTGAAGCAGAGCGTGAAGATCACAGCCGCCAAGAGCGGGGGCGCTTCAGTCAGCGACCACCTCACCCTCACAAGCACCCCGAGCGGGGACCCGCAGGTCGTGTCATCGGGGAACCAACCCGAGGGCGGTCAGCGACGGCGGCATCCACCTCATCGTGCTCCGAGCCCCTGCTACGTCGCCCTGCGAAGCGTCGTGCGTAGTGACTGCCATCGACCCGACGCGATCGTGCTGCTCAGTGAGCCGGCGCGCAGCCTTGCCGAGCGCGACGTGTGCCGAACGGCTCTGGGGCACCTGGCAGCCCGCACTGCGTCGGGTCTCGGCGGGGAGAGCCCCGACGCCGACGCCTCTCACGCCCAGCGGCCTCCACTCCGCACAAGTTCGTTGACGAGCACGACGAGCGTCGCGGCGAGCAGCGAGGCTCCAGCGGCGACTTGGAGCGTTCGGCGCTTCGCCCCCATGAACGACACGCCGGCAAGAGCAAGGCCGATGGCCACAAGCATCGCGGCGATCGCCGACCGCGCCCACATCGTGCCCTCGCACCCGGCCCTCCCGTTCCACAGATCGGACCTCCACACCGAGCCACATGTCTCATCGGGAGGGTCATCAACCCATGAGGACGCGAGCCAGACCCCGACACGGCCGCGACGGCAGCGGCCGCCAGACCAGCCAGCCGTGCACTCGTCGCGACTCTGCGCACCCGGATTGCCTCTTCGCGGCAGGCCTATTGGGATCGTCGTATCGGCAGCACCCGCGCCATGGTGGTGTTCACGACGCACGTCGGAAGATGCGTCGGAGGCGTTCGCGTTTCGACGGGGCTACCGGGTCCAGCCGCTCCTGCGGCGCGGGGACCTTCGGCTACCGCGTCGACGAACAGGTGGATGAGGTCGGGGGCGTGGTCGATGGGGAGCCGAAACGTCGCCGTGCAATGATCCACGGTCCACAAGCTGAGTACGACGACGCCCGCTTCGGGATGCCACGCCGCCTTCATTCGTCGTACGGGCGTGCGGGGGTCAGTGAACCATGCGATTGAAGACGGAAGCAGCTGCGCCTCTCCCATGCGTGTAAGCGTGCACCCGTCCGCATCTCTTCGCAAGTGGGTGGGTCTGCCCCGTTGAAGGTGACGGCGGGTTCAGGCGGTGGGGAGAATGAGCCCGACGAGCGGACTGTAAGCACGTCTTACGTCGAGCGGCAGAACCTCACGATGTGGATGGGGATGCGCCGCTTCACCCGGCTCACGAACGGGTTCTCGAAGAGAAGGGATGTCTCGCGGTGCCAGCTTTGACACGCACGCTCCACGCCCCTGCACTCTGCGAGGTGCAGGGTTCGCATTGTCGTTGAGCGGCCTGTGAGCACGGGGGCGCCCTCCGCACGCGCGCTGCACAGAACCTCGATCCGATGAAGTGGCCGACCACGCGCCCACGGGCGCGAGCGGCTGACGGGCCCTCAGCCACCCTGACGATTCCACGCGTCGCCGTCGGTTCAGAGGTCGGGAGTCGCACACGAGTCACACGCCCGCGAAACGCGCCGTCAAGAGCGCTGTCAAGAGCGCTTCGCCCGCGGCTCTCGTGTCGCGATGTGTCAGGAATGTGTCACGGGGGAGATCTGGAGCAGCACCGCACGGCCCTGACCTGGGGCTTTACCCCGAAAGCACTCGTGCGAGCGGAGGGACTCGAACCCTCAAGCCCTTGCGGGCACCGGGACCTAAACCCGGCGCGTCTGCCAGTTCCGCCACGCTCGCGCGCCGCGAGTCTCGCGCGGCGGGCACGAGCGCCCGTGTGGACCGGTGGCACCGCGGCTAGTTACCGTGCCATCGACTCGCAGGAGGTCCAATGGCCAAGCAGATACCCATCGTCGACTACCTGGTGCTCGGCGACGGAGACCCACACCTAGAGGCGTGGGAGTCCGTCGACTCCGGCGCCCTCTACTTCGACCGGCGCAACGCCGACGCCAAGAGCGGTGGGACCGAGTTCCGGCGCCGCAGGCTGGAGAGCAGCGGGACGGTGAGGTCGTTCACCATCGTCCACCGAGGGGTGCCCGGGATCCCCGTGCCCGTACGTCTCGGCGCTGGTCGACCTCGACGGCGGTGGCGTGGTGAAGTCGAACCTCACCGGGTGCGAGCCGACCCCGAAGCGGTGGCGCTCGGCATGCGGGTGAAGATGACGACGTTCGTGGCCGGCACCGACGACGACGGCACCGAGGCCGTCGCCTTCGCCTTCGAGCCCGCCTGAGGGCCACTTCGACGGGCACAGGTGCGGCGCCGGCGGCGACGGCGGCGACGCGGCCGGCAGCAGGTGCGGGAGCGGTACTCGAGAGAGGTGCGCGACATGGGTGACAGCGGTCTGGGTTCTGGGCGCGAACATGACGAAGTTCGGGCGCTACCCCGAGATGGACCTCGATCGACCTCGCCAGCGCAGGCCGCGCTCGCGGCGCTCGCCGACGGCGGCGTGACGATCCACGACATGGACGTCATGGCCGCCGGGACGTCTGCAACGAGGTGGCCTCGGGGCCCGGTCAGCGACTCCAGAAGCAGATCGGCCAGACCGGCATCCCCGTCTACAACGTGGCCAACGCCTGCGCCACCGGGGCGACGGCGCTGCGGATCGTGTACCTGACCATCAAGGCCGGCGAGGCCGACATGGGGCTCGCCGTCGGCGTGGGAGCAGATGGGCAAGATGGGCCTCCTCGGGCGCGGGCGGCAAGGGCGACCGCGATCGCAAGGTCTACGAGCCGTCGGGTCGCTACGGCGTCGGTGATGCAGGTCGAGGGCATCCTCGGCACCGGCCTCATGCCCGGCGTCTTCGCGCAGGCCGGCATGGAGTACGCGTACGAGCACGGCGGTGTCGGCTTCGAGCAGTTCGCCAAGGTCGCCGAGAAGAACCACGCGCACTCCACGCTGAACCCGCTGGCGCAGTACCAGAAGGCGTTCATCGCTCGAAGAGGTCATGGGCGCCGAGATGATGGCGTACCCGAACACGCTGCTCATGTGCTGCCCCACGGGCGACGGCGCCGCGGCCGCGGTCCTGGTCTCCGAGGAGAAGCTGAGCACGCTGTCCGACGAGCAGCAGCGGCGCGCCGTCAAGATGTCGGCCTCGGTGCTCACCTGGACCCGTGGACCGAGCGCGACCAGGTGCAGCCCGACGTCAACACGCTCACCGCGCGAACGCGGCCGACAAGGCCTACGAGATCTCGGGCGTCGACCCGAAGGACCTCGACCTCGTCGAGCTGCACGACTGCTTCGCGACCGCCGAGCTCGTCCACTACGACAACCTGCGGCTCTGCGAGCCGGGCGAGGCAGGCAAGTTCATCGACGAGCGGGGCCCGTGGCGCGACGGCGACGACCCCGGTCAACGTCTCGGGCGGCCTCATCTCGAAGGGGCACCCGCTCGGCGCGACCGGCATCGCCAACGTGTACGAGGTCGACGACCCACCTGCGCGGTGAGGCCGGCGACCGTCAGATCGCCGGCGCCAAGGTCGGCCTGACGCACGTCATCGGCCTCGGCTCCGCGTGCGGCGATCCACGTCCTGGAGAAGGCAACGGTCTAGAGGCGAGACCGGTTCCGCCGGCGGTCAGTGACCCGGGGCGCGATGCTCCTCGGGTAGCGTGCCGCCGGTACGGAGCGCGAGGGGGAGACATGCTCACCGAGGGGACGACCGCACCCGACTTCACGGTGCCCGACCACGACGGCACGCCGACGACCCTGTCGGACTTCAGGGGGCGCTGGGCTCTGCTCTGGTGGTACCCCAAGGCCGACACCCCTGGTTGAACGATCCAAGGCCAGGGCCTGCGTGACCAGGCCCGCGAATACGAGGCGATGGGCTGCGAGATCCTCGGGATCTCGTTCGACACCTCCGAGGAGAACCAGCGCGTTCCGCGAGAAGTTCGACTTCCCCTACCGGCTGCTCGCCGACCACGACGAGCAGGTCGGGCGTCGCGTACGAGGTCCGCGACCCGGGCACCGACAAGGTGCAGCTTCGCGAAGCGCATCTCGTACCTGATCGACCCCGAGGGCGTCGTCCGCCGTGTCTACGAGGTGTCCGACACCGCCGCGCACGCCGCGACCGTTCTCGCCGACCTCCACGAGCTGCAGCACCAGGGATAGCGCGGTGGCGGCCTCAGACCGAGGTCCAGCCGCCGTCCACCGAGAGCACCTGTCCGGTGACGAAGCTGCTTGCTGGGCTCGCGAGGTAGAGCAGCGCGCCGTCGAGCTCGTGCTCTGCGCCGCCGCGGCCCATCGGGGTCCGCTGGCGGAGCCAGCGCTCCGACCGCTCGTCGCCGAACATCCGGCCCTCGGTCATCTCCGAGGGGAACCAGCCGGGGGCGATCGCGTTGACCCGCACCCCCTTGCGTGCCCACTGCGCGGCTAGCTCGCGGGTCAGGTTGACCATTCCGCCCTTCGACGCTGCGTACGCGGCGTCGGGGATCTGGCCGACTCCGACCACGCCCCAGAGCGACGCGATGTTGACGATCGAGCCACCGTCGCCGGAGTCGATCATCGTCCGTGCCGCCTCCCGCGCCGTCTCGAAGGGTGCGACGAGGTTCACCTCTACCGTCGCACGGAACTGCTCGGTCGTCTCGTCGAGCGCCGGCGTGGTGGAGCTGACGCCGGCGTTGTTCACCAGCACGTCGACGCGCCCGTACCTCTCGATGGTTGCAGCGACGAGCGCGGCCGGCTCGCCCGGTACCGACAGGTCGCAGCGGAGCGCGTGAGCGTCGGTGAGCTCGGCGGCCAGCGCCTCCAACCGCTCGGTGCGACGTGCGGCGAGCACGACATGTGCGCCGGCTCCGTCGAGCACACGGGCGAAGCGCGCGCCGAGCCCGGCGCTCGCACCGGTCACGACTGCGACTCTGCCGTCGAGGCGGAACGGCGATAGGGGGTCGAGGGCCACGGCGGCGCAGTCTACGGTGCGGCATCCTGGCGCCCTGAGCCCGATGACGCGGCTCGGGCGACCGGTCCGGGGGTGCTCGTCAGCGCGTAGCGTCCGTGCCACAGGAGCGAAGTCGCGGAGGACGCGGGGGGAACGATGGCCGGTGAGATCACACCCATGAAGGTCGAGGTCGCCGAGGGCGTGCTCGACGATCTGCGCGACAGGCTCGGCCGTACCAGATGGCCCGAGGAGATCCCGGGCTCCGGATGGGGCTACGGAACCGACCTCGCATACCTGCGCGATCTCTGCGAGCACTGGCGGACGAGCTTCGACTGGCGCGCCCAGGAGGAGCGGTTCAACCGCCACGAGAACGGGCTCACCGAGATCGACGGCCAGACCGTGCACTTCATTCATGCCCGCTCTCCCGAGCCGTCGGCGCTCCCGCTGGTGATCACCCACGGGTGGCCCGGGTCGGTCTCGGAGTTCCTCGACGTCATCGGGCCGCTCTCCGACCCCGCCGCGCACGGCGGCGATCCGGCCGACGCGTTCCACGTCGTCTGCCCGTCGATCCCCGGATACGGCTGGTCGGGCCCGACACGGGAAGCCGGATGGGACGTGCGCAGGGTCGCGCTCGCCTGGAAGGAGCTGATGGAGCGCCTCGGCTACGAGCGATACGGGGCGCAGGGCGGCGACTGGGGGGCGATGATCTCGGGCCAGCTGGCGCTCGTCGACGCCGACCACATGGCCGGCCTGCACGTCAACATGCCGATCGGCTGGCCGCCGGCCGACGGTGGCGGCGACCTCACCGAGCAGGAGCAGGCCGACATGGCAGACCTCGGTGCCTTCATGGCCGAGGGCACCGCATACCAGCAGATCCAGGGCAAGAACCCTCAGACTCTCGGCTACGGGCTCACCGACTCGCCCGCCGGCCTGGCGGCGTGGATAGTCGAGAAGCTCCACGCCTGGACCGACCACGACGGCGACCTCGAGAGCGCGCTTACCCGCGACCAGATCCTCACGAACCTGACGGTCTACTGGGTGACCGGCACCATCAGCTCGTCGGTCCGCCTCTACTGCGAGTCGCAGCGCGGCGGGCCGGTTCCCGCCGATGGGCGAGCGCGTCGAGGTGCCGACCGCCGCTGCGGTCTTCCCGCGGGAGATCCTGCGGATGCCACGGTCTTGGATCGAGGCGGCGTACAACGTCGTGAGGTACACGCGCTTCGACCGCGGTGGCCACTTCGCCGCGATGGAGGAGCCCGACCTCCTGGTCGACGACCTGAGGGCGTTCTTCCGCGACCTGCGCTGACGGCGGACCGCTACATCGGCCGCCAGATCATCAGCGCGAGCATCGCGATGAGCGCGACGTCGAGGACCATGCTGGTGATCCCCTGCTTCTTGCCGAGCGCCTCGATCTGTGCGACCTGCGGCGGCGGCCCTCCCGCAGGCGGGCCGGCCTCTTCCATCTCGGCGAGCAACGCGTTGATCTTGCGGGCACCGGGCATCAGGATCGAGTGAGAGAGGCCGAGGGAGACGGCGTACAGGGCAAGCGAGGCCCAGATCCACGTCTGCTCCCACTCCCACACCCCGTCGCTCATCAGCACGAGAAGGGCTCCGAAGACCGGCACTGCGTAGATGAAGTTCTCCGCCCACTTCGCGCTGACCACGTAGTTCGCCTCGGCGATGGCCCTGCCTCCGGGGCCGGGGCGCTTCTGGCCCTCGGCGGCGTAGACGCCGTTGAGGATGACGCTCCCGAACCCCACGATCGCCGTGAGGATGTGCAGCAGTAGGACGACCTTGTAGAGGCCGGTGTTGGTACCCATCTCGGCTAGGACTGGCATGGCAACTCCACTCTTCTCGCGTCCGGTGAGGTCCGGTCCGCCGCGGCTCGGCGGATGCTACTGAGCCTCGAGCGAGCAGTGGAGGATCACCTGCGCGGGGCCGGGCCGCTCGGACCCCGCTCGGCCGCTCCTTGGGAGAGTCTCTGCGTGGTCGGCGGCCTCGCTCGTGTTCTCCGCTCTTGGCCCTGCGGGCCAGGCCGCTCGGGCCCCGCTCGGCCGCTCAGCGGGAGCGTCTCTGCGGGGTCGGCGGCCTCGCTCGTGTGCTGAGTGTCGCGGCGGCCTCGCTCAGGCCGTGAGCGTGGCGGCGAGCTCGGAGAGGAGCTGGTCGGGGTGGCGCGTGACCTTCTCCCAGGTCGCGAAGACGATCCTGTAGCCGCAGCGACCCGGCACGCTCCACTTCTCGTTGTCGTGCTCGTAGTCGGCGGGGTCGTCGTGCCAGCGGCGGCCGTTGACCTCGAGGATCGTGCGTCGGTGCTCGAAGGCGAAGTCGAAGAGGTAGGTGCGGCCTCCCCATGCAAGTGGGAACTCACGCACGAAGTCGCCATAGCCGTTGGACGTGAGGAGGCGTCGGGTCTTCACCTCGAGCGCCGACCGTGACGCGCGTGATGGATCGAGGGCCCGCAGGAGTGATCGCACCCGTGCCACCCCGCGATGTCCCGGCTGGGCGAAGCGATCGAGATACGCGCGCAGCGACGGCACGGATGTGAGCCGTCGACGACGGGCGTCTTCGCATGCGATCTCGAAGCCTTCCTCGTCGAGCAGGTAGGCAAGACTCACAAGGGTTGGCTCGACGCCCGTGACTCGGATCCCGCGGTGACGGCGCAGCATGAGCGGCCGGATGTCGGACACGTGCTGCGCGGCGACCTCGTCGTTGCGCCGGCGGCACCGGCGTGGCAGGACGATCTCGGGGGTGACGGCCCGCACGCCCTCCAGCCCGTACCAGGCTCCGGCCGACCGGCCGGCGGCGGCCGCTTCGCTTCCGGCCCAGAGCAGAGCCGCGTGCAGCCGCTGCGCGTCCGACGGCGGCACCGCCGTCATGCGGTAGGTGTCGGGAAGCACGCGGACGACTACCTCGGCGCCGCAGAGGGCGCGCAACTGCCTGCGGGTCACGCCGAGACCGACCGCGACAGAGCCCCGGAAGACGCCGTGAGTCGGCCGGCTGAGGCGCGAGAGCACCGCGATCGGCGCACCTTGTGCCATCCAATGCCCCCTGAGGGAACTCACGGGCGCAAGGTGCGCCCATCGGACCGATCAGGGGGAAGACCGTCGAGTGGTACGCCCCCCGGGACTCGAACCCGGAACCCGCAGATTAAGAGTCTGCTGCTCTAGCCAGTTGAGCTAGGGGCGCTCGCTTGTCGCACCTCGGAGGTGCGGAAGCGAGCGTCATCGTAGCCGACTGCGATCGCCGAGCCTCCCGGCGACGGCGGCGTCGGGCCGTTGCGCTGCGCCCCGCGCGGAATGGATCTGTCGCGTACCGTTGTGAGACGCGGAAGGGGGCACCCATGGACGTGGCCATCAGCGGCTCGCACGGGTTGATCGGCTCGGCTCTCGCGACGGCGCTCACCGCCGGTGGTCACAGGGTGATCCGCCTTGTGCGTGACGACACCGCCGTTGGCGACGTAGTGACGTGGGACCCGCGGGCCGGGTCGATCGACGCTACGGCTCTGGAAGGGGTCGACGCCGTCGTGCACCTGGCGGGGGAGGGGATCGGCGAGCGGCGCTGGACACCCGAGCAGAAGACCCGGATCCTCGAGAGCCGCACGGCCGGCACGTCGCTGCTGGCCGGTGCGCTCGCAGGTCTCGCGTGGAGGCCCAGCGTCTTCGTGTCGGCGTCGGCGGTGGGCTACTACGGCAGCAGGGGCGACGAGGTCCTCGACGAGGAGAGCGCTCCGGGGGAGGGCTTCCTCTCTGACGTCTGCCGGCAGTGGGAGGCGGCCGCCGCCCCGGCCGTCGAAGCGGGGATCCGGACCGTCGTCCTGCGCAGCGGCGTGGTCCTCAGCCCTGCCGGAGGTGCGCTCGCGAGGATGCTGTTGCCGTTCCGGATGGGCCTCGGAGGACGGCAGGGCTCAGGGAGGCAGTGGATGCCGTGGATCTCGCTCGTCGACGAGGTCGGCGCGATCATCCACGCCCTCGAGCACGCCGAGCTCTCCGGCCCCGTGAACGCGGTCGCGCCGAATCCGGTTCGCAACGCGGAGCTGGCGCACACGCTCGCGTCGGTCCTTCGCCGCCCCGCAATCCTGCCGACACCGCTGCTCCCGCTGAAGCTGAGATTCGGATCGGAGCTCGTGGAGGAGATGCTCATCGCGAGCGTGCGAGTCGTGCCGAAGAGGCTGCAGGAGAGCGGCTACCACTTCGCGCACCCGATGCTGGAAGGCGCACTCCGCGCTGAGCTGGGGAAGCAGTCGAGGTAGCACTGCGCCGCGGCGGCGCTATCTGTTGCGCGAGGGTGACTGAGGGGTCTCGAACCCCCGGCCTTCGGGTCCACAACCCGACGCTCTAACCACCTGAGCTACAGTCACCAGGCACCCGTCGCCGGGCCGGGGCCCATGCTACCGGACGGCATCCCGCCGTTTCCCACGTTCGACGGAGCCCTCGGCCGAACCTCCGCACGGCCGTGGACCCGACCTCGACCGGGCGGGTAGTTGGTCCCTGGGCCAGGGGGGCGGCTTGGGGCAGCATTGTCGGATGAGTCCCGATCTCTCCGATCTCGCGCGCACGTCGCTCGGCACGCGCATCGACCTCGACGACGTCGCGAAGCGCTACCGCATCGGCGATGTGACTGTGACCGCGCTCGAGGGTGTCAGCCTCCACGTCGACGAGGCGGCTTTCGTCGTCATCCTCGGACCGTCCGGCAGCGGCAAGACGACGCTGCTCAACATGATCGGCGCGCTCGACACCCCGAGTGAAGGACGGGTGCGCATCGACGACCGCGACATCACCGGCGCCTCGCGCCCCGAGAGGTTCGCCGTCCGGCGCGAGACGGTGAGCTTCGTCTTCCAGTCGTTCAATCTCTTCCCGGGCCTGACGGCCCTCGAGAACGTGCAGTTCGGCGCGGAGGTCTCGGGGCGCCCCGACGCCCCCGATGTAGCGAGGGAGACGCTCGCGAAGGTCGGCCTCGCCGAGCGCGTGGATCACTTCCCCCATCAGCTCTCGGGCGGGGAGCAGCAGCGCGTGGCGATCGCCCGCGCACTCGCCACCGGCAACCCGATCCTCCTCGCCGACGAGCCGACCGGCGAGCTCGACTTCCGCACGGGCGTGCAGATCCTCGAGCTGCTGCGTGCCCAGGCGGCGGACGGGAAGACCGTGCTCGTCGTCACCCACAACCGCGAGATCTCTCGTGTCGCCGACCGGGTGATCGAGCTGTCGAGCGGTCACGTGGTCTCCGACGGTCCACCAGCCGGTGGCCGCTCCCGCATCGACGAGCTGCACTGGTAGTGCGCGTGGCGAGCTCGTCCCTGCGGCTCTGGCTCCGTTGGTCGTGGCGCGACCTGCGCCGTCGCTGGGTGCTCGTGAGCGCGATCGCGTTCATCATCGCGATCGGTACCGGCGTCTTCTCCGCATTGGGAAGCACCGCCGAGTGGCGGCGGCAGTCGAATGACGCGTCGTATGGCCTTCTCAGCATGCACGACCTGCGAGTCGCCCTCAGCACGGGCAGCTACGTCGACGCCGGCAGGCTCGACGCCGTCGCTCGTTCGATGGGTGGAGACGCCTCGGTCGTCGCGACCGCCGAACGCCTGATGCTGCCCACCCAGGTCGACGCGTCGACATCGGAGCAGACGATCCTCGTGCCGGGAAGGATCGTCGGGATCGACCTCGCCAGTGGGGTGGAGGTGAACCGGCTGTGGATCGAGGAGGGCACCGCGCCCGACGGCTCCGGTGCCGGTGTCGATGCGGTTCTGGAGCAGAAGTTCGCCGCCCACTACGACCTACCTGCGAGCGGCACTGTGCGAATAGCCGGCGACCGTGAGGTCTCCTACTCGGGTCTCGGCACGATCCCCGAGTACTTCATGGTCACCGATCTCGCAGCGGGGCTCTTTGCCGAGGCCAACTTCGCCGTGCTCTTCATGCCCATAGACGACGCCCAGGAGCTGGCCGGCCACTCGGGCAAGGTGAACGACCTGGTGGTGCGCCTCGCGCCCGGGGCCGACCTCGAAGCGGCGAAGGAGGTGCTGGAGGAGCAGTTCGCCGACGACCTGCCCGACGTCGGGGTGACGATCACCACCCGCGACGAGGACCCCGTCTACAGGGTCCTCTACGAAGACATCGAGAACGACCAGAAGGTCTGGAACCTCTTCTCGGTGCTCATCCTGATGGCGGCGGCGTTCGCATCGTTCAACCTCATCAGCCGGATCGTGGATGCCGAGAGGCGCGAGATCGGTGTCGGCATGGCTCTGGGGGCGCCGCCCCACTTGCTGGCGGTCCGCCCGATGCTCGTCGGTCTGCAGGTAGCGCTCATTGGTGTCGTAGCAGGAATCGGGGTCGCATTTCTCGTGATGGGGGGATTGCGCAGCCTCTTCGTCTCGGCTCTGCCCCTGCCCGTGTGGAAGACCCCGATCCAGTTCGACAAGTTCGCGGTGGCGGCAGCGCTCGGGTTGGCGCTCCCGATACTCGCGACGATCATCCCCGTCTGGCGCGCAGTCCGGGTCGAGCCCGTCGATGCCATTAGCACCGGCCCCAGTGCCGAGCGACGGCGCGCGCGAGGCGCCGCCCCATGGCTCGCGCACGTCGCTCTACCGGGCGGAGTCGTCAGGCAGATGCCGTTCCGCAACACGTTGCGCGCTCCGCGCAGGACCATCCTCACAATGCTGGGGATCGCGATGGCGATCACCGCGCTCGTGGTGGTGCTCGGTGCCCTCGACTCGTGGCTCGGGACCGTGAACGAGAGCAGCGACGAGCAGACTCACAGCGCAGGCGACCGACTCCTCGTGGACCTCGACGGCTTCTACCCCGTCGACTCCGAGGTCGTGCGCGCCATCGAGGGGTCCGACGTGGTCTCGGCCGCCGACACGGGGCTGCGCCTGATCGGGCAGCTGAAGGCGGGTGACGAGGAGATCGACATCGTGCCGCAGCTACTCGACTTCGACGAGGCGATGTGGGCGCCGACGCTCGTCGAGCCCGTGGAAGGCGACGTCGCCGACGGGGTCGTCATCTCGGTCAAGGCCTCCGCCGACCTCGGCGTGAGATCCGGTGACACGATCACCCTCCGCCATCCGCAGCGAACCGGCGCGCTCACCTACGCAATGGTCGACTCCGAAGTGGTCGTCACTGCGCTGCACCCCGATCCGATGCGCTTCGCCGCGTATCTCGACGTGCGGAACGCGAAGCTCTTCGGCCTCGAGGGGATCACGAACTTCGTCCAGGTGAGCCCCGCCGCCGGTGCCGGTGAGGAGGAGGTGAAGAGGGCGCTCTTCGGACGAGCCGGAGTTGCGTCGGTTCAGCCGGTGGCCGCGATGCGCGAGCTCGTGGAGGACCGCCTCGATGAGTACGTGGGTGTGCTCCGCCTCCTGCAGGGGATGGTGCTCGCGCTCGCGCTCCTGATCGCGTTCAACTCTGCGAGCATCAGCGTCGACGAGCGCGCCCGCGAGCAGGCGACGATGTTCGCGTTCGGCGTCCCGGTCAGGAGGGTCCTCGGCGTCGTCACCACGGAGAGCGTGATCACGGGGGTACTGGGAACCGCCGTCGGGATCGGTCTCGGTTATGTGGTACTCGACTGGATGATGACGTCGCTCCTCGCCGAGACGCTTCCGGAGCTAGGGGTGCGCGCGATCATCAACGGTGGGACGCTCGTGACGATCGTCGTGCTCTCGATAGCCACCGTGGCTCTTGCTCCTCTCTTCACGCTCCGTCGCCTGAGGCGCATGGACGTGCCGAGCACGCTGCGCGTCCTCGAGTAGACGCCGGTCGGCGACTACCGCGCTGCGGAGGCGCTGGTCCGCTTCAGACCCGGCAGACGTAGTACTCGAAGCCCTCGTGCCACTCCGGCCTGTGGCGGACCACGTCGGTGAAGCCTGCCTCGGCGAGGAGATCCATCGCCTGCGGCCCGGCCCAGCCCTCGCCCAGGCCCTCACCGCCGCGGCCGAGCGAGACGGGCATGCAGTGCATCGTCGACACGGTGTACGCGAGCGGCGCGAAGGGGAGGCCGACGTTGTCGGCGAGGTTGCACGAGTAGCCGACGTCGGCGCAGAGATACACCCCTCCGGGGCGGAGTGAGCGCGCGATGCCCGCCAGGACCCGACGAGGGAATGCCTGATCGTGGATCGACGAGAACGTCGTCGCGAGGTCGAAGGCGCACTCGATCCCGAGGTCCGTTGCGTCTCGCATCTCGAACTTCGTATTCGTGAGCCCCAGTGCGGATGACTCATCACGCGCGGACTCGATCGCGTCGTCGAGCAGGTCGTATCCGACGAAGCGGCTCAGCGGGAACCGCTCTGCCATCACGTTGATCGCATGGCCGGTTCCGCACGCGACGTCGAGAACGTCGATCCCCTGCACGAGGCGCTCCTCGAGGCCGTGGACGAGAGGGAGAACTGCGGGGAGCAGAGCGAGGTCGAAGAGCGCCCGGCTCTGCTCGGACATCGTTCGGACGAACTCCGGGTAGTCGGAGTACTCGGTACCGCCGCCCTCGCGGAAGCACTCCACGATCCGGTCGTCGACCTTGGCGAGCTGGGCGACGATCGCCGTGAGCGCGGATGCGTTCGCCGGCCCGGCGCGCCGCGTCAGCAGGTCGGCGTAGGCGTCGGGAAGCACGTACGACCCGGTGGTCGCGTCGTGCTCGACGATGCCGCCGCAGACCAGGGCCGCCAGCCACTCGCGCACATAGCGCTCGTCCAGGCCGGCTGTAGATGCGATCTCCTCCGAAGACGACGGGGGCATGCCGTCGAGCGTGTCGAAGAGCCCTGTGCGGTGACCGACACCGACCATCAGGGCGAGGAACGCGTCGTTGACCAACCGCAGCATGCGGTCGGTGGCCGCCTCGCGGCGCGGTTCCGGTGCCGGGTCGGGGCAGGTCATCGTGCGCGCCCGGGAGGACTCGAACCTCCGACCTTCGGATTAGAAGTCCGCCGCTCTGTCCGGACTGAGCTACGGGCGCGTGCCTCAAGGCTACGGCACCGGCGCGACGCGGACGGGGCCTCGATGCGACCGGCCCGCAGCACTGCGGCCCGCTTCATTCGGAGGCGAGGTGCGCCGGTACCCTTGCCCACATGGCAGCCACCATCGATCCTGACAGCACCCTCGGCGCCCTCGTGAACGAGGTCCCGGCCCGTGCACGCGTCTTCGAGGATCACGGCATCGACTACTGCTGCGGGGGCAGCCGGACCCTGCGGGCGGCGTCGGAGGCGGCCGGTGTCTCGCTGCCGACGGTGGTGACGGCTCTCCAGGAGGCGGAATCGGCGGGCGGGAGCGGCACGAGCGACATCGGCGCGTCGGAGGCGCCCGGGAGCGGCTGGGCGGCCATGGAGATCGGTGCACTCGCCGGGCACATCATCGACGTGCACCACACGTACCTCAAGCGGGCGTTCCCGCGGGTATCCGAGCTCGCCGACAAGGTCGTGAACGCACACGGCGAGAACCACCCCGAGGTGCTCGAGGTGAGATCGGTCTACTCCCACCTCCGCGAGGAGTTGGAGGAGCACCTGCAGCGTGAGGAGCGGGCCCTCTTCCCGTGGATCCAGCAGATCGCGGCGGCCGTGACGATCGCCGACATCGGAGTCGCCGGCGTCGACGGGCCGATCTCGTGCATGTACCGCGAGCACGACGACGCCGCCGTGGCGCTCGGCACCCTGCGTTCGCTCACCCGCGACTTCTCGCCGCCGGCCGACGCGTGCCCCACCTTCGTCGCGTTCTACGACGCTCTGCGCGAGATGGAGGCCGACATACACCTGCACATCCACAAGGAGAACAACCTCCTCTTCGGCAAGGTGCTCGCTCGCGAGCAGCGACTCGTCGACGACGCCGAGGCCACCGGCACCCCCAGCCTCCAAACCTGACCCCCCTAGGCGTTTTGGCGTCACTTACTCGCGATAATGGCGAGTAAGTGACGCAAGAACGGGGGGGTGGGGGGTTATTGGGCGGTGGCGATCGCCGCGAGGACTGCTTGCGCGAGCTCGGCCCGGCAGACGACCAGATCGGGGAGCCAGGGGTTCGACTGGTTGTAGCGGAGCGGCGATCCGTCGAGGCGCGAGGCGTGGCACCCCGCGGCGAGCGCTACTCCCACCGGTGCAGCCGAGTCCCACTCGTACTGGCCGCCGCCGTGCACGTATACGTCGGCCTCGCCTCGCACGACGGCGGTCGCCTTCGCTCCTGCGGAGCCCATCTCCACGAGATCTGCGCCGAGGATCTCGGCGACGGCCTGCGCGAGCGCCGGCGGCCGCGTGCGGCTCACCACGACGCGGGGCCGCGCGGGCATCGGCGGCGGCGACGGGGGTGCCGGGTCGGTCGAGAGTGTGAGGCCGGCGCCGGGTAGCGCCACCGCCGACGCGGTCACCTCGTGCGCGACGACGAGTGCGACGTGGACCGCCCAGTCGGTGCGCGGCGGCTCGCCGAACTCGCGCGTGCCGTCGAGCGGGTCGATTATCCACACGCGCTCGGCCTCGAGCCTCGCCGGGTCGTCGGCCGCCTCCTCGGAGAAGACCTCGTCGCCGGGGCGTGCCGCTGCGAGTGCCGCGGCGAGGTACTCGTGCGACTCGCGGTCGCCGGCGTCCTTCGCCTCGGCGGGGGTGCACTCGCCCCGGGCGATCCGCTCCCGCACCTCGAGGAGCAGTGCGCCCGCCTCGGTCGCGAGACGGGCGGCCAGTGACGCGTCGTCGGGGTCGCTCTCGGGTCCGGGGGCCTGTCGCACGACTGCGCAGCCTACGCGCGCCGAGTTGACCGCCCCATCGAGTATTTCTAGACTGGCATAGAAATACTCTGCCACCACGGCAGCCGCCGTGACCTTCCCGCAGACCGAAAGAGGAGACCGATGCCCGTTCTCGACCTGCGTGAGCTCCCGCCGCCGCAGCGCCACCCACGGGTGTACGAGCACCTCAACGCTCTCACCTCGGGTGAGGAGCTGGAGCTGGTCAACGACCACAAGCCTTCACCGCTGCGGTACGAGATGGAGGCCACCCGGCCCGGAGAGTTCACGTGGGAGGACGGCGACGACGGACCCGAGGTGTGGAGCGCCCGCATCCGTTGCACTGCGCGCATCGTCGACGCCCGCCCGATCATCGGTGAGGGCGGAGAGCCGTTCGACGTGATCATGGCCGCCGCCGCCGAGGTGGAGCCCGAAGGGGTCCTGGTGATCTTCGCCCCCTTCGAGCCGGTCCCGCTCGAGGGCGTCCTCGGCGACCAGGGCTTCGAGCACCAGGTGGTCGAGCTTCCCAACGGCGACTTCCGCGTCGCCTTCCGGCGGACCGGATGACCGAGACGTCAGGCGAGCAGCCGACGACGATCTCGGTCGCGGCGCCGCGTGCCGCGCCGGTGCGGCGACACGCCCCACCTCCCGGTGCTCCGGGTCGGTTGCTGGGCGGCGCCGGAAACGTCCTTCCGACGGCGCCGCCGCCCTCGGTGCCGTTCACGTTCCTCGCCGCGGGCGGAGTCGGTCTCGTCGGATTCGGGATCGCTCTTGCTCTCGGGGCCAACCACGCCGTCGAGGACCCGCGCCTGCCGGGTGTCGTCGCCGCGGTCCATGTGGGCCTGCTGACGTTCGCCTCCACAGCGGTCCTCGGCGCGCTCCACCAGTTCGGGCCCGTTGTGGGAGTGCGGGGACTGCGTTCGATCGCCGCGGCTCGCATCACGGCACTGCTCTGGATCGTCGGGGCGTGGACGCTGCCGAACGGCTTCGCGCACGGTCCCGAGTGGACGGTCGCGGCGGGCGGCTCGCTCCTCTTCACCGCGGTCCTGCTCACCGCGTGGAACGTCTCGGCCCCTCTCCTCGAACGTGGCCGTGGAGTCGCGGTGGAGGGCCTGCGCTACTCGACGACCCTCCTGGTGGCCACCGCGTCGTTCGGAATCGTCTACGCGTTCGACCGCGACGCTGGATGGTTCCCGCTGCTCAACCATCGGGTTCTCGCGCACGCACACCTCGGTCTGCTCGGTTGGCTGGGGCTCACCTACGTGGCCGTCGCGGAGAAGCTGTGGCCGATGTTCCTCCTCTCGCACCGCCCGAGCGCCCGCAGCGGCGCATGGGCCGTGCGGCTGCTCGCCGTGGGGGCGGCGACGCTCACGACGGGGATCCTCTTCGCCTCCGTCGCCGTCGGCATCGTGGGCGGCGCAGTCTCGGTCGCCGGCATCGGGGCACACCTGTTCTCGCTCTCCGGAGTGGTACGCCATCGTCGCCGGAGGCTGGAGCTGCTGCACGCGTTCGTGCTCACCTCGGCCGTAGCCCTAGTCGCCGCCGTCGTGCTGGGTGCTGCGGCCGCGCTCGCCGACGTCTCCACGACGGTGCGAGTCCGGCTCGTCTCGGCTGAGGTGGCCGCGCTCTTCGCGTGGATCTCGCTCGCGATCGTCGGACACGCTCACAAGATCGTGCCGTTCATCTCGTGGGGGCTGATCCGCGACCTCGGGATCTCCCACAAGGCCGACGGCCACCCGGTGCTCTTCGCAGACCTCTACGACGACCGGCTGGCGCAGGCCACGTTCGCGAGCGGTGCGGCCGGGGCGGTGCTGGTGATCGGGGGGTTGCTGTCCGGCACGGCGCCGATCGTCGCAGCCGGGGCGATCCTCTACTCGTTGTGCGGGGCCATCGCGCTCGTCAACCTCGGTCTCGGTCCCGGTCGCGCGGTGCGCACGATCGTCGCTGACCTGGAGGCAGCAGCCGCCGATGCGCCGGCGGGCAGCGGTGCCGGCAGCGGCGCCGCAGGTGTCGAAGTGCACTTCACGTTCACGGATCGATCGAACGATCCCGTAAGGGGGTAACCACCATGACCGCCGAACAGAATCAGATCAGTCGAGCGTGCGCGCGTTGCGTTGAGCGGCGTGTACGACCCGGAGATCGGAATCGACATCGTCGCGCTCGGTCTCGTGTACGACGTACGCCTCGAGGGATCGAGGCTCGAGATCGACATGACGCTCACCACCGAGGGGTGCCCCGTCGCGGAGAGCCTGCAGAACGAGGCCGCCGACGCGGTGGCGGGCGCGTTGAGCGACGTGGACCTCGAGGTCGCGGTGCGCCTCGTGTGGGACCCTCCTTGGACCCCCGACATGATCGACCGCGACGCCGCCGCTGCCGCCGGCCTCCGCCTGCGCTGAGCGGCTGCGACGATCGTGAGCGAACCGTTCGCACCGGGTGTGGCAAGACTCCTCGCCGACCCGACACGGGCGCGCATCCTCGGCCACGTGTTGCAGGCGCCCGGGCCAGTGACCGTCGCGGAGCTCACCGACCTCTGTGAGTGCACGCACAACGCGGTCCGCCAGCACCTCCGCAAGCTGAAGGACGGTGGTCTCGTGACCGAGGAGGTCGAGGTGCGCGACCGCCCGGGCCGTCCCCGCCTCCAGTACCGACCCGGCCCCGAGGCGGCTGGCCTGGGCCCGGGGCCGAGCCCGTCGGAGCGGCTCTCGATCCTCCTCCTCGACATGCTGCGCACCGGACGCGACGCGCGGCGAGACCGGTCGCATTGCGGGGCGCGAGGAGGCCGAGGCTGCCCGCCTGCGTGGCGACTCCGGGGGCCTGGCGCTGCTCGAGGCCGTGGCCCGGCACGAGGGGTTCAACCCCGTCCGGCGCGACCACGCAGGGCACGTCGACCTGCTCCTCCAGCGTTGTCCGTTCTCGGCTGCGGCCTCCGTGGACCCCCAGACCGTCTGCACCCTCCACCTCGGCCTCGCCGAGGGCGTGGCGGCCGAGAGCGGAGTCTCGATCCGCGACCTGGTCGCCCACGACCCGAGCGGTGCCGGCTGCCTGCTGGAGATCGTCGCCGACGAAGGCGACCCCGACGACTGCGTCCCGGCCGACGACCCCGACGACAGTGTCTCCGACGACAGTGTCCGGGACGGCGGCGCCGGCCCCGGGCGGGCGCCCTCCGACTGAGTCCCCCGGGGCTGTACCGGAGCCGGCGGAGGTGAGACCATTGGTGCCGAGCCACTGATGGTGCCCGTGGCGGGAGGATGCACCATGGCTTCGAACACGGTCGTAGTGGTGGGTGGAGGCATCGGCGGCGTGGTCGCCGCGAGGCGACTGAGACAGAGGCTCGCCGCGGAGGACCGGGTCGTACTGGTGGAGCGCGACACGGCCTTCGTCTTCCAGCCGTCACTCCTCTGGGTGATGTCGGGTGCCCGACAGCCCTCACAGCTGAGGCGCGACGTGCGCCGGCTCCGACGTCGCGGCATCGAGGTCGTGGAGAGCGAGGCCGTCCGGATCGACGCCGAGCGCCAAGTCGTGGAGACCGCCGCGGGGCCGCTGTCAGCCGACCGCATCGTCCTTGCAGTCGGCGCCGAGAGGGCGCCGGACGCCCTCCCGGGTTTCGAGGCGGCCGCACTGGATCTGTACACGCTCGACGGGGCGGTCGCTGCGCGCGGCGTGCTCGAGCACGTCGACACCGGGCGCGTCGTGGTGCTCGTCTCCTCGATGCCCTACAAGTGCCCGGCGGCTCCCTACGAGGCAGCGTTCCTCGCCGACGCGATTCTCCGCCGTAGGGGAGTCCGCGACCGTGTGCAGGTGGACGTGGTCACGCCCGAGCCGCTCCCGATGCCGACCGCCGGCCCGGTGCTCGGCGAGGCGCTGCGCGGCATGCTCGAGGCGCGCAGCATCGGGTTCCACCCGCTGTCCGAGGTCGAGGGGGTGGACGCCGACTCTCACCACCTGGTCATGGCCTCGGGGCAGACCCGGCCGTTCGACGTGCTCCTCGGCGTACCACCGCACCGAGCACCCGAGATCGCGCGCCGAAGCGGCCTCGCGGCGGAGAGTGGCTACGTGCCGGTCGACCCGACGACCCTCGCAGTGGGGCCGGAGGGCATCTACGCGATAGGTGACGCGACATCGGTCCCGATCGCCGGCGGCAAGCTCCTCCCGAAGGCCGGTGTCTTCGCCGAGAAGGAGGCGGAGGTTGTCGCCGCGCGCATCGCCGCCGACCTTTCTGGCAAGTGGCCCACAGAGACGTTCGACGGCAAGGGTGCGTGCTTCGTGGAGCTGGGCGGCGGATCCGCCGCGTACGCGACGGGCGACTTCTACGCGGGCGACGCGCCGCAGATAGAGATGAAGCGGCCCGGGCGCCACTGGCACCTGGCGAAGGTCGCGTTCGAGCAGTACTGGCTCCGCCGGTTCATGGGCTGAAGCCCTCAGCTCGGCCTGATCACCTCTACGGAGTCGGTGATCGCTTCCAGGTAGTCGAGGTCGACCGTGACCCCCAGGCCCGGCGCGGTCGGGACCGAGAGCCGGCCTTCGTGGAGGACGAACGGCTCGGTGACGTCGCGCTCGAAGTAGCGATCCGAGGCCGAGGTGTCGCCCGGGAGCGTGAACCCGGGAAGCGCGGCGAGAGCGACGTTCGCTGCGCGGCCGATCCCGGTCTCCAGCATCCCGCCGCACCACACGGGGACGCCGCGCTCCACGCAGACGTCGTGGACGCGCCGTGCCTCCAGGTAGCCGCCGACGCGGCCGGCCTTGATGTTGACTATCGAACAAGCGCCGATCGCGATCGCGTACTCGGCCGAGCGCGCCGACACGATCGACTCGTCGAGGCAGATCGGCGTCCTCACCACCTTCGCGAGCTCCGCGTGGCCGGGTATGTCGTCCTCGGCGAGCGGTTGCTCGATCAGCAGCAGGCCCAGGTCGTCGAGGAGTGCGAGGTGCGCAGCGTCGGCGAGGGTGTACGCGGTGTTGGCGTCGACCTGGAGCAGGAGGTCGTCGCCGAACTGGCGGCGCACGGCCCGCAGCGGCTCGACGTCCCAGCCGGGCTCGATCTTCAGCTTGACCCGCCTGTACCCGGCGGCGAGGTAGCCCTCCACCTGATCGAGCATCTCGGCGATCGTGTCGAAGATGCCCACGGAGACGCCGCAGTCGACCGCGTCGTGCACCGCACCCAGGTGAGAGCCGAACGAGACGCCGGCGGTTCGCAGCTCGGCGTCGAGGAGGGCCATCTCCAGCGCGGCCTTGGCCATCGGGTGACCCTTGACCGGCGCGAGCGCGGCGGCGACGCCGGCGGCGGTGAGATCGGCTACCGCGAAGAGGCGGGGCAGGAGGTGCTCTCGCATCACCAGCTGCGCGCCGTCGACGTGCTCCGACGAGTACAGCGGCGCGGAGCCCGCCACGCACTCGCCCCATCCCTGCGAGTCGGGAGTCGTCACACGCACCAGCAGCACGTCTCGTTCCGACTCGACCCCGAAGGAGGTGCGGAAGGGTGTCACGAGGGGGAGTCGGATCCTTCTCAGCTCGACCTCGACGATCGTCATCTGCCCATACCTCCTGGTCGTTCGAGCACGTACCAGCCGCTGCGAGTCATGCCCGTCGCAACGAACCCCTGGTTGAAGGCACTCCCGAGCGCGTCGCGCGACGCAGCCCGCCACTCGCGCGCGAGCCCGGGGTCCTCTGCGCGCATGCGGGCCATCTCGGCGGGCACCCGTGCCAGGAGGGCTCCGCCGGCAGGCGGAGAGACGACCGGGCGGCCGTCGCCTTGTTCATCGAGGACCACCGAGGCGCCGAGCGAGCGGAGCGACTCGAGATCGGGTTCGGTCACCGACCCCTCGGCGGCTCTGCTCGCGCGGGTCCTCGGTGAGCCGCCAGCAGACCTCGAACCTGTCCGACTCGTCACCGGCGTTCGTGGCGTCGGTCATCGCTCCGTACAGGTCGACGTGGTATCGCTCGGCCGACGCGCCGAGCTTGCACAGGTTGAAGTACGCGTTGCGACGCATCAGCGGATCGAACGTCCACCGGACAGCGGTGATGCCTCGCTCGAGCGCCCACGCGCGCTGGCAGAGCTTGAGGGCGAAGCCGATGCTGCGACCTTGGAGGGAGGGGTCGACCCCGGTGACGTGCGAGTGCAGGTTCTCGCCCGCCTCGTCGTGCCCGAACCACGCGATCGACGCCCCGACGACGTGGTCTGCCTCGCCCGCGTGACCGGCCTCGTAGGCGCAGAGGACCTGCTCGCCCGAGAGCGCGAACGCCCGGACCATGTGGGCGTCGATCACTGGACGCTCCGGTGGGTTCCCCCATATCCGGGTGAGCAGCGCGCAGGCGGCCTCGATGCGAGGGATGTCGTCGACCTCGGTGATGACGACCCGGGAGCGCTCGGCGGCCGCGGCGGCGTGGCGGGCTGCGGCGGCCGCGAGGCCGGCGTTGTCGTTGGCGGCTTCGGGGCTCACCTTCCCTACGCTACGCCGCGGCCCGTTTCGACCGCTGCGTGCGGACCGCGCAATCATTCGCGCACCGGAAGCGGAAGAGGAGCACTCATGGGTCGCAAGGTCTTCGTAGTCGGCGTCGGGATGACCAAGTTCGAGAAGCCGGGTGCCCGCCAGTGGGACTACCCCGACATGGCTCGCGAGGCCGGGCAGGCCGCCCTGGCCGACGCCGGCATCGACTACGGCCTGATCGAGCAGGCCGCCGTCGGGTACTGCTACGGCGACTCCACCTGCGGCCAGCGCGGCCTCTACGAGCTGGGACTCTCGGGGATCCCCGCCGTCAACGTCAACAACAACTGCTCGACGGGCTCGAGCGCCCTGTACCTCATGAAGAAGATGGTCGAGGGTGGGATTGCCGACTGCGCGCTCGCACTCGGCTTCGAGAAGATGGAGAAGGGCTCCCTGGGCATCAAGTACGAAGACCGCACGATGCCGCTCGACAAGCACTTCACGGTGATGGTCGAGAAGCGCGGCTTCGCGCCGGCACCCGGCGCGCCGCAGATGTTCGGCAACGCCGGCCGCGAGTACATGGAGCGCTACGGCGTGAAGGCGGAGTCGTTCGCACGGATCGCCGAGAAGAACCACCGGCACTCGGCGAACAACCCCTACTCGCAGTTCCGCGACGTCTACACGCTCGAGGAGATCCTCGCTGCGAAGATGGTCCACGAGCCGCTGACGAAGCTGCAGTGCTGCCCCACTTCCGACGGTGGAGGTGCTGCGATCCTCGCGAGCGAAGACTTCGTCCGCGCGCACGGGCTCGAGGAGAAGGCCGTCGAGATCGTCGGGCAGGCGATGACCACCGACTACGAGAGCAGCTTCGACTCCGGATCCGACATGAAGCTCGTCGGCTTCGACATGACCGCTGCTGCTGCCCGCCAGGTCTACGAGGAGTCCGGCTACGGGCCCGAGGACGTCGACGTGGTCGAGCTCCACGACTGCTTCTCGGCGAACGAGATGATCACCTACGAGGGTCTCGGGCTCTGCGGAGAGGGCGGCGCCGGCGAGCTGATCGACTCGGGAGCGGTCACCTACGGAGGGAAGTGGGTCGTGAACCCGTCCGGCGGGCTGATCTCGAAGGGCCACCCGCTCGGCGCAACGGGCCTCGCCCAGTGCTCGGAGCTGACCTGGCAGCTGCGAGGCGACGCCGACGCCAGGCAGGTCGACGGGGCGAAGGTGGCCCTACAGCACAACCTGGGCCTCGGCGGCGCCTGCGTCGTGACGATGTACCGCAAGGCCGACTTCTCCTGACACCCGACCGGCGCGGCTGCGGAGCGGCGTCGAAGCGCGCGAGCCTGGAGCCGTGAGCACGCCGATACCGCGCGAGTCGATGGCGGTCACCGAGCGCCTCGCGTACCTGAACCATGCCGGCGTGGCCCCGCTGTCGCGCCCTGCCTTCGCTGCGATGCTCGCCTCCGCCGACGACGCCGCGCACTTCGGGTCGCTCTCCATCGACGCAGCCGACGAGCGGCGCGAGGAGATCCGTGCGGTTGCTGCCCGGTTGATGGGCGTGCCGCTCGAGGGCGTGGCGTTCGTGAAGAACACCACCGAGGCCCTCGGGTTCGTCGCGAACGGCCTCGAGTGGAGCCCGGGCGACCGAGTGCTGGTGCCGGCCCACGAGTTCAAGTCGACGATCATCCCGTGGCTCGCACTCGCAGACAGGGGGGTGGTAGTCGAGCGGTTGGAGCCCGCGAACGATGCGGGGGAGGTGCCGATCGAGGCGTACGAGGCTGCGTTCGCCAGAGGGCCGGTGCGCCTCGTGGCCGTCTCCTGGGTGCAGTTCGGGCGCGGCTGGCGGACCGACCTCGCGGCGCTCGGGGGACTCTGCCGCGCGAACGCGGCGCTCCTCTGCGCCGACGTGATCCAGGGGCTGGGGGTGATCCCTGCTGACCTCGCCGCCTGGGGCGTCGACTTCGCGATGGCCGATGCTCACAAGTGGCTCCTCGGCCCGGAGGGCGCAGGAGTGCTCTACGTGGCTCCCGACCACATCGAGTCTCTGCGGGTGCTGGAACCGGGCTGGAACTCGGTGGTGCACCGCAAGGACTGGGAGAACCGCGAATGGGTGCCCGACCCGACCGCCCGCCGGTTCGAGGGGGGCACGATGACCTCCGCCGCCATCGCCGCCATGGGGGCCTCCATCGACCTGCTCCTCGGCGCGGGAGTCGAGGGGATCTGGTCGCACGTAGACGCCTGGTGCGACCATCTCGTCTCGTCGCTGCGCGAGCGCGGCCTGCCGGTGTGGTCGAGCAGGACGGGTGAGGGCCGGTCCGGGATCGTCACCTTCGGTGCGGGCGATGCCGACGCCGCCACTGTCGCGTCGCGTCTCGCCGAGGTCGGAGTCGTCGTCTCGCCCCGAGGCGGAGGCATGCGCGTCTCTCCGCACGGCTACAACGACGAAGCCGACCTCGAGCACTTCCTGCACGCATTCGACACGGCGCTGCGCGCCTGAGTCGGTTCGCGGGAAGGCCGCCTCAGGGAGCCTCGTTCATGCGGATCACCGAGAAGGTCGCGCCCTGCGGGTCCTCCAGCACGGCGAAGCGCCCGACGGAGATGTCGGTGGCCGCGACGCACTCCTTGCCCCCGAGGTCACTGCACCTCTTCACCGTCGCGTCGCAGTCCTCCACGGCGAAGTAGACCATCCAGTGCGCAGGGGCGTCGCCCAACTCCTCGTCCATGTCGATCATCCCGGCCACCGGGCCCTCGGTCAGGTGGAACTCGGTGTAGGGCATCGCGTCGCCTTCCGAAGCGCGCGCCTCCCACCCGAAGATGGTCCGGTAGAAGCGCGCCGCAGCGTCGGTGTCGCGGGTGTTCAGCTCGTTCCAGCACTGCGTCCCCGGTTCGTGCACAAGGCCCGCCCCCGCGTGATTGCGCGCCTCCCACACGGCGAAGGCCGCCCCTCCGGGGTCCATCGCGTAGGCCATGCGGCCGGCGTCGACGATGTCGGTCGGCTTCATGAGGACCGTGCCTCCGGCCTCCTCGATCTGCACGGCGGCGGCGTCGACGTCGTCGACCGTCACGTAGGTGCTCCACATGGGAGGTGCGCCCGACGCGGCCACCTCCGGCTGCTGCTGCGCGATCCCGGCGACGAATGCGCCCCTGAGTCGGGCCATCCGGTAGTCGCCGTGGTCCTGCTCCTCGGCGGGAGCGACCTCCCAGCCGAAGAGGGCGTTGTAGAAGTCGCTTGCTGCCTCGACGTCGGTGCTGGGTAGGTCGACCCACGACGGGGTGCCGTGGGGGAACGAGGTCTGCTCTGTCATTTCGGTCCCGCCTCTCCAGTGGGGTGAGTCCTTGCATTCGACACGCCAAGCCTTCCAGCCCGATCGGCAGTAGTCCGCGCGTCCCCCGATCGGGAACCCGGGGCGGGTTCGGCACGCCCGGGCCCCCGGTAGAGTCGGCCCACGCGACCGGGAGGTGTCATGGCGAGGATCGTCGTGCTGGGCGGGTGTGGTGGCATCGGGAGCATCGCCGTGCGTGCGCTGGCGACCACCGACGACTACGACGAGATCGTCGTCGCCGACCAGCGGGCCGATGCAGCGGGCGCGTCGGCCCGTGCTCTCGCCGACGAGATGGGGAGGCAGGGGCTCGGCGGCGCAGCATTCGACGCTGCCTCGCCCGAGAGCGTCACCGCCGTGATCGACGGTGCCGACGCCGTGCTCAACTGCGTCGGGCCCTTCTATCGCTTCGGCCCTCCGCTGCTGGAGGCGTCGATCGATGCGGGCGTCGACTACGTCGACGTCTGCGACGATCTCGACGCGACGGTCCGCCAGCTCGACCTCGACGATCGCGCCCGCGAAGCGGGCGTCACTGCGCTCATCGGAATGGGAAACTCGCCGGGCCTCGCGAACGTCTTCGCCAGGCTCTGCGCCGACGACCTCCTCGACGAGGTCGAGTCGGTCGACATCATGCACATCCACGGTGGCGAGTCCGACGAGGGTGCGGGGGTTCTCAAGCACCGGATCCACGCGATGACCAACGACGTCCCGCTCTTCGTCGACGGCGAGATGATCCAGGTGCGGATGCTCGAGGAGAGCGGCGAGCGGTTCGTGCGCGAGACCGAGTTCCGCGACGTCGGTACCTACCCGGCGTACCCCTACCCGCATCCCGAGACGATCACTCTCCCGCGCTTCATGCCGGGCCTCCGACGGGCGACCAACCTCGGCGTCGTCTTCCCCCTCACCTACTTCGAGCTGACGATGGATCTGGTGCGCGTGGGGCTCGGCGCCGAGGAGCCGCTCGAAGTCGACGGGCGCGCGGTCGCTCCCATCGACGTCGCGGTCGCGCAGCTCCGAGCCGAGCGCCCACGCCTGCTCGCCGAGGCGGGCGTGACCGGCCCCGGGGGATGCCTGAAGGTGGTCGTCGGCGGCAGGAAGGCAGGCTCTCCGCACACCTACGTCTGCTCCGTCTCATCGACGACCGAAGGGGCGGGCGAGGGGACGGGCATCCCGGCCGCGCTGGGAGCGATCCTCCTGCGGCGCGGGCGCGTCGCCGGGCCGGGCGTGCTGCCCCCCGAGGCGGCCGTCGTCCCCTCGGAGATGCTCTCCCTCGCCGCCGACGTGGTGAAGGGGTTCCCCTCCCTCGGTGGTGGCCTGCCCTTCCACCTGGAGCACGTCGGCCCCGACGGGGAGCGCGAGGAGATCCCCTTCGCGATCTGAGGGCCTGCCCGGGCGTTGTCGTACAGTCCCGGGGTCCCTCTCCGCTCCCGCAGGAGGCGCCCCGTGCCCGGTACAGCGTCCGCCCCAGCGCAGGCCGTCCGCATCGAGGTCGAAGAGGGTGTCGGCTCGATCGTGCTCTGTCGCGCCGACGAGTACAACACGATCACCCCGCAGCTGCGCGACGAGCTCTCGGCGGCGGTCGACGCACTCGACGCCGATCCGGCAGCGCACGTGATCCTGCTTCGCGCCGAGGGCCCGGCGTTCTGCGCCGGCTACGGGCTCGACTGGTCGACGGCCGCGCAGGCCGCACAGACCACGCGGTCCACCGGCGAGTCGGGACGCGTCTGGGACTCGGTGGCCGACTACCGCGGTATGAGCACCTTCGTGAGCGCCTACATGAAGCTCTGGTACGCCGCCAAGCCGACGATCGCGGCCGTCCAGGGGTGGTGCATCGGCGGCGGGACCGACATGGTTCTCTGCGCCGACATGATCATCGCCGCCGAGGGTGCGAAGCTCGGTTACCCGCCGTCGCGCGTGTGGGGAACACCGACGACGGCGATGTGGGTGTACCGCATGGGGCTCGAGCGGGCGAAGCGCTACCTGCTGACCGGCGACGAGATCGCCGCGCCCGAGGCGGCCCGGATAGGACTCGTTCTCGAGTGCGTCCCCGACGACGACCTCCTCGAGCACGCCACCTCATTCGCAAGGAGGATGGCGCAGGTGCCCACCAACCAGCTCGTGATGCTCAAGCTGCTCTGCAACCAGACCGCCGAGAACATGGGCCTGGCATCGAGCAGGACGCTGGGCACGCTCTTCGACGGCGTGGCACGCCACACGCAGGAGGGCCTCGACTTCGTCGGCCGCGCGGCCGACGTGGGCTTCCGCCAGGCCGTGCGCGAGCGCGACGACCCCTTCGGCGACTACGGCTCGCGCCCGAAGGGCTAGGTCGCCGGGGGCATCCGCTTCCTGTAGGCGAAGAAGACGCGCCCTATGCGCGCGCCGACGTGCGCATACGGGGCGATCGGTCCGACCCAGCCGATCTCGGCCGATCGGCGCCCGCCCTCGCGCATCCGGTGCAGCCCGCCGAGCAGGAGGGGGACGCCCGCTCCGCGACCCAGGAGGTCGGGGCGGACCGCGACCGGGCCGAGGATGCCGGGATGGTTCACGTCCCACGCGGAGAACCCCGTGAGGCCTTCGGCGTCGCGTGAGATCAGCAGCGTCCCCTGGTCGAGTGCGCGCAGCGACTCGGGACCCCAGTGGGGCCAGTGGTTGCCGAGCCACACCGCGACCTCGTCGCGATCGCCGGCGCCGGCGATCGCCGTACCGCCCGGGTCGGGAGGGATCGCCGACAGGTCGACGTCCATGTTGAAGTTCGCCTCCTCGCGCGAGTAGCGGAGCCGCTCCAGGAGGTAGAGGAGGCCCACCTGGGTCGTCTCGACGCCCGGGTAGAGGTGGAAGGGCGCGTCGGTGCCGACGGTGATCGACGCCACGCCGGCGAGGTCTTGCTCAGCGGTCGCCATCAGGGAGCGGCCGTGACCGCGCCGACGGTGCCCGGGGTCGACGACGATCAGGCGGACGAACCCCTGGGTCGTGTCGAACGGTCCTCGACCGGTTGCGACGACCCCGACGTCGGGGTCGCCGCGCACGATCGAAGGCTGCTCCGGGCTGAAGAGCGTCTTGGCGATCTCCTCGGCTCCGGGCGCGTCGCTGATGGAGCGCGCGCAGAGCGCCGCGATGGCGCTGCTCGCGTCGGGCCCGAGAACCGGCCACTCCTCCGGCGTCGTCACGACGCGACCTGCTCCCGCGCGTTCGGATTCGGAGTCGCAGTCAACCGGGCTCCGCTACGCACCGGGCCGGGGCTCCTTCGGGAGGCCGAGCACGCGCTCGCCGACGATGTTGCGCTGGATCTCCGCGGTCCCTCCCCAGATCGTGTGCGCCCGCGTTCCGAGGAAGGTGGCCGGCCAGCGGCCGAGGGCGTAGTCGTCGCCGGTGAGGACAGCGTCGGGGCCGACGATGTTCATCGTGTGCTCGCCGAGCCTGCGCTGGTACTCCGACCAGAACATCTTGTTCATCGATGCACCCGGCCCTGGGTCGCGGTTCGCCGCAATCGCGGAGAGCAGCCGCAGCCCCTGGAACCTCATGATCTCCACATGGCTGTACGCCCACGCGAGCTGCTGGCGGACCACCGGGTCGGTATCTCGGCCGCGGGCACGGGCCTCCTTCGCCAGCGCCCACATCTCCCGGGCGAACTGCACGTACTGGGTCGATGCGCCACCGCCGCGCTCGTTGCCGAGCGTCGTCATCGCGACGCGCCAGCCGTTGTCGATGCCGCCGATCACGTTGAAGAGAGGTGCGCGCGCGTCGTCGAGGAAGGTCTCCGCGAAGTGCGAGTCGCCGGTCATCTGGCGGAGCGGTCGGAACTCCACGCCGTTTCGCGTGCCGTCGTCGCGGCGCAACGGGACGAGCACGTAGGAGATGCCGCGGTGCTTCGGGGCGTCGGGGTCGGTGCGGCAGAGGCAGAAGAGCGACGTGGCGTGGTGGTACCACGACGTCCAGACCTTCTGCCCGTTCACGACTATGTCGTCGCCGTCGACGAGCCCGCGGGTCTGCACGTTCGCGAGGTCGGAGCCGGCGTCGGGCTCGCTGAAGCCCTGGCAGTAGCGGTCCTCACCGGAGATGATCCGCGGCAGGAAGTGCGCCTTCTGCTCGTCGGTGCCGTGCACGATGATCGCCGGGCCGACGAGGGCCTCGCCCATGCCGCGCGTGACCCGGGCGACGCCCGCACGCGCGAACTCCTCGTTCATGACTGCGACCTCGATCCCCGAGAGACCGCGGCCACCGTGCTCCTCGGGCCACGAGACGCAGATGTACCCCGCCTCACGGAGGCGCTCGCCCCACTCCCAGTAGGCAGAGCCGGGCCCCGGCCCGTAGGTCTCCCGCTCGACGTCCTCCAGGGGCTCGGGTCTGTTCGCAGCGAGCCACTCGCGGATCTCGGCGCGGAACCTGCGGGCGGCCGGGCCGAGGTCGAGGTCGGCGGTGACCGCCGGGCCGCGCGCGGTGCGTCGGGCATCAACGCACCGCGTCGGGTAGGTCGGCGGTCTTGGAGAGGGTCCACTCCGGGTCGCGCTTCTCCAGGAAGGCCATGACGCCCTCGGCCGCGTCGGCCTGTTTGCCCGTCCAGGTGAAGAGATCAGTCTGGAGCCTGCCGGCGGCCGCTTGGTCGCTCTCGCGCAGGAACCTGTAGGCGAGCTTCTTCGTGATCGCCACCGAGACCGGCGCCGTGTTCGTGGCGATGTCGAGCGCGGCCTCCATCGCCACCTCGACGACCCGGTGACGTGGCGCGGAGCGCGAGACGAGCCCCCACTCCGCCGCCTCGGCCCCGCTGAAGATGCGCCCAGTGAGGAGGAGGTCGAGCCCCCGGGCGAAGCCGATCATGCGCGGGACGGTCCAGAGGATGTCGGCGTCGGGCATGATTCCGCGCCGGTTGAAGACGAACCCGAGCTTCGCGTCGTCGGCGGCGTACCTCAGGTCGAACGTGATGGGCATCGTCAGGCCTGCTCCGACGGCCGCTCCGTTGATGGCTGCGATCACCGGAGTCGCGAGGTCGTGCGGCGGAGTGCGAGGCGACGGGTACTTCTCGTACCACTGCTTGGGCGTGCCGACGGCGCTCGAGTCGCTCCCGGCGAACGTGCCGCCTCCGCCGCCGAGGTCGGCTCCGGCGCAGAACGCGCGCCCCGCGCCCGTCACGACGATCGCGCGGATCGCGTCGTCGTTGTCGAGACGGTGGAACGCGTGATGCATCTCCGCGTCCATCCGCCAGTTCCACGCGTTCATGCGCTCGGGCCGGTTCAGGGTGATCTTCGCGACGGGACCCTCGACGTCGACGAGGATCGTTCCGTAGTCGGCCGGTGCGTCGGTCATGTCGCCTCCGTTCCGCAGGCCTGCGGGCCCGCTGCAACACCGCGGCTCGTACTCTCCCCGACACCTCGCGACCCCGTCAACAGCGCCGGGCCCGCTCCATCCGTTCGTACTACGTCCGCATCGTGCGCACCGCTGCGCGGGCCGGCTCGACGTCTTCGGGGAAGGTGATCCCCACCCACTTCGATGTCGTGGGGAGAACCGTCACGTCGATCAGCCCACGGTCGACCAGTGAGCCCACGGCGTCGGGAAGGACGATCTCCTCCGTGTCGTCGCGGTGCTCGGCCATGAACGCGTCGACCAACGGCGCCAGGAGCTCGAACACGGAGGGGTCGAAGCCCCACAGGTTCATCGAGACGAGCGAGTCGGGGGAGAGCTCGCCGGTGTCGGAGACGACTCGGCCGCCGTCCCTCCTCACGCCGGTGCGCTCCACTATGTGAGCGAGCCTGTTGCCGTCGGTCACGTGAAGAGTCGCGCGGGAGACGCCGCCTCCCTCGGAGAGGGTGTCGCCGACCCGGTATGCGACGAGCGCAGCGCGCCCGGGCCCCGAGTCGGGCCCGCGGAGGTGCTCACCCAGGCCGGCCAGGGCGGTTGCGCCGTAGAGGTCGTCGGCGTTGACGACGGCGAACGGGGCGGAGACCGCTGCACGGCACGCGACGATCGCGTGAGTCGTCCCCCACGGAGGTGTGCGGGCTGGCCCGAATGCGTCCTGTCGCACGGCGACGTATTCGCGATCGCCGCACTGCTGGCGGACGTGTGCGAGCACCTCGTCCTCGATCTCGCTGCGGACCACGAGGACGACTCGGCCGAAGCCTGCCGCTGCGGCATCGTCGAGCGAGTAGGAGAGGAGGCTCTCCCCGGCGGGGCCGATGGGGGCGATCTGCTTGAGGCCGCCGAAGCGGCGGCCGAGCCCGGCGGCGAGAACGACGATCGTGGGCGGAGGCGCGTTGGTCGTGCTCATGGTCCCCTTTCGGTCGGGCGCGCTCGCCCGGGCGTCGGCGCCGACACTACGCCGACGGCCCGACGGCCCGACGGCCCGTCAGTCGTCGCCGTGGGCCTGCGATACTCGCGCCCGGCTCCGCAGTGCCACGCACGCCAAGTCCGAGATCCCTCTGCCCCGAGGTGTGACGCCGTGCCCCCGCATCCGCTCGTCGAGACCTGGGACGCCGATCTGAGCGGCGGCGACCCCCTCGGGTTCCCCGGCTACGCGGAGCAGGTCGCACAACTCGTAGGCCGTGAGTCGGTCGTCACCGGGCGCACGGAGCACTACGCGCTGATCAAGGGCTGCTTCGAGGTTCTCGGCGGCTCGATGGGTGCGGTGCACGGCGAGCGCGTGGTGCGCGCGTACCGGCGAGCCACCGAGGCCCGCCTCCCGATCGTCGTGGTGACCGCGAGCGGGGGCGCCCGGATGCAGGAGGGGATGCTCTCGCTGATCCAGATGGCCAGGACCTCCGCGGCCGCGGTCGACCACGCCGGGAGCGGTCTGCTCTCGCTCGCGATCCACAGGTCGCCGACGACGGGCGGCGTCTTCGCCTCCTACGGTTCGCTCTGCGACGTTCGGGCGGCGGAGCCCGGGGCCACCATCGGCTTCGCCGGGCCGCGCGTAGTGGAGCGGACGCTCGGGCACGCACTCCCGGCCGGGTCGCATCGAGCCGAGCGCGCCTACGAGGTCGGCCTCGTCGACGCACTCGTCGCGCGCGACGAGCAGGCGGCGTGGGTCGACGCTGCCGTGGGCGTGAGCGCGGATCCGCTCGTGCTACCGGCCGACCGCGTGATGCGACGGCGTCGGCGCGTCCGCGACCTGCTGCGGCTGCGCGGCCGACGGCACCCGTGGGAGTCGGTCCGCCGTGCCCGGGCTACGGGGCGGCCGAGCGGCATCGACTGGGCCGCCCGCCTCTGCGATTCGTGGACCGACCTGCACGGCCCCGATCCGACGGTGCGCGCCGGCCTAGCGACGTTCGCCGGCACACGCCTCGTCGTGATCGCGAACGACCGCTATGCCGCCGACGGTCGCCCCACGCCGGACGGGTTCCGCCTCGCCCGCCGTGCCGTCGCACTCGCGGGGCGCCTGGGGCTTCCACTGCTCACCCTCGTCGACACGCCCGGCGCCCACCCGGGCTCGCACTCGGAGGAGGGCGGGATCGCGGGTGCCATAGCGCGCACCTTCGCGTCGATGGAGTCGCTGCCCACCGCGAGCGTGGGCGTCTGCGTGGGGGAGGGGGGCAGCGGTGGCGCACTCGCTCTTGCCGCCTGCGACCGACTCCTGGTTCAGCGCGACGCGATCTTCTCCGTCATCGCCCCCGAGGGAGCCGCCGCGATCCTCGGGCACGCGGAGAAGGAGGTTCCCGACCTCGCCGCGCGCCTGCGGATCACGAGTCGCGACCTCGTCGACCTCGGGATCGCCGACGCGAGCGTCCCCGAGGACGCCGACGGGCTGCGCTCGGCGATCTCCGACGCGCTCGAAGCGGCTCGACCGGGCGACCGGCGACGACGCTTCGACGCAGCAACGGCGCGCTGGCTGAACGGCTGAGGGCTGCCGGCTCAGGTGGCCGCCATCTCGGCCATCCGTGTGAAGCGTTCGACGACGTCGGCCGGCTGGTGGGTCGGGTCGAGCTCTTGGTAGATCGTGTCGACGTTGACCGCGATCCTCTCCGACTCGCCCCAGTCGGCGAACTCGCCGAGATCGATGTCGCGAGCGGCTTCGTACGAGCTCATGCCCGCGGCGTGGCGTTCGCGCGTCTCTCGGAGGATGTGCTCCAGGTATCGCTTCACGGCCTCGACCCCCACCTTGTCGGTGACGGGCCCGTGGCCGGGGACGACGGTCTCGACGTCTAGGCCGAGGATGAGGTCGCAGGCGGCGACCCAGTTGCCCACCGGCCCGGCCCACACGATCGGTGTGCCGCCGACGAAGAGGATGTCACCGGTGAAGACGGCCTTCGCGTCGGGTACGTGCGCGATCGTGTCGCCGGCGGTGTGCGCGGGGCCGACCTCCACGAGGTCGACGGTGCGACCACCGACCCCCAGGCGGCGCCTGCCCGTGAACGTGCTCGTGGGTGGTGTGACCTCGATCCCCTCGAACTCGAAGCTGCCGAAGATCGCGCGCAGGTACGGCGTGAGCACGCCGCCGAGGTCTGTGGTGAGGAACATGTGCATCATCGCCGGAGTGACCGCAGCCATCTCGGCGGCGGTCTCCTGCGAGGCGATGATCTCCGCACCGGCCAGGAGCTGGTTGCCGTAGCAGTGGTCGCCGTTCGCGTGGGTGTTGACCACCGTGGAGATCGGCGAGGTCGTGACTATCGGAGACATCGCGTCGAGCATCTGCCGGGTGAGCCTCAGGTCGAAGAGGGTGTCGACGAGGAGCGAGGCTCCCTCTCCGGTCACGAGGCCCGCGTTGCTGTATCCCCATCCGCCGTCGGGCTGCAGGTATGCGTGCAGCCCGTCGCCGATCTCGTGGAGGCCCTTCGTGAACGCGACCACTGCGGCTCCTCTCCTCGGTGCCCGCACGCTAACCGCGTCCGGATCGGTCGCACCGCCGAGGGCTCGCCGCTACGCCCTGGAGCGCTTCGGATGGAAGAAGGCGCCGTAGCCCATCGCCTGTGACGTGGTGAAGTCGGTACTCGACGCGGCACGCGATGGTGTCGGCGTCGCTGCGGATCTCCGACCCCTTGAACCGCCAGACGAAGTCAGGCGCGGCGTCGACGACCTTCGAGGCCTCCACAGTCGTCGTGTAGAAGCGCGTCCTGTTGAAGTACGAGAGAGTGACCGTCGGGTTGTCGAGCGTCAGGGCGAAGAACGGGTGCAGCTCGGAGCCGCTACCGGTCTCCAGCTTCTCGAAGCGGGCGTCGAGGACGTCGCCGACGGTGAAGTGCTTCGTGGTCTCGGTCTCCACGTCTTGCATCCCCGGGCGGAACTGCTTCCGCAGGCCCAGGTAGAGCCCGCCGACGACACCGATCAGGTAGTCGAGGTAGAGGACGGGCACGTAGGAGCAGAGGCGCTCCTCGCTTCCGCGCGTGAAGGTGACCGGGATGAAGAACATGAGCTCCCGGTAGGGCCGCAGCTTGATCTCGGTCATCACGTCGTGGACGTCGCGGCAGTTGCTGAACATCATCACGAAGGGGTGTGTGCCCTCGACCCTGTCGAGCATCGGGTACCGCTCCGCCATCACCGCGTCGGAGGGCACCGACATGCCCTTGGGCAGGATCCGCTCCAGCTCGGGGGTGGGGAAGCGACCCAGCGCGACGTAGGAGGTGTTGTCGCCCCTGAGCATCACGTCGTGTCGAGTGCGGCTCTTCAGGTCTGCCAATGTCTGCACGGTCTCACCGGCCTCCTCGTGGCGTCGCCCCGAACCTGCCACTCCTAGTTGACAATGTCAACACCATCACCGAGACTCCTCGGGTGCCCAACCCCGGCAAGGAGACGAGGCGGCCCCGCAGCCCAGCTCGGGCGCGTCGCGACGCGCGGCCATCTCCGCGGCCGGCCGTTCCCGGCGACGGGCACGGGCTGCGGCAGGTGCTCGTCGGTGCCGCCGTCGAGCTGGTCGAGGGCTCAGGTACACGAGGGCTCAGCTGGCGCGAGATAGCGCGAAGAGCCGGCGTCTCGCACTCCGCCGCCTACCGGCACTTCGAGAACAAGGAGGGCCTGCTCGCCGCCGTCGCCGAGGAGGGCTTCCGGACGCTCACCGCACGCATGGAGGCCGAGGAGCGCGGCGCACGCGGCGGTGCAGCGCACCGACTCGAGGCGATGGCCGTCGCCTACGTGGAGTTCGCCTCGGAGCGGCCGTCCCACTTCCGTTTGATGTTCGGGCGCGACGTGCCCGACATCAGCCAGCACCCGGGGCTCCGCGCGGCCCAGAGCGAGGCGATCGACCTCTTCCGGTCGGCCGTGACGACGGTGCTCGACGACGCCGGCGGCGAGACGGCGGTGCTCGACGCAGACCGCTTCGCGCTGATGGCCTGGTCGCTGGTGCACGGTCTCGCCTCTCTGATCGTCGACGGGCGCGTCGGCGACGTCGCCGACGCCTCGCTGAGCCCCGCCGAGCAGGTGCGCTCCATGACGGGGCTCGTCGAGACGCTCCTGCGGGGAGCGCAGCAGTGACACGACCCCCGCGACTCCGCGACGCGGCACGTCGAGGAGGTCCGCATGTCTGCTCGTGAACGCCGGAGAGCGGCGCTACTGGGGGATCGTGGCGCCCATCCCCGCCCCCCTGATTGCCGCCTTCGCCCGGTCGGCGGAGGACCAGGGCATGGAGGGCCTCTTCGCGCCTCAGGTGATCGGGCCGCCCTGGTCGACGCTCGCCGTCGCCGCCTCGCACACCGAGCGGCTCAAGGTGGCGAGCGGGATCGCCATCGCGGCCGCCCGTAGCCCGTTCGAGACGGCCATGGCGGCCATCGACATGGACCGGATCAGCAGCGGCCGCTTCGTCCTCGGGCTCGGGGCGAGCGTCCAGGCCTGGACCTGCGGGCTCTTCGGCGCGCCACCGCACAGGCCCCTGGCCCACCTCCGCGAGACAGTCGCGGCCGTGCGCCACATCGTCGCGGGTGCGCACAGCGAGGCCGGCCTGGCGCCCTTCGACGGCGAGTACTACAAGGGCGACTTCTCCGCCCTCCAACCCCAGGCGCCCCCGGTGCGCGAGAGCATCCCGATCTGGCTCGCTGCGCTTCGCGCGCCGGCGATCCGGCTCGCCGCGGAGATCGGCGACGGGATCATGGGGCACCCGATCTGGTCGGTCGACTGGGCGATCGAGCACGCGCAGCCCGAGATCGCGAAGGGCCTGGAGCGCGCCGGGCGCAGGCGCGACGAAGTCGAGCTCAACCTCTGGTTCTGGTGCGCCCCGAACGCCGACGAGGCCGAGGCGATCGAGGACGCCCGCACCACCGTCGGCTTCTACGCGTCGTTCGAGCAGTACGAGCCCTTCTTCGAGGCGCACGGCTTCGGTGACGAGGCCCGTCACGCGCAGCAGGTGGGGCGCGAGCGAGAGGTGCTGACGCGCCGCGACGTGGTGTCCGACGAGATGGTCCGCACCTTCGTGCTCTGCGGCGACCCCGACTCGATCCGTGAGCGCATCGAGCGCGCGTGGACCGTCGCCGACTCCCTCGTCGTCATACCTCCCGCCTACGGCGTCGACCCGATGAAGATGCTGCAGTACCAGTCGGCGATCTCGGAGCTTCTCCGGTGAGGTCTGCGGCGAGGAGTGCCGGCACGCGAGGTCGCGCCGCCGAGCGCGCGAGCCAGGGTCCGATGCGAAGGAGATGGAATGGAGCTGAGAGAGGTGCTGGGGCGCAGGCGCTCGATCCGCTACCTGCTGCCGCACCGGCCGGTCGAGCCCGAGAAGATCCAGATGATGTTCGAGGCCGCGAGGATCGCGTCGCACTGGGGGAACGTGCAGAGCCTCCGCGGCATCGCCGTCTTCCGCGACTCGGCTCCCCAGGAGGTGCTCGACGCCGTCACCGCCCCCCTCACCGGCTACCAGATCAAGCTCGCTCCGGTGACGATCATCTGGTACCTCGACACCGCCGCGGTCGACGAGCAGAGCGACCGCGTCAGGGAGCTGGGCAGGATCGGCGCTCTCGGCTACGGCGACGACAGGGTGAAAGCCGTCGAGGAGAAGCTCGTCCCGATCTTCGACCTCATCCTCGACTCGCTCAAGGAGCCGGGCATCGGCGAGGTCGACTGCGGCCAGGGCATCGCGCAGGCGACCCTGATGGCCTTCGACCTGGGGCTCGGAACCTGCTTCCTCGGCACTCCCCACGGCGAGCAGATCCGCGAGAGCCTCGGCATGCCCGAGACCTGCCGGGTGCTGCTGCATCCAGACCGTCGGCTACCCGGCCGAGAGCCCCGAGGCTGGTGGACAGCGCCCCCGCCTGCCCTTCGAGGACCTCTTCCACATCAACGGCTACGGCAACCCGTACCCGCGCTCGCAGGAGGTGGTCGACGAGCTGACCCGCGACAAGATGTTCCAGGCGCCCGCGCCGCTGCCGTGGCGCGACGCGGAGCTCGAGTACCTGCGCAACGCCCTCGGCCTCGAGGGTGACGGGCTCGTCTGAGGGCCCCCGAGCCCGACCGAGAGGAGGCAGAGCAGTGCAGCTCAACGCACTGGTTGCCGGCGTCGGCATGACGACGTTCGCGAAGCACACCGACAGGGGGCTCAAGTCGCTCGGGGTCGAGGCCGTCACGGCAGCGCTGGCCGACGCGGGAATCGAGGCCGACGACCTCGAGGCCGCCTACGTCGGCAACGCCTCCGCCGGCCTCGTGACCGGGCAGGAGTCGATCCGCGGCCAGGTGATCCTGCGCTCCATGGGCCTGGGGCGGCTCCCGGTCGTGAACGTCGAGAACGCGTGCGCGAGCGCGTCGACCGCGTTCAACCAGGCCTGCGCGATGGTCTCCGCCGGCTACTACGACGTCGTGCTCGCCCTCGGCGTCGAGAAGCTCTACCACGAGGACAAGTCGGTCTCCTTCGGGGCCTTCGCCGGCGCAGTCGACGTGGAGGCGATGGCGACGATCATGGAGCAGCTCGGCAAGTCGGCCGGCGAGTCGGGCGCGGGCGCGTCGACGTCGGGCTCCGGCAAGAGTCGCTCCATGTTCATGGACATCTACGCGCAGGCCGCGCGCGCCCACATGAAGGCCTACGGCACCACCGCGGAGCAGTTCGCAGCCGTCTCGGCGAAGAACTCCCTGCACGGGAGCCTCAACCCGCGCGCGCAGTTCAGGGAGGCGCTCTCGGTCGAGCAGGTGCTCGCCCAGCCGATGATCGCCGAGCCCTTGACCCGCTCCATGTGCTCACCGATCGGCGACGGCGCGGCGGCGACCGTCGTCGTGAGCGAGCGCAAGGCGCGCGAGCTCGGCGTGCGCCGCCCCGTACGGGTCGCCTCGAGCGTGTTGCGGTCGGGGTGGGACCACGCGCCGGCCGAGCCGGGGACAGGCGACGTCTGCTCGGCCGAGGCTTACGAGGAGGCGGGAGTCGGCCCCGAGGACCTCTCCGTCGTCGAGTGCCACGACGCCACCGCCCCGTCGGAGGTCTTCGCGTACGAGGCCCTCTCGCTCTGCGAGAAGGGTGACGGCGGGCGCCTCGTCGAGGAGGGCGTGACGCGCCTCGGCGGGCGCTGCCCGGTCAACACCAGCGGCGGGCTGCTGCGCAAGGGGCACCCGGTGGGCGCCACCGGCATCGCGCAGATCGTGGAGCTGACCGAGCAGCTGCAGGGCCGCTCGGGCGACCGTCAGGTCGAGGGCGCGCAGGGTCGCCCTCGCGCACAACGGCGGTGGGACGATCGGCCCCGACGCCGCCGCGATGTGCGTCACGATCCTCGAGGTCTAGGCGAACCGTCCGGTTGCGGAGGCCCGCCGAGAGCGGCGGGCCCCGCCGTCTTGTTGGGAGCGAACGTGCGAGAGCGCAACGAGTGGATCCTCGCCGACATGATCGAGGCGCGGGCCGAGGCCATGCCCGACCTCGACGTGCTGACCTTCGAGCACCTCAGCCTCGACGGCGGCGCGACCCCCGACGAGGTCCGCACCTACTCCGACCTCCACCAGAACGGCAACCGGATCGCCGCCGCGCTCGTCGGCTACGGCATGGAGCCCGGCGACCGGTTCGGCCTGATGATGCGCAACCACCCCGAGTACGTCGAGAGCATGATCGCCGCCTCCATCTCGGGCTGCGTCTTCGTGCCCATCGACCCGCGCACGCGCGGCGAGAAGCTCTCCTACATGCTGCGCAACGCCGGCTGCCGCGGCGTGGTCTGCAGCGACTACTGCCTCGCCGAGGTGGTGCGGGCCCGCCGCGACGCTCCCGACGTCGCCTGGGTGCTCGGCCTCGAGACGGGCGAAGGGCCCGAGGCCGTCCCCCTCGAGAGCGCTGCGGGGATCGACTCGATGCGCGAGGTGCTCGGCCGGCCGGCGCAGACGATGGAGCCGCGTCTCGGCAGCGCCGACGACCCGCTGCAGATCATCTACACCTCGGGCACCACCGGCGACCCGAAGGGAGTCGTGTTCCAGAACGCGAGGTTCGGCGGATCCTCGATGCTGGGGCTGGTCTTCGGCTACCGGCCCGACGACAGGCCCTACACCGGGCTCTCCCTCACCCACGGCAACGCCCAGGCGGTGACCCTGGCACCGTCGCTGAACATGGGGCTGCGCGCCGTCTTCAGCCGGCGCTTCACCAAGTCGAAGCTCTTCGACGTCTGCCGCGCGTACGGCGGCACGACCTTCTCGCAGCTGGGAGGGATGGCGACCGCGATCTACAGCGAGCCGGAGCGCCCCGACGACGCCGACAACCCGGTGAGGCTGCTGGTCAGCGCGGGCATGCCGATGGCGATCTGGGAGGCGTTCGAGCAGCGCTTCGGCCTCGACGTCTACGAGTGGTACGGGGCCGTCGAGGGCGGCTTCTGCTTCAAGCCGGTCGGGGAGGGGCCGGTCGGGTCGTTCGGCAGGCCGGGCCCGGGCCTCGAGCTGAAGATCCTCGACGAGAACGACGTCGAGTGCCCGCCGGGCGTGGTCGGCGAGATCTGCTCACGGCCCGAGGACCGTTCCGAGAAGCCCGAGGTCGAGTACTTCGAGAACCCGGAGGCCTCCGCCGCCAAGACGCGGGGCGGCTGGCTCCGCAGCGGCGACATGGGCCACACCGACGCCGACGGCTGGTACTTCTTCGACTACCGCAAGGGCGGGGGGCTCCGGCACAACGGCGACTTCGTGAACCCGGGGTTCGTGGAGAAGGTGATCGCGGAGCACCCGCAGGTGAGGGACGTCTTCGTGTACGGGGTCGAGGCCGCATCCGGCGCGCCGGGCGAGCGCGACGTGGTGGCCGCGATCGTCCCCGAGGATTCGGGCGGCTTCTCGGCGGCGTCGGTCTTCGAGGCGTGCCGCGCCGGCCTCGAGTCGAACTTCGTCCCGAGCTACCTGCAGGTTGTCGACGAGATCCCCAAGACCGCGTCAGAGAAGCCCCAGGAGCGCTTCCTCGTCGAGGCGTTCGACGCCGACCGGTCGAGGGTGTTCACCGAAGATCGGCGCTGACGTCGTCGGGTAGCCCGCGCGCCGGCCGACTCGTTGGCAGATCGGCCCACCCGCGACATCACAGACTGCGAGTGAGCTTGCGGCTTGGCGGGAAGTCCATGACCAAGTGTGGTCCGGTCTGGTTGGTGCCCCTTCGAGTGGTGGGGTTTGAGGGCGGAGGCGTGGGCCTGAGGTGCCGGGTTCTTCTAGGAGCTCTCCGGTGATCTGAGGTGCCGGATTCGCGAGGGTCCACCCGAGAAGGGGGCCATCGCGGGATCTTCGACCCTGACAAGCCTGGTCGCGAAGCAGCCGGCGCTACAGACGTCGCGGTGCTCCGTGATGCTGACAACCCCAACTCGATCTGGATGGTCATGGAGGGGGATCCGTCAATCGTGGAGCCCATGATGACTGACCCCGATAGGGCCGAGAAGATGCAGGCAGCCGGCGTCACCAGCGTGCCACAGGTTTGGGTGAGCTGACCAGCGCCCCCTCATCTGTTCGGGAGGGGGGTGCTGCCTGGATCGACGCGTGCCGCATCGTTCCCCGGTCGCTGTCTCATCCACTCGGCATTCTCGACGACGAGGAGCCCTCCCGCCGTGTGAGCGGCCTCCGCTCCGGATTGCAGCGCCCCGCCGCCGCCTGAGCAGCCCACGAACGGGAGAGGAGCATGGGCCGGCGCCGCACTTTCGGGAGCGTTTGCAGCTGCCGTCGCGGCGTTACCAGGCGCGCTACCGCGACCTGTCCGGGTGTCGCCATCAGCCGTCGAGGAAGCTCGCCACGGTCGCCAAGTGCTACCGGCTGCTTCGGGCGATCCTCAACACTGCGGTCGTCGACGAGGTCATCGTTCGCAATCCGTGCAACATCAAGGGCGCCGGCATCGAGCGCACTCCGGAGCGCCCGGTCGCGACTACTACGCAGGTCTGGGCGCTCGCCGACGCAGTCGAGCCGCGCTTCGCGCCCTCGTGCTGACCGCGGCCTTCGCGGGTCTCCGGTTCGGTGAGCTTGCCGCGCTGACCCGGGAGCGTGTCGACCTCGACGCCGGCACGATCTCGGTGGTCGACAATCAGGTCGAGCTCTCCGGCGGGAGGCTCCTGATCGGTCCACCTGAATCCGAGGCGGGCCGCCAACAGCTCGTGATGCCCGACGCGCTCGTACCCGAGCTCGCAATTCACCTGGCGTCATTCGTCGGTCCCGAGCACGCCGCGCGGGTGTTCACCGGTGCCACGGGCGCCCCGATCCGCCGCCACAACTGGTGGGCCAAGTGGGCAGCCGCGACCGAGGTCGTCGGTCTGACGGGCTTTCGCTTCCACGACCTCCGAGTGCGCCACGAGGCGCCATGTATCCGGGCGGGGTGAAAGGACCCGCCTTCGGTCTGTCGCAGCAGACCGGTTGAAGCTGAGGGCAGCCTGATCCCGGAGGTGCGGGGGAGGGCGGCAAGCAGCCCTGACAACGACGGGACGGGCCGGTACTGCCAGACGGTCCGGGTCCGGCTAGCGAGGCAGAGAGGCGTAACGAGAGTGAACCAGTGGTTGAACCCCCTCAAGCGTGGAACCGGCTCCAACCTGGTGGATGTGGGCCGGGGAGCAGTGCACGTCGAGTCGACTGAGGACGAGGCGACTCCGATCCCGGGAAACGTAGGCCGGGTAGGAGGTCACACCGAATGCCTGCGGCGTAGGTGTGGCGATGCTGCAGGGGAAGAGCTGGGCGCCGATCCTGCCGACCGGTACATGGTGAACGTGGGAACCGTCTTCGAGTCGCCCTCCCCTCCGCCCGGCCAGGGCGGCGGCGGGCAGGCCCACCGTCGGCTGAGCACTCGGGGATGGGACGGAGCCTCCGTAGTAGTCCGAGCACGGGAAAGCCGTGTACATGGCGAAGGGAGGCAGCAGGCTCGCAACAGCGGGACTGCAAGGCCAGGAGTGCGCCGGTGAACATCGGCGAGCCGTGGCCCGACAGTGATGCTGCGGGGTCGCGGGTACTGGAGATGCAGACCAAGTTGCATCAGTGGGCGACTGACGATCCGAAGCGTCGGTTCGATGACCTCTACAACCTCGTCGCCGATCCCGCCTTCCTCGTTGTCGCGTGGGAGCGGGTCCGTGGCAACCGGGGGGCACGCTCAGCCGGAGTCGATGGAGTGGCACCCCGCTCCATCGTGTTCGGCGCAGCGGAACTGCTCGCCGGGCTGCGAGATGATCTCAAAGCCCGACGGTTCGAACCGTTGCCGGTGCGCGAACGGATGATCCCCAAGACCGGCGGGAAACTCCGCCGCCTTGGCATCCCGACCGCCCGTGACCGGGTCGTGCAAGCGGCCCTGAAGTTGGTGTTGGAGCCGATCTTCGAGGCGGACTTCCGCCCGTGCTCGCACGGGTTCCGTCCCGGACGCCGAGCCCAAGACGCCATCGCCGAGATTCGTCACCTGACCAGCGTCCGTTATGAGTGGGTCCTCGAGGGTGACATCAAAGCGTGCTTCGACGAGATCGACCACACGGCTCTCATGGGCCGGGTGCGACATCGAATCGGGGACAAGCGTGTCCTGGGTTTGGTGAAGGCGTTCCTGAAAGCTGGCGTCCTCTCCGAGGACGGCATCATGCGGGACACCGACACCGGCACTCCCCAAGGCGGCATCTTGTCGCCGCTGCTGGCCAACATCGCCCTGTCGGTCCTCGACGATCATTTCGTCGAGGTGTGGCAGAACGAGATGGCCACCACCTGGCAGCGCAAGAAGCGCCGGAACCATGGTCGAGCCAACTACCGGATGATCCGGTATGCGGACGACTTCGTCGTGGTCATCCACGGCGAGCGGGCCGACGCCGAAATGCTGCGAGATGAAGTAGCAGCCGTTCTGGCCCCGGCAGGCCTGCGCCTGTCGGAGACCAAGACGACCATCGTCCACATCGACGAGGGCTTCGACTTTCTCGGATACCGCATCCAGCGGCACCGCAAGCGAGGCACGGCCAAACAGTTCGTCTACACCTACCCGTCCAAGGCCTCCCTCGGGAAGGTCATGGCGACGGTGAAGGCACTGTGCCGCCAAGGGCGAAACGAACCACTCTCCGAACTGCTGCGCCGGCTCAACCCGGTGCTGCGGGGCTGGACCAACTACTTCCGGCACGGGGTGTCCAAGGCCACCTTCGGCTACCTGCGCGCCTACACCTGGGCAAGGGTCGTCAACTGGCTGCGCCACAAGCATCCCCATGCCAACTGGAAATGGCTCCGACGCCGCTACCTCCCAAAGTGGTGGCCGACCGAGGGCGACACGACGATGTTCGACCCCGGCGCCGTGGCGATCACCTATGCCAGGTACCGGGGACAGCGCATCGACACGACGCCATGGGCGACGATCGTCACGACACCCGCATGACATGACCCTGTGGAGAGCCGGATGCGGTGGAAGTCGCACGTCCGGTTCGGAGGACGGGCCGAGGAAACGGACCCGCCGAAAGGCAGACACCGCGCCTCGGTCCGATCCAACCCACACGTGCAACACTCTCACCGCGGCACGGGAGCGAGCACTCGGGAGCTGATGCACCGCACGGGTCACTCTTACGCCGCTGCCGCCCTTCGTTACCAGCACGCCACCCGCGACCGCGACGCCACCATCGCTCGAGCGCTCAACGACGTGATCGAGGCGGGTCGCGCTATAGTGTCTAGCGAGATAGACGAATGACTGGCATGGTGCTCCTGCGCCGAGTCGAACGCATGGGCTGTGAGCGGCTGCGCCAGCGAGGGTCGCACGTGATCGTGCGTTGTCCGGGAGGTTGCCAGACCGTGATCCCGATTCACCGAGGTCAAGACCTCCCGATCGGAACGCTGCGCAGCATCGAGCGGGCACTGACGCGGTGTCTCGGTGAGGGGTGGCTGCGATGACCAGGACCAAGAGCCACGTGGCCGTCTACGAGCGCGACCCCGAGAGCGACGCATGGCTCGTCCACATCAGGGGCATCGACGGCTGCCACACCTATGGCCGCACGCTCCGCCAAGCAGAGACGCGCATTCGCGAAGCGCTCGCACTGTGGCTGGATCGCGAGCCCGACGGCTTGTTGATCACACACGAGTGGCCGAGGGACCTAGTAGAGATCGCGTCGTCGGTCTCTCAAGCCCGACACGCCGCTGAGGCCACTGCCCACGAGGCCGGCGCAACGACGGCGAAGGCGGCGAAGCGGCTCGACCGCATGGGCCTCAGCCGCCGCGATGCTGCCGATGTGCTCGGCATCTCTCATCAGCGCGTGCAGCAGCTCCTGGTCCGGTGACGTCGCGGCGGAAGCACCCAGGCAGGTGACGTGCAGGTGCGGTGCTCGACAACACCGTTACAAGTGCACCCGGCGACTCCCGCCGAGACGCCCGCCGGCCGTGCGCAGCGCGTCGTTCCGCGGCCCGCTCTGCAGAGCGAAGTGGGCCAGTAGTTGGGGCACGTGGACATCCGGTCCTGATGCGCGCTCGAGGCTGTGTCATGTGTGCGGCTCAACGACCTTCGAGCAGGTCGACGAATTGCGCTCGGCGCTCGCATTGCCTGGCTTCGCGGACTCGTGGAGGTATCGACAATGAATCGCGAAACTCGCACGCGCAGCCCAGCTCGTCTCATGTCGATCCCACTCCCGCTGGCCATAGGGGTCGCAGAACGCAGAGGTGTACGCAGGATCATGTTCGAGCGGTATCCACCAAGCGTAGGAATGGCGCACTCGACGCCCGGTGGACATCTTCCCCAAGGGGGAGACGCCCGACGAGGTACTGACACGGAGCCGGCAATCGGGGGCAGGCAGGGACAGGTGCGTTCCGATCAGGAGGATCCCCGGCGGCCGATGACCGCGACGAGTCCGGCAGGCAGTTCTTCCTCGCCGAACGCTTGGCGGACCTCGGCGTCGACACCGACGCGGGCAAGGAAGTCGGGAAGTCGGCCGGTGTCGATGAGCACGTTGTCGTGGGTCTCGTCATCGCGACGCCAGAGTTCGCCCTCGCGGACGAACGTCGTCATCTCGCGACGGAAGATCCGTTCACCGACGACGGAGACGCGCGTCGTGAGGACCCAGTCGTCGCCGAACCAGACCCTGGGCGGCTGCCCACGCCGGTTAGCGCCCCACTTCAGGTCGCAGATGTCGAACGCGAGCACCCCGGGATTCTCGAGCGCGTTCGCCATGGCGGCGAGCGACCGGTCGATGTCGGCTTCGCTGTCGAGGTAGCTCAACGGATGACCGACACTGACGATCGCATCGGCGGTCGGCAGAGGATCGTCGGGTAACCGGAGGACCTCGACCGCGACCGTGGGAACGGTGCGACGGGCAAGTTCGACCATGGCAGGTGACGCGTCCGTCGCGAGTACCCGATGGCCAGCCTCGACGAGGTGCTTGGTGAGCAACCCGGACCCACAGCCGAGCTCCAGGACGAGACCGCCACGCTCGAGGGTGGGCTCAAGGACGTTCAGGATCCCGGGTGCCACCGCATCCGCGTGGAACCCGAACCCTTCGTGATGAATGCGCGCCAGATCCGATCGGTAGTACGGCGAGGCAGGCATCCGACCGCAATTGTGTCACAGCGCTCTGTTGCCGCACCCGCAGCCTCGCACCCCAAGCCTGCGTTCGGGGCACCTGTCGTCCCACGCTGTCTGGAACCATGGTCGAGTGGTTGAGAACATCTCGTTCGCAGTGCAGGCTGCGCCGGCCGGCGTCGAGAGTCGCGTCCAGCAGCTCCTGATGCAGTGAGGAACGTGGGCCCTTGGGGCCACGAGCACGCGGGTTCGCTACCTTCTGTTCGGGCGAGAACACCCAGCGGTTCAGCCAGCGTTCGCCCGGCCGGAGGCGCGTCACAGACCCGGCGGTCAGGGATGCTGTGCAGCCTGGTCCAGATCTCTCCACAGAACAGTCTCGCCGTTCTCCAACTCGTCTCCCTCGAAGCCTGCCGCGCGGTACAGCCTGAGCGCACGCTCGTTCTCGGGGGAGGTCGAGACCCGGATCCTGACCGGCTCAGGCTCGAGTGACGCCAGCCATTGAACGGTCGCGTCCAACAGCTGGCGTCCTACTCCGATTCCCTGATGATCCTTGTCCACGAGGAAGCGAACGATGTTGACCACCGGCTCGCCAACGAGTTCGAACGGGAAGACCATCACGAAGCCGACCAGGACTCCGTCCTGGTTCCGCGCTACCCGTGTCTGGGACTGCTTCCAGACGTAGGCGTCGGCGAGCGACTCCGCAACCGAGGCGACCAGGTGCGTCTGGCCTTCCGCCACCGACAGCTCGCGGGCTTCGACGTGATTCTCCACGCTTATCGGTTCGAGCACGAACACGGACCAAGCAGACCCGTGCTCCGCAGAGATGTCAACTGTCGCTCGGCGCGTCCCCGACGTGCCGATAGGGGATACCTGGAACGTTGCCCGACACGGCACTTGGCCATCGACAGGGCGGGATGTCGCCAGGGCGGGAGCCAGCGGGCGGGCCCGTGGGGCCGCATCATCGGTCGGAACGGGTCCTGACCTCGGCGCCGACGTAGGCGAGAGCGGGTGACGGGGATCGAACCCGCATTACCAGCTTGGAAGGCTGGGACTCTGCCATTGAGCTACACCCGCGAAGCGGCCTCGAGAGGCGGCAAGCTGCCCCTCGGTGCCGTCGCCGAGTAGGCGTCGAGATCGTAGCGCGGGCTCGTTTCGCCAGGGCGCGCCGGCGTCGTCCTGCTCCTCCTGACCACCGACGACGCGCAGTCGGCTCCACGTCCGCGGCGAGGCGGTCGCCGGCCACCATGCCGCCGGAGTGGAGAACACGCTCGAGTCCGAGTGGGTGCGACGACTGATCGAACCTGGTCAGTTCATGGCGCGCGACTACCGCCGCCACCGCTCCGCCCGCAGCGTCACCCACCACCGAGCCGGCAGAGAGCGCCCGGCCGAGCACTCTCCCAGATCGGGGGCACGCGGCCTGCGGCACTACCCGCGGAATCCGGGTAGGAACGCCGAGATGCAGCCAGACCCTGACGAGTACCGCGCCCGCCGCCTGGTGGGGCCGCACCCTGGGTGAAGGCGGTTTGAGGGGACCTGGGATGATTTGCCACCCACGAAGGGGTCAAGCCGGCGGAACCGGCGTCCGATTGGTAGTGCGGAAAGGACTGTCGAGGGGTCGAGAGGGAGTGACAGATGAAGGTTGCGACGGTCGTCTGGGATCGACCAGATCTTGCGCCAGTGGGCTTGGGGGAACGAGGCGAATGCGCTGACGTCGGTGGCCGCGTCGCGGAGCATGGCCTCGACGGCGGGGAACTGACGGCCGAGCTTCTCGGCGATCGAGTCGAGCTGCTCGGCGACTGCTATGGCGTCGGGCTGGGCGAAGATCGTGCGGATCGCAGCCGCGACCATTTCGGTCGACCCCTTGGGCACTTTGGCCAGGACGTTGCGCAGGAAGTGCACCCGGCAGCGTTGCCAGGAAGCACCGAGCATGACCTTCTCGATCGATTGGCGCAGCCCCTCGTGGGCGTCGGAGATGACGAGGCGCACCCCGGCGAGACCGCGAGCGTGCAACGACCGCAAGAAGCCCGTCCAGAACGCCTTGTCTTCGCTGTCGCCGACAGCGAGACCGAGAACCTCACGGTTGCCGTCCGTGGCGACGCCAGTTGCCACGACGATCGCTTTGGATACGACCCGAGCGCCTTCGTGGGCCTTGACGTAGGTGGCATCGAGGAACACATAGGGATGAGGCGGGTGGGTGGTCCACGGGGCTGCCGGCCTTGGATTCGCCATCGACGCTCGTGGTCGCGTTCGGGGACCGTGCCGTCGAGAACGATCCCGGCCCGTTGCAGGACCTCTCTGATTCGTTCCCCACTTCAATCGTGGTCGGCTGCTCTACGTCAGGGCAGATCACGGGTTCGTCGCTACGTGATGATGCCCTTTCGGTAGCGATCGTGCGCTTCGATGAAACTCGTCTGGCGAAGGCAGCCGCCGACGTGACCTGTGCCGCTGACTCGCTCGCTGCGGGCGAGAAGCTGGGCGCGGAGCTGGCCGCGGATGACCTGCGTGGCGTGTTCGTCCTGTCCGATGGCCTGAATGTCAACGGGAGCAAGCTCGTGGCCGGATTGACCGGCGCCGTCGGGTCCGAGGTTGTCGTCACGGGTGGACTGGCCGGCGACGGCGACCGATTTCAACGAACGTGGGTGGTCGATGACGGCGTCCGGAACGAGGGGCGGGTCGTCGCCGTTGGGATGTATGGCGACAGTGTCCGCATCGGCTCTGGTTCTCAAGGCGGCTGGGGCATCTTCGGGCCCGAGCGGATCGTCACCCGTTCGGAGGGGAATGTTCTGTACGAGCTCGATGGCAAGCCCGCGCTCGACCTGTACAAGCAGTATCTCGGCGACTTGGCTGCCGACCTACCGGCGAGCGCGTTGCTGTTCCCCCTCGCAGCCCGATGTGGACAGGAGGGTGAGCAGCTCGTCCGCACAGTGCTCGCCGTCGACGAAGCCGATCAGTCGATGACGTTTGCAGGCGACATCCCGGAGGGGTGGCGCGCTCAGTTGATGCGTTCGAGCCCGGACCGCCTCGTCGACGGCGCCGCCAGCGCCGCGATGGAGAGTGGCTCGGGATTCGTGCCGGCCGGACCGACGCTAGGGATCGCGATCTCGTGCGTCGGACGGCGGTTGGTGCTCGGCGAGCGCACCGAGGAGGAGATCGAAGCCACGCTGGCCGCCCTTCCGGCGGGAAGCGAGCTGATCGGCTTCTACTCCTATGGTGAGATCGCTCCCAGCGCCGGTGGCGCGAGCGATCTGCACAACCAGACGATGACGATCACCACGTTTGCCGAGGCATGAACCCGTGGCGGACTCTCGTGAGGCGGCCAGCCGCCGTCTGGTTGAACGTGTCCTCAAACGCGCCGGGCTCTCCGAATGTTCGGCGCCTACCCTTTCGGCCTGGGGAACCTTCCTCGATCTGACCCGCGGGCTACTTGCTGACCAACAGCAAGAGCGTTACCTGCTCGAGCAGTCGCTCGAGATGTCGTCGCAAGAGATGCTCTCGCTCTACGAAGACCTGCGCGCATCGGCGGAGCAGCTGAGCGTCGACCGCGAAGAGCTACGGAACGCAAACTCCGTTCTCACAGCGACCCTGGAGTCAACCGTCGACGGGATTCTCGTGGTCGACGCGGTCAGACACATCACGACGTTCAATCAGAGGTTCGCCGAGATGTGGGGGATACCCCTGCAGATCCTCGATTCGCGCGACGACCAGGACGCACTCACGTTCGTCGAGCATCAGCTTCGCGATCCCGAGGCGTTCACTGCAAAGGTCGAGCAGATCTACCAGACGCCGGACGTAGCCAGCCACGACACCCTCGACCTCGAAGATGGAAGAGTGTTCGAACAGGTGTCGCTTCCACAGCGCGTCGATGGCGAGGTTGTCGGCCGCGTCTGGAGCTTCCGCGACATCACGACCGAACACCAGCTCAACCGCGAGCTTCAACATCGAGCGCTCCACGATTCACTCACCGGGCTCGCGAACCGAGCCGCATTCGACGATCGTCTCCACCAAGCACTTCGCCGCCTGGCCCGATCCGGTGGAGACCTCGCCGTTGTGGTCATGGACCTCGACGGCTTCAAGCACATCAACGACAGTCTCGGCCACCTCGTCGGCGACGCTGTCCTTGTCGCTATCGCTGATCGGTTTCGCTCAACATTCCGGGACTTCGACACCATCGCGCGGCTGGGTGGCGACGAGTTCGCGCTTCTCGTCGAAGACATCGGCTCGCCCGAACAAGCCGCTCGCCTCGGTCAACGCCTCCTCGACATGATGGTCGCGCCGGTGGATCTCGGCGAACGGCAAGTTGCGATCGGTGCGAGCATCGGCATCTCCCTCGTCGGCGGCACCGCGGAACCCGAACACCTGCTCGCGCAATCCGACACCGCGATGTACCGAGCCAAGCAGAACGGCAAGGGCCGATACGAGCTGTTCGAATCCTCGATGCACATCCGTGCCGTCGAACGACTCAACCTGGAACAAGCACTCAGAGCCGCAGTCACGAGCGGCGACCTGAACGTGCACTACCAACCAGTTGTCGAGGCCCTCACCGGACAGGTCGTCTCCTTCGAAGCGCTCGCCCGCTGGCACGACCCCGAACGAGGCTTCGTACCGCCCGATGTCTTCATACCTCTTGCCGAAGAGACGGGCCTCATTCACGTCATCGGCCGCACGGTCCTCCTCGAGGCATGCCGCCAAGGAATGATCTGGCACGCGACCTACCCACAACTCCGCTGCGGCATCGCCGTCAACGTCTCCGGTCACCAGCTGCTCGAACCCACCTTCGAACGCACGGTCCGTGAGATACTCACCCGCACCGGACTCGATCCCCACCTGCTCACGCTCGAGATCACCGAATCCGTCCTGGCAAACGACTCAGCCCGGGTCATCGCGACACTCGAACAACTCCGAGAACTCGGGATCCGCGTCGCGATCGACGATTTCGGCACCGGTCACTCGTCCTTCGCCGTGCTCGCCGACCTGCCCGTCGACACCCTCAAGATCGACAAGCGATTCGTGGACGGTCTTCTCCGCGATCGGCGCGGCCACGGCCTCATCGAAGCAATCGTCGGTATCGCCGACACGTTGGAGCTGAGCACCATCGCCGAAGGCGCAGAACAGCCCGAACAGCAACAAGCACTCAACGTGCTCGGATGCCAATACATTCAGGGCTACCTCTTCGCCAGACCGATGCCCGCAGGACAAGCCCTCGAATACCTCGAGCGCCAGCACCGGTCGAACCGCCTCGAAGCAGCCCCCAACCAGCGCTAGCTGGGGACCACCGAGTCGCGTTCGCGAAGTCGGATGCTCTCGACCGCCCGAGGATGAGGGCGGCCGGGAAGTCCCGAGAGATCACATGAGTCGGGGAGGGGGGACTCGAACCCCCGACCACCAGCTCCCAAAGCTGGAGCGCTACCACTGCGCCACTCCCCGGAGGACCACCCAACGGTACCGGTCGCGATCTTCGCGCCGGGACGTGTCGATGAGCGTGCCGAGCCCCGGGGTCGCGGGGGCGCCGTGGTGAGGGCGCCGCAGGTGGCAGGGTGGCCGGCCGACGCGGCTCCGCCGGTATGCCCGGTGTCTGAGCCCGCGTGCGCTCCCGGTTCGCTGTCACACCCTATCGGTATCATGCGAATATGAGTTCGTACAGCAAGCCGATCATGCCTCCGGCTGACCGGGTCGGTGGGGTAGGCCCGGTCGGCTCGGCCGGCCGGGCGGCGACGGGTGGACCCGGCCGGCGTGGCCCGGGTCGGCGCGCGGCCTCCCTCGCACCTCTGGACCTGCTCGAGGAAGCGGCCGCCGAGGTGGCGGAGGAGTGGAGCGAGCGGTCGGCTCTGCCGCGGGCCGTATCGGGCGAGGAGCTCGTGCGTCTGCGCTCGGTCGTGAACAGGCTCGAGGCGGCGTTCAGCAGCGGCGTGCGTAGGTTCGACGTCGACGTCGAGTGGGGGGCCGAGGGGGCCGCCTCGGCCGCGGCGTGGCTCAGGGCGCACTGCCGGCTCTCCGCGGCCGAGTCGCACCGCCGAGTCAAGGTCGGTCGGGCGCTGGAGCGCATGCCGGAGACGAAGCGGGCCTTCGAGGCGGGCGAGATCTCCTACTCCCACGCGCGCGTCCTGGCGAGCGAGGTCGACGAGCGCACGGAGGAGGCGTTCCGCGGCGTCGAGGAGTCGCTGGTGCACGTCGCTAGGCAGTGCTCGCCCGCGGAGCTGCGCCGAGTGGTGGAGTACTGGAGGACGCACCTCGACGACGACAAGGGCGCGAGCGCCGCCGAGGAGCGGCACGAGCAGAGGCGGCTGCACGTCTCGCCGACGTTCGAGGGCATGGTGGCGATCGACGGCCTCCTCGACCCCGAGGGCGGAGAGATCGTCCTCACCGCACTTCAGGGACTCGTCGACGCCGGACGCGAAGCCGAGCGAGGCGAACACGACGCGCGGGGCGAGCGAGGCGAACCGGGCGCGCCGGGCGAGCAGCGGCGATCAGCGCCTCAGCGGCGCGCCGACGCGCTCGTGGAGGCATGCCGCGCGCTCCTCGACGGTCGGGTGCCGGTGACGCGCGGCGGGGAGCGCCCGCACATCACTGTCGTTGTGAGCCTGGAGGCACTCGCCGCCCGCACAGCGGGTGGGCCGCTGGCGGATCTCGCCGACGCCGTAGATGCAATCGACGTAGATGCGATCACCGCCGATGCGATCGGCGCTGCCGGGATCACATCGCCGGCCCGACTCGGGCTGCTCGAATCGTGGGACCTGATCGAGGCTCTGCGCACGGGCCGCTGCGAGGCGGCACACCTCGGACCGGTCAGCGCAGAGACGGTGCGACGCTGGGCCTGCGATGCCTCGATCAGCCGGGTCATCACCGGGGCTCGTGGTGAGCCGCTCGAGGCGGGGCGGCAGCGGCGCACGGTCACCGGCGCGCAGCGCCGGGCGCTCGTGGTGCGCGACGGAGGCTGCAGGTTCCCGGGATGCGACCGGCCGCCGGCGTGGTGCGCACCGCACCATCTGGTCCACTGGGCCGACGGCGGCCCAACCGACCTCGGCAATCTGCTGCTCTTGTGTCACCGGCACCACCGATTCGTGCACGAGGGGCGGTGGGAGATCGCGATCGACGCCGAGGGTCAGGTCGCAGTGCAGGCCCCGACTGAGCGGGCGCGGGGCCCGGGGCGGAGCGCCGCGGCGTGATCGCGAGCTAGAAGCGAGTTGGGAACCGCGTTCCGCCCCGTAAATCGACGACAGCTCCGACGCCGAGCAGAGGTGACTGCACCGATGCCGACGCCGACACGGGGGAGGGCCCTGCGGGAGGTCACGCCGGCGGCCGTGGGTGGTGGTCGGCGACCTCGGGGTCGCTGTCGAGCCACGACACCGATTGCTGGGCCTACGGCGACGACAGCTCCGGCGCCGAGCAGAGGCGACTGCGCCGACACGGGGTAGGGCCCTGCGGGAGGCCCGCCCGTGGCTGTGGGCGCTACTCGGCGATCTCGGCGTCGACCTTGGCGAGGGCGCTGCGCAGGTACGCGATGTCGTCGCGTGTGCGCTCGTAGACGGGCTGCTCCGTCGAGAAGTCCTCCAGGGAGATCCAGCCGTCGTAGCCGATGGCGCGCAGGGCGCGAAGCAGAGCATTGACGTCGACGATGCCGGCTGCGAGCGGCGCGTACGACGGTGCCCACATCGTGCTGCCGTCTGGGCGGGTGCCGAGTGGTGACCAGGTCGCGTTCTTCACGTGCACGTGCGCCAGGTATGCGCCGAGCACCTCGAGCGACATCCGGTACCGCTCGTGGCCCTCGAAGACCATGTTCCCGGAGTCGTGGATCACGCCGACGTGCGCGGGGTCGAGGCCGTCGAGGAATGCCGCCGCGGAGCTGGCCGAAGGGATGATCGTGTCCATGTGCAGCTCGAGCAGCGCCCGAACCCGATGGCGGCCGGCGAGTGCTGCGACCGTCTCCCACTGCCGGCGGGCCGCGTCGCGCACGGGGAGGTAGGGGCCGGCGCCGTCGTACCCGGGGACCGTAACCCTCACGCTGGGCACACCGAGCGCGAGTGCGCCGCGCATGGCGTGCTCGACCGATGCCTCGTCGGAGCATGCGACGTAGGTCCCGAGGTTCGGCATCGCGAGGCCGTGCGCCTCGACGAGTGCGCGCACGCGCTGCGCGTCGTCGACGAGCGTCGAGAGGGGGAGCGTGCACTTGTTGCCGAACCAGAACGATGGCTCGCCGTCCCACGGGCCCTGGTCGACGACCCGCCACTCGACCCCGTCGAAGCCGAGCGACGAGAGGATTTCGGCGGCCTCCTCGGGTGTGTACTCGGGGAGGCCCGCGGTGAACGCCGCGATCTGCACGGCGGCTACCCGCGTGACCCCGGGCCTTCCCGATCCTGCTCTACGAGCCCTCGACGAGAGCGGCGAGCGCGTCGCGCGCCGAGATCATCCCGAAGTGCACTCCGTCCTCGACGACGGGCAGATGCCGTACCTCGGCCTCGAGCATCGCGAGCGTCGCTGCGAGGAGGTCGTCCTTCGGCGCGATCGTCACGAGCTCCTCGGCCATCACGTCGGAGACGCGCGTCGTGTCGGGGTCGGAGCCGTCGGCGATCGCCAGCACGATGTCGCGCTCCGACACGAGCCCCTCGGCATGGCTGGGCCCGCGCACGAGTGCGGCGCCGATCTCGTTCTCGGTCAGCAGGAGTGCGAGCTGCCTCAGGGTCATGTCGGGCAGCGCGTAGACAGCCGGCCGGTGTACGAGCGAGTGCACCTTCACGGAGTGGGCGTCCACTGGTCCTCCTTGTCGGGGCTCCGAGGCCGCGCGTCGGGGCGCGACGAGAGTAGGGCCGAGGGGCCCGCGGGATCGAGTCGCTCCGCCGGGGGTCGGAGCGGGCAGATCGCTGCCCGGCCCGGTGCCCGCCTCAGCCGAATGCCTTGCGGATCCGCTCGATCAGATCGTCGCACTCGTCGTCGGTGATCGTGAGCGGCGGTAGGAACTGCAGCACGGAGGTGTCGTTGTTGGCGAAGACCGTGAAGACGCCGGCGTCGTACGTCGCCTTCGCGGCCGAGAGGCCGTCGCCCGACTTGGGGAACTTCAGGCCCATCATCAGGCCGCGGCGCCGCAGCGTGAACGGCAGGTCGGCGAAGGCGGCGGCCAACCGGTCGCTGAGGTCAGAGACGCGCTCCAGGAAGCCGGGCGCCTCGACGACGTCGAGCACGGCGAGGGCGGCGGCACAGCCGGGCTCGGCGCCGCCGAACGTGGAGATGTGGACGAACGGGTTGTCGTCGTAGACGCGGTGCACCTCCGCCGTCATCAACGTCGCCGTGATCGGGTACACGCTCCCCGACAGCCCCTTGCCGGTGACGACGATGTCGGGCTCGAGCCCGTCGTGCTGATGGCACCACATGAGTCCGGTCCGGCCGAGGCCCGTCTGGACCTCGTCGGCGATGAAGAGGGCGCCACGCTCGTGGCAGACGCGCTGCACGCCGGCGAGGTAGCCGTCGGACGCGATGGGCATCCCCAGTGTCGCCGGGATCGGCTCCATGATCACCGCAGCGGTGGAGTCGTCGACGGCGGCCTCCATCGCCGCGAGGTCGTCGAACGGCACCTGCGCGAAGCCGGGCAGGTTCGGGCCGAAGGGGTCGCGGTACTGCGCGTCGCCCGTGGCGAGCGCGAGGCCGGTGTGCCCGTGGTAGCCGCCGACCACCGAGACGATCTTGCGGCGTCCGGTCGCCGCCCATGCCGACTTGATGGCGACGTCGATCGCCTCGCCGCCACTCACGCCCAGGACGACGTTCGGCAGACGCCCGTCGGTGGTCGCCGCGAGGCGCGCCGCGAGGCGCGCCCGCCAGCCCGAGATGAGGTGGTGATTGCCTACGTCCATCGTCTCGAGGGCGTCGCGCACCGCGGCCACGACTGCGGGGTGACGGTGGCCGAGGTTGAAGACACCGCCGTTGCAGTGGCAGTTGATCCACGATCGCTCGGGGTCGAACGCGTCGTGGAACCGGATCCCTTCGCGCTCACCCATGACGACGTCGAGGCCGAAGGCCTGCATCGCCTCGACCTTGCCGCGCGACACGTGGGCCGCGAACTCGGCCATCGTCGCCTCGCGCGTCGGGTGCGGCTGGGGGGGAGTGGTCATGGGGCCGAGGCTACCGCCGGGCCGGATCAGGGGGAACGGCCACCCAAGGGCGGGTGTCGGAGAGCAGCGAGCCGGCCGGCGCCGATTGCCGAGTCGGGTCGTCGTCCCGGCCGCTCGTCGGCCTACGGGAGGGAGGAGTCGTCACCCGCCCCGCCGGCGGCGTGCGCCTCGACGGTGAGGCCGACCTCTTGACCGAACGAGATCTCGAGGTTGTTGCCGTCGGGATCCTCGATGAACGCCCAGTAGCCGACGGGGTAGCCCGAGTCGGTCGGCCCCTGCACCGTGCGCTGCTCGGAGTGCGCCGAGCGCGACGAGACGGTCGACCTCTTCGCGGCTCTCGACGCCGACACCGATGTGCGCCCATCCGGTGAGGCCGCCCTCCTCCTGCGGCGCGGTGATGAAGACCAACACGAATGGACGCGTCAGGTCGCTCATCCACGCGACTCCGCGGTTGCTCGGAGGATCGGCGCGCCGGTGAACCACGCGCATCGACGCGTATCGCTCGTAGAAGTCGATGCAGCGATCGAGGTCGGTCACGGGCAGCGCGACATGGGTCGCGCCGAGGTCGATCGTCGAGGGGGCAGTCGATGTCGTCCGCCGAGCCTGGCATCGGCGCCGAGCCTACTCACGGCCTGGCGTGGCGGGACCCCGCCAGGGTGACCGGGGCGTCGCAGGCCCCGGGTACACTCCACCTCCCTTATGGAGACAACCGTCGAAGCCCTCGAAGACAACAAGGTGCGCCTGCGCGTCGCGGTTCCCGCAGCGGAGTTCGAGCAGGCCATCGACGCCGCGTTCCGCAAGCTGGCGGGCGAGGTGAAGATCCCCGGCTTCCGTCCCGGGCAAGGCGCCGCGCCGCTTGCTCGAGGCGCGCCTCGGCGCCGATGCCGCTCGCGTCCAGGCGCTGCAGGACGCCCTGCCCGACTACTACGGCGACGGCGGTGACCGAGAACGACGTCGACGCGATCGCCCCTCCCGAGATCGAGATCACTGCGGGGAAGGAGTCGGGCGACGTCGAGTTCGACGCCGTCGTCGAGGTCCGCCCCGTCGTGAGGCTGGTGGGCTACGACTCCCTGCGCGTCGAGCTCGAGTGGAGCCCGGTCGACGACGACGCGGTCGACTGCGCAGGTCGACTCGCTGCGCGAGCGCTTCGTCGACCTCGTCGACTCCGAGGCCCCCCTCACCGACGGCGACTTCGCGACGATCGACATCCACGGCTCGATCGACGGCGAGGAGGTCGAGGGGCTCGTCGCAACCGACTTCCTCTACCGCGTGGGCTCCGGCATCGTCGTCCCCGGCCTCGACGAGCAGATCCGCGGCACGCGCCCCGGCGCGATCCTCGAGTTCGCCGAGGCTCTGCCGGAGCGGTTCGCCGAGCGCGCCGGGCAGGAGGTCACCTTCCGGGTGCTGGTGAAGGACGCGAAGCAGCGGCGCTTGCCCGACCTCACCGACGAGTGGGTCGCCGAGTCGAGCGAGTTCGAGACCGTCGAGGATCTGCGGGCCGACGTCAGGCGCCGGCTCGACGTCGTGTCGCGGGTCCAGGCGCAGATGGCTCTGCGGGAACGTGTATTGGAGGCGGCCGCCGAGCTGGTCCCGATCGAGGCGCCCGAGATCCTCGTCCGCCAGGAGACGGAGCGGCGCCTGCACGATCTGCTCCACCGCCTCGCCGATCAGGAGATGACGATCGACCAGTACCTCGCAGCCAGTGGTCGCGAGGAGCAGGACCTCGTCAACGAGGTGCAGAGCGGGGCCGGCCGGGCGGTGCTGGCCGATCTGGCCCTCAGGGCCGTGGTTGCCCAGGAGGAGATCGAGGCGACCGACGACGACCTCGATGCAGAGGTCTTCCGGCTCGCCGAACGCATGCAGGAGAAGCCCGATCGCGTCCGTCGCGACTTGGAGAAGAGGGGGGTGCTGGAGGCGGTACGCTCTGACATCGCCCGAGGAAAGGCCCTGGAGCTCCTCATCAGCGGGGCCGAGGTCGTCGACGAGTCGGGTTCGCCGATCGACCTGACGCTTCCCGAGATGCCCGACGCGGCGCTCGACTCCGCAGAGGAACCCGAGAGCAGCGACAGAGACGACAGCAACGACGACAGCAACGACAGCAACGACAACGACAGCGATGAAAGGCCCGAGGCGTGAGCCAGACACAGAACCTCTACATGCCCTACGTGACAGAGGAGACGCCTCGAGGTCGCGAGACCCGCGACATCTTCTCCCGACTGCTGAAGGACCGGATCATCTTCCTGGGCATGCCGATCGACGACACGGTCGCGAACCTGATGATCGCCCAGCTCCTCCACCTGGAGTCCGAGGACCCCGACAAGGACGTGATGATGTACATCAACTCGCCGGGCGGCGAGATCACGGGCCTCTTCGCGATCTACGACACCATGCAGTACATCAAGTGCGACGTGCAGACGATCTGCGTCGGCCAGGCGGCGTCGGCGGCAGCGGTGCTGCTCTCGGCGGGGACGCCCGGCAAGCGGTACATCCTCCCGCACGCCCGCGTGCTGATCCATCAGCCGCACGGTGGCGCCGCCGGCCAGGCGGTCGACATCGAGATCCAGGCGAAGGAGATCATCCGCATGAGGCAGCTCCTCGACGAGCTGCTCGCCCACCACACGGGGCAGACGGTCGAGAAGGTCGCCAACGACACCGACCGCGACTTCATCATGAGCGGCTACGAGGCCAAGGACTACGGAATCGTCGACGAGGTGATCAGCAATCGTGAGCTGGCTGCGGTCCCGCCGGCCGAGGGCACCAACTAGCGGTACGACGAGGGGAGCGGCGCCGTGGCGAAGTTCGGTGACGGGGGCGACCTGCTGAAGTGCTCCTTCTGCGGGAAGAGCCAGAAGCAGGTCAAGAAGCTGATCGCAGGCCCGGGCGTCTACATCTGCGACGAGTGCATCGACCTCTGCAACGAGATCATCGAGGAAGAGCTCTCGCAGACCAGTGAGGTCCGGTTCGACGACCTCCCCAAGCCACGCGAGATCTTCGACTACGTCTCAACGACTACGTGATCGGCCAGGACCAGGCGAAGAAGATCCTCTCCGTCGCCGTGTACAACCACTACAAGCGCGTGCAGGCCGGCGCATACGGCGACCCCGACGTCGAGCTGCAGAAGTCGAACATCCTGCTGATCGGCCCGACCGGTTGCGGCAAGACGCTGCTCGCGCAGACCCTCGCCCGGATGCTGAAGGTCCCCTTCGCGATCGCCGACGCGACCGGCTCTGACCGAGGCCGGCTACGTGGGCGAAGACGTCGAGAACATCCTCCTGAAGCTGATCCAGGCGGCCGACTACGACGTCAAGAAGGCCGAGACCGGCATCATCTACATCGACGAGATCGACAAGATCGCGCGCAAGGCCGAGAACCCGTCGATCACGCGCGACGTCTCGGGGGAGGGAGTGCAGCAGGCGCTCCTGAAGATCCTCGAGGGCACGACGGCGTCGGTGCCGCCCGCAGGGCGGTCGGAAGCACCCCCATCAGGAGTTCATCCAGATCGACACGACGAACATCCTGTTCATCTGCGGAGGTGCGTTCGCCGGGATCGACAAGATCATCGAGGCGCGCGCGGGGAACCGAGGCGTGGGCTTCGGCGCCGACATCCGGCGGTCCAACGAGAAGGACCTCGGGGCGATCCTGTCCGGGGTGCTGCCCGAAGACCTCCTCAAGTTCGGGCTGATCCCCGAGTTCGTCGGACGACTTCCGGTGATCGGTGCGGTGAACAGCCTCGACAAGGAGGCGCTGGTACGCATCCTCATCGAGCCGAAGAACGCTCTCTCGAAGCAGTACGAGAAGTTCTTCCACTTCGACGACGTCGACCTCGTCTTCACAGACGACGCAATGGACGCGATCGCCGACGAGGCGCTGAAGCGTGGCACCGGGGCCCGCGGCCTGCGGGCGATCCTCGAAGAGGTGCTCCTCGAGGTCATGTACGAGCTGCCGTCGCGCACCGACGTCACGAAGTGCGTGGTCGACGGGGAGACGGTGTTGCGCAAGGTGACGCCCACCCTGGTGACTGAGGACGAGAGCCGGCGTAGCGCCTAGCGGCTGCGTCCGACCGTCAGCCCGGGCGCGCCGACCAGCGGCCGCCCGAGAGCTCGGCTCGCAGTGGCAGCCCGAAGGTCTCCGACAGCACCCGGTCGGTCACGACGTCGCCGATCGCCCCCGAAGCGACGACCCGGCCCCCGCGCAGGGCGAGGGCATGGGTGAACCCGGGCGGTATCTCCTCGAGGTGGTGTGTGACGAGCACGACGGGCGGTGCGAGGTCGTCAGACGCGACGAGGGTCAGGTCGGCCACGAGCTGTTCGCGGCCGCCTACGTCGAGGCCGGCCGTCGGCTCGTCGAGCAGCACGAGCTCCGGGTCCCTGACGAGCGTGCGGGCGAGCAGGACTCGCTGCCGCTCGCCGGAGGAGAGGGTCGCGAATCCGTGTTCCGCCAGAGGCGCGCACCCGAATCGGGCGAGGAGGCTGGTCGCACGCATGCGGTCGTCCTCGGTGTAGGTGTGCCACCAGGGGGCCAGCGCAGCGTGCAGGCCCGTCATCACGACCTCGACGGCCGTCATGCGCTGTTCGAGCGAGGCTGCGACCGTCGCTCCGGCGAAGCCGATGCGCTCGCGCACGGAGCGGACGTCGCACCGGCCGAGCGTCTCGCCAACGACCTCCACGGTGCCGCGAGACGGATGGAGCGCCAGCGCGGCGATGCGCAGCAGTGAGGTCTTGCCGGCGCCGTTCGGACCGAGCACGACCCAGCGCTCACGCGAGGCGACGCGCCAGGTGACGCTGTCGAGCACCACAGTCGCGTTCATGGTCAGGGAGACGTCGGTGAGAGCGAGCCCGACCGCGTCGGCCGGGGTTCCCGGCGCTGTCAGCAGGAGGGCCCGTTCTCGTCGGCGCGCACGATCGGATCCACTGGTGGCATGGGTGCGGGGGCGGGGGCGGGGCTCCCGGCGAGGACACCGAAGTCCTGGGTGACCCAGAGCGTGCCGTTGACGCACGCCGCGCCCACGCCGACCGACTGTGAGCTCGGGCACCAGGATGTCGGCCCTGTGCGGGTCGGAGCGCATGAAGGCCACGTGGGACGATCCGGCGTCGCGGTAGATGCCGTTGCCGGTGTAGATGTTCTCCCTGAGTGCGATGAATCGACTTGCGACGACCGGCGTACCGAAGAGGCCCTGGAGGTTCTGGTGGTACATGCTGCCCGCGGCGGCCATCTGCCTGGCCCAGCCCGCCGCCAGGTCGGCGAGGACAGGGTCCCACGCGAGGGCCCGGAGCCCGCGGGCCGTGCGCTCGTCGTTGATCCGGTAGTAGAGGTCGCGGGCGATGGCCAGATCGGGTGAGAGGGCGGCCAGGTTCGGGTCGATCTTGAACCCGGAGGACCGCGTGGCCGTCAGCACCGCGCCGTCGGTCGTGACCATCCAGTAGCCGTCACGTGGAGACGCCGCCATCGACGCGATCGTCCCCATGGCCGGCCGGCCTGCGGCCGACCCGTGGAAGCGGGCGTCACCGAAGGCGAAGATGCCGCCGTCCGACGCGATCATCCAGTAGCCGCTGCCGGTGCGGGTGGACGCCATGGCGACTATGGGGCTGACAAGACTGAGGGCGCCGGTGCTGCCGTGGAAGCGGGCGTCGCCGAAGGTGAAGATCCCGCCGTCGGAGGCGACGAGCCAGTAGCCGTTGCCCGAGCGGGTGGAGGCCATGGCGACGATGGGGCGGTTGAGGGTTGTGCCGCCGGTGCAGCCGTGGAAGCGGGCGTCGCCGAAGGCGAAGATCCCGCCGTCGGAGGCGACGAGCCAGTAGCCGTCGCCCGAGCGGGTGGATGCCATGGCGACGATGGGGCGGTTGAGGGTTGTGCCGCCGGTGCTGCCGTGGAAGCGGGCGTCGCCGAAGGTGAAGATCCCGCCGTCGGAGGCGACGAGCCAGTACCCGCGACCGGTCGGCGTCGCGGCCATGCCGACGATGGGGCGGTTGAGGGTTGTGCCGCCGGTGGTGCCGTGGAAGCGGGCGTCGCCGAAGGCGAAGATCCCGCCGTCGGAGGCGACGAGCCAGTAGCCGCGACCGGTCGGCGTCGCCGCCATGCCGACGATCGGGCGATCGAGCGGCGATCCGGCGACCGAGCCGAGGTAGCGGGCGTCCTGGGCGGCGGCGGGTGAGGCGACCATCGCTCCGGCGGCCATCGCGACCATCGAGACGGCGGCGACGAGCGCGCCGACGCGCCTGGCGAGAGCCGCGACGCGCGGCGCGTTGGCCGGCCTCGCGGGCAGGATCCTGGCGGGACCTCCTGCGTCCTGCACTACTCCTCGGTCCTCATCTGTGGCGTCTCGATCTGTTCGTGGGGAGGGTCGCTCCTAGACTCCCCGGCCATGGTGGCCCACATACCGGAGAAGCCCGGACTCGAAGGGCTGGAAGAGCGTTGGTCGGACCGGTGGGACACCGACGGCGTCTACCGGTTCGACCGATCGCAGCCCCGCGAGCGCGTCTACTCCATCGACACTCCTCCGCCGACCGTTAGCGGTTCACTCCATGTGGGGCATGTGCTCTCCTACACACACACCGACACGGTCGCCCGCTTCCAGCGGATGCGTGGGCGAGAGGTCTTCTACCCCATGGGGTGGGACGACAACGGCCTTCCTACCGAGCGTCGAGTCCAGAACTACTACGGCGTCAGGTGCGAGCCGCACTTGCACTACGACACCACGCTACGCGCGCCCGAGAAGCCGGGCAAGACGCAGATCGCGATCAGCCGACCGAACTTCGTCGAGCTCTGCGAGAAGCTGACAGAAGAGGACGAAAAGGCATTCGAGACACTATTCCGCAGACTGGGACTATCTGTCGACTGGACCCTCACCTACACCACCATCAGCGACCGCGCCCGACGGGCCGCGCAGAGGGAGTTCCTCCGTCAGGTCACGCGCAGTGAGGTCTACCAGGCCGAGGCGCCGACGCTCTGGGACGTCGACTTCCGCACGGCCGTGGCCCAGGCGGAGCTCGAGGATCGCGAGATCGCCGGCGCCTACCACCGGCTCCGGTTCCACCGCGCCGACGGTTCGGGCGAGGTGGCGGTGGAGACGACCCGCCCGGAGCTCCTTGCCGCGTGCGTCGCCGTGGTCGCGCACCCCGACGACGAGCGCTATCGGCCGCTCTTCGGGGGCGAGGTCATCACCCCCCTCTACGGCGTGCGCGTCCCTGTCGTCGCCCACGCCCTGGCGGACCCCGAGAAGGGCTCGGGGATCGCGATGGTGTGCACCTTCGGCGACCTCACCGACGTCATCTGGTGGCGCGAGCTGCAGCTGGCGACGCGCGGGATCATCGAGGCCGACGGTCGTCTGAGGGCGGAGCCTCCCACTGCGGTGTCGGAGGCGGAAGGCGGGGCGGCGGCGTATCACGAGATCGCCGGTCTCACGGTCAAGCGGGCGCAGGCCCGGGTGGTGGAGCAGCTGCGCGCGAGCGGCGAGCTCGAAGGCGAGCCGGTGCCGATCACCCACCCTGTGAAGTTCTACGAGAAGGGCGACCGACCGCTCGAGATCGTCACGACTCGCCAGTGGTACATACGCAACGGCGGTCGCGACGCCGACCTGCGCGACGCCCTGATCCTGCGCGGGCGTGAGCTCAGGTGGCATCCGGGGTACATGCGGTCGCGCTACGAGTCGTGGGTCGAGGGGTTGAACGGCGACTGGCTGATCAGCAGGCAGCGGTACTTCGGTGTCCCCTTCCCTCTGTGGTACCCGCTCGACGACGACGGCGCGCCGCGTTACGACGCGCCGCTCACGCCGGCCGAGGAGGACCTCCCCGTCGACCCGTCGAGCGACGTGCCGCCGGGCTACGAGGAGGAGCAGCGCGATCGACCGGGAGGCTTCGCCGCCGACCCGGACGTGATGGACACGTGGGCCACCTCGTCGCTGACACCCCAGATAGCCGGCGGCTGGGTCGACGATCCCGACCTCTTCGAACGGGTCTTCCCCATGGACCTCCGGCCGCAGGCTCACGACATCGTCCGCACATGGCTCTTCTCGACCGTGGTGCGCTCCCATCAGGAGCACGGGTCGCTGCCGTGGAGCGACGCAGCGATCTCCGGATGGGTGCTCGACCCGGACCGCAAGAAGATGTCGAAGTCGAAGGGCAACGTCGTGACCCCGATCGACGTGCTGGAGCGGTACGGGTCCGACGCGGTCCGGTACTGGGCCGCCTGCGGGCGGCCGGGCACCGACACGGCCTTCGACGAGGCGCAGGTCAAGATCGGCCGCAAGCTCGCGATCAAGATCCTCAACGCCTCCAGGTTCGTCCTCGGAATTGCGGGCGATGCGGGCGACGATCTCGGCCTCGTCTCGCACCCCCTCGACCGCGCGGTGCTGAGCGAGCTCGCCGATCTCGTGACCGAAGCGACGGAGGCGTTCGACGGCTACGACTACGCGCGGGCGCTCGAGCGCGTGGAGCGGGTCTTCTGGCGATTCTGCGACGACTACCTCGAGCTGGTGAAGAGCAGGGCGTACGCAGGGGCCGGCGACGCGGGGTTCGCATCGGCGGCGGTGACGCTGCGGACGGCGCTCTCGGTGCTGCTGCGTCTCTTCGCTCCACACGTCCCGTTCGTGACCGAGGAGGTCTGGTCGTGGTGGCGCGAGGGCTCGATACACCGGGCGCGCTGGCCGGAGGCGTCGGAGGTGCGCGTCGATGGCCCCGACCCCGATCCGCTCGTGTACGAGGTCGCAGCGGCGGTCCTCGGTGCGGTGCGCAAGGAGAAGTCGGCGCAGAAGCGCTCACTAGCCACGCCCGCCACCCGCGTGCTGGTGCGCGACTCCGCCGACAGGCTGGCCGCCTTGGCACAGGCGGAGCGCGATGTCTGCGAAGCAGGCAAGATCGTGCTGCTGGAGTGCGCCGCCGGCGCCGAGCTCTCGGTGACGGTGGAGCTCGCGGCTCCCGACGCCGGGGCCTCCTGAGTCGGTGGAGGACTCCGACGCGAGGGCGTGGCTCGACTCGCACGTCAACCTCGAGACGGGTGTCGGAAGGCCGACCGGCGCAGATCGACGTTCCAAGGCGCCGACCCTGGATCGCATAGCAGGCCTGCTCGAACTGCTCGGCTCACCGCAGCGCGAGCTCGCGGCGGTGCACGTAACCGGCACGAACGGCAAGACCTCGGCGACGCGGATGTGCGCGGCACTGCTCGAGGCGCTGGGCCTGAGGACGGGCTCGTACACGAGTCCTCACCTCGAGCGCGTGAACGAGCGGATGGCGCTCGGCGGCGAGGCGGTGGCCGACGACGTCTTCGACGATCTCCTCGCCACGGTGCGCACGGCCGAGAACGAGATGGGCGGCCGGCCGTCGTACTTCGAGGTGGTCACGGCGGCCGCGCTCAGGTGGTTCGCCGACGAGGCCGTCGACGCCGCGGTGGTGGAGGTCGGACTGGGCGGCACGTGGGACGCGACGAACCTCGTCGACGGTCGTGTGGCAGTGGTGACGAACGTCAGTGTCGACCATGTGGAGTACCTGGGGCCGACTCGCGATCAGATCGCGACGGAGAAGGCGGGGATCGTGAAGCCGGGCGCCGCCCTGGTGCTCGGCGAGACCGACGACGACGTCGCGGCGCTCTTCCTCGACCGGGGTGCTGCATCCGTCGTCAGGCGAGACGTCGATTTCGGGGTGCGCTCCAACACCCTCGCGCACGGCGGTCGGATCGTCGATCTCTACACGCCGGGTGCGCAGTACCCGGGCGTCTTCGTGCCCCTGCACGGGGCTCACCAGGGCGACAACGCCGCCGTGGCGCTCGCGGCGGCCGAGGCGTTCGTCGGGCGGCCACTCGACCCCGCAGTGGTGTCAGAGGCCTTCGCCTCCGTCGAGTCGCCGGGGAGGCTCGAAGTCGTCGGTCGTGATCCGCTCGTCCTGCTCGACGGGGCGCACAACGTCGCCGGCGCGGAAGCCCTGCGCGCGGCGCTCGACGAGGAGTTCGCCCCCAGGCCGCTCACCCTCGTGGTCGGTCTCCTGCGCGAGAAGGACCCGCGCGAGATGCTCACGGCGCTCGGGGCGGGTGAGGCGACCCTGGTCATCTGCTGCAGGCCGCCGAGCCCGCGAGCGCTTGATCCGGAGGTGATCGCGCGCGCAGCGGTCGACCTCGGCGTGCCCGAGGACCACATCGAGGTGGTCGACTCCGTGGCCGACGGGATCGCCGCCGCGATGTTGGGGACGATGGACGTCGGTCAGATCGTCGTCGCCGGGTCGCTCTACGTGGTGGGCGCGGCACGCTCGCTCCTCGTCAGGCATTGATCCCGACGGGTGCGCCGCTGTAGTGGCGGCGTAGGCTCGAACGTCCGCGAGCGTTCGGCCGGCGGCGATCGGGACTCACGAAGGGGTTCGGAATGGGCGACCTGCGCGTCGGCGTGATCGGTGCGAACGGGATCGGTCAGGCACACCTCTTCGCCGCCCCCGCTGTCGAGAACGAGACGCTCACCGCCGTCTGCGACCTCGACCAGGAGGTCCTCACCAAGGCGGCCGACGACCACGGTGTGGCCGCGTTCCCCAGGGCGGAGGACCTCTTCGCATCCGGCTCCGTCGACGCCGTCGTGATCGCCACGCCTCCGGGTACGCACGCGTCGCTGATACGAGGGGCACTCGCCGCCGGTCTGCACGTCTACTGCGAGAAGCCCTTCGTGCCCACCGCCGAGGAGGGATGGGCGCTGGGCAGCGAGGCGGCGGCGATGGGGCGTGTGCTGCACGTCGGCCACCAGTACCGGTTCCACCGCGGCTACGGAGAGGCGCGTCGGAGGATCGAAGCAGGGGAGATCGGGCAGGTCTTCCGCGCGGATGTGACGGCGACGAGCTGGTTCCGGGCGCAGCGGTACTTCGAGGCGAGCCCATGGAGGGCGACCTGGAAGATGTCCGGCGGCGGAGTGCTGCTCAGCCAGGCCTGCCACCAGGTCGACGCCTACCTCCAGGTGATGGGCTCGCCGGCCCGTGTGACCGCCCGCGCCTTCCGTGCCCGCCACACCGCCGACGTCGAGGACGAGATCGTCATCTTCTGCGAGTGGGGCTCCGGGGCGCGCGGAGTGGTGGTCGCATCGCTGAACGATCCAGTGGGTGCCGACCGCATCGAGTGGCACGGCGAGCTCGGGTCGATCTCCGCCGAGGGCTACGAGCTGCGCCAGGCGCGCCTCGAGACCTCTGCACAGGAGCTGAGCGACTCCAGCGACGACGAGTTCCCAGAGCTCGAGGTCGCCTGGAAGTCGGTCGACGTGGTCAGGACGCCTTCGGAGTGGTTCGACATGATCCTCGACTCGCACCGCGACTTCTCCTCGGCGGTGCTCGACGGCCGACCCTCCTCGTGCGACGCCACGGAGGCCACCAGGGTGATCGAGTTCGCGAACGCCGCCTACCTCTCGGCCGTGCGGTGCGAGCCCGTGTCGCTCGCGAGTGCGGCCGGCGACTACGGGAGCGTCTACCGGCAGCTCTGCGAAGGAACTGCGACCATCTCCGAGACGGGAGCACGAACATGATCGCGTCCGAACAGGCGAACACCGGCCCTGAGGTCCTCGTCGACGACCGCAGGTTCGTCCTTCGTGGTACCGACTTCGCGCCCGACTGCGTCACGCTGGCGTACAACTTCCGTGGGGCGACGCGGCGGCCCTACGTGTCGACGCTCGTCGGGCCGTCGGGTCGCAACATGCTCGAGTGCGCGCCTCCGGACCACGCCCATCACCTGGGCCTCTGGTGGGGGCACGGCGACGTGAACGGCGTCGACTTCTACCTGGAGCTCGAACGCGAAGACATGGACCACGGACGCATCGAGCACGTCGCGTTCGACGAGATCGTCGACGACGACCCGTGGTTCGGATTCGACGAGGCGCTCGAGTGGCGCGACCCGGACGGCGTCGCGCTCATCGACGAGCGGCGAATCCTTCTCGCCCACTACGCCGACGAGCACTGGTACACGGTCGACCTCGACAGCACCTACGTCGCGCGCACCGACTTGACGTTCGGAGACACCAAGGAATCGGTGATGCCCGGACTGCGCGTGGCGGAGGTGCTCACCACGAACGGAGGCGGCACGATGTCGAGCTCCGAGGGAGGCACCGGAGAGCAGGAGTGCTTCGGCAAGGAGGCCGGCTGGATCGACCGCTACGGGAAGCGTCGCGGCGTCTGGCACAAGGCATACACCGAAGGCATCGCCGTCTTCGCCCATCCGTCGAACCCCCACCCCGCCACCTGGTTCGCGCGCGACTACGGGCCGCTGTCGCCGTTTCCGGGTCACCACTTCCTCGGGGGAGGCGCGCTGGCCGCCGGAGAGAGCATGCGGCTCCGCCACCGCATCTTCGTCCACGAAGGCGACTCGGCCGAGGCCGACGTCGCCGGCCAGCACGCGCGCTACGTGGAGGAGAGCGTCGCGAGCGGTGAGGACGCCTGATGCCCGGAGCGGAGCACGTCGAGGTCGTGCGCGCCGGGGCGAGCGCGAGCGTCAGGCACCTGGCCGACCAGACTGAGTTCAGGTCGACTTGCGGGTTCAGGCGCGACCTCACTCTCTCGGCGCCCGGTGAGCCGCTGTGGTTCCACTACCTGAGGATCCAGGATGCACGGAGGCACTCGCACCGCCGGACCATGGAGTACTACTTCGTCGTCGACGGTTCGGGGCACATCGAGCTGGACGACGATCGGGTGGCGATCGCGAAGGGCGACCTGGTGGTGATCCCGCCGGGTACGAGGCACGACGCGATCCCCGACGAGGGCAATGAGCTTCAGGTTCTCATCGTCGCGGTGCCCGACCCGCAGGACGACCATCCCGACGAGGACTACTACGACTGACGCCGCAAGCGGGGGATCGCGTCGGGTTCGGGCGCCGATGGGCTGCCCAAGTAGCCTGGACCGCCCATGAGCGAAAACAGGACCCTCGTGCTCTGCAAGCCCGACGCCGTCGAGCGCCGCCTCGTCGGTGAGATCGTGGGCAGGTTGGAGGCGAAGCAGCTCCACGTCGTCGCGCTCGAGATGCGGCACCTCGACGGCGACACGGCGAGGCGTCACTACGCCGAGCACGACGGCAAGCCGTTCTTCGGGGAGCTGGTCGAGTTCATCACTCGCGGGCCTCTGGTCGCGATGGTCGTCGAGGGGACCGAGGCGTGGAAGGTCGTGAGAACGCTGATGGGTGCCACGAACCCGCGCGACGCGGCGCCGGGCACGATCCGCGGAGACCTCGCCATCGAGATGGGTGAGAACCTCGTCCACGGGAGCGACAGCCCCGAGTCGGCGGCGCGCGAGATCGCTCTCTTCTTCCCCGGTCTCGGCTGAATCGCTGTCGTGGCGCCGGAAGACGGCCACCCATCGTGGACGCGCGACCGCGGAGCAGGGGCGCGGACGGGCACGGCATGACGGCCACACCGCGGCATAGGTGGCGCGATGGCGGTAGGGACCGTAGCCTTGTACGACTCGGCTCGCCTCCAAGGAGGCACGCGGTGAGCGAACCCTGGTACTCGTCCGTAATGGGCCGCGACATGGCGGTCGACTTGGGCACGGCGAACACCCTCGTCTACGTGCGCGGTCGCGGCGTGGTCCTCGACGAGCCGTCAGTGGTCGCTGTCAACGCTCGCGACGGCCGCCCGCTCGCCGTCGGCACCGAGGCGAAGCGGATGATCGGGCGGACGCCCGGCCACATCCAGGCCATCCGTCCCCTCAAGGACGGCGTGATCGCAGACTTCGACGTCTGCGAGAAGATGCTCCGCTACTTCATACAGCGTGTGCACCAGCGTCGGTGGGCGAAGCCGCGGATGGTGATCTGCGTGCCGTCGGGCATCACAGGAGTGGAGCAGCGGGCCGTGCAGGAGGCGGCGGAGTACGCAGGAGCGCGCAAGCCGGCGTACATCATCGAGGAGCCGATGGCCGCGGCGATCGGCGCCGGGCTGCCGGTTCACGAGCCTGCCGGAAACATGATCGTCGACATCGGCGGCGGCACCACCGAGGTGGCGGTCATCTCGCTGGGCGGCATCGTGGCGAGCGAGTCGATACGCATCGCCGGCGACGAGCTCGACGAGGCGATCGTCCACTACGTCAAGAAGGAGTACTCGCTCTCGCTCGGTGAGCGCACGTCGGAGGAGATCAAGATCGCGCTCGGCAGCGCGTACCCGCTCGAGGAGGAGCTGTACGCCGAGATCCGGGGGCGCGACCTCGTGACCGGCCTGCCGAAGACCGTCGTCGTGTCGACGGTGGAGATACGCGAGGCGATCGAGGAGCCGGTCGCCGCGATCTGCGACGCGGTGAAGGTCACGCTCGACAAGACGCCACCCGAGCTGGCCGCCGACATCATGGGCAGGGGGATCGTGGTCGCGGGGGGCGGCGCTCTGCTGCACGGCCTCGAGGAGCGGCTGCACGCCGAGACCGGCATGCCCATACACATCGCCGACAACCCGCTCTACGCGGTCGTCCACGGCTCCGGCCAGTGCCTGGAGGAGTTCGACGCGCTGAAGCAGGTGCTCATCTCCTCTCAGCACTCGTAGCCGCCGGCGTAGTAGACCGGGCGGATGGTCGTCTATCGCCGCGGGGGAAGGCGCCGCTACGTCCTCGCGCTGCTGATACTGACCGCGATCACGCTCGTCACCCTCGACAAGCGCAGCGGCGACGCCGGGGCGATCGGAGTGGTGGGGCGGGCCGCTCACGAGGTCGTCTCGCCGGTCGGGAGCGCCGTGCACGCAGTCGTGGGGCCGGTGGGGGATTGGTTCGACGGCGTCACCTCGGCGGGCTCGCTCAAGCGGGACAACGACCGCCTGCGCGCAGAGCTCGCCGAGGCGGAATCCCAGGTCCGCCGGGGAGACGCTGCTCTGCAGGAGAACCGCCAGTACAAGGAGCTCCTAGAGCTGGAGATCCCCGCCGACGCCGAGGCGGTGACGGCGAACGTGATCCTCGGCCCGGCAGGGAACTACGAGTCGACGATCATCATCGACAAGGGCAGCGGTGCCGGCATAGGCGAGGGGATGCCCGTCGTCGCCGCCGAAGGCCTCGTAGGTCGCGTCGTCGAGGTCTGGTCGGGCGGAGCGAAGGTGCTGCTCCTCACCGACCCGCGCTCGGGTGTGAGCGTCCGCATGGTGCGTCCGCGCCTCACCGGTCAGGCCGTCGGTAGGGCGGGGCGGTCGACGCTGGCTCTCGACCTCGTCGAGCCGATCAAGGGCACGCCGCCGCCCGCAGCAACGAGCACGAGCACGAGCAGCACGTCCACCCCGCCCGCGACCGACGAGACCGGCACCACCACACCTGCAGACACCGCTGTCACGTCGACCACGACGACGACCGCTGCCATCGCCGACGAGGGCTTCGACGTCGTCGTCGGCGACGACGCGGTGACCTCGGGCCTAGAGGGCAGCGTCTTCCCGCCCGGGTTCCTCGTCGGTGAGGTCCTCTCGATCGACTCGAGCCCGGGGACCACGCTGCACCGGGTCGTCCTCAGGCCGTTCGTCGATTTCTCGCGGCTCGAGATCGTGCGCGTGCTCCGGTGGACCCCGTCTCCGCCGACTCCCGAGGGCGGCTGAGGTGGGGCGCGGGGCGAGGCTCGCAATGTTGGTGGCCCTCGCCGTCGTGCTCCAGGGCGGCGTCTTCCCGAGCCTGCGCGTGCTCGGGACCGTCCCCGATCTGGCACTCCTGCTCGCCGCCGCGGTCGCCTACAGGGAGGGGCCGGACACCGCCGCCCTCGTCGGCTTCGCGGCCGGTCTCGGCACGGACCTCTTCCTGGAGACCCCGCTGGGTCTGACGGCCCTCTCGTGTGCACTCACCGGCTACGCGCTCGGGGTGCTGCAGACGGGACTCTCGAGGTCGCCGCGGTGGGTCGCCCCACTGCTCGGGGCGGCGGCGGGACTCGGTGGTGGCCTCATCTTCGCGGCCGGCGGCGTGGTGACCGGGTCGGACGTCCTCGCTTCCTGGCGGACGCTCGACGTGATCCTGCGAGCGACGCTCTACGACGCCCTCCTGGCGCCGCTCGTCTTCCTGGCGGTCGGGCGCCTGCTCAGAGAGGACCGTGCACCGGTCACCGCATGGCGGGTCCGGTAGGCCGCATTGCCGCCTGCGGGGTGCTACGTGCCGGGGTGTGCGAAGGGCCCCGGGTCGCGTAAGGATGGTGGCCCCGTCGCGCCGTCTCGTGGTGCGCCCGCGCCCGGAGCAGAATGACCGATACGAGCCGAGTCAGGGTGAGCATCGTCGGCGTCGTGGTCGTCGCGCTCTTCAGCACCCTCGTCGGGCGGCTCTGGTTCCTCCAGGTCGGCTCCGGTGCGGTGTACGTGGAGGCGGCGAGGGAGAACAGCATCCGGGTCGTGCAGACCGAGTCGCCGCGTGGTCGCATCCTCGATCGCAACGGCGAGGTCCTGGTCGAGAACCGGGTCGCGTGGGCCGTGATGGTCTCTCGCGAGCTCGACGAGGAGGGTCTCGACCGGGTGATCGGCAGCCTCTCCGAGCTGCTGGCGATCGACGCGGACGTGCTCCGAGAGCGGTACGACGATCCACGCGGCTCGCGGTTCAAGCCGGCGGTGGTCGCAGTCGAGGCCGAGGTTCCCGACGCAGCGCGTGTCGCGCTCCAGGAGCGGGGCGAGAGCTATCCGGGCGTGAGCGTCGTGGCCCTGAACCTGCGTCACTATCCCCACTCGACGCTCGCCGCGCACGTCCTCGGCTACGTCGGCGAGATCAACGAAGACGAGATGGCCGAGCGCGAGGGCGACGACTACGTGCTCGGCGACACGATCGGTCGGGCCGGCGTCGAGGCCGCCTACGAGGCCGACCTGCGCGGAGTGCCGCAGAGCGTCACGGTCGAGGTCGACCCGGTGGGGAACGTCGTCGGCGACCCGTTGGAGAAGGCGCCCGGCGAACCGGGGCACGACGTGGTGCTCACCATCGACGAAGAGGTCCAGAGAGTCGCCGAGGAGTCGCTGGTCTCGGCGATCCTCCAGGCGCGCGAGGTCGAGAACACCGACTACGAGGCCGGCTTCGCCACCTTCGAGGCGCCCGCCGGTGCCGTGGTCGTGATGGAGGTCGACACGGGCGGCGTGGTCGCGATGGCGTCGTTCCCCAGCTACGAACCGGCCGAGTTCATCGGCGGCATCTCAGAGGATCGGTATCTGGAGCTGACCGAGAACGAGTCGCTCTTCAAGCCGCTCCTGAACCGGGTGACGCAGGGGACCTACGCGCCGGGATCGACATTCAAGCTCGTGACCGCCCTGACCGCGATGGAGTACGGGTACCGCGGCCCCGACGACTGGTACGAAGACACCGGGTCGATCACCGTGGAGGAGACCACCTACAGCAACGCCGGCGGCAGGGTGTACGGGAGCGTCGATCTACGCCGCGCCCTCACCGTCTCGAGTGACGCGTACTTCTTCGACCTCGGCCGGGAGTTCTGGAGGACCTGGCGGCACGAGGACGAGGCGCGGGGCCTCGCGATGCAGACCGTCGCCCGCCGGCTCGGGTTCGGCGCGCCGAGCGGGTTCGAGCTGACCGAGGCGGTGGGCCGCATCCCCGATCCCGACTGGAAGCACGACTTCGTCCGTGCGCTCTACGACGACCCGCAGAAGATCATGGAGCACGAGATCTGGTACCCCGGAGACCAGATCAACATGTCGGTGGGGCAGGGCGACGTGCTGGTCACGCCCCTCCAGCTCGCGAACGCATACGCGACTCTGGCGAACGGCGGCATCCTGCGGGAGCCGCGCCTCTCGGTCGAGGTGCGCGACGCCGACGGCACCCAGGTTCGCCGGACCCGTTCGAAGCGGGTCCGGCGTGTCGCGATCGATCCGTACCGCCGCCAGGCGATCATCGACGGGATGGTGGGCGCAGTGGCCGACCCGAGCGGTACGGCCTACGGCGCCTTCGCGAGCTTCCCGCTCGGCCTGGTCCCCGTCGCCGGCAAGACCGGCACGGCTCAGGTCGGCACGTCCGACGATATCGAGGGCGACACGTCGCTCTTCGCCGCCGTCTTCCCCGCGGATGCTCCGAAGTATGTGGCGGTGGCGGTGGTGCAGGAGGCGGGGTTCGGGTCGCGCGTCGCGGCCCCGATCGTGCGGAGCGTCATCGAGGCGCTCTACGACCTGCCGATCAGCCCGGTCGTGGTGCCTCACGGCGAGGCGAGTGACTGATGGTCGGGATCGCACTGCCGCCGACGGCGGCCCGATCTCCTGCCTCGGTGACGCAACCGCTGCGCCACGTCGACTGGGGCCTGCTCGCGCTCCCTGTCGGCATCTCCGCGCTCGGTCTGCTCATGGTCTACTCCTCGACGCGCACCCGCCTCGCGGGGCAGGGGCTGAGCGAGCTGTACTACGTGCAGCGACAGGGCATCGCGGTGGTCATCGGTGTCGCCGCGATGCTGGCGGTGATGCTCGTCGACTACCGGCGCCTGCGCGATCTCTTCCCGCTCCTGTACCTCGCGGTGCTGCCGCTGCTCGTCGGCGTCCTGGCTCTCGGCGCGACGCGCAAGGGAACCCAGGCCTGGTTCCAGGTGGGTCCCCTGCAGTTCCAGCCCTCTGAGCTGGCGAAGGTGGTGCTCGTCGTCGCGCTGGCGGGCTACTGCCACTCCCACCGAGGCGACCTCGACGTGTGGCGGTTCGCGATCGCGATCGGACTCGCGGGGCTGCCGATCGTGCTGGTGCTGCAGCAGCCCGATCTCGGGACGGCCATCGTGCTGACGGTCTGCGTGGGCTCGGTGCTCGTCGTCGCGGGAGTTCGGGGCCGCCACCTCGCCGTGCTCGTGCTCCTCGCCGTCACCGTCGCGGGAGGTGCGGTCAACGCAGACGTCTTCAAGGAGTACCAGATCGACCGGCTGACCTCGTTCCTCGACCAGTCGACGGAGGTCTCACGAGCCGCGTCGGATTCCGAGTCAACCGCTCGCTACAACCTCGCCCAGTCGAAGACGGCGATCGGCGCCGGCGGCTTCACCGGTGCGGGGCTCTTCGAGGGCACGCAGACCAAGCTCTCATACGTGCCGGAGCAGCACACCGACTTCATCTTCACCGTCGTCGGCGAGGAGCTGGGCTTCTTGGGTGGGTCGCTCCTGCTGGGGCTCTTCGCCGCGCTCGTGTGGCGGATCTGGCGGATCGCACTGCTCGCCTCCGACTTCTTCGGCACGCTCCTCTGCGTCGGCCTGCTCGCGATGTTCGCGTTCCAGGTGTTCGAGAACGTCGGCATGACCATGGGGATCATGCCGATCACCGGCATCCCGCTGCCCTTCATGAGCTACGGCGGGTCGGCGACGATCGCGTCGTTCATCGCGGTCGGACTCGTCTCGAACGTGCACATGCGCCGCTTCAGCTGACGGGTGCCGCCACGAGCGTCCCGTCACCCCGCTCGGCCACTTCCGACGCGGCGGAGCGCAGCCTCAAGAAGGCGACGAAGGCGACCACGTAGAACGCGAGAGCGATGGTCTGCACGGTGTGGAAGCCGAGTGCCATCGAGAGGATCGTCGTCAGGACCGATCCGATGACCGAGCAGAAGCCGTTGACCGCCCACGACCATGCCACGTAGGCCTCGCCGTCGCCGCCGAGGTGCGATACCTGGGTGAGGCCGAGAGGCATGAACACCCCGAGGCAGAGTCCGAGTGGGATGAGCGCGAGCACGGCGACGACGACCCTCACCCCGAGTCCCTGTGCCTGGAGGCTGTCGGTGACTGCGTCGAGGCCGAACCGGTAGAAGAGGGTCAGGATCGCAAGCAGCGCGAGCAGGATCCGCAGTGCCGCGACAGGGTTCGCCGTGAATCTCTTGCTCACCAGCGCGCCGATCCCGGTGGAGACGAGGATCGCGGCGAGGGTGACCGTGAGCGAGTAGGTCGGGTAGCCGAGGAACCGGACGAGACGCTGGATCATGGTGATCTCGAAGAACATGAAGCCGAGCCCGAGCGCGGCGAAGTACGCGCCGGAGACACCCTTGGCGCTGAAGGTATGCCACTGGCGGCGAATGGCGAGGAAGGGCAGCAGGAGGAAGACCGCGGCGAATGCCACAGCGACTCCGAGGAGCAGGATCAGGACCCGCTCGCCGATGGAGTCCTCAGGGTCGTGTGCCTCGATCGGCCGGAAGAAGTCGCCCAGGACGGTGCGGAACTCGGTGAAGTGCCAGAAGAACGGGGCGTCGTCGGAGATCGCCGCGATCTCGCGCGAGTGGTCGGCGACGATCGCTTCGACCTCGGCGGCGCTGCCCGACGCGAGCCGCCCGACGAGCTGGGTCCCCTTCTCGGGGCCCGGCTCACCGCCGGGAACGTGCGCGATCCTGACGTCGTCGAGCTTCGGGACGGTGCTCTCGAAGGCGGTGATCTCCTCGCTCGTGAAGGGAGTGCGCTTGACCATGATCGTCGCCAGGTCGCCGGAGCTCCCGCTCCTGTAGACCGCGACCAGGAGATGGTCGCCGGCCTCCTCGACGCCGATCTCCCTGAGGGCGCTTCGAGCGGTGACGACGTAGCGAGCAGTCCGATTCGGCTGCTCGTCGAAGGCGAGCTCGCCGAACTGCACGACCATCACTCCGTCGTCGGTGAGGTGCTCGAGGCTCTCGGTGATCATCTCCGACGTGTACAGGTAGCTCTCGGACAGCACGAAGGCCCCCGACGAGGCGGCGTTGTTCGCCGCGTAGCTGTCGGGGGCGACATACCAGATGAGGTCGTAGGAGTCGTCGCTGCGGGCGAGGTACGTGCGGCCGTCGCCCTGGTGCAGGTCCACCTCGGGGCGGTCGGGGAGGTGGCCGGTCCAGTCGGCGAAGTGGTCGGTGAGGAGCGAGACGGTAACCGGGTTCAGCTCGACCGCTTCGATGTGGGGAGCATCGAAGTGCAGGGAGGCGAGGATCTCGTTGCCCCCCGCCGAGCCGATGATCAGCTCGCGCTCCGGGGGGTCGCCGAGGACCGCGAAGGGCAGTGCCCGCGGATCGGCGTCGTACCTGGTGAGCGCCTCGGCGTCGCCGTCGAACTTGTGCATCGCGGAGCCGAACGTCCCGTCGTGGACGAGCAGTGCTGAGTCGCCGAAGATGGCGGCCTGCATGACGTCGACCCTGAAGACGGGACCCCACTCGGAGTAGGAGGCGTCCTTCGCGGGGTCGATCTTCGACGCCTCCGGACGGACGCGGGGGATCAGGTCGGAGTCGACCACACCTGCACCGAGGAGCAGCACGGCCGCGGCCGCCGTGACGCCCATGAGGGACAACCTCCGTGGTGCGGCCCAGAGCCCGAGTGCGGCGCAGGCGAGGGCCGCGAGGGCGATGACCGACGGTGGTCCCAGGCGCGAGATCAGCGGGATCGCCAGTACGCATGCGAGCCCGGCTGCTCCCAGGTCGGCGGCGTAGAGACGACCGATCCGGTCAGGGGCGCGTCCGAGGATCGTCGAGATGGTCACTCCAAGCGCCACGAACGTGGCGAAGAGGGCGAAGCAGATGATTGCGAGCGCGCCGATGTTCCTGAACGAGGAGCGCGTCCCGTAGTCCCAGATGCGGACCGTGTCGACGGGCATGCGCGCGACGACGGCGTAGCCGACGGCGATGCTGATAGCGCCCAGCGTCGAGCAGGTGGCGATGATCTGCCTCGTGGAGGCCCTCTTGATCGGCGGCCAGATGGCCACGGCGATGCCACCGGAGCCGATGCCGAGGAGGGCGAGCCCTATGACGAGATACGTGTAGTAGTACCAGAGCTTGAACGAGACGATGCGGGTGTACCCGACCTCGAGGAGGAGGCCCGCGAGGCTCACGAGCGCGATGGCGACGAGCTCGATCCGGCGCTCGGCGCCACCGTCGGGGTGCGTCTCCATGAACCTCCCTGCGAGTCACTGCCACCACGGCGGGCTGCTCGGCGGCCGGAGCGTACCGGAGTCGTGCCCGGGTGCCGCATGCCGGAACGTGTCCCTGGGGCGTGGGCCGGACGCCAACGGGGAGGCGCCGGCGCAGGCCTCGGAGTGCCACCACTGGATGTGGGGAAGGGCACGCGCTAGGCGCGAACCGGCGGGCCGGCCGGTCACCTGTACACTGACTGCCGAGATGTCCAACCTGTGGCCGCGGATTGAACCGCTCCTGGCCAAGGTGGAGAAGCCCGCTCGCTACATCGGAATGGAGCGGGGCGCCGTGAGGCCGGAACACCGGCCCGACGAAGTGTCCTGGCTCCTCGTCTACCCCGACACCTACGAGATCGGCCTCCCCAACCAGGGGCTCCAGATCCTCTACGAGATCCTGAACGAGCGCGAAGACGCCTCGGCCGAGCGCGCCTACGCGCCCTGGACCGATCTCGAGGCCTCGATGCGGGCCGCCGGCCTGCCTCTCTTCTCGGTCGACACGCACCGTGCCGCAGGCGACTTCGACATCCTCGGCTTCAACGTCTTGGCGGAGCTGGTGGCGACGAACGTCGTGAACCTCATCGACCTCGCCGGGCTGCCGGTGCGTGCGGAGCACCGTGGCCCGGAGCACCCGCTGGTGATCATGGGGGGGCACTGCGCATACAACCCCGAACCGCTCGCCGACTTCGTCGACGCCGTGGTGCTCGGCGACGGCGAGGAGGTCGTCGGGGAGGTCACCGCCGTCGTCGGTGCCTGGAAGCGTGCCCGGAGCGACGGTGGAGGCGGCGCCGGGGCCGGGGCGCGCGAGGCCGTGCTGCGCGACCTCGCGGCGATCGAGGGCGTGTACGTGCCGTCGATGTACGAGGTCGAGTACGACGGACCTGCGCTCCGGGAGGTCAGGCCGCGCTACCCGGGGATCCCCGAGGTCGTCGAGAAGCGGACGATCGAGGACCTGGCGGAGTGGCCCTACCCGAAGCGGCAGCTGGTGCCGCTCGTGGAGGTCGTCCACGATCGCCTCAACGTCGAGGTCTTCCGCGGCTGCACTCGCGGATGTCGCTTCTGCCAGGCCGGGATGATCACCCGGCCGGTGCGGGAGCGGTCCGAGGAGCAGGTGCGCACGATGGTCCGCTCGGGCCTGAGGCGGACCGGCTACGACGAGGTCGCGCTCACCTCTCTCTCGACGGCTGACTTCTCGGGCATCGAGGGGGTCGTTGCGGGCCTCGTCAACGAGCAGGAGGGTACGGGCTCTGTGAGCCTCTCCCTACCGTCGCTGCGGGTCGATGCGTTCACGGTCGGCCTCGCGAGCGAGATACAGAAGGTCCGCCGGACCGGGCTCACCTTCGCCCCGGAGGCGGGGTCCTGGCGGCTGCGGCAGGTGATCAACAAGCAGATCACCGAGGAGGACCTCTACTCGGCCGTCGACGCCGCCTACTCGCAGGGCTGGCGGCGGATGAAGCTCTACTTCCTCATCGGTCTGCCCACCGAGACCGACGACGACGTGCTCGCGATCGCCGAGCACCTGCGGCGGGTCGTCGAGATCGGCCGCGGGCACGGCAGGCAGGCGACGTGCACGGCGTCGGTCGGGGGGTTCGTACCCAAGGCCCACACGCCGTTCCAGTGGTTCGGCCAGAACTCGATCGACCTGCTGCGGCGCAAGATCGACCTGCTCCGAGGTGAGCTGCGTGGCAATCGAGCCGCTCAGCTCAAGTGGCACGACCCCGCGGCGTCGTTCGCCGAGGGGATCACCAGCAGGGGCGACAGGAGGATCGGCCGGGTCATCGAACGCGTGTGGCGTGGGGGCGGGACGTTCCAGGAGTGGAGCGAGCACTTCGACCTCTCGCGCTGGCTCGACGCGATGGCCGCCGAGGGCCTCGACCCCGACTGGTACGTAACGCGCCACCGGCAGTACGACGAGCCGCTGCCCTGGGATCACCTCAGGGCGGGACTCCACCGCGACTTCCTGTGGACCGACTTCCAGGACGCGCTCGCCGAGCACGGCCTCCCCGACTGCCGGTGGACGCCGTGCTACGACTGTGGCGTGTGCACGGGATACGGGATCGAGCACGTCGTGGCGTCACCGACACCGCCGGCGGGCGGTAGCCAGGGGACCGGACAGGACCTGTCGCGAGGTGGGGAAGTGCCCGTGGTGGGTCCGGCGGCATCTACCACGACCACCACGGCGGCGACGACCGTGGCGGCGGTGCCCTGATGCGCGGCGGTGCGGCATTCCCTGTCAGGTTGCGCTTCTCGAAGCGGGGCAAGGTCCGGTGGATCTCCCACCGCGACCTCGCACGTGCGTTCGAGCGGGCGCTCCGTGTCGAGAGGCTCCCACTCGCTTTCAGCGAGGGCTTCAGCCCGCACCCGAAGGTGAGCTTCGGGCTCGCCTTGCCTGTCGGGGCGGAGAGCGATGCCGAGTACCTCGACATGGAGCTCCTGAACGAGGTCGACCTCGACGCCCTTCCGGGCCGCCTCACGTCGGCGCTCCCCGACGGCGTCGACGTCGTCGCAGCGGTCCCACTGGCGGAGAGAGCCCCCGCACTGCAGGAGGCCGTCACGGCGGTCGTCTGGCGGGCGGAGGTCCTCGACGCCGACCCCGGACCACCGCTCTCACCCGAGGTCCTCGCCGCACTCGCCGGCGAGGCGCTCGACTGCCCCACCCTGGAGACCACGAGACGCCGCAAGGGGCGCGAGGTCGTCGACGACGTCCGTCCGGTCATACGCCGGATCGACGTCGTCGGCCCGAGTGCCAGAGGCGTCTGGTGCGAGATGGAGATGTCAACACAACCGCGTGGAGCGAAGCCCGGCGAGGTCCTCGCCGCGATCGTGGCGGCAACCGGTCGTGCCGGTGGCCCCGACAGTCGCGTCGAGCTCGTCGAGGGCGACGTTCTGCGCACCCACCAATGGATCGAGCGCGACGGCGCGCGGTGTGAACCGCTCGACGCCCACCCGCGCATGCGCGTACCGGAGGTGCGCGCGATCATGAGAATCACGAGAGAAGGCTCAGATGTCCGAGTACGACAACATCGATGCCGGCGCTGCGCCGGCGTCCGCCGCCGCGGCGGCGGTCCCCATGGCCGAACGAACACCGGCAGCGCCGGGGCCCACTGACCCCGGCAACGACGCGGGCGACAGCTCCGGCGGCTCCGGCGGCTCCGGAGGCACGACACCGAGTACCGCCGGCACCGGGACGCCCCGCAAGAGGCGCCGCGGCTCACGGGGCGGGAGGAACCGCAAGAAGCCCGCAGCGGCACGCGCTCAGACCCGCGCCGAGGACTGGACCGACCCGGCGGCCGACCGTGGCCTGACCGCCGAGGACCTCGCCGACCAGGCCCGAGAGGACGCCGGCCTGCCCGAAGGGCGAGGCGGCGGGGAGGTCACCGACGATCGGGACGCCGCCGACGATCGCGACGAACCGAAGGGGACCGTCGCGTCCGCTCCGGCGAAGCCGCGCATCGGCGATTCGCGCCCGGCACCGCCGACGCCCCAGAAGCCGACCGTCGGGGACTCCCGGCCTGCTGCTCCCGGAGGGGGCGGCGCAGGCGGGGCGGGTGGCGCGGAGGCCGGTACGGCTCCCAAGCGACGCCGTCGCCGACGCGGAGGTCGCGGACGCGGGCGCGGTACCGGCGGCGGAGCAGCGCCCGGCAACGGCGCGGGCTCCAGCCAGGGAGGTGCCGGCGGGGCGAAGGCCGCGTGGCCCAAGCCGGTCTTCGTGGAGGGCTCGCTCGACGTCGAGGACATCGACGGCACAGCGATCCTCGACTCACTCGATCGGGAGACGCTGCAGCGGCGTCGCGGCAGGCTCCGCAAGGGTCGGCCGGCGGGTCGGTACCTGATGGTGGTTCACGTCAACCCCGAAGGCCCGACGCAGATCGCAGTGCTGGAGGGGCGGAGCCTCGTCGAGCACTACGTCTCGCAGCCCGAGGACGACACGATGTCGATCGACGGCAACATCTACGTGGGGCGCGTCCAGAACGTCCTCCCCGGGATGGAGGCGGCGTTCATCGACATCAGCACCCCCAAGAACGGCGTGCTGTACCGCGGTGATGTCGCGTACGACGACTCCGACGTCGAGGGCAAGGAGCGCCCCCGAATCGAGCGGATGCTCCGCAACGGTCAGTCGGTGATCGTGCAGGTGACCAAGAACCCGATCGGCCACAAGGGTGCGCGACTCACCCAGGAGGTCAGCCTGGCAGGTCGGTTCGTGGTGATGGTCCCGGCGCAGCCCGGTACCTACGGGATCTCGAAGCGCCTCCCCGACGACGAGCGTCGGCGTCTCCGCAAGATCCTCGACGGGCTGAGGCCCGCCGACGCGGGCCTGATCGTGCGCACTGCGGCCGAGGGCGCCACCTACGAGGAGCTGGAGCTCGACATGCGCCGCTTGAAGGCGCAGTGGACGCAGATCTCCGACCTGGCGAAGACCTCCAAGGCGGCCCGGCTCCTCTACAAGGAGCCGCCGCTGGTGCAGCGCGTCATCCGCGAGGAGTTCACCAAGGAGTACCGCGGCGTGGTGATCGACGACCTCGCGCTCTACGAGGAGGTCCGTTCCTACGTGGACGCCGTCGCTCCGGAGCTCGCCGAGCGGGTCGAGTACTTCGACCCCGAAGAGGAGAACCTGTCGATCTTCGAGCGCTTCCACGTGCACGAGCAGCTCCACAAGGCCCTCGAGCGCAAGGTGTGGCTGCCGTCGGGCGGATCGCTGGTCATCGAGCGCACAGAGGCGCTCACGGTGGTCGACGTGAACACCGGTAAGAACGTCGGCCGCTCGAACCTCGAGGAGACCGTCTACAAGAACAACATCGAGGCCGCCGAGGCCGTCGCCCGGGAGCTGAGGCTCCGCGACATCGGCGGGATCATCGTCATCGACTTCATCGACATGGAGAGCAAGAGGAACCGGGAGGACGTCGAGAGCGCCCTGCGCGACGCGTTGTCGCGCGACAAGACGCGGACCCAGATCTTCCCCATCTCCGAGCTCGGCCTGGTCGAGATGACCCGCAAGAGGGTGTCGGAGGGGCTCGTCGAGGCGTTCTCGGACACCTGCGAGACCTGCGCGGGCCGCGGCTTCGTCCTCGACGAGTCGATGCTCGAGTGAGTGCACCGGAGCCGGTCGGCGGAGGCGCCGGGGCCGGGATGCGAGGTAGGGGTCCCGCAGGGCTAGAATCCTCCGGTTCCGGCATCGGGGTTAGAGGGATCTGACGCGGCCATGTACGCAGTGATCGAGACAGGTGGAAAGCAGTACCGGGTCGCCGAAGGCGACCGGGTAGACGTCGAGCGCGTCCGGGGCGAGGAGCTCGAGCTCAGGCCCGTGATGCTCGTCGACGGCGAGAACGTCCTCGCCACGCGCGCCGAGCTCTCGGGAGCGAAGGTCACCGCTCGGGTCGTCGGCGACGCCAGCGGCCCGAAGATCCGTGGGTTCACCTACAAGTCGAAGGTCAACCAGCGCAAGCGCTGGGGGCACCGGCAGCACTACTCGACGATCGAGATCACCTCGATCTCCAAGGGCTGAGGTCGGAGATGTCGAAGAAGAAGGGCGCCGCTTCCTCCCGCAACGGTCGCGACTCGAACGCGCAGCGCCTCGGTGTGAAGAGGTACAGCGGCGAGGTCGTGACGTCGGGGACGATCATCGTCAGGCAGCGCGGCACCAAGTTCCACCCCGGGTTCAACGTCGGACGGGGCGGCGACGACACGCTCTTCGCCACCGCCGACGGAGTGGTGCGATTCGGGAGCCGTCGAGGGCGTCGACTCGTCGACGTCGTCCTGGGCGCCGAGTAGCGCCTGGAGGATCCGCCGGCGTCCGCAAGGGCCTCGGCGTGCACCCGCTCAACGGGCTTCGAGGGCCTCGGGGAGCGCGTCGGAGTGCAGCACCGTGAGGCTCTGCGTGGCGCGCGTCAGCGTCACGTAGAGAAGGCGGAGCCCGGGCCCGTCGGCCGTGACGAGGAGCGAGGGCTCGACGACGACCACGTGATCGAACTCGAGCCCCTTCGCCGCCGTGGCGTCGAGGACCGCGACGGGTGCGTCGAGGGCCTCGGGGAGGTCCGAGGTGGCCCCCAGGTCGGAGAGCGTCCCGACGACGGCTCCGTGCATCTCCGCGGGGGCGATGACGGCGACGGTGCCACCCTCGTCGAGGCCTGCCCGCGTGGCGTCGGCCACCGCGGAGGCGACCTCCGAGCGCTCGTGCGAAGTGAAGATCGGTGACCGTCCGGTTGCGCGGACCGGGGTCGAGGGGTCGACGGTGGGGGCCGCCACGGCGAGGAGGCGCGCGGCGACGCCCATTATCTCGGCCGGGGTCCGGTAGTTCATCGAGAGCACGGCGAAGCGCGGGGTGTTGTGGACGGGCAGGTGCGAGAGGACCTGCTCCCACGAAGCGACTGCGCCGGGCCGGCTGGCCTGACCGGGGTCTCCCACGAGCGTCATCGAGCCCGACGGGCACCTGCGCGCGAGCATCCGCCACTGCATCGCGGTGAGGTCCTGCGCCTCGTCGACCATCACGTGCCCGTACGTGCGCGGCTCTGCGCCGTTTGCGCCGACGTCGGAGTCGTCGAAGCGCTCTGCGAGCCGCGCAGCGGTCGTGTACGAGCCGAGACCGAGCTCCTCGACGACCCGTTCGGCGAAGTCGACCGACTCGTCGTCGGGGCCCGCCCGGCGTCGCCTGCGCGGCAGAGCGTCCTCCACCGGGCCGAGCAGGGCGTCGGCCTCGTCTATCAGGCCGACGTCGGCCTCGGTCCACGGGGCGTCCGCCGCGTCGGTCGTCCGCGGCCGGTGAAGGAGCATCACCTCGGCCTCGTCGAGGGTGCCGGCCGCTGCCGAGCGCAGGAGCGCCGGGAAGCCGAGCAGGTCGTGGACGAGCTCGGGGCCCGACAGGATCGGCCACATGCGCTCGAGGGCCTCGCGCACCTCCGGTCGGGCGCGCAGGCGCGAGCGCAGGTCTGCGGTGAACTCCTCGGGTGGCCGCTGGCCGCGGGCGAGTGCCGCTGCGACGAGCGGTGACGGCCCGGGGTCGTCGGGGGCGGCCCCTCCCGCGGCGCCGGCTCGCCGGCCTCGGTCGAGTCGGTCCGCCTCGTAGGAGCGCACCGCCGCGCGCTCGAGCTCGGCGACCAGGTGATCGAGAAGGCGTCGGACCACGTAGGGGCGCTTCTCGTTGTGCGTCCCGCGGCGCCGTCGGGCCGACCGGGTGATGCGGGCCGAGGCCTCGCGGGTGATGCGCGGCGCCATGCCGTCGATCGGCACCGCTACCGCGTGCCGGAGCGCACGCTCGCGATCGGCCACGGCCTTCGCCATGAGGCCGACCATGCGGGCGCTGCCCTTCAGCTTCGCCGCCTCGAAGCGCTCGGTCGCTCGCAGGCGGATGCCCGGCTTCAGACCTGCGACGGTGGTGAGCTGGACGTCCTGCTCGCCGAGGGAGGGGAGCACCTGCTCGATGTAGCGCAGGAAGACCGGGCTCGGGCCCACTAGCAGCACCCCCGACGAGGCGAGCCGGCGCCGGTACGTGTAGAGGAGGTACGCCGCTCGGTGCAGGGCCACCGCCGTCTTGCCCGTCCCGGGGCCGCCGGAGACCACGAGGATGCCCGGCAGGTCTGCCCTGATGGCCTCGTCCTGCTCCGACTGGATCGTCGCGACGATGTCGCCCATCCGCCCGGTGCGGTGCCGCTCGAGGGCCAGGAGGAGGGCGCCCTCGCCGGCGACGGCGAAACCCGCCGTGAGCGTCGCGTCGCGGTCGAAGACCTCGTCGTCGAGGCCCGTGATCTCGCGGCCACCCTTGGTGATGAAGTGGCGGCGGCGCACGACTCCCATCGGCTCCACCGCAGTCGCCCGGTAGAACGGCTCGGAGATCGGCGCCCGCCAGTCGACCACGAGCGGGGCCCGCTCCTCGTCGTCGACCGAGAGGCGTCCGACGTACCACGGCGTGTCGCGGTCGTCGTCGATGCGGCCGAAGCAGAGGGGGGAGTCGCCGATGTCGAGGTCGTGGAGACGCCGCTCGGTGATGTCGAAGGCGATGTCGCGCTCGAGTCTCGCCTGGTGCGTCCCACCGGCCCCGACCTCCGAGTACGCCTCGCGCACCCGTTGCGCCGAGAGCCGCATCTCGTCGAGACGGGCGTACGCCGCGTCGAGGTGCGCCTGCTCGGCGGCGATCTCCGAGGCTAGAGAAGGCTCGTGTGAGGTGGGCTCGGGCACGTGCTGCTTCCGGTTCGGGGAACCGGACATCCTACCCGCGGCGGGGTGGCGGCCACCCGGTCGGGCCGGCGGCCCGGTAGGCGGCGCAGATCGACGCGGGGAGACCCCGGCGCTGCCCGTATCCTTGCGCGCATGTCCCGGTTCGCCGACGAGGCCCAGCTGTGTGCGCGCGGCGGCGACGGCGGCGCGGGCTGCGTCTCGTTCCGCCGGGAGGCCCACGTGCCGAAGGGCGGGCCCGACGGAGGCGACGGCGGCAGCGGCGGCGACGTCTGGCTCCGGGCCGATCGCAACGTCGCGTCGCTGCTCTCCCTTCGCGACCATCCGCACAGGAAGGCGGAGTCCGGTACGCACGGCTCGGGCAACAAGCGCCACGGCCGCTCGGGGAGCGACCTGGTGGTGGGCGTGCCGGAGGGGACCGTCGTCAGGGGCCCCGACGGCGGGGTCGCGGCCGACCTCGTCAACCACGGCGACCAGTGGCTCGCGGCACGGGGGGGCCAGGGCGGCCGAGGGAACGCGCGCTTCCTCTCCAACGCCCGCCGGGCACCGAGCTTCGCGGAGCAGGGCGAGTACGGCGAGGAGCGCTGGCTCGACCTGGAGATCCAGCTCCTGGCCGACGCGGCGCTCGTCGGCTTCCCCAATGCGGGCAAGTCGACCCTCATCTCGGCGGTCAGTGCGGCGAGGCCGAAGATCGCCGACTACCCGTTCACGACGCTGGAGCCGCACCTCGGCGTGGTGCGGTTCCACGAGCACGAGCTCGTCCTGGCCGACATCCCGGGTCTCATCGAGGGCGCGGCCGAGGGCAGGGGGCTGGGCCACAAGTTCCTGCGCCACGTGGAGCGGGCCCGCGTCCTCGTCATCCTCGTCGACCTCGCGCCTCTCGACGGCAGGACGCCGTCGGAGCAGGAGGAGATCCTCCTCCACGAGCTGGGCGAGTACCGACCCGAGCTGCTGGAGCGGCCGCGCATGGTCGTCGGGTCGAAGGCCGACGCCGCCACGCAGGACTACGCGGGCATGCGAATCTCCGCCGTCACGCGCGACGGGCTCGACCGCTTCCTGGGCGAGCTGGCGACGATGATCGAGGCCGCCCGGGCCGGTGAGGGGGAGCGGGAGGGATACCTGGTCCTCCGGCCGGCCGAGGAGGGGTTCTCCGTAGTGAAGGACGACGACGGGGCGTGGCGGGTTCGGGGCAGGGCCGCGGAGCGGGCCGTCGCGCTCGCCGACCTCACCAACCCCGATGCGATCGCCTACGTGCAGGAGCGACTGCGGCGCCTCGGCGTCGAGCGCGCCCTGGCACGTGCCGGCGCGGGCGACGGTGACGTCGTGAGGATCGGCGGGGTCGAGCTCGACTACGAGGAGGGGCTCCGGTGACCTCGCGGCCCGGAGAAGGGCTCACGGCGATCGTCAAGATCGGGACATCGTCGATCACCCACGACGACGGCAGCCTCGACGACGCAGCGCTGCTGAAGCTCTGCGCCGACCTCGACTCGGCTCGGAGCGCGGGCCACACGGTCGTGCTGGTGCTCTCGGGGGCGATCGCGGCGGGCATGCCCGCGCTCGGGTTGACCGAGCGCCCGACGCACCTGGGAACGCTGCAGGCGATCTCGGCCGTCGGGCAGCCGCGGCTGCTCGAGAGGGTCGGTGCGATGCTCGGGTCGCACGGGATCGTCGCCGGCCAGGTTCTCCTGACGCCCTACGACTTCGTGCACCGCAGCCAGTACCTGCACGCGCGCGAGACCTTCGGGAAGCTCTTCGACCTCGGGGTCCTGCCGGTGGTGAACGAGAACGACGCCGTGGCCGACGACGAGATCCGCTACGGCGACAACGACCGACTCGCCGCTCTCGTATCGCACCTGCTCGGCGCCGACGTCTTGCTCATGCTCACCGACACGGCGGGGCTCTTCACGGCAGATCCGCGCCTCGACGAGGCCGCCTCGTTGATCGAGGAGATCGTGGAGGTCGACGACGCGCTCGAGGCCGTCGCCGGCGGCACAGGAACAGGGCGCGGCAGCGGAGGGATGGCGAGCAAGCTCGCGGCGGCGAAGATCGCTGCATGGTCCGGTGTCCGGGCGGTGATCGCGGCGGCGTCGTCACGGGGTGTCGTGCTCGACGCCATCGAGGGAAGACCTGTGGGCACGTCGGTCCAGCCCAGGTCGCAGAGGCTGTCGAGCCGGAAGCTGTGGATCGCCTTCGCCCGGGGGTCTGCCGGGCGGATCCTCGTCGACGATGGGGCGCGCCAGGCGCTCGTCTCCGGCGGGCGATCGCTGCTGCCGGCCGGCGTCCAATCGGTGGAGGGCGCATTCGAGGCCGACGAGGCGGTCGAGATCGTAGGGCCCGACGGTCGCCCCTTCGCGAAGGGGCTCAGCCGCTACTCGGCCTCGGCTCTGCGCGGCGTCGTCGGCCGCAGGTCGGGCGACCTCCCCGACGGCGCCCCCGGCCAGGTCGTCCACCGCGACGACCTAGTCGTCCTCCCCTGACCCCTCCGTTCTTGCGTCACTTTCTCGCGGTAGTCGCGAGGAAGTGACGCAAGAACGAGGAGTGGGGGCGGACTTGACCGATTGGTCAAGTAGTAGGCTGGCCGGATGCCGGTCATCGAGCTCGGCCGACGCGCCAAGGCCGCCAGCCGGGTGCTCGCCTCCGCTCCCACCGCCCTCAAGGACGCCGCGCTGCTGCGCGCAGCCGACCTGTTGATCGAGCGCGCGGCCGAGATCGGCGTGGCAAACGAGGCCGACCTCGCCGAGGCGGCCGCCGGCGGGATGGCCCCCGGGCCCCTCGACAGGCTCCGGCTGAGCCCCACGCGGCTGGCCGGGATGGCCGAGGGCCTTCGGACCGTGGCCGCCCTTCCCGATCCCGTCGGCGAGGTGCTCGACGGCTGGAAGCGGCCGAACGGCCTCCTCATCGAGCGGGTCAGGGTGCCCCTCGGAGTGGTGGCGATCATCTACGAGAACCGACCCAACGTCACGAGCGACTCCGCCGGTCTCTGCGTGAAGGCGGGGAACGCGGCCCTGCTGCGCGGGTCGGGCACGGCGCTGCGCTCGAACCTCGAGGTCGCCGGCGTCCTGCGCGATGCGCTCGGCGATCAGGGCCTCCCCGAAGACGGCGTGATCCTCGTCGACGATCCGTCGCACGAGACGGCGGTCGAGGTCATGAAGCTGACGGAGCACGTCGACTGCCTCATCCCGCGCGGCGGCCCTGCTCTCATCAAGTCGATCCGCGACAACGCGACCGTTCCGGTGATCATCGACGGCGACGGCAACTGCCACGTGTACGTCGACGCCTCCGCCGACCTCGACGAGGCTCTCACGATCGTCGTCAACGCGAAGACCCAGCGCCCCAGCGTCTGCAACGCAGCGGAGTCGCTGGTCGTCCACGAAGCCGTCGCCGACGTCTTCGTGCCGCGGGTCGCCGACGTCCTCGACGGCCAGGGAGTGGTGCTGGTCGGCGACGAAGGGGCCCGCAAGCGGTCGGCGAGGATCGGCGCGGCCACCGACGACGACTTCGCCCGAGAGTTCCTTCAGCTGAAGATGAGCGTCGCGATCGCCGCCGACCTGGATGCCGCGATCGCGCACGTGAACCGATACGGCACCGGTCACACCGAGGCGATCCTCACGCGTGACCTCGCCGCGGCGAGGCGGTTCACTGCGGAGGTCGACGCCGCCGCTGTCACGGTCAACGCGTCGACGCGCTTCACCGACGGTGCCGAGTTCGGGTTCGGCGCAGAGATCGGCATCTCGACGCAGAAGCTCCACGCTCGCGGTCCGATGGGCCTGCGCGAGCTGACGACGTACAAGTACTTGGTGTGGGGAGACGGGCAGGTGCGCGAGTAATGGCAGATCGATTCGAGTCGGTCGACGATGTCGTCGATCGGCTCCGGGGGGTCGACTACCTCTCCGACAAGATGATCGCGGGGGTCGTGTTCCTCGCGGACCGCCTCGAGAAGCCGGTCCTGGTCGAAGGTCCGGCCGGCGTGGGCAAGACCGAGCTCGCGAAGGCGGTCGCCGCGGTCACGGGCAGCAGGCTGATCCGGCTCCAGTGCTACGAGGGCCTCGACGAGAGCAAGGCCCTCTACGAGTGGAACTACAAGAAGCAGCTGCTCCGGATACAGGCCGACCGTGAGCACGAAGGCGACTGGGAGACCGTCGAGGCCGACATCTTCTCGGAGCAGTTCCTGCTCACCCGGCCTCTGCTCGAGGCGATCCGCGCCGACGACCCGATCGTGCTCCTGATCGACGAGGTGGACCGCGTCGAGATCGAGACGGAGGCCCTGCTGCTCGAGGTGCTCTCCGACTTCCAGGTCTCGATTCCGGAGCTCGGCACCATCGCCGGCAACCAGCGACCGCTCGTCTTCCTGACGTCGAACAACACCCGCGACCTGTCCGAGGCGCTGAAGCGCCGCTGCCTGTACCTGCACATCGACTACCCCGACCTCGAGCGCGAGAAGGAGATCGTGCGGGTCCGCGTGCCCGATATCGACGAAGAGCTCGCCGACCAGGTCGCAAAGGTCGTTACCTCGATCCGGAGGCTCGACCTGAAGAAGGCCCCGTCGATCTCCGAGACGATCGACTGGGCGCGCACGCTGATCTACCTCGGTCGGAACGACCTCGACTCGGAGACGATCGGCGAGACGCTGAACGTCCTGCTCAAGTACCAGTCCGACATAGCAAAGGCTCGCAAGGAGCTGGGTGTCGACGGGCCGACGTCGCCGCTCACCGGGGCCAAGCGCGGCTGAGGTGTCGTCATCCACTGGTGGAAGCTCGACCAGGTCATGCGCGGCGGCGATCTCGACGCTCGCGCGGTCGGGCCGGATGACGTGACGGCAGTGAGCCATGAGTCTGCGATGCTCGACGTGTTCCAGGGCTTCGTGCACGAGCTGCGGGCCGCGGGCCTACCTGTCTCGATGACCGAGAACCTCGACGCCATGACCGCCGTCGAGCACGTCCCGTTCGAAGACAGAGAGGCGCTGAAGGCGGCGCTCGCCGCGACGCTCGTCAAGCGTCACGGTCACTGGAAGGTCTTCGACACCGTCTTCGACGTCTACTTCTCGTTCCTCAGTCGCGGGGTCGAGGGCGACTCGGCGGAGGGCGCCGGGGCTGACGGCGACGACGCCGACTCGCTCGAGCAACAGATGATGCAGGCGGCGCTGCAGGGCGGCGGGGCCATGGGGGAGGTATCGAACGAGGACCTCGCCAGGATGCTCCTCGACGCCCTCATGAACATGGACCGCGACGTCCTACGGGCGATCGCGGGTGCCGCCGTGACGCGCTTCGCCGGGATGGAGCCGGGCCGCCCGGTGGGCGGTGCGTACTACCTCTACCGCACTCTGAGGCAGCTCGATTCCGAGGGGCTCGTCGCGAAGATGATGGCCGAGGCGCGCGAGCGGGGCGAGATCGGTGACCGCGATCTCGACGAGCGCCTGGCACACGAGGAGTTCGAGTCGCGGCTGAAGGCCTTGAAGGAGATCATCGAGGCCGAGATCAGGCGTCGGCTGGTCGCCGACCGCGGGGTCGAGGCCATGGCGCGCACCCTGCGCAAGCCACTCCCCGAAGACGTCGACTTCATGCACGCGTCCGCGTGAGGAGATGCAGTCGCTGCAGAAGGCGATCTACCCGTTGACACGCGCGTTGGCCGCGCGCCTCGCGCAGCGCCGGCGACGACGCAATCGTGGACACCTCGACTTCCGCGCGACCGTCCGGCACTCGCTCTCGTACGGTGGCGTGCCGGCGGAGCCCAAGTTCAGGCACCCGAAGCCCTCCAAGCCCGAGATCATGGTCATCGCCGACATCTCGGGCTCGGTGGCGAGCTTCGCTCGATTCACGCTCCAGTTCGTGTACGCCATGGCGAGCGAGTTCTCGAAGGTGCGTTCCTGGGTCTTCATCGACGGCATCGACGAAGTCACGCACTTCTTCCAGGAGGCCGACGAGATCGGAGAGGCGATCCAGCGCGTGAACACCGAGGCCGACGTCGTGTGGGTCGACGGCCACTCCGACTACGGCCACGCGCTCGAGGTGTGGCACGACCGCCACATCCACGAGGTGACGCACAAGTCGTCGATCATCGTCCTCGGCGACGCCCGCAACAACTACCACGCGTCGCAGGCATGGACGCTCGCGGAGATGCGCAAGAAGGCGCGGCGGGTGTTCTGGCTGGATCCCGAGCCGCGCAGCTACTGGGACACGGGCGACTCGATCGTCTCGGAGTACGCGCGGCACTGCGACGCAGCGCACGAGTGCCGGAACCTCCGGCAGCTGCAACGGTTCGTGGCCTCGGTGGTGGACCTCCAATGACTGCGGAGGCGAGCGTCGAGCGCGACTTCGAGACGCTCCGGGTAGAGGTGGATGGCGGCGTCGGATTCATCACGCTGTGCCGCCCGGAGAAGCTGAACCCGCTCGGTCGTCTCACGCTGCGGGAGCTGGTCTCGGCCGCGAGCCTCCTCGACGCGCAACGAGCCGTGACGGTCGTGGTCGTCAGGGGCGAGGGTCGGGCGTTCTCCTCGGGCTTCGACCTGGGCGACTTCGCTGCGCCACCCGACGAAGGCGAGTCGCTAACCGACGTGGCCGACCTGGGGCGGGTCATGGCCGAGGCCGTCGGCGGGATGCGGGCGGTGACGATCGCATCGGTCCAGGGCCACTGCGTCGGTGGGGGCGTCGTGCTCGCAGCGGCGTGCGACATCAGGATCGCGGCCGACGACGCCCGGTTCTCGATCCCCGAGGTGGATCTCGGCATACCGCTGGCGTGGGGGGGCATCCCCCGACTCGTGCGGGAGCTCGGGCCCGCGGTGACGATGGACCTGGTGCTCACCTGCCGCCCGTTCGACGCCGAAGAGGCGCGATCGGTCAGGTTCGTGAACCGGGTCGTCCCGGCCGCCGCGCTGGGCGACGAGACCGACGCTCTGGCCCGACTCCTGGTGGCGAAGTCGCCGCTCGTGCTGCGCCAGACGAAGCAACAAGTGCGCGTGGCGACCGAGGCGCTGCTCTCGACAGCGGGCGCCACAGCCGACGCGTTCGCCCTCGGCGCGGCGGCGGCCGACCCGGAGTCCCGTGCCGCAGCGGCCCGCTACCTGGAGGCGCGGACGAAGCGGCGCTGATCCACTGCGCGGCGCACACTGCGCCCGGAGTCTCTCAGGCCCCGGCCTCGGAGACACGCTCCATGGTCCAGAGCGGCGGTCCCTTCTTCAAGGGCCGGAGCTCCTCGAGCATCACGAAGCGGTGCCGGCCGTACCACGCGAGGTTCCGTGTGGTCCCGGTCTCGAGGTACGCGGGCAGGCCCTGGGCGTCGCAGCGCTGCAGGACCGGGGCGAGGATCCGTGACGCCGCACCCCTGCCCTGGTACCTGGGGTCGGTACCGAGCAGCGAGAGGTACCACTGGGGACGATCGGGGTGGAGGCGCTCCACGATCGACATCGCGCGGACGAATCTCGGCCCGGCGCGCAGGGCGGCGGGAAGCGCACGAACCCCAGGGGTCATCGCCGAAGCGAGGATGCGGATCTGGCGCCCGGCCGACATGGGCCACGCCTCCGGCGGCATCCAGACAGCGGTCGCGACGGGTACGTCACCGTCGAAGGCCGCCAGCACCTCACCGTGGGTCAGCCCGTCGTGGATCTGCGCGGCGAACGTCGAGGTCAGGACCCTCGGTCGGTGCACCGGATCGGGGAGGAGGAAGTTCGTGAGGGGATCGTCGTCGAAGGCGCGTGCGAGCGCCTCGGCGGCGGAGCGGGTATGGCGCGCCTGGAGGTGCGAGAAGACAAGGTCTGCCATGAGACGTGGAGCCTATCGACACGACTACTGCGCCCCCCGGGTGGCCGGCACGCGCCGGGGCGCTTCGCGTCGATAATGGAGCCATGGACGACTCAGGCATCGCTGACGGTCCGGGGTCCGAGTTCTTGCACCCCGATGCGGCGCTGCTCGGCTGGGACGACCGCCTGCAGAGGGAGCTGGCGCGCCTCCGGGTGGAGATCCCGACGGCGGCGCCCGGGCGTGTGTCGCGCGTCGACCGTGGTCTCGTCGCGGTGATGACGGCCGCGGGCCTGGAGCGGCTCCCGATCGCGCCCGCACTGCGCCGGCGGCGGGGCGACGTCGAACACAGCGTCGCCGTGGGCGACTGGGTCGCGATCGACGCCGGAGCAGTTGTCGCCGTGCTCCCCCGCCACTCAGCGTTCATCCGCGGCGATCCGGAGCGGCCGGAGCGGGTGAGGGTGGTGGCGGCGAACATCGACACGGTCTTCGTGGTCCACTCGCTGACCAAGCCGTTGAACCGGAGGCGTCTGGAGCGCGAGCTGCTGCTCGTGCGGGGCGGCGGAGCGGTACCGGTCCTCGTCCTGACCAAGCTCGATCTCCATCCGGACGCCACGAAGCACCAGCAGGTCGCTTCGGAGATCGCGCCCGACGTCGCCGTCCATGCCGTGAGCAGCACGACGGGCGAGGGGCTCGAAGCGGTGCGGTCGCACGCGGGCGAGTCGCGCAGCGTCGCTCTCATCGGCGCATCGGGTGTGGGGAAGTCGACGATCGTCAACGCTCTCCTGGGACGCGAGGTTCTCTCCACCGCAGAGGTCCGTGAGTCGGACCAGAGGGGGCGGCACACGACGACCGCGCGACAGCTCGTCGTGCTGCCCGGGGGAGGAGTCCTGATCGACACGCCGGGCCTGAGGTCACTTGCCCTGCCGCCGGTCAGCGACACGCCTGCCGGCTCGGGTGAAGGCCCACTGGGAGAGTCGTTCGAAGACGTCGAGGCGGTCGCCGCCTCGTGCCGGTTCTCCGACTGCCGGCATGCGGGAGAGCCGGGGTGCGAGGTTGCCGCGGCGGTGCGCGCCGGACGCCTGCGCCGTGACCGGGTCGCCGCGTACCTGTCGCTCTGCGACGAGCTCGCGGCCGGCGACTCTCCTAGGCCTCGGGGAGCCGGGCGGCGAGGAGGTCGGTGATCCGCGCGAGGGCGAGGAGCTGACGACGCTCGCGGACACGGAACGGGCGCCCCTCGCGCGAAGCGACGAGCGTCGCGTCGATTCCGGGGATCGATGCCGCCGCCCGGTCCTCCGGCAGCCCCGACCCCGCAGCAGTCGTGGCGGTCGACGGGGAACCCGAAGCGAGGTCGGCGACGGCAGCCAGGTCGGACTGCTCGGGGACCCCGGCACCTGATCGGGCGACCATGAGCCCGGATCGCACCACGGCTGTCCAGTCGGCCTCGAACTCGGCGCGCAGATCGTCGGCGAGCTCCTGGAGCAGGGCCGCGCGGTCGGGTGCTGTGCAGAGCCGTTCTGCAGAGACGAGGGCGTCTGTGCGTGCATCGGGGAACTCCCGCACCTCGCGGCACTCCTCCACGCTCGCGCCGTCGACCTGCTCGATCTCGCGCACGAGAAGGGCCTCCAGGTCGCCCCTGGGGAGCACTATCGCGAACTCGTCGACCGCGGCGGTCTCGGTGCGCTCGAGCACGTCGAGCCCGACGATGTCGGCACCGAGCGCCCCGATTCGCGACGCGACGAGACCGAGGGCACCCGGTCGGTCGGGGATCCAGATCCGCACCACGAGGTTGATCTCGTCGCCGGCGGCGTGTCCCGGTTCGTCGCTCACGTCGGACAGAGTACGGCCTGCGCCTGGCAGCACACGTACGTCGCGACGCTCATCGGGGAGGAGTACGCCACCCGTAGGGGCTCGGAAGCACTTCCCGTAGACTCGGCGTGTGAACGACGACCCTCCGGGGCGCGCAGCGGGGGAGGCTGCCGAGCGGCTGGGCCTGCTGGGCGGGACGTTCGATCCCGTGCACGTGGGGCACCTGGTGGCCGCACGGGCGGTCCTCGAGATGCTGCGACTCGACAGGGTTCTCCTCGTCGTGGCGGGCGAGCCGTGGCAGAAGTCGGGGGGCGTCCATGCCAACGCACGCGACAGGTTCGCGATGGTCGAGGCGGCGGTCGACGGAGTGCCGGGCCTGGAGGCGAGCTGCATCGAGATCGACCGCCCCGGCGCCTCGTACACGGTCGACACCCTCACCGAGCTCGCGTCCCCGGGGCGTGAGCTCTATTTGATCGTCGGGACCGATGTCGCAGCGAGGCTCGACACCTGGGTCCGGGTCGACGAAGTGAAGCACCTCGCGACGCTCGTCGTGGTAGAGCGACCGGGCGACGCCCCTCCAGGAGCGGAACTGGAGGGCTGGAGAGTCGAACGTGTCGTCATGCCGAGCTTCGACGTCTCGTCGACCGAGATCCGAAGGCGCCTCGCCGACGGGCTCCGGGTCGACTTCGAGGTGCCGGCGGGCGCGGTCCGCATCATCGAGGAGAGGGGTCTCTACACTCGCCGCGATGACGAACGGTCCTGACCGTCGGCGACGCGAGCGACGGGACCTTCGCTTTCAGCTGTGGGTCGCGGCGCTCGCCCTGCTCGCCGGTGTCGGGGCGGGCATCGTAGGGGAGCCGCGCGTGTCGTCGGCCGGAGCGCCGCGCGAGAGCGACGAAACCCCGACGACGACGTCTGCGCCCTCGCCCGACGAACCCGGCGAACCCGTCGCTACCCGTGTGCCATCGCCGCGCACGCTGCTCCTCGGTCATCTCGGCCCCGACGGTCGCCTCGACCTGCTGGTCGCCGTCGCGGTCGCGGAGGGCCACGAGGTGGGTGAGGCGCTCCTCATCCCGACGGCGACCCTCGTCGAGGTGCCGTCGCTCGAGACTCAGGCACTGGCCGACGTCGTACGGTTGGGTTCGCTCGGGGGGCCCGACCTCCTGCACACGGCGATCGAGAACGCGCTCGGCACTGCGTTCGACGGCATGCTGCTGACCGATGACGTCGGGTTGATCTCGCTCCTCGCCCCGGCCGGCGCCGTGACGGTCGACTTCGGGCGCGCATTCCGCGTAGACGACGACGCCGGCACTCTCGCGTTCACGGCGGGGAGTCAGGAGATCGATGCGGCGACGGCGGTCCGACTGCTGGTCGGCCTGGGCGAGCAGGGGGAGCTGGATCACCTTGTGACGGTTCAGGCGGTGATGAAGGGTTGGCTCGCCGAGCTGGGCGACCGCGACGTCGCTGCGGCGACGGTCTCTGCCGACCCGGCGGCACGGTCGCTCGTGATCGCCGCGCGCGCTGCCGTGCGCTACGACACCCTGCCCGTCGTGAGCGTTGCCTCAGGGGGCGAAGAGCGATTCGCCATCAGGCGTGACGACGCGCGGTCGCTCCTGGAGCGGACGATGCCGTGGGCCCTCCTGGGCGACGAGCCCCGCCCGCGCGTGGAGATCCTCAACGGAACCGGCGAGGTCGGCGTGACCCAATCGGTCGCGAAGGCCATTGTGCGGGAGGGCGCAGAGGTGACCCTCACCGGGAACCTGCCCGGGTTCGGAGCCGAGGCGACGCAGGTGGTGTACTACCGAGACGAGCAGGCCGGCACGGCACAGGCGCTCGCCGCGGCTCTCGGGTACGGAGACGTTGTGAAGGCGCCGAGGCCGGTCGACGTGATCGACGTGACCATCGTCGTCGGTGCCGACCTTGCCGAAGCCCAGAGCCGGGTTCAGGGCCCGGATCACGAGTAGGAGTCGAGACGGAACCCAGGGACCGCGCCCGCATCGCCGCTGTGGCGGCCGATGCCAAGAAGGGCGACGACATCGTGATCCTCGACGTCGGCGACATCATCGGGATCGCCGACATGTTCGTGGTGGCGAGCGCTCCGAACACCCGCCACGTTCGCACCATCGTCGATGCGATCGAGGAACGTCTTCGCGAGGCCGATGGCGCCAAGCCGAGGGCGAGCGAGGGGCTCGGCGACGCGACGTGGGTGCTCCTCGACTACGGAGACGTCATCGTCCACGTCTTCCTGGAGGAGACCAGGCAGTTCTACGGGCTGGAGCGCCTCTGGGCGGACGCCCCCAGGGTGGCCTGGGAGGGCGAGACCGCCGCTTCGTAGCCGGCGCCGAATCTCCGGGTCAGCACTTGATCCTCAGCATCTTCGGGTCGTAGAGCGGCCGCAGTGACGCGACGGCCGGGTATCTCCGGTCGCCTATCTCGACGTCCCAGGCGCCGCTGTCGAGGTAGTCCTGGTCGATCGGCTCTCCGGCCTCGAGCATCACGAGCCCGACGGCGCCGCCGAGCGTGTGCCCGTACGACGCTGCCCTGACGTAGCCGAGCGGCATGCCGTCGCGCCGGACCACCTCGGCGTGGAACATCAGCGGGTCGGGGTCGTCCACGAGTACCTGAGCGAGCCTTCGGGTGAGGGGCCCCTCCGCCTTCTTCGCGAGCACTGCCTCGCGCCCGATGAAGCCACCGGGCTTGTCGAGATCGACGGCGAACCCAAGGCCTGCCTCGAGGACGGAGTCGGTGTTGTCGACGTCGTGGCCGTAGTCGCGGTAGCCCTTCTCCATCCGGAGGCTCGACAGCGCTTTCAGCCCCGCGTGACGCAGACCGAATGCCGCGCCGGCGTCGACGACCGCCTCGTACACGTGTGCTGCTTGCTCGACGGGGATGTACAGCTCGTAGCCGAGCTCACCCAGGTAGGTGATGCGGATGCACAGCACGCGTGCGTAGCCGATGTCGATCTCGCGCGCGGTGCGGTAGGGGAACGCCTCGTTCGACATGTCCTCGGACGTGACTGTCTGCAACAGGTCGCGCGAACGAGGGCCCTGGACGTTGACCTGCGCGTAGGCCGAGGTCGCGTCGGCGACGTATGCGCCGGCCCCCTCGGGCGTGTGGCGCCTCATCCATGTCTCGACGTGGCGGTGCGCGGTATCCGATGCGACGACCCAGAAGGAGTCGTCGTCGAGCTTGGTGACCGTGAGGTCGGCTTCGACGGTGCCACCCTCGTTCAGCCACTGGGTGTACGTGATGACGCCTGAATCGCCGTCGACCTGGTTTGCCGAGACGCTGTTCAGCATCTGCGCTGCGCCGCCGCCCTTGACCAGGAACTTCGACATGAACGACATGTCCATGACGACCACGGCTTCGCGCGCCGCCCGGTGCTCGGCCGCCCAGTAGGCGAACCAGTGCTGCCGGCCCCACGACAGGCTCTCCGGCTCCGGGACGACTCCGGCTGGTGTGTACCAGTCGGCACCTTCCCAACCGCTGACGTCTCTGAAGTGGGCTCCGCTCTCGACGAGGTGGTGATGGAAGGCGGAGCGCTTCGCACCGCGCGCCGTCTGCATCGAGCGCGTCGGGTAGTGGCACTGGTACACCATCCCGAGCGACTCGACGGTCCGGGTCCGCAGATACTCGGGGTTTGCCTGGTAGCGGTGAAGGCGATCGATGTTGAATCCGCTCACGTCGACGTCGGGGCTGCCGTTCACGATCCAGTGAGCTACGACGCGGCCCAGGCCTCCGCCGGTGAGTATCCCGATCGAGTTGAGCCCGGCCGCGACGAAGTAGTTACGAAGCTCCGGTGCCTCTCCCACGACCGGCTGCAGATCCGGCGTGAAGCTCTCGGGACCGCAGAAGAACTTGCGCACCCCTGCCTCCTGTGCGACGGGGACCCGCTGCAACGCCTTCTCCACGTAGGGGCCCATCCGATCCCAGTCGGGCGGGATCTCGCCGAACGAGAACGCCTCGGGGATCCCGTCGACCATCCACGGCGCGCAGACCGGCTCGAAGAGGCCGACCATCAAGCCGCCGACCTCTTCGCGGTAGTAGCCGTAGGAGCCGGGATCCTCGAGCACCGGGAACGACCGTGAGATGCCGGGGATCGGCTCGGTGATGAGGTAGTAGTGCTCGGCGGCCTGCAGTGGGACGTTGACTCCGGCCGTGGCGGCGAGGGCGCGACCCCACATCCCGGCGCAGTTCACGACGTACTCGGCCTCGATGGGCCCGTGCGTGGTCGTCACTCCTGTCACGGCACCGTTGCGACGAGTGAACCCGGTGACCGGTACGCCCTCGACGATCTTGACGCCCTGCATGCGGGCGCCCTTCGCCAGCGACATCGTGACGTCGACGGGGTTGACTCGGCCGTCCTGCGGCACGTAGAAGCCGGCGAGGATGTCGTCTGTGCGGGCGAGCGGGAAGAGGTCGCTCACCTCGGCCGCCGAGATCTCGTGCACCTCGATGCCGCAGTACCTGTTGAACGCGGAGACCCGCCGGTACTCCTCGAGGCGGTCAGCCTCGGTCGCTACCTCGATGAACCCGACTGGATTGAACCCCGTGGCGAGGCCGGTCTCGGCCTCGAGCCGCGAGTAGAGGTCGCGTGTGTACTTCCGCATCTCGGTCGACGTCTCGGAGGTGGAACCGAACGTGACCATGAGCCCGGCGGCGTGCCACGTCGTCCCCGACGTGATGCGATCGCGCTCCAGCAGTACGACGTCGTTCCATCCCATGTGAGCCAGGTGGTAGGCGACCGAGCACCCGATGACGCCCCCGCCGACCACGACGACGCGTGCGCGCTGGGGGAGATCCGGCTCGGGCATGGGCGCAGCCTACGCATCGGCGGTAGCGCCGATCCGACGGCGTCTCCTCGTAGGCTGCCGCCCTATGTCGGCACCTATCGATCGACGGTTGCGCACCTCATGGGAGGGGGCGCTGGCCGGAGGAGGCGACCCGGCCAGCTCTCCGCTCTACGTCTTCGGGCCATTCTTCGCTCTCCTCGCCGGTGCCGGCGTCGCCGCCGTCGCGTACGGCGCAGCGATCTGGCTCGCGGTGGCGACGATCCTCGTCGTGTCGCTGCTCTACCGCCTGGTCATGCAGTGGATCGTCGATGGAAGCGGCGGTACAGGACTCAGCGAGGAGGAGCTCGGCCCGTGGGCGGCGAAGCTGAGCGCCGCGATCACGTGCATCGAGTACACCCTCACCTTCCTGGTCTCGATCGCGGCGCTGGTCACCTTCGTCGCCGACCGCGTCGACCTGGGGGGAGCGTGGCTCGGCGTAGACCCGCGGACGTGGCTGGCGGTGATCGCCGCGGTTCTCTGCGGGGCGCTGGTCAACCGCGGGCCGCGCGTCGTGTCGTTCGTCTTCGGCCCGGCCACCGCCGGCGTCCTCGTGCTCCTGTGGGCGATGATGATCGCGACGGTCGCCCGCCGCGGCCTTCACCTCGCTCCGCTGCGGTTCGAGGCGTTCAAGGGCGACACGATCCGCCTGACCCTGGGCGGATTCGTGCGGATCCTCGCCCTGATGACGGGGATCGAGGTCTTCGCGAACCTCGTTGCGTCGTACTCGGGCAACGCCGTCGTCCGGAGCCGAAAGGCCTTCCGGAGCCTGATGATCATCATGGGCAGCACCGCACTGACGATGGTGATCGTCGCACCGGCGATCTTCGATCTCGCAGATCCCTCCGACGAGAAGACCTCGGTCTTCACCCAGACGATGGACGCGCTCCTTCCGCGGCCGCTCGCACTGGCAGGCACCGGGGTAGGAGTCCTGGTGCTCCTCTCGGCTGCGGCGGCGAGTGCTCTCGGCGTCCAGAGCCTCTTCCACGGCCTCTCGGTGAGGCACTACGCGCCGGCCGCATTCCGGCACCACAACGCCGTGGGTGTCGCGACGCGGCCTGTGTGGGCGCAGGTCGCCGTCGTCGTCGGGTGCTTTGTCGTGCTCGGAACACGCGAAGCCACCTACCTCGCGGTCTATGCGGCCGGCGTGTTCGTGCTCCTCTCGATGACGAGCTGGGCGGCGGTGATGCGCCTCGTCCGGCATCACCGCGTGCGGGGGAGTGTGTCGACGCGGAACCTCGCCGCCGTGATGGTGGCCGCGTTCTTCACGACGACCGCGACGGTCGTGCTCTTCGCCGGAGCGGTTCACCGACGGAGTGTGGATCTACTTCGTACTGGTTCCGCTGGTGGCCGGCACCTTCGACGTGATCCGCCGGGTCCGTGGTGACCCGGGAGCCACGGCGGAGCGGATGGGGCGCCTGCTGGCGCGCTGGCAGGGCGGCGAGGTTCCGGCGCTGATGACCGAGCCCCTCGAGTCGGACCTCTCGGTCGAGCGGCTCGTCGAGCACCTGCGCAACGGCGGAGAGGGCGTCCGGAGCGACGTGGGGTCGCGCGTCGCCTCCGTCTTCCATCCGGCACCGCACCGTCCTGGGCCGGAGAGATGGCGGATGACCGTACCCCTCGACGGTTCGGCTCACGCCGAGCGGGCGCTTCGATACGCGATCCAGTTCGAACGGATCGCCCCCGTGGAGGTGATGCTCCTGCATGTCGCGGAGGGGGAGGGGATCGCGACGGCGGAGGCGTACCTCGAGGCGGTGGCGACGGCGGTCCGGGTCCACGTGAGCACGGTCTCCACACACGTGGAGCGGGGCGAGCCGGCCAGCGCGATCGTGGCCCACGCGGAGCTTCACGAGGTCGCACTGGTGGTCATGAGCGCGCACGGGCACACCGGGATCAGGCGTGTGATCCTGGGGAGCGTGACAAGGGAGGTCGTCGCCGTCCGACGGGTGCCCGTCCTCGCGGTGGTGTAGTACGTGAGCACCGGATCGCGCGCAGGAGGCACCAGATGAGCAAGGACTGGACCGAGGCGGACATCCCCGACATTGCGGGGCTCACTGTGCTGATCACGGGTGCGAACAGCGGGATCGGGTTCGAGGCCGCGCGAGCGCTCGCCGGCCACGGCGCGACAGTGGTCCTCGGCTGCAGGAGCCGTTCGAAGGCCGAGGATGCAGTCGCGCGAATAGCGGAGACGAACCCGTCAGGGTCGACCGCGATCCTCGAGATCGACCTGGCCGACCTCGACTCGGTGCGCCGCGCCGCCGACGAGATCACCTCACGCCACGATCGGCTCGACCTGCTCGTCAACAACGCCGGGCTGATGGCGACTCCGCGGCAGCGCACCGAGCAGGGGTTCGAGATGCAGCTCGGGGTGAACCACCTCGCGCACTTCGCCCTCACAGGGCACCTGATGCCGCTCCTTCTCCGATCCGGACCTGCGCGCGTCGTCTCGGTGAGCAGCCAGGGACACCGACCGGGACGGATCGACTTCGACGACCTCAACAGCGAGTCGAAGTACTCGCCGTGGCGGGCGTACTTCCAGAGCAAGCTCGCCAACCTGCTCTTCACCCGCGAGCTGCAGCGGCGCCTCGGCGAGTCCGGGGCCGAGGTGATCGCGGTGGCCGCACACCCGGGCGCCTCGCGAACCAACCTCGGGCACGAGAACCCGGGCGGGCTCCTCAACACGCTGATGCACAGAACCCGGCCCGTGATCGAGAAGGTCATGACCCAGAGCGCCGAGATGGGTGCCCTGCCGATGCTGCGCGCGGCGGCCGACCCGGCGGTCGTGGGCGGCGACTACTTCGGCCCCGACGGCATGGGGCAGCAGAAGGGGCACCCGGTGAAGGTCGGCACGAGCAAGCGGGCTCAGGACGACGCCACGGCCAGGCGCCTCTGGCAGGTCTCGGAGTCCCTCACGGGGGTCACCTATGACGCCCTCGGGTGACCGCTCCGACCCAGTCACCGGGCGCGGCGGGTAGCGTCGCTGCCATGGGCCACTGGCACCTCGAGCACCGCGACTCGATAGCCCTCGCCACGTTCGCACGCCCGCCTCGGAACTTGATGTCGATGGCGGCGATGACCGAGCTCGAGCACCTTGTGGGGGCGGTCGCCGGCGACGACTCCGTGAACGTGCTGGTGCTGACCGGTGGTGTCGACGGCTACTTCGTCGCCCACGCCGACCTCGACGACCTGTCGGCCATGGGTCGGGGTGAAGCAGTGGAGGGCGATCCGGGGAGCTGGGCGCGCACCTTCCGGTTGCTGGAGTCGATGCCGCAGCCGGTGGTGGCGGCGGTGAACGGGCAGGCCTGGGGAGGCGGGTGCGAGCTGAGCCTCGCCTGCACTCTGCGGGTCGCCGCGGAGTCGGCGCACTTCGGCCAGCCGGAGGTGGCGGTAGGGATCATCCCCGGCGCGGGCGGCACCCAGCGGCTCCCGCGCCTCGTGGGAGCCGGACGCGCCGCCGACCTGGTGCTGCGCGCTGGCATCATCGATGCCGCGGAGGCGGAGCGGATCGGGCTCGTGGAGGCTGTGCTGCCCGACAACGGGTTCGTCGACGCCGCGCTCGACTGGGCCCGTGTGATTGCGACCAAGCCGAGGCCGGCGATCGTCGCCGCCAAGCGGGCGATCGTCGAGGGCCTCCGGCTCCCGCTCGACGAGGGCCTGGCGCTCGAGAGCAGGCTCTTCCTGGAGTGTCAGATGCGCCCCGAGACCGTCGAGATCCAGGAGGCCGTGGCCGACGTCGAGCGCTCGACCCCGCCGGGTCAGCGAATCGAGCTCTAGCGCGGGGCGCGCCGGCCGGCGGCATCCGGAGCAGGGTTGGTCAGGAGGTGGGGGCGGTCGAGACCGGCCAGGTGATCCGAGTGCACCACTTGGCCGGATCGGGTTCGGCGGACGGGTCGGTCAAGTAGGTCTCCCACGGGCCGGAGCGAGGCGTGAGGCCCTGCTCGGTCATCCAGGTGCCGAGCTCCTCGTAGGTCTGCTCCATCGTGTCGTACGGGCCGATGTGCTCGGCGACGACGGCGGGACCTCCGGGCAGGGTGAGGGTGTGGACCCCGTCACCGGCGTCAACAGGTTCCGCGGTCGGGAAGCCGGCTTCGACCACGACCACGTCGGTGGGCATCGCCGGGTAGTACCCGATCGGCGGTCCGGTGGGTACGACGCCTGCACGGCCGATGGCCTCCATCACCGTCGTGAACGCGCCGCCGAAGAAGTCGGGCAGTGCATCCGGGCGGACCTCGCCGTGAACGGCCACCAGGTGCTGTTCATCGATCTCGCTGATCTCGAAGTCGGTCACTGCTCTCCGTGCTGGTCGGGCCTGGTCGGCCGGTCTGTGCGGAGGCACTCGCCGGCGCTCGTGGTCACGGTGGCGGTTCCGATCATGACCGCGGGTCTTCGTGGGGGATCACCACGGAAGCCTGCCCTAGGAGCTGGGGACATGCCAGGGTCGATCGGCCCACGCCATCGGCGCTAGTGCAGCCAAGGAGTCTCGGAGAGGCCGACGAGCAGGCCCTCGGGCCCGAGCAGTCGGGCGATGGTCTGGCCCCACGGCTCCACTCGGGCGTCGTGAATGAGCCGGTAGCCCAGCTCCGTGAGCTCGGCGGCGGCTGCGGCGACATCGGGTACCTCGAACTCGACAGTCGCCTGCGGAACGGGAGTGTCGGTAGGCCATTCCGTAGTACCGAAGCACGACATCGCCGCATCGGCGAGTGGCCAGACGCCGAAGTGCTTCGTGCCGCCGAACCCGTCGACCGCGAGGTAGTCGCCCGACACCGGTTCGAGGGGCAGGCCCAGGGCATCTCGGTAGAAGGCCTTGCCGGCCTCGGGGTCGGGCACGATAGGGGCGAAGCCGGCGACGAACAGGATCTCCATCTGCGCAGTCTGCCCTGTCGGCGAGCACTGCTGGTCGCGCCGACAGGTCGGTGCCTGCCGCACCGCCAGTCGATTCCACGGCTGTCTGCGCGTTGATGATCCGTCGCGAAGCTGCCTACCGTTGCCTTCTTGGCCGAGACCGTCGAAGACCGAGTCCGAGCGATCTGCATGTCGCTACCGGAGGTGACCGAGAAGCTCAGTCACGGCGCGCCCGCGTTCTTCGTGCGCAAGCAGTTCGTGATGCTGTGGCCCGAAGGTCATCACGACAACCGATTCCCCCATCTGTGGTGCGCCGCTCCGCTCGGAGCCCAGGAAGAGCTCGTCGATACCGAACCGCAGCGCTTCTTCCGGCCGCCCTATGTGGGCGGCCGCGGGTGGCTCGGCGTCCGGCTGGACCGCGACGTCGACTGGAGCGAGATAGCGGCCATCTGCACCGACGCCTACCGAGTGGTTGCCCCCGACAGGCTGACAGCAGACCTCGCCGATCCGTAGCACCCCCATCCCGGCCGAGCCGGGGTCGGCGGACCTCGATGGTGTCGCCGGCGACCTCCTCGGAGACCCGACCATCGACCTCACCCGCGACCACCGGCCGGGACCTCTCCCTGGCGACGCGGGGTGCGCGACGGCTTCACCTACACAACCCGACCGGGAGCCTGAAGCATGGAGCGAGAGCACTTCGGGCGGTTCGAGTTCCGCTGGTATGTGTGGGTACCGGCCGGGTCCAGGGACCCAGCCGACGCAGAGGGGATCTTCGGCTTCAACCCGGGCTGCGCGTTCTTCTACAACCGGAACGCGCACCGGTGGGAGTCGGACCCCGACCTGATCCTGGAGTTCCTCGGGGAAGGTTCCCCCAAGGTCCGGGTCGACCGGGAGACGGCCGAGAAGATCGCCCGGCGATTCGGTACGACGCTGCCCGACCTGTCGAAGGGCTACCCGCCTCGCCGCGAGGATCACACCCCTCCGTGATGTTCGCGCCGTGGCACCTAGGCGGCCGCGTTGCGTTGGCGCGGCATTGCGCCAACGCAGCAGTCCCCGTTCAGGTTCCCGCTAGGTGGGCGACGACGGGGGCGAACGCATCCGATACCTCGGCGCCGACCGTGACGGCTCTGATGCTGTAGCGCTCGCGCCGCTCTATGAGCGTGTCGGTGACCTCATCGATCTCGCCGACGAGCGCATGAGGGTGCGCGGTGAGCCGCCTCCGATCATGAGGCACGGGGCTTCCGGCGGCACCGGGAACGCTTCGAAGCCGGTGGCGCGCACGGTGCTCGCCCTGCAATTCGACCGGTCCGCGTGTGTCGGGCCGGGCCGGGTCGTTCGGAGTCAGGTGGCGGTGAATGTCTTGATCATGCCGAGGGTGCGGTGGTCGGTTCCGCTGCCGTCGCCGTCGCCTCCCACCTGATCGATAGTGGTGGTGCCCCTGGCTAGGAAGCACACTGCGACGTAGTCGCCGGGCTCGAGGTCAGCTAGGAGCACGCTGTCCGTCTGGCAGACCCAATCACAACGGAGTGGAGCTGATGGGACAGCTTTCAAACCAAACGCTCATTCGACGTCGATGCGAAGACCCTCGCCAGGGAGTTCAAGCGAGCCGGCATCGAGATCCGCACGAGACCTGGTCGGCGCCCCCGTGCCTGACCAGGATCGTGTGATCACGTTGCCATCGAGGTCGCCTGTCCTCAGGCGCCGATGAGCGACTCAACGGTTTGGCTGATGGCGCCCGCGCCGTCCTCGTCGGCCATGCTCGCAGCCAGGCCGCGCGCCCGTTCAGCGAAGCCCGGGTCGTCCGTTATGCGACGCACCGCCGCGGCGACCTGACCGGTGCGTCGCGCGACCAATCCGACACCGAGCTGCTCGACGCGCCGGCCGTGCCACACCTGGTCGAAGAGCTGCGGGTGGATGACCACAGGGATGCCCGAAGACAGCGCCGCCGCCACGCCGCCGAGCGCGCCGGAGATCACGGCCACCTGGCAGCGGGGCAGGAGCTCGGTCACGGGAGCGAAAGCCACGGCGCCCGGCCGATCCGACACGTCGGCGAGGTTGGCGGCGTCGCCCACGAGAAGCACCGACCGCAGACCGTGACGGTCGAGGTCTGCGGCGATGCGCGCAAACTGGGCTCCGGCTCCCGTGGCCGCCGAGGTGCCGAGCATGACGATCACCGGTGGGTCTCCGCTGTCGACATAGCGGTCGAGGGCCCCGTCGAGCTCCTGATCCAAGGGACCGTGCCAGATCGAGAAGCCGCCCCAGGTGACCGGCGGCCAGTCCGGCGCCCCTTCGCCGAAGTATTGGCGTGAGGCGAGCACCACCGTCGCGTCGGCCTCAGACCAGGCCCAACCGCCGTTGCAGCGAATCGGGTCGAACCCGAGGCGTGCGCGTTCCGCGTTGATGATGTCGTCCCGGAAGGCGCGGGCGCCGAGCGTGCGAAGGAGGGACCAGGTCACTCGGTTCACTGGTGCCGGTAGGCGCATCGAGCGCGAGCCGAGCGGCGGCGTCCAGTGAACGGTCGGGATCATCATCGGGAAGAGATGCCCGACGACGACTCGGATGCCCATCGAGCGCGCCACCGGGACCGATGCAACGCCCATCGTGGGGTGGGTGACCACCACCTCGGCACCGTCGAAGCCCTCTCGGAGCGAGCGCAGCGCTGTCGTCGGGTCGTCGGTGAACGCCCTGTCCATCCAGTACTGCCCCAGCTTCGACACGTTTCGGATCGGGTGACGCATGAGCTTCGTGTGCACGGGGTCCGCGTGCATCGACGCCGGCGAGCATTCCATCGCGTATGGGTGGAACTCGAAAGCCTCACCCTCCAACACCGATCGAAACCCCTCTGGAGCCACGAACACGACCTCATGGCCAGCGTCGTGGAGGCGGCGGGCGACCGGAATGTACGGCGCCACATCGCCGAGGTACACGCATGACGTAACAGCGACGCGAGCCATCGGGAGACCATAGAGCGAGACGGACACTTCGCTTCACCCCAACACGGCACGACCTCGGCGGAAAGCGACGCCACGGCGTCGACACCGGCGCGGACTGCCTCAACGATCGGGTGGGGATCGCTCGATCGTCGCGAGGCTGTTGAACCATTGGTCTCGACTCTTCAGACCCTGCCCGTGACCCCGGACACCGAAGAGCAGGATCCTCTTGTTGTGCCTTTCACAACGAGTGGAGCTGATGGGACTCGAGCCCGCGACCTCTTGCATGCCATGCATCGGGGGAGGTTCCCCCAAGGTCCGGGTCGACCGGGAGACGGCCGAGAAGATCGCCCGGCGATTCGGTACGACTCTGCCCGACCTGTCGAAGGGCTGCCCGCCTCGGCGCGAGGATCACGCCCCTCCGTGATGTTCGCGCCGGGGCGCGAACGCGTCTCCGGGGCACGGCGGCTGAGCCGTGCCCCGGAGAAACGCTTTCGTGAGCTGGCTAGTCGCAGTGCGCCGCGGCGAGTCGCCCGAGGTACTTCGCGACCTTGTGCAGGTGGGCCTGGCCCCGCTCCAGGAGGTCCTGGAGCTCACCGCTCGAGTTGTCGATCCCGGCCTGCAGCAGCGCGTTGAGCTTGCGTACGACGAGGCGTCCCTCGTCGGTGTGGTTGCAGAGCCTCTCGACGGAGACTCGGCAGTGGCCGTTCCTCACCGCCGCCACGAGCCGCCGCTTGACGCGGTCGAGCCTCGCCTGTGCCCGATCGAGGTAGACGTCCCACTCCGCCGGCGCGAGCTCGGCGACCTGGTCGAGCCAGGCCTGCACGGTGCGCAGCTCGCCCTTGATTGCTCGGGTGTGCTTGCAGAGGTTGACGGTGTCGCCTGTCGACTCCCTGGTGGCCGTCGGCGTCGACGCTCCGGCGACGGCAGGCGACATCAGCCCGAGTGCGAGCACTCCGGTGATGCCGACCACCAGGAGCCGCCGTGCGGTACGTGTCGGGATGAGCATGTGCTTCCTCTCGGTCATCCGGCCGGGGCCGGTCCGGGCCTCGTGATGTGGTCGCCTCACGGCGCCACCCCCTGGTATCGGCCGCCGCCACGCGCAACGTAAGTGCGCTCGGCCTGTGGGTCAACGTTCTTCGCAGAACCCTGGCCGACACCTCACGCGGCCCTAACACTCGGCCGCTTCGCGAGAGCAGGCACCGGCCCGCTACTTGCCCGTGTGCTCGCGATGCTTGCAGCCTGGCCAGCAGCAAGGCCGTCGCCGGCCCTCCTCCAACTCCTCCTGGGTCCGACGAATGCGCCGTTCCCGGGTCGCCTCCCGCTTCGCATCCTCGACCCAACAGATGAACTCGTTGCGGGCCAGAGGGGTGATGTCCTTCCAGGCCGCGAGGGCGACGGCGTTGCCGATCAGCGCTGCGCGCAGATCGCCCGGTAGCTCGTGCACCACGCCGCCGGGAACTCGCGTACCGCCCACGAGAACACGGTAGCCAGCGATTGGTCGTCCGTCAGCGCCACATCGGGCGTGTCCGTCCGCTGCGGGTACTGCAGCCTCGGCCGGCGATCTCGGCGATCTCGGCGAGCCGAGCGGCGATGCTGCTCGAGAGCGCCGCGTTTCGGCTCGTCGAGTCCTTCGAGGTACCGGTCGATCTCCTCGGCTGACATGGTCCGTTCTCTCAGGTCAACGAGATCGTCGTGGCGATCTCGTGTTGTTGGACGTCGGCGGACCGGATCGCTTCGGCCATCTCGGTGTCCGGGCCGGCCTGGCGGAACCGTTCGACCGCTTCGACGTTCTCCCATTGTTCGAAGACGTTGATGCGGTCGGCGTCGAGCGGGTCGGCTGCCAGATGGAAGTCGACACAACCCGGCGTGGAGCGGGCCGCCTCGATGACGGGTCGGCACGCAGCCAGGTATCGCTCGCGCCGGTAAGAGTCGATTCTCAGCCGGCCGCTCACGATGATCATGCGTCCGTCTCTTGGTGTGATGGGCGGCCGAGGACGCACTCGAGGTACCGACGAAGATGGCCGATCGCTTCGTGCACGACGGCCGGATCGTCGGCGGCCTTGGACAGCACGAATGCGCCTTGGAGCACGGTCTGGGTGTGCCTGGCCAGGCTCGCGGCGCTGACGCCCTCACCGGCGTCGCTCTCGGCGAGCGCGGCGGCGAGGTCGGCTTCGAGGGTGTCGGCATGACCGAAGATGCTCGCTGCGCAGGCCTCGCGCACTGCGGGGCTGGCATCGAAGGCCTCCTGGACCATCGTCCCGACCAGGCACGTGTACTCGGCCGGCGCTCCAGAGATCAGCGACGCCCGGAAGTCCAGGTAGGCGAAGATCCGGTCGGCCGGATCCTCGGGGTCGTGGTAGGCGGCGGCGGCGAAGAGCGCTCCCGTGGTCTCGGACCAGTGATCGGCCGCGGCCACGGCGAGATCCTCCTTCGACGCGAAGTGGTGGAAGAACGCGCCCTTGGTCACTCCCGCCGCTCGACAGAGATCATCGACCGTTGTCGCGTGCAGCCCCTTGGCGCGGATGACGTCGACCGCGGCTGCGAGAAGCGAGGCCCTCGCCTCCCCGTGCCGGGACCGCCGCGGATCGGCGCTCACGCCGACGAATCATCGGCCGCCGCTCGCAGAGCCTCGAGGTCGAGCTTGCGCATCTGCCAGCATCGCCTGAAGTGCTCGGGAGGCACGCCCAGGGTCAGGATCGCCGAGGATCGCGCCGAGTTGGGTCGGAACGACCTGCCACGACAGACCGAAGCGGTCCTTCAGCCACCCACACATGCTCTCCTCGCCGCCCTCGGTGAGCACGGCCCAGTAGTGATCGACCTCGGCCTGGCCATCACAGGGGACCACCAGCGAGACCGCCTCGTCGAAGGTGAACTGTGGACCGCCGTTCAAGGCCTGGAACGGGCGGCCCATGAGCGTGAAGCTGATCATCATCGGCGTGCCGTCGGGCCCCGGGCTCACGTCATCGACATGGGAGTCCGGGAATGTCGACACGTAGAACTCGGCGGCCTCGAGACCGTTGCGATCGAACCAGAGACATGGGGTGATGGTTGGCATCTTGCAACCATACCAACTAGTCGGTATGGTTGCAAGGCACAACCACTCCACGCCGTCCTTCCATCTCGAGCCTCGAAGGGCCACCCCCATGTCTCGCTCCGTCACCGCCCACCTCTTCTCCTCGGTCAACGGCGTGTCCGAATCGCCCCACCTCTTCCAGTTCGACTGCTTCGGGGAGGCCGAGGGCGAGCTGATGGGCCGGGCGCTCGCCGGGGTCACCGACGTGATCATGGGCCGTCGCCTCTGGCAGGAGTGGTCGCAGTACTGGCCGTCCAACACCGACGACGACTTCGGTGACTTCGTCAACCCCGTCCGCAAGCACGTGATCTCGACGACGTTGTCAGGCGACCTCGGATGGAACAGCCAGCTCGTCGAGGGCGACCCCACCGACTACACCCGCGCGCTCGCGGCATCCGACGACGACGGCGCCATCACCGTCGCCGGCGGCATCGAGACCGTCCGCTCGCTGTTCCTCGCCGGCGTAATCGACACCCTCACGCTGACCGTCCACCCGGCCGTCACCGGCGAGGGCAGGCGCCTCTTCGACGACTCGGTCCCCGTGACTCGCCTCGACCTGGTCGACAGCACCATCACCCCGGCAGGCAACGCCGTCCTCACCTACTCCCTCCGCCGTGAAGCGGGATAGCCAGGTCGAGTCCGACTACCCGCATCCCCATCGACACTGGAGAAGCCGTGAAGCGCACCCCGACCATCACCGATCCGACGACTTGGGCTCTCGACCGTGAGATCGTCCTCGTTCGAGTTCTCGACGCCGCACGCGACGCGGTGTTCGCCGCGTGGGTCCACGCAGATGCCTTCTGCCAATGGTTCGGCCCCGAGGGCTACACCTGCACCGTCCGTGAGATGGACGCGCGCCCGGGCGGCCGAGCATGCTTCGACATGACCTCCGGAGACGGCACCGTGTTCACCAATCGCTTCGACTACCTCGAGGTCGTTCCAGGCGAGAGGTTGGTGATGGATCACGGCTCCGACACCGACGATGACCCGGCACGCTTCCGAGTGACGATCGTCCTCGATGAACAAGCCGATGGAAAGACGGTGCTGACGCTGCGGCAGCTCCACCCAACTGTCGAGCAGCGAGATGCAACCATCGGCTTCGGCGCTGTCGAGCTCGGTCTGCAGACGATGCAGAAGCTCGCTCACCATCTCGGGGTCGTCTGAACCCCATCACACATGGGTCCCCGAACGCCGGCCCGGGGTGCCCCGGTGAACCGCACCCCGGAACCTGCCTCCCGGGACCTTCGTGTCGTCCTTCAGGCCCGAGCTGCGGACAGGGGCGACGCGGCCGAACGTTGTGAGATCGACAACGACACGAGTGGAGCTGATGGGACTCGAACCCACGACCTCTTGCATGCCATGCAAGCGCTCTAGCCAACTGAGCTACAGCCCCGAGGGGCCCCTCACGATAGCAGCGGCGCGCTGCGGCGCCGATGCCGAGGACGCCGTCGGCGCCCCGTATTGGGACGGGCGCCTACGGGGCAGACGGTACGCTCGCCGCTGTGAGCGACAGAGCCGAAGACACGCCCGAGCATCGCTACGACGCCGCCCTCGCCGGTGAGATAGAGGGGCGCTGGCAGGACCGTTGGGAGGCGGAGAAGACCTTCCACACTCCGAACCCGACCGGGCTGCTGAGCGAGGGCGCGGAGGGCATTGCGGGCAGGCCGAAGCTCTTCGTGCTCGACATGTTCCCCTACCCGTCGGGAGCCGGCCTGCACGTGGGCCACCCGCTCGGGTTCATCGGGACCGACGTCTACGCGCGGTTCCAGCGAATGAGCGGATACAACGTCCTGCACGCGATGGGCTACGACGCCTTCGGCCTCCCCGCCGAGCAGTACGCGGTGCAGACCGGGCGACACCCCAGGGAGACGACCGAGGCGAACATCGCCACCATGCGCCGCCAGCTCCGGGCGCTCGGCCTGGGCCACGACCCGCGCCGCGGCATCGCGACGACCGACGTCGCCTACTACCGCTGGACGCAGTGGATCTTCCTGCAGATCTTCGACTCGTGGTACGACGCCGAGGAAGGGCGCGCCCGGCCGATCCGTGAGCTCGTCGCCCTGCTCGAGTCCGGCGACCGCACGCCCGGCGACGCGAGGGCGTGGCGGGCGATGACCCCCGACGAGCAGCGCGACCACCTCGACTCGCAGCGGCTCGCGTACGTCGCCGAGGCCCCCGTCAACTGGTGCCCGGGCCTCGGAACGGTGCTGGCCAACGAGGAGGTCACGTCCGAGGGGCGCAGCGAGCGCGGCAACTTCCCCGTGTTCAAACGGCCGCTGAAGCAGTGGATGATGCGCATCACCTCCTACGCCGACCGACTCCTCGACGACCTCGACCTGCTCGACTGGACCGACTCGATCAAGCAGATGCAGCGCAACTGGATCGGGCGGAGCCACGGAGCGGAGGTGGCGTTCCCGGTCGACGGGCACGAAGGCGTCGAGATCTCCGTGTTCACCACGAGGCCCGACACGCTCTTCGGGGCGACCTACATGGTGCTCGCCCCCGAGCACCCGCTCGTCGACGTCGTCACCGCGAACGAGTGGCCCGACGAGTCGGTCGCGTGGGACTGGAACGAGGGAGCCCTCGCCTCGTGGCGCGGCGTGTTCGGTGCCACGGGGACGCCGTCCGAGGCCGTGTCCCGCTACCGGGAGTTCACCGCGCAGAAGTCGGAGCTCGAGCGACAATCCGAAGGGCGCGAGAAGTCAGGCGTGTTCACCGGCGCATTCGCAGTCAACCCGACCACCGGCGGCCGAATCCCGGTCTTCATCGCCGACTACGTGCTCATGGGCTACGGAACCGGGGCGATCATGGCCGTCCCCGCGCACGACCACCGCGACTTCGAGTTCGCCACCGAGTTCGATCTCCCGATCGTCGGCGTCGTGCAACCGCCGGCGCAGTGGTTCGACGACCGAGAGGTGCCGCCCGGGGCGCCAGCGTCGCAGTGGCCCGAGGCGTTCGTCGGCGAGGGCGAGGCGATGGCGTCGGCGAACGACGCGGTGAGCCTCGACGGTCTCGGCACCGCCGAGGCGAAGCGCGTGATCGGCGAGTGGCTCGAGAGCACCGAGCAGGGCCGGCCGACGATCACGTACAAGCTGCGCGACTGGCTCTTCAGCCGGCAGCGCTACTGGGGCGAGCCCTTCCCGATCGTGTACGACGAGAGCGACCGGCCGGTCGCCGTGCCCGAGCAGATGCTCCCCGTCGAGCTCCCCGACATCGTCGACTTCGAGCCCAGGGTCTCCGACGACCCTGAAGCACTTCCCGAGCCGCCTCTGGCACGCGCCGAGGAGTGGGTCTTCGCCGAGCTCGACCTGGGCGACGGCCCGAAGACGTACCGCCGCGAGACGAACACGATGCCCCAGTGGGCCGGGTCGTGCTGGTACTACCTGCGCTACCTCGACCCCACGAACGAGGACGCGATGGTCGACCGCGCCGTCGAGCGCCACTGGGCTGCGGGCACCCGCGGCGACGGCTCCCGAGCGGCCGGCCTCGTCGATCTGTACGTGGGCGGTGTCGAGCACGCCGTGCTGCACCTCCTGTACGCGCGCTTCTGGCACAAGGTGCTCCACGACCTGGGCCACGTCTCGACGCCGGAGCCGTTCCAGCGCCTCTACAACCAGGGGTACATCCTCGCGGCGGCTTACACCGACGAGCGTGGGATGTACGTCGACACCGAGGAGGTCGAGGAGCGCGACGGCGCTTACCGCTTCGAGGGCAGGCCGGTCACCCGGGAGTTCGGCAAGATGGGCAAGAGCCTGAAGAACGCTGTAGCGCCCGACGCGATCTGCCGCGCCTACGGGGCCGACACGCTCCGGCTCTACGAGATGTTCATGGGGCCGCTCGACGCCTCGCGCCCGTGGAACACCGTCGGACATCGTCGGCGTTCACCGGTTCCTCCAGCGGCTGTGGCGCAACGTGATCGACGAGGAGACGGGCGCCGCACGCACGACAGACAAGACACCGACCGACGAGACGCTGCGAGCGCTGCACCGCACGATCGACGCCGTGCGCTCCGACATGGCCGCCCTGCGCTTCAACACCGCCGTGGCGCGGCTCTTCGAGCTGAACAACCACCTGACCCAGGTCGTAGGCGAGAGCGGAGGAGCCCCCGCCTCGGTCGTCGAGCCACTCGTGCTGATGGTCGCGCCCCTGGCACCTCACATCGCAGAGGAGCTGTGGTCGAGGCTGGGCCACGACACGACGCTCACCTTCGAGGAGTTCCCCGAGGCCGACCCCGCCTACCTCGCCACCGACGAGGTCGAGGTCCCCGTGCAGGTGAACGGCAAGGTGCGCGCGCGTGTGAAGGTGCCGGTAGGTGCCGACGACGCCGCGCACGAGGCGGCGGCGCGCTCCGACGAGAAGGTCCTGGCGCTCCTCGAGGGCCGGACGGTGCGCAAGACGGTGGTGGTGCCCGGCCGTATGGTCAACTTCGTCGTCGCGTCGCCGATCGGCGGGATCGACCGGGGCAGCCCACCGAGGATCGCTCCGAGACTCGGCGGGGTGGCCGACGGCGTGATCGCGCGGTAGCGTCGAAGCGACTTCCCCGGTCACTTCCTCCTGAGCCCTGCCCTCGCGCGCTCGGAGGCAGCAATGCCCGACGGACTCCCGTCACCGCCGATGATGCCGCCGCGCCCCGGCGCGCCCGATGGCCCGCTGGCCGCCATGGGAGACCGCCTCAGGATGCTGCGCGGCGATGCGAGGGTGGGCGCCGTGGCGGTTGTGGCCGTGGCCCTCGCATCGGGTGCGTTCTGGTTCCGCTCCGCGACGGCCACTCCGGCCGCCCCGGGTACCGCCGGGGCCGGCGCCGCCGGCACCACGACCGTCGTCACCACCGTGGGGGCCGCGAGCAATCCCGGGCCGACGACGGTCACGGCCCCGGTCGCCGTCGTCGTCCACATCGCGGGCGCGGTGCGGCGGCCGGGAGTGGCGACGCTCCCCGCCGGGTCGCGGGTCGTCGATGCGATCGACGCAGCCGGCGGTGGTCTCCCCGCGGCCGACCTCGACCGCCTGAACCTGGCGGCACTGCTCGTCGACGGGGAGAAGGTGCTCGTCGCCCGTGTCGGCGATCCGCCCACGCCGGCCGGCGAGGTCCTCGGCGCAGGTCCCGGTGGTGCGACGACCGCGCCCATCGGCCCGCTCGACCTCAACTCGGCGACGCAGGCCGAGCTGGAGGAGCTGCCCGGGATCGGGCCGATGCTCGCGGCGGCGATCCTCGAGGAGCGCGACCGGCGCGGCGGGTTCACCGACGTCTCCGAGCTCCAGCAGGTGTCGGGGATCGGGGAGCTCAGGTATGCGCAGATCCGCGACCTGGTCGCCGTGTGAGCTCGACTCCGAAGGCTCGCCTCGAGGTCGGGCCGATGGTGGTGCTGGCCGGGCTGCTCGTGGGCCTGGTCGTCGGGGAGCGAGCGGGGCCCGGCTCGGCGCGCGCTGAGCTTGATCGGGGGCGCGGTGGCGCTCGTAGCCGCCTGGTTCCTCACGGGGCGTGCCAGGGTGCCCGTCGCCGCGCTCGCCCTGGCGCTCCTCGGCGCCGCGAGCATGCAGAGCGCCCTCGACGGACTCGCCGACCACTCCCTCGTCGCGGAGGTGCGGGCGGGATCGCAGGTATGGGCGCGTGGCACGCTCGCGACCGATCCGCAGGGCCCGCGATTCGCTGCCGACGCACTCGTGCGCGTCGACGACTACGACACCGACGCGGTTCCGAGTGGCGCACGTGTCGGACCTGGTTGGCGCGTGGTCGACCGGACCGTACTCGTGCGCGCGGTCGGGCGATGAGGCCGGGCGGCTGCGTGTGCTGGCGGCGGGCGACCGGGTGGTGCTGCGCGGTCGCCTCGGCCCGCTCGAGGGGTTCGACTCGCGACGGAGATGGCAGCACGGGGTCGCAGTGCTCAGCCGGGCGGAGGTCCACGCGTTCTCGCCCCCGCGGGGAGGAGTGCTCGCCGTGGCGAACCGGCTCCGATCGGCGGTGCTGCGCGGCAGCGAGGCGCTGCCGGCGACCGAGCGCGCCCTCATCGCCGGATTCCTGCTCGGCGACACGCGTGAGATCCCGCGCGAAGTGGCCGACGAGTTCCGGGCTGCAGGACTGTCGCACCTGCTGGCAGTGTCGGGCGCGAACGTGGCGTTCGCGCTCGCCGTCGCGCGGCCGCTCCTGAACCGATTCGGGATCGGCGCGCGGTTCGCCGGCGGTCTCGCCGTGGTCGTCGTCTTCGCCGCGATGACACGCTTCGAGCCATCGGTCATGCGCGCCTCGGCGATGGCGGCGGTCTCGCTCTTCGCGGGCTTTGTCGGACGACCGGCCAGTGCCGTCCGCCTCCTGTCGATCGCGGTCATAGCGCTGATGCTCGCCGACCCGTTCCTGCTCCACTCGGTCGCGTTCGCTCTGTCGTGCGGGGCCTGCGCCGGCATCGCCTTCTTCGCCGCGCCGCTCGCCGTGCGGCTCCCGGGTCCGCGGTGGCTTCGGGAGCCGTTCGCCGTCACGGTCGCTGCGCAGGCCGGCGTCACCCCGGTGCTGATACCCGTGTTCGGCTCGCTGCCGGCAGTGGCGCCCCTGGCGAACCTCCTGGCGGTGCCGGTCGCCGACTTCCTCGGGGTCTTCGGACTCCCCGCGGGTGTTGTCGGTGGCCTCCTGGGCGACGGTATGCCCGGGGTGCGCGCAGTGCTGAACGTGCCCGCTGCGGCGGCGGTGAGATGGATCGCGGCGGTCTCCCACTTCGCGGCGCGCGTGCCGCTCGAGATCGACGGGAGAGACCTCTTGTGCGCGGCGGCCGTGGTCGCAGTCTGGGTGCTGAGCCGGGCGGCGAGGAGGGCGCGAACTCATCCGGGTAGCCTCGGCGACGATGCCGGTTTCGCCCCACCCGACGATCCGCCTCGGAGCTAGGGCATTCGACGTGCGGACCCGTGCGCTGGTCATGGGGATCCTCAACAGGACGCCCGACTCCTTCTACGACCGGGGCGACACGTGGGGCCTCGACGCCTTGCTGCGCAGGGCGGAACGGCACGTCGCCGACGGCGCCGACCTCCTCGACGTCGGGGGAGTCAAGGCCGGTCCCGGCCCCGACGTGAGTGAGGAGGAGGAGCTGGACCGCGTAGTGCCGGTGGTAGAGGCGCTGCACTCCAGGTTCGACGTGCCTCTCTCGGCCGACACGTGGCGCTCCGGCGTGCTCGACGCGGTCTGCTCGGCGGGCGCGGTCCTCGGGAACGACATCAGCGGGTTCGCCGATCCCGACTACCTCACGGTGGCTGCCGGGCACGGAGCGTCGGTGGTCGCGACGCACATCCGGTTGAAGCCCCGCGTCCCCGATCCCGATCCGCAGTACGCCGATCTCGTCCCCGACGTCGTCGCTTTTCTCATCGACCGTGCCGGCCGTGCCGGTGAGGCAGGAATCGCCACCGATCAGACGGTCCTCGACGCGGGGCTCGACCTAGGCAAGACGCCCGCACAGAGCGCGGTGCTCCTGCGCGAGAGCGGGGCGCTGGCGAGCCTGGGCTACCCGCTGCTGCTCTCGGCGTCGAACAAGCGGTTCGTTGGGGAGCTGTTGGGCCGGAGCGTCGAGGATCGCCGGGCGGAGTCGCTCGCCGCCGCTTGCCACGGCGTCATGAACGGCTGTCGAATCGTCGCGCGTGCACGATGTCGCAGGCACCGTCCGCGCCTGCCGGACCGTCGAGGCCATCCTCGCGCAGGAGCGCGAGGCGGAGATCGCCGAGGCCGGCCGACCGTGAGCGCCGAAGACCGCCCCCAGACGCACCTCGTGAAAGCCGACGACCCGATCCTGCGGGACCGCGAGGTCGAGCGGCTCGTGTCGGACCTTCTGGAAGGCGAGGACCGCCTGCTTGCCCTGGAGGACCAGACGGTCCCCGGTCGGGGGCGCGCTGGCGGCGACGAGAGCACTGCCGGCGAGGTGGACGAGGTCGTCGAGGCGCCGGTGATGAGGGCCGTCTTCACGGCACTGCAGAGCCCGCCGTTCATGACCACCCGGCGCATCGTGGTCGTGCGCGACATAGGAAACGTCGCCTCTCAGTACGCGGGGGCGCTCGCGGAGCACGTGAAGGACCCTGTGGGTGGCGTGTACCTCGTGCTGGTCTCGGGCGGAGGCAAGACCCCTGCCGCGATCGACAAGGCCGTCAAGGCAGCCGGCGTGCCCACTGTCGGGCCCGCGAGCGAGTCGACAGCCGACGTGCTCGCCGCGGCACTGCGCGGAGCGAAGCTGAAGCTGACCGGTCCCACATCTGCGCGCGTGGTCGAGCACCTCGGAGGCGACGCCGGGCGGGTCCCCGAGCTCGTCGAGCTGCTGCACTCCACGTATGGGGATCGCGCAGCTCTCGACCTCGACGACGTGGAGCCCTACCTGGGAGAGGTCGGCACCGTCGCGTGGTGGGACCTCGCCAACTCGATAGACCGCGGCGACGTGCCGGGCGCGCTCGAGGTGCTGCACAGGCTCCTGCGTGCGACCAGCGCGAAGCAGCCGAAGGTCGTGCATCCGCTGCAGGTGATGGCGACGCTGGCATCCCACTACCAGAAGCTGCTCCGCCTCGACGACCCCGCCATCGCGAACGAAGGAGCAGGCCGCCGCCGCCGTCGGTGGGAGCCCCGGGGCCGCCCGCCACCGGCTGGATGCGTCGCGGCGCCTCGGGACGTCGGGGCTGCGCGAGGCCTTCGACCTACTGGCCGGCGCAGACCTCGATCTGCGTGGGAGGACCGGCGCGCCGGAGGAGACGGTGCTGGAGGTGTTGGTCGCCCGGCTGGCCGCGCTCAGCAGGCGGCATGCCCCGGCAGGTCGCTCGCGGCGCTAGGAGGCGGCTGCGGACTTGGCGGCCCGCTTCATGATGCGTGATATCCGGCGCGAGGCCTGGTTCTTGTGCACGATCCCCTTGGAGCCGGCCTTGGCGAGGCGCTTCTGAGCGAGCTTCAGGGCCTCGGCGGCGTCGTCGGAACCGGTGGCGACGGCCTCGTCGGCCAGCTTCACGCGCGTCTTCAGCTCCGATCGCACGGTCTTGTTCCGCACCCGGCGCTTCTCGTTGGTGAGGTTCCGCTTCTTCTGGGACTTGATGTTCGCCATGGGCGCGCGCTGCTCCGAACCGTTCGGGGACCGGTGAACAGTAGCAGTCGCACCGGCCCCGGTCATGCCCGGGGCCGCGTCCGAGACCTGTCCGTGACATGTCCCGGACAGGTCCGCCCGTGCTGCTCCGGGGGGTCTGCGGGGCCTGCCCGGGGGCAGCGGGCCCGGGCGTTCGTCCGAGCGCCTCGGCGGCGCGAGAGAATGGGCGCTCCACGCCGACCGGAACGAGGCGATTCGACGCGTGACCCCGCTCGACAAGATCCGCAACATCGCGATCATCGCCCACATCGACCACGGCAAGTCGACGCTCGCCGACCGCCTCCTGGAGATGACGGGTGCGGTCGACCCGCGCGACATGAGGGCTCAGTACCTCGACTCGATGGATCTGGAGCGGGAGCGCGGGATCACGATCAAGGCGCAGAACGTCCGCCTCGAGCATCGAGGCCACTCGATCCACCTGATCGACACTCCCGGTCACGTCGACTTCGGCTACGAGGTGTCGAGAAGCCTCGCCGCATGCGAGGGCGTGGTCCTGCTGGTCGACGCGGTCCAGGGAATCGAGGCGCAGACGCTCGCCAACTGCTACCTGGCGCTCGAGCACGACCTCGCGATCGTCGCGGTGCTCAACAAGATCGACCTGCCCGCCGCCGAACCGGACAAGCGCGCCGAGGAGATCGAGCGCGTTCTCGGCCTCCCGGCCTCGGAGACGCTCCGCATCTCCGCCAAGACCGGTGAGGGCGTGGAGGGGGTGCTCGATGCAGTGATCGCGCAGGTGCCGCCGCCCTCGGGCGACGCCGACGCGCCCCTACAGGCTCTCATCTTCGACTCCTACTACGACGCCTACCGCGGAGTGGTGAGCGCGGTGCGCGTCTTCAACGGCGTGCTGAGCAGCGGGAGCAGATTGCAGTTCGTGCAGGCGAGGGCGCCCCACGACGCCGAGGAGATAGGCGTGCGCCTGCCGGTGCCCACACCGGTGGCCGAGCTGGGCCCGGGTGAGGTCGGGTACCTCATCGCGGGGATCAAGAACGTGGGCCAGGCGCGTGTGGGCGAGACGGTGACGCTGGCGTCGAAGCCCGGCGCCGGTCTCGCCGGCTACCGCGACCCAAAGCCGATGGTGTTCTGCGGCCTCTACCCGGTGGAAGGCGACGAGTACCCCGAGCTGCGCGAGGCGCTGGAGAGGCTCCGCCTCAACGACTCCTCCTTCACCTACGACCCGGAGACGTCGGGGGCGCTCGGGTTCGGGTTCCGCTGCGGATTCCTGGGGCTGCTGCACATGGAGATCATCCGCGAGCGGCTGGAGCGGGAGTACGGGCTCTCCCTGGTGGCGACCGCGCCGAACGTGGAGTACCGGGTGCAGACGGGCGACGGCAGCATCGAGGTGGTCGACAACCCCTCGACCATGCCGCCGGCCACCGAAGTGGAGGGGATCGAGGAACCGTACGTGAAGGTCACGATCCTCACACCCGCCGACTACGTCGGGACGCTGATGGAGCTGCGCGCAGCAGCGACGCGGCGAGATGCAGAAGCTGGAGTACCTGTCGGAGGACCGCGTCGAGCTCGTCTACACGATCCCGCTCGCCGAGATCGTCATGGACTTCTTCGACCAGATGAAGTCGCGCACGCGCGGCTACGCGTAGCCTCGACTACGAGCCGGTCGGCTACCGCGTCTCGAACCTCGCGAAGGTCGACGTGCTGCTCAACGGCGTCCCCGTCGACGCGTTCTCCGACGATCGTGCACCGCGACAAGGCGTACGACTACGGCCGGCGGATGACCGAGAAGCTGCGCGAGCTCATCCCGCGCCAGCTCTTCGACGTGCCGATCCAGGCGGCGATCGGCGGCAGGATCATCGCCCGCGAGACCGTGAAGGCGAAGCGCAAGGACGTGATCGCGAAGTGCTACGGCGGTGACATCAGCCGGAAGCGCAAGCTCCTCGATCGTCAGAAGGAGGGCAAGAAGCGGATGAAGCAGATCGGCCGTGTCGAGGTTCCCCAGGAGGCCTTCGTCGCGGCGCTCCGGCTGGAGGAGTAGCCGGCGCGGAGCGAGGTCGGCTCAGCCGACCGGATCTGGGTCGCGTGGAAGGCCGAGGACACGCTCCCCGATGATGTTGCGCTGCACCTCGCTGGTGCCACCCCCGATGGTGAGCGCGGCCGAGTAGAGGAACCCGTAGGCCCACAGCCCGGCCCCCTCCCCGTATGGCCCGTGATCGCCGAGCATGCCGTAGCTCCCCGCGAGCTCCAACGCTGCGTGCATGACGTTCCTGCCGTGCTCGTCGGAGAGGGCCTTGCGTACCGATGCCTCGGGGCCCGGCTCGATCCCCCTGACCCGCGCCGACACGGTGCGGAGGCGGATCAGGCGCAGGATCTCGGCCTCGACGTAGAGACGGGCCAGGCGCTGTCGGACGAGGGGGTCGCCCTCACCGCCATGCGACCGCACGAGATCGAGGACGTCGTGAGCGGTCGGACCCCGGCCCCACAGGGCGCCGTCGCCCGACAGCGAGACGCGCTCGTTGCCGAGCGTCACCTTCGCGAGCCTCCACCCGTCGTTCTCGGCGCCGACGACGTTCGCTGCGGGAACCCGTACGTCTTCGAAGAAGACCTCGTTGAACTCGTGGGTCCCCGTCATCTGCACGAGCGGCCGGACAGTGATGCCGGCTGCCTGCATGTCGACGACGAAGTACGTGATCCCCTTCTGCGGAGCGCTGTCGGGGTCGGTCCGGGCGAGGAGGATGCCCCAGCGGGACACGTGCGCGAGCGTCGTCCACACCTTCTGGCCGTTGACCACGTACTCGTCGCCGTCGCGGACGGCGCTGGTGCGCAGCGAGGCGAGGTCGCTGCCCGCCTCGGGCTCGCTGAAGAGCTGGCACCAGATCTCGGAGCCGTCGAGGATGCCGGGGAGCCATCGCTGCTGCTGCTCGGCAGTCCCGGCGACCAGCAGAGTCGGCCCCGCCCATCCGACGCCGATCGGGTTCAAGGGGCGCGGAACCGCCGCTTCGCGAAGCACCTCGTCGATGGCCAGCTGCTCGACGGCACCCGCGCCGAGCCCCCACGGGCGCGGCCAGTGGGGCGCCGCGTACCCGGAGCGGGCGAAGCGGACGTTCCAGTCCGGGGGGAAGACCCCGCCCGGGGCGTTCTCCTCGATGAGCTCGCGAGTCGCCGCCCTTGCCGCATCCGCCTCGGGAGGCCACTCGAAGTCCATCCCGTCACGCTAACCGCGGCCCCGGTCGGGGTGCGAAGGCCGTCGAGTCTGCACGCTTCGGGGCACGCGCGACCATGGCGGCGTGTCGTTCGGCATCTACGTCCACATACCGTTCTGCGCCGTCCGGTGCGACTACTGCGACTTCGCGACCTTCGACGACAGAGCGCACCTGATCGACTCCTACGTCGACGCGTGCGTCACCGACCTCCGGAGGCATGCTGGCGGGGTGCCGACGGCCACGAGCGTCTTCCTCGGAGGCGGCACGCCGTCGCTGCTCTCGGTCGAGCAGGTCGCCGGGATCCTCTCCGCGACGAATCGCTCCCCGGACGCCGAGGTGACTCTCGAGGCGAACCCCGACACGGTCGACTCCGAGCGCCTCGACGGCTATCGCGCCGCGGGCGTGACGCGCCTCTCCCTGGGTGTCCAGTCGACGAGGCCGTCGGTGCTCGCGGCTCTCGGGCGCACCCACCGTCCCGAGCACGTCGGCGACGCAGTAGCAGCGGCGCGCGCAGCCGGATTCGAGGAGATCAGCGTCGACATCATCTACGGCGCCGATGGTGAGACGCCGCACGACTGGCGCTCGACCCTCGACGAGGTGATCGGTATGGGCGTGGACCACGTCAGCGCGTACGCGCTGACCGTCGAGAAGGGGACACCGCTTGCCCGCCGTGTGGAGGCCGGCGAGGTGGCCCCGCCCGAGGAGGATCTGCAGGCCGACGCGTACGCCGTCGCCGACGGCGCTCTGAGCGCGGCGGGGATGGAGTGGTACGAGATCTCGAGCTGGGCCCGACCGGGGCACGAGTGCCGGCACAACTGCCTTTACTGGGAGCAGGGCGACTACCTCGGCATCGGGTCGGCGGCGCACGGCCACACAGCGGGTCGGCGATCGTGGAACGTGCGGATCCCCGAGCGCTACGTCGACTGCATCCGTCGTGGCGAGACTCCCGAGGCCGGGTCCGAGACGCTCGACGGCGCCGCCAGGGCCGAGGAGGCGCTCACCCTCTCCCTGCGGACCAGCGCCGGCGCCGTGGTATCCGAGGCGGCCGAGGACCTCGTGGCCGACCTGGTGCAGGGGGCCCTGCTCGAGAGGGTCGGAGCGCGGGTTGCCCTGACCCTGCGCGGGCGCCTCCTGGCCAACGACGTGACCGCCCGCCTGCTGCTGGCGGGAGCGGCCGGGGCCGACCCAACGGGCTCCGCGGCGTCGCCACCCGTTGGCACTCGGTACCATTGAGTGCCAACGCCCCAGTCGTCCGCGTCCGGCCCCGGCCGAGCGGTCGGCCTGCGGCGAGGCCCGGACCGCGATCCGCGGCGGAGCACAACCAGAGAGCAGCCGAGGCAGAGGTGCCCGACCCCGTGAGCGCGAATCCATGAGCGCCGAGGCCCGCAAGCCCGTCATCGACGAGCGCAAGGCGGCGGTACTGCGGGCGATCGTGGAGGAGTACGTGGCGACCGCCCAGCCCGTCGGGTCGCAGACGATCGCCCACGGGCGCGAGCTCGGGGTCTCAGCCGCGACCGTGCGCAACGACATGGGCGTGCTCGAGCGGGAGGGCTACATCGCCCAACCGCACACCTCGGCCGGGCGGGTTCCGACCGACCTCGGGTACCGCTACTACGTAGACCACTTCGCTTCGGGAGGTCTCCTCACGGCGCCCGAGCGACGAGAGGTCTCCGACTTCTTCCACTCGACCGGCCAGGCCATCGAGGAGCTCCTCCACGACACGAGCCAGCTCCTCGCCCGGCTGACCGATCACGCCGCCGTGGTGGTCGGGCCACAGCCGGAGGCGGTCATCGTGCGCTCGGCGCAGGTGGTGTCGATCCAACCGCGCACACTTCTCGTGGTCGTCGTCCTGTCGAACGGCTCCGTCGAGAAGGACACGCTGCATCTCGACACGGATGCAGACGACGCCGTCGTCGACGACGCGAGCGCGCGCCTGGGCCGGCTGCTCACCGGGCTCGCCCTCTCGGAGATCGTGGTACCCACGCGCGACGACGATGCACCGCCCGACCTGGCCGACGCGATCGTCGCCGACGCGTGCCAGGTACTGAGCAGGCGCGCCGCGGCGGGCGAGCCGCTCTTCGTCGGTGGCGTCAGTCATCTCGCAGCCGAGCAGGAGTCGTTCCCCACGGCCGCAACCCCGGCGCGCCTCCTCGATCTGCTCGAGCAGCACGCGGTTGTGGTGTCGGTGGTGCGCGAGCTGCTCGGGCCGGGGCTCACGGTCCGGATCGGCACGGAGCACCAGCGTGATGATCTGCGCGAGTGCTCACTGGTGCTCGCGCCCTACCTCGTCGAAGGGGAGCCGGCGGGGAGCGTCGGGCTCCTGGGTCCGACGCGGATGGACTATCGCCGGGCACACGCCGCTGTCACGGCGGTATCGCGCATGCTCGGGCGGCGACTGACATCCTGAGCCGCGCGGAGATCGAGAGAGCCACCACACACGGAGACCGATGACCACCGACTACTACGAACTGCTCGGCGTCTCACCCAGCGCGACCGAGGACGAGATCAAGAAGGCGTACCGCAAGCTCGCGCGTGAGCACCATCCCGACGCGAACGCCGGTGACCCTGCCGCCGAGGCGCGCTTCAAGGAGATCGGGACCGCGTACGAGACCCTTCGCGACCCGGAGCGCCGCCGCCGCTACGACCACTTCGGCCCCGACGGCGGCGCCGGCGCCGGGTCCTACGCGCAGGGCTTCGGGCTCAACGACATCTTCGACGCGTTCTTCGGGGGCGAGGGCTTCTCCCGCGGCGGTGGGTCGCGGCGTTCGGGCCCCGAACGAGGCCCCGATGCGGAGACCCTGCTGCGACTCGACCTGCGCGAGGCGGTCTTCGGCGTCACCAAGACGCTCGAAGTCGAGATGCCGGTCGCCTGCGAATCGTGCGGCGCGACGGGTTGCGCTCCCGGGACGCACGCGGAGCGGTGCGCCCGCTGCGAAGGGAGCGGCGAGGTGCGACAGGTCCGCCGATCTGTCCTGGGGCAGGTGATGACCTCCGCTCCCTGCACCGAGTGTCGCGGGCGCGGCACCGTCGTCCCCGATCCGTGCGCCGAGTGCCGCGGCGAAGGGAGGGTGGTGGAGGAGCGCCACCTCGAGGTCGAGGTTCCCGGGGGCATCGACGACGGACAGCGCCTCCGACTCGGCGGCCGCGGCCCGGCCGGCCCTTTCGGTGGCCCGCCCGGCGATCTGTACGTGGCGGTTAGCGTCGCTCCGCACCCGGGTCTGGAGCGTCGCGGCGACGAGCTGCTCCACGTTCGGCGCGTCGCGATGTCGCAGGCGGCGCTCGGGGCGCGCCTCGACGTCGAGACGCTCGACGGCCCGGAGGAGCTGGTGCTGCCGCCCGGCACGCAACCGGGTCGGGTGTTCAGGCTGCGTGGACGCGGCGTGCCGTCGCTGCGGACGGGGCGTCGCGGCGACCTGCTCGTGGAGATCGTCGTGGAGATCCCTACGAAGCTCTCGACGGAGGAGGCCGAGCTCGTCTCCCGCCTAGCCGAACTACGCGGTGAAGACGTCACCGACCCCGCCGAGCGCGGCCTCCTCTCGCGGATCCGCTCCGCCTTCCAGTAGTGGCCGGCTGACGGTGCCGGCGCAGTCGCCGGATTGGGCAGCAGCGGCGGTAGCAGCAGCGCACGTCTTCGTCGGCGAGCTCGGAGACACTCTGGCGATCGAGGGAAGCGAAGGGCACCACCTCTCGAGGGTGAGGCGCCTGCGCGCCGGGGAGGCGGTGACCGCCGCCGACGGCTCAGGACGGTGGCGGTGCTACGAGATCTCGCTGGTCGGCGAGGGCCGGCTCACGCTCGTCGCCACGAGCGCGCAGCGAGACGAGCCGGTGCTGACCCCGCAGGTGGTCGTCGCTCTCGCGCTGACCAAGGGGGGCCTCGACGACGTCGTGGCCCGCCTCACCGAGCTGGGTGTGGCGAGGATCGAGCCCTACCGCGCCCTCCGCTCCGTGGTCAGGTGGGACGAGTCGCGAGCGGCGCGCGCGGTGGAACGGCTGCGCAAGGTGGCGCGAGCCGCGGCGATGCAGTGTCGCAGGGCCCGTCTGCCCGAGATCCGAGCGGTGGCGGGGATCGAGGCTCTCCGCGACCGCCCGGGCCTCGTGGTCGCCGATCGCGCCGGGATCGCGCCCTCTGAGGTTCCGCTCCCTGCGACGGGCGAGGATTGGACGGTCGTGGTCGGCCCCGAGGGCGGCCTCGACGACTCGGAGATCGCGCTCCTGGGGGAGGCCACCCGAGTCGCAGTCGGCCCGCACGTCCTGCGAGCCGAGACGGCCCCCGTCGCCGTCGCAGCGGCCCTCGTTGCCAGAGGGGTGGCTGGTTGCCAGTGTGGTTCGTGAGAAGGATAGTGGGTGCCCGACCACGCATGGTGGTGCCGCTGTGAGGCATGACTTTCACGCTCCGTGCTGCTAATCTGCGGCCGCGGTGGTTCACGGGGCCGGGCCGAGAAGGGGTCGGGGTGGCTACAAACGGTGCGCATGTAGGCGAGCGCCTTAGGGCGATTCGCCGTCAAAAGGGACTCTCGCTACACGACGTGGAGGCGAAGTCCGATCTGGAGTTCAAGGCCTCGGTGCTGGGTGCCTACGAGCGTGGGGAGCGGGCCATCTCGGTGCCGCGCCTCATCCGGCTCTCCCAGATATACGAGGTCCCGTCCGACCAGCTGCTGCCCCGCGACGGCGACGCCGAGATCAGCCTCGTGGAGAGCGGCACCGGCGCTGCCGACATGGGTGCGGGCTTCACGATCGACCTCGTGCGGCTGCACGACCTCGACGACCCCGACGCCCTGATACTCAGCCGCTACGCGACCACCATCCAGCTCGAACGACAGGACTTCAACGGTCGGCTCCTCACGATCCGCAGGGGAGATCTAAGGGTTCTGGCTGCATGCATGGGGAGGACGATCGACGACCTCGGCGTCCGCTTCGATCAGCTGGGCCTCCGCGCCACCGGCGCCTGATCCGATCCCGAGCCGGCGCTACGCTGGACGCACCTTGCCCTCAGCCGCGTCAACCCAGGTGAAGATCCTCGTCCCCGGCAACCACCTGATGGTGGGCCTGCTCGGTCAGCGCGACGAGTTGCTGCGCATCGTCGAGGAGGAGTTCCCGGTCTCGATCCTCGTGCGCGGCAACGAGATCACCGTCACCGGGGACGAAGCGGAGTCACAGCGGGTCGGCCGACTCTTCGAGGAGCTCGTGGTCCTGTTGGAGCAGGGGCACGCCATCGATCCCGACGGGCTCGGACGGTCGATCGAGATGATGAAGGCAGACCAGCGCCCGAGCGAGGTGCTCGGCCTCGAGGTCGTGCGTGGCCGCAAGTCGGTGCGGCCGAAGACGGCAGGCCAGAAGCGCTACGTCGACGCCGTCCGCTCGCACACCATCACCTTCGTCATCGGCCCGGCCGGGACGGGCAAGAGCTACCTCGCGGTCGCTCTCGCCGTTCAGGCGCTACAGGCGAAGGAGGCGCACCGGATCATCCTGACGCGCCCCGCCGTGGAGGCCGGTGAGCGCCTCGGGTTCCTTCCTGGGGACCTGCTCGCGAAGGTCGATCCCTACCTGCGTCCGCTCTACGACGCGCTCTACGACATGCTCGAGCCCGAGGTCGTCGCGCGGCTGATGGAGCGGGGCACGATCGAGGTGGCTCCGCTCGCCTACATGCGAGGCCGCACCCTCAACGACTCCTTCATCATCCTCGACGAGGCACAGAACACCACGCCGGAGCAGATGAAGATGTTCCTCACGAGACTCGGCTTCGGTTCGCGGATGGTGGTCACCGGCGACGTCACGCAGATCGATCTCCCGGACGGACGTTTCCGGTCCGGGCTGCTGCGCGTTCGCGACGTCCTCGTGGGAGTCGACGACCTCGAGTTCGTCGAGCTCGGATCGAGCGACGTGGTCAGGCACAGGATCGTGCAGGACATCGTCGACGCGTACGAGCGGAGCGAGAGCGAGAAGTCGTGACCGACCCCCCGGCGGTCGTCTTCGCGGCCGACGAGCAGCACGACGTGCCCGTAGATCTCCAGCGGTGGACACGCCTGGCCGGATTCGTGCTCGAAGCGGAGAGCGTGCGGGTCCCGGCGGAGTCGGAGCTCTCGCTCATCTTCGTCGACGAGGCCGCGATTGCCGAGCTGAACCGTCGCTTCCTCGACGGCACCGGGCCGACAGACGTCCTCGCCTTCCCGATGGACGACCAGGACGACGAGCCGCGCCCCCGATCCCGATTCCCCGACCAGGGAGGCCGTGGCCCGGGAGTCCCGAGCGAACGGGGCGGCCCTCCCGTGCTCCTCGGCGACGTGGTCGTCTGCCCGGCCGTCGCGAGGCGACAGGCCGACGAGCGAGGTATGCAGGTCGAGGCCGAGGTCGCGCTGCTGGTGGTGCACGGCATCCTCCACCTGCTCGACTACGACCATGCGGAGCCCGCCGAGACGGCGGTCATGGAGAGTCGGCAGCAGGAGCTGCTCAGTGAGTTCGACTCGCTCGAGGACAGGGGCTGAGCCGTGCTCTCCGGCCCCGATGAGGTACCCGGCATGCCAGCGTGGAGGCGGGTGACCTCACGATGAACGGCGGTGACTGGGCTGCAATCGTCGCGATCTTCGTGCTCCTCCTGGTCTCGATCGTGATCGCGGTCGCGGAGACGGCCTTCTTGAGGATGAACCGCATCCGTGCGCTCGCGTGGGAGGACGAAGGACGCAAGGGCGCAGCGAGGCTCGCCAGCATGCTCGAACGTCCCGAGCGCACCATCAACGTCGTGAAGCTCGTCGCCCTCGCTGCGCAGACGATCTCGGCTCAGCTCATCGGGGTGCTCGCGACGAACTTCTTCGGTGGCTGGGGTCTGCTGGTCGGCATCGTCGTGAACATCGTCGGCTTCTTCGTGCTGGCGGAGGCCGTCCCGTCCACCTACGCGGTGCAGCAGACCGACCAGGCTGCGACGAGGGTCGCTCCGCTCCTCTGGCTGCTCACCGAGTTCGCACCGCTGCGGTACCTGGCGCGCGGGCTGATCGGCCTCGCAAACGTCATCGTGAAGGGGGAGGGGCTCAAGCAGGGCCCGTTCGTCACCGAAGCCGAGATCCGAGCCATGGCCGACCTCGCGGCCGGCGAGCAGGAGATCGAGCGTGAGGAGCGGGAGCTCATCCACTCGATCTTCGAGTTCGGCGACAAGATCGTCCGAGAGGTGATGGTGCCGCGTCCCGACATGGTCTCGGTCGAGGCCGATGCACCGGTAGACGACGCGATCGGAATCGCGATCGAGGCGGGCCGGTCCCGACTCCCCGCCTACGAGGACTCGACCGACAACATCGTGGGGATCGTCTTCCTCAAGGACCTCGTCAGTCTGCGCGCCTCCGGTCAGGGAGGCGCCCCCGTCCGCAGCAGCGCGCGCTCGGCTGTGTTCGTCCCCGAGTCGAAGCGACTCGCCGAGCTGCTGCGCGACATGCAGCGCGACAAGTTCCACATGGCGATCGTCGTCGACGAGTACGGCGGCACTGCCGGGATCGTCACGCTCGAGGATCTGCTCGAGGAGATAGTCGGGGAGATCAACGACGAGTACGACGTCGACGAGCCGCAGGTGGAGCATCTCGCGGGCGGCGCCTTGCGAGTCCCGGGGCGCACGTCGATCGACGACGTGAACGAGGAGATCGAGGTCGATCTGCCCGACGAGGAGTGGGACACGGTGGGCGGCCTCATGTTGAGCATCCTCGGGCACGTCCCCGACGAGGGTGAGCGGATCATCTTCTCGAGCATGGAGTTCTGCGCCGAGCGGATGCAGGGTCACCGGATCGTCTCGGTCCTGATCAGGCCGCTGACCTGCGAAGAGAGCCCGTCGGGCGCCGCTCAGGCCGAAGCCCCGAACGGTGAGTGACGCCGCCGCTCCTCCGGGGTTCCGTTCGGGCTTCGCGACGCTCGTCGGCCGGCCCAACGTGGGCAAGTCGACGCTGGTCAACCGTCTGGTGGGCACGAAGGTCGCGATCGTCTCGGATCGACCCCAGACGACCCGCAACGAGATCCGCGGGGTGCTGCACACTCCGGGTGCGCAGGTCGTGTTCCTCGACACGCCGGGCATCCACAGACCGCGCACCCCCCTCGGCGAGCGCTCGAACCAGAGGGCCACCGCAACCTTCGATCAGGTCGACGTCGTCTGCTTCCTGGTGGAGGCGGATGCCCCGATCGGAAAGGGCGATCGGTTCATCGCCGGGATGCTCGAAGCGGTGTCGACCCCGAAGGTCCTGGTGGTCAACAAGGTCGACGTCGCAGACAGGCAGCAGGTCCTCGAGCACCTCGTGGCCGCCGGCGGGATGGGTGCCTTCGACGCATACGTTCCTGTCTCCGGCCTCACCGGAGAGGGCGTCGACTCCCTCGTCGAGGAGATCGTCTCCCGACTGCCGGAGGGGCCCCGCTTCTACCCCGAGGGTGTCGTCACGGATCAGCCGGAGACCTTCCTCGCAGCCGAGATAGTGCGCGAGAAGCTGCTATCGGTGACGCACGACGAGCTTCCTCACTCGATCACCGTCGGGGTCGAGGAGATCGAGGAGCGCGAGACGCCCGACGGCCCGCTGCTCGCTATCCGTGCGGTCATCCGCGTGGAGCGCGACTCGCAGAAGGGAATCGTGATCGGCAAGCACGGTGCGGTGTTGAAGCAGGCGGGCATCGAGGCGCGCGTCGAGCTCGAGGCACTTCTCGGAGCGCGCGTTCACCTGGAGACCCACGTCAAGGTCGACCCGCACTGGCAGCGGCGACCCCGCTCGCTCGATCGCCTCGGATTCTGACGGAGAGGCCCCTGCCCGGAGTCGCCGACTCCGAGGCGCCGGCTCGGAGATGTTGCCGCGCAAGGCACTCGCCGTTATAGAGTGCCGCCCAAGTCGAACAGGGTCGTTCCCCTCGCTCACGGGGGGCAGGGAAGGGCTATGAGGGATCGCAACATAGGTCGCGCGACGCGCATCGGTGGTCGCCATCGGCACCGGCCTTGCTCTGTTCGTCGCGGGGTGCGGCGACAACGGGGCCGAACACGACCAGAACACCCTCGATCCCCGCGGCGAAGCCGCCCGGAAGATCGATGATCTCTTCAGGCCGTTCGCGGTCATAGCGATCGTCATCGGCGCCCTCGTGATCATCGGAGTGATCTACGCCGCGATCCGGTTCAGGGCGCGCTCTGGGCACCCCGACAACCCGAAGCAGGTGCACGGGCACGCCGGCCTCGAGATCGGCTGGACGATCGCACCGGCGGTGATCCTGGTCTTCATGGCGGTCCCTACCGTCAGCCTCGTCTTCGACTTGGCCGAGAAGCCCGAAGGCGACATCGTCGAGATCACGGTCACCGGGAAGCAGTGGTGGTGGGAGTACGAGTACTCCGGCGAGGGGTTCAGGACCGCCAACGAGATGCACATCCCCGTCGGAAAGCCGGTCTACCTGACCCTCGAGTCCGACGACGTGATCCACTCGTTCTGGGTGCCCAACCTCGCGGGCAAGAAGGATGTCGTGCCGGGACGGACCCATCATCTGACGATCGAGGCCGACGAGGCGGGCGAGTTCCTAGGCCAGTGCGCCGAGTACTGCGGGCTCTCACACGCCAACATGCGCCTGAGGGTGATCGCGGAGCCGGAGAGCGAGTACAGGGCGTGGGTCGAGAACATGAAGACGCCACTACAGGGCGATGCTCTCACGTTCGCATCCGATCCCGAAGGGCCCATCGCGCGCTACGGCTGCACCGCCTGCCACTCGCTCGACGGCGTGGCGAACGCCACAGCACGCGTAGGCCCGAACCTCACACATCTGGCCTCGCGCTCCACCTTCGCGGGCGGCACCTTCGATCTGACGGAGGAGGCCCTGCGCAAGTGGATTCGTGATGCTCCCGGACAGAAGCCGATGCAGGCAGACAAGAACGTCGGGATGCCGTCGTTCAAGGACTCGATGACCGACGCCGACCTCGACGCTCTCGTCGCATACCTGTTGGAGAGGCAGTGAGGATCCCCACACTCCCGGAGCCCGCGCCCCGGGGAGCCGTCAGATGACCGCAGCCGATCTGCGAGTGCCGATCTCGGCGCGCCGCCGGCTGCTCGCGCGCCCGAGCGCGACCAACGGCTTCTCGAGCTGGTTCACTACCGTCGACCACAAGAAGATCGGGATCCTCTACATCGGCACGGCCGTCGTCTTCCTGCTCACGGGCGGCATCGAGGCTCTGCTCATCCGCATCCAGCTCGCCGGGCCGAACGGGACGTTCCTGACGGCCGACGCGTACAACCAGCTCTTCACCATGCACGGCACGACGATGGTCTTCCTCGTCGGCATGCCATTGGCTGCGGGTTTCGGCAACTACCTCGTACCCGCTCATGATCGGCGCACGCGACGTCGCGTTCCCGCGGCTCAACATGTTCGGCTTCTGGGCGTTCCTCGGAGGCGGGCTCTTCCTCTACTCGAGCTTCGTGCTCGGCGGGGCGCCCGACGGCGGCTGGTTCGGGTACGCGCCGCTTACGAGCACACCGCTCGGCTAGGGGCTTCCTGCCCGGGCCGCGGCCCCGACTTCTGGGCGATCGGCCTCATCCTGCTCGGCATCGGCTCGATCACCGCCGCCCTCAACTTCATCGTGACGATCCTCAACCTGCGTGCACCCGGGATGACGCTCATGCGCATGCCGGTCTTCGTGTGGATGACGCTGGTCATCGCGTTCCTCACGGTCTTCGCGCTGCCGATCGTCACCGCGGCGCTGATCCAGGTCTTCATGGACCGCAGCTTCGCGACCAACTTCTACAACGCAGCGGCCGGTGGCGACCCGCTCCTCTATCAGCATCTCTTCTGGCTCTTCGGGCACCCCGAGGTGTACATCCTCATCCTGCCCGGCATGGGCATCGTCTCGGAGATGCTGCCGGTGTACGCGCGCAAGCCGCTCTTCGGCTACTCGATCGTGGTGTTCTCGGGGATCGCGATCGGGTTCCTCGGCTGGGGCGTCTGGGCACACCACATGTTCGCCTCGGGCCTCGGACCGGTGGCGACCTCGGCGTTCGGGCTCTCCACGATGCTCATCGCCATCCCGACCGGCGTGAAGATCTTCAACTGGCTGGGCACGATCTGGGGGGGTGCGATCCGCCTGAACACGGCGATGCTCTTCGCCCTCGGGTTCATCGCGCAGTTCACGATCGGCGGGCTCTCGGGCGTCACCCACGCGATCGTTCCGGCCGACACCCAGCAGACCGACACGTACTACGTCGTCGCCCACTTCCACTACGTGCTGTTCGGTGGGCTCGTCTTCGCGATCTTCGGAGGGCTCTACTACTGGTGGCCCGAAGGTCTTCGGCAGGATGCTCGACGAGAGGCTCGGCAAGATCCACGTTCTGGACGCTCGCCGTCGGCTTCAACCTCACCTTCTTCCCGATGCACATCCTCGGCCTGCAGGGTCAGCCGCGCCGCACCTACACCTACGCCGAGGGCATGGGCTGGGACTTCATGAACATGCTCGTCACGATCGGTGCGTTCATCATCGCGGCGGCGGCGCTGGTCTTCCTGGTCAACGTCGTGCTCACTTGGCGCCGCGGTGAGCCGGCGCCCGAAGACCCGTGGGACGCCCGGACGATCGAGTGGATGACCGCGTCGCCGCCGCCCGAGTACAACTTCGCCGAGGTCCCCACCGTCACTCACCTAGACGAGTGGTGGCACCGCAAGTACGAGGAAGACGCCGAAGGCAGGCCCGCGCGTCGCGTCGACGCACCGTCGGTCGAGGCGCCGGCGGCGGACCCGAAGTCGATACACATGCCCTCGCCGTCGTACTGGCCGCTGGTGCTCGCGTCGGGGATGCCGGTACTGGGCTACGGCCTCGTCTTCAAGAGCTGGTGGACGCTGGCCGCCGGTGTCGCGGTGATGCTCTTCGGGATGTACGGATGGGCATTCGAAGCGCCCACGGAGGAGCACGCATGACGCAGGCACGCGACCGCCGCTGCCCACGACCGGAGACCCGCCGATCGAGCACCGGCGTCTCGAACGCGAAGCTGGGGATGTGGGTCTTCCTCTCGTCGGAGGCGCTCTTCTTCGGCGCCTTCATCTCCACCTACCTGCTCTACCGGGGTCGCGACACGGTGCGGGCCGTACCCCGACGATCTCTTCGACATCCCGTTCACCTCGGTGACCTCGTTCATCCTGCTGATGAGCTCGATGACGATGGTGCTGGCGCTCGGTGCGATCCAGCGGGGCGACGACCGGCGGTTCAGGATCTGGATCGGCGCGACGGCGCTCTTCGGTCTCACGTTCATCGCCGGCCAGGTCTACGAGTTCACCGAGCTTCTACCGCGAGGGCCTCTCACTCGGCTCGAACCTCTTCTCTTCGTCCTTCTACACGCTCACCGGAATCCACGGCGCCCACGTGACGATCGGCATCGTGTGGCTGCTCACCCTCGCCGGTCGGTCGGCTGCAGGGGCGCCTCACGCAGCGGGAGAGCGAGGCGGTGGAGGTCGCGGGGCTCTACTGGCACTTCGTCGACGTCGTGTGGATCGTGCTCTTCACCGTCATCTACCTGGTGCCGAGGCACTGAGTTCCGTGCGCCCCGTCTCATCGATCCCGAGGCAGCCATGACCGACACCAGCGCCCATGTTGTCGTACCCGAGGTGATCGACGACGGGCCCGCCGCAGCACCGCACGTGAGCCCCCGGCGGTACGTGATGATCGCCGTGGTGCTCGCGGCGGTGACCGCCGTCGAGGTCGCGATGTCGTACGTCGACGGAGTCGACACCGATCTCGTCATCGTCATGATGATCGTGCTGGCTGCGGTGAAGTTCTTCCTGGTGGCCTCGTGGTTCATGCACTTGAGGTTCGACAGTCCCGTCTACCGGCGACTCTTCGTCGTGGGGTCCACGATGGCAGTGATCCTCTACTTCGTGGTTCTGCTGACCTTCTCCGTGTTCTCCGAGTAGCCCGTTGGGTCGGGCAGCGTTCCCGGGCTGGAGCCCGCACCCCGACGTCTGGCTGCTGGTAGGCCTGCTGGGTGCCGCCTATGCCACGGCACTGGCCCGGCTCGGGCCGAAGCGGGTGCTCCCGGGAGCGCCCACCGCGACCAGGCTCGAGGTCACCTGCTTCTCAGCGGGCCTCCTGGCGCTCCTAGTCGCCTCGGACTGGCCTGTCCACGACCTGGGTGAGGAGTACCTGTACACCGCCCACATGGTCCAGCACCTCACGTACACGCTGATCGCGGCCCCATTGCTGCTGATGGGGACACCCGCATGGCTGGCGCGAGCGGTTCTCTCCCCTCCGGGAGTGCTCCCCGTGGTGCGCCGACTGGCCAGGTTCTTCCCGGCGACGGTCTTGTTCAACGCTGTGATCGTCTTCATCCACATCCCGGCGGTCGTCGACCGCTCCCTGCACTCCGGTCTCTTCCACTTCGGCATCCACACCCTGGTCGTGGTCTCGGCCCTTGTCGTGTGGCTCCCGGTGCTCAGCCCACTGCCAGAGGTGCCGAGACTCACCCCGCCGCTCGCCATGCTCTTCCTCTTCATGCAGTCGATGCTCCCGACAGTCCCGGCCTCGTTTCTGACCTTCGGGGATCACCCCCTGTATCGTTTCTACGAACAGGTGCCTCGCCTCTGGGGCCTCTCGGCGCTCGACGACATGAGGATCGCCGGGCTGATCATGAAGATCGCCGGAGGCATCGTCCTGTGGACCGTCATAGCTATCGTGTTCTTCCGCTGGTACAGCCAAGAAGAGGGCGCCGGGGCGCGGCGGGTTGCCCCACGAACTGACCGTGAACCGATCCGGATGGGGTTGACCGAGACATGACCACCGACACTCAGGAACCCGAGGTCACCGACGCCCCCGCGGGTGGTGGCGACGCCGAGGCGTCCTCCGCCGAACCGGCACGGCCGGGGGCATTCGACCGATACGTCGTCCCACTGCTCATGCCGGTCGCGATCGGCGCAACGGTCCTCTTCTGGGTGCTGAACCTCTCGCGGATCCTGCTGGCGGCCGAGGGCACCGGCGCCGTGGTGGCCGGGATAGTCATAACGGTCGTCATCCTCGGAGGCGCGGCGGCGCTCGCAGCAGCGCCCCGCCTGAAGTCGTCCTCCGCGTCGCTGATGGCGTCGGGCGCCCTGGTCGTCGTCCTCGTCGCCGGTCTCGTCACGATCGGTGCCGCCGAGGAGGACGAAGAAGAAGGCGAGGTCAGCCTCGGCGAGCCGATCGCCACCGTCGCCGTCGAGTCGGGCAACCTCTACTTCAAGCCGGAGGAGCTCGGCCCCGTCCCGCCCGGCGTGATCGAGATCGACGTCGACAACGTGTCGGGCGGCCACACCTTCGTGCTGCGAAGATCCAGTTGTCGAAGTAGAGAGCAAGATCACGATGCCCGCAGTCGGGCGCCTTCACCGGCAAGATCAAGTTCCCCGGTCCGGGCACGTACGTGTTCTTCTGCGACATCCCCGGTCACCGCGAAGCCGGGATGGAGGGCATCTTCACCGTCGAGGAGGGGGCTGCTCCTCCCGAGGCCGGGGCCGAAGCCGGAACTCCGGCAGCGGACGAGACCGCAGAGTCGACTACACCACCCGCCGAGACCACGCCGACCAGCGCGGGCTGATCGCGCGACCGCGCACGACTCACATGACGCGCTCCGGGCGCGTCGGCCGTGTGGAGTGTTCGTGAAGGTCGATACGTGAGGCGGAGCCGGATCGGTGGCGCCCACTAGGTTGAGCCTCGTGCCGTCGCAGAAGTCCGTCCCCGACCCCGGGTCCCGTCTGGACCTCGGCAGCGTCCCCGGTCACGTCGCGATAGTCATGGACGGGAACGGCCGTTGGGCCCAGCGCCGCGGCCTCAAGCGCACCGACGGTCATGCTGCGGGGGAAGAAGCGCTCTTCGACACCGTGGAGGGGGCTCTCGACATCGGGTTGAAGTGGCTCACCGTCTACGCGTTCTCCACGGAGAACTGGCGACGCCCGCTCGACGAGGTCCGCTTCCTGATGTCGTTCAACGAGAGGCTCCTCCTCGACCGTCGCGACGAGCTGCACGCGAGCGGCGTCCGCGTCCGCTTCATCGGGCGGCGCGGCGGACGTGTGCCGGCGCGGGTGCGCCGGCGCATCGAGGAGACGGAGGCCCTCACCCGTCGCAATCGAGTGCTCACCCTCACGTTCGCCTTCAACTACGGAGGCCGCGCCGAGCTGGTCGACGCGGCCAAGTCGATCGCGCGAGACGTACGAGACGGCCGCCTCGACCCGGAGAAGGTCGACGAGCGGGTACTCGCCCGGCACCTGTACGCCCCCGACATGCCGGACCCGGATCTGCTCGTCCGCACTTCGGGGGAGTACCGGATCTCCAACTACCTGCTCTGGGAGCTCGCTTACTGCAGAGCTCGTCTTCACCGATGTGCTGTGGCCCGACTTCCGCAGAGGCGACCTGTTCGACGCCATCGACGAGTTCCAGCGCCGCGAGCGACGCTTCGGTGCCGTCTGACTTCGCGATCGAAACGGTCGCCCTCGGGCGGACTCCCGTAGCACTTACACTCCTCGCGTGAGCCTCTATCGTCGACGAGGGCGTCGTGCTGCGCACGATCAAGCTCGGCGAGGCCGACCGGATCGTCACGATCCTCACGCAGGGTGCCGGCAAGGTGCGGGCCGTCGCCAAGGGCGTCCGCAAGACCACGAGCAAGTTCGGCGCCCGGCTCGAGCCGACGAGTCGCGTCGCTCTCCAGTGCTACCGGGGGCGCGAGCTCGACGTCGTCACCCAGGTCGAGACGCTCGACCCCAACCGCGCCCTGCGCGAGGACTACACGCTGCTTCACCCACGCGGTGCCGATGCTCGAGGCCGTCGACCAGCTGGCGCCCGAGAGGGAGCCGAACCCGGCCCTCTACCGGATGCTCGTCGGCGCGCTGCGCACGCTCGCGGAGCGCCGCTCGCCGATGGTCGCGCCGGCCTTCTTCTGGAAGGTGCTCTCAGCTCGAGGGATTCCGCCCCATCCTCGACGCCTGTGCGCGATGCGGGCGTCACCCGCCGTCGGCGCGGCGCTCGCGGCGATCGACCTCGAGGAGGGTGGAACGCTCTGCGCGGCGTGTGCGCGCGGGCGGCGGCCGGCGCGTATCGGCGGAGGCGCTGGCACTGCTCGCGGCGGGTCCTGGGCGGGGATCTCAATGCCGCTCTCGGAGAGCCGGCCGGCCGCGCCGTCGCCGAGCTGGAGCACCTCGGCGTGGCGGCGCTCGAGCACCACCTGGAGCGTCGCCTCCGCAGCGCGGCCCTTCTCTGACGAGATGGACCGTGCTCGCCGCACTCGGGCGTGGCAGCGGGGACGACACGCGGGAAGCCACTCGGGGAGGACGCAGGCCCCCGGCTAGCCTGCGAGCCATGGCTCGTCCCGACCTGATGGATCGCGTCGTCAACCTCACGCAAGCGGCGCGGCCTCGTCTTCCCGTCGTCGCGAGATCTACGGCGGCTTCCGCTCCACGTGGGACTACGGGCCGCTCGGCGTGCTGCTCAAGCGCAACGTCAAGGACGCCTGGTGGCGTTCGATGGTCCAGGTCCGTGACGACGTCGTCGGTCTCGACTCCGCCATCCTCATGGCGCCGCGGGTCTGGGAGGCGAGCGGGCACTCTGGCCACGTTCACCGACCCGCTGGTCGACTGCCGCAGCTGCAAGGAGCGCTTCCGGGCCGACCACCTCCCCGAGTCGGGCGCGTGCCCCAACTGCGGGACGAAGGACACCTTCACCGAGGCCCGCCACTTCAACCTGATGTTCAAGACCTTCGTCGGCCCGGTGGAGGACGAGGCCTCCGTCGCCTACCTGCGGCCGGAGACCGCGCAGGGCATCTTCGTCAACTTCAAGAACGTGCAGACCGCCACCCGCAGGAAGCCGCCGTTCGGCATCGCGCAGATCGGCAAGTCGTTCCGCAACGAGATCACGCCGGGCAACTTCATCTACCGCACGCGCGAGTTCGAGCAGATGGAGATGGAGTTCTTCGTCCCGCCCGACCGACGGCGCGAAGTGGTTCGAGTACTGGGTGGCCGAGCGGTTCCACTGGTACGTCGACCTCGGCATCCCGGAGGCGATGCTGCGCATCCGGCCGCACGACCCCGAAGAGCTCTCGCACTACTCGGCGGGCACGTCCGACATCGAGTTCGAGTACCCGTGGGGTTGGGGCGAGCTCGAGGGCATCGCCAACAGGACCGACTACGACCTGCGGCAGCACGCGGAGTTCTCCGGCGAGGACCTCACGTACTTCGACCAGGAGACCGACACCCACTACGTCCCCCACGTGATCGAGCCGGCCGCGGGTGCCGACCGGGCCACGCTCGCCTTCCTCCTCGCCGCATACAGCGAGGAGGAGGTCAAGGGCGAGAAGCGGACCGTCCTGCGGCTCGACAAGCGTCTGGCCCCCACGAAGGTCGCGGTCCTGCCGCTGTCGCGCAAGGAGACGCTGGCGCCGCTCTCCGCGGAGGTCGCCGGATCTGCTCCGCGGACACATGCAGATCGACGTCGACGACGCCGGCTCCATCGGCAGGCGGTACCGCCGCCAGGACGAGGTCGGTACCCCGTACTGCGTCACCGTCGACTTCGACTCCCTCGACGACGGTGCGGTCACGGTCCGTGAGCGCGACGCGATGACCCAGGAGCGTGTGCCGATCACCGGACTGCGCGCCCATCTGCAGGATCGGCTCGGGTCGTAGGCTGCCGCTCTCGTGGACGACTACTACCGCATCCTCGACGTCGCGCCCGACGCACCCCGCGAGGAGATCAGGGAGTCGTACAAGGCGCGGCGAGCCGAGTTGGAAGACAGCGGCACCGACGAGGCCCGTGCGGATGTGGCGCGGATCAACCGAGCGTGGAACGTCCTCTCCGACCCGACCCAGCGGGAGAGCTACGACTCCCGCCTGGCCGTCGCACGCGCCGACGACGAGGAGGGCGGGGGTTCCGTCGGGATCGTGGATGCAGGTCGGTCCTCGCACGACCCCGCAGGCGAGGTTGCGGCCGAGCGCCCCAGACGCCGCCGCTTCCTCGAGCCGCGGATCGCGTCACGGCCCCTGCCGGCCCGACGATCGAGCTGCCGGCAGGGATGAGGCTCAGCGAATCACGCCCTCGGCTGTCGGCGATGGGGATCGACTTCGCGATCCTGCTCGCGATCTTCGTGGCGGTCCTCTTCTACGCCGCGCCGGCGCTCCAGGAGCAGCGATACCCCGATCAGTTCGACCAGCTCGACGTGCTCGACGCAGAGCTCGACACTGCCGACGAAGTCGCCGACAAGGCCGACGAGGCCGCGGACGCGGCTGAGGAGTCGGCCGACGAAGCAGAGGCGACGGGCGCCGACGACGCAGCGAGCAAGACCGAGTCCGCAAAGGCGGCGCGTGCGGAGGCCGACGCCGCGGACGAAGAGGTCGATCGGGTCGAGGACGAGATCCTGGAGGTCCAGGACGACCTGCGCGGCTACGCCTTCCTGCTCCAGGAGGTGGCGTTCCTGCTGGCGCTGCTGTACCTGGTCGTGCCGAGTGCGAGGACCGGTCAGACGCTCGGGAAGCGACTGCGCGGCGGTGCGTGCGGTGCGGGCGACGGGCGAACCACTGGGATGGACGGGTTCGCTCCTGCGCTACGGGGTCATCATCTTCGCCCTCAACGCCCTCTGGTTCCTGGCGGGCTCGCTGGCCGTCGCCGCTGGTCCTCTTCGCCGTCCTCGGCTGGATGCGCAACGCGAACCAGCAGGGGATGCACGATCGTGTGGCGAAGACGATCGTCGTCGCCGCCGACTAGCTCGCCTCTCGCGGCCGCGGATCGGCGTGCGACGACCGTGAACACCGGCGGCGCAGGGCGCTCCGAGGTCCTCACGGGCCGCGCGCCGGGTAGGCTCGCAGGCTCATGCACATCGTGGAGGCGGGTCGATGAAGTACGTCTATGCCTTCGAGGAGGGCTCCAAGGAGCAGAAGTACCTGCTCGGCGGCAAGGGGGCGAACCTCGCCGAGATGACGAACCTCGGCCTACCCGTCCCGCCCGGCTTCACGTCACCACCGACGCCTGCAAGGCCTACATGGCGGGCGACGACACCCTGCCCGACGGGCTCATGGACGAGGTGGCGGCTGCGCTCGACGGCCTCGAGGCGCAAGATGGGCAAGCGGCTCGGCGACGACAGCGACCCGCTGCTCGTGTCGGTGCGATCGGGTGCTGCCGTTCTCGATGCCGGGGATGATGGACACGGTCCTCAACCTCGGCCTGAACGACGCACTCCGTGCAGGGCCTCGCGAAGCAGACCGGCAACGAGCGGTTCGCCTTCGACTCCTACCGCCGCTTCGTGCAGATGTTCGGCAAGATCGTCCTCGACGTTCCGGGCGACGCCTTCGAGGACGCGCTCGCACGACCTCGTCGAGGAACGAGGACTCTCGCGTCGACACCGAGCTCGCCGCCGACGACCTCGCGCGGCCTGGTGGACACCTTCAAGGGGATCGTCAAGGCACGAGGCCGGCGTCGAGTTCCCCGACGATCCCCACGAACAGCTCGGCTACGCGATCGAGGCGGTCTTCAAGTCGTGGAACGGCCGCCGTGCGCGCGACTACCGCAGGATGGAGAGCATCCCCGACGACCTCGGCACGGCCGTCAACGTGCAGACGATGGTGTTCGGCAACAAGGGCGACGACTCCGGCACCGGAGTGGCCTTCACCCGGAACCCGTCGACCGGCGAGAGCGCGCCCTACGGCGACTTCCTCACCAACGCGCAGGGCGAGGACGTCGTGGCCGGCATCCGCATCACCGAGCACCTCGACGCCATGGCCGACGAGTTCCCCGACTGCCACCGGCAGCTCTACGAGGTGATGGCGGCAGCTCGAGAACCACTACCGCGACATGTGCGACATCGAGTTCACGATCGAGCAGGGTCGGCTCTTCATCCTCCAGACGCGGGTCGGCAAGCGCACCGCGGCCGCCGCGCTGCGCATGGCCGTCGAGATGGTCGAGGAAGGGCCTGATCGACAAGCGCGAGGCCGTGCTGCGGGTCCAGCCGGCGCAGCTCGACCAGCTGCTGCACCCGCAGTTCGACCCGACGGCCGAGTACGACGTGCTCGCGAAGGGCCTCAACGCGTCGCCCGGTGCGGCGGTCGGCAAGGTGTACTTCACCGCCGACGATGCCGAAGCACCGCCACGAAGCGGGGGAGCGGGTGATCCTCGTGCGCCCCGAGACCTCACCCGACGACCTGCACGGCATGATCGCGGCGGAGGGAATCCTCACGAGCCGCGGCGGCCTCGTGAGCCACGCCGCCGTCGTCGCCCGCGGCATGGGCACGCCGGCGATCTGCGGTGCCGAGGCGGTCGAAGATCGACATCGCCGGCGAAGCAGTTCGCGGCAGACGGCACGACCGTGCGCGAGGGCGACGTCATCTCGATCAACGGCACGACCGGCGAGATCGTGGTCGGCGAGGTGCCGGTCGTCACCCCGGAGCCGACCGGCCCGTTCGGCACGATCCTCGAGTGGGCCGACGAGTTCCGCACGCTGGGTGTGCGCACCAACGCCGACCTCCCCGAAGACGCGGAGCGGGCGCGGGAGTTCGGTGCGCGAGGGCATCGGCCTGTGCCGCACGGAGCACATGTTCCTCGGCGACCGGCTGCCGCTCGTGCAGCGCATGATCCTCGCCGACAGACGCAGACGGAGGAGGCCGCGGCGCTCGAAGAGCTGCGGGCGCTGCAGAAGGCCGACTTCGTCGGGATCCTCGAGGCGATGGACGGCCTGCCGGTGACGGTACGCCTGCTCGACCCGCCGTTGCACGAGTTCCTCCCCGACGTCGAGTCGCTCGTCGTCGCGAGGCGAAGGGCGAGCTCGACGACGCAGGGCAGGGTCGTGCTCGCCGCGGCGCGGGCGCTGGCAGGAGGCCAACCCGATGCTCGGCACTCGCGGCTGCCGCCTCGGGATCATCAAGCCGGGCCTCTACCGCATGCAGGTGCGGGCGCTGATAGAGGCCGCGGTCGAGCGCAAGCAGGCAGGCGGCGACCCGCGCGTCGAGATCATGATCCCGCTCACGGTCGATCGCAGCCGAGATGGCCCTGCTCGACGGCTGGGTGCGCGAAGAGGCCGAGAAGGTCTTCGACGCGACCGGCGAGCGCGTCGACTACCTCGTCGGCACGATGATCGAGACGCCGCGCGCCGCGCTCGTCGCCGACGAGATCGCCGAGGTCGCGGAGTTCTTCTCCTTCGGCACGAACGACCTCACCCAGATGACCTTCGGGTTCAGCCGCGACGACATCGAGGGGCGATTCATGCCCCAGTACCTCGAGCTGAGGCTGCTACCGGCGAACCCGTTCGAGACGATCGACGTTCGACGGCGTGGGCCAGCTCGTCCGCCTCGCTGTCGACCAGGGCGCCGGACGACGCGCCCGACATCAAGCTCGGGATCTGCGGCGAGCACGGAGGCGACCCCGCCTCGGTCCACTTCTGCCACGAGGTCGGCCTCGACTACGTGTCGTGCTCGCCCTTCCGGGTCCCCCTGGCCCGTCTCGCCGCCGCGCACGCCGCGCTCGAAGCCTCGGGCCCCGCCACGACCGCCTGAACCCTGTTTGGACGGATCTGGACGCTATAGAGCGGCTGAGGTCCAAACAGGGGTCTGGATCGGGTGGCGCACCCCGGTCGTATCCTGAGGTCGTGACAGAGACACCGGTGACAGAGACACCGATCGAGATCCAGCCGACCGCGCCACCTGTCACGGTGCCGGGTCCCGTCGGAGTGGTCGACCTCGCCGCCGGCGTGCGCAGGGCGCACTCCGGCGTCGATGCCCGGGTCGGCGGGAGGATCCTCGGGCGCGAGGATCGCGAGGCGGCCCTCTCCACGAGCCTGGCCCCGGGTGCGACCCGCCCTTCGGGCGCGGGCAACAGGGCGGTGGGCGAGGAGGCCGACCCGTACCGGCTCTGCTTCGAGCGAGACCTCGACCGGGTGAAGCACTCACGGCCGTGGAGGCGGCTGGCGGGAAAGTGCCAGGTCTTCATCGCCCCGGAGGACGACCATCTCCGCACGCGTCTGACTCATGCCGTCGAGGTCGCGCAGGTAGCCGTGGGCATCGCTCGGGCAGCCAACCTCTGCCTCTCCGCTCACGGAGGCGATAGCCCTGGCCCACGACTGCGGGCACGGGCCGGCTGGGCACGCGTCGGAGGAGGCGTTCTCTCCCTTCGTGGCCGGCGGGTACGACCATGCGGTGTACGGCGCCGACGTGACCCTCGTACCCCTCAACCTATGCGTGGAGACGCTCGACGGCGTGCGGAACCACTCCTGGCGCCGCCCGCCGCCGGCGACCCCCGAGGGCGAGGTGGTCGCCTGGGCCGATCGGATCGCCTACGTCTGCCACGACTTCGAGGACGCCGTGCGAGCCGGGATCCTCGTCGCCGACGACCTGCCGGACCAAGTGCGCGACGTCGTCGGCGCTCGCCGTTCGGAGCAGATCGGGACGTTCGTGCTCGCCGTGCTCGACGCGATCGATCGGACCGGCAGGGTCGGCATGGCCGAGCCCGTGGCCACCGCTCTCCAGGCCTTCCGCGACTTCAACTTCGAGCGGATCTACCTCCGCCCCGCCTCGCGCCGTCAGGCCGAGCGGGCCATTGGCCTTCTGCGAGGGCTCGTCGAGTACTTCTCCGACGTGCCGGCTCGCATTCCCGCGGGCAGCATCGGGTTGCACCCGGAGATCGAGGGCGGGACCGGGGAGTCGGCGGCCGTCGCTGTGCGCTACGTGAGCGGCATGACCGACCGATTCGCTCTCGCTCTCGGCGTGGAGCTGCTCGGCTGGCGACCCGACGACCTGCCGCGCGGGGTCTGAACGCGCCGCGGCCCGTACCGACACATCCGCCTAAGGTAGGCCCGAGATGGGCATCCTCGACGAAGACGTCGCCCGAGTTCGGGAGGCCACCGACCTCGTCGCGCTTGCCGGTGAGCATCTCGCGCTCAAGCGCGTCGGGCGCCGCTACACGGGCCTCTGCCCGTTCCACACCGAGAAGTCGCCGTCGTTCACGATCAACCCCGAGCTCGGCGTGTACTACTGCTTCGGCTGCCAGGCGCGCGGCGACGCGATCACCTTCATCCGCGAGGTCGAGCACCTCGACTTCGTCGAGGCCGTCGAGCGCCTCTCGGCCCGCGCCGGCATCACTCTGCGCTACGACGACGTCTCCTTCTCCAAGGAGCGCGCCCGCAAGCAGCGCCTACACGAGGCTGTGACCGAGGCGATCGCCTTCTACCACCGACTCCTGCTCGACGACGACGAGGCCGGCGGGGCGCGCAGATACCTGCGTGGCCGTGGCTTCGACGGTGACGCAGCGAGGCGATTCTCCCTCGGCTTCGCACCCGACGCCTACGACCGGTTGAGTGTCCATCTCCAGCAGAAGAAGTTCGCACGCGACGACGTCGTCGACGCCGGCCTCGCGTTCGTCAACAAGGCGAACCGGCTCCAGGACTCGTTTCGCGCTCGCCTCATGTTCCCGATCTGGGACGGGCAGAGGCGACCCGGTCGGATTCGGTGGAAGGACGCTCACCGACCAAGGCCCGAAGTACAAGAACTCCGCCGAGACGCCGATCTACCACAAGAGCCGTCTCCTCTACGGTCTGAACTGGGCGAAGGGGGAGATCGTCGCGAAGGGTGAGGTCGTCCTGTGCGAGGGCTACACAGACGTCATGGCGTTTCACCTGGCGGGGGTGCCCAACGCCGTCGCGACGTGTGGCACGGCGCTTGCCGACGACCACTTCGCGATCCTCAAGAACCTCGCTCGGAAGATCACACTCGCCTACGACGCAGACGCGGCCGGTCAGGCGGCGGCCGAGCGCTGCTACACGTGGGAGCAGCGCTTCGAGGTGCAGTTCCAGGTAGCGGCCCTTGCGAAGGGGCGCGACCCGGCAGACGTGTGGAAGGACGATCCGGACGCACTTGTCCGGGCGGTGGCCGACGCGACTCCGTTCCTCGCGTTCCGGATAGACCGGGTACTCGAGGCGGCCGACATGGTGGGGCCCGAGGGGCGGGCGCGTGCCGCGGAGCTGGCCGCCGCCCTGATCGGGGAGCACCCGAGCGACCTCGTGCGCGACCAGTACGTCATGAGGCTGGCGGGCAGGCTCGACATCGACGCCGACCGGCTGCGCGACGCGGTTGCGCGGGCCCGTAGGGGCGAGCGGCAGACCGGAAGAGATCGCGACGCGGACGGGGTGCGCGCCAGGAGTGGGCCGGCGCCGGGACATGTCGTCGACCGGCGCGAGGTGGATGCTCTCCGCTGGGCGATCCACGCCCCGGCGATCGTAGGGGGCCGGATCGAAGCGTCGATGTTCGCCGACCCGCTCACGCGGGCAGCGTTCCAGGCGCTGGCCGATTCCGACGAGTTCCGCGACGCGCTCAACGGCTCGACCTCGGAAGTGTCTGCGCTTCTGGAACGCCTGGCGGTCGAGGATCCGGAGACGAGTGGGGAGGACCCCGAGATCCTGGTGCGGCACGTGGTGGTCAACCTCGTCGACGCATCAAGCAAGAGGCTTCTCGAGTCGATGCTGAGGACAGGTGACGAACGGACTGCGGAGCTGAAGTCGCTGATCGACGTGCTGGTGAGCGAACGCGACACCGGCGACTGGAAGGCGGCCGAGCTTGCAGCCGAGCAGTTGGTACGCTGGCAGACCGACGTGGCGGAGTGACGGTGACGATGGACGACGCGGTCGAACCGGTCGAGCGAGTCGATGCAGTCGCGACCGCTCCGGCGTCGAGCGGTAAGGGCGCGGACCCGGTGGTTGTTGCCGGCGACGACTCGGCCGACAAGCGCGGCGAGGTCGTGACCGAGATCCTCGCGAGCCTCAAGGACCGCGGCTTCATCACGACCGGCGAGATCTTCGCCGCCTTCCACGACCTGGAGCCGGAGACCGACGAGCTCCGTCAGCTCTACGAGGCGATCGAGTCGAGAGGCGTGAAGATCCTCGACGAGATAGCGCAGGAGCTCGAGCTCGAGGACCGACGTCGAGGGGGTCAACCGGAGACCGACTCGGACGAGTCGACCGGTCGGCGCCTACCGGAGCACAGGCCGGCGGCGACCTCACGGCCCGGAGCCGCGGCCGCCCGACGGGTCGCTGCTGCCGAGGAGGACATCAAGAACCGGGCCTCGGGGCGCCATGCCGCAGGCGATGGCGGGTCCTTCGATCCCGTACGCATGTACCTGAAGGAGATCGGCAAGGTTCCCCTGCTGGTCGCCGCTCAGGAGGTGATGCTCGCCAAGCGCATCGAGGCCGGCCTGCTCGCGATAGCGAAGCTCGACGAGGGTGGCGGTGCGCTCGATGAGCACGAGGTCGCGGGCCTGCACGGAGTCGCACGCGACGGCGACATCGCCAAGCGCCAGCTGACCGAGGCCAACCTGAGGCTGGTCGTCTCCATCGCGAAGCGGTACGTGGGGCGCGGGATGGCCCTGCTCGATCTGATCCAGGAAGGGAATCTCGGCCTGATTCGTGCGGTGGAGAAGTTCGACTACACGAAGGGCTTCAAGTTCTCCACTTACGCCACCTGGTGGATCCGTCAGGCGATCACGCGAGCGATCGCCGACCAGGCCCGGACGATCCGCATCCCCGTTCACATGGTCGAGACGATGAACAAGGTGCTGCGCGTTCAGCGGCAGATGCATCAGGAGCTCGGACACGAGCCTTCGGTAGACGAAATCGCCGCAAAGGTGGAGCTGACGCCGGATCGGGTGCGCGAGATCCAGCGGATAGCGCAGGAGCCCGTCTCGCTGGAGACGCCGGTGGGCGAGGAGGACGACAGCCTCCTCGGTGACTTCGTGGAGGACCCGAGCGCCATTGCGCCTTCGGCTGCGGCGGCACGCCGCCTCCTCGGCGAGGCGATCGAGGAGGCTCTTCAGGAGTTGAACGAGCGAGAGCAGCAGGTGGTCCGCCTCCGGTTCGGCCTCGACGACGGGCGCATCCGCACGCTCGAGGAGGTCGGCAAGGAGTTCGGGGTCACAAGGGAGCGGATCCGCCAGATCGAGTCGAAGACGCTCGCGAAGCTGCGGCACCCGACCCGGTCACAGCGTCTGCGCGATTACCTCGAGGAGTCATAGCGTCGGGCGGAGGCGCGGCTCCGGCCGCTGGTAACCTGCCGCACTGGCTCCGGATGATTCGGGGCCGTTCCGGGGTAGCTCAACCGGCAGAGCGAGCGGCTGTTAACCGCTAGGTTGAGAGTTCGAGTCTCTCCCCCGGAGCCACACGACAACGGTGCAGTCCTACTGACGCCGCGGCCGGTGGAGCCGGTAGGCAATGTGCCTCCCGTCTACGCTCTGGGCCTCCGGGCCTGTAGCTCAGTGGTCAGAGCAGGGGACTCATAATCCTCCGGTCGTGGGTTCGATCCCCACCGGGCCCACGCAATCCACCAGGGGATACGCGCCCGACAGGGCGTTCACGACCGGCTCGCGCGGCCCGTTGGTCACCGTTTGGTCACGCCTGATCACGCTTGCGCCGCACGAACTCCTCTAGCGAAGCGACGGGGATCCGCGGCAGCGGCCGATGTGCACGACCTCGAGCTCGCCGGCGGCGGTGAGCTCGTAGACGGTGCTGCGGCCCACAGCAAGGCGCTCGGCGGCTTCCAGAACCGTGAGCAGCAAGCGCTCCGATTCGGCGTCGATCTGGTTGGTCGTCATGCTCCCGATAAGCGCGCACGAGCCCCGCCGCGCGACGTCTGCACTGACGCGGTGCACGTCGCACGAGCGAGTCACGGCGCCTCTCGCGGCGGCTGAGATCTGCCGGATTGCCATAAGGGAACCGGCCGCGCCCCGGCTCGGCCACTTGCGCTTACGCGCAAGTGGCGAGTCTGTGTGTCGCGTGAAAGGCCGAAAGAGGCCCTGGTTCGTGCAGACGATGGCCGTGCTCGAGATCAACGAAGGTCGCGTGCTTCGAGATCAGCGCACGGAGAGGGCTCTCGGCTTCGGGAATACGTATTACGATATTCGCGCATGGCTGACGAGACGAGGACCTACCGCACCAGGTCGGGCAAGGTGCTGAACGACGCCGGCGTCGAGGCGTTGGCCGACGAGGCCGAGCACGACTACGACGTCGAGGCGCTCGAGACGCGCCGGCGTGGCCGACCGCTGCTCGGGTCGGCGCCGGCCGAGGTCGTGTCCGTGCGCCTCGACCCGGAGCTCAAGAAGGCCGTCGAGAGTCGCGCGGAGCGCGACCACACGACAACGAGCGAGATCATCCGTGAGGCGATTCGCGAGTTTCTTGACGTCGCGTAAGCGGTCGTCAATGCAACAGGCGCGCCAACGCCCGCCCGCGGCCCCGCCGGCGCGCCGATTGACCTCGACGCGATCCTCGACCTTCCCCGGTGTCCGGGCTGCCCGCGATTGCACGCGATGTGCGAGGCCGGACGGGAGCTGGTGGCGGCGGGGGGGTAGACGGATCAAAGTGGGGTGATGGGAACCAGCGCACGCGCGTCGGACGCCTAACGGTCCTGGGGCCTCCTCCTGCCTTACCGAGAGGACGTTGCGATGACCCGCATCAGTCGGCAGACGCTCCTTGCAGCGTCGGTTGTGGTAGCGGTCGGGGTCGCTTGCGGCGGATCGCCGGTGTCGGTGCGTGCCGAGGCCGGACCAGACGCGAGAGCGGTAGCCGATCGTTCCGCGCCTACGGGCACGTCGCTGCCTTCGTATGAGGGGGTGCCTACATATGAGGGCAACCCTGGCGACCTGCTCAGTCTCTCGAACCTGGGTGTCGCCGAGTACATCATGTACTACGACTCCTACCCCCAGATGCGTGACTACAGCGACACGGTCGTTGTCGCGACCCTCAGCAAGGTCGAACCGATATCCGATCCCCTACCGGACGGCCTCCTCCCCGGGATCCTGCACGCGAAGTTCGCCGTCGACGCAATCGTGGGTGGCCGCGAACAGCCCTCGCTCACCGATGGGCTGTTGACGGTCACGCTCCCACTAAGCGCTGACAAGGAGATACAGGCCACGGTCCTGCGGAGGCTCGAGAAGATGTACGGCCGCGCCGAGTACTTGCTGTTTCTCCGCCGGGCCACGCCCGAGAAGGACGCTGGGGTCACCTACGTGATCAACCTGGATAACGGCCCGCCCGGTGTACTCGCCGCCTGGCCAGGTGACGGCCGCCTGTCGCCGATCCAACCCGCCAACGATCTCTTTGCTGCCGCTGAAGCCCGCGGAGAGGAGCTGACGGGCACGAGTACCCCGGTGACCGAACCGCCGGGGCCGACATACCAAGGACGCAGCCCGATCGGACTCACGATCTCTGAGGTCCTCCGGTCATTCGCGGCGGAGGTCGGCTCAGCGTCGACGAGCCCGCCTAGGAACTGGGATAAGTACCTGAAGCTCGCCGCCGACGCTGCTCGGACTCAGGGCTGATGAAGACCAGCTCCTGCCCGTCCGTCCAACGTGGGGATGCTCAACCGCATCGACTACGAGGTAGCGGACGAAGGGGTCGGAACGCAACGCTCAGTCTGAGGTGCCCGGCATCGGTCCTTGCCCTTTGTGGCCTGGTGGTCGCCGGGTGCACCACGGCCTCCAACCCGGAGGATCGAACATCGGTGCCGAGGAGCACCGACGACACCGCTCAGACCGGGGAGCCGGGCTGGACGCTTCTGGACGAGCCGCCGATTTCAGGGCGGACAGGCGCGTCGCTGGCGGCGACTGCCGATCGGCTCTTCGTCTTCGGCGGTTGGGAGTACACGTGCCCACCCGGGCGCGCGCTGCTTGAGCCCAGACGAGCGGCCGTTCGTTGACGGCGCAGCGCTTGACCTGGCAACCGGTCGGTGGGAGCGCATTGCCGACGCACCGGTAGGAATCCAGAACGCCGGGGCTGCCGTCGTGGGAGCAGACGTGTACTCACTCAGCCGATGCGACAAGAGCCCGAACTGCCCGGCCGGACGGGCGATGTTGCGCTACCGCAGCCTCGACGACGCGTGGGACGAGCTCCCGCCGCCCTCTGACACTGGCTACTTCCACATAGTGCCCTTCGCCGGAGACATCCTCGCGTTTGCCGACAGCGACGAACAAGGCGAGACCCCGGACTTCCGCTTCGACGTCGACGTCGACAAGTGGTCGCCTCTTCCCGATGATCCCCTCCCGCCCGTCTTCGACAGGCAAGCTGTCGACTACGACGGAAGGCTGCTGGTCTTCGGCACCCCGATCAACAGGTCCTCGACGAAGCTTGTTGCCATCTTCGATCCCGATACGAGCGAATGGGCGCCGCTTCCTGAGTCGGGAACACAGGGATTCCAGGTCTGGCGCGGCGATGACCGGCTCTACCTCAACCCGCATTTCGGATCGAACGCGGCAGGGAGGCGTATTCGATCCTGCCACCGACGATTGGACTTCGCTCCCACCCGCTCCCGAGGTCGACACCTGGAGCAATGACATGGCAGGCGTCATCGGTGACGGCCAGGCCAGCTTCGAGTACGCCGCAGGGTGGATCCTCGACACCGTGCGCGCGCGGAGTGGATCGAGGTCCCGGCTCGGCCCGGCGCTGACGCGGTGCTCCAGATGAGACGGTGGCAGCCGCAGGACCGAGCCTGGTGGTGTTCGGCGGGCAGCGCTGGACCGGCGGCGAGAGCGAGCTCCTCAACGAGACCTGGGTCTGGAACTCGCCGTAGGGCAAGAGACGAATGGCTAGCCGGGCCACAGACGATCCTGGATACGGTCACGAAGTCGTGCGTGGCGGGCCTGCGGTCGTCGACACGCAGTCAGGGGCCGTGGCGGAGCAGGCCGTGGTCTGCGGAGCTACTGATCGACGAGAGCGGCGACTGCGGCCGCGGCGTCGGCTTGTTGGCCGGGGAGCACGTGGCCGTAGACGTCGAGCGTGAAGGCGACGGAGGCGTGGCCTAGTCGGTCAGATGTCACTCGGATGTTGGTGCTGGCGGCGAGCAGGTGCGTCGCGTGGGTGTGGCGGAGGTCGTGCAGTCGGATACGAGGCAGACCCGATCTCTCGACGAGCCGCGCGAACGTGCGCGAGATCACATCGGGGTGCCAGCCCTGGCCGTCAGCCATCGTGAACACCAAGCCGCTGTCGGACCACGTAGGTCCCGCGCGCAAGCGCTCCTGGAGCTGGTTCGTCCGTTGTGCTCGGAGCACGCTGACCGTGTTCGCGTCGAGGTCGATGACGCGACGCGAGCGGACGGTCTTGACGTCGCCCAGCACGGTGTGGTGGTCGACGGTCGTGATCGACTGGCGGACGACGAGCCGCTCCTTGTCGAGCTCGACGTCCTGTCGGCGCAGACCGCACAGCTCGGCGCGGCGGAGACCGGTCATCGCTGCCAGTCGGATCATCGGAGCATGGCGAGAACCCGTGACGAACTCGAGGAAGGCCCGCAGCTGGTCAGGTGCCCAGACCTTCATCTCGGGCGCTCGTGCCGAAGATGACGACGGCGGGGAAGCGAGCCGCGCGACATTGCGAGGCACGAGGCCCTTGCGCTCGGCGTCGTGCAGCGCCTTGCCGATCACGGCGTGCACATAGCGGATCGACCGGTTCGACAACGGACCGCACCCGTCTGGACTACCGACCGCCGCGAGCTGTGCGTAGAGACGATCGAGGTCGATCGCGTTCACGTCCTGGATCGGGATATCGCCGAGCCGGGGCTCGACGTGGATGCGGATGAGCCTTCTGTAGCCGGCGATCGTGGTCGGGCGACGACCCGCGATAGCGAGGCCCGCGAGCCAGTCGGTGAGATACGACCCGAATGTGATGCGACGCGGCCGCACGAATGCGCCGTGCTGCAGCTCGGCGAGTGCCTCGTTGAGCGCGGTCTGTGCGTCTTTGCGTGTGCGGAACCCGCGCTTGCGGACCTGTTGGCGACGGCCGTCCTTGCGGCCGACATCGACGACGAAGCCCCACGTGCTGCCGGTGCGTTTGATGCTCCCTGTTCTGCTCACTCGTGCCACCTCCGCGGCGCAGGTCTCGAGGATGCCCTCGTCCTCTAGACGGCCGTCTGCACGAAGGATCAAGGGTGTCTGCACAGCCGCCTGCACAGTCGTCTGCACCACGCCGCGCGTCGTGATCGTTGGTCACCGTTTGGTCACGGCGATCGCGGATCTCGGCACGCAACGGCGGATATCGGCGGACGACGCTACGCGCCGAGATGGCCTGTGACCAGGAGAAATACCTGATCAGCAGCGTCTTGGCGGCGGCACTTCCTCGACTCATAATCCTCCGGTCGTGGGTTCGATCCCCACCGGGCCCACGCAATCCGCCAGGGGAGGCGCGTCCGGCAGAGGTGCTCACGACCTGCTCGCGCGGCCTGTCGGGACCTCTTGGCCACCGGTTCCCGAATCCGGCCGCCGTCGTGGCGCGGGCCCGACCCTTCGGAGGCAGAGATAGATGCCGTACTACACTTGTTGCTGAGATGCAGGCATCCCGAACAGGCGGAGTTGGCGCAGGTGTCGCCATCGGTGCGACTCGGTTGTCGCCGCTGCGCCGACTCAGGCGCCCGGTCGAGACCACGCCGTGACGGACCCGGAGGCGGTCGCGTCGGAAGTGGGCGAAGTTCACGTGCAACAAGGCCTCGATCCATCAGGTAGTGCGGCATGCGTGGAGCTCGACGGCGAAGGACGCGATGCGCCGACTCATTGAGCGCCTGAAGGACTGGGACTACCTACGCAAGTGGCTGGTGCTCGGGATCGTGATCGGGCTCGTGGCGGGACTCTCCTCGATCGTGTTCATTGTCGGCCTCGAGCTCGCGTCGAAGCTCCTGCTGGAGACGATCGGCGGCTACGCGCCGCCGCTGCCGGTCGGGGAGGGAAACCGCTTGGCGGCCGGCAGCTTCGAACGGCCGTGGGCGATCCCGCTGGTTGTCGCGTTCGGTGGGCTCGTGTCGGGCGTCCTCGTGTCCCGCTTCGCTCCCGAGGCGGAGGGGCACGGCACGGATGCGGCGATCAACGCGATCCATCACAACCCGCGTGGGATCCGGTGGCAGGCGACGATCGTCAAGCTGTTCGCTTCGGTGGCCACAATCGGATCCGGCGGATCGGCAGGACGAGAGGGGCCCACGGCGCAGATCAGTGCGGGGTTCGGGTCTCTTCTCGTGCGGCGCCTCGCCTTGAGCCCGCGAGACGCGCGAATCGCCGTGGCCGTCGGCGTCGGCTCGGGGATCGGCGCGATCTTCCGGGCGCCGCTCGGGGGCGCCGTGCTCGGAGCGGAGATCCTCTACCGCGACGACCTGGAGCCAGAGGCGCTCTTCCCGTCGTTCGTGGCTTCCATCGTCGGCTACTCGGTCTTCGGATCGGTGCAGGGGTTCACCCCCATCTTCGGGACGCTACGGACCCACGGGTTCGAGCACCCCAACCAGCTCTTCTATTACGCGCTGCTGGGGGTAGCCGCAGGACTCGTCGGTCGCCTCTACGTGCGTGGCTTCTACACCATGGTCAGGGCTGCACGTGCTGTGCGCTGTCCGGACATGCTCAAGCCGGCGATCGCCGGGCTCCTCGTGGGCCTGATCGGTCTCGCCTTCCCGGCCGCTCTCGGCACCGGGTACGGATGGGTGCAGCGTGGCATGCGCGGCGGGCTACCCGACGTCGCGCTGTGGGTCATCCTCGCGTTGCCGCTCGTGAAGATCCTCACTACATCACTCTCGGTCGGGTCGGGCGGTTCGGGCGGCATCTTCGGCCCGGGGATGGTGATCGGCGCGTTCGTCGGGCTCGGCGTCTGGCGGACGCTGCACGGTTTCGCACCGGGGATGCCCGATTTCCCGACGCCGTTCATCGTCGTCGGGATGATCGCCTGCTTCGGGAGTGTGGCGCACGCGCCCCTGAGCGTGATGCTCATGGTCGCCGAGATGACGGGCAGCTTGGCACTCCTACCGCCGGCGATGATTGCCATCGGGCTGGCTGCGCTCGTGGTCGGCTCCGTGACTGTCTACGAAGGCCAGTTGCGGAGCCGGGCAGATGCTCCCGCCCACCGCGCCTCATTCGGCATGCCGATGCTCGGATCCGCGCGTGCGGGCGACGTCATGACCCCACCGAGGTTGGTGCTCCCAGCGGAGATGACGGTCTCGGAGGCCCGCGACCGCCTCGCCGAGACCGGCCTGGCCGGCGCACCCGTCGTGCGGTCCGACGGGCGGTTCGCCGGCGTCCTGTCGATGGACGGGATGGCGCTCGACGCACCCGACCGGACGGCGCTCGCCGCCGCCGACACGTCTCATCCGACCCTGCCGCTCGACAGCGACCTCGACTCCGCGCTCGACGCGCTCGCATCAGCGGACGTCGGATGGGTCCCGGTCCTCGAGGGCGAGCAAGTCGTCGGGGTCATCGCGATGAAGGAGGTGATCCGGGGCTACCAGGATGCGCTCCGCCGCGCCTTGCGACTGCTCACCCGCACGACGGGGAGCACGGTGCTCGTAGAGGCGACCATCGGGAACGAGTCGCTGATCGCCGGCTCGACAGTCGCCGAGGTTCCCTGGCCGCCGGGCAGCGTCGTGTTGAGCATCGATCGCAACAGCCACCTGATAGTGCCGCGGTCAGATACCACCCTGCAGGCCGGCGACGTAGGCGTCGTGATCGTCCCGACCGGATCCGAGGAGGATCTCCGTCGCCTGCTCGACGCGGCGAAGGAGTGAGCGCGCCGACTCCCGGACCGGTCAGCCCCTCGCCGACGACTGCGGTGACGGCCGGACCGGCGCTCCGCATCTCGACCTGGCCCGCGTGTGCGCCAGGGGAACGCGCATTGGCCGACTCGCATGATCCGGAACCCGCCGGTGGCGATGGGCTGCGATCACTTTGATCCCGTGAGTGCCTCCAGAGGGCATTGGGCGGCACAAGGTGCATCCATCGCGTGATACGAGACGGGCAAGGAGGCAATCGACTCCCGTGCAGCAGGGCAGGTAGGTTCGAACGATGACCGAGATGGCAGAACCGGCACCGGGCGTCACGCGCCGGCGCTTCCTTCACGGCTCCCTCGTAGTCGCCCTCTACGCCGCCGGCTGCGCGAACGGTTCCGACGAACCCGATGTCCACGGGACCGGGGGATCGAGCGAGCCGCCGGGAGAGATCGGCCGGAGTGGGGGCCGCGTCGGCGAGCCGACCGCGTACCTCATGTGGCGGTGGGCGGGGGATCCGTTCGCGCTCGGCTCGTACTCGTACCTGCCGCCGGGAGCGTCCCCGGCCGACAGGTCGATGCTGGCCGAACCGGTCGCGGGGCGGCTGTTCTTCGCGGGGGAGGCGACGTCGGTGGACTCGCCGGCCACGGTGCACGGCGCCTGGCTCTCGGGGCAGAGGGCTGCCACGGAGGTGGCGAACGCATCCGCGAGCGGGAGGGTCGTCGTGGTCGGTGCGGGCATCGCGGGGCTGTCCGCTGCTCGCGGCGCTCGCCGGCAGCCACGAAGTCGTGGTCGTCGAAGGCAGGCACCGCGCAGGTGGCCGCGTCTGGACCAGCAACCTAATGGGGGGCAGGCCCCTCGACCTAGGGGCGTCGTGGATACACGGCACGCGGGGGAACCCGGTGACGGACCTTGCAGCGGCCTTCGGCGCCGACACCACTGCCACCGATTACGAGAACCTGGTGCTCTTCGACGCGAATGGGGAGCTGGTGCCCTTCGCGCTCATTGCGGAGGCCTACGGGACTCTGGAGAGGCTGCTCGAGTCCGCGTACGAGGACTCGAAGGGCAGCGACGCCGCGAAGTCGCTCGGGGCGGCCCTCGACGGGGCGGCGGAGATCGAGGAGCTCGGTGAGTACGACCGCCAGATCCATCGGTGGGTCCTGGCCTCGCTGGTAGAGCAGGACCTTGCAGCCGACGCGGGGCAGCTCTCGGCGCGCGCCTGGTACGAGGGGAGGGAGTACCCGGGCCCCGACGTGCTGTTCCCGGCGGGGTACGGCCAGGTGGTCGATGGCCTGGCCGAAGGTCTCGACATCCGGCTCAACCATCTCGTCGAGCGCATCGGCTACGAGGGAGGAGTGGCGGTGGCGACCAGCGAGGGCGTCGTCGAGGGCGATCTGGCGGTGGTGACGCTTCCCTTGGGCGTCCTCAAGGCGGAGAGGGTCGCATTCGACCCAGTGCTGCCGGTCGAGAAGAGGACCGCCATCGACCGTCTGGAGATGGGCCTGCTCAGCAAGCTCTACCTCGAGTTCGAGGAGGTGTTCTGGGAGCCCGACGTGGACCTGATCGGGTACGTGGCGCCCGAGGGCGGAGCCTGGGGGGTGTGGCTCAACATGCACAAGTACACCGGAGCCCCGGTGCTGGTCGGCTTCAACGCCGGTACCACTGCGCGCGCCCTCGAAGCCCGCAGCGACGATGAGGTGGTTGGAGAGGCCGTGGCGGCCCTGCGCGCCATGTATCGATGACGCGGCAACGGCCTCTTCGGGTCGCCGGCACCGCTCGCTTGCCGCAGGCCGCCGGTGCGGGCCTAGGCTGACCGGCCCCGACCCCTGCCAGGTGAGGCGCCGGTGCCCGACAAGAGGTGCACGCTGGACGATGTCGTCGCCGAGCTGCGCGACGGGATGACGGTCGGGATCGGCGGGTGGGGGTCGAGGCGCAAGCCGATGGCGATCGTCCGCGCGATCCTCAGGTCGCCTGTGCGCGACCTCACGCTGGTCGCGCTACGGCGGCCCCGACGTGGGCCTGCTCTGCCGGGCGGGCAAGGTGCGCCGGGTCGTCTCGGCCTTCGTGTCGCTCGACTCCATACCGCTCGAGCCGCACTTCCGTGCCGCCCGCCAGTCGGGCGCGGTGGAGGCGACCGAGATCGACGAGGGGATGATGCTGCTCGGCCTGCAGGCGGCAGCGTGGCGGGTGCCGTTCCTACCGACCGCGTCGGCCTCGGCTCCGACCTGCTGCGTCTGAACCCCGAGCTTCGAACGGTCCGCTCGCCGTACGCCGATGGTGAGGAGCTCGTCGCCGTGCCCGCTCTCGAGCTCGACGTCGCGCTCGTCCACATGAACCGCGGCGACGCCGGCGGAACGGGCAGTTCCTCGGCATCGACCCGTACTTCGACGACCTGTTCTGCATGGCGGCGAAGCGGCGGTTCATGTCGGTCGAGCGGATCGTCGACACCGATGACCTCTTGAAGGAGGGCCCGGTGCAGTCGCTGCGCATCAACCGGCTCATGGTCGACGGCGTCGTCGAGGCGCCGGGCGGAGCGCACTTCACATCGTGCCTCCCCGACTACGACCGCGACGAGGCGTTCCAGCGGGAGTACGCGGCGAGCGCCAAGTCGGACGACGCGTGGGAGCGCGTTCCGCGCCCGATACCTCGACGTGGACGAAGCCGGGTACCAGCGCCTCTTGCGCGAGGGGGTGCCCACGTGAGTGGACGCACAGGTCCGCCCACCCGCGCCGAGATCTGCGCCGTGGCCTGTGCCGAGGCGTTTCGCGGCGACGGCGAGATCCTGGCGAACCCGATTGGCACGATCCCGATGATCGGCGGCCGCCTGGCGAAGGCGACGTTCGAGCCCGATCTCGTGATGACCGACGGCGAGGCGGTGCTCGTCGAGAACATCGTGCCCGTGGGTGTGGACGACGCGCCGAAGGTCGTCTCCGGCTGGAACCCGTACCGCTGCATGTTCGACGTCGTGTGGAACGGGCCCCGGCACGTGATGATGGGCGCCACCCAGATCGATGTCTACGGCAACCAGAACATCGCGTTCATCGGCCCGGCAGACCGTCCGAAGGCGCAGCTCCTCGGATTTCGCGGCGCGCCGGGCAACACGATCAACAACGCGACGTCGTACTGGGTGCCGAACCACTCGCCGAAGGTGTTCGTGGAGCGGGTCGACGCGGTCTGCGGCATCGGCTACGACCGTGCCGCCGAGCTGGGCACGGTAGCGGCGAGGTTCCACCGGATACCCAGGGTCGTCACGAACCTCGCTGTCCTCGACTTCGATACACCCGACCACCGAATGGGCCTCGCTTCGGTGCATCCGGGCGTCACGGTCGACGATGTGAGCGCAGCGACCGGCTTCGAGCTCGCGATCGCCCGTGACGTCCCGGTCACCCGCCTCCCCACCGAAGAGGAGCTGCGGCTCATCCGCGAGGAGATCGACCCCCTCGGTCTCGCCGAGCAGGAGGTACCGACGTGACCCATCCCGCGTTGAAGACGCGGGCCTGCGCCCTCTTCGGCGTCGAGCACCCGATCGTGCAGACCGGGATGGGGTGGGTCGCCGGCGCTCGCCTCACCTCCGCCACGAGCGCGGCCGGAGGCCTCGGGATCCTCGCCTCGGCGACGATGACCTTCGACCAGCTGCGAGACCGCGATCCGCGAGGTCAAGGAGCGCACCGACAAGCCCTTCGGCGTCAACCTCCGCTCCGATGCGGAGGACATCGTCGAGCGGATCGAGCTGCTCGCCAGCGAGGGCGTTCGTGTGGGGTCGTTCGCACTTGCGCCCCGCCGTGAGCTCATCAAGCGGCTCCAGGATCACGGCATCGTCGTCATGCCCTCGATCGGCGCCCGCCGGCACGCCGAGAAGGTCGCGGAGTGGGGCGTCGACGCAGTGCTCGTACAGGGCGGCGAGGGCGGTGGCCACACCGGCGCAGTACCCACCTCACTCCTGCTGCCCCAGGTGGTCGACACCGTCGACGTCCCGGTGATCGCCGCCGGCGGGTTCTTCGACGGCCGTGGCCTCGTCGCTGCGCTCGCCTACGGCGCGGAGGGAGTAGCGATGGGCACCCGCTTCCTGCTCACCGCCGAGAGCACCGTCCCGCAGGCGGTCAAGGACGTCTACCTCGCGAAGTCGGTGACGGATACCGTCGTGAGCAGGCAGGTCGACGGGGTGCCACATCGAGTCCTGCGGACCGACCTCGTGGATCGTCTGGAACGCACAGGCAGGCTCACGAGCATGCCCCGTGCGCTGCGCAACGCCCTCGCCTTCCGGCACCTCACGGGGACGTCGTTGCTCGCGCTGCTGCGCGAGGGGCGAGCGCTGCGCAAGAGCCAGGAGCTGAGCTGGAGCCAGGTCGTCATGGCGGCGAACGCGCCGATGCTGGGCAAGGCAGCGCTCGTCGACGGGCGCTCCGACCTCGGCGTGTTCGCCAGCGGCCAGGTCGTGGGCGTGATCGACGATCTGCCGACCGTCGCTGATCTGATCGGCAGGATCATGGCCGAGGCCGAGGTTGTGCTGGCCAGGCTGAACGGAGGGAGCGCGAAGTGAGCAGGAGACAGGTTCCGGCAGTCGAGGGATGGTTCACGACCGGTGACGAACCGGCGTTGATCGGCGCACGTGGCGTCGAGAGCGGCTCCTACTTCTTCCCGAAGGCGGTCGCCGTGTCGGCCAACCCGAACGCGCCGTTCGAGGAGCGCGACGACGTGCAGCTCTCGCGGCGCGGGAAGGTGTGGTCGTACACGACGAACCACTACAAGCCCCCGCCGCCGTACGTCGCGCCCGATCCGTTCGTGCCCTACACGGTCGTCGCCGTCGAGCTGGAGGCGGAGCAGATGGTTGTGCTCGGCCTCCTCGCCGACGGCGCCGACCCGGCGAGCCTCGAGGTCGGTCGGGAGGTCGAGCTCGTGCTCGGGCCGCTCTACGAGGACGAAGAGGGCGAGCACATGATCTGGAAGTGGCGACCGGTCGACTCGGAGGTGCAGTGATGGCGGACGACCGGCAGATCGCCGTCCTGGGTGTCGGGATGCACCCGTGGGGGAAGTGGGGGCGCAACTTCGTGGAGTACGGGATGGTCGCGGCGCGTGAGGCCCTGGCCGATGCCGGTCTCGAGTGGCGCGACGTGCAGTTCGTCTCGGGCGGCGAGACCGTGCGCAACGGGTACCCGGGCTACGTCGCGGGAGCGACGTTCGCGCAGGCGCTCGGGTGGCAGGGGGCGCAGGTCGCGTCGTCGTACGCGGCGTGCGCGTCGGGTGTGACCGCCCTGTCGACGGCACGCGCGCAGATCCTGGCCGGCCTCTGCGACGTCGCCCTCGTAATCGGAGCCGACACGACTCCGAAGGGCTTCCTCGCTCCCACGGCGGGAGAGCGGACCGACGACCCCGACTGGCTGCGGTTCCGGCTCCTGGGAGCCACCAATCCCACCTACTTCGCGCTTCACGCGCGGCGACGGATGGATCTCTACGGTGCCACGCCCGCTGACTTCGCGAAGGTGAAGGTGAAGAACTCGCGCCACGGGCTCCACAACCCGTACGCGCGTTACGCAAAGGAGGTCACCGAGGAGGATGTCGCGGCCTCGCCGGTCGTGGCGGACCCGCTCCGCCTCCTCGACATCTGCGCGACCAGCGACGGCGCGGCCGCGATCATCTTGTCGAGCGTCGAGTACGCACGCTCCAGCGGTGCTGACCGGCCGGTGCGGATCGCCGGGATCTCGACCGTCACCCCGTCGTACCCGAACACCCTGATCGAGCTGCCGAACTTCGCCACCGACTCGGCGGCGGGGATCGGCGGCGCGCCCGAGCTCGGGTTCAAGGAGTCGATCGCGGTGCAGGCATACGAGGAGGCGGGCATCGGCCCCGAAGATCTCGACCTCGCCGAGGTCTACGACCTCTCGACCGCTCTGGAGCTCGACTGGTACGAGCAGATCGGTCTCTGCAAGCCGGGCGAGGCCGAGCGTCTCCTGCTCGACGGCGAGACGACGATCGGCGGCCGCGTCCCGGTCAACCCGAGCGGTGGCCTCGCCTGCTTCGGAGAGGCCGTGCCGGCCCAGGCGCTCGCCCAGGTCTGCGAGGTCGTATGGCAGCTTCGTGGGCAGGCCGGCGCGCGCCAGGTCGAGGGCGCGACGGTGGGCGCGACGGTCAATCAGGGTCTCTTCGGTCATGGCTCCTGCGTCGTGGCGATGCGATGATGGCGTCTTCGTGGACCTGACCTTCGACGCGTCGGAGGAGGCGTTCCGGGCCGAGTGTCGGGAATGGCTGGAGGCCAACCGGCCGTACCCGCCGCTGCCGTCGGGCGATACGCGGGAGGGCTTCGCTCTGCACCGCGACTGGGAGCGCAGGCTCTTCGACGATCGCTGGGCTGTGGTGTCGTGGCCGCGCGAGTACGGAGGCCGTGAGGCGACGCTCTGGGAGTGGCTGATCTTCGAGGAGGAGTACTACCGGGCGGGCGCTCCGCAGCGGGTGACGCAGAACGGGATCTTCCTGCTCGCTCCCACGCTCTTCGCGTTCGGCACCAAGGAGCAGCAGGACCGGTACCTGCCGGCGATGGCGTCGGGCGAGGAGGCCTGGTGCCAGGGCTGGTCGGAACCCGACGCCGGCAGCGACCTCGCCGCTATCCGAAGTCGCGCAGTGCGTGACGAGGCCGAGGGAGGATGGCACCTCACCGGTCAGAAGACCTGGACGACGCGCGGAGCGTTCTGCGACCGCCTCTTCGGGCTCTTCCGCAGCGACCCCGAGGCCGAACGGCATCGCGGTCTCACGTACTTCCTCGTCGACCTGCGAGCCGAAGGTGTGACCGTCCGGCCCGTCGAACGGCTCGACGGCGACGAAGGCTTTGCAGAGGTCTTCCTCGACGAGGTCTTCGTACCCGACCGCGACGTGCTCGGCGAGGTCGACCGAGGCTGGGAGGTCGCGATGGCGACGACCGGCTCCGAGCGCGGCCTCACGCTGCGCTCGCCCGGTCGATTCATGGCCACGGCTTCGCGCCTCGTCGACCTCTACCGCGCGACTCGCGACTCCGCCGACCCGGCGGTCCAGGACGCGGTCGTGCGCGCGTACATCGATGCGGAGGCATACCGCTGGCAGACGTTCTGGACCGTCACACGCCTCGCGCAGGGGGAGCGCAGCGGCGCCGAGTCGAGCCTCGTGAAGCTCTTCTGGTCGGAGCTCGACGTGAGGATGCACGAGACCGCGGCCGAGCTCTTGGGTGCGGGCGCGGAGCTGGTCGACGGTCCGTCAGCCGAGTGGATGAAGGGCTTGCAGTTCGCTCTCGCCGGACCGATCTACGCGGGGACCAACGAGATCCAGCGAAACGTCGTCGCCGAGCGTGTTCTCGGCCTCCCGCGGAAGTAGTCGTGCGCTTCGCGTTCACCGACGAGCAGATCGAGCTCCGCGCTGCGGTGCACGATCTGCTCGCGAAGGAGTGCCCGGCCGGCGCGGTGCGCCAAGCGTGGGGCGGCGAGACCGGTCGGGCCGAGGGCGCGTGGAAGGCCTTGGCCGAGATGGGTGTGCTCGGTGTGATGGCGCCTGGGGATGTGGGTGGCATCGGTGGCGACGAGGTCGATCTCGTGGGCGTGCTGGAGGAGTCCGGCCGCGCGGCGCTGCCGGCGCCGATCGTCGAGACCGCCGCCGTTGCCGTGCCGCTGCTCGCAGAGGCGGGTGACGACCGTGCGGCCGCGATGGTCGAGGGCGGTGGGGGAGCCGCCGCGGTCTCGCCCACCGACGACTTCGCCGTCTGGGCCGACGCCACCGATCTGGTGATCCTCTTCGACGGCACCGGCGTGCATGCGGTAGCCACACGGGACGTGACTCTCGAGCTCCGGAGATCGGTCGACGGCGCCCGGCGCCTCTTCCGAGTCGACGCTCTGCTCGACGACTCGACTCTCGTCGGCGGGCCCGACGCGGCCGCTCTCGCCTTCGACCGTGGCGCGCTGGGCAGCGCCGCCCAGCTCCTCGGGCTGGGGCGGACCATGCTCGACTTCACTGTCGGGTACGCGAAGGAGCGTAGGCAGTTCGGGGCGCCGATCGGCTCGTTCCAGGCGGTGAAGCACCACCTCGCCGACGTGCGACTTGCCTTGGAGTTCGCCGCCCCGCTCGTCTACAGGGCCGCGTGGTCGATCGCCGAGCGCGACGCCGAGCGATCCGTGCACGTCTCGATGGCGAAGGCGCAAGCCTCCGACGCTGCGGTGCTGGCGAGCCGGGCCGCGCTGCAGTGCCACGGAGCCATCGGCTACACAACCGAGCACGACCTGCACGTGTGGATGAAGCGGGCCTGGGCGCTCGCCGCCGCGTGGGGCGACGCCGCCTGGCACCGCAGGCGTGTCGGCCGCGCAATCCTGTGACCTGATTCCGCTGAAGGAGAGAGATCATGACAGAGGCGTACATCATCGACGCGATACGAACACCGGTGGGGCGGCGCGGCGGCGGCCTGAGCGAGGTGCACCCGGCCGACCTCGGCGCGCACGTCCTGCGCGAGCTGGTCGCGCGGACCGGCATAGACCCGGTCGCTGTCGACGACGTCGTCTTCGGGTGCGTCGACACGATCGGCCCCCAGGCCGGCGACGTCGCGCGAACGTGCTGGCTCGCCGCCGGGCTACCCGACGAGGTGCCCGGTGTCACCATCGACCGGCAGTGCGGGTCGTCGCAGCAGGCGGTCCACTTCGCCGCCCAGGCGGTGATGAGTGGCACGAGCGACCTCGTCGTCGCCGGCGGCGTCCAGCAGATGTCGAAGATCCCCATCTCCTCGGCCATGACCGTCGCTGAACCGCTCGGCTTCGCGAACCCGTTCGCCGGGTCGGTCGGTTGGGAGGCGCGCTACGGGACGCAGGAGGTCTCCCAGTTCCGCTCAGCCGAGATGATCGCCGAGAAGTGGAACCTCTCGCGCGAAGACATGGAGCAGTTCGCGTTGCGGAGCCACCAGAGCGCAATCCGGGCGCAGGACGAGGGACGCTTCGACCGCGAGATAGCGCCGTACGGTGGCGTGAGCGCCGACGAGGGTCCGCGGCGTGACACCTCCATGGAGAAGATGGCGTCGCTCCGCACGCTCGTCGAGGGAGGGCGGCTGACCGCCGCCGTCTCGTCACAGATATCCGACGCCGCGGCGGCCATTCTCGTTGCCTCCGAGAGCGCAGTTAAGGAGCACAACCTCACGCCGAGGGCTCGCGTCCACCACCTTGGGATCAGGGGTGCGGATCCAATCTGGATGCTCACGGCTCCGATCCCCGCAACAGCGCGGTCGCTGGCGAAGACGGGCATGACTCTCGACGACATCGACCTGGTCGAGATCAACGAGGCGTTCGCCTCCGTCGTTCTCGCCTGGGCGCACGAGAGCGGCGCCGACCTCGACAAGGTCAACGTGAACGGGGGGGCGATCGCGCTCGGCCACCCGCTGGGCGCCACCGGTGCGCGGCTCATGACGACGCTGCTCTGCGAGCTCGAGCGGACCGGCGGCCGCTATGGCCTGCAGACCATGTGCGAGGGCGGAGGGCAGGCCAATGTCACGATCATCGAGCGACTCTGAGCAGGGCCAGACCTGGGTACCGTACGCAGGTACCTGGACCGAAGACCTCAAGCCCGACGACCAACAACACGAGAAGAGAGTGTTCCCATGTCGATCGCGATCACCGATGACCACCGTGCCCTGGGCGAGACGGTCTCCGACTTCCTGACCCGGCGCGACTCGCGCGCGGTGGCCCGTGCCCTACTGGAAGCGCCGGAGGAGGGACTGCCCGCGTTCTGGGACGAGATGCGCGGGCTCGGCTGGCTCGGGCTGCACGTGCCCGAGGAGCGCGGTGGCTCCGGCTACGGGCTGCAGGAGCTCGTCGTCGTGGTCGAGGAGCTGGGGCGCGGCATCGCTCCCGGGCCGTTCGTTCCGACGGTTGTCGCCAGCGCGGTGCTCACAGCAGCTGCCCCCGACGACATGCAGGCGGAGCTGCTGCCTGGGCTCGCGTCCGGGGCGACGACGGCTGCGGTCGCGCTGCGGGGCGACGTCGAGGTGCGAGACGGCGTCGCGTCGGGTTCGGCGGATGTCGTCCTCGGCGGCGGGCTCGCCGACCTGCTGCTCGTGGGCGCCGGTGACGACGTCGCGGTCGTCGACCTGCGCGGCAGCGGCGTGAAGGTCGAGGTGCCGGCAAACCTCGATCCCACGCGCAGGTCGGCTCGCGTCGCGCTCGACGGCGCGCCGGCGCAGGTCGTGCCAGGAGCGCGACAGGTGATGGTCGACCTCGCCCGCGTGATCCTCGGGGCGGAGGCGACTGGCATCGCACGCGAGTGCACGGAGCTGGCCGCCGAGTACGCGAAGGTCCGGCAGCAGTTCGGTCGTCCGATCGCGATGTTCCAGGCCGTCAAGCACCACTGCGCCGACATGCTCGTCGCCACGGAGCTCGCGACATCGGCGGTTTGGGACGCCGCCCGCGCGGCTGCGAAAGGGGGAGACCAGCTCTCCTCGGCCGCCGCGATGGCCGCGTCCCTGGCGATGTCGGCTGCCGACCTCTGCGCGAACCTGTGCATCCAGGTACACGGCGGTATCGGCTTCACCTGGGAGCACGACGCGCACCTCTACCTTCGTCGCGCGACCGCGCTGGAGGCGATCGTCGACGTCGAGGCGACGTCGATCGACGTCACCGACCTTGTGCGCCGCGGCGTGCGGCGGGAGCGCTCCGTCGATCTGCCGCCCGAGGCCGAGGCGATGCGAGAGGAGATTCGGGCGTTCGCCGAGTCGATAAAAGGCCTCGACGAAGCCGCTCAGCGCGACTCGCTCATCGAGACGGGCTACGTGCAGCCGCATTGGCCCAAGCCCTGGGGTCGGGAAGCCGGCGCCGTCGAACAGCTCGTAGTGGAGCAGGAGTTCGAAGCCGCGGGCGTCAAGCGCCCGGCGTACGGCATCACCGGCTGGGTGATCCTCACGCTCGTCCAGCACGCCGACGACGACCAGGTCGCGCGCTGGGTGCGTCCCGCGTTGAGGCAGGACGTCATCTGGTGCCAGCTCTTCAGCGAGCCCGACGCCGGCTCAGACGCCGCGGGCGTCAAGACGCGGGGTGTGAAGGTCGACGGCGGCTGGATCGTCAATGGCCAGAAGGTCTGGACGAGCGGTGCGCACGTGAGCAGCTTCGGCCTCGCCACGGTCCGCACCAACACCGACGTCAAGAAGCACGACGGCATCACCACGATGGTGATCGACATGAAGGCGCAGGGTGTCGAGGTCCGGCCGCTTCGGATGGTCAGCGGCGCGTCGGAGTTCAACGAGGTCTTCTTCAACGACGTGTTCGTGCCCGACGACGACGTCGTCGGCCCGGTCGACGGAGGTTGGACCGTGGCCCGCGCGACGCTAGGAAACGAGAGCGTGAGCATCGGTGGTGGTGGCGGCGGCGGTCTGGCGATCGGCGCGGAGGCGATCATCCCTGCGTTCGACGCGCATCCCGAGCGACTATCGGGCGGTGCCGGACGGATCGGTCGATATGCGGCGGCGCACCATGCGATGACCACGCTCAACCTGCGTAGCGCGCACCGGGCGGTCGCCGGCGGCGGGCCCGGGCCCGAGGGCAATGTGACCAAGCTCGTGCTCTCGGAGCTCGGTCACGAAGCCGCCGCCATCCTCGCCGAGTCGGCCGGGCCCGATGCTGCCCTCTTCGACGGCCCCGGCGCCATGGCGGGGATGATGGTCCTGATGCACCGGGCGATGTCGATTGCCGGCGGCACGTCGGAGATCAAGCGCAACCAGATCGGCGAGAGGATCCTCGGCCTGCCGCGCGACCCGTTGATCAAGTAGGGGCGAGGCGTGCTCGTCGGTGCGAGCGGTGAGGTGCGCAGTCGGGTGACGCGGCGTCAGGCCTGGGAGCCGTAGACCGGAACCGGCGCCAAAGCCTCGGCGATCAGGTCGTGGACCGCAGGGCCGACCTCCGCCGGATCCCAGCGAGCGCCGTTGTCGACGCTCGGACCGTGCTGCCAACCGGTCGCGAGCGAGATCATCCCGCCCTCGACCTCGAACATCCGGCCGGTCACGTCGCGCGCCTCTGTGCTGCCCAGCCACACGACCAGCGGAGCGATGTTCGCGGGGTCGTTGTGGTCGAAGCCGCTCTCGGGCCTGGCCATGCGCTCGCCGAAGACGGCCTCGGTCATGCGGGTCCGGGCTGCGGGCGCGATCGCGTTGACTGTCACGCCGTAACGCCCCATCTCGGCCGCGGCGACCAGTGTCAGCGCCGCGATCCCGGCCTTCGCAGCCGAGTAGGCGCCCTGCCCGACGCTTCCCATCAAGCCCGCGCCCGAGGAGGTGTTGACGACGGCGGCGTGTAGCTGCTCGCCGTCCTTCGCCCGTGCCCGCCAGTGCTCGCCGGCGTGGCGCATCGTGCAGAAGTGCCCCTTCATGTGCACGCGCACGACGGCGTCCCACTCCTCCTCCGAGGTCGATACGAGCATGCGGTCGCGCACGAACCCGGCGTTGTTGACGAGCACGTCGAGCCTCCCGAACGTGGCCACCGCGGCGGCTACGAGGCGACGCGACCCGTCCCAGTCGGCGACGTCGTCGTCGTTCGCGATCGCCTCGGAGCCGATGCCTCGGATCTCGTCGACGACCTGCTGCGCGGGCTCGTCCGACGTGCCGCTTCCCTCACGCCCGGTGCCGAGGTCGTTGACAACGACCTTCGCCCCCTGCCGTGCGAACTCGAGAGCGTGCTCGCGCCCGATGCCCCGGCCGGCCCCCGTGACGACTACGACCCGACCCTCGCAGATGCCCACCGGCTGCTCCCGTCGACGACCGCTCAGCTGATTGTGATGGGCGCGGAGTCGATGACCCACTCCGAGCGCCGCAGGCGCACGATACACAAGGCGGCGACCGGGCCATCTGATCGCCGGCTCACCTATGCTCCGCGCGGAGAACCTGTGGAAAGGCCTCGATGGTGACCCAGATTGCGAACCCACCCTCGCCGTTCGAGCCCGCGAAGCTGGGCCCGATCACACTGCGCAACCGCATCATCAAGGCGGCGAGCTTCGAAGGGGTGATGCCCCGCGGAGCGGTCAGCCAGGAGCTGATCGACTTCCACGTGGCGCTCGCGAAGGGAGGCGTCGGCCTCACGACCCTTGCCTACTGCGCCGTCTCGAAGGGCGGTCGCGTCAGCCGCGACACGCTCGTCTTCACCGACGAGCTGATCCCCGACATGACGAGGTTCACCGAGGCGGTCCACTCCGAGGGTGCGAAGGTTTCGGCCCAGCTCGGACATGCAGGCCTCGTCGCGCAGGCACAGTCGAAGAGGAACCCGTCGCTGGCGCCGTCGACCCGGTTCAGCCTCCCTGCGAGAGGCAGGGTTCGTGGCGCCACAGGCGAGCAGCTCGACGACGTCGTCTCCGACTTCGAGCGGGCGACGCGCGTCGCGGTCGAGGCGGGCTTCGATGCCGTCGAGGTGCACCTCGGGCACAACTACCTGCTGAGCTCGTTCATGAGCCCGAACCTGAACAAGCGCTCAGACGAGCTACGGCGGGAGCATCGAGAACCGATCCGCACTTCCCGCGGCGCGTGGTCGAGGCGGTCCGCGAAGATCGCCGACGGCAAGGTTGCGGTGCTCGCCAAGTTCAACATGGCCGACGGTGTCGCCGAATGGTCTGTGGCTCGACGAGAGCCTGCAGTTCGCACGGCTGCTCGAGGACGACGGGCACCTCGACGCCATCGAGCTCACGGGCGGCAGCTCGGTTCTCAACGGCATGTACTACTTCCGCGGCGACGTGCCCCTGAAGGAGTTCGCCGCGGCGCTCGGGCCGGTGATCGGGACCGGGGTTCCGGTTGTTCGGTAGGAGGATCTTCCCGCACTACCCGTTCGAGGAGGCGTTCTTCCTGCCCTTCGCCCGCCAGTTCCGCGAGGCGCTCGACCTTCCGCTGGTCCTGCTCGGCGGGATCAACGAGCTCGCCACGATCAAGGCCGCGATGGCCGAGGGCTTCGAGTTCGTGGCCATGGCCCGCGCGCTGCTGCGCGAGCCGGACCTCGTCAACCGGTTCGCCGCCGGTGAGCAGGCAGCCGGATTGTGCGTGCACTGCAACAAGTGCGTACCCACCATCTACTCCGGCACCCGCTGCGTGCTGGTACCGCAGGCGTAGCCTCCCCCGCACCGAGCACCGTCGTCCCGGAGGTATCCGCGCATGGCCAGGCAGCGAACAGTCGTCGTGACCGGATCGGCGTCGGGCATGGGAGCAGCGACGCGCGCCCGTCTCCAGGCCGACGGCCAGCGCGTGATCGGTGTCGACCTGCGCGACGCAGACGTCGTCGCCGATCTCGGTCTGCCCGAAGGACGGCAGGCGGCCGTCGACGCGGTGGCCGGGCTGTGCGGCGGGTCGCTCGACGGTCTGGTCACCTGGGCAGGCCTTGCCGGGTTGACCGACCGGCCCGGCAGCCTGCTCGTGTCGGTCAACTACTTCGGCGCGATGACTCTGCTCGAAGGGCTCCGGCCGCTTCTCGCCGTGGCAGACCGTCCCGCGGCGATCGCGATCAGCTCGAACTCGACGATGATCCAGCCGGGCATACCCATGGACGTCGTGGAGAAGTGCCTCGCCGGCGACGAGAACGGAGCGCGCAAGGCGGCCGACGCCGCCGGCTCACTCGCCACCTACCCGGCGACGAAGACCGCGATCGCGTGGTGGGTTCGACGCAACGCCGCCAGGCCCCGACTGGGCGGGTGCGGGCATCACGCTCAACGCCGTCGCGCCCGGCGCGGTGGAGACCCCGCTGCTGCAGGCCAGCCGCGAGGACCCGACCATCGGGCAGTTCGTCGACGCGCTCCCCATACCGATCGGTCGCACAGGGCACGCCCGACGAGCTGGCCGCGTTCGTCGTGTTCCTGCTCGGTCCAGACGCTCGCTTCTTCTGCGGCTCAGTCGTCTTCGTCGACGGCGGTACCGACGCTCGTTGCGCGCTGACGACTTCCCCGTACCCTGGAATCCGTAGCGGGGTTCGAGCGACCCCGCGATCGAGTGCGCCAGTCAGTCCTCCCCGACCATCCCGGCACGGGCACGATCGCGCAGCTCGTACTTGAGCACCTTGCCGCTCGCGTTCAGGGGGAGGGCATCGACCACCTCGACCCGGCGCGGCACCTTGAAGTTGGCCATGCGCTCGCGGCACCAGGCGACGATCTCGTCGGGGTCGGGCTCGGTGCCCGGTCGGGCGACCACGAAGGCCACGCCGACCTCGCCGAGTCGCTCGTCGGGCGTCCCCACGACCGCGGCCTGCGAGACGTGCGGGTGGCCGAGCAGGACGTTCTCGATCTCGGCCGGGTACGCGTTGAACCCACCGACGATGAACATGTCCTTCTTGCGGTCGGTGATGCGCAGGTAGCCCCGGTCGTCCATCACGCCGATGTCACCGGTGTGCAGCCAGCCGTCGCCGTCGATCGCGGCGGCGGTCTCGTCGGGGTCCTCGAAGTAGCCGCGCATCACGTTGTAGCCGCGGACGACGACCTCGCCGGGCGCGCCGGAGCGGGACCGCGGCGCCCGACGTCGTCGACCACGGCAACCTCGACGTCGTCGATCGCCCGGCCCGACGTCGAAGCGATCGTCTCGGGGTCGTCGTCGGGCCGACACGCCGTCGCCATGCCGGAGCACTCGGTCAGTCCGTACGCGGTGACGATCGTTCCGAAGGTCAGCTCATCGCGCATGCGACGGATCAGCTCGACCGGCACGACCGCCGCGCCGGTGACGGCGAGCCGCAGCGACGACAGGTCGTGGTCGCCGCGGTCGGGGCGGTCGAGCAGCGACTGGTACAGCGTCGGCGGGCCGGGCAGCACCGTGATCCGCTCGGCGGCGACGGTCTCGAGCACGTGCGGGACGTCGAACGTGGCATGGGGGATCACCGTCGCGCCCCGCATCAACGAGGCGAGCAGCCCGGCCTTGTAGCCGAACGTGTGGAAGAACGGATTGACGACGAGGTAGCGGTCGCCTTCGACGAGGCCGACGATGTCGCCCCACTGCTCGAAGACCCGCAGGGTCTGGCCGTGGGTGATCATCGCCCCCTTCGGCCTGCCGGTCGTTCCCGACGTGAACGTGATGTCGGAGAGGTCGTCGGGGCCGAGTTCGGCGATGCGAGCGTCGATCTCGGAGGGCTCCACCCCGTCGCCCGCCGCCAGGAAGTCGGCCCACGACTCGGTCCCCGCCCGGGGCAGCTCCCCGCAGCACGACGATGCGCTCGAGGTCGGGGAGCTCCTCGCCGGCGAGCATCTCGAGGTAGTCGTTGCCGAGGAAGCCGTCGACGGTGAAGAGCACTCGGGCGCCGCTCTTGGCCAGCACGTAGCCGGCCTCCGGGCCCTTGAACCGGGTGTTGATGGGGACCAGGACGGCGCCCGCGCTGACCGCGCCGAGCGCCGCCACCGCCCATTCGTGCATGTTGGGTGCCCAGATCGAGACGCGATCGCCCTTCTCGATGTCCGCGGCGATCGTCGCCGCCGCTGCCCGCCCGACGGCGTCGGCGAGCTCGGCGAAGCTCATTCGTACGTCGTCGTCGACGATCGCCTCGCGCTCGGCGAACCGCGCTCCCGCAGATCGCACCAGGCCGGCGACGCTTGCCCATTCGAGATCGCCCCGCACGCGTACCCCCTTCATGGGTCCACACCCCGGCTTCGACGGGCGCTCAGGCTACCCGCGGAGCCCCTATCGCGGTCAGGTCGGCGATTAGGGTGAGCACCCCATGACGGAGCGCATCAAGGACAGCACCGCGATCGTCGGGATCGGGCAGTCCCCGTTCGCCAAGAGCCTCGAGGGATCGGAGAAGCGCCTCGCCTGCGAGGCGATCGTCGCCGCCCTCGACGACGCCGGGATCGACGCCTCCGAGGTCGATGCCTTCGCCAGCTACACGATGGAGGTGACCGACGAGGTCGAGATCGCCAAGAACGTCGGCGCCGGAGACGTCACCTTCTTCAGCCAGATCGGCTACGGGGGCGGCGCAGGTTGTGCGGCAGTCGGTCACCTCGCGATGGCGATCGCGACCGGTCAGGCCGAGGTCGGTGTGGCATGGCGCTCGCGCAAGCGGGGCTCCGGAGGAAGGCCGTGGGCCAACACCGTCGCGCAGCTCCCGACGCCGGCCCAGTGGACGCGGCCGTGGGGCCTGCTCCGACCGGCCGACGAGATCGGCGTGCTCACGCGCCGCTACATGCACGAGTACGGCGCCACCCGCGACCACCTCGCCAACGTCGCCCTCGCCTGCAGGGCGCACGCCAATCGCAACCCTGCGGCGATGATGTACGAGCGCACCCTCACCCGGGACGACTACATGAGCGCGCGTTGGATCGCCGAGCCGTTGTGCCTCTTCGACAACTGTCTCGAGACCGATGGCGCCCTCGCCTGCGTTGTGGTGTCGGCGGAGCGGGCGCGTGACTGCAGGCAGCGCGCCGGTGTACGTCCACTCGTTCGCGCAGGGCCTTCCACGCCAGCACCACACGATGGTGAGCTACTGGTCCGACGACCCGCTCGGTGCGCCGGCGCGCGCATGCCGCGCAGCGCCTGTGGGCCGGCGCCGACTTCGGTCCGGCCGACGTGAAGGTCGCGCAGATCTACGACGCATTCACCACGCTCATCCCGCTGTCGCTCGAGGGCTACGGGTTCTGCGAGCGGGGTGAGGGAGGGCCGTTCACCGACGACGGAGCGATCGAGCTCGGCGGCCGGTTGCCGGTGAACACGTCGGGCGGTGGCCTGTCGGAGGCGTACGTGCACGGCTTCAACCTCATCAACGAGGGTGTGCGCCAGATGCGCGGGACCTCGACCGCACAGGTCGAGGACGCCGACACCTGCCTGGTGACGGCGGGCGAGGGCGTGCCCACGAGCGCCCTCCTGCTGAGGAGGTGAGGGTAAGCATGAGCGAGGGCTTCCTGCTCCCGGTCGTCGACGACGACGGCGCCCCGTTCTGGGAGGGCACGGGCCGGGGCGAGCTGCGCGTGCAGCGCTGCAGCGGTTGCGGCCGGTTCCGCTTCCCGCCCCGACCGATGTGCCCGTGGTGCCGCTCGACCACGTCTGAGTGGCCCGAGGTGTCGGGCCGTGCGACGGTGTGGTCGTACGTCGTGTCGCACCCGCCGCTGCTACCCGCCTATGCGGAGTACGCGCCCTACAACGCTGTCGTGGTGGCCCTCGACGAGGATCCTTCGATCCGCCTCGTCGGCAACCTCGTGGCCGGGCCGGGGGAGCCGATCAACAGCGTCGACCCTGCCACGATCGAGATCGGTGAGCCGGTGCGAGTCGTCTTCGACCGCATCTCGGAGGAGTTCGTACTGCCCCGCTGGATCCGCGCGTGACCTGACGCCGACAACGGTGCGGACCGGGTGGCGTCGCTCGCCGTCAGACGTCGGCGTCGCGCCCCTCGACGAACGACTGGCGCAGCTCGTCGGAGTCGCCCCACAGGTTCAGCTCGAAGGTGAAGCCCTGCTCGAACCGATAGCTGCGCTTCACGTCGACAGGATCGATCGCGTTGAGCGCCTCCTTGGCTCGTCGAATCACCAGAGGGCTCTTCGCCGCGATCGAGGCGGCGATGTCGCGCGCAGCGTCCATCAGGTCGGCACGCGGCACGACGCGCTCCACGGTCCCGAAGGCCAGGAGCTCCTGGGCGGCGATGGTCGCCCCGGTGAAGAACAGCGCCCGCATCTTGTGCTGGGGCACGAGCCTGCTGAGGTGGGTGGCTGCGCCGAGGGCACCTCGGTCGACCTCGGGCAGCCCGAACGTGGCGTCGTCGGAGGCCACGACGATGTCGGCGTTTCCGGCGATCCCGATGCCGCCGCCCAGGCAGTAGCCGTGCACGGCGGCGATTACCGGCACCTCGCAGTCGTAGACGGCGGCGAAGGTCTCCCAGCAGCCGCGGTTGACGTCGATCAGCGACTTCTTCGTGGGGTCGGCGGCCAGCTCCTTGATGTCGACGCCTGCCTGGTAACCCCGGATCTCGGGATTGGCGGCGATGATCAAGGCCCGCACCTCGGGGTCGCGCCCCAGCCTGCGGACGGTCTCGGCGAGATCGAACCAGCCCCTCACTGGCAGAGCGTTCACCGGCGGGTTGTCGATCACCACCTCGGCGACGTGGTCCCGGATCTCGGAGCGGATCATGGACGGGAAGTGTAACGGGGGGTCCGACAGCGCTTCCGGGTAGGTGCGAGAATCGCCGGATGATCGATCTTGACTTCACAGGCTCGACGGTGCTCGTCACAGGTGGCACGCGGGGGATCGGCGCGGGGATCGCAGCGGCGTTCCTCGAAGCGGGTGCCGAGGTCGTGATCTGCGGTCGCAACGAACCCGAGGTGTCCCCCGAGGGCGGTGGGCGTCGAGCGACCTTCGTCGCGGCCGACGTGCGCGACTCCGACAGCGTCGCCCGCCTCGTCGATACCGTGGTCGATCGCGGAAGCGGGCTGCAGGTAGTCGTCAACAACGCGGGCGGCTCACCTTCGACCGATGCGGCCACGGCGTCGCCGCGCTTCTCCGCCGCGATCATCGACCTGAACCTGACGGCCGCCCTTCACGTCGGCCGGGCTGCCAACGCGGTGATGCAGGAGACCGGCGGCGGATGCATCGTCAACGTGGGGAGCGTGAGCGGGCTGCGGCCCTCGCCCGGCACAGCGGCCTACGGCGCGGCGAAGGCCGGGCTGATCAGCCTGACACGCACGCTCGCCGTCGAGTGGGCGCCGAAGGTGAGGGTGAACTGCGTCAGCCCCGGTCTGATCCACACCGAGCTGCTCGCAGATGCACTACGGCGACGACGAGGGCGTCGACCGCGTCGCCGCCACCGTCCCTCTCGGGCGACTCGGTCGCCCCGCCGACGTGGCCAACGCCTGCCTCTTCCTGGCCTCGCCGCTGGCGGCGTACGTGAGCGGAGCCAACCTCGTCGTCGACGGTGGTGGCGAGCGACCGGCCTTCCTCGACGCCGCGCAGCCCTAGGGGTGCTGGCTGCTGACCGAGACGACCTCGCCGGTCAGGTAGGACGAGTAGTCGCTCGCGAGGAAGACGATGACGTTCGCGACCTCCCAGGGCTCGGCTGCACGCCCGAAGGCCTCGCGGCTCGTCAGGTCGTCGAGCAGGTCGTCGGAGGTGACCTTCGCGAGGAACGGGTGCATGGCCAGGCTCGGCGCGACTGCGTTCACGCGCACGCCCGCCGGGGCCGCCTCCATCGCGGCGCAGCGTGTGAGGGCCATCACGCCCGCCTTCGCCGCCGCGTAGTGCGCCTGCCCGGCCTGCGCTCGCCAGCCGAGCACCGACGCGTTGTTCACGATCACGCCGGAGCCGTTCGGGATCATGTGGCGCAGCGCGGCGCGTGTGCAGCGGAACGTGCCGTTGAGTGTGACGTCGAGGACGACGTCCCACTGCTCGTCGGTCATGTCGACCAGGGCGGCCGTGCCACCGAGCCCGGCGTTGTTGACGACCACGTCGAGCCGTCCTGAGGCGCCATCGACGGCGGCGGCGAAGAGACGCTGCACGTCGTCTTCGACGGTGACGTCGCACACGACACCCATGTGGGCGGCATCGCCGACGCCGGCCAGCTCCTCGACGGACTCGGCCAGACGACGCTCGTGCTTGTCGCTCAGCACGACGCGCGCACCCTCCTCGGCGCAGCGCTTGGCGGTGGCGAAGCCGATCCCGGTGCCGGCCGCCGCTGTCACCAGCACGGTCTTGCCGGTCAGCAGGCCGTGGCCCGGCGGGTAGGGGGGGACGACGGTCATCTGGGTAGGCCGAGGACACGCTCGCCGAGCAGGTTGCGCTGGATCTGGTTCGATCCGCCGTAGATCGTGTCGGCCGTCGTGAACAGGAAGAGGCTGCGGAGGCTCTCGTTCTCCGACAGCTCGATCTCGGGTCCCAGCACGTCGGCAGCGAGACGCCCGAGTGCGCGGTGCCACGTGGCCCATGCGAGCTTGGAGATCGAGGCCTCGGGGCCCGGCTCGCCGTCTTCGCGCATCGTGCGGAGCGCGTTGAAGCGCAGCAGCCGGAGCCCGATCCACGCGTCGACGAGTCGATCGCGCCACACGGGGTCGTCGACCAGGCCGCGCCGACGCGCTGCGGCGACAACCGAGTCGAGCTCGCGCTCGAAGCCGATCTGCTGCGCGAGGGTCGAGACGCCGCGCTCGAAGGAGAGCGTCGCGAGCGCCACCCGCCACCCACCGTTCACCTCGCCGACGATGTTGTCGGCGGCGGTGCGGGCGTCGTCGAAGAAGACCTCGTTGAACTCCGAGGTGCCCGTGATCTGCACGATCGGGCGGATCTCGACGCCGTCCTGGTGCATCGGGCAGAGCAGGTACGAGAGCCCGCGGTGACGCTGCGCCTCCCGGTCGGTCCGGGCGACGACGAAGCACCAGTCGGCCCACTGCGCCAGCGAGGTCCAGACCTTCTGGCCGTTGAGGACCCAGGAGTCGCCGTCGAGCACGGCGGTCGTCTGCACGTTCGCCAGGTCGGAGCCGGCGTTCGGCTCGGAGTAGCCCTGGCACCACAGCTCCTCGCCGCGCAGGATCGGGGGAGGAAGCGCTCCTTCTGTGCGTCGGTGCCGAGCTCGATGAGCGTGGGGCCGAGGAGGTGCTCGCCCATGTGGTTGACGCGGGCGGGGGCATCCGCCCGGGCGTACTCCTCGGCGAAGATCACCTGGCGGACGAGGCTCGCACCGCGTCCCCCGACTTCCTTGGGCCACGCGAGCCCGATCCAGCCCGCCTCACCGAGGCTCCGCTCCCAGGCCAGCCGGAGCTCGAAGCCCTCGTGCTCGCGCCCCGATCCGCCGAGGCCCCGGGCGCCGGCGAGCTCCCCGGTCAGACCGGCCTCGAGCCAGTCCCGCACCTCGGCCCGGAACGCCTCGTCCTCCTGGGAGAAACGCATTCGAGTCACGTTACCTGCACCCGCGCGCTCTGACCACCTGGTCAGGATTTCCTACCGCAGTGGTAGGCTCCCGCCGCCCACCGCCGGTTCGCAAGAGAGGAGTGGTAGCGACATGGCGTTTCGAGTGGAGACCGTGTTGCTGGGCCCCGAGGACGATCAGTACACCGGCAGCACGCAGGCGGCGATCAGCATCGGCCGGATCGCCGATGCAGCCCGCGACGCCGAGCGCCTGGGCTTCGACGGCGTGACCGTTCCGGAGGCCGGCCACGACCCGTACCTGCCGCTCGCCATCGCCGCCGAGCACACCGAGCGCGTGAAGCTCGGCACCAACGTCGCGATCGCCTTCCCGCGCAGCCCGCTCGTCACCGCCCAGCTCGCATGGGACCTCCAACAGCTCTCGGGCGGACGCTTCGAGCTGGGCCTGGGCACGCAGGTGCGCAGCCACGTGGAACGCCGGTACGCCGCTGATTGGAACGCTCCGGCCGGCCCGCGCCTGCGCGACTACGTCCTGTGCGTCAAGTCGATGTTCGAGACCTTCCAGACGGGAGCTCGGCCCGCATTCGAGTCGGAGCACTACGGGTTCACGCTCATGAACCCCCTGTTCAACCCCGGGCCGATCGACCATCCCGAGGTCCCGATCCACCTCGCGGCCGTGAACCCGTACATGGCGCGCCTCGCCGGTGAGCACTGCGCGGGTCTGCGCGTCCATCCCATTGCCACGTTCAAGTACGTTCGCGAAGTCGTGCTGCCCGCTGTGGCAGCAGGAGCCGGGGCGGCGGGCCGCTCTGTCGGCGACGTCGAGATGATCGGCGCTCCCTTCTTCGTGATCGGCCGCGACGACGCGGAGATCGCAGTCGCCGAAGCAGGCCATGAAGGCCCACATCGCGTTCTACTCGTCGACTCCGACGTATCACGCCGTGCTGGAGCACCATGGCTGGGCCGAGATCGGCCACGAGCTGCACGCGATGTCGAAGGAGAGGCGCTGGGACGAGATGCCGAGCCGGATCACCGACGACATGCTCGACGAGTGGGCGATCGTCGCCGGTCGCGACGACCTCGCGGCGGCGATCGGCGAGCGATGCGACGGGCTCTTCTCGACAGTGCTTCTCGACCTGGCGCCGGGCCTACGAGCAGACGAGGATTGGCTGGCTGGCATCATCAGGGCGCTGCAGGCGGGCTGACGCGCGAGCAAGAGCGAGATCGCGACCGGGCACCGAGACGACGACCGAGAGCACGACCGAGGTGAGGAACGAGATGGCAGCCGATTCGCACTACCTGTTCGAGATCGAGGACCGCGTCGGGGTCGTGACGTTGAACCGTCCGGAGCGGTTGAACGCGATCAACTGGGACTTGGCGCAGGATCTCTGCGACCTGTTCCGCGACCTTCGCAAGCGCGACGAGGTGGCCGTGATCGTGCTGACCGGCTCAGGCCGTGGGTTCTGCTCCGGCGGCGACGCCGAGTGGCTGGGCGGTGATTCCGAACGTGGCATTCCCGGGCTGTCCGAGGTTCCGCTCGAGCGATACCAGCGCAAGACACCGGCGGGGCCGGTCGCGGAGCTGACGCGTTGGATCGTCGAGGTCGACAAGCCGGTCATCGCCGCGCTCCACGGCCCGGTCATGGGTGCCGGCCTGGCGTTCGCGCTCGCCTGCGACCGCCGGATCGGCGACGAGTCGACGCGAATGAGCGCCGCGATGGTGCGCCTCGGATTCGCGCCCGACTGCGGCGTGACGTACTTCCTCCCACGCATAACGAGCCTCTCCACGGCGCTGATGATGGTCGAGACCGGACGGATCATCGAGGCGGAGGAGTGCCACCGCCACGGACTCATCGACGAGCTCGTACCGAAGGGCGAGGCACTACCGACGGCCATGGCGTACGCGAAGGAGCTGGCCTCGGGCCCGAGCGTCGCCGTCGACCTCGCGCGGAGGTTCGTCCACAAGGCGCTCACGTCGACCCTCGACGAGATGCTCGACTACGAAGCGGTGGCGGCGACCATGTCGGCCCACACCGCCGACGCGCGCGAGGGAACCCGCGCGTTCATCGAGAAGCGCAAGCCCGAGTTCAAGGGGCAGTGAGCCCCAGGGCGCGGAGGCTGCCGTGAGTGACGACATCTTCGACTTCGATGCCGACGTCCTCGTCGTCGGATCGGGCGGCGCCGCGTTCTCGGCCGCGGTCACCGCGGCGGTTGAGGGCGCCTCGGTGGTCATGTTCGAGCGCAACGACCACGTCGGGGGCACTACGTCGCTGTCGGCCGGCACGGTGTGGATGCCCGGCAACCCTTCATTGCGCGCCCAGGGAGTCGACGACCCGCGCGAAGATGCCATCCGCTACATGTGCCGGATGTCGTACCCGCAGTGGTACTGCCCGGACCACCCCTCGAACGGCCTGCCGACGGGGCAGTACGAGCTCATCGCGACCTTCTACGACAGCGCGTCGAGAGTCGTCGAGTACCTGACATCGGCGGGCGCGCTCGACATCACCGCCGACGACGCCGTCCCCGATCCCGAGCGCCCGGTGGACCTGGGCTACGGGATCACGCTCCCCGAGATGCCCGACTACGGAGCCGAGCTGCCGGAGAACAAGTGTCCCAACGGCCGGCACTGCGTCCCTAGCCCGGGGACGCCGCTCATCATCGAGCAGCTCGAGCAGGCGGCGCGCAAGCAGGGGGTCGAGGTGCTCCTCGAGCACCAAGCAGTGAAGCTCCTGCAGAACGACGATCACGCTGCCGTCGGCCTCGAGCTGCGCTACCGGCACCTGACCGTCCTTGCTCGCGCCCGCAAGGCGGTGGTGTTCGCATCGGGAGGGTACGCCCACAACGCCGAGCTCGTGCGCCGTCACCTGCCCGGCAGGGTCTACGGCTCCTGCGCGACCCCCGCCGCGCAGGGCGACTTCGTCCGCATCGGCGTCGAGGCCGGAGCCATGCTCGGCAACATGTCGAACGCCTGGTGGAAGCAGGTCCCCGTGGAGGCCGCCCTTCGCAACCCGTCCCCGCCGGGCGTGTGGGTGCCTTGGGGAGACTCCATGGTCCAGGTCAACAAGTACGGGCGGCGGGTCGTCAACGAGAAGATGGTCTACGCGGACCGCAGTCGGGTGCACGGCGTATACGACCCGACACGCCGTGAGTATCCCAACCTGCTCATGTTCATGGTCTACGACGACGCCGTCGCCTCTTCCCCGGACAGGCACGTCATGCGAGACCCCGTGCCCCTTCCGGGCCGGAAGGCCGACTACGTCGTCAAGGGCGAGACCTGGGAGGAGCTGGCGGCCAATGTCGACGCCCGCCTCGTGGCGATGTCCGAGCACGTGGCCGGGACACGGCTCGACACGTCGTTCTCGGCCAATCTGGAGGAGACGATTGCACGTTTCAACGGGTTCGCGGAGAACGGCGTCGATCGCGACTTCGGGCGTGGAGACGCACCTATAGGGATCGCCTGGAGTGGCCCGCACCGTCCGGGGTCGCCCAACGTGACCATGGCCCCGTTCGCGGCAACCGGGCCTTACTACTGCATCATTCTCGGCGCAGGCGTGCTCGACACCAATGGCGGGCCCGTCATCGACTCCGAGGCACGGGTGCTCGACACGCACGGCGAGCCGATCCCCGGCCTCTACGGGGCGGGCAACTGCATCGCCTCACCCGCCGGCCAGGGGTACTGGGGGCCCGGCGCAACCATCGGCCTCGGCATCACCTACGGCCACCTTGCGGGACTGGGCGCCGCCGCGGAGCCCGACAAGTCGTTCGACATCTGAGGCTCTGAGGAGGTCGTCGGGATGGCCCTGATCGCGCTGCGCTTCGACTTCCGCAACCAGGATGACGGCCCGGCCACGACCGCCGACCTCTACTCTGCATGCCTGGAGATGTGCGAGTGGGGCGACAGCGTCGGCGCCGACTACGCGGCACTCTCCGAGCACCACGGGACCGACGACGGGTTCCTCCCGGCGCCGCTCACGATGGCCGGTCTGATCCTCGGCAGGACGAGGCGACTGAGGGTGTCGATCGCGTGCATGCTCGCCCCGCTGAACGACCCGGTGCGGACGGCGGAGCAGATGGCCGTCCTCGACCTGGCAGGACGAGGGAGGCTGAGCGTCGTCCTCGGGGCCGGCTACAGGCAGGAAGAGTTCGACATGTACGGGGTCGATCGTTCCGCACGGGGACGCCTGCTGGAGGAGTTCGTGGAGACTCTCCGCAAGGCATGGACCGGCGAGCCGTTCGAGTGGCGGGGCCGGACGGTCCGGGTCACCCCGAAGCCCCGATCGAGGCCCCACCCCCTCGTGTTCGTAGGAGGTTCGGCACCCGTGTCCGCTCGACGCGCAGCGAGGCTGCGGATCGGGTTCTTCCCCGCGGTGAACGATCCGGAGCTCGCCGCGATCTACAGGGAGGAGTGCGAGAAGGTCGGCTTCCGTGGCTCGGTCTACCTGCCCAATCGGCCCGGGTTCGTGCACGTGAGTCGCGACCCGGAGCGCGACTGGGCGCGGCTCGCGCCCTTCATACTCCACGACTCCCGGACCTACGCCGACTGGCAGACGCCCGAGATCCGCTCGGAGGTGGCGGTGTTCGAGGACGACCTCGATGGGATCAAGAGCAGTGGCGTCTACAAGATCGTCACGCCGGAGGAGTGCTTGGAGCTGGCCGAGGAGGTCGGACAGTTCGGTTCGATAACCCTGCACCCGCTCCTCGCAGGGATGCCGCCGGAGCTCGGCTGGGAGAGCCTCGAGCTCTTCGCCACCGAGGTCCTGCCAGAACTGAAGGGACGCGCGGTCAGCCCGCCCGCCGGTCCGTCTCGCTCTTCGAGCTCCTAGCCTCGGCGCCCTTGGGTCTGCCGGGGCGCCACTGGTGCGCGACCTGATCCACCAGGTACTGGCGGCGGAGGATCATCGCATCGACCGAGTAGGGGTCGGCGCCCATGAGTCGCTCGAGCAGTGGGCCGTGGCAGAAGTAGGCCATGATCTGCACGTGCAGGTCGTGCACGAGGAAGACGGGTTCGACGTGCGCGATGACGCCCGCCTGCTCGGCCTCGGCGAGGCGCTTCTGCGCCGGCGCGAAGATCCTCACGAAGTGGTTCGCGTACTTCTCGCCATAGTCGAGCTCGCGCATCAGCAAGTGGGGAATCGAGGGGTTGTCCCTGAGGAACCGATGCAGCTCGTCGAGGTACCAAGCCAACCGATCCGGGGTGAACTCCGTTCCGAGGAAGCCCTCCATCATCTCGACGACCGGTTCCATGGCCCGTTCGAGGACGGCTTCGTAGAGGACTTCCTTGCTCGGGAAGTGGTAGAGGAGAGTCGTCTTGTGGGTTCCGGCGGTGTCGGCTATCTCCTGGATCGTCACTCCGCCGTCTCTGGAGCGGGCGAACAGATCCATAGCGGCGTCGAGGATCGCCTCCCGCCGTCCCCGTTGTGCCAACGCCTTCCCCTCTCTCGAATCGCCGCCATCCCCATACGGTCGACAGGTCCGACCACGAGGACTGCGGTCACCTAGTGCGTCGTTCCGGCATCCCTCTCGCCGTCGACGACGAAGATGTTCCCCGACTCGCACCAGACGGTGTCGTGCCGGTAGCCGGCCGGTGCTCGGGTCAGGTCACCGAGCACGTACCAGCGCCAGGCCGGATCCCCCTCCTCCACGAACTCGCCCGTGAGCGTGCCGACGAACTCCTCGCGTGCGGCGAAACGAGTGCCGGCGAGGGCGTGACCGCCGTCGCACTCGGCCCGCCGGCCTGCCAGGTCGGCGTCGAAGCCCCGCACCGCGGTCGCAGGGTCAGGAGAGGTCACCGACGAGGCCCTCGAACGTGTCGAGGGCTTCCTCGACGACGTCGAACAGGATCTGACGCGCCGGCTTCATCGACGTCACGAATGCGACCCCCTGGCCGGCTGCCTCGGTCATCAGGTCCCCACGGTGGTGATCGTTGGCGCCTTGGATGTAGTCGGCGCTGAGGAGCATCTGGTACGGGGGTGACAAGGGATCGGGGGCTTCCGGCCCGGCCCACTCCTCGGTCCACGGGCACTTGAGGACTCGCATCGTCATGCCGGAGATGCACTTGCTGTGTGTCGTGTCGTCGGCGGTCGCAGTGAGCAGTCGCTCCTTGACGACCATGTCGACGTCGGACTCCCTGGACGCGAGCCAGAGTGTCCCCGTCCAGACCCCGCTCGCGCCGAGACAGAGCGCCGCCGCCAGATGGCGCCCGGTCGTCACCCCGCCGGCTGCGACGACCGGCGTGTCTCCGGCGATCGCCGCGACCTCGGCGACGATCGAGAAGGTCCCGGTCGACCCGGTATGCCCTGCGGCGTCGTAGCCCTGGGCGACGATGACGTCGACGCCGGCATCGATCTGGCGCTTCGCCTGCCGGGCCTTGCCGACGAGGCCGAGAACGACCATGTCGCGCTCGTGGGCAGCGTCGAGCAGGAAGGCAGGGCTGCCGAGACCTGAGGCGATCACGGGCACCCGTTCGTCGAGGACGACCTCGAACTGCGCACGGGCGAGCTCCTGGTTCAGCCCGCCCCATGTGTGGAGGGCGACGGGCCCCTTCGGCTCGGGGACGTCGTACTTGTCCTTGATCTGGCGGGCGAACTCACGATGGCTGTCGGGGATCTTCGACTGCAGATCGTCGAGCGAGCCCGACGGGGGTGCGGACGCCGGGAGTAGCAGGTCGACGCCGTAGGGCTTGCCGTCGACGCGCTCGCGGATCCAGGCGATGTCCGCGGCGATCTCGTCGGGCGTGTGCATCGCCTCGCCGAGCACAGCGAACCCGCCTGCGTTGATCACCGCGACCGCCACGTCCTTGCAGTGCGTGAACGCGATCACCGGATACTCGATGCCGAGCAGGTCACAGAGCTTCGTACGCAGCGGGTCCTTTGGCATCGTGTCGTTCTCCTCGTCGACGAACCAACGTTCGATTCGGCCCTCACCACCAACGTAGCGCTTCGACCGGATGGTAGTAATACTTGACCACAGAGACCTATTTGTGGAACCGTTCTCCAGGAAGTGGAACCGGCACCCCCGAACCTGCGGCATCCTGTCGGGGTGAGGTGACGCCCGACTCGTAGCCGCCTCGTGGCGGCGGGAGGTGACAGTGGCAACCGGGATCAGAGTGCTCGACCGCACCGAGGCGCCGGATACCCCCGCGGCAGGGAGCTCGTCGCCTCGGCGACCGGCGTTGCCGGGTCGTGGGCTGCTCGGGTCGGTGTGGCGCCTCGCGCGCAGGGTCGGTGGGTGGTTCGGCAGGTCGGAGGCTGCCGACCGCCCTTTAGTCGAACGAACGTCGTCGGAGTTGACGGAGAGGTAGGGCCAGGCATGGAGAGGTACTTCGTGGCTTGTGACGCCGGCGGCACGATGACAGACGTGATCGTCGTCGACGAGCAGGGGAAGAGCGTCATCGGCAAGGCGCCGACGTCGCCGGCCGACGAGAGCATCGGCTACATGGAGTCGCTCGAAGAAGCACTCGAGCAGATGGGCATCGACCCGAAGGGCGCCGGTCGAACCTTCGGCCGCAACTTCGAGTCGTCCATCTACACCGGCACGTCGATGCTCAACACGGTGATCAACATGTCGGGTGCCAAGACCGGACTGCTGGTCACGAAGGGCTTCGAGGACATCAACGCGCAGGGGCGCGGCTCGCAGACCTTCATCGGCGCCCAGTGGTCAGAGATCACCCATATGCAGTATCGCCGGCACCGGACTCCCTTGGTGCCGCGCAAGCAGGCTCGTGGCGTCACCGAGCGGATCGACATGTTCGGCACGCCGGTGATCCCGATCTACGAGCACGAGGTCGAGCAGGGCGTCCGCGAGCTGCTGATCGACGAGGGTTGCGAAGTCATCGCGATCGTCTTCCTGCACTCGTACACGAACCCGGCGCACGAGGAGCGCGCGGCCGAGATCGCCCGCAACGTGATGAGCGAGGTCGGCCGCGAGGTCCCGCTCGAGCTGTCGAGTCAGGTGGCACCCACAGCGCGCGAGGTATCGCGGGCGAACGCAACCATCGTTCAGGCGTACGCCTCCAGCGCGGCGCGCCGCCAGCTCTTCCGAATCGAGGAGGAGCTCGGCAAGGTCGGGTACCCCCACCACCTGAAGACGGTCCTGGGCTACGGCGGAATCACCGACATCCGATACCCGCGCCTGTTCGAGGCGGCCATGTCCGGACCGGTCGGGGGCCTCATGGGGGCGAAGTACCTCTCGACGATCATCGAGGAAGACAACATCGTCTGCTCCGACGTGGGCGGCACGTCGTTCGATGCGGGCGCGATCACCGCCGGTGTCCTGCCGATCGACCGGGAGCCCGGCTTCCAGGACATGTACGTCAACGTGCCGATGCTGGGCATCACCTCGATCGGCGCGGGCACAGGCACGTACATACGCCTGGACCCGCAGACGAACCGCATCAAGCTGGGCCCGGACTCCGCCGGAGGCACGCCTGGCCCGACCTTCCTGGAGGCCGGCAACACAACGCCGACCATCAACGACGTCAACCTGCTGCTCGGGATCCTCAACGAGGAGAACTACCTCGGGGGCAAGCTGAGGGTCAACAAGCAGGTCTCCTACGATCTGTTCAAGGAGAAGATCTCCGACCCTCTCGGCATGGACGTCTACGACGCGGCCGAGACCTGTCTCGACATCCTGAACGTCATGATGCGTGAGCATCTCGTCCGCAGCCTCATGGTGGGGCACGACCTTCGCGACTACGTGCTGCTCGGTTACGGGGGCGCCGGCCCGATGCACATGCTCGGCTACGCCGGCGAGCATCCGTGGAAGGCCGTCGTGACGGTTCCGCACGCAGGCGCCTTCTCCGCGTGGGGTGGCGCGTGCATGGACTACTCCCACCGCCGCCACAAGAGCGTGGCGACAGTGTTGACCCCCGATCTCGACGACGAGATGAAGGTGGCCTACCTCCAGCCCGTCAACATGGCTTGGGACGCCCTCGAGAAGGAGCTGCTCACGGAGCTGGGGGGCGAGGGCTTCTCGGCCGACCAGATCACCACGACGCGCGTCGTCTACATGAAGTACATGGGCCAGCTCGACGACATCGAGGTGACCTCGCCCGTGACGCGAGTCGACACGGTCGAAGACATGCGGGCGCTCGTCAAGGCCTACGAAGATCGCTACACGAAGATGTTCACGCTGGTAGCGAAGCCCGACGTCGGTGCATACCAGGTCACAGAGGTCTGCGTGATCGCCAAGGTCGACACCGTCAAACCAAAGCTCCCCAAGCAGTCGCTCGCATCCAAGGAACCTGACCGTCAGGCGTACAAGGGCAAGCGGCCCGTGTACCAGAACGGGGCTTGGAGCGATGCCGACATCTGGCGCATGGAGGATCTGAAGCCGGGCAATGAGGTCGACGGTCTGGCGGTGATCGAGGCGTCCAACACGACCCTCTTCGTGCCGCCCAAGTGGCATGTGCGCATCGACGCGTACGACATCTACTGGCTCGAGCGGAAGGACGCGCAGAGGTGAGCAACAGCCTGATCGAGCAGCTTGGTGAGAACGAACGGGCCTTCGGACAGACGGGTCACATGTTCGGTCTGGAACGCCTCCACCGCAAGGAGAGCGACCCGGGAACCTACGAAGCGATGTGGCACATCCTCTCGAACATGTGCAACATCGGGTGGGAAGTGGGCTGCAAGGTCTCGTCGTCCCCGATTGCCGTCGAGGGAGGTGACGCGCTCTGGGCCTTGAACCTCCCCACCGGCGAGGCCGTCTGTGTGTCGCGCGGCATCACGGCCCACGTGAACCTGCTCGCCCACACTGTCCGCAGCCTCATCGAGCTGGGGTACGAGGATCTCCCGGGCTTCGAGCAGGGTGACATCTTCGAGAACAACGACCCGCACTACGGCGGTATCCACGCGCCGGACTTCGAGATGGCGATGCCGATCTACTACGGCGAGACGCTCGTCGCGTGGGCGACATGCGTCAGCCACGTCAGCGACTGCGGGTCGGTGACGCCGGGATCGGTCGGCTTCCTGAACCCTGACTGCTACAGCGACGGTCTGTGCATCTCCATGGAGAAGGTCGGTGAGAAGGACCGCCACTACCCCTGGTACGACATGCGCATTCGGTCCCGCACGCGCACGCCCGATTTCGTGCTGGGCGACGCGCGGGGGCGCGTGGCAGGTTGCGTGGCGATCCGCGAGCGCCTGACGCAGGTGATCGACAAGTACGGCCTCGACTTCTTCCTCGAAGCGACACGGGAGTACGTGGAGGACAGCCGCCGCTACGCCGTCAACCGCGTCAAGACCCAGACCGTCCCCGGTCGTATCCGCAAGTCGCAGTTCAAAGACCTGGCGATGAAGGGCAAGCGGACGATCCTCGGCAAGCAGGACGTGGACTGCCTCTTCAACGCGCCGATGGAAGTGGAGATCAAGGGCGACGCCAGCGTGCACTTCTCGCTGCGCGGAGCCAGTGGGACAGTCCCGTTCGGGGAGAACATCAGCCCCGTCGCACTCAAGTCGGGTCTGCTGAACGGCTACTCGCACATCATCGGCTTCGACATGTTCAACTCCGGTCCTGCTTCCGCATGGGAGGTGGAGACCCCGCCCGACGGCTCTTGGGCCAACCCCTTCGAGAAGGACTACTCGGCGTCCTCGGGAGTGGCGTGGGCGCCGGCGGTCATCTGGATGTCGAACCTCTACGAGGTGTTCGGCCGCCTGTTCCAGATGCGCGGGGTCGTGGAGGAGATGGCGGCCGGTGCCGCCACGACGATGACAGCGGAGTTCGCCGGGGTCACGCAGCTGGGGTACTACCTGGCCGGTCTGACCCTGGAGCAGGCCAGCAACGGCTCTCCCGCGCGCGGTTTCGCCGACGGCGAGAACAGCGCGTGGTGCATCTACACGCCGAACGCCGACTTCGGCAATGCAGAGGTCACCGAGCTCTACTACCCGATCCTCTACCTGGGCCGGAACATCGAACCCGACTCGGGCGGCTACGGCCGGTTCCGTGGCGGTCTGGGACACACGGCGGTGTGGATGGTGCACAACACGCCTTCGGGGATCGACTACCAGTGCGGTGACGCCGGAATGCGCTCGAAGGTCGTGGCGAACCACGGCATGTACGGCGCATACCCGACGTGGACCGACACGCCCAGCTACGCGCACAAGACCAATGTCAAAGAGCTGATCGAGGCCCAGAAGCCGCTCGTGCACGGGCGGGGATCGGCCGAGCGGCCCGAGATGGCAGCCAACATCGAGGCGGCCGAGCTCGTGACCGAGGCCGACGCCCCCTTCGTCACCGACGAGCCGCTGCAGAACTACGACCTCATCGTCCACCCGATCGCGGGCGCGCAGGCAATGGGTGACCCGATCGAACGCGATCTGGCCTCCATCGAAGACGACCTGAACAAGGGGTGGACCAGCGTCCGCGTGGCGACCGAGATCAACGGAGCCGTGGTCTCCCAGAACGGTGCGTACGCGGTGGACGGGGTCGCAACAGAACGGCGGCGCACCGAGATCCGTGAGGAGCGCAAGCGCAAGGCCGTACCGTTCAAGGACTGGTGGGCGGCCGAGCGCCAGAGAATCGTCGCCAAGGAGAACATGGACCCAGCCGTGCTCGCCATGTGGCGCTCGTCGTTCGAGCTCACGCCCGACTACGGGGCCGAGGTGCGTGCGTTCTGGAACCTGCCCGACGACTTCGAGTTCTAGGAGACCGACCGTGGCGGACTCAGAGGAACGCGACGTGGTCGAACGGAGCAGGAACGGACCGTGAAGCCCGCGCCCTTCGACTACGCGGCCCCCGGCTCCGTCGCCGAGGCCGTGGCGCTGCTGGACGACGCCGACCGCGATGCCGTCGTTCTCGCCGGTGGCCAGAGCCTGCTTCCGATGCTGAGCATGCGCTTGGCGCGCCCGGACTTGGTGGTCGACATCGGCCGCATTCCGGATCTGGTCGGAATCTCCGAGCGCGACGGCGACCTGGTCTTCGGGGCTATGACGACCAAGGCTGCGGTCGAGAGGTCCGAACTCGTCCGCGCGCGCCAGCCGCTGCTGCACGCAGCGACGCGACTCGTGGGTCACCCCCAGATCCGTAGCCGGGGGACGGTCGGCGGATCGATGGCGCACGCAGACCCGGCGGCCGAGTACCCGGCCGTCGCACTCGTAATGGACGCGTGGTTGCGGGTCCAGGGGCCTCGCGGCGAGCGCACGATCCGGGCCGCCGACTTCTTCGTGTCGGCCCTGACGACGGCACTCGCCGAGGGAGAGCTCCTGGTGGAGGTGGGCGTACCGGCCCTTCCGAGCGGAACGGGATGGGCGTTCACGGAGCTGAGTCGGCGTCATGGCGACTTCGCGATGGCGGGTACCGCTGTCACTGTCCGACTCGACAACGAGTCCCTCTACTCCGACGTGCGGATCGTTGCCTTCGGTGTCACCTCGGCGCCGACACGTATGGTCGTTGCCGAGGAGATGCTTCGCGGCGAGCGCCCGCATGCCGAGCTGCATCGACGCGCCGGCGAAGCAGTGCGCGAAGCCATAGGTGGTCCACTCGCCGACATCCACGCCTCGGGCGACTACCGGCGCCATCTTGCCGGAGTGCTGACGGAGCGCGGGCTCGACGACGCGGTCGGGCGCGCTGCGCCCCAGGCGGCGGCATCATGACGGTTGCCGGCGGACACGAGGTGCGCCTGACTGTGAACGGGGTGGCCAGAGAGGCCCTGGTGGAGCCGCGAGCGACGCTGGCCGATCTCCTGCGAACCGAGCTGGGCCTCACCGGAACGCACATCGGGTGCGAGCACGGTGTGTGCGGCGTCTGTACCGTCGTGGTCGACGGCGAGGCGACTCGATCATGTCTCATGCTTGCCGTACAGGCCGACGGCGCCGAGGTCGCGACTGTCGAGGGGCTCGCCGATGCCGACGGGAGCCTTCATCCGATCCAGGAATGGTTCGCCCGCGAGCACGGTCTCCAGTGCGGCTTCTGCACGCCCGGCTTCATGATGGCGCTGAGCGCGCTGCTGGACGAGAACCCCGGTGCCACCGAGGACGAGATCCGCGAGGTGCTCGGCGGGCAGCTCTGCCGTTGCACCGGGTACCACAGCATCCTGCGGTCGGCGCTGGGCGCAGCCGAGGCCGCTCGGACGGCGCAGTCGGGGGTGTCCGGATGACCTTCGAGTGCCTCCCGGTCGACAGCCCGCGTTGGCTCGGGCGCGACGTACCTCGCAAGGAAGACCGCGCGCTGCTCACGGGCCGGACGCGGTTCATCGACGACATCGACCTGCCGGAGATGCTGCACTGCGCGATCCTCCGGAATCCGCACGCGCACGCCGTCATCACGGGCGTCGACACGGGCGACGCCGAGGCGATGCCGGGCGTAGTGGCCGTGGTGACCGGCGCCGACGCGCTTGCATGGTGCAGGCCCGGGGGGAGTGTGCCGAGGGGCTGGGGTGCGCCTTGCCTCGCGACGGACAAGGCACGATTCGTGGGTGAGCCGGTGGCCGCGGTGGCCGCCACGAGCCGTGCGGTGGCCGAAGACGCGATCGAGCACATCGTGGTCGAGTACGAAGCGCTGGAGCCGGTGACCGATGCGTTCGCCGCGATGGAGCCGGACAGCCCGCTGCTGATGGACGACAAGGGCACCAACGTCATGCTTCAGCGCGAGCTCACCTGGGGCGAGGTCGACGAGGCGTTTGCGTCGGCCACCCACGTGTTCACGGAGCGGTTCCGCTGGAATCGGGTGGGCGCCAACCCGACAGAGACGTTCGGCGTCATCTGCGAGTGGGATCCAGGCACACTGGACCTGACCGTGCACGGCAGCATCCAGTCGCCTTCGCTGTCGGCGCTCGGTACGGCGGCGACATTGGGGATTCCCTCCAACAAGGTCAACGTGAAGAGCGTGCCGCACGGCGGCAGCTTCGGAGGGAAGGGCGGCGGGCGTGGCATCAGCATCGCTGCCATGCTGTCGCGCAAGGCGGGCGGGCGGCCCGTGAAGTGGATAGAGGACCGCATGGAGTACCTGATCGCCGGTGGCGGTCAGGCTTGGGACAGGCACTACGGGGCCTCGATCGCCGTCGACGCAGACGGACGCGTGACGGCGTTGAAGGTCGAGCTGGTCGACGACCTGGGCGCGACTGGCGAAGGATTCGGCGCTCTCGGAGCTGCCAAGCCACTGGCCGCATTCACGGGCCCGTACGCCATAGGCGCCGCCCGCTACGACATGACATTGGTGGCTACCAACAAGACCCCGGTCTCCCCGTATCGAGGTATGGGCCCGCCGCCGCACTTCTTCGTGCTCGAGCAGATGATGGACATCGCGGCGCGATCGCTCTCGATCGACCCGGCGGAGTTCCGGCGGATCAACTTCATCCCGTCCGACGAGTTCCCCTACACGATCCCGAGCGGCAACGAGTACGACAGCGGCAGCTACCCCGAGGTGCTCGACGCCGCGCTCGATCTTGCGGGCTACAAGGAGCTGCGCGAGCAGCAGGAAGCGGCGCGACGGCAGGGGCGACTGGTCGGAATCGGTGTCGCCTCGACCATAGAGCCCGGCGTGTTCGACTGGAACTCCTACAGCATCGTCGGAATGCGCCAGATCGGAGTGCCGGAGGGCGCCACGGTGAGCGTCGACATGACGGGCGCGATCACGGTGCGAGTGGGGTTCTCGATGGAGGGGCAGGGCCAGTACACGCTGGTGAGCCAGCTCGCGGCCGACTACTTCGGTGCCGAGTTCGACGCGGTGCGTGTCGTGCATCTCGACACGCAGTCGGCGCCTCCGTCGTTCGGCCCGGGCGGAAGCCGGTTGGGCGTCGCGATCACCGCAGCGGTGCTCGGCGCGTGCCAACGGGTGGCCGACAAGATGTGCTGTGTCGTCGCCGGGCTGTTCGGCGTTCCGGAGGACGACGTGACTCTCCGCAACGGCGTGTTCCTGGTCGAGGGCCGCCCGGGCGTCGAGATGACCGTCGCCCAGGTGGCGGGCACGATGCTCGCGCGCTGCGATCTGCTTCCCTCTGGCCTCGACCCGCTTCCGGAAGCCACCTACGTGTGGACCGCTCCCGACCGCACCGCGGCCGACGACCAAGGGCGCTCCAAGAGCTACCTGACAGCGGCGCAGTCGGTCCACGTCGTCATGGTGGAGATCGACCCCCGCACGGGCGTGGTCGAGATCGTCAAGTACTGCCTGGCCGACGACTGCGGCACGAGGCTCAATCCCGCGACGGTCGACGGCCAGACCGACGGCAGCATCGCTCAGGGAATCGGCGCCGCGTTGTTCGAGGAGTACGTGTACAGCGACGACGGTCAGCCCCTGGTGGCGACCCTTGGCGACTACTTGATGCCGACGATCAACGAAGTCCCGGTGACGGAGAAGGTCGCGGTCTCCACACCGTCGCCCTTCACGCCACTGGGTGCCAAGGGTTGCGGCGAGGGAGCCATCCACATCACGCCGGCAGCGGTCATGTGCGCGGTCAACGACGCGCTGGCACCGCTGGGCATCATGCTGCGCGAGGTACCCGCCTCTCCCCAGCGCGTCTGGAATCTGATTCGAGAGAGGGAAGCATGACAGAGAGCAGCGACTACTTCGTCGCGTTGACGGAGTGCCATCTCCTCAACCCCACAGCCATCGCGGAGACCATCGGCTACTACCCGGACGCAGAGCGCTGGTGGAAGAGCGTTCGCGGAGTGCTGCGTGCGTGGTCGGGCCCGGATCCCAAGCTGGGGGAGCCGCCGATCGCGGAGACGCTGATCCGGCACATGGAGGCAGCGGATGTCGACGTCTGCTTCTGCCTGCGTGAAGGCATGATGGATATCACCGGTGGCACCTTCCCGCTGTCGACCAACCAGTTCATGCTCGACCAGATCAAGCCGTACCCCGGGCGCATGTACCTGGAAGCGATGGTCGGGCCCATCCTGCGTCGCGGCGTGAAGCACGCGATCTGGGAGCTCGAGCACCTGGTCACCAACTACGACGTCAGGCTCTGCAAGGTCTACCAGCCCGAAGACCTGGCGCCGCTGGACGACAAGGGCATGTGGCCCTTCTACGAGAAGGCGTGCGAGCTCGACATCCCGCTGACCGTTCACACGGGCATGTCGTACGTGTGCCCCCAGCCGAGCTACCACACGCACCCCGACACGCTCGACCGGGTTCTGCTCGACTTCCCCGATCTCAAGGTGATCGCGTATCACATGGGTTGGCCGCACACCGAGGAGCTGATCGGCCTCGCCGGCAAGCACGAGCACCTGTACCTGAGCCTCTCGGGCATCGTCGGGTGGTACGAGCGCTCGCCGTATCGCGGGTACCACGCCATCGGGACGGCCCTCCACTGGGTCGAGCCCACGAAGATCGTCATGGGGCTCGACGTGCCGATGCCCGACACCAAGCGCATCGTCGACTGGGTCCGCAACTTGGAGATGCCGGAGGAGCTGCAGGAGAACTGGGGCTACGGCGAGATCACGGACGAGATCCGCGCCGGCATCCTGGGCAAGAACCTGGCGCGCCTCACGAACATCGCGCCCGAGAAGGCGTCTTCTGCAAAGGGCGGATGAGGGGTCGATAGAGGTCAGATGAAGGGTAGAGCCTGCGTCGTCGGAATCGGGCAGACGGAGTACTGCCGCGCGCCCGGTTCGGGGATGTCTCAGCTCGGCCTGCAGCTTCAGGCCGCCACCCGGGCGATCGCCGACGCCGGCCTGAAGCCGATCTCAATCGACGGCATCATGCCCTTCCCCAATCTCGGGAGCGCGGAGGCGATGGCAGCCAGTCTCGGCTGCGCGAACCTGCGCTTCGCTGCGACAATCCATACCGGTGGGGCCGCGCCGGTCGCGTCGCTGAACCTCGCCGCGGCAGCCGTGACGAGCGGGATGGCCGACTACGTGCTGCTGCCCGCCGGCTGGAACGGCTACTCGCGAACCCGCGTCCGACAGACGGTCGCCACCGACGTGGGCTCGATCCCCGGTGGCGCGAATGCCCGTGACTTCTACCTTCCGTACGGGTTCGTAGCGCCGCCGCAGTGGTACTCGATCATCGCGCGCCGTCACATGCACGAGTTCGCGACACGATCCGAGCAGCTGGGTGCGATTGCGGTGGCGATGCGTCAGCACGCGCAACGCAATCCGAATGCCGTGATGAACGGCCGGCCGCTCACGCTTGACGACTACATGGCCTCGCCGATGCTCGCCGATCCCTATCGCGTGCTCGACTGCTGCATCGAGACCGATGGTGCAGCAGCGGTCGTGGTGACCAGCGAGGAGAGGGCCAGAGACCTGCGGGCCAGGCCGGTGGACATCGTCAGCGGGGCGAGCGGGCAGCCGTACCCCGCGGACGAGATCACCAACCGCAAGGACTTCTTCACCACAGGTCTCAGCATCGCTGCCCCGCAGGCCTTCGGACGGGCCGGGGTGACGCCCGACGATGTCGACGTGGCGATGATCTACGACTGCTTCACCTTCGAGGTGCTCCAGCAGCTGGAAGAGATGGGATTCTGCAAGCGAGGCGAAGGCGGGGAGTTCGTCGAGGGCGGCCGCATCGCCCCGGGCGGCGAGCTGCCCGTGAACACCCATGGTGGGCTGATGTCCGAGGCTCACGTGCTGGGCATGAACCACATAATCGAGGCCGTGCACCAACTGCGCGGCGACGCCGGCGATCGTCAGGTCGCCGACTCGGAGACCGTCGTCGTCACCGGCTGGGGGGACTTCGGCGACGGGAGCATTGTCATCATGCAGCGTTCGTGATAGTCGAATCGGGAGATCCAAATGGCAACGTTCGACAAGGCTGATATCGAGAAGCTCATCGATGGTGTGCTGCCGTGGCCGGCGGTCCAGTCATTGATGGTGAGCCCGAAGGACGCTGATCGCTTCGACATGTACGTCGAGATCCTGTCCAGGCGCGTCGCCTGGAGCGATCGCATCCTGTTGCCGCTCACGCCGGCGCTCTACATTGTCGCCAAGGATGGCCGGCGCCTCGTGAAGTGCCGTTGCGGTCACGAGTTCGGCGACTATCGAGTGAACTGGAAGCTGAACTCGCTGATTCACGTCAGGGACGACGCCGCGAGCCTGGCCGAGGTGTACAAGGGCCGGGAAGCCCCCGACGCGAGCTGGGTGCAGCTGCGCGAGTACATCTGCCCGGGATGCGGTACGCAGCTCGAGGTCGAGGCGGTGCCGCGTGGATGCCCACCCGACTTCGACTTCCTGCCGGATCTCGACACCTTCTACCGCGACTGGCTGGGCCGCCCGCTACCCGACACCGCGGAGTTCGAGGACAAGACGCCGTCCGTGATCGCCGAGTGGTCCGGTGCGCTACCTGCAGCGAGTACCGGAACGGGGGCATCTGCCGGCAGCAATGGGTCGCGAGCCGACTACGGCAAGCCGCTTCCAGTACTCGACGGCCTGACCAAGGAGTTCTACGACTACTGCCGGCAGGGTGAGCTGCGCTTCCAGCGCTGTTCGAGCTGCAGGCAGTGGCGTCACGTCCCGCGCGAGATGTGCGCCGAGTGCGGTTCCTTCGACTGGACTTGGGAGCGTTCAAGCGGCCGGGGGACCCTGTTCTCGTGGACGGTCGTCGAGCGGGCGTTGCACCCCGAGTTCGAGGAGGAGACGCCCTACGCCGTGGTCGTGGTCGAGATGGAAGAGGGCGTGCGACTGATCAGCCGCATGCTCGACACGTCGCCCCAGGATCTCCAGATCGACATGCCGGTCGACGTGGTCTTCGACCGCGTCACCGACGAGGTGGCTCTGCCCAAGTTCCGCCCGGTGCCTGTATCCAGCCGACGCATCACCGGTCGACCGCGTTCGGTGCTCGAGCTCCCGCCCACGATCCACTACGAGATCGAGGATCACATCGCGATCGTCACGATCGACCGACCAGACGCGATGAACTCGCTCACGAAGGAGATGCTCGCCGCACTCGACGCCGTCTTCGCGGACTTCGAGGCCGACGACGCGTCGTGGGTGGCGATCCTGACGGCTACGGGCGACCGCGCGTTCTGCACGGGCATGGACCTGAAGGAGGCGATCCCGCTCCTCACCAGCGGCGACGAGCTCGGTTACGAGGATCACACGAAGCGCCAGTTCTCCGATGTCTTCAAGCCCATCATCGCGGCCGTCAACGGCTACTGCATCGCGGGTGGCCTGGAGATGCTCGCCGGTACCGACCTGCGGATCGCCTCCGAGAACGCCAAGTTCGGTCTCGGCGAGGTGCGCTGGGGCCTCGTGCCCTCCGGTGGTTCCCACATCAGGCTCCCGCGGCAGATCCCGTGGGCGGTCGCGATGGAGATGCTGTTGACCGGTGAGCCGATCGACGCCGAGCGTGCCCGTGAGATCGGCATGGTCAATCGGGTGGTGCCCGCCGACCGTCTGATGGATACCGCCCGCGAGATGGCACAACGGGTCTGCCGCAACGGCCCGCTGGCCGTCCGCACTTCGAAGGAGATCGCAGTGCGCGGGCTCGGCCTCGAGGCGGGATTCGTGCTGGAGAAGGCGTTGGCTGAGCGCGTGTTCGCGTCGGACGATGCGCGCGAGGGGCCGCGTGCGTTCGCAGAGAAGCGGGACCCTCAGTTCACGGGTCACTGAAGACTTCTCGACGACATCGCTGATGGCAGGCTCCGCCGGTACGGACGGCGCACACGATTCGATGGCGGCATCGGCAGACATCGAGGCAATACGCGACCTGGCGAACCGGTACGCCCACCACGTCTGGCGCAAGGAGATAGGAGCGATCGTTGATCTCTTCGCCGAAGATGGCGCACTCGAGACTCCGGCCCTCCCGCCGATCCGCGGCCGTCACGCACTGCTGGATGCGTACCGGCGGATGTTCGAGGAAGACGAGTTCTACCCCTTCGTACACAATCACGTCATCGACCTCGATGGCGAGGTCGCCGGCGGAACCTGCTACATCGATCTGCGTGCGGTCATGCGCGGGGAGCGCCTGTCGGCATGGGGCTACTACGACGACCGCTACATTCGCATCGACGGCTCATGGAAGTTCACGACGCGCAGCGTGAACATGAGCACCTACGTGAGGCTCGGCGAGCCTCTCGCGGAGAACCCACAACGCACCTGGGAGGATTGAGATCCATGGCCCTGCTGAAGGCTGGAGGGAGACTGCGCAGCGCAGTCTGCACGACCGAGGTCATCGTCGTGAAGGCGCCGGATAGGGACGTCGACGTCTCGTGCGGTGGCTCACCGATGCTCGGAGCCGACGAGGAACGACCCTCGGGAGTCGCACCTACCGACACAGACGAGCCGACGCTTCTGGGCAAGCGGTACACCAACGCCGAAGAGGACATCGAGGTGCTCTGCACGAAGGCCGGCGAGGGCTCGCTGGCAGTCGACGGCAACCGCCTCGTCCTCAAGGATGCCAAGCCCCTGCCGTCGTCGGACTGAGCGCATGAACCTGACGATGCTGCTCGAGATGACGGCCTCGGCCTTCGGCGACCGCGTCGGCGTCCAGAACGGATCCGACAGGCTGAGCTACGCGGACCTGTTCGACGCAGCGGGCCGCGCGGCACTCCGTCTCAGCGCTAGTGGCGCCGAGCGCATGGCGGTCCTCGACGTCAACAGCTTGGCCGTACCGATCGGCATCTTCGCCGCCGGGTGGGCGGGCGTGCCGTTCGTACCGCTCAACTACAGGTTGACCGGAAGCGAGCTCGACGGACTGATCGAGCGCATCTCGCCCTGCTACCTGGTCGCGGAGCCGACGCGCGTAGACGGACTGTCGGGACGCCCGGGCGTGACCGTCGTCTCACGCGATCGAGTTCGTGGCGGAGTCCCGTGCCGGAGGCGAGACCGCCGGCGAAATCCCGATGGATGCCGACGACATCGCCGTGCTGCTCTTCACCAGCGGAACGACGGGTGAACCGAAGGCGGCGGTCTTGCGTCACAAGCACCTCGTCTCCTACATCTTCGGCTCGGTCGAGTTCGGCTCGGCCGACGAGAGCGACGCCGCACTCGTCAGCGTACCGCCGTACCACGTCGCGGGGATCGCCTCGATTCTCAGCTCCACCTACGCCGGGCGCAGGGTCGTGCAGCTCCCGACGTTCTCGGCCGAGGCGTGGATCGATGTGGCCAGGTCGGAGAGGGTCACCAACGCGATGGTCGTCCCGACGATGTTGGGACGGATCATCGACGCGCTCGAGCGAGAGGGGAGTGCCGACCTGCCGCACCTTCGTGCGCTCTCGTACGGCGGCGCAAGAATGCCGCTGGCCGTGATCGAGCGGGCGATGGGCCTGATGCCCGGCACCGGGTTCACGAACGCGTACGGCCTGACCGAGACCAGCTCGACGATCACCGTGCTGACTCCCGACGATCATCGGGCAGCTGCCGGTAGCGACGACCCGGGCGTGCATCGGCGGCTCTCGTCCGTGGGAAGGGCGCTGCCGGGCGTGACAATCGAGATCCGAGACGACGAGGGCGGAGTCGCGGGGCCGGGTGAGCACGGCGAGATCTTCGTGCGAGGTGAGCAGATATCGGGGGAGTACCTGGGCTCTGGTGCTCTACTCGACTCCGAAGGCTGGTTCCGTACGCGCGACGGCGGCTTGCTCGACGCCGATGGCTATCCTGTTCGTCGAGGGCCGAACCGACGACGTGATAGTGCGCGGAGGCGAGAACATGTCTCCGGGAGAGATTGAGGATGTGATCCTCGGCGATGATGCCGTTGCGGACTGCGCCGTGGTCGGAGTCCCCGACGAGGAGTGGGGGGAGGCCGTAGTCGCAGTCGTGGTGCTGCACGAAGGGCGATTGCTGACGGGCGAAGAGATCCGGCAGCGAGTGAAGGACCACCTGCGCTCGTCGCGAATGCCCCAGCGGGTCGAGTTCCGCACGGAGCTTCCATACAACGAGACCGGCAAGCTGCTGCGCAGAGTCATCCGCGCGGACCTGTTGGCGGCCTCGGCACCCACGCACTGAGCGGAAGGGACGACGACGTGGCAGACGGAGCGCTCGAAGGCATCCGGGTAGTCGAGCTGGGCCAGATGGTGTCGGCGCCGTACTGCGCCAAGCTGCTGTCCGACTTCGGCGCCGACGTGGTCAAGGTCGAGCTGCCCGACGGCGACGAGGCCCGCCGCTGGGGGCCGTTCCCCGACGACCAACCCGACCCGGAGCGCAGCGGCCTCTACCAATTCCTCAACACCAACAAGCGCGGCGTTGCCCTCGACGTGACCTCGCCGGACGGGCGGGCCTCCTTCCTCGCGCTCGTCGAGCGGGCCGACGTGCTGGTGGAGAACTACCCGGCCCGCCTGGATCGACCAGCAGGGCCTCGACTACGCGACGCTGCGCGCCGCCAACCCCGATCTGGTGTTGATCTCGATCACGCCGTTCGGGAGGACGGGTCCGTACCGCGACTGGAACGGCTGCGACCTCAACGCCTTCCACATGTCGGCGTCCGGCCACCGCTACTGCGGCCGTCCCGGCGAGGCACCCCTGCAGCACGGCACCTTCTCGGCCGACTTCTACGGCGCCGTCGCTGCAGCGACGTGGGGCTTGGCCGCCACCTACGGGCGGGGGCGCGTGGGCGGCGGCCAGCACGTGGACGTGTCGTGTGCCGAGGCGATCGCGGCCACTTTCGTCGGTGGTCAGAACATCGGTGGCTACGCCCAAGACGGCGTCTACGACCGTCGCACCGGCATCAGCATGGGGCTGGCCGCGCCGGCGGCGATCCTGCCCTGCAAGGACGGCCACGTCTGGATGCTGGTGCTCGAGCCCGGCCAGTGGGACGGCCTTCGCGAGGTGATGGGCGACCCCGAGTGGGCGCAGCCCGAGATGTTCCGCGACATGTTCGTGCGCGGGGAGAACAAGGACTTCATCCACGCCATGGTCGAGGGCTGGACCATGGAGCGCACCAAGGCCGAGATCATGGAGATCTGCCAGTCGAAGAACGTGCCCGCCACCGCGGTGTTCACGGTGGCCGAGGCCGCCGAGCACCCGCATCTGCGCGAGCGCGGCTACATAACCGAGGTCGAGCACCCGCGCCTGGGCAGGTTGAAGACCTTGGGCGCGCCTTTCCGCCTGACCGCGAGTCCCGGGGGGCCGCACACCGCCGCCCCGCTGCTGGGCCAGCACAACGACGAGGTGCTGGGTGCGCCTGGTTCCGGCTCCGGCGAGCCCGCGCGGCCGAAGGCGACGCCGGGCGGCGGCGCCCGGCCCCTACAGGGCATCCGGGTCGCCAACTTCGGCTGGGTGTGGGCCGGGCCGGTGGTCGGCCAGACGCTGGCCTTCCTCGGTGCCGAGGTCTACAAGGTCGAGTCGGAAGCCCGGATCGACATGACCCGCACCCTGCCGCCCTTCGCCGGGGGCGAGCGCGGCCGCGACCGCAGCCTCAGCCAGAACGCCTGTTGGGCCGGGAACGGCAGCGTCACGATAAACCTCAAGGAGCCGCGCGGCATCGAGCTGGCCCGGCGCCTCGTCGCCGAGTGCGACGTGGTGATCGAGAACTTCGGCCCCGGGGTGATGGACCGCCTGGGGCTGGGCTACTCCGAGCTGGTCGAAGCACCGCCCCGATCTCGTCATGCTCTCGATGGCCGCGGCCGGCCAGTACGGTCCGCTTCGCGCCGTGCGCACCTACGGACTCAGCCTGGCGAGCATCACCGGCCTCGACAGCGTCACCGGTTACCACGACGGGCCGCCGATGCCGATGGAGAACGCCTTCACCGACCCCTACAACGGCATCATGTCGGCCTTCGCCATCGTCGTGGCGCTCGCTCATCGCGATCGCACCGGCAGGGGTCAGCACATCGACTACTCACAGCAGGAAGCCGTCATGCAGATGGTCGGCCCTGCCTACATGGACTACGTGATGAACGGCCGCGAAGCCGGGACGCTCGGCAACCGCCACCCACTCGGCGCGGCGGCGCCGCACGGCGTGTTCCCCTGCGAGGGCGACGACCGCTGGATCACCATCGCGGTCTTCGACGACGAGGAGTGGACTGGCCTGGTCTCGGCCATGGGCAACCCAGACTGGGCGGGCGCGCCCGAGTGCGCGACCAGGGCCGCCCGCGCGGCCAACATCGCAGCCCTGCACGAGCGAATAGCCGCATGGACCGCAGGGTTCGACAACCGCGAGCTCGCCGGACGCCTCCAGGGCCACGGCGTCGCCGCCGCGCCGGTCAACAGCGTCGCCGACCTGCTCGACGACCCCCAGCTGCGCGACCGCAACACCTTCGTGGAGGTCGTCCACCCACTCGGTTACCGAGAGACCCTCTACGGTGCCTACGTCAAGTACAGCGCCTCGGAGGCGTCGGTGGCACCCGGGCCGCGCCTAGGCCAGGACAACGAACACGTCTTCCGCGAGCTGCTCGGCGTGCCGGCCGACGAGTACGAGCAGTTCGTCGACGGCCAGATCATCTACTGAGCCCATGGTGAAAGCACTCGAAGACATCACGGTCGTAGACCTCACCGACGAGATGTGGGGCGGCCTGGCTTCGGCTCTGCTCGGCGACTTCGGCGCCGACGTGATCCGCGTCGACGACGTGTCCCGCTCCGCCCGCGACCCCGACCGCGACGGCCGCCACCCGTCCGAGGCGTTCGACTCCGAGGCCGAGCTGATCCACCGCAACAAGCGCAGCCTCGCCCTCGACCTGTCCGCGCCCGAGGGCCGGGAGGTGTTGGGACGCTTGCTGCGCGGCGGCGACGTGCTGCGTCTCCGACCGGCCTTCTTCCGAGCTCGATCGGCTGGGTTTCGCCCCCGACACGGTCGCCGCGCTGAACGCCGGCCTCGTCTACGCGCCGCGGTTCGGGCGTCGGTCCCCGCGGGCCCGAGCGTGGCCTACCCGCCCTCGACGAACTCGCCGCAGCCCGCACCGGTGTGATGCCCTGTCTCCCCCAACCCGGTCAGCCACCGGCCTACGCCGGCCACGGCCAGATGTACACCGCCGTCCAGCTCGCATTCGGGGTCATGACCGCGCTGCGCCACCGGGACCGTACCGGTGAGGGCCAGGTGGTTGACGCCTCGCTGCTCGGAGGCAACCTCTACGCCGCGACCCTCACGGTCGACGCCTACCTGGCGACGCGCGACGACCGGCTCTCCGATCCGGTCTCGCGCCTCGACACCGCCAACCCGATGAGTGGCGCCAGCCTCGCCTACCCGACCTCGGACGGCCGCTGGGTGACGCTCACGATGCCCGACTCCGACCGCTGGTGGCCGGCGTTCTCGCAGATGATGGGCATCGCGGTCGACGACCCGCGCTTCGCCACCCACGACCTGCGTTGTGGCACGGGGCGTGAGGATCTGATGGCGCTGCTCGACGAGCGCTTCACGAAGCAGCCGGCCGGCCACTGGCGCGACAAGTTCGCCGAGTTCCAGCTCTCGGCCGACATCATCGAGAAGCACGACTACCCGGCGGCTGACGAGCAGGCCTCTCTCAACCGCTACATCGTCGAGCTCGACCACCCGCGCCACGGGCGGTTCCGCAGCATCGGCTTCCCCGTCCACATGAGCGAGACCCCGGCGGAGGCGGCCCGGTTCGCGCCGACCGCGGGTGAGCACTCCCACGAGATCCTGGCCGGGCTCGGCGACTCGGCGACCGCCGGTTCGCAGGCCGCGGCGCGGCCCGCCACCGGTCCGGCCCCGGGACCCGGACCCCTGGACGGCATTCGGGTCCTCGATCTCACCGTCTGGCTCCAGGGGCCGCTCTGCGCGCAGCACCTCGCCGACTTCGGCGCCGAGGTCATCCACGTCGAGCGGCCCGACACAGGCGACCAGGCCCGCGGCGTCCGCAGCATCAATGCCATCCCGGTAGGCGACTGGAACCAGTACTTCCTGGCCACCAACCGCAACAAGAAGAGCCTCGCGATCGACCTGAAGAACCCGGCAGGCCGTGCTGTCTTCGACCGGCTCGTCGCCGAGTCCGACGTCTTCCTCTCCAACCTCGGCGCCGACAGCCTCGCGGCGTTCGGCCTCGACTACGAGCGCCTCGCCGCGGTCAACCCGCGTCTCGTCTACGCCACCAACACCGGCTACGGCCCGCGCGGCACCAGCAAGCCCGCCTTCGACATGACCGTGCAGGCCCTAACCGGCATGATGACCCGCCTGAGCGAGCCCGGCCAGCCCCCCGTCTACCTGGGCCTAGGCGCGGGCGATGCCTTCGGCGGACTCCTATCGGCCTTCGGGATCATGGTCGCCCTGCACCACCGGGAGCACAGCGGCCGTGGCCAGCACATCGACGCATCCCTCTACGGCGCGCAGCTGCTGCTGGCCGCACCCAGCCTGCAGCCCTACCTCGCCACCGGCAACGGCTGCTACGCCGACCAGCACTCGCGCCGCGACGCCCGCAACCCGTTGTGGAACCGCTACCCGGCGTCCGACGGCTGGCTGTTCGTCTGTGCCGAGAACACCGACGACGACTGGACCCGCTTCTGCGATGCCACCGGCGCCGATGACCTGACTGCGGACGCCCGCTTCGCCTCCGCCGAGCACCGGCGCGAGAACGGCGCCGAGCTGGTCGACGCTCTGGACGCCGTGTTCGCGACGCGCCCCGCGGGGGAGTGGGCCGACCGCCTCGCCGAGGCAGGCCTACCCGCCGCGCAGATCGGTGCGCTGGCGGCCATGGCTGCTGACGCCCAGGGCTGGTCCAACGACTACTTCGTCAAGGCGCACTGCTCCGAGGTGAATCGCGAGGTCGAGCTTCGGGGACTCCCCATCACGCTCTCGCGAACCCCGGCGCGCGTCGAGTCCTTGGGGCCGGAGCTGGGCAGGACACCGAGATGATCCTCTTCGAGACCCTCGGCATCTCCTGGGACGAGATCGGCGAGCTCAAGGCCGCCGGGGCCATCCCGTGACGGGGCCCGCCCAGTCATCGTCCCCCGAGGGACCGCTAGCGGGCCTGCGGGTGCTGGAGGTCTCGACCATGATGGCCGGGCCCTACTCGGCCACCCTGCTTGGCGACCTCGGCGCCGACGTCATCAAGGTCGAGTCCCGCTACGGCGACGACAGCCGCCACCTCGGCCCCGGAATCGGCGGCGAGCGCTCCGCCTTCCTCAGCCTCAACCGCTCCAAGCGAGGCGTCGTCCTCGACCTGCGCCGTCCCGACGCGCAGGAGGTGTTCGCCCGCCTCGTCGCCACCGCCGACGTGCTCGTCACCAACGTCCGCGAGCCGGCCTTGTCCAACCTCGGCCTCGACTACGAGACGGTGCGCCGCCACCGCGACGACATCGTCTGGGTCGGCATCACCGCCTTCGGCCCCGACGGCCCCTACGCCGGTCGTCCCGGCATCGACTTCCTGATCCAGGGCTACGCCGGCCTGCTCGCACTCAACGGCGAGCCTGGCACCCCGACCACCCGGGTGACCGTGCCGCTGATCGACGCCCTCACCTCGGTGCTGGTATGCACGGGCGCGTTGGCGGCACTGCGGTCTCGCTCGCTCACCGGCGAGGGCCAGCGCATCGACGTCTCGCTGCTCGACGCCTTGGTGCATGCCCAGGCGTCGGGTCTCGGCAGCTACCTGGTGACGGGGGAGGAGCCGGCGAGGGTGGGCAACCGCAGCCTCTACTTCGCCCCCTCGGGTGTCTACCCCACCCGGGACGCCAAGGAGGTCGTGATCACCTGCCCGTCGCAGAAGTTCTTCGAGAACCTCTGCGCCGCCCTCGGCGCCGATTGGGCGAGCGACCCGCGCTTCGCCACCATCGAGGATCGCCTCGCCCACAACGACGCCCTCGATGAGGTGATCGCAACGCGTTGCCGAGACCTCGAAGCCGACGACCTCATGGCCCGCCTCGTCGCGGCCGACGTGCTGACCGCCCCGGTCAACCGGGCCGCCGAGGTCGCCGCCGACCCCCAGGTTCGGAACAACGAGATGATCGTGACGGTCGACCACGATCGGCTCGGACCTGTCTCGGTGACTGGCGTACCGATCAAGTTCCGCGGTACGCCCGCCAGGGTCGACCTACCGCCTCCGGTCAAGGGCCAGCACACCGAGGCGATCCTCGAGGAGCTCGGGTACACGCCGGCGGAGGTCGTGGAGCTGCTGGCCTCGGGACTGGCGAGCGGGCCCGAGGAGACGGCGCCCTAGGCGGCTCCCTCGATCCATCGGTGTCGTCGCCGGTGGCAGGCTCTGCAGCGGAGGTGCAACTCCTCGACGAGGGTCCGACCAGTGATCTCGAACTCCGGATCGTGGTCGAACTCGAGGTGCTCGGTTGAGCCGCAGTCGATACATGCGCCGTCTCGTTCTCTGACGACTCTTCTCTGACGTGCGGAGGGGTGGCGGCGTCGACCCGAGGCATTGATGGGGCGTGCCGCTGCGTCGTGTATCAAGGCGCGGATGAAGGCGGCCGGCGCGGCCTTCTCGACGACGCTCGCGGGTATGGGGGTGCCGTCGTCGAGGGTGCAGCCGTCGGCTCGGACGTGCAGGACTACCTCCGTGACGACTTGAGCGCCGCCGGAGCGCACCAGTTCCACGAGCGCATCGGCCCTCTGCTGGGCAATGGAAGGCCAACGCGTCACGCTTCGTGAGCCAATCGCGTCCGCGGACGCGTCTTCGCCACCCTGGGTGCTCCCTTCCGGGGGCGGGGACGGGGTGCGCGTGCTGCTCGCGACCAGGGCGTCGATTGCTCCGGTCAGGGTCGCCGCGTCGACGGGGGGTAGCCGGAAGGCACCTACCACCATCCCATAGGGGTCCACCCGCCACGACATTCCCCTCGCATCGTGGTGGCGACGCTCGGTCTGCTCCGGTGTCTCGCGACGCGACAGCCATGCAGCGAGTGCGGTCGGGAGCCGGCCCGCAGGGACTCGTTCGGCCACGTCGCAGAGCTCTTCCTGGTTGGAGGGCGTCGCGATGCGTGTGAGCGCGCGGACCTTGCTGTAGGACAGACGGCCCTCTCCGAACGCTCGATCGACCACCTCGAGATCGGTCAACGAGCGGCCGACGCGCAGCCACTCTCGTGCGGTGCTCATCTCTACGCCGAGCGCGTCGGCTACCCAGTGGGCGCAGGTGCTGGCACCGTCGAGTGCCCACTCGCCGGAGGCGTCGAGAGCAGTGACGGCCTTGACCAGGCGGCGCTGCCCGGTGGCCCACGCCCGTCCGGCGGCGAGCACGCGCACTCGTACCGAGTCGGATGTCCAGCTTCCAGGTCTGATGCGGTTTCGAGACATGAGGGCCACCTTCGCTCCTTTGGCGGGCTCCCTCTTCGGGGGTGCCGGCCACCACACCACGGGCGTGGTCTGATCGGAAGGTCGGCCATCGGAGCAGGCTGACGAGCTCGCTCGTCACCCTAAGGGCCCCATACGACAGTTGCGCCGGGGGACTGGTCAGCCAGTTCAGGAGTGACGGAGCGTGGTACACGCGCGACCGTGGACGCGTTCATCGCGCGGATAGCGAAAGTCGGTGCCCGGGGGCGGTCCCTGCACGGCTACTCGGGTGCCGGGTCTGCGTGGGTCACGCCGGCGGTGATCCCTCGGGCCCGTCGGAGTCCTCGTAGCGCCTCAGCATCTCGTCGCGCATCTCGGCTTCGTGTTGTCGGATCTCCCAGAACCGAGGCGTCCGCTTCTCGGTGAACGCGGCACCGCCCTCCTTGCCCTCGGGCGTGTCGAACCAGTCCGGGTAGATCTGCGCCCCGATGATCCCCATCTCCGGGTACCCGTCCATCTCCTGGTCGAAGGTGGCCTTGAGTATCTCCAGGCATCCGGGGCTGACCGAGAGGAGCTCCTCGCACCACCGGTCGACCTCGTCGTCGAGCTCTTCGCGGGGAACGACCGTGTTGACGAGCCCCATCTCGAGCGCCTGCTGCGCGGTGTAGCGCCGGCACAGCATCCACATCTCGCGGGCCCGCTTCATGCCCACGACCTTCGCTAGGTAGGGGACGAAGAAGCCGTCGGCCGGGCTCGAGACGCGGGGCCCTGCCTGGCCGAACTTCGCGTCGTCGGCCGCGAGGGTGAAGTCGCAGCAGTACGCCATGTGGTTGTGGGCACCGATGCAGTATCCCTGCACGGCCGCGATGACGGGCTTGCGCGACTGGCGCATGAGACGATTGTGGGGATAGCGGTTGTAGATCGCCTCGCGCAGCCCCCAGCGCTCCCACTCGACGTTCCCACCGGCCCCGAAGTTCTTACCGGCGCCGGCGACGACGATCACTCCGATGGAGGTGTCGTGGTTCGCGTCGTAGAACGCGCGGAACATCTCGTCGGTGGTGGAGGAGGTCATGGTGTTGTACTCGTCGGGCTTGTCGATGGTCACCCGCGCGACGCCGCCACCGAGCTCCGAGTGGTGTTTCGTCTCGTAGCGGATCTCGTCGAAGTGCAGACCTTCGCCCTCGACCCGCGCCCACGCGCTCCAGGCCAACTCGACCTACCGATCCTCGGCTGCCCGGCGACGGACGGCTTGCCGATCTTCAGACAGGGTAGTTACTCTACCTGACCAACCGGTCGGAATTGCTGACCGGCGTGGAGGGGCTCGAGAAGACATGCGCATCGTGGTCTGCGTCAAGGAGGTCCTCGATCCCGACGCGGTGGGCGCATACGCGGTGGCAGGCCGCCTCGAGATCGGCGACGACGGCAAGACGCTCGCCCAGACCACGATTCCGCGACTGATCAACGGGTACGACGAGCAGGCCTTAGAGGCTGCGCTGCGACTGCGCGATGCGGGCACCGAGTGCGAGATCCGGGTGGTGACTGCGGCGCTCCAGGCGAGCGCCATGCTGCGACACGCGAAGTCCTTGGGTGCCGACGAGGTCGTCGAGATAGAACCGCCCGAGACGGAGGTCGACTGTCACGTGGTCGCCGCCCTGCTCGGGGGCTACATCCGTTCCTCCGGAGGGGCCGACCTGGTGCTCTGCGGCCGGCAGGCCTCCGACGACGACCAAGGGGTCGTCCCGGCGCTGCTCGGCGAGATGCTCGGGATGCCGGTGGTGACGATCGCGCGAGAAGTCGAGGTGCACGACGGTCCCGAGGCGCCGGCGGCGCGGGTCACACGGGTGACACCCGACGGCGACGAGGTCGTGGAGGTGGCGCTACCCGCCGTGGTTACGGTCAGCAGCGAGCTCGGCGCTCCGCGGTACCCGACGATGCCGATGAAGATGGCGGCCAGGAAGGCCCAGCCGACTCAGGTGCGAGCCGACGCTCTCGGCCTCGGCGACGGCGACCTCGTGCCGCGTGTGGTGTCGGTCCGCCAGTACGTCCCGGTCGTCAAAGGGGAGTGCGAGATCATCGCGGGAAGTCCTTCGGAAGCCGCCGACCGCCTCGTAGAGGTACTCGTGGCCGAACGGGTGCTTCAACCACGCCAGGGGTCGGAGTCGTGACCGGCGCTGTGGTGGTCGTCTGCTCGGGGACCGGGCTCCAGGACTCCCTCGAGGAGCTCGAGGCGGTGCTGACCCTCGGCCGCGGCATCGCCGCCGCGACCGGCGGAGAGCTGCGCCGACTCGTCGTCGGGACGCCGACGGACGACCTGACCGACACGTCCACCCGGTACGGAGTGGCTGCAGTCGACCTGATCCGCCACGAGGCCCTCGACGACGGTCGACCCGACGCCGTGGTCGAAGCTGTGGCTCAGTACTGCGGATCCCGTCCGGTCGCGTTGCTGCTGTTCTGTCAGACCTTCGACTCCCGTCTGCTGGCGCCCCGCATCGCCGGCCGCACCGACGGGTCCGTGGTGATGAACGCAGTGGGCGTCGGCACCAGTCCAAGAGACGGTTTCGAGGTGACGGCCGCGGCGTACGGCGGTGATACGCGCGTCGTCTACGACGTCGCCGGCGGGCGACTCTGTGTCGTCGCAGTGCTGGCGAACGCCGTCGCACCGGAGCCCTTGGAGCAATCCGATGCTTCAACGGCTGAGGTGAGCGAGGTCTCGGTCGACCTCGATGGTGTGGAGGAGCGCGTCCGCGTCGTGAGCGCTGCGCGAACCGAGGGTCCTCGCCTCGAGGATGCCGAGATCGTCGTCGCGGGGGGCCGCGGCCTCGGATCGGTCGCGAACTTCGCGCTCGTCGAGGAGCTGGCGGGAAAGCTCGGAGGCCTCGCGGGGGCTTCCCGGCCACTCGTCGACGAGGGCTGGATCGACTCGTCGCGCCAGGTGGGGCTCACGGGTAGGATCACGCGGCCGCGCCTGTACGTCGCCGCGGGCATCTCCGGCGCCACTCAGCACATGGTCGGCTGCTCCGCGGCGAAGACGATCGTGGCGATCAACACCGACTCCGACGCTGCGATCTTCAGGCACGCCCGCTACGGAATCGTGGGTGACTGCGTGGAGGTGCTGCGGGAGCTGATCCGGGCGGCAGACAAGATGGAGGTCTCGTGACCTTGGGCGAGCGGGTTCATGCGGTCGAAGGGCTGTTCTCGGAGGATGAGGGCGGCGCTCGGCTGCTCGGGTCGCGCTGCGCGACATGCGGTACGCCCTACTTCCCGAAGACCGACCGTTGCCGCCACCCCGAGTGCGGGCAGAGCGACGTCGAGGATGCATCCTTCGGCCCGCTCGGGACCTTGTGGAGCTACTCCGTCCAGAACTACCCGCCGCCGCCGCCGGCGCGCCACGACGAGCCGTACGCGCCGTACGCATTGGGTGTCGTCGACCTCGACGACGGCCTGCGGGTGGTCGGCAGGATGACCGACGACGCGAGCAGCCTCACCGTCGGCGCGCAGGTCGAGCTCGTACTGGCCCCGCTGTGCCACGAGGCCGACGGCAGCGAGCTGGTCACGTGGATGTTCCGGCTGCGGTGACGGGAGTCAGACGATGAGAGATGTCGCGGTCGTAGGCGTTGGAATGCACCCGTGGGGCAAGTTCGCGGACCGGTCCGTCACCGATCTCCTGGGCGTCGCGGTCGAGGGCCGCGCTCGACGACGCGGGCGTCGCCTGGCGCGACGTCGAGGCGGTCGCCGCTGCGAGCTCGCGCTTCTCGGGCGGCAAGGGCTGGGGGCTCAACGGCAACGACATCGTCGAGGAGATGGGTTCTACCGGCATCCCGGTCTACAACATGTCCGCAGGCTGTGCCGCCGGCGGGAATGCCTTCAATGTCGGCTACTCGCTGGTGGCCGGCGGCATGTACGACGTAGTTCTCGTGGTCGGCGGCGAGAAGATGCCCAAGGGCTTCATCCAGACGTCGGGCGTCGAGGAGACTACCGACCCCGAGTATCTGCGGCAGGTCTGCGTCGGCATGCCGGGCCCGGCCTTCTGGGCGCTCCTGTGCCGGCAGCGGATGGAGACGCTCGGCACGACCGAGGAGCAGCTCGCGCAGGTGGCCGTGAAGGCGCACCAGGTCGGCAAGCACAACGAGAACGCGCGCTTCCGCCAGGAGTTCACCCTCGAAGACGTACTCGGCTCGAACATGGTCAGCGACCCACTGCGCCTCTTCGAGATCTGCCCGGTCAGCGACGGTGCCGCCGCCGCGATCATCTGCTCGGCGGAGAAGGCGCGGCAGATCACGTCGAACCCGATCTGGGTCGCCGGCAGCGCAGTGGCGACTGCGCGCTTCGACGACGGGCTGCCTCGCGGCCTCTCCGGTGTCATCCCGCCGGGAGCCACACTTCACAGCGAGGCGAAGGCGGCAGTCGGCAAGGCACTCGAGCAGGCCGCCGTCGGTCCGAAGGATCTCTCCCTGACCGAGCTCCAGGACAACACCGTGTACTACGAGCTGGCGTTCCCGGAGGAGTGGGGTCTGTGCGAGCCGGGAGAGGCAGAGGAGCTGTTGGAGAAGGGTGAGACGCTGCCCGTCGGGAGCATGCCGATCAACCCGAGCGGCGGGTTCCTGTGCTTCGGCGAGGCGACGACGGCGATGGGCGTCTTCCAGGTATGTGAGCTGACGTGGCAGCTGCGCGGCGAAGCGGGCGCGCGCCAGGTCCCCGACGCCTCGGTGGCTCTCGCCCAGACGCTCGGCCTCGGAGGCAATGCCACGGCCGTGGTGCTCAAGCGCTGAGCCGGGCGAGCGCTCTCGATCAATCGACGAACAGGACACGGGACGACATGGACTTCGAGCTCTCCGAAGAGCAGATCGAGTTCGTCGGGCAGGTCGAGCAGTTCCTCGACGAGAACGACGATCCGGAAGTCTTCGACCTGACGCGCGAGAACATGGCGCAGATCGTCGACACCCCACCGCGCCGCAAGTTCATGGCGGAGCTCGGCCGAATGGGCTGGCTCGGGATCACGTGGCCGGCCGAGTACGACGGCAAGGGGGGTGACGGCGTCTACGAGTACTTGCTGAACGAGGCACTTGCCGGCCGCGGGGGACCGCAGATCGGCAAGGGGGTCGGCATCATCGGCAAGACTCTCATTCGGCACGGCAGCGAGAAGTTGAAGCGCGAGTTCCTGCCGAAGATCCTGCGCAACGAGGTCGAGTTCGCGGTCGGCTACTCGGAGCCGAACGCGGGTTCCGACGCCGCCTCGATGCAGCTCAAGGCGGTGCGCGACGGCGACGGTTGGCGACTCAACGGTCAGAAGACCTGGACGACCTCGGCGCACTTCGCCGAGTGGTACTGGGTCGGCGCTCGCACCGACCCCGATGTCGCCAAGCACAGTGGGATCACGCTCTTCCTGGTGCCGATGGACCACCCGGGCATCACCATCAACGCCATCTGGACGATGGGAGACGAGCGCACCAACGAGGTGTACCTCGACGACGTCTGGGTCTCCGACGACTACGTCGTCGGCGAGGTGAACAAGGGCTTCAGATACATCTCGGAGGCCCTCGACCTCGAGCGCTTCACCATGTTCACGTTCTCGCCGATCGGTCAGCGCTTCGACCTGCTCTGCGAGTACGTGGCCACCGCTGAGCGCGACGGCAAGCCCTTGCGCGACGAGCCGGTCGTTCGGCGGCGCATCGCGCAGTTGGCCACCGAGGCAGAGGTCGCCCGGGTCATGGGCCTTCGCTTCGTCGCTGCAGCGGCCAAGGGCGGCGCCGCGCCGACCGCGGAGGCATCTGAGTACAAGCTCTTCGCGACCGAGTTCTCGCGCCGACTCGCCGACGCGTCGATGGACATCGCGGGCCCCGGGTCGCAGCTGAGGGTCAAGACCGACGACGCCCCGCTGAAGGGCCGCGCAGAGTCCACGTACCGCTACACCGTGATCGACACGATCGGTGGAGGCACGTCGGAGATACAGAAGAACATCATCGCCCGACGCAAGCTCGGTCTCCCGAAGAACTTCTGATGTCACAGGACGCAGGACCGCTGTCGGGGATCACCGTCCTCGACCTGTCGAGCGTGGGTCCGGCGTCGCGATGCACGCGGCTCCTCTCCGACTACGGGGCGGAGGTGATCAAGGTCGCCGCACCCGCCGATCGCGCGGGCCAGCAGCCGCCGTTCTTCGCCTATGCGGCCCAGCGCGCGATGAAGAAGGTGATCCTGAACCTGCGCGAAGCGGAGGGGCGTGACGCGTTCTTGGCTCTTGCGGCGCGCGCCGACGTCGTGGTCGAGAGCTACAGGCCGGGAACTGCCGAACGTCTCGGCATCGGATACGACGACGTGCGATCGGTGAACCAGGACATCGTCTACTGCTCGACGACCGGCTACGGGCGGAGTGGTTCGCGCGCGAAGTGGGCGGGCCACGACCTGAACTACCTGGCAGTCGGGGGATACCTGGGAATGAGCGGTACTGGAGCGACTGGCGGAGCCGATGGTCCGCCGCTACCGGGCGCCACAATTGCCGACGGTGCTGCCGGCGGCATGCACGCCGCGCTTGCCATCACGTCGGCGCTGTTGCGTCGTGCCGGTACGGGAGAGGGCGCGTACCTCGACGTCTCCGTCACCGCCGGCGTGCTCTCGCTCATGTCGCTGCTGATCGACGAGGAGCTCGCGATCGGAACGGCCCCGGAGCCCGGCCACGACGTCCTGAGCGGTCGCTACGCCTGCTACGCGACCTACAGGGCAGCAGACGGGAAGTGGCTGGCGGTCGCTGCCATCGAGCAGAAGTTCTTCGCGAACCTGTGCCGCGAGCTCGGCTGCGACGAGCTGATCGGGAAGCAGTACGACGACAGCGCACAGCAGGAGATTCGTGACGCTTTCGCTGCAGCCTTCGCCGTAGCCGACAGGGACTCCTGGGTGGAGCGCCTCGCTGCCTCCGATACGTGCGTGGCGCCCGTCCACTCCATCGCAGAGGTCTCCTCAGACGAGGAGCTTGCCGCGTCGGGGGCTTTCGTCGAGGCGAAGGCTCTGGACGGCCGCACCTTCAGGCAAGTGGGCGCCGTGCTCGCAGGGATGCCCCCGCTCGCCGAACCGGTCGAGGTCCCCGATCAGGGAGCCACCGACACCGAGGCTCTGCTCGTTGCTGCAGGGTACGAGCCATCGCAGGTCGACGAGCTGCGATCGCGAGGGGTCGTCGCGTGACGTCCGACGCGCAGGTCGACTGCCTCGCTCGCGCACGGGAGATGATCGGCGCGCCGTTGTACGAGGAGAACGGTGAGTTCCCCGTGGAGCGTGGCTACATCTGGACCTCGGCGTCGTCGGTCGAGAACGGCAACCCCTTGTTCTGGGACGATGCAGTCGCCGACACGATCACCGATGGCCCGATAGCGATGCCGTCGATGCTGTCGGTGTGGTTCCGCCCGCATCACTGGGTCCCTGGCCGGAGAAGTGCGCACTTGCCGCTGCAGGTCCACTTCGACCTGAAGGAGCTCTTCGGTCTCCCGGAGGCCGTGATGAGCGACAACACGATCGTCTTCCACGACCCGGTGCGCATCGGCGACATCCTGCAGACCCGCCAGATCCTCCGATCGGTGAGCGACGAGAAGACGACCAAGCTCGGTACGGGGCGCTTCTGGGTGATCGACGTCGAGTACTCGAACCAACGCGGCGACCTGGTCGGCGTGGAGAGCTACACAGGCTTCGGCTACGTCCGGGCGGACTCGACCGGTGACGTCGGGTCGCCGTCGGAACCAGGACGCCCGGGCTCCGGTGGTCCGGCCGCACCCGGCCGGTCCGGCGAGACGCAGCGTGAGTCGGAGCAGGGCCTTCCGACGCGCCACCTCCTGCTCTCGGAGGTCAGCAAGGGCGACCGGCCCCCGAGCCTCTCCTACGACGTCAGTGCCACGACCGTGGTGCTGGGCGCGCTCGCCAGCCGCGACTGGCGCCCGATGCACCACGACAAGGACTTCGCCGTCAATCGCAACGGAACGAAGGACATCTTCCTGAACACTCCCAACCAGGCGGCGTGGTTCGAACGGTACGTGACCGACTGGACGGGACCCTATGGTCGGTTGGGAAGGATGAGCTTCCGCATGCGCGGCTCGGTCTTCCCGGGCGACACGATGGTCTTCGACGCCGTCGTCGGCGAAGTCGGCAAGGACGCAGCCGACTGCGGATGGGTGGCGCTCGCCATCACGCTGTCGGTCGAAGGCGATGCGAAGACGAGCTGCAGCGCCCGGGTTGCGATCCCCGTGGAACCTGGCGACAACCCGTGGACGCGCAGAGCTGAACGCTGGCAGCCGTGACGTGCCGTGCGTGACTGTGTCGGCCCCTTGATTCCCTGCCCCCGAGAGGAGTGACAGTGCTGGACCTCGACTTCACCGCCGAGCAGGACATGCTTCGCGAGACGGTGAGGGGGATCTGCGAGTCGCACTCACCCCTCGGCGTCGTCCGCGAGATGGAGGACGACGCCGCGGGATTCCCGGCAGAGCTCTGGCGGCAGTTCGGGCAGCTCGACCTGATCGGCCTGCTGCTGCCCGAGGAGTCCGGGGGTGTGGGCATGGGGGCGCTCGAGGGGGTGGTTCTCTACGAAGAGCTCGGGAGATCCTTGGCGCCCGTTCCCCACTTCGTGAGCTCCGTGCTCTGCGGGGGAGCCCTCGTGAGAGCCGGTTCGTCACAGCAGCGAGCGGAGTGGCTTCCTCGCGTTGTCAGCGGCGAAGCGATACTCACCCCTGCCTGGTTCGAGCCGGAGAACAGCTGCGCCCCGACCGGAGTACGACTCCGGGCGATTCCGGAGGGCGACGGGTACAGGCTGGCGGGCACGAAGCGCCACGTTGCCTTTGCGTCCTCTGCCGAACGTCTCTTGGTGCTCGCTCGTACGGGCGACTCGCCCGAGGACGTGGATCTCTTCCTGCTCGATCCGAACGCCGCGGGCGTGACGCTCACGCAGCAGCACTCGATCGCCTCCGACACCCAGTATCGGGTCGATCTCGACACGTGGGTGCCGGAGTCGGATCGCCTCGGCGCCGAAAGGTCGGGCTGGCAGGCCTGGAACGAGGTCATGCTCGACGCCTGCATCCTCCTAGCGGCGCAGGCAGTCGGCGGCGCACGGTACGCGCTCGACATCACCGTGCAGTACGCCAAGGACAGATGGCAGTTCGACAAGCCCATCGGTGCGTTCCAGGCGATCTCCCACTACCTGGCCGACGCCGTGACCGACCTCGACGGGGCGCAGGCGCTCCTCTACGAGGCGGCGTGGGCGAGCTCGGCCGGCCGCCCGATCGACCGCCTTGCCCCGATGGCCAAGCTCTTCGCCTGTCGGACCTACCGCGACATCACCGCGATGGCGCAGCAGGTCTTCGGCGGAATCGGCTTCACGGTCGAGTTCGACATCCAGCTGTACTTCCGTCGCGCGAAGCAGATACAGATCTCCTGGTGGGACGAGGCGTATCTGGAGGAGCTGGTGGCGCGCGACGTGCTCGACCGCCGCAGCGCGAGCTAGGCGGACGAGCCGATCACGCGGAGCTCCCCTCGATTCCGTCGGCTAGCCCCCACTCCAAGGCCGTGACGGCGTCGATCGGAATACCGGTGAGCGCGAGCCACGCGGTGCGGTGACGGCCGATCCGCCGCGGCAGGCTGACGGTCCCACCTGCTCCCGGAACTAGGCCGAGCGACAGCTCCGGAAGAGCGATCTTGGTGGTCGTATCGGCGACGACGGTACGGGCGAACGCGGGTAGCTCGACGCCCGAACCGAAACAGCTGCCGTGGAGGTGGACGACTAGTCGGTCGGCGATTCCGAAGATGGCGCGAGCGACGCTGCGGTCGAGGCGGACGAGGTGCGCCGAGGCCGGATCGGCGAACGAGCCGAACTCGTCCAGGTCACCGCCGGCGCAGAACGACGGCCCCTCGCCGCGGAGGTGCACCTCTGTCACGGACGGATCGGCGTCGGCGAGGTCGAGCGCTTCGATGAGAGCGTCTCGCATGGCGGTGTCGAGTGCGTTGCGGACATCGGGGCGGGCGAGGGTGAGTTCGAGGACTCCGCCGACGCGTGTGACCCGCACGGCTTCACCGGCGGCGCCGCACGCGGCCTTCGACGGTCGGCTCGCCCGCCAGGCGGCGAACTCGGGACCTGACTGCAGTGCGGAGTAGGCGGCCGACTCGACCAGCAGGCCATCGTCGACGGATCGGTCTTCGGCTCCGCGCAGGAGCAGCACCAGAGAGCGCGCAGCTACCGGGCATGCGGTGGCAGTCGCGAGAATCGCGTCGAGAGAGGTGTCGTCCGACCGGCCGATCACGACGTCGCAGAGCGGGGCCAAGGGGTGCGAGATCGGGTCGTCGGCGTCGGTGACCCCGACTACCACCGACGTGAGGTCGGTGCCGAGGCCGGTCGCCGGTGCGGCGCTCGGGGCCGCGTCGAGGTCTGTGAGAACGACGGCGGCTTCGCCGATGGCCTCGCGGCGCAGCAGGGCGGCGTCCGACAGGGCGGCGGCGGATACGTCCCGGATCTCCATGGCGATGGCAGCCCCTCGTCGTGGAACGGCAATCATTGTCACACGCCCATGCGAGAGCCACGAAGCAGCGCCGAAGACAGACTGTGGTCTCCCGACCGCGAGGTCGGGGAGTGGGCCGCGAGTGGGGCCATGGCCCTCACGGGTCGCGGCAGGTGAGCCGCCCATCGGTCCGCCCGCCGGGCTCGTGCCCGGGCTCCATGTCATCGCGGAGGACATCGCTCGGGCCTCCGGGCACCTTGGTCGTACCGTCAAGGTCGACCCTGTCGCCCTGCTGGGGGAGCGAGCGGCGATCGCGGGTCTCGGACGCCAGGGGGCCACGAGCTGCGGTGGGTCGACCCGACTGCTGCGCGCGGCCGACGGCTGGTTCGCCGTCTCGCTCGCGCGCCCCGACGACGTCGAACTCGTCCCGGCGTGGCTCGAGCGCTCGTGCGGCAACGCCGTCTGGGAGACCGTTCGAGATGCCGGCATCGAATCGGCTGCAGCGGACCTGGAGGCACGCGGGCGCATCCTCGGGCTCCCGATCGCCGCGCTACCGGTGCCACTCGACGGCGGCCTTCGTGCTACGCCCGCGCCTCCGGCGACAGGCGTCCGTGTCGCCGGCCCGGAAGTGGCGGCGAAGCCGATCAGCGATCTGGTCGTCGCGGACCTGTCCGCGCTCTGGGCGGGTCCGCTCTGCGGCGCGCTTCTCGCCGCCGCCGGAGCGACGGTCGTGAAGGTGGAGTCGACGACTCGGCCGGATGGGGCGAGGCGCGGGCCGCCTCGCTTCTTCGACCTCCTCAACGGCGCGAAGCGGAGCGTCACCGTGGATCTCACCGATGCCGACGGCCCGCACGTGCTTCGCGAGATGCTCCGTCGGGTCGATGTCGTGATCGAGGCGTCGAGGCCGCGTGCCAGAACAGATCGGAATCGATGCCGAAGCGATCGTGGCCGCCGGCGGACCGCGCGTGTGGGCATCGATCACGGGTCATGGACGTACCGGGCCCGGGCGCGACTGGGTTGCCTTCGGAGACGATGCGGCCGTGGCCGGCGGCCTCGTCTGCTGGGACGCCGGCGGGCCCTGCTTCTGCGCGGATGCTGTCGCCGATCCGATCGGGGGGATGCTGGCGGCCGCCGCGGTCCTCGACGTGCTCACCGGCGGCGGCCGTTGGCTGATCGACGTCTCGCTCGCCGGCGTCGCCGCGGCGCTTGCCGGCCCCACGCTCCCGGTCGGTGAGGCGTGTCGTGCTCGGTCGCCACGCGCGCGGAGCGCTGCCGAAGAGGCGCCCGGCCTCGGTGCCGATACCGACGCAGTCCTGTCGGAACTGGGGATAGAAGCGTGAGATCCATCAGCGACATCGTCATACGCGGCGCGGAGGTCGACGGCCGTCTCGTCGACGTGCGAGTGTCGGGGGGCACGGTTGCCGCGATGGGTACGGATGTCGACTCCTCGCGTTGCGGCCGGGTGGTCGACGCGGATGGCGGAGCGCTCCTCCCTGGCCTGCACGACCATCACGCCCATCTTCTCGCGGCCGTCGCGGCGGAGCGATCCGTGAACGTCGGTCCCTTGGCCGTTCGCGACCGGGCTGGTCTCGCGAATGCTCTCGTGCGTGCCGACAAGGAGCTCGCGCCCGGCGAGTGGATGCGCGGCGTGGCCTATCACGAGTCGGTGGCGGGCGATCTCGACCGGTACTGGCTCGACGCGGTCGTACCGAGCCGACCCACCCGCATTCAGCACCGCACGGGCGCGCGTTGGATCCTCAACACCGCCGGGATCGACGCCCTCGGTCTCGGTTCTGTCGACAGACCCGGCATCGAGACCGACGCGTCGGGGGAGCCGACCGGGCGCCTGCACCGCGCCGACTCGTGGCTGCGTGATCTGCTCCCGGATCCGGCCTCCATCGACTTCTCCGGTCTCGGTCGGCGCCTCGCGAGCTACGGGGTCACGGGCGTCACCGACGCGACACCGTTCGACGAGATCGCCGACGTGGCCACGGTCGCAGCCGCGCGCCGCAGCGGCGCGCTGCCTCAACGTGTGATGGTGACGGGAGGGCCCTCACTCACGTCGGCACGCTTCCCGACTGGCGTGGAGCGGGGACCCGTGAAGATCCTGATCGACGACGCCGACTACCCGGCCCTCGATCAGTTGAATGCCCGGGTGGGCGACGCCCACGCTCGCGGCCGGAACGTCGCGATCCACTGCGTCACCCGAGCGGCGCTGGCGCTCTCTGTGGCCTCGTGGCGTGCGGTCGGGTGTCTTCCGGGGGACCGAGTCGAGCACGCGTCGGTCGCGCCTCCCGACCTCAGGGCGGAGCTCGCCGCACTCGGACTCGTCGTCGTCACGCAGCCTGCCTTCGTGACCGAGCGGGGTGACCAGTACCTCGACGACGTAGACGCCGACGACCTCGCGCACCTATACCCCTTCCGCAGCCTCCTCGACGCCGGCATAGCTGTCGCCGGGAGCACGGATGCGCCCTACGCCGACCCGGATCCTTGGAAGGCGATCCTCGCGGCGACGACGCGAATCAGTCCGCTCGGCGCGGTACTCGGCGCGGACGAGCGCATCTCGGGGGCCCGCGTGCTGCGCATGTTCCTCACCGACCTCCGTGCCCCCGGTGGGCAGTCGAGATCGGTAGCGATTGGCCGACTCGCCGATCTCTGCCTCCTCGACTGCTCGCTCGACGCGGCACTTGCAGTTCCCGACAGCGGCCGCGTGCGGATGACGATCTGTGACGGCGCCGTCGCCTTCGAGCGGTAGTGGTTCTCCGTCGACACTACGAGTGGTGTGTGCGCGTCCGCGGGCGCGCCTGCGCCACGAGGCGTGGAGACCATCGGAGGGGATGTCGGATATCGGACGCCCGATGTCGTACACCATCGGTAGCGTGTCGAGCACGGCTCCACTGCCTTCCGACGATGGGCGGCCGGTTCTCGATCGTGCGGCGCCACTGATCGGGCGGCGTGGAGCCTGGAGGGCGTGGAGAGCGCGATGTGCGAGGAGGCCGCGGAGTGTGTGGGGAGCGTGGAGGTGCGATCGTGACAAGGACGCGTCGGCAGAGGGCCGGGATCGACTTGTCGAAGGGATCGCGTGGATCGCGGATTGCTGTGGTGGCGGAAGGAGGTGGGCTGGAGGCGCTGGTCGAACGACGGTCGCGCGCCGAGCGTGGCGTGTGCGCGTCCGCGGGCGCGTCCGCGCCACGGTGGGTGGCGGCATGTCCGTTCGTGGCTCAGCAGCGTGTCGACAACTGCACGCTCCAAGACGGCACGCTGATCGTGGGGCCCGGCGGCGAGCGGAGCGCCCTGAAGCGTTCGTGCGCGCACGCATCCGTGATGATCGCCGCTTCCGTCGGCGCCGGGCGTGACACGACGCCGGGGCGGGTGTGGCCGGAGATGCCCGCGCCCCGGTCACTCCGTGGAGGACGGCTGGGAGCGGAGGGGACCGGCCTCGGCTTCGCCCACGATCTCGGACACGACGCCTGCGAGCTCTCTGGTGATCGGACGCGGGTAGCGGCTCTCGAGCACCTCGACCAGCGACCGGTAGTACCAGAGCTGATCTGCCGCACCGGCGTTGAAGCGCTCCCAGAGGTCGGGACCGCTCTCACGGAGATCGCGCAAGACGGAGCGGGCGTTGTGGAGCTTGTCGGCGACCGAGACCCGGAGAACGGACTCGGTGACCCGCGTGTCGGCGAGGTGCGCCAGGTAGCCCGTCTTGCGCTCCCGCCATGTCGATGAATCCCGTGGCGCATCGGGGTCGTTCGCCCTGTCGGAGCAGGCCTCGACGACTGCGTGCACCCGTGCGCCGAGATCGGTGCCGAGCGCGGCCTCGAAGTCGTCTCGCGAGGCGCCGCAGTCCTCGATGGCGTCGTGAAGCAGAGCGGCGATGGCCTCCTCCTCTGTCCCGCCGTCCTCGATCACCAGGGCCGCAACGGCGAGGAGGTGACTCACGTACGGGACGTCGCTGCCTTTGCGTGACTGGTCGCCGTGCAGTCGCGTGGCCCAGCGCATCGCGACGAGGAAGCGCTCAGAGAGGTGGATCGGGTTGCCCCCGCGAGTGCCCACGGGGGCAGGCTAGCGAGGGAGCGGAGGGCATCCTCACGCTCATGGTGTGTGCGCGACCACGTAACGTGGGCGGGCAGTGGAGAAGCCGATGGGAACGATTGCCAAGTTCCCATGTGGCAGTTATGTTTCGCGCTCTGAGGGGTAAGGGGGCACCGCTAGTGGGGCTCCGACCCGGTAGGCGGGATCTGGGAACGGGAGGCAAGTCATGCGGCGACTCTTCGTGCTGCTCTGCAGCGTCGCTCTGGTGGGTGTGACCGCGCTCGGTGCGAGCCCGGCCGGCGCGTCGACATCGGTCGACGTCAACCCCAGCACGGCGGTGAACCTGGGCTGGGGGTTCCTGGAAGAGACCGCTCCGGGGAGTGGCGACTTCGAGCTCGGCCCGGCGACGCCTCCCGACGGGGTCGGAAGCGCGCGCATCACGACGGGTGCCAACGGCGGGATGGCCTTCGGGATGATCGGGTACGGCGGGACGCGCCTCGACGAGATCAGCGCGCTCGGGTACTCGACGTACCGCAGCTCGTCGGACGCGGGCAACAACCTCGCGGCCTCGATGCAGATGGTGATCGACTACGACGTGACCGACGGGAACACCGTCTACCAGGGCCGGCTCGTCTTCAGCCCGTCCGATACCGCTCCGGGCGGCGTCCCCCAGGACACCTGGCAGACCTGGGACGCGCATGCAGGACGTTGGTACGCGACCGGTGCGCCCGGCAACACTGCCTGCCCGTCTTCGAGCCGCTGCACGTGGAGCGAGATCCTCACGAGCTTCCCAGACGCGGGGATCCTCGCCTCACCGTTCTACGGTGGGGTTCTATTCAAGGCAGGGGCGTGGTCGAGCGCATTCGAAGGGAATGTCGACGCGTTCTCCATCACTACTGCGGCGAACGGAACAGACACCTACGACTTCGAGCCGTTGAACACGACCACCTGCTTCGTGCCTCACGCCGAAGACCTCGTCGGAGTGCGTTACCGCTCCTTCGGAAACACCGGCAGCAACGAGGTCTACGCCGGCGTGCCCGATCTCGGGGCTACGCCGCGAGCAGAGGCCGGCCTCAGCTGGCTGTCGGGCGACAACACGTTCTCGATCACGTACAGCCCTGCCACCGGGCTGTCTACGACGGTGAACGCGGGCACTCCACTCACCCGCTCCGTCGCGCAGATCACGTCGGACATGGCCGCGAAGGGCAAGACGCTCACCCTCGGCGATCTCAATGTCATGCAGGTGACGGTGAAGAACCAGTCCAACGTTCTCGGCCCGCAGCCGTCGGTCGTGGTGAAGGACCTCACGGTTGACGGTGTCCCGATTGACGGCGACACCGGGACGCCCGCGACGATCGACGATCTGACCGGCATCGCGGGGACGACCCTCGACTGGATGTTGACGGGCCTCGACTTCGCTGATGGCTTCACGGCCACCGGCACGATCGACCTCGATCCGGGCACCGGCTTCGGAGCGAGTGCCGAGGGGAGCCGAGTCGAGGTAGGCGTCGGCCACTACGACGACACTGTCACCCTCGACGTCGGCGACGCATCCGTGGCCGAGGTCCCGGGCACCGCCGACGTATCGATCACGGCGACGGGCACCCGCCTGCGTCCGGTCGAGTTCCTCGCATCCACAGCCGATGTATCGGCCACGGCCGGGTCCGACTACACGGCGACCGTCGCACCGATCGTCTTCCAGCCCTGCTCCTCGGACAGCGAGGTCGTCAGCATCCCGATTCTCACGGACGCGCTGATCGAAGGCACCGAGACGTTCTCGCTCGCGCTGTCGCAGGCCCTGGGTGCGACCATCGGCGACGGGACCGGGACTGTCAGCATTCTCGACAACGACGGCTTCCGGATCTCCGACCTCACCGTCGCCGAGGGCGACGCGGGCGTCAAGACAGTCGTGAAGTTCTCGGTGAACCTCTCGCAGGCGCAACCGACTCCCACGACCGTCAACTACGTGACTGTCGCGGGGACCGCGACTCCCGGCTACGACTACAAGCACAAGGGGCCGAAGACGCTGAAGTTCAAGGCCGGTCAGACCACGAAGCCCGTCACGATCAAGATCCTCGGGGACACCGACCCGGAGGGCGACGAGACGTTCAGCGTCGTTCTGTCGGGATCGTCGGGTCCGCTGATCGTCGACGGAACGGGCATCGCGACGATCCTGAACGACGACTCGCCTACAGCGGTGACTCCCGAGCTCCGTGTCTCCGATGCCGAGGTCTGGGAGGGTGACCTCGGTATCAAGAACAAGGTGTGGGTGACGCTCACCCTGAGCTCGGCCTCGGTGGGAGTCGTGACAGTGTCGACGGCGACCGCCGACGGCACTGCGACTGTTGCCGGGCTCGACTACAAGGCCAAGTCCCCCAAGGTGATCACCTTCAAGCCGGGTCAGACGGCGCGACGTGTCGGCATCACCTACTACCCCGACACGAGCATCGAGGGCGACGAGACGTTCGACCTCGTGCTGTCGAGCCCGTCCGGAGCGCTGATCGCCGACGGGACCGGGACTGTGACCATCCGCAACGAGGACGTGTAGGTCGTTACGGGGCGACGGCGGGCCGGTCACCGGCCCGCCGTCGTTCACTGGTGGGCGTCGCCCCGGGCTGTCTCGAAGTCCTGTCCCTGCCGCATCGCATCATCCGGTCGCGTACACGCTCCAAGCGACGCTCGCCGACACCGTCAGCACCGTCGTGGCCCCGACGACCAACCAGGTCCGTCTGGTTATCTGTCCGTCGGCATCCTGAGGAAGGCGCCGCCGGATCCGGGCGAGGGTCCGCTCCGCCCATACGAAGTCCTGGGCCAAGAGCACGAATCCGCCGGCGATGACCAGCCATCCCGGCCCGGGCAGCGGCAGCAGGATGATGCCGATCAGCACGACCAGGAAGCCGACTGCCATTCGGGCGAGCCGCACGAGAATGTGCGCTCGGGCTTCGCGGCGGCTCTCTTCGCGCCTGCCGGTCTCGAACTCCGCCTCCACGGCGGCCTCGGCGAGTTGTCGCCGGTAATCGTGCGCGTGCCGGTCCCCGCCGGTATGCGCTCGACTCGGGTCGGGGGGATTGGTGCTGGGCCCAGGTGGCGCGCTCACGCACGCCATTGTTCACCTTGGGGAGGGCGCCGTACAGGCGCGGTGCTGGTCTGGGCGGCGGAGTCGGGGAGCGGCGCCGTGGCGCGCGGGCACGGTGGCATACGCTCCGATCGTGGCGAAGCCGAGTTCTCTGTCACTCCCGAGCGTCGGGCGCCTGACCGGCGTCGCGTGACCGCGGCGCCGGCGGCGGAATTGCCATGAGCGAGGCCGTCCTGAGCGTGGGGGTGTGTACCCGCTGCGGCCGAGCGTGGCCCGAGCGGCCCGGCCCGAAGGGCCAGGAGCGGAGATCATGAGCGAGGCCGTCCTGAGCGTGGGGGTGTGTACCCGCTGCGGCCGAGCGTGGCCCGAGCGGCCCGGCCCGAAGGGCCAGGAGCGGAGATCATGAGCGAGGCCGTCCTGAGCGTGGGGGTGTGTACCCGCTGCGGCCGAGCGTGGCCCGAGCGGCCCGGCCCGAAGGGCCAGGAGCGGAGATCATGAGCGAGGCCGTCCTGAGCGTGGGGGTGTGTACCCGCTGCGGCCGAGCGTGGCCCGAGCGGCCCGGCCCGAAGGGCCAGGAGCGGAGATCATGAGCGAGCCTGCGGTTGTGCGCCGCGAAGTCATCGGCGGCCTCGAGGTGCGAGTGGCGGCGAGTCGCGCCGCGATCGCTCGGATGGCGGCGGCTGAAGCGGTCGAGTGGATCCGTTCGGCGTTGAGCGGGGGCGGTGCGGCGAACGTGATGTTCGCGTCGGGTGTGTCGCAGCTCACGTTCCTGGACGAGCTCGTGGTTCAGGACGGCATCGACTGGACGCGTGTGACCGGCTTCCACATGGACGAGTACGTGGGTATGCCTGCCGAGAGCTCGGCCTCGCTCGGCAGGTACATGCGCGAGCGGATCGCCGACAGGCTGCCCTTGAGGCAGTTCCACTACATGATCGGCGACGCCCAGGACCCGGCGGCGGAGGCGGCGAGGTATGCCCTGCTGCTTCGTGAGAGCCCGCTCGACCTGTGCTGCCTGGGAATCGGTGAGAACGGTCACATCGCCTTCAACGACCCCCAGGTTGCCGACTTCGAGGATCCCGAGAAGGTGAAGGTGGTTGATCTCGAGCACGCGTCCCGAGTGCAGCAGGTCACGACAGGGGCGTTCGCGACCGTCGAAGGTGTCCCGGCGCGTGCCATCACCGTCACGATTCCGGTGCTCCTGAGTGCGCGCAACGTGATCGCGATCGCCATGGGGGCGCGCAAGGCCGAACCGGTCCGTGCAGCGCTGAGGGGACCCGTATCGACATCCTGCCCGGCGTCGGCGCTCAGGAGGCACCCTCGTGCGACGCTGTACATCGACACCGATGCGGCGTCGCTCCTCTAGCCGGAGACCCTCTCGGATTGGTCGTCGACTCTGTCGTCGGGACGGTGCGCGCACGCCAGAGCGAAGACGGTCTCCCAGCCGGGCGCCTCGATGTCCAGGGCCTGGAGCCGGTCCGAGGCCTGGACCAGCACCGTGGAAGCGTCGTGCGAACCGAGTGCTTCGAGGGCGCGGCCGCGCGCCAGGGTCGCGATCGCGATGTCGACTCGCAGGTCGGTCGCCTCGGTGAGGGCGCAGGCTGACTCGAAGGCCTCGACTGCTCCTGGTGCGTCGCCGCGCTGCATCGACACGAAGCCGCGCGCCCAGTGCGTCACTACGCGGTCCATGTAGGTTCCGCCGCTGATGGCATCGACCGTGTCGACCACAGCCGCTGCATCGTCGGAATGGCCACCAGCTGCCAGGGCGAGCGCGAGCACGCCCCCGAGGGCTGCCCTCGGACCGTCGGAGCTCGACTCCCTGAACGCAACGTCGAGTATGGCGATCGCGTCGTCGACGCGCCCCGTGCTGGAGGAGTGCTCCGCCGCGCGTCCCCGAACGCTCGCTGTCGGCCAGCGACTCCGTCTCGGAGTTCGGGTCCCCGGAGAGGTTCGCCTCGTCCAGAGCGGTCTCGGCGTCGCCCGTGAGGAACGCGACCGTTGCCGAGATCACGCGGGCGAGTAGCCGCTGCCAGGGATCGGGGTGACGCGCAGCCGCGTCGTCGAGCTCGGCCAGGGCCGATGAGTACTCGGGCCATCGGCCCAGTCCGCCGAGCGCCCTCGCGATGACCGCGCAGGCCTGGACCTCACCGAAGCTGTCGGAGAGGTCGCGGAACAGGGCCAGCGCCTCACGGCCGCGCCGCACGGCCTCATCGCCATGCCCTCGCCAGAGGGCGACGTCGGCGAGGAGCGTCTCCATCATCCCGACTGCCCACGGGTTGCCCATGTCGCGGACCTCGGCGGCAATCTGGGCAGCGAGCTCCTCGGCCTCGTCGAGTCGACCCTGGTGGTACCTGACGAATGCGAGCAGTCCGAAGGCCCAGCCGAGGCCGCCCCAGTCGCCTGCCTCGGCGAATCGGTCTGCGGCCTCGTGTAGTCGAGCGTCGGCCTCGGTCATCCGGCCGCGGATGAAGGAGATCCAGGCGAGGTTCTGGAGCGCCCAGGCAACACCCCGGTCGTCACCCAGGGTGCGGAAGGCCTCGAGCGCCGCGGAGAGCAGTCGCTCTGCCTCGGCAATCTCGCCGCAGAACAGGTGGGTGAACCCCAGGTCCCGCTGAGCCGACGCGATTCCCGACGGATCCCCGATGTCCCGGAAGCGCCGCTCAGCGTTCGCGTAGGTGCGCTTCGCTTCGTCGTGCTCGCCTGCGTTGCGCTGCACTCCTCCGAGGAGGAGCAGGGCCTCTGTCTCGAGCTGCGAATCGCCGAGAGAGCGTGCGCCGGCGAGCACTGCCTCGACGTCACCGCGCGCGAGTTCGACCTCCCGTTGCATGTTGCGTGCACGCGCGCGCCCGAGAAGTGACTGGAGTCGAAGTGGATCATCGTCGTCGATCAGCGACAAGGCGCGATCGTGCAGCCTGCCGGCGGCGAGCCAGCTCTCCGAGTCGTCCGTGTGCCGGGCGGCCTGTCCCAACGCGTCGAGAGCGCGGTCGCGGATGTCGTGTGGGACGCCCTCGACGCTGCCGAGCTCGTCGACCAGCTCGGCGGCCACGGCGAGATGGTGCGCGACCTGCTCGCTCGCGTGATCGCCCTGGCGGATCAGCAGGGGAGCGAGCGTGGCGTGTCGTCGTGCACGCTCGGCCTTCGCGAGTGTTCCGTACGCGACGTCGCGGATCAGGGCCGACTTGAAGCGGTAGTCGTCGCCGTCGAGTACGAGGAGATCCCGATCGGCGAGCCGCGAGAGAGCGTCTCCGTTCTCGGCGTCACCTGAGAGCGTGAGCGCGGCACCCACCGAACCGCTCGTGCCGACCACGGCGAAGTCCTCGAGAACCGAGCGGTCGCCGGCCGGCAGCGCATCGAGCCGGGCTGCCACAAGACCGTGGAGAGTGGCTGGAAGGCCCTGGATGCGCTCGGGCTGAAGCGTTCCCGGGCCGGCTTCCTCCGACTCGACAAGTAGTGCGACGAGCTCCTCCACGAAGAACGGATTGCCACCGCTGCGTTCGCCGAGGAAAGCCGCGACCGCTGTGTCGACGGGCTGATCGAGCAGAGCGCGTACGAGCTCCGATGTCGCTTCCGCGTCGAGAGGCTCGAGGTGCACGACCAGCGAGTTGTGGCGTCCGGGAGCCGGCTGCCAGCGATCCTCGAACCCGGGCCGTGCAGTGCCCAGGAGCACGAGCGGATGGTTCCGCAGGCGGGCCAGGAGCCGGTCCAGCGCGTCGAGGACGAGGTCGTCGGCCCAATGCAGATCGGAGAGCACGATCACCAGTGGCGCCTGCGCGGCGAAGCCTTCGAGGCATGCGAGCACCGCTCGCAAGGCGTCTTCGCGTGCACGTGTCGGGTCGACTCCGGGCCGGGCGATCCCCTCGGTGAAGTAGAGGATGCCCTCGGCGGCGCGGATCACCTCTACATCGTCGGCGTCGCGCTGCAGAGCGGTGGCGGCGGCATCGACGAGGTGCTCGCGGACGGTGCCGACCGAGTATCCGGACTCGATGCCGAAGGCCTGGCGGATCATCTCGACGATCGGAGCCCAGGGCCCCGAGTCGCCGTAGGGGGCGCACTGGCCCGAGAGGACTCGCGCCGAGTACTCGCCCTGAGCCTCACCCGCTAGCTCCGACGCGAGGCGCGTCTTGCCCACACCGGCGTCGCCGATCAAGAGCGCCAGGTGGGCGCGGCTGCGCGTCGCCGCCAAGTGCAGAGCGTGCCTGAGAGTGCCGAGCTCGGAGTCGCGCCCTACCAGCGGTGCCTTGCGCGCCTTGCGGCGGTGGCCCGGTGGGGCGGTCGTGCCGAGCGCAACCCACGCCTCGACCGGCTCTTCGCGCCCCTTGACGGAGATCGGCCCCAGCGCCTCGTATGCGATGCACGCGCGTGTCGCCTCGTAGGTGATGGGACCTACGACGATCTGTCCCGGCATGGCCCCGGTCTGAAGGCGGCTGGCGATGTTGACGACATCTCCCATCACCGTTGAGTCGCCGCCGGCCTTCATGGCACCGACGAACACCTCGCCGGTGTTGACGCCGATACGGAGGGAGATCTTCGTGCCGAGCTCGCGGCCGAGGTCCTCGACCGTCTGGCACATCTGGATAGCGGCGCGCACTGCGCGCTCCGCATCGTCCTCGTGAGCGACCGGCGCACCGAACTGAGCGACTATCTCATCGCCGACGATCTTGTCGAGAGATCCGCCGAACGCCGTGATGTCGGCGATGAGTCGTTCGAAGCACCGGTCGAGGAGGTTCTTGACCTGCTCCGGATCGGCGCTCTCGGCGAGACTCGTGAAGCCGACGAGATCGGCCATCAGGACTGCTACAAGTCGCCGCTCATCCGGACGCCGTACCAGTGGTTGCCCGCACTCGGGGCAGAAGCGCGCTGCTTCGGGAGTACCGGCTCCGCAGGACGAGCAGGGCATGCCACAACGTTACCGGGCCCCATGGGCACCGCCTGACGCCCCTCGAATCCGCAGAGCGCGGACTGCCACCCGGAGGAGACGGCTACCTTCGCGCGATGTCCCCGATGGGCGATCGGTGCGATCTCGGTCGTCGCTGCCGCGAGGCTCGCCGCGAGTGGCAGGGCGTTGCGCCATACGGGATGCGGCGGCGAGGACGAGGGCCGAGCGGACCCGGCCGCCTCCCGGGCGCGAGGATGACGGCGTGCCGTTCGTAGTCGCTCTGTTGGTGATCGGGATCCTCCTGATCTTCATGTTCGTCGCCGCTGCTCGCGAACCGGGAGTCGGCCCGGGCGAGACGGCTGTGGCGTACGCGGCCGCTCTCGGGAGAGGCGACATCTCCACAGCGGTCGGCCTGTCCGACGATTCGATGCTCGCGGGCCTCGATCGCGGGGAGGTCGCCGGAGGGGCGTGGGCGCGAGCAGATGGGGCGCCGCCCGGCTCGGTCGGGGCGTCCGTCCTTGGGGTCGAGACCGTCACGGAGACGGCGGGTAGAGCCGTGGTGGTGACATGCTCCGTCGAAGGCGGCGCGACCGTGCGGAGCGAGGTGTGTCTCGTGAGGAAGAACAGCCGTTGGCGCGTGACCGGTTTCACGCCTGGCGTCGGCCTTGTCGATCCACCAGCCGAGTGAGGTGCGCAGGCCTGCTGTTGACCGGCGGGGCCAGCCGGCGGATGGGCGTCGACAAGGCGACTCTCGTGGTCGACGGCGAGACTCTCGCGCTGCGCGCCGCTGCGCCTGCTCTGCGAGGTGTGCGACCCGGTGCTCGAGGTTGGTCCGGGAGTGAGCGGCTTGCCGAGTGTGCGCGAGGATCCGCCCGGCGGCGGGCCGCTCGCCGCGCTCGTCACAGGAGCTGAGGCGCTCGATGTCGCGCCACTGCTGTTGCTCGCGGTGGATCTCCCGTTCGTGTCGCAGGCCCTCCTGGCGCTGATAGCCGGATGGCCGGGCGACGGCAGCGTCATCCCTGTCGTCGGTGGGCGGCCGCAGCACGTCAGCGCGCGATACGGGCGAGACGCGATCGAGGAGGCGCGCGCGCGGTACGCGGCGGGAGAGAGCTCCCTTCGCTGGGTGCGCAGTCTCTCGGGCGCAGTCGAGCTCGACGAGGAGAGCATGGGTGAGCTGCTCCTAGACAGGTCATTCGCCGATCTCGACGAGCCCGCCGACCTCGACCGCTGGGGGCTGCGGCCCGCGGACGGCTCGTCGGCCGTGGAAGACTCCGACGTGACATGACTCCCGACGCACTGCTCGCGCTCTTCGGCGACGTTGCCGACGCCGTCGCGACCGCAGTAGCCGGAGTCGACGGGGATCGCCGGCGGGAGCGGACCGGTGTACACGCCGGCCAGTACGTTCTCGACGTCGTCGCCGACGCTGCCGCTCTCGAGGTCCTGCACGGCGCTCCTGTCGCGGTCGTGAGCGAGGAGTCCGGGGCGAGCGGCAAGGCTGGCGCCGAGGTGACCGTCGTGCTGGACCCAGTCGATGGTTCCACGAACTGCTCCCGTCGGATCGGGTACTGGGCCACGTCCATCTGCGCGCTCGACTCCACCGGGCCGCTGGTTGCGCTGGTTGCGAACCACGCGTCGGGCTCGCGTGTCACCGCGGCCCGCGGTGCCGGTGCGCATCGCGACGGTGCGCCGCTGAGGCCCTCGAGCGTGCGCAGGGTGGAGCAGGCAGTCGTGGGCTTGGCGGGACTGCCGGCACGGGTCCTTCCGTGGGCACAGTTCCGCGCCATGGGGTGCGCGTCGCTCGCTCTCTGCGAGGTGGCGGCGGGCGGCCTCGACGGGTATGTCGACGGTGGATCGTGGCACGCGCCGTGGGATTACCTCGGTGGCCTCCTCGCGTGCAGGGAGGCGGGCGCGATCGTGGTCGACGCAGCCGGCGAGCCGCTGGTGACATCGGCTGTCTCGGCGAGGCGGCAGCTGTTGGCGGCAGCGACGGAGGACCTGCTCGTAGCGCTGAGGCCGGCCTCGGGAGTGCGATGAGTCTCGATGCAGGCGCGCTTCAGGTGCTGCGCGGTGTCGCGGAGGCTGCGGCCATGCGCGGTGGGGAAGTCGTGAGCGAGCACTTCGGCGCCCCGAGCGAGGTGCGCGAGAAGGCGCCCGGCGACTGGGTGAGCGGCGCCGATCTCGCCAGCGAGGCAGCGGTGCGGAAGTACTTGGAGGCGGAGGCTCCGGGCATACCTGTCTTCGGTGAGGAGGGCGGCGGCGAGCGAGGTGATCTCGGTTGGCTGGTGGACCCGCTCGACGGCACCGCGAACTTCGTGCACGGCTTCTCGGCGCTAGCGGTCTCGATCGCGCTGGTGGAAGACGGCCGACCCGTCGTCGGCGCCGTGCACGCTCCTCTGCTGGGGAGCACGTGGACGGCGCACCGGGGCGGTGGATCGTCGCGCGACGGGGTGAGGCTGCGGGTGAGCGGACGAGATGTGCGGCACGCGATCTGCGCAACGGGGTTCCCGTTCCGACGCAAGGAGCTCCTTCCGGCGTACCTGCCGGTGCTGACCGAGGCACTTGCGACGTTCGAGGATCTCCGCAGGGTCGGAGCCGCGAGCCTCGACCTCTGTTGGACGGCCGAAGGGGTGTTCGACGGGTACTTCGAGGCCCGGCTCGGCCCGTGGGACGTCGCGGCCGGGGCGCTGGTGGTCACGGAGGCGGGCGGGGTCGTCACCGACTGGTCGGGTGACGACCGGGCCTGGTTGGGGAGCGGCGACATCCTCGCCGGCTCGTCGGCTGTGCACGCAGCCCTCCGGCGCTGCACTGGCGGTGCGGCCATCTGAACCCGGCGGGATGGGCTCCGCCGTACGGCGGATCGGCGGTCACGGCAATAATCGGTTGACTGATCCGCGCGATGATGATCTGATCTGCTCGGCGCTACGGTTCGGGCCGCGAGATCGGTTCGGGCCGCGGCGTCCGGCGAGACGGCTCTGTGGCCTTGGTTCGCCGTGACAGGCAGCGACATGCCATGACAGACCGCGACAGGCACTACAGAAGAGGCCAGGCGACCACGATGCGAGTCTCCGCAGCACAGCAGCCCATCAATGCTGCCGGCGCCGCGCGCCTCGGTATGTACGTGGTGAGCGCCTCGCCGACCTGCTTCTGGTCGTTCGCCGTCATGGCTGAGCCGACGACCGACCACAAGCACGGCCGGCCCCGACGGACCCCGGTCTCCATGCCGTAGCCACGCCGCTACCGCAGGAGTCACCAGGCCGCCGGGGCACCCCCCCGGCGGCTTTCTTGCGTTCCGGGGCCCGCACCCCACCGCTCCAGACCGGCCATCGACTACGACCGCAGCGCCCCAGTGCAGAAGAGCAGCGAGACCGAAGACAGAGACGGACCTAGGGAGACGGCCATGTCGGCCATCCAGATCATCGTGACAGGACTCACCGAGGCGGCCGGGCGGGAGCTCGACTGGCAGGCCCTCGCGCGCTGCCGCGACGGAGGCAGCGAGCTGACGGCCCTCTTCTTCTCGGAGCAGATCGACGACATTGCAGCCGCGAAGGCGTTCTGCGGGGGCTGCGACGTCCAGGCGCCCTGCCTCGCCGGCGCGCTCGAACGGCGGGAGCCGTGGGGCGTCTGGGGTGGCGAGCTCTTCGTCAACGGGAAGATCCTCGCCCGCAAGCGGAAGCGGGGCCGCCCGCCGAAGATCCGGCCCGAGGAGGCCGCCGCCCAGAGCGCATGAGCTCGGCGGCCCGCTCTCGATCGGCGGGTCTCCGATCCGCCGGGCGTGGCCCGAGCGGCCCGGCCCGCAGGGCCAGGAGCGGGAAGCATGAGCTCGGCGGCCCGCTCTCGATCGGCGGGTCTCCGATCCGCCGGGCGTGGCCCGAGCGGCCCGGCCCGCAGGGCCAGGAGCGGGAGGCATGAGCTCGGCGGCCCGCTCTCGATCGGCGGGTCTCCGATCCGCCGGGCGTGGCCCGAGCGGCCCGGCCCGCAGGGCCAGGAGCGGGAAGCATGAGCTCGGCGGCACCGACGGCCGCAAGCCGCAGGCGGCGGGTCGGGATGACGGAGAGCAGTGTCGGCGTCGGAAACGGTGCCCGGCCGAGCTGGACGAGTCCCGACCCGCCGGCGGTCAACGCCGTCGTGGTCGCACCTCTGCGGCAGCAGGAGCGCCGGCGACCCCGAAGCGCCGGACGTCGCCTCTAGTCTCCGTTCATGACCCGACGTGTCTCCACTGCCCTCGCCCTCTGCATCGCACTATTGACCCTCGCTGCCTCGTGCGGCGACGACGATGGCGACAACGCCGGTGGCGACGGTGATGGAGCGTCGGCGACCACTTCCACCGCGGCGGCCGCGTCCGACGCCACAGCGAGCGCCGCTGGTCCCCAGAGCGCCGAAGAGGCCGCAGCGGCGCTCTACGAAGCCTGGCGCGCCGAGGATCACGTCGCGGCGCAGGACGTGTCGGAGATGGACGCCCACACGAAGCTGTTCGCAACCCCTGGCGAGGACGCCGACTGGGCCTTCCAGGGCTGCGAGGCGGGAGACGCGGATCGGGTGTTCGAATGCGCGTTCTCGTACGAGGGAGGCGCCGCGAGCATGCGGGTCGCGTTGACGGGCCTCTACGGGTGGCGCGTCCTCGACATCTCCTTCGGCGCCGACTGACCTCCGCATCCACTCGTCGTAGGCGGTCGTCGGCTGCGGCTCGCCGCACTCCGCGGGCCTCTCGTAGTGGAGGCGCTCGTCGCGCGAGACTGGTGCGCTGCCCGGGGGCGTAGCTCAGATGGCGAGAGCGCGCGGTTTACACCCGCGAGGTCGTCGGTTCGATCCCGGCCGCCCCCACCCGGCGCCTGGGAGCTCCCGTTCGCCGCAGTCAACCACGGGACCGACGCCGCGCCTCCTTCGCGCGGCGTCGCGCTGTCTCGATCGCGGCCGCCTCGTGCGCCCGGCGCTCCTTGGCCGCTCGCTCGCGGTCTCTGCGGTCTCGGCGCCGGGCCTCCCTGGCTTCCGCCGATTCGCCGGTCTCCTCGGGTTGCACGGTCCCGCCGGTCGCGGTGGTCGCGGCATCGGGTTGGCCGCCCTCACCGCCGGGTTCGTGCACGTCGTCCGGTGCGAGTGACGCGAGATCGAAACGAGCGTCGGAGCCGAGGATCTCCGCGAACACGGGTGCGCACGGCGCGACGCTGTCCACGTAGGCCGCGAGCATGAGCGCAGCGGCGTGCCGGCCGTGGCGTTCGACGATCGCGTCGAGGACCTCGGCCATGTCGTCGAGAGAGGGGTCCTCGTGCCTCGGGCCCAGCGCCGCGACGGTGTCGTCGTTGCAGGTCGCGGCGAGCAGGAGGGCTACCTCCGGCCGGGTCGCCGGGGCCAGTGAGCGCGTGCGCCGCAGGAGGATCCGGGCCGCGGCGGCGTCCTCGAGGAGCAGGCGCCGGGGAACGCCGAGTGCCGCCGCGAGCGCGGCAAGGTCTCCTGCCGAGAGAGTGGCCGCCGTTTCGTGTACCTGCGCAGCGGTGAGCGTTGCCAGCACCGCCACCACCTGCTCATCGGGCGCAGCTCTGTCAGCCATGTGACCCCTTCCGCCGAACCGTGCCTGCTTGTTCGGATCGGCACGAAACCCTGTTCCGGCACGATGGTCTACCCCGATCAGGCTGCCGCCGGAGAACCGCGGCATCCGGGCGCTCGTGTAGGCGGACCCGGGGGATGGCGGGCCGGCCCGATGTGCAATCCTTGGGCACAGGTGAGCAGATTCGTCAGATTCACGGTCTCGTTCGTCGTGGTCGTCGCTGTCGGGGGCGCCGCGCTCGGCGGCTCGCTCGCGCTCCTCGTCCCCGCCGGCCGGGAGCTCGCATTCGGGACGACGAGCTACGGAGCCGTGCCGCCGGAGCTGAGCCCACTCGCCCAGCGCTCCGTGGTGCTCGACCGCTGGGGCAACCAGCTCACCGCCCTGTTCGAAGGCGAGGACCGCGACCCGATCACCCTCGATGACGTGCCCGATCACCTCATCGATGCAGTGCTCGCCATCGAGGACCGGACGTTCTACGAGCATCCGGGCGTCGACCTCAAGGGGACGATCCGGGCGCTCTTCAAGAACGTCGGCGCAGGGGAGGTCACGCAGGGGGGTTCCACGATCACCCAGCAGATCGTTAAGAACTCGCTCTTCGCCGGTGAGGACCGCACGGTCCAGGTCAAGATCAAGGAGGCGTTCCTCGCGATGCGCCTCGAAGACGAGTACACCAAGGACGCGATCCTCGAGCGATACCTCAACACCGTCTACCTCGGCCGCAGCGCGTATGGCGTGAAGGCGGCTGCCGAGCGCTACTTCGACAAGGGCGTCGCCGACCTCTCGCTCGCCGAGGCAGCGTTGCTGGCCGGCCTGATCCAGCGCCCCGAGGCGGCCAACCCGATCACGCACCCGCAGCTGGCGCGGCGGCGGCGCACCCAAGTCCTCGACGCGATGGTCGATCAGGGGAAGATCACACGCGACGAGGCGCGGGTGGTCGAGCGGACCCCGCTCCCGACGACGACGTTCTCCGAGGCCGAGTATGCCCCGACCAACTACTACCTGGAGGAGGTCAAGAAGAGCCTCCTCGACGACGAGAGGCTCGGCGCCACCGAGCAGGAGCGCATCCAGAAGCTCTACAGGGGCGGCCTGAGGATCACGACGGCATTCGACCCCAGGCTCCAGCTCCTGGCGGAGGACGCGGTGCGCTCCACGCTCCCCGAGGGCATCTTCACGGCGGCGATGGTCTCCATCGACAACTCCAATGGCGCCGTACGAGCGATCGTCGGCGGGCCCGACTTCAACGTGGCGAAGTTCAACCTCGCGACGCAGGGAGTACGACAGACGGGCTCCACGTTCAAGGCCATCACCACTGCGACAGCTCTCGAGCTCGGCTACTCGCCGAACGACACGGTCAACGGCAGCGCTCCGTGCACCTTCCCGATTCCCGGTGGAGAGCCCTGGAACGTCGGTGGCCACGGCGGCGGGATGATGTCGCTCACGAGCGCTCTGGCCGGGTCGATCAACTGTGCGTTCGCCCGAGTGGCGTTCGCCGTCACGCCGCGCAAGATCGTGGAGATGGCGGCCCGCCTCGGGATCGACACCGAACCGTTCGCGGCGGTGCCGTCGATAACTCTCGGTGCCAACCCGACGTCGGTGCTCGACATGGCCGAGGCGTTCTCGGTCTTCGCGGCCGAGGGGGTGCACCACCCTCCCATGTACGTGACGAAGGTCGAGGGGCCCGACGGCAGCGTGATCTTCGACGACGACGGGCAGAGCGATCAGGCCTTGAGGCCGAACATCGCCCGCAGTCTCACCTACATGCTGGAGCGGGTCGTGACCGGGGGGACGGGGACCGAGGCCCGGATCGACCGCCCCGTCGCCGGCAAGACGGGTACGACCCAGCGCAACGGCGACGCATGGTTCGTCGGCTACACGCCGCAGCTGAGCACTGCCGTGTGGATGGGGAACGCCGAGGCGATCGTCCCGATGCCCGGCGTGTACGGAGGTACGTATCCGGCTCGGATGTTCGCGAAGTTCATGAGGGCCGCTCACGAGGGGCTCCCGGTGGTCGGGTTCACCCCGCCCGACTTCGCCGAGTGGCCTACGCCCCAGTACATCGACGAGAACGGTCGCCGCTTCTCCTACGTCGGAACCACGTCGTCTACTTCCACCACTTCGACGCCGCGGACCACTAGGCCGCCCAGGCCCACGACCACGACCGTCCCCTCCACGACCACTACGCTTCCCGCCACGACGACCACCGCCACGACGACCTCGACGACGGTTCCGGTGACGACTGCGCCCACGGTCACCACGGTGCCCGCGACGACGTCTTCGACCACGGGGACTCCATCCACGACAGCGACTCCTACGACGACAGGACCAGGACCTTGAGCGACCCCGCAGACTCGGGCAGTGAGCTGGAGTCGCTGTTGAGGGTCCAGGAGCACGACACGGCTCTCGACGTGCTGCGGCACCGGCGTGAGACGCTCCCCGCACGTGCAGCACTCGAGCGCAGGCTCGCCGAGGGGGCACGTCTGTACTCCGCTCTGGTGGATCTTCGCGTGCAGACGCGACGCAGTCCTGGCGGAGGAGAAGCGATTCGACGACGAGGCCCGGACCCTGACCTCGAAGGCGGTGGAGGTGGAGGGACTTCTCTACTCGGGGAGCGTCGCGTCGCCCCGTGAGCTTCAGTCGCTTCAGGCCGATCTGGAGCAGATCAAGCGGCATCGGGCGTCGCTCGAGGACCGTGAGCTCGAGATCATGGAGCAGCGCGAGTCGCTCGACGCCGAGGTCGCCGCCGGCGAGGAGGCGGTCACTGCAGCGGCCGACGACGTCGAGAGGCTCCAAGCAGAGATCGCGGCGGCGGAGGCGGTCGTCGACGCGGAGATCGAAGTCGAGACCGAGGCGCGGCAGCGTGCTGGCGGCGATGCTCGGTGGCCGCTTGATCGACGACTACGAGGTGAGGCGCGCGCGGAATCGAGGTGTCGGAGCGGCACGCCTGCTGGGTGACACGTGCCAGGGCTGCCGGCTCTCGATCCCGGCGACCGAGGTGGACCGGATACGACGCGCAGCCGGCGACGGCCCGGCCTACTGCGACAACTGCGGCGCCATCCTCGTGCCGGCGTGAACCGGGATCGACTGCCGTTCGAGCAGCCCGACGAGCAGTCCGGCGAGCAGCCCGACGAAGGAGACATGGGCGAGCCAGTAGAGACCGTGATCGTCTACTGCGACGGTGGGGCTCGTGGGAACCCCGGGCCCGCTGCGATCGGCGCGGTCGTCCTCGACGGCTCGCACGACCCACCCCGCCGTCTCGCAACCGTGAGCGAGCGGATCGGAAGCGCAACGAACAACGTGGCCGAGTACCGGGCCCTGATAGCCGGCCTCGAGGCGGCGGCCCCCTTCGATGCGCGGGTCGTTCGCGTGCGTGCCGACTCCGAGCTGGTCGTTCGTCAGCTGCAGGGTAGGTACCGGGTGCGGCAGGCTCACCTCCGGCCGCTCTTCGAGGCGGCGCGACGCCTCCTCGACGCGTACGACGAGGTGGATCTCGCCCATGTGCGTCGCGAGCAGAACGCCGACGCCGATGCGCTCGTCAACGCCGCCCTCGACGCCATGCCCGAAGATCCCCCTTCCAGGGAGACTGGCTCACGCGCGCTGCGGCCATGATCCTCTGGTACGCGGCCGGAGCGGTCTTCGCAGTCTGGAACGTCTTCCAGAGCCCCGGCCTCGACTTCCGACTGGTTGCCGTGGGGGCGGTCCTCCCACTCGCTCTCGACGCACCGTTCGGCGAGATGGGAGTTGCGCACTCACTCGGCGCGACGGTGCTGCTCCTCGCCGCGACGATGGCGGTGACGGGCGGCCGGGGGCGGCGCCTGCTCCGCCGGAGGGCCATCGGTCTGCCGATCGGCGCCTTCTGCGGACTCGTCCTGTCCGGTGCCTGGGCCACGAAGGAGGTCTTCTGGTGGCCGGCCTTCGGAACGGGCCTGCCCGGTACCGCCCTGCTGCCTCCGGCGCCGCTCCTCGTCGCCGAGGAGGCGCTCGGCCTCGCCGCGGCTGCGTGGGCCTGGTCGAGGTTCGGGCTCGCCGATCCGGCGCGTCGCAGGAGGTTGTGGTGTGCCGGGCGTCTCGACGAGGTGGTCGGGTGATCATCTTCGTGCGGCACGGGCAGACGGAGGCCAACCGCGGCGGGCTCCTGCAGGGCCGCGCCGACGTGCCGTTGACCGCTCTCGGACGTGAGCAGGCCGCCCTGGTCGCGGCCTCGTTGCCGGCGGCTCCGGCGCGCGTGCTGGCCAGTCCGCTGCGAAGGGCGATCGACACTGCCGGGCCGATCGCGGAGCGATTCGGCATCGGTGTCGAGGTCGACGAGAGACTCGTCGAGCTCGACTACGGCGAGTGGGACCAGCGCCCTATCGGAGACGTGACGGCGCAGGAGTGGAAGGGCTGGCGCGCCGACTCGTCGTTCGCCCCTCCCGGCGGCGAGAGCCTCGACGATGTCGCCGCCCGCGTGTCGTCGTTCTGCGCCGAAGTGGTCGCCGCCGAGGGCGGCGTGGTCGCCGTCAGCCACGTCTCGCCCATCAAGGCGGCGGTGGCCTGGGCGCTGGGTGCGGGCCCGGCCGTCACCTGGAGGCTCTTCCTCGACCTGGCGTCGGTGACGCGCATCGCAGCGCGCCCGGGCGGCGACGCGTCGCTCGTCGGCTTCAACGAGACCTCCCACCTTCATCCCGGTTAGCCCGCTCCGCAGGCGTGCGGTCCGGGAGATGGGTCGGAACGGCGGTAGGGCTGCGCGGAAGTGGCCTATCTCGGGTCCACGGGCCGCTCAGGCGATCGGCTGCGGCGGGCGCGAACGGGCGCCTGTCCCGTCGACGATGTAGCGGCCCTCGCCGGGGTCGCTGCCGACGGGCATGCCGAGGGCCTCGAGCATCTGGAGGTCGTCGGCGGGCGCGCGCCCGATCGTGGTCAGGTAGTTGCCCACGATCAGCGCGTTCGCACCTGCGAGCATCCCCATGCTCTGAAGCTCACCCAGGACCCGCTCCCTTCCCCCGGCGAGTCGGATGATCACGGCCGGCAGGACGAGTCGGAACAGGGCGATCGCCTGCACCGCCTCCCGTGGAGTGAGCACCGTCTGGTCCTCGAGCGGCGTGCCCGGGCGCGGATCGAGGAGGTTCACGGGAACCTCGAGCGGGTCGAGATCCCGTAGCTCGAACGCGAGGTCGACGCGCTGCTCGAGCGTCTCGCCCATTCCGAGGATCCCGCCGCAGCAGAGCCCCATCCCCGACTCGCGGACGAGGCGTGCGGTCGCGATCCGGTCGTCGTAGGTGTGAGTGGAGCAGACCGTCGGGAAGAGCTCGCGGCAGGTCTCGAGGTTGTGGTTGTAGACGGCGACGCCCTCCGCGGCGAGCCGCTCTGCCTGCGCGCGATCCAGCATGCCCAGCGAGAGGGCGACCTCGACGTCGGTCTCGCGCCTGACGGCGCGGACGGCCTCGACGACCCGGTTCATCAGGCGTTCGTCGGGGCCGCGCACTGCTACGACGATGCAGAAGTGCGAGGCACCGGCCTCGCTGGTGGCCCGAGCCGTCGCAACGATGTCGTCGACCTGCATGAACGGGTAGACGTCGATCTCCGTCGGGAATCGAGCCGACTGGGAGCAGAAGCGGCAGTCCTCCGGGCAGGCGCCCATCTTCGCGTTGACGAGGCTCTCGAGCTGCACGGTCGGCCCGCAGTAGGCGCCGCGCACCGTGTGCGCGAGTGCCACCAGGAAGGGCAGGTCGTCGAGCGGGAGGTGCGCGACGGCGAGGGCCTCCGGCTTGGTCAACGGGCGCCGCTCGGAGAGCAGGGCGTGCTCCGCCTCGGCGAGCGGCTCGGGCGTGGCGGCCAGGGGCATCGGGGACCTCGTGTGGGAAGTGTGGTGGCGGGCGAATCGTAGCGACGCCCGGTCGGAGCGCCCGAGGCGGGCGGCGCCTCGGGCGTCGGGCAGAGCTACGGGAGGTACTGCTCCTCGATGCCGGTGATCGACGCCGACGTCGAGCGTGAGCCAGAAGGGCGAGTACGAGAGCGCTGCCGAAATCGGTCGGCGGCCCCGCCGCGACGTACGCGGGCATCTCCTCGAACGTACCTCGGATCGAGATCGGCGTCGGAGTCCTCGGCGAGACGCACGAGCATCACCTCCACGTCGGTCGGCAACGGGCGCGGTGCGGAGCCTCGGGTTCTCGTTCACGATGTAGTAGTCGTTCGGCGGACCGTCGGGATCGTCGGGGAAGTCGTCGTGGTAGGCGTCGATGGCGTCCTGACCGGTCAGGAACTGGATGACGTCGAAGGTGAACGTGCGGCCCTCGACGTCGATGCCGTGTAGGTAGACGGGGTGGCGACCGTCGGCCAGGTCGAGCCCTGGATCGGTCACCGGGACAGTGGAGCCAGCGGGAGCGGCGGTCGTCGACGCCGGCCCTGTCGCAGTTGTCGTCGAAGCGACGTCGCCCGTGGATCCGGTTCCCGTGGTGACGGCGCTCGAGGTCGTGCCGTCGGTGTCGGTGGCCGTCATCGTCGTCGTCGCCGCTGCACGCCGCGGCGGCGAGGGTGACGGCGACAAGGGCGGCGATCAGGGGTCGCGTTGCGGGGCGCTGCATCGGGTGCTCCTCTGTGTGTGCGAGACGCTCATCGCGCGGTCTCGAGTGGCCTCTGTAGGGGAGAGGGGCCAGTTGCTGGGATCCTTGCACTTTCGGCGGGAAGCCGTGCGACCTCGGCCCCCTGCTCGAGCCCCTCGCCAAGGCGGTCGCGCGGTCGGTGACGCCGCAGGACTTGACCCAGGGCGTACATTTCGTATGGGCCGAATGAAATTCTCGATGGCAAGGGGGAAGGCGCAGTGGCGGCAGGAGAAGAGGCGGCGGGCGACGCGGGCGTGGCGGTGGCGCTCGGCGCCGGCACTTCCGTGCACGACCAGGTGCTCTCGGCGCGCTTCTTCGACCTGCTCTCACACATCTACCAGCACGTACGCGCCGGACCCCTCGACCTCTGGGAGGACCTCGAGCTCACCCGCGCCCAGATGCGCACGCTGACGCTCCTCGCCGAGGGCCCCGACAGGATGACCTCCATAGCGGCGCGCCTCGGGATCAGCCTCCCCGCTGCGACGGGCCTGATCGACAGGCTCGTGGCCAAGGATCTCGTGGAGCGTGAGCGCGACCCCGCCGACCGTCGGGCGGTCGTCTGCGCGGTCGCTCCCGAGGGGTGGCGGACTCTCGAGAGCTTCACGGAGGTGGGACGCGACGAGTTCGAGGAGGTCGTCCGGTTCCTCACACCTGATGAGCTCGAGCAGGTTGTGGTCGCCGTGGCCCTCGTCGTCGACGCGATCGACCGCGCCGAGGAGGAGCGGAAGGCCGCTGCGCCCGCCGGGACGGAAGCGGCATCCGGGGCGAGGCGCGGCGGTGGCCGGTCGATGGCGGCGCGGGGCGCGAGGCGGGGCGGGAACGCCGGTTCCTGACGGGGCGCTCGTCGTACGCTCGGACATGACGCTCGCTGCGACCGGCCCCGGACTGGACATGCTCGCGGGCGCTTTCTAGTGTTAGAACGCGTTCTAGTAACAGCGGCGCGCTCTCCGTGGCGTGCACGGCGTGTCGGTGAACGGCGAAGTGGAGGTCTTGGTGAGCGAGCGGAGCTCTCTGCGGGTGACGCCGGAGGCTGGAGGCGACGCGTTCCGGGATGGGCCTGGAGCAGTTCGTCGGAGAGGCCTACGGCTCCTCCCTGGTGGCCCGCGACCCCGTGAACCAGCCGATGATCCGCCACCTGACCGACGCCCTGGGGGATCGGAACCCCGTCTACACCGACCCGGAGTTCGCCGAGGAGAGCATCTTCGGCGGGATCGTCGCGCCGGCGACGTCGCTGCAGGTGTGGACCATGCAGGGCCTGGCGCCACCCGTTGCCGGCGCCGGTGGTGACTCGCAGTCCGCTCTCATGGCGGCGTTCGACGGCGCCGGGTTCGTCGGTGTCGTCGCGACCGAACTGCGAGCAGACGTACCACCGCTACCTGCGCCCCGGCGACCTGCTGACCACGACCGGGGTGGTCGAGTCGATCTCCGACTTCAAGCGGACGGCGCTGGGGGAGGGCTACTTCCTCACGACCCTGCAGACGTACCGGGACCAGGACGGCGAGGTCGTCGGCGAGATGCGGTTCCGGATCCTCAAGTTCCGGCCGGGTACCGGCAAGGGAGTGGGTGGCGCCGCCGCGACGGAGAAGACCGGGAGCGACGACGGCGCCCCGCCGGAGGCCTCGCGGGTCCCCCCGCCGATCGACGCGGCGTTCTTCTGGGAAGGCGCCGATCAGGGAGAGCTGCGGATCCAGAGGTGCGCGGCATGCGGACGCCTCCGACACCCGCCGCGCCCGATGTGCCCCCACTGCCGCTCCGCTCGACCGCGACTACGTGGTCTCGACCGGGCGGGGCGAGGTGCACAGCTACGTCGTCCATCACCATCCGCCGGTACCCGGCCGCGACGGCCCGTTCGCGGTGGCGCTCGTAGAGGTGGAGGAGGGCACTCGGATCGTCGGGAACCTGATCGACGTGGACCCGGGGGACGTCACCATCGGGATGCCCGTCGAGGTCGCCTTCGTCGAGGCCGACGACGGTCAGTCCGACCCGCAGTGGAGGATGACGGCGATGAGCGGCAAGGAGGCGGCAGGCGTGCGGACGACGACGCTCCGCTACGAAGAGGTCGAGGTCGGCGAGGAGCCTCCCGCCCTCGTGGTCGACCTGACGCCGACCCTGATCGTCGCCACGGCGCTTGCCACGCGCGACTACCAGGACGTCCACCACGACCGCGACCTGGCCCACGAGAAGGGCTCGAAGGACATCTTCATGAACATCCTCACGACGAACGGGTTCGTGGGGAGGTTCGTCACCGACTGGACCGGTCCCGAGGCGGTACTCGAGAGCGTCGCCATCCGCCTGGGCGCGCCCAACTACGCGTACGACACGATGACGCTCACGGGGTCGGGTCGCGTCGAAGGAGATGATCGACGGTCGGGGAGTCGTGGAGGTGGCCGTCGTCGGCAGCAACAGCCTCGGTGACCACGTGACCGGCAACGTGAGGCTGTCTCTCCCCACTGCCGTGGCCGGCGTCGCCGCAGCCGTAGAGGGCGGTGCCGCATGACCGCCGGCCTGCGCGACCGGGCCGCGATCGTCGGTATCGGCGCGACGGAGTTCTCGAAGCAGTCGGGCCGATCCGAGCTGCAGCTGGCCGTCGAGTCGGTCGTCGCCGCGCTCGGCGATGCCGGGCTCGACCCGGCCGACGTCGACGGCTTGGTCACCTTCACCACGACGCGAACGCCGAGATCGATGATCGCCCGCTCCGTGGGCATCCCCGAGCTCAGGTTCTTCAGTCGAATCGAGTACGGGGGAGGCGCCGCCTGCGCGACCGTGCAGCAGGCGGCGATGGCGGTGGCCACCGGAATGGCCGAGGTCGTCGTCTGCTACCGGGCGTTCAACGAGCGCTCCGGGCTTCCGCTTCGGCAGGGCCGACCGCACGGGGCCGGAGCTCGTCTACAACTGGTACTGGCGCTTCGGTCTCGTCACGCCGGCATCTTGGGTCGCGATGTTCGCCGAGCCGCTACATGCACGACTTCGGCGTCACGAGCGAGGACTTCGGTCGCGTCGCCGTCGCCGACCGCAGGCATGCCGCGACGAACCCGAAGGCGTGGTTCTACGAGAAGCCGATCACGCTCGAGGAGCACCAGGCATCACGTTGGATCGTCGAGCCGCTGCACCTGCTCGACTGCTGCCAGGAGAGCGACGGCGGCCAGGCGATAGTCGTGACCACTCCGTCGAGAGGGCCCGCGACCTGAGGCAGCCTCCCGCTCGCGATCGAGGCAGCCGCCCAGGGCTCGTCGTGGGACCAGGAGTCGATGACCAGCTACTACCGCGACGACATCGCGTGCCTCCCGGAGATGGGGCTCGTCGGCCGGCAGCTGTGGGAGCAGTCGGGCATCGGACCAGCCGACGTGCAGACGGCCGTGATCTACGACCACTTCACGCCGTTCGTGCTCGTGCAGCTCGAGGAGCTCGGGTTCTGCGGCCGTGGCGAGGCGAAGGACTTCATCGCCGGCGGCAACATCGAGCTGGGCGGGGGCCTGCCGATCAACACGCACGGCGGACAGCTCGGAGAGGCGTACATACACGGCATGAACGGCATCGCCGAGGCCGTACGCCAGGTGCGCGGCACGTCGGTCAATCAGGTCGCGGCGTCGAGCACGTGCTAGTGACCGCCGGAACCGGCGTGCCGACGAGCGGCCTGATCCTCGGGGCGCGCGATGATCGGCCCCTACACGCGAGCACGACGTCCAGTCATACGGAGTCGCAGTGAAGGAGCACCATGGCCGAAGCAGTGATCGTCGAGGCGGCACGTACGCCGATCGGCAAGCGGAACGGATTGCTGTCGGGCATGCACGCGGCCCAGTTGCTGGCCGTCGCCCAGAAGGCGGTCGTCGAGCGTGCCGGTATCGACGCCGGCGACGTCGAGCAGATCGTCGGCGGGTGCGTAACCCAGGCCGGCGAGCAGAGCTCGAACGTCACCCGCAACGCCTGGCTCGGCGCCGGCCTTCCCTACGAGGTTGCTGCGACGACTGTCGACTGCCAGTGCGGCTCCGCACAGCAGGCGAACCACTTCGTGGCGAACCTCGTGACCGCCGGCGCGATCGACATCGGAATCGCGTGCGGCATCGAGGCGATGAGCCGCGTCCCGCTCGGTTCCGCCGGCATGAACGGTCCCGGTACGTCGCGTCCGCCCGACTGGCCCTGGGACTCGGCCGGGCAGTTCGAGTCGGCCGAGCGCATCGCGCAGCGGCGTGGCTTCACACGAGACGACATCGAGGCGCTCGGTCTCGCGTCGCAGGAGAACGCGATCCGGGCCTGGAGTGAGGGGCGCTTCGACCGCGAGGTGACGCCCGTGGAGGCGCCCGTGGTCGACTCCGAGGGCAACGCCACCGGCGAGACACAGACCGTCGCACGCGACCAAGGGCTCCGCGAGACCACCAAGGAAGGCCTCGCGAGGCTGAAGCCCGTCCTCCCCGACGGCATCCACACGGCGGGGACGTCCTCGCAGATCTCCGACGGCGCAGCAGCGGTCATGTGGATGTCTGCCGACAAGGCCAAGGCTCTCGGGCTGCGTCCCCGCGCTCGGATCGTCCAGCAGGCGCTGGTGGGCAGCGACCCGTACTACCTGCTCGACGGACCGCCGGAGGCGACCCAGCGGGTGTTGGACCGGGCCGGGATGACGATGGCCGACATAGACCTCTTCGAGGTGAACGAGGCGTTCGCCTCGGTCGCGCTCTCGTGGGCGACGGTGATGAAAGCCGACATCGACAAGCTGAACGTGAACGGTGGCGCAATAGCGCTCGGGCACCCGGTGGGCGCGACCGGTAGCCGCCTGATCACGACGGCGCTGCACGAGATGGAGCGCGCCGATCTGAACACCGCGCTCGTGTCGATGTGCTGCGGAGGAGCGCTCGCGACGGCGACGATCCTGGAGCGCATGTGACAGATCCGCCGGTCGAGCCGCGCGTGCACCACGGTCTGCTGCACGGCGACTTCGATCTGACCGACGCGGAGCAGGAACGCCGCGACCTGAAGCACAGGATCACGTCGGAGGCGCGGACGCTGGTCGAGCGCCTCGTGCTGCTCGACGCCGACGCGTGCAGCGAACCCGACCTGGCCGGCGCGCTGGCGGCGGTAGAGCGTGCCTCCGAGCAGGTGGAAGGCCTGCCGTCGCACGTCGGGGTGGGGGGACTGAACCGTGCGCCCGGATGGGCCGCTGCGCTTACAGAGCGGAGTCCGGTCACCGGACGCAGCAACCCGCTCGCCGCGCCGCTCACGCTCGCGGTGAAGGCGACCGCACAGTCGGCCACGCTACCTATGGGCGGCGACACGAAGGCCCCTACGACCACAGCCACGGCGCGATCGTGATGGGCGCGTTCGACGAGCTGCTGGGAGTGGCGCAGGAGTCGTCCGGTCGCGCCGGCTACACGGGGACCCTGAAGGTCGTCATGCGCCGGCCGACTCCGCTCTTCGAGCGGATCGACTACGAAGCGGGACTCGACCGGATCGAGGGGCGGAAGGTGTTCATGTGGGGGCGCTCGTACTGTGGCGGGGAACTGCTCTGCGAGGCGGAGGGCATCTTCATCGCGCCCCGCGAGACGGCGCACACGACGGGGCGGATCAAGGAGGGCAAGTGACGTTGCGCACAGCAGGTGCGGTTTCGGCAGGGGCGCGCGCGAAAGCAGGACGGTGACGTGGACTTCTCGTTCAGTGAGGTGCAGGAAGATCTCCGGGGACTGGCCGCGCAGATCCTCTCCGAGAGGATCACGCCCGACGCGCTGAAGGAGGTCGAGGCCGGAGTCGACTTCGACCGGCGTGCGTGGGCCGACTTCGCGCAGGCGAACCTCCTGGGCGTCTCCCTGCCGGAGGAGTCGGGAGGCAGTGGGTACGGGATCATGGAGCTCGCGGTCCTCCTCGAGGAGGTGGGGGCGCACGTCGCGCCGATGCCCCTGCTGGCGACGATCGGTCTCGCGGCGATGCCGATCGCCGAGCACGGGAACGCCGAGCAGTGCGCGAGCCTGCTCCCGGGCGTCGTCGACGGCTCGTCGATCCTGAGTGCTGCATTGCAGGAGTCAGGCGACGCCGATCCACTCTGCACCCCAGACCACCGCTCGGCGCGACGGATCGCGATGGCGTCTCGACGGACGCAAGGTGACCGTGCCCTACGGAGCGGTCGCCGACCTCGTCCTCGTGAGCGCGAGCTCGGGGCAGGACTCCGTCGGGGCCTTCCTCGTCGATCCGCGCTCGAACGGCGTGACGGTGGAGGCGACCAGGTCCACCAACCGCGAGCCGCAGGCGAACCTCCTGCTCGACGGTGTCGCGATCGAGCCCGCCGGAGTCGTGGGGGACCCCGACGCGGGGCTCGACATCGTTCGATCGATCCATCGCCGAGCCCTGGCCGGCATCTGCGCCACTGCCGTCGGCCTCTTCGACAAGGCGCTGCGCATCACCGCCGGCTACATCTCGGAGCGGGAGCAGTTCGGCCGCCCACTGGCCACGTTCCAGGGAGCGACGCTGAGGGCAGCCGACGCGTACGTCGACGTCGAGGCGATCAGGGCAGCTACCTGGTCGGCGATCTGGAGCCTGGCCGAGGGCCGCCCGGCCGACGAGGCTCTGGCGATCGCCAAGTTCTGGGTCGCCGACGGCGGCCAGCGTGTCGCCGCCGCGTGCCAGCACCTTCACGGCGGGATGGGGGTCGACGTCGACTACCCGATTCACCGCTACTTCCTGTGGGCAAAGCAGCTGGAGCTGACGCTCGGTGGTGCGAGCACTCAGCTCCTGCGGATCGGCGAGATGCTCGCCGAGGACCCGGCCTGAGGAGGCGACGTGTTCATCGACCTGACCGACGAGCAGCGGGCAGCTCCGATCCGAGCTGCGCGAGTACTTCGGCGGCTTGATGACGCCCGAAGAGCGCGCGTCGTCGGGCACCGAGACGCATGGGCCCGGCGTACCGCGCGGTCGTCCGTCGTCTCGGCAGCGACGGCTGGCTCGGCGTCGGTTGGCCGAAGGAGTACGGGGGGAGGGGGCTGGGCCCCGTCGAGCAGCTCATCTTCCTCGACGAGGCGGCGCGGGCCCAGGTGCCGATCCCCATGGTGACCCTCAACACGGTCGGGCCGACCATCGCCGCCCGCGGCACCGAAGAGCAGAAGGCGAGGTTCCTACCGGGAATCCTCACGGGTGAGATCCACTTCGCCATCGGGTACTCCGAGCCGAGCGCAGGGACCGACCTCGCCTCGATCCGCACGCGTGCCGTCCGCGACGGCGACGAGTACGTGGTCAACGGCCAGAAGGTCTTCACGACCGGCGGGCACGACGCCGACTACATCTGGCTGGCCTGCCGCACCGACCCCGAAGCGCCGAAGCACAAGGGGATCTCGATACTCATCGTCGACACGAAGAGCCCCGGGTTCTCTTGGACGCCGATCTGGACCATCGGCGGCGGCCACACGAACGCGACGTACTACGAGGACGTGCGCGTCCACAGCTCGATGGTCGTAGGCGAGGTGAACCAGGGATGGAAGCTGATCACCACCCAGCTCAACTTCGAGCGGGTCGCGCTCGGACCGTCGGCGGGGATCTTCCGTGACCTCGACGCGGTGACGCGGTGGGCGCGCGAAACAAGGTCCGCCGACGGCTCGCGAATGATCGACAAGGAGTGGGTGCGGCTGAACCTCGCGCGGGTCCGCGCGAAGGCCGAGGTGGCCGAGCTCTTCAACTGGCGGGTGGCCTCGCTGCAGGAGCACGGACGGCTGAACCCCGCCGACGCATCGGCCATGAAGGTCTACGGCACCGAGCTGCGCATCGAGAGCCTCAGGCTCCTCATGGAGGTCCTCGGCCCCGAGGCGGCTCTCCAGGAGGGGGCACCGGGAGCCGCGCTCGCCGGGGCTCTGGAGCACGAGAACCGCGCTGCGGTCGTCGGCACGTTCGGAGGCGGGGTCAACGAGATCCAGCGCGAGATCATCGGCGCCGCCGGCCTCCGCATGCCCCGCGTCCCCCGCTGAGATACCGTGTTCTTGCGTCACTTCCTCGCGTCTACCGCGAGAAAGTGACGCAAGAACGAGGGGGGTGGCGTGGCGGCGACCGCTGAGGCTGGGAGACGGCGTTGATCGCGAACCTGCTGCCGACGGCCTTGCTCTGGATCGCGGCGACGGTCCAGACAGCGCTGCCGATGCAGGTCTTCGGGTGCTCGGCCAACGACTCGAACACACTCCACAACGACCCCGTGGTGAAGCAGGCCCTCGACGACGCGTTCGCCGACTCCAAGGAGGGGACTCCAGACCAGCACGAGGAGGGCGGCTGGATCTACGACTGCTTCGGCGAGGGCGGCTGGAAGATCGAGATCGTGAAGTGGCCGCCGGGCAACTACGACAGCATCGAGGTGGGTCCGATGCTCGACGACCCGAGCTGCCAGCTCGTGGGCAGCTACCACACCCATGCGGGCGCGCCCTCGGGCCATCCCGAGAACGACGGCTACAAGAACGAGGTCGCGTCGGACGCCGACGAGGAGCTGGCAGACGAGTTCGGGATTCCCGGCTTCGTGAAGTACGGACTCGAAGACGACCCGTCGACGCAGGGGACGTTCGCCTACGGACCGCTGGAACCCGGCACCGACTGCCCGGGTGAGGATGCGTACGACGCTGCATGGAGCGCAGGAGAGCCACACATCCGTACGTTCGACGGCTTCGACTACGACTTCCAGGCTGCCGGCGAGTTCGTCCTGGTGAGATCCACGTCGGGCGACATGGAGCTGCAGACGCGCCAGGAGCCGCTCGCCAGCGGCCACGTCACGGTCAACACGGCGATCGCGGTGCGCATCGGTGGGTCGGTGGTCGAGGTGAACGAGTACGAGGTGGTTGTCGATGGCCGTGCCCAGCCGAGATCGGACTTCGTCGGGCACGATCCTCCTGACGGCGGCACGGTGCGCGCCTCGGGGGGGACGATCCGCTTCACCTGGCAGGACGGGTCGGCGCTCTCCTACGTCGGGCGGTCGGCCGTTGTCGGTCTCGCTCCCCTACTCGGGGGGTCGGTCGAGGGACTGCTCGGAGACTTCGACGGCGATCCCCGCGACGACTTGATCGACAGCAGCGGTCGGAGCCTCAGGGAAGACGGCCGTCTCACGTACGACGAGATCTACACCGACCTCGCGGCGGCATGGCTCGTCACCGACGAGGCTTCGCTGTTCACCTACCCGACGGGTGCCAACGACCTCGACCTACCGCGACGAGTCGGTTCCAGGCTTCCGGCTCACGGCGGGATCGCTCGATCTCGATGCCGTCGTCGATGCCGAGAAGGAGTGCCGCGCGAGGGGCGTCGATGATGCGACGCGCCTGGCGCAGTGTGTGTTCGACGTTGCCGCGACGGGTGACTCGACCTTCGCCGACGAGGCCATAGCGGTCGAGACCGAGCGTCTGAGCATTTTGGGCGAGCGTGCAGACCCGCCACTGATAGAGGCGGTGAGTGCTGTTCGAATCGGTCGGGTTCAACGCCTGCTCGAGGCGGGGGCCGACCCCGACGAGCGAGGTGCCGACGGCCGCACGGCGTTGATCGTCGCCATACCGACCGGCAGGGCCGAACTGGTGACGGTCCTACTCGATTCCGGAGCCGATCCGAACATCGACGACGGCGGCACGACCCCGCTCCATCTCGCGGCGGTCTGGGGGTTCGACGAGATCGTCGACCTGCTCCTCGGCGCAGGCGCCGATCCGACGCTGGTCAACGCCGGTGGTGACACCGCGTCCGACCTTGCTCGCGCTCAGGGACACGAAGACCTGGCAGACAGGTTGGTGGCAGGGCCGTGACCGGCGCCGGAACCGTCCAATGTGCAGTGCGCGCCGTCCGATCGGTGGCGTCGGTGAGGGTCGTGTCCGCAAGTCGCAGTCTGGTGGCCCTCACGATCGTCGCACTCGTGGCGCTCCTCGGTAGCTGCTCGGGGGACGATGCGTCGTCGACTACCTCGACTGCCTCGACGTCCGGCGGTGACACGCCGGGTTCCGCTTCGACCGCGACCACCGAGCCGGGGATCTCCGAGGACGAGGCGGTCGCGGCCGCCCGTCGTGCACTTGCCGCCGAGGATCCGGACTTCGACTTCGATGTGACGCGCGTTCACGTGAGCCGACTCGGGGGCAGCTACGACATCTCCTTCGTGCCGACAGAGCTGACGGGTCCGGGCGGCGAGCCACATGTGGTGATCGATCGCGCGACAGGTGAGGTGTTGGAGACCTACCTGACGCGCTGATTCCCCGTTCTTGCGTCACTTCCTCGCGACTACCGCGAGGAAGTGACGCAAGAACGAGGGTTGGTCTAGATGCGGAGCAGACGGGGGTTCCATGCGACCACGGAGCCGACCACGGCGAGGATCGCTGCACCCGAGAGGCCGATGACCAGCGGGACGCCGAGGTTGCGGGCGAGGGCACCGGCGCCGAGAGTCCCGATGATGTTGGCGCCCCACGTGAGCATCATCGTCCCGAAGACGCGGCCCTGGTAGAGGCGGTCGACGATCCGCAGCAGTAGTGCGCGCTGGAGGATCGCCTGGCCTCCGAAGCCGAACCCTGCGATGAAGAGCGCGGCGATCGATAGCGGTACCGAGCGCGAGACCGAGAAGAGGATCACGCCGCAGGCCCAGACGAGTGTGGTGACGACAAAGGCACGGCCCTGGGATGCGAGGTTGCGACTCGTCGCCAGCGTCACGGACAACGGCACCGATCCCAGACCGACCGCCATGCCGAGCAGGCCGTTCGTGACGGCATCGCCGTGCAGGGTGTGCTTGGCCATCAGCGGCATCAGCGCGAGATAGGTCCAGCCGAAGATCCCGGCACCGATGCTGATCAGCGCGACGGAGAGAGCATCCTTGTGAGAGCCGAGGTACCGGAAGCCTTCGATCATCTCCTTCAAGGGATGCGGCTTCCCCGGGGCGCGGGGAACGGCACCTGAGACCTTGATGCGATAGAAGAACCATACGAAGAGGAAGTTCGTCGCGGCGAACATGCCGAAACCGCCGCCGGGACCGAACGCATGTAGGAGCCATCCGGCGGTGAGCGGGCCGAGGAACCGTGAGATGCCGCCCTGCACCTCGGTGAGGGCTGCGGCCTGCATGAGGTGGGTCCGCGGGACGATCTGACCGACGTACGCCTGGCGCGCCGGTATCTCGGCGATGATCGAGAAGCCGATCAGGAACGCGAAGACGAGCAGCAGCGGGTACGTGAGTCGGTCTGTGGCGGCGAGAACGGTCATCACTACGACGAGGACGGCGGCGCTGAGGCGGGCCGTGATGGTGGTCCTGCGCCGATCCCAGCTGTCGGCGACCACGCCCATCGGGAGCGCGAAGAGGAACATGGGCAGGAAGTAGGAGACGCTGACGATGCTCACCTTCCAGGCGTCGTCGGTGAGCTCGAGCGCGACCCAGCCCTGCGCCGTTATGTATCCCCAGATGCCGAAGCCGAACACGGCCGACGAGCCCCAGTAGTTGCGGAAGTCCGAACTGCCGAAGAGGTGCTTCGCCGCGTCGAGTCGGGCGGGAGGTGCGTTCACGTCCGGCCGGAGCTGCGAGGCGTCGGAGGCGGGACCGGGGGCGGAGGAGCGCTCACCGCCGGGTTCACTCCCCCCTGGGAGGACGGTCAAGTCTGCGCCTGTGCGCTGCGCGCGTGCTCCTGGGCCCACGGGTAGTTCGGCTTGCCGCTCGGGTGCCGCTGGATCTCGTCTACGAGGAAGAGCGAGCGCGGTGTCTTGTAGGCGGCGAGGGTCTCGCGCACGTGCGCAGCGAGGTCCTCGAGTGTGGGGGTGCGGCCCGCACGCGGCTGCACCACTGCTGCGACGGCCTGCCCCCACCGCTCGTCGGGTACACCGACGACGAGGCAGTCGAAGACATCCGGATGTGACTTGAGGACCGCTTCGACCTCTTCGGGGTAGATCTTCTCGCCGCCCGAGTTGATGCAGCCCGAGCCGCGGCCGAGCAGCGTCATGGTCCCGTCGGCCTCGACCAGCGCGAAGTCGCCGGGTATCGAGTACCGGACGCCGTCGATGGTGACGAAGGTCTGCGCCGTCTTCGCCGGGTCCTTGTAGTAGCCGATCGGGACGTTGCCGCTGCGGGCGACGCGCCCGATCTCCCCGGAACCCGGACGCACCGGCTTGCCGTCGTCGCCGATGACGATCGTGTCGCGCCCCAGAGTGACGTTCGGCCCGCCGCCCTGCTGCCCGTCTCCCTTCGACCTCGCCGCCATGCCGCTGAACCCCGTCTCCGAGGAGCCGATCGCCTCGGAGAAGTACACGTTCGGCAGGAGCTCCATGAACTCGTCGCGCACCGACGGCGAGAAGACCGCTGCGGTGCTCGAGATGGCGACAAGCGACGAAGTGTCGTAGCTCCGCTCGCGCAGCGCCTCGACGAGCGGGCGCGCCATGGCGTCACCGGTGATCAGCATCACGTTCACGCGCTCGCGCTCGATGGTCTCCCACACACCGTGCGCGTCGAACTTCGGGAGCAGAACGATCGTGTTCCCCTGGAAGAGCCCACCGAGTGTGCCCCACTGCGCAGAGCCGTGCATGAGGGGCGCAGTCGGGTGCGAGATCATCGGGGTGGCCTCGGCGGCGTGCTCGGCGAGCGTGGTGTCGGTCGGAACCGCCTCGCCCGTCTGGACGTTTATGCCGCCGCCGAGTGTGCGGAAGACGTCTTCGTGACGCCACATCACCCCCTTGGGCTTGCCGGTCGTCCCGCCGGTGTACAGAACGTAGAGGTCGTCGTCGGAGCGCGGCTCGAACGATCGCTCCGGCGAGCCCGACGCCAGAGCGGCCTCGTACTCGACTGCGTCGGGGGTCGGATCCGCAGTGTCGCTGCCGTCTTCGAGGACCACGACGTGCGCGATCTTCGGCGTGCGAGGAAGCACTGCGGCCACGAGCGGTGAGAACCGGCGTTCATGGATCAGGGCGACGAGGTCGGCGTCGTCGAAGACGTACTCGAGCTCCTCCTCGAGGTAGCGGTAGTTGATGTTTATTGGTACGGCGCGGAGCTTGAACGCCGCGAGCATGCCTTCCACGAACTCGACCCTGTTGTGCGAGTAGATGCCCACGTGGCTTCCGCGGGTCACGCCGTGGGCGGCCAGATGCGACGCAAGGCGGTTGGCCCGCTCCTCCAGCTCCCCATAGGTGACCCGTGCGGCGGGGGTGATGATCGCTGTCCGTTCTGGCACGGTGTCGACGACGTGCTCGAAGAGATCCGCAATGTTGAATGCCATGTTAAGCATTCCACCACGCCGCGGCGGCACGATGCAACGCGGGTCGGCGGCGTATTCGACGCTGCCGAGGACGGCGTCATCGCTCCCACGCGGGCGCTCGCCATCGATCACTCCGCCGCCGGAATCCGAGTCGGCTGCGTGGCCCCTGGGGCCGACCGGCACGCCGCTGATGCGGCGCAATCGGCAACTCGAGGAGATCGACGCGCTCGGGAGCCTCATGACCACCGGGAGGATCGGTGAGCACGTAGAGGTGGCGGTGGTGATTCGCCGGCCGGCCGAGGTCTCGGTCCGGTCGACCAGTCCCTTCGACTGATTGAAATGGTTAACTAGATATGTTGTAATCGAGGACCATGTTGCGAGGACCGTGTTGACCGACGAGACCACCTTCACTCTCGAGTTCCCCTACAAGAGGAGCGTCGGTCCGGTCGTGGGCGCCTTCCTGACGGCGCTGCGGGACGGTCGGTTCGTCGGCGCGCGCACACTCGGTGGTCGGGTGCTCGTCCCGCCCCTCGAGTACGACCCCGAGACTGGCGACGCCATCGGCGAGATCGTCGAGGTCGGCGACGCCGGGGTCGTGGAGGGGTGGGCGTGGGTGAGCGAGCCGCTTCGCACGCACCCGCTCGATCGCCCGTTCGCCTGGGTGCTGGTGCGACTCGACGGCGCCGACACGGCCGCTGCTGCACGCTCTCGATGCCGCAGTCGCCCGACGACGTGCGCCGCGGCGTGCGCGTGCGCGCCCGCTGGCGCCCCGAGAGGCGAGGCCACATCACCGACCTCGAGTGCTTCGAGCTCGACACGAGCAGCGCGACCGACGCGAGCGACCTGAATCGACGCTACCGAGAAGGCGGCTCCGAAGTGAGCGAGCAGGTCACGACGATGGAGCAGAGGATCGAGCTCGTGTACCGCACGCCCGTCAGCCCGCTGCAGCGCCGGTTCGACGAGCAGCTCAGGCGACGTGTGATCACCGGTCAGCGCTGCGGGAAGTGCGGCAGGGTCTACGTTCCGCCGAAGGGGTTCTGCCCGATCTGCTCGCTGGCGACTCGCGACGAGGTCGAGCTGGCCGACTGCGGCATCGTCACCGCGTTCACGGTCGTCGTGCCGATCCAGTACCCGGGGCAGACCGAGACGGAGGAGTACGTCCTGGCGAGCATCCTGCTCGACGGTGCCGGCTCGACCATCGGCCAGCAGCGGATCGAGGGGATCCCCCACGACGGCGTCCGCACGGGGATGCGGGTCCGCGCTGTGTGGCACGAGAGTCCGGAAGACGGGATATCGGCGGGCAGTCGAACCGGCTTCGGCGCAGCCATCCGGCACTGGGTGCCCACCGGCGAGCCGGACGTCGGCGCGCGGGGAGTTCGCGGAGCACGTCCTCTGATGGCGGGCATCTGATGGCCATCGATGGCGAGCGATGGCAAGCGTGGTCGCGCGCTCGTCGGCACTTCGCGAGGTCGCTGTCGTCTCCTACGCATCGGCTGCGAGCACCGCAGTCGAGGAGAGCGAGACGCAGATGCTCTTCCCGGTCGTCGCCGAGGCCATCGAGCGCTCCGGGATCGGGCGCAAGGAGATCGGGTTCACCTGCTCGGGCAGTGCCGACTACCTGGCGGGCGGATCGTTCACCTTCGTCTCCTTGCTCGAGGTGACGGGGGCCTGGCCGCCGATCTCGGAGTCGCACGTGGAGATGGACGGCGCGTGGGCGCTCTACGAGGCATGGGTGAGGCTGCAACACGGCGACATCGACACGGCGCTCGTCTACGCGTCGGGGGTGTCGTCGCGCTGCGACCTGCGGGAGGTGCTGGCGCTGCAGGGAGACCCCTACTACCTGGCGCCGCTCGGCTTCGACCACGTCTCGGCGGCCGCGCTGCAGGCACGCGCCTACCTCGACGCGGGAGGCTGCACCGAGGAGGACATGGCCGCCGTGGCCGCGCGCAGCCGCGCCGACGCCCGCGCGTACCCGAACGCCCGGGCGAGCGGCGACCTCGAGCATCGACGCGCTCATGCGGGAGCCCTACGTGGTGGCTCCGCTGCGGGCCCACGACTGCCCGCCGGTCACCGACGGTGCTGCGGCGGTCGTCCTGGCGGCAGGCGAGAAGGCGCGTGAGGTCTGTGACCGCCCGGCATGGATCCGGGGGATCGCGCACCGCGTGGAGGCGCACTACCCGGGGGTGCGCGACCTGTGCCGCTCGGAGTCGGCCCGCCTCGCGGGGATCGCTGCCGGGGTCGGCGACGCACCCGTGGAGGTGGCCGAGCTCTCGGCATGCGTTCAGCCACGAGGAGCTGATCCTCGCGCGACGCGCTCGACCTCGGCGACGAGGTGATCGTCAACCCGTCGGGGGGCGCCATGGCATCCAACCCGATCATGGCCACCGGTCTGGTGCGGATCGGCGAGGCGTTCCGCCAGGTCAGCGACGCGGGTCGGGGCAGGGTGCTCGCCCATGCGGCCTCGGGGCCGTGCCTGCAGCAGAACCTCGTCTGCGTGCTGGAGGGTGACTGATGGCGCAGCGCTGCGCGGTGGTCGGTGCGGGTCAGACGAAGCACGCGAAGAGCCGCGCCGACCTGTCGATGGCCGGACTGGTGCGGGAGGCGGCACTGCGCGCCCTCGACGACGCGGAGATGACCTGGAAGCGACATCGACGCGGTCGTGATCGGAAAGGCGCCCGACTCGTTCGAGGGCGTCATGATGCCCGAGCTCTACCTCGCCGACGCGCTCGGCGCGACGGGGAAGCCGATGATGCGCGTGCATACCGCGGGCAGCGTCGGGGGCTCGACTGCGGTGGTCGCGACACACCTGGTGCAGTCGGGCATCCACGAACGGGTGCTCACCGTCGCGTACGAGAAGCAGTCCGAGGGCGACACGACATGGGGGATCGGCGGCGGACGCAGCGGCAGCGTGGGCGCCGGCGGGTTCTTCGCCCCGCACGTCCGCGCGTACATCGAACGTTCGGGGGCGCCGGAGCACATCGGGTGGAAGGTTGCGGTCAAGGATCGGCTCAACGCGTGCAAGAACCCGTACGCGCATCTGCACCTGCCCGACATCACGATGGAGAAGGTGCGCGACTCGCCGATGGTCTGGGAGCCGATTCGGCGCTTCGAGTCGTGTCCGACCTCCGACGGCGCCGCAGCCATGGTCCTCGGGAGCGAGGAGGTGGCCGACCGGGCGACGAAGCCCGTCGCCTGGGTGCACGCAACGGCTGTGCGGAGCGAGATGCTGCAGATACCGGGGCGCGACCCTGTGAACCCGATGGGTGGCCGCGACTGCTCGGCCGACGTGTACGCGCAGGCCGGCATCGTCGACCCGATTCGCGAAGTCGACGTGGCCGAGATCTACGTGCCGTTCTCGTGGTACGAGCCGATGTGGCTCGAGAACCTCGGCTTCGCCGCGGAGGGCGAGGGCTGGCAGCTCGTAGAGGCAGGGGAGACGGAGATCGGCGGCATGCTCCCCGTCAACCCCTCGGGTGGCGTGCTCTCGTCGAACCCGATAGGAGCGTCGGGGATGCTGCGCTTCCTCGAGGCCGCGCTGCAGGTGAGGGGAGCGGCGGGGGAGCACCAGGTGGAGGGCGCCCGCACCGCCGTAGGCCACGCGTACGGTGGGGGTGCGCAGTTCTTCGCCATGTGGGTGGTCCGAGACACCAAGCCGTAAGGGTCGAGACCGAAGCAGGTGCAGTGCTGTCCGGGTCGCCGCCGAGGCGAGCCGTGGCCGAGGAGGCGGGTTGGCAACCAACGAGTACGACGCCATCATCATCGGCGCCGGGCACAACGGCCTCTGCTGTGCTGCGTACCTGGCCCGGGCGGGCCTGAAGGTCGCGGTCTTCGAACGGCGGCACGAGGAGGGCGGCGGCATCAACACCGAGGAGCCGCTGGTGCCCGGCTACCGGTTCAACATGCACGCCAACTACATGGAGTTCTTCGACATCATGCCGATGATCCCCGACTTCGGTCTCGGGGATCTCGGGCTCCGCTCGGTCGTGCCGGAGGTGCAGGCCGGCATCGCGTTCGCCGATGGCCGCCCGCCGATCGTCGTGCACCGCAACGACCGCCTGGATGACACCTACGCCAGCATCGCTCGCTACTCGAAGGCCGACGCCGACACGTTCGTGGAGATCAAGAAGCGGACGATGTCGTTCGGCGACCTGATGGCCCTGGGCATGTACAACCCACCGAACCCCGCGGCCTCCGACATGCAGGGGATGCTCGTCGAGCAGATGTTCGGCGACATGGGCATCACCGCCCACTACACCAAGAAGACGCCGCACGCGGTCATCGACGAGCTCTACGAGACCCCGGAGCTGCGGACGTTCCTGTATCGGACGAGCGTCGAGTTCGGTGCACCGCTCGACCAGGTCGGCAGCGGAACCGGTCCGCTGCTGAGCCTGATGTGGATGATGGGCACCTGGCACCTGGCGCTCGGCGGGACGCACACCCTCGCCAAGGCGATGACCCAGGCCTGCTACCAGCACGGCGTCGACCTGATCGAGAACACGATGGTGGAGCGGGTCCTCGTGGAAGACGGTCGGGCGGTCGGCGTGCAGGTCCGCGGCGGGCACGAGTACCGGTCCCGGATCGTCGCCTCGAACGCAGACGTGCGCCAGACGCTGATCGACCTCGTGGGGGAGGAGAACCTCAGCCCGCTGTGGGCCAAGCGCGCCAAGGACTTCCGCTACGGACCGAGCGCCGTGCTGGCGACCACGACCGCCTGCCTGTACGAGGCTCCCGACTACAAGTCGGCGCGCTGGGACGCCGACATCAATCGGGCGTCTTACACCGTCGTGGGCTACGAGGAGCCCGAGGAGGTGTACCGCTACGTGCGCGACGCCCACACTGGGCGGCTCCCCGAGCCGGCCGCTGGTACTTGGGTCAACAGCCTCTTCGACCCGTCGCAGGCACCGCCGGGGCGCCACGCCGCCACTGGCTGGTTCTTCTTCCCCAAGGCGAGCTACTTCAGCGAACAAGAGTGGGCGGAGATCCGTGCCACGTACAACGACGAGTTCATGGCGAAGTGGGCCGAGTACGCGCCCAACATGGGGCAGGGCAACGTGATCGCCCACCGCCTCTACACGCCCGACCAGATGGAGGTGAAGAACCTCATGTGGGAGGGCGACTGCCTCCTGGGGGAGATCTCCCCCGACCAGGGCGGGGCGAACCGACCGTTCCCCGAGGGCTCGAGCCACCGGATGGAGGTCGACGGCCTCTACCTCTGCGGGTCGTCCTCGTACCCCGGCGGTGCAGCGACGTCGGCCCCCGGATACCAGTCGGCGAAGGTGATCCTGGGCGACCTCGGCCTGCCCGACGGCCGGCCCGAGGGGCGGCCGTACTAGGGGCCTTCGTCCTTGACAAGGCATCCCGGTTCAACAAAAGTAAACAGCATCATAAGTATTCGGCGACCCTTGTGCGACGTGCGCCCCGGAACCGGCCTGGACGCCCGCATCGGGAGTGAGTCGTCGTCCGAGCCCGCCTTGGTGCGCCGGCACCTGCAGACGCGGCACCTCGCCGCCGACATCGGAGGTATCAAGTGACCTGGACCCACTTCCCGCAGGAGACCGAGACCGACGTCGTCGTGATCGGTGCGGGGCCGAACGGTCTGATCGCTGCCGCCTACCTCACCGCTGCCGGACTCGACGTGACGCTCGTCGAGCGCCGCTACGAGATCGGTGGTGGCCTGGCTACCGAGGAGATCCTCTTCCCTCACCACTACGCGAACACCCACGCGTCGTACCACTTCATGAGCGACTACATGCCGCCCATCACCGACTTCCAGATGGCCGATCTCGGTACCCGCTACCACAAGCCGCACGGCCAGACCGGCGCGGTCATGGGCGACGACTTCGTGTACATCTGCCGAGCGCTGGAAGACACTCGAGACGCGATCGCGAGGTTCGGTCTCGATCAGGCCGAGCTCTTCGGGAACATGTCGGTGCGCTTCCGCAAGATCGTCGACCAGATCCTCGCCCCGGCCACCTACGTCGGCCCCGACGCCCCGGTCGACCTGACCGAGTCGCTGCAGCGGACCGAGGTCGGGCGCGACATGCTCGAGGTCTCGGAGATGAGCGCCTACGAGCTGGTCACGAGCTACGGCTTCCGGGACTCGATCCAGGCGACGCTGCTCTACATGGCGTGCCAGTGGGGGCTCTCCCCGAAGGAGAGCGGCATGGGCTTCCTCGCGCCGCTGCTGATCGACCGTGGTCAACAGAAGGCCTTCGTCTACGGCGGTTCGCACCGCGTGGCCAGTGGCCTGGCCCGGGTGATCCTCCGCCAGGGCGGCCTCATCATCGACAACGCCGAGGTCGTGCAGATCGAGACCGATGGTGGGCGCGCCAGTGGCGTCCTCCTGGAAGACGGTCAGCGGATCGTGGCGCGAAAGGCGGTCCTGTCGAGTCTCGACCCCAAGAGCACGTTCCTTCGCCTGCTCCCCGCGGAGTCCTGCCCCGACGACATGAAGGCGACGGCGGACAACTGGACGTGGGACAAGTGGTCGCTGATGAGCGTCTTCTTCGCTCTCGACCGCAAGCCGGAGTGGAAGCCGAACGCGAACAACGGAATGATCGGGCTGCCCGACCCGTTCGCGACGGTCCTTGGGTTCACCGGCACCGACGACGTCGTCAGCTTCCTCGACGCCGTCGAACAGGGCCAGATCCCCAAGATCGCGGGTCACTTCACCGTGGAGACCGCCCACGATCCATACCTGTCTACGAGGGAGGGCGAGCACGTCGCGTTCTTCCAGATGCCGGCCCCCTACGACTACCCGTGGGACGAGAAGCGCGACGACATCATCCGCGACGTGAAAGCACTGCTCGACGCCACCTATGAGGGCTTCTCCGACTCGGTGCTCCAGGTCGTCTTCGAGAGCCCCAAGACGATCGAGCAGCGGCTACCGAACATGGTGCGCGGCTCGATCAAGCACGGCGACTACAACCCGCTGCAGATGGGCAACAACCGGCCCGACACCGAGTGCTCCTCGGGGCGCACTCCTCTCGACGGCCTGTACCTCTGTGGGGCCTCGATGTTCCCGGGTGGAATGGTCATCGGCGGGCCCGGCTACATCTCGTCGCACGCGGTCCTCGACGACCTGAAGATCAAGTTCCCCTACGAATACCCCGAACACGTGCAGCAGTACCTGCGCACCTACTTCCCGGAGGGCAAGGAGAACGCCTGACGGGGCGATGGATGATCGAGATTCGCCGCCTGAACGAGGAGACAGCGTGACCAACAGCGACTACGACGTGATCGTCATCGGAGCCGGGTACGGCGGTGTGACCACGGCTGCGCTCTGCGCGAAGCAGGGAAAGCGCGTGCTGCTCGTCGACAAGAACGACCGCGCCGGCGGCAAGGCGATGACCATAGAGCGGCGCGGCTACAAGTACGAGATGTGGCCCGTGTGGGGGACGCCGGCCAACAACTCGCGCTTGCACGAGCTCGCGGCCGAGATCGGGGCCGCCGACAAGGCGAAGCTCTATCCGCCTCTCGCCGACGCGAGCGAGGGTCGCTACAAGGCGCCCGACGGCGAGTGGCGGGGACGCTCGGCCGAAGGTGGAGGCGACCAGACAGAGGACCCGATGGGCGTCAGTCGCATGAAGGAGATATACGGCGCGACCGACGACGACCTCGTCGCCATGGGTGAGCTCTTCAACGTCGTGATGACGGCGTCGGAGGAGCAGATCGACGACTTCGACACGGTCGGGATGCTGCCGTGGATCCGCAGCTTCGGGATACCGGAGGGGCTCGTCAGCTTCCTCTGCTCGATGCTCAACCTCGTCTTCGTCTCGCCGGTGAACCGGATCCCGGTGTCGGAGGGGATCCGCACGCTGCGCGACCTCTACACCAACACCGGTGGTCGCTATCACGGCGACGGCTTCGGCAAGCTGGCGGAGTACGCAGCCGAGTACGTCGTGGCACAGGGCGGCACCTTCCTGACGAAGACCCGTGTGGAGCGGGTCATCGTCGAGAACGACCGCGTCGCGGGCATCGAGACGGCCGACGGCGAGTACCGCGCCCCGGTAGTCGTCTCCAACGCCGGGATCCAGCCGACGATCCTGAAGCTCGTCGAGCCGGGTGCCCTTCCGTCCGAGTACGTGGATCGGGTCCGCTCCCTCGAGCCCGGCTGGGGACTCGTCGGCGCCCGCTACTTCCTCGATGCGCCCGTGATGAAGGGCGGGATGGCGACTGCGTACTCCGACCAGAGCTGGTGGGACGACGACCGCTACGCCGCTGCGGAGCGGGGCGAGTGGCCCGACGCCGCGCTCGTCTTCCTGGGCATCGCCACGAACTACGACCCGAGCCTCGCACCCGAAGGCCACCAGATCATCCAGATGGGCACGCTCGGATCGGCAGACCCGAAGTCGCCGATGAACGAGATCGCGATCGAGAAGGCCGACGCGACGATGCGCGAGTGCTGGCCGGAGATCTTCGAACACCTGATCCGGCGCGAGACGTACAACGCGGCGTCGGTGTCGAACCTCACGCGCGACTCGGTGGTGCCCGGGCAGGGCGGCGAGTGCATCGGGCTCGCGCAGGTGATCGGGCAGTGCGGCCAGTCGAAGCCCGATGCGCGCACGCCACTGGAGGGCCTCTACATAACGGGCTGTGACGCCGGCGGCTTCGGGTGCGGCACACACCAGGCCGTCGACTCCGGGTTCAAGGTGGCGGCGATGGTGAATGCCGATCTCGACTCCCGGGTAGCCCGGGCCCAGGCTCCCGGCTAGGAGACGATGTGAGACTGCAGTCCCGCGGCCTCGGCCGCAAAGAGCTCGTCATGGACTTCCGGGAGTACGAGGTGGTGCGCTCCGGTCGCGAGGTGGTGATCCAGGGAACGATCCGCGAGCCGGTTCGCTGGGACTTCTCAATTCGCATGTGTGAAGACGACCTCGCCGGCCTGGTGAAGGTGGCCGGACGCAAGGCGACGATCGGATTCCTGCTACGCGCGGTCTTCCGGCGCAACAAGGCGCACCATTGGAGCGGCGACCGCGACGAGCACGTCAAGGAGGCGCGGGCGGCCGGGAAGGTGCTCGCCGAGAAGATCCGGGCTCACGAGGCGGAGAAGGCGGCGGCGGCCGCCGAGGCCGCGGAGGCGGAGAAGGCGGCCGCCCAGGAGAACGGACAGGGAGCGGCCGATGCCGCTGATCTCGCCGACGTCGACGACCCGAACGACCTGGAAGCGGCGGAGGCATGACGCCCCGCCGAGTCGCCTGCCCCAGACCCTGTTTGGACGCAGGCGGCCGCTATGGCTCCGCTGAGGTCCAAGCACGGTTCTAGAGAAAGCAGGAGGTACGACATGACCGAGGCGATGGTGGATGAGGCGGCGGCGCGTGAGGTGTCGGGCGGCGGGAGGATGCCGCGGCGGCAGCGGTACGACTTCGTCGTGGTGGGTGGGGGGCCGAACGGCCTCGGTACGGCGGCGTACCTGTCGAAGTGGGGGTTCTCGGTCTGTGTGCTCGAGGCGCGTCCGGAGATAGGTGGTGGTGCCGAGAACGCGGAGCCGTCGCCGGGGTACTCGATAGATCCTCATGCGTCGTTCTGGTACGGCGCTGCAGGGCCGGGTGCCGAGCAGCTCGAGCTCGGGCGCTACGGGTTCAGGCTCTCCCAGGTGTCGGGGAGCATCTCGATCGCTTCCGACGGCCGCCACCTGAAGACCAGGCGCGACGCGTACGACCAGGACCTGATGGCCGACCCGATCAAGTTCATCGAGACGCTCGGTGGCACGGCCGACGGCGCGAAGTTCTACATCGAGTTCATGGCGAACCTCCAGCCGAAGGTCAAGGAGTTCCTGCGGTCCATGTACTGGACGCCTCCGTACGACCATCGGTGGCGTGTGCCGCGCGAGGAGCTGCCGGAGACGAAGATCTTCAAGGAGATCGTGCCGACGTGGGACGACGACTTCCTCGAGATGTCTCTCTACGAGTTCTTCGCGCACATGGACCTTCCCGACCCGATCATGTGCTCGATGATGATCAATGCCTGGGGCAACGGTCCGCACCCGTACTACAAGGGGATGATGATCCCGGCGTTCGGCGTCGGACAGCTCCTGGGATACGCGAACTCGACTCCGGTGGGTGGGATGCACGCGCTCGCTCATGCGCTGGCGCGGTGCGTGCTGGCGCACGACGGACGGATCTTCGTGAACTCCCCGGTGTCGGAGGTGATCGTGCGCGACGGGCAGACCGTCGGCGTGCGCGTCGCCGACGAGTCGGTGCTCGAGGAGAAGACGGTCTGGGCCGACCTCGGCGTCATCTACGCGAACCACGTGAAGAACCTGCCCGGCCACCTCGACGGCCACCTTGCCTCGGACGTCTCGGCGAGGATCGATGACCTGAGTCTCAAGGGCGGCAGCCTGCTCGCAATGAACATGCTGGTGAACGAGCTACCGCAGCTGACGGTGGCTCCGGAGCTGAACCAGCCGGGCAACGAGCTGACGGTGATGGTCCTCAACGCCGACACGCCGATGCTCATGGAGATGATGCGCGACGTCCAGACCTTCCGGACGCATCCGACGGATGTCGACCACTACGGCGGCCTGTGGTTCGTGGTCCAGGGTGCGCACGACAAGACCCGGGTGCGTGGTGGCGACAAGCACGTCATCTACTTCAACCTCCAGGTGCCCGCACCCGAGGAGCACCGCGACGGCCCGGAGGCGACCAACCGTGATCTCGACCTGATCATCGAGAACACCAAGGCCGTGATCCGCAAGTACGCGCCGAACATGACCGACGACAAGTTCGACCACGTGTGGGTGAACACGCCGTACGACTCGTCGATCCGCAACATGGGGTTCGTAGGCGGGCAGTGGATGGGAGTTCGCGAGTCCGACGAGGAGTGGGGGAAGAACAAGCCACTCCCCGAGATGGCCCGCTACCGCACGCCGATCGACGGTCTGTACCTGAGCCACCAGACTTCGCACCCCGGAGGGCTCTGCCTGCTGGCGGTGCCCTACAACCTGATGCACATGCTGCACGAGGACTACGACGAGGTCTCGAGCACGACGCCGGAGTGGTGGTACCCGTCGCCCTGGCACATCACCGACGAAGACGGCGGGACACCCCGCTGATCCCCAACCCTGTTTGGATGCCAGCGGCCGCTATGGCTCCGCTGAGGTCCAAACAGGGCCGAGATCATGGAAGCGCAGGAGGTGCCTGATGTCCGAGGCGATGGTGGATGAGGCGGCGGCGCGTGAGGTGTCGGGCGGCGGGAGGATGCCGCGGCGGCAGCGGTACGACTTCGTCGTGGTGGGTGGGGGGCCGAACGGCCTCGGTACGGCGGCGTACCTGTCGAAGTGGGGGTTCTCGGTCTGTGTGCTCGAGGCGCGTCCGGAGATAGGTGGTGGTGCCGAGAACGCGGAGCCGTCGCCGGGGTACTCGATAGATCCTCATGCGTCGTTCTGGTACGGCGCTGCAGGGCCGGGTGCCGAGCAGCTCGAGCTCGGGCGCTACGGGTTCAGGCTCTCACCGCTCTCGGGAAGCGTCTCGATCGCCTCCGACGGCAGGAACACGGCCCGCCGGCCGAGGGAGCTCGTGGCCGAGACCGCAATGGACCCGGTGAAGATGATCGAGTCTCTCGGCGGCACGGCCGACGGCGCGAAGTTCTTCGTCGAGTTCATGATGAACCTCCAGCCGAAGCTCCAGGAGTTCCTGCGGAGCGTCTACTGGACGCCGCCGTACGACCATCGGTGGCGTGTGCCGCGCGAGGAGCTGCCGGAGACGAAGATCTTCAAGGAGATCGTGCCTACGTGGGACGACGCGTTTCTCGAGATGTCGTACTTCGAGTTCCTCTCCGAGATGGAGCTACCCGATCCACTGATGTGCGGGAGTCTCATCGGTGCGTGGGGGAACGGCGCGCACCCGTACTACAAGGGCATGCTGATCCCTGCCTTCAGCGTGGCGCAGCTCATGGGCGTCGCGAACTCGACTCCGGTGGGTGGGATGCACGCGCTCGCCCATGCGCTGGCGCGGTGCGTGCTGGCGCACGACGGGCGGATCTTCGTGAACTCCCCGGTGTCGGAGGTGATCGTGCGCGACGGTCAGACCGTCGGCGTGCGCGTCGCCGACGAGTCGGTGCTCGAGGAGAAGACGGTCTGGGCCGACCTCGGCGTCATCTACGCGAACCACGTGAAGAACCTGCCCGGCCACGTGGGTGCCGGCCATCTCTCCACCGACGTCGTCCGCAAGATCGATGATCTGAGCCTCAAGGGCGGCAGCCTGCTCGCAATGAACATGCTGGTGAACGAGCTGCCGCAGCTGACGCTCGCTCCGGAGCTGAACCAGCCGGGCAGCGAGCTGACGGTGATGGTCCTCAACGCCGACACGCCGATGTTGCTTTTTTTTTATATCGCATCCATTTCATCGTCGTGAGCTGCATGCTCGTGCAGCATCATCGCAGATCGTTCGTACCCGTATTCCAGGTAGCTCTCCAGATGTCTCCGTCTGGATTGCCGCGTCTTGTGCCGCCTTTCAATCACCGGTGATCGTATCTGCGCTGCTTGTCGCCGCTGAGTGTAGCGTCTGATATCGGCCATCGCTGCCCCGAGCAGACTCCGTACATTCGCATTCCTCCTCCGTCCAGTATCGCATCCATTTCATCGTCGTGAGCTGCATCTCGGCGCATCATCGCAGATCGGTCGTGACCCGTATTCAGGTCTCTCCAGATGCTCCGTCTGGATTCCGCGTCTGTGCCGCTTTCACACCGGTGTCGATCTGTACCAGCTGCTTGTCGCCGCTGAGGTTGTTAAGCGTCTGGATGATCGACGTGCCCATCGCCTGACCGTTGCCCACAGAAGCAGACTGGCCCGTAACATTCGCATTCACTCCTACCGTCCAGGTATACGCATGCCATTGGTCGGATCGTTCGTAGAGCTGACAGGATGCTCGTGGCAGCATCATCGCAGATCGTGTCGTTGACAACCGTAATATCCAGGTAGGCTCTACCCAGATGTCTACCGTCTGAGGATTGCCCGAACAGTCGTTGTTGCCGTCCTTATCAATCACCCAGGAGTGATCGTATACTGCCAGCTGCTTGTCGCCGCTGAGGTTGTTAGCGTCTGGATGATCGAGTGCCTCGCTGCCGCCCGGCGCTCTGCATTCCTCTGCTTCCTCCTTTCTCGTCGTGGCTGCTCTCGTGCAGCATCATCGCAGATCGTGTCGTTGACCCGTATATCCAGTCTCTCCCAGATGCTCCGCTGTTGCCGCGTCGTGTCGCCTTTCTCCGGGTCGTCGGCGCTTTCGCGCTGTTGCGCTTTCCGGCCTCGCTCCCGCCCGCGCTCCGCTCCTTCTTGTCCTCTTTCTCTCGCTCTCTCCGCTCTCCTCCCCGAGCTGATGCGCGACGTCCAGACGTTCCGGACGCATCCGACGGATGTCGACCACTACGGCGGCCTGTGGTTCGTGGTCCAGGGTGCGCACGACCACACGCGTGTGCGTGGTGGCGACAAGCACGTCATCTACTTCAACCTCCAGGTGCCCGCACCCGAGGAGCACCGCGACGGCCCCGAGGCCGTGAACAGGGACCTCGATCGGATCGTCGAGAACACCAAGGCCGTGATCCGCAAGTACGCACCGAACATGACCGACGACAAGTACGACCACGTCTGGGTGAACACGCCGTACGACTCGTCTATCCGCAACATGGGGTTCGTAGGCGGGCAGTGGATGGGGTTGCGCGAGTCCGACGAGGAGTGGGGGAAGAACAAGCCACTCCCCGAGATGGCCCGCTACCGCACGCCGATCGACGGTCTGTACCTGAGCCACCAGTCGTCACACCCCGGAGGGCTCTGCCTGCTGGCCGTTCCTTACAACCTGATGCACATGCTGCACGAGGACTACGACGAGGTCTCGAGCACGACGCCGGAGTGGTGGTACCCGTCGCCCTGGCACATCACCGACGAAGACGGCGGGACGCCCCGCTGACCCCCGCACCCTGTTTGGACGCCCGCCGTCGCCATGGCTCCGCTGAGGTCCAAACAGGGGGTGGGCGGCCGGGCGGGATCAGGCGTTGTATATGGCGACGCCCTCGATCTGCACCGGCTCGCCGGCGCTGACGACCTTCACGACGAGCTTGCCGGTCTTCGACTTGGACCAGGTCCTGATATCGATGATGCGTCCGTGAGAGGTCTTCGAGGAGTGCAGGTCGACCTTCTTCAAGAGGTTGCCGTTCCAGTAGACGCGAAGCTCGCCGCAGGCCGCGGCATCGTGACGCGACCAGTGAGAGCTTCCGCGCTGTGACTCCCGTGAGGGTCATGCGGGAGTTCTTCTTGGTGGCGACGATCGCCGTACCCGCGAAGAGCTTCGAGCGCTCGACCAGCCTCCAGGCGCTGCCGTAGCCGAGGTGGTCGGTCGAGAGGGGTATGGCGGTGCAGGTCGCCTTCGACCAGTTGGACAGGTTGCCCACGGTGTCCCGCGCTCGTTGACGGAAGCAGTACGACATCCCGTATGAGCCCTTGAACTTGGCGCTCGTCTTGCTGCGGTGCGATAGCCACGTTCGCTGCGCGTATTCCTTGCCGTTCCACCGGGTCCCCGACCACGCGATGTCGTAGTCGTCGATTCCGGATGCGTCCGACGCCGACCACGTGAGAGGGATCCGCTTCGCCTTGCTGAAGCCTCGGGCGGTCGGTGTGGAGATGGCGAGGTTGCTCGGGGGGATCGGGTCCTTGCCGACCTTCCGGAGGCGTTGGTTCGATGTATCGGCGACGAGCAGCAACCCGGACGCGTCGACGGCGACGCCCTGAGGGCGGCGCAGGCACGCGTCGACCGACTTCCCGAGGTCACCGCAGAAGCCGGCCGTGCCGTTGCCGGCGAACGTAGTGATGATGCCGAACGGGTTCATCTTCCGGACCCGGTTGTTCGAACGGTCGGCTATGTAGACGTTGAAGGCCGAGTCGACGGTGACGTCGCGGGGGCTGTTGAGGCACGCGTCCGTCGCCGGACCCCCGTTTCCGCAGAACCCTTCTGTTCCCTGGCCGGCGATGGTGGTGATCGTCCCGCCCGGAGTGACCTTGCGGATCCGGTTGTTGGCGGTGTCGGCGATGTGGACGTTGCCCGCCGTGTCGACTGCCACGCCGGTCGGCACCTTGAGGCAGGCGGAGGTCGCGGGGCCGCCGTCGCCGCAGAAGCCGCTCCCACCGCCGCCGGCGATTGTGGTGATCGTCCCGCCCGGGGTGACCTTGCGGATCCGGTTGTTGGTGGTGTCGGCGATGAAGACGTTCCCGGACGTGTCGACGGCGACGTCGCGCGGGCTCTTGAGGCAGGCAGAGGTCGCGGGGCCGCCGTCGCCGCAGAAGCCGCTGCCGCCGCCGCCGGCGATTGTGGTGATCGTCCCGCCCGGGGTGACCTTGCGGATCCGGTTGTTGGCGGTGTCGGCGATGAAGACGTTCCCAGAGGTATCTACCGCCACGCCCCGGGGGTTCTGCAGGCACGCCGAGGTCGCAGGGCCGCCGTCACCGCAGAATCCGGCGGTGTTGCTCCCGGCGATCGTGCTGATGTTGCCGCTGCCGTTGACCTTGCGGATGCGGTTGTTGGCGGTGTCGGCGAGGAAGATGTTGCCCGAAGCGCTGATCGCGATTCCTCGGGGGTTCTTCAGGCAGGCTGCAACTGCGGGCCCGCCGTCGCCGCAGTACGAGCCTGCGCCCTTGCCGGCGATCGTGTTGATGTACCTGGGAGCGCCCAGAGTCGATCCGAGTGCCGCCGGCTGCAGCAGCACGGGCGGCACCGCGAGCGCGAGGCAGCCGAGCACGGCACCGACCGCCGGGCGCCACTTGCCGCTCTGCATGCGTTGCCTCCCAGCGACCACTCTACGCCAACTTTGCGACTACGAAGAGTAGCCGCATACCCCCCTGTGGACAACGGTCGCCGGGAAGTGAGGCGGGGTCGGACGCTGAGCGTGATCAGTAGTCACGTTCAGCGATGCTCCCTCGGTCGCGAGACGAGGGTTCGCTGCCGGGCCGGACTGCAGCGTTCGCCGCAGGAATCCCGTTCCCGGGCGCTCGACTCGGACTGCAGGTCGCGGCGACCGCCTTGGATGCCGCGCGTCGGTCATGCGTTGGACGTACCGTGTTCCTCATGGCGTCGAAATCGAAACCGACAGGTGAGTCCAAGAAGGCGGGCCGCTCTCTGAAGGAGAAGCGGGCGGCCAAGCACGCCAAGCAGGAGGAGCAGAAGCAGACGCGCCGCGGCTGGGAGACGAAGTAGCCCGGTGCCCTGCACGGGCACCGGTCGTCCAATCCTCCGCATCGGTTCTGGCGTTGCCTCCGGCATGAGTGCTCGACAAGGCCGCCGGGGAGGGCGAGACCCCTCCGGCGAATTCGCGTGCACTCCCTCATGAGGTGCTCCGTCAGTGCGCACTCGTTCAGGTTGTGGGCCCGTGCTCGTCGTTCCCCTTGACACTGCGTATGGCGAAGCCCGCGAGGAACAGGACCGTGGCCACAGCGAACCAGGGCCACGGGTTCCACTGGTCGGAGCAGTGCTCGCCACCACCGCGCAGCGTGTTGCACACGGTCCCGGGTCCCGACCGGTTCAGGTAGGCGACGTAGAACAGCGGCAGGGAGAGCCCCGACACGAGACCCAGAAGGCTGCGGCGCGAGCCGGGGCGCTTGGCGAGGATCACGGTCGCGGCTACCGCCACGGGCAGCACGAAGATGCCGATCGTCGCCGCGCCGAGGATGCTGAGCGCATAGGTGGCTCCGACGGCGAACCACGCGAAGAACCACGCCCACTGGGTCGGTCGCGCCGGTCGCTCGCTCATCCGCACAGGATGCCCGCTGCGCGCCCGCCCCGCTGTCGCTGCCACTACGCGGTTCCTGCCTCCGGGCGCCGCGCAGCCGTACTCTCTGGGAGACGCGCCGCGAGGAGGCTCCCGATGGCCCAGCACGAAGTCGACATGAGGATCCCGACCACGAAGATCGTCCTGCACGCCGATGTGATCTTCGAGGTACGCAGTGATGGAACCAAGCTCGGTGAGCTTCGTGTGAGCCAGGGCACCATCGACTGGTACCCGTCGAACGCCAAGATCCCGGCGAAGCTGACATGGGAGCAGTTCGACAGGCTGATGCAGGACCGTCGTTGAGGCCACGCCCGCGGCCGGCCGACGGCCTTGTTGCACGATTCGTCGGCACCCGCAGCGGCGTTCCAACAGGACGATGAGCGAGTGCCTGGCTTGGATCTGTTTCAACAGGTCGATGAGCGAGTGCCTGGCTTCGGTCTAGTCGCGCCGCTCGAGCCGCGCGCGTGCGACCTCTTCCTCGGCCTGCAGGGACGCGAGGCGACGACCTGCGGCAGACTGCACGCATGGGAGACCTCGCGGAAGACACGGCGGTCACCCCGCTCGGTGACGGGAGGTTCGAGGCGACGCTGAGCGGCGACTGGGAGATCTGGGGGCCGATGGGCGGGTACGTGGCGGCGTGCGCATTGCGTGCCGCCGGAGCGTCGACCGAACACGTCCGGCCGGCGACGTTCTCCTGTCACTACCTGGGCGTCGCCGGGTTCGGGCCCGTCGAGATCCGGGTGTCGGACCGCAAGAGCGGTCGGACGGCGGTCTCTCAGCGTGTCGAGATCACCCAGGAGGCCCGTCCGATCCTCGACGCGATGGTGTGGAGCGTCGGCGACGTCGAGGGGCTCGAACACGACGAGACTTCGATGCCGGATGTGCCCGGACCGGACCATCTCGCCGACATCCGGGAGCTGCTTCCCGCCGATGCCGCTCCCGCGTACCCCTTCTGGCACAACCTCGAGTCGAAGCCGGTGCACTTCGAGGCCGAGTGGCCACCCACCGGTCCCCGCCCGGCGCGCTGGCAGGAGTGGCTGCGGTTCACCCCCACTGCGACGTTCGCAGACCCTTGGATGGATGCGGCGCGTTGCGTGATCCTCGTGGACCTGCCCAGCTGGCCGTCGGCTCACCGGCCTCACGCCTGGAAGCAGCCGCCGTTCTTCGCTCCGACGCTCGACCTGAACGTGGCGTTCCACCGACCCACGGGCGACGAGGAGTGGCTGCTCTGCGACGGGGCGGCGCCCCTCTCGACCGACGGTCTCTTCGGATGGACTTCGCGCGTGTGGTCCGCTGCCGGACGGCTCCACGCGTCCGGCGGTGGGCAGTGCCTGTACCGGCGGATGCGTCCGGAGGGCGACTGATATCGACTTCGAGCTCGGCGTCGCGGCGGCCGGCGTCTACGCCCCGACCGTCCTGACACCGGATGGCCAGGACCGCGTGGACGTCCTGAGGCGGGGTGCATCGCACCCTCGCGTCCATCTCGTGTCGCGAGGACCGGACGACCGCACCCGCGAAGCAGTCAGGCAGGGCCCGTCAGCGGACCTCCCGGCGCCCTCTTGCGGACTACCTGTGGACCAGACAGGGCACCCAGCCCAAACTCCCTGGTCACAGGTGTGGCGACGGCGAGCCGGCCTGTACGCCGGATTCTGTACCGGCGCCTCTCGGCGCCGGCGGCGGCCATCCATCTAGGCCGGCGGTTGCCCGCCGGCTCGAGCGGCCTACCCGGGGGTGTCTGCGAGCGGGCCGCTCTCCCCCTGTCTGGCCTTGCTCCGGGTGGGGTTTGCATAGCCGCCCGGGTCACCCCGGGCGCTGGTGCGCTCTTGCCGCACCGTTTCACCCTTGCCTGTGCCGACCGGTCTCCCGGCCGGCCATCGGCGGTCTGCTCTCTGTTGCACTTTCCTGCGGGTCACCCCGACTGGGAGTTACCCAGCACCCTGCCCTGTGGAGTCCGGACGTTCCTCGGCACGGCCGTAGCCGTGACGCGGCCGCCCGGCCGGCTCGCCATCGCCCCGCCATTGTCGCACTTGTCGGGGGAACGGCGCCTGCAGAGCCCCTGCGCCGCGGCGACGACTGCGCGGCTTCGTGGCGCTCCGCACCGCGTCGTGTGCCGCACCGCGTCCCTCGCCTCTCAGCACCGCGGCATGCGGGTCGGGTCATGCGGGTCGGGCGGAGTCCTCGCCCAGCTCCGCGTAGGGGGTGAGCAGGCCGTCACGCAGCATCCGAGGGACCTTGCGGATGTCGCGGACCACGACGACGAGCCCCAGCACCAGATAGGTGACCCCCACCCAGATGCGGACCTCGTCGCGCAGGCCTCCGTGCAGCGTGCCCCCGAGGACGAGCTGCACCAGGAACAACACGAGCAGGGCCTGGGCCTGGCGCACGCTGATGCTCCGGTTCGCGAGGATCGCGACCGCGAAGGCCGACTGCGCGGCGGTGACGAAGAGCTCCTCGCGCTGCATCGCCCCGACCGGCAGACCGTGCAGCGCCCCCGAGGAGAGAGCGAAGACCACCGGCAGCGTGCCGACGAGCAGGGTCCACTGGTTGACCTTCGACGACACGAGCGCACCCAGCGCGGAGTTCGTGTTGAGCCGCCACGCGTACATGCCCGCAACGAGTAGCTCGGGCGCCTCCGACGCGAGTGGTGCGAGCCACTTCACGAGCAGGAACTCGTCGATCCCGAACTCCTTGCCGGTCTCGACCAGGGACTCCGCGAACGGCTCCGCGGCCGCGAGGATGACCGCGGCGGATACCACGAAGAGCGCCGCGACCGCCTGGCGGCGCCGCCGAGTCGTGAGGGTGCCGATCAGCTGCGCCGGTCCCACTAGGTGGGGCTCCTCCGCCGGCGCGCCCGAGATCCGGATCAGGTAGGCGACGAATATGGCCACGAGGACGACGGCGTCGACGAGGCTGAGCGTGCGACGCAGCGGCAGGGTCAGGCCGTAGATGGTGGCGGCGGCCAGGAATGCGATCTCGACGGAGTGCGAGCGCTCCAGGACGATCTCCGCGCCCGTGCTGCCGTGGAGGTCGGTGGAGCCGCCGAGCGGGCCCAGGCGCCGGATCCTCCATGTCGCGAGGAGGACCACGAACGACCAGCCGGCGCCGATGAGGAGCTGGTTGCCGCCGGTCATGTTCGCGAGCGCGTACGGACGCGTGTGACGGGTCCTTGCCCGCCTTCCAGGTGAACACGAAGTCGACCGCGTACTCCGGCAGGACGGCGATCAGCGCGAGGAGGGCGAGTGCCAGGCCTGCGGAGATGTCGAGCTGGATCACCTCGGCGGCCCACGAGAGCATGAAGGCGGCCCCCACCACACCGATCCCGAAGACCAGCGCCGCCGCCAGCTCGGGCGGGTGGGTGCCGGAGAGGCGGAGCAGGACGGCCGGGGCGCAGGCAGCACGCCGCCAGCACCATGCCCACACCCTGGCGGATCGGGTGTGCGGGGCGCTCGGCGGTCACGAGCGGGCATCCTAAGGTCGGCGAGTCGCGGCGCTGGCCTCTCGGTGCCCCGCCGCGATCTCTGGCGCCTTCCCGAGCCGCCGGGCGGCCCCGCCCCCACGGGGCGGGGATTCCTGAAGAGGCGGCTGCGCCCCTCAGGTTTCCCGTTGTACCGGCCGATGTGGAGTGGCAACTGGCACGGAGGATCGGGAGCGCCCGTGACTGCTCAGTCGGTAAGGACTTGGCGCGACAAGGGACGGTGCCGTGGCGTCGATCCCGACGTCTTCTACCCGCTCGACGACGACGCGTGCGAGGCGGCGGCCAAGATGATCTGCGCCGGGTGCGCGGTGCGTGAGGCCTGCCTCGATCACGCGATCGTCAACCGCGAGCGGATCGGCGTCTGGGGCGGCCTCGGTGAGCGTGAACGCCGCCGCCTCATCCGTCAGAGGCGTAGGACGGCGTAGCGGAGTCAGATCCCCGGCCGCCCCGCCCATCTCGGGCGGCGGGGGCGCGGTCGCCCGGGACGTCGAGATGGGTCGTTTCTGCGGTGGGGGGTGCGCGGTTCTGTCCCATCTCGGGCGCGGGGGCGGTCGGGGGAGTCGAGATGGGTCGTTTCTGCGGTGGGGGGTGCGCGGTTCTGTCCCATCTCGGGGAGCATGGGGTTTCCGAGCTGATCGCGGGCGGCCGGTAGGCTGCTCCCTTCATGGATTTCTCCCTCTCCCCGGAGCTGGCGGAGCTCCAGGCGACCGTGCGTCGCATCGCCCGGGAGCGAGTCGCGCCCAGGGCCCGCGAGATCGACGCCACCGGCGAATACCCGCAGGACCTCTTCGAGGTCTTCCGCGACGCCGGCCTCCTCGGCCTCGTGATCCCCGAGGCCTACGGGGGCTCGGGGGCGGGCATCCTCGGGTTGACGATCGCGATCGAGGAGGTCGCGAAGCACTCCAACACCGCGGCGCTCATGCTGCTGCTGACCCGGCTGCCGACCGGTCCGGTGCTGATCGCCGGGAGCGAGGAGCAGAAGCAGCGGTACGTGGCTGGCGTCGCGAGCGGTGAGATGAGGGCCGGGTTCGGCCTGTCGGAGCCACAGGCGGGCAGCGACGTCATGGGTATGAGGACCAAGGCCGTCGCCGACGGGCACCGACTGGATCCTGAGCGGCACGAAGTGCTGGATGTCGGGCGTGGTGCAGGCCGACTGGTACTGCATCTTCGCCAAGACCGGTCCCGCCGACAGCAGGGCTCACGACTCGATCTCGTGCTTCGTCGTCGACAGGTCGGCTCCCGGGGTCTCGGTCGGCCGGACCGACCGCAAGATGGGTGTGCGTGGCATCGACACCGGCGAGCTCCATCTCGACGAGGTGCGTGTGCCCGCCGAGAACGTCGTCGGCGAGGTCGGTGGCTTCCGGCTCGCGATGCTCGGGCTCAACTCGATGCGCCCGGTCGTGGCAGCGCGCGGCATCGGGCTCGCCGAGGGTGCCCTGATGTACGCGGTCGACTACGTGCAGCAGCGCGCCGCGTTCGGCCGGACCATCGCCGACATGCAGGGCATCCAGTGGAAGATCGCCGAGCTCGCGACCGAGATCGAGGCTGCCCGGCTCCTCACCTACCGTGCTGCGGCGATGGCCGACGCGGGTCAGTACACGAAGGAGCACGTGCCGTTCCTGTCGATGGCGAAGTACCACGCGACGGAGGTTGCGGTGCGCGTCTCGGGGGAGGCACTGCAGATGCTCGGTGCCGCCGGATACATGGAGGACCACCCCACGGAGCTGTGGTACCGCGACGCCCGCCAGCTCACCATCGTCGAGGGCACTTCGCAGGTGCAGCTCGGCCTCATCGCCAGAGGCGTCCTCGACCACGACCTGTGGTGGGACTGAAGCGCATGAGTGCGACGACCAGGTGAACGGACCCACGTGAACGAGGTGGTCACCCCGGTCCTCGCGAAGCTCGTGCGGGGAGAAGACCTCACTTCGACCGAGGTCGATGCGGCGCTCGCCCAGATCCTCGAGGGTGGCGTCTCCGACGTGCAGGCGTCGGCGTTCGCCGTGGCACTGCGGACGAAGGGTGAGACCGTCGGCGAGCTCGCGGCGCTCGTGAGGACGATGCTGCGGTACTCGACGGCGCTGGAGGCCCCCGAAGGAGCGATCGACACCTGCGGAACGGGGGGAGACCGCTCGGGCACGGTGAACGTCTCGACGATGGCGGCACTCGTCGCCGCCGGTGCGGGCGCACGCGTCGTGAAGCACGGAAATCGGGCGGCCTCTTCGCAGTGCGGATCCGCCGACGTCCTGGAGGCACTCGGAGCTCCCCTGGAGCTCGGCCCGGCGGGCGTGGCCCGGTGCGTCGCCGAGGCCGGAATCGGGTTCTGCTTCGCGCCACGTTACCACCCGGCTCTGCGGTTCCTCGCTGCTGCGCGTCGCGAGCTCGGGGTACCGACCACCTTCAACTTCCTCGGGCCGCTCGCGAACCCGGCACGGGTCAGGCGCCAGTGCGTCGGTGTCTCCGACGCCTCGATGGCCGAGCGTGTCACAGGTGTGCTCGCCGAGAACGGAGCGGAGCACGCGCTCGTCTTCTACGGCGACGACGGCCTCGACGAGCTGACCACGACCACCACCTCGACCGTCTACGAGTACGTGGCAGGTGAGGGCATCCGGGTGTACACGGTCGACCCCGCAGACCTCGGGCTCGCCGTCGTGCAGCCGGAGGCCCTGGTGGGGGGCGACGCTGCGGCGAACGCCGAGACGGTGCGGTCGGTGCTCCGCGGCGACGAGGGACCAGAGCGCGACATCACGCTGCTCAACGCGGCCGCGGCGATAGTGGTGTCCGGCATCGCCACCGACCTGCGATCCGGAATCGACAAGGCCGTCGCCTCGATCGACACCGGGCACGCCGCGGCGGCGCTCGACACCTTCGTGCGCGTCGCGCGCGAGGAGCGCGAGGATGGGGAGTCGTAGCCGTGCCGTCGCTCCAGTGCCCCGACTGCGCCCAGCCGCACTCGCTCGACTCCGTCGGGGGTGCTGCGTCGTTCCGCTGCCGCGGCTGTGGGAGGGCGCTGAAGGTGCCCGAGCGGTTCGTGACGGCGCCCGTCGGCGGTCGCCCGCGGCCCGAGACCGATCCGGCCACCCGTACCGAGGGCCCGGCAGTGGGGGCATCCGCTGCCACGTCCGCCGCCGAGGTCGTTCGGCCGGAGATGGTTCGGCAGGCGCCGGTAGGGCAGGTGTCGGCGGATCGCCCGGAGTCGAGCCGTCGGGGGCGTACGACCGCAGCGGCGGGCGATAGCGGGCCCCTGTGGCTCAGGGTGATCCTCTGGATCGTCGCGATCCCGTTCGGCGCGCTGGTGGTCTTCGGGGTGGCCGAGGCGATCGGGGCCCTGTCTGGTCGGCAGCTGCTAGCGACGTTCCTGGAGACGGGTGTGGCCCGATTCGGTGCGGTGGCGCGCCTCCTGCCCTTCTGGGCTCTGGTGAGCGCCGCATTCGTCCACTTCGCGCTCTTGGCGCTGGCGAGGTTCCGAGCGCGTCGCTCGCGTAGAGGGTCGGCTCCCGACGGCGGAGCACCGCCGGGAGGCCGCTACGAGCGCGAGCCGGCGCGCGCCGGCTCGTAGCACGCCACGGCCGGGAGCGTCGACGCGAGCTCGCCGTCGACGGCCAAGAGCCTGAGTCTTCCCGCCGACTTCTCGAGCCAACGGCCGACGAGCATCACCTCGTCGATCTCGTCGCGCGCCGCAGGCCCCGACGGAGGTGGGGGAGTGGTGTGCCGATCCGGAGCCCCTGGGCCGTCGGCGAGGAGGAGGCGCCCGCGCTCCAGCACCGTGCGCCCGGCGGGAGCTTCGAGGACGACGCGCTCGGCTCCGCGCATCTGCTCGACGAGGCGGTTGCGGCGTAGCGCTCGGGCGAGCGAGCTCAGGCGCTCGCGTGTGGCGGCGGCCTCCTCGTATCTCTGGGCGTCGGCCAGCCGCTGCATGCGAGCCTCGAGCGGGGCGAGCAGCAGATCGGGTTCCGGCCCCAGGCCACGCACGACGGAGTCGACGAGCGCCGCATAGTCGGCGTCGGCGACCTCCCCGGTGCAGGGACACAACGCGACGCCGAGCTGCGACGGGACGCAGGGCGACTCCGCGTCGAGGCGCGTACGGCGCCCGATGCGCCGGTTGCATCGCCTGAGCGGCACAGAGGTCTCGATCGCCTCGCGCACCAGGTGCGCCGCGCTCGCCGACGAGAACGGGCCGATGCAGGCCCCGCCATCGGTGCGGGGCGAACGCGTGACGCTGAGGCGGGGGAATCGCTCGTTGGTCAGACCGAGGTACGAGTACTGCCTCCAGCCCTTGGCCTGCCGGTTGAAGCGCGGCTCCCACTGCTGGATGAGGCGGATCTCGCGCACCGCTGCCTCGAGCGGGTCGCGACAGACGAAGTGGTCGATGGCGACGGTCTCGCGCAGCAGCTGCGGGACCTTCCTGCGCGAGTCGCCGGAGAAGTACGACCGGACTCGGGCCCGCAGGTTGGTGGCCTTGCCGACGTAGAGGACGCGCCCGTCGCGGTCGCGGAAGATGTAGACGCCCGGTGCGCGGGGCAGGTGCGCCGTCAGGGCGAGCTTGGAGGCAGACGGATGGCTGCGCATCGTGGGCAGCGCGACGAGGTCGTCGAGGCCCAGTACGCCCAGTGTCGCTGCCCTCTCCAGGAGCGTGTGGAACACCTGGGCCGTGGCCTCCGCGTCGGCGAACGCGCGGTGGTTCGGCGAGGTCGGTACGCGCAGGTGGCGGGCCACGGTGCCGAGCTTGAAGTTGGGTGTCTCGTCGCGAAGGAGGCGCCGCGCGAGGGCGAGGGTGTCGACGCGCGTGTTGGCGAGTGTGGGGTAGCCGTGGCTCGACAGAGCGGCGTCGAGGAATCCGACGTCGAACCTCACGTTGTGCCCGACGACGACCGCGTCGCCGGCGAACTCGAGGAACGAGGGGAGCACCTCAGCGATGCGCGGCGCCGGCAGCACCATCGCTTCGGTGATGCCGGTGAGCACGGTGATCATCGGGGGTATCGGCACGCCCGGGTTCACGAGGGTCTCGAACTTGCCGAGCAGCTCGCCGCCGCGCATCTTGAGGGCGCCGATCTCGGTGATCGCGTCGGCGCCGGGAGCGGCGCCGGTTGTCTCGAGGTCGACGACCACGAAGGTGACATCCGCGAGCGGTGTGCCCAGGTCGTCGAGGGTCGACTGACGCGCCGCCGCGGGCTCGGCCGCGCAGGAGGTTGCGAACCCCGGTAGAGGAGTCGGCGTCGGGCGTGCAGGAGTCATCCCCCCAGACCTTAGCGAACGATCGTTCGCCACGAAAGGATGTTCGTCGCGGGGCGGGTCGTACCGGGTCGGGCACCGGTAGGATCGCCGTCATGGGATCGCGCTTCCGGTGCACTGCCTGCGGCAACCTCACGCGGTTCGACGTGACGACGTCGCGCCGCACGCGGGCCTTCCATCATTACACGGTCGCCGGCGACCTCGAGATCGAAGACGAAGAGGTGCTCGACTCGCACCTGGAGAGCGTCACCTGCAGGTGGTGCGGCGCGTCGGGGGCCGCCGTCGAGGCGCTGCCGGTCGATGCCGCCCCGGGCGGGCAGCGGGAGTGACCCGGGTGCCGGCTCAGGCGCCGAGAAGCTGCACGATCAGGCGCCGGGAGCGGGGCCGATCGTCGAAGTCGACGCAGACGACCTTCTGCCAGGTGCCCACGAGCAGCTCGCCGTCGGCGAAGGGCACGGTCACCGAGGGCCCCATCAGTGCCGCTCGGGCGTGGCTGTGGCCATTCGTGTCGGCGTTGCGGTCGTTGTGCTCCCACTCGTCGCCCTCGGGGGCGATGCGATCGAGGACGCGATTGAGGTCGGCGACGCAACCGGGCTCGTACTCCACGGTGGTGACGGCGCACGTGGAGTGCGCGACGAAGACGGTGCAGAGGCCGTGGCGGAGGCCCGAGTTGTCCACGGCCTTCTGTGCGTGGGCCGTGACGTCGAGAACCTCTCCGTCGCCCGCCGTGGCGAGGGTGAGCTCCTCGTATATCGCCTGCATCCGATCCTCCCGAGCGGGCCGTACCGCCCGGGCATCGGCCGGGCGGCACGAGTCTACGGGCCACCCCGCCGACCGTTCACCTCGGAGTCGTGGGTGAGCGTCGGTCCCGACCTGCCCGTTCCCGTGGTCCTGCTGGGCCCCCTCCTCGAGGCTGCGGGCGACGTCTTGAGATCGCTGGACCCCGTCGAGGTCCCGCTCGCTCTTCGGCACCTGCAGGGCCTCGATCGCCGCGGTCTCGCCCACGGCCGGGCGCCCCGACAGCTGAGTCGTGCCATCGCGACCGACGAGCGGTTCCGGGATCGGGTCGTATCCCTGCTCCTCTCCCGTGACGCGGTTCGCGCGGTGGTGTCGTCGTGGAGCGCTGAACGCGCTGTCGAGGAAGCCGAGGCGGCAGCGGGGCGCGGCGACCTCCCGCTCCTGATCTCGGCGCTCTGCGCTGCGCGCCCCGACGGGTTCGCGTACGGGGTGGGAGCGGCGGTGGCGGTTGCGTCGAGTGCCCGAAGGGCGTGGGGCTCCGACACCGGTTCGCGGGGAATCGCCGAGCGAGTCGAGGAGATCGAGCGAGGTCGGCGGAGAGCGGAGGCCGACGCGATGGTGCTGCGCGCCGAGGTCGAGCGGTCGGAGGCGCTGCTGCGCGACGAGCGCCGTGCGCGCCGGGCCGTCGAGGAGCAGGCGGAGTCGTCCGCCGTCGCTGCCCGCGCCAGGTTCGAGGAGCTCGAGTCGGAGCTGCGGATCACATCGAAGACGGCAGAGCGCGCCGAGGCGCGGGCCGGGCGCGAATCGATTCGCCTCGGCGAGCGCGACGCGGAGCTGAGAGCGAGCCGTCAGGAGCTGGATCTGGCCCGCGAGGAGCTCGCGACGTCATCGGCGCGGAGCGGCGCGCGGCTCGGCGATCACGCTCCCGCCGAGCGCCGTGCAAGGAGAGAAGCCGCGGAGTATCCGCTCGGTCTTGTCGCCGGCACTGCCGACGAGGTGACGGCGATGGTCCTGGACCGTGCCGTCGTTCTCGTCGTGGACGGCTACGACGTGACGCGTCGGGCCTGGTCCGACGCGGCGCTCTCGGATCAACGTGCCCGTCTCGCCAGGGCATTGGCGCAGGCTCACCTGCGGGGCTGGTGCGAGGCAACCGTCGTGTTCGACGGTGCCGGCGCCGAGGAGATGCCACCCCTGACGCGACCGGGTCTGCGCATCCTCTTCTCGGCGGACGGCGAGACGACCGATGCGGTGATCGCACGCGAGGTGGACCGACTCGTTGCGCGCGGGCCCGTACTGGTCGTTTCGTCGGACGCGAGGGTCGGCGGGCGCGCCGGGGCCGGAGGTGCGCGGGTCGCTCCGGCAGCCGCCTTCCTGGAGGCGCTCGGCGCCTGACGCCTTCCGTCGTGCTGCGGTGGAGCATCGCAACGGACGGCACCCCCATCATGGCTGTCACACCCTCGTGCGAGGCTCGATGCGTCGGGAGCACGCGGGCGGGGTCTTGGAGATGGAGGTAGGGCGAATGGTCGTTCCGGCAGATGGTGGCAGGGCGAGACGTGTGCAGGCGCAGGCGGGGGCTCGGGGAGGGGGGCGCACAGAGGCGATCGTCGGAGAGGTCGGGCACGTGCCCGGGCGCGCCGCACCGCCCGATGGTCCTGTGCGAGGAGACCTCGTACGGATCGATCCCGCACCGCGAACCATTGACTGTGCCGAGTGCGTGATGGAGGCGACGAGTGCCTGCACCGACTGCGTCGTCACGTTCGTCGTGGGGCGCTCTCCCGGAGATGCGTTGGTCATCGACGCAGCAGTGGAGCGAGACCTCCGAGCACTCGGCTCGGCCGGCCTCGTCCCCGACCTCAGGCACCGTGCCAGGGCGGGCTGACGCCGTGCCGGGGTCGGGCGGCCCCGGCCGACTACTCGGCGCGGTCGTCCCGGGTGTCCCTTTGACGAGAAATCACTCAAGGCCCGAGGCCCCGGTGCCGATAGGAGCATCAGGCCACTGGAGACCGGTGGCCCGCGGAGCACGAGAGATGTCGCCGCGGCCCTTCGCCCGGCCGTGAGCGATGCGGCGCCCGCCGTTCCCCGGACCGCCCGCCGGGTACCGGCGGGCGCCGCCGCGTCCGCTGTCGCCGGGGGCTCAGCGGGCCGGGCGCCCCCTGATCGCATCGGCGACCGAGGCGGCGAGCAGCGGCACGACCACGTGCCAGTCGCCCACGATCGCGATGTCGGCCGAGTCGTGCACCGGTGCTTCGGGATCGACGTTGACGGCCAGCACCGTCGCTGCGCCGCGGACTCCGACCATGTGGTTGAACGAGCCGCCCGCCCCGATCGAGACGAAGAGCCGGGGGGCGACGCTCCTGCCCGTGATCCCGATCTGGCGGGAGCGCGGGAGCCAGCCGGCGTCGGTCACCTTGCGGGTCGCACCCATCTCCGCACCCAACACGTCGAGGAGCGGGCGGAGGTCTGCGTACTCCGAGGGGTGCACGGCCCGCCCGACGCCGACGACGGCGCGCGCACCCGCGAGTCGGTCAAGGTCGTCGTCGCGTCCTCGCCCCATCACGCGGGACTCGACCGCGGGGCAGAACCGGCAGCAGCGTCACGGTTGCCGAGGCGTGCCGCGGAGACCGGTGGGGGAGTGCCCCCGGCCTCACGGTCGCCATCTGCACCGGCGTCGACGCCGTTACCGCGACCACTACGCATCCGCCGAACGCCGGCTTCCACGCGACGAGGCGACCGTCGCGCGTCTCGAACTCGACCGCGTCTCCCGTGAGTCCCGCTCCCGTCGCGGCGGCGATCCTGGACGCGACCTCCCGGCCCCAGGCCGTGCTCGGCGCGAGGATCGCCCACGGGGAGGCGCGCGTCGTCCACGCCGCAAAGGCGTCGGCGACGTCCTCGGCAGAGAGGGTTCCGGGCGGCGGCGAGTCGAGCTCCGTCACCGAGGGCGCGACCTGCACGATCTCGTCGGCGCCCTGGCCGGCCAAGTCGCTCGGCGGGGTGTCGTCGGTGGTCAGCGCCACGACCTGCCCGCCGACGGGAGCGGCCAGGCAAGCGGCCTCTCCGAGCAGCTCGCGTGTGAGCCCGGCGCGGTCGGGCTCAGCGATCACCGCGATCACGAGCGCCCCGCTCGACAGTGGGCCGACCGGCGGCCCGGGTACCGGCGCGAGCTCGGGCGCAGCCCCTTCGTCGAGCGCACCGCGCTCGACCAGCAGGCGCACGGCTTGCTGCACCTGTGCCTCCACGGGGTCTCCCGGCCATCTCGACCGGGCCCGCGGGGCCGCGATCACCCGGGAGGGCCCGACGCTCGTGGCGCTCCCGGCCGCACCCCATGGGCCGGGGCCGAGATCCTCGGGCCGGAGCGTTCGGATCAGCGCGCCCGGGACGGCAGCCCTGCCGTCGGTGTCCACCTTCGCCGGTTCGCAGAGCCGCTCGGCGACCGAGAGCAGTGCGGGTAGCTCGATCCTGAGCCGCTCCCAACCGTCGTCGAGCTCGCATCGGACCTCGACCTCGACCTCGCCCGAGCGCAGCCTCAGCTCGCGCACGCCGGTGGCGAAAGGCAGGTCCAGGAGGTGCGCGAGCTGCGGCGGGACCTGCCCGGTCTCGGCATCCACGGAGTTGCGCCCGGCCAGCACGAGGTCGAAGGTGCCGGCTCCGCTCATGGCGGCGGCGAGTGCCCTGGCGGTCGCCAACGAGTCGGAGCCCGCCAGCTCGGGTCCGCAGATGTGCACGCCGGTCGTGTCTGCTCCGAGCCCCGCGATCCACGCGATCGCCTCGCGGAGGGTGTCGAGCGCGGCGGGAGGACCGAGTGTGAAGACGGTGACGGCACTTCCCGGCACCTCGCGGGCGAGGATCGCGGCCTGGTTGACGGCGCGGCGGCAGTACGGGTTCATCTCGAGCTCGACGCCCTCGCGGCGGAGCCTGCCGTCGGAGCCGAGCTCGATCTCCTCGAATCGAGGTACCTGCTTCACGAGGACGGCGATCCGCAACCTGTCTCCAGCTCCATCGGGCTCGGCGCGTGCTCTGCGCTACGCGAGCATGCCCGCCACGCCCGGCCGGGGCCAGGACCCCGAGGAACCACGGTAGAGGCAACACGGCGGGCCGAGGAACCCGATCCGAGAAGGGCCGCGGCCCGGTGGCGGTGGGGTCGCCACCGGGCGCGCGACCGATTCATCCTAGGGCCGCGTCCGGCGTCTCTGCGCTGTGGGGCGGCGGGGACGGTGCCCGAGATCGCGAGCCCGGGGTCTCGCGGGACGACCGCCTCCCGGGCTCGCACGGAGGGTGCCGCACGGTTCGACGAGGGAGTCAGCGGTCTCCCAGTCGTGTCGCGACCTATGCTCCTGCGCGACCGGCACGACCACTGCGAGGATCGCGGTCGGCGCGATGCGCGCGGGAGAGAATCGCGAGGAGCCATGGGCCGCGTTGCCTTCGAGGGAGTGACGAAGCGTTTCGGCGACGTCACCGCCGTCCGCGACCTGACGCTCGAGATCCACGACCAGGAGTTCCTGGTGCTCCTCGGACCTTCGGGGTGCGGCAAGTCGACCGCGCTGCGGATGATCGCCGGGCTCGAGGATCCGACGGCGGGCACGATCACTATCGCGGATCGTGTCGTGAACGACGTCGAGCCCAAGGACCGCGACATCGCGATGGTCTTCCAGACCTATGCGCTGTACCCGCACATGACGGTGCGCAAGAACATCGAGTTCCCGCTCAAGTCGCGCCGTGTGGACCCGGTGGAGCGTGGCCGGATCGTCGACGACGCGGCGCGCACCCTGGGCCTCGAGGAGCTCCTCGACCGGAAGCCGGCGCAGCTCTCAGGTGGGCAGCGACAGCGCGTGGCGCTCGCCCGCGCGATCGTCCGCCGGCCCGAGGCGTTCCTCATGGACGAGCCGCTCTCGAACCTCGACGCGAAGCTGCGGGTGCAGACGCGGGCAGAGCTGGTCGAACTGCAGCGCCGTCTCGAGACGACCGTGGTGTACGTGACCCACGACCAGGTCGAGGCCATGACGATGGGGCACCGCATCGCGATCATGATGGACGGTGCACTGCAGCAGGTCGCACCACCCCAGGAGGTGTACGCGAGGCCGGCGAACCTCTTCGTGGCCGGTTTCATCGGGAACCCGCCCATGAACCTCCTGGCAGGGCGCGTCGTCGACAGCGGCGACGGGCTGTCGGTCGAGATGGGCGGCGCTCGCGTCCCGCTCCCGGAGGAGCACGCTGCCGCGGTCCGGGCCAGTGGAGTCGAGGAGGTGGTCGTGGGTGTCCGCCCGGAGCACCTCACCATCGAGGCCGACGGGCCGATGCCGGCGACCGTGGCGGTGATCGAGTCGCTCGGCCACGAGAGGCACGTGATCTGCCGCCTCCCCGACAGCACGATGGTCATCGTCCGCCAGGCAGCCGACGTGCCGAGCCCCGCGGTGGGCTCGACGATGAGGCTCGCCGCCGACGCCGCCGACATGCATCTCTTCGACGCCGCCTCAGGGGCACGGGTGGACGCGTGAGCGAGGCCGCCGTGCGTGCGCCGGACCGCACGCGTTGCGGCCGAGCGTGGCCCGAGCGGCCCGGCCCGCAGGGCCAGGAGCGGAGATCATGAGCGAAGACGACACGGGCCACGTTGTGCGTCCGGCTGCGCCGGCGCCCAGGGCGCGTCGGGTGTCGCGCCGGGTGCGCGAAGCGGGTCTCGGATACCTCCTGGTGCTCCCGTCGATGGTCCTCTTCGGGGTCTTCGTCTTCTACCCGCTCCTCAAGAACTTCTGGCTCGGTCTCTACCGGACGCCGCCGTTCCCCGGCATGCCTAAGACCTATGTCGGCCTCGACCAGTACTCCGACGTGCTCAGCTCGCACGAGTTCACGAACAGCTTCAAGGTCACAATCCTCTTCGCCATCTACACGGTCCCGACCGGGATCATCCTCGGGTTGCTGCTGGCGGTCCTCGCGCACCAGCGCCTGGCCGGGATCACGATCTACCGGACGATCTTCTCCTCGACGGTCGCGACCTCGGTTGCGGTGGCGTCGGTGATCTTCTTCACCCTGCTGAACCCGCAGGTGGGCCTCTTCACCTACTGGCTCGGCCGGGAGGGCCAGCCCTCGGTGCTCCAGAACCCGGACTGGGCGCTGGTGGCCGTATCGGTAGCGACCGTGTGGCAGACCCTGGGGCTCTCGTTCATCCTCATGTCGGCGGGGCTGCAGGCGGTCCCCGACGAGCTCCTCGAGGCAGCGAGGGTCGACGGTGCGGGAACGTGGTCACGATTCCGCCACGTCACCCTGCCGCTGCTCTCCCCGACGATGTTCTTCGCGGTCGTCGTCGGGTCGATCATGGCCTTCCAGGCATTCGGCCAGATCGATCTCCTCACCCAGGGTGGCCCCCTCGACCGCACGAACGTCCTCGTGTACGCGATCTACGACGCGGTCTTCAAGGGGCAGAACGACGGCAAGGCGGCCGTGTACGCGATCGCCCTCTTCGGCATCACGCTGGTCCTCACGCTCGTGCAGCTGCGGCTCCTGGAGCGGAGGGTGACGTATGAGCGCTGACGGCGTTGCGGGCGTCCTCGCCGAGCTGAATCCGGGATTCCGCAACGTCTTGGTGGTGATCGCTGCGCTGATCGTCGTCGGCGGGCTCCTCGCGATCCTCGCCAGGTCGGCGGGTCCGACGATCGCGCGGCGTGCCGCAGTCGTGAATCGCTATGTGCTGCTGACCGTGCTGGCGCTCATCGTGCTCTTCCCCGTCTACATAACGGTCGTCAACTCGCTACTCGCCCCCGACAAGATCGCCGCCAAGCCGCCGACGCTCTTCCCCACGAACCCAGACTGGTCGGGTTACAGCGAAGCGTGGACCCAGGGGCATCTCTCCAGATACCTCTTCAACTCGTTCCTGGTGACCGCGCTGATCGTCTTCGGCCAGGTCGTGACCTCGGTGCTGGCCGCGTACGCCTTTGCGTTCCTCGAGTTCCCGCTCAAGAGGACGATCTTCGTCCTGTTCCTGGCGACGATGATGGTGCCCTTCGAGGTCACCTTCCTGACGAACCAGGCGACCATCGTCTCCCTCCACTGGTACAACACGTACTTCGCTCTGGTGGTGCCGTTCCTGGCCACAGGCTTCGGGGCGTTCCTCGTCCGCCAGGCGTTCATGTCGCTGCCGGGCGACCTGAGAGACGCGGCGGCCCTCGACGGATATGGGCACTGGCGGTTCATGCTGCGCGTCGCCGTCCCCCTCGCCCGCCCGGCGATCGCGGCCCTCTCGCTCTTCTCGTTCTTCGGGGCGTTCAACCAGTACCTCTGGCCGCTGATCGTCACCAAGGACGAGAAGCTCCGCACGGTGCAGATCGGCTTGAAGTACCTTCGCGACGTCAGTATCGATCAGATCAACGTGACCTTCGCGGGGACCGTCATAGCGGCGGCGCCGTTGTTCGTACTGCTGCTCCTCTTCCAGAAGCATCTCGTGCGGGGCCTCACGGCCGGTGCAGTCAAGGGCTGAACTCGACAACCAGGAGTGATGATGGCTCTGAGTCGCAATCGTCTCGCAATCGTCGGCCTCGTAACGGCGCTCGTTCTCGCCGCGTGCGGAGGCGGTGACGACGACTCGGGCGGAGGTGGCGGCAACGGCGGCACCGAAGGAGACGGCGACGGCGCCAAGTCCGACCTGCCCGCGTGCCCGCTCGGTGCTATCGACGAGGCGGGCGACACCCCCGTGAAGATCACCTTCTGGCACGCGATGACGCGGGTCAACGAGGAGACGCTGCAGGCGCTCGCCGACGAGTTCAACTCGTCACAGAGCGACGTGAAGGTGACGCTGGTGAACCAGACCACCTATACCGACACGCTCACGAAGTACAAGGCCGGCCTCGGCACCGGCGACCTGCCGGATCTCGTCCAGATCGAGGACACGGGCGTCCAGCTGATGCTCGACAGCCAGTCGATCCTTCCGGCGCAGTCGTGCGTCGACGCGGAGGAGTACGACCTCTCCGACCACGTCCAGCGCGTGGTGCAGTACTACTCCGTCGGCGACGTGCTCTACCCGATGCCGTTCAACGTCTCGAACCCGATCCTCTACTACAACCGGAAGGCGTTCGAGGCGGCCGGTCTCGACCCCGACTCCCCGCCGACAAGCCTCGACGAAGTTCGCGAAGCGGCGCAGGCGATCGTCGACTCGGGGGCGACGAAGTTCGGGTTCGCGTTCAAGACTGACCCGTGGTTCCTGGAGCAGTGGCTCGCCAAGGCCGGCGAGTCCTACGTGAACAACGACAACGGCCGAGCCGAGCGGGCGACGGCCACGGCGTTCGACAGTGAGGCCGGTCTCGAGATCTTCACCTTCCTCGACTCGATGGTCGACGACGGTATCGCTCAGAACACCGGCGAGGGCGGGTTCGACAACCTTCTGGCTCTCGGCAACGACAATGCAGCGATGACGATCGACACGTCGGCGGCGCTGGGCACGATCTCCCAGGTGCTCTCCGAGGGCGACTACCCGAACGTCGAGCTCGGTGCGGCCCCCATGCCGGGGCCCGAGGGCGAGGGCGGCATCCTGGTCGGCGGGGCGGCGATCTACATCGTCAACAAGTCCTCCGACGCACGCCAGGAGGCCGCATGGCGGTTCGCGAAGTTCCTGAACGAGCCGCAGTCGCAGGCCACGTGGTCGGCCGGCACGGGCTACGTCCCGATCCGCCAATCGGCGGCCGAGCTCTCCCCGCTGAAGGAGCGCTACGTCGAGGCGCCCGCGTACCGGGTGGCGTTCGAGCAGCTTCTCTCCGGGGTGGAGAACGTCGCGACCGCCGGGCCCGTCATCGGCGACTACATCGGCGTACGAAAGGCCGTCAGCGACGCTCTCGCGTCGATGTTCAGCCAAGGCGCGAGTCCTGCCGATGCCCTGAAGCAGGCGGCGCAGGCAGGTGACGCTGCAATCGAGGAGTACAACGCGAGAATCGGCGGCTAGCCGGGTTGCCCGACGGCGTTCGCAGGGTCTTTGTGCCCGTCGGATCTGTGAATGGGTCCCTGCGCGCCGTGCGGTAGCCCGCGTAGTTTCGAGGTCCGGACCGTAGTCGGGAGGCCACGATGCGCGTACGCAGTCAGTTGCTAGCGGCGGGCGTCGCCCTGTCGCTCGTCCTCGCCGCCTGCGGCGGCGGTGACGACGACGCCGACGGAGGGGGCGGCGGCGGTGACACCCGCGCCGACACGAGCGGAGTCGACGCCTCCGCCTGCGGCCTCGACGAGTTCGAGGCGGCCGACAAGCCGGTGGAGATCACGTTCTGGCACACCATGGTGCGCGCGAACGTCGATGCCCTGAAGGAGCTCGTGAAGCGGTTCCACGCCGCGCAGGACGATGTGCGGGTGAAGCTGGTGCAGCAGCCCTCCTACCAGGAGAACCTGACCAAGTACAAGGCTGGTCTGGAGACCGGCGACCTGCCCGACGTCATGCAGATGGAGGAGACGACGGTGCAGGTGATGCTCGACTCGCAGAGCACCGTCCCGATGCAGGCCTGCGTCGACGCCGACGGATACGACCTCGCCGACTTCCTCCCGCGGGCAGTCGCGTACTACTCGACCGACGGGGTGCTCCGGTCGATGCCGTGGGCGGTGTCGAACCCGATCCTCATGTTCAACGTGGACGCCCTCGAGGAGGCGGGACTGGATCCGTCGGATCCGCCCGAGACACTCGACGAGGTGCGCGAGGCCTCGCAGCAGATAGTCGACAGCGGAGCCGCCAAGTACGGCGTCGCGCTGCGCATCGAGCCGTACATCAACGAGTTCCTCTTCGCCAAGAGCGGCGCCGTCTACGTCAACAACGGCAACGGGCGTGACGCTCGGGCCACCGCAGCGCAGCTCGACAGCGACGTCGGCCTGCAGATCTGGACCTGGTGGAAGGAGATGGTCGACGACGGCCTGGCTCTGAACACAGGTGGCGAGGCCGGCAACATCGACCACCTCCTGGCGATCGGCAACAAGCAGGCGGCGATGGCCTTCGAGGCCTCGGGCGTGCTGGGGACCGTTCGCGAGGTGTTGGAGTCCGGGCAGTTCCCGGGGGTCGTGGTGGGTGCCGGGCCACTTCCGGCCCTGGCTCCCGGGGGAGGGGTGCCCGTCGGCGACGGGTCCCTGTGGATCCCGGAGGCTTCGTCGCCTGCCGAGCGCGGCGCCGCGTGGCAGTTCATCAAGTTCCTCAGCGAACCGGCGCAGCAGGCCTACCTGTCGTACGCAGGGGGCTACGTGCCGATCCGCGAGACCGCGCCCGACGATCCCCAGCTCGCGGAGAAGTGGGCCGACGACCCGATCTTCCGCGTCGGGTACGACCAGCTCGTCTCGGGGCCGCTCGACGAGGCGACGGTCGGCTCGGTCATCGGCGACTACCAGGGGGTCCGCGACGCGGTGCGAGACGGCCTGACGGCGATGCTCGCTCAGGGGAAGTCGCCCGAGGAGGCGCTCGCCCAGGCGCAGGCCGACGCCGACGCGGCGATCGCCGACTACAACGCCCGCATCGGCCTCTGACCTCCACGGAGGAGCGTTGGCAGAACGCCCATGGTGTTCGTCTAGAGATGCTCCTGCTCCGGGGGGCCGGCGGCTGCGAGTAGGCGGAACGCCTCGGCTACGGGGCGTTCTCCGCGGTCGATGTCGAAGAGGCCCACCGCGGTCACCGAGTGGATCGGTTCGGTGAGCGTGGTATCCCAGTCGTGCTGGTCGCCGCGGCTGTACCAGCAGAGACCCCTGGCGGGGAGTCCGTCGGCGCGGAGCCGTGCCAGGCGATCCGCCATCGCCCGCAGCCAGACGGGCCCGTGCGCGATGGGCAGTCCGAGGTTCGAGGTCTCGGCAACCCAGAACGGGATGCCGTACCGCTCGTGGAACGAGCGGGCAGCCGCTTCGTACGCGTCGGCTCGCTCGGAGATCGTCGGCTCTGCTGTCGGCTGTCCGGCAGGCCCGTACGCGATCGCCGACGTCGGGTAGAAGTCGTGCCCCGCGATCAGGCGGTCGTGCCCCGCGAGCGCTTCGATCCGCGTTCTCACACCGGGGTCCACGGCATCGAACGCCGGCTCGACACGAGGGTGGAGGGGATGGCCGAGGCGGAGGTCCCACGCCGCCCGCGCGTGGGCCGCGAATCCGTCGGCCTCTTCGCTCCTGGATTCGTCCTTCACGATCGGGACGACGAAGACCTCCGCCGTGACGTTCCAGGCGTCGCGGTCGGCACGGATGCGTTCAAAGGCCTCGAGGTCGGCGAGCACGCAGTGAGAGAGGGCGACGGCGAAGTCGCCGAGGCTCGAGAGTCGGTCGTTCCAGGCTCCGAAGAGCGCCGACTCCGCCGCCGCGGCGGTCGGTTCGTTGACCGGAGTGAACCAGCGCGGCTCCGGGTAGCGCTCGAGGAACCGCTCGACGTACTTGACGAAGCCGTCGACCCAGGCGGGGTCGCAGAAGCCCCCGTAGTGGTCGGGAAGGCCGAAGTGGCAGAGGTCGACGATGGGGGTGAGGCCGTGCCGATCGCATGCGGCGAGAGCACGGTCCCACAGGGTCCAGTCGTACTCGCCGGGAGCCGTCTCGGTCCGGCGCCATGGCATGCCGTACCGCCAAGCCCCGATGCCCAACCCCGACGCCTGCGCGAGATCGGTGTCCATCCGGGCGAGGTGGCCGGTCGACTCCAGCTCGTCGACGCGCACGACGCGGCCCTCGTGCACGACGCGCGGATCGGAGCACTCCTCGCCCGAGGCCCAGACGAAGTCGGGGAAGGTCGCCGGGTACGGGACCGTCAACGTGGATCAGCCCTCGGCCGCGGCCTTGATGCGCTGAAGCGTTGCCGCGCAGCCTGCGACCAACATCTCGTGCCGGCCGTCGAAGTTCGACGGGGCGCCCTCGACGTTCAACAGCGGGGCATGGAACGACTCCGTGAGGCGGGTTCCACCGTCGACGCCCTCGAAGGAGTAGGTCCACGTGCTCGCCTGCTCGGAGTCGGGTGGCACGCGGAACGAGAACGTGCGGCCGCGTTCGGCCTCGACCACGACGCAGGGCACGTCCCACTCGAACCCGCCGGCCTCGTTGTAGCCGTGGAAGCGGGCGCCGGCGACGGGCGCATCGGATCCGTCGACCCACTCGGCGCGCACGCACTCGGGGCTCCACTCGCCCATGCGGGTGATGTCTGCGACCAGATCGAAGACCTTCTCGGGCGGCGCGGCGACGATCACGGTCGCCGAGCCCTCTTCGGGCTGGGGTAGCGGCATCTGAGGATCTCCTTCTCGACGGGGCCGCCTCGGGGCGGGCCGGGACAGGGCGGGACGCTACGCCATCACCCGCTCGCCGCGAGAGCGGCAGCGAAGGCGTCGAGCCCCTGGTCGATCTCCGCCTGCGAGACGACGAGGGGCGGCATCCAGCGGACGATGTTGCCGTTGGTACCGCACGACATCAGCAGGACGCGGCTCTCCTCCTTGCAGTGCCGGATCACTGCTGCCGTACGTGCTGCATCGGGTGCGCCGGAGTCGTCGACGAGCTCGGTGGCGACCATGAGCCCGAGGCCCCTGACGTCGCCGAGGACCGGGTGCTCGCCGGCGAGCGACGTGAGCCCGGCGAGAAGCCTCTCACCGCGGGCACTCGCGTTCGCCAGGAGTCCCTCGTCGAGAATCACTTCGATCGTCGCGAGCGCCGCCGCACAGCCGATCGGGTTGCCGCCGTAGGTCCCTCCGTGGGAGCCCTGCGGCCACCGGGCCATCAGTGCCGACGGTGCTCCGATGGCCGAGATGGGGAACCCTGACGCCATGCCCTTGGCCATGACGACGACATCCGGGCGAACCGCCGCGTGCTCGACGGCGAACATGCGCCCCGTCCGTCCGAAGCCGCTCTGAACCTCGTCGGCGACGAGGAGGATGCCGTTCTCGTCGCAGACCTCCCGCACGCCGCGGAGGAAGTCGGGCGGTGCGGCGAGGTACCCACCCTCGCCGAGCACCGGCTCGACGACTACTGCCGCTGTCTCCGCAGGCGCGGTCTGGGACTTCAAGATGTTGCGCAGTCCGTCGAGGGAGCGGTCGACGGCCATGCGCTCGGAGACCCCCCACTCGAACGCCCGAGGGAATGGCGTGACGAAGACCCCGGCCGGGAGGGGCTGATACCCCGATCGGTAGCCGGTCCTCGATGTCGTCATCGCCATCGTCTGCATGGTGCGCCCGTGGAAGGCGCCCTCCATGACGATGATGTTCGGCCTGCCCGTGGCCTGTCGGGCCAGCTTCACCGCCGCCTCGGTGGCCTCTGCGCCGGAGTTGGAGAAGAAGAACGTGTCGATCCCGACGGGTGTCACGTCTGCGAGCAGCGAGCCCAGGCGTTCGAGCAGCGGATGCCTGTAGCAGTTGACCTGCGCGTGGACGAACCGGCCGGCCTGCTCGCGTATCGCCTCGACGACTCTCGGGTGGCAGTGGCCGGTGCTCGTCACTGCGATCCCGCTGGTGAAGTCGAGGTACTCGGTCCCGTCCGCCGTGCGCACGACGCAGCCCGCACCCTCGACGACCTCGAGGTCGGTGACCCGGAACCAGACGCCCGAAACGTGTGAGGCCATCGTCGCAAGTCCCTTCGATCAGGCGGCGGTCGCCTGCGGTCTCACCGACGCTACCGCGGGGTAGCCTCCGTCGCGAGGGGATCCGGACAGCAGCTGATCACGCATGGAGGGAGCAACATGACCACCCCGTACGCACTACCTGATCTCGGTTACGACCACGGTGCACTGGAGCCGCACCTCTCGGGAGCGATTCTCGAGCTGCACCACGGCAAGCACCACGCCGCTTACGTGGCAGGAGCGAATGCCACGCTCGAGAAGCTCGAGGCGGCGCGCACCGCCGGCGACTACGGCGCCATCGTCGGCCTGGAGAAGACGCTGGCGTTCAACGTCTCGGGTCACGTCCTGCACTCGACCTACTGGGGGAACCTCTCGCCCGACGGCGGCGGCAAGCCCGAGGGTGAGCTGGCGGCCGCGATCGACGAGTACTTCGGGTCGTTCGATCAGTTCCAGAGTCACCTGTCCGCGGCGACCACCACGGTCCAGGGCTCGGGCTGGGGCGTTCTCGCCTGGGAGCCTCTCGCGGGGCGCCTGAACGTCGAGCAGGTCTACCAGCACCAAGAGGGCAGTGGACAGGGGAGCATCCCGCTGCTCGTCATCGACGCATGGGAGCACGCCTACTACCTGCAGTACAAGAACGTACGCCCCGACTACGTCGCCGCAGTGTGGAACGTCGTCAACTGGAGCGACGTCGCTGCACGCTTCGACAAGGTGCGGGGCCTGCGCCTCGCCTAGCGAAGACCGTCGTTGCCTGATGCGGTCGTGCTCTCCGGGCGGGAGTGCGGCCGCATCAGGCTGCCGGTGTGGTCAGCCGCGGTTCTCGATCGGAACGTAGGGGCGCTCGGTTCGGCCGGTGTAGATCTGCCTCGGTCGGCCGATCTTCGTCTTGGCGCTCTCGTTCGCTTCCTTCCAGTGCGCGATCCAGCCGGGGAGCCTCCCCATCGCGAACAAGACGGGGAACATCGCCGTCGGGAAGCCCATCGCCCTGTAGATGAGGCCCGAGTAGAAGTCGACGTTCGGATAGAGGCGCTTCTCGACGAAGAACGGGTCGGTGAGCGCGACCTCTTCGAGTAGCAGCGCGATGTCGAGCAGGTCGTCGGGCTTGCCGAGCTCCTCGATGACGCGGTCTGCCGAGGCCTTGATGATCCGGGCACGCGGGTCGTAGTTCTTGTAGACGCGGTGCCCGAAGCCCGAGAGGCGGAACGGGTTGTCGGGGTCCTTGGCCATCTCGACGTACTTCGCGACGTTCCGGTCGTCGTCGCGGATGCGCTCGAGCATCTCGACGACGGCCTGGTTCGCTCCACCGTGCAAGGGGCCCCACAGGGCATTGATCCCGGCCGCTATCGACGCGTACAGGTTCGCCTCGCTCGACCCGACGAGCCTGACGGTGGAGGTCGAGCAGTTCTGCTCGTGGTCGGCGTGGAGGATCAGCAGCTGCTTCAGGGCGTGGACGAACGTCTCGCTGACTTCGTAGGGCTCGGAGGGGACGGCGAACATCATCGTGAGGAAGTTCTCGATGAGGTCGAGCGCGTTGTTCGGGTACAGGAACGGCTGCCCGATCGACTTCTTGTAGGAGTAGGCGGCGATGGTGGGGAGCTTCGCCATGAGGCGGATGATCGAGAGCTGGACCTGTTCCGGGTCCTTCGGATCGTCGCTGTCCTGGTAGAAGGTCGAGAGCGCGCTCACGACCGACGACAGGATCGCCATCGGGTGGGCGTCACGTGGGAAGCCGTCGAAGAACCGCTTGGCGTCCTCGTGCAGCAGCGTGTGCTTGCGGATCGCGAATCGGAACTCGTCGAGCTCCGATGTCGTCGGGAGCTCCCCGTGGATGAGCAGGTACGACGCTCTCCAGGAAGGAGGGTTGATCCGACTCGGCGAGGGTCTCGATCGGGAAGCCGCGGTACCGCAGGATCCCGGCCTCACCGTCGATGAACGTGATCGCGGACTCGGTGGACCCGGTGTTCACGAATCCGTAGTCGAGGGTGATCAGCCCCGTCTGCGCTCTCAGCTTGGAGATGTCGAGGCCCCGTTCCCCCTCCGTGCCTACTGCTACGGGGAGGTCTACCTTCAGGTCGCCGAGTCTGAGCTCGGCGGGCGGTTCTGTCATGAGCGACTCCTCCGTCGACCTCGGAGCAGCCCCGAATCTAGGCGCTCGCGGGAGATGGGGCGTCATCGGCGCTGCGGTGTCGGCGTCGGGGTTCCCCGCCGGCCGCCCCAGCTCATCCGTGGCCGAACATCGCCATCCACTGCTCGAGGCCGGCAAACCTGAAGACGTAGTTCCGCCGCCTCGTGTCGCCGAGCGTCGCGCTCGGTTCGGGGGAGTACAGGTGGCCCGGATAGAGCAGGGTGTCGTCGGGGATCCGAGCAAGCCGGTCGTGCACGCTGTAGTAGAGGGCCTCCGCGTCGCCACCGGGCAGATCGGTTCTCCCGCAGCCGTCGAGGAAGAGGGTGTCGCCCGAGACGAGACGCCCGTCGACGAGGAAGCACTGGCTGCCCGGAGTGTGTCCGGGAGTGTGCAACAGCGTGATCTCGACGGCACCGACCTGCACGACGTCGCCGCTGTCGTGCAACACGAGGTCGCCGTCGGAGAGCCCCGTGACACGCTGGATCCCCCATGCCTCGTCGCGTTGGGCGTGCACGCGTGCCTCGACGCCGTCGATCGCGAGCAGCTCGCGGACGCCCTCGATCGAGAACCCCATCATGTCGCCGCCGATGTGATCGGGGTGATAGTGGGTTGCGAGCACGCCGGTGAATCGCATCCCGTCCTCGCCGGCCACCTCGACGAGGTCCTGCGCGGCGTAGGCAGGGTCCACGACCACGGCCTCACCGCTCTCGCGGTCGCCGATCAGGTAGGTGAAGTTGACCATCTGCCTCGCGACGGGGTCGTCTCGGGCGTAGTCGCGTCCGGCGAGAAGCTGCCGGAAGTAGAGGCGGTCTTCACTCATGCGGAGATCCTATGGGGGGACCGAGCCTGCGCCGTCAGGTTCCGGACCGCTCTCGCGACTCCTGCTCTGCCCAGCCGAAGACACCCTTGGCCATCACCGACGCCTCCTCGCGCGCCCTCGATGCGTAGACCTCGGCGCGCGATGCGTGAACGCCCGGGTCTTCGGGCGCGGCGAGCGCAGCGAGCTCGGCGAGGTGACCGGCGAGCCGGAGCTCACCGGCGGCGAGCAGCTCGCGCGCCCTGTCAGCGAGCCTCGTGGCGCCGCCGGCCAGCTCCGCCAGCTCGGATGCGAGCGCCTTCTCGGATGCAGGCTTGAGCGTCGCCGGGTTCAGGTCCCACCAGCCTCCGTAGAGCCTCCAGATGCCGCGCACAGCGAACTCGGGCTCGTCGTAGATCGGACGCAGGTATGGCCGTTCCAGGAGGTGTGCAGGAGCCCTCACCTGGTGAACTACTTCGTCGAGGCGGGCACCTTCGTTCATCAGCGCGAGCGTCTGGGAGACGAGCGATTCGAGGAGCTCGGCCGCCTCGGAGAGCGCCCGACGCACCCGGTCGGCACCGACTATCGGCAGTCCGTGACCTGGGAGGAGCACCTGCGCGTCGAGCGCCGCCATCTTGCGCAGGGCCGCGGCCCAGTCGGGCGCGTAGCGCTGAACCTTCTGAGGGTTGCCGCAGTTGGGAGAGGCCCAGATGAAGAGGTCTCCCGTGCAGAGCACCCGGCGGGCGGGTATCCACACCCATGTGGAGTCGTCGGTCTCGCCCCTGTCGTGGTTCAGCTCGAACCGCTCGCCACCTATGTCGAGGGCGCGCGTCGAGCTGAAGGTCTCGTCGGGGTACCGGTACTCGACCGGCCAACGGAGCCCGGGTACGCGGAACTGACGCTGGTTGATCACGGCGTTGTACCCGGCCGTGATCTTGTATCGGTCGAAGCGAGCCGCGAGCGCCTCGTGGGCGACGACGCGGGGCATCGCCCAGCCCTGAGTGCGGGCCTCCTCCTCGTACAGCTCCACCCCGAAGACATGGTCGATGTGGCCGTGCGTGAACACGGCGGTGTGCAGCGGCGCCGTGGACCACTCGCGCACCGACTTGTGCACGGCGGAGGCGTGAAAGACCCCACTCGTGTCGACGGCGACCAGACCCTCGTCGGTCGCAGCGATCGCCGAGTTCGCGAACGCGTCTACGTAGAGGGTCCTGGGCGCGACCTCTGCCCGCTGCCCGGTCGACGTGAAGGGATGGTGCGATTCGATCGGCTCGTCGCCGGTGAAGATGCGCTCCGCGAGAGCCAGGAGATCGTCGGTCATGTGTCGCTCCTCGTGCGCCCGGTCGGGTTGGTCCGCAGAGTCTCGCAGGCCCGCGATCGGTGGGAGAGCGTTCGAGCAGGCTTGTCCCGCGAATCGCAACGTGTTTCACTCCCGGGGTGTCCGAGTCCGCATCGAGCAGGGGATCGGGGGTTCCGGCAGGCCTGGCGAGGAGCCAGGCGGCCCGGCGGCGCCGCGTCCTCGATGCCACGATCCTGTTGGCCACCTCGGGCGGCTGGGACGGCGTACAGATGCGCGACGTCGCCTCCGAGGCGCGCGTCGCGCTGGGCACCGTGTACAGGTACTTCTCGTCAAAGGACCGCCTTCTGCTCGAGGCCATGGTCGAGCAGCAGGAGGCGCTGCGCGACGAGCTGCGGGCCAGCCCGCCGAGCGGTGCAACGGCCTCGGACAGGGTCGTGAGGGTCCTCAGGAGGGCCAATGACTCCCTTCACATCTTCCCGGAGGCGACCGCCGCGATGGTCCGTGCGTTCGGGTCGGCCCGGCCGGAGGACGCCGACATCGTCGAGAACGTGAGTGGGCTGATGACCGAGATCATCACGGGCGCCATCCACGCCGGCACGGGCGACGAGTCGACCGACCGCGACGCCCGGGTGGCCAGGGTGATCATGGAGGTGTGGGCGGCCTCGCTGATCGCCTGGGTCGGGGGGGTCCACAGCGCCGAGAAGGTCGACTCCGACCTGGAGAATGCCACCCGGTTGCTCTTGGAGTGAGCCTCGCCGGGAGCGAAGGAGGGCAAACGCCGCAAGTGCCCCATCTCGGGATCGGCCGAGGCGGGCGACGGGCGTCCTGCTCCGGGGCGTCGCGGGCACCCCTCGCGGAAGGGCCCGCGCCGGCTCCTTGGATCGGGCGCGGTCGGCGCCTATCGTGGGTCGGGGTGGAAGAGGGCGCGCGAAGCCCTCGCGGGACGACTGTCGACGTCCGGTCTCGAGCCGATAAGGAGACCATGCGCCCCCAACACGCCTACCGCCGGATCTCCGTCGCAATCGCCCTGATCGTCGCGCTCGTCGGCGCTCTGGGCCCGGCCACGGCGGGGCCCGCGGTGGCAGCCACGCCGACGACGCGGACACCCGTGATGGGGCCGAACCTCCTGCGCGCCGACCAGCTCGCGTCCTGGTACCGATCGAAGCGGGGCGACGAGAAGCCTCAGGCTCCCGGCGTCGGCAACGACATCGAGCGTCTCGCCTCGCTCTTCATCGAGGAGGGGCGCATCGAGGGTGTGCGCGGCGACATCGCGTTCGTGCAGTCGGTCCTCGAGACCGGATGGTTCAGCTTCCCCGACTACGGCCAGATCCGACCGTGGTTCAACAACTTCGCGGGGATCCGTGCCTACAACGGCCGCGCTCCAGGGACTACGTGTGCGGCTGAGACAGAGCCGAGCCGGTGCTTCGAATCGGCGCGACTGGGAATACGTCACCAGATCCACCTGCTGCGGGGCTACGCCGACGCGTCGACCGCGGGGATGTCCGGTCGCCTTCTGATGCCACCCGCGGACCGGATCGGTGCGGCGCCGTTCTGGGAGCTGTTCGGCGGAGCGAGCGGCACCGTGATCTGGGCGACCGACCCCGGGTACGGGCTGAAGATGGTCACGCTGTACTCCGACGCCCTGGTTCACAGCGGTGTTAGGTCGGAGTGCCTGCCCTACTCGAGCGCAAACGTGAGGAATCCCCGCGGCAAGGGTTACTGGGTGTTCACGGGAGACGGCGCCACGTACTCCTTCGGCAAGACCCGCTTCTGGGGCGGTATGAACGGCAGGCACCTGAACGCCCCCATAGTCGGAGCGGCGCCGACACCGAGCGGACGCGGGTACTGGCAGCTGGGCGGTGACGGCGGGATCTTCTCCTTCGGCGATGCGCAGTTCTATGGGTCCACCGGGAACATCAGGCTCACCAAGCCGGTGCTGGGCATGGAGCCGACGCGAAGGGGCGCCGGATACTGGCTGGTCGCGTCGGACGGTGGGGTGTTCAGCTTCGGCGATTCGCGGTTCCACGGCTCTACCGGCAACATCCGCCTCACCGAGCCGGTGGTGGGCATGGAGCGCACGGCCGGTGGAGGCGGCTACTGGCTGGTCGCGTCGGACGGCGGTGTGTTCAGCTTCGGCAGTGCGAAGTTCCTGGGCTCGACGGGGGGGCGGGATCTGGCGAAGCCGATTGTCGGTATGGAGCGGGTATCCGGCAGGCGCGGCTACTGGCTGCTGGGAGAGGGCGGGCGCGTCTTCTCATTCGGTGATGCACGGCACTTCGGCGACCTCCGGAGGTGCGGCGGTCTCGGTGCGGCTGCAGCGATGGTCTCGTCGCCGACCGGACGCGGCTACTGGATACTGACGTCGAACGGATCGGTGATCCCGTTCGGCGATGCGCGCCGGCTCGGGATGCCCGCCTTCGTGAGCGCCCGGGCCGTTGCCCTCGCGACGCGCACGTAGCATCCGCGAGGCGTTAGATTCGTTTCGAACGCTCAACCCACGGGGAGCTCGGGACAGCCGGGCTGAGAGGGTGGCCGAGCACCATCGGCGAGAGGAATCGCCGGGCGCCAGCGTCACCGACCCCTCGAACCTGCACCGGGTAATGCCGGCGAAGGAAGGGACGATGGCTGCTGCGCCCGCCGAGACGGCGATCGTGCTGGCGGGCGGGGATCCGGTGGACCCGGTCCTGCGCAGCCTGCTCCCGGCCGACGCCGTGGTCATCGCCGCCGACTCGGGCCTGCACCAGGCGTCCCTGCTCGGACTCGCCGTGGACCTCGTGGTGGGAGACCTCGACTCCGTGAGCGCCGATGCTCTCGACGACGCGGTAGCGGCCGGCGCGAGCGTGGAGCGCCACCCGGCGGCAAAGGACCAGACCGATCTCGAGCTCGCGCTGCGCGCCGCATCGATCAGGGGCGTGCAGCGCGTGTTCGTCGTCGGCGGCGCAGGCGGGAGACCTGACCACTACGTTGCCAACGTCGTCCTGCTCGCGTCTCCGGACTTCGCCCATCTCGACATCGAGGGGCTCATCGGATCGGCTCGCGTGAAGCCGATCCACTCCGTGGGGCGCATCGAGGGTGCTCCGGGCGACCTCGTGACGCTGTTGGCCGTCGGCGGTCCGGCACGAGGCGTGGACACGTCGGGGCTCCTGTATCCGCTGACGGGTGAAGATCTCTTCCCCGGCTCGACGCGCGGGGTGAGCAACGAGATGTGCGAGCCAGTGGCGACGGTGAGTGTGACCGCGGGGGCGGTCCTGGTCGTGCGGCCATGAGGGGGATGAGTCGGGTGAAGAGGTCTGCTCGTGCAACTGCCGGATTCCGAGTAGGTGTGCCGACTGTGGCCGTGGTCGCCGCACTGTCGATGGCGACTGCCGGGTGTGGTGGCGGGAAGGGTGAGTCGAGGGTCGTGCTGGTGACGCACGAGTCCTTCGCCGTCTCGGACGCCGTCCTCGACTCGTTCGAGGCCGAGACCGGCATCGCGGTCGAGATCCTGCGCTCCGACGACGCCGGAGCAGCACTCAGTCAGGCCATCCTGACCAAGGACCATCCACTCGGCGACGTCCTCTTCGGTGTGGACACCACGTTCCTCTCGAGAGCCCTCGATGAGGGCCTGTTCGTGCCCTACGAGGCCTCGGGGATCGACGACATACCCGAGGAGTTCCGTCTCGACCCGGAGAGCCGGGTCACCCCGATCGACTACGGAGACGTCTGCCTCAACTACGACATCGCGTGGTTCGAGTCTCGGGGCCTCTCGCCACCGAGGACGCTCGACGACCTGAGGGATGCGACATACAGGGGACTCGCCGTCGTGGAGAACCCCGCGACGTCGTCGCCCGGTCTCGCCTTCTTGTTGGCCACGATCGCGGAGTACGGCGAGCGCTTCTGGGCCGGCTACTGGCAGGCGCTGCGCGACAACAAGGTGCTCGTCGTCGACGGTTGGGATCAGGCTTACTACGAGGAGTTCTCGGCGGGTGGCGGTGGCGGCAGACATCCGATAGTCGTGTCGTACGCATCGAGCCCGCCCGCCGACGTGATCTACGCCGAGGAGCCGAAGGACGAGCCCTCGATCGGAGTCGTCGAGGCCTCGTGCTTCAGGCAGGTCGAGTTCGCCGGGATCCTCGACGGCTCGCCACACGTGGACGAGGCTCGAGAGCTGATCGACTTCATGCTCTCCACCGAGTTCCAGGAAGACGTGCCGCTGCAGATGTTCGTCTTCCCCGTGAACCCGGCTGCCGCGCTCCCCGATGTCTTCCGGCAGTGGGCTGTGGTTCCGGAGCGCCCATTGAGGCTCGATGCGTCCGTGATCGCCGACCGCCGTAGCGGGTGGATCGACGACTGGACCGACATCATGCTGCGGTGAGGGATGCTGCGGTGAGGAGCGCCGCCGCACGCGCTCTGGCGCGCTCGGCCTGGTTCGCGGCCCCACTCGCGTTCCTGGCCGTGTTCTTCGCGTACCCCGTCGTGGCAATCCTCGGACGCGGGCTCGTGCCGCGCGGGAGGCTCGACGTTGCTCCGCTGGTCGATCTGGTGACCGATCCGGCGATGCGGCGGGTCGCTTGGTTCACGCTCTGGCAGGCGGCGGTATCGACGGCCCTCACGCTGGCCGTCGGACTACCGGGGGCATACGTGCTCGCGCGCTACGAGTTCCGTGGCAGGGCTGTGGTGCGCGCCCTCGTGACGGTGCCGTTCGTGCTGCCGACCGTCGTGGTCGGCTCCGCGTTCGTGGCGCTCCTGGGCACCGGCGGCCCGCTGGCGCGCCTGGGACTCGGCCGCGGCATCGGAGCCATCCTGATCGCCCACGTGTTCTTCAACTACGCGGTCGTGGTTCGCACCGTGGGGACGTTCTGGGCGCACCTCGACCCTCGACGTGCCGAGGCGGCGCGTGTCCTCGGAGCGTCCAGGTGGCGGGTCTGGACCAACGTGACGCTGCCCCTCCTGGCCCCCGCGATCGCCGCGGCGACGTCGATCGTGTTCCTGTTCACGTTCAGCTCGTTCGGTGTGATCCTCATCCTCGGCGGGCCGACGCGGGCGACGTTGGAGGTGGAGATCTGGAGGCAGGCGACCCAGCTCATCGACCTTCCCGCGGCGGCGGCTCTTGCACTCGTGCAGATGGTGGCCGTGGTCGGCCTGCTGGTCGTCTTCGGTCGGTTGCAGGCGCGGCGCGCGATCACGCAGCGGCTCGTCGCCGCACCGGAATCGGTGCGGCGACCGGCGGGCGCCCGTCAGTGGGCCATGCTCGTCGGGAACCTCGGTCTCATGGCGGTCCTGCTGGGTACGCCTCTACTCGTTCTGGCGCTGCGGTCCGTGCGCGTCGCCGGCACGTTCGGCCTGGCGTTCTATCGGGAGCTCGCGGTGTCGGGGAGGCGGAGCACGCTGTTCGTGCCGCCGCTGGAGGCGGTGCGCAACTCGCTCGTCTTCGCGGTGATTGCGGCGGCCATTGCTCTCGTGGTCGGCGGCCTCGCGGTCGGTCCTGATCGCCTCGCGCCCGTCGAGAGGCGGGGCGTTCCTCGATACCTTGCTGATGCTCCCGCTGGGGACCTCCGCGGTGACCGTCGGGTTCGGCTTCCTGATCGCGCTCGATTCGCCTCCACTGGATCTGCGAAGCGAACCCGCCCTGATCCCGTTGGCGCACGCCGTTGTCGCTGTTCCGTTCGTGGTGCGCTCCATGGTCCCGGTTCTGCGGTCGATCGATCCGCAGTTGCGGGAGGCAGCGGCGGTGCTGGGTGCGGCACCCGGAAGGGTGTGGCGCGAGATCGATCTGCCGATGGTGCGCCGAGCGGTCGCAGTCGCAACCGGGTTCGCTCTGGCGGTCTCCCTCGGCGAGTTCGGGGCCACTGTCTTCATCGCGCGCCCCGACTACCCGACGATCCCCGTGGCGATCTACCGCTTCCTGGGTCGCCCCGGTGCGCTCAACCTCGGGCAGGCGATGGCGCTGAGCACCCTGCTGATGGCGTTGACGGCCACGGCGATCCTCGCGGTCGAGCGGGTCAGGGTCCGGGACCTGGGTGACTTCTGATGCTCAAGGTCGAGGATCTCGTGGTTCGATTCGGAGAGAACGCCGTACTCGACGGTGTTTCGATCACCGTCGACGTCGGCGAGACCCTCGCTGTGCTGGGGCCGAGCGGCTGCGGCAAGAGCACCCTGCTGCGCGCCGTCGCGGGCCTCGAGGCTCCCGCCGAGGGCCGAGTGGAGTGGGACGGGGGAGACCTCGTCGGCGTGCCACCACACATGCGGCACTTCGGATTGATGTTCCAGGACTACGCGCTGTTCCCGCACCGCGACGTGCGTCGGAAACGTGGAGTTCGGCCTGCGGATGGCCGGTGTCGCCCCCGACGTACGGCGACGGCGTAGCGACGATGTGCTGTCACTCGTCGGTCTCACCGGGCTCGCCGAGCGTAGGGTCGCTCACCTGTCAGGAGGTGAGCAGCAGCGCGTCGCTCTGGCGCGGGCACTCGCCCCTGCACCGCGGTTGCTGATGCTCGACGAGCCACTCGGCTCCCTCGACCGGGCACTGCGCGACCGACTGCTCGACGAGCTCCGTGACCTGCTCGAGATCGCGTCGCTGCCGACTCTCTACGTCACACACGATCACGACGAGGCATTCGCGCTCGCCGACCGGGTGGTGGTGCTCAGGGACGGACGCGTCGCGCAGCAGGGATCGCCGCGCGATGTCTGGTCCCGCCCGGCAGACGAGTGGGTCGCGGCATTCCTCGGGTTCCTCCCGGCCGTCGACGCTGAGATCGACGGCGATGAGGCGCGGACACCGTGGGGCCTGCTCCATCTCTCCGGCGGTGCGCAGCGGCCCCTGCGGGGAACCGGCGCGTCCGACGCCCGGGTGGGGCGGTGGGTGCGGATGGTCCTGCGTCCGGGCGCGCTGAGGGCAGACCCCGACGGAGACCTGGTCGGAAGGGTCGAGCGGGTCGTCTTCCTCGGCGACCGGACGGTGGCGAGTGTGCGGATCGGTGACGGCCCCGCGGTGGAGGTGGCTGCAGTGGCCGCCGCCGACGCACCTCCGGTACCCGGCTCGACGCTCCGCCTCTCGGTCGAGGCGTCGGGGATCCTCGTCTATCCGCCACGCGAACAGGAGCGTCGATAGACCACACGATGTGTGATCTGTCGACGCTCCTCGGTCTCGGTGGGGAGGGGGTCGTAGGCTCGGGAGATGGGCGGTGGCGCTGCGGCGATCGAGGAGGGTGCGGCCGAGCTGGCGCGGCGAGATCCGGTGATCGCTGGCGATGGTCGAGGCGCATGGGTTCCCCGACCTGACCCGCGGGCGGCGGACCCCGAGTCACTTCGCTGCGCTGGCGCGGGCGGTCTGCTTCCAGCAGCTTGCCGGCCGGGCCGCGTCGGCGATCCATTCGCGCTTCGTTGATCTCGTCGGAGGGCGGCCGACCCCCGAGGCGGTGCTCGCGGTATCCGAGGACGATCTGCGCGGGGCCGGACTCTCCGGAGCGAAGGCGGCGTCGATACGGGACCTCGCGGAGAAGTCGATCGACGGCACGGTGCGCCTCAGCCGCGTCTCCCGGCTCGGCGACGAAGCGGTCGTCGAGGAGCTGACCCGCGTTCGCGGCATCGGCGAGTGGACGGCGCAGATGTTCCTGATGTTCCAGCTCGGCCGGCTCGACGTCTGGCCGGCCGGCGACCTCGGAGTGCGCAACGGCTGGACACGTCTGTACGGCCTGGGCGAGACACCTTCGGCGCGCGACCTCGTGCCACTCGGCGATCCGCACCGGCCGTACCGATCGCTCGTCGCCTGGTACTGCTGGCGGGCGGTCGACACGATCACGCCTGCGTGACACGTCCGGGCGCCCCGTAGCGACACACCTAGGGCTCGAAGTGCTCGACCGTCACTGTGAGCGGGGACGCTCCGTCTGCGGCGATCTCCCGTGCCGCGCCGACCGCCGCCGAAGGGCCGAGATAGGAGATGGCCCTGGTGTGGCGGAGAGTCTCGGTGCATCCCAGCGTCGGGTCCGTGCACGGTACCGACTGGGCGATCCACGGCCCGCTCGCGCCGTACTCGAAGGCGTCACCGGTGCATTGGGTCTCCGAGGGGGTGGCGGTGTCGGAGTAGTACTGAACACGGCTGTCTGCGGGGAACTCGATCGAGGTCTCGAGCGTCGGAACGACGACGAGGGAGCCCTGAGCTCCGCTGACGAGCTCCCAGGTGGCCTGGGCGGTCGGGACCGCGTCGGGTATTGCGTTGATCCGGAAACGCCGTGTGAGCGCGCTGTTCGTGTACCTCATGCCCCTGGCGGATGGTGAGTAGTCGAACCATTCGCGCACGGCCGGGATTGCGTGCACCCGTAGGTCGGTGATGATCACGTGTCGGCTCTCGTACATGAGGTGTGTCCGCTGGGTGTAGGTGCCGGAGTTGGCTCCCAGGTACGAGCGTATGGCGCGAACCGGCCCCGACTTGTTCGCGATGAATGCGCCACTCCCGGCCGAGAAGGTCGCCTCCGTGCGCGCGGACGAACCCGCGAACCCTGTCTTGTGCTGATCAAGGATGTCAGCGCCCGTGGCACCGTTCCTCCTCACGCGGATCTCGTCCATGATCCAGCGGTCCGGGAAGTGGCTGGAGTACGCGGGCGTCGTCACCTCGGAGGCCTCGGGGTTGCCACCCCCGCCGATCCTGTAGGTGGACTTGTAGTCGCCGGAGAGCAGGTCGAACTCGTAGTCGACGTACTCGGTGCCGGCGTCGGACGCGAGCGTGCCGTCGCTCTCGAAGAGGTACACCCACGACCTCTCGTCGTCGCCGCGCGGATCGGCTATCTCGACCTCGACACCGCTGCCGGCGACGACATGGGGCGGAGCCGAGAGTGTGTAGGTAGTGGTGCCGTCGTCGATGTCGTGTGCCTGGCCGAACGCGTCGCGCGCCATGAAGACGATCTCGTCGTCGACATCGACCGTCGGGTCCGCGTCGGGTCCGGTCCACGTCGCGGAGTCGCTGTACTGAAGAGCCTCGGTGCCCGTGCGGCTCATGTGCTTGATCGTCCCGAAGTCGACGAGCGCCCTCTCGTCGACCTGCACGGGGAGCTGCACCCAGGTCCCGTACACGAAGCGGAAGGCGACGACTCGATCGGGGGAGAGGCCCAGGAGGCCGGGGACGTCGGCGCCTGTGAGCACTACAGGGTCGAGCTCGCGGTCCACTGTCGGAAGGTCACGCCTCTCGCAGCCGAGGAGGACGAGAGCGCAGAGGACGATCGAGGCCGGAAGGCTCAGGTGCGTTCGACCGGACCGGAAGCGGGCCTGTTGAGCGGGCACGCGACAACGGTATCCGGCGTCCGGGCGCGCACGTCGAGGGCGGCGCCTCGTGGCATCCGGTCAGTCGAGGCGGACCCGCTCTCCGTGCGTCGGCGCGACCGCCGTCCACCCGAGATCCCGGTCGATCGCGTCGACCAGCGCAGCCGAGGCCGCAGGCTCGCCGTGAACGGTGAAGATCGCGTCGGGTGGAGCCTCCGCGGTCTCGAGCCACCCGATCAGCTCACCGCCGTCGGCGTGTACGGACAGGGCCGTCGCGTCGATGATCTCGGCGCGCACCGGCACGTAGCGACCCAACATCTTCACGACCCGCTCGCCGTCGAGGAGCCTGCGACCGCGGGTTCCCTCGGCCTGGAATCCGACGAGTATCACCGTGCTGCGCGAGTCGGGGAGGCGCCGCGCGAGGTGGTGGAGCACACGCCCGCCCGACGCCATGCCGGATGCGGAGACGACAATCGACGGGTATGCCATGGCATCGAGGGCCTTGGACTCCGCGGGGGAGCGGACCTCGACCACGTTGCCTGCGTCGAACGGGTCACGCGGCAGCGAGGGCCGCACGTCGGGGGCTCGTTCGCGAAGGGCGGCTTCGTAGACGCGCAGCGCGGCGAGTGCCATCGGGCTGTCGACGTACACCGGGACGTCGGGTATGTCGCCGGCGGCGTGCATCTCGGCGAGGTGCTGGAGCACGACCTCGGTGCGGTCGACCGCGAACGCCGGGATGACGACGGTCCCACCGCGCTTGACGGTGCGGACGATGGCGTCGCGCAGCCGATCGAGCGTGCCCGCGTCGTCGTGCGTGCGGTTCCCGTAGGTCGACTCGACGACGATGGTGCCGGCGCGCCCGACGGGGTCGGGTGGTACGAGCAGCGGGTGGTGGGGGCGCCCGAGATCGCCGCTGAAGATGATGGGCGGCGTGTCGCCCAACGTCAGGGTGATGGTCGCTGATCCGAGTATGTGGCCCGCGCGACCGAAGGTGGCGGTGATCCCGGGGGCGACCTCGATCGGGGATGCGAACTCCGCCACGTCGGAGCGCCTCAGCGTGCGGCGGGCATCCTCCTCGGTGTACAAGGGGAGTGCCGGCTTGTGCTTCGAGAACCCCTTGCGGTTCGCGTAGGCGGCTTCCTCCTCTTGGAGGTGGCCGCTGTCGGGGAGGACGATGTCGGCGAGGGCGAGCGTCGACCGCGTGGCGACGATGCGACCTCGGAACCCGTCGCGTACGAGGACAGGCAGGTAGCCGCAGTGGTCGAGGTGAGCGTGGGTCAACAGGATCGCGTCGATCGTCGCAGGATCGACGGCGAAGGGCTCCCAGTTGCGGAGGCGCAGCTCTTTGAGGCCCTGGTAGAGGCCACAGTCGACGAGTACCCGAGCCTCTCCGGACTCGACCAGGAACCGGCTCCCGGTGACGGTCCCGGCGGCGCCGAGGAATGTGATCAAGGGTCCGTTCACGCGAGCGGCATGCTAGTGATCCCCGTGCCCCGAGTTGCGGGCATCTGGGTCGACGCGTGAGGAGGTGGGCGTGAGCAACGCTCTGCGGCGAAGGACCGAAGGGAGCGTGACCGTGATCGAGGTCGGGCACCCCTCTGTGGCCGAGCACCTGCGCGCACTACGGGATCTCGACGCTGAGCGCGCTCCCTTCCGCCATCACCTGCACGCAGTCACTCGGGCGCTGGTGCACGAGGCCCTGAGGCCCGGCGGGGGGATCGCGACTTCCGGCGAGTCGGAACCGGTCCTGGTACCGGTGCTGCGCGCCGGGCTCGGGATGCTCGAGGGTGCCCTCGACGTCGCATCGACCGCCGCGGTCGGGTTCATGGGCCTGCGACGCGACGAGGAGACCCTCGAAGCGGAGTGCTACCTGGTCCAGGTGCCGGCGCTTCTCGCGGGACGCGTGGCCCTGGTTCTCGACCCCATGGTCGCGACCGGCGGCAGCCTCGCCCAGGTGTGCCGGACGCTGCGCGACGGAGGCGCGGCAGCTACCTGCACCGTGGCGGCCGTCGTGGCCCCCGAGGCGATCGAGCGCCTCGCACACGACGGCATCGAGACGGCGATCGTCTGCGCCTCCGTCGACGACGGACTCGACGCCAGCGGCTGGATCGTGCCGGGCCTCGGTGATGCCGGTGACCGCCTCTACGGCGAGCGATGAAGAGCGAGGCTGCCCCGTGGTCGGCGGGCCGTTTCGCGCGCGGCCGAGCGTGGCCCGAGCGGCCCGGCCCGAAGGGCCAGGAGCGGGGATGAAGAGCGAGGCTGCCCCGTGGTGGACGGGCCGTGTCGCGCGTGGCCGAGCGTGGCCCGAGCGGCCCGGCCCGAAGGGCCAGGAGCGGGGATGAAGAGCGAGGCTGCGGGGGAGGGGGTTCTCGACGACCGCGAGACAGGTGAGGAGGCCCTGCTCGAGGGCGACGTCGTCGTCGCGCGAGGGACGGCGCGTGCGGCGCTGCGCAACCGCGACTTCCGGATCGTGTGGACGGGCGTCTTCCTCTCGAGCATCGGCACCTGGATGCAGAACGTCCTGCTCGGCGCCTACGGCTGGGAGCTGACACGGTCGGCGAGCTTCGTCGGGACGCTCTACATCGCCCAGCTGGGGCCGCTCCTGCTGCTCTCGACGGTCGGTGGGCTGATTGCCGACGTAGTCGACAGGCGCCGGTACCTCGTCACGATGCAGCTCCTGCAGCTGGCCGGCTCGCTCGGACTCGCGCTGCTGGTCACCGCCGACAGACCGTCGGAGACCGGCCTGATCGCCTGCGTCTTGATGATCGGTGTCTGCAACGCGCTCGGGAGCTCCGGGCCAGGGGGCGATCCTTCCATCGCTCGTGCCGCGCGAAGACCTGCCGGGAGCGATCGCGCTCACCTCGGTGCAGATCAACCTCTCCCGGGTGGTGGGGCCGGCGATCGGTGCGGCCATGTACACCCGCGCGGGAGCGTCCGCTGTCTTCATGGTCAACGCGGCGACCTACCTGTTCGCCGTCTCGGGCTTGCTGATCGCCCGGTACCCGCGCAAGGTCGGGGCGGTCGTCGCCGAGAAGGGGTTCGCCCGGCTCGCATCGGGGTTCAGGATCGCCCGCCGTGATCCGCTGATCAGCCGGATACTGCTGACCCTCGTCTCGTTCTCGCTCTGCTCGCTCACCTTCGTCGGGTTGATGCCTGTGATGGCCGACACCAACTTCGGCATCAGACCCAAGAGCATCGAGTACGGGCTCCTCTACGCCGGCTTCGGCCTTGGAGCGGCGTTGGGCGCGGTGAGCGTGGGGTCGTTCTTCGCCCACAGGGAGAAGGCGCGCCTCGTGCGGCCGGGATTCGCGGCGTTCTCGGTGCTGCTCGCTGCCTTCGCCCTCGCCCGCTCGGCCGCTCTCGCGTACCCGTTGGCCATGGCGGTCGGCTACGCGTACTTCCTTGTGATCACCTCGCTCTCCACGCTTCTCCAGCAGCACCTGACCGACAGCGTCAGAGGGCGGGTGGTTGCGCTGTGGATCATGGGCTTCGGCGGGACGGTGCCGATCGGCGTCTGGGTGGGGGGCAGGCTCGTCGGCCTGACGTCGATCACGGTCGTCGTGCTCGGGGGGGCGGCGTGGGCAGGAGTCCTGGCCCTCCTGTCGGAACCCGCGAGCCTGACGGCGCCGGCGCTCACACCCGAGACGGTCCCCGGGGTAGCGACGACGTGATGCCGTCACCGGCGAGTGACCTCGCGCGGCGACGAGGGCGCCTACTGTCGGGAGGATGAGCGCCGAGCCCGGCCGGGATCCGACGTCGGCCGGCGGGGCGGCCGGTGCCGTGGCGTTGCTCGACGCGGTCCTCGCGCATCTGCCCGGCGCCGAGTGCCGCGAGGGTCAGCGCACCATGTGCGCGGCCGTCGAGGATGCGTTCACCCGTCGCGAGCACCTGCTGGTGGAGGCCGGGACGGGTACCGGCAAGAGCCTCGCGTACCTGGTGCCGGCGATCCTCGCCGGGGAGCGGGTCGTAGTGGCCACGGTGACCAAGGCACTCCAGGAGCAGCTCTGCCGCAAGGACCTACCGTTCCTCGCAGAGAACCTGGGGGTGCCGTTCTCGTTCGCCCTCCTGAAGGGGCGTTCCAACTACCTCTGCGCGGCCCGATTCGCCGAGGTCACAACCGACAGGGCCAACGCCCTGTCGGGGCTCCGCTCCGACGACGACCTGGTGGACGCGATCGAGGAGTGGGTCGACTCGAGCCCGACAGGAGACCGGGCCGATCTTCCTCGCGCCGTGCCGGACTCCCTGTGGGAGCGACTCTCGGTCGACTCCCGCGAGTGCCCCGGGCGCACGCGCTGCGACCTCGCCGACGGCTGCTTCGCAGAGGCTGCTCGCGACCGTGCCGCCGCGGCCGACGTCGTCGTCGTGAACACGGCTCTGTTCGCGCTCGATCTCGCAGCCGCCGGAGCGGTGCTGCCGCCGCACTCGCTCGCAGTGATCGACGAGGCTCACAGCCTCGAGGACGTCTGCACGTCGGCTTTCGGAATCGAGGTCGGCGCCGGCCGACTGTCGCGGATCGTCTCCGCAGCACGCGGGTTGCTCACCGCCGACGGATCGGTCGATCCCGTCGCAGCGATCTCGGCCTGGCCCGATCGGATAGAGGCCCTGCTCGCCGCCTGCCCGTCGGACGAGAGGATCGATCTCGACGAGGCGGGCCTCCGCGGCCCGCTCTCTGCACTCGAGCAGACCCTGGCCGACCTCGCCGCGGCCGCCGGCGGGGTATCGCCGGCCGAGGAGACCGGGCGCCGCGCGCAGGCGCGCCTCCGGCGGGTCCTCGACTCGGCTCGCGGAGACGTGCAGGTTCTACTGCGCGCCGATGCCGCGACCGACGCTCTCTGGGTGGAGGAGCGAGGTCGGCCGGTACTCCGCATGGCGCCCGTCGACGTGGGTCCCCCACTCGCCGAGGCCTGCTTCTCGCGCCGCACCACGGTCCTGACGTCGGCGACGCTCTCGGTGGGCGGTGACTTCTCGCCGATCGCCTGGAGGCTGGGGCTCCGCCCGGGCCTCGCAGACGCGCACCTCGACCGGGAAGACCGCGAAGAAGGTGTGCAAGGCGAGGAAGGCGAGAGCCCGTCAGGCGATGACGCCCACTCCGCGGGGCGGCGACCCGCCGACCCGGCCTGCGCACCGCGACCTCGACGTGGGGAGCCCCTTCGACTACCGCCGACAGGCGATCCTGTACTGCGCAGGGCACTTGCCGGATCCGCGGTCGGCGGAGTACCACGCGGCGATGCTCGACGAGGTCGAGGCCCTTGCACGCGCCGCCGGCGGCCGTATGCTCGGCCTGTGCACCTCGCTGAAGGCCGCCGAGGCGATCCGGGTGAGGCTGCGGGACCGGCTGAGCGTACGGGTCCTCGCACCCGACGACTATCCACGCGCGCGCCTCATGGACGAGTTCGCGGGCGATGAGACCTCGTGCTTGGTGGGCAGCATCGGCCTGTGGCAGGGGCTCGACGTGCCCGGACCGGCTGTGAGCCTCGTCGTCATCGACAAGATCCCGTTCGCTCGACCCGACGACCCGGTGGCGATGGCTCGGCGGGCGAGAGCGACGGCCGAGGGGCGGAGCGCCTTCGAGACCTACGACCTGCCGCGGGCGGCGATGCTTCTCGCCCAGGGTGCCGGCCGACTCGTCAGGACGAGCCTCGACCGGGGAGTCGTTGCACTTCTCGACAGGCGGGCCCTCACCAGCCGGTACGGTGCGCGCCTGCTGCGCTCCTTGCCGGAGATGTATCGCGTCTCCGACCGTGCGCGTGTGCTGGCGGCGCTCGAACGGCTCCGCTCGTCGCACGAGGACTCGGCGCCCGATGCGGTCGGCTGACGGAGATGTCTCTCGTCGGCTCCGCTCTCGGATCCGCGGCCGGGCGACCTTGCGCAGCTCGAGTCCGTAGGCTGTGAAGATGCGGAGAGCAGCCGGATCGGGCGCCGTTCGTGACTACGCACGGGTCAGCTACTGGCTCGAGTCCTGCGGCGACGATCTGACGCCGCGAGCGCCCCTCGACGGGTCGATCGATGCGGATGTCGCGATCCTCGGGGCCGGGTACAGCGGTCTGTGGACCGCGTACTACCTGCAGCGTGCCCGGCCCGACTTGCGGGTGGCGATCCTGGAGGCGGAGATCGCAGGTTTCGGCGCCTCCGGTCGCAACGGTGCCTGGTGCACCTCGGGGTTTCCTGCGGGGCCCGACCTGCTGGCTGACAGGTACGGGCGCGACGCCGCCGTGGAGGTCCATGGTGCGATGGTCGAGACCGTCGACGAGATCGGGCGTGTGCTCCGGGAGGAGTCGATCGATGCCGACTACGCGCGCGACGGTGAGATCTCCGTGGCGGTAGGGGAGCATCAGCTTCCCGCTCTCGACGCGACGCTGCGGAGCTATGAGGCTCTCGGTCTCGACGGCTTCATGACGCGCCTCGACAGGAGGGAGGCCCGGGAGAAGCTCCGGGTAGCGGGTGTGGCCGGCGCGCTCTTCCATCCTGCGACGGCGGCGGTGCACCCGGGCAAGCTCGTGCGTGGGCTCGCGCGTGTGGTCGAACGTCGCGGCGCGGCCATCTACGAGCAGACGCCGGTGACCGAGGTTGTCACGGGCGGTGCACCGCGACTGCGCACGGCAACGGGTGACGTGCGTGCGCCGGTTGTCGTGCTCGCGGGGGAGTCGTACCTGACCCGACTCGCCCCGATGCACCGAAGCCTGATGCCCGTCTACTCGCTGATAGTGCTCACCGAGCCGATCGACGACGATCGGCTCGCCGCCATCGGGTGGACGCATCGCGCAGTCGCGTACTCACAAGCGCTCACGGTCGACTACTTGTCGCGCACGGCCGATGGTCGGATCCTCTTCGGCGGACGCGGCGCTCCCTACCACTTCGGGTCGCGCATCGCCGACGAGTACGACCTTCATGCCCCTACTCACGAGCGCCTCCGAAGGTCGGTTGCCGAGTGGTTCCCAGACCTGCGCGGCATCCGATGCACTCACGCATGGGGAGGGCCCGTCGCCGTGCCGCGCGACTGGACTCCGAGCGTCACCTTCGACCGTGCTACCGGCGTGGCAGGGCTCTACGGGTACACGGGGGAGGGGGTGGCGGCCAGCAACCTCGCTGCTCGCGCCCTGACCGATCTCGTGCTCGACCGAGACTCTGCCCTGCGGGCGCTCCCCTTCGTGGGGCACTCCGCCCGCAGGTGGGAGCCGGAGCCGCTGCGGTGGCTCGCAGCGCGCTACGTCGGCCGGGCTGCAGCCCGCGTCGACAGGCGGGCGGAGCGCACCGGTCGGCCCCCGAGCGGCCGCACCATCGTGGAGCGCCTGCTTGCCCGCTGATCGCCGAGCCACCGGGTTCCTGCGGGCCGGGCAGCAGGGCATCCGGGGGCTCGGCTGCAGCGGTGCGCATATGGTCGGCTGCGTGGACAAGCGTGTGCAAGACGGCGTCGGGGGTGGGCGCCGCACCGCGGAACCGGTGCACGTGTGGGCGATCGACCTCGCCGACGAGGCGCTCGCGGAGTCGAGCGCGCGCGTGCTGCTCGACCCATCTGAGAAGCGTGGAGCCGATGCCCGCGCCGGCGCGGGTCGCCGAAGGTACGTCGCCGCGCACGCAGCTCTGCGCATGATCCTCGCCACATGGTTGGGCGACGACGCCGGATCGATCAGATTCGCGCGGAAGTGTGGCAGGTGCCTGGGCGACGACCACGGCCAGCCCTGGGTGGTCGGGGCTGCGACCCTCGGGTTCAGCCTCAGCCACTCCGGCGATCTCTCGATCGTCGCTCTCGCCGACGGCGTGCGTGTGGGCGCCGACGTGGAGGAGATCAGGGCGAGGCCCCGCCTTGCACGCCTGGCCCGCCGGGTGCTGGGCCCGGGCGAGTACGAGGCGTGGTCGTCACTCCCCGAGACCGCGGCTCTCCGGTCGTTCCTCGAGTCGTGGACCGCGAAGGAGGCGTACCTGAAGGCGACGGGCGAGGGGATCAGCCGTCCGATGGCGGGCGTCCCGGCCGTCGCTCCCCCGGGGTGGTCGTTGGCGCGCCCGGCGGTGGCGACGGGTCATGTCGCGGCCGTGATGGTCGAGGTGCCGAAGGCCCGGATCAGGGTCCGCAGCCTTCGCGCCGAACCAGGGCCGTAGCCGCCGGCAGGAGGCCACCGGCAATGCCGTCGAGAGGTCATCGATCGGCGCGATGCCCGCACCGAGGCCGTGGGCATCGTCGCCTGGGGCGTGCGCTCCGGGCTACCAGCGGTTGCGGGCCTCCTCGGCGAAGCCGGGGATGCCCGAGAACTCGATGACATCCCCGCCCGCAGTCGTGAGGTGGCCGGCCCACGTGCCGAAGCACTGGTGCACCTCCATCGAGACGATGCCGATGTTCGTCTTGGTGTGCTTGTCCTTGGTCGGCGTGAGCTCGGCCTCGATGCGGCCCGAGGCCGGGTCGCTCACGCGCCACGGCTTCATCGGGTCGTCCCAGTCGTAGGCCCAGTCGAGCTCGTCGGAGATCTTGGTCATGCGGCCGTCGATGCACACGCCGTTCTCCGTGCAACCGGTGCCCGCTGTCCACTTGCCACCGAGCTGGAGGCCGACCATGCGGCCGTCGAGCGACGCGCCGGACGCGGCGGCCCAGTTCCAGCGGATGGAGTACGGCCACACGCCTCGGCCCAGATCGAGCGTGCCGAACGCACGGTTCGCCGGCCCGAGCTCGTAGGAGCGGTCGCCGACGCGAACCGCCCCGGTCGTGGGCCGCGTGTTCTGCTTGGAGGTGAACTGGTAGTGCCTGGCCGACCACGGGATCACGACGTTGAGCGACTCGTGACCGGCCGGCTTCGCCACCACGAGGTCGACGTCGATCGGAACCGCTCCCGAAGTGACGGTCGCGCGCAGGCGCGTCTCGGCGGCGCGCTCGTCGATCTCGATCCGTGTTGCTCCGCCCTCGTAGAGCATCTTGCCGGTGCACGGCATCTCCGGCAGAGCGAACCCGCGGGCGAGCGGCACCAGCTTCGTGACGTCGGTCGTCGCGCCGCTCGACGGCTCGTAGATCCACACCGACGCGGTCCCCAGGTAGTCGACGTCGGCATACACGATCGAGACGTACACGTCGTCGCACATGACGAGCCAGTAGTCCCAACGCTTCTTCCGCCCGAACGCACGGCTCAGGTTGGCCCGGTGAACTGGCACGCGCGACCAGCCGCGCGCCTCGGCATTCAATCGCCCGCGGCCGTCACAGAGGTCGACGGGGTGCGTCAGCTCGCGTTCTGCCATCTCGGGATACTCGCACGCCGGCAGGGGTGCGGTGTGATCGTCGAAGCCGGGGAGTCGCGAGAGAGCGGGCAGGGCCTTCGCCCTGCCCGCTCTCCTCGTCGAGTGTGTTACGCAGGAGTTGCCTGCCGCTAGCGCCGTCGCGTGGGTGCCTTCCTGGCGCCTGTCTTCTTGGCGGCTGTCTTGCGGGCGGGTGCCTTCTTCGCAGTCGTCTTCTTGGCGGCTGTCTTGCGGGCGGGTGCCTTCTTCGCAGTCGTCTTCTTGGCGGCTGTCTTGCGGGCGGGTGCCTTCTTCGCAGTCGTCTTCTTGGCGGCTGTCTTGCGGGCGGGTGCCTTCTTCGCAGTCGTCTTCTTGGCGGCTGTCTTGCGGGCGGGTGCCTTTCCGGCGAGCACTGCGTCCTTGAATGCCTTGAGCGGCGTGATCTTCGCCTGCCGCTTCGCCTTGATCCGGATCGCCTCACCCGTCGCAGGGTTGCGTCCCATCCTCGCGGCGACGGTCTACGCGCCGGAACTTCGCGAAGCCGGAGATCGCAACGTCTTCCCCGCCGGCGACGGTCTCGGTGATCGTGTCGACGAGGCTTGCGAGGATCGCGTCGGCCTGTCGGCGGGTCATCCCCTCGTTTCGTTCGACGAGGGCGTTCAAGAGCTGGCTTCGATTCACATTGCCTCCAGAGAGTGATGTCCGCCGGAAGCATTGCACCAGAAGAGGCGCCGCGCGTGCATTTCCGCCCGGATTTCCGGCACGATCTCCGTTCGGGTGCCGCCGGCTGCCCTCGTGCGCAGTCACGCCGGGGTCGGCCCGGGACGCGCGAGGCTCTCGGGATGCGCCGTGTTGCCTTCGCGATTCTCGCAGTCTGCGTCGTCGGGATCCGGCGTGTTCGCCACCTGGTGGAGACTCAGGCCGGGGACCGGCGAACCCGTAGGTGAGGGCGCCGCTCGGCTCTGCGGCAGGCTCGCCGAGGAGCGGACCGGCGTCCTTCCTCCTGGCGTCGCAGAGGCTTCGGGCCTTGTCGCGAGTCGCGGCCAGGAGGGGGTTCTGTGGGTGCACAACGACTCGGGTGACTCGGCGGTCGTCTACGCGATCGACCGCTCCGGGGCGCTTCTGGGCGCCTTCGACGTGGCGGGAGGGCGGGCCGTCGACTGGGAGGACATCGCGCTCGGACCGCCGGTCGTGGCCGGTCCGGGCGACGCGCTCTACATCGGCGACATCGGTGACAATGATCACGTCCGGGGCGAGGTCGTCGTGTACGTCGTCGAGGAGCCGGGTGTGCGCGTGCATGCGGAGCGTGGCGTGGCTACGCGCGACGATGGTCTCGACGAACGCGGCAGGCGTGACCGGATCCACCCGTCCGGCCGCTGCTCTCGTCCTGAAGTATCCCGACGGCCCCCACGACGCCGAGGTGCTGCTCGTCGACCCCGTGACGGGTGATCTCTTCGTCGTCACCAAGGACCTTCAGGGCCGGTCCGCCGTGTATCGAGACGTCGCGCCGCTCGAGGCCGGGGGACGGCGACGCTCGAGCACCTGCTCACGTTGGATCTCGGCGTCGGCCGGACTCGCAACAGGAGGTGACGTCTCGTCATCGGGCGACACGATCGTGATCCGCACCTACACCGCCGTCTACGTCTGGGGACGCCGGCCCGGGGAGAGCGTCGGAGCGGCTCTCGGCCGCGATCCGTGCCGTGCACCGCGCCCACGCGACGCGATGGGCGAGGCCATCGGCCTGGATCCCGACGGCGCCGGGTACACGACGACGGTGGAGGGCGAGCATGCTGTGTTGACCCATTGGGCCGGGTGAGGGGTCGTTCGCGAGGCGGCGCTCCGTGCAAGCAGTCGTGGGGTCGGGGTGAGCTCGCCCTTGGGCGGGGAGTAGTTGCGTCGGGGATGCAGTCGGGGTGGATCGTCTCGCTAGACTCGCCGATGCACCGTCGGAGGGCCAACGTCGTCCCGCCGCGAGCAGCCGTTGAGCGCTGACCGCCAGGACCGAGGACGACAGAGTGATGCACAACCGCGACATGCCCGCGCCGAGAGGCCTCTACGACCCCCGGTTCGAGCACGATTCGTGTGGAGTCGCGTTCGTCGTGGACATGAAGGGTCGCCGCTCGCACGACCTCGTCGGTCAGGCTCTCACAGCCCTGCTGAACCTCGATCACCGCGGCGCGCGCGGCGCCGAGCCCGACACGGGTGACGGAGCCGGGATCCTCGTGCAGATCCCGGACGGCTTCCTGCGCGCCGTGGTCGGCTTCGACCTCCCGCCCGCAGGCGCCTATGCGGCGGGAATCGCGTTCCTGCCGTCAGACCCCGAGGCCGCACGCGACCAATCGGCGCGGACCGATGCAGTATTCGCGGCGGAGGGACTGTCGGTGCTCGGCTGGCGCGACGTGCCCCACGAGCCCGAGGGAGTCGGGGCCTCCGCGTTGCGCGTCATGCCGTCGTTCAGGCAGGTGTTCGCTTCCGCGCCGGGACTCGAAGGGCTCGAGCTGGAGCGCGCCGTCTTCGCCGCCCGCAAGCGGATCGAGCACGAGACCGGCACCTACTTCGCGTCGTTGTCGGCCCGAACACTCGTGTACAAGGGCATGCTCACCCCGGCGCAGGTCAGCTCGTTCTTCCCCGACCTGCACGACGCCCGCTTCGAGTCGGCTCTCGCGCTCGTCCACTCCCGCTTCTCCACGAACACGTTCCCGTCGTGGCCGCTCGCCCACCCCTATCGGGTCCTCGCGCACAACGGCGAGATCAACACCGTGCAGGGGAACCAGAACTGGATGCGAACTCGCGAAGGCGCGATGCAATCGAGCGTTCTGAAGGGCGATCTGGCGAGGCTCTTCCCCATATGCACTCCGGGTGCCTCCGACACGGCGCGATTCGACGAGGCGCTCGAGCTGCTGCACCTGGCGGGTCGGCCCCTGCACCACGCGATCCTCATGATGATCCCGGAGGCCTGGGAGAACCACGACCTCATGGACTCGGAGCGCCGGGCCTTCTACCGGTACCACGCGTGCCTGATGGAGCCTTGGGACGGCCCGGCCTCGATCGCGTTCACCGACGGCGACGTGATCGGTGCGGTACTCGACCGCAACGGGCTGCGGCCGTCGCGCTACTGGGTGACCGTCCGACGATCGCGTGATCATGGCATCGGAGGTCGGAGTGCTCGACGTCCGCCGCCGACCAGGTCGTGAGCAAGGGGCGGCTCGAGCCGGGCAGGATCTTCCTCGTGGACACGAAGAAGGGCCGCATCATCCCCGACGACGAGATCAAGGCCGAGCTCGCTGCGGAGCACCCGTACCAGCAGTGGCTCGACGAAGGGACTCGTGCACCTCGACGACCTGCCACCGCAGTACGCGCTGACGCCGATGCACTCGTCGGCCGTCCAGCGGCAGCGGCTCTTCGGCTACACGCAGGAGGACCTCCGCCTCGTCATCGCGCCGATGGCGCGCAACGCCGTCGAGTCGCTGGGGTCCATGGGCACCGACACGCCGCTCCCGGTGATCTCCGACCGTCCGCGGATGCTCTACGAGTACTTCAAGCAGCTCTTCGCCCAGGTCACCAACCCTCCACTCGACGCGAACTTCGAGGCTCTGGTCACGTCGCTCTGCGTCGACGATCGGGCCGGAGGCGAACCTGCTCGAGCGCCGGCGTCCGAGTCGTGTCGTCAGATCGTGCGTGCCGTACCCGGTCCTCACCAACGACGAGCTGGCCCAGCCTGCGCTACATCGATCACGGCGACTGCGCGGTACCCGGCTTCCGACCGGTGACCGTGTCGTGCCTCTTCCCGGTCGGCGGCGGAAGTGCCGCGGCTGAGCGAGTCGATCGAGCGGGTCCGCGTCGGAGGTGAGCGCGGCGATCGCGGCGGGGCGAACATCGTCATTCTCTAGGACCGCTACGCCGAACGAGGTGAACGCGCCGATCCCGGCTCTCCTCGCCACGGCGGCCGTGCACCACCATCTGATCCGCGAGAAGACGCGCACCCGCGTCGGTCTCGTCGTCGAGACCGGCGAGGCGCTCGAGATGCACCACTTCTGCCTGCTGATCGGCTACGGGGCCGGGGCCGATCAACCCGTACCTCGCGTTCGACACCATCGCGACCTGGTGCGCGAAGCGAATGGTCGTCGGAACGAGTGAGCGCCAGGCCGTGAAGAACTACATCAAGGCTGCAGGCAAGGGGATCCTCAAGGTGATGTCGAAGATGGGGATCTCGACGGTCGCCTCGTACACCGGCGCGCAGATCTTCGAGGCCGTCGGCCTCCGTCGAGAGCTGGTCGACGAGTACTTCACCGGAACCGCGACGCGGATCGAGGGCGTGGGCCTCGACGTGATCGCCGAGGAGGTAGCGGAACGACACCGACTCGCCTTCCCCGATCGCCCGGAGGAGATCGCGCACCGGGAGCTCGAGCGTCGGCGGCGAGTACCAGTGGCGCAGAGAAGGCGAGCATCACCTCTTCAACCCCGAGACGGTCTTCAAGCTCCAGCACTCGACGCGTGCCGGCCAGGTACGACGTGTTCAAGGAGTACACGAGTCTCGTCGACGACCAGTCGACGAAGCCTCGCGACGCTCCGTGGGCTGTTCGAGTTCGTCGACGGCGTGAGGCCGCCGGTGCCGATAGACGAGGTCGAACCCGTCTCGGAGATCGTGAAGCGGTTCTCGACGGGAGCGATGTCGTACGGGTCGATCTCCCAGGAGGCGCACGAGACCCTCGCAGTCGCGATGAACCGGCTCGGCGCACGCTCGAACACGGGCGAGGGCGGCGAGGACCCCGAGAGGTTCCTCCCGCTGCCGAACGGGGACTCCAGGCGGAGTGCCATCAAGCAGGTCGCCTCGGGCAGGTTCGGGGTCACCAGCGAGTACCTCGTCAACGCCGACGACCTGCAGATAAAGATGGCGCAGGGTGCCAAGCCCGGCGAGGGAGGCGAGCTGCCCGGGCACAAGGTGTATCCGTGGATCGCGCAGACGCGGCACTCGACCCCGGGAGTCGGCCTCATCTCGCCGCCGCCGCACCACGACATCTACTCCATCGAGGATCTCGCGCAGCTGATCCACGACCTCAAGAACGCGAACCATCACGCTCGCATCCACGTGAAGCTCGTCGCCGAGGTCGGGGTCGGCACGGTCGCTGCGGGAGTCTCGAAGGCGCACGCCGACGTCGTGCTCATCTCGGGCCACGACGGCGGGACAGGTGCGGCGCGACTCACGTCGATCAAGCACGCCGGTGCACCTTGGGAGCTCGGACTGGCTGAGACGCAGCAGACCCTGATGCTCAACGGCCTACGGGACCGCATCGTGGTCCAGGTCGACGGTCAGCTGAAGACCGGTCGCGACGTCGTGATCGGCAGCTCTGCTCGGCGCGGAGGAGTTCGGGTTCGCCACAGCGCCGCTCGTCGTGTCCGGACTGCATCCTCATGAGGGTCTGCCACCTCGACACCTGCCCGGTCGGAGTGGCGACGCAGAACCCGGTGCTGCGCGCCGAAGTTCGACGGGAAGCCGGAGTTCGTCGTCAACTTCTTCGAGTACATCGCCGAGGAAGTCCGTGAGCTGCTCGCTTGTCTCGGCTTCCGGTCGATCGAGGAGGCGGTGGGCCACGTCGAGTGCCTCGACACCCGAGCGGCACTCGACCACTGGAAGGCGCGCGGGCTCGACCTCTCGCCCATTCTCGCCGTGCCCGAGAACCCGTACGAGCAGTCGATGCACTGCACCAAGGAGCAGGATCACGGGCTCTCCGCGGCCCTCGATCAGACCCTGATCCGCCTCTGCGAGCGCGCGCTGGAAGACGCCACGCCGGTCTCTCTCGACCTCCCGATCCGCAACGTCAACCGCACGGTCGGGACGATGCTCGGCTCGGAGGTGACCCGCCGCTTCGGCGGTGCAGGCCTTCCCGACGACACCATCCGAGTCACGTTCACGGGCTCCGCGGGGCAGTCGTTCGGGGCCTTCGTGCCCAGCGGGATCTCTCTCCGGCTGCTGGGCGACGCCAACGACTACTTCGGCAAGGGGCTGTCGGGTGGGAAGCTCGTACTGACTCCCGCCCCCGAGTCGAGGCTCGTGGCGGAGGAGAACATCATCGCCGGCAACGTCATCCTCTACGGCGCGACGGCCGGCGAGGTGTTCATTCGCGGGCTCGTCGGCGAGCGGTTCTGCGTGAGGAACTCGGGAGCGACGGCGGTCGTCGAGGGCGTCGGCGACCATGGATGCGAGTACATGACCGGTGGCCGTGCCGTGGTGCTCGGGCGGACAGGACGCAACTTCGCCGCAGGGATGTCGGGCGGCCTCGCGTTCGTCTGGGATGCCGACCGAACTCTCTTCGGCAGGATGAATCTCGAGATGGTCGATGTCGACCCGCTGGACGACGAGGACAGGGAGTGGCTCCGCGACATCGTCGCCCGGCACCTGGCGGAGACCGGCTCACCCGTGGCCGAGCGGATCCTCAACGGCTGGTGGCGGCACGTGGGTGAGTTCACGAAGGTCTTTCCGAAGGACTACAAGAGGGTCCTGGCGGCCAAGCGTGACGCGATCGAGCGCGGCATCGACGTTGCGGAGGCCATCATGGCCGCCGCCCGAGCATGAGGTGAGACAAGGACGAGGTGGGTGCGCGTGCGGCGAGCGGAGCGAGCTCTCCGGCGAACGAGCGGCATGAACGCGAGCATCGCCGTGCTTGCGCGAGGAAGTGAGTGAGCGAGGAGCCATGGGCGAGACGACCGGGTTCATGAAGTTCGAGCGGGAGACACCCGGCCGGCGTCCGGTCCCGGTGCGCCTGCGCGACTGGAAGGAGGTCTACGAGGGCTTCCCCGAGGAGAAGATCCGCACCCAAGGCGCACGCTGCATGGACTGCGGCATCCCGTTCTGCCACACCGGGTGCCCGCTCGGGAACCTGATCCCCGAGTGGAACGACCTCGTGTACCGCGGGCAGTGGGAATCGGCGGTCGACAGGCTGCACGCGACGAACAACTTCCCGGAGTTCACCGGCAGGCTCTGCCCTGCCCCATGCGAGACCTCGTGTGTCCTCGGTATCAACGAGCCGCCGGTGACGATCAAGCAGATCGAGTACGAGATCGCCGAGCGGGGATGGGAAGACGCGATTCTCCGGCCCATACCACCGACGGTGCTCACCGGCCGGAGTGTGGCGGTCGTCGGCTCGGGGCCCGCAGGCCTCGCGGCCGCTCAGCAGCTGACCCGCGCCGGGCACGACGTCGTCGTGTTCGAGCGCGGCAGACCGCATCGGCGGCCTGATGCGCTACGGCATCCCCGAGTTCAAGATGGAGAAGCGGGTCATCGACCGCCGGCTCGAGCAGATGAAGGCGGAGGGGACGGTCTTCCGCACCGGGGCGGAGGTGGGCGGGAACGTGCCCGTCTCCGAGGTGCTCGGCTACGACGCGGTCGTTCTCGCCGGCGGTGCGACCGCGTGGCGCGACCTCCCGGTGCCCGGACGCGAGCTCGAAGGCGTGCACCAGGCGATGGAGTACCTGCCCCTGGCCAATCGGGCACTCGAGGAAGGCGCCGGCGAGCCGGTGATCACGGCGCACGGCAAGCGCGCCGTCGTGATCGGTGGTGGCGACACGGGGGCCGACTGCCTCGGCACGGCGCTGCGGCAGGGGGCGGCGTCGGTGCACCAGCTGGAGATCATGCCTCGTCCGCCCGAAGTCAGGTCGGCGTCGCAGCCGTGGCCCACGTACCCGATGACGTACAAGGTCACCTCCGCCCACGAGGAGGGCGGCGAGCGGATCTACGCCGTCAACACGGAGTGCTTCCTCGGCGACGATCGTGGGCGCGTACGGGCTCTGTGCGCGCACGAGGTCGAGCAGCGCTTCGACGACGGTCGCATGACCTTCGAGAAGATCGAGGGGACCGAGTTCGAGCTGCCGTGCGAGATCGTCTTCTTGGCGATGGGGTTTGTCGGACCGCAGCGCGAAGGGATGGTCGAGCAGCTGGGTGTGGATCTCGACGCACGTGGGACCGTCGCACGCGACGACCAGTTCCGGACGAGCGTCGAGAACGTGTGGGTCTGCGGCGACATGGGGCGTGGGCAGAGCCTCATCGTGTGGGCGATAGCGGAGGGCCGCTCCTGCGCTGCAGCGGTGGACCGGTCGTTGATGGGCCACACGCTCCTGCCCGATCCGATCGAGCCGACGACGATGCCGATCCGTTAGCGGAGCGTCGGCTCGCAGGCGACCGCTTCTCAGGCGGTCGTCTGCTCCGAGCGGCTCGCCTGCCAGCAGAGCTCTTCGGCGATCTCGGTCAACGCAGCGCGCGCCAGGCGACGGAGGCCGTCCGGGTTGCACTCCCAGCGCGCCGGCAGCGGATTCTGGGGTGTCAGGGAGAGCCTCGACGTGTCGCCATCGGGTGCGGCTACGACGTGGATGCGCACGACGTCGCCTTCGGGACCGAAGAGCCAACCCGCGGCAGTGTGCCCGCCGCTGTCCGCCTCCGTCTCGCCGAACCAGGCGTCGATCTCCACCGAGCCGTGGTCACCGAGAGTCCAGCGGGTGACCTGGCCGGCGTGCTCTCGGCGCAGGCGGAGAAGCGCAGCGGGAAGAAGGGACCCGGCAACGTGTATCGCCCTCGTAGGGACCTCTCGCCGCTCTGTCACGTTCGCCGACCCCCCTACGACCCGATGCTGTTCAAGGGGGATCGGCAGTCGAGCGGCCGGGGTTGAGCGGCTATTCGCTCTGGCCGACCGTGGGTCGCGGAGCGTGACCTACTCGGCTCGTCTCTGCGCCCGACGGCGACGGACGACCAGGAGGACGGGGCCGCCGACGACCGCTGCGAGCGCGAGGAACGGGAGAGAGAACCCGATGGCGGTCGCTACGACGAGCAGCACGTTGACGAAGGCCGCTGCGCCCGTCTTCAACCCCTCGACGAACCCCGGGATGTCGTCGCTCACCGCGGGCGTCGCCTCGGAGGGCTTGACCACGTGCAGCGTTATCGTCGCGAGGTCGACCTGCTCGCGCAGCCGCGGCGAGCTGGCCGGTCAGCGACTCGACCTGGGCCTCCCGGGCCGCCAGCTCGCGCTCGACGTTCAGGAGGTCGCCGACGTTGCCGGCCTCGGCTAGAAGCACGCGGAGCCGGTCTGCGCTGGTGGTCGCGGCGGCGAGCCTCGCGTCGAGGTCGACGACCTGGCCTGTCACGTCCTCCGACTCGACGCTCCGCTCGGCGACGCGGCCGAGGTCGCCGAAGGCGTCGAGGACGGCCTCGTACTCGTCGGGCGGCACCTTGAAGGTGAGCGTGACCGACGGGAGCTCGCCGTCGAGTCCCTGCTCGGATGCGGTGAACAAGAAGCCGCCTGCGTCGGCGACCACATCGCGCGCCTCGCGGGCCGCGCGCTCCACGTCCTTGGCGCCGATCTCCATGTAGGCGGTGTAGATGACGTCGCGGTCGCCAGGGCGCTGCGCGCTCGCAAGGTCAACGACCGGCTCGTCGGATCGGGCGGCGGCCGACGCCGTATCGCCGTCATCCGCGACCCCAGCCGCATCCAGCGCGCCGTTCGGGGCCTCGAAGGCGACGCCGGCATCGTCGCTGCTCGATCCGTTGCAGGCGGCGAAGCCGAGTGCTGCGGCGACTGCGACCACGGAGACAGCCAGCTCTCTGACGCGGCGCCGCCTCTCGTCGAGGCGGCCACAGCCGACTACCCATCGCCCCTGCCTGCCGTCCGTCATTGCGACCTCCCGGCCCTGCGCGCTCCGATGTCAGTTGGGCTTCGACTTCCTGGAAGCTCCGACGGTCGCCGAGCGTACGTGGTTCCCTCGGTGTGGCACGGGTGGTCCCGCCGCCTACGCTTCGAACGTCCGTCCGCCTCAGAGACGCCCGGGAGGGTCCGTGTACGAGTGGTCCGAGGAGATGCGGATGGTCCGCGACGCCGTCCGCCAGTTCGTGGACACCGAGATACGCCCGCACCGCGAGGAGCTCGAGCACGGTGACCTGCCGCCGTACGACCTCCTGCGCAAGATGTACAAGACGTTCGGCATGGATGCGCTCGCGCGCGACTCCTTCGTCCGCCGCATCGAGGCGGAGAAGGCCTCCGCGGAGGCCCTCGCGCGCGGCGAGGAGGCGCCTGTCAGGGGGCGGAGCGGCGGTGGCGACCTGATGGGCTCCGCGATGGCGATGGTGCCGATCATCGAGCTCTGCAAGTGCTCGCCCGGCATGGTGACCGCCATGGGCGTGAGCGTCGGGCTCACCGCCGCGGCGATCATGGGTCGAGGCACGACCGGGCAGAAGGAGCGCTGGGCGGGCGATCTCCTCAGCCTCGACAAGATCGGTGCGTGGGCGATAACCGAGCCCGGCTCCGGCTCCGACGCGTTCGGATCCATGCAGGCGACGGCGCGGCGCGACGGCGACGAGTACGTACTGAACGGCTCGAAGACGTTCATCACGAACGGTCCGTACGCCGACACGATCGTCTTCATCTGCAAGCTCGACGACGGCAACCCGCCCGCTGACCGCAAGGTCCTGCAGTTCGTGCTCGACCGAGGGATGCCGGGACTGGAGCAGAGCAAGCCGCTGCGAAAGATGGGGATGCACTCGTCGCCCACAGGGATGCTCTTCCTCGACGATGTGCGCGTCGGGCGCGACAGGCTGCTGGGCGAGAGCGAGGACGCGTACGGCGGGAAGGCCGGACGCGACGCCTCGAAGGCGACATTCACGATGGAGCGCACGGGTACGGCGGCGATGGCTCTGGGAATCATCGAGCGATGCATGGAGCTCTGCGTCCCTTACGCGAAGGAGCGGGTGCAGTTCGGTCAGCCGATCGGCAACTACCAGCTCATACAGCTCAAGCTCGCGAAGATGGAGGTCGCCAGGCTCAACGTCGAGAACCTCGTCTTCCGCTTCCTCGAGATGTCGGCGGCGGGAAAGGCGATGAGCCTCTCCGAGGCGTCGGCGCTCAAGCTCTACTCGGCGCAGTCGGCCACGGAGGTGGCCCTCGAAGCCGTCCAGCTCTTCGGCGGGAACGGCTACATGGCCGAGTACGAGGTGGAGCAGCTCGCGCGCGACGCGAAGGTCCTGCAGATCTACGCAGGCACCGACGAGATACAGATAGGGCAGATCGCGCGCTCACTCCTGGCCTGAGCGGCGTCTCGGAACATGCCGATCGAACCGCCGGTCACGTGCTGGATGCTCCCGCCACCGGAGTCGGCCGAGCGCTCCGGTGTCGTGGGCATCGGTGCCGATCTCGAGCCGGGGACGATCCTCGCCGCGTACCGCCGGGGGCTGTTTCCGATGCGCGTCGAGAGTGGAGGACCGATCGCGTGGTGGTCCCCGGATCCCAGGGGCGTCCTGCCACTCGACGGGCTCATTGTCAGCAGGTCGCTTCGCAGATCGCTGCTCCGCTACACGATCCGCATCGACACCGCGTTCGAGAGGGTGATGCGTGAGTGCGCGGCGCCGGATCGACCGTACGGCTGGATCGACGACTCGTTCGTCGAGGCGTATGGGCGACTGCACGCGCTGGGTTGGGCTCACAGTGTGGAGGCATGGCTCGGAGACGCGCTCGTCGGTGGTCTCTACGGCGTCGCGATAGGGGGCTTCTTCGCCGGGGAGTCGATGTTCCATCGCGAGCAGCGACGCGTCGAAGGCGGCGCTCGCGGGGCTCGTCACCGTGTTGAGGGCGAGGGGGGCATCGCTCTTCGACGTGCAGTGGGCCACCCCCCATCTGAGGTCGCTGGGAGTCGTCGAGATCCCGAGGTTCGAGTACCTGGCCCGACTCGCGAGAGCGGTCGCCGCAACTCCCTGAGGCGCCACGCCGCCCTCCCCCTCCCGAGATGGGTCGGTTGTACTCGCCTGTGCGGCACAAGTGACCCATCTCGGTGGTCGCGGGCGGGTTGGCGGCCGAGATGGGTCGGTTGTACTCACCTGTGCGGCCGAAGTGACCCATCTCGGCGGGTCGGGGGCGGGTCGCGGGCGGGTCGGGGACGGGGCGCGGCTTCGCCGGCGCGCCGCGGAGATGGATACGCTCGAGACGACCCGGTGAATCCGGCGACGTCGCAGCGCAGCGCGGCTGTCGGGACGCCGAGGCTGCGCAGAGAGCGTTGCGAACAGAGCGAGGAGCGACACCGTGGGCCTTCCGACAGCAGATGAAGTGCGTGCACAGGTCAAGGCCTGGCTCGAGGAGAGCTGGGACCCGGAGCTGACGGTCTCCCAATGGTGGGAGCGCCTCGCTCGGTCCGGGTACGCAGCACCGAGCTTCCCGGAGGACTGCTACGGGAAGGGCTGGCCGCGCGCCCTCGCGATGGCCGTCAGCGAGACGATCCAGGAGCATGGAGCCGTCGGCCCACCGGCCGGCCTCGGTCTGCTGCTGGCGGCTCCGACGATCGTCGCCCACGGCACCGACGAGCAGAAGCGCGACTACCTGTGGGGAATCCTCTCCGGTCAGGACGCATGGTGCCAGCTCTTCTCCGAGCCCGGCGCGGGATCCGACCTCGCGGGTCTGCAGACCAAGGCCGTCAAGGACGGCGACGAGTGGATCATCACTGGCCAGAAGGTCTGGACCTCCACCGCCCAGGTCTGCAACCTGGGGATGCTCATCGCCCGGACCGCTCCGGAGCTGCCGAAGCACAAAGGCATCACCTACTTCAAGTTCGACATGACCCAACCCGGCGTCGAGATCAGGCCCCTGCGCGAGATGACCGGCCGCGCGATGTTCAACGAGGTGTTCATCGACGGTGCGCGTGTACCCGACGAGAACGTCATCGGCGGCCTCAACAACGGCTGGGCCGCGACGAACAGCACTCTCGCGGCCGAGCGCGCCGGACTCGGCTCGGGCGGCAGCGGTGCTGCGGGAGCCGCCTTCCCGGGCCCACTCTCCGGCCAGCTGGAGAGTCGGGTCGGCGACTTCGTGGGCCAGGTCCGCACCGGCGGCACGGGTCGAGGCGGTAGCGGGATGGCATCGATGATGATCGAGCTCGCGCAATCGCTCGACCTGGGCGCCGACCCGGTCCTGCGCCAGGACCTCGCCAGGCTCTACAGCCTCGAGCGCATCGGCAAGCTCTCGGCTCAGCGCGCCAAGGGCGGCACGGGCAGGACCGGTGGCGAGGGGAATCTGGCGAAGCTCGCGATGTCCGACATCCTCCGGCTCAACCGCACCGTAGGCAACGCGATCATCGGTGCCGACGGGATGATCACGGGACCTGAGACCAAGAGCTTGGGCATGATCCAGGAGATGACGGTCATGTCCCCGGCGCCGTCCATATACGGCGGGAGCGACCAGATCCAGCGCAACATCATCGGGGAGAGGGTCCTCGGCCTGCCGAAGGAGCCGGGTCCCGACAAGGACACCCCGTTCCGCGACCTGCTGGTGGGGACGCAGAGGCAGTCCTAGCGGTCGACGCCGGCGGGCAGACGGCGTCCGGCGACGGCATCCGGAGGCAGTGTGCCCGACATCACGGTCGTCGTGCCTACCCACAACCGGGTGCAACTGCTGTCGCACGCTCTACGTTGCATTCGTGCGCAGAAGGGCGTCGAACTGGAGATCGTCGTCGTCGACGACGGGTCGAGCGACGGCACTTCGGCGATGCTGGAATCGGTCGGGGAAGCGCGGATCAGGGTGGTGCGCCACGATGAGGCGCGTGGTCTGTCGGCGGCGCGCAACGCCGGGATCGACGCTGCTTCGGGCCGCTGGACAGCGTTCTGCGACGACGACGACCTGTGGGCGCCTGGGAAGCTCTCGGCGCAGACGGCGGCGCTCGCCGCGACTCCCGACGCGCACTGGTGCTGCACCGGCGCCGTCGCCGTCGATGACCAGTTGCGGATCATCGGCCCCGCTATGCGACCGCCGAAGCCGGGGGGCACAGCGGATGCAGTGCTCGCGAGGTCGACCATCCCGGTCGGTGGATCGTCTGTCGTGGCCCGTACCGACCTGCTTCGAGACGTCGGCGGGTTCGACGAGGGGCTCGCGAGCCTCGAGGACTGGGAGATGTGGATACGGCTGGCCCTGCGGTCTCCAGTCGCGACCGTCGACCAGCCCCTAGTGGGCTACCTGGTTCACGCTACTTCGATGGCTCACGACTCGTCGAAGATGGACTCCTCGTTCGTCGCGCTCACCGAGAGATACGAAGAGGAGCGTGCACTCCGCGGCGTCGAGCTCGCCGAGGCCTCGTGGCTGAAGTACACGGGAGCGGCCCAGTTGCCGCGCCGGGCGACGTTGGCGGGCCGCCCGGACGCACGCACGTCTCGCCCTCCGCCACGGCGATCGTCGCCGCGTGGCTGCTCGCTGCGGCCGGACTGATGGTGCCCGGCCTGCAGGCGCGGCGCGACCGTCGCCAAGGCTTGGCGATGCCCGAGGAGTGGAGAGCGGCTGCCGAGGAATGGCTGGCGCCCCTGCGAGCGCGCTGAGATCGATCAGGCGGCGCAGCGAGGAGCAGCACCGGGCGTGCGCGTGCCACACAGAGTGCGATGTCGGAGTGCGATGTCGGAGTGCGATGTCGGAGTGCGATGTCGGAGTGCGATGTCGGAGTGCGATGCCGGAGTGCGATGCCGGAGTGCGATGCCGGAGTGCGATGCCGTGCGTGACGTGTGGCCGCGAAGCTAGAAGAGCTCGGCGGCCTCGCCGATGACGTCGAGGAGGGCGTCGGTGGTGATCCGCGCGTCGAAGTGCTCTTCCACGCGCCTGCGGCCGGCGTCGCCCATCTCGATCCTGGCGCGCTCGTCGTCGACGAGGCCGAGTATCGCCTCGGCGAAGGCCGTCGGGTTCGGAGGGACGAGGAGGCCCGTCTCGCCGTCTGCGACGATCTCGGGGACGGCGGCGGTGGGCGACGCGACGACTGGTATCCCGGCAGCCATCGCCTCGAGTACGGCGTAACCGAAGGTATCCATCGTGCTGGGGAAGGCGAAGACCGCCGTGCGGGCGAGGATCTGCTCCAGCCGCGGGTCGCCAGGTGACAGGTCGCCGTAGACGGTCACGCCCTGCCGTGCCTCGACCCTGTCTCGGGTGATCAGGTTGAGGGCGACGCGGCCCCGCAGGTACCGGTCGTAGGTCTCCAGCAGCATGAGCCCTCCCTTGCGGCTCAGGCTGGTGCCGGTGAAGGTGACCTCGGGGAGCCCCGTGGGTGTGGTGCGCCGGACGGGTCCGGGAAGGGTGATGCCGAAGGGGATCACCCGGATCCTCTCTTCGGCGACCCCGTACTCGTCACGCAGCGAACTCGCTGCCCACTCCGACTGGGCGACGAGAACAGTTGCGGCTCCTAGTACCGGGTCCTCGAAGCGGCGCGTCAGTCGCACACGCGCCGCGGTGTGCCTCGTGGGGTGGCGGTACGGGAGCCTGTACGCGTTGCTGGTTCCGGTCGCGTCGGTGGAGATGACGCTCGGACGGCTCTGCAGGGTTCGCGCACTCAACAGAGCGACGTTCTGCGTGTACACGTGGAGCACATCGAAGTCGTCTGCGCAGCGAGCGAGCCTCGAGCGCACCCATGCGCTCTGGGCCAACTGGTAGCGAAGGGGCTGGAGGTCGAGGTCGCGTCGGGCGAGGCCGGGGATCTGGATGGCGGCGATCCTGCGCAGCAGGCCTGGCGGAGGCACGTCGATGAACGTCGCGTCGATATGCCGCTCGGCGCGCAGGGCGGTCGCGATGTGCATGTGCATCGACTGGTGGCCGCCGATGTTCTCGTTGAGGAAGAGGACGCGCTTCGTGCTGCTTCCGGGCCTGTCGCCGCTCGCCCATGTCACCGCAGCGTCCCCGCGACTGTGGCGTACAGGTCCTCGTAGGAGCGCGCCATCGCGTCGACGCCGAAGCGGCCGAGTGCGCGTTCGCGTCCGGCCCTACCCATCTCGGCGCGCCTGGCCGGGTCCGACAGGAGACCGGAGATCGCTGCTGCGAGGCCACGGGGATCGTCGGGCGGCACGAGCAGGCCCGTGCCGCCGTGCACAACAGCCTCGGCGACGCTTCCCACGTCCGAGGCCACGACCGCTATCCCGGCGAGCATCGCCTCGACGATGGTCAGGGGGAAGGACTCGGATCGGGAGGGGAGGACGAAGAGGTCGAATCCGCCGAGGAGGGAACGCGCATCGTCAATCCAGCCAAGAAAGTGGACGCGCTCTGCCAACCCCAGCCGCGCCGCCCGGTCCTCGAGTCGGGCGCGCTCGCTCCCGTCTCCCGCGACCACCAGGTGCGCCTGCGGAATCAGGGTTAGCGATTCGAGGAGTACGTCGATGCCTTTGACGGGGTCGAGTCGAGCAAGTGTGCCGATCACCGGCGCGTCGCTGACGCGCTGCCCAGGCAAGTCGGCGTAGGCGCTGCCGGCGGGGACGCCGTTGTGGATCGTCCGAACCGAGTTCGGCGCGAGATGGGCGCGTCGCTCGACCTCGCGAGCGGCGGCGTCGCCCACCGCGACATGGGCAGCAAGACGACGCGACGTGCGGCGCTTCAACCAGCGTGAGAGGCGTGTGTCGGGGGCAACAAGGGAGTGCTCGACAGCGATCACCGTGCAGCCACGAAGGCTCTCGGCTGCGGCGAGCGCGTACTGGCACGAGTGCAGAGTGCGCAGGTTCGCCTGGAAGACGTCGGGCCGGGTGCCTGCGATCGCTCTCCGCAGAGCCAGGAATCTGCGGAGGTCGGCCTTGCCCCTGACCTCGGGAACGATCTCCAGTGACGTTCCCGGTCGCGCAGAAGCGAGGAACCTGCCGACTTCGCGCGTGGTCGCAAGCACAGTCGCGGTCGTCTCGGGCCGCAACGCAGCGAGGAGGTTGTGAAGCGAGATCTCTGCGCCGCCGATCTCCGTCGCGTCGGAGTACACGGATAGACGCATCGCTCCGGAGAGGCCCTCCGAGCCCCGCACGCCGCCGGTGTGGTCGCGCGACGCCGCCGCGCCGTCGGTCTGCATGGTCAGTCTCGGACGTCCCACCTGTACGGGACGACGACCGCGCCTGCGAGGCCGGCGTTCACGATCGCTTTCGGCCCCTCGCCGACGGGGCCCACGATCCGGAACGCGCCGACCTGCATCCACTCCATCAGAGGTGTCATACCGTCACCTGCGTAGACGTCGCACCAGATCTGATAGAGCCGCGGCCGCAGAGGTAGCTCGCTGATGATGCAGCGGCACTCCCACTGCGCTCCGACGCGCGCCGGAGCGTCGCCGTCGTCGAGCATCGATACCTCCACCAGCACGCCGGGGCGTCCATCTGTGATCCCGAGGACCACGTGCGGCCGCTCGAGGGGGCGGTCGGACTCGAACCGCAAGCGGATCTCCAGCCCCTCGTCGACGTCGAAGCGGTACCGCTCCTCGGCCTCGGCGTCGGCGGCGTGACAGGTGACCTCCGTGACGCGCAGGGTGCCGGTTCCCTGCTGCGTGCGGCCCAGGTCGACCCGACGCTCCTCCATGTGCGAGATGTACTGCGCCAGCACGTCCTTCGAGGCTCCCTCGGCGGTCACGCGCCCGCCGTCGATCATGATCGAGCGCGGACAGAGCGCCTCGATCGCCGGGAGGTTGTGGGAGACGAAGAGGAGAGTCGTGCCCTCGCGCACCAGTCGCGTCATCCGCTCGACGCACTGCGCCTGGAAGTTGAGATCGCCCACAGCCAGGGCCTCGTCGACGACGAAGACGTCGGGATCGAGGTGTGCGGCGATCGAGAAGCCGAGACGGAGCTGCATCCCCGACGAGTAGTACTTGACCGCGCGGTCTATCGCCGTGCCGAGCTCGGCGAAGTCGACGATCTCGTCGAAGCGTGCCCGGATCTCCTGGCGGCCCAGTCCGAGGATGCTGCCGTAGAGCCAGACGTTCTCGCGCCCGTCAGCTCCAGGTGCACGGCGGAGCCGACCTCTATCAGCGCTCCGACACGACCGCGGACCCGCACGCGACCGCTCGTCGGGTAGGAGATCCGGCTGACGAGTCGGAGCGCGGTGGACTTGCCGGCCCCGTTGGCGCCGATGAGCCCGAACGCCTCGCCCTGCTCGACCTCGAAAGAGACGTCGTCGAGTGCCAGGACCGAGCCACGGTCGGGCACGCGCCCGTCGGGTGTGCTGGTCGTGGGATCGTCGTCACGTCGGCGTCGGGCGAGGCGAGGCAATCTTGCCGCGAGCGACGCGTAGCCGGGGGCTGCTCCCCTGAACCTCTTGCTCACGTTCTCGAGCCGCACCGCCCACGCCATCAAACGACGTCCGCGAACTCGCGCTCGAGGCGCTTGAACATCCGGTACCCGAGGAGCAGGATCGTCGCCGTCGTGAGTGAGCCGATCCCGAGGAGCGGCCAGTCGGGAGCGTCACCTGCCGCCAGCACACGGCGGAAGCCCTCCAGCGTCCCCACCGCCGGGTTCGCGGCCGCGTAGACGACGTGCCACCGTTCCGGCACTCGCGTGAGCGGGTACGCGACGGGGCTGGCGAAGAGCCAGATCTGCACGGCGAGAGGCAGAGCGAACCGGAAGTCGCGGTAGTAGACGGTCAGGGCAGCAAGGGGAAGCGCTACGGCGACGGCGATGAGGATCAGGGACGCGACGAGCAGCGGCAGGTAGACGACCTGCCACCCGATCTCGGCGCCCGTGAGAGGTGCGGTGGCAGCGATGAGGAGGAGGCCGACGCCGAGGTCGGGCAGGTAGGAGAAGAGGCCCCCGAGGACCGGTGCCTCCCTCGGGAAGTAGGCCTTTCGCATCAGGTGTCCGTCGGCGACGAGTGCGTTGGCGGCGTAGGAGACGCCCGTGCTGACGTACTGCCAGGGGATCAGCGCGGAGATCGCGAAGGCGGCATAGGGGATGCCGCCGGTCGGCACCTTGACCACGTTGCCGAAGAAGACGATGAAGAGAACCAGGAGTGCGAGTGGCTGCAGCACAGCCCACGCAACGCCGAAGAGGGCCTGCTTGTAGCGGACCCGAACGCTGCGCGCGGCGAAGGACCACACGACCTCGCGGTAGTCGGCCAGCTCTCGGAGGCTCGACCTGAGCGAAGACGCCGTCGAGGCGTCGAAGACGTGCTCGACCGGCTCGCGGCGACGCCTTTCAACAGGGTCTGAGTGCGCGTCGGCGGCGGAGTCCATGATGACCCGGTAACTGTAGACTGTGGCATCGGCATCCTCGTCGCATCATCTCTCTTCGGCGGTGTCTCAGCGGCGATGCCCTCAGGGTGATGATCCGAGCGGAGCCCTATCGATGACGTCGGCGATCAGGACTCTGTGCATCGCCGACGAGTTCGCGTGGCCGGTCACGACCGGATACCGCATCCGACTCGACAACGTGTTGCGTGCCCTCGCATCTCTCGGGCCGGTCGACTACCTGGCAGTACTGAACGACGACCGTGCAGCCGACGTGTCGTCGGTGCCTGCGGATATCGGTCTCGAACGGGTGCGCGTCGTCAGGTCCGGCGCGGCGCGACGGCGCTCTCTTCGCTCACCAGAGCCGTGGTCGGTGGGCTTCCGCGACGCATTGTCTGGCCCGACTGGCGTGAGGCGCGAGCGGTCCTCGGGGAATGGACGGCGTCGTCGTACGACCTGCTCTGGTTCGGTCACGCCGATGCGTACGCTGCGATTGGTGGCGGGCTCGGCGGCGCTGTCGTCGTCGATCTCGACAATCTGGAGGGAGCCGCCCTGCGCGAGCGGCGGTTGGCGCGGCCCATCGATCCCACTCGAGGGGGCGTGCGTCGGCGCCTCGCAGACTCGTTCGACCGCCTCGATGAACACCGATGGAACAGATTGGAGCAACGGATCGCCCGGACCGCCGCGGCGACGGTCGTATGCAGCGAGATCGATCGCCGCCGCCTGGCGATGCCCCGAGTCGTGGTGGTGCCCAACGGCTACGAGCCGAGTGGTGACCCGGCGGTTCGCGAGACCTGGAGCGGACCGCTCACGATGGCATATGTCGGTCTCTACCTCTACGAGCCGAACCGCGATGCGGCGCGCCTGCTGGCGCTCGAGATCCTGCCCCGCCTCCGCGCCGCCGAGCCCGATTCACGGCTCCTCCTCGTGGGCCGTGACGATGGCATGCTCGAAGACCTGCGCAACCTGCCCGGCGTGACGATGGTCGGTGAGGCGAGTGACATCGCTGCGGAGCTCGCGCGGGCCGAGATGGTGGTGACACCGATCAGGTTCGGGAGCGGGACGCGCCTCAAGATAATCGAGGCGCTCGCGCACGGAATCCCCGTCGTCTCGTCGGCTCTGGGTGCAGAGGGGCTGGAACTGGTCGATGGTAGAGATGTGGTCATCGCAGACACCCCGGACGCCTTTGCCGACGCCTGCCTGAGGCTGCATCGCGATCCAGGGCTCGCTGCACGCCTCGCCGGGGCGGGTCGCGAGGCGTGGAAGCGCAGCTACCGGTGGAGGACGGTCAGCGAGTCTGTCGTCGCGGTCGTCGAGAGTGCCACCGCGAGGTCCGGGGACACGCGGCGGCGATCTGGAGATCTGGAGTGAGCGGGCGGATCCGGGGGCTGGCCAGGCGGTTGCCCGAGCCCGTCAGGGCTCCGCTGCGTCGGGCGGCTCGCAGCCGACTGGTGACGGCGATGCGCGGACCTCAGGGGCTCGTTCTCGCCTATCACAGGGTGGCCTACACCGCGCGTGATCCGTTCGGGCTCTGTGTCCGCCCGGACCACTTCGCCGAGCACCTCGACGTGCTTCCCGGGCTCGCCGATGTCGTGCCGCTCACGGATGTACGAGGATCGGGCCGTCGTGGGCGTCGGCGCGTCTCGATCACGTTCGACGACGGCTACGCCGACAATGTCGAGGTGGCGGCCCCGATGCTGGCCGAGCGGGGGATCGCGGCGACGTTCTTCCTGGCCACCGGAGGGCTGGATCCGGATTCGGAGTTCTGGTGGGACCGCCTCGAGCACATGGTTCTCGACGCGAGCGAGGCGGCGCCGCCGACGGAGCTGAGGATCGACGGCGAGGCGGTGAGCATCGACACGCGAGGACCGGATTCGAAGATGGCGACCCTGGTCGCTCTCAATCGCCGTCTCCGAACCATGACACCGACCGGAATCGGCTCGGCGCTCGCGGAGCTGGGCACTCTGATCGGAGACTGGAGCGGAGCCTGCGAGCATCACAGGCGCCTCTCGCCGACGCAGGCGCGCGTGCTGCTGGAGGCGGGCGAGATCGGGGCGCACACGAGGAGCCATCCGCTGCTCCCGTCCCTCGACGACGAGAGTGCCCGCGACGAGATCGCCGGGAGTCGCGACGACGCTGCGTCGATTGCGGGAGCTCCCGTACGCCACTTCGCGTATCCGTTCGGCATGGCGGGAGCGTTCGATCGACGCACCGCGCGCCTAGTTCGAGAAGCCGGGTTCGACGCCGCTTTCATCAATCTGCGCGGCCTCGTGCGAAGCCGGACCAACCCGTATCTCCTCCCGCGGGTCGCCGTGGGAGATGTTCGCGGCGCGGATTTCTCATCGAGCGTCGAGAGGTGGTTCGCGCAGCTGTGAACGAACGGGACGGGCCGATACCGATCGGTGGTGTAGGCGACGCCGGCGGGTGGGTGTTCCGAGCCCCGGAGCGGGCTCGGCCTCCGGAGAGCTCGGACGCGGGTCCGAGCGCAACCTTCTCCGTCATCGTCGCGGTCTACAACGTCGCCGACCTGGTCGGTGAGGCGCTCGCCTCGGCGTTCGCGCAGACCGTGCCGGCGCACGAAGTGATCGTCGTGGACGACGGATCGACGGACGACGTCGACGCGGCCCTAGAGCCGTTCTTGGAGCGGATCAGGCTGATCCGCCAGCCCAATAGCGGGGAAGGTGCGGCCAAGAACGCCGCGGTGGAGGCGGCGACCGGCGACTTCGTCGTCATCCTCGACGCCGACGACGTGGACCATCCGAGGCGACTCGAGGCCCTCGGTGCCCTTGCTCGGGAGCGCCCCGATCTCGACGTGCTGGCCACCGACGCCGACCTCGTGGAGGACGGCCGCGTGATCCGGCAGTACTACACCGACTGGCACACCTTCGAGGTCGACGACCAGCGCAGCGCCATCCTGCAACGCAATTGGATCTTCAACCCCGCTATCCGCCGCGAGAGGTATCTGGACGTGGGGGGGTTCGACCCCGGCCTCTGGGGCACGGCCGACTGGGAGTGCTGTATCCGCCTACTCCTCTCCGGGTCGCGCGCCGGTCTCGTGGACGCCCCTCTGGTGCAGTACCGACAGCGGCCGGGTCGATTGACCGGGGCGCGGATCCCGCTGCTGGAGGGAAGGGTCCATGCGCTGGAGAAGACGCTCTGCCGACCGGAGCTGACCGACGCTGAAAGGGTCACGCTCGATGAGTCCCTCCGCGCAGCCCGTCGGCGCCTTGCGACCGAAGCGCGGCGCCGTGGAAGTGCGGAAGCGGCGCGCTCCGCGGCGCGCGCGATAGTGCGCGACCCCGGGAGCAGCGCAGGGGCTCGGTTGCGTGCGTGCCTGACCTTGCTCGCACCCCACCTCGCGCGGAGTCTCGATCGACGGCGCGAAGCCCCGGCGTAGGCCGCCGCGAGGCGCTGTGCCGCATGGCCTACGGCCGTGGCCGGCGCGGGCACGATCCTGCTTTCGCCCGCCATGGTTCAGCGGGACTGCCGCGACCAGGTGCGGAAGGCATCCCATTGTGTGCCGAGGCGGGGGTCCGAGGCCCACGGCACTGCCAGGCGCGCGAGGAAGCCGAGTTCGGCGGGCGGTGGTGCCGCCGCTTCGTGTGCCGCGGCGTGCAGCGCGGCTGAGCGTGTGTGGTGCGAAGAGGCGTGGTGCTCCCAGCAGAGGGCAGCGAGGGCGCCTACGGACGCCTCCGGCAGGGCGAGTCGATCCACGTACGTGCGCACCCGTTCGAAGAGCCGGGGTGATGCGCGGTGCTCGCCACGGAGCAGGGAGAGCGCCTCGCTGACCTGAGCCTCCGGCCCGCCCGGACGTTCGAGCGCGATCAGGGAATCGGTGAGGAAGTAGAGGAGGTCCCAGAGCGGCATCGCGGGCCGGCGGGCGGCCTCCCAGTCGAGGACCGTGAACGACGTGCCATCGGCGGTGGCGACGACGTTCCACGTGCCCAGGTCGTTGTGTGCAAGGACACTCGGTACCCGCTGTAGGGCGTCCACGGCCGCCGACGCCGTCCCGGTCAGGTTCGCGAGGCGCGAGCGCTCCACGGTCAGGTCGTCGATCGACTCGCTTGCCCCCTGGGCCGTCGCCACACCCAGATCGCCGATCCAGTCCGCAACGGCGTCGATCGCCGTCCGCTTCGCCGTCGAGTGCCCGGAGGCAGCGAGGTGCTCGTTGAGCGGCCGCCCCGGAGCAGCCGTCTCCACCGACGCCGGTAGGCCGTCGATGTCGAGGCGTCCGAGCAGTCGGGGCGCGCGTGCGGAGACGCCCGGGCCGGCCTCGGCGAGGAGCGAGAGTCCGCGCTCGTCGGCGACGAAGGGGCCCTCGTTGGCGGCGACCCGCGAGAGCTTCAGCACCCAGCCGGGCGTGGCCGCGCCGCGGCGGAAGACGTGGAAGGCGGCTCTCTGCAGCTCGTCGCCGTCTCCGGGAGTGAAGAGCCACTCGGCGCGCTCGGGCAACCCGAGGGCGATCGCCGAGGCGATCGGCCAGGGAGGAGACGTCGAACGTGTGGCGAGAGTCGCCATCGTCCGAGGGAGCCGGACCCCGTGTCCGGCGAGAGCTGCGATGGCGAGGTTGCGCAAGCCGCGTAGGCGTCCGGGTGGCCGGCCCCAGCGCAGAAGCGAGAAGCGCAGGGGTGCGCCGTCGACGGGAACGACCAACCGTGGCCCCTCGGTGCCCTGTCGGACGAGCAGGCGGGTGACCTTGTAGCCGTCCGATTCGAGCCTCCCGCGCGTCCGATCGGCCGGCCCCATCGGAGACGATGATCGACGCTGCGCCGGTCGCCATCGCCGCGCCGATGGCGGGGCGTCGAACAAAGGCGAGGTCGGGCGGGCCGCCGGAGTGCGGGGCCGCTGCGACCTCCAGGCCGGCGCGCCGGAGTGCCGCCGCGACAACCGGCGCGTCGACGACGAGCGCAGTGCGCGGGGCGCGGGGAGGACGAAGCGAAGGTCTGCGGCTCGGGTGCCGCGATACGGGCGCGTATCCTCGTCGGTGGTGTCTCGTTTCGTAGTCCCGCCGCCGGAGGGATCGGTGTCGCCCGGCGCTGTTCCGGGCTTCTCGGTGGTCATGGCCGCCTACCAGGCCGCCGGGACGATTGGAGAGGCGGTCGAGTCGGCGCTCTCGCAGCAGCCTCCACCGGTCGAGGTCGTCGTCGCCGACGACGGATCGACCGACGACATCGAGGGTGCGCTGGCGTCGTTCGGTGACCGGGTGTTGCTGTTGCGCGGTGCGCACCGCGGCGAGGGGGCAGCGAAGAACAGGGCCTTCGCTGCGGCGAGTGGCGATTTCGTGGTGCTGCTCGATGCCGACGACGTGTACCTGCCGGGGCGCATCGAGGCGCTCGGTTCACTCGCCTCGGCCCGACCGGATCTCGACCTGCTCACCACCGACGCGAACCTCGAGTATGCAGGACGGGTCATCGGCCGGTGCTATCACGCCGGGAACCGATTCGCCATCGACGAGCAGAGGAGCGCGATCATCGCGCGGAACTTCGTCTTCGGCCTCGCGGCAATCCGGCGCGAGCGACTCCTCTCCATCGGGGGCTTCGACGAGGCCATTCCGTTCACGGCCGACTGGGACTGCTGGATCCGCCTGCTGGTCGGAGGTGCGCGGGCCGGACTGGTCGACGAACCACTCGCCTCATACCGGCTTCACGAGTCGGCCATGAGCGCCGGGCGCCTCGACATGTACCGGGGGCGGGTTCGGACGCTCCGCAAGACGCGGGAGAACCCGGCGCTCACCGACGCGGAGCGCGAGATCGTCGAGCGGGGAATAGTGGCGGAGGAGGCGCGTGTCGCGCGCGAGGCGCTCGACGATGCAGTCGCCCACCGCAGCGGGGGAGGGCGTCGCCTCGCCTGGCGTGTGCTGCGGGACGACTCACAGCCTTCCCGGAGTCGGGCGAAGGCAGGCCTTGCGATGTTGGTGCCGTCGGCGGTCGGAAGGCTCGTCCGTCGTAAGAGGCGGCACACCTGGGTGGGGGTGGGCGACCTCCGCCTCCCGCGCTCCGAGTCGCTCTGAGGCGATCCGAGGCGATCGGGCTCTAGGCTGCCCGCCATGACCGACTTCTCCTCACCGGTGCTCTCGATCGAGCGCGACAGCGGCGTCGCGACGCTATGGCTCGACAACCCCGCCCGCCGCAACGCGATGGGGCCGGCATTCTGGGACGACCTCCCCGTCGCCATGAAGGCCCTCGACGCCGACCCGTCGGTACAGGCCGTGGTCGTAGCGGCGAACGGACCGCACTTCTCCACGGGACTCGACCTCACCGAGATGGGCGGCAGCCTCGTGGGAGGAGGAGGTGGCGGCTCCGCGTATTCGCAGCGGATGCGCCTGTACCGCGAGATCAGACGCCTCCAGGCCTCGATCAGTGCGGTGGCGGAGTGCCGCAAGCCGGTGATCGCGGCGGTGCACGGGTACTGCCTCGGCGGCGGCATCGACCTGATCACCGCGTGCGACATCCGCATGGCTTCGGCCGACGCCGTGTTCTCCGTCAGGGAGACGAAGATCGCGATCGTGGCCGACGTCGGGACGCTGCAGCGCCTCCCGGGCATCATCGGGGCCGGGCACGTAGCCGAGCTCGTCTACACGGGCAAGGACGTCGCCGCCGACAGGGCGTGCGAGATCGGGCTCGTCAACTCGGTCCACCGCGATCGCGACGCGTGTGTGGCGGCAGCGCGAGAGATGGCGGCCGAGATCGCCGCGAACTCGCCGACGGCCGTGCAGGGCTCCAAGGAGGTCCTGCGCGCCTGCGCCGACAAGACGGTCGAGGAGGGGCTCGACCACGTAGCGCTGTGGAACTCGGCGTTCGTGTTCTCCGACGACGTGACCGAGGCGATGACGGCCTTCCTCGAGAAGCGCCCGCCGAGGTTCACGGGTAGCTGAGGAGAGGGTCGGGTAGCGCGGTGCCGAGCATCGAGGGAGAGCTGCGTACGGAGCTCGTGTACCTGGGTGACGCGTATCTCCGCGAGCTGTCGGCAACGGTGGTCGCACTCCGCGAGGTCGACGGGCGGGTCGAGGTGGCGCTCGACCGCACCGTCTTCTACCCGACCGGCGGCGGCCAACCCTGCGATACGGGCATGATCGGGGGAGCTCAGGTGGCGTCGGTCCGCAAGGAGGCCGACGTGGTGTGGCATGCCATCGACGGGCCAGCTCCGGCGCTCGGTGGGACGGTGGCATGCACCGTCGACTGGGCGAGGCGCCACGAGCTGATGCGCACGCACACGGCTATGCACGTTCTCTGTGGGGTCGTCTGGAACGAGTGGGGAAGGGCTGTCACCGGGGGCAACATGGAGCCGCTCGAGGCGAGGATGGACTTCGAGTTCGACCCGCTCCCCGAGGGCTTCGCCGGGCGCGTCGAAGCTCTCGTCAACGCGGAGATTGCCGCGGACCGACCGATCGAGGTCTCCTTCCTCCCTCGTGCGGCTGCGCTCGCCGACGACGCCCTGATCCGCACGAAGGTGAGCCTGATCCCCGAGTCGGTCACCGAGATCCGTGTAGTGGAGATCGTCGGCCTCGACAAGCAGGCCGACGGGGGCACGCACGTGAGGTCGACGGGGGAGGTCGGCCGATTCGAGGTCGTGAAGACCGAGAGCAAGGGCAAGGGCAACAAGCGACTCAGGATCAGGGTCCACGACGCCTGACCGCGGGGCGAGCGTCGCCTGTCAGGTGAGGTGGGCGGTGTCGTTGAATCGACGGAGCTGCCAGCGGTCCTCGTGCACGACGAGCTCGCTGATCGACGCGTTGTCGGCGGATGCGAACGCGAAGCGGCTCGACCCGGTCGCGTGGTGCAGGAGCTGACCGATTACACCTCCGTGGACCACCGCGACCACGACCTGGTCGGGGTGGCCGGCCGCGATGCGATTGATCGCGCCCACGGTGCGCGCGTGGAACACCTCCAGCGGCTCGGCGGCGGGGATCACGTCCCAGCGCTCCTGACGGAGGATCTCTGCCAGCAGCGGGTCGCCCTGCGCGACGCGTGAGCGCATCAGGCCGCCCTCCCACTCGCCGAGGTGCACCTCGCGTAGGTCCGGTTCGACGATCGGGGTCATGGCGAGGCGCTGCACGAGCGGCGCCGCGGTCTCGTGGGTGCGCCGCAGGGAGGTCACGTAGACGGCGTCGATCGGTTGGCGGGCAAGCCGTTCGCCCACGCGGGCGGCCTGCACCACGCCGTCGGGGTGCAGCGGCGGGTCGCCGTGCCCGTCGGCGAGCGGGAACGGCTCGTCCGGCCTGGCAGGAGCAGACTCGCCGTGGCGGACGAGGAGGATCGTCGTGGAGCCGGGCGGCGCGAAGAAGCGGTGCTGGCGGAAGCCTTCGGGAGGCTGCTGTTCGGGCACGGGTGCCTCCGTGGCGGGGAGCGGACGGGGTTGCCTCGGCCCCTGGCGGGGACGCCGCCAGGGTAGGGTCCGAGCGCCCGGAGCCGCCGCATCAGCGGGCCGGCGGCGAGAGGAGAGGCGCGATGTCGAAGCAGCTGAAGCTCGGGCTCCAGATCGGGTACTGGGGGGCGTCGATGCCCGCCGACCAGCCGACGACGATGATCGAGGCCGAACGACTCGGGTTCGACTCCGTGTGGACGGCGGAGGCGTACGGGTCCGACGCGCTGACGCCTCTCGCATGGTGGGGAGCGGCGACCTCGAAGATCCGGTTGGGTACCTCGATCTGCCAGATCTCGGCCCGCACCCCCGCTGCGATGGCGATGGCCGCCATCACGCTCGATCACCTGTCGGGTGGGCGGTTCATCCTCGGCCTCGGGGCATCCGGGCCGCAGGTGGTGGAGGGCTGGTACGGCGAGCCCTACGGGAAGCCGCTGGCCCGCACGAGGGAGTACGTCGAGGTGATCCGGCGGATCCTGGCCAGGGAAGGCCCTGTGGAGCACGACGGTGAGCACTATCCGCTCCCGTACCCGGGCGGCACCGGCTTCGGCAAGCCGCTCAAGTCGATCGTCCACCCGCTGCGGGCCGACCTGCCGATCTGGATCGCGTCGGAAGGGCCGAAGAACGTCGCGCTGACCGCGGAGATCGCCGACGGGTGGCTGGCGATCTTCTACGCGCCCAGCGCCGATGGTTTCTACCGGACAGCACTCGAGGAAGGATGGGCGCGCCCTGGCGCACGGCGCACACGCGACGACTTCGAGATCGCGGCGACCGTCCCGATCATCATCCACGACGACGTGGAGGCCGCGGCCGACTTCTACAGGCCGATGCTCGCCCTGTACATCGGCGGCATGGGCGCGCGCGACATGAACTTCCACAACGAGGTCTTCGCCCGCATGGGCTACGAGGGCGCGGCGAAGCAGATCCAGGACCTGTACCTGGAGGGCAGGAAGGAAGAGGCTGCGGCTGCGGTCCCTCGGCAGCTGGTCGAGGACGTCGCCCTGATCGGCCCGGCGGAGAAGATCCGCGACGACTTGGAGATGTGGCGCGAGTCGATCGTCTCGACGCTACTTGTCAGCGGCGATGCGGCGACGCTCCGCCGGATCGCGGAGCTCGTGCTCTAGTCGGGTACGGGCGCGAGCCATCTGCGGTCTCCGCCGTCTCGGTCGGCACCAGCGGGTCGTGCGGGCCGTGCGGGCCGGCATGGGCGCCGGCCGTGTGGGTCAGGGGGAGTGCCGCTCCCAGAGCGCGCGCTCGTCGCCGGACGGGTCGAGCAGGAGGTCGCACTCCACGTCGAATCGCATCGTCGCCCGGTGCTCGCGGCAGTAGGCGGGCCAGTCGGGCAGGGCGTCGTGAGATGGGTCGCCCCGGTGAGCGAAGGCGATCCATGCGCGGTGCATCGCCTCGGCGATCGCCTGGCGTTCCTCGCCCTCGCCCGTGAACATCGGCACGCCGGGCTGGTGGAGGTTGTCGAAGACGAACGGGATCTCGAGAGCGTGCGTCGATCGGAGCGCGCCGCCGAACGCCGGCGTGGCCCACGTGAAGAGGTACTTGAAGACGGTCCCGTGGGGCATGTGGCTCTCTGCGAGGCGGATGGCCGGTATGCGGAAGACGGCATCGCCCGCCAGCGCGTGCCATACGTCGGCGAGAGGGGCGTCGGGCCGATTCGCGGAGTAGAGCTCGACCATCTCGACTGCTGCGTCTCCGTGGTGCGAGCGCACTCGGTAGATCAGTCCCTCCTGGTCGATCGTCGCGAGGCGGGCATCCATCAACCCGAAGAGCGTCATCTCATCCGCGTTCGTGCCGATGAGCACGCGGACCCCGGCCGCGTTCCCGGCGGCGATGGCCTCTATCGGCGGGATGGGTAGCACGACGCCGTCGACGACGGGCTGGAACGGGAGCCCGAGTGCCCCGCCCTCGTCACCGAGCACCGCCTGTGCCTCGACGATCCGCTCCCACGGAAGGGCCAGGAGAGCGTCGGCGTCGTCGCGCGCGACTCCGAGGGCATCGATGATGCGACCGGCGTTCTCGGTGGCCTGCTCGCGGTGTTGCACCACGATGCCGCCCCGCTCTGCGCGATGGCCCCCTGGAAGAGGCCGCGCGCCTCCGGTAGGCCGAGCAGGGTTCCGACACTCCCCGCGCCGGCCGACTCGCCGAACACCGTCACGTTCCCCGGGTCGCCGCCGAACGCCTCGATGCTGTCGCGGACCCACTCGAGGGCGGCCACCTGATCGAGGATGCCCAGGTTGCCCGAGCCCTCGTACTCGGCCCCGAGGAGATCTGCGAGATGCAGGAAGCCGAGAGCCCCGAGCCGGTAGTTGACAGTCACCAGGACGACGTCGCCGTTGCCGGAGAAGCGGGCGCCGTCGTACCAGGGGGTGGAGCCGGAGCCGGTGAGCCAGCCACCACCGTGTATCCAGACCATCACCGGGCGGTGGCCGTCGTCGAGGCCGGGCGTCCACACGTTGAGGTAGAGGGAGTCCTCGCTCTTCTTCACGTCGCCGGCACCGAGCATCTGCTCCAGGGGCGAGTCGCCCTGGGCGGAGATCGCGGAGAAGCGAGTGGCGTCGCGGACCTCGTCCCACGACCGCTCGCGAAGGGGTCGGTGCCAACGGAGGGCCCCTACGGGTGGCTGCGCGTAGGGGACGCCCCGGAAGACGTGCAGGCCGTCCTCCTCGGTGCCCTGGACCTTGCCGCTGCGGGTCTGCGCGATCGCCATCTCGTCCCCTCCGGCCGTTCCGGTCGTCGAACTCGCCTTCTCCTGCAGCGAGGCGCGTAAGAGTACGCGAACGGCGCGGATCGCCGCTCTGTGGCCCCGGCTTCAGTGGGGAGCGCGACGTGACCGATAATGGGGCATGACTCGGGACCGGTTCAGCTTTCTCGGCGCGCTCGCCGGTCTGCTCGTCGTCGCCCTATCCGGAGGTGCAGCGGTCGGGAGGTCAGCGGGGCAGGGGGTTCCGGCGGCGTCGGGCGATCCGGTGGCCGTCGCGCTCGCCTACGCGGACGGCGCCGACACCGACCCGTTCTCCGTTCTCGGCGTGAGCCGCCTCGACGCCGCCGGTCTCGTCGCGGCCTACGAGGAGTCCGGGCACACCGAACGACTCACGGTCCCGATAGAGGAGCTGGCGTCGCTCTTCATCGAGGAGGGCGAGGCGTACGGCGTGAGAGCCGACATCGCGTGGGCGCAGTCGCTCGTCGAGACCGGGTGGCTCTACTACCCCGACTACGGCCAGGTGCACTGGGCCGACAACAACTACGCGGGGATCGGCGCGTACGACGGGGGTGTCCGCGGGTTCCGCTACCCCGACGCCCGCACCGGCGTACGCGCGCAGATGCAGCTGCTCCGCCAGTACGCAGCCCCCGAACCGATCGACGAGTCGTACGCCCCGATCGTGGTACGAGCGCCTTCGTCGAAGCACGGAGCCGCCCCCTCGTGGCGAGTGATGGGCAACGGCAACTGGGCGACCTCCACGCGATACTCCGACACGGTGCTGCGCGTGTACCTGCGGATGCTCGACTCAGCCGGCGCCTCCCTCGGCGAGCGCGCGTCCGCGATGCCCGAGACGCCTCCTGCGCAGCTCCGCCCAGGTGACGGGCTCTGGCTCGCAGGTGCCGACGGCCAGGTCTACGACATCGGCGACACGCGCTTCTGGGGGTCCGCCGCCGACCGCAGGCGCGGCGGGCCGGTAGTGGCGGTGACGCCGACGCGCAGCGGCGACGGGTACTGGCTCGTTACCCGGGACGGAGATGTCTTCTCCTACGGCGACGCGCGGCGCGTCAAGAGGTCCCACTCACGCTCTGTAGCACCTATCGCCGCGGCCGCCTCGCCACGCGGCAGCGGGCTCTGGCTGGTCGGAGCGGGCGGCGGCGTCATCGCAGTAGCGGGCGCGCCGGCCATCGACCCGGTCCCGGGCTCCGTTGCGCCGGGTTCGCGACTGGTAGGCGTCGCTTCGACGCGCTCGGGCCGGGGGTACTGGCTCGTCGACTCGGCGGGACGGGTCGTGCCGGTGGGCGACGCCGCAGATCACGGAGACCTGGCACGCGGGCGCTCCGATGCCGGTCCGGACCGCGCGGCGATGGATGCTCACGCCGACGATCTCGCGGCGGAGACTGTGCCGGGCTCTCCCCAGGATCCGGTGACCGGGATCGCGCCGACTCGCTCCGGTGACGGGTACTGGCTCGTGACCGCCACCGGCGTAGTCGTCCCCTTCGGGGCCGCCGAGGAGCTCGGATCGCTCGCCGACGCCCTGCCCGCGGGGGATCTTCCCGACGACGCGGGGTCGATCGAGGCCGCGCCGGCGGAGCACCTCGCCGTCGCGATCGCTGCGACGCGCGACGGGCCGTGGCTACTGGATCGTCTGCAGCGACGGCACCGTCGCCGGTCTCGGTGACGCCGCCAACCTCGGCGACGTGACCTCCGACGGCGTTCCGATCCTGGCCGCCGCGCCGCGGCGGCATGCGCCCCCCTCGGACCGTGGAGCCCACCGCCGAGCGGGGTAGTTTCGATGCATGGCGACCTACGCTCTCGGTGACGCTGTTCCGACCATTCACCCCGATGCCTACGTGCACGAGCAGGCGACGGTCATCGGCAACGTGACCATCGGCCCCGAGAGCAGCATCTGGCCGCAGGCGGTGCTCCGTGGCGATTACGGCGCGATCACCATCGGAGCACGGACCTCGGTGCAGGACGGCGCCGTCGTCCACGCCACGGCGGAGCTGGCCACGGTCGTGGGCGACGGTTGCGTGATCGGTCATCTCGCCCACCTAGAGGGGTGCGTGGTGGAGTCGGGCGCCCTGGTCGGCACCGGCGCCGTCGTGCTGCACGCGGCGGTCGTCCGCACCGGCGCCCTGGTCGCAGCGTCTGCTCTCGTGCCCAACGGTGCAGAGGTCCCGTCGAACGCGATGGCGCTAGGCGTCCCGGCGAAGATCCGCCCGGACTCAGTGGAGCCCGGGATGATCGCGGAGATGGCGGCCAAGTACGCGGCCATGGGCCGTCGCTATCTCGAGGGCCTCCGTCGCATCGACTGAGCACGCGGTGCCCTCATCGAAGGGCGCGAGACGGGATTGAAGCCGCGACGAACCGCTTGTCGAGACGAGCGCACTCGGGGCGAGCGGTCCGGGCCGTCAGTCGATCTGTGTGCCTACCAGCGCGCCGATCCCGTAGGTGACTGCCATCGCCAGCGAGCTCCAGGTGATGACTCGCAGCGCGGCCCGCTTCCATGGCGCCCCTCCGGCGAGCGCGCCGAGCGCGCCGAGCGCGATCAGGGCGACGAGGGCGGCCACGGCGGTGACGGCGACGCGTGCCGATCGGGGAGCGGGCGCCACGGCGAGCACCGGGACGATGGCTCCCGCCGCGAACGCCGCGGCCGATGCCCATGCTGCCTGGAGGGGGCGTGCACTGGCGAGCTCGGTGATGCCGAGCTCGTCGCGGGCGTGCGCGGCGAGCATGTCGTGGTCCATGAGCTGCTCCGCGACGGTAGCTGCGAGGTCTGGGTCGAGGCCGCGGCGCACGTAGATCTCGGCGAGCTCGTCGCGCTCGTCCTCGGGGTGCTCCGCAAGAGCGGCGGCCTCGATCCGCAGGTCGGCGATCTCCACGTCGCGTTGGGAGCTGACGGAGATGTACTCGCCGGCGGCCATCGAGAGGGCGCCCGCGACCGACCCGGCGATCCCGGCAGTGAGCACTGCCGACGACGAGGCGCCGGCCGCGGCCACTCCGATCACGAGGCTCGCCGTGGAGACGATGCCGTCGTTCGCGCCGAGCACCACGGCGCGCAGCCACGGGGAGCGGTGGCTCTTGTGGTGCTCGCTCGCTAGGTCCTTCTCCTTCGGCACGGCGGTCACCCTACCGACAGGCGCTCGACGCGATCCCGATCCGGGCAACGCGGGAGCGCGCTACCTCCGGGTGCCCCACGCTCGGGTTACTGCGGAGTAACCAAGGCAAGGCGAGGCGGCTAACCTGTGCCGATCCCGCGGCCCGCAGAGCGGCCCCTACCCCCAGGAGGGCACCGTGCCCGAAGCAGTGATCGTCGCCTACGCCCGCACCCCGATCGGCCGGGCCAACAAGGGCTCGCTGGTCGACTGCCGCCCCGACGACCTCTCGGCGCTGATAGTCAGGTCGGTGCTCGATCGGGTCCCTGCCCTCGATCGCGGGCTCGTCGAGGACGTCATCTGGGGCAACGGCCAGCCGGGTGGCGAAGCCGGCTACAACATCGGTCGGATCGCGGCGATCCTCGCCGACGTCGACGCGCCCGGTGTGACGGTGAACCGGTACTGCTCCTCGTCGCTCCAGACGATCCGGATGGCGGCTCACGCGATCAAGGCCGGCGAGGGCGACGTCTTCGTGGCCGGTGGGGTCGAGACGGTCAGCCGATACAGGTTCGGGGCGTCCGACACGGGTCCGCACAACCCGCTGTTCGGCGACGCCGAGTCGCGCACCGGCGAGCGCAAGGAGGGCGGCAAGGGGGCGTGGACGCCGCCGTCGGGGCTCCCCGACGTCTACATCGCGATGGGTGACACCGCCGAGAACGTCGTCGAGGCCGAGGGGGTCACCCGCGAGGAGATGGACGAGTTCGGTTGTCTCTCGCAGAACCGCGCGGTCGCCGCACAGGAGCGAGGCTTCTTCGAGCGGGAGATCGTGCCCGTGACCCTCTCCGACGGCACGGTCGTCAGCAAGGACGACGGTCCGCGGCCCGGCACGACGATCGAGAAGCTGGCGACTCTGAAGCCGGTCTTCCGGCCCGACGGCAGCATCACTGCGGGCAACGCCTGCCCCCTCAACGACGGCGCCGCCGCGGTGGTCGTGATGAGCGACGCCAAGGCCGAGGCCCTCGGCATCGAGCCTCTGGCACGCATCGTGTCGAGTGGGGTCAGTGCCCTGAACCCCGAGATCATGGGGCTTGGCCCGATCGAGGCGAGCCGACAGGCCCTCGCACGCGCCGGCCTGAAGATGGACGACATCGACCAGGTCGAGATCAACGAGGCCTTCGCAGCCCAGGTGATCCCTTCGGCGAAGCACCTCGGCATCCCTATGGAGAAGCTCAACCCCAACGGCGGAGCGATCGCGCTCGGCCATCCGTTCGGCATGACGGGTGCCCGCATCATGTCGACCCTCCTCAACGGCCTCGAGGACTCGGGTGGGCGTTACGGGCTCGAGACGATGTGCGTCGGCGGTGGCCAGGGAATGGCGATGGTCGTGGAGCGCCTCGCGTAGGGCCGAGGAGCACTCGGGTCTCGGGCGTCGGACCAGACGCGCCGGTACTGTTCAAGCATGAATGCGCCGACGCCGTTTCGCGACGCGCTCGCGGTGCGTACCGGCGACCTGATCCACCGCGTGTGGGCCGAGATCGAGAAGTTCGGCGCGATCGGACCGCGTCACCGCAGGGGCCGCCGATTCCACACGTTCGGCGACGGGAGCCTGATCGCGTTCCCGCAGTCGGTCATCTTCGGAGAGGGCTTCATATCGATCGGCGACCACACGACCGTCGGCCCCTTCGCGAGCATCGCGGCAGGGATGCCGATACACGCCGGGCTGCGCGGCGATCCGATGATCACCATCGGTGACCGCTGCACGCTGGGGAAGGGCATCGGCATAGTCGGGCACGAGAGCATCGTGCTCGGCGACGACATATGGACCGGGCACTACGTCTACGTGACCGACCAGAACCACGGTTACGAGGACCTGAGTCTCCCGATCGGCACTCAGATGTGGAGCAACTCGCCGGTCTCGATCGGCTCCGGATCATGGCTCGGGCACGGAGCAATCGTGCTGCCCGGCTCACACATCGGCCGGCACGTCGTCGTCGCCGCAGGAGCGGTCGTGGCCGGGATCGAAGTCCCCGACAACTCGGTGGTCGCGGGTGTCCCGGCGCGCGTCGTCCGGCGCTACGTCGAGGGTTCGGGGTGGATCTCGCTGAACGGCGACGGCAGCCCGAAGGCCTCCGGGTAGGCCGGCTATCCCCGGTGGTCGGGCGGCGGGTACTCCGGTGGGCGGAGCTCGTCGGGAGTGTCGGGATACGTGGTCACCGCATCGGTAGGGTCGAAGAACGGGATCGGGTCGGTCGGCATCTCTCCGGGCAGGTAGCGCCTGCCGCCGTCGACGTGGCGGTACATGCCCTTGCCCTCGGCGCCCGTCTCGTCGACGCCGGTCGCCTCGGGGTCCCACCAGAGGATGCCGGCGTTGTCGAGGCCCGCGACGTCGACGTAGCCGTCGCCCGGCCAGATGCCTCGCTCCCCGAACGTGAGGATCGACCGGAGGCCTCCCGGGCCCTGCTCTTGAATCGGCATCCTGTAGACGCCGTCGCGGAAGGACTCAGGGTTGAGGTCGGGGCCCGCCACCTGCAAAGCGTTGAAGAGGAGGTTCGTTGCGGTGGCGGCTATCCCGTAGGAGTTCTCGGCCGGCGGGAGCGCGCCATCACCGAACCACCACTCGTACAGGCGAGTCGATGCATCGTTCTCCTTCTCGACGCGCGTCGGGATGCAGCGAGACCCCCAGGGCATGCGCCCACTGCTCCTGATCGAACGTTCGTCCGAAGACGTCTGTGTCGGCGAAGACGGTGCCGGCGATGATCCACTCGGGGAAGAACCCCTGGGCGGTCGCCTCCTCGGTGAAGTACCGGGGCATGATCGGGTCACCGGTGAAGATGACCGACGTGACACCGGCGTTCTTGAGCTTGGTGACGACAGTTCGGCTGTCCTCCTGCGCCTTCGCCAGGTCGAGGAAGTACGTGACGTGCGTTGCGAGATCGATGCCGGCATCGCCGAGGATCCTCTTGAAGCTCTCCCACGCGGGGGCGAAGGTGCCATCCGGGGTGTCGTAGGACAGGAGGCCGAAGACGCGCGGCGCCGCGCGCATGTCGGGGTCGCCCGCGAACTCGGCGACTCCGCCCAGGAGCTGCTTGGCGATGAGCTCGGTTACGAACGCCGCCGTCTGCTCGGGAGAGGGGCCGGGAGCCCACACGTACGGAGCGTTGTCGCGGTAGAAGCTCTCGGGCTGCGCGCCGAGGCATGAGCCGAGGCAGAGCACCTCGTGTGCGGCGAGCTCCTCGGCGAATGCCTTGCCCTGCGTCGGCCCGCCGAGGACGGCGAAGACGTGGAGCTCTTCGGCGGCGCGAATCGCGTCGGCGCGGGCTGCGGCCTCGTCGAGCCCGCTGCCTTCGAGTGGTATCAGCTGGACCTCCCGGCCGTACAGCTCGTATGTCCCCTGGTAGATCTCGGAGTACTGCCGCAGCGTCGTCTGGACGTCCTTCGGCTCGTCGTACGCGCCGGCGAGCTTCACCAGCGCCTCGGTCTGGGGGTCCGGCGGCGAGATGTAGAACGCGACGCGGATCTTCTCGGCGGTCACTCCCGGCGAGGTCGCACCGCCGTTGTCACCCTCGAAGACCGGTACGCACGGTGCGGCGCCCAGATTCGGTATGGCGATGAGGCCGGAATCGGTGTCGCAGCGATCTCCCCAGTCGTAGTCGTCGACCGTGCCGGCAGCGACGGCCTCGGGGTAGATGACAGGAACGTCGGAGGTGGCCTCGGGCTCGGTGGTATCGCTACCGGACGGGGCGTCGGACTCGTCGTCGCCCCCGACGAATGCGAACACGGCGACGAGCATGCCGACGACCAGCGCGACGGCGAGGATCGGCGCGTAGCGACGGAGGACGGACGTGCCGGACGGTCTCCGGGTCGGCTGCTGCATCGTCGTCCCCTCCTGGGAGCAGGGCCCGGGGCCACCTCGGGCTTCGAGAGCTCCCTGTTGGCCGTCGAGTCTGCCCCAACGGGACCTCCGGCGTCTTGCTGCCCGGGGCGGGGTGCGCCTACTCGTCCGGGATAGCGCCACTGCGGGCGATGGTCGCCTGGTCGGTACCCAGGTACGACTCGACCACCCTCGGGTGCTTCAGGACGTCGACGGTCGCACCGGCTGCGACGACCTCGCCGAGGTCGAGGGCGATCGTCCGATCGGCCACCGATCTCAACAGTGGGATGTCGTGCTCTATGAGGAGCACACTGGCCCCGGTCTTGTCGCGGATGCTCCTGAGGAGGGGCCCGAGGGCCTCGGTCTCGCGCTGAGCGATGCCCGACGACGGCTCGTCGAGCAGGAGGACACTGGGCCCGTGCGCGAGCGCGCATGCCAGATCGACGACGCGACGACTGCCGGTCGAGAGCTCACGGACGAGCTTGTCGCGGAAGTCTTCGATGCCCATCAGCTCGAGGAGCTCGTCGACCCGTTCCCTCACCCTCGCTTCGGAGTCCGTCACGGCCGGGAGGCGTAGCACCGCCGCCACGGGGTCTCGGACCTCTACATGGCGTTCCAGGGCGACGGCGATCGTCTCGGCGACGGTGAGCCCCGGGAAGAGGCGCCCGTCCTGGAACGAGCGGCCGAGACCGAGCCACGCGCGCGCACGCGGCCGCAGTTCCGTGATCTCGCGGGCGTCGTCGCCCTCTCCCAGTCGGATGCTTCCCGAGTCGGCTGTGAGAAACCCGGACACCACGTCGAAGAGGGTCGTCTTCCCGGCTCCGTTCGGGCCGATGAATCCGAGGATCTCGCCTGCCCCCACCGAGAACGAGACCTCGTTCAGCGCGGAGAGGCCGCCGAACCGCTTCGAGACGCCGACCAGCTCGAGTCGCGGTTCGCCGATCGCGGGCCGAGCGGCGCGCGACGAGGGGACCGCCACTCTCGCCGGTCCATCGCCCGATGCGCTGATGGCACCTTCCAGGAACACCGACCGGAGCACGTCGGGCCGGTCGAGGAGCTCGGAGGTCGGCCCGTGGAAGCGGATCTCGCCCTTCTCCATGAAGTACGCGGTCTGTGCAACGGTGAGAGCGAGGTTCACCGACTGCTCCACCAGGATGATCGTCGTCCCCTGCGCACAGATGGCCTCGACTATCTCCAGGAGCTGAGTCACGACGGCCGGCGCAAGACCGAGGGAGAGCTCGTCGATCATCAGGAGGCGCGGTCGCGTGACGAAGGCCATGCCGAGGGTCAGCATCTGCTGCTGACCGCCCGACAGGTTGCCGGCGGGCTCGTCGAGACGCCCGCGGAGCACGGGGAAGATGTCGAGTACGCGCTCAGTCGATGCGTGCACACGTGCGCGGTCCGAACGGTGCGTCCACCCTGCGATTCGGAGGTTCTCGGCGACGGTCAGAGACGGGAAGACCCCCTGGCCGCCTGGTGCCTGCACGACGCCACGCGCCGAGACCTCGTGCGGAGGCGCGTAGGTCATGTCGCGACCGTCGAAGACGATGGCCCCGTTGGCTGCCTCGACGAGGCCCGAGACGGCCTTGAGGAGGGTCGACTTGCCGGCGCCGTTCGTGCCGAGGAGCGCGACGATCTCGCCCTCGTCGACCTCGAAGTCGACGCCGAAGAGAACCTGCACGCCGTCGTAGTCGACGTCGAGCCCTCTCACGATCAAGAGCTTGGACCGGCCGCGTGAGCGTTCGTAGCGGACCTCCGCCTGCGCCGCCGTCGAAGTCCAGACGCGCGCGATGTCGGCACGGACGAACCCCGCGGCGGACGAGAGGATCGTCGCGCCGACCAGGAAGATCGGGACCATGAGGAGCAGGCCCTGACGGATTCCCCAGTGGTCCGCGATGTACCCGACGAGCAGCAGCGCGAGGACGCCTGGGAGGATGAAGAGCGAGGCCATGGAGAAGCCGAGGGAGCGGACCTTCGGCGGTATCGCCAGGGAGAGGGACGCGAATATCCCCGGCGCCAGCAGTGCGACCACGCCGGAGATGAGGACGTTCATCACCACTGCGACCCAGAGGATGGGTGTGAGCGCGAAGACCGTGAACGCGGCGGCGACTCCGACGGCCACGAACGAGAGGAGGCGCAGACCCAGCCCTGGATCCTTGAGCATCAGGCGCGACGCGAGCGGGATGCCGAGCATGAGGCCGACGACCGCTGCGGGCTCCGTGGTCGCGGCGATCCAACCTCGCTGCGACTCGCTCAGATCGAACACCTCCTCGTAGTAGAGGGCGGTCAGCACCACCAGGCCGATGATCGACGATGCCAGGAACGGGAGCGCGTACCAGATGCGTCGCAGCGTGCGGACCGCCCAGAGGATCCGCACGGACTCCGCGAACGACGGGGGGACCTCGTCGGTATCGACGACTGCCGCCGCGGCACCCGCAGCCTGCCGCTCCCACTTGCCTCGTCCCGGCTCACGGAGCCGGAGCCCCAGCACGACGAAGACGAGCGTCGGGATCACGAAGACGAAGAATGGAGCGCGCCACCCGAAGCGCTCGGCGATGAGGCCGGCGGCGACCGCGCCGGTGAAGGACCCGACGGCGTTCGCCATGCGGTGGAAGCCGAACACGTCGGCCCGCACCGAGATCGGGTAGTAGTCGGAGATGAGTGAGTTGTGGGTCGGGCTCACCACCGCACGGCCCATGCCCGAGCCCGACCGCGCGACCACGAGCATCAGCACCGTTCCCGCGAGGCCGGTGACGATTCCGAAGAGCGCCCACACACCGGCCCCGGCCACGGCGATGCGCACGCGCGGCAGCCGGTCGGCGTAGTAGGCGAGCGGGATCTCCAGCAGCAGGCCACCCAGCAGGGTGAGCGAGATGAGGGCGAGGATGCCCCCGTTCGACAGCCCGAAGTGGTCGCGGATCTCCGGGGTGAGGATCCCGAACGCAGCGCGGTCGAGCTCGTCCACCGCGTTGAGCCCGAAGAGGACGACGAGCGGGTACACGGCCTCGCCGCCGGCCGTCTCGGCCAGGTACCGCCTGGGTCCCCGCGGCTTGCGGATCTCCAGACGCCCGACACGCAGGAGTCTCGTCCGCGGGGTCTCCGCGCTGATGGATCTACGCCTGTCTGAGCTCACGGATGGAGATCCTCGACGAAGGGCTCCTCGATGGCGTCGGCGACGGCGTCCTTCATCGCCGAGGACGGTGCGAACTCGACGCGCGTGTCTGCGACGAGGCTCGGTACCCGGATCCCCTTTCGACGCGCCAGACGGCGCAGCGCCCCGTCGCGCACGTCGCCGAGGGCGGCGCCGATGCCGCCGGGCAGGAGGATCAGCACCAACAGGAGGCCCGCGCCGGTGGCGAGGAACGACCACTCCGAAGGTAGGAAGTACTGGACGCTTCGCAGGTATACCGCTCCCACGACTGCGCCCGAGAGCGAGCCGAGCCCGCCGACGACCACCATCGAGAAGACCTGGAGGCTCACGGGCGCGGTGAAGTTCGACCTGTCGATCGCGTGTTGCTGGTGGATGAAGAGGGTGCCGGCGAGGCCTGCGATGAAGCCGGAGACCGCGAATGCCGACAGGGCGGCGCGCGTCGGGCTTATCCCGTACGACTGGGCGCCGGCCTCGTTCTCCCGGGAGGCGATCGAGCACGCGCCCGGTCCGGCCGGAGCGCAACGCACGTGCGCTGTAGAGGACCAGGAGGAGCACGGCGACGGTCAGCAGGTAGAACTGGCGCTCGGTCCCCGTGGGAATGGTGCCGAACAGGTCAGGCCGGCCGATTCTCCCTTCCGGGAGCCAGTTCCCGAAGTACGTCGGGTTGAGGAGGAACGACGAGGTCACAAGCGCCAGCGCGAGGGTGATCACCGCGAATGCGAGGCCGCGCACGCGGAGAGCCGGCAGGCCGATGAGCACCATGATCGCGAGCCCGGCGAGGCCGCCGGCGAGGAGTCCGAAGGCCAGGTCCATGTGGAGGCGGCTCGTCACAGCCGCACCGGCGGCTCCGGCTAGACCCATGACCGCCGTCTGTCCGAGGCTCACCTGCCCGCCCCATCCCGTCAGCACGACGAGTGACGCTCCGAGGATCCCGAAGATGACGACGACGCCCGCGAGACGTAGTCGGCTGACGGGAAGCAACAGCGGCAGGAACGCCGCGGCGGCAACGACCGCTCCGGCGGCAACCCGAGCCAGTCGGACCTCGAACAGCCGTCGCAGCTCGTGGGGGACGGGTCGGACCTCGCGGGTCGCCTGCCACGTGGAGACGACGCCTTCGCCGATCCGCGTGAGCGCACGTGACCGCGAGCCCAGCAGCGCGAGGGCGATGATGACGGCTAGGACCGCGTCGCGTTTCGGGTCGGCGTCCCACGCCGACTTCACGGACTGGCTGACGATGCCCAGGCCGACGGACGACGCGACGATCGTCGGCAGGTGCTCCATCCGTCCGATCACCGCGGCAGCGAGCGCCACGAGCAGCACCGTCGACTCGAGGACGTTGCCGATGCTCATGCCAACGATGCCCGCGCGCAGGAAGAGGGCGACGAATGCCAGGGCGGACGCGAGGGCCCAGACGAGCGTGTGCAGCCGCTGCACGGGAACACCCAACATGGCGGCTCGGTCGGCGCTCTCGGCGCTCGCACGGAGCGCCATTCCGAAGGTGCTGAATCGCATGAAGGCCGCGAGGGCGAGGAGCACCGCCGGCACGACGATCAGGGGCAGCACGTCGTTGCCCGAGAAGACGGTCCCCCCGAACTCGAAGGTCAGCTCCACGGGCGGGGCGTAGCGGGTCGCACGCGGTACCCCGATCCAACGGGGCAGGAAGAACCCGAGGCCGACCAGGAGCTGGGCGACGCCGATCGTGGCCACCGTGAGTATGAGGCGCGGCGCCCGGAAGAACCTGCGCACGAAGAGAAGCTCCACGAGAGCGCCCGTCGCGAGCGCCGCGACGATTCCGCACGCGATCGCGGGGAAGAAGCTCCAACCCCGCGCGAGGATCAGCAGCAGCGCCAGGGAGGCGGGTGCGGCTCCGAGCTCGGCCTGCGCGAAGTTCACGATCCTGTTTGCCCGGTACACGAGTGCGAGGCCGACTGCGAGCAGTGACGTGACGAGACCCAGGACAGCGCCCGAGAGCATCACGCCCCCGGGTGCCGGCCAGAGCACGGCACACGCCAGGAGCATCATGGCGAGCGGCCCGAGGAAGCTCGTCCGCCGCGTGAACACCTCGAATCGGGAGCCGAGGCGTGGGCTCATTGCGTCGGGCAGGAGAGGAGCGCACGGATCGCGTCGGCGACCGCGCGGCGTGCTTCAGGGACGGAGAGGCCGTTCACTCTTCTCAGAAGACGCCAGCCCGAGGAGCTCACGAGTGTGTCGATCGTCGCGAGGCGCGCCTGTCGGACCCTGCCGTCGAGTCGTGAGAGCTCGTGATCGAAGACGGTCGCGATCTCGTCGCGCGCGGCGCTGCGCCGCGAAGTCGAGGAGGCTGGACAGCGTGGGGGAGAACGGCTCCTGCAGGTCGGCGGCGCGCCGGATCGGGGCGACCGCCTCGAGGATCGCGCAGCGCTGCTCGACGTAGGCGGAGATCCTGCTCCTCCAGTGGGCCGTCTGAGGGCACCTCGCGGGCCAGTCCGGCTACGAGGAGCGTCTGCTCGTGGGCGGCCGCGAGGAAGAGGTCCTCGAGATCGTCGAAGTGCACGTACACCGAACGGAGCGAGATCCCTGCCCGCTCGGCGACGCGCCGGGCCGTGGGTCGGAGGTCGCCCTCCGAGATCAGATCGAGGAGTGCCCGCACCACTGCCTGCCTGGTGCGGGCCGAGCGGGCGGTGCGGCCGTCGGTCGTACCTGCCTCGCTCGTCACGATTGCGACCCTATGATTATTTCACGCGGTGTGCAATAGTCGGTGCGAGCGCGTCCGGTGCAATGGCCGTCGGGCGCGTGCTCCGAGCGGCTCGGGCTGCCATCCGTGGGGTGGCGCGACCGGCGACGGACGGGTCCCCGAAGGAGGAACGATGCTGAACGGTACATGCGATCGGGCGTTCGGAGAAGTCTCCGCCGCGTTCGAGGAGGTGCTCGCGGGCGACTCGGGCGGCGCGGCCGTCTGCGTCTACCACCGCGGGGAGAAGGTCGTGGACCTGTGGGGAGGGTCTCGGGACCCCGGAGGCGACCCCTGGGAAGCGGACACTCTCGCCGTCTCCTTCTCCACGACGAAGGGCGTGACGGCCACTGCGCTGCACATGTGCGTCGACCGGGGCCTGGTCGATTACGACGACCCGGTCGCACTCCACTGGCCCGGCTTCGCGCAGAACGGCAAGGAGCGCATCACCGTCCGCCACCTCCTCTGCCACGAGGCGGGGCTCTACGACGCAGCATCGCTGCTCGAGAGCGCCGAGCAGCTACTCGACTGGGAGGCGATGGTCGCCGCCCTGGAGCGGGCGACGCCTGCGCACGAACCCGGAGTCGCGAACGGATACCACGCGGTCACGTTCGGCTACCTCGTCGGCGAGGTGGTCAGGCGTGTCTCGGGCATGGGCATCACCGACTTCGTCCGGACGCAGATCGCGGAACCGCTCGGGCTCGACGGCTGCTATGTGGGGCTGCCGCGCTCCGAGCTCGGTCGGGTCTCGACCCTCATTCCCCCGCCCGGCGACGACCCGATGAGCCTGGGTCGTGGAGAGGGGACGAGCCCTCTCGCCGCGCTGGCCGAGTCGATGGGGATAGAGGTGTCGCTGGAAGTGATCGCCGACGCGCTCGGCGCGCCGCACACGATGCACATCATGCTCGACCCCGAATCGGTCCTCTACCCGATCCCGGCCGCGAACGGGTGCTTCACGGCGCGATCGCTCGCGCGCCTCTACTCGGCGCTCGCGGCGGGTGGAGAGCTCGACGGTGTGCGCCTTCTCTCGAAGGAGACCATCGCCAGGGCGACCGAGGTGCAGAACACCCGCCCCGACAAGGTGATCATCTTCCCGCTGCACTGGAGACTCGGCTATCACCTCGTCTTCACGAGCGCGGGCATCAGCGAGAACGGCTTCGGTCACAACGGCTTCGGCGGTTCGGGCGGGTGGGCCGACCCCGACAGGCAGCTCTCGGCAGCGCTGACGCTCAACACGCTCGGCAGCGCGATTCAGGGTGACCCGAGATTCATGTCGATCGGCGGCGCCGCGGTGACATGCGCCGACAAGCTCGCCTGAAGCGACTCCGGGCCCGGGCCCGGCAGCGGGTGCCCGACATGGGTCACACCCGGCCCGATTCGGGCTCGCGCCCCCTCGCTGGGGCGTAGGGTTCCGGCGTGGCCGGTGGCTCGGGTGTGGTGAGGCGGATCTCGGTGGCGACGCGAAGTGGGCGAGTCGCTGTCACCGCAGCGGGTTCGGGCGACCTGAAGGTCGTCGGGGGAGTGGTGGAAGAGGGGGAAGGCGGTTCCGCGACGGTCCGCCCCGCTCGTCCGAACTCGGCGGTCGAGATCCGCTGTCCCGAGGGATGCGACGTCGTCGTCGGTACGAACTCGGGGTCGGTTGAGCTACAGGGTGCGCTCGGCGACATACGAGTGACGACCTCGAGCGGCAAGATCTCCGTCGAACGGGCAGCGTCGGCCGACCTTCGCACGCGCTCGGGCGCGATAGTGGTCGACGAGTGCGCGGGGCAGTGCCGCGTCGTCACCGGCAGCGCGAGGGTCCGGATCGGCAGGGCCGGGTCGGCGGAGGTCTCCGCCCGATCGGGGTCCGTCACGGCGGAGAGCGTCGACGAGGGCACCGTTCAGACTGCCAGCGGCGGGGTGGAGCTCGGCACGTCGTCGGCGGGCTGCCTGGGGGTCCGTACCGTGAGCGGATCGGTGCGCGTGAAGGTTCCGACGGGCTCTCGTCCCGAGGCCGTTCTCCACAGCAGGAGCGGTTCGATCCGCTGCGACTGCGAGGAAGGTACGGACGGCCGGATCGAGGTCTCGACGACGAGCGGCTCGATACGCGTCGAATGCGAGTGACGACGTCGACCGACACGGGGTTCGTGGTCTTCACCGACCTCGTCGGCTTCACCCAGCTGACCGCCGAGCGCGGTGACGAGTTCGCGCTGTCCCTGCTCGAGCGCCAGGACCGGATCGTCCGCGACGCCCTCGTCGAAGGGGCGCGCGTGGTGAAGGAGCTCGGAGACGGGCTGCTCCTGTGGTTCTCCGAGGAGACAGCGGCCCTCGACATCTGCCTCGGCCTGCAGGCGCGCTTCTGCGCCGCGTCCACCGAGGAGGTGCCGCTCTGGGTGCGCATGGGCATGCACTGGGGCCGTCCGCGCAGCCGCGGCGACGACCTCGTCGGTCACGACGTGAACCTGGCGGCGAGGATCGTCGACGTCGCGGGGCCCGGAGAGGTCCTCGTCTCGGAGCCCGCACTGGCGCGGCTGGGGCTACTCGATGGCTCGTTGCAGGACGCGGCGCCGGGTGGACCTCGAGCGCGTCACGTTCGAGGAGCTGGGTCCGGTGTTCGTCAAGGGCATCGCCGACCCGGTCCGGCTCTTCCGTGCGGTGGCTGCCTGCTGAACGGTGGACGAGAGCCGCCAGGGTGCTCGCCGGCACCCGAGGCGTCCGGCAGCGTCGCCGCTAGTGCCCCACCTGCCTGCCTGCGCCGCCCGTGAGCATCGGCATCAGCCAGCCTGCCGCCCAGTCGGCGCCGGTCTCGGAGAAGTGGACCCCGTCGGGGCGGGCGCCGTCGAGGCCGCCGAGGGTGTCGGTGAACTCGCCGTTCGGACAGGCGCGCGCGTGCAGGTCGACGAGCGCGACCTGGCGGGGTCGCCTGCGAACGAGGTCGGGCAGGATGCTCGCGTTGAAGTGCTCTATGAGGCTCTGGCCCGCAGCGTCGTCGCGGGTGCAGGGAAGGGCCATCCAGACGACCCTTGCTCCACGCTCCGTGAGCACGTCGACGGCTTCCGCGTACTCGGAGGTGATCCACTCGTCGTAGACCGGGTCGCCGGGAGCGATGAAGTCGGACCACTCGGGCATGCGTCGCTCGATGATCTCCCAGATGGTCGAGAGAATCACGACGGTGTCGGGGTCGTACTCCTCCACGTCTTCGCGCCATCTCTCGGCCCAGTCGTCGCAGCTCGATCCGGGGCTCTCGATCCCCTGGCCGAGAGCGCGGTACGCATACCGTCCGATGCCGCACCAGCGCCGGGCGAGGTTCCACACCTGGGCGCTCCCCGTCGCGTCGGCCCAGCGCTCGAGCCCGCGCCCGAGAGTGAGCGCCACCGAGTCCCCGACGATCATCACCCGCACCGGTCGGTCCTCGCGCAGGACACGGTGCAGGCGGGGCTCGCGGAGGTCCGTCCCGGGTAGTGACCCCGTCACCCTCCCGGTCACCTCGGTGGCCGGGGGCCCGGGTGGTTCCGACGACTCGTCGGCCACTGCGGCGAAGACGATCGTCGCCGGTGGTGGATCCGCCGTGACGGCCACCACCGCGGCCACCAGCAGCAGCGCCACCGACGGTGCCGCGATTCGGGGCCAGACACCGACGAGGGCGCGACCGCTCCGTATGGGCTCCTCCAGGAAACGGTAGGAGGCGACGGCCAGGGTGAGGGTTACAGCCAGCCGCAGCGAGAAGAGCGGTGTCTGCCCCAGGCCTGTTCGATCGCCGTCGAGCCAGAGGTAGACGGGCCAGTGGTACAGGTACACGCCGTACGAGATGCGTCCCAGGGCACGCAGCGGACGGAGCGCGAGCAACCCCGAGAGCGCGGTCGTGTGAAGGCACGCGCCGATCACGATCGCGGCCAGCAGCGCGTGGAGAGCGAACCCGCCCTCGTAGAGCCACGGGTCGCCCTGCGACGAGCGTGACCAGAGAACGAGCATCGTCAGGAGCGCGCCGAGGCCGGCAGCGTCGAGAAGCCGGAGCGCCGACCGGCGCGTGGCGGCGGCCCGACCCGCCACCGCGGCGGCCAGCAGCGCGCCCGAGAGGAGCTCGACTGCGCGCGTGTCGGTGCCGTAGTAGACGCGGTCGGTGGCTTCGAGCGCGATCGAGAGAGCGACGGACCCGATCGCGAGGGCGAGGAGCGTGGTCCACAGAACCGTTCGGCGGCCGCGCCCGGCGGCGAGAGCGCCGACGACGAGCAGAGGGAAGAGCAGGTAGTACTGCTCCTCGATCGCGAGTGACCAGAAGTGCTGGACGGGAGAGGGCGAGGCGAACAGATCGGCGTAGGAGCGCCCGGCAGCCAGGAACCTCCAGTTGGCGACGTAACCAAGGGCCGCGAGCACGTCGCCGCGGAGGCTGCGGACCTGGTCGCCGTCGGCGGCGAAGACGCCGAACACGACGATGCCCGCCAGCGACGCGTACGCGGCCGGCAGGAGTCTGCGCGCCCTACGTGCCCAGAAGGCCGTGAGGCTCACCCGGTCGGTGGCGTCACGCTCGGCCAGGAGCAGCGCGGTGATGAGGAACCCCGAGAGCGTGAAGAACGCGCTCACGCCGAGGAACCCGCCCTTCGCCCAGGAGATCTCGGCGTGGAAGAGCAGGACTGCTGCTACGGACAGTCCGCGCAGTCCCTCGAGCGCCGGCACGTGACGGAGGCGCGCGGTGCTTCTCGCAGGGCTGCTCATTGTGCCGACAGCGGTGAGTCGCCCATGGTGGCGCGTGACGATAGCCGGGAGGCCTGCCGCTCCGGCAGCCTCGGCGACGTGGGCCCGGTCGGGAAATCCGGTGGCGGGCCCAAGTCGATCTCGTCACACTGGCCTCATGGTCACGCCGGTCCCTTCAGCGGGCGACGAGGTCACCAGGTCGGCCGACCCTCGCCTCTGTCTGCCGGGTGGGAGGCTCCGAGACGGCGACATCTCTGTGCGCGCTGTCGCCTCGGGCGATGTGGAAGGCATTCACGGCGCCATAAGCAGCGACGAGTCGATATCGCGCTGGACGCGCATTCCGTGGCCCTACTCGCTCAGGCATGCCGAGGAGTTCGTCGCGGGATCCGACCGAGGGTGGGCGACGGGGAGCGACGCTCCCTGCGTGATCGTCGCCGACGATGACGAGAGCATCCTGGGCGGAATCGGCCTGCACCGGATCGGTGCTGCTCCGACGGCGCGCTCCTCGTACCTGCCGGACGAGGTCGGCTACTGGCTCGCAATCGAGGCGCGTGGGCGCGGCATCGCGACACGGGCTCTGACGATCTTCACTCGTTGGGCACTGGTCGATCTCGGACGGCCGTTCCTGAATCTGCAGACCAAGGCCGGCAACGTCGCGTCGCAGCACCTGGCGTCGCGCGTCGGCTACCGCTTCGTGGGGAGCGTCCGCGCGACGGAGGTCGACGACGACTCGTCCGACCACGACCGCTACGTGATCTCGGCGGCCGACCTGGAGGGCTCCTGAACGTCAGCCGGCCTGCCGCGCGACGGCGTCCGCGGCAGCCTCGGCCGCTGCCGGGTCACCCAGGTAGACGCCGCGCAGGCCGTTCGCCTGGCGGTCGCCGACCGGCCGCAGGTCACCGTCGAGGGTGTACACGAGCGGGATGCCGGTGGGGACGTTCAGCTCGGGTATCTCGGCGTCGGAGATGTCGTCGAGGTGCTTGACGAGGGCGCGCAGCGAGTTGCCGTGAGCGGCCACGAGCGTGACGAGCCCCGAGCGCAGGTCGGGCACGATCGCGTCGTGCCAGTAGGGGAGCATGCGCGTCACAACGTCCTTCAGGCATTCCGAAGCGGGTAGCAGGTCGGGAGTCAGGTCGCGGTAGCGGTCGTCAAATCCCCAGGCGGGGTCGTCAGTAGCGAGGGGCGGCGGCGGCGTGTCGTAGGAACGGCGCCAGGTCTTCACCTGCTCGGCGCTGAACTGCGCGGCCGTCTCCTTCTTGTTCTTGCCCTGTAGAGCACCGTAGTGACGCTCGTTGAGGCGCCAGGATCTGCGCACGGGGACCCACTTGCGCCCGAGCTCTTCGAGGGCGAGCTCGCAGGTGCGGATCGCACGGATCTGCAACGAGGTGTGAGCAACCTGGGGCAGCACCGAGGCCGCGCGCATGTCGCGTCCTCCTCGTCGTGCCTCCTCGACGCCGAGGTCGGTGAGGTCGACATCGACCCAGCCGGTGAAGAGGTTCTCGAGGTTCCAGACGCTCTGACCGTGTCGGAGCAGGACGAGCGTCGCGGTCATCGGTACCTCCGGTGCGGTTCGGGGTGGCGTGTCGGCGGCGCCGATCCGTGGTGCCGTTCCCGAGATTCTCCCCGCGTTGCGGGGCCCGGCACCACCTGGGACACTGCCCCGGCCTCCGCGGCGGCGGTTCGGGCGGTCAGGGACGAGCGAGGGAGAGGAGTCATTTGCGCCTGCGTGCACGGGTCCTCGCGTGCGCGGCCCAGCTCTCCGTCGTCGTCGGGTCCCTCGGAGCGGCCGGCTGTGAGAGCCGGGAAGCCGCGCCGCGAGTGGAGAGCGCGACACCTGAGATGGCGCCGGCGGCGACCGGCCACGACGTGCCGCTCGACGCACCCGAAGCGACCCCCGATCCGCGCGCCCCTTGCGGTCCGGGCCGTGACGGGGCCGCGGCCGCCCCGGTGCGGATCGCGACGATGGCATCCGCACCGGTGGCCGGCACTACCCGATCACCGGCGATCGGAACCGGAGCGCCCGCGGCCATGGAGGCGTTCGTCGAGTACTGCAATCATCTCGGTGGGCTCGCAGGGCAGAGGCTGGACCTCGAGATCCTGAGCGCGTCTACAGCAGCGGAGCAGGTCGCGGCCGTCCAGCGCGCTTGCGATACCGCCTTGGCGCTCGTCGGCTCGGCCGTCCGCCTCGACGACTCGGCCGCCCAGGCGGCGGTCGACTGCGGGATCCCCGACATACCGGCGGCGGCAGTCAACCCGATCCACTCCGACGCCACGAACGTCGTCGCGCCGCTCCCGAACCCCGTCGGGACCTACCCGGTAGCCGCCGCGCGCAGCGCGGCGTCGGCGCACCCCGAAGCCGTGCAACACGCAGCGATCCTCTTCTCCGACGGTCCCGACGAGGTGAACGCTCTGCGCCAGGTGGAGGCCTACGAGGGGGTCGGCTGGAGCTTCGTGTACGCCGCGCGTCTGCGCCCCGACGGTGCCGACGCCGACGTGCACGCGCTCTCTCTTGCCGAACGCGGCGTTCGCGTGCTTGTCGTGCGCGCAGAGGCTTCGCTGGTCGCAGCGATCCTCGAGCGGATCGTCGCCCGCGGCCCGGTACTGGATCTCATCGAGGCATCCGAGGATGGCTACTCGCCCGAAGTCGCCGCTTCACCGGCGGCGGAGGGGCTCCGCGTGGTCGTCGAGGTCACCCCGTTGGAGGACCCCGATCCGCCCGCCGAGCTCGAGCGGTACCGGGCCTGGCTGGATGCCGTTCACCCTGGAGCGGTCGCCGACGCGCTCGGGTCTCGTGCGTGGTCGGCGGGCCTTCTCTTCGCCACAGCGGCGGACGGAGTCGGCGACGGCCTCTCACGGTCCGCACTGCGCGACGCTCTCATGGGAGTCAGGGCGTGGGACGGCCACGGTCTCCATGGTCCCTCGGACCCCGGTCGCAACGCAGCCACGGAGTGCTACGTGGTTCTCAGGGTGATCGATGGCAAGTTCGCACGTGAGGATCCCTCCGAGGGCTCTGCGTGCGATGCCGACGGGCGGGTACGGCTGATCGGCGACTACGGCGAGGGCGCGAAGCCCGGCGCGTGAGCGGTCGCGCCTTCGCGCCTGCGTCCCCGCAGCGGATCCGCTCGCCTAGGCTCCGTCGCCGTGTCCGAGGTCCACGTCGTCTCACTCTGCACCGGCAACGCCGCCCGATCCGTGATGGCGGGGGCGCTACTGGCCGAACACGTTCCCGGCCTGCGCGTGACGACGTCGGGTACGCACGTCATCGAAGGGATGCCGATCTCGTGGCGCACGCGTGACGCCATCGAGGGGCTCGGCCTGACCGTCCCCTTCCACCGCAGCCGGCAGGCGACGCCCGAGGAGCTCGACTCGGCCGATCTTGTCATCGCTCTCGCCCGCGAACACGTGGCATGGATGCGCCGGGTGCACCCGAGTGCGGCGACCCGGACCGGGACTCTCAAGCGCCTGGCCCGAGATCTGGGCTCGAAGCAGGCGCCCCTGCGCGATCGAGTGCACGACCTCGACCTGGGGCGCGTGGATCTGGAGGAGTGGGAAGACGTCGTCGACCCCGCGGGCGGCGACGTCGACGTCTTCCACGACTGCGCGCGCGAGATCGCCGCGTTCATCCACGAGCTCGCGCCCCGCCTCCGTTCGGCGTCGACTTGAGAGAGCGGCGCTCTCCGTTGCGGCGGGCTACTGGCGCGAGAAGGGGAGCGCCTGGGTCAGCCAGGTGACCAGCGCAGCCGGGTTCCGGCTCTGCGTCATCACCCATCCGGGGCCCGCGAACTCGAAGACGAGGCCCTCGCCGCTCTTGAGCGACTGGATCGCACCGCCGGTGGCCTTGCGGATGCTCATCTGCACGGCGGCGGAGTACGCGACGGTGTGACCCGTGTCGACCACTATGCGCTCGCCGGCTGCGAGCTGATATGTCTCGAGAGCGCCGTAGCACGACATGACCAGGGTGCCCTGGCCGCCTGCGTGGATCAGGAAGCCCCCCTCACCCCCGAACGCGTTCTTGAAGCCTCCCCACTTGGTGTCGAGCTCGACACCGGCCGAGGAGCAGATCCAGGAGCCCTTCGTGACGTTGATCGGTTGATCGGGCGTGACGGTGGCGACGACGAGGTCTCCCGGGAGGTTGGCTGCCACGTCCACCCAACCGCCGCTCGGCGGTGCCGTGAAGGTGGTCACGAAGAGGGACTCGCCTCCGAGAGCGGCGCGCTTGAGCGACTTCATGAGGCCGCCCTCCATCTTCGCCTCGATCTGGACTCCGTCGCTCGTGGCCATCATCGCGCCCGACTCGACTCTCACGGCCTCCGCGCCGGCGAGTGCGACCCGTCCGACGGCGAAGGAGGGGTTGTGGCGGACCGTGACTTCCATGATCTACCTCCGGGCAGGGTCGGGACCGTCTGTCCCGCGACGGCCGTCAGACTACGGCCCCCGGCCCAGTGCCCGGTGCCCGAGACGCGGTCGGCGAGATCATGAGTGCGGTCGCGCCGACCGATGCGAAGGGCATGAGGGGAACGATCTCACGTCGGGTCACGGCGAGGGTCCTCGGGGCGACGTGGGTTGTCGCAGGCTTCGTCGCTACGGTCGACTCGGCGCTGCCCACCGGGCGGGGGACGAGTCGGGCACTCGGCCTGGTGATCGGCCCCACCATCTCGATCTGCGGACTGCTGATCGGCCGACTCCCGTGGGACCGCTGGCCCCACCGGTCAGTCCTGGCCCTCGTGCCGATCTCCTTCGCCGTGATAGCGACCGGTCCGCTCCTCGGTTCAGCCGAGTTGCAGCGGTATGTGGCGTACAACCACGCCGGCTACTTCGTCGTCGTCTTCGTGTGGATCGGTCTCACGCAGCCGAGGTGGACGGAATCCGCTCTTCTGTGCATCTGCCCAGCGTGCGGCACCGCGGTCGGGCCGATTCAGCGCCTCGAGAGCAACGGTGCGGGCTTCAACGATCTGAAGCTTCAGCGTGGATCTGTGCTTGTCAGCCCCTGCTCTTATGCGTATAGTTAGGCGTATGCCTCGTGTCCAGGTGTACCTCCCCGACGACCTTCACGACGAGCTGAAGAAGCGCGGCTTGCCGGCGTCCGAACTCCTTCAGATCGCACTGCGGGCCGAGCTCGAACGCCAAGACGCGCTCGACGAGGCGGCTCGATACCTCGAAGAGCTCGTGGCGGAGGTCGGAGAACCGAGTACGCGACAACAGTCGCAGGCCGACGCCATCGCACGACGCGTCCGTGACCGGTCACTCGATCGAGTCGGCTGAACGTGCTCGTTCTCGACAGCGGCGGACTCTCGCGCCTCGCGGCGCGCACGAAGACCTCCGTCTCGCTCATCCGAGCACTGACGACGCAGGAGCTGTGGCCCCCGCTCGTGCCGACGATGGTGCTCGTCGAGTCGCTGCACGGCGACTCGGGTCGCGATGCCCACACCCACCGCTTCCTGAAGACGTGCATCATCGAATCGACCGTCAGCGTGAACGTTGCCCGCCGAGCAGCCGAGCTCCGCCGACTTGCCCGCACCGGCTCGGCCGTCGATGCGCTCGTGGTGGCCATCGCCGAGCCAGGCGGCACGGTCCTCACCGGAGACCGCGCCGACATCGAGGCGCTTGCCGCTCACACTGATCGCGTCAACGTGGAAGTCATCTGACACTGAGGCGCGTCTGCTCGATGGAGGTCGCCCGCCGGCCAGTCTGCGCGACAGCGCGCTGTGCTTGCACAGCGTGCGAGGCCTGAACTACGGCGACATCCCGAACTCCACCCGACAGCGACACCGGCACCCGTCCGGAGCGACGTGTTGCCCCCTGAGATGTCCGGGGCGATGACCGGAGTGCAGGCTCAGCCGAGGAGTGCGGGTGCCAGGCGCCGCCACTCGTCGAGGGGTATCGCCCTCGAGTCGCCGGGCAGCACCTGGACGCAGACGTGGTCGGCGCCGGCGTCGTGATGCTGCTGCACCCGGGCCCGGATCGCCTCCTCGTCGCCCCACGCCACGATCGCGTCGACCAGGCGGTCGCTGCCGCCGTCGACGAAGTCGTCGTCGGAGAAGCCGAGCCGCTTCAGGTTGTTCACGTAGTTCGGCAGGCCCAGGTAGACACCCATGGCCGCGCGAGCGATGCGGCGTGCCTCGGTCGGGTCGGTCTCCAGGACCACCTTCTGCTCGGGCGCGAGCAGCGGCCCGGTTCCCAGGATCGCGCGTGCGCCTGCGGTGTGCTCTGCCGTCGTGAAGTAGGGGTGCGCCCCGCGGCTCCGCTCTGCCGCGAGAGCAAGCATCTTCGGCCCGAGGGCTGCGAGCACGCGCTGCGGCTCGGCAGTGGGCTGTCGGGCCGCGAACATCGCGGAGTCCATGCGGTCGAGGTAGTCGCGCATCGCGGCGAGAGGGGGTCTGAACTCGCCACCGCGCAGCAGCTCGACGGCCGGCTGGTGGCTCACACCCATTCCCAGGAGGAACCTCTCGGGGAAGGCCTCGCTCAAGGTGCGCCATCCGGCGTTCATCGCCATCGGATCGCGTGCGTAGATGCTCGCTATCCCGGTCGCCACGACGAGCCTCTGCGTTGCCCCGAGGAGGAGAGCGGCGTGTGCGAACGGCTCGCGGCCGACAGCCTCGGGGATCCACAGGGCGCCGAAGCCGAGCTCCTCGATCTCCGCCGCCGCGTCTCGGCCCGCCGACGCTGGGTGCAGATCGAGCTGGAACGTCCATATCCCTACACGACCGAGGTCCATGCGGGCAGGCTACGCGCCGCGATGGAGTCGCGAGCGCCTCGGGGAGGCCGCCGGAGGCGTCGCGCTGGCAGGGATTGCGTGGCCTGTGGTCGCCTCCGGTCCGCGCCCGGCGAGGCAGACGACAGTACGGTGCGGCGCGTGACCGGGTCCCCGAAGTCCGGGGCCCCGGGGAGGAGGAACCGATGCGAGGCATGCGTTCGGCGGCGGTGGCTCTCGGAGCCGCAGTTGCGTTCGTGGGGTGCGGCGGCGGTGGTGGAGACCGGCTCTCGAAGGCCGACTACATAAAGGAGGCCGACAAGATCTGTGCGGCATCCTCGGCCGAGACCGACGAGATCACTCCGCCCGAGGCGGAGGAAGACGTCGGTGCGTACTTCGAGACTGCGGGCAAGGTCGTCAAGGCGATGTTGAAGGATCTCCGCGCCTTGAACGGCCCCAAGGACGACGAGGCGACCGTCGACTCGATCTACGACGACTACGAGAACGTCCTCGACGAGATCCTCGACGATCCGATTGCTGCGTTGAGCATCGAAGACGACCCGTTCATCGAGGTCGGCAAGCGTGCTCAGGAGTACGGATTCCAGGAGTGCGGCGCCGAGTAGCGCTCGCAGCGCCTAGATGCGGCAGGTCGGGTCGATGCCCCGCCTCGAGTAGTACTGCTGGTGGTGGTCCTCGGCGCGCCAGAACGGTCCTGCGGCGACCACCTCGGTGACTATGGGCCTGCGGTGCCTGCCGGAGGAGTCCTCGAGCTCCTTCGACGCGATCGCGGCGGTCTTCTGCTCGTCGTCGTGGACGAGGATCATCGACCGGTACTGGGTGCCGATGTCGACGCCCTGGCGGTTCAGCTGGGTCGGGTCGTGACTACCCCAGAACACCTCGAGGAGCCGTCCGTAGGTGACCAGAGCGGGGTCGTAGAGCACCTGCACCGCTTCGGCGTGACCGGTGGTGCCGTCGCAGACCTCGTCGTACCAGGGGCGCACGACGTGTCCGCCTGCGTAACCGGTGGATGTGTGGAGCACACCGGGCTCCCGGCGGAGCCTCTCCTCGAGGCCCCAGAAGCAGCCTGCTCCGAACGTCGCCTGTCGCAGCGCCACCGAGCACCTCCTGGAATCGGATCGCCGGGCAGTCTGTGAGCTCCCGGCGTTGTCCCCTCGATTCTGCCCGCTCTGTGCCCACCGGCGCGGTCGCCGGGGGCACTGAGCGGACGCACGCCTGGGAGGCGGCCCGGGAGCGCGCCGGTCGACTACCGCGCCGGTGTCCAGGCGACCCAGCCGGTCTCGGCGAGGTCGGCGACCGACGATCCGAGCAGGCCGGTGTCCGAGAGCGTCCAGAGCGTCTCGCCCACGACCAGCGATCGTGTGATCGGCGAGCCCCAGTACTCCGGGTAGTAGGGCTCGACGCATTCGGCGCCGGGAGGGCACTCGGGCATCGGCACGTCACCCGGGCCGACCGTTCGGGAGCCGTGGGTGGCCCGGCCCCGCTCGGCGACCGTGCCCGCCTCCACATCGACGGTGAAGCCGATCGCCCCCGAGAAGCCCTGGGCGCTACTGCGGCCCCCGGTGTCGGGGTCGCCCTCGTCGAAGAACCCGTACGACTCGACCGGTACGACGGCGAGGTCGGCCTGTCTCCCACCACAGGAACGCCCGGTGGTCCCACTCGGCCGACGACGAGCCCCCGGGCACCGTTGCCTGGGCGACGCGGGTCGGGTTGGCGGCGTCGCGCACGTCGAAGAGCGAGACCTGGAGGCCGGTCGTGGCTCCTTCCTCGGTGGCGTCCTGGCCGACCCCGAGGAGGTAGCCGTCGGCTACCGGGTGCAGGTACGCGGAGTACCCGAGGATCTTCAGCTCGCCGGCGACCCTCGGCGAGGTCGGGTCGGAGATGTCGATCGTGTAGAGGGGGTCGGTCTGGCGGAACGTGACGACGTACCCCGTGTCGCCGATGAAGCGCACCGAGTGGATCGTCTCGCCCTTGCCGAGACCTCCGACCTTGCCGATCTGCGCCAGCTCGCCGTCACGCTCGCCGAGCACGACCACGAACGACTCCGACTGCTGGGCGCCCTCCATCCACGCGGAGCCCGACGTCGTCGCGACTCGCAGGTTGCCTTCGTGCTCGTCGAGGGAGAACTGGTTGAGGAGGTGGCCGTCGACGCGCCCGGAGACCTCGTACGCCGTGCGCTGCGGATCCGAGATGTCGAAGCGGTGGATCTCGGTGCCGTAGTCGGTCTCCATCGTGCGGATCTCCGACTCGCTGAGGGACTCCCAGTCGACGTACTCGGTCGTGGCGATGTAGAGGTTCTCGGCCGATGCGTAGATCGTCTCGCCGCCGGCCATGACCGCCGCGGAGTTGCGGTCGCTCACGCCCGAGGCGAGGCCGTCGGAGAGGTCGACGGTCATGACGTTCAGCATCCCGAAGCCCGAGAACTCGGCTGGCCGGTTCGCGTCCTCGCAGTCGACGAGCGCGCCCTCGTCGACGAGGTCGTCGGATGCGTCGGTGATGACGTAGTGGGGGAGCCAGTCCTGCGCCGTGGAGTCGTCGACGACGCTGCGGTTCACCTCGGTGGCGCGGTCCTCTCCGGCTGCGCCGGGAGTGCCCGGGTAGACGAAGCCGAGGCGGGCCTGGGGGTCGGAGCGGAGCGCGATCCGCGCGACGTCGCCGACCATCCGGGCGGAGAGATAGCCACCCTCCACCGTCAGTGTGCTCACGATCCTCATCTCTGACGGGTCGGAGACGTCGATCTCGGTGATCATCGAGGTCGGCTGGCCGGGGGGCATGAGGCGGCCGATCGCCGAGTCGGCGGCGGCTGCGAGCGGTACGGCGTCCCAGGAGCCCTGGCCGAGCACGAGGACGCGGTCGCCGGCGAGGAGCATCTCGCCGCCCCAGCCGCCGGGGAGCTCGATCGAGTCGGTGAGCTTCGGATCGTCGCCCGTCAGGTCGACGTACTGGAGGCGGCCCTGCGCCATCGCGACGATGCGGTCGCCGTCGGTCTTGACGGTGTCGGGCTCGTCGACGCCGACGACCTGGACGTTCGTGGTCGAGTAGCCGACAGCGTCGCCGTCGCCGCCCTGGGCGGACTCTGCTCTCGCTGCCGGCACGGGCGCGCCGTCGCCGGCCGCGTCGAACGAGGCGCGTCCCGGCATCGCCATGTCTTCCATCGCGTAGTACATGGGGCCGCCGCCCAGCCCGTAGGGGCCCACCCGATCACGGGCTTCTGACTTCACCCACGACAGGAAGGTGTCGCAGGAGTCGAAGGGTGTGAGGGCCGCGACGAGGGAGAGGTCCGGCGGGAGCGTGCGTTCCGACGACTCGCCGCCGTCGTCGCCCGAACAGGCGGTCGCCACGAGTGCGACGGTGGCTGCGGCTGCGGCGATCCTGCGGTAGGTGCTTCTCATCTGCGCTCCCATGTCCAGGCGCTCTCGATTCGGGACTCCGCCCACTCCGACGCCCCCCAGCCCCGCGAGGTTCCCCGCACCCCTGTTCTGGCGTCACTTTCTCGCCATTACGGCGAGTAAGTGACGCCAGAGCAGTGGGGGTCAGGTGTAGCCGAGGCGGATGAGGTGGTCGTCGGGGGCCTCTATGTCCCGGAGTGCGTCGGCGAGGAGGGTGGCCATCCGGCGACCGAGTGCCTCCTCGGCCACGTCGTGGCGCTCCGAAGGGTCGCCGGCGAGGTCGAAGCAGAGGTTCCCCACGAACTGCGAGTGGGCCCACAGCGGTAGACGGTCTCCGGCCATGAACGGCTGCCTCAGCACCGGGACCTCGCTCCCGGGCATCCGGTCGAGGCGCGCCCGGTGGTCGGGGAGGGGGAGGCGGAGGTCCGGGTAGGCGTGCACCGGCATCGTCGACCAGCGGTTCGACCACATCGAGAGCGGCTCGTTCTCCCCTGCGGGGGCGCGGGCGTACTTCGCATGATCGGCGATGAGGTGCACCTCGCGTCCCCAGACACCGGAGAGCGCGTACTCGCGGACAGACGACACCGTCTCCTCCAGGAGGGGGACGATCGAGACGCCGTGCGTGCGGTGCTCGCTGCGCACCCCGAAGACGTCGCAGATCGTCGCGTGCAGGTCGACGTTGGTCGTGAGGGAGTCGCGCGACCCGGCTCCACCCCCGGCCAGTGGACGAGGAGCGGGGTGTGGCCGAGCGGTTCGTAGATCGGGCAGCCGGGCTTCCCCCAGATGTCGCGACCCCACGGGTCGAGGTCGCCCAGGTAGTGGCCGTGGTCGGTGCAGACGATGACAGCCGTGTCGTCGAGGCGACCTGTGCGCTCGAGCGTGTCGAGGAGATCGCCGAACCAGCGGTCGATCATGGTGAGCTTCCCGCCGTACTGGGAGCGCACCTGGTGGGCCTTGCGGTCGTCGAGGACGCCCCTCTCCGCCGCACCGACGACGTACGGCGGCCACACGAGGTGAGGGCCCTCCCAGGAGTCGTCGTACATCGAGGCGTACGGCTCGGGCGTGTCGAAGGGCTCGTGGGGGTCGAACTCGTCGACGAAGAGGAAGAACCTGTCGTGGTGCGGGGCCTCGTCCTCCAACCAGCGCGCCGCCTCCCGCATGACGCGCGGCCCCGGGAAGTCGGGCTCGCCGGCGAACCATCCCCGCGAGTCGTCGTACGGCGTATGACCGCGCCCGAACGACGGTGCGCCTGTCCACGAGGGGTCGGGTCGGGTGCGCCACAGGTCGCTCTCGTGGCCGCGCTGGTAGTCCCACGCGGTGAAGTCACAGTGGTAGTTCTCGCCGCCCGTCTCGAAGAGGTGCGGGTGATCGGTGACGAGCTTCGTGGTCACCCCAGCGCGGCGCAGGGGCACTGTCACCGGCTCCTCCCACACCTCGATCGACCCCCACGGCCGCCACAGGAAGTCGAGGGCGCCGGTGAGCATGTCGTGTCGGGCGGGCATGCACGGCAGCGACCCCGCGTAGTGCTGGTCGAAGCGGACCGACCTTCGTGCGAACCGGTCGAGGTTGGGGGTCTCGAACTCGTTGCCGCCGTAGCCGCCGAGGTGGTGACGGTTCAGCGAGTCGAGGAGGACGACGACGGCGTTGCGCGGGCGGCCGGCGGTGGGATCCGCACCGGGTGCAGCGTCGGCCGGGGAGTCCGAGGTGGTCGAACTGGTCGAGGTCGGCAAGTCGGCGCCTCAGCCGTAGAAGGTCTGAGCGATCGCGATCGTGTACTGCAGGGTCTTCTCGAGGGAGAGGCCGTAGACGGGTGGGACCAACGTAACCGAGGTCGCCACGTCCCACGCCGGCTCGAGCTGTGCTCTGCACTCCTCCGGTGTTCCACACAGCACGAAGGTCCGCACCATCTCGTCGGGGACGAGACGAGCGGCGCCCAGGTAGTCGCCCTGCTTCACGCCCTCCTGGAGCTGCTTCACGACGTCGCCGAACCCGTGCCAGGTGAAGTAGCTGTCGTACTGCTCGGCACCTCCGTAGAAGGCCATGGTGGCGCGGGAGTCCTCGATGGCCTGCGCGACGTCTTCGTTCTGCGCGACCCAGAACCAGAGGTTCACGTCGACGTCGGCCCTGGTGCGACCGCCCTTCGCGAGCCCCTCGTCGAGCGGCTTCGACATCTCCTCCGTGGCCCAGCGGATCGACCACATGGGGTGGCCGATGACGCCGTCGGCGATCTCCGCTGCCAGTCGTACGAGTGGAGCGCGCAGCGCCGCGACCCAGATCGGGATCTCCGTGCGGGGCGGCGGCGCCGTCGGCTGGAGCTGGGAGAAGTCGAGGTTGACGTACTCACCGTCGTAACGAGTCAGATCGCCCGTGTGCGACTGGGCCACGATGAGTCTCACGGCCTCGACCACCTCGCGCAGGTGCGCGAGCGGCTTGCCGTACGGCATCCCGAACATCCCCTCGCTCCAGGCCTTGACGCTCGGGCCGAGGCCGAGGACGAACCTCCCCATCGAGATGCGGTCCATGTCGATCGCGGCCATCGCCGTCTCGAACGGGCTGCGGGCGAACGCCGAGCGCGATTCCGCTGCCGAGCTTGAGGGTGTCGGTGGTCGTGGCCGCAGCGGCCAGAGGGATGAACGGTGGCCCGTACACCTGCGGGGCGAATACCCCCTCGAGGCCGGACGCCTCCATCTCCTTCGCCTGAGCCGCGATGAGTGAGGCCGGGAGCTGGGGAGAGGTCACTCCCCAGTACTTGCGCGCGCCATTCCCGCTGCCTGCCACGAGTGCCTCCCGGTTCCGCTGTCCACCGACCGTCCGACGCTATCCCGCACTACGGCCACGGGCGTCGATGGCCCACACTATTCGTGGTCGGTCGACGCCCCTCCCGGGGTGCGGTCCTCGACGTGCCAGGGCTCGCCGCTGTCGGAGAGGAGGTCGAGGAAGGGCACTGCGTCGAATGCCTCGGGCCCGAGCACCCCGGCGCCCTGCCACTCGCCACCGGCCATCAGCTCCAAGGCGACGACAGGGTTCATCGCCGTCTGCCACACGACGGCCTGCGAACCGAAGCGCGCCACCGTCTCCTCGTTGTCGGAGACGTGGTACATGTACACCTCGCGGGGAGCGCCGTCCTTGCCGGTCCCGCGCACCCATGTTCCGGCGCATGTCTTTCCCGACATGCGATCGCCGAGCGTCGCCGGATCGGGTAGCACGGCCGCCACGACGTCGCGCGGTGACACGTCGGCACCGCGCACCCTCACGGGCTCGGTGCGGTCGAGGCCGAGCTTGTGAAGGGTCTTCAGCACGTCGATGAACTCGTCGCCGAGCCCGTACTTGAACGTGACGCGCCCGCAGTCGACCCACCGGGGTATCAGGAGCACCTCCTCGTGCTCCACGTTGACGCACTCGACCGGACCGATGCCCTCGGGGAACTCGAACGTCTCGGGATCGGAGAACGGCTCCGTAGTGAACCACCCTCGGTCCCGTTCCCAGACGAGGGGAGGGTTGAGGCACTCCTCGATCGTGGTCCAGATCGAGAACGTCGGAGCGAACGAGTAGCCCTCGACTACCAGGTTCCCGCCATCGCGCACTCCGATCTCGTCGATCGACCTGAAGAGGTGGTCGGCGGCGTAGCGGGCGAAGACGTCGGAGAGGCCGGGCTCCACCCCCATCCCGACCAGCGCGAGCAGCCCCTTCGCCTCCCACTCCGCGCTCGCGGCGAGCTGCATCTCGCCGAGCACCCCGCCGGGAAGCTCGTACGGATGGTCGGGGTGTGGGGTCGAGAGGGTCATCGCCATGTCGAGGTAGTTGCAGTCGGCGTCGAAGGCGGCCTCGAAGATCGGCGGGTTGAAGCGCGGGTCGCAGGCGTTGACGATCACGTGCGCCTGCTCGGCGCGGGCGAGGGCGACGATCGCTGCACGGTCAGAAGCATCGATGGGAGCGGCGCTGAATCGCCGGTCGTGCGGGAACGCCGCGATTGCACGCTCGGCGCGGGCCTCGTCGAGGTCCGCAAGAACGACCTGCTCGAAGAAGTCGCGTCGCTGGGCGGCAACGGCGATCGCAGAGCCGACGCCCCCGGCCCCGATGACGAGTATCCGCATCCCTGTGACGCTACCCGGCTCCGGCAACTGTCGGAGCGCGCACGTTCGGTGAGTGCATCGAAGAGGCGTTGCTGCACGGGGTCGACGCCGGCGGTCTCCTCGGGGTGCCACTGCACGGCAAGGATTTCGTCGCGTCCCGTGAGTTCGACGCCTTCGATCACTCCGTCGGATGACCGGCTTGTCACGCGTAGGGCGGGTGCGAGTCGGGCGACTGCCTGGTGGTGGTGCGAAGAGCACGTAGCGACGGTCGTACGCATGGATCGAGCAAGGGAAGACCCGTCCTCGATTGCCACCGCGTGGAGCAGGGGTTCGCCATCTGGACCTGGGATTCCGTGGTCGATCAACCCCGGTCGGCCGGTGATGTGCTGGTCGAGAGTGCCGCCGAGCGCGACGTTCAGCACTTGGAGGCCGCGACATATGGCCAGGACCGGGAGGTGCATGTCGATAGCCGCCCGGACGAGTGTGATCTCGAACTCGTCACACTGCCTGTCGGTGCTCGCGACTGATGGATGTGGCGTCTCCCCGTAGAGCGAAGGATCCATGTCGTCGCCCCCCGACAGGACGAGCGCATCGATGCTGGCCAGGAGGGCCTTCGCTCCATCCTCGGTGAGGGCCTGCGGAGCCAGGAGGACATCCCGGCCGCCCGCACGACGGATGCACTCCAGGTAGCTCATCTGGAGTGCCACGGATGAGTCGGCCCAACCGGAGACGCGACCGAGTGGAAGTGGCCGCGCAGTGACCCCGACGAGCGGGTACGTGCTCTTCGAATCGCTCACCACTGGTCGAAGTTCCTCCGCCGCTCCCAGTCGGTAACCGAGCGGTTGAACATCGCCCACTCCTGGCGCGCGGTGTTCAGCAGGTGGTAGTGGACGTCGTCGCCGAACGCATCACGAGCGACCGTGCCGTCGGCGAACGCATCGATCGCCTCGACGATGTTCCACGGCACCCGCTCGACGCTCTCCGACGCGTAGGCGTTTCCTTCGAAGATGTCCGGTGGCTCGATGCCGTTCTCGATGCCGTGGAGGCCGGCGGCGATCGTCGCTGCGAACGCGAGGTACGGGTTGCAGTCGGCGCCGGGTATCCGCGACTCGAGGCGGTACGCCTGCCCGTGCCCGACGATCCTGTACCCGCAGGTTCGGTTGTCGTGGCCCCAGGCGAGAGCCGTCGGCGCCCACGACTCGGGCTGGTACCGCTTGTAGGAGTTGACGGTCGGGGCGAAGAGCCACGCCATCTCGCGTCCGCAGGCGATCTGGCCGCCCATCCAACCGCGGAAGACGGGGGAGAGCCGGTCGCGCGGCGGAGTCGTCCCACATGAGCGACTCGCTGCCGTCGGCGCTCCACACGCTCGAGTGGATGTGGCACGACGAACCGACCTGATCCATCGAGTACTTCGCCATGAACGTCACGGCCCTGCCGTGTCGGGAAGCGATCTCCTTCGCCCCGTTCTTGTAGACGACGTGCCTGTCGGCCATCGTCAGGGCGTCGGCGTAGACGAGGTTGATCTCGTGCTGGCCTCTGCCCGCCTCGCCCTTCGAGAACTCGACGGGGACGCCGGCGCCGTCCATCGAGTTGCGGATGTCGCGGATCAGGTACTCGTCGCGAGTCGTCTGGAGGATGTGGTAGTCCTCGATCACGTCGGAGTGCGGCGTGAGATTCGCGTATCCGCCGGCAGCAGCCTCCTCCGGTGACTCCTTGAAGAGGTAGAACTCGAGCTCGGAGGCGAACGCGAGGGAGTAGCCCTTCGCCGCCGCCCTCTCGATCTGGCGACGCAGGATCTGGCGCGGCGACACCTCGACGGGCTCGCCCGACTCCTCGTCGTAGAGGTCGCAGACGACGAGAGCCGTCTTGTCGAGCCACGGGATCGACCTGATGGTCGAGAGGTCCGGCCGCATCGCGAAGTCGCCGTACCCCTGCTCCCAGTTGGCGTACCGGTAGCCGGGCAGGACGTTCATCTCGGAGTCGACTGCGAGGAGGTAGTTGCACGCGTGAACCTCACCGCTCGCCCTTCTTCATCTGGTCCAGCCAGAAGTGGCCGGTGACGCGCTTGCCCATGAGGCGGCCCTGGAGGTCGGGGAAGACGACGAGCACGGTGTCGATCTCGCCGTGGTCGATCCGCGTCGCGATCTCGTCGGGGGAGAGCATTCCGCCGATCATCGGACCTCCTCTGCCGCGAGTGGCCAGGTTACGTTTCGCACCCCGCGTCGCGCGCACGTCTGCGACGACCGGGCCTCTACTCGGGAGTCACGTAGGCGGCGGTGATGCCGCCGTCGACTACGAGTGATGCGCCGGTCATGTAGGAGGAGTCGTCCGACGCGAGGAACAGCGCCGCCTTGGCGAGCTCCTCGGCGGCGCCGAGCCGGCCCATCGGGATGTGGACCATGCGGCGCTCCCTGCGGTCGGGGTCGGCGAGGAGCTCCTCCAGCAGGGGCGTGTGGACGGGTCCGGGGCAGAGCGCGTTGGCGCGGATTCCCTTGCGCGCCCACTCGACGGCGATCTCCCGGGTCATCGCGAGCACGCCCCCCTTGCTCGACGTGTAGGCGATCTGGGCAGTGGCGGCGCCCATCAGCGCGACGAACGACGCGACGTTGACGATGGCCCCACCACCCGAGTCGACCATCGCCGGGATGCCCGACCGGCAGCCGAGCCACACTCCCTTCAGGTTGACGTCCATGACGCGCTGCCATGTCGTTTCGGGAGTGTCGAGGACGCCGCCGTCGTCGTCGGGGAAGACGCCTGCGTTGTTGTAGAGGACGTGGAGGCCGCCGTAGGTGTCGACGGCGTGGCGCACCATCGCGTCGCAGTCGTCGGCGTGTGAGACGTCGGCCCGTACGAAGCTGGCCTCGCCGCCGATGGCCCGGATCCCGGCAGCGGTCGCCTCGCCGGTCTCCTCGGCGTAGTCGGCGACCACGACGTTCGCCCCCTCGCGAGCGAAGAGCTCGCTCGCCGCGCGCCCCATGCCGCTGCCGGCGCCCGTGATCAGGGCGACCTTGCCATCTAGCCTTCCCATCGACCCTCCTCGCAGAAGGCCAGACGCTACTCGGCTCCCGTGCCGCCCCCTCCGTAGCGGCGCTCGCCCTCGACCGTCTCCACCTGCAGGGCCCGCGGGGTGCACTCGTCGAGCCCGTGGGCCTCGGCGTACTCGCCCATCCTGACCGTCACGGGTTTGGTGGTGCCTGCGCTGGGCAGTGCCAGCTGGACGACGTCGACGACCCGCACCTCCTCGGCGTAGCCGATGCGGGCCGCTATGACGCTGTCCCAGTCGTCGAGCCAGGCGGTCAGGGCGGCGGCGCCATCGGAGTCGGGAGGCTCCAAGGGGCGGAGCGAGCGGGTCATCTCGGACAGGATCTCGTTCTCCGACACGATCAGGTCGGCGACCTCGTCGGCGGCGTTGTCGGCCGGGTAGGGAAGAGCTCGGAGCTCGGTCACTGCGTCGACGCATGCCGCCCGGATGGTCCGGGTCGAGTCGGCGTCGAGCACCTCGCCGGCCGGGCGGCTCACCGAGTACCCGATCGCGAACGCCCAGAGGACGACGAACGCGGCGAGCGCGGCGAGGATCAGTCTCCGCCGGCCCGATCGAGGCTCGCCCGAGCGCGCCCCGGCTCCGTTGGAGCGCGCAGGAAGCCTCGGGTCGTCCGGGCCGCCTGTGGCGAGGGGCCCCGCTCCGTCGTGGGTCACCCCTGAATCCTCACGCAGTGCCGCGGGCCCCGCCACTCGCGCGCAGCGGTCGCGCACTGCGGCCGTAGTCTTGGCGGGTTGTCCGAAGAAGGGGCGAGCGTTGGCGATCGGTTGCACCGAGAGGGTTCTGACCACGATTCTCGTCCTGGGGGTCGTGGCCGTCGGTGCGTGCGGCGGATCCGGGGATCCGACGTCGCGGAGCGGCCCGGCCGCCCTCGACGGGAGCAGCACCTCGGCGCCGCCCGGACCGAATCGGACCGACGGCGACGCGCATGGTGCGACCCTCGAGTGGGAGGCGTGCGGCGCCGGAGCGGAGTGCTCGACGCTCGAGGTCCCGCTCGACCATTCGCGTCCGCGTGGGGAGACGATCACTCTCGCTCTCGCCGTGCACCGCGCCGAGGGCGATCGGATCGGGCCCCTGTTGGTGAACCCGGGCGGCCCGGGCGCCTCGGGGATCTACCTCGCGAAGGAGGCCGGGATCCTCTTCCCGGAGGCGATCCTCGACCGCTTCGACGTCGTCGCGTGGGATCCCCGCGGCGTCGGGGAGAGCACCCGGGTCGACTGCACCGACGATCTCGGCCGCTTCTGGGCAGCCGACAGGTCGCCCGACGGCCCCGCCGAGATCGCGGAGCTCGAAGCGGTCTCGGCCGCTCTCGCCCTGGGCTGCGCCGAGCGTTCCGGCGACCTGCTGGCGCACGTCTCCAGCATCGACACGGCCGCCGACATGGACCTGATCCGCAAGGCGTTCGGCGACGAGCAGGTGAGCTACCTCGGGTTCTCGTACGGGACCTTCCTGGGAGCGCTGTATGCCGACGAGTACCCCGAGGGAGTGCGGGCGATGGTGCTCGATGGCGCAATCGACCCATCGTTGGGGCCGGTCGAGGCGACCGAGCAGCAGGCGGCCGGCTTCGACGCCGCCCTCGCGGCCTTCTTCGAGGACTGCGCCTCCGACGAGAGCTGCACTTTCCACTCCGGCGGCAACCCCGAGTCGGCCTATGGGCGTCTGATGGCCCAGATGGACGCGGAACGGCTGCCGGCGAAGGTCGCAGGAGAGGACAGGGAGCTCGGGCCGGGGGAGGCCGAGATCGGGGTCGCGCTCGCTCTGTACAGCGGGCGGGAAGGATGGGCCGTCCTCGCCGACGCACTCGTCGAGGCTGCGCGCGGCGACGGCACCGGCCTGTTGGAGCTCTCCGACGCCTACACGGGTTACAGCGGGGACGGCACGTACAGCGACGACAACGAAGCCTTCTTCTCCATCTCCTGCACCGATGCGCCGCCGGCGTCTACCGCAGACGGCTTCCCGGCCGTCGCCGACGAGGTGGCCGCTGCGGCCCCCTACTTCGGTGCGACGACCCTCTGGTTGGGTCTGCCGTGTGCGTACTGGCCTGTGCCCCCGGTGGGTGAGCCGGAAGAGATCCGTGCGGCCGGCGCGCCGCCGATGCTCGTGCTGGGAACGTCGAATGATCCGGCCACGCCGCTCGCCTGGGCGGAGTCGCTCGCCGCCCAGCTCGAATCCGGGATACTCGCCGTGCTCGAGGGAGAGGGGCACACCGCCTTCGGGCGCGGTAGCGCCTGTATCGACGACCTGGTGCTCGACTACCTGGTGGATCTGGCCACCCCTGCCGCCGGCACCGCCTGCGCCGGCTGAGGCGCACGACGCTGCCGCGCCTGCGCCTCGCTCAGTCGGCCGGCACCTCGCACTACTCGCGGCCGGAGTGCGACCCGTGCCGAGTCAGATCGGCGATGCGCCTGCGGAGCGGACCTTCCAGATCTGCTCCGCGGGCCAGCTCCGGGCCCACTTGTAGGGAATGAAGTCGTAGGTGGAGGTCGCCCCCTTCGGGGCGCGGAGCTCGATCAGGTCCTCGGGCACCAACCCGTTGAGGTGGAAGAGCCGGATCCACTCGCCGGTCTGCGGTGCGTAGTCGGTGGTGCCATCGTCGCTCTCCCACGGTCCTTGCCGGAACGCGCGGTTCTGCAGCGTCCGGGTGTTGCGGTCACGACGCTCGTCGTATGTCCAGTACACGAGAGGCGATGTCGCGCAGAAGGCGAGGAGCCCGCCGGGGCGGAGGAGGCGGGCCGCCTCGGCGACCGTGATCGCGGGGTCGCAGAAGCTCATTGCTCCGTGGTCGCAGAAGATCACGTCGAAAGAGGCGGCGCGCAGCGGAACGGAGGTCGCGCCGCCGAGCACTAGTGGGATCGCCACGCCGTCTCGCGCAGCGTTGCGGCGAGCGTGCGCCAGCTGGGCCGCCGACTGGTCCAACCCGACTGCGCGCGCTCCGAGCAACGAGAGCGCGATCGACCACTGTGCTGCGCCGCAGCCGAGCTCGAGGACGTCTCGACCCTCCACGTTGCCGAGCACCCGAAGCTGCGACTCGGGGATGCGCCAGGCTCCCCACGCCAGGGCGGTCTCACGCAAGTGCGCACCGTGGACGGCTTGGTAGTCGTCGGCATCCGAGTCCCAGAACGCGCGGTTGCGTCGCTCGACCTCGGTCGCGACACGGCCGGTCTCGTCGTCGATCTCGGGAGTGTCGGTGGAAGGGCTCCCAGGAGGGGGCTTCGTTGCGGGCATCCCGCATTGTCGCGCCCGGGCACCAGGGCTGCGGCGCCTCCGCAGCGGGCGGCCGAAGGTCACCCGCCCGGCGTGCCCCGGTCGATCGTGGGAGAGTCTGCAGACAGCAGTGAGGCGATTGAGGGCGGCAGGGATGAAGCGGATCTGGTCGTTGGCGGTGGTTGCGGCTTGCACAGCGCTGCCGGTAGGGGTGTCTTCGGTCGGCGCGGCCGATCTGACGTGCGTGCGCTTCGAGATGCAGGTCGACAGGCTGCCCGATCTCGTGGTGAAGCAGATACCTCTGACGCCGACGATCGTCGTGGCTGCGCCCGGCTTGACGACCAACGGGACGAGCGGCGACGACGTCATCTACGGGACCGAGGGCGACGACACTATCTACGGCCGCGGGGGGAACGACACGATCTGCACTCGTGGCGGCGACGATCGCGTCTGGGGCAACGCCGGGCACGACTCCGTGAACCTCAAGTACGGAAGCGTCCCGATCGGATCCGCGGTGGTGAAGACCGGCGCCGACAACGACACTGTGCGCGGTTCGGGCGGTGACGACACCGTCAGGCTGGGCAAGGGCCTCGACTACGCGGAGACGTTCTCGGGCAACGACTCCGTCAAGGGCGGACGCGACGCCGACATCATCTTCGGCGACGCCGGAGACGACGCGCTTCGTGGTGGAGGAGGTGACGATCGAATTGGTGGCGGAGCCGGCGTCGACGACCTCAGAGGTGGACGCGGCAACGACCTGCTCGCCGGTGCCGACGACGCGCCCGATGTGTGCAGGGGCGGCGGCGGCATCGATGCGACCGATGTTCCGACCACGTGTGAGGTGTTGATCTCGATACCGTGAATCCCGGCGATCGCAGCTGCTGCGATGCGGTCAGCCTTCCGTTGCGGCGACCGACGGCCGGGGCTCGCCTTCACCGACCACGAACTCGACGTCGCGTCCGAAGGCGCGCTCGAACAGCTCCCGCTTGCGGCGGCCGCCCCAGAGCTCGAGCTCTGCATCGTCGTGCACCGTCAGCCGGATCAGCACGAGGTCACTCGTGATGCGCGCCTTGATGTCGTCCACCACTTGTCGGCGCCCGCGGTCGAGCCCATCGGCTATCCGAAGGATCGCGGCCATGCGTCGGACGCGGGACCGGTCGTCGGGCCCGAGTGATCCGTAGAGAGGCTCCGACGCCTTGGGCTCGCCTCTCCGGTGATGCCTGACCAGGGCGGCCAGCATGGTCACTTCACCGGGAGAGAACCCGCGCAGCTGGGCGTGCTCGACCAGGTACGCGGCGTGCCGGTGATGACCGCTGCGTGAGACGTGCTGTCCGATGTCGTGAAGCATCGCGCCGTACTCCAGCAGCTCCCTGTCGCGTGTTCCGAGACCGTGGATGCTGTCGGTGGAATCGAAGATCCTCAGAGCCAGTGACGCAACCTGCGTCGTGTGTCGAGCATCCGAGCTGCAACGTCGAGACAAGCCCGCGACTGCAGCGCGCCGCAGTGCTCGGGGATCGTCCGACCAGTCGTCGGGCTCGTGACGACCGACCGCGTCGAGGATGATCCCCTCACGCAGCGCCCAGTCGCTGATGGTCAGAGACCCGAGGTCGAAGACGTCCATGGCGACAGTGGCGAAGACGGAGCCGGCGATCACGAGATCGGCGCGCGCCTCCTCCAGCCCGGGGAGGCGGCGGCGCTCGGGCGCCGACATGGCTGTGAGGCGCGTGTGCAGCGCATCGATCTCGTCGCGCGACGCGGTGACCTGGTTGCGCTGCCGGGGAGGCGCCGCACCCTCTCGGTCGACTGCAGCGACGGCGACGAGGTCGCTCAGGGTTCCGCTGCTCCCGACGGCCATCGTCGGGCGGTGGGCGGCGACCTCGCCGGCGACGGCTTCGAGGGAGCGCCGCACATGCTTCTCGATGCGTCGCAGCTCGGCACGAGACGGCGGGTCCGTGTGGATGTGTGCCGCCGTCAGTCGGCCGACCCCTAGGTTCACGCTCGTGTCCCAGAGGAGACCGGAGCGGTCACCGACCATGATCTCGACGCTGCCCCCGCCGAGGTCGAGACAGAGGGCCGGCCCGGGGTCGATGACGACGCTCGCGCGAATTGCCCCGAAGACGATCCGGGCTTCTTCGTGCCCGCTGATGACCTCGACCTCGACGCCGGTCTCGGCCTCGATCCTGTCGACGATCTCGCTGCCGTTCGGAGCGCTGCGGATTGCGCTCGTGGCCTTGGCGAGCAGCTCGGAGGCGCCCGCCGCCTCGGCGAGCCGGCTGAACCGGCCGACGGCCGCCACGACGCGGTCGGCCGCGGCGTCGGTGATGCGGCCCTCGGTCGCGACGACGTCGCCGAGGCGCAGGACCTCCTTCTCACGCGTCACGGCTTCGAACGTGCCGTCGGTGTGCACGTCGGCGACGAGGAGGTGGAACGAGTTGCTTCCGAGGTCGAGAGCCGCGATGCGCATGGCCGGACGACACTATCGGCACCGGTCCCTACCGGCTCACTGGTGGCTGCATGTCGCGCGATCCTGCGAATGGAGCGGAGAGGCTTCCGTGACTCGGGGGCGTACCGTCCGGCCACGAGCGCGTGGAGCAGAATGCCGGGATGAGCGACATCGGCGGCTCGCCTGCAGGACGCACGATCCGTCGAGCCGAGGCGTGGTCGAAGGAGATATGGCAAGGCGTACCGGACGGCGGAGCCGCGGTCGACGCAGCAGGGCGGCTCCTGCGTGCGGCGATGCCGATCGCCGCCCTCTCAGCAGTTGTACAGGCCGTCGTTCACCTGGTGAACGTGCTCGGGTACGACGGGCGGGCGGAGATGCTCAACGCCGACATCGACGGGGGAGTATTCACGTGGGCCTCCTCGGCTGCGACGTTCTCGGCGGCGTTCGGAGCAATGATGCTCGCCATCCTCGTCCGGTCGCGTCGCGCAGCCCTGGGATTCCTCGCGGCCGTCCTCTGTCTGTTCTCGATGGACGACGCGGTCGCACTCCACGAGCGGATCTCGATCGGTGCGATCGGGCCGATCGAGCACGGGGGCAGATTGCTCTGGCCACTCGTCACCATGCCGCTGCTCGCGGCTGCATTCCTGATGCTCTTGGGCGTCGCCGTGGCCGCGCCGCCGTCGGTCCGGACCGCACTCGGGGTCGCACTGGCGCTGCTCGTCGCGGCTGTTGCGCTCGAGGTGACGTCGCCGCTGATCTTCGAGGCGGGCTCTGATCACGGTGAAGGGCTCTACGAGGCGGAGGTAGCGGTCGAGGAGGGGCTGGAGCTCAGTGCCTGGCTGCTGGCATCGGGCGCTCTGGGAGCCGGTGCGATGCTCGTCTCGGCGCGCCGTGACCCCGCTCACCCCTGAGCCGTATTCGACTAGTGCGCCTTGCCGGTGCAGCGGCGCGCCGTACAGCGTCGCCCTGTGGCGCCGGGTCACGACGCCGGCCCGGCCTCCGGTCCCGCCTGGTGCCCGAGGCGGTGCTTCATCACCTTGCCGGTCGCGTTTCGAGGGAGCGATTCGACGAAGTGGATGACGCGCGGCTGCTTGTAGTCGGCGAGGCGTCCGGTGCAGAAGTCGAGGATGTCGGGGCCGGCCAGCGACCGGCCCGGCACGACGACGATCCAGGCGGCGACGTCTTCTCCCAGGACGTCGTGCGGCACGCCGACGACGGCGCACTCTTGCACGTCGGGGTGCTCGACGAGGACCGACTCGACGTCGGTCGCGTAGACGTTGTTGCCCCCCCTGATGATGACGTCCTTCAGGCGGCCGACGACGTAGATGTACCCCTGCTCGTCGCCGTGTGCGAGGTCGCCGGTGCAGAGCCAGCCGTCGGAGGTCCATGTAGCCGACGTTGCGGCGGGGTTCCGGTAGTACTCGCGCCTCAGGCCGGGCAGGCGGGTCTGGAGCTCGCCGACGACCCCCGCACCGACGACCTCCCCGCTCTCAGGGGCGACGATCCTCGCCTCCAGGGGCGGGGCCGGCCTCCCGATCGATCCGCGGCGGGAAGCGTCGTCCTCGCTCATGACGATGTAGGCGGGGCCGGCCTCGGTCAGTCCGTACGAGTTCGCCACGACCGCCTGAGGCATCCGGCTCCGCAGGAGATCGCGCGTCGCCGGGGCGAGGGGTGACGAGCCGATGGAGACCATCGCGGGAGCCGACAGGTCTGCTGCCGAGAACCGCGGATGCACGACGATCAGCTCGGCCATGGCCGGCACGAGGAAGACCATGCTCGGGCGATTCCTCTCGACGACGTCGAGCCACCGACCGGGGTCGAATGTCGGGAGATACGAACCGGACAGGCCGAGCTTCATCGGGCTGTACACGAACGCGATTCCGGCGAAGGTGAACAGCGGGGCCCCGTGGAGCCATTCGGCGCCGGACCACGAGGGAGCGGAGTTCGGGATCATCGCGACGTCACGATGACGGACCACGACGCCCTTGGGCAGGCCGGTGGTGCCCGAGGTGTACATGATGTCCGCCAGATCGTCCTCGCCGACGCCCACTTGGAACGCGACGTCGTCGTACTCCGCGATCTCCGACCAGTGGTGGACATCGCCGGCCGGCTCGTCGGCGCGGATCGGCTCGGACGCGTCGAGAACGGGGCCGAGGTCCGGGAGTGCGGAGCGCAGTGCGCCAACGCTCACCGGTGCGCTCGCGTCGGTGATCATCGCCGAGGCGCCGGAGTGGACGAGGATCGCTACTACCTCGCGCTCGGAGAGGCGCGTGTTGGTGGGCACGGCCACCGCGCCTGCCTTGTGCACCGCCGAGTAGGCGATGACCCAGCGGAGCGGGAGCGATGACGATACGTAGATGGCGACACGGTCGCCTCGGCCGACGCCGTGGTCCGTGAGCCACCGCGCCAGGCGGTTCGACGCCAGGTCCCACTCGCGGAACGTGATCGAGTCGCCGGCATCGAGATCGCGGTATGCGATCTCATCCGGATAGCGGGCAGCCATGAAGCGGAGCTGGTCGACGAGGAGCGGTCCGTCGGGCGACGCGGCATCAGGATGGCGCTCGTCTCGAGCCTCGCTGATCACGTCGTCCGCTCCTGGCCCTGCCTGCCACCGGCGAGTTGCGAGTGTGGTGCGAGGGCGCTCGACGGGTCAAGCCCCTCGGCCGCCGGCTCCACCGAGTGGCGGCAGCTCCACGATCTCGCCCGGGAAGATGAGGCTCGGGTTGCCCGAGCGCAGCGACGAGCGATTGGCCTCCACCACCAGCGCCCAGTAGCGGGAGATGTCGGCGGCGCCGGCGCCGTGCAAGCTCTCGACTGCCCGGCGCTCCGCGATCGTCCACAGGCTGTCGCCCGCCCGCACCGTGTAGAGGTCGTCAGCGCCACCACTGGGCGCGCTCGGTCTCGACGATCGTCGGCCCGCCGGCGCGGCACCCACAGAGTGATCCGGCCGGCGCTCGTCGCGGAGGGCCGGGGGCGTTCCGCCCGGCGACGAGGTGCGCGATCTCGAGGTGCCGGGTGCCGCGTCGGTCGGAGAGGAGTCGTCGTCTGTCGGCGACTCCATGGGGGCTCGGATCACGATCGACTCGTCTCCGCGGCTCTCGGCCTCCGCGGGGTGCACCTGCCGTGACGGCGCTTCGGCGTCGCGGCGCGCACCGGCGGCCGGCGACCGGATCTCGAAGCCACCATCGGGGGTCACCACGACGTACGCGCGGCCCGTCGGAGGCGGAGCCGTCGTGGGTGTGGCCGCCGGCGCCGGGCGCACCGCCACTCCCACGGCCGTGGTGGCCCCGGCGGTGCCGTGGCCGACCAGGGCCGAGACACCGAAGGAGATGACCAGCGTCCGGTCGAGGATCCGGCGTATGGCCGGGATCGTGAGCGAGTCGAGCCACCCGACGCGCCGCAGAGACGGGATCACGCGGTGCGCGAGCGAGGCGAGCGTGGTCACGACCAGCCAGGCGACCAGGAGGAGGCCGACGAGTCGCGCAGCCGCGGCCAGGAGATCCTCGGTCCCCCACACAGCAGCGCGTCCGATCACGCCCTGATTCCCGGACCGATTCCCCGTGAGGCCACCGGACTCCCACAGGGCCGCTCCGGCGAGCGCCTCGGCCGCGAGAAGGCAGACCGTGGTGAAGGCGGACTCGCATCGGCCGGGGACTCGTGAACGGCTCATCGGGGGAGCGTCGCATGCATGACAAGATGTGTCAAGTATGGGCAGACATGGCGCAACTGTGTAGCATCACCCGTGCTGGATGGGTCCACAGGTGCCCTGCGCCTGTACCGAGCGGAGAGGCGACCACCCCCGGAAGCCGAGTCGGTGGCGGGGCCTGTCGTAGAGGAGGCGTGGCGATGGTGACCTTCGAACCGAACGACCCGGGCCAGGAGCGGAGTCGGCCGTGGACCTCGGCCCCCGGGCAGCCCGGCGACGACACCGGGGACTCCGTTCAGGCGCTACTCGAGACGGCGCTCGGGATCCCCGCCGGAACGGGCAACGTGGCCGTTGCCCGCTCGTCGGCGGCCGGGGAGCCGAGTGCGGACCGGGGCGGTGAGTGGGCCGCCGCCTCGCACCGGCCCCGCGCTCGCCGGGCCCCGGCCGGTGGGGAGAACGCGGCGACGCGGCCTGGCGGCGGGCCTTGCCCTAGTCGCCGCACTGGCCGTCGCGTACCTCGGTGTCGAGCACCTAGACGGGGGGCGGGGGAGACGGGTCTCGCCGCAGTCGGCCGCCGACGAGCCGTCCGGCAGCGGAGCTGCGGCCGGGGAGGCCCTGAGCGATCCGGTCGACCGGCTCCTCTCCGCGGTGCCGACCGGATGGCGGCGCTCGTGTCGCCCGGCTCCCGGGCTCGACGACGCCGCTGTCGCCTCGGTGTCGTGCTCCCCGGTCGCCGGCGGGCCGAGTGTCGTGGAGCTGTACGCCTTCGAGGACGCCGAACGCATGCGCTCTCGCTACGCAGCTGTCGCCGTGCAAAGAGCACCGGCCTCACCCGGTGGGTCTCCGCTCTGCGCGTCGGGTCGTCGGGAGGAGCGGTCCTGGGCTCTGCCGGAGGCGCCGCGACGTGCCGCCGGCCGGTATGCGTGTCGGATCGACGACGGTGCCGCAACGCTGTGGTGGACCACCGACGACGCATGGGTCCTCGCGCGCGCCGTGGGCACGGACGACGACCTATCTGCGCTCTTCGACTGGTGGCTCTCGGATGCCGCTCCCCATCCGGCGAGCGCGTGAACCTCGCGGGCGTGGGTGCCGCCCGCCGGGCCCTGCGTGCTTGACACTCCGTGGTCTGTGTCCGTAGCGTGCCCGCGGAGTAGAACAAGTTCTATTCCGACGGCCTGAGCCGGATGGCGCACCGGACGCGAGACCGTACGATGCTCCCGACGAATGCGAGGTGAGCGAGTGCCCGACTTCGACGTGGTGGTCATTGGAGGCGGAATCAACGGCCTCACGACGGCCGCCTATCTCGCGAAGGCGGGGCTCTCGGTGGGCGTCTTCGAGTCGCGCGGGCAGTGCGGCGCGAACTGCGACACCGTGGAGCTGGGTGCTCCGGGGTTCCTGCACAACACACACGCCTGCTGGCTGGTGCCGGCGATGAGCCCCGCGATGGCCGACCTCGATCTGGAGGGATTCGGGCTCGACCTGCGAGGCACCGACGTCGCCTTCGCCAAGACGTTCGCATCGGGCAGGAACGTCGTTTCGAGCCTCGACAGCTCCGCGACCGACGCGAGCCTCGCTCGGGTGAGCGAGCACGACGCCAAGGTGCGCGAGACGATGACGGCGCACCTGATCGAGGAGGGGGAGGACTCCCTCTACGTGAACCGCCAGCGCATCTACGGACCGCCGAGCCCGCTGCTCAATGCCCGGACGGCCGACTACCACGACTCGCTGCTGCGCAGGCTGGGGCTGCCGATATCGGGTGACGACCTGCAGCGGATGAGCGGCCTCGAGCTCCTCGAGCTCCTATACGAGTCGGAGGAGGCCCGAACGACGCCCGCTGCGCTCGGCGAGTACACGGGACAGTGGCCGAACATCAAGACGACGGCCGCACAGATGCTCGGACTGGCCGGCTTCTCGCCGATGGCCGTCCACACGGCGCGCGGCGGCTCGCACTCACTGACGCACTCACTCGTGAGATGCGTGGCGGCACACGGCGGAGAGGTGTGGACCACCTGCCCGGTCGAGGAGATCATCGTCGAGGGCGGGCGTGCCACAGGGATCCGGCTCTCGGCCGATGCTCTGCGTCCGAACGAGGTGATTACCGCAGGTGTCGTCATCTCGAACCTGACGCTCACCCCGACCTTTCTGGGGCTGCTGAGGCCCGACGTCATCGGCGAGGAATGGGTGTCACGGGTGCGCCGGTTCTCGTACGACGAGCCGCAGCTCTTCGCCTCGTACTACGCGTTGAGCGACGACGTCGAGTTCGGTTCGGCCGCGTACGACCCGGCCGTGCAGCGGGCGTGGGTCGGGTACCTCGGCGGCGATACCCTCGAGGAGATGCGGCGGGCCTTCGCCGACCTCTCGGGGGGAGTCATCCCCGACGAGTTCGGCATCGGCTGGTTCCTGCCCACCCGTGCGGACCCCACTCAGGCACCGCCCGGATGTCACACGGCTCTGCTGTGGGTGAGCGTGCCTCCATGCCCGCGGCGTTGGCGCGGTGCCGCTCTGCGCGGGTGGGAGGCGTGGCCGGAGCTCACGGCGCCGCTCGCCGAGGCCGTCACGGCCAGGATGGAGCAGTACGCGCCCGGGTTCACCGACCTGGTGGTCGAGCAGCACACGATGAGCCCACTCGACATGGAGATGAACAACCCGGCCGCACCGCGGGGCAACATGTGCGGGGGTAGCCCGATACCCGAGCAGATGGGTGAGAACCGCCCTCTGCCGGGCATCATCACGCGCGGCGTGTCACGCACCTTCATCCCCGGTCTCTACCTCTCGAACTCGATCCATCCCTACGGTGCGACCCACCTCGCGAGTGGCTACCTCGCCGCGGGAGAGGTCGCGGAAGACCTCGGTTGTCGCGACCAGTCGTGGTGGACGTCGGAGCCGTTCGACTGGTACCTGACCAACATGGACCGCATCCCGTCGAACCTCGGCGTCAACCCCAAGTGGCTCGGCGCCGTCGCAGGGGGTGAGGGGGCGTGAATCCGGTCGACTCCTTCGACGCAGTGGTGATCGGTGGCGGGCCGAACGGCCTTCTCTGCGCGGCGTACCTGCAGAAGGCGGGGGCGCGTGTCGCCCTGTTGGAGCGCCGGCACGAGACGGGTGGCGGGCTCAACACCGACGAGTACAACGGGTTCCGGCTGAACCTGCACGCCATCTACCACATGATGAGCGACGTGATGCCGGCGCACAGCGACCTCGACCTGCCCGGTCTCGGCGTGCGCTACCTGTACCCGCACGTGGTCGCCGCGTTCCCATTCCGCGACGGGCGCTCACTCGCGCTCACGCGTGACCCGGCCGAGAACATCGCTGCCATTGCCGGCTTCCACGCGGGCGACGGCGCCGCGTTCGAGCGGATGTGGCACGAGTTCCAGCCGATGCTCGACGAGTACCTGGTGCCGATGACCTACCGACTGCCCGAGGCGGCGGTCGACCAGATGGTCGAGTTCCAGGAGACCGCCGTGGGGACGCGCCTGGGCGAGATCTCCGAGCTGAGCTTCGTCGAGATGCTCGACGAGTACGGATTCGTGGACCCGCGCGTCCGGATGGCGCTCCTCTCCTTCCCCGCGATGTGGGGCCTTCACCTCGACGACCCGCTCGGCTACCTCTTCCCGCTCTACCTGGGCCGGATGCTCGCCGCCGGCCTCGCCAAGGGCGGGTCGCACCGCGTGTCGTCGGCGATCTACAGGTCGTTCGTGCGCGACGGCGGAGTCGTTCTAGACCGCTGCGAGGCGACGCGTGTCGTGGTCGAGGATGGCCGCGCCGTAGCGGTCGAGACCGACGACGGCCGGAGGCTCTCCGCGCGTTCCATAGTGTCGACGTTGAACCCGGAGCAGACGTTCCTGCGACTGGTCGGTGGAGATGCGCTCCCCGGCGACCTCCGCGCGGTTGTGGAGGGATGGGAGTGGGAGGAGCGCTCGATGTTCGGGCTGCACCTCGGCGTCGAGGGTGAGGTCGCGTTCCGCTCCGACGATCCGCGCGTCAACGAGGCGATGATCGTCTTCTGCGGCCTTGACGACGAAGATGCGCTGCACGCCCATCTCGCGAGCGTCGACGCCGGGGAACGCGGCGAGTGCGACTGGGTGCACATCACGGTGCCGTCGCGCTTCGACCGCACCATGGCGCCGGCCGGGCACGAAGTGCTGCGCGCGGAAACCGTGGTGTGCTACGACCCGTCGTGGGCCACCGATGGCAAGGCGTTCGGCGACGCGTGTCTCGAGCGCATCGGGGAGTACGCAGACCTCGGGCGCGTGGTGCTGCGGCGCGACTACACACCCCTCGACATCGAGGCGAAGCTGACCACGATGTCGCGTGGGTCGATCAAGCACGGCGCCTACACCCCGCTGCAGATGGGCTTCCTGCGCCCCAACGACCTGTGCTCGCGCGGCGAGACCCCGATACCCGGCCTCTTCGTCGGTGGTGCCTCCATGTACCCCGGCGGGATGATCCTCGGGGCGCCGGGATACCTGGCGGCCGGCGTCGTCGGTGAGCACCTCGGCGTCGACGTACCGAGCTTCGACTGATCGGTACGCCGGCGGGTGCCGTTCCGCCGAGGCGCGACGTTCGCCGGCGATGGCGCGGCTCAGGGCGCCGCGTCTCGGATCGCCTCGCACTGCAGCCGGCACTGAACTCCCGCGATGCCCGGTGGACACGAGGAGCAGTCGGGTGGAGGGCCGGCAGTGGGCGGGGGTGGGGCGGTGGTGCTCGTCGTCGGTGGCGACGTTGTCGTCGTGGGCGCCTCGACGCGCCTGACCGTGAAGCGCACGAAGTCGACGTACTCCCAGGTGTTCCACTCGTTCTTCGACCCCTCGACGAGGAACCCGAGGGGGTTCGCTCCTAGGCCCAGGGGCACGGTCAGGCGCCTGGGGGCGACCGCCCGGCTCGTTCGCCGAGTGCCCTCGTAGGCAGAGGCCCGCGTGTGGCGGCCGGGGATGGTGACGACCACCTCGATGTTCGGCTCGCTCGTCCTGTAGCCGTCACCGAGTGGGACGAGCAGTCTCGTTCCGTCGGACTGCGTCTCGATCACCCTGATCGAGTAGCGCGGGAAGCGATCGTCGCCGGCCGATCCGGTCGCCATCTCCGCGTAGCGCGTCCCGATGGCGTCCCAGTCGAGCATCGCCGTCTTCGCGGCATAGCCGATCCAGGGGAAGTCGCGCCCTCCGTCGCCGGCCTTCAGCGACGAGTAGTAGGGCTCGAATCGACCGGACGGCGTCGTCGAAGGTGATGGATCGGATCGCCTTGGGATGGTTGGGGTCGTATACGTAGAGGCTCGTCGGGGAGTACGCGTAGAGGACCATCGCGTGTCCACCGCCGACCGTCGTCGGGTCTGCGGGGTCCGGGAATGCGATCGAGACGTACTGCGGCTCGCCCGTGACGATCAGCGAGTACCGGAACGCGTCCCACTGGAGTCGATCGAATCCAGTCGTGCGCGCGTAGCGGAAGAAGCGGTTGAGTAGCCCCGACCACCAGGTGTCCTCCTGGACCGTGGAGGCGAACCGCAGCGCCTGCGCGTCGTCGAGCCAGTAATCGGGTGTCGGATCGCGACCGTCGTTGTCGAACCGGCCGAAGAGAGGTGGCGCGTCACGCTCGACCGTCTGCTCGACGTAGTACCACATCGCAGCGATGCTCATGCCCGCGGAGTGTCCGCCGCGCGATACGTACGAGCCATGGTTCGGGAACTGCCAACCGGCCTCATAGGCGCGGAAGTAGGTGGCGCCTTCCGGCGGAAGGAGCGCCTCGGCGACGACGGAGACGAAGAACGAGGAGAAGTGGCGCGTGAGGAAGGTGATCGAGTGCTCGTCCCGGGCGACGATCGGCAGGCCCTCGAGCTCCCCAGTGGTGTCGTCGTGCAGGAAGGCCATGGCGAGCGATCCGTCGGGGACCTCGACGGGCAGCGTCACTGCCACTGCGCCGGCGGAGACCTGTTCGGCGTTGTTCACTGTCACGAGCGGGCTCGCGGGGTCGAGGATCGAGCCGTACGTGTGGCCTGTGATCTCGCGGCTGGAGAGCTCCAATGCCACCGCCCGGTCGTAGGCGCCCGGCGGGAACTCGAGGCGGAGGCCCGTGAGCGGGCCTTCGTCGACCTCCACTTCGGTTCCCGAGACGGGTACGCGATGGCGGCCCGCATCGACGGGAGCTCCGAGCTCGAGATCTCCGCCCGGCGGCCGGAGACCCGTACCTGCGGCGGCCGGGCCCGCCTGGCTGTCGTCGGCCGTCGATGTGGGGCTCGACGATGAACGCACGGAGGTCGCGGAGCGGTGTACGGCCGAGGTCGATGGCGACTCTTTCCGATCGTCGCCCGACGTCGCGACGACCGCGCCCACGACGATCAGCGCCGCGAGAGCGGGGGCACCCCACGCGACCAGGTTCCCGGAGCGTGCGCGCGTGAGCTTCACGGGAGTTCGAAGGGCAGCGGTGTCACAGGATCATCATCGGCAGGTCGGGGCCCGCCTGCAGGCAAGCGGGCTCTCCCGGCCGCTTTGGGTCCTGGGATTCACTCCGCGTGCTCCGGATCTTCGGCGAACCGCGCCGGGATCCACTCGGCGAGACGCCCGCGCAGGTCGGCTGCCGCCTCTGTGAGCAGGTGGCCCGTGCCCGGGAGGATCACGATCTCGCCTCCTCCCGCCAGGGCCTGCACGGCGAAGCTCGTCTCGGGCGGGAGCATCTCGTCGCTCGCCCCGTGGACGAGCATCAGCGGTGTCCCGGCGAGAGCGGCGGCGCCCTCGCACCCGGCCGACTGGGTCGCGAGCGTGACGACGCCGGCGCAGCTGCGCCCGAGCTCGACAGCGGCCCGTATCGCGACGGCTCCGCCGAAGGAGTGGCCGATCGTGACGAACCTGTTGGCGCCCGAACGTGCGGCGAGGTCCGCGGCGGCGGCGAGGTCGTGCACGCACATGTCGAGGCGGTTCGGGCGCCGGTACCCGACCCTGAGCATGCCGATCTCTCGATGTGCGAGCCACTCTCCCAGGTCGTGGTAGAGCGCGTCGGCGGGGCCGAGCACGCCACCCGCCGCCCCGCCACAGGCGATGACGGCGTGCGCCGACGACGGGTCGCCGTGCCATAGGAGAGTGAGCAGCCCTTCGAACGTGTAGACCTCGACGTGTCGCAGAGTCGGGGTGACCTGGACCTCCTGCACCGCGAGGGCGCTCAGTGCATCGAGCGCGCCGCTCGTCGGGCGATCCACTACAAGAGCGACTTCAGCAGAGCGCGGGTGCGATCGCGCGACTCCTGGGGCCCGTACTCCGCCGCACCGAAGTGGGTGACGCCGATCTCGGCGAAGTGGCGGACCTGCTCCGCCACGTCGTCCTCGCTCCCAGTGATCGCGACGTCGCCGGGACCGGCTGCTCCCTCTCGATCGAGCATCGCGCGGTACGACGGCAGCATTCCGTACATCGCGAACTCTTCGTTCGCCCATGAGCGCGATTTGGCCACGTCGTCTTCTACGCAGATCGGGACGCTCGCGGCGACGCGTGGTGAGGGTCGGCCGGCTCGCTCGGCGGCCTGTGTGATCGTGGGAATGGTGTGCTCGGAGAGGGTCGTCGGACCGGTCATCCAGGTGACCGTTCCGTCTGCGACGCTGCCGGCGAGATCGAGCATCTTCGGCCCGAGCGCCGCGACGACGACCGGGCAGGGGATGCGCCCCGCGACGTCGAGAGCGCTCTGCGTGCGGATCGTCTCCCCCTCGTACGAGACTGCCCCATCGCGGATGAGCGGAAGCAGGACCGAGAGGTACTCGCGCATGTGCCTCAGCGGCTTCTCGAAGGAGAGCCCGTACATGGCCTCGATCACGAACTGGTGTGAGAGGCCCACGCCGAGGACGAACCTGCCCTCGGACGCGAGGTTCAGGGTCAACGCCTGCTGGGCCAGCGTCATCGGATGGTGTGTGTACGTGGGGACGACCGTCGTACCCAGCTCGATCCGCGGTACCTCGCGGCCCACCACCGCGAGAGTGACCATCGGGTCGAGGCCGAAGATCTGGGGGAGGTAGTAGCCGTCGAAGCCCTGCTCCTCGGCGGTTCGGGCAGCTCCGATGATGGTGTCGAGGGCGACACCTGCGGTGTCTCCTCCGTAGATCGCGATGCGCATGAACGTCTCCTGGGTCCGGTCGGTACAGCCTACGAGGCCGGTTCCGACACCGTCGCCCCCGGGTGCCCGCCGTTTCGTTTACTCGTCGATCGGGGCCGACAGGTCGTCGTCTCGCCGGTGCTGCGAGCGCGCTCCCTCGGCATCAGCGGCACTCGGTCGCTTCCCGGCTAGCGTCGCAGCGCGAAGGGTCTCGGAAGGAGAGCGATGATGCAGATGTCGACGGCCAGGGCGGTGTCGATCTGCGCGGTGGGCGCCCTGCTCGGGCTTGCCGGGTGCGGCGGTGACGACGACTCGGGCGGCGACGCCCCCGTCACGACCACGTCGAACAGCGTCGGTGAGAACGGCGATGGTGCAGGTGGCGACGAGATCACGGACGCGGCTTGCGAAGGACCACCTTTCGCGGTCGATCTGCGCGCAGCCGATGTCTACGGGGATCTCGAGCCGTTCGAGGATGCGGAGTTCGAGGTCACCGACACGGTCGCCGTACAGGTCACCGACGCGGCGTACACGATCTATCTCGCCGACTACGAGATCGACCGCTCGATCATCGGTACGTTCGAGACCCCCCATCCGCCCGACGGCAAGACGCTGATCACACTCTCTATTACCGTATTCAACCCCGCGGAGGAGCCGGTTCCGATCGAGGTCGGCGACGTGATCCCCGCGGGTGCGGAGTTCGGTGAGCAGACCTTCATCGTCATCGTCGAGCGCGGAGGGGACATGTACAACTCCAGCTCGGGAGTTTCCGGAGAGGTCGAGGTGGTCGGTCTCACCGAAGACGAGATCTGTGTCTCGGTCGACTATCAGGACCTCGAGGCGGATACGACGCTCTTCGGCGAGCAGCAGGAGTCGCCAGTGCAGAAGCGCCTCATCGGAACGGTCTCCGCCGAGGTGGTGGAGATGGGCTTCTGAGCGGGTTCGTCGCTGCGCGAGCGGTGAGGGCGTCGCTTGCCTGCTGCGGCCCGGCGCTCGCGTCGGCGGTCTCCGGGGGTGCCCGGGACGGTGCCGCTTGCTATCCTCGGCACAGCACGCGGACGTGGCTCAGTTGGTAGAGCATCACCTTGCCAAGGTGAGGGTCGCGGGTTCGAATCCCGTCGTCCGCTCCAAGAGATCGTTGCCCGGCAGCGGATCCTCCGGGTGAGATCATTTCCGCGTTCAGCCTCGCGACCATCGCGCGTGTGCCCATTGCAGAGGTGGGTTGCGCAGGTGGGTAGACGCGACGAGAACGGTGCTTGACCGGTTTTCAGTGCTGGGGGAGCGTCGACCTCGAGGAGATGTGAGCGACCCCCGAGCGCTCGATGGCCGAGTCCACCGACGGTGTCTGCTGCCATCTTCGGGTCGCGACGGCCCGAGCGAACTTGTACACGCTCTGCACGGGCGCGGTCCGTCTCTTCAGGTCAGAGCCCGAACACCACACCCCTGGACGTGACTGAGCGCCCGTCTTCCAGCACCTCCGACAGCAAGTCGATTGCCGAGCGCTGTCGAGGCCGGCGAAGAGGCTGCACTGATGACGGTCCGGGACTCACTACACGTGGTGCAGGGCGGAGCCGCCTTCAGGCGGTCGGCCTGCCCGATCTGCGAAGCCGGGGCCGAACGGCGACCACGAAGATCAAGCTCCCGACCACCGGGAGGAGTGCTTGAACAAGGACCCAGGCCACTTTGCTCTGGCGCGCGTCTCTCCAGCGCTCCGACGGGATGAGCAGGGACTCGGCAAGCACGCAGAATGCCCCGAACAATGTGCTGATGATCAAGATCTCAGGGATCCCCATGGCGTACGGCTCCTCCCATCTACGCCGCGCCGGCAACGAGAACTACCTCGCGGCGCGGCACCTCGCTCGAAGCGGGCGCGTGACTCGCGATCAACACCGCCGCACCGTACTCGCCGGCGTCACTCAGCGCCTGAGCCACCACGCTCGCGTTGCCCGGATCGATTTCCGTGATGGGCTCGTCGGCGATCACGAGCCTCGGCGACATGAGAAGAGCACGGGCGAGAGCGGCCCGGTGGCCTTCGCCCCCTGAGATCTCGTAGGGCCGGAGCCGTGCGCGATGGGCGACGCCGAATCGCTCCAGCAGCGCGTCCGCCAGATGGAGCGTCTTGCGTCGATGGCGTCCCGCCAGAAGACCGGGTAGAGCCACGTTGGTCCGCAGATCGAACTCCGGCACGAAGTGCAGGCGCTGAAAGAGAATGCCGACCATCGAGGCCCGAAGCCGGGCACGCTCACGCTCGGACAACGTGTGCATGTCACGCGTCCCCATGGTCACCTCGCCCTCGTGGGGCGGAACCATGAGCTCGAATGCCATCGAGTTCATCTTCTCGGGCCGGTTCAGGGTGATCACCGTGGTGTGCGGACGGGGCCTCTCGATCCGGACGGGGGCGGTCGGCGCGTCGCTCATGTGTGAGGCACACTAACGGGAGTGCTTCACAACCGCGCTCGGTCGCGTCCCGATCATCTGTGGCATCGCCACGACGACCTGGAGGTCGCGGTCGACGGCAACCTCGACGCCGCGGTCTTGGTGTTGGCCGAGCGCGATGCCGAGCGGGCGACGATGGTCGGCTCTCTAGTCGTCCCGGTTCACCTCGCGACTGCGGATCCGCACCCGAGTAGGTCGTGACGGGACGCGTCGCACATCGGATCGATGGCTCCCCATCGGCAGGAGAGAAGGCAGGGACATGACGGCAACCGACACCTCGCTCGACGGCATCGACCTCACAGACGCATCGGTCTGGGAGCGCGGCGCGCCCCACGACTGGCTCGACCGGCTGCGCACCCACGACCCGGTCCACTGGCACGAGGAGTCCGACGGTCGAGGCTTCTGGGCCATCACCCGGCACGAAGACGTCCGCCGGGTCTCGAGCTCGCCCGGCGAGTTCTCGAACTGGCTTGGTGGACCGCTGCGGCTCGATCCGGGCGAGGGTGGTCTCGACCAGGTGCGGATGATCATCATCGGGATGGACCCACCCGAGCACCACGCGTTCCGCAGCATCGTCTCGAAGGCGTTCACCCCGAAGATGATCGGCCGGCTCGAGGAGCGACTCGCCGCCGAGACCCGACGCGTCGTCGGTGAGCTGCGCGAACGCGATCGTTGTGAGTTCGTCACCGACGTGGCCGCCCGTATCCCGATGTGGTCGATCAGCGAGCTCATGGGCGTCCCGGAGTCCGACCGGCAGCGGCTCTACGAGCTCAGCCACACGCTCATCGACGACCAGGATCCCGAGATCGCCCCGACGCCGGAGACGTCGACGGAAGCCTCGATCGAGATCTACGGGTACGCGAACGAGATGGCCGCTCGGGAACGCGCGAACCCGACGGGGAGTCTCACGAGCATGCTCCTAGCGGCGGAGGTTGACGGCCGGCGCCTCACCGACCTCGAGTTCACGCTCTTCTTCATGTTCCTCATCGTCGCCGGCAACGAGACGACCCGCACCGCGAGCTCGCAGGGTCTGCGCTCGCTCGCTCGAGCATCCCGGCCGAGCTCGCCCGACTCCGCGACGGACCCGACCCTCGTGCCGAGCGCGGTCGAGGAGATCCTGCGTTGGGAGCCACCGATCCACCACTTCCGCCGCACGGCGACCACCGACACGCAGATCGGCGGGCAACCGATCGCCGAGGGCGACAAGGTGATCATGTGGTACGCGGCGTCGAACCGGGATCCCGCCGTCTTCGACGACCCCCACACGTTCCGCGTCGACCGGACGCCGAACCCGCAGCAGTCGTTCGGCATCGGTGAGCACTTCTGCCTCGGCGCGAACCTCGCCCGGCTGAGCCTGCGGCTGCTCTTCACCGAGCTCCTCGCGACGATCGACAACGTCGAGCTCTGCTCACCCCCGCGGCGCCTGCACTCCAACCTCATCAACGGGATCAAGGAGATGCAGATCGGCTACGACGTTCGGAAGGCCTGAGCGGTGAGCCACGACGTACGCACTGGGCCTCTCGACGGAATCCGTGTCCTCGATCTGTCGATCGCACTCGCCGGGCCCTACGCAGTTGCGCTCCTCGCCGACCAGGGCGCCGAGATCACGAAGGTCGAGCGGCCCGGTATCGGCGACATCTCACGGTGGGTCGGCGTTGCCGTCAACGGCATGAGCGCCTTCTACCTCATGTGCAACCGCGGCAAGCGCTCGATCGCGATCGACCTCGCGACCGATGAAGGGCGCGACATCGTGCTCGAGCTCGCCCGCGACGTCGACGTCGTGGTCGAGAACTTCCGGCCAGGCGTCGTCGACCGCCTGGGAATCGGCTACGAGGCCGTCCGGGCGATCAATCCCGGCGTCGTCTACGCCTCGATCTCGGGGTTCGGCTCCGAGGGGCCGTACCGCGACCGGAGCGCGTACGACACCGTGATCCAGGCCTACGGAGGCTTCGCCATGAACCAGGCCGACACAGAGGTCGGAACGCCCGAGTTCCTGCACCAACCGGCCGCCGACAAGGTGAGTGCGCTCTACGCGTGCCAGGCGATCACAGCGGCGCTCTACGCCCGCGCGAACGGCCGCGGTGGCCAGCACGTCGAGCTGGCGATGGCCGACGCGGTCGTGTCGTTCCTCTGGGCGGACTCCGCGGGGAACGAGGTGCTCCTCGACGCAGACGGAAGTCAGCACTCGAGCTTCGTTGCCGGTTTCAAGCCCATGCGGTTCCGTGATGGCTGGGGGATCGTGGTACCCACGACCGTTGAAGACTTCAACCGGATGTGTCGCGCTCTCGGTGTCGACGGCTGGGACGATCCACGTCTCGCGACGATGCAGGCCCGCAACGAGAACCCGGAGTACCGCGAAGAGATCATGGACCTCTGCTACGCGATGGCCGCAGCTCTCACGATGGCCGAGGCGTCGGAGCGGCTCGACGCCGAGCGCGCGCCGTACAGCATGGTGCTCAGCACGGCCGACGTCGCCTCGGACCCTCATGCCGTCGCGGTCGGCATGTTCGACGAGTTCGAGCACCACGTGACCGGACCGACCCGCATCCCGCGCCATCCGACGCGTTTCCACATGACACCGGCGTCGCGTGGCCGCCCGAGTCCGGCCCTCGGTGAGCACACCGACGAGATCCTCAGCGAGATCGGGCTCGCCGACCGCATCGCCACTCTGCGCAGTGACGGCGTCGTCGCCTGACTCGCCTGGCAAGTCAGGGTCGCCTCACGCAACGCCTCCGGTCGCGACTCGACGGGCTACGTCCCACTTCGATCGTGGCGCTCGGCCGGCTCAGGCGCACCGGCCTCCCGACCATCGAGCGTCTGGCCACCCCCTACGGGTGGCCGGACGCGACGAGTACGGCGCGGGAGGTTCTACGCGGCGGCGTGGGCCATCGAGGGGTCGGCGAGCATCCGCACGACGGCCTCGTTGCCGGCGTTGGCGCCCCTGCGCTGCGACTCGAGCTTCGCGGAGGCACCGTCGGCCCAGTGCAGCGTGACGCTCCAGACGAGCGCCTTCTCCTCGACGGTGCACTGCAGGTCGGAGCGGGCCCAGGAGCCGACCTGCTCCTTCACCTTCCACTTCAGTCCCGACTTCGTCTTGAAGGCAAACACGCGGTCGGAGGTGACGGCGATCAGCGTGTTGCGCGGGAACCCGGGAGCGCCGGCCTTCGACTTGGAGTTCTTCGCGGATGCGAGTGCGGCGCCGACGAGGCCGCCTGCGAGCGCTGCGCCGGTCGAGCCGGCCGGCTGGAAGACCCCGGCGGCGAGTACTGCGTCGGGAACATGCGCCTGTGCCAGCGCGACGTTCTTCTTGAGGTAGTTCTCTGCGAGGCCCATGCGGCCCTCCTTCTGCGTCACTGCGGGGCCCATGGGGCCGGACACAGAGGATTCGGCAGGTGGAGATGCTGCCTTGAGGGAAACACGGGAGTGGCGGGGATCGCCACGGAGGTAGCCGAGGCCGTGAGAGCGCAGGCCGGGTGCCGCTCCCGACGGGGCCTCCGATCCGTGAGGACCCGCGCGGCGTCTGAGCTAGCGCACCGCCGTCATGCCACCGTCGACGGCGAGAAACTGGCCTGTGACATACGAAGCGTCGTCGCTGCAGAGGAAGGCGACCACGCCGGCGATGTCGTCGGTCGTGCCGGCGCGACCCATTGGGGTCTTTGCGACGAAGTAGTCGGTCATCCCGAGCGGCTCGGTCATCGGGCTGAGCGTGAAGCCGGGATTCACGCAGTTGACGCGCACGCCGGAGGGCCCGCCCTCTTCCGCGAGGGAGCGGCAGAGGCCGAGGAGGCCGGTCTTTGCCGAGCAGTACGCGGGGAGGAAGCTGCTGCCGACGAGACCCTCGACGCTCGACATGAAGACGAGGGCGCCACCACCTGCGCGCTTGATGGGGCCGAACGCGGCCTTGGCCGTCCGGAAGACACCGAGCAGGTCGATGTCGATCACGCGCATGTAGTCCTCCTCCGTCACATCCTCGACGCCGCCGAAGCCGACGATCCCGGCGTTGGCTATGGCGAAGTCGAGGCGTCCCCACTCGCGCTCGAGGGCGTCGGCGGCGGCCACGCAGTCGTCGAGGTTCGCGACGTCGCAGTGGAGCGGTAGCGCGGTTCCGCCGGCGGCAGCGATGAGGGCGACGGTCTCCTGCGCGCCGTCGGTCGCGATGTCGGCGACCCCGACCCGCGCACCGTCGGCCGCGAGACGCAGCGCGACGGCCCGACCGATTCCGGACCCGCCGCCGGTCACCCATGCGACCTTGTTCTCGAATCGACTCATGACTCTGCAACTCCTCCTGAACGTGATGTCGCCGTCAATGTCCGGGTGACCCGTGGGGTCGTTGGTCCGACGCCGGCGGGTACGTCGGAGCCGGGGGAGCAGGGTGCTCCGTACGCCGCCGCGGGTGTGGCAGCGGCGGCGGCGGGGTGGAAGCAGATCACTTCGTCGGCCCGACGAGATCTCCGACCTCGATCCAGTCGGTCACTTGGACTCCGACGCCGCCTTTCATCTCCAGGAGGATCTGCTGGGGAGCGCAGAGTGCGGGGAGCTCACCGCCGAGCTGCGCGCCGTCGCACGTGTAGGGGTGTCCCATGAAGCTCGGATGGTCGACCGTTGCCTCGAGGTGCTCGATCATGGACTCGGCCGAGAGCGCATCAGCGCCCACCTCGGTCATGAGCGTGTAGAGGTTCATCATCGACGCGAACCCGACTGCAGCAGCGCTTCCGGAGTCGATCCGGCCCTTGCCGTAGGCGTCGAGCACCTTGCGGTAGATGGTCGCGTCAGGCTCGTCGGCCCCTACCGGGCTCTCGACGGCGTAGATGTTGCCCTCGACGTTCTCCTGCCCGACGATCTCGATCGTCGCCGCGCCCATGCAGGCGGCGGAGAAGTAGAGCTGGGCCGTCAGGTCGAGGTCTACGTCCGCGGAGTACGCGGCACCGCAACCGGAGTCGGCTACGAGGACGATGATCGCGTCGGGATCGGTCTCCTTCGCCGCCGAGAGGGGCGTGAGCATGTCCTCGACGACGATCGGCATCGAGATCATCTTCACCGCCGGCGGAGCGAGTCCCTGCCTCACGAGAGCGGTTCGCGCCCACTCGGCGCTGTCGGCCACCGATCCGAAGTCGCCGTAGAGGATGGCGACTCTCTCCGCATGGAGAACCTCTGTGATGTGGTGGACGAAGCCGAGGACCATGCCCCAGGACCCACCGCTGAACTGGAACGACGTCGGGCTCTGCGCCGAAGCGAAGCTGATCGGGATGCCGCCCACATACGGGATGCCGTTGTCCTCGAGGACGAGGATCCCGTCGCCGAAGATGTCGATCCCTCCGAGGACGACCGGCACACCCTCGTTGACCATCTGCTGTCCGCAAGACTGCGATCCGGTGGCGGAGAACTCCGTGTCGCACCCGATGAGCTCGATCGGGCGGCCGTCCACGCCGCCCAGCTCCTCGTTGATCCAAGTGACCGCTGCCTCCGCGCCTCGCGAGATCTCGGGAAACGCCGCTGCCGGCCCGGTGTCGTTGTTGATCATGCCTATCCGGACAGGCTCGCCCTGGGCCGCGGCCGGAGTGTCGGGCAGGAGGTCGGCGACGGTCGAGCCTTCGGGAGCGCACTCGACGATCGAGTCGGCGATGCACTCGGTGGTCGGTGTCGAGGGGGGCAGAGTCGTGGCCGTCGCCTCGACGTCACCCGACTTCTCGCTGCAGCCGACGGCCCCGGCGGCGAGCAGTAGCAGGGCGAAACCGCCCGCCGCGGCGCGGGCGGCGGCCGGCCGCTCCTGCTTCGTCACGTCGTCTCCTCGGGCCGGTCCGGTCATCTCATCACCTCGCTCGGGGTCGCGTGCTTCGCAAGAAAGGGCACCACCGATGCGAGCCGGAGATGCCGGTGAGCGGCAGCCTTGACGTGGCGTCCCGGGCCTGAACTTAATTGCCCTAAGCGAGTTCCGCCAGAGGTGATGCGGTGCGGCGTAGTCGAGACGGGGAGGGCGTGCATGCTCGGTCGCGTTAGGGAGCAGTACGGGCTCGGCGCCTGGTGGGCCGCGTTCGTCATGCGCTCGGAGATGAAGCACCTGGGCGGCATCGTCGAGGAGACCTATCTCCCGATCCTGCGCCTGGTCTACGAGGACCCCGAGCGGGTCGAAGCCGACTGGCGCACGGTGAAGGCGCTGCGGAACCCGATCCGTCGCCTCGACTCACCGCGCTCCCGGTGGAAGAAGACCTACGGCAACTTCGTGCGCGAGCTCGAGTGGGCGTACGGCGAGCTGAAGCCACGCATGGCCGAACGCGACTTCGAGGACTTGGTCGTCCACACGATGTGCGGCCGCATGGAGTCCTGGGTGGGTTGGATGAAGAAGATGCTCACGCGGCTCGATGGCCGTGCCCCGGGCGGACTGGCTGCGTCGATGAGCAGTCCGTCATCGGCGAAGGTGAGCGCCCGCTCGATGGCGATGATGGCGCCGATCGTCGGCGAGATCGAGGTGCGCGGTGTCGAGGACGGCGTCACGGTCTGCTACATCCCCGACTGCGCGATGCACAAGGTGGTCAGCGAGACGGAGCCGCAGACGAACGCCTGTCTCTACGGATGTAAGGCCGCCTGCGAGGCATTCATGGGACCCGAGGTCCCGATGTCGATCCACTTCGAGCCGAACCTGCCCGCCTTCGACTGCGTCATGAGGGTCAAGATGGGAGCCGGATCGGCGGCCCCGGCGGCGATCCCGGAGAGCGACGGCGAGGTGCGTGAGCACGCGATCGCCTGAAGGCGGCGCCGAGAGCGGACGGCGGCGGTTCGTCCAGGCGGGGCTTGGATCGGCGGACCCTGGGCTCACCGGCAGAGCCGGACGAACTCGTAGCCCCTCGCGCGCAGGCCGGTGATGGTCGACGGCAGCGCGGCGAGCGTCTGCTCCCTCGGCCCACCCCCGTCGTGCAGCCCGATCACCAGCGGCCTCCCGTCGGCGTACTGGAGAGACCTGGCCGCGATCGCCGCCGGACCCGGCCTCAGGTAGTCGGACGGGTTCACGTTCCAGAGGATCTGCTCGAGCCCGAGGGACCGGGCGATCGCGACCACGTTCGCGTTCGTACCGCCACCTGGCGGGCGGAGGCACGAGGGGCGCATTCCCGTAGCGCTCTGGATTGCGTCATTGGCCGACTCGAGCTCGGAGCGCATGGCCTGCGCCGAGAGAGACGGAAGATGGGGGTGCGCCCAGGAGTGGTTCTGGACCGAGTGCCCTGCGTCGTAGGCAGCACGGCTGAGGTATGGCCACATGCTCGCCGAGCGCCCGACCTCGAAGAACGTCGCGCGCACTCCGTATCGAGCCAAGACGTCGAGTACCTGGGGCGTGTAGGTGGGGTGGGGACCGTCGTCGAAGGTGAGCGCGACCTGTCGCGGGCCCGGCCAGGTGATGCCGCTCCCGCCGAGCACGTGCCATCCTCCGCCGGAGGTGCCCGAACCGGGCCGGGCCATGCCGACGACGGGTTGTGCGAGCCGGATGGCGCCGGTGGAGCCGTGGAACGCGGCGTCGCCGAAGGAGAAGATGCCTCCGTCGAGGGCGACGAGCCAGTAGCCGCGGCCTGTCGGTGTGGCGGCCATGCCGACTACGGGTTGTGCGAGCCTGATGGCGCCGGTGGAGCCGTGGAACGCGGCGTCGCCGAAGGAGAAGATGCCACCGTCTAGCGCGACGAGCCAGTAGCCGCGGCCCGTCGGTGTGGCGGCCATGCCGACTACGGGTTCTGCGAGCCTGATGGCGCCGGTGGAGCCGTGGAACGCGGCGTCGCCGAAGGAGAAGATGCCACCGTCTAGCGCGACGAGCCAGTAGCCGCGGCCCGTCGGTGTGGCGGCCATGCCGACTACGGGTTCTGCGAGCCTGATGGCGCCGGTGGAGCCGTAGAACGCCGCGTCGCCGAACGTGTAGACGCCCCCGTCGAGCGTCGCGATCCAGTAGCCGCGGCCGGTCGGCGTCGGAACCAACGCCACCGCCGGCTCGGCGGCCGGGTCAGACATCTCGCCGTAGTGGGAGGCGTCACCGAACTCCGAGACCCGGCCCTGGTCGGTGAGCACCCAGTAGCCGCTGCCGGACTTCGTCGCGGCGATGCCGACGACAGTCGACGCGCTCCCCGTCGCGGCGCCGTGGAAGTCGACGCCACCGAAGGCGAAGACCCCGCCGTCGGCCGCTGTGAGCCAGTAGCCGGTGGGTGGTGGACGGATCGGGGCCGGTGAGACCGACGCCACGCCGGCGATCTGCAGCGCCGCCGTCGCGACAACCGCGACGCATCCGACCGCGCGCCGCCTCGCCACCCGCCGGCCATGGTCCATCGCGTCCCTGCGCAAGTCCGGCCCGGTGCTCGGTTGTTCCCTGCCGGGCGTCACGGGATGGTACAGCCGGGACTGCTCCGATCACCCAGCATCCGGCTGCGATGATCACATACGAGGAGCGCAGGGCCGCGAGCGCGAACGTGGAGGGCGCCGGGTCACTCGACTCGGGTGGGTGCCGGCGTCGCCTCTCGTCGGGTGCGGGTGCCTCGCTGTAGGGCGAGCCCGGCTGCAAGAAGAGCGATCGCGATGATCGTGACGCCGCCTCGACCGCCTGACCCGGTGACCGGCAGGATCGCGGCGGCCGGCGCCGCGGTCGTGGAGACCACGGGGGCGGCCGTGGTCGTCGCCGCGGGCGCGGCGGTCGTGGTGCTGGTCTGTGGCGCGGCGGTGGTCGTGGTGACTGCAGGCGCGGCGGTCGTCGTGGTGGTCGCCCTGGGCGTGTAGGAGCCGTGCGTGAGCCACGGCGGCGACGAGAACCCGTCGACGACGCTCACGGCCCCGTCCAAGTTGAATCCGTCGAACCCGGTGAAGGCGAAGTCCTTGCCGGCTCCGGTGGCGGCGAAGATGCCGGCCTTGAAGTTGCCGCAGACGTAGGTGTCCTCCGAAGGATCCGAGCGCCGTTCGGTGAGGAAGGCGACGAACCCTGCACACGACGCCTCGTACGGGCCGGCCTTCGGTGACGGCTGCCTCCAGATCGACGAGATGTACGCCGTGACGTGCGCGCCGTTGATGGTGACGAGGACTACGTCGACGTCGAGCTGGTCGTCGCTGTCGGCGAGACCTCCTATGCGGGTGTTGTCCTCCGTCACGAACTGCGGGTTCGACTCGAAGTCGATCGCCCAGAGGACGCCTGCCATCCCGACCGACTCGGCTGCACGCAGAGCCATGTCGGCCCCCTTCTTCGAGGGACCGTCGTCGTCGCTGTCGACGTACACGCCGTCGTAGTCGGTGCCGCCGTGGCTGAGTGGCGACGCCGATGCGTAGTAGGGGGGAGGCGTACCTGTGTAGGACAGAGCGGGGTCTGAGAACCCCGACACCGCGGCGACGCTGCCGGCGTTCTCGAAGCCTCCGTAGCCGTTGAACGTGAAGTCCTCGTAGGCGCTGTTGGCCTTCAGGATCTCCTTGGAGAAGTTGTCGCAGGCAACGGTCACGCTCCCGCCGAAGTACGACGACATCAGGGCCTCGAAGCCCGAACACGAGCGCTCGTACCCGCCGCCCCAGTAGTAGTCGAAGACCGAAGCATCGACGTACCAGGTGGTGTAGGCGCCGTCGAGCCGGGCCAGGGCGACGTCGAAGTCGTCCAAGCCGGACTTCCCGGGAACTCCCGGCACTGGCGTGCCGTCGAAGGTCACCTCTGTCTCTCTGCCGCCGTTCGCGGGAAGGTAGATCGAGCCGGGGCCTCCGCCCTTCAGGAAGTCGTCGTAGTCATTGCCGCCGTAGCTGAGCGGAGCCGCGGTTGCCTCGAAGTCTGCGCCTGTGGCCACCGCGGGTAGCGGGGCCTCCGTCGCCGCTGTCGCTGCGGGCGCCCACAGCAGGGTCGGGCCGGTCGCGACAGCTACGAGTGTCACGACCAGCAGGCGCGCGCGGAGAGCCGCTGTTCGATTCCAGTTCATCGTCATGCGAGGTTCATCGGGTGCCCGACAGGAAACCTGAGGTGTAGAGAAAGGAATCTCGCGGACAAGGTGCCCGCGGGCAGCTCAGCCCAGCTCGCGAACCGGCTCGGTCGCCCTGTCCCAGTCGGCGGCGGCCTCGCGGACGTGCCCGGCGAGCCAGCGGCTCGCGTCGGTCAGCTCCATCACCTCGGCGACGGTACCGGGATGCGTCTGGGTGCCGAAGTAGCAGAAGCGGGTCCCCATAAGGTCGCCCGACTGGACGACACCCCAGCCTGCGGCCCCGGCGTGCCGGATCGTCTCGTCGAAGTCCTCGGTCCACCAGGCGAGGTGGTGCAGGCCCTCGCCGGTGCTGTCGATGAACTCCCGGTAGCACGAGGGCGAGTCGTCGAGCACCTGGATCAGCTCGATCTGGAGATCGCCGCTGTTGGCCAGGGCGATGCTGATCTGCGTCGCCGCGGGCCGCCCTCGGTACTCGCTGTGCTCGAGGGTGACGCCGCGAAGAGCGAACCACGGGCCGACGTCGAGGACGGTCGACCAGTGGGCGAGCGCAGCGTCGAGGTCTGTGACCACGTACCCGTTCTGACGGACGCGTCCGGGGAGGACGCCGCTCATCGTGGCATCGGGCCGCCGCGCCCCCGACGCCCTCGAAGTGCTCGACGCCCGGACGAGTTCGTGCTGCGCACCACACTCCTCATCGATCGTGCCTCTCCTGAAGACCGCTGCGTGAGGCTAGGAGTGATGCGTGGTGGGGGTCAATCGATGCGTGCTTGCACCGGCTTCGTCTCCCGGCGGGCGCGGGCGCCTCGCTGGAGCGCGAGCCCGGCAGCGAGGAGAGCGATCGCGATGATCGTGACGCCCCCTCGGCCTCCGGGCCCGGTGACGGGCAGGATCGCAGCGGCCGGCGCCGCGGTCGTGGAGGCCACGGGTGCGGTCGTCGTCGTGGTCGCGGTCGCTGCGGTCGTCGTCGTGGCCTGCGGCGCGGCGGTGGTCGTGGTGACCGTGGGCGCGGCGGTGGTCGTGGTGGTGGCGCTGGGTGTGTAGGAGCCGTGTGTGAGCCACGGCGGCGACGAGTACCCGGCGACGGCTCGCACGGTCCCGGAGTTCTCGAACCCATCGAAGCCCGTGAAGGTGAAGTCCTTGCCCGCTCCGGTGGGCGTGAAGATGTCGGCCTTGAAGTTCAGACAGGTGAAGGTCTCCTCGGACTCGAAGGCGTCCATGAGCGCGAGCCATCCCGCGCAGCTCGCTTCGTACGGGCTGCCGGGAGTTCCGGTGCGCCAGATGGAAGACACGTACAGGGTGACGCGCGCTCCGTCTACGGTCAGCAGGAAGACATCTACGGAGTGCTGCTCATCGCTGTCGGGAATCCCCGGGATCCGCGTGTTGTCGGAGGTGACCGACTGCGGGCCGGGCTCGAAGTCCACCAGCCAGAGCGATCCGTGTTGCGGGTCTCCCGCGTCCGCTGCCCGGAAGGTCAGCCCCGCCGACCTCGCCTCTGCTCCTCCGCCGAGTACCGCGTCGTAGTCGTTGCCGCCGTAGCTGAGTGGAGTATTGGATGCGAAGTAGGGGGGTAGGGTGCCGACGAACGTCAGCGCCGGGTCCGAGAAGCCGGACACCGGGGCGACGGAGCCGGCGTTCTCGAAGTCCCCGTAGCCGGTGAAGGTGAAGTCTTCGTAGGGAGCGTTGGCCACCAGGATGCTCTTCTCGAAGTTGTCGCACGAGAACTGGGAGCCTTCGCCGCTCATCGTCGTGAGAAAGGCCACGGCACCCGAGCAGGTGTGCGAGTAGGGGCCCCCCGTGAAGTGCTCGAGCATCGCCGCGTCGATGTACATCGTGATGTAGGCATCGCCGGACCGAATCAGGGCTACGTCGTAGTCGTACAGGCCGGGTTGCCCCGGGATACCGGGGACCGGGGTTCCGTCGGTCGTCACCTCGGTCGACCCGGCGTCGCTCGCCGGCACGAAGATGGCTCCTGACCCCGGGCCGCTGATGAGGTCGTCGTAGTCGTTGCCCCCGTAGCTGAGCGGCGACGCGTTCGCGGCGAAGTCGGGCGAGTCCGCTGCGAGCGCCGGGGCGCCCCATGTGGCGAGTGAGGCCCCGGCCATGAGCATCAGGGCGGAGAGTGCCCGGAGCGAGCGGCGGCCGAGCGTCGAATGGTTGTCTGCTTCCATCCCCATGCCGGTCGAATCGGACATCCGGAGAGGATCTTTAGCGGTTCGGGCAGGTTGTGCGACTAGTCGCGACATAGGGCACTTCGGCCCCGCCGCCCGGCCACTCCGCGGGCCGTTGTCCCCATCAGGGGGAATCGGCGGTCGGCAGCGCGTCAGACGGCCTCCCAGAAGCCGATCACCCGGCGGGAGGCGAGGAGGTGCAGCGTCGTCTCCGTGAGCGAAGCTGATGGCGGCCGGTTGCCTGCTGCGAGGAGCTGGCGTACCGCGCGGGTGCCGGGGTCGATGGAGACGCAGGCCGCCAGCGACCCGTGCTCCTCTACGCCGACTACCCAGACGTCCCCGGCCGCGACCGTGCGAGCGTAGGAGGCGAGGCAGTTTCCCAGCCGCTGTCCCCACGTGGCGAGGACCGCGGGCGTGCGCGGGAAGAACCAGGCGCACGTCGCCTGCGGCCAGATGATGCATCTCGCGCAGGGCGGCAGGGTGCTCGAAGCAGTCGGGGAGACGCGTCGAGCGCGTCGCACGCGTCGGAGGTGCGTTCCGCGGGACGAAGATGTCGCGAGTGGCGACCGGGCGGCCCGCGCCTGCCGGCGCCGCAACGGGATCGCCGGGCTCGCGGGCGTGCTCGTCGTGGCGCGGCGCTGCAGGCCGCCGGCCCGCAGCCCGGCGGCGGTTCTCCGTTCCGGTCGCGGCGACGATCGCCGCGGGAGTGGGAGTGGGAGTGGGAGCGGGAGCAGGAGCAGGAGCAGGAGCGAGCACCGAGCACGCGTCGCGAAGAGCGTCGAGCCCTCGCGGCGGGATGGTGCGGAACTCGTGGCGGACGCACCTGTAGAGGTCGAGCGTGTCGAGCAGGAGCTCGATCCCGCGCGGTCGCCCGGCTGCGTCGAGCAGGAGTCGCGTCGCCGCCGCCGGGCCGAGGCCTTCGACGATGCGCGCAGCCGACTCGAGGCGGCTCGCCGCAAGCCACACGGGCGGTGCGTGCCAGATGTCTCTCTCGCTCAGGACGTCTACGAGCTGATCCGGTTCGAGCACCGTGCGGCCGACGAGGGCGAGACAGAGCGGCCCGAGCGCGACCGTCGCGGCCGCGGGGGCGCCGGGGAGCGGGACGAGGCTCGTCGCGAGAGCGCGCGTCGTGCGGCGGGTGGAGCGCGACCCGAATGCCGCCGCCGAGGCCTGTCGCGCGTTGGGCCGGGCGAGCACTTGTGCAGCCCATCTCGGGACCTCGGCGACGGCTGCGGTGCCGCGGTCGTAGGCGGAGGCGAGCATCGGGAACCCCAGGCCGGTGAGCAGGGGCACCAGGCCGCGGGGAGCGGCCTCCGCCCGTCTCCACAGTCCGCGGTCGTGGCCGCAGCGGGAGACGGTGGCCTCGATCGCCGAGCACCAGGCATTGCCGTCGCGGCGAGCCTCGATCGCTTCGGAGGCGACGACGCGGGCCAAGGCGCCGGGCTGGACCGTGACGTCGAGGAGCCTGCGCCCACCGAGCATGGCGAGCAGGCTGCGGGCGCGGTGCTCCTCGAAGGCGATCTCGGCGAGGGGCGAGCGGCCGGCCCGGTTCTCGGCGAGGATGCGCAGCCGGTCTCCGCCCGCCTCGATCCAGAGGCCCGCGGTCACCTCTCGCATCTGCATCGACCGAACTGCTCGTTGCGGCATGTGCACGCCCCACGCGACTCGACCCGGCCGACACCGCCAGGGTTGCGGACGCCCATCCAAACAGGTGTTCGCCACCGGGTCAAGGGGTTGGTGGTGGCCTCCGACCCGACGGGCGGGGCCGAGGCGCGGATGCCGGCGGTCGATCGGGTCGGACGGGTCCGGCTCAGATCCTGCGGTCGAGCCCGGCCCAGTACGGATCGCGCAGGTGGCGCTTCTGGATCTTGCCCGTCTCGGTGCGCGGGATGCGGTCGGTGTAGTCGACCGATCGCGGCACCTTGTATCCCGCTAGGTGCTCCCGGCAGTGCGCGACGAGCTCGTCGGAGAGCAGACGGCTCGGCTCGACGCCTTCGGCGACCTGGACGACTGCCTTCACCTCTTCGCCGAAGTCGTCGTTGGGAACTCCGATGACCGCCACGTCGGCGACGGCGGGGTGCGCCGCGAGGACGCCCTCGATCTCGGCCGGGTAGATGTTCACGCCACCGGAGATGATCATGTCGATCTTGCGGTCCGAGAGCCACAGGTAGCCGGCGGCGTCGACGAACCCGACGTCGCCGGTGGTGAAGACACCGGGTTCCAGATGGGCCGAGGCGGTCTTGTCGGGGTCGTTGTGGTACTCGAAGTCGGTACCGAACAGGTTGCGGAAGTAGAGGGTGCCCTCATCGCCCGTGCCGACACGCTCGCCGTCGTCGCCCACCACGATCGCCTCGACGCTGGGGAGCAGCCGCCCGACGCTACCGCCGCGCTCGAGCCACTCGTCCGACGAGATCGTCGAGATGATCGCACCCTCGGTGGAGCCGTAGTACTCCGATATCACCGGTCCCCACCAGTCGATCATGCGGCGTTTCACATCGGGTGGGCACGGCGCGGCGCCGTGCCACACGGCCGCGAGGCTCGACCCGTCGAAGGCGAGCCGCACGTCTTCAGGGAGATCGAGCAGCCGCTTGAACTGGGTCGGGACCAGATGGACGTTGGTGACGCCGTGTCGATCGATCAGGTCGAGGACGCCCGCCGAGTCGTACCGGTGCTGCATCACCGCCGACGACCCGGTGATGAGCGGCAGGAACGAGAAGGCCCACTGCGCCGAGTGGTAGACCGGCCCGCACAGCAGCGAGCACCCACCCTTGGGGAGGAAGCCCTCGAAGGTCGAGGCGATGAGCTGCAGCACCTCCGACGGTACGTCGATGCCCCCGATCAGAGCGCCTCGCACTCCCTTCGGATGGCCCGTGGTACCGGAGGTGTAGAACATCGGGCCGCCGAGGAGCGCCTCTTCGGGCTCTGCCGGCGAGGCCGCGGAGAGAGCGTCCTCGTACCCGGTGAAGGGGGCGGCCACGCCGGCGGAAGCCCCGGCGAGGAGCGCCATCGAGATCTCGCTGCGGTCGCTCTGGAGCGCCTTCGCGACCTCTCCCGCGTGGTCCTCGTCGGTGACGACGGCGCGCACGGCAGCGTCGGCGAACACGTACTCGAGCTCCTCGGCTACCCAGTGCCAGTTCACGGGCACGTACACGATTCCGGAGTGGGCGCAGGCCATCGCGGTCTCGAACCACTCCCGCCGGTTGCCGGCGACGATCGCGATCGTCTCGCCGGCGCGGAGCCCGGCCTCGCCGAACACGTGCACCAAACGGTTCACACGGTCGTCGAGCTCCGCCCACGTCGTGGATCCGTGGTCGTCGACCAGTGCGATCGCATCGGCCTTCGAGTCCGCGAAGTCACGGGTCAGCTTGGCCACGTACCGCTCCGATGGTGTACGGCTACGAGATCCGGTCCACCCGCAAGTGACGTGGTGGACACGAGAGCCCGTGACACTAGGTGGCATGTCAGAGGACGGGCAACGCGGTCGGTACCCTCTTGGGCAGGTCGGCGACGCCAGGAGTCCGCATGCGCCCACGAATCGGCACCGCCGTGATTGCTCTCTCCGCGGTGTTCGCGGCACCCTCGATGGTCGTGTCACCCGAGCCGGCGTCGGCCACAGGTCCTGGCGTCCATCCCGACTTCAACGGTGACGGATACGCCGACCTCCCGATCCCCGTGGCAGGCGAGGATCTCGGCGGCGTCCCGAACGCCGGCGCGATCCACGTGCTCTACGGGTCGGCCAACGGACCTCGGCGGAAGGGGTCTCAGCTCTTCAGCCAGGAGACGCCCGGTGCGGTCGGCGGCGCGCGACCGTGGGAGGTGTTCGGGTTGAAGTGGACCTCGGGCGACTTCGACGGTGACGGCTTCGACGACCTCGCGGTCGGGATCATGGGCGATCGCATCGGTGGCAAGACCGCCGGGAGCGTCCAGGTCTTCTTCGGTTCGTCCAAGGGGCTGACGACCAAGGGCGACGTGCTGCTGAACGAGGCGCTTCCGGGGTTCCCGGGGAGTCCGCAGCAGGGCGACGCCTTCGGGACGGCTCTCGCAGCGGGCGACTTCGACGGTGACGGCCGCGACGACCTAGCGGTCGGGAACCCCCTCGAGGGGTGGGGAGGCGGCGACGACTACGGGACGATCTACGTCTTCCACGGCAGGAAGTCCGGGATCTCGAGATCGGGCGTGGACCGGTTCAATCAGTCGACGCCGGGGGTCGCCGGAGCACCCGACGACGGCGACGACTTCGGCGCCAGCCTTGCGGCGGGCGACTTCGACCGTGACGGCCGCGACGACCTCGCGATCGGTGCGCCGGGGGAGCGGGTGGGGGCCCACAACGCGGCCGGCGTCGTACACGTGCTCTATGGAAGCCCGTCGGGGCTCCGCGGCGCCGGCGACGACCTGTGGTCGCAGGCCGGCCCCGACGTTCCCGGTGCTGTCGGTACCGGAGACAAGTTCGGTTCGAGCCTCGTCGTCGGGCGATTCGACGGCGACGGCCGCGACGATCTGGCCATCGGCGTGGCCGGCGACGACGTCGGCGCGGCCACCGAGGCAGGCTCGGTCGTCGTCCTGAGAGGGCGCCGCGACGGCCTGACCCATAGGCGGGCGCGACTGCTCTCCTATGCCACGGCGGGAGTGAAGGGTGGCCCGCGCAGCGACGACTTGTTCGGCCTGGCCCTGACGGCCGGCGACTTCGACGGCGACGGGCACGGCGACCTGGCCGTCGCCGTTCCCACCCGTGCTGTATCGGGCGTCCCCGGTGCGGGTGAGGTCGTCGTGTTCCGGGGCGGGGCGTCGGCACGTCCGCTCTCGGGCATCCCGCGGCGACTCAACCAGGAGTCCGGCGGGGTGTCCAGCGTCGCCGAGAAGAGCGACTACTTCGGCACCGCGGTGACGGCGGGTGACTTCGACGGCGACGGGAGGGCCGACCTCTGCGTCGGCGCCGGCGGGGAGGACTTCGCCGGAATCGCGAACGCCGGAGTAGCGCACGTGATGTTCGGGCGCCCCTCGGGCGTCAACGGGCACGGGTCGACGCTGCTCTCCCAGAACTCTCGGCACATTCCCAACCGCGCCGAATCGGCCGACGTCTTCGGCAACGAACTCCTCCTCTAGCAGGCGTGGTTCCGCTGGGTGCGACCGCCACGAGAGCGGTGGCTGCCGTCACCGTAGGATGCGCCCGGTGAAGGCGATCGTGCTGGTGAAGCAGGTCCCGGACCTGCGTGGCTCGCCTGTCGGGGTGCGAGCCGACGGGACCATCGCGCGGGAGCAGGCCGCGGCCGTCACCAACCCAGCCGACCTGCACGCGATCGAGGCAGCATGCGGAGTCGCCGACGAGGTGGTCGCCCTCACGATGGGCCCGCCCGCGGCAGAGGAAGTACTACGTGACGCGATCGCGCGGGGTGCCGACACCGGGGTGCTGCTCTGCGATCGGGCGCTCGCAGGCTCCGACACGTGGGCGACGGCCAACGCGCTCGCTGCGGCGATCACGCACCTCGGTGGCGCCGACGTCGTCGTGTGCGGCCTATCGGCCCTCGACGGCGAGACCGGCCAGGTAGGGCCCGAGATCGCCAGCCGACTAGGTGTGCCCCAGGCGACCGGGTGCGAGGAGATGCACCTCGACGGTGACCGACTCGCAGTCCGGCGCATCGTCGAGGGTGGGTACGAGTTGCTGTCGTTGCCGCTGCCCGCCGTGGTGACCGTTGCCGAGACCGGGTTCGAGCCGCGGTACCCGACACTCCCCGGGCGTCGGAAGGCGGCCAAGGCAGACCTCGTGAGGCTCGGCGCCGCCGACGTAGGCCTCGACGACCGGATGGTCGGCCTCGACGCGTCGCCGACGAAGGTAGCGCACATGGCTCCGGCCGTTCTCCCACGGCGCGAGTGCCGCTTCGTCGGCGACGCCTTCGACGACGCCGCGCTCGTCGCCGAGCTGAGGCGGATCGGTGCGGTGCCGGCGGCCGGAGCGGGCGGACCGAGTGGCGGGTACGGGGCCGAAGCAGGGGTCGAGACGGGTGCCGGCGCGGTCGATACCCGTGACCCCTCTGGCGAGCGCCCCGCCGTATGGGTGGTCTGCGAGGTGGAGCCCGGCGGGATCTCCCGTGCATCGGCCGAGCTCCTCTCGAAGGCCGCCGAGCTGGCACCCGGCCTCGGCGGTGGAGTCGGCGCCTGGTGTGCCGCCTCCGACACGTCGTCTGCGGCAGCGGATGCCGCCCGCTTCGGCGCCGACGTCGTCATGGTCGCCGAGCACGAGGAGCTCTCGCCTTACCGGTGCATGCCGCACGCGCGCGTGCTGGTCGAACGCGGCGCGCCTGCGCGAACCGACCGCGCTCCTCTTCGCGGCGACGACCACGGGGCGAGACCTCGCGCCGCGCGTCGCCGGGATGCTCGACACCGGCCTCGCGGCCGACTGCACCGATCTCGAGGTCGGTGCCTGGGAGCGGCGACACGTGTCGTATCCCGCACTCCTGCACCAGATCCGCCCCGCCATGGCGGGAGGTGTCCTGGCGACCTGCGTCACACCGTCGGCCCGGCCCCAGATGGCGACCGTGCGGCCGGGCGTCTTCACGGCGGTCCCGCGGCCCTGCCGGTCCCTGATCGTGGAGATGCCGGTGGTCCTCGAGCCGGGCGACCTGGTGGTGAAGGTCGTCGATCGCGAGGTCCGGCGCTCCGATGTGCGCCTCGCCGACGCGGAGGTGGTCGTCGCAGGAGGAGCAGGGTGCGACGCGGGGAGCTGGCCGGTGGTCGAGGCACTCGCGGCGGCGATCGGCGGCCGCGTCGCTGCATCGCGGGGAGCCGTCGAAGCGGGCCTGGCCCCGCGGGAGCTCCAGGTCGGTCAGACCGGCACGACGGTGCACCCCCGCCTCTATGTCGCGTGCGGCGTCTCGGGCGCGCTTCAGCACACGGTGGGCATGCGGTCCGCCGGCACGGTCGTCGCGGTGAACCGTGATCCCGACGCCCTCATCTTCCAGATGGCCGACTACGGGATCATCGGCGACGTCGCCGAGGTGCTCCCTAGGCTCGCCGAGGCATTCCGGCGGGCCGGCGCCGGCTGACCCGCAGCAAGGTGTACCAGGTGTGTTCCGGTCAGTCCTGGGCCATCCAGATCCCCGATACGGCGTGGCCCTGGGCGAGGCCGGGCGATGGCGTTGAGCCGTCGGGTAGGTCGGGTCCCATGATGCCGTGCACCTCGGGTGCGGTCCCGATCGCCCACAGCGTCCACCAGCTCCACAGGTTGTAGAGCCGTTCGGCGAAGCGTCGGTTGATGTCCTCGTAGACGCCGCGGCGCGCTTCGGGGTCGGTCTCGGTGCGCCCTGCCTCGAGCAGCCGGTCGATCTCTGGGTCGCTGAACTTCCCGAAGTTGACCGGCGAGGTCGAATGCCACCACACGTACTGCGTGTCGGGGTCACCCCCTGGATGCATCCGCCAGAGGAGCGCGTCGAAGTTGCCGGCGATCGCGTCGCTGATCATCTGCGCCTGTTCGGTCGGCTTGAGGTCTACCTCGATGCCGACCTCCTCTGCCTGCTCCTTCCAGACCTGTGCCGTCTCGATCACTGTCGGGTCGGGCAGGCCGGCGAGAGTGAACCTGAAGTCGAGTCCGGTCTCCGCCTCGTACTGCTTCACGAGAGCGCGCGCCTGCTCGATGTCGTGCTGCGGGTAGCCGCTGTCCTCGAGATACCCCATCGTGCCTCGGCTGAACGGACCGCTCGCGACCTCGAGCAGGGAGTCGTTGCGGATCTCGTTCATCGTCGGGCGGTCGATCGCGAGGGCGAGGGCCCGGCGCGCCAGTGGGTTGTCGAACGGCGGGATGGCGTTGTTGAGCATCGAGTAGCTCAGGTCGGTGAACTCGGCCGACTCGACGAGGCCTGCGTCGCCTGACTCGGCGAGGGAGCGCAGCGTCTCGATGACGATCGCCCCCGAGGTCTGGAGGGCGTCGACCTCACCGCTCTCGAGGGCGTTGAGTCGCTGGTTGGCCTCGATCATCGGACGGAACTCGATGGAGTCCAGGTAGGGCAGCCCGTCGCGCCAGTAGTTTTCGTTGCGGACGACGGTCAGGTGGTCGTTGATCTGCCACTCCTCGAAGACGAACGGGCCGGTGCCGATCGGGCGGTCGTGACAGTGCTCCTGATCGTCGATCTGGGCCTGCGCCATGATCCCGTAGCGGCCGCCCCCGTGCAGGTATGCGGGGAATGCCACCCACGGGGTCTTGGCCTTCACGGTGACGACGAGCGGCGCAGTGACCTCGACGCTCTCGATGTTGTCGAGGGTGAAGAGGTTGAGGAGCGGGGCGCGTCCCTCGTACGCGCCGCGCAGCGCGTCGAGGTTGTTCTTCACCACCTCCGCTGTGAGGTCCGTGCCGTCGTGGAACTTCACCCCGTCGTGCAGCGTGATCGTCCAGACCGTGGAGTCGTCGTTCGGCACCACGGACTCGGCCAGGAACGGGGCGTACCCGCCCTGGTCGTCGGGGACTGTCAACGTGTCGTAGATCGCGTAGACGATCTGGATCCCCGCTATGGCGAGGGTCGCCTCGGGCAGGCAGAACCCGCCGGACGACTCCGCCTCGAGCGCGTACACGAGGTCGCCGCCGGGAGTGGGTGCGCCGGCGTCGGGCTCCCGGGCTCCTGCGTCGTTGGCCGAGTCGCCGCGATCGGCGCCGCCATCGCCATCCCCGTCGCTGCAGGCCCCCACGAGCAGAGCGACGGAGGCGAGCAGGGCGAGGGCACGCCGTCTCGACTGGCGCCCCGATGCGAGGTTCGTGCGTCTCATGGCTCCCCTGACTCCGGCGGCACCCCGAGAGCCAAGATACCGTCCCACCCCATCCCCCTGTTTGGACCTCAGCGGAGCCATGGCGACCAGTTGAGTCCAGACAGGGTTGTCGAGGGTGTCGAGGCGGAGGCTGCGTGATGGATGTGCAGGAGGTCGTGAACCCCGCGAGCGAGGAGGTCGTCGGAACTGCTCCGCTCGCGACGGCAGAGGAGGCCGACGCCGCGATCGCCTCGGCGCACGCCGCGATGCCGTCATGGAGAGAGGTCTCTCCCGGCGACCGGGCGAGACTGCTGCGCCGCTTCGCCGAGGTGGTCGACACCCACCTCGACGAGCTGGCGCTTCTCGAGGTCCTCGAGGCGGGGCACCCCGTCTCGTCGGCGCGGTGGGAGGCGGCGAACGTCAGGGACGTCATCGAGTACTACTCGGCGACGCCCGAGAGGCTCCACGGGCGTCAGATCCCGGTCGCCGGCGGGATCGACGTGACGTTCCACGAGCCGATCGGGATCGTGGGAGTGATCGTCCCGTGGAACTTCCCGATGCCCATTGCCTCCTGGGGCTTCGCCCCCGCGCTGGCCGCCGGCAACGTGGTCGTCCTCAAGCCGGCCCAGCTGACACCCCTCACTGCTCTACGACTGGGAGAGCTCGCGCTCGAGGCCGGGCTGCCCGAGGGGGTCTTCCAGGTCGTGTGCGGCAAGGGGTCGGTGGTCGGCGAGCGGTTCGTGCGGAACCCCGCCGTCGGCAAGGTCTGCTTCACTGGCTCGACCGACGTCGGCAAGGAGATCATGGCCGGCTGCGCCGCCGGTCTGAAGCGCCTGACGCTCGAGCTCGGCGGGAAGAGCGCGAACATCGTCTTCGCCGACGCCGACCTCGAGATGGCCGCCGCGACTGCGCCGTACGCCGCCTTCGACAACGCGGGTCAGGACTGCTGTGCACGATCGCGACTGCTGGTCGAGCGCAGCGTCTTCGATCGGTTCATGGAGATGCTCGAAGCGGCCGTGAAGGGGATGACGGTGGGTGACCCACGGGCGGAGGCCACGGAGATGGGTCCGCTGATCAGCGCCGTACAGCGCGAGCAGGTTGCTGCGTACGTACCCGACGGCGCGGCCGTCGCGTTCAGGGGCGAGTGCCCGAACGGTCCGGGCTTCTGGTATCCGCCGACGGTGCTGGCGCCCGCCGACCGGTCGGATCCCGCTTTCGTAGAGGAGGTCTTCGGGCCGGTGCTCGCAGCGGTGCCGTTCGACGACGAGGCCGACGCGATAGGCATCGCCAACGACACTCCATACGGTCTCTCGGGTTCCATCTGGACGCGCGACATCGGCCGGGCGATTCGCGTGGCCCGTGCGGTCGAGAGCGGCAACCTCTCGGTCAACTCGCACTCCTCGGTGCGCTACTGGACTCCCTTCGGCGGGTTCAAGCAGTCGGGGATCGGCCGGGAGCTCGGACCCGACGCCCCGAATGCGTTCACGGAGACGAAGAACGTCTTCATCGCCACCTAGCCCGCCCCCCCGTGCGTACTTGCGTCACTTTCTCGCGGTAGACGCGAGGAAGTGACGCAAGAACGGGGGGTGGTGAGCTCGGCCAGTCCGGCATCGAGGTCCACACGGGCTCGGAAGCCGAGTCGCTCGGCCGCACGGTCGGTCGCGCCGAATACGTGGCGGACGTCACCGAGTCGGTACCCGCCGACGATCTCGGGCGCGAGCGCGTCGCCCGTGATCACCCCGCAGAGAATTGCGGCGATCTCGCCGATCGTGTGGGGTGTGCCGCTGGCTATGTTGGCGACCCCGTCGAAGGGCTCCCGGTTCGTCAGAGCCAGCAGGTTGGCGCGAGCGATATCGCTCACGTGCACGAAGTCGCGTCGCTGCCGGCCGTCTTCGAAGACCTGAGGTCGCTCGCCGCGGTGCAGCGTGCTCGCGAAGATGCTCGCCACCCCCGCGTACGGTGTGTTGCGGGGCATCCGCGGCCCGTAGACGTTGTGGTAGCGGAGCACGGACAGCGTCGTCCCCGGGTGCTCGCGCGCGTAGGCGCGGCAGAGATGCTCCTGATGCAGCTTGGTCGCCGCGTACACGTTGCGCGGATCGACGGCGGCGTCCTCTGCGAGCGGAATCGGAGCGATCTCCGATCCGCACTGCGGGCAGGACGGCTCGAACTCTCCGGCATCGAGGCGCTCCCGGTCGCGGGGCTCCGGCCGGACCTCACCGTGCCGACCGCACAGGTACGCCCCTTCTCCGTACACGACCATGCTGCCTGCGAGTGCGAGGCGCCCGGAGAACCCCGATCGGTGCAGCGCGCCCAGCAGCGACGCGGTGCCGAGGTCGTTTGCCTCCACATACGGCTCGACGTCCCCGAAGTCGACGCCGAGGCCCACCATCGCAGCCTGGTGACAGACGGCGCCGACTCCGCCGACGGCTCGCGCCACGGCTTCCGGATCGTTGAGGTCACCCCATAGGTACTCGGCGCCGGCGTTCGTGTAGTCGGGCATTCCTTCGTGCGCTCGGGGGTGCAACCGGTCGAGGACACGGACCGACAGACCATGCTCGACGAGGGCATCCACGACGTGGGATCCGACGAAGCCGGCGCCTCCAGTGACGAGGACGATCACAGGGAGTCGACCTCGCTGGGGAGGTGGACAGTGAACCGTGCCCCGCCGCGCTCGTTGCGGACCGTGATGCGACCACGGTGCGCCTCGACGATCCCCTTCGCGATTGCGAGACCGAGCCCGGCGCCGCCCCCCGGCGACCTGGCCCGATCGGCGCGGTAGCCGACCTCGAATATGCGATCGAAGTCGACGGGCGCAATGCCGCCGCCGTCGTCGCGCACGGATACGACGACGGCCGAGTCCTCGATGCCGGCCTCCACCAGAACCGTTCCGTCGCTCGGGGTGTGCCTGACAGCGTTCTCGAGGAGGTTGCGCAACGCGCGGAGCAGCTCGGGAACCGATGCGCTCAGCTCGGCAGGGCCGGTGAGCCGGCCCTCGACGCGCACGCCCTTCTGGGCTGCGATGGGGGCGATCCCGGCCAGCGCGTCGGAGACGACGTCTTCCAGGGAGACGCGCTGCATCTCGAGCTGCAGGACTCCGGCATGAGCGCGGCTGAGCTCGAAGAGGTCGTCGATGAGGCCGGAGAGCTGTTCTGCCTCGTGTCGGAGCGTGGTGTGGTAGCCGGCGACGGTCTCGGGATCGGGGGCGAGCCCGTCCTCGAGCACCTCGGCGATGGCGCGGATCCCTGCGAGGGGTGTCCGCAGATCGTGTGATATCCAGGCGACCAGCTCGCGACGCGACGTCTCGACAGCCTGCTCGCGTTCGCGGGACTCCGCCAGGCGACGCGCCGTCTCGTCGAGCTCGCGGCGCAAGTCGCGCGGTATCGGCGGCTGCCGACGCCGCGGCCCCGGTCGCGGGCGGCTCCCCGGTGCCGAGGCGCCGTGTTGCTGCGAGGAGGGAGGCTCCGGCGCGTCCGACCCGATCGCCGAGTGCCAGAGCCCCCACGCTGCCGACGGTTCCGGCCGAGAGGAGGAGCACGGCGAGGGCGGAGAGGTCGTGGCGGGAGAGGAACATCTCACGCGCTCCCAACCAGGCGCCCAGCATGACCGTGGCGATCATCACGGCGTTGAGAGTCGCGACCTGCGCCGCTACCGAGCGCCCTCGAAGCATTCGGAGCGCGAGCGCCGCGGCAGTGGCCCCCGCGAAGGCGGTGCCGGCCGCCCACGTGACCAGCCGGGTCATGTCGGCAGAAGACATGGCGGCGCCCTGGGCGACGGCCGTCGTGGCGACGGTGCCCACGATCGCGACAATGATCGCAGCCGCTCGTGGTCCGCTCATCCGTCCCACCTGTAGCCCACCCCCCATACCGTTGTCACGCGCTCGGGGCGCGAAGGGTCGTCCTCGATCTTCTCGCGCAGGCGACGAACGTGCACGGTGACCGTCGACGAGTCGCCGTATGTGTACCCCCAGACCTGCTCCAGAAGCTCCTCGCGTCGAAACGCCCTCCGGGGATGCCGCATGAGATGGACCAGGAGGTCGAACTCGCGCGCAGTGAGCAGCAGTGCCTCGTCGCGCAGGTGAGCCTGGCGCGCAGCGGTGTCGACGATGAGATCTCCCGACTCCAAGAGCGAGGCGGGTTTGTCGACCGGTAGCGGTTCGCGCGCTCGGCGGAGCACCGCGTTCACTCGGGCCATCAGCTCCCGCGGCGAGAAGGGCTTGGCGACGTAGTCGTCGGCGCCGAGCTCCAGGCCGAGGATGCGGTCGACCTCGCCCCCTCGGGCGGTCAGCATGATGACCGGGAGCGGTGCGACTGCGCGGACGCGCCGGAACACATCCAGGCCGTCGACGTTCGGAAGCATGAGGTCGAGGATGAGCAGATCGGGAAGGAGGTCGAGCGCCGTGTCGACCGCGAGCGCACCGTCGGAGACCCAGGTGACCGCCATGCCGTTCGCCTCTAGATAGCGCACGACCACCTCGGCGACCGTGGCGTCGTCGTCGACCAGGAGGACCCTGGCGGGGTGCGGCAGGGGAGACGTCACCGAGCTCACCAGTGGGTCCGTACAGCCAGCTGGATGCCGGCGGCGAAGGCGGCCTGACCGGCGAGCCAGGCGCGTCGCGACGCCGGGGAGCCGACGGCGAGGGCTGCCGCGGCGGGGGTGACCCAGAACGCGAACGGCAACCAGATCCGCTCCACCTCACCCTTCGACATGCCGCTCAGGTCTGCGACGACTACCGCGGCGAGCGCGCTCCCCGCGAGGAGCCACACGCCTCGGTCGCGGAGCCGCACGGCACCTGCGATCGTGGCGGGACCGACGATCACGGCGAACGTCGCCAGGTTGGCAATGAGGAAGTAGCCGTACGGGCGCACGCTGGCGACGCTTGCGAGGTACTGCTCACGCGTGGCAGTGAGCCCGTCGATCCAGGAGAACCCCGCGAGCCCGACGGCGATGATCACGGCGGCACCGGCAGCCGCGGCGACCATGATCGGGCGCGCTCGGCGCCGCGCGATCGCGACCGAGAGCGGGACGATGCAGAGCAGCACCAGCCCGTAGGAGAGCATCGCCGTCGCGCCGAAGAGCAGACCCCCGGTGGCAGCGAGCACGTCTCCGCGTCGCCCGGACGAGCCGGTCGACACCACGACGAATGCCACCGCGGCCGCACCCACCCCGGTGAAGAAGGCGTCGGACGTTGTGGCGACGTAGAGCGCGGCGGGCGTCAGCGCGACGAAGGGAGCGACTGCGCGCGCCGTCGCCTCTCCCGCGACCTCGCGTGTCGCCACGAGCACCGACGGTGTGGCGAGTGCGCCGGCGACGATCACGAGCGTTGCAGCCCATCCCTGCCCGCCGAGTCCGATTCGGTCGATCCCCCAGAGAAGGAGGACGAAGCCGGGCGGGTGTGATCGCGTGTGCGTGCCGTAGAGGTCGATCCGATCGGTGAAGCTCCTGAGGAAGTCGAACGGGTCGGTTATCGATGCGACGTCGAGGAGCGAGTGCCCCGGGAGGCTCATCGGCCGTGCCAGGGCCGCCGAGCCGTCTATCGCTGCCAGAGCGACGGCCCACAGCGCGGTCGTGAGCGCGCTGAGCACGAGCAGACGCCGCCACCGGATCGCGGCACTGACACGCGGCCCGAACCTCACGATGAGCACGCCCACGACGACGATGAGTGATGCCGCGGCATGGATCGGCGCGTCGATCGTCCAGCGGTACCGACCGACCAGGGGCGGGGCGAGTATGCGTAGGTCGGCGCCGCGCTCGAGGAGGTGTGTGCCCCATCGGTTGACCAGGAACAGCAGCAGAGCGGCCACCCCGACAGCGACGAGGCCGGCACGCTCGCCGCCCGACCGCCGCGCTCTGCGCACGGGCGGATCCGGCGTGCGACCCTCCGAGAAGCAGGGTATCTCCGGGGCCTTCGGCGCAGATGCCGGGGGTGTGCGAGTCATCTCGAGATCGTCGTCGTGCGTATCGCTGAGAGCCTCGCCGAGAGCCTCGTCCGGTGCCTCGTGGTCACGTCGGCAGGGTACCGGCGACAGGTCGGCCCGCGCGGAGAGACGACACGGAGTTTCGCGAACCGTAAGGGCTGCACCCTGCCGAAGCGGGCTCACATCTGATTGGATGCACCCATGCCCGACGTGATCCTCCCCGTGCTCGACGAGGCCGGTGCCCTGCCCGGGGTGCTCGAATCGCTGCCGGAGGGATACGCGCCGATCGTCGTCGACAACGGCTCGTCCGACGGCTCCGGCGACATCGCACGCTCTCTGGGCGCCGAGGTCGTCTATGAGGCGAAGCGCGGCTTCGGAGCCGCCTGCTGGGCGGGTCTCTGCGCGGCGAGGGCGAGCGTCGTCTGCTTCATGGACTGCGACGCGTCGTTCGACGGACGCGAGCTGCCCAGGGTGGCGGACCCGGTCACGGAGGGCAGAGCCGATCTGGTGCTTGGTGCCCGGAGGCCGACGGATGGAGCGTGGCCGGTGCACGCGCGTGCGGCCAACGCAGTGATCGCACTGGCACTGCGACGTTGGACGGGGCTTCCTCTCAGGGATCTCGGGCCGATGCGCGCGGCGCGGCGCGAAGCCCTGGTGGCACTGGGGCTCGTCGATCGCGGCTTCGGCTGGCCGCTGGAGATGGTGTTGGCCGCATCGACGGCCGGGTGGAGGGTCGACGAGGTCGAGGTCTCCTATCGTCCGCGCGTGGGGCAGTCGAAGGTCACCGGGACGCTGCTGGGAACCGCTCGCACGTGTCGCGACATGGCTCGCGTCTCCCTCGACCGTTCGCGCTCGGCCAGGCGATGAGCCCCGCGAGCGAGCAACATGAGTGAGGCCGCCCTGCGCACGATGGCCGCCACCTCGCGCGGCGGAGCGTGGCCCGAGCGGCCCGGCCCGCAGGGCCAGGAGCGGGAGACATGAGTGAGGCCGCCCTGCGCACGATGGCCGCCACCTCGCGTGGCGGAGCGTGGCCCGAGCGGCCCGGCCCGCAGGGCCAGGAGCGGGAGACATGAGTGAGGCCGCGTTGATCGTGATGGCCAAGTCGCCCGAGCCCGGGCGCGTCAAGACGCGACTCTGCCCTCCGTGCACGCCGGCAGAGGCTGCTCGCATCGCCCTCGGAGCGCTCCTCGACACGCTTGACGCCGTCGTCGCAACGCCGGCGCGGCGACACGTGCTCGCTCTCGACGGTCCCGCGGGTGAATGGCTCGACGGCTACCCGGTCGAGGTGATCGGCCAGCGGGGTGTCGGGCTCGACGAGCGTCTCGCAGCGGCATTCGATGACGTCGGGGGACCAGCCGTCCTCGTCGGCATGGATACTCCGCAGATCGGCAGCGACGAGCTCGTGCGGGCGCTCGGCCTGCTCGAGAGCGGCTGCGCCGCAGTCTTCGGACCGGCCGACGACGGGGGGTTCTGGGCCGTCGGTGTCAGGCGGAGCGACCCGCTGCTCTTCCTCGGCGTGCCGATGAGCACCAGATCCACCGGCATGCTGCAGCTCGAGCGCCTCAGGGAGCGCGCCGGCGTAGTCGGTGTGCTCGAGCCGCTCCTCGACGTGGACGAGTGGCGAGATGCACTCGCTGTCGCGCGTGAGGTGCCTGGAACGCGATTCGCGGCGGAGGTCGCTCGCATCGCATCGTGTCTACCCGTGGAGGTGGCGAACCGTGCCGAGTGAGGATGTGGTGCGCGGGAGCCTTCAGCTCGAACGGCGGGAATCAGCCTCGATCTGTCGCTGGACCGGTCCGCTCGGTGAGGCCGACCACACCGTTCTGGCACACGCCGTTCCCGCGGTGCTCGACATCGGCTGCGGGCCGGCTCGCCACACGCTCGCCCTGTCGGAGCGCGGATTCGTGGCCCTGGGGATCGACATCACGCCGTCGGCGCTTCGTGTGGCGCGCGAGCGCGGAGCGACCGTGCTCCAACGCTCGGTCTTCGATCGCATCCCCGGAGCGGGAAGGTGGGAGACAGCGCTGCTACTCGACGGCAATCTCGGAATCGGCGGGGATCCGGTCGTGCTGCTCCAGCGCGTGCGGCGTCTTCTCGCTCCGGGTGGGCGAGTACTCGTGGAGACCGAGGCGCCCGGGTCGGCAGGGTTCGACGACCGGGCGCGGGTGATCGTCGACGGTGACGCGGGACCGTGGTTCCCCTGGACCTCGGTCGCGGCCGACGACCTCGACGGCGTCTCGGCGTCAGCGGGCTTCGAGTGCTGCGAGCAGTGGAGCTGTGGAGATCGTTGGTTCGCCCGACTCGAAGCGGTGCGCCGATGAGCAGTCGTCTCCGACGGATCGCATCGACGCGCCCCGAGTTCCGCAGTGTCCTGCACGACGAGCGGGTGGCCGCTGTTCTCGGAGTCGCACTCGGAGTCGCCTTCACGGTGTGCTTCGCAACGGGAGTGCTCTCACACGTCTCGCAGAATCCGCCCGGCTGGTTCTCCTGGCCGGCGCGCCCTGCAGGTCTCTACCGGTTCACACAGGGTCTGCACGTGACGATGGGGATCGCGTCGATTCCGTTGCTCCTGGCCAAGATGTGGGCGGTATACCCGAACCTGTTCGAGTGGCCGCCGGTGCGCTCGATCGCGCACGCGGTCGAACGACTGGCCCTGCTGCCGCTCGTCGGCGGTGGGATCCTGCTCCTGTTCACCGGGCTCGCGAACGTGAACTTGTGGCGGCCCTGGACGTTCTCGTTCCGAAGCGGTCACTACGCCGCGGCGTGGATCGTGATCGGAGGGATGGTCGTTCACGTGGGAGCGAAGTGGACGGCGATCCGGGCGGCAGTCGGTCAGACGGTCGATGAGCAGACCGGCTCGTCGAGCGACGGTGGCCTCGACCGCCGGGGGTTTCTGGCTACCGTCTTCGGTTCCGCTGGGCTCCTGGCACTCGTCACCGTCGGCCAGGCGTTCGAGCCGCTCCGCAAGATCGCGCTGCTCGCGCCCCGGCGCCCCGACGTCGGCCCTCAGGGCTTCCCCGTCAACCGGACTGCCGGCTCTGTCGGCCTCGACGATGTCGACTTGGCGACGTGGCGGCTGCACGTCGACGGCCCGGGTGTGACGCAGCCCCTGGAGCTCACGTACGCGGATCTGGAGGCGCTGCCGCAGAGGACCGAGACGCTCCCGATCGCGTGCGTCGAGGGATGGAGCACCTCACAACGCTGGACCGGAGTCCCGCTGCGCGACCTGTTCGATCTTGCGGGAGCCGACAGAGGCTCCGAGGCGATCGTGTACGCGATGCACGACAATCCGCGGCAGAGGACGTCGCCTGTCAATGCCGGCCAGGCGCGCGATCGTGGAACCCTCCTCGCACTGAGGGTGAACGGCGAGGTGCTCGCTGCGGATCACGGATTCCCGGTGAGGCTGATCGGCCCGAACCGTCCCGGTGTGCATCAGACCAAGTGGGTGACGCGAGTGGAGGTGACCGCGTGAAGAGCGAGGGTGGGCAGAGCGAGCACGGAGCTCGTTTCTGGGTCTGCGCTGCGGTCGGAGGGTCGCTCATGGCCTGGGGTGGCAGGCTCTTTTTCGACGCGACCCCCGACCTGGCCCGCCGCGGCAACTTCGCGATCTTTCTCGCGGGTGCCGCGCTCCTGCACGACCTGCTGTTCGTCCCGCTGCTCGTGCTCGTCGGGGTGGTCGTCGAGCGTGTGGCGCCGCGGCGGGTGCGGCCCGCTCTCCAGGCGGCGTTGATCGCGAGCGGCGTGGTCCTGATCGTCGCCGCAGCGCCGCTGCGCAACACCGCCGCGCGTGCTCGGAATCCCACCATCCAACCACTCGACTACGGCACCGCGACCCTGACAGTGCTCGCGATCGCCTGGGGCGTGGTGGCCGTGGCGGCGGTCGCCGTCAGGCTGCGCTCCCACTGACCCGCCTGACCCGTTCTTGCGTCACTTACTCGCGATAGTTGCGAGTAAGTGACGCAAGAACGAGGGGGGGTTACGTGGTGACCTTCTCGAAGTTGCAGGGGACGCCGCGGTCGGTGGGGATCGGCTGCCACTCGGCCATCGTGTAGTTGATGTGGCCGTAGCCGCCGGCGAAGGCGATCCACTTGACCATGCCGGCCTCGATCTCGTTGGCTCCCATGTTGTCCTGGTACTGGTGCGGGTCCCATCCGTTGTAGGAGATGATCTGGCCGGGCATGACGCCTTGGACGATCTTCGCCCGGCAGACGAACGACGAGATGTCGTTCCAGATGCGGATCGGGTCGTCGTCGGCCACTCCGCGGGCTGCGGCGTCGTCGGGGTTGATCTCGACGGCGGGTTCGCCGCGGTGGGTCTGGAGCAGGACCGGGTTCGCCATGTTCATCGAGTGGATCGACCAGCGGTTGTGCCCGGAGGTCATGCGTAGGGGGTGGTCGCCTCCGGCTTTCGGGTTCGGCTTGTGGACGGGTAGCTCTTCGCCGGCCTCGAGCCACCACGGGTGGTCGATGTAGAACTGGGCGCGCCGCGAGTAGGTGGGGTACGGGTCGCCGATCTCGATGTGGTTGCGGAACGGGGTGTGTGTGCGCTCCTTCTCGACGGGTGATGCCTGCGCGAGGCTGAAGAACGACATCCCCCAGCCTGTGATGCGCACATGGCCCTTCTCGCGCATCGTCTGCAGGGTCGTGTCGCCGGGGATGACGCCGATGTACGCCGCGTCGCGGGCGATCTCGTCGGCCATCTGCTCCTCGGTGACGATGTTCCCGCCCAGCGTGTAGCGCTCCCAGGCATCCTGCGTGTTGTACTCCGTGCCGTCACGGCCCTTGTAGGTCTCGATGCCGCGGGCCTTGGCGCGCTCGGAGAACTTCTTGAGGATGCGCTGGTAGATCTCCCATTCGGGCAGGGCCTCTCCGGCGGGCTCGGCGGCCTTGTCGGAGAAGGTCATCATCATCTGGTGCGGGGTGGGGATGTGGTAGGCGAGCTTCTCGTAGTGCTGGGCTGCGGGCAGCAGGATGTCTGACCAGAGCCCGGTTGCGTTGATGCGGAAGTCGATCGAGACGATCAGGTTCAGCTTCGGCCAGAGCGTGTCGAGGAGAGCGGTCTTGCCGCCGCGGGTGCGGCGCAGCATGTTGCCGCCGCACTCGATCAGCATCCTGGGCGGGTACTCGGGCGTCGGCCCAGCCACGCCGTCCCACCACCCGGACGCGAGGGCCTCGTCGAAGTACTCGTCGAAGCTGCGGGGGAGTGTGTTGTCGCCCCAGTCCTTCTTGTTCCACCGCTCCTTGTAGCCGGCCTGCCAGTACCACCAGAACGCCTCCACATTGAACCTGTCGTGGCGCCCTCGGTGCCCCTTGCCGTCTTTCGCGGCACTGGCACCGGCCATCATCCCTGCGCGGCCTCCCGCCTCGCGCATGCGCCACTGGAGCTCCTTGGCTGCGAGCTCCTCGGAGGTGACCGACGGGTCGGCCGCCTGAATCATCGCGATGGCGCCGTCGCGGGCAGCGATGACCTGCTCGGTGGCCTCCACTCCGGGCCCGCTCTTCATCGAGAGCATCCCGGAGCCGTCCATCGTGCCGGCGGTCCAGGAGCGGATGCCGGTGCCGAACTTGCCCCAGTTGCCGGTGACGGCGAGGAGGAGGCACATGGTTCGTTCGATTAGGTCGCCGTGGTAGTACTTGCAGGAGTTCCAGCCCAACATGATGTTGGTCTTCTTGGTGGCGGCTTTGCGGGCGATGGTGCGCACGAGGTCGGGGTGGATGTTGGTGGTGGCCTGTTGGGTCTCGGGGGTGTACTGCTCGTCGAGCATGCGACGTAGGCGTGCGAGGACGGGTTCGACCTCGACCTTGGTGCCGTCGTGGAGTGTGACGTTGTAGGTGCCTTCGAGGGCGATCTCGCGTCCGTGGAGGAGGAGGTTGCCGCGGTCGGCTTTCGTGGGGGCGCCGGTGGTGGGGTCCCAGTGGTAGAGCTGGTCTTCGCGGCCGTCGCCTTCGAGGTCGGTCTGGCGTAGGTACCGGTTGTTGTCGGTGCGCACGAGGCACGGGAGGTCGGTCTGCTCGCGGATGAAGGTCTTGTCCTCGAGTCCTTCTTCGAGGATGACTTGGACCATTGCGAGGCCGAAGGGGACGTCGTTGCCCGATGGGACGGGGACGTGGTAGTCGGCGTGCATGTGTGATGCGTTGAGGTCGGGGGAGATGGAGACGACTTCGGCGCCGTGGTATCGGGCTTCGAGCATGAAGTGGTAGAGGGGGATGCGGGTGAAGGCGGGGTTCATGTGCCAGATGAGGATGAGTTCCGACTTGAACCAGTCGTCGCCCGAGGAGACCGGGCAGAACTTGCCGTACGTCTCGTGCAGGCCGATCGAGAAGTCGTTGAACGACGCGTGCAGATCCATCGAGCGGCCGCCGATCGCACCGAAGAAGCGGCCCGTCGGCATCACCGTCGCGACTTCTGGGGTGCCCTCGTGGGCGATGTCCTCGGGGCCACCCGCCTCGATCACATCGAGCATCGCGTCGGCGATGATCGTGCAGGCATCGTCCCAGGTGATGCGCTCCCACTTGCCTTCGCCGCGCTCGCCTGCGCGCTTGAGCGGGTAGACGAGGCGGTCACCGTCGTAGAGGCTCTGGCTCCACGAGGCGCCCTTGTTGCACCCCATCGGGTTGAAGTCGGGGACGCCTTCCTCGATGGTGCGGTGGCTGCCTGCCACCTCTTCGCGCACGACCTTGCCGTCGCGCACGAAGACCTTGTACGGGCAGTTCCCCGGGTAGCAGTCGACGCAGTGGGTGCCCCACGTGACGCTGTCCCACGACCACCGGGTCCGGTACTGATCCTCGGATCCCCTGAAAGCGTCGGTGGTGCGGCCTGCGATGCCCATGTCTGCCCCCTCGGGTGACTGCGCGCGAGTGCGGGTTGCCAGTTGCTCGCAACTCTAGTCAGGATATCCCGGTTTAGGAATCCCAACCCCACCTCCCCGTTCTTGCGTCACTTACTCGCGATAGTTGCGAGTAAGTGACGCAAGAACGAGCGGGGAGGGGGTTAGGCGGTGACCTTCTCGAAGTTGCAGGGGACGCCGCGGTCGGTGGGGATCGGCTGCCACTCCGCTGAGGTGTAGTTGATGTGGCCGTAGCCGCCGGCGAAGGCGATCCACTTGACCATGCCGGCCTCGATCTCGTTGGCTCCCATGTTGTCCTGGTACTGGTGCGGGTCCCATCCGTTGTAGGAGATGATCTGGCCGGGCATGACGCCTTGGACGATCTTCGCCCGGCAGACGAACGACGAGATGTCGTTCCAGATGCGGATCGGGTCGTCGTCGGCCACTCCGCGGGCTGCTGCGTCGTCGGGGTTGATCTCGACGGCGGGTTCGCCGCGGTGGGTCTGTAGCAGGACGGGGTTCGCCATGTTCATCGAGTGGATCGACCAGCGGTTGTGCCCGGAGGTCATGCGTAGGGGGTGGTCGCCTCCGGCTTTCGGGTTCGACTTGTGGACGGGTAGCTCTTCGCCGGCCTCGAGCCACCACGGGTGGTCGATGTAGAACTGGGCGCGCCGCGAGTAGGTCGGGAACGGGTCGCCGATCTCGACGTGGTTGCGGAACGGAGCGTGCGTGCGCTCCTTCTCGACGGGTGATGCCTGCGCGAGGCTGAAGAACGACATCCCCCAGCCTGTGATGCGCACATGGCCTTCCTCGCGCATCGTCTGCAGGGTCGTTCCCTCGGGGATGACGCCGATGTACGCCGCGTCGCGGGCGATCTCGTCGGCCATCTGCTCCTCGGTGACGATGTTCCCGCCCATCGTGTAGCGGTCCCAGGCGTCCTGCGTGTTGAACGGTACGCCGTCGCGCGTCTGGTAGTTCTCGATGCCGCGTGCCTTCGCGCGCGCCTCGAACTTCTTGAGGATGCGCTGGTAGATCTCCCATTCGGGCAGGGCCTCTCCGGCGGGCTCGGCGGCCTTGTCGGAGAAGGTCATCATCATCTGGTGCGGGGTGGGGATGTGGTAGGCGAGCTTCTCGTAGTGCTGGGCTGCGGGCAGCAGGATGTCTGACCAGAGCCCGGTTGCGTTGATGCGGAAGTCGATCGAGACGATCAGGTTCAGCTTCGGCCAGAGCGTGTCGAGGAGAGCGGTCTTGCCGCCGCGGGTGCGGCGCAGCATGTTGCCGCCGCACTCGATCAGCACCTTCGGCGGCGTGTCGGGGCGCGGTCCGTCGACACCCGCCCACCACCCGGACAGCGAGGGCCTCGTCGAAGTACTCGTCGAAGCTGCGGGGGAGTGTGTTGTCGCCCCAGTCCTTCTCGTTCCACCGCTCCTTGTAGCCGGCCTGCCAGTACCACCAGAACGCCTCGACCGACGGCGTCGACCCGCGACGCCCGTACGGGTCGTTCTCGTCGTCTGTCTTGGCGAACTCCACCGAGGCCTGGCGGATGCGGATCTGCATCTCCTTGGCCGCGAGCTCCTTCGATGTGAGCGACGGGTCGTCGGCACGCATTGCGTCGACCATCGTGTCGTGCATGGTGAGGATCTGCTCGGTGGCCTCCACGCCGGGGCTCTGCTTCGCCATGAGCATTCCCTGGCCGTCGATGACGCCGGCGGTCCAGGAGCGGATGCCGGTGCCGAACTTGCCCCAGTTGCCGGTGACGGCGAGGAGGAGGCACATGGTTCGTTCGATTAGGTCGCCGTGGTAGTACTTGCAGGAGTTCCAGCCCAACATGATGTTGGTCTTCTTGGTGGCGGCTTTGCGGGCGATGGTGCGCACGAGGTCGGGGTGGATGTTGGTGGTGGCCTGTTGGGTCTCGGGGGTGTACTGCTCGTCGAGCATGCGACGTAGGCGTGCGAGGACGGGTTCGACCTCGACCTTGGTGCCGTCGTGGAGTGTGACGTTGTAGGTGCCTTCGAGGGCGATCTCGCGTCCGTGGAGGAGGAGGTTGCCGCGGTCGGCTTTCGTGGGGGCGCCGGTGGTGGGGTCCCAGTGGTAGAGCTGGTCTTCGCGGCCGTCGCCTTCGAGGTCGGTCTGGCGTAGGTACCGGTTGTTGTCGGTGCGCACGAGGCACGGGAGGTCGGTCTGCTCGCGGATGAAGGTCTTGTCCTCGAGTCCTTCTTCGAGGATGACTTGGACCATTGCGAGGCCGAAGGGGACGTCGTTGCCCGATGGGACGGGGACGTGGTAGTCGGCGTGCATGTGTGATGCGTTGAGGTCGGGGGAGATGGAGACGACTTCGGCGCCGTGGTATCGGGCTTCGAGCATGAAGTGGTAGAGGGGGATGCGGGTGAAGGCGGGGTTCATGTGCCAGATGAGGATGAGTTCCGACTTGAACCAGTCGTCGCCCGAGGAGACCGGGCAGAACTTGCCGTACGTCTCGTGCAGGCCGATCGAGAAGTCGTTGAACGACGCGTGCAGATCCATCGCGCGGCCGCCGATCGTCCCGAAGAACCTCTCGGTGGGTGCCACGGTTGCGATCTCGGGGGTGCCCTCCCTCGCGATGTCCTCGGGGCCACCCGCCTCGATCGCGTCGAGCATCGCGTCGGCGATGATCGTGCAGGCATCGTCCCAGGTGATGCGCTCCCACTTGCCTTCGCCGCGCTCGCCTGCGCGCTTGAGCGGGTAGACGAGGCGGTCACCGTCGTAGAGGCTCTGGCTCCACGACGCGCCCTTGTTGCACCCCATCGGGTTGAAGTCGGGGACGCCTTCCTCGATGGTGCGGTGGCTGCCTGCCACCTCTTCGCGCACGACCTTGCCGTCGCGCACGAAGACCTTGTACGGGCAGTTCCCCGGGTAGCAGTCGACGCAGTGGGTGCCCCACGTGACGCTGTCCCACGACCACCGGGTCCGGTACTGATCCTCGGATCCCCTGAAAGCGTCGGTGGTGCGGCCTGCGATGCCCATGTCTGCCCCCTCGGGTGACTGCGCGCGAGTGCGGGATACCAGTTGCTCGCAACTCTAGTCAGGATATCCCGGTTTAGGAATCCCAACCCCACCCCCCCGTTCTTGCGTCACTTACTCGCGATAGTTGCGAGCAAGTGACGCAAGAACGGGGGGTGGTGGAGCGAGGGGGGTCAGTCGAGGAGGGTTCCGGGGTTGAGGATGCCATTCGGGTCGAATGCGGCCTTGATCCCCCGCATCAAGTCGATCTTGACGGGGTCCTCCAGATCGAGGAAGTAGCCGCGCTTCTCCGAGCCGATCCCGTGCTCGGCGGAGATCGCCCCGCCGAGGGCGAGGCCCGCCTCGAAGATCCCGCGCATCAGCCTCGATCGGCGCTCGGCGTCGGGCTGGAAGACCGACAGGTGCACGTTCCCGTCACCGGCGTGGCCGAGGCCCGCCACCAGGGCCCCGTGCTGCGCGGCCAGGTCGGCGACGGTCGCGAGGTACGGGGCTATCGACGCCCTCGGCACGACGACGTCGACGATGTCGTGCGCCCCGGCGCGCTTGGCGAAGTGGAACGCCTTCTCGCGGGCGTCGAGCACCTGGGCGGAGGCGTGCCCGGGCAGGACATAGGCGTCGATGGCTCCGAGCGCGTAGAGCAGCTCGCAGGCGGTGGCGACGTCTTCCTCGACCCGGTCCTCCATGTGCCCCTCCACGACCAGGAGCAGGCACCCGAAGGCGCGTTCACGCACGTCGGAGGGGATTCCGAGGTCGATCCCCGCCTCGCCCGTTATGGCGATCAGCGAACCCATCTCGGCGTACTCGAGAACGAGTGGTCCGACGCCGCTGGTGACGATGCGCGGTACGGCCCCGGTTAGGTCGGCGAGGCTCGCAAACGGTGCGACGACCATGGTCTGGTGCTCGGGGCGCGGGTACAGCTTGACGGTCACCTCTGTGACGACGGCGAGCGTGCCTTCTGAGCCGGTTATCAGCTGCGTGAGGTCGTAGCCGCTCGTGGCCTTGACGTACTTCCCCCCGGTCCGGATGATCTCGCCGCTGGCGAGCACCGCTTCGAGGCCGAGCACCTGGTGTCGTGTCACGCCGTACTTGACGGCTCGCATCCCGCCGGCGTTGGTGGCGACGTTGCCGCCGAGCGACCCGCCCATCTCGCCCGGGTAGACGGGGTAGACGAGCCCGACGGCCGAGGTGGCCTCGTCGAGGTCGGTGAGGGTGACCGCGGGCTCGACGACGGCGACGTGGTTCTGGGTGTCGATCTCGCGGATCCTGTTCATTCGCTCGAGCGACAGGACGATTCCGCCCGGTTGCGGGATGCAGGCGCCGGAGAGCCCGGTCCCGCTGCCTCGGGCGGTGACCGGCAGGCCGTTCGCGCTCGCGACCCGCAGGATCGCCGCGACCTCGGCGGCGGTCTCCGGGCAGACGACGGCTGCGGGCATCTGCGGCTCCGCCGTCAGGCACTCGTCGTGGGAGTAGTCGTCCGAGACTTGCGGGCCGATCAGCAGGTGACCGGCCGGCACAGTGCCGGCGAGCAGAGCGGAGACGTCGGTCATCGTCCTCCCTTGTCGGTGTCGAGCGCCGTTGTACGCCAGGCAGTCGGTCGAGGCAAAGCATTGCTCCTGGGCGGGGTCCTCTGGGTTCGCGGCCCGGAACGGAACCGGATGCGGTCCACGCACCGGTGCGGAGTCGCCGGCGGGGAGTCGTCGTCCGCCCGTCCCACGGCTCGGATGCCACGCGTGGCTGTCGGTACTCTGCCCCGCCATGGAGAAGGCGGTGAGCACCTGCTTCGGGTGCGGCCCTGGGAACCCCCACGGCCTGCAGGTCCGAACGACGGTGCGCGCCGAGGGCTGGGTCGGCGCCGACGTCGAGCTGTCGGCCCACTTCCAGGGCGGTCCCGGCATCGCACACGGCGGCATCCAAGCGACGGTCCTCGACGAGGTCATGGGCTTCGCCGTCCACGCCGCCGTCGACGACACCGACCTCGAGATGGCGATCGTCACCGTCGAGCTCTCGCTGAGGTACCGGCGGCCGGCCCCGGTGGAGGCGCCCCTCGTCGCAGTCGCGAGGGCGACGAGGGTCGAGAGGCCCTCTGTCTGGGTGGAGGCCGAGCTGCGCGATGCCGACGGAGTGCTGCTGACGACGGCCGAGGCCCGCTGGAGGGTGCTCGGGCCTCGACGGGCCGGCCTCGCAGGCGACGAGTAGCAGGCGCGCTCGCATTCCAGCGTGACCGACCGCCCTGCTCCCGGGTACGGCGACCCTGGCCGGGTCGGTTCGGGTGGGAGCTGCCGGGTATCGGATCCCGGAGTGAGGCCCTCGGGGGCTCGGGGCGGTCAGCCGGTCCGGTCGAGCGGGACGCGCCAGTCGAGGACGGTGCCCCCGCGGGCCGGGGAGGAGATCTCGAGGCTCCCGCCCAGGCTGCGGGCGCGTTCGGCCATGTTGCGGAGGCCCAACCCGCGGAGCGTGGATTCGTTGGGGGTCCCCACGCCGTCGTCCGAGACCTTCAGGTGCAGCTCCCCGTCGTTCGTAGTGACGCTGATCTCCGCCCGCGTCGCCCGCGCATGACGCGCGACGTTGGAGATCGCCTCGCGTAGCGACGCCAGGAGGTGCTCGCCGGCCTCCACTGAGAGCAAGGAGTCGATGGCACCCTCGAAGATCACCCGCGGTTCGTAGCCGAGGCCGCGTGACGCCTCGCCGATGAGGCCCAGCACGTCGGCGCGGACACCCTCGCCGCCGCGCCGAGCAGTCTCGAGAGCGAAGATCGTCGAGCGGATCTCCTTGATCGTCGTGTCGAGCTCGTCGACGGCGTCGTCTATCCGAGCTGCCAGCTCGGGCGGCATCAGGTGGGAGGCCGCCTGCAGGGACATCCCGATCGCGAAGACGCGCTGGATGACGGTGTCGTGCAGGTCGCGCGCGATCCTCTCCCGATCCTCGAACACCATCAGGCGCCTGAGCTCCTGCTGCGCCCTCGCGTACTCGAGCGTGACCGCTGCCTGGGCAGCAAACATCTCGACGAGCTCCAGCTCGCGCTTGTCGAAGGCCTGGCCCCCACGAGCATTGGCGACGAGGATCGTCGCGAACGCGCTGCCGCGGACCGCAAGTGGAACGATGATCGCCGGACCGATCTCGCCGACTGCCACGACGGGCTGGTAGACGCGGTCATCGGCGGCGGCGTCCTCGACCACCTCGGCCTTGCCGCGGCGGATGACGGTTCCAGAGATCGACTGCTCGTACGAGAAGACCATGCCCTCGACCCGGTCGGCGTAGCGACCCACGGCGACGCGGATCGTCAGCGCTTCATTGCCCTCGGTCGGTGCGGCGATGGTCGCGAGATCGGCGTGGACCAGCTCGCGCGGCGGGCGCAGACGAGCCGCAGGATGTCGTCGGAGTCCTGCCCGGCGAGGAGCGCGTCGTTGACCTCGACGGCGGCGCGGAGCCTCGCCGCGGTCTCGTGTCGGTCGGTGACGTCGCGGAGGCAGCTGAGGACGTAGGAGGCGTCCGGGGTCTTCAGCGTGCTCAGCGCTATGTCCACGGGCACTTCGCGCCCATCGGCCCGCAGCAGAACGAAGTCGATGCCGGCGTCCATGGCCCGGGATGCGGCCGGTCGGCCACCCGAGAGCGACCGGCGGTGCAGGTGTGTGTCGCGCATCCGCTCCGGCACCAGGTCCTCGACCGGGCGTCCGACGAGATCGGCGGCGGCGAACCCGGTGAGCTCGGCGGCGCGCCGGTTCGCGTGCAGGATGCACCCCTCGGGCGACGAGATGACGATGGCGTCGGGAAGCGCGTCGAGCAGCTCACGGAAGCCGAGTGTCAGGTCCATAGGCGACGCAGCCTCCGGAAGCCCTCGCAGAAGTGGTGTTCGGCGGCGACCGTAGTCGCTGCGCGGACTGCGGGGTCTGCGCGGACGGCTCGGATCGGCGGTCAGTGCCGTGTGAGCGGCCGAGGCCGGCGGTCCCCGCAGCCGATGCGGCGGCGCGTGGCCCGCCGCGGAGTGCCTCGCCTACACGGCATCGCTCCTTCGCGCCTCCACGAGGCGCCGGGCGAGGTCCGGGAGGCGCTCCATGATCGAGGAGGCCCGCACGGCGTCGAGCCTGCCACGGGCGACGGCCTCGTCGAGGCGGCCGGCGGCGGCCTCGACGAGCGCGTCGATCACGGTCTGCGGCAGCACGCCGTTCTCGGTCGCGAGGTCGCCGACCGACTGTCCGGCGCGGTGCGCCCGCACCACTGACTCCGGTTCCACGCCGATCGTCTGTGCGGCGATCTCGACGGCGGCCCGCAAGGCTCGGCGACGGAGCGACGCGTGCGGCTGCGAGGCGGTCGGGGACTGATTGGATCCGGGCGGCCGGGTTGCGTCGACGAGTCGCGCCGCGATGTCCGGGGCGCGTTCGCGCAGTGTGGCGGCTCGCTCGACGCCGATTCGACCGGTGTCGACGGCCCGCTCGATGCCACCTTCGGCCGCCGCGACGAGCGCTCCCACAACCGCCTCCGGGTCGACGCCGCGCTGGGTGGCCACCTCCGCGACTGGGGTGCCGGAGCGGACGGCGGCTACGAGCTCGGCCGGTTCGACGCCGATGGTCTCGGCCGCCACACGGACGGCCTCGGCCAGGACGCGTCGTCGGAGTACCGCCCGCCGGTCGGGCGGCTGCTCGTCCCCTGGCGAGAGACCCTGCTCGGTGCGACCGGCCGATCTGACAGCCGCGCCCGCGGCGACGGTTCCTCCGACGAGGACGGCTGCAGTGGTGGCGGTGGCGATGAGGCGTCTCATCCGGGTCCTTCACTCAGGTCGAGGTGGTCCCGACCATCGTGGCCGAGAGATGTTGTCCATCTGTGAAGAAGTCGCGAGGGCGCCATGAGAAGGTGGGACGGCGACACGACCCGTTCCCTCGGGCCGCAGCGGGGCGGCGTGCGCGTCTTTGGTAGCCTTGCCCCTTCCCGGGGCGGTTAGCTCAGTTGGTTAGAGCGCATGCTCGACACGCATGAGGTCGGAGGTTCGAGTCCTCTACCGCCCACCGGACCCCGTCGTCGTTCGTGATCCGGAGAGGTCCGTACGGAGATCGTGCCCGTGAGTTCCCTGAGGGGGCATTGGAGGGCGCAAGGTACGTCGAACCACGGTCGGAAGGGCGTGGGGCCTACCTCCGGCCCACCAGCCTCTCACCCCGCCTGATGGCGGCCGACAGCGGCTCACCGCTGATCATCTCGGCCGCCAGCACCCCTCCCGACGCGCAGGCGGCGATGCCGTGGCCCGTCGTGATGCTCTGGCCGGTGAAGTAGAGGCCTGGGAGCGGGGAGACGGGAGTCGGTCGGCGGTCGGCCGTCTGGTCGGGCGTCAGCTCGAACCCGTACGACGTGCCGCCGCTCGAGCGGACGAAGCGCTCGTGGGTCATCGGCGTCGCCGCCTCGAGGTAGGCGACCGAGTCTGCGAGGCCCGGGATCGCGCGCTCGGTCAACCTCACCAGGCGCTCGGCGAGCCCGAGCTTGCGATCGCGGTACTCGGGACTCTGCCGGTAGCGCTCACCGGCGACCGGGCCGTCGTTCAGGCCCCAGTACCCGTAGTCGGGCGGGACGAGCGACATCATCTGGAAGTTCGTCTGGCCGGGTCTGCACAGTGCGGCGTTGTCAGGGTCCTTCAGGCTGGAGAAGGAGCAGAACACGGTCGGTTCGTCGATCAGACCACCGCGTGCGAGCGCCGCGTACTCCGTGTCGAAGTCGGTGTCGCCGAAGACGTAGGCGTTCCCGTTCGAGAAGCCCTCGGCGCCGAGGTCGCGGTCGATGACCGCGTACGCGACGAAGAGCGGCGGGGCGAGCCGCATGGTGCGCATGCGGGAGACGAAGTCGGCCGGGAGGTGCTCCTCGCCGACGAGGTCGAGCACGGTTCGGCGCATGTCGGCGTTCGACAGGACCACCGGTGCCCGTACCTCGGTGGGGACGCCGCGCTCGCGGTCGGGTGACGGCGGGCGGATGCGGATCCCGACGGCCCGGCCGCCCTCGACGATGACCTTCTCGACCGGCGTCCGCAGCACGATCTCGCCGCCCTCGGACCGGATGTGCTCGGCGAGGACCTGCGTGAGGACCTGGCCACCGCCCTGCGGGTAGAAGGCCCCGTCGATGTAGTGGTCGAGCACCATCGCCTGGAGGAGCGCCGAGACGCGCGACGGCGCGACGCCGTAGGTGAGGTGCTGGCCGGCGAGGACCATCTGTAGACGGGTGGAGAGCCCGAGCTCGCCGAAGAGCTGGCCGAGCGTGGTGTCGCGGTGCTGCAGGAGGACGGCGAGCCGCTCGTCGAACTCACCGTTCCGCATCGCCGCCATGGCGACGCGGGTCTCGGCGGCGAGCTTGCAGAACGCGTCGATCCCCGCGCCCTCCTTGGGGAACCAGGCGTGGAGGCGGTCGCGGAACCGGTCGAGCCCGGTGGGGATCGAGTACGTGGCGTCCGAGAAGTAGAGGTTGTCGAAGCCCTCGGGGTCGAGCTCGGTCCAGCTGATCCGGTCCTCGAGACCGAGCCCTGCGTAGATCGACGGGATGCCCCCGCCCGGGCGGCAGTCGCCTACGTAGTGCGTCCCTACGTCGAACTCGTAGCCGTGGTGGGTGAATGCCGAGATGTTCCCGCCGACGACGGTGTGCCTGTCGACGATGACGACCCGCTTCCCGAGGGATTGGAGGTAGGCGGCGGCCACGAGGCCGCCGATGCCGGCTCCGATCACGACGACGTCGGTCTCCCAGGAATCGTTCAGCGCCCACTCCTGTCTCGTCCGAGGCCGAGAGCCACCCGTGCCGGGGGTCCCGCAACCGTCGGGTCGGTCGCCGCAGCAGGGTATCGGAACGCTGACGGCGTCCGGGAGCCTCTCCGAGCGGACCAGGGACGCTCTCGAGGGCCCGACAGGGGTAGTCTGGGAGGCGATGCCCGATTGGTTCGATCTAGACGCGCTCCGGGCGACCGTTGCCGGCTCGACCCTCTTTGCTGCCCTCGGCGTCGTCGCGGCCCTCATCTTCGTGCGGACGGCCGCGCGTCGGCTGGTGATGCTCGTCATCTGCGGCGCCATCGCAGCGGGATCGCTCTGGTACGGATCGACGCTCGACGACTGCGAAGCGAAGTGCTCCTGCAAGTTCATCTTCGACAAGGTGCACATCGACTCCTGCATCGACTCCTCCGGCGGCTGACGGCCGGCGGGCCGTCCGTCTTCCGCCCCGGCGCATGTCGGGGTGGGCACGACCTCGGGCTCGACGCGCCTGGCCTCGACAGCGACACCTGGCGCGCGGAGCAGGATCCCCCGGGCCGACGCATGTCGGGGTGGGCACGACCTCGGGCGTTGCGCGCGTGGCCTCGACAGCGACACCTGGCGCGCGGAGCAGGATCCTCCGGGCCGGCGCATGTCGGGGTGGGCCCGACGTCGGGCGTTGCGCGCGTGGCCTCGACAGCGACACCTGGCGCGCGGAGCAGGATCCTCCGGGCCGGCGCATGTCGGGGTGGGCACGACGTCGGGCGTTCCGCGGCCTCGACAGCGACACCTGGCGCGGAGCAGGATCCTCCGGCCGGCGAATCCCCGGGTGGGCACGACGTCGGGCGTTGCGCGCCTAGCCTCGACAGCGACACCTGGCGCGCGGAGCAGGATCTTCCGGGCCGGCGCGTCGAGAGGAGGACGGAGTGTTCATCGACGGCTCCGTACACCAGCTACCCGACGTCGACCGTCAAGAGACGGCGGAGTGGCTCGACTCGCTCGACGCCGTGGTCGAGACACGTGGGAAGGCGCGCGCCCACTATCTGCTGGCGCGCCTGCTCGAGCGTGCCGCGCGACAGGGGAGTCCCTGTCCCCGCGACGGTCACCACCGACTACATCAACACGATCCCGGCCGAGGAAGAGCCGTGGTTCCCCGGCGACGAGGAGATCGAGCGGCGCATCAGGCGGTTCGTGCGGTGGAACGCTGCGGCGATGGTCGCACGGGCGAACCTGAGAGACGAGGGTCTCGGGGGTCACCTGTCCACGTATGCCTCTGCGGCGTCGCTTTACGAGGTCGGGTTCAACCACTTCTTCCGTGGGAAGGGCGACGGTGGCTTCGGCGACCAGGTCTTCGTGCAGGGCCACGCCGCCCCGGGGATCTACGCACGCGCCTTCCTCGAGGGTCGGCTGACCGAGGAGCGCCTCGATCACTTCCGTCGCGAGGTCGGAGGCGCCGGCCTGCCCTCGTACCCCCATCCGCGCCGCTCGCCGCACTTCTGGGAGTTCCCTACGGTCTCGATGGGGCTCGGACCGCTCAACGCCGTGTACCAGGCTCGATTCAACCGCTACCTGCTGCACAACCGCGTGGTCGACACGAGCCGCGCACGCGTGTGGTGCTTCGTCGGTGACGGGGAGATGGACGAGCCGGAGTCGCTGGCGGGGTTGTCGATCGCGGCACGGGAACGGCTCGACAACCTGACCTTCGTCGTCAACTGCAACCTCCAGCGCCTCGACGGCCCGGTGAGGGGCAACGGGAAGGTCATACAGGAGCTCGAGTCCGCGCTTCCGCGGAGCGGGATGGAACGTCGTCAAGGTCGTGTGGGGACGTGAGTGGGACGAGCTGCTGGCCCGCGACGTCGACGGCGTGTTGGTGGGCAAGATGAACTCGACCCTCGACGGCGAGTTCCAGAAGTACGCGGTCGAGAGCGGCGCGTACATCAGGGAGCACTTCTTCGGACCCGACCCGCGACTCCGCAAGATGGTCGAGGGCCTCGCCGACGAGGACCTGCGGCGACTGCCACGCGGAGGACACGACTACCGGAAGGTGCACGCCGCCTATCGCGCGGCAGTGGAGCACGAGGGTGCGCCGACGGCGATCCTCGCGAAGACGGTGAAGGGCTGGACGCTCGGGACCGACATCGAGGCGCGCAACGCGACCCATCAGATCAAGAAGCTCTCCGTCGCGGAGCTGAAGGCGTTCCGCGACCGACTGCACCTCGAGATTCCCGACGACGTTCTCGAAGAAGGACTGCCACCCTATGTTCACCCGGGGGAGGAGTCGCCGGAGTGCAGGTACCTGGCCGAGCGGCGCCGAGCGCTCGACGGGTTCGTTCCCGAACGGGTCGAGCGCCCCACCCGGCCGATCTCGGTCCGCCCCGACGTGGCCGCGAACCTGAGTGCGGGCACGGCCGGGAAGTGTCGACGCCTCGACGACGATGGCGTTCACGCGCCTGCTGCGGGAGCTGCTGCGGGACCCCGACATCGGTAGCAGGATCGTGCCGATCGTCCCCGACGAGGCACGCACCTTCGGCATCGACGCGCTCTTCCCCGACGTCGAAGATCTACGCGCCGTTCGGGCAGGCGCTATGAGCCCGTCGACGCCGGTCTGCTCCTCTCGTACCGCGAGGCCAGCGACGGGCGGATACTGATGGAGGGCATCACCGAGGCCGGCTCCATGGCGTCGTTCACTGCGGCGGGAACGGCGTACGCGACGTGGGGCGAGCCGATGATCCCGTTCTTCGTCTTCTACTCGATGTTCGGCTTCCAGAGGGTCGGCGACCTCGTCTGGGCGTTCGGCGACATGCGTGGCCGCGGGTTCCTGATCGGGGCTACGGCGGGCCGCACGACGCTCCAGGGCGAGGGTCTCCAGCACTGCGACGGCCAGAGTCTCCTGCTGGCATCTGCCGTACCGAGCTGTCGCGCCTACGACCCGGCGTTCGCCTACGAGGTGGGAGTCCTCGTGCGAGACGGCATCGATCGCATGTACGGATCCGAGCCGGAAGACTGCTTCTACTACCTGACGCTCTACAACGAGACCTCACCGCAGCCAGCGATGCCCCAGGGCGTCGAGGAGGCGATCGTCCGCGGCTTGTACCTCTACCGACCGGCGACGGCCGAGCGGCGCCATCGAGCTCAGATCCTTGCCAGTGGGTCTGCGATGCGCGCAGCGCTGGAGGCGCAGGAGATGCTCGGAGAGGAGTGGGATGTCGCCGCCGACGTGTGGAGCGTGCCGGGTTGGAAGCAGCTCGGCGACGACGCACGGGAGTGCGAGCGTTGGAACCGGCTGCACCCGCGGCGCGCCTCCGCGGGTCGCCTACGTGACCGGCGCGCTCGCCGACTCGCCGGGGCCCGTCGTGGCCGTCACGGACTTCGTGAAGTCGGTCACGGAGGGAATCGCGCGCTTCGTGCCGCAGCCGTTCGTCCCCCTGGGCACCGACGGGTTCGGCTTCTCCGACACGAGAGCCGCCCTGCGCAGGCACTTCGAGGTCGATGCAGCGCACGTCGTGGTCGCGGTGCTGTCGGGGCTCTCGACCGGTGGCAGCCTGCCGAGCTCGGCGGTCGAGGCCGCCATCACGCGCTACGGCCTGGCGGCCGACGCACCCGACCCCCTGCGCACGTAGCACGGCGCTCTCCGCGGTACGACCGTCAGCGGTACGACTCTCCGCGGACAACAGTGTCGTCGGAGCGCTCCTCGTGCCCGTGCGTCGGAGTCAGACGGAGCGGTCGGGATCCCAGTCGAGCCCAGGCTCGGCCTCGTCGGCGTCGTCGCTCTCGTCGTCGTCGAAGTCGTCGTCCTCGTCGGCATCGGAATCCGATTCGGCGACGTCGGCGAGGCTTCCGGAGCCCTCGGCGAAGAGGCCGTCGTCGTAGCCCTGCTTGAGTTGGCGCGCTTCGCGGAAGCGGCGCGCTCGTCCCTTCCTAGCCACGTGGTCACCTGCCTCGACGTCGTGCGCACATAATGCCGCACACGAGGGGGTCCCCGCAGCGTCGGGGACACGGAACCCGGCACGTCGGGGTCGGATCGGGCCGGCGATCCGGGAGTGGCCCGTGTCGGAATCGTCGGTAGGCTCCCCGATGCCCGTCGCTGTCCCTGCCCGAGCCGCCACGATCCGGGGGTGCCCGTGCCTTTCGTCGCCGAGGATCTGATCGACCAGGCCGGTGGACTGCTGCCCGGCGTGGTGGCGCTCCGCCGCCGCCTGCACCGTGCACCGGAGCTCGGGCTGGACCTGCCGGGCACCCAGGCCGCGGTCCTCGAGGAGCTGGCGGATCTCGGGCTGGATGTGAGCACCGGGACCGCGCTCACATCGGTCACCGCCGATCTCCGGGGGGCGGCGGGCCCCGGTCGGTCGATCCTTCTCCGGGCCGACATGGACGCGCTCCCCATGCCGGAGGACACAGGCCTCGACTACGCGAGCGAGGTCGACGGGCGCGATGCACGCCTGCGGGCACGATGCGCACACGGCGATGCTCATCGGCGCTGCCCGCCTGCTGTCTTCGCGGCGCGACGACCTCGCCGGGACCGTCCGGTTCATGTTCCAGCCGGGGGAGGAGGGCTTCTTCGGGGCGCAGGCGATGATCGCCGAGGGTGTCCTGGAGTCGCCCGCAGTCGACGCCGCCTTCGGGCTCCACGTGACGCCCAACATCCCCTCGGGCATGGTCGCGACACGCGGCGGGCCCGTGATGGCCTCGGCCGACAAGGTCTACATCTCGGTCTCGGGACGCGGCGGTCACGCCTCGACGCCGCACCTCGCGCTCGATCCCATGCCGGTCGCGGCGGCGATGATCCAGGCGCTGCAGACGTTCGTGACCCGGGAGATCGACGCCTTCGACCCCGTCGTCGTCACGATCACCACGGTCAATGCCGGTACCGCCACGAACATCATCCCGGAGTCGGTCGAGATGAGCGGGACGCTGAGGGCGATCTCGGAGCGGAGTCGCAATCGCGCGATCGAGGGGATAGAGCGTGTCGCCTCGGGCATCGCGGCGGCGCATGGTGCGCACGCTGCAGCCAAGGTCGAGCGCGGCTACGCACCGACGGTGAACGACCGCGACTTCGCTGCCTTTGTCGGGAGGACCGCTCGGAGCCTGCTCGGGGAGTCGGGGTTCGCCGAGATGCCCGCGCCGATCATGGGGGCCGAGGACTTCGGGTACGTGCTCCGGGAGCGCCCGGGCGCATTCGCGTATCTCGGCGCCTGCCCTGCGGGCACTGCGGCATCGGAGGCGCCGTCCTGCCACTCGAACCGGATGCAGATCGACGAGGAGGCGATGCGGTCCGGAGTGGCGCTCTATGCGGCCGTCGCGCTCGACTACCTCTCGGGGGGCCTCGAGGTAGCGGTGTCCGAGCGGTGATCACCCCGGGAGGTGCTCCCCGCGGCCCCCGGTTCCCGGCCTGTCCCGTCCGAGGTGCGAGTATCCTCGCCTGTCCCGGGGCGGTTAGCTCAGTTGGCTAGAGCGCGTCGTTCACACCGACGAGGTCGCTGGTTCGAGTCCAGTACCGCCCACGCAGATCCGGGGAGGGCGCCTACGGAGGCGCCTCTGGCGGGCTCGAATCCCGCATGGGCCGACTGGACGTTCCGGATGGAGGGCCTCACCAAGGTCTTCAAGGGAGCGGTCCGCGCGAACGACGGCATCACGCTGCACGTGGCTCCCGGTGAGGTCTACGGACTCCTCGGCCCGAACGGCGCGGGCAAGTCGACGCTGGTCAAACAGGTGATCGGGCTCTTGAAGCCCGACGCCGGTGCCATCACTCTCGGCCCGCACGATCTGGTCGCCGACCCCGACGCCGCGAGGCAGCTCTGCTCATACCTCCCTCAGGCTCAGATGCCGATCGGCTCCTTCAAGGTCCGCGAGGCGATCGAGATCACGGGGATGATCCGGGGAGGCGACGCCGCGACGGTGCGTCGTCGGTCCGCGGAGATGATCGAGGCGCTTCAGATCGAGGAGTGGCGCGACACGGTCGGTGCACGCCTCTCGGGTGGGGTCAAGAGGCTCGTCGGGTTCGCGATGGTCACGGTGTCGGCCGGCAGGGTCGTCATTCTCGACGAGCCGACCAACGACGTCGACCCGCTTCGGCGTCGCCTGCTCTGGGAGCAGGTGAGACGCCTGGGCGACGAGGGCTCGGCGGTGGTGCTCGTCACTCACAACGTCGTCGAGGCGGAGAGGTCGGTCGATCGCCTGGCCGTGATCTCCGACGGGCGGTTGTTGGCCGAGGGTACGCCGTCGTCGTTGAAGGCGGGCGATCGCGGCCGTATGCGCCTCCAGGTCATGCTCGTCCCCGGAGAAGCGACACCGCCGCTGCCCCCCTTCGTCATTGACCACACGCGCGTGGGCCACAACGTGGTGACCGTCGTCGGTGACGGCGACACCGCCGCCGGGATCGCATGGGCGCGTGGCCTCGTAGACGACGGTGTAGCCGAGGAGTACGCGCTCGCCGCCACGACACTCGAAGACGTCTACATACGACTGACGGGCGATCTCGGCGCCACGGGCGCGACGGGCCACGAAGAGGCGTGACCGATCTGGGCGGGACGCGCGGCGCCGTGGCCGGACGAGACCCGTCTCGGCTCCAGGGCGGGTACCGCGAGGTTGTCGGCGGCCTGCGAGCGGGGTCGTCGTATTGGTTGCGGTCCTACGCGCTTCTTCTCCGGTGGGAGCTGACCGGTCTTCGGTTGATGCTCCCGGTGGTGATCGCCGTTCAGGCGCTCAGCGGAGTGGGGGTCGTCTTCGCCATCGGGATCTGGTTCGAAGACGTCCCCGCAGTGGCGGCGCTGTATGCGTGCACCGGGGGAGCGGCGCTGGCACTGGTGATCGTGAGCCTGGTGATCGGGCCTCAGCTGGTGGCCCAGCAGAAGGCGGAGCTCGTCTACGACTTCGTGTGGTCGCTGCCCGCGCCGCGCAGCGCCGCGGTAGCGGCCTGGTTCAGCCTCAACCTTCTCATCGGTGTCCCAGCGGCGGCAGTCACGGTGCTCGTCGGCTCGGCGGTCCACGACTTCGAGCTCGCGCTCTCTCCGTCGATCCTCGTCGCCGTCGTGGTCACGGTCTACACGGCGACGATGGTCGGCTACGCCCTAGCTCACGCCCTGGGCAGCCCTGTGCTCGTCTCGCTCGTGACCCAGCTCTTCATCTTCGTGCTCTTCGGCTTCTCGCCGGTGCTGTTCCCGGCCGCGAACCTGCCGCGGTGGCTCATCTCGGTGAACGAGTGGCTTCCCTTCCAGCACATGGCGGCGGTCGTGCGCGGGGGCCTCAGCGCCGGCCTGACCGACGGCGTCGCCCGCTCCTACGCGGTGCTTGCCGGATGGGCGGTGCTCTCAACGGGGGTCGTCGCCGCGGTTCTGGGGCGGAGGCGGTAGGTGGGGGCCGGCGAGGTCGTGCTCGGCGGTGTCGGCGTGCGCCGTGGGGTGCGGCGCTATTTCCGCGCGTACACGTCGATGATCCGGTTCCAGGCGACGGGTCTGCGTCGCGAGCTCACGGCGATGGCGTTCCTGCAGCTCCTGACCGGGGCGGGGACGGCGGTGATCTACGGATTCGTGCTCGGCGACATCGACCCGAAGCGGGTCGAGTACCTCGCCACGGCCGCTCCCGTCCTTGCGCTGATCCCCGTCGGGTTCGTCCACGTCCCCAACGTGATCGGTCAGCAGAAGCTCGAGGGCACGTACGACTTCATGTGGTCGCTACCCGTGCCGCGAAGCGCGGGGGCCCTCGCGTCGTTCACCGTCTTCACGCTGATCTCGCTCCCGGGGGCATTCGTGTCGCTGGTTGTGGCGACGGCGAGGTTCGACCTCGACCTGAGCGTCACGCCCCTGGTGGTGCCGGCCGTGCTCCTGACGGCGTTGATGGCGACCTCGGTCGGCTTCGGACTCGGGCACGCAATCGCGAACCCCCGCGTCATCAACTTGACGACGAACGTGTTGATCTTCTTCGTGCTCATGTTCTCGCCGGTGGCGTTCCCGATCAGCCAGTTCCCTGATTGGCTCGCGGCGGTCCACCGCGTCCTGCCGTTCCACCACATGGCGATCGTCATACGCGACGGGCTCACCGACGATCTGGTCAGCGGTGCCGGTCGTTCGTATCTCGCGCTCGCGCTATGGACGTGTGGGTCGTGGGTGGTCACTGCCCACGCCGTCAGCCGACGTCGTTGAGCGGCTCCACGGGTGGGCTCGCAGGGACTCGGCGCCTGTTCGCGCTGCACCCGCTCAGGGGATCTGGGAGTTGGCGCTCGAGTACATCGTGCTGACCTTGCCGCCGAACGACTGCACGACGACGATCACGACGACGGCGATGAACGCGAAGAGCAGCAGATACTCGACGAGCCCCGCGCCGCGCTCGTCGTCGCCGGTCCGCAACCTGGCGGAGAGCGCATGGGCCAGGATGCTGAGGTGCTGAAGGGGCATCGGAACTCCTTCCCTCGTCCGGCCGGGCCCGTGTGGCGACTGGGTCGTCACGACGGGGGCCGAATTCGACGGTCACTGATAGTAACCGTACCGCCGCTCTGCGGCTAGCCCCGGGCGGGCCGTGTCGGTTTCAGCGATGATCCAGCACCGCGTGCGGCTCGTCGGGATCGGCGGTCAGCACGTATCCGGCTGCTGTGAGGATCGACGGACCGCCCGGCAGCAAGAGGTCCTCGCACCTCGGCGCGCTGCCGGCGAGAGCGTCTTGGTCGGCGACGCGGCCGAGCGCGATCACCTCGTCGAGGAGGCTGCGGGCAGCGGGGTCGAGCAGCGATAGGTCGTCGGAGACGAGGGCGAGCCCGCCCGAGAGGCCCACGGCCAGTGCCCACGCGCGGGCAGCGTCCGGCGCGAGTCGCGTCTCGGTGGTGCGCAGCATCAGGCAGTCCGGGTCGTTCAGCCAGAGCCGCCGGTGCTGGAAGGACCGGTGAAGCGTGCTCGTCCACGCATTGCGGGTCGAGGGTGCAGCGTCGTCGTACCCGGCGAAGACCGTGTCGTCGGGGCCGACCTCCCACGATGGTGCGACGTCGGGACCGATGCGCATGCCGTCGACGACGCCGACCACCGCGCCTAGCGGGCAGCCGCACCCGAGGATGAAGACGTCGTCGCCTGCGCCTCGTCGCACCGCCTCGTAGCCGAGGCGGACCCGCTCCGCCGGGGTGCGCGAACGGTCGCCGAACCGCCCCGGGACGGCCGGCGAGAAGGTGAAGTCGAGCTTCAGGTACCGGTAGCCGGCGGAGACGAGGTCGGACGCGACCTGCGAGAGGTGCTCCTGCACCTCGGGCAGCGTCGTGTCGAGCTGCCACATGAAGCCGCCCCAGATCTCGTGCCACATGCCGATCATCGGCTCGTCGCCGTCGAGATCGCGCGCGATCCAGTCGGGGTGCTCACGTGCCGTCACCGAGTCGGGCGCAGCCAGGAACGGCGCGATCCAGATGCCGGGGATCCGACCGGATCTCTCGACCGCCGCAGCGACGCCCTCGACGCCGCCGGGGAACTTCTGGTTGGTCACGAGCCAGTCGCCGATCGCCGACTGGTAGCCGTCGTCGAGCTGGAAGACGTCGAAGGGCCAGTCGGCCGCCCGGGAGAGGTTGTCGGAGAACGCCGCCTCGCCGATCTCGTGGAAGTAGTGGTACCAGGAGCACCACCCGACCTGGTATGGCGCCGCCGTGCGTGCGCTCTCGCCACGACCGGCCGTGGTCGCCCACGCGTCGAGCAGCGCCGGGGCGTCGTCGCCGTCGCTGCACACGACGGCGTGCAGCTCGCGCCGCTCACCAGGGGCGATCTCTGCGCCGCCGAACCACGCCTCTGCGGTCAGCTCGACACGCCCGTCGAGCAGGCGTGCGCGCAGGGTCCCGGCGTGGTCTGCACCACCCTCGAAGCCGACGCAGGTGAGCGGTGCGCCCGAGTCGGGGTCGAGTACGGCCACCTGCTCGGAGCGGAGCTCGCCTTCGGGAGCGACGGCGGGATCGGCGTGGTGCATGGCGCGCAGGAACGGGATCGAGCCCGACGCACGCGACGGGTCGGCGTCCACGCCGAGGGCCCGTCGTCCGGTGGGCGACCACGACTGATAGCCGTTCGAGAACATGCACGGCTCCTCGCCGGCCCCGCCGCCATCCCACACCAGTGCCAACGCGTCGAGCGCGATCGCGTTCGAGCCGCCATTCGCCACTGTCCACGAGACCCGTCCCCCGTCGTTCTCGATCTCGACGACGAGATCGCCGAGTCCTGCGGTGCCGCCTCCCTCGACGGCGCCTGTGAGTCGCTCGCCTCGGGTCCGGCGTGCGACGACGAGGATGCGACCGGTGGGGATCATCGGGCGAGCATACGGCGCGTAGGCTTCCGCGATGCTCGTCGAAATCGCGCGTCGCTCCCGGCGAGGCCTCGCTGCTCCGGTCCCGCGACCCGGGTGACCGTCTGGGCCTCTCCGACAAGAAGGATGCCGCGTCGAAGGTCGCGGAGCGGCTGGAATCGCTGCGTGTCCTACAGAACCGGCTCTGGGCTGAGAACACCCGCAGTCTGTTGGTGGTCCTCCAGGGCATGGACGCATGCGGCAAGGACGGGACCGTCAGGAGAGTCCTCTCCGGGGTCAACCCGCAGGGCTGCAGGGTCACGTCGTTCAAGGTTCCCTGCGGCCACGAGAGCGATCACGACTACTTGTGGCGCGTGCACGCGGCCTGCCCGCCGCGTGGAGAGATGGGGATCTTCAACCGCTCGCACTACGAGGACGTCGTGACCACCTACGTGCTGGGCCTCGTCGACGCAGCTACGCGGCGTCGGCGCTACCGACACCTCCTCGACTTCGAGCGGATGCTGCACGACGAGGGCACGTCGATCGTGAAGGTCTTCCTCCACGTCTCGAAGGAGGAGCAGCGCCGGCGTCTGCAGGAGCGCCTCGACGATCCGGAGAAGCGGTGGAAGTTCCGCTCCGAGGACCTCGTGACGCGCACGAGGTGGGACGAGTACCAAGCCGCGTACGAGGATGCGATCGACGCCACCACCGCCGAGTGGGCCCCGTGGTACGTGGTGCCCGCCGATCACAAGTGGGTTCGCGACCTCGCGATCTCGTCGCTGCTCGTCGATGCGCTCGAGCGCATGGACCCCCGTGTGCCGCAGCCTTCCGAGAGCCTCGACGGCGTGGTCGTGACCTAGGCGGAGCGTCGGAACGCCCCGGTTCGGGCGGGGTGCGGACCGAAGCAGCGCTCATCCGGCGGTAGTCGCCACGCGCGGCGCGCGAGTGACCACGAATCTCGACTTTCCTCGAGGGGGTCGCTTGGGCCAGAATTCACGGACGATGATGGTCGAATCCCGTGATTCCGTTTCCTTCAAGCCGGCGGAGCTCGACGAGCTCGGCCAGATGCTGCACGCCGCGGGGCTCCCGATCTCCGACGACGAGCTCGACAATGAGATCGAGCAGTTCCCGCTGGCGACGGTCGCGACTGTCGAGGGGCAGCTGCACGCTTTCCTGCTCGGGTCGCTGGAGAGGATCGGCGGTACCCCCTCGATCCTCTGGGGCCTCGGCACGGCGAGGCGAGGGCGCAACGGCGCCGCTGCACTCAAGGCCCTCACGGGCGAGTTCGCGCGCCGCGCCGGCATATCGTTCCCCGACGAAGACGTCCTCGTCGCCGGACGGATTGCACAGCCGGCTGCGTACACGCTGCTCGGCACCTACTCGAACGTCTGCCCGCGGCCCGGGTACGTACCCACGGGGGAGGACCGTGCCTGGGGTCGGCGTCTCGCGAAGCGGTTCGGCTGCGACGGCGCCTTCGACGACCGGGTGTTCCAGGTTCAGAGGTCGCGACGCAAGGCGAAGACGCTGCCGGTATTCGAAGCCGGTGCGATCAAGGCGACGGGCGGGGCGAAGGTGGTCGGATTGGTGGGCAACCCCGATCCCTGCCGCGGTGAGGCGATGATCGCGTTCGGCTGGGCCATCGCCGAGCAGCTCGCGTCCGGCGTGTACACCGCCGCCTGCTGACCCGGGGCCCGCTTCGGGCATCGCTCCCGACTCCGCACCGTCCCGAACCGGTCCCGTATCGAGAGGCGTGAAACCCGCGTCCGTCCGCCTGTCATCTTCGGACCGCCTCGTCGATGGCGGCACCTAGGGGGCCGGGCTCGGCGACGGGCCTGAGGCAGGTCCCCTGCTCGCAGACGTAGGCAGCAGGTCCGCCCTCGACGAGCCCGCGGTCGGCGAGCAGCGGCGACGACTCGGCCCCCGGGCGTCCCGAGATCGTCACCGACCCCGGAACGAGGCGACGTCCGACCACGCGGCGGAGGGCCTCGAATCCCGGGTCGTCCGGTTCGCCGACGACCACGACCTCGAGCGTGGGGCCGGCGTCGCGCTCGTACGCCTCGAGCAGGTAGGCGAATGCTCCGGGGTGAGCCGCGGCGTGACGAGCGAGTCTGCGCAGCAGGTCGACGGCGGGAGTCGCGTACGCCCGCTCGCCCGTCAGGGCAGCGAGACGCAGGAGCCCGTTTGCCGCCATCGACGAAGCCGACGGCGTCGCTCCATCCTGCAGGTCCTTCGGGCGGGCAGGGAGCGTCTCGGCGTCGGTGCCGGTGGCGAAGAAGCCGCCGTGGGTCGGGTCGTGGAAGAGCCGAAGCAGGTCGTCGGCGATCCGGCGCGCGTCGTCGAGCCAGAGCGCGTTGTCGAGCTCGGCCAGGGTCAGCAGGGTCTCCAGCAACGCGGAGTAGTCCTCGGCTACGGCGAGATGGCGTGCGCGACCCGTTCCGGGCTCGTCGGAGTTGAGCGAGTGCCAGGTCCTCAGGAGTCGGCCGTCGTCGCGCCGCAGCTCGCCGAGGAGGAAGCGCGTGCCGGTTCGCGCGAGTGCGCGCCAGTCGTCGCGATCGAAGGCGACGCCGGCCTCGGCAAGGGTGCGCAGGAAGAGGGCGTTCCACGCGAGAAGGACCTTGTCGTCGAGCTCCGGTCGAGTCCGCCGGTTGCGGCGGGCCCGCAGGAGGGGGATCGAGCGTCGGACCGCTTCTGGGACCCTGTCCGAGTGGGCTGCTGTGCGGAGTATGTTGCGACCCTCGAAGTTCCCGCCGTCGGTCACCCCGAAGTGGGCGATCACCGCATCGGTGTCGTCGCCGCAGACCTCGGCGATCTCGGCCAGGTCCCATAGGTAGTAGGTCCCCTCCTCTCCCTCGGAGTCGGCGTCCTCTGCGGAGTGGAACGCCCCCGTCGGGGTGCCCGAGTCGTCGGCCAGAGAGAGCTCGCGCACGACGTAGGCGATCGTCTCCTCGACGACCTGCCGGTACCGGGTCTCGCCCGTGACCATCCATCCGTGCAGGTACGCGCGTGCCAGCAACGCGTTGTCGTAGAGCATCTTCTCGAAGTGGGGTACGAGCCAGAAGCGGTCTGTCGAGTAACGCGAGAACCCCCCGCCGAGGTGATCGCGGATGCCGCCGGCCGCCATCGCGTCGAGGGTCGTGGTGACGATGGCGAGGTCATCGGCGGACTGATTCCTCACGTACGCCCTGCACAGGAACGAGATCGCCGACGACGGAGGGAACTTGGGTGGGCTTCCGAAGCCGCCCCACTCGGCATCGAACTGGGAGCGGTACGACTCCGGGGCGGCTGCAACGATCTCAGCCGAGAGCGGACCGTCGTCGGCGAGAGGCAACGGCGCCGCAAGTGACGAGGTCAGGGCCTCTGCGCCCTCGACGACTCGGTCGCGCTGCTCCGTCCACGCACGCCCGACCTCGGAGCAGACGCGAGAGAAGGCCGGCATCCCGGAGCGATCTGTGTCGGGGAAGTAGGTCCCGGCGTAGATGGGCTTGCGGTCCGGGGTGAGCCACACGCTCATCGGCCATCCGCCGCGCCCGGTCGTCGCCTGGACCGCCTGCATGTACAAGGCGTCGACGTCGGGCCGCTCCTCGCGGTCGACCTTCACGCACACGAAGAGGCGATTGAGCAAGGCGGCGGTGTCGGCGTCCTCGAACGACTCGTGCGCCATGACGTGGCACCAGTGACACGAGGAGTAGCCGATGGAGAGAAAGACCGGCTTCTCGTCAGCGAGCGCCCGTTCGAACGCAGCGTCACACCAGGGGTACCAGTCGACCGGGTTGGAGGCGTGCTGCCGCAGATAGGGGCTCGACTCGCGAGAGAGACGGTTCACGAGTGCACCCTCGCGCGATCGTGCCGTCGAGACAGCGCGGGCCGGTCCTGTTCCGGTGCTGCGCGAGGAGCGCACTCGCACGCTCGGGTGCCGCCGAAGCGCAGCCGATTGCCCGCAGGTATGGCGCGGATGAACGGAGTGCTCGGCGGGTCAGTCCTCTTGTGAGGCGAGCCGCTCGACGGCGGTGGAACGCGCCCATCGGTAGTCGGGCTTGCCCGACGGTGAGCGCACGACGCTGTCGACGAGGATCGCCTCGCGAGGGATCTTGTACGGCGCGAGGTGCCCTCGGGTGTGATCGCGCAGCGACTCCATTGCGGGTGACGCGCCTGCACGTGGCTGGATCACCGCAACGACGCGCTCTCCCCACCTGTCGTCGGGGATGCCAACGACGATCGCGTCGAATACTTCGGGGTGCGATTTCAGTGCCGCCTCGACCTCCTCCGGGTAGACCTTCTCACCGCCGGTGTTGATCGAGACGGATCCGCGTCCGAGGAGAGTGATCGTGCCGTCGTCCTCGATCACGGCGTGGTCTCCCGGTACCGACCATCGGACCCCGTCTACCTCGGGGAAGGTCGCCGCCGTCTTGGCCGGGTCCTTGTAGTACCCGACCGGTATGTGCCCTCGGCGTGCGAGGAGGCCGACCACGCCGGGATCGGCCGGGACCAGGTCGTCGTCCAGCACCGTGGTCTCGTCGTTCACACTGAAGCGCGGCGTCGCCGGTGTGTCACCGCCAGCGACGGTAACCGACTGCCCCTGGCCGCCGGTCTCGGAGGCTCCATAGCCGTCGACGATGAGAGAGGCCGGAAGCCTCTCGGCGAGAGAGTGCTTCACCGTCGGTGAGAGCACTGCTCCTCCCGACAGGATGACGTGACATCCGGAGAGGTCGAGGTGCGCCACGCTGTCGAGCGCGTCGTCGAGCGGGCGGGCGAAGGCGTCGCCGACGATGACGAGGAAGTTGGCGCGCTCGCGGGCCACCAGCTCCCACATGCTCACAGCGTCGAGATGCCTGTCGGTGTAGACGATGACGGTTCCACCGGCGAAGAGCGCCGAGAAGGCCATCCAGTGGGCTGTGCCGTGCATGAACGGGCACGCCGGGACGCAGCGCTGCCGGCCCGCAAGACAGCGTTCCGCGATCTGCTCGGGCGCGGTGATCATCGCGCCGCCGGAGGCCGCGCCCCCGAGCGCGCCGAAGAAGATGTCCTCGTGGCGCCACATGACGCCCTTGGGCATGCCGGTGGTGCCCCCCGTATAGAGGATGTAGAGGTCGTCGGCCGAGCGCGGGCGAAGTCGCGTGACGGCGACGCCTCCCGCAGAGCGGCGTCGTACTCGACTGCGCCGAACCCGGCGAGATCGGCGTCGGTTCCGTCGTCGACGGCGATGTAGGTGCGCATCAGGGGGAGGTCGGCTCGGATGGCGTCGATCTTGGGAGCGAACCCGCGGTGGAAGACGATCGCCTTCGCGTCGGCGTCGGCGAGGAGATATCGCAACTCCTCCTCGACGTATCGGTAGTTGACGTTGATGGGGACGGCGCGGCAGCTTGAATGCGGCGAGCATCCCTTCGAGGTACTCGGAGGAGTTGAACAGGTAGAGGGCGACGTGGTCGCCGGGCCCGACTCCGCGATCCGCGAGGGCGTGGGCGAGGCGGTTCGCTCGCTCGTCGGCCTCGCGATACGTGAACCGACGGCCGTCGCAGACGACGGCCTCGTGATCCGGAACCGTATCGACGACCATCTCCCACAGGTCGGCGAGGTTGAACTCCATCCTGCTCCCAGGTGGCGCGGCGTCCGGGGACCGTAGCGAAGGGTGGCTGCGGTGCACGAAACCGGCGCCGTAGGCACGTTTCGCGGCGATGAGGGCGAGATGGATGACGAGTCCCGGGGGTCTCCGCTCCGACATGCTGGCGATCCCTCCAGAGTGGCGCTCCGCCGGTCGATGAAGCCTCTGGAGGGATGAGTTGATCTCCACGGACGCGCCCACGAGAAGCCCAGCGCCACTCGATGCCGACCTGGTCGAGGCGGCGCGCGCCGACCCGGGCGCGTTCGCGGCCGTCTACGACAGGTACGCAGATCATCTGCACGACTTCTGCCTCGCGGTCCTACGCGACCGGGACGTGGCCGCCGACGCCGTTCGCGACGCCCTGCTATCGGCGGCGCGCGGCCTGCACCAGCTCCATGAGCCGAGCCGGCTCAGGCCGTGGCTCTACGCCATAGCGCGCAACGAGGTGCTGCGACGGGGTCGAGGTCGTGCGCGAGGCGTCGCGACCGAGGCGCGTTCGGAGATCGTCGATTCCGATCGCGGACCGGGCTTCGAAGCGGAGCGGAACGAGCTCGCTGCGTTGGTCTGGGAGGTCGTCGGCGGGCTCGATGCGCGCGACCGGGCGATCATGGACCTCAGCGCGCGTCACGGCCTCGAGGGCCAGGAGCTCGCCGACGCGCTCGGAGTGCGGCTCGACCACATGCACGCCCTGCTGTCGAGCGCGCGACGTCGGGTGGAGCGATCGTTGGAAGTGCTTCTCGTGGGCCGCGGGGGCCGGCACGGCTGTCCGGAGATGAACGCGATGCTCGCCGACTGGGGAGGCCGGCTGGAGCCGCGGATGCGCAAGCGCGTCGCGCGCCACATCGACGAGTGCGCCCGGTGCGCCGAGCAGCGCACGCGGCTCGTCAACCCTGCCGCGCTCCTGGCGGCCGTTCGGCTGCAGCCCGCACCCATGCTGCTCCGGGAGTCGTTCCTGTCGGCCCTCACTGCTTCGATCGGTGGCGGCGGTTCCCCCGCCGACGCGGGGCCGGCGTCGCCCCGGCCGACGCCGGGCGCATCATCGGTGGCGGTGGGGTCGTCGGCTCCGTCGGCTGCGGTCGTCGGCGCAAGCTCCGAGGGCCGCGGCCGGGCACGGCGGTGCGTTGGTCGCAACGGTGGGCACCGCGGCAGTCGACGGCCGAGGTCTGAAGGTGGCCCTCCTCGTCGGTCTGCTCGGCGTCGCCGTCGTCGCCGCCCTCGCCCAGCTGCTCTCGACCTGATCCCGGGCCCCCACCCCTCGTTCTTGCGTCACTTTCTCGCGACAGACGCGAGAAAGTGACGCAAGAACGAGGGGTCAGGTGGCGAGGGCGGTCAACGCGGAGTCGACGGGGGCCCACGCGCGCTCGGCGTACTCCTTCAGGGCTGCCGGGTCGCCCGAGTCGGCCAGCGCGTCGGCCTCCTCCCACAGATCGGCCTCCACCGGAGCCAGGACGCTCCTCACCTCGGCGAGCGCGGAGCCGTCGGCCTCGACGCGGTCGCGCAGTCGGCGGATGCGCTCCCACTGTGCAGGGTCGGAGAGCTCACCGGGTACGGCGTCGAAGAAGACCGGGACGTAGACGCTGACGCACGGGCTGCCGAGGGCGACCCAGATGCCGCAGCGGAGCTTCCGGATCCGCACGGAGGTCGCAGATCATCGACGACGTCGTGGCGATGTAGTCGCGGACGTGCATGCAGACGGTGACGCCCGTCCAGTCCTCTGCGACGGACTCGGGTGGTGGGCTGCAGTCGGACGCGTCGGCACCGGGCGCGCCCCATGCGCGGGAGCCATGGTGGCGCAGCGTCGCCGCGACCTCACGCGGGCCCAAGGCTGCAGCACCCTGTTCGACGGCCGCGCGTGTGGCGTCGAGGCGCAGGTCGGCGAAGGCGGTCGGAGCGCTGGGGTCGCGCAGATCGTCGAAGTCGGTGCCGTCGGGTACGTCGGCCGAGGAACGTGTCCAGTCGGTGCTCATCGAGACCCGGTTCGAGATCGCTGCTCCACCCTCCACGGGGCGGGCGACCCACGTGCGGTTGCTCGTCTCGATCACCCATCCGCCGCGAGGGTCGGCCAGCAGGAAGGAGGAGAAGTACGGCATGTCGGCGCTCTCCCACGCCGATCCACCTTGCCCGTGCGCCTCGATCAGCGAGGTGATCACCTCGAGGGCGTCGTCGGCCGAGCGGGACCTCTCGAGACCGAGTCGCACCAGGTCCATGCCGATCAGGGCGGGCGGCAGGCCGTTCGGGTCCTCGCGTGGTCCACACGGTCTCGTTGCCGATGGCCAGACGGTGCTCGTTCACGCCGTGCTCGAACCCCCACAGCCACGTGGGCTGGGACCCGATCAGCGCGTGCGGCGGGGCGTCGGCGATCTCGATGTACTGGGTCCGGAGCAGCTCTCCGGCCGGCCGCCGAGGCTGAGCTACGGCGAGCACCTGGCGCTCGTCGAAGGGGCGGTCGGAGTTCTTGGCGAAGACGGTGCCGCCCGTTCCGTTCACGCAGAGTGTGTCGCACATGGGCGCGACGCTATCCCTCCCGCTCGACCGGCGGGTGGTCCGGCCGCGTTCAGGCCGCCGATCTCGGCCGCCATCGCGAGCGGCGAGAGCAGCGAACCGGTGGCGGTCTCGATCAGGTGGTCCCATCGCAGTGATGCTCCGGGGCGAAGAACCGCTCGCTTCAGCAGGCTGCCGGCCTCCGGCCTGTCGACGATGCCGCCGCACTCCCTGCGCAGGGCCGCGCTCCACTGCGAAGCGACCATCTGGCCGTACATGTAGCTCTGGTAGTAGACGGGTGCGACCGCGATGTGGATCTTCGCCGCCCAATCGGGTGCGCTGCGGTCGGGACGGTGCAGCAGCTGGAACCGCTCCACGAGGTCCCACCACCGGGTGTCGTGGTCTGCGTCCGGGTCGGCGTACAGGTCCCGCTCGAAGTGGGTCATGACCAGTGCCCAGCGGGTGAAGACGAGGAGCGAGGAGCGCCGCGGCGGCGGCGAGGCGTTCGCGCAGTCGGTCGACCTCGGCGGCGGGCACTCCCGCGACCTCCACCAGCCACTGCGGATCGTGCACCAGAGCGCCGAACATCATGGCGATGCCCTCGGTGGCGAGCGAGTGCATGGTGCGCAGCAGCCAGGGAAGAGAGCGATCGACCCCGTCGAAGTACACGGCGTGGCCGATCTCGTGCAGCATCGTCTCGGTCCATTGGGTGTTCGCCTCGACGTTGCAGAGGACCCGCACGTCGCCGGATCGGTCGACGTCGAGGCAGAAGGCGTGCTGGTTCTTGGCCGGGCGGGCGTAGAGATCGGAGCGCCCGAGTATCTCGGCCACGTCGAGGCCGTTCCCGGCGAAGGTTTCGAGGGTCAGCTCTGCGAGGTCGCGTCCGGCGAACCACTCGTCGAGGTCCACCCCGGCGGCACTCGGGGGCTCCTGGAAGAAAGGGTCGTCGTAGTGGTGCGGTCGCAGGTCGCCGGCCGAGCAGTGGAACCGTTCGGCGAGCAGCCCGTCGAGGGAGGCCTTCCAATCGGCGAACGGCCGCCGCGTGGACTCGTCGACTTCCTGGAGCGTCTCGAACAGGCGAGCTTCGTCGAGGTCGTCTGTCGCGAGGGACATCGCGAAGTGGTCCCGGTATCCGAGCGAGCGCGCCAGACGATTGCGAAGCCGCGCGAGATCTCGGACGCGCTCGGCCGTAGCGGCACCGACGGTCTTCGACGCTTCCCACGCCTCGAGTCGCTCGCCCGGGTCGTCGCTGGAGCGGAGGATGCCGCGCACCGCGTTGTCGTCGACGGTCTGGCCGGCGACGACGCCCCGGTGCGTCGCGAACGTCGACTCGATCGAGACCTGGGCCTCGACGAGCGCGCGGCGGAGATCATCCGGAGCCTGATGCGGCACGTGGATGTCGTGGAGGATCGCGATCTGGCGAGCGGCGAGCCCGTCGACGTCGGAGATCTCGCGCGCGGAGCGGATCGCCGCGAAGCGGTCGCGGTCGGCTAGGAAGTCGGAGACCGCCACCTCGGCCTCTGTCCTGCGACGCTCGTTCTCCGGGTTCGCGGAGGTGCTGAACGCCCACCACGACTCGTTGAGAGCGGTCTCCAACGGCTGGAGCCCGGCGGCTGCATCGGCGGCGAGTCGGCCCGGGTCGGTCACGGCCGGGGAGTCTAAGGAGCGACGACCCTCGGCGCGTAGTAGCCTAGGTTAGGAGCATTAACCAAGAGGCCGTTGGTCTGGAAGCGCGTAGTAGCAAGCACGTATCAGGAAGCGCCGAGCAGGCGGCGCTGAGCAGGACCGAGGTGGCAGTCGGGGGTGCTGGTGCACAGCGACGGATCTGGACCGGTGGAGACGAAGAAGTCGTTCTGCCGGTTCTGCCACGCGTTCTGTGGCGTGGAGGTCGACGTGCGCGACGGCAGGGTCGTCGCGGTGCGAGGCGACCCCGACAACGCCGTCTCGCGCGGCTACACGTGCGTGAAGGGCCGCGCCGAGATCGAGCGCATCTACCACCCCGACAGGCTGGTGTCGTCGAAGAAGCGGGTCGGCGGCGTCATGGTCGACATCGCGGCGGAGCCGGCACTCGACGAGATCGCACGGGAGATCGCTGCGATCGTCGACGAGCACGGTCCCGACGCCGTCGCCGTGTACGTGGGCGACGGCGGGCACCGCACCGCTGCCGGGGGCCCGCCGTTCGTGAGCAAGTGGCTCGACGCGCTCGGGTCGCGCCGGATGTACACGTCGTTCACCATCGACTCGCCGAGCATGATCGTGGCCGCCTCCCGGATGTTCGGGTCACCGCTGCCACTGCAGCTCCTCGACATCGACCATGCGGATGTGGCGATGTTCGTCGGCACCAACCCGCTGACGTCGCACTTCATGAGCATGCCGCAGTCGGACCCTCGTCGCCGGGTGCAGGAGGCCCGCAAGCGCGGGATGCGCCTCATCGTCGTCGACCCGCGGCGGAGCGAGATCGCCCGCCTCGCCGACTTCCACCTGCAGGTGAAGCCCGGCGAGGACGCGACGCTGCTCGCGGGGATGGTCAAGGTCGTGATCGACGGCGACCTCTACGACCACGAGTACGTCGCGAACCACGCGAGCGGCTTCGGTCTCCTGAGCGAGGCGGTCTCCGGGTTCGACCTCGACTACGTCGCCGAGCGCAGTCAGGTGCCGGCCGATCTGGTGCGGGACGCGGCGACGGCGTTCGCCACGGCGTCGAGCGGGGGAGCGCAGAGCGGCACCGGCCTGCACATGGCCCGCCATCAGAACCTCGCCACCCAGCTCGTCATGACGCTGAACGTCCTCTGCGGACGGTACGACAGGCGCGGAGGTCTCACGCGACACGCCGGAGCGGTCAACTTCGAGCTGCCCGACTTCGACGGTCCGGTGAAGATCCCCGAGTACACGGGCCCCAAGTCGCGGATCCGGGGGATCGAGGGCTCGTTCAACTACCTCGGCTTCTTCGAGGAGATGCCGACGAACACGCTCACCGACGAGATCCTCACGCCAGGGGCCGGCCAGATCAAGGCCCTGATCGTCCACGGCGGGAACCCGGCGCTCGCCTTCGCCGACGCCGAGTCCACCGCGCTGGCATTGAGCGAGCTGCGGTTGTTGGTCGTGAACGATCTCTTCATGACTGCGACGGCGCAGCACGCCGACTACGTGCTCGCGGTGAAGCACCCGTTCGAGCGTGCCGACGTGCCGAAGCTCATGGACTCGAGCTATCCGTTCCCGTTCAGCCAGTACACGCCACCGCTCGTCGACGCGCCCGAGGGCGTCCTCGAGGACTGGGAGGTGTTCTGGGGGTTGGCCGAACGGCTCAGTCTCTCCCTCGACCTCCCCGGCCTCGAACCGGGGAGGAAGCCCACCGCCGACGAGATGATCGACGCTCTGAACTCCACGTCGCGCATACCGATGAGCGAGATCCGGCGGTACCCCGACGGCCACGTCTGGGGCGACCGGACCCCCCTGGTCGGGGGCGTGGTCCCACAGATGGCGGGTCACGCCGATCGTCCGATGGCGGTCGGGCACCCCGACGTGATCGCGGAGCTGGCCGAGGTCCTCGCGGAGCCGGTCGTCGCCGGCGGCGGTTACGGGGGGACGGCTGAGTTCGGCTTCCGTCTGATCACGTATCGCGTCAAGGAGGTGTACTGCACGCAGGGGCAGAACCTGCCCTCGCTCGCGGCCCGCCGGCCCTTCAACCCCGCGCTGATCAACCCGGCCGCCATGGAGTCGCTCGGAGTCGGGGCGGGCGACCCGGTCGTCGTCGAGAGCGGTTTCGGGCGCGTCGTGGCGAAGGTGGAGCCGTCGGATGACCTTCCCCCGGGCGTGGTGGCGTTGGCATTCGGATGGGGCGGCCCAGACGACCGAGGGGTGAACGTGCAGTACCTGATACCCGACGACGAGCTCTTCGACTCCGTGAGCGGGTTGGCGCTCCAGAGCGCGATCCCCGTGAACGTGTATCGGGCGACGGATGAGGCTGTGAGCGGTCGTGGCGTTCTCTCGGGTGCGACCCGCCAGTGGACCGACGATGCACTCGGAAGGGAGTCGTGAGATGAAGACGGCCAAGGATCTGCGATCCGGGACTCGCGCGGAGACGCACACGGAGACGCACGGGGTCGGGGCCACGGGCGCCCCGGATGCTCCGTCATCCTCGGGCGACGCGGTACGACAGGGGGCGTCGGGCGCTGCTGCGCGCCGCCGGGGCTTCGCGTACAACTACGGGCTGCAGGCGTTCATCGACATGATCATGGCGAAGCGGATGATCGCCGAGCGTGGCGAGCAGATCGTCAAGATGACGTACCTGCCGATGATCCGCATCGCGTCCGACGATCCGGGAGCAGTCGATGCTGCGTACATCCGGGTCCACGATCAACGCGAGCCCATCAGGTTGTGGGACTCGCCTCGCGAGCGCTGGCGGAAGATCTACGGGAACTTCGTCCGAGAGTCGGAGTGGGCGCTCCTGGAGCTGCGCAAGCACTTCACGCAGAAGCAGTACGAGGAGATCGTCGTGGGCACCGGAGCGGCCCTCGCTCGCATCGACTCGCAGAAGGAGATCGATTTCCTGAACCGGGGGGCTAGGAAGGCGAAGGAGAAGCGCGAGAGCGACCCGGCGGGTGCGGCCGAGCCCGGTGCGTTGAAGCAGTGGCTGCTCGAGGTCTTCGACCCGGGCAGGTTCGCCGGCTTCCTAGTGGGTGAGTCGGAGGTGACCGAGATCGACGCCGCCTCGGGCAGCGCAGTGATGGAAGTCCCGAGCTGTGCCTGGCACACCTGCCCGGACCCGGCGTCGCTCCCGAACCCCGACGCTCTCCCGGAGCAGGGCTGCCTGCTCATCTGCAAGGGGGTCTTCGAGAGGATCTTCGACGGGTCCGACGCGATCAAGATGGAGTTCGACCCGCACCTGCCCGAGACGTCGTGCACGATCCGGATCAGCACGTGAGCGCCCTTGCATGACTTAGTCTGCCTAACTTAGACTCCCGCCGACGCCCCGTACCCGGTGGGGCGGCCCGAGTCCGGGAGCGCGGTCATGGATCCAGAGGCGGATGTAGCAGGCGCGGAAGCAGCGGGTTCGGAAGCGGCCGGTGGGCGCGAGCCCTTCACCGTCGAGACCGCCCGGAACATGTTCTCCTTCAGGGGCAAGACGGAGGCGGGCCAGGGCGTCGACGTCTCGATCATTCGGGAGCACTACCACCCCGACGTCCGCTTCCGCGACGCCATTCAGGAGGTGCGCGGTCGCGATGCCGTCATCGAGATGATGCTGCGGTTCCCACAGCGATGCCACGAGTTGAGGAACATCGTGCACGAGGCGGTCCAGGTCGGCGACTTGATCTTCGTGGAGTGGACGACGGAGATGCGTTTCAGGCCGAGGCTCCCGATCGCCAGGAACAACGGCACCTCGAAGCTGAAGCTCGATGCCGATGGGCTCGTTGTGGAGCACCGGGACTACTTCGATCTCTGGGGCGACATGATCGAGACCTTTCCCAAGGTGAACAAGGTGTATCGCTCCATCATCAAGCACATGGAGTGAGTGTCGGAGTCGGAACCTCCGTGCGCGCCGCTGCGTGCCCGGAGGTGAAGTGACCGCTTTGGCGGAGAGGGAGAGAGTCGGTGCCGCACGCATTCGTAACGGGAGCCACCGGCTTCGTCGGGTCCGAGGTGGCGATGCAGCTCTGCGACGCGGGCTGGAGGGTGACTGCGTCGCGCCGTGCGACGTCGAGCACCGCCGACATGGAGGGCTTCCCCGTCGAGTGGGTGGAGACCGACATCCACGACCCGAAGCGGGTCGCTCAGGACATGCCCGAGGGGCTGGACTGCGTCTTTCACGTCGCCGGCAACAGCACCTTCTGGCCACGCGAGTTCGATGCGCAGTACCGCGACAACGTCCTGGGGACGAGATCGCTCGTCGCCGCAGCGATCGCCAAGGGTGCGCGGCGGTTCGTCTACACCTCCAGCGGGGCCGCATACGGGCAGCAGACCAAACCCCTCCACGAGGGCATGGAGTCCAGGGCCCTGGTCTCTCCCGTCAACTACGACCGCACGAAGTGGCTCGCCGAGTGCGAGGTGCGGGCCGGGATGGACGAGGGACTCGACCCGGTCATCTTGAACCCCGCGGCCGTCCTCGGCCCGCGTGACCCGAACTTCACGGTCCTGTTCCTACAGATCGCCAAGGGGAAGCTGCCTGCAGTTCTCCCTCACAACACCTCCTTCTGTCACGTCGGCGAGGTGGCGCGTGCTCACATCGCCGCGTACGAGCGGGGTCGCTCGGGTGAGAACTACCTGCTCGGCGGCCCGAACACCTCTCAGCTGGAGCTCGCGAGGGTGATCGCCGAAGCCGCGGGCACCAAGCCGCCGAAGTACGTGATCCCAGGGCCGGTCCTCTACGGCGTGGGTGCAGTCTTGGAGGCGGTCGCGGCCCTCACCAAGAAGCCGCCCGCGCTGACGCGCACGTTCGCGAAGGCCTTCAGGCACAACTGGTACACGTGCTCCGACAAGGCGATCGCCGAGCTCGGATACGCGCCGCCCTCGCTCGAGGAGATCGTCGAGGAGATCTTCGACTGGCTCAGGTCCGAGGGGAAGGTCTGAGGCCCCGAGGCGTCTGGCAGCCAGGCGACCGGGGGAGTTAGTGTCACTAAGTCATGGGTCCGGTCGGGCAGCCGGTCCGACCGAGAAGAGGAGCTCGCAGTGCCGGACGTTTCCAAGCCACCGCCGAACCTCGTCGCAGAGGACGAGGGCCGCCACGCGGCCCCGCCCGGAGCCGAGGCCCTGCTATTCGGGGACACGCTCTGGGTCAGCGTGGTCGACACCGAAGCGAACATCTTCGGGGTCAACCACTGGCACCTCTCCAACAAGGGCTACGGTCGGTTCGAGACCTACTACGTAATAGACGGCGTGGAGCAGTCGTACGCGCAACGGGTCGCGCTAGACCCGGAGCCCGACGGTGGGCCGTGGACCGACGGAACCCTCACGTACGAGGTCGTCAAGCCGTTCGAGCACATCAGGATCACGATGGACGGCTACCGGTACGGCTTCGAGCTCGACTTCAAGGCGCGCTTCGAGGCATTCGACTACAACGACTCCGTGCGCGGCGACCCGCTCGCCATCGCGTTCCCGTTCCACGCCGGTCACTTCGAGCAGGCGATGAGCTGCACGGGCACGTTCGAGATCCGCGGAGGACCGGCGAAGGGGGAGACGCGAGCGATCGACTGCTGGTCGCACCGTGACCACACGTGGTCCGACCGGTTCTCGGACGAGCCCGCGTGGCAGCTCGGAGGCGGTCACATGCCAGCGCACTTCTGGCCTTCCGTGCAGCTCCCCGATCGTCACATCAACGCGTTCGGCTTCTACTTCGACTCCAAGATGGGTGAGGCGAACGAGGGGTCGTGCCTCGGCGGGTTCGTCTCGGACGCGAGCGGCAGTCGGCCGATTCTGAACGTGGCCGCCGAGATCCTCGACGCGGAGGGCGACGAGCTCCGCCGCGTGAAGAAGTTCCGCTACGAGTTCACTCTGCCCGACGGCGAGGTGATCCACGTCCGCAACACCGCTCATCACGGACAGATCAAGCTCTGGAACCGAGCGGAGAACGATCTCGAGAACCGCATGGACTGCTACGAGTCGTTCGTCGAGTACGAGGTCGAGGAGACGGGCGAGGTCGGTACCGGGGTCGCGGAGTACAGCGTCTATCCGCCGCTGCCGCAGTGGCTCGTCTGAGCATGTCCGGCACCGGCTGACGCCGGAAGGTCGCCGGCGCTGACGAACGAGGGAGGCCATGGCAATGGAGAGGTTCCGGGACAAGGTCGTGTGGGTGACCGGCGGGGCTTCTGGGATCGGGCGCGGCGCTGCGCTGAGGTTTGCTGCCGAAGGGGCTCGCGTGGCCGTCGGCGACATCGACTCCGAGGGCTCCGACGAGACCGTCGATCTCATCGAGAGAGACGGCGGGACCGCGATCTCCGTTCCGTGTGACGTGCGCGACCTCGCCGCGTGCCGGGCTGCGGCCGAGGCGATCGAGGATGTGTGGGGCGGGCTCCACTTCGTCTTCGCGAATGCGGGCATGGTCGGGGCGGGCGGCGTGGAGCACACGACGGAGGACGACTTCGCACAGATCGTCGACGTGAATCTCAACGGCGTCTTCCGCACCGTGAAGGCCGCGCTCCCCGTGATGCGCAAGGGCGACGGCGGTGCGATCGTGATCACCTCCAGCATCGAGGGGCTGATCGGCAACGCCATGCTCCCGGCGTACAGCACGTCGAAGACGGCGCTCGTCGGCCTCTGCAGGGCGCTCGCCCAGGAGTGCGCACCACTGATCCGTGTGAACAGCGTCCATCCCGGGTACATCGAGAGCCCGATGACCGACCCGGTCGCCGAGATCGCCCCGCAGTTCAAGCAGGAGTGGGCCGAGAAGGCGCTGCTCGGCCGCGTCGGGACGATCGACGACGTCGTCGGGGTCGTCCTCTTCCTCTGCAGCGACGAGGCGCGCTACGTGACCGGGGAGAGCATCAGCATCGACGGCGGCGTCATGGCGGTCAGGTGAGGACAGGAGCACACGACCCATGGACCCCGTGAACGAGATGCTGGACCGGTTGGCGGTCGCCGACGTGATCGTCAGGTACGGATCGAGCCTCGACGAGAACGACTGGCCGCGACTGGCGACCTGCTTCGTCCCCGACGTCACCAGCATCCTCGCGGGCGGGCCACCCATCGAGGGGTACGAGGACCTCCAGGCCGCAGTGAGGTTCGCCCTCGGTGCCTACGAGCGCACCCAGCATCACATCGCCGACCAGGAGGTCGAGGTCGACGGCGACGCCGCGACCCTGCGCGCGAACCTCATCGCCACGCACGTTCACGACGGCACGACGTTCGTCGTCGGGGGCGTCTACAGGGAACGACTCGTCCGCACCCCGGAAGGCTGGCGCATCTGCCACCACGAGCTCGAGGCGCTCTGGATGGAGGGTACCTAGCCGGCCCGGGTGGCTACTTCACGAACTGGTCGGACCACTTGGGCCCGACGCTCTCTCCGCCGTCGACCGTGATCGCCTGACCGGTCACGAACTCGCCGTCGGGGCTCGCCAGCCACGCAGCCGCCGCGGCCACGTCGTCGACGGAGCCGGCCCGCGGATAGGGCCGCATCGTGGCCGCGACCTCTTCGAGGAGCGCTGCCGACTCCATGCCCATTCCGACCGCTTCGCAGACGAGTGCGGTAACGACTCCCCCGGGGCAGATCGCGTTCACCCGGATGCGGTGCTCACCGAGCTCCAGGGCCACGCGCTGGGTCAGGTGCACGACGCCGGCCTTGGCCGTTCCGTAGACGTGTGGGCCGTTTCCCGGGTCGTGGGCCGCGATGCTCGCCGTGCTGATGATCGATCCGCCCTCGCCCTGCTCGACCAGCACTCTTCCGGCCGCCCTCATGCCGAAGAAGACGCTGCGCAGCAGGAGATCCATCGTCGCATCCCACTCGGCCGTGGTGATCTCGGTGATCGAGCCGACCACGCCGAGCGCACCCGCGTTGTTGACCATGATGTCGAGGCGCCCGAACTCCTCGGTGGCCGCGGCCACCAGAGTGTCGACGTCGTCCTCCGTCGTGACGTCGCACCTGCGCCACGCTGCGCGACTCGCCGAGGTCCTCGGCGACGCGCCTGCACCCCGTCGTCGTCGATGTCGCCGACGACGACGCGGGCTCCCTCGGCGACGAAACGACGGGCGATCGCCTCGCCGATCCCACGACCGGCACCGGTCACGACCGCTACTCGTCCTTCGAGACGGTTCATCTGTCCTCCTGGTGCGGGGATTCCTCGGGTGTGCACAGGTGGTCCGCGCGACGCGTCAGTGTGAAATCGTCATGGAGGCACCCGAGCGCGGCCATCAGAGTCGGACGAAGGGTCCGGCGCCGCGATCCAGGGCCTCGAGGAGCGCGTCGCGCAGCGCGTTCTTCCGGACCTTGCCGCTACCGGTCATCGGGACAGCCTCGGGCGCGACCACGGCGAACGCCCGCGGGCGCTTGTGGGACGGAAGGGCATCCCTGCAGTGGGCGAGCACGGACTCCTCGTCGAGTCCCGTGGCGTCGCGCGGTGACGAGCGCGGCGCCGACGTCCTCGCCCCGGTCGCCCGCCGGCAGCGCGAATGCGTAGGCGGCGTCGACCCCCTCGATGGAGACGAGAGCCGCCTCGACGTCGGCGGGGCTCACGTTGATCCCACCGGTCTTGATGACCTCCTTGAGGCGGCGCTCGAAGTGAACGCGCCCGTCCTGGTCGACATGGCCGAGGTCGCCCGTGTGGAAGAACCCGTCGGCATCGAAGGTCGTGGCCGGGTCGACCTTGTAGTAGCGCAGCATCAGGCTCGGCCCCTTCACGCAGAGCTCGCCCGAAGCCCCCTGAGGAAGCCGCCTGCCGGTCTCCGGGTCGACGACGACGACCTCGTTCCCTGGCAGCGGTCTGCCCTGGGTCGCGATCCTGACGTCGAGGGGGTCGTCGGCGGGAGTGCAGGCGAAGGCAGTCGCCGTCTCGGTCATCCCGTACATGTTCACCCCGCCGAGCCCGTCGGCGTGAGGTGATGCGCGCAGTGCGTCGTAGGGGGCGGTGCCCTTGTGGAGCCCGCTGTGGTCGCGCGTGGCCCAATCCGGGTGCTCGAGGAGCGCCGTCAGCTGATGCGGCCAGAGGTGCCACGTGGTCGCCCCCTCGCTCTCGATCAGCTCGAGTGCCGTACCGGCGTCGAATGTCGGCTGGACGATGAGCGAGGCCCCCGCCGCCAGCGTGCCGAGCATCACGTTGACGCATCCGGCAGAGAAGAAGAAGGGGAAGTAGAACCACACGACGTCGTCGCAGGTGAGTCCCTGGAGCGCCGCGATACGAGCTCCGTTGCCGGCGAGGGCGCGATGGGTGTGGAGGACCCCCTTCGGCCGGGCCGTGGTGCCGGAGGTCGTCAGGAGGTAGCACTCGTCCTCGGGGTCGAGGCCTTCGCGCAGCCCGCGGAGAACGGCGTCGGGTACGCCGCCGCCCGAGGCCAGGACGTCCTCCCAGGAGCGGCATCCGGGCGGCAGCGGGTCGGCTCCGCGAACGACCACGTCGCGCAGGGCGGGGAGGCTCGCGCAGTGGATGGGGCCGGCGCGCGCAGCCGCGATCTCGGGCGTGATCTCCGCGAGCATGCCCAGGTAGTCGTTGGCGAGGAAGCGCGCACTCATGTACAGGTGCGCGACGTCGGCGTCGCGGAGTAGGTACGCGAGGTCGTCGACATGGGCGAACGTGCTGACAGGTACGAGCAGGGACCCGATGCCCGTCGCAGCGAGGGCGAACGCGACCCAGTCGGGATCGTTCTCCATCAGCAGGCCCACGCGGGTGCCCTTGCCGACTCCGGAGGCGACGAGGGCGCGTGCATGGCCGTCTACGCGGTCGGAGAGATCGCGGTAGGTCCAGCGTTGATCGCTCGTCACGATCGCCGTGCGATCGGCGTGCCGTGTCGCGCTGTCGGAGAACAGCTCGAACAGGGTCTCGGGGGGAGCGTCCATGGATGCCATCGGGAGAGAGGCGCCGGCTCAGGTCAGCACGCCGTCGGCGGTGAGACGCTCGACTGCGGCCACGTCGAGGCCGAGGAGGTCGCGAAAGACGTACTCGTTGTGCTCGCCGAGCCGCGGTGTCGCTCGGGTCACCTCGGGCGGCGTGGCAGTGAGGTGCCATGGAGTGGAGTAGATCGTGCACGGGTCCCAGCCCTCGAAGGCATGATGGAAGGTCAATCCGCGGGCGACCCAGTGCGGGTGCTCGTTCCGCTCCGTCAGCTCGAGCAGGGGCGAGGAGGGCACGCCCGCCGCGGCGAGAGCTTCGGCAGCGGCGTCTCGTTCCAGGCCGGACGCCCACTGCGCGATCGCCGCGTCGATCTCGGTGATCTTCTCGCGCCGGCCGTCGGCGGTCGCAAGGCTGACGTCGGAGGCCCAGTCGGCGCGTCCGACGGTGGTGGCGAGCGCCTTCCACTCGGCCTCGTCTCGTGCCGCCAGGGCCAGCCACCGGTCGTCGCCCTCGGCCGCGTAGATCCCGTGCGGGCAGAACGAGGGATGGGCATTGCCCTGCGCTCCGGCCACACGACCGTTGAGCTGGAAGTCGAGGAGTGGCTGCCCCATCGTCGAGGTGGCGGAGTCGATCTGGCTGACGTCGACGAGCTGCCCCTCGCCCGTGCGGTCGCGGTGCTCCAGCGCCGCCAGTGCCCCGATCACTGCCTGGATCGACATGGTCACGTCGCCCAGGCCGAACGGCAGGAGGCCGGTGGAGACCCCCGCCTCGGGGTACCCGACCATGAGCTCGAGCCCCGAGTACCCCGTTGCGATCGATGCGAAGCCCCTCATGCCCCGCTGGGGACCCTCCTCGCCGGCCATGCTCATCGAGACGGCGATGATGTCGGGTCGGGCAGCACGGAGGTCTTCGTAGGCGAGCGAGTTCTTCGCCATCACCCCGGCGGCGAAGTTGTCGAGGACGATGTCGGCGTGCCGGACGAGCTCGTGAACGAGGCGTGAGCCCTCCGGCACCGCGACGTTGATGGTCGTCGACATCTTCGAACGGTTGTTGTGGCAGAAGAAGTACGACGTGTAGTCGAGGAAGCGCATCAGGTCCTGTCGCTTCGACGTCTCGACCCGGATGACCTCGGCCCCCATGTCGGCGAGGAGCTGACCGGCCATCGGGCCGGCCCAGTTCCAGCCGAAGTCGAGGACCCGAACTCCCGCGAGGGCGCGCCCACGCTCCGACGAGGGTGAAGTGCCGCCGCCCTCGGTACCGGCCGCGGCACCGGCCGCGGTCTGCGAGTCGTCGATGCCCGTGAGGGCCGGTCCGCGCCCCTTGATCGCCGTGGGCGACTCCGACAAGCGGTACCCGGGCTTCGGGATGCGCACGTCGTGTCCGTCGACGCTCAGGGTCTCCCAGAGGTCGCGGAACGCGAGCTGCCGCGCTCTCGAGCACCTCGTCGACGGTCTGCGCGACTCCCATCACGATGCCCTCGGCCGACGCCATCTCGAGGAGCTCGCTCCGGTCGTACGTCATCAGCCACTCCTGGAAGTGGCCGTGGGCAGGCTTCGAGTCGACGAGACCGAGGTAGATCGCGTTGCCGCGCGTTCTCCTCCTTCGCCCACTTCGGGTTGTCCATCAGCGAGAGGAACTTCTCCCACATAGCGGGAGTGGTCGAGGCGATGCAGACGAATCCGTCCTTGCAGGTGAAGAACCCGGTGGGATACGGGGCCCCTCCCATGAGGGTCCCGCGGCGCGCCCACTTGTTGCCGTTCTTGGCGGCGACGTTGTGCATCCCCCCGACCAGGTAGCCCATGACCTGCGCCGCCGAGATGTCGACACCCTGGCCGCGACCGGAGCGCGAGCGCTCCCGGATCGCGCAGAGTGCCGCGGCTGCCCCGTGGAACGCCGCTTGGTAGTCGCCCTGGTCGTAGGGGATGCGCAGCGGGCTGCGGTCCTCGGAGCCGAGGCCGAGCGGCAGCGACGACGCCGCCTGCGCTGTGAGGTCGCACCCGGGGCGCTCCGCCCAGGGCCCGGTGCGGCCGTAGGGCGAGAGGGAGACCGCGACGAGGCGGGGGTGGCGCGCCTCGATCTCGGCGAACCCGAGGCCCAGCCGTGAGCGCTCGGACGGTTCGAGGTTCTCCACCAGGATGTCGGCATCGGCGAGCAGGCCGTGGAGGCGGTCGGCCCCCGACGCATCGTCGAGGTCGAGTGTGGCGCCGCGCTTGCCGGCGTTGAGGTAGTGGAAGAGACCGCTCTCCTCGGGATCGACGACGTCGTTGGCGAACGGGCCGCTGGATCGCGAAGGATCGCCGCCGGGCGGCTCGACCTTGAGCACGTCGGCGCCGAGATCGGCGAGGAGGCGCGCACAGAACGGGCCCGCGATGTGGCGCCCGACCTCCACGACGCGCAGTCCGTCGAGCGCGCCGCGGGTCACGCGCCCGCCTCGATCCCCGCGCCTGCCCGCGGCCAGATCTCGGTGCCGGCCTCGCGCGAGGGGAGCTCGATGACGGCCGTCCCCTCAGAGGTGCGGTCACCCCGGGGGTGCGACATCGTCCAGACCTCCAGGTCGATGAGGTTCTGGCCGGCTTCCTGGCGCTTGCCGGTCACCTTGGCGAAGAGCCTCACCGCGTCGCCCTGCCAGTGGAAGCCCTTGAACGCGAGCCCCAGCTTTCTCAACATCCCGTGGTCGCCGCACCACGACATGAGCATCTGCGTCAGCCAGTTGAGACGTTCGAAGCCCGCCTCGTAGGCACCTGGCATTCCGAGGTACTTCTGGCAGCGCTCGTTCGTCCAGTGGATTGCGACGGGTGGCTCCGGCACGTTCTCCTCGTTGCGGATCGGGAGTCGTGGCGCCACCTCCCACAGCTCCATGGCGAGCTCGTGCCCGACGAACCACCCGATCGCTCCGAAGGCCATCTCGAAGGCGATCTTGCTGGTGAGCGTGATCGGGCCCTTGATGATGTGCGGCACTTCCTCGCCGACGGTGACGTCGTCGAAGTAGAGGGGCTCGGTGCCTCGACGATTCGCGAAGTTGTGGGTCCGGTACTCCTCCCACACCGCCTCGAGCTCGTCGTCGGTCCATTGGTGGCGCTCCACACCCGCGTACTTCGACGACGACTTCGCGCGGTTGCGTGAGAAGCGTTGCCACGACGTCCTGTACGAGCCGATGTAGTCGCCGCCGAGGGTGTACGCCTCGGTCTCGTAGCGCTGCACGGCGGCGTCACCGCCGGCGAAGTCGCTGCGGATGATCTCGGCGTCGACCAGGTAGGTGCGCGACCCGATCGGCTCGCCGGCGAAGAGGGGGCGCTCCCACTCGTACTCGACTCCGCGCCAGATCGTGTGGCAGCCGGGGAAGCCGTCGGTGGCGCCGTTGACCGTCTCCGTCCAGCACAGGGATGCAGGAGGAGCGATCATGCCGCCCCAGATCGAGGCCTTCGCGTACTTGTCGTCGAGGTACATGGGGTTCAGGTCGCCGATCCCACGCGCGAGGCGCCCGTTCGTCTCCTTCGAGACGGCGAAGTTCGCCATCGTCGGTCGCCATGCATCCGGGTCGGAGTCGGACCGGTTCAGGCGGAACATCGTCCCGCGTTCCTCTCGCGCCACGCCGCGACGCTCGAGGAGCCGGTCGAGGCTCGCCTGCGTGATCTCTCCCCAGATCTCACCTTCGTGGAGCGGCATCGCCCTACCTTCTCTCTTGGTCGTCTGTCTCGGTTGTTCAGTCGTCGAGGCCGAAGAAGCGCACGGCGTTGTCGTGCAGGACCATCCGCTTCGTCTCCTCGGAGATCGCGAGCTCGATGAACTCCGCCTTGCAGCGCTCGAGGCCCAGGCCGTTCGTTCCGAAGAGGACCTTGTCGCGGCCGCGGGAGGAGTCCATGAAGCGCACCAGGCGGTCGTCGAGGCTGTGCGGGTAGTACGCAGAGATGTCGCCGTACACGTTCGGGTGCCTCCACAGCATCGAGCACCACTCGTCGACCCAGGGCCATCCCGTGTGCGAGAGGTTGATGCGCAGCGTGGGGAACTCGATGGCGACGTCGTCGGCGAGCATCGGCCTGCCGCAGTTGGACGGGAGCACCTCGGCCGACTGCCCTACCTGGAACCCCACGGGGATGCCGAGCTCCACGCACTTCGCGTAGAGCGGGTAGAAGCGTCGGTCGTTCGGCGGCAGTCCGTAGGAGAGCGGGTGGAACCACACGTAGCGGAATCCGTGCTCCTTGACGGCCACCTCGATCTCCGCACAGCTCTCGGTGATCCGGAACGGGTCGTAGCTCGCGGTCCCGATGATTCGGCCACCCGACTCCGCGACTGCCTCTGCGACCGGCTCGATCGGGTAGTCCATGATGAAGTCGCGGTGGTAGTAGTACGACCACATCTTCGTGGCGCAGACCGAGATGTGCGTGTAGCCGAGCGCGTCCATGTCGGTGAGGCACTCGGCGGTCGTGGCGTGGCCCGAGAGCATGCCTCCCGAGCCGCGCCGCTGTCGGCTGTGGGAGTCCGAGCCGGCGTCGGCGTCGGCGTCGCCGGGCGCCTCGACGTCGCGCGGTGCGACAGGCGGCCGCGGCTTGCCGAGCGCCTTGAACGTCGTCTCGAGCATGATCTGGAACTCGCGAAAGGCGAACGGGTTCCCGGCGAGGCCGCTGCGGACCTCGAGCAGGTGGTTCATCACGTCGATCGTCGGGTAGTCGGTGAGCTCGGGCAACGGTCAGACCTCCATGCCCACTCGGGCGCCGTGTCGGGTGGCCTCTGCGAGGCGGCGGGGGACCCATGCCGACCCTACGAGGTAGAGCCGCTCGACGGAGCCGGCTGCACGCAGGTGGCGGTACAGGCGGTCGTCGGGGACCGATCCGTAGACGAGGACGACGGTGTCGAAGCCCTCGAAGGTCGTGGCCTCCCCGGTGAACGCCGAGAGGAAGGCGAGCGTCGATCCGTCGACCTCCGCGAGGCGGAGTCCGGTGTGGATCGGTATTCCGTGCGCGGTGAGCCGTCGCATCACGGGGCCGATCGAGTAGCGGTCGATCGCGCTCCCGACACTGGTCCACTTGTGGAAGATCTCGACGCTGCGCCCGGAGGTGGCGAGGTGGTCGGCGACGCCGGGGGTCTCGAAGTGGTCCTCCTGGGAGACGACCGCGACGCGTTCACCCACCTCGGCTCGTCCCGCGAGTGCGTCCCATCCGGTTACGACGTGCTCCGCCCCGACGCCGGGGGTGTCGGGCATGCGCGGCCGCGACCCGGTCGGCGCACGCGACTGACTGGGGCTCGAGTGCGAGCACCGCGTCGGCGGTGGCCGCGGTAGCGAGGTGCACCTCGCACCCCGAGTGCGCTCAGTCTCCGCTCCTCGAAGTCGATGAAGTCCTCGAACGCGTCGCGCCCGGGGCGCGCGCGGCGAGACGGACCTGTCCGCCGAGGGCCGTGTCGCGCTCCAGGAGGATCACATCGTTGCCGCGCTCGGCGGCGACGCGAGCCACCTCCAGGCCGGCCGGTCCGCCGCCTACGACCACCACGCGTCGTGCCACGGGGGCGGGCAGGAAGGTGAGGTCCCACTCGACCTCGATACCGATCGCGGGGTTCACGGAGCAGACAGGTCGGTGGAACATCGCCGGCGTGGTGGTGTCGATCGACTCGGCGATGCAACGGTTGCATCCGATGCATCGCCGGATCTCCCCGAGGCGGCCGGAGCGCGCCTTGTCGGCGAACTCCGGGTCGGCGATCCCCGCCCGCGTCATCCCCACCAGGTCGCAGACCCCGGAGCGGATCAGGTCTTCGGCGACCACCGGGTCGTTCACGCGGCCCGAGAAGAGGACCGGCACGGGTGCGACGTCGGCGCGGATGGCGCGGCGCGACCTCGCGGTGCTCGGCCGGTTCGTGATACGAGGGCTGCACGTAGGGTGTGCCCCAGGAGTGGCCGACGTCGACGCTCACGAAGTCGAGAGCGACGCTCCCGGCGATCAGGGAGATCATCTCGCGCATGCCGAGGAGGTCGTATCCCCCTCGCGGTGCTCCATGCCGCAGATCCGCAGCCCGATCGCCAGGCCGTCGCCGATCCGCGAGCGCACGGCCGTCACGACCTCGGTCACGAATCGCGTGCGGGCCTCCGCGTCGCCGCCCCACCGATCGGTACGCAGGTTGAGGGCCGGTGAGAGGAAGGACTGCGGGAGCGTCTCGTGGGCGCAGTGGATCTCGATCCCGTCGGCGCCGGCCTCGGAGAGTGCGGCTGCGGCTGCGGCGTATGTGGCGATGATCTGATGGATCTCGGCGTCGTCGAGCGAGTGCGGCACCCAGTCGTACGCCTCGACGAGTGGCACCGACGACGCGGCGACGGTGTGGTTCAGGTGCGTCAGCTGGCAGACGGCCACCGAACCGGCTTCGTGGACCGCGTCGATGTACCGGGCGTTCTGCTCGACGAAGCCGGGCATGGCGTAGAGCGGGAATGCGTATGGCGGCCGCTCCGGGGAAGAACTCGTCGGCGGCCTCGGCCGGGAGCGGGGTGTCGAGCACGAACGTCTCGCCGCCGATCCATCCGGTGCCGCCCGCGCCTTGGCGACGTGGTGTGCGATGAAGGCGTCGTCGGGGAATCCCGGTGTCGCGCCGGCGCCTATCGAGTTGGTCGTCTCGCAGATGCGGTTGGGGACCTCGATCGGCCCGACCCGCAGAGGCGCGAAGAGCAGCGGGAAGTGGGCGCCGTCGTCGGCGGTGCCTCTCGCGCCCGGGTCCGCCGCGGAGGTCACGTGTCACCTCTCGTGCGACCGGCGACGGCCGGGGAGTCGGCGATGCGGTCGCGGTGGAAGTCGGCGTCGCCGAGACGACGCCGCGGACGCATGTGCGCGGCGGAGGTACAGGTGCAGGTCGAGCTCCCAGGTGAAGCCGATGCCGCCGTGGAGCTTCACGGCGCGCTCCGCCGCAGCGACCGCGGTGTCGCCCGCCCAGGCCTTCGCCGCGGAGACGAGCAGCGGGGCGTTGTCGCTGCCCTCGTCGATCGCGAGGCAGGCCGCGTAGAGCAGGCTGCGCGCGATCTCGGCAGTCGACGCAGGATGTCGGCGAGGCGGTGTGCGACGGCCTGGAAGCTCCCGATCGGCCGGTCGAACTGCACGCGCTCCTTCGCGTAGTCGGTGGTCGCCTCGAGCACGGCCTCGGTCGACCCCGAGGAGGTCGGCGGCGCAGATCACGGTCCAGATGTCGTAGGTGTCGCGCAGGATCGACTCGCAGCCGCCGGGTCCGCCGAGGAGGGCACCGGGGTCGACCGGCGTCCCCTCGAAGCCGACCTCGGCGATCGACTGCGCGTCGAGGCGCCGCATCGGCGTGATGGTGACGCCGGGCGCGTCGGTGGGGACGGCGACGAGACCGAGTCCGTGCGGTGTGCGGGCGGCGACCAGGAGGAGTGTCGGCGCCCTCGGTGTCGGGGACGAGGATCTTGATGCCGGTGAGGTGCCAGTCGTCGCCCGACTCCGAGGCGTGCAGGGTCGCACCGCGTCGCGGGCCCCACGACCCCCCGGGCTCCTCGACGGCGCAGACGGCGCGGCCGGCACCCGACAGGAGGCGGGGAAGAACCGAGGTGCGGAGATGGGAGTCGCCCGCTCGGTCGATCGCCATCGCTGCGACGGTCACCGAGGCCAGTGTCGAGGGGAGCAGCGCACGCCCGGCCTCGATCGCGATGACGCACGCCGTCATCACGTCGGCCCCGCTGCCCCCGGACGCCTCGGATGCGGCGATCCCGATCCAGCCGAGGCCGGCCATCTCGTGCCAGAGTGCCGTCCGGGTACCGACGCGGAGTGGATGTCGATCGCGGCGCGAGCGTGTCCGGCGTTCCACCGCGCTCGCGAGAAGCCCGCGCGCCGACTCGGCGAGCGCGATCTGCTCGTCGCCGAGCTCGAAGTCCACGTCAGTCCTGCACCGACCGCGGGAGCCCGAGGACCCGCTCCGCGATCGTGTTGTGGAGGATCTCGCTGGTACCCCCGCCGATGCTGTGGCCGAGGGCGTCGAAGTATGCGGCGTGCCAACGGCCCCGGTCGACGACGTGGGGAGACCGGCGTCGCAACCGGCGCGAGCGGCCCCTCGATCTCGAGCGCGAGGTGGGCGAGGCGCTGCCTCAGATCCGACGCGAAGAGCTTGCCGACCGACGACGACGACCGAGGCTGCCGCGGCCCGAGATCTGTGCGCTGAGAGTGCGGTAGCCGAGGTGCCGCAGGCCCTCGACCTCGATCCACCGTCTGCGCGAGCGTCCCGGCGCAGTGACCGGTCGTCGATCGGCAGGCCGCCCCGGATGCGTTCGACCCGCTCGGCCAGCGAGATGACGCGGCCGAGGGTCTCCTCGAGCGCGAGCACCGACGAGAGGCCGCTCCTCTCGTGCTCCGAGAGTGGTGCGGGCGATCTGCCAGCCACCGTGTCAGAGCCTCCGACGAGGCCGCTCATGGGTACCGCGCGCTCCGTCGAAGAAGACCTCGCTGAAGTGGATGCCGCCCGCCGCGTTGCGCAGCGGCCGGACCGTGACGCCAGGGGTGTTCATCTCGCAGAGCAGGTAGCTGATGCCCTCGCGCTTCGGTGCGTCGGGATCGGTGCGCACGAGCATGAAGCACCAGTCGGCGATCGGGGCCATGCTGGTCCACACCTTCTGCCCGGTGACCACCAGGTGGTCGCCGTCGACCTCGGCCCGTGTGCGCGAGCGAGGCGAGGTCGCTCCCGGCTCCGGGCTCGCTGAACCCCTGGCACCAGAGGTCCTCCGCGGCGAGGATGCGTGGTAGGAAGCGGCGGCGCTGCTCGTCGCTGCCGTGACGTATGAGCGTCGGTCCGAGGATCGTCAGCCCGATCGTGTTGATCAGCGGTGGTGTGCGCACGCGCGATAGCTCTTCGGCGAGGATCACCTGCTCGGTGAAGGAGGCGTCCTGGCCGCCGTACTCCTGCGGCCACGAGAGGCCGACGTAGCCCGCCTCCCAGAGGGTCCGCTGCCAGTCTCGCGCGGCCTGGAGCGCCTCCATGATGTTCGACGCGCCGGCGCCTCGCATGACGCCTGCGGCGACGTCACGAGTGGAGGCGTGGGCCTCGAGCCAGGCGCGCACGCGCGTCCCGGTACCGCTCGTCGTCCGGGGAGAAGCTCAGGTCCATCGTCGCTACCCGAGCTCGGGGATGATCCGGGACGCGATCAGCTCTCTCTGGAACGACGGCAGGAAGACCGCCTCGATGCCGAGGTCCGCGTAGCGCTGCAGCTCCTCCAGCACCTGGTCGAGGGTCCCGCAGAAGAGGCTGTCGACGAATCGCCGGTACATCGGGATGGTCCTCCGACGGGTTGTAGACCTGCGTGCCGTCGTCGTCGACGAGGTATCCGTAGCCGAGGATGTGCTCGGCGTAGAAGGCGTCGATCATCATCTGTCGGAGGCCCTGGGCCTCCTCGGCCGTCTCGCCGATGAAGACGTCCTTGAAGGACGCGACTCTGAGGCGCTCCTCGGGGTGCCCCGCCTCGCGGCCCGCGCGGCGGTACTCCTCGACGATCGTCCGCGTCCGCTCGAATGGGGAGTTCGCGAGCCAGTAGGGGAGGCCCGCCCTTCCGGCGCGCTGCGCCGCCGCCTCCGAGGTGCCGCCACAGAACCACATCTCCATCGGTCGCCGAACGGGAGTCGGGTGCGAGGCTGACCGAGTCGTACCGGTAGTGCTCGCCCTCGTGGGTGAAGACGTCTTCGGAGGTCGCCGATCTCAGCACGTCCATGGCCTCCCGCAGCCGCTTGCCGCGTGTCCGCTTCGCGGTGCCGATGCCGTCGAACTCTATGGGCCGGTACCCCATCCCGAGGCCGAGCACGACGCGCCCACCGGAGAGGACGTCGAGGGTCGCCGCGTGCTCGGCGGCCTCCAGCGGGTCGTAGAGGGTCTGGAGCATCGCGCCGGTCACGAGTCGGATCTTCGACGTGACGGCGGCCGCGGCGGCGAGTGCCTCCAATGGGAACGGGAGGAAGCCGTCGTAGGTGAAGTGGTGCTCGGGGGCGCCGTACGCGTGGAAGCCGAGTGCCTCGGCGTGCATGGCGTCGTTGACGAAGACGTCGTAGCCGTTGGCGAGCGACGACGGCATCGTGCGCATCTTCGTGATGCCCATCGCCCCGGTCCAGAACTCCACGGTTCTCCTCTACTCGCTCATGCTTGTAGGAGGGGTTGCACCTCGGTGGCGAAGCGGAAGAGGTCGCCGTCGCCGGGCCCACGCCGCCTCCACACGAGGTGGGTCGCGCACGCTCGCGAGCGCGACCTCTCGGATCCGCTCGACGAGCGCGGCCGGCCGGCCGCCGAGCGTAACGGGGTCTTCTGCGCCATCGACTGCGATGTACCTCTCGATCACCGGCTCGACCTCCGCCCGCCGGCGCCCGGCGGCGTCGGCGACTCCGCGGTAGCGCGAGAGCTGCTCGACGGCCTCCTCGGTGGGGGTAGTCGCCGGGACGAGGGGCGAGACCCCTGATCGTGCCGCCCACTCCAGGGTCTCGTCGTCGGAGATGTCGACGTTCGTGGGCGGCATCGACGCGTACGGCTTCGGAGTGATCGCGAGGTAGTCCGACGTGGCGGGGCCGCGCTCCCACTGCGGCACGTAGCGTCCGCCGGGAGCTGGTGTCGTCGCCCCGCGAGGCGCGTCGTCGGGAGTGTGAGACGGGAACCTGATGTGCTCGCCGCGATAGCGGATCTCGTCGAGAGCCCACGCAGCCGTCACGAAGTCGTGGGTCTCGTGGAGGAGAGAGGCCGTCGCCCTCTGCGGCGCGGCAGCGGCGAGCGCGAGGCCGGCGCGACCGCGAGAGAAGACGTCGAGCACCGCCATCTCCTCCGCCACACGCACGGGGTTCGCGTGGGTGAGGAGGCGGACGGCTCGCAGCTGCACGGTCTTCGTGAGGCGTGAGAGGTAGGTGAGGAAGACCGCCGGCGAGGAGACCGACGCGGGCAGGTCTCGAGACTCCCGGATCCAGACGCTGTCGTACCCGAGTCCGTCGGCGGCGACCGCCTCGGCGACGACGTGCTGCCATGCAGCGCCGGCGTCGTCGCCCGTGGTCTCCCAGCCGAGGCCGACCCTCACCCGGCGTCTCCGCGGTCGAGGCCGGCGCGCCTGGCTGCGTCTTCCTGCAGGGTCGCCTTGGCGACCTTGCCCGTCGGCGTCATCGGGAGATCGTCGACGAGGATGACCACTTCGGGTGCGAGGTACTTCATCGCCTTCTGCTGCGTGAAGTAGGTGCGGAGATCGGCGACTCCGGGCGCCGCCCCGTCCCTGGGCACGATGTAGGCGCAGACCAGCTCCCCGAGACGTTCGTCGGGCATCCCTACCACCGCGGCGTCGACGATGTCTGGGTGGGCGGCGAGGAGGTCCTCGGTGGCCTTCGGGTAGATCTTCGTGCCGCCACGGTTGATCACCTCTTTGGCGCGCCCGGCGAAGTAGAGGTAGCCGTCGGCGTCGACCCACCCGCGGTCGCCGGTCGCGAACCAACCGTCGGCGTCGCGAGTCTGTGCCGTGAGCTCGGGCTGCTCGTGGTATGCGACGAAGAGCGTCGGGCCCCTGAACATGATCTCCCCGACCTCCCCGATGGGCATCTCCACAGTTCGGTTGTCGGGGTCGGCGATCTTGAGCTCGGCGCCGAAGAGCGGCTGCCCGACCGACTGGGCGGCCTTCTCCTCGGGGTCCCAGGGCATCGTCCGCGTGTGGATGATCGTCTCGCCCATCCCGTAGGTGTTGGCCGACTTGACGCCCCAGGTCGCCTCCAGCTCGGCCATCAGCTCGGGCGAGCTGCGGGCACCCCCGACGCTGACGGAGCGCACGCTGGAGGTGTCGTAACGGGCGAAGTCGGGGTGGTGGAGGATCCCGATCATGTGGGCGGGAGTCCCCGAGATCGAGGTGACGCGCTCGCGCTCGATCAGCTCGAGCACGTCGGCCGGCCGGTACCTGTCGACGAGGACCATGGGGATGCCCGCGAGTGCGCACTGATAGGTGGTGAAGTGCCCGAAGCTGTGCGTCATCGGCGAGCAGGCGAGGTTCACCGCTCCGGGATCCATGCTCGCCATCGCCCTCGACATCGCGGCGAAGGTCGAGATGAGCGTGTTGTGCGAGTGCAGGAATCCCTTGGGGCTGCCTTCCGTGCCCGACGTGAAGTTGAGGTAGAAGACGTCGTCGGGGTCGACCTCGATTCCCGCGAGGCGGTCGAGGTGGAGCGCGCCGTCGTCGACGAGTGCATCGAACGTGACTTCGTCGTCCGAGAGAGCCTCGCCACGTGCGATCACCAGCCGTCGCAGTCGGGGGAGTGTGCCTCGGAGGTCGCGCAGCGTCTGCGCGTAGTCGTGGCTGTCGATCTCGCCGGCGACCACGGCACAGTCCGTTCCGCAGAACGACAGGAGCGATCGGAGCTCTCTCTCCCGGAAGACCATGTGCGTGGGTTGGATGACCGCGCCGACCCGCGAGAGCGCAAGCTGGAGCAGGCAGAACTCGATCCAGTTGGGTAGCTGCACCGCGACGATGTCGCCGGTCCCGATCCCGGCGCCGACGAGGCCGGCTGCGAGGGCGTCGGACGAGGCCTTCAGCTCTGCGAAGGTGAGGCGCTGCTCGCGTGTGATCACGGCGGGCGAGTCGGGGCGCTCGGCGACGGTCTCGTCGAAGAGGTCGTGGAGGGTGCGGTCGGTCCAGAGGCCGGCGTCGACCCAACGCTTCCGGTATGTGTCGTCGAAGCGGGGGAATCGCTGGGATCTCTCGGCCATTCTCACGTCTCTCGTGTCCGCTCCCGGCTCAGACGGCACCTGAACAGCATGGGTGACTCGCACAGCATGGGCGACGCGGCTCGCCGTGGCGACCTTCTCGGGTCCGGCGGCCTAACTTAGTGCCGTTCAGTCAGTTGACTTTACGGTGTTCAGTTGAGACCCTGCAACCCGCGTCCCGACCGGCAGGACCGGATCCTCGGGCCTCGTGGCCCTAGTCTCGCTCTCCGGGGCCGCCGGAGAGCGCCGGAGAGCGCCGGAGGGCGAGGAGGTCTCTGCAGATGGCCGGTCTACGGGAGGGCGTGCTGCGGATGCGCGACGCTGCGCGAGCACGAAGAGAGGTCGCCGACCTCGAGGCCGAGAACGCGAAGCTCCGGCTTCAGAACGAGAGGCTGCGGGCGGCGATGCGGCGCTGCCTCACGTGCGAGTACCGCGTCGCGGCGCTCGACGACGGTCATCCCGCCGACGATGCCGCCTCCTCGATTCCCGGGATCAGAGACCAGTAGAACTGCGTCACGTTCTCGGTCGCCTCTGCGTCGCTCATGCCGAGCGGTTCGAACGTGCACCCCCACTCGAGCCGGCAGGTGCCCGGGCCCGTCTCGACGACCTCCATGGTCGCGTAGTAGTCGGAGCACGGCAGCGGGTTGTTCTCGGGGATCGAGTACGACGTGGTGCGGCTCGCGTCGTCGAGGGCCTCGAGCCGCTCCAGGATCGCGTAGGTGTCGTCGAGGTACATGCGCCTGGTCATGCCGATGCCCTCGCCCTCGAACTCGCACCGTGGGACGGCCGGGACCCAGCTCAGGTTCGCGAAGTCGCCGACGACCGACCAGAGCGTGTCGGCCGAGACCGCGAAGTCGTGGTTGATGTGGACCTTGTGGTGGCTGTAGTCAGTGGTCATCTCGGCCCCTTCTCCTACCCGTGCGACTGACCCTCCGACGGCCGCTGCGAAGATGCCTGCGATCGGCCGATCCGGGCGTCGCCTTCCGAAGGTTTATTACGCTAAGTTAATCCGATAAGTCAAGCCGTCGCGTCGGAGTGCGAGGGGCCGTGTCGACGCGGTGGGGCTGACGCCACCGAGGAGGAAGCGATGGCGGGCGGGCGCGTGCCTGACGCCGAGAGGCTCGAGGAGTACCTGGCCAGACGCGCCCCGCGCCTCGGTGCACGGCGCGTCGTGCGGGTGGAGCGGTTCCCGAACGGCCTGTCGTCGCTCAGCTGTCGGGTCGACGTCGAGACCGACGACGGCCCCGCGGTCTGGGTGCTGCGCGCGGAGCCCGAGCACGGCGTGATCCCTCCCTACGACATCGAGGGGGAGTGCGGGCTCGTGGCGAGGGTCGGCGCCGCCGGCCTACCGGTCCCCGACGTGCTCCACGTGGAGACGGATGCATCCGAGCTCGGCGGCCGATTCGCCGTGATGGGCTACGTCGACGGTGAGTCGTATCGCAGTGCCGATCCCCGCCTGACCGAGGATCCGGAGGCGGCGCACGCGATCGGACGGCGCTTCGTGGAGATGCTCGCCCGGGTCCACGGGGTGCGCGATCACGGACTCCCGGTGCACGCCGACGCGCGCGCCTCGGCGCGGGCACTCGTCGAGGTCTGCCGCCGACGGCTCGACGAGACCGAGCTGCTCCCGAAGCCGCTGATCCGCCACGCCCTCGAAGTGCTCGATCGGTGCGCCCCCGACTACGCAACAACGGTGCTCCTGCACGGCGACTACCGGCTGCCGAACCTCAAGTGGCGCGACGGCGAGATCGTCGGGATCCTCGACTGGGAGCTCGCACGCGTGGGCGACCCCGCCGGCGACGTCGCATTCACGCAGCTCGTCGGTGCGGGGCCGTGCGCGATCGAGAACGAGCTCGCCGACTACTACGTCGAGCTCACGGGGCACGTCCTCGATGAGTACCGCGTCACCTACTACCAGATGCTGGAGATGGTGAAGAGCACGGTCATCGGTCTCGCCGGAGCGCGCGACATCGTCAACGGCGGCACCGACCTGCGACTGCTCTCCGTCGCCGGTCTGGCAGCGTCGGCAGAGCCGGTGATCTCGATGCTCGAGACGATGCTCGAGGCGCAGATGGCACGGCTCGAGGAGGTGAACGGGTGATACTGCTCGAAGCAGGGGAGATCGTCGCTGCGGTGCGCGGGTCGCTCGAGGCCCACGTTCTCCCGGAGCTGCCCGAGGGGTTCGCGCGACTGCAGGTGATCGCCGCTCTGCGCGCCCTCGACGAGGTCGCCGACCGGCTCGCGCACGGCGATCCGATCGGGCGCGTCAACGCGCGGCTCGAGCAGGGTCTCGTGGCTCTGGCCGCCGAGATCGCCGACGGCGCCCCGGCCCTGCACGACGGCCTGCTCGCCATGCTGGCCGAGGCCGCCGACGTCGCAGATCCGAGAGAGCGCAACCGCCTCCTCGGCGAGCGCGTCACGCGCCTGCTGGAGTCCGGCGACGTCGCGACGTCGCGCATACGCCAGGTCCTCGAGGCTGAGTCGGCCATGACGTCGGCCGACGACGCTCCATGGATGTGTCCCGAGGCGATCGAATCGCTGCAGTAGCCGAGAGAAGGAAGCGGAGAGACATGGAGATAAGACTCGACGGACGTGTTGCGGTGGTGACAGGCGGAGGATCCGGGCTGGGCCTGGGGTTCGCCCGCTCGCTGCTCGCGTCGGGTGCGGCGGTGGCGGTTACGGGGCGCCGCCGGGAGCCGCTCGACGCATTCGTCTCCGAGGCCGAGGCCGCCGGGGGAGAGGCGCTGGCCGTGACCTGCGACGTGCGTTCGCGGGAGCAGGTCGAGGCGTGCGTCGATGCCGTCGAAGAGTGGAAGGGGAGCGTCGACATCCTCGTGAACAACGCGGGCGTCTACCCGCCGGCCGCCTTCGGTGACGTCACCGAGGAGCAGTGGGTCGACGTCATGGACACGAACGTCAACGGTCCGTTCCGCTTCTCGCAGGCATGCGTGCGTCGCATGGTGCCGGCCGGATGGGGGAGGATCGTCAACATCGTCTCGCCGTCGGCATCTCGCGGCTTCGCCATGATCAACGCGTACGGGACCTCGAAGGGCGCGCTCGACTCGATGACCCGCAACCTCGCCGTGGAGCTGGCCGGCACCGGCGTGACGGTGAACTCGGTCGTGCCCGGCGTCGCCGCCACCGACACCTTCCTGGGGTCGTTCACGCAGATCGGCGTCGACATCCTGGCGAACGCGCTGCCCGTGGGGCGTGCGTGCACCGACGAGGACCTGGAGGCCGTGATCGTCCTGCTCTCCTCCGAGGCCTCGAGCTACATCACCGGCACGACGATCTACGTCGACGGCGGCATGAGCAGCACGTTCCCGCTGGGCGGCTGACGTCGTGACACCGAGGCGGACGGCCAGCCGGGAATCGGGGTTCGCAGCCCGGGGCTGCGATGACCCCTGGCGACGATCAAGGCGCGCCGCGCAGTCGGAAGCGCCACGCCCTCGACTCGATGCAGCGAGACGATCACAGGAGGAGAGCCGAGTGAAGATCTTCAACTACGAAGACGTGAGCGTCTACCCGCTCGACGCCGACGTGCAGGAAGACCTGCTGAAGTCGCAGAACGAGCTGGCGTTCGTGTGGGGCACCAAGGATCACTGGCCGGTCGGCGTGATGATGAGCTACGTCTGGCGCGACGGCAGCTTCTGGGTGACCGCGACGAGCCAGCGCAAGCGGATCACCGCCGTACGCCGTGACCCGCGGGTCTCGGTGATCGTCTCGAGCACCGGCACGCACCTCGGGCCGGCGAGGACCCTCACGGCGAAGGGCCGCTGCATCATCCACGAGCCCGACGACGAGCTGAAGGCCTGGTTCTACCCGGCGCTCGCGGCGGCCGTCCTCGGCGGCGAGGGCGAGATCACCGACGGCTTCGCGCGGATGCTCGACTCCGAGCGCCGCCTGATCCTCGAGGTGGTCCCCGAGAAGTGGATCACCTACGACGCGACGAAGCTGATGGCCGACTCGATCGAGACGTGGACCGGGGATGCCGACGGAGAAGACGCCGGCGAGTCCGGCACCGCCTAGGGGGGAACTGCGCCCCGGCTCAGGCGTCTCCGTGGGCGAGGAGGAGGTGGCGGTACTCCTCGGGGTGACGGCCGGCGGGTTCGGTCGTGGCGAGGAAGTCGGTGAGCACCTCGACGAAGCGATCCGGCCTCTCCACGTGCGGGAAGTGGCCGGCGCCCTCGAAGATCTCGAGGCGGCTGCCGGGGATCGCCTCGTGTGCGGCGTAGGCGTGGGCGATCGGGATGATCGGGTCCTGGTCGCCCCAGACGATCATCACCGGCATCGTCGCCGCGAGGTAGAGCCTGTCGGTCGCGCTGACGGCCTGGCCGCCCGGGTCGATGACCGCCCGCAGGGTGCGCACGAACGCATGGCGGTTCTCGGCACCGGCGAGAGAGGCGTACGCCCGCCACATCTCCGCCACGTGCGGGGCGCGCAGGCCGCGGCGGTGGAGGAACGCGCTGACGTCGTTGCCGCGATCGCGTATGAACGACGGGAAGAGGACCGGCATCACGTACTCGGCCGCGGGGAGGGTGAGCACACGCAGCAGCCAGCTGACCTCGCGCCCCAGCCCGCCACTGCCGACCAGCACCATGCGCTCCGCGATCTCGGGGTGCTGGTACGCCAGCTGCATCGCCACGCCACCACCGAGCGACTGTCCGACGATCGTCGCGCTCGGGATCCCGATCGCCCCTAGGAGGTCGCGCAGGCCGCTCGCGTAGGCGCCGAGCGAGTAGTCGCCGAGAGGCTTGGCCGACTCGCCGTGGCCGAGGAGGTCGGGGGCGATGACGGTGTGATCGCGGGCGAGCGCCGGCATCACCTCGCGCCATGTCCGCGAACTGCCCGCGAGGCCGTGGATGAGGAGGATCGCGGGCCCCTGGCCGGCGCGGCGGTAGCCGACGTCGTGCCCGTGGAGCGTCACGTACTGGAGATCGATCGAGGTCATGCCCAAGGGATACCACCTGTACGGGTGCCCCGGAAGGGGCTCCGGTCACTTCGGCCGGAGCCCTCCGACCACCAGGCCCGATGCGCGGCCCGACGGCTCCGCCCACCCGACCATTGGTGATCTACCCACCGTCTCGGTGGCCAGACGCGACAGGAACGGGTGGAGCATCGCGGCTCGGCACCGCCCGCGCCCCCGACCCCCTGGCCCGCCGGCCGGGCCGGCCGTAGGATGCGCCTGCGGCGGTGGATCGACAACGAGGGACAACCCAAGGGGAGCTCAATGGCCGACAAGCCGACCGAGCAGGCGTATCCCGATCTGCCCGCGACCTCGCCGATGGGCCAGCCGCTCGACTGGGCGTGGCTGCGCGGGGCGAAGAGCGAGTGGGGCGTGCGCCCGAAGCCGGGGCCCCGTGGGCTGACGATGATGGACATCGCCGTCGGCTCGTACGGCGAGGTGCCCGAGCACCCGAACCACCGCTCGATGGCTCCGCGCGGCGGCGACCGCGGCGCCGACATGCCCGACATGGGCTACATCGTGAACCGCAAGTCGCAGGTCTGGGCCGAGAACGTCGCCGAGCTCTACGAGGAGGCAGTCGCCCGGCAGTGGTCGGCGACGCGCGACATCCCGTGGGGTGAGCTGCAGGAGCTGCCCGACGACATCGAGCACGCCGTCTGCCAGGTCTGCACCACGCTCACCGAGGTCGAGATGATCGCGTCGGAGCTCCCGGCGAAGTGGATGTGGCGCATCAACCACGACTTCATCGAGATGAAGATGTTCCTCTGCACGCAGATCATGGACGAGGCGCGCCACAGCGAGGTGTTCCGCAAGCGTGCGCTCGTGAACGGCGGCGGGCTGCTCAAGTCGCGCTCCGGCCCGGCCAGCCTGCTGCGCACGATCATCGAGGCGAAGACCTTCACGCAGGCGAGTGCCCTCATGCACCTGCTCGGCGAGGGGTTCGTCCTCGACCTCTTCCGCATGGGCGAGCTCATCGCTCCCGGGCCGGTCGAGAAGAAGATCTTCCGCATGGCGATGCAGGACGAGGCCCGCCACGTGGCGTTCGGCACGATGCACATCCGCTACGCGATCGAGCACGACCCCGACATCGCCGACGAGATCCAGGAGGCGCTCGACGCCGGTGAGACGGTGCTCATGGAGTTCGGTACGAGCCCCGATCTCAGCACCGCCCTCGCGCTGCTGCTCGGTGGCGGGGCCGAGCACGTCGAGGACAAGGGATTCCCCCTCCAGTCGGAGCTGATGCGCAAGCTGCTCACCTCGTACCTCGCCCGCTGCGAGCGCGCCGGCATCGGCCGGCTCGACCGCACGAGCATCCCGCTCGACATGCTCGGGATCGACCGTGCAACAGTCGAAGCGGCCCGGGCCTGAAGGAGGCGCGACGATGAGTGCAAGCATCGACAGCATCGAGTTCTTCGACGGGCTCGCCTCGGAGATGAACGCCCACCCGGAGCGGTTCGAGATCCTCGGCGAGCTCGATCTCGACCTCGGCGTCGTGATGCGGCGCGACGGCGGCGACTTCCGCGTCCGGCTCCGCCTGGAGGGGATCGAGTGCACCGGTGTGGCCCCGCTCGACGACGGCGACGAGAGCGCCGTCGAGTGCTGGCTCGACGGCGACCTGGCGGCATGGCAGGAGATGTTCGACGACATCCGAGCCAACGGTCGGGCGACGGGTCAGCAGACGATCAACAGCCTCACGCTGCTCGGCAAGGAGATCCGGCTCCGGGGCGACGACCCGATGGGGGTCGACAAGTTCTCGCGCTTCAACCAGACCCTCCAGGAGCTCTTCGACGGCGCGGCGCCGCACCGCGGCTGCGCCAGTCGGCTGAGGCCGACCCACGGACCGACGAGAAGGAGACCGACGATGGATGCTCCGGCCTGCCCGCACTGCGGGAAGCCCGTCACCAGGGCCCTCGACCTCCCCTATGGCTGGTGGGAGTGGGACGGCACCGGGTACGCGCACCGCGTCGCGTCGAACCGGGTCGACGTGGCACCATGGGTGCACTGGGAGTGCATGGGGGAGATGCGCGACTTCCACCCGCAGAACGACTTCGGACCTGCGGCTGTTGGCGGGTCCTCCGACTGAGCAGATCCCGCGGGCCTTCCGATCCGGCGGGCGCGAAGGCCTGAGGATGGCGGTGAGGGTGCGGGTGCGACGGTGAGCTTCAAGGTCGTAGAGGCGCTCTGCATCGGGTGTGGCGCGTGCGACTACTCGTGCCCGACGGGGGCGCTCACGAAGACCGACTCGTTCCTCGGGCTCTTCGTCATCGACCCGTACACCTGCGACGACTGCGCGATCTGCGTGGAGAAGTGCCCGGACCTCGCGATCGTTCCCGACCCCGACTGGGCGGTCTGTCACGGCAGGGGCTGCCCACTCACCTCCACGCGCCTGGCCGGCGTCGAGTGCGCCCTCTGGCAGGACCGCTGCCCCGAGTGCGGCACCACCATGTGGGTGCGCGACGGCGAGGCGTCGTGCCCGCTCTGCGCGCTCGGCATGAAGGTGCGCTGCCCCAGGACCCGCCATCTCGACGAGCCCGCCGCCTCCTGAGCGGCGCGTAGGCCGTAGCCGTGCCGAGCGCGGTCGAGTGCAACGAGCGAGACGGTGCAGAATGTCGATCGTGCAGCCGACCCTGTCGCGTGCCACGGCACTACTCGCACTCGCTCTCACGGCCTGCTCCGGCGGCGGGTCCGAAGAGGGCGCGGCCACGACGGTCCCGGGCGCCAAGGGCGCGCCCGCGTCTGTGACCACCTCGGAGCCGACGGCGCGCGGCACCGGCGAGCCCGGCCTCCCGGACCCGGGCAAGGACCCGGACGTCCGCCCGCCCCTGCCCGACGTCCGCCACGAACGACTCTGTGCCGAGTCTGCCGACCCCGACGGCGCGGCCGACACGACTTTCATCGACTGCCGGGTCGAGGCGCTGACGTTCGCCGACGCACCACCACCGCCGAAGGACGACCTGACGGTCCTCACCTACAACCTGGAGCGGGGTTTCGAGATCGACGCGCAGCTCGCCTGGCTGGCCGGCCCGGGGTCGCCCGGCCCCGACGTGCTCTTGTTGCAGGAGGCCGACCGCGGTTGCGAGCGGACAGGGTTCCGCAACATCGTGGCCGAGATGGCAGAGGCGATCGACGGCTACTCGGTCTTCGCGACCGAGTTCGTGGAGCTACCGGGTGATCGTGGGGAGAGCGGCCCCTACGACCCTCCGCTCTGCGAGCACGGCAACGCCATCGTGTCGCGCTACCCGCTCGAAGACGCGCGTGCGATCCGTCACGGCGAGAACGTCTCCTGGTACTCACCTCCAGGCGCACCCGACCCCGACGAACCCAGACTCGGCGGGCGCGTGGCTGTGGCGGCCGACGTGGTGGTGGGTGGGCGCTCGCTGCGTGTCTACTCGCTGCACCTGGAGTCGAGGGTCGAGGCAGCGTCGGTCCGCGACGCCCAGGCGGCCGAGATCGCAGCCGACGCAGCCGACCTCGAGGGCACCGTCGTCGTCGGCGGCGACCTCAACGCCTACGGCTACGCCGGCGACCTCGAGAGCGGCGCGAGCGGCGACCGCACGACGGGGGCGTTCCTCGCAGCGGGCTTCGTCGACGCCCACGGCTCCGTCGCCAGCAGCCGAGCGCACGACGTCGTTCGACCCGGTCCCGTTCGTCCTCGACGTGATCTTCGTTCGGGGGGCCGACGTGGCAGATCCGGGACGCTGTGGGCCCGAGGTCTGTGGCGACCTCTCCGACCACCTGCCCGTATGGGCAACGGTCTCGCTCTGAGGCCGTCGGGGGCATTGGACGCGCAGTCGACGACGGAGTCGCGTGCGGGGAGATCGGCGCGGCGGAGCACCTGTGGTGCAGGGCTAGGTAGTGCGTACCTCGCCGGTACGGGGCTCGAGGCGGCGGCGGGTGCCGGGTGTGCGGGGAGACGCCTTGCGGGCCTCGCGATCCGACGGCGGCGGGATCACGATCTCCGGCTCCGGCGGCGGCGTGGCTCCGAAACGGCCGCGGACCCCCTCGATCAGGATCAAGCCGAGGAACCTGATGCCGCCGAGTGCGAGCTTCGCGTAGAGGCGCCAGCGCCTGGGGGAGCGGTACATGAACTCGGCCACCGCAGGGTCGCGGAGCAGTGCGACGAACTCGTTGAAGTCGGAGCCGGCGAGCGGCATCACGTAGTCCCAGGAGACCGGCTCCTCGGTCCGGCCCTTCACGTACAGGTGCTCGCCGCTCTTGACGGCCTCGCCCGCCGCGAAGCCGGAGGCTGATCGTGCGGCGGCCCAGTCCCTTCGACCAGAACTGCATCAGCCCACCAGCCCCTGGGCGCGTGCCGTCGTGACGAAGCCCGGCTCGCTCCACCACCGCTCGAGGCCGAGGTCGTCGGCGACCACGCCGGCCGCGTTGTAGCCGCCGGCCAGGAGCACCATCCCGCCCGGCCAGACGCTCGCGCCGGCCACGTAGAGGTTCCCGATGGGCGTGCGGTAGCCCGAGCAGTCGACGTTGGGCCTGTTCGAGAGCATCTGTGTCGTGACGTAGGCGCCGTGCTTGATGGAGCCGCGACGCATGTCGGGCAGGCGCGCCTCGATGTACGCCGGGTGGCTGACATAGCTGCGGATCACGCGCGCGTCGGCGAGGTTCGGCGCGTACTCGGCCCAGGTGTCGAGGATCTTCGACGCGTAGTCGGCACTGAGTGAGTCCCAGTCGCCGGCGGCGTTCTCGTAGGGGGCGAGGCACTCCCAGCAGGCGACGGCCGACCCGGGCTCCACGTCGATCGGTGCCTGCATCGGGTCGAGGTCGGTCAACGTCATCCCGGCTCCGACCATCCCCATCTCGCCGCGGCGCACGCCGTCGATGTGGGCGAGGAGGTCGTCGACGGTCTCCACGCCCATGATCTTCACGAGTGCGCGATCGGCGGCGGGATCGAACGCCGCTGCGGTGTGCTCCGGGCGACGGTCGAGTGCGTAGTGGACGTTGAGGAGGCTCGTCGACTCCCACTCCCAGCTCCGGGTCTGGTCGACGAGCGAGGCGGAGGCCTGCCGGCAGACGTCCTCGCCCACCAGGTCGAGGAAGGTCGTCATCGGCTCGGTGGTGGTGACGACCGCGCGCGCGAGGATCTCGCGTCCCCCGGCGAGGCGGACGCCGACGGCGTTGGTGCCGTCGGTGAGGATCTTCTCGACGTGGGCGGCCCGCTCGAGCCTCACGCCGTTGCGGTTCGCGAAGCGTGCAAGGGATCCGGCGAGCTGGTGCGACCCGCTGCGGATGATGCTCGCGTTGAGGATGCGGTTGTAGAACAGCGGCAGCAGGAAGCCGAGGCCGCCGTCGGGGTCCATCCCGTACATCGTTCCCAGATAGAGGATCGCGGTCTTCAGCAGGTCATTCTCGAAGCCGGCGGCGTCGAGGGTGTCGAGGAACGTCTCCTCGGCCATCTCGTTGACCATGCGGCCGACGTCGGAGTCCTCGTACGACATGACCATGTCGAGCATCGCCATGGGAGGCGTGAAGGTGGCCGGCACCAGTGCCTCTTCGACGATCGTGTACCAGTCGCGCGCCACCTCGGAGTAGGCCTCGGCGTCGTTCGTCGAGAACTTCGCGATGCTCCGTGCGGTCTCGTCGATGTCGCTGTAGAGGCAGAGCGCCCTGCCGTCGCGCGTGAAGATCGCAGCCGAGACGTCGGGCTTCGTGTACCGGCAGCCCAGACCCTCGAGGCCGAGGTCGGTGTACGCCGGTGCGACGTCCATCATCATCATGAGCTTCGCGTGGGTGTTGAAGCGGAACCCCGACCACTCCTCGGTTATCAGCCCACCTCCGAGCTCGTGATGACGCTCGAGCAGTAGGACCTTCGCGCCGGCGCGGCCGAGGTAACAGGCAGCCAGGAGCCCGTTCGGCCCGCCGCCGACGATGATCACGTCGTAGCTGTCGTCGAGGATCGCCATCTACGGCTCCCGCCGGCCGGCGTCGTCTGCGCTCACTGGATCGGCGCCCCGATCTCGATGCCGCGTCCGGCGAGCACCTCGCGCCCGGCCTCCATCGCCTGGTACCTCCACCAGTCCTGGCCCTCCCGCACCCCGAGGTCCTCGGCGACGGCGGTGGCGGCCACGTACCCGGCTCCCAACGTGGTCGTGCCGAACGGCCAGATCGAGTTCGACAGGTAGAGGTTGCCGAACGGGGTTCGCGGGGCGCCGCATCCGGCGAAGGGGCGGTGCGTGCCGAACCACTGCAGGCTCGTCGCTCCGCTCGTGGTGCTCCCCATGACCTGGCTCGGGTTCTTGCGGTAGTAGTCGAGCGGTGAGTTGCAGTAGCGGGCCACCACCGAGTCCATGAGTCCCGGGTTGTACTCGCGCAGGAGCGAGTCGATCTTGTCGCCGTAGTCCTCGCGGATCGAGTCCCAGTGCTCGGCGCCGCCGTGCTCCGCCAGGTCGTAGGGCACGTTCGCCCACGACATCATCGTGTACTGCCCCGGCGGCGCCTGGGTCGGGTCGGCCAGAGCGAAGCCCTGCACCGAGAGGCCGGCTACCACCGGAGGGTCCGGCAGCCTGTTCTCGTCGAGGCAGTCGCGGAGTCGCAGGATGTCGTCGACGCCCTCGATCCCGTAGTTGAAGCCGTAGGCGGTGTCGATCCCCTCGGGGTACCCCTCCCAGTGGGGAGGACGGTCGAGGACCCAGTAGTTGCAGAACAGGACCGTCTCGTCGTTCTTGTAGGCGTTCACGCCGTCTCGGACCCAGTCGGGGAGCTTCTCCTCTCCTATGAGTCCCAGGAAGGTGGGGTGGCACGACAGGTTGCTCACCACGGCACGGCGCGCCCGCACCTCCGCGTTCGGGAACGATGCGTGCTCGGAGAGGGCGACGCCCGTCACCGCGTCGCCGTCCATCACGAACGACTCGACCGGGCAGCCGGTGAAGAGGTGGCCGCCGTGGGATGCGAACGCCGAGCAGAGCGCGTGGGTGAGAGCGTGGCTCCCGCCACGGCACGTCCACGTGACGCTCTGCAGGCACTGCAGCACCGGGAAGACGACCGGCAGGAGCGTCGTCATGCCGTGATCCCACGGGTGTGCGCCGGCCATCAGGCAGTTGGTGAGCACGGCGGTGCGGATCTTGTCGCTCTCGTAGACGGCCTCGGCCAGCCCGATCGCGTCGAGCTCGTGGGCGTTCTCGGGTATCTGCGGTATCAGGGAGCCGAGCAGCGTCGCCAGCCCGCCCTCCGCCGTCGCCTCGACGGGGCCGCCGGTCGGCGCCTCGAACTGCGTGGAGTGCAGCGAGGTGCTCATCATCGGCGCGAGGAAGTTGTACATGGTCTTGAAGAGCTCGGCGTCGTTCTTGTTGATCGTCGACCACTGCTCGTACTGCCGCTGGGCGTTCCACGAGTTGAACATGACGGCGGTGCGGTCCTTGAAGGGATGGAACATGCCCCACTCGCCCGAGGTGAGCATCTCGAGGCCGTGCTTCTCGAGCTCGAGGTCGCCGTATGCGGGTGACCAGAGTGTGACCATGTTGCTGGCGCAGAGGTTGACCTTCACGCCCGGGTGCATGACCTCCTCGGTGCAGCACCCCGCTCCGGCCTCCAGCTTCCGCTCGAAGCACGCGACGCTGAGGCCAGAGCGCTGCAGGTACGTCGCGGCAGTGAGGCCGTTGATGCCTCCGCCGACGACGATCACGTCGTACTCGCGCTCAGGCCCCGGCATCTGCGCTCTCCCCGTCGGTGGAGGCCCCAGCCTCGCGTGAGGCCGGCGCCTCCTTCGGGACCCCACGCGGCGAGGAGTCGCAGCGTCCGGGCGGCGAAGACGACGGCGGCCGGGAACGCCGTTCGCAGGAAGGGGAGTCGGCGGCCGTCGGCGGCGAGGAACCGGAGCGTCTCGCGGCGCTGCAGGAGGCCGACGAACTCGACGAGGTCCTCCTCGTCGAGGGTCACCGCGTAGTCCCAGAACGTCGGGGGCGCGCATCACGCCCTCGATGACGAGGTCGCCGTTCCTGGTCTCCCGCGAGTCGCTCTCGGCGAGCGAGAGGCTCAGCACCCTCTTCCCGAGACCCCGAGACCAGAGATCCACCTAGCCTCCGTCCTCTCGACTTCGTCGACCCGATCGGCTGATCGGGCGTGGCGTCCCCGGGCCGGGCGATGGCCGCGGGTGCTCGTGCATTAGGCTACCTAAGTTAGGGATACTAATACAAGGTCTGCGGCCCGGATCTCCGGCGGAGTGACGTGCGGAGGGGTGACGCCCGAGCGAGCCGTCCGACGGAGCGGTGACCGGGCGCTGTCGGGCGCGGGCGGGGCGGGGCGAACGTGGCGCCCATTGCCCCTTCAGGTCGAAAGCTGCCCCGAGTGCATTCCGATCCCGATGTCGAGCAGGTCGTCGAGCGGCGGCCACGGGTAGTCGGGGTTCGAGATCATCAGCGAGGTCAGCCCGTGGACGCTCGCCCAGAGCGTGCAGGAGATGACGAAGGGGTCACGGTCGGGGAAGAGCCCGCCACGGATGCACTCCTCGACGGCCTCGCTCAGCGGCGCGAACGCCTCGATGGCGGTCGTGGACATCGTCTTCATCGCCGAGCCGCCCGGCTTCTGCATGAAGAGGATGCGGTAGGGCTCGGGGTTCTGGAGCCCGTACTCGATGTACGCCCGCCCGCGCTCGCGCAGCAGCGCGAGGGCGTCGCCGTCGTCGGTCTCGTCGCCCACTTCCAAGGCGGCGACGAAGCGGCGGAAGTGCCGGGCGCAGACCTCGAGCATGAGGGCGTCCTTGTCGGCGAAGTGCAGGTAGATGGCTGGGGGCGTGCAGCCGACGGCGTCGGTGATGCTCTGGATTGAGACGGCCGACTCGCTCCCGGCCTCCAGCAGCAGCCGGTCGGCGGCGTCGAGGATCTCCTCCTTCAGCCGCTCTCCCTCGCCACGCTTGGCGCGCGGGCGCACTCGCTTGGTCATCTGGTCTCCATGTCTCGACGGTCCCGGCACCGGCCGGTGGTGACACAGCGGCTCGCAGGGGCGGAACAAGGGTAGACGGGGGCCCCCGCGGTCTCGGACCGGTACCGGGGCCCGGCGCCGGGGCGCGGCTGCTCACCCATCGTGGTCGCCCAGGTAGCTCGACTCGAGGACGTCGGGGCGGGCCCGCAGGGCGTCTCCCGTGCCCTCGAAGGCGATGGCGCCGCGCTTGAGCACATACGCCCGGTCCGCCACGGAGAGGGCGGCGCGGACGTGCTGTTCGACGATGAGGACTCCAGCGCCGGTCTCGTCTGCGACGGCGCGGACGGCCGGCAGGAGCTCCTCGATCACGATCGGGGCGAGGCCGAGGCTCATCTCGTCGATCATCAGCAGGCGCGGCCTGCCGGCCAGGGCGCGGGCGAGGGCCACCATCTGCTGCTCTCCTCCGGAGAGGAGCCCCGCTCGCCGGTTGACGATGCCGTGGAGCGCCGGGAACGGCCGGAGGGCCATCTCGACCGCATCCCGGTCGCGTCGGCGGGCTCCCAGCCTGACGTTCTCGGCGGCCGTCAAGCCGAAGAAGAGCGCGCGGTCCTCGGGAACGTGTGCGAGCCCGGAGCGCGCGAGGCGCAGCGTCCTGCGCTGGGCGCCCCGCCGCGAGGAGTCCGGAGAGCGACCGAGGACCCGCATGTCTCCTCTGATCCGCGGCAGGAGGCCGGAGACGGTGAGGAGCATCGTCGTCTTCCCCACGCCGTTGGCACCCAGGAGTGCCACCACCTCGCCGGCATCGACGCGCAGGTCGACGTCGCGCACGACAGGGATGCCCGAGTAGCCGATGTCGACTCCCCGCACCTCGAGCAGCGTCGTCACGGTGTCCCACCGCCTCCGAGGTACGCGTCGATGACGGCCTTGTCGGCTCGGATGGATCGGGGATCGCCCGACGCCGTCAGGCGCCCGAAGTCGAGGACGTGGATCGTCTCGCACGTCCCGAAGACGAGGCCCATGTCGTGGTCGACCAGGAGGACGGTCGTGCCGAGCCCCGGTAGCGATCTGATCACCTCGGCGAGTGCGTCGCTCTCGGCCGGGTCGAGGCCGGCAGCGGGCTCGTCGAGGAGCAGGAGCCGGGGCCGGCCGGCGAGCGCGCGGGCCATGCCGGCGAGACGGCGGCGCCCGTGGGAGAGCTCGGTCGGGTAGCGCTCGCCGTCACCGCCGAGGCCGACGAGCCCGAGGGCCCACTCCACGTCGGTGTCACGAAGCGCGCGGCTCGGCAGGACGGCGTCGACCAGGGGAGACCACCACCGCTCCCGGGAGGCGGCCACCAGGAGGTTCTCGGTCACCGTCAGGTCGTCGAACATCTCGACCGACTGGAACGTCCGGACCAGCCCGAGACGGGCGCGCCGGTGCGCGGGGCTCCCGCTCAGGTCGTGTCCGTCCATCACGACGCGGCCGCGTGCGCCGGGCAGGAAGCCGCTCAGGGCGTCGATGCACGTCGTCTTCCCGGCGCCGTTGGGGCCGATGAGCCCGATGATCGCGCCCTCGGCGACGGTGAACGAGACCCCGTCGAGGGCGTTGAGGCCCCCGTAGGAGACGGTGAGGTCCTCCACCTCGAGCATGTCGGTCATCGGATCGCCGGGGCCACGGCCGAGCCGCTCCGGGCCGGTAGGAGGTGGCGGAGCCGGATGCCTGCCGCGCTCGATCGCCCCGGAGATGCCGTCCGGGTAGACGATCGCGACGACGATCAGGGCCAGACCGCTGATCGCGAACTGGGAGTCGGAGACGCGCCCGCTCTCGCCCCCCGAAAGGTGTGTGAGGACCCCGCCGCTGGCAAGCAGACCCGCGATGAGGGCCCCACGGAGACTCGCCACGCCACCCAGGTAGGTGAGGGCGAGGAGCGCCAGTGACGCGAAGACGCTGAACGACTCGGGGCTCAGCGTCTCGGACTGGTAACCGAGGAGGATCCCGCCGACCCCGGCGATGAAGGACGCAACGGCGAAGGCGGAGAGCTTGGTCGCGGCGACGTTGATCCCCGAGGCCGCCGCGGCCCGTTCGTTCGCCCGCACGGCGAGCCAACGCAGCCCCGTCGCACCGCGCCGCAGATTGGCGACCGCGCCGAACGCGAGCACCAGGACGGTGAGGACGAGGAGCCCGAAGGCCGGACGGAAGTTGTCCGCACCCGTGGCGGAGAAGCCGAGGTCGATGCCGAAGAGGTACGGGCGCGGGATCCGCTTGCCCTCGATCCCTCCGAGCGCGGTCGACTCGAAGACGAGCGACTGGATCGCGACCGCGGCGCCGACCGTCGCGATGGCGAGCGTCATCCCCCGCACTCGGACGGCCGAGACGCCCACCAGCACCCCTGCTGTGGTGGCTATCGCGACCGCGATGAGCGGGGCCCACGGGAAGGCGATCCCCGCGTCGGCGGCGAGCTTGGCGGTGGTCAGGCCCGAGACGCCGGCGAACGCGTACTGGGCGAGAGATATCTGGCCCACGTATCCGGTGAGCACGACGCTCGACAGCGCGATCAGCGCCGCGATCATCGAGACGACGATGGCGAGCCGCCACTGGCTGCCGAGGGTGAAGAGCCCCGTCGCGACGATCGCGGCACCGAAGAGCAGGTTCGCGGGTACCCCGCGCGGCCGAGGCGAAGCGGGCAGGCGCGACTCGCTCACGGCGCTGCGGCCCGGCAGCGTCTCGCCGCGCAGCGCGAGCGTCGCGACGATGAGGAGGAACGGCAGTGCCTGCTGAATCCCGCCGCTGGGAATCCAGCTGGGTAGCCACTCGGCACGCACGCTGTAGTTCAGCACCACCGACTGCAACATCCCGATGGAGAGCCCCGCCGCGGTGGTCCAGGCGAACGACGAGAGACCGCCCATGAGTGCGGCAGCGAGGGCGGGCACGACCAGCATGCTGGTGCCGAGGGGGTCCAGCTGCTTGGTGACGGAGACGATGAGGATCACCGAGAGCGACGCAAGCAGCGAGGCGAGCATCCAGTTCAGCACTCCGATCCGATCGGGGGAGAAGCCCAGGAAGAGAGCGCCCTTCTCGTTCTCCGCCGATGCGCGCGTGGTCAGGCCGAAGCGCGTGAACTTGAAGATGATCCACAGCGATGCCGCGACGACGATTGCGAGGCCGGCCAGCACGAACCTGTTGACGGGGACGGCGACCCCCGCGACTTCGACGCTGCCCGAGGGGAGGAGCGAGCCGATGGGGAGCTTCGAGACGGTCCCTGCGACGAAGCGGAGCTTGACGACGGCCTGAAGGTAGAGCAGCAGCCCGAGAGAGGCCACGACGCGTGCGAGTGCCGGCGCCGTTCGGAGGGGCCGGAAGACCCCGAGGTAGATGACGACACCCAGGACTGCGGCGAGACCCAGTGCGACGGCGAGCGCTGTCCCGACGGTCGGGGCCTCGATGATCGTCACGCGAGCGGGCAGGCCGAGCACCGGGAGGACCAGATCGCCGCTGCTCCTGAGCTCGAAGTAGGCGTACGCGACGTACATCCCGAGTGCCGCGTGCGCGAAGTTGACTACGCCCGATGCGCGATGCGTCAGTACCAGGCCGAGGCCGAGGAGCGCGACGACCGAACCGGTGCCCAGACCGACCAGCAGGTAGCCGACGTAGCTCGAGATCCTCGTGCTCCTTCTTGCTGGGCCGGACCCGGAGGTCGGCCGTGGAGGGTGGCTGCCGTAGGGCGTCAGGCGTCGTCCCCGACGTACTCGGTGATGTCGATCCAGTCGGTGATCTGCTTCAGGACGCCGTCGGTCATCTGCGTGAGTATCTGCTGTGGCGAGCAGATCGCGGGCAGGTCTCCGCCCATCTGCAGCCCGTCGCACGTGTAGGGCGGGCCCATGAAGCTGCGGTGATCGACGGCTTTGCGGAGGTTCTCGATCAGGGTCTCGCTCGTCAGCGTCTCGCCGCCGACCTCCACCATCTGGTCGTAGAGGTTCATGAGCGACTTGAAGGCCACGGTCGCGGCACTGGCAGCCTCGACGTCCTTCCCGTAGCGGGCCAGCACGGCCGTGTAGAGCACGACGTCCGGGGGGTCGCCCTCGACGACGTTCTCGACGTTGAAGATGTAGCCCTCGATCTTGTCGAGGCCGACTGTGTCGGTCGCCGTCACGTCCAGGCAGCCGGCCGACATGTAGACCTGCGCTTCGACGCCGATGTCGAGAGCGGCCTGGAACGCACCTCCGCAGCCTGCTCCGGCGATGAGGACGATCATGGCGTCTGGGTCCGACTCGTTCGCGGCGGTCAGCGGGCTCAGCATGTCCTCTGCGACGATCGGCATCGGGACCATGTTGATGTCGGACTCCGCGAGCCCGCCGCGCAGCAGGGCGCGCTTGGTCCACGCAGCGCCGTCGGCGACGGGCCCGTAGTCCGAGTAGACGATCGAGGCACGCTCGGCGTGGATTATCTCGGTGATGTGGTAGGCGAGGGAGAGGTCGCCGCCCCATGCGCCGCCGCTGAACTGGAAGGAGATCGGGCTGCGCACCGTCGCGAAGCCGACGGGGATGCCGCCGACGAGCGGGATGCCGTTGTCCTCGAGGACCTGGACACCGTCGTCGAAGACGTCGATGCCGCCGAGGACGGCAACGACGTCCTTCTCGACCATCTGCTGCCCGCACGACTTCGAGCCCGTGCCGGAGAACTCGACGTCGCAGGGGAAGAGCTGGATCGGCCGGCCGTCGACGCCGCCCAGCTCCTCGTTGATCCAGCGCACTCCGGCCTTGGTGGCCGCAGTCAGCTCCGGGAACGTGTTGGCGGGGCCGGTGTCGGTGTTCATCATCCCGACCCGGATGGGCTCACCCTCGGCGACGAGAGGGGAGTCGGGGAGGAGGTCGTCGATCGTCGTGCCCTCGGGGGCGCACTCGACGACGGAGAGGGCCGCGCAGTCCTCGTCGACTGTGATCGTGGTGGTGCTCCCGGAGCCGGCGGAGGTGCCTTCCTTCTCCTTCTCGCTGCAGCCGGCGGCGACCAGGAGGGCCGAGGCGAGGAGCGCGCACCCACGGAGGACCGTCCGTGCCGGGGCGGTCTGCGGTCTGCGGGTCATGGGGTCGCTCCGTGATGGTGTCGTGGCGGGGGTGGGCGGGTAGCAGGAGGCGCGTCCCGAAGGGCGGGCTAATAGTTAATGCCACTAAGCCGACCGCTGTCCAGCCCCTGCCGGGCGGGTCGAGGCGAGGGTCGCCGACCGGGGTGGACTGCATCGCCGACCGGGAGCGCGTACGCAGACCGGCGTGACCCGCACAGACGTCTCAGTGGGAGCCGAAGAAGTCGAGGATGATCTCGGTGGCGTCGATCTCGTCGGTCACGGGCCCGAGTCGCGGGATGTAGATCGTCCCCGGCCAGGTGTGACCGTCGCCGGAGATCGCGTAGAGCACGACGTCGGTGCCGGCGGCGCACCCGTTGTAGGTGACCCGGTTGACGTGCGCGCTCACGGCCTGCGAAGATGGGCTCGCCCCGCAACCGGCGCGCCCGGCCCAGCCGGCCATCGCGTCGTCCACTCCGCCGAACCGCAGGTTCGACCGGCTCAGGGCCTCGCCGCCGCCGTAGGGGACGACCGGATCGTCGAGGCTGTGGAAGGCCACGACGCTCGTCGGGGGTCCGTCGCAGGGGGCGACGAGGTTGACGCCCGCCACGGGCGCGATCGCCGCGAAGCGCTGCGGGATCTCGCACGCGAGGTATGCCGACATGCCCGCGCCGTTCGAGATCCCCGTCGAGTACACGCGGCTCGCATCGAGGCAGAGCTTCTCGGCTGCCCAGTCGATGATGTCCTCGGCGTAGGCGACGTCGTCGAGGCCGCGCGTGCGCGTGATGATGTTCCAGAACGCCGGGGTACCGGTCCCTTGAGGTGTGGCGACGGCGTAGCCGGAGGCCGGGCCCCGGCTCTCGAGCCGGCTGTAGGCGGCCTGCTCTCCGGCGTTGGAGCTGTACCCGTGCCAGTTGAGGATCAGGGGCAGCGGTTCGTCTCCCGTGTAGCCGTCCGGGAGCGCGAGGCGGAAGAGGCGGTCGCGCCCTCCGGAGCTGATGGTCTGGTCGGTGGGTCCCGACGCGAACGCGGTACCGCAACCCGCGGAGGCCCCGACCGTGCTCAGGGGCGGCGCTGTGGTCGTCGTACCGGCCGTCGACGACGGCGTCGTCGCGCCCGTTGCGGTGCTCGCCGACCCACCGTCGGTCTCGGGGGTCTGCTCGGGAGCGGAGGTCGAGAGGACGGCGGGCCGGGTCGTGGTGGTGGAGGAGCCCAACAGGTCGGAGCTGTCCCCCGAGCAGGCCGCTGCTGCGATCACGACGGCCCCGGCCGCGGCGGCGGCAGGGATCCGCCGTGCGACCCGCCGGGCAAGGCGGTTGCGGAGCGCCGTCGTCGGGCCGCGACTCATCTGAACCAGATCCGCTGGTAGTCGCGGCTCATCGGGTGCGTCAGCAGCGCGACCAGGGCTCCGTCGAAGACGAGCGAGAGGATCGTCGGGAAGGCGAGCACGTCGGTCCCGAAGGCTCCGAGGAGCCACCCGACGCGCAGCACCGCGACCACGACGGCGACCAGGTAGCCCCATCGCTGCTCGTTCGCGATCCCGTATGCGCCTGCCACCAGCCCCGCAGCGAAGGCCGGCATGACGAGCCCGAAGGCGCCGGTCGAGAGGAGGTCGAGCGCGGCGCTGAAGTACGCGAGGAACGTAGCTGTCTGAAGGGTCTGAGGCTGGTGGGGGTTGAAGAAGCGGCGCTCGTTCACCCGACCATTCTTGCCTACGAGGGCGCGGCGGGCTCCTCGGCAGTCCTTCCGGACCGGAGCTGGCCGCAGGCAGCGTCGATGTCGGCGCCCCGCGTGCGGCGTACGGTCGCCGTGATCCCGGACGCACGCAGACGCGCCGCGAACGCGTTGACGCGCAGGCGCTGTGGGACTCCGCCCTCGTACCCGTCCGTTGGGTTCAGCGGTATCAGGTTCACATGGGCGCCACCGGGGAACCGCCGCAGCAGGCGCGCGAGTGCCTCGGCCTGCCGCAGGGAGTCGTTCACGTCGGCGATGCACGCGTACTCGAAGGTGACGCGGCGCCCCTTGGCGGCGGCGTAGTCGCGTGCCGCCTCGATCACCTCTGCGATGGGGTACCGGCGGTTCAGCGGTACGAGTGTGGATCGCAGCGAGTCGTCGGGGGCGTGGAGGGAGACTGCGAGCGTGACCGGGAGCGGCAGCTCGGCCAGGCGTCGCATTCCGGGGACGACTCCGACGGTCGACACGACGATGCTGCGCGCCGAGATCCCGAGGTCGCCGTGGATCCTCTCGATCGACGCCCAGACCGCGTCGAGGTTCGCCAGCGGCTCGCCCATCCCCATGTAGACGACGTTGCCGATCCTGTCCGCGGAGGCGTGCTGGGCCCGGAGGACCTGCTCGACGATCTCGGAGCCGTCGAGGCTCCTCTCGAAGCCGGCCTGTCCGGTTGCGCAGAAGGAGCAGCCCATCGCGCAGCCCGCCTGCGACGAGATGCAGACGGTTGCCCGGCCCGACGAGCGCATCAGGACGGTCTCGACCTCGGCGCCGTCGCTCGAGCACCGCCAGAGCCACTTGCTGGTCGATCCCCCGTCGCCGCTCCTCACGTCGACCTGTTCGAGCGCGGTCGGCAGCACGGAGGCCATTGCTTCGCGCAGCGACTTCGGCAACGACGTCAGGTCCTCGAGGGGGCGTCGCGCGCCCCATAGGCCTTCCCACACCTGCGACGCCCGATACGCGGGCTCACCGCGCCGCTCCAGGGCCGCCTCGATCTCGACCCTCGAAGCGCCGTACCGCGTGAGCGCGCCGGTCGACGTCACCGCGACACGACCTCGCGCCGGTACGCGCGGTCGACTCGCCGCACGGTGAACCCGAGGTCCGTGTAGAGCCCCACGGCCGAGACATTGCTCGCGTCGGTGTACAAGACGCAGGTGCGGAGTCCGCGATCGTGCAGGAGGTCGAGGCCTGCGAGCGCGAGGGCGCGCCCCAGTCCCGTGCCCTGGACGCGCGGATCGACGCCGATGACGAAGATCTCGCCGTAGGACGTGTCGCCGTAGGACGTGTCGTCGTCGTCTCTCGGGCGCTGTCGGTCGGTGTGGACCTTCAGCCAGTTGAACCCGACGAGACCCGCGGAGTCGGAGGCGACCAGGAAGAGTGAGGGGTCGAACCAGGGCTCGGCCATGCGCCTTAGCAGCGTCGCCTCGATCCAGCCACCCTGTTCGGGGTGGTTGCCGAAGGCCCGGTTGTTCACTTCCAGCCAGTCGGCCTCGTCCCTGCCCGGCTCGAAGGTGCGGAGCTCGACCGCGGGCGGGAGCCGGGGCTTCTCGTCGACAGGGAGCTCGACGCTCATCTGCAGCAGGTCGCGGTCGGCCGTGAATCCGGCCGCTGCTGCGACGGCGTCGTCCGCTGCACCGGCGCCGAAGGCCCAGAGAATGACACCGCCGCCACCTCGCGACGCGGCGTGCGAGACCGCAGCGCCGAGGAGGGCCTGCTCGTGCGCTGCGTAGCGACTGTCGGGACGCACCACGAGACCGACCATCCAGTACCGAGGCGAGAAGGTGTCGCTCCGGGCGACGTGGGCGTACGCGACGAGGTCACCCTCCGCCTCGCCGGCGCCCGTGGCCCTCGGCTCGCGTACCACGAAGCCGGCCGAGTCGGGCTCGGGAGCGTCGATCTCGCGCCACGTCGCATCTCCCAGGGAGGGGTGGCCGTCGACCTCGGCGGCGAGCTCTTGCAGGCGCCGGATCGCGTCTCGATCGGCGGCGCGCGCACGTTGCGGTGATGGCGCACGCATCTGCGCAGGGTACCCCGCCGGCGGTACGAGCGGCCCTCGAGGCGTGATCGTGGAGACCTGTACGATCCGGCGATGGGTCGACCGCGTGGTGCAAAGGCGCGCGCCGCCGAGGTGGTGCGTCGCCTGGCGGTCGAGTACCCCGAGGTGAGCTGCGCGCTGAGCCACAGGTCGCCGTACGAGCTGCTCGTGGCGACGATCCTCTCGGCCCAGTGCACCGACGAGCGGGTGAACATGGTGACGCCGTCGGTCTTCGCCGCCTACCCGACTCCCGAAGACCTGGCGTCGGCGGACCGTGCCGCACTCGAGGAGCTGATCCACTCGACGGGGTTCTTCAGGCAGAAGGCGCAGAGCCTCCTCGGCATGGCATCGGGGGTGGTGGAACTCCACGGTGGCGAGGTTCCGCAGGAGATGGACGATCTCGTGAAGCTGCCGGGAGTCGGCCGGAAGACGGCCAACGTCGTGCGCTCGGTCGCCTTCGGGCTCCCTGGACTACCGGTCGACACCCACGTCGGCCGGCTCGCCCGGAGGCTGCGCCTCACAGACCAGGACGACGCCGACAAGGTCGAGGTCGACCTGAACCACCTGGTGGCACCGCAGGACCACGGCGACTTCTCGCTCAGGCTGATCGAGCACGGGCGTCGGGTCTGTGAGAGCCGCAGGCCGCGGTGCGACGAGTGCGGGCTCGCCGACATCTGCCCTTCGTCTAGCCTCCCGGCCCGTCGACTAGGGGCGCGCGGCCGCGATTGACGCTGCGGCACGGGTGATCGCCCGACCGGCTGCGATCAGGGAACGCTCGGCGGCGTAGAGATCGGCGGCGACCGCGGAGTCGGGAGTCTCCCCGTAGCGCTCGGCGATCGCGAGGATCCCGGCTACGAGGTCGTCGACCTGGGTGCTGAGACTCGAGAGGACGGCTGCATCTGACGAAGACACGCCTCGCAGCCTGCCCGCGCGCCGATGATCCCGCAATTCGGGCCGGGGCGTGGGATGACGCCCCGGTACGATGGCCGACTCCGATGCTCAACCGACTCGATCTCCGCGGAAACACCTTCGACCTACGTGACCTGCTCGCGCGCGACGAGCGTGACGACTCCGTTGTCACCGAGACGGTCCGCTCGATCATCTCCGACGTGAGGCGCCGCGGCGACGACGCCGTCCGCGAGCAGACCGAGCGCCTCGACGGGTGTCTACTCGAGTCGTTCCGAGTGAGCGATGAAGACGTGGAGGCCGCGCTCGCCGCCGCCGCCCCCGACCTGCGGGCCGCCCTCGAGTTCGCGCGCGACCAGATCCTCTCGTACCACGAGTCGCAGCGATCCTCCGAGGCGAAGCACGAGCGCAGCGGTGTGCACGTGCGGGAGCTGATCCTGCCGGTCGACCGTGCCGGCCTCTACGTACCGGGAGGTCGCGCCGCGTACCCCTCGACCGTGCTGATGACCGCGATACCCGCGCTCGTCGCGGGCGTACCGGAGATCGCGCTCTGCCTCCCTCCCGACTCCGACGGGCGAGTGCCCGCGGCGTCGCTCGCGGCCGCAGCCCTGGCGGGTGTCCACGAGGTGTACCGGATCGGCGGTGCGCAGGCGATCGCCGCGATGGCGTACGGGACGGAGTCGGTCCGGCGAGTCGATGTGATCGTCGGTCCCGGCAACGCGTATGTGACGGCGGCGAAGCGCGAGGTGTGCGGCGTCGTCGGCATCGAGTCCCTGGCCGGTCCGTCGGAGCTGGCGGTAGTAGTCGACGCGACGGCCGACACCCGTCTGGTCGCCGCCGACATCCTCGCTCAGGCGGAGCACGGTCCCGGTGGTGCCGCAGTCGTCGTCACATGGGACACCGAAGTGGCCGACTCCGTCGACTCCGCCCTCGAGGGCCTCCTCGCCGTCGCGGAGCGGCGCTCGGAGGCGACGGCGACGCTCGCGTCGGGGGGGCGGATGCTCATGGTGGACGACGCCCGCGGCGCGATGGACGCCGTGAACGCGATCGCCCCCGAGCACCTGCAGCTCTTCTGTGCCGACGCCGACCAGCTGGTCTCCATGGTCAGGCACGCCGGCGCGGTCTTCTGCGGACCATGGGCACCTGCTGTGATCGGCGACTACGTCGCGGGGGTCAATCACGTCCTGCCCACGGGCGGGACCGCTCGGTTCGCGAGTGCACTCAGGGTCGCCGACTTCCAGAAGCACGTTCACGTCGTCAAGCTCGACGCCTCAGCGTTCATGCGGGTGGCCCCGTACGCGGCGCTGCTCGCCGACGTCGAAGGCCTCGATGCCCACGCGGCCGCCATCCGCATCCGCGAGGAGGGGCGGTGAGCGACCGTGGGCGCCGGTTCCTCGCGCCGCGCACCGACCTGCGGTCGCTCGAGGGCTATCACTCTCCCCAGGTCCACGTCCCGGTGCGGCTCAACACCAACGAGAGCCCATTCCGTCCGCCGGAGGCGTTCATCGACGAATGGCTCGCGGCGCTCCACGACGTCCCGTTCCACCGGTACCCGGATCGGGGATACACGGAGCTGCGCGAGGCGCTCGCCGCGCACCTGGGACAGCCGCCGAACCGGGTCTTCTGCGCGAACGGCAGCAACGAGGTCCTCCAGACGATCCTCCTCACATACGGCGGCCCTGGCCGACGCGCCGCGATGTTCGAGCCCACCTACGCGCTGCACGACCACATCGCCCGGCTGACCGGTACCGCGGTGACAGCAGCGGAGCGGGGGGCCGACTTCCGCGTCGACCCGCGGGTGGCGGCCGGCCTGCTGGAGGAGCAGCGCCCGGCGGTGACGTTCGTGTGCAGCCCGAACAACCCGAGCGGGACCGTCGAGGCGCGCGGCGAGGTCGAGGCGATCGCGGCTGAAGCAGGCAGGTGCGGCGGGCTTCTGGTGGTCGACGAGGCATACGGGGAGTTCTCCGACTGGACGGCCTTCGACCTGGTCGACGAGGAGCGGCCCCTAGCCGTCGTCCGCACGTACTCGAAGGTCTGGTCGATGGCGGCGATCCGCCTCGGATTCTGCGTCGCTCCGGCGTGGATGGTCGAGGAGCTGGAGAAGGTCGTGCTGCCGTACCACCTCTCGGTGCCGACCCAGGTCGCAGGTGTGGTGGCCCTCAGGCACGATGTCGAGATGCGGGAGCGCGTCGGGATGCTGGTTGCCGAGCGGGAGCGTGTTGCTGCGGCTCTCGCCGACCTCGACGCCATCACGGTCTTCCCTTCGGGCGGCAACTTCCTTCTGCTGCGTGTGCACGGCGACGGTCACGCAGTCTGGGAGGCCCTGCTGCGGCGCGGCGTGCTGGTGCGCGACTTCTCGCGCCGTCCGATGCTTGCCGAGTGCCTGCGCGTAACGGTCGGGGCGCCCAAGGAGAACGACCGCTTCCTCTCCGCTCTCGACGAGTCCCTCCAGGAGGTCATCGAATGAGCAACCGCTCCGCAACCGACCGGCGCGAGACGAAGGAGACGACGGTCGAGATCCACCTCGACCTCGACGGAGACGGCAGCTCCAGCGCCTCGACGGGCATCGCCTTCTTCGATCACATGTTGGAGCAGCTCGGGAAGCACGCGGGATTCGACCTGCAGGTGGAGGCCTCGGGGGACCTCGCCGTCGACACGCACCACACGGTCGAGGACGTCGGATTGGTGCTCGGGTCCGCGCTCAAGGACGCGCTCGGCGACAAGGCCGGCGTCCGGCGCTTCGCCGATGCCCTGGTCCCGCTCGACGAGGCGCTCGTCCAGGTGGCGCTCGATCTGTCGGGGCGACCGTTCCTCGTGTACGACGTCGATCCCATCTCCGAGTGGATCGGGACGTTCGACCCCCAGCTCGCCGAGGAGTTCTGGCGCGCGTTCGCGACGTCCGCCGGAATCACGCTGCACGTGCGTTCGGTCTCGGGGAAGAACGGGCACCACGTGATCGAGGCCTCGTTCAAGGGGGTCGCCAGGGCGCTGCGCGACGCCGTGCGCGTCGAGGGCGCCGGGGTCCCATCCACGAAGGGATCCCTCTAGGCCGTGACGGAGACCATCGCAGTCGTCGACTACGGAATCGGCAACCTGAGATCTGCCCAGAAGGCCTTGGAGCACCTCGGCGCTTCGTCGGCGCTTACGTCCGATCCCAGCGTGATCGCGTCGTCGGTCGGTGTGGTCCTTCCGGGCGTCGGCGCATTCGGCGCGTGCATGCGTGCGCTCCGCAGCGCGCGCCTCGACGCGGCCGTGCGGGCGGCGGCGACCGACGGCAGACCGTTCCTAGGGGTCTGCGTCGGGATGCAGATGCTCTTCGAGGGGAGCGACGAGAGCCCTGAGGTGGAAGGCCTCGGGGTCCTGAGCGGGCGGGTGCGGCGCCTTCCGCCGGATGTGAAGCTCCCGCAGATCGGTTGGAACACGCTGGATCGCGTGCCGGGCACGCGCATGCTCGCCGGGATCGACGAGCCGATCTGGTGCTACTTCGTCCACTCCTATGCGGCGATCCCCGACGGTGCGGAAGGCTCGGGTGATCCGGCCGACGTCGCCGCCTGGACCGAGCACGGAACGCGCTTCGCTGCGGCGGTCGAGCGTGGTGCGGTCTGGGCTACCCAGTTCCACCCCGAGAAGAGCGGCGCGACCGGTCTGGCGATACTGGGGAACTTCGTGGCGGAGTGCGCGGCGGTCTCCGCCCGATGACGATGGACCTGTATCCCGCGATCGACCTGCGCGGAGGGCGCTGCGTCCGCCTCCTGCGCGGCGACTACGAGGCCGAGACGATCTACGGCGACGATCCGGTGGCGACGGCGATCGGCTACGAGTCAGCCGGCGCCGAGTGGATACACGTCGTCGACCTCGATGCTGCTCGAGGTGGCGAGGCGGTGAACCGTGGCGCCATAGCGGCGATCTGCGAGGCGGTGTCGTGCCGGATCCAGTCGGGCGGAGGTGTGCGGAGCCTTGCGGCGGCGGCGGCGCTGATCGATGCGGGCGTCGCACGGGTGGTCGTGGGAACAGCGGCGGTCGAGGACCCTGACCTCGTCTCGAGGCTCACGCACAGGTTCCCGGGCTGCGTGGCCGTGGGTCTCGACGCCCGCGGACGCGATGTGTCGGTGCGCGGGTGGACGGAGTCGCCGGGCGCCGACCTCATCGATCTCGCGCGTCGATTCGAGTCGTCGGGCGCTGCCGCGCTGGTGGTGACCGAGATCGGGCGCGACGGCACGATGGAAGGCCCCGACACCGCACAGCTCGCGTCTGTCCTTGCCGAGTCAGCGCTCCCGGTGGTTGCCAGCGGCGGCGTCGGGAACCTCGACGACGTGCGCGCTCTCGCCGGCCTCGACGTCGAGGGGCGCCGGCTCTCGGGTGCGATCGTCGGCCGCGCCCTCTACGAGGGCCGGTTCACGGTGGAGGAGGGGATTGGGGCGTGCTCGCCATTCGCGTGATTCCGTGCCTCGACGTCGACGCCGGCCGGGTCGTCAAAGGTGTCCAGTTCGTCGACATCCGTGACGCGGGTGATCCCGTCGAGCTCGCGGCACGCTACGACGCCGAGGGGGCCGACGAGCTCGTCTTCCTCGACATAACGGCGTCGTCGGACGCTCGCGACACGATGCTGCACGTGGTCGAGCGCGTCGCCGAGGAGGTCTTCATCCCGTTCACCGTCGGTGGTGGGATCCGCACGGTCGAGGACGTGCGGCGGATGCTGCGCGCAGGTGCCGACAAGGTCTCCCTCAACACTGCGGCCATCGGAGAACCACACCTGATAGCGGAGGCCGCGGCCGAGTTCGGAGCACAGTGCATCGTCGTCGCGATCGACGCCAGGCGCCGTGAGAGCGAGGACCCCGAGGCGGGCTGGGAGGTCTACACGCACGGGGGGCGGAGGCCCACGGGGATCGACGTGATCGACTGGGCGCGCGACGCAGTCGCCCTGGGGGCCGGTGAGATCCTCCTCACATCGATGGACCGCGACGGCATGCAGGGCGGATACGACGTGGAGCTGCTCCGGGCGGTCGGCACCGCGGTCACGGTGCCGATCGTCGCCTCGGGCGGGGTCGGGTCGATGGAGCACCTCTACAGGGGCGTCGCCGACGGTGGCGCCGACGCCGTGCTTGCCGCGTCGATCTTCCACTTCGGGCAGCACTCCGTCAGGGAAGCGAAGGCCTACCTGGCCGATCGCGGGATCACAGTGAGGCCGTGACCACCCGGCGGGGTGTGGGCCGAGCAGGCGGTGGGCAGACGACGCAGGTTCGGGTACGGTGGCGGAGGCGCCCGTCACGCCCGGCGGACGCCTCTGACAAGGGGGTCGAATGCCCGAGACGAACGGCAACGGCGGCGTGAACGAGCACTTCCTGCAGCGGTACCGCGAGCTGCTCGATGCCGAGGACGCCGCGTTCGACGAGCTCGAGCACGCGTACGAAGACGGCGATCGAGCTCACTTCGAACAGGACCTCACCGCCTGGAAGGCCGTAGTCGCCCGCCGGCAGGCGTATCTCGACCGCAACGGACTGATGCCGGCGCAGCTGGCCGTGTAGCGGCAGCCGCGCCCACGGCGCGCACAACCCGGGCTGTGCGACGGGCCCCGGACGCTACGATCCGGCCCGATGAGCACCCCCGTGGCCACCCCGATCGCCTTCACCGATGCCGAGGTCGAGGCGGTGCGGTACGACGAGCACGGCCTCGTGCCGGCGATCGTGCAGGACGTCGCCGACGGTCAGGTGCTGATGCTCGCATGGATGAACGTCGACGCGCTCCGGCGGACGCTGGAGACCGGACGTACCTGGTTCTGGAGCCGGAGCCGTCGGGAGTACTGGTGCAAGGGGGAGACCTCGGGCGACCGTCAGTTCGTCCGCCGGGTCTCCTACGACTGCGACATGGACGTGTTGCTCGTCGCCGTCGAGCAGGTTGGGCGTGGGGCGTGTCACACGGGTGAGCGTTCCTGCTTCTTCCGCTCCTTCGGCTCCGGTGCAGAGCCCGGGCCGCGGTGATCCGGGCGGATCCGGCCGACGCTCGGCCCTCGCTCGACGAGTTCTGCGAGCTCGCCGGGGAGTACACCGTCGTCCCCGTCTGGCGCGAGGTCCTCGCCGACCTCGAGACGCCCCTCTCGGCGTTCATGAAGCTCGTCGGAGAGGGCGAGGGATTCCTCCTGGAGTCGGTCGAGCACGCCGAGAGGTGGGGCCGCTTCTCGTTCCTGGGCAGGGACCCGGTCCTGACTCTCGTGGTGCGCGGAGCGCACGTCGAGTTCGTCGGAGGTGACGCCCCTGCGGGAGTGCCGACCGACCGCGGCGCACTGGCGGCCCTGGAGGCGATCCTCGAGCGCTACCGCGCCCCGCGGCTGTCGGACCTCCCGCCGTTCCACGGAGGGGTAGTCGGGTGGCTCGGCTACGACGTCGTCCGTGAGATCGAGCATCTTCCCGACGCTCCCCGCGACGATCTGGGCCTGCCCGACGCCGTGCTCTCGCTCGCCGGTCAGGTCGCGGCGTTCGACCACTACCGCCAGAGGATGTACCTGGTCGAGAACGTGTACCTGGAGCCGGGGGCAGAGAGAGGCGCTCTCGAGGCCGCGTACGCGCACGCCCTGACTCGCCTGTCGACGGCGGTCCGCGATCTCGGTCTCCCGTTGACCTACGCGGCGACGTCGCCGCCGGCCGACGACCTCGAAGATCTCCCACCGTTGGAGCGCAACACGACGTTCGAGGAGTACTCGGCGGCGGTCGACGCGGCGAAGGAGCACATACTCGCCGGCGACATCTTCCAGGTCGTGCTCTCGCAGCGCTTCGACATCACCGCGGAGATCGACCCGATCGCCGTCTACAGGGTCCTGCGGTTGGTGAACCCGTCGCCGTACATGTACTTCCTGAGACACGCCGAGGCCACGATCGTCGGCTCGTCGCCGGAGGCGATGGTCCAGCTCCTCGACGGACGGGTCATCAGCCGGCCGATCGCCGGGACCCGGCGGCGCGGCAGGACCGAGGAGGACGATCGCCGGATGGCGGCGGAGCTGAGCGAGCACCCGAAGGAGCGCGCCGAGCACGTCATGCTCGTCGACCTGGCGCGCAACGACGTCGGGCGCGTGGCCCGGTTCGGCTCCATGGAGCTGGAGGAGCTGATGGCGCTGGAGCGCTACTCGCACGTGATGCACCTGACGAGCCAGGTGGCGGGTGATCTCGCCGACGGCATGGGGCCCGTCGACGTGCTCCGAGCCACGTTCCCGGCCGGCACCGTGAGCGGTGCGCCGAAGGTGCGCGCGATGGAGATCATCGACGAGCTGGAGCCGACCAAGCGGGGCGCGTACGCCGGCGTGGTCGGCTACGTCGACTTCTCCGGCAACCTCGACACCGCGATCGCGATCCGGACGATGGTGTGGCGCGACGGGCGAGCGAGCGTGCAGGCAGGAGCGGGGATCGTCGCCGACTCCGACCCGGCCGACGAGGATCTGGAGTGCCGCAACAAGGCGCGCGCGCTCCTGACGACGGCCGCCGCGGCCCGCTGCGGCTTCGGGGAGCCCGCCGACACCACGGACTGAGCCCGTGCAACGATGGCGCCATGACCGAGCCGCCGGGCCGGGAGACGCCCCTCACCGCTGCCCTGCACGGCGCCCGCCGTATGACCGATCTCGGCGTGGTGGTGGCGGGCGACTACGGCGACGTCGCATCCGAGTACGACTCCCTGGTCTCCGCCGCCGGGCTGATCGACCAGACCTCGCGCGGGGTTGTTCGCGTCACGGGAGCCGACGCATCTGCGTTCCTGCAGAGCCTCCTCTCGCAGGACCTCGACCCCGTCGGCATAGGCGGAGGCGCCCGCTCGCTGCTGCTCGAGCCGCGCGGAAAGCTCGTCGCCGACATGCGAGTGCTGCGGGTTGCCGACGACGAGTGGTGGCTCGACACCGAGGTCGGCGTCGGCGAGGTCGTCGCCGGCTCGCTCGCCCGCTATCGCGTCCGCGTGGCCGTCGAGATCGCGGACCTCGGCGACGAGTGGGGCGTGATCGCCGTCCGGGGCCCGGAGGCCGGGGGCGTCACAGCACGCGTCCTGGGCGTGGATCTGCCCGAGGTGGCGCACGCGAGCGTCGCCGTCGCCGCCGGCAACTGCCGTGCCGTGCGGGCGGGCACGTCGGAGCTGTCGGGCGTCGACGTGATCGGTCCCGTCTCCGAGCTGGGCTCCGCGTGGGAGTCCCTGGCGGGGGAGGTCCCCACGGTGGGGCTCGCTGCATACGAGGCGGCGCGCATCGAGGCGGGAGTGCCCAGGCAGGGGCACGACGTCGACGGGTCGACGATCGCCCAGGAGGCCTTCCTGGAGCGCGACGCCGTCTCGTTCGAGAAGGGCTGCTTCCTCGGCCAGGAGCTGGTCTGCCGGGTGGAGATGCGCGGCCACGTGAACCGGTTCCTGAGAGGTGTGGTCGCCGACGAGACGACGACGACGCTCCGACGGGGTGACGCGTTGATCCTCGGCGACCGCGAGGTCGGGAGCGTGACGAGCGCGGCGACATCGCCGGTTCGCGGGCCGGTGGCGCTGGCGATGGTCAGGCGGGAGGTCGAGCCGCCCGAGGGGGTGGTCCTGCTCCGCGACGGCGAGCACGTCGGCGCGCGGGTGCTGGCGCTGCCGCTGCGCGACCGCTCACTTCCGGCGGCCGATCAGAGCTGAGATCGTCGAGCCCCCGTCGGGAGCCGCACGACGAATCGCGTCCCGCCGGCGTCGGAGTGCTCGACCCGGGCCCGGCCGCCCATCGCTCCCGCCAGCTCGTACACGATCGCCAGACCGAGCCCCGTGCCGACGCTCCGCCCGGTCACTCCGCGCACGGTGTAGAGACGCTCGAAGACCCTGTCGACCTGGTCTGCGGGAATGCCCGGCCCGTCGTCCTCCACGGCCAGGGTGAGCGCGTCGCCGTCGCCGGCTACCGAGACCGCCACTGAGGTCGTCGCGTACTTCAGTGCGTTCTCGACGAGGTTGGCGACGATCTGGGCGAGTCGATCGGCATCGATGTCGGCGGCGAGGCTCGGGGGCGCGTGGTCTGTGCGCAGAGTGAGACCGAGGTCGGCTGCCGACGGCCCGAAGGCCGCCGCAGCATCCCGGACGACGGCCGAAGCATCGCAAGGCCGCGGGTGCAGCGAGAACTGCCGGGCGTCGAGGCGCGCGAGGTCGAGGAGGTCGCGCACCAGTCTCTCGAGGCGGCGCGCCTCCCCCGAGATGATCTCCGCGGCGCGAGCCCGTTCCTCGGGGCCGGCGGCGTCGAGGGTCCCGTCGCCGAGCGCCTCGGCGTAGCCGCGGATCGACGTAAGCGGCGTGCGGAGGTCGTGGGACACGCTCAAGAGGAACGAACGCTCGGCACCACGCGCCTGTTCGAGCTGGGCCGCCATGGTGTTGAGCGTCGCGGCGAGTGCCGCCAGCTCGTCCTCGGTCCTGTCCCGAACCGGGACGCGTGCCCCGAGGTCGCCGGCGGCGAGGCGCAGGGCGGTCTCCTCGACGGCCTGGAGGTGCCGCGTAAGCCTGCGCGCCAGCCAGAACGAGACGCCCACGCAGACGAGGAGGGCCGCTGCAGCGGCGAAGAGGAACGAGGGCCCGGCCCGTCCGACGACGTTCGTCTCGACGCGCTGGGTCAGGACGATCACGGCCTGCTGCTCGCTCGCGCGACTGATCGCCCGGCTCGAGATGGGCTCGGCCAGGAAGACGATGGATCCGCTCTGCCCGGTGACGGTCTCCCCTGCGAGCACCCGCTCCGGGTCTATGGCCTCCGCGGGGACCGTGGGCGGCAGGGAGAACACCTCGGCGCGGCCCGACTCCGCGAGAGCGGCACGACCCGTCGCCGCGGCGTCGAGGACGGTGCCGTCGGACGTGAGGAAGACGACCCGTGCGTCGGCCAGACGGAGGAGCCGCACCACAGCCGAGAGGTAGGACGCGAGTCGCCGTGCGGGGGTGGAGGCGTCCGCGCCCTCCTGCTGCGCGCGAGGGCGGGCGGCTCCGACCTCACGCTCACCACCAACGGTGAGGAGCTCACCGAACGCGTTCGCCTGGCGCTGCAGCTCAGCGGCCTTCTCCTCGAGGTCGTCGATTGCGGCCTCCTCCGCCGTCGCCTTCACCAGGAGGTAGGTGGTCGCACCCGCGAATGCGAGGACGCCCGCTGCGGTCAGGACGAGAGCGGCCAGCAGGCGCGTCCTGAGGGTCGGCCTGCGACGCGTCACGCGCCCGTCCCGCCGGTCGCCATCAGCGGGATCTCGCGCGATTCCGGCCTACCGGGCCGGTCATCCGGGGAGCGCTTCCGGGTCGAGGCGGTACCCGATGCCGCGAACGGTCGTGAGCGCGACCGCGCCCCCCACCTTCTTGCGCACCTGCGCCATGTGCACGTCGACGGTGCGGGCGTCGCCGTACCAGTCGTATCCCCAGACGCCGTCGAGAATCTGCTGGCGCGAGAGGGCGAGCCCCGGCCTCTCTGCGAGGAATCTGAGCAGGTCGAACTCCTTCGTCGTGAACGCGACTGCAGAGCCGTCGATCCGGATCTCCCTCCTGCCTGCGTCGATCGTCACACCGCCGACCTGCAGCACCTCGGTCGGGGCGACGCCGTCGCTCCGACGGAGCACGGCCTTCACCCTCGCGACGAGCTCCGCGGGGGAGAAGGGCTTCGTCACGTAGTCGTCGGCGCCGAGCTCGAGCCCGAGCACGCGGTCGATCTCCATGTCGCGCGCCGTGAGGAAGATCACCGGGATGGTCGAACCCGCGCGCAGGCGGCGACAGACCTCGAGGCCGTCGATGTCGGGCAGGCCCACGTCGAGCACCACGAGCCTCGGACGGTGATCCGCCACCGCCCGGAGCCCGTCGGCCCCGGTCGCGGCCTTCACGACCCGGTATCCCTCGCGCCGCAGGTAGAGGTCCACGAGGTCGGCGATGTTGGGTTCGTCGTCCACGACGACGATCGTTCCGCGCTCCATGTCTCCTCATCGTCGCGTCGTAGCCTGCCGCCGATCATGATGGGTGTGTGAGGGGATTGTGAAGGCGGTCGGGCTCAGGCCTCGAGCCGGTTGGTGCGTGCGATCTCCCCGAGCCAGTGCGCCGACGGCCTGGGAGTGCGCTGCTGGGTCTCCCAGTCGATCTCCACGATGCCGAACTTCGGCACGTAGCCCAGGGCCCACTCGAAGTTGTCGGTGAGCGACCAGTAGAAGTAGCCGCGCACGTCGAGGCCGTCGTCGATGCAGCGTGACAGACCGCGTAGGGCCTCGGTGACGTACGCGACGCGCCGGGAGTCGTCGTCGTGGCCGAGGCCGTTCTCGGTGACGATTACCGGAGCCCCGGTCACCTCCACACCGTGCCTGACCGCGACCTCGAGCGACTGCGGCCAGAACTCGTAGCCCATCGAGGAGACGACCTCGACCCCCTCCTCGGGCGGCAGGGTCAACCCGTCGGGGCCGATGCGGGTGCGGGAGTAGGCCTGGACGCCGACGAAGTCGTCGCCGCGGCACGCCTCGAGGTGCTGGCCCTCGTGCATGTGACGCACCTCGGCCATCTTCTCCTCGGCGCCCTCTGGCGCCCACCAGTCGCCCATCGCGACCGTCTGCCCGAGGGGGTAGTCGCACGGCCCGGACTTGATCGCCTCGTACCCCTTGCGGTGCGCGCTCTTGAGGTTCTCGTTGACGGCGACGTACTCGCCCATGTCGTTTCGGCCGGGTGGGAAGACCCCGATCAGGTAACCCATCAGCGAGACGATGTTGGGCTCGTTGATGGTGCAGCCGATCCCGACGAGATCGCCGATGTGCCGGTTGGCCGTCTCGCAGAAACGTGCGAAGTGATCGGCCGAGTCGGGGTTCGCCCAGCCGCCCTGAGCGGCCAGCCAGCGTGGCGAGCTGAAGTGGTGGAACGTCACCACCGGGAGCACGTCGTTCTCACGGCAGCAGGCGAGCATGCGCCGGTAGTGGTCGAGCGCGGCCCGGGAGATCTCTCCCTGTTCGGGCTCGATGCGCGACCACTCGATCGAGAACCGGTACGCGGCGAACCCGAGATCCTTGAGCATCCGGATGTCGTTCGGGTAGCGCCAGAAGTGGTCGCAGCAGTCGCCGGAGGGGACCGTGCACGGGCTGCCGTCGCGGTGCTCGAACTCCCACCAGTCGTTGTTCCAGTTGCCGCCCTCCACCTGATGGGAGGCGGATGCGGCACCCCAGAGGAAGCCCTGCGGGAAGGTGATCGTCATGGTCGCGGAGCCTACCCACCGTGAGGAGGCACCGAGCGCGACGGGACCCGCCAGCGGAGCTCCGTGCCGGGCGGCCGGATCGGTGCTGGATCTCCACGCGCCGGCAACGGGTTTCTGTGGCGAGGCGGGTCGCCGGTACCATCCGCACCGGCATGGGCATGCTCGCGAAGATCCTGGCAGGCAAGAGCGACGAGGTCGCGCGCCTCCAGGAGCCGGCACGTCGCGCAGAGATCGAGAGCGCTCTCGCCGACGCACCTCCTACGCGTGACTTCGCCGGAGCGCTCCGGCGTCCCGACGGCTGCCTCGCGGTTGTCGCGGAGATCAAGCGCCGCTCGCCGTCGAAGGGGCCTCTGGCTCCGGGTCTCGACCCCGCCTCGATCGCCAGGCGCTACGAAGCCGGCGGTGCCGCGGCGCTCTCGGTCCTCACCGACGAGGAGTGGTTCGGTGGCACGCACGACGACCTGATCCGGGCGCGTGGAGCCACCGACCTGCCCGTCCTGCGGAAGGACTTCATCGTCGACCCCCTGCAGGTCGCGGAGTCCCGGGCGCTCGGCGCCGACGCCGTCCTCCTGATCGCCGCAGCCCTGGAGGGCCCGCACCTCGCGGACCTGCACGACAGTGCGACCGACCTGGGCCTCGCTGCGCTCGTGGAGGTGCACGACGAGGCGGAGCTCGATCGCGCCCTCGCGGCGGGCGCCCGCATCGTGGGCGTGAACAGCAGGGACCTGCACACGTTCTCCGAGGACCTGTCGACCGCTGAGCGCCTGGTGACCCGCCTGCCCGACGACGTCGTGGGTGTCGCCGAGAGCGCCGTGCGCGGCGATGCCGACGCGGCGAGGATGGCGCGCGCCGGGTTCGATGCAGTCCTCGTCGGCGAGATGCTCGTGAGATCCGAAGACCCCGAATCCCAAGTGCGCGCCCTCGGAGCGGCGCGCGTATCCCCAAGGAGATGACGACGATGCGCTACCTGCTCGGCGAGGACCAGATGCCGACTGCCTGGTACAACGCGGCACCCGACCTGCCCGAACCCATGCAGCCGCCGCTGCACCCGGGCACGCGGGAGCCCGTGGGGCCGGCCGACCTCGCTCCACTCTTCCCGATGCCCCTGATCGAGCAGGAGGTAACGGCCGCGCCCTGGGTCGACATCCCCGGGGAGGTCATCGACATCCTCCGCCTCTGGCGGCCGACGCCGCTGATCCGGGCCACACGCCTCGAGAAGGCCCTGGGCACGCCGGCGCGCATCTACTACAAGGACGAGTCGGTGTCGCCCGCCGGCTCCCACAAGCCGAACACCGCGGTGCCGCAGGCCTTCTACAACAAGGCCGCCGGCACGAAGCGGATCGCTACGGAGACCGGGGCGGGCCAGTGGGGCAGTGCGCTGGCGTTCGCGTGTGCGCAGTACGACCTGGAGTGCAAGGTGTACATGGTCCGCGCCTCCTACCAGCAGAAGCCGTATCGGCGGATGCTCATGGAGACATGGGGTGCCGAGGTGGTCGCCTCGCCGGTAGACGATCCGGATCACCCCGGCTCTCTCGGCGGTGCGATCAGCGACGCCGTGCGTGACACCGTGAGCCGCGACGACACCCACTACTCGCTCGGGTCGGTCCTCAACCACGTGCTGCTCCACCAGACGGTCATCGGGATCGAGGCCAAGGAGCAGCTCGCGATGGCCGGGGAGACCCGCCCCGACGTCGTGATCGGTTCATGCGGCGGCGGGTCGAACCTGGGCGGGATCGCACTGCCGTTCCTCACGGATTCCTCCGTGAGGCTCCTCGCCGTCGAGCCGGCATCCTGCCCGACGCTGACCGGCGGGAAGTTCGAGTACGACTTCGGCGACGTCGCCGGCATGACCCCGCTGCTGCCCATGTACACCCTCGGACACGACTTCGTCCCCCCGTCGATCCACGCCGGCGGTCTGCGCTACCACGGGGACTCCCCGATCATCTCGGCCCTCGTGAAGGCGGGCCGGATGGACGCGGTCGCGTACCCGCAGAACAAGACGTTCGAGGCGTCGGTCCTCTTCGCCCGCACCGAAGGCAAGCTCCCCGCCCCCGAGACCGGGCACGCGATCCAGGGGGCCATCGACGAGGCGCTCGCCGCGAAGGAGGCGGGGGAGGAGCGCGTGGTCCTCTTCAACTACTCCGGGCACGGCTTCCTCGACCTCCAGGCCTACGACGACTACAAGTACGGTCGCCTCGTCGGCGAGTAGAGAGGGCGGCGGCCTGTGTTCGTCAAGGTCTGCGGGATAGCGAGCGAGGAGGATGCCCTCCTCGCCGTCGCTCTCGGAGCCGACGCGCTCGGGTTCGTCTTCGCCCCGAGTCCGCGCCAGGTGAGGCCGGACGACGTACGCGACATCGTGCGTCGCCTGCCGCACGAGGTGGTGACGGTCGGCGTCTTCCGTGACGAGCTTCCCAGGCGCGTAGTCGAGATCGTCCACCGCGTCGGGCTCAGGGGCGCGCAGCTCCATGGCCGCGAGACGGCCGCCGACGTGCGTGACGTGCGACAGCGCGTCCCGTTCGTCATCCAGGCCTTCGCAGCCGGTGACCCTGCGATCGGGGAGTCGGCGGGCGGTGCCGCCGACGTCGTGCTCCTCGACGCCCCCGATCCCGGTTCCGGTCGGGTCTTCGACTGGCGACTCGCCGACGGCGTCCCCGGCAGCGTCCGCCTGCTGCTGGCGGGTGGTCTCGGCCCCGACAACGTGGGCGACGCGATCCGCCGGGTACGGCCCTGGGGCGTCGATGTGTCCAGCGGCGTCGAGGCCGAGCCGGGACGGAAGGACGCGGTGAAGCTGAGGCGCTTCATCGAGGCTGCACGTGAGGCGGCCGAGGCCATGGAGGAGGATCGCCCGGAGAGCTCCGGCGATACGCCCTTCGATTGGGAGGTCGACACGTGATGCGTGCCGCACCCACTCCTCTCGCCTGACGAAGGGGCACGCCGGGCGTGCTGCATGGCGCCTGGTGGCTCTTCGCGAAACCTTCACGAGGCGCTGACTGTCGCCGCGCGCAGGCATCCGACGATGTGGGTGTGAAGTACCCGACCCCGCAATCCGAGGAGAGAAGAACATGAGACGTCTATTGGCAACGATCCTGACGGGGGCCACGCTCTCGACGGGAGCCCTGGTCGCCGGACCCGCTGCCTCAGCGGTGGGCGCGGACTGCCCCCGCGGCAGGTGGCCCGCCGAGCTCGACGGCCGTCCGACCGAGGTGGCAGTCGGCATGACCGGCATGGCCCTGTGGCGTGACGGGCGCGTGTGGAAGCTGCGGGTCAGCGAGGAGGGCCGCGACCTCGCCGTGTTCACCGGCAGCATCTCCACCGACGGCCGGATAGCCGGCGTGAGGGCTGCCCACCTCGAGCGCGGCGACCGGCTGAGGCGTCGCAGCCCGCAGAAGCTGGCGTTCGGCTTCACGAACTTCGGAGGGATCGACGGCGTCAACTTCGGGGCGGTCTGCGCCTCTCAGGTGACGATCAGCGGCAAGCTGAACGGCGTGGCACTCGACCCGACGACCGTCTACCTGGGTCACGACAACGACCACCCGGACTCCGTCCCGTTCACCATCGTCAAGGAGGGACCGGGGGCCTGAGTCGAGGGGCGCGCCGCGGGCGGCGCGTGGTTCAGCACGGAATCGAGGGTCCGGCGGTGCCGGGCCCTCGATTCGCGTCCGGTCTCGGCCAGTGGTCCTTGGAGGCTGCCGGCCCGGGGCCGGTCGTCTCCGGCTAGAGGGTCCGGCACGGCGTCGTGAGACGTGTTGGCGATGCCTGCGAGGTGCGTGCCGCAACGCGTGTCGCGTTGAGTGGTGCAGACGCTGTCCGCGGACGCGTGCGCACCACTGCGCGTGGGATTCCCGACACCGATCTCAGTGTCACACCGCATCGCTAGAGTGACGAGCGAGCTCGTCAGGCTGCTCCGAGAGCCGACCTTCAAGAGAGAGTGCAGCGCATCCCCGCCGATGTCGGCGAGAGCGGTGCCGTCTGCGGAGTGTGGGGAGGTGTGGATTTGTCGGTGGTGTCGGAAGCGTCGGAATCCCCGGTCTCGTCGGGGGTGCGGGTCGGTGATCGCGGTCGGGTCGCGGGCTCACTTCGCGTCGAGTGGGTCGCGGCGGGCAGCGGGCCTGCGGATGGGCCACGCACCCATGGGCCCGATCCGGGCGGCCGGGAGATCGCGCAGGGTGGCGCGGACGCGTCCGCGGACGCGTCGGTGCCACGGAGGGTGGCGTCGGGCCTCGGTCGCGGGGCGGAGCGGAGCAGTGGAGAGTTGTCGGGGTGGCCGAGGCCGGGCGACCTCGGGGGCCCACCCCTATCATCTGCGGACCCGAGAGCCCGGAGGCGATTGCCCGATGTCCGCAGTGCCCGCACGAGGTGGAGAGGTCCGCTTCGGGCCCCCCGGACCCGAGCCGATCGGCCTGGGACGCTTCGGTGAGTACGGCGGTCGCTTCGTCCCTGAGACGCTCGTCGCCGCCCTCGAGGAGCTGGAGGCCGAGTTCCGCTCGGCGTGGCACGACGATGAGTTCCGAGGGGAGCTCGCGACGCTCCTGCGCGACTACGCGGGTCGTCCGACGCCGCTGACCGAGTGCCGCCGTCTCTCGGAGCGCCTGGGGGTGCGGGTCCTCCTGAAGAGGGAGGACCTGACGCACACGGGCTCCCACAAGATCAACAATGTCCTAGGGCAGGCGCTGCTCACGCGGCGGATGGGCAAGCGACGCCTCATCGCCGAGACCGGCGCCGGGCAGCACGGAGTCGCCACAGCGACGGCGGCGGCGCTCTTCGGGTTCGACTGCATGATCTTCATGGGAGCCGTCGACGTAGAGCGCCAGGCACTCAACGTTTTCAGGATGCGACTCCTCGGCGCGGAAGTGGTCCCGGTCGCGTCGGGCAGCGCGACCCTGAAGGACGCGGTGAACGACGCCATGCGGGAGTGGGTGGCGTGTGTCGAGACCACCCACTACTGCCTCGGATCGGTGATGGGCCCGCACCCCTTTCCCTGGATGGTGCGCGAGCTGCAGAGAGTCGTCGGCGACGAGGCTCGCGAGCAGTGCCGGGAGATGACCGGCCGAGATCCCGATTTCGTCGCCGCATGCGTGGGCGGCGGATCGAACGCGATCGGCACTTTTGCCGGCTTCCTCGACACCGACGCGGCGCTCGTCGGAGTGGAGGCCGGGGGGCTCGGGCTGGACTCCGGTCATCACGGCGCCGCCGTCACGCGCGGCGTTCCCGGAGTCCTCCACGGGATGCGGTCGCTCGTGCTGCAGGACGAAGACGGTCAGATCCTCGAGGCCTCGTCGATCAGCGCCGGTCTCGACTACCCGGGCGTCGGGCCCGAGCACGCGGCGCTCGCGGCGTCAGGTCGCGCCCGCTACGAGGTCGCGACCGACGTCGAGGCGCTGGCGGGCTTCCGACTCCTCTCGGAGTCCGAGGGGATCGTCCCCGCTCTCGAACCGGCGCATGCGATCGGCTGGCTGGCGCGCGAAGCCGGGCGTTCGATCGCGCCGGGCTCCACGGTTCTGATAACACTCTCGGGCCGCGGCGACAAGGATGCCGCTCAGGTCGCGGAGATGCTCGGAGAGCTGCCGTGAGGCTCGAGAAGTCGCTTCGCGAACGGCGCGACGGCGGGAGCAAGCTCCTAGTCCCGTACGTGACCGGCGGCCTGGGTGCCTCGTGGCCCGACGTCGTGAGGGCGTGCGTCGCCGCTGGCGCCGATGCCGTCGAGATCGGGATCCCCTTCTCCGACCCGATGATGGACGGCAAGACGATCCAGGAGGCGAGCCGGAGAGCGCTGGACCTGGGCGCGACACCGGCCGGAGTCATCGGTGAGACGGTCGATCTCGATGTCGGCGTGCCACTCGTCGTGATGACGTACTACAACCTCGTCGCCCACATGGGCCACGAGCGCTTCGCGAGCTCGCTCGCCGCGGCGGGCATCGACGCCGCAATCATCCCCGACCTGCCGCTCGATGAGCTCGACGGCTGGGGTGGCGCCGCGGCCGAGTCCGGAGTGGAGACCGTGTTGCTCGCCGCTCCGAGCACGACCGACGCGCGGCTCGCCGCGATCTGCGCGAGGACGCAGGGATTCGTCTACGGCGTTGCGCTCATGGGTGTGACGGGTGAGCGCGCCGCGCTCTCCTCGCACGCCGTCGAGATGGGGCGACGCTTGAAGAGCGCTACGGACAAGCCGGCGCTCCTCGGCGTCGGCATCTCCACACCCGACCAGGCTGTCGAGGCAGCCGGCTCCGCCGACGGCGTCATCGTGGGCAGCGCGCTCGTGCGAATCCTTCTCAATGGGGGAGGCCCCGAGGAGGCAGGGGCCTTCGTGGCGAGCCTGCGCGCCGCCCTCGACTGCTGATCCGGGTCGTCCCCTCCGTCGGGTACGCCGACCCATTCGGTGACCCTGCTGCTTCGTGGAGGCGGCGGCGCGGTCCGGTAGGTTGTCGAGCATGGCCGAGAAGATCGCGATGCAACCCGACGGCAGCCTCTCAGTGCCCGACAATCCGGTGATCCCGTTCGTCGAGGGCGACGGAACCGGCGTCGACATCTGGCCGGCGGCGCGCCTCGTCTTCGACGCGGCTGCTGCGAAGCACGGCAAGCGGATCGAGTGGAAAGAGGTCCTCGCCGGGCAGAAGGCATTCGACGCGACAGGTTCCTGGCTCCCCGACGAGACCGTCGAGGCGTTCCGCGAGTACCTGATCGGGATCAAGGGGCCGCTCACCACGCCCGTCGGCGGCGGGATCCGCTCCCTGAACGTCGCGTTGCGCCAGATCCTCGACCTGTACGTCTGCCTGCGTCCGGTGCGGTGGTTCGAGGGCGTTCCATCGCCCGTCAAGCACCCGGAGAAGGTCGACATGGTGATCTTCCGGGAGAACACGGAGGACATCTACGCGGGCCTCGAGGTCGAGGAGGGCACACCCGAGGCCGCCCGGCTCATCGCGACGCTCGAGGAGCAGCTCGGCTGGAAGATCCGTCCCGACAGCGGGATCGGCATCAAGCCGGTCTCCGTCACCGGATCCAAGCGGCTGATCCGCGCCGCCATCGAGTACGCGGTCAAGAACGGCCGGCCGTCGGTGACGATGGTGCACAAGGGGAACATCCAGAAGTACACCGAAGGGGCCTTCCGCAACTGGGGTTACGACCTCGTGCGCGACGAGTTCGCCGATGTCGCCGTCGGCTGGGACGACTGCGGAGGCGAGCCCGGCGACAAGGTCCTCGTGAAGGACAACATCGCCGACATCACGCTGCAGCAGGTGCTCACCCGCCCCGACGACTTCGACGTGATAGCCACGACGAACCTGAACGGTGACTACCTCTCCGATGCGCTCGCAGCGCAGGTCGGCGGGATCGGCATCGCTCCTGGTGGCAACATCAACTACGTGACCGGGCACGCGATCTTCGAGGCGACGCACGGCACGGCTCCGAAATACGCGGGTCAGGACAAGGTGAACCCAGGCTCGGTGATCCTGTCGGGCGTGATGATGTTCGAGCACCTCGGGTGGGAGGCGGCAGCGGCCGACATCGTCGGTGCGCTCGAGCGGACGATCGCCGACAGGATCGTGACCTACGACTTCGCGCGCCTCATGGAGGGTGCGACGGAGGTCAAGTGCTCCGAGTTCGCGGCGGGCGATCGTCGATCGTATGTAGCCGGTACCCACGTTGGCCACCGACGAAGCGGCGCCGCGGACACTTGAGTACCAGCCGGCGCTCGACGGGCTCAGGGCGGTCGCCGTAGGGGCCGTCATGGCCTACCACGGGGGTGTCGCGTCGATGCCGGGGGGCTACCTCGGCGTCGACGTCTTCTTCGTCCTCAGTGGCTACCTGATCACGTCGCTCTTGGTCGCCGAGTGGGCCCAGAGCCGCAGGATCTCGCTCCGCGGCTTCTGGGCCCGTCGGGCACGCCGGCTGCTGCCGGCCCTGTTCGTGATGCTCGCGGGAGTAGCGGTGTACGCGTGGCTCCTCGCGGAGCCACGCGAGCTGGCGCGCATCCGTGGTGATGCGCTCGCGACGCTCGGCTACGTCGCCAACTGGCGCTACGTATGGTCGGGGGCGTCGTACTTCGAGCAGTTCGGTGTACCGTCGCCGCTCCGCCACACGTGGTCGCTCGCCATAGAAGAGCAGTGGTACCTGCTGTGGCCGTTGTTGGTCGTCGTGATGCTGCGGCTCGGCAGGGGCAGGACGCGCCTCCTCGGGTCGGTGTGCGCCTCCGGCGCGGTTGTCTCGGCCGGGCTGATGGCGTGGCGCTTCGACCCGACCGGCGACTGGTCGCGCGTCTACTACGGAACCGACACGCGCGTGCAGGGCCTCCTGGTCGGGGCGCTGCTGGCGATCGTGCTCGCGGCGCGACCCGGCATCTTGGTCGCTCTCTCGGGTAGGGCGATCGAGGCGGCGGGCGTCTGCGGAGCCCTTCTCCTGGCGTGGTTCGCGTGGCAGGCGGCGGACACCGACGCCTGGATGTACCGCGGCGGCTTCCTCTTGGTAGCGGTCGCCTCGGCTGCCGTGATCGCCTCGGCGGTGCGCCCGCCGGGCCGCGAACGGGCCCGTTCGTGGTCGGTACGGTCGGCGCTCTCGGTGCGTCCGCTTCGCGCTGTCGGGCGCGTCTCGTACGGCCTGTACCTGTGGCACTGGCCCGTCGACGTGGCGCTCACCTCCCAGCGGGTCGGGTTTGCCGGACCGGGCCTCTTCGCGCTGCGGACGGCCGTCGCCGGCGCGGCGGCAGCCGCCTCGTATGTCCTCGTTGAGCATCCGATCCGTGCCCGGCGGATGCTGCGCCCCGGTCGTGCCGCCCGCGCAGCGGTCCCTGTCGCGGCCGCGGCGACGGTGCTCGCCCTCGTCGCGGCGACGGCGGGGGCGCGCCCGATGGTGGTTGAGGAGAGCCTCGTAGTCGGGCGCACCGGGAGCGAAACGAGCCAGAGCGGTTCGGGCTCACCGTCGACTACGAACAGCGAGGGTCCAGGATCGCGATCGACCGCGGACGGCGACGTAGCGCCGTCCGGTTCCGGAGACCGTCGATCGAGTACCCCAGCCGATGGATCGGTGCCGAGCATCCTGCTCGCGGGCGACTCCTCGACGTTCACGCTCGCAGACGAGTTCGAGCCGGATCGGTACTCGCGAGCCGAGTGGCACTTCCTGGCCGCGCTCGGGTGCGGTGTTGTGCGCGGCGACACCGTCTCCGGCGGCCGGACGTGGAGGCAGCGGGCCGTCTGTCGAGCGTGGCCGGAGCAGTGGGCGGCGTGGTCTCGGACATGGGACATCGACCTCGCAGTGATCCAGATCGGCGCCTGGGAAGTGCTCGACCTGCGCGTCGGCGACGAGACCCTGAGAGTGGGCACGGACGCGCACGCTCGCTACCTCGCGGGTGAGCTCGAAGAGGCGATCGAGATCCTCGATGCCCCGGTCGTCTTCCTGCGCGTCCCCTGCTATGGGCCGTCTCCGGACGGCGCGAGGCTCGGTACGGAACGCACTGACATCGCGAGGGTGGACGCAGTCAACGACGTGATCGAGTCCGTCGTGAAGAGGCATGCCGACGAGGCCCGGATGCTCGACTCTGCGGAGTGGCTCTGTCCCGGTGGTCGCTACGTCGACGAGCGCGACGGAGTGCAGGTTCGCCACGACGGCGTGCACTTCGAGGGCGACGGCGCGGCCGCCTTCTGGGCCTGGCTCGCCCCCCGCGTGGAGGGCCTCGCATCCTCGTCCCTGGTGCCGGAGGAGCGTCGGTAGACCACAGCGTTGTGATCTATCGACGCCCCGCCTGGAGGCGGGTGACGAGTTGCTGAAGTGGGATGGCGTAGTGGGGGAGCAGGGCGATGCCGCTCAGTCGCAGTGAGGCGTTGTCGAGGACGGAGTTGCGAGGGCGCCGCGCCGGTCGCGGGGGATTGAGGTCGGCGGTGCTGATCGGCTGCACGCGACCCGGATCGAGCCCGGCGGCCTCCATCACGGTGCGGGCGAACTCGTACCACGAGACTGCGCCCTGGTTCGTCACGTGGTGGATGCCGGGCATTCGCGACACCAGGAGTCGCTCGATCATGAGGGCGAGGTCTGCAGCGAGTGTCGGGTTGCCGTGTTGGTCGTCGACGAAGTCGAGTGTCTCGTGCTCGCCGGCGAGCCGCAGGACGGTCTTGACCACGTTGGATCCGTGGAAGCCGCAGACCCACGAGGTTCGCACGACTGTCGCTCCTGGAAGCCGGAGTGCCTCCTCCTCGCCGGCGAGCTTCGACCTCCCGTACACGGAGGCCGGGTTCGGGGCGTCCCACTCGACGTACGGCGCCGCCTTCGCGCCGTCGAAGACGTAGTCGGTCGACAGGGCGAGGAGGTGGGCGTGATTCGCGCCGCATGCCTCGGCGACGTGGCGTGTGCCGAGTGCGTTGACGGCGTAGGCGCGATCCGGGTCGGATTCGCACGCGTCGACGGCGGTCCACGCTGCGGCGTGCACGACGGCGTCGGGCGCGAGCGTCGCCATCGAGCCGAGAACGGCGTCACGGTCGCTCACGTCGAGCGCGTCGCTGCCCAGCCCGACGACCTCGTGCTGCGGCGCGGCCTCGAGCCGCTCGACGACCTCGCGCCCCACCTGACCGGCGGCGCCGGTCACGAGGACCTTCAAGGCGTCTTCCAGGCTGTCGCTTCCTGCACAGGGGCGCGCTCCCGGAGCGGCTCCCACCAGGACCGGTTCTCCGCGTACCAATCCGACGGTCTCGCGGAGGCCCACCTCGAAGTCGACGGTCGGCTGCCAGCCGAGCTCGTCTCGGATCTTGGTCGAGTCGAGGACGTAGCGCCGGTCGTGGCCGGGCCGGTCGGGCACGATCGCCTTCAGCGTCGACGGCTTGCCGAGAGCTTCGAGGACGCCGTCGGCGATCTCCTCGATGCTCTTCTCGACGCCGGTCCCCACGTGGTAGGTCTCGCCGACGCGCCCGTGCTCGATGACGACCTCGATGGCCCGGCAGTGGTCGTCGACGTGTATCCACTCCCGGCGGTTCTGTGTCGACTCGTAGAGGGGTAGTGGCTCGTCGTCGAGGGCGTTCGTGGCGAAGAGAGGGAGGACCTTCTCGGGGAACTGGTAGGGCCCGTAGTTGTTGGCGCAGTTGGTGATGGTCACCGGGAGGCCGAAGGTCTCGGAGTACGCGCGCACGGCGTGGTCGCCGCCCGCCTTCGACGCGTTGTACGGAGTGCGCGGCCGGTATGGCGACGACTCGGTGAACACCTCGTCGGTGTCGAGGTCGAGGTCGCCGTAGACCTCGCAGGTCGAGATGTGGTGCAAGCGCGCCACGCCGACGCGGCGAGCCGCCTCGCACAGCGTCTGGGTGCCGAGCACGTTGGTCCGGAAGAACGCGCCGGGGTTGACGATCGCGTAGCTGTTGTGCGACTCGGCCGCGAAGTTCACGACGATGTCGACGGAGTGCCCGCGGAGCACGTCGGACATGAGGTCGAGGTCGGCGATGTCGCCGTGGACGAACGTGTGCCTTCCGGCCAAGTCCTCGAGGCTCGCGAGGTTCCCCGCATACGTGAGCAGGTCGACGACGATCACCTTGTCGTCGGGGTGTCTGTCGATCCAGCCGCGGACGAAGTTCGAACCGATGAAGCCGGCGCCACCGGTGACGAGGATGTTCAAGCCTGACTCCTCAGGTACGAAGTGCGGCGTGCGGCCGCCACTGGGGTTCGATGCCGGATCGTCGAGGATTCGACCGGTCGCGCTCCGAGAGGACGGGAGCCTCCACTCCCCAGTCTGCGGCGATCGCCGGGTCGTCCCACGCGACTCCGAGCTCGTCGGCCGGGTTGTAGTAGCCGTCGACGAGGTACGTGATCGTCATGTCGGTCAGTGCGGCGAAGCCGTGAGCGACGCCGGGCGGGATGTAGACGCCGCGATGGTCGTGCGTCCCGTCGTCGCGGGCGCCGAGATCGAAGCAGAGCGTGGAGCCGTCGGTCGGGGAGCCCGTCGCGGAGGTCGTGGAGGACGACCCGAGCGCGACCGAACGGTACGTACCAGTAGTCGGCCTGGTGCAGGTGGTAGTGCAGTCCGACGACGCAACCGGTGGCACGATCGGCGCGGTTCTGCTGGATCATCTCGCGCGCACCCCGGAACCAGTCGCGCCGGTAGGTCTCGACGAAGCAGCCACGCTCGTCGGAGAAGACGGCCGGCTGGGCGTACAGGACGCCCGCGATCTGATCGGACTCGGAGACTTCAGGGTCAGCAGTCATCTCGGCGTGGCTACTCCAGGTCTGCGCGGCGAATGGTCGCCCAGCATCAGTCTCGTGGCCCGCGGGCGCAAGCCGGACCGGACCACCTCGACCTCGCGGCCGAGGAGCGAGTCCTGGATCCGGTGGACGCCGATGATGCGGCTCTGCTCGAGAACGACGGAGTGCTCGATCTCGGAGTCGATGATCTCGCAGTCGGCAGCGATCGAGGTGAACGGGCCGACGTAGGTGTCGACCAGGCGGGTACGACTGCCGATGATCGCGGGTCCGCGAACCGTCGAGTTGACCAGCACAGCGCCATCCTCGACCACGACGCGGCCGTCGACCCGTGAACGTTCGTCGACCTTGCCGTCGCAGCGAGGAACCAGTGCCTCGAGAATCAACCTGTTGCAGTGGAGCAGCGGGTCCTTCTTGCCCGTGTCGATCCACCAGCCGTCGAGTACCTCGTGGCGCACGCGGTGGTCGTGGTCCACGAGCCACTGGATCGCGTCGGTGATCTCCAGCTCGCCGCGCCCCGACGGCTGCGATCGACCGGACCGCCTCGTGGATGCTCGGATCGAAGAGGTAGACGCCGACGAGTGCGAGGTCCGACGGCGGATCGGCCGGCTTCTCGACGAGGTAGAGCACCTCTCCGTTGTCACCGATCGCTGCGACTCCGAACTGGCTCGGATCGTCGACGCGAGCGAGGAGGATCTGCGCCGACGGCGCGGCGGCCGTCGCCGCCGAACGGGGGTGTGAGGTGCCGCTCGGCCTCGAAGCGCTCGACGAACTCGATGAGCCCCTGCTGGAGCATGTTGTCGCCCAGGTACATCACGAAGTCGTCGTCGCCGAGGAAGTCGCGGGCGATCAGGACGCAGTGTGCGAGTCCCAGCGGTGCTTCCTGTGGCAGGTACGTGACGTCGACGCCGAAGCGGGTGCCGTCGCCGACCGCGGCGATGATCTCGTCCGCTGTGTCTCCGACGACGATCGCCACGTCCCGGATTCCGGCCGCCCTCATGTCCTCGAGGCCGTAGAAGAGAATCGGCTTGTTCGCTATCGGAACGAGCTGCTTCGCGCAGCTGTGGGTGATGGGCCGCAGCCGTGTCCCCGAGCCGCCGGCGAGTATGAGGCCTTTCATGGGTATCCCGTCCGCAACGCTGTACGACTGCTGGGCGCACATTGTACGGCACGACCCGCGGCCGGAGCGAGGTGTCCTCTGTCGGCGGGGTCGATCTGCCGGGCGCCTCGGTGCGCCCGAGTAGATTCCACCAGGTGCACACGTTCCCCGTTCGCGCCGACTGCGATCTGTGCGAGGCGGCGCGCATCACTCCCTGGTTCCACGAGGACGACGTGTGCTGGATCGCGGAGTGCGAGATCTGTGCGGTCCCGATGGTCGTCTGGCGGCATCATGGTACCGAGCCGCCGGAGGACCACCTGGCGCACATGCACGCCAGGCTCGAAGCGGTTGTTGTAGAGCACTTCACCTTCGAGCACTACGTCGACGACAACATGCGCAACATCCCCGACCACTACCACGCGCACGCCAGACCGCGCGGCGGCTTCTTCGGCCACGGGCATGCACGGCGAGATCGACCGGCACCGTGACGGCTCCTGCCATGCGCTGCTCGGCTCCTCCTGTGGGGTAGGTTCGTCCCAGGGGGAGGATGCGTGATCAAGTATCTCGGATCGAAGCGGCGACTCGTCCCGGTGCTGGGGGAGATGCTCGCTGCTGCGAGGGCGCGCACGGCGCTCGATCTCTTCACGGGCACGACACGAGTTGCGCAGGAACTGAAGAGGCGCGGCTCCCACGTGACTGCGGTCGACACCGCGCGCTACGCGGAGGCGTTCGCCCGCTGTTATGTGTCGACCGACGCGACCTGCCTCGACAAGGACGACCTCGCCGACGCGCTCGCCGAGCTCGATGCGCTGCGCGGGCAGCCCGGATACGCGACCGAGACGTTCTGTATGCAGTCGCGGTTCTTCCAGCCACACAACGGTGAGCGCATCGACGCGATACGCGAGGCGATCGCGCGCGACTACGCCGGGTCGGCGCTCGAGCCGGTGCTCCTGACGAGCCTCCTGGAGGCGGCCGATCGCGTCGACTCCACCACCGGCGTGCAGATGGCGTACGTGAAGCAGTGGTCGAAGCGTTCCTTCGCGCGGTTGACGCTGCGCGCGCCCGAGCTCCTGGTGGGTACGGGCGAGGCCGTGCGGGGCGACGCCGTCGATCTGGTCGCCGCCCTCGGCGAGTTCGACTTCGCGTATCTCGACCCCCCTTACAACCAGCATCGCTACTACACGAACTACCACGTGTGGGAGACGCTCACGGCGTGGGATGCGCCCGAGGCCTACGGGGTCGCGCGCAAGAGGATCGACTGTCGCGACGTGTCGACGCGCAGCGCCTTCAACCGCCGTCGCGAGATGCCGGCCGCGCTGGCGCGGGTCATCTCGGGAGTGCGCGCCCGCGTGATCGTGCTGTCCTACAACGACGAGTCGTGGGTGAGCCTCGAGGACCTGCGCGAGATGTGCGGCGCCGGTGGCCGCCATGTCGAGGTGCTCGGCTTCGACTCGAAGCGCTACGTGGGAGCCCAGATCGGGATCCACAACCCGAACGGTGAGAAGGTGGGTCGGGTCGGACGGCTGCGAAACGTCGAGTATCTCCTCGTTGCCGGCGATCGTGAGGAGGTACGACGCATGGTGGTAGCCGCTCGCGTTGCCGGGGCATCGACGGGTCTACGCCCGGCCTGAACCTACGCGTACCCTCTGGTCCGTGACACAGCGCGAGCACGTACTCACGATCGATCTCGGCACCTCGGGGCCCAAGGTGGCGATCTTCTCGCTCGACGGGCACTTCGTCGACGGCGAGTTCGAACCGGTAGACCTGCTCCTCTTTCCGGGTGGGGGCGTGGAGCAGCGCCCGGAAGACTGGTGGCGCGGCGTCGTCGTCGGCGCGCAGCGCATGATGGACCGCCGGCCTGTGCCGGCGGAGTCGATCGTGGCGGTCTCCGTGACGGCACAGTGGTCGGGCACCGTCCCGACGGCGCGCGACGGGCAGGCCGTCTACAACGCGGTCATCTGGATGGACTCGCGTGGCTCGAAGCAGATCGAGCGGGTCGTCGGCGGCAGGGTCAAGGCAGCGGGCTACGACGTCGGCAAGCTGCGACGGTGGCTCAGGCTGACCGGCGGTGCGCCCGCGCACTCCGGCAAGGATCCACTCGCACACATCCTGTGGCTCGAGGAGGAGCGTCCCGACGCGGCGCGAGCCACCGACGTGTACCTCGAGCCGAAGGACTGGTTGAACCTGCGCCTGACGGGCCGCTGCCTGGGCACGTACGACTCGATGGTCCTCCACTGGGTTACCGACAACCGCGATCCGAGCGAGATCCGGTACGACCCGGATCTGCTGCGGATCTCGGGGCTCGACCGCTCGAAGCTCCCGGACATGGTTGCGGCGATCGACGTGATCGGGTCTCTCCTGCCCGAGGTCGCAGCGGAGCTCGGGTTGCGACCCGAGACCGTCGTGATCGGCGGCACAGGGGATCTGCAGTCGGCCGCCGTAGGGTCAGGCGCAGTCCGCGACTTCGAGGGCCATCTCTACTGCGGCACGTCGTCCTGGCTGTCGTGCCATGTTCCCTACAAGAAGACCGACATCCTCAGGGGCGTGGCGTCGCTCCCGTCCCCACTGCCCGGCAAGTACTACGTCGCCGACGAGCAGGAAGTCGCCGGCGGCTGTCTGAACTGGCTGCGGGACAAGGTCTTCTTCCCCGACGACGGGCTGTCGGGCCCTCCGCCCGACGACATCTTCCGCAGGTTCGACGTACTGGCCGAGACCCTCCCGGCCGGAAGCGACGGCGTCATCTTCACGCCGTGGCTCAACGGGGAGCGCACTCCCGTAGACGACCACACGGTCCGTTCGGGATGGCACAACCAGTCGCTGGGAACGACACGTGCCCATCTGGTCCGCTCGGCGTTGGAGGGGGTCGCGTACAACTCGCGGTGGCTGCTCGGCGCTGTCGAGAAGTTCACCGGCAAGAGGTTCCCGGCGCTCAACTTCATCGGGGGCGGAGCGTCGTCGCGCACGTGGGCACAGATCATGGCCGACGTCCTCGATCGTCCGATCCGCCAGGTCGAGAACCCGATCCCGCGAATGCCAGGGGCGCGGCGCTCCTGGCCGGGGTCGCACTGGGGCGCATCACGGTCGACGACATCACTCGTTCGGTGGTCGTGGCCGAGACCGTGAACCCCGATCCGGGGAACCGGGCCGTCTACGACGGGCTGTACAAGGAGTTCCGCAACATCTACAAGCGGACCAAGGGCATCTACCGGCGCCTGAACGGGTAGTCGCCAGGCCATCGGATGTGACGTGGGCGTCGGCCACGGCGTCCGGACTAATGTTCTAGCAAGTACTAGAAAAACTGTCGGAGGAGCGCGATGACCCTTCCCGCATCCGTGGGCAAGCACCACACGGCCTGGATCCGTGGTCCCGAGGGGGTGGCGCGCGCGACTCGCTACGCCGTCGAGGGTGATCAAGTGGTCCTCTTCGCTGACGGGCTCGACGACCTGCGAGACGGCACCAGGGTCACCGTGTCCGTGCACGAGATAGCGGGCGGGCCGTCTGTCGCGGAGTTCGCGGCCACTCTGCACGACCTCGACGCGAACGAGGTCGGCGAGGCCGCCCTCTACGAGCTGCTCGACCACGTTGCCCTGGGCCGGACCACCGAGGAGGTCCGCAGCGGCTTCGAACGTCACCGCGCCACGCGCCGCGTGGTCGGGCTGAAGCCCTGACCCTCCGGCCGATACGCAGTGTCCGCGACGCCGCCGGGCCGTGAAGCCGGAGGGCGGGGATCGGGTGCTCCCGAGCAGCGTGTCGCGATCGTGCAGGCGCAGGCGCGCCGGGCACTGTGGTTGGCGGTCGCGTTCGTGGTGTCAGCGACCGTCGCCGCGGCGACCGGAGCGGGCGACGGGTCCTGGCTGACGCTGCATCTCTTCCTCGCCGGCGCGCTCCTGTCGGCGATCTCAGGGGCGGCTCAGCTCTTTGCCGTCACATGGGCGGCGGGGCCTGCTCCCTCGGACCGATCAGCTCTCGCGCAGCGAGTGCTGCTCGCTGCGGGGGTGGTGGCCCTCACGGTCGGGCGGGAGCTCCACTGGCCCGTCGCCGTGCCCGCTGCCGGGGGAGCCTCGGTCTTCTCCTCGATGGCATTGCTTGCCTGGCTGTTGGCGCGCGAGGTGCGTGGCGGGATCCAGAGGCGCTTCGACCCCGCCTTGCGCTGGTACCTGGCGGCCCTGGCGGCGGGAATGGCAGGCATCGCGTTGGGAGTGGTCCGAGTCATGGGGGGTGGCCAGGGTCTCTCCGAGCGCCTTCGGTCGGCGCACCTGCTGCTGAACCTCCTCGGCCTCGTCGGGCTCGCGATCGCCGGAACGCTTCCGTTCTTCACGGCTACAGAGGCGCGCGTGAAGATGTCGCCGCGGGCGACTCCTCGCCGGCAGGCGGCCCTTCTCGCGACGATGGGTGGCTTCCTGGTGATCGCCGCGGCCGGCCTCCTCGGAGGTCACGACGCGTCCGCGGCGGCGGGACTGGGTGGGTACGCGGCCGGTCTGGTGGCGACGGTCGCGGTCCTCCCGGCGGTCCGCCGGAAGCAGATCCGATGGGCCGGCGCGCGCCTCGTTCACCTCGCAGCGGGTATCACGTGGTGGCTGGGCGCCGTCTGCGCCGCTGCGCTACGCGTCGCGCGGGGAGACGCTCCCTTCTCTTCGACAGTCGTGGGCGTGCTCGTCGTAGGAGGATTCGCTCAGATCCTCGTCGCGGCGCTCGCGTACCTGGGCCCCGTCCTGCGTGGCGGCGGACATCGCCGCCTGAGTGACGGCTTCGCCCTCACTCGATCCTGGCCCGGGTTGGCGGCGGCGAATGTGGCAGCAGCCGGAGTGGCGCTGGGCGCCACAGCGGTTGCCGGCGCGGCGGGCGCCGTGTGGATCGTCGACGCCCTCGCGCGAGTGGGCTTGCTTGCGCGGCCGCAGCGAGAACTCGTGCCCGATCCATGAGTCGCACATCGGTGCCGGCCGTTGAAGCACGTCCGCACAACCCTCGGAGTAGCGCCTAGTCGGATACGTACGGGTTGAAGCGCCAGGCTGAGCCCTCGCTCACGAGGTGACCGGCGACGGGTGCGGCGAAGTGAGAGCCGACGACGAGCACTGGCGCGTCGCCATAGCGCTCGAGGAAGGCGCGCCGCGTCTCCTCGGCCTGCTTCGGAGCGGAGTCGAACGTCGCATTCCACTCCGGGTGTGCGCACTGCGCCGGGTGGTGCATCACGTCGCCGGTGATCACAGCCGACGCGCCGGCCGAGGCGATGTTCACGCTCACGTGGCCGGGGGTGTGCCCGGGCGTCGGCACGAGAAAGACCTCCGACGTCAGCCGGTGATCGGCTCCGACGAGATCGGCGAGGCCGGCATCGAGTATTGGTCGGATCGAGTCGGCTTGGATCCGCCGGTCTTCCGCGTCGTCCGAGGCCTGCCAGTGTGCGAGCTCCTGTGCGACGAAGCAGTAGCGGGCGTTGGGGAAGGTGGGGATCCAGACCCTCTCGTCCTGTGCATCGCCACCCGCCTCGGCGGCGCGGGTCGCGCCCGGCACACCGGCCGCCGCGACGGGGTCGACGAGCATCGTGTTCCACCCCACGTGATCGACGTGCATGTGAGTGCAGACGGCAGCGTCGACGCTCTCACGCGGGAAGCCCGCGGTCGCGAGATCGGTGAGGAACTCCGTCTGCAGCCTGTCCCAGATCGGGATCCCGCGTGGCTTGTCGTTCCCGATGCAGGTGTCGACCACGATTCTCATGCCTTCGGACTCGACGACGAACGCCTGGATGCGCAAGATGATGTTGCCCGCGTCGTCGACGAAGTGAGGCCGGAGCCACGCATGCGAGGCGAGCGCCTCCGGCGAAGCTCCGGCGACGATGAACTCCCCGGGAATCGGAGTCTCCGACTCCATCACGCTCGTGATGGTCACGTCTCCGACCTTCCATCTCAGCATCTGCGATTCCTCCGTCGAGCCGGCTCCGGCCTCTGGGTGTGGCCGGCTGCCCCACGCCGATGCTATGGCGTCGCGGCACCGCGCCGGCGCTGGGTCAGGGCGTGGAGGCGAAGATGTCGAGCTTGTCGTAGCGCCGACCGAGGACCTCGGTTGCGTCGGCGCGCAGCCAGCGCCTGAGGACGGTCGCGTAGACGCTCCGGAAGTCGACGTGGGCGCGCAGGTTGCCGTAGCGATCGAGAGCTGCGGGCGCGAGTCCGGGCTGCTTGCCGTGAAGTCCTCCCCGCACCCTGTCGCCGATCACCAGAGACACGCTCGCTGTGCCGTGGTCGGTTCCCGCGCCGTCGTTGGCCTCGGGACGCCTCCCGAACTCGGAGCAGACGACCACGATGACTCGGCGCTTCCATTCGGACGAGACGGTCCGGAAGAAGCGTTCGATCCCCGTGTCGAGAGCGGAGAGCAGCGCCCGGTGGGTGGCGGGCTGTCCTGTGTGAGTGTCGAATCCGTCGAGGCTCGCGTTGAGGACGCGTATGCCCAAGCGCGCATTGATGAGTCGGGCGCAGAGCGTCATGTGTCGCGCGAACTGGTTCTCGGGGAAGCGTCCGGAGTAGGCGCGGTCGACCTTGCGAGTGAGACCCATGAAGGTTCGGTCAGTCGAGCCTATCGAGTCTCCCCACCTGCCCAGCCCCGTCTCGCCTCGGCCGAACGACTTGACGGCGTCGTACATGCGGGTGTCGGACGCCTCGTTGACCGTCGTCCCGAATGCACCGGAGATGTCCGACGGAAGGCCGGACGCCCGGGCTACACGACCGACGAGGTGCATCGGGACAGAGGTGCCGATGGTGACTGCTCGGAGAGGCTCCCGCGAAGCGTTGGGGAGGCCGTCGAGCCAACGTCCGACCCAGCCGGTCGGGTAGCCGCGCCGCGCGCCACCCCAGCCCTGCATCCAGATCTCCATGGAGGAGAAGTGACTCAGATCCGGCGGGTTGTAGCCGACGCCGCGGACTACCGCGACCTTGCCGGCGTCGTAGCGCTTCTTCAGGTGCTTCGACCGCGGGGTGGAGACCGACGCCGCGTCCGACGCGTAGGGCGTCGCCCGGCCGGATGGCCAGGGGGCCGCGCAGATCGCGGTACCGGCCGTCTCCCACCGGGCAGAGCGTGTTCAGCCCGTCGTTGCCGCCGGCGAGAGTGACCAGCAAGACGATCCCGTCATCCGCGCCGAGCGACGGCGCTGCGAGCGCATCGAGGTGGCCGAGCAGGGGGGCGAGGGCGAGACCACCGGCACCGGCGGCACCCGCGCGCAGGAAGCCGCGACGAGTGAGGGCCGGCGTCTCGGAGTTGCCCACGCTCAGGTCCGTGGTGTCGGCGTGGTCGAGGTCGGTCACTGTCATCTCCCTCACGCCAGGTTGAAGTCGGGGGTGAGCATCATCAGGGTGGTCAGGTTGATCTGCTGCAGATCTCTCCAGGCAGTCGAGTCGGCCCGCTGGGACCGCAGCCAGGACTCGAGGTGATCGCGCGTGGCACTCGAGGGCTCGTCGATGCCGAAGACGTTGAACGCCCTGCGTACGGCCGCTGGGACGCTCATGGCCTGGATGTCGGAGAGGAATCCTTCCCTCCAGGCCTTCCACGTGACGCTGCGTGCCCAGTCGGCCCGCGCCCACATGCCGGTCACCGAGACCCAGTAATCGTTCTGCTTCCAGCCCGCGACGTTCGGTGGTGCGAAGAGCTGCTGGCCCATCACCCCCATCCACCACTGGGGGTTGGTCTCGACGGCTGAGAGGCCCGTGGTCTTCAGCGTGGCGACGACGAACTCGACCGGGCTCCGGACGAGACCGTTCCGAGCCCGCCGCGAGTAGAACGCCTCGTCCAGGAAGATCGCTCGCAGTAGTTGCTCGATGTTGAGGTCGGAGTCGTAGAAGACGTTCACGAGCGGTCGCAGTACGTCGGGCTCGGGGTTCGGGTACGCGAAGAACGACCACAGCTTCTCGGCGATGAAGCGTGCGGCGGTCCGCTTCTTCTTGGGGCTCTCCGAGAGGAAGAAGTCGATGATGTCCGGACCGTCCCATCGGCGTGTGACGCCCATGAACTCCTTGCGTCCGCTGTCGTGCCGATCCGGGTAGAACTGGTAGTGGCGGGGGGCGTTGACGCGGGTGTTGTGGCCCGTCCATGCGCGGGCCGATGCGACGATGTCGGACTGCGAGTACTCGTCGACGCCGAGGGTGAAGAGCTCCATCAGCTCGCGGGCGAAGTTCTCGTTCGGGGCGCCGGCGACGTTCACGTCGTTGTCGAGGTAGTGCAGCATCGCGGGCTGCACCGCCATCGCTTGCACGAGGCCGCGGAAGCCGCCGAGGCAGCGTCTGCGGAAGAGCTCCTGCTGGCGCCACATGAGCAGCATGTCGCCGACCTTGTCGTTCGAGGTCGCGAAGTGCCCGTGCCAGAAGAGCGTCATCTTCTCCTGCAGGGGATGCGTGGTGGTCCGCATCCTGTTCAACCACCACTGCTGGAGCTTGTAGCGCTTCTCCCAGTCCTCGATGTTGCTCGTGAGGAAGCCCGGCTGGGGGGCTTCCGGCGCCGACGAGAGGTCGAGCAGCTGATCCACCGTCGTACGTATGGGTTGATCGGCGAGGGCTGCGACCTGTGACTTCTTCGCGCCGAACCCTGCCCGGCGCATGAGGTGAGCGACTCGCTGCGTTGTCGGCAACCTGTCTCCCCTGCCGGCGCGCGTGTCACACCGGCTCCTCCCGGACCGCCTGCCCCACTCATCTATCGGCTGTGCCGTGTCGCGATCTTGAGGCGGGGGCGGCGCCGCGACGTGTCAGATCGCGGGGCTGGGCGGGGGGAGCGCCTGGGAGGGGCTGATCTCGTCGAGAAGGCGCGACTGCGACTCCGGCAGCCGCGGCACTATCAGGAAGGCGGCGACGAGCGAACCGACTCCGCAGATCGCGATCGCGATCCCGAGGCCCCCGACCGGATCGGAGAGCGCACCTGCGAGGACGAGGCCGGTAGCCGAGCCCGCGACGCCGACCACGAGCAGGAACGCGTTCGAGGTCCCGCGCACCTCGGTGGGGAAGAGCTCGGTGCCGAGGGTCGCCAGGGCGAGCCCGGAGGCGGCGGAGGCGACGACTGAGACCGTCGCGGCGAACCAGATCGTGGGCCCGTGACCGAGGAAGAAGACCATCTGCGTGCTGGTCGCGACGGCCATCGCGACAGCCGCGACGCGGCGCCGTCCGTAGGTCTCGGTGAGGCGCCCGGCGAGGAGGACGCCGAAGATGCCGGGCACGGCGCTGGTCACCGCGCGGAACACGGTGATGTCGAGGCCCGAGAAGCCGCGCTCGTCGGCGAGGAAGCGGTTCATGAGCTGAGCCGAGGGTGAGTTGAAGATGTTGGCGAGGAACGCGACGAGACCGAGGAGGAGGAAGCGCTTTCCGTAGTTGCGGTGGAAGACCTCGCGGATTCGCCCTCGCGCGGCACCGGAGGCCAGCAGCGTGTGGAACCGGGATCCCTCGACGAGATTGCGGGCGATGCGGGGAAGAAGGAAGATCGTGATCCCCGAGAGCGCGAAGGGGATCCGCCACGACTCCGCCGAGATGTCGCCGAGCGGAAGCGCGACGACGGCGAAGGAGTAGCCGAAGCCGCCCGCGAGTCCGAGCATCGCCGCGGCGAAGGCGCGTGCGCCTTCCGGCGCCTCCTCGATGGCCGCGATGCCGGCGACTATCGCGGTCGTGTTGATGAATCCGCGGTTGAGGACCTGGAGCGTGGTGAACACCTCGAGCGTCGGCGCGGCGGCGGCGAGGGCGTTCGTGATGCAGACGCCGGCAAGGCTGTACAGCACGACCCGGCGGCGGCCCAAGCGGTCTGAGAGCGCGGTGGCAAGGAGGGAGACGAGGACTCCGAGCCGGGTCAGCGCGAGTGCCACGCCGAGGCTCGCGTCGGTCGCCTCGAACGAGTCGGCGATGAAGTCGGCGAACTGGCCGTAAAGGGCCCCGCCGAACATCGCGACGGCCGTCGCGGCCGCTGCCGTGGCGAGAAGCACCGCCTGGCGGTCGTCGAAGGGCGCGGGTGGGAGCCCGATCACGGGGGCCGGGGGAGCGGGCGGCGAGCTGCCGAGGGACCCGGCGCACACGGAATCTGCGACGTGGCGCACGGTCCTGCGCAGCTGAGCGCGGTACAGGGGTCGGAGCGCCCACCCGAAGAAGGGGATCCGCACGTCGCTGGTCCCGAGGAGCTCGAGGCACGTCGTGCGCGCGCTGCCCGCGGCCTCCTCTCCGGGACTGACGCGGACCTCGACCCGACCGTCGGGCACGTGCGCAGCGGGGACGATCACCGCGCCGCCGTCTTCGGCGGGGGACGCGCCCGGCAGCGCCATCGCGGCTCGGCGTGCGTCGGCGGCAGGCACGTCGAGGGTGACGAGCATCCGGCGGCGCACGTGCGGCATGCTACGGCGCGCCTCGCGCGCCGTGCGCCCAGGGGCGCCCACCGACATCTGGCACGCCGCCGGGCTCCGGCCCGGGCGGTGAGACTGGGGGAACAGCATGGTGAAGCTGGCCGAGGGAGACCGGGCGCCGGCGTTCGCGCTGGTCGATCAGCACGGCGAGAAGCGACGGCTCTCGTCGTTCAAGGGGCGCCGCGTCGTCGTCTACTTCTATCCGAAGGCGGATACGTCGGGCTGCACAGCGCAGTCGTGCGCGCTGCGCGACGCGATGCCGGACCTCGCCGGCCTCGGCGCCGACGTGGTGGGGATCAGCCCGGACTCCCCCGAGCGCCAGCTCCGCTTCGACGAGAAGTACGGGCTCGGGTTCCCACTCCTGGCCGACGAGGACCACGCCGTGGCCGAGGCGTGGGGCGTGTGGGGGGAGAAGGTCAACTACGGCCGGCGCTACTTCGGCATCGTGCGGTCGGCGTTCGTGGTCGACGAGCGGGGCCGGATCGCCGCGGCGTTCTACAAGGTCGCCCCGAAGGTGACAGTTGCGAAGGTGACCGCCGCTCTCACCTGAGCCCACCGAGGTGCCGGTGCAGGGGCGTCGCTGCTAGTCGTCCGTACCCGTGTTCAGTCCAGGGGTGGTCGCTGTCGCGAGGCCCTCGACGTCGGCCGGGGTCGCGATGCCGTGAACGGGCATCTCGGGAAGCGTACGCTTGGCGACGCCGGCGATCATCCCACCTCGCCCGAGCTCGAGGAACGCCTCTGCTCCGATGTCGGCGAGGCACTCCATCGACTCCCTCCAACGGACGGGCACCGCGACGTGATCGACGAGCCGCTCGCGCCAGGCATCGGTGTCGGAGTGGGCGCAGGCGTCGTCGTTGGCGACGACCGGCGCGCTGGGCAAGGCGAACGAGACGTCGGCGAGTGCTGCCGTGAGTCCGTCACGGGCCGGCTCCATCAGGGGAGTGTGGAAGGCTCCACCGACGTTCAGCGGCATCGCGCGCCGCACGCCGACCTCCTTGGCGCGTGCAAGTGCCGTCTCGACGCCGTCGGGCGTGCCCGCGACGACGATCTGGCCCGGAGCGTTGTCGTTCGCGACCCAGCAAGCTCCGGGGGCGGCAGCGCAGGCCTTCTCGGCCTGGGCCGGCGTGGCACCGAGAAGGGCGGCCATCCGGCCGGTGTCAGTGTCGGCGGCACGCTGCGTCAGCTCGGCGCGGCGAGCGGCGAACCGGACGCCGTCGTCGAGCGTGAGCGCCCCGGACGCGATCAACGCCGTCACCTGGCCGAGGGAGTGCCCCGCGAAGGCCACCACTTCGTGGTTGTCGCGGATCGTCGTGTTCGCGGCCTCCCACACGACGAGGGACGACAGCAGTACCGCCAGCTGGGCCTCGCGGGTGCGTGCGAGCGCCGACGCATCGGCTTCGAGAAGGAGAGGCGCGAGCGGCTCGCCGAGCGCCGCCTCGGCGCGCTCGACGATCGACCAGGCGGGGTGATCGCGCCAGGGCGCGCCCATTCCGGGCACCTGGGTGCCCTGTCCCGGGAAGACCACAGCGACGCGCACCCATGACCTCCGTTCGCCGGACGAGCTTGTTGGACGAGATCCGCTGGACGACGTCGGCTGGTCGTCGTCGGCTGGACGGCATTCAGCGGCTCGACGTCCGACCGCCCCGGAGCAGGACCGGTTACACGAACAGGGGTGTAGATGGACCACAATACGCGTGGTCTGTCGATGCCCCTCCAGCGGAGGGGGTGGCTGGGAGGGACGTGGAACGGAACGAGGATCCGGTCGCGCTGCTTCCGCACCGCCCGCCGTTCCGCTTCGTCGACAGCGTCGACCTCCTGGAGCCGGGGGCTCGCACGGTGGCTCGGTACCGGATCACCGGCGAGGAGGAGTTCCTCGCCGGCCACTTCCCGGGCAATCCCGTCTTCCCGGGCGTTCTCCAGCTGGAGGCTCTCGCGCAGGCGGGTGGCATTGCGCTCCTTGCCGACGACCGCTACCGGGGCCGCCTCCCGCTCTTCGGTGGTGTCGAGGACGTGCGCTTCCGGCGCGTCGTGCGACCCGGTGACACGCTCGTCCTGGACGTGACGATGGAGCGCCTGAGCGCCCGCGGCGGCTGGGGACGAGGCGTCGCGTCGGTCGATGGTGTCGACGCGTGCCGGGCCCGCCTGCTCTTCGCCCTCGCCGACAAGGCGACGGCCGAGGGCGGGTAACCGGGGATTCAGGCGGCTGTGGGCAGTGCGCGGCGGCGGGGCCGCCCTGTGTCCGGACGAGAACCTAGGAGCGCGATCGGCGCTTGCCGGTCGTCCCGCTCAGCCGCTTGAGCGCCTGCAGCTCGGCGGGTTCGTACTCCCTCGGATGAGGGATCTCGGGCATCGGCACCACCGGCTCGCTGCCCGGGGTGCGGCCCAGCAGGAGCTCGGTCTCCTCGTCGTCCGGGAGCCGGCGCTCCGCCCTCACGCGACGTGACGGGCCGACGACGATGAAGACGAGCGCCGTCACCGACACGCCCACGACGACGCCGACCACGAACTCCGCCATGGCGAGATCGTACTTCCGGACGCGGCCCCGCACGCGGCGGGATGGCATCATCGGAGAAGGCGCGCGCCCGAAGGGGCGGTCCGCCCCGGCCCGAGTGGTGGAATGGCAGACACGGCGGACTCAAAATCCGCTGCCCGCAAGGGCATGAGGGTTCGAATCCCTCCTCGGGCACCACGTGTGACCTGCGGTGTGACGGGCGACGCAGCACATTCCGGCGCCCTGGCGATGCCGTCGACGGCCGACGTCGCGGGTGACCATTGACGATCTACCCACCGCAGGGGTGACTGATTGCGACAGGAACGGGTGCGCCGCCGGGCCACACCCCGATTGTGGAGTGGAATGACCGGGAAACGGAGGATTCCCCGGGCCGGTGGGCGCGCGTGGCCCTTAGACTCGCCGACGTGAACCGCACGATCATCGAGAGACGCCTCGTCGACGTCAGTGCGCGCCTCAAGGCGTTGAGGGTCGACGTCGGCGTCGCGGAGGAGCAGCTCCGGTTCCTCGAGGAGGAAGCCGAGGAGGCGCGGCTGCGGGCGCTCGTCTCCGAGACGCCCATCGCCGACGTCGACGCCAGCGAGAGTCGGCGGCACGCCGATGCTCTGGCTCGCTACCGAGACGACCTGGAGCAGTCGATCGCAGCTCTGGTCCGCGAGCAGGACTCCCTGCTCGACCGAATCGCCGCCCACCTTCCTTCCACCTAGCCTTCCACCGAGCCCGAGAAGCCCCGGAGAGCCGACGTGACCGACCCTGTACGCGTAGTGATTGCCGAAGACGAGGCGATCATCCGTCTCGACCTCAGGGAGACCCTCGAGGAAGAGGGCTACGAGGTGGTGGCCGAGACCGGTCGCGGCGACACGGCGATCGAGCTCGTGCGCGAGACGGAGCCCGACCTGGCGATTCTCGACATCAAGATGCCAGGACTCGACGGGCTCTCGGCGGCCAGGGTGATCGCGGGGGAGCGGCTGGCGGCCGTGCTCGTGCTGACGGCCTTCTCACAGCAGGACCTCGTGGAGGAGGCTCGCGACGCCGGAGCCCTCGCCTACCTCGTCAAGCCGTTCCAGACCAGCGACCTCGTCCCTGCGATCGAGATGGCGCTCGGCCGGCACGCGGAGATCGTCTCGCTCGAGAAAGAGAACGCGAACCTCGCGGAGCTCCTCGAGGCACGCAAGGTCATCGACCGGGCCAAGGGGCTCCTCATGGACGATCACGGGCTCTCCGAGGCGGAGTCTTTCCGGTTCATGCAGAAGGCAGCCATGGACAGCCGGAGGAAGATCCACGAGGTCGCGGCCGAAGTCCTGAGTGGATCGCTGACCCCCTAGGGAGCGTCGGCCTCGGGTAGATCGCCGCAGCAGGTCCGAGGATCGCGAGTCGGAAGGGCCCGTGCCGGCCGTTCCCCGACGGGCGCGGCCGTGGAGTGCACGGTCCTACGATTGCCGGTGATGGCCAAACTGCTGCTCCTCGACGGACACTCGCTCGCGTACCGGGCCTTCTTCGCCCTCCCGACAGACATGGGCACCGCTTCCGGTGCGGTCACCAACGCCGTGTACGGGTTCACGTCGATGCTCGCGAAGGTCGTCGCCGACACGCGGCCCGACTTCATAGCGGTCGCGTTCGATGCCGCGGGTCCGACGTTCCGCGACGAGATGGACTCCGAGTACAAGGCGGGCCGCGCCGAGACGCCTGACCTCTTCCGATCGCAGATGCCTCTCATCCGGGAGGTCCTCGACACCCTCCACGTGCCTGTCCTCGAGGTGCCCGGTGTCGAGGCGGACGACGTGATAGCGACGCTCGCCACCAACTCGTCGGCCGAGGGCATCGACGTGGTGATCGTCACCGGCGACCGCGACTCCTACCAGCTCGTGGAAGATCCGCACGTGCGAGTCCTCTACAACAAGCGCGGCGTATCGGACTACGCGCTCTACGACGAGGCCGGCATCTTCGAGCGGACCGGGGTCACCCCGGCGCAGTACCCGGAGTACGCGGCGCTCCGCGGTGACCCGAGCGACAACCTCCCCGGGGTGCCCGGCATCGGCGAGAAGACCGCGGCGAAGCTGGTCTCGGCGTACGGCACGCTCGAAGGCATCTACGAGCACGTCGACGGTCTCCCGCCCAAGCAGCGCGAGAACCTCACTGCTTGTCGTGACCGCGTCTTCAAGAACCGCGACATGACGATGCTGAGGCGCGACCTGCCGCTGGGGGTGGAGACGGCCGAGCTCCGTCAGGGCGCCTTCGACAAGGAGGAGCTGCGCCGCCTCTTCACGCACCTCGAGTTCCGTTCCCTCCTCACCCGGGTCCTCGCCGCCGTGGGCGACTCCGCCGCAGTGGAGGAGAGCACGGCCTTCGACGTCGAGGTGGAGGTCATGTCGGAGCCGTCCGCCGCCGCCGGTCTCCTGCACGCGCTTCACGACGGAGGCGGCGACAGGGCGGCTGGGAGTCCTCGGGCACCGGTGGCGCTTGAGGTGCGGTGGGCGGGGACTGCGGCCCACAGCGCCGCGGTCGGTCTCGCCGTCGCCTCGGAGCCGACCAGAGCCGCGTACCTTCCCGAGGCCGTGCTCGCGGACCCGGGCGTGCGCGAGGCGCTCGAGGTCCTCACGGCACCCGGAGGGCCCCCGATCGCCGCTCACCGGGTCAAGGAGCTGATGCACGGCCTCGGCACTGATCTGCGCTCTCCGGCCACCGACACCGCCGTCATGGCGTACCTGCTCGAGCCCGGCCAGGGCAGGTACGACCTCGGCGACCTGGCGGAGCGGTACCTGGGCATGGAGCTCACGTCCCCCGACCGCAAGGAGGGGACCCTCGACTTCAGCGGGGAGGCCGGGGCAGTGGAGGCGGGGCGCGGCGCTGCGGCGGTGCTGCTGCTCTCCGGCGCGCTGCGCGAGGCGCTCGAGGCGCGCGAGCTGGCGGACCTCTACGAGAGGATCGAGCGGCCGCTGATCCGGGTCCTGGCGCGCATGGAGGACGTCGGCGTCAGGATCGACGTCGCCTTCCTCGAACAGCTCGGCGAGGAGCTCGGCGACGAGTGCCGCCGCCTCGAGGCAGAGATCCACGCTCACGCCGGTGAGGAGTTCAATGTCAACTCGACACCGCAGCTCCGCAGGGTGCTCTTCGAGGAGCTGGGCCTCACGCCGGTCAAGAAGACCAAGACCGGACCGTCGACCGACGCCGACTCGCTGCAGCGGCTCCAAGACGAGCACCCGATCGTCGAGTCGCTCCTCAAGTACCGCGAGGTGGAGAAGCTCCGCAGCACCTACGCCGACGCGCTCCCGCCACTCGTCCACGCCGACGGGAGGATCCACGCCACGTTCAACCAGCTCGCGACGACTACCGGGCGCATCTCCAGCGAGGCGCCGAACCTGCAGAACATCCCGGTCCGCACGGCAGCCGGCCGCGAGATGCGACGTGCCTTCGTGGCCGCTGACGGCTGTGGGCTGCTCACGGCCGACTACTCGCAGATCGAGCTGCGGATCCTCGCTCATCTGGCCGAAGACCCGGGTCTCATCGACGCGTTCGAGCGCGGTGCCGATGTGCACACGACCACGGCAGCGACGGTCTTCGGTGTAGCGGAGGAGAAGGTCGACGAGTTCCAGCGCCGTTTCGCGAAGGTCGTCAACTACGGCCTCGCGTACGGAATGGAGGCATACGGGCTGGCCCAGCGCCTCGACATCCCGACCGAGCAGGCCCGCGAGATCCTCGACGCGTACTTCGAGGGCTTCCCGAACGTCCACGCGTACATGGAGTCGACGGTGCGCGAGGCGCGTGATCTCGGCTACACGACGACGCTCTTCGGTCGGCGTCGAGGGTTGCCCGAGCTGTCGTCCGACAACTTCCGCATCCGCCAGATGGGCGAGCGCATGGCGCAGAACGCGCCCGTCCAGGGCACGGCCGCCGACATCTTCAAGCTGGCGATGATCGATGTCGACCGGGAGCTCGAAGACCGTGCGCCTGCGCAGCCGGATGGTCCTCACGGTGCACGACGAGCTCGTCTTCGAGGTCCCCTCGGAGGAGCGCAAGACGGTCGAGGTGCTCGTTCGTGAGCTCATGGAGGGCGCCTGCGAGCTCCGCGTCCCCCTCGTCGTCGACGTCGGGTTCGGCAAGAGCTGGGCCGAGGCGAAGTGACCCGAGACGGTCCCGAGCCCCGACCGATCCATCGCGCCGACCTCCTTCACGTGACGACGATCGCCGCTGTCGTGTTCGGGACGGTGATGCTCACCGTCGCGATCTCGGAGGGGCGCGATGGGGTGTTCCGAAGCGACGCGAACCTGTTCCGTCAGGTCGCGACCGACCCGTTCGGAGACGGATCCGCCATAGAGACGCCCGACAGCTCGGGCGTCGCGTACAGGTACGGGCGCATCCTCTTCCCTTTCGCCGGCTGGGTTCTCGGCGCGGGTCGCGCCGGCCCCACGGAGGTCGCGCTGGCCGTTCTCGTCGTCGCGTGCGGCGTCGCCGCCATCGGGATCGCTGCGACGCTGCTGGCGCGCCGCGGGCGGCTCCCGTCGCGGGCCCTCTGGATGTTCGCCGTGCCGGGCGTGTGGGCAGCGGGGATCGCCACCTTCTCGGAGTCGATCGTGCTGGCGCTTCTGCTGGGTGCGCTCCTGGCGGAGCTCGACGGTCGTCGCGCAGTGGCGTCGTGGTGCTTCGCAGCGCTGCTGCTGGCCCGGGAGGCGTCGGCTGTGGCGCTCGTCCCTGCGTTCGTGGCCGACGTGCGCGCGCGTGGGCCGAGAGCGCTCCCGCGCTGGCTGGCGACGGTCGCACCGCTCCTGGCCTGGTGGGGCTGGGTGCGCGTACGTCTTGATGAGTGGCCCTTCCTGGACGACTCCTTGTCCCGAAGAGACGCGTTGGCGGCGCCCTTCGCCGGAGTGGTCGAAGCCGTGCGGGAGCCCGGGTTCGACGCCGTCGGCTGGGCCGTCGTCCTGATCGGGCTCGTCACAGTCGTCTGTGCGGTGGTGGTCGCCCGACACTCCAAGTGGCCGCTGGTTCCGGCGACCGGCGTGGCATTGGCGCTGGTCATCCCGTTCCTCGGCGTGAACGTCTGGCGCTGGCCGGGCGAGGCCATGCGAGTGCTCGCGGTCGCTCAGGTCGTGGTCGTCCTCGGCGCAGTGGACCTTCGGGAGTCGACGAGGCCGGCGTTCAAGGTCCATGTCGGGTCATGACGGCCGTGGGCACATGAGCCCGGAGGCGACCATGCCCCCGACACCGGGGGACGGCTGGTTCGACCCACTGGCCCGTTTCCTGGGGCCGGCCTACCTGCGGAACGCCTTCACGATGGGTACCGAGCAGGAGATCGGGTTCCTGATCGACGCGCTCGGGATCGTGGCGGGACAGCGTGTCCTCGACATCGGCTGCGGTCCCGGCCGGCACGCGCTGGCGCTCGCACGGCGGGGGATCGAGGTCGTCGGGGTCGACCGCTCCGAGGAGTTCGTCCGCCTCGCCCGCGAGGCCGCAGCGGGTCTCCCGGCCACCTTCGAGGTGCTCGACGTGCGCGATCTTGGCTTCGAGGGGGAGTTCGACGCCGCGATCTGCCTCTGCCAGGGAGGCTTCGGCCTCCTGCGCGGCGACGAGGGACCGTGGCTGCTCAGGGCATTCGCGAAGGCGCTGCGGCCAGGCGGGGCCCTGGCGCTCTCGGCGTTCTCCGCGTACTTCGCGGTTCGTCACATGGAGGACGGCGAGGATCTCGACGCCTCATCGGGTGTCCTACGTGAGAGCGCGACCCTCCGAGATGCGCGCGGCGAGGAGGAGGAGTTCGACATGTGGACGACGCTCTTCACGCCGCGCGAGCTGATCCTTCTCGCGGAGGCGGCGGGCATGATCGTCGAAGGCGTGTATGGCGTCGCCCCCGGGGCGTATGACGCGTCGCCACCGTCGGTCGACCTCCCGGAGAGCCTGCTCCTGGCGCGCCGACCGGAGTGAAGCGGCGCTGGGTCGTCGGCGACCGTGCCCCGTTTTCCTGCGCAACGGTGACCCTGTAGCCTGTCCGCGTCGCCCCGCCGGGGCGGCGGCCGCGCGCGTCGTGCCGGGGGCGAACCCGGCCGCAAGGCGCGAGTCAACCCACCGGAAAGCAGGACCACGTTGTCGGACCACGAGACCAACACGATCGCCGAGGCCCCCGCCGCCACGGGCGAGCCCGCGGCGACGGACGAGCCCGTCGTCGATGCGACCGTCGAGCAGCCGTCGGCGGACCAGGGGACCGGCGACGAAGTAGCAGGCGAGCAGACGTCGTCAGGACAGGCGACCGAGGAAGAGGGCGCCTCCGCCACCGATGACCCGACGGTCACCGCCGCCGCCGACTCCGGGGTCTCCGACGACCCCGGGGACCCCGAGTCGACGGATGAGCCCGAGGACCTTCTCGCCGCGGTCGTGCTGAACGACCTCGGAGACGTCTCGTTCGCCGACGCCGTCGACGCCACGATCGTGGCCTTCGAAGACGGCGACATCGTCACCGGCCTCGTCGTCAAGATCGACAGCGACGAGGTGCTCCTCGACATCGGGTACAAGTCCGAGGGGGTCATCCCCTCCAAGGAGCTCTCGATCCGCAACGACGTCGATCCGCACGAGGTCGTGACCCTCGGCGACGAGCTGGAGGCCCTGGTCCTGCAGAAGGAGGACAAGGACGGCCGGCTCGTCCTCTCGAAGAAGCGCGCACAGTACGAGCGGGCCTGGGGGACGATCGAGCAGATCAAGGAGTCCGAGGGCATCGTCTCCGGCCCGGTGATCGAGGTCGTCAAGGGTGGGCTCATCGTCGACATCGGGCTCCGGGGATTCCTCCCCGCCTCGCTTGTCGACCTGCGCCGGGTCCGCGACCTCCATCCGTTCGTGGGCCGCTCCCTCGAGTGCAAGATCATCGAGCTCGACAAGAACCGCAACAACGTCGTCCTCAGCCGTCGTGCGTACCTCGAGGAGACGCAGCGCGAGCAGCGTGACGAGTTCCTCGACGAACCTCAAGCCGGGCGAGGTCCGGGCGGGCGTCGTCTCGTCGGTCGTCAACTTCGGGGCCTTCGTCGACCTCGGTGGCATGGACGGGCTCGTGCACGTCTCGGAGCTGTCGTGGAAGCACGTGGACCACCCGTCCTCGGTCGTGCAGGTGGGCGACGAGGTCTCGGTGCAGGTGCTCGACGTAGACCTGGATCGGGAGCGGATCTCGCTGTCGTTGAAGGCGACTCAGCAGGATCCGTGGCAGGAGTTCGCCACGGGTCACCGCGTCGGGGAGCTCGTCTACGGCAGAGTGACGAAGCTCGTGCCGTTCGGTTCGTTCGTCCAGGTCGGCGAAGGGATCGAGGGGCTCGTGCACATCTCGGAGATGGCGACCCACCACGTCGACTCCCCCGAGCAGGTCGTGACGCCGGGCGAGGAGCTCTGGGTCAAGATCATCGACATCGACCTCGACCGGCGCCGGATCTCCCTCTCGATCAAGCAGGCGGCCGAGGGCGGCGAGGTGGCCGCCGAGTACAGGGAGCACTTCGGTGAGCACGCCTTCGACGACGAGGGCAACTACATCGGGCCTGACTACGCCGAGGCGGGTGCAGCGCCGGGCGACGAGGCGGGTGCCGCGGAGGCCACAGCGGACGCCGGCGAGGCCGGCGAGGCCGGCGACCCTGTAGAGCCGGGCGACGAAGCGGGCGCCGCGGATGCCGGTGCGGGCGGTGCCGCCGTGGGCGAGGTCGCGGCCGACGAGGCCCCGATGGCGGCCCCTGAAGAGGGAGATGCACCGACCTCGTGACAGACGGCGGTACAGTTCCGCGGTGCACATGCGTCCCCGTGGAGTGATTGGGAGCAACTCGCCCGACTCGGTCCTACTTGTTCATAGTGGGCGCGCACGCGATACTTCCGTGCCTGTGGAGGCTCGCCGGGGGGCGGGACCGCTGTTCGAGCGGCCCGCGCTCTGCGATCTCTACATGCTCGACCCGGAGATAGAGGCAGGGGGAGAACGGTGCGCAACTGGCGTGTTCTGACAGCGGTCACAGCGGTGGTGCTCGCCGCGTTGGCGGCCGTGCTGGCCTACCAGTACCTCGGCGACGCGGATGAGCGCGCGAAGGAGGACGTCGAGCTCGTCGACGCCCTCGTCGCCAAGGGCGACATCCCCCGGGGCACCACCGGTCGAGCGGCCCTCGATGCCGACCTCTTCGAGACCCGCTCCGTGCCCCGAAACGCCGTGCCCGAGATGGCGAGGGCGAACACCGACGGGGTCGTCGACCTCGTCGCGTCGGCGAAGATCTCCGCGGGGCAGTTCATCGTCCAGGAGAGCTTCGTCGAACCGAGCCGTCTCGAGGGCTTCTCGTCGACCCTCCCGGAGGGCAAGCAGGCGATCTCCGTGACCGTCGACGCGATGCGTGGAGTGGCCGGTTTCGTCCTGCCCAACGACACGGTGAGCGTGCTCGTCACCCTCGACGTGGAGGATCTGACCGTCCCCGTAGAGGGCGCCGCTGCGACCCAGCTGCCGTCCATCACGACCACGGCGTTCCTGATCCCGGGCGTGAAGGTCCTCGCAGTCGACGATACGACGATCACCTCCGCGGTGTCGGCGGCGCCGGCCGAGGACGGCACAGAAGGCGACGGGAGCACCGAGGCGCCGGCCTCGAGCGCGACGTTCACCCTCGAGGTCACTCCACGACAGTCCCTCCAGATCGCTCACGCGATGCAGGGTGCGGGTCAGGTGTACCTCACCCTCAATCCGCCCGGGTTCGAGGGCAAGGACCTCACGATCCCAGCCGAGATCGTGGAGGCCTTCAACTGGTTCGACCAGGAGCTCACGATGCTCGACAGCGTCCGTGAACAGCTCAGGAGCGCTTCCTCGGGCCTCCCGACGGGATGAGGCGTGGTCCGGCGGATCCGATGACGAGATCGCTATGGCGGGTGGAGGAATGAGCGAGGTCGCCGACACGCGGACCATGCCGGCCCGCCGCGGCCGAGCGTGGCCCGAGCGGCCCGGCCCGCAGGGCCAGGAGCGGGAAACATGAGCGAAGCGAAGGAGGGCGGGCCCCGGCGCTACCGCGTGAGCGCGGTCGAGCCCGACCACAGTGAGCGGACCGGCGTGGCCATCCGGCTGGCCGGCGTGACCGCAGCGGTTCACGCCTCGGTCGACGAGATGCTCGAGTCGCTCACGCCCGGATCGCCTGCAGTGGCGGTCTTCGGCCCCAGCATGGTCGACGACGCCGGGCTCGCCGAGGCCGAGCAGCTGACGCGCGCCCGTCCTGAGATCGGAGTCGTCCTAGTCGCCTCCGAGCTCTCGACAGAGCTGCTCCAGAAGGCGTTGCGAGCCGGTATCCGAGACGCAATCACGACCGACGGTGACGAGACGCAGGCGCGTCAGGCCGTCGAGCGGGTCGGCGAGACGATGGTCGCTCTCTCCCGTAGGAAGCCGCCCCCTGTCGAGGCCGTCGAACCCGGTCGCGTGGTCGTCGCGTTCTCGACCAAGGGCGGCGTCGGCAAGAGCGTCATCGCGACGAACATCGCGGTCAGCCTCGCCCTGAAGCAGTCGCGCCCGGTAGTGATCGTCGACGCCGATCTGCAGTTCGGCGATGTGGCGGTGCTGTTGAACGTCCGGCCCGTGACGACGACCGCCGACGTCGCCGCTGCGATCGACAACGCCGATGCGGAGATGATGGAAGCGCTCCTGGCGACTCACGAACCGACCGGGCTGCGCGTGCTGCCGGCGCCGATCGAGCCGTCGGCCGCAGAGCAGATCTCGCCTCAGAAGATGCTCGCGATCGTGCAGTTCCTACGGTCGATGTTCGGCTACGTCGTCGTCGATCTCCCGCCGCACTTCGATGATGTCGTGCTCGCCCTGCTCGAGGAGGCCGACGACGTTCTCCTCGTGGCGAGCATGGACATCCCCAGCATCAAGAACCTGCGCGTCGGGATCCAGACGCTCGATCTCCTGTCGCTCGCCGGGCGCAAGATGAAGCTGGTCCTGAACCGGGCGAACGCGAAGGTCAACCTCGAGGTCGCCGATGTGGAGAAGGCACTGGGGATCCCCGCCGAGTTCAGGGTCCCGTCCGACATAGCGGTCCCGCAGGCAGTCAACAGAGGGGTGCCCGTGACGATCGACAAGCCCAAGTCGGCATCGGCACTCGCCCTCGAGCACCTGGCGGAGTCGTTCCTCGACGCTGCGCCCGAAGTCCCGGCGGCGACCGAGCACGAAGGACGGCGCCGATTGCGGCGTCGCATCGACAAGAACGGGGAGGGCTGAGAGCCATGACGCAGTTCACCCGCTGGCAGGACTTCCAGCGTCCACAGACAGACCAGCGCACCGCTCAGCTCGAGGATCTTCGCCAGAAGGTCCACCAGTACGTCATCGAGCAGCTGGGTCCCGTGCTCACGGACCAGCGCATGAACGACGCCGACCTGCGCAGGAGGGTGCACGAGGAGCTCCAACGCGCCCTGGCCGAGGAGACGTTCGCTCTCTCCGCCGCCGAGACGAGCACAGCTGATCGAGGACGTCTCCGACGACGTCCTGGGCTACGGCCCCATCGACCGGTTCCTGAAGGACCCGAGCGTCACCGAGGTCATGGTGAACGGCCCGGACCTCGTCTTCGTCGAGCGGCACGGCCGCCTCGAGAAGACGAATGTCGCCTTCGTCGACGAGGGGCACCTACGGCGCATCATCGACAAGATCGTCGCCGAGGTCGGGCGGCGGATCGACGAGTCGACACCGATGGTCGACGCCCGCCTCCCCGACGGCTCCCGCGTCAACGCCGTGGTGAGCCCCGTGGCTATCGGCGGCCCGTTCCTCACGGTGCGGAAGTTCTCACACGAGCCCTTCACCGTCGCGGACATGGTCACGTTCGGCACGCTCAGTGCGCCGGTCGCGCACTTCCTCGATGCGGCCGTGCGGGGCCGGATGAACGTAGTCATCAGCGGCGGTACCGGCAGCGGTAAGACGACGCTGCTCAACGTCATGTCGTCGTTCATCCCTCCCGACGAGCGCATCGTCACCGTCGAGGACGCGAAGGAGCTCCGCCTGCTGCAGGAGCACGTCTGCTCGATGGAGTCGCGCCCGCCGAACATCGAGGGCGAGGGCGAGGTGAAGATCCGCGACCTGGTGCGCAACTCGCTGCGCATGAGGCCCGACCGGATCGTCGTCGGTGAAGCCCGCGGCGGCGAGGCGCTCGACATGCTCCAAGCCATGAACACGGGACACGACGGGTCGCTCACCACGGTTCACTCGAACGCTCCGCGCGACACGCTTGCACGCATCGAGACCATGACCCTCATGGCAGGGATGGACCTTCCGATGCGCGCCGTTCGCGAGCAGATGGCCTCGGCTCTCGACATGATCGTGCATCTTGCCCGACTCCGTGACGGGACCCGACGAGTCACCCACGTCTCGGAGGTCCTCGGACTCGAGGGCGACACGGTCGTCCTCCAGGATCTGTACCTGTTCGACTACGGGATGGGGATCGACGGCGACGGCAAGTTCCTCGGGCACCTGAAGAGCACCGGGATCAGGCCCACCTTCGCCGATCGCCTGGCCGACCACGGGATCGTCCTCGAGACCGACCTCTTCCGGCTCGAACCGTTCGCCCGCCGGGTCGTGGGGATGCGATGACCATGCCGCTCCTGGCAGAGGCCTTCATCGGCAGCCCGGGGAGCAGGCTCCTCATCGCCGTGCTCGCGGCGCTGGCAGCGGCCTCGCTCGTAGGAGCGCTCGCGGTCGTGTTCGGAAGGAGTCAGGCGCGGGTCGAGAGGCGTATCGCCGGATACGAGCGCATCGAGGCCGCGTCGACGCCGGTCGGATCTCGCGACGTCGGCTTGGTGGAGACGGGCGTCGTGCAGCAGGCAGTAGCCCTCACGGAGTCGATCGCCGTGCGGACCGGGTTCCTGGTGCGCACGGAGCGACTCCTCGAGCAGGCCGACCTCCCTCTCCGGGCGGCCGAGATGCTCTTCTACCTCCCGGCCTTCACCCTGATGGCCGCCCTGCTGACGGCGATCGCGTTCTCGGCCACAGCGGCCCTGTTGGTCGCGGTCGTCGCCGGCCTCGGACCGATCGTCTACGTGAAGTTCCGCAGCTCACGGCGGCTGAGGGAGTTCGAACGGCAGCTCCCCGACACTCTGACGCTGCTGGCGGGGGCGATGCGTGCCGGGTTCTCCTTCCTCCAAGGCCTCGAGACGGTCGCCGACGAGACGACGGACCCCATGCAGCGGGAGCTCCAGCGGTGCTTCACCGAGGCGCGCCTCGGCCGCTCGCTCGAAGATGCGCTCGAAGACGTCTCTATTCGGATGGAGAGCAGAGACCTTGGTTGGGCGGTCATGGCGATCCGGATCCAGCGGGAGGTCGGCGGCAACCTGGCGTCGTTGCTCGACACGATCGCGGACACGATGACGAAGCGGGAGCGTCTGCGCCGCGAGATCAGGTCGCTGACGGCCGAGGGCAGGCTCTCGGGCGTCGTGCTGAGCCTCTTCCCGCCCGCATTCGCAGGGCTGCTCTTCCTGCTTCAGCCCGAGTACATCGAGAAGCTCTTCGACGACAGCGTCGGTATCGCTGCCGCTGTGCTCGCGGGCTTCTTCTCCGTGGTCGGTTGGCTGTGGCTGCGCAAGATCGTGGACATAGAGGTGTGACGGCGTGATCATTCTCATCGCAGCCATCTTCGCCGGAGCCATGGCACTCGGTGCGTTCCTGGTCGGTTCGTCGGTCCGGGAGCGCGCTGAGGTCCGAAGGACCCTCCGCTCTCTCGAAGGCTACGAGCTGGAGACCAAGGGGCTGCGCGACCAGGAGATGGTCGCAAGCCTCTCAGAACGCGTATTCGCGCCGATCGGCAAGGGCGCGATCGGCCTCGCCCGCCGGGCCACCCCGGTCGGCTACGCCGACTCGGTCAAGCGGAAGATCGTGCTGGCCGGGAATCCCCCCGGGTACGAGGTGGATCGCCTGCTCGTCCTCAAGGTGCTCGGGGCGGCGTCGGGTGTCGTGTGGATCCCGCTCGTGTACATGGTCGTCGATCTCGAAGGCATGTTCGCGCTCCTCGCCACCGGCTTCTTGTGGGTGGCCTCCTTCCTTGCGCCCGACCTCTCGCTGGACCGGAAGATCGAGTGGCGTCAGCACGAGATGGCGGTGCGCCTCCCCGACATGCTCGATCTCCTGGTCATCTCGGTGGAGGCGGGCCTCGGGTTCGAGCAGGCGGTCGATCGGACCGCCTCGGCGGTCCCCGGCCCGCTGGCCGACGAGTTCCGGCGGATGCTGCAGGAGACACGCATCGGCGCAACGCGTGCCGACGCCCTCAGGGCCCTCGACGAGCGGACCCAGGTGCAGGACCTCCGCTCCTTCATCCTGGCGATGCTCCAGGCAGACGCGTTCGGTGTGTCGGTAGCGCGCATCCTCAGAGCGCAGGCCGACGAGATGCGCGTGAGGAGGAGGCAGGCAGCCGAGGAGCAGGCGCAGGCGGCTCCGATCAAGATGCTCTTCCCGCTCGTCTTCTTCATCTTCCCGGCGGTCTTCGTGGTGGTGCTCGGACCTGCGCTGATCAGCATCAACGAAGTCCTCTAGCGGGGGCTGCGATGCGGCGGCTGCGCCCTCCGGGTCTGCCGGCCCTCTTCACTCTCGTCTTCGCCGCCGGCGGATGGTGCGCCGGCCTGGTGCGGCTCTCCGACAACTCGTTCCTGTGGCACCTGCGCACCGGGCACCTGATCCTCGACGAGGGCATTCCGCGCTCCGATCCCTACTCCTTCAGCGTTCCCGGCGTGAAGTGGGTCGCACAGTCGTGGTTGGCGGAGGTGCTGTACGCGGGCATCGACAACCTGGCCGGGCCATGGGGCCTGCGGCTTCTCACGGCGGTCTGCGGAGCGGTCATCGGCGCCTCCGTGTACCGGATGGCCTTCCGGTTCGCTCGGAACCGACTCTGGGCAGCGCTGATCACGTTGTTGGCGCTGCGTACGATCATGACGGTCTGGTCGGAGCGACCGCTGCTGTTCGGGCTCCTGGGGGTAATGCTGCTCGTCTGGATGGTGGAGGTTTCCGAGTCCTGGGTGGGGCGGCATGCCTGGTTCGTCTTCCCGGGGGCGATCTGGCTCTTCGCGAACCTGCACGGCACGTGGGTCCTCGGCGTCGGGTACGTGGGGCTGCACGTCGTCGGGCGATGGATCGAGGGGTCTCCCCCGTGGGCGGGGCGGGAGAGGATGCTCACTCTCGCGGGCCTCGGGGGGACGGCGAGCGTCGTCCTCAACCCCTACGGCCTCGACCTGCTCCTCTTCCCGGTCCGGCTGGTGATGCGCGGCGACACGCTGAACGACGTCGTCGAGTGGAGCTCTCCCGACTTCAGGTCGCCCTCGGGGATGATCTTCGGCGCCTGGATCATCTGCTTCGTGGCGGCGGCGGTCCTCGCCCGGCAGCGTCCGACCGCCCGCGACCTGATGGTGACCCTGCCCTTCCTCCTGCTGTCGTTGTGGGCTCTCCGCAACATCGCGATTGCGACCGTGGTCATGCTGCCCGTGCTCGCCAGGTCCGTGGCGGCCGAATCGGACCGCCCCGACGACCGGTCTCCGATCGGATGGGCCGCGGCCGGCATTCTGATCGTCTTCGCCGTCGCGTGGACGCTGAACGCCTACGACAAGGCCGACTACGACCTGACCGACTACCCGGTGGCGGCGATGCGCTCTCTCGACGAAGAGGGAGCGCTCGGCGGGCGTGTGCTCATGACAGATGCCTGGGCCGGCTACGCGATCGCCGAGTACTGGCCGGAGCAGAGGGTCTTCATGGACGATCGGTACGACACCTACCCTCGCCGGATCGTGGAGGACTATGTCGAGATCGCCGATCTGAAGCCTCGGTGGTCGGAGGTCCTCGACGAGCACGAGATCGAGATCGTCGTCTGGCCGACCCAGAGGGGGCTCACCCAGGCACTGTCGGAGGACGAGGACTGGAACGAGGTCCACCGCGACGATGTCGCCGTCGTCTTCGAGCGGGCCGGCGACGGCTGATCCGGGGGCCGCCGCGACGCCGGGGTCCCTGACGCGACGAGGCCGCAGGCTCGGTGCCTGCGGCCTCTCCGTCTAGGCGTCGCGGTCGACTACAGCTGCGAGTTCGTCTGGGAGAACCTGGTGCTCACCTTGGTGCCCAGGATCTTCACGATGCCCATCACGACGAGCGCGATGAAGGCGAGGAGAAGCACGTACTCGACGAGGTTCGCTCCCCGGCTGTCGTGCTCCCCGATGTGGAGTCTGGACTCGAGCCAGGTCCTCAGGATGAACAGGTCCATTGGTGATCCCCCTCCGTCTCTCGGACACTGGTGCAATCGGCCGGCGGATGGCGCGACTTAGCGTTTCAGCGGCTGAGTGATACCGGGTCGACGGAGCAGAGTGCCGAAGGGCGACGCGGAGAGGCCGCAGGCACGGAGCCTGCGGCCTCCCTGTGTACGCCTTGCGGTGAGCTACAGCTGCGAGTTCGCCTCGGAGAACCTCGTGCTCACCTTGGTGCCCAGGAGCTTCACGATGCCCATCACGACGAGCGCGATGAAGGCGAGGAGAAGCACGTACTCGACGAGGTTCGCGCCCCGGCTGTCGTGCTCGCCGATGTGGAGCCTGGACTCGAGCCAGGTCCGCAGAATGAACAGATCCATTGGTGATCCCCCTACAGGTTCCGGTTTGGGTGTGACATCGACCGCGTCCGACACACTGACCGGCAAGGTCGCCGCCCGGTGCCGTCGGGCCTGCAGTCGAGTATGGCCACGTTCGGTGGTCAGCGAAATAGGCCAGATGACCTATTTCGCTCGCACCGCCACACAGTCCACAGGAGCAACACGACGAAACCGCGACGTAACGAGGTGGACTCCCCCAACCGCACTGGCTGGTCGCGCGAAGCGTGACCAGCAGGCGGTGTCGGCACCGCCGAGGGTCGGACCGCGTACTCAGCGGAGGCGGATGATCCCGCTCTTCACGGCGGCGAGAACCGCCTGGGTGCGATCTCGGGCGTCGAGCTTCGAGTAGATCGAGGCCAGGTGGTTCTTCACCGTCTTGGCCGAGATGAAGAGCCTCTCGGCCACCTCCGACGTCGAGAGGCCGTCGGCCACTAGCTGCAGCGTCTCCGCTTCGCGGGGTGTGAGCGGGGAGGCCTCCGAAGGCTCCCCGTCGGATCCGATCGCCCGGATCATCGACGACGCCAGGCCGGGGGAGAGCAGCACCTCTCCCCGCGCCGTGGCGGCGACCGTGGCGACCACCTCCTGCATCGAGCAGTCCTTGGTCAGGAACGCGGCGGCCCCGGCCTTCACTGCCTCGGCCCGCATGCGCCCGTCGTCGTGCATGGTCAGGACGACGACGGGCATCTCGGGTGCCGCCGCTTGCATGCGGCCCGTGGCCTGGATGCCGTCGAGGACGGGCATGGTCACGTCGACCACGGCCACGTCGGGCCGCAGTGAGGCGGCAAGGTCTACCGCGTCCTCGCCGTTGCCCGCCTCGCCGACGACGAGGAAGCCGGCGTCCTCGAGGGCGCGGCGGAGCGCCTGCCGGAGGAGCTGGTGATCGTCGGCTATGAGGACGGTCGTCGGCGCGGGGTCGCGTTCGGTCATCGAGCCGTCATCTCGCGGACTCCAGTGCCACCGTGACCGTCGTGCCCCTTCCGGGGATGCTCTCGATGTCGAGCCGTGCCCCGGCCGCGTCGGCTCTCTCGCGCATGCCGACGAGACCGTACCGGTCCACCGGCACGACCTCGGGGACCAGCCCCCGGCCGTCGTCGGCGACCTCGAGCATCGCTCCGGCCGACGAGACGTGCCAGCGCACCGTCACGTGGTCGGCGCCCGAGTGCTGTTCCACGTTGGCGAGCGCCTCCTGCAGGATGCGCCAGATCTCCTGCTCGACCTGGAACGGCATGGGGAGGGCGACGCGGCAGTCCCAGGTGACCGGGATGCCCGTCCGATCTGCGAAGCGGGCCAGATAGGGCTCCGCGATCTCGGCGAGGTCGTGCTCTGGTGTGACGTCGGCGCGGAGCTGATAGAGGGTCTCCCGCAGCTCCGTCACCAGGCCGCGCACGACGTCGCGGAGGTCGGTGAGGTCGGGCGTAGCGTCCTTCCCGGCGAGCCGCTCGAGCTCGAACGCCACGTATGCGAGCGACTGGGCGAGCCGGTCGTGGAGGTCGCGGGCGATCCTTGCCCGTTCGGCCTCGGCGCCGAACCGGCGCAGCCGGGCGAACCAGCGCGCGTTGTCGACCGCCAGGCCGAGGGGCCCCGACAGGTCGGTCAGCAGGGCGATGTCGGAGTCGCCGTAGCGCTGCGCGACGTCGTGCTCGACGGCGAGTATCGCCACCACACTGCCGCGCGCGACGAGAGGCACGTACACGCCGCTGCGGGCGGTCGGCAGGAGCCCGGGTGAGGCCGTGGCCAGGAGCTCGCCGAGGGCAATGGGCCGGCGGCGCAGGATCGCCGACCTCATCGTGGGTGGCAGCTCGGAGGTCGGAAGCGACTCTGCCAGGCGGACCCCCTCCGCGAGGGCTACGCGCCAGCGGTCGCCCTGTTCCGCCCGGACGAGCAGGGAGATTGCACGGAAGTCGATCAGGGAGTGCAGGCGCGCGCGGATCGAGTCGACGACCTCGCCCAGATCGAGGGAGGCGGGGAGGGTCTGCGCCACGCTGTGCAGTGTGACCAGGAGGTCGTTGGCCGTCGCGAGCCGTGAGACCTCCTCCAGAGTCGCGGCCTGGCTCTCGGAGATGTCGATCACGAGGCGCCGTGCGAACGCCCCGATCGCACCGCACAGCGCCAGGACGATGGCCAGCAGGGCTGCGGAGCGCTGGGCCTCGGGTTCGGCGCGCTGCATGACGACGGTCACGACGGTGGCGAGGGCGCCTCCGATGGTGAGTCCGACGACCTGCCGACGGCCCCACGTGAACCCGGCGAGGACGACCGGGACCATCGGTGTGAGCAGGAACGGGCTGTCCAGCGCCCCGCTGAAGGTGGCCGCGGTGATCGTCAGGGCCAGCTCGACTCCGACGCCCACCTTCGCCTCGCGGTCGAGGGGTAGCAGGTGTGCCGGCCGCATCGTGAGCAGGAACGCGTGGGCGGTCAGCGCCGCACCGGCCGCCAGGAACCCGACGTCGGCGGGGTCCGCGAGCACCCCGAGGAGGAGTCCGATGACGACCGTCACCCACCGCAGGCCCGTCGCCAGGTAGATCAGGCGACGGTCGAGGCCGAAGGTCTCCGCCGGGGGGCCGTCGACGCGTGATGGGCTCAGAAGGTGTCGTGTCCGTACCGAGCCGGTGGCCGCCGCTTCTGCGGACACCGGCCGGCCGGACCCGGGTGCGGTGCGGAGGGCCACGGCGCTATCGAGGGACATTCTCGCACGGTACGGTGGCGCCCACGCGCTCTCCGCGGCCCGTTCGCTGGTCGTGACGGTGATTCCGGACTCCGTGGTCTTCCCTAGACTCCGCCCGTGATCGTCGTCGGCCTCACCGGGGGCATCGGTTCGGGAAAGTCGACGGTGGCGGCGCTGCTGCGAGATCGAGGAGCCGTCGTCGTCGACGCCGACGCGATCGCCCGACGCGTCGTCGAGCCCGGCGAACCGGCGCTCGCGGCGCTGGTCGAGCGTTTCGGGAGCGGGATCCTGTCATCCGACGGGCGACTCGATCGCAAGGCGCTCGCCGCCATCGCCTTCGCCGACGACGACAGCCGGCGCGCACTGGAGGAGATCACTCATCCGGCGATCGGGGTGGAGTTCCTACGGGAGGTGAACGCGGCCCCGCAGGGCTCGGTCGTGGTGCACGACGTACCACTCCTGGTCGAGGGCGGGATGACGGACCGGTATGCGTCGGTGATCGTGGTCGAGGCGCCGCGGGAAGTGCGACTGGAGAGGCTCGACGCGCGGGGTGTCGGACGCGACGACGCAGCCGCTCGAATGAGCGCCCAGGCCACCGACGCAGAGCGGCGCGAGGTCGCGACCTGGGTCATCGACAACGGCGACGGGCTCGAGGCCCTCGAGCGCCAGGTCGACGAGGTCTGGGCCGCACTCCTTGCGCTGGCGGCGACAGAGGGACCTGAACAGCGCGACTGAAGGCGCGCCCCGGCGCAGCACGGGTGTCGTATGGCCCCGGTACGCTCGGCGGCGTGCCCTCCTTCGATCTGGTGACGGATCTCGCTCCCTCGGGCGACCAGCCGGAGGCGATCGATGCGCTCGTCGACGGACTCGCGCGGGCGAGCGATTCCAGACGCTCCTCGGGATCACCGGGTCGGGGAAGTCGTTCACGATCGCCAACGTGATCGCCCGCTGCAACCGGCCGACCCTCGTGCTCGCTCCGAACAAGAGCCTCGCTGCGCAGCTCACGGCCGAGTTCCGGGAGCTCTTCCCGAAGAACCGAGTCGAGTACTTCGTCTCCTACTACGACTACTACCAGCCCGAGGCGTACATCCCCTCCACCGACACCTTCATCGAGAAGGACTCCTCCATCAACCAGGAGATCGACCGCCTGAGGCACTCCGCCACCAGCGCCCTGCTCTCTCGGCACGACGTCCTGATCGTCGCGTCCGTCTCGGCCATCTACGGCCTCGGTTCGCCGGAGCACTACGCCGCACAGCTCCTCACGCTCTCGGTCGGCGAGGAGCGCGAGCAGAGGGCGATCCTCTCGCGTCTGGTCGATCTCCAGTACGAGCGGAACGACTTCGCCTTCACTCGGAACAAGTTCCGGGTCCGCGGCGACACGATCGAGATCTTCCCCGCCTACGAGGAGCGAGCCGTGCGGGTCTCGCTCTTCGGAGACGAGGTGGAACGGATCACCTCCGTCGATCCCCTGACGGGCGAGGTGATCGAGGAGCTCGAGACGCTCGTGCTCTTCCCGGCATCGCACTACGTCACCGACGTCGAGTCGATGGGGCGCGCCATCGAGGGGATCGAGGCGGAGCTCGGTGATCGTCTCGCGGAGCTGGAGTCCCACGGGAAGCTCCTCGAGGCTCAACGCCTGCGCATGCGGACCACCTACGACCTGGAGATGATGCGCGAGGTCGGGCAGTGCTCGGGAATCGAGAACTACTCGATGCACCTCGACGGGAGGGCTCCCGGCCAGCCCCCGTACACCCTCCTCGACTACTTCCCCGACGACTACCTCGTGGTGGTCGACGAGTCACACGTCGCGGTGCCGCAGGTCCACGGCCAGTTCGCCGGCGACAGGAGCCGGAAGGACACTCTCGTCGAGCACGGGTTCAGGCTCCCGTCGGCGAGGGACAACCGTCCACTGACCTTCGAGGAGTTCACGGGGAGGGTGAACCAGGTCGTCTTCATGTCGGCGACGCCCGGCGCCTACGAGCGCGAGGTCTCGTCCCAGGTAGTCGAGCAGGTCGTCAGGCCGACCGGCCTCCTCGACCCGGAGGTGATCGTCAAGCCGACGAAGGGACAGATCGACGACCTGATCGCCGAGATCCGCGCTCGGGCGGAGGTCCACCAGAGGATCCTCGTAACCACCCTGACGAAGAAGATGGCCGAGGACCTGACCGACTACCTGCTGGAGCTCGGGATCAGGGTGCGCTACCTGCACTCCGAGGTGAACACGCTCGAGCGTGTCGAGATCCTTCGGAGCCTCCGGCTCGGGGAGTACGACGTGCTCGTCGGGATCAACCTCCTGCGCGAGGGCCTCGACCTGCCCGAGGTCTCGCTGGTCGCGATCCTCGACGCCGACAAGGAGGGGTTCCTGCGTTCGGAGACCTCGCTCGTTCAGACGATCGGAAGAGCGGCTCGCAACGTCGACGGCCAGGTGATCATGTACGCCGACCGGGTGACCGACTCGATGACGCGGGCGATCTCCGAGACGATGCGACGCCGGCAGAAGCAGGTTGCGTACAACACCGAGCATGGCATCGACCCGGAGACGATCCGCAAGGAGGTCATCGACATCCTCGACATGGTCAGGGCGCGCGACGTCGGCGAGACCGTCGCATCGGGGCGTGGCCGGGGGCGCGGCGAGAGGTCGAGGCGTGCCGGCCCGCTGGACATGCCCCGCGACGAGCTCGCCAGGTTGATCCAGGGGCTCCAGGACGAGATGCACGATGCCTCGCGCGATCTCAGGTTCGAAGAGGCGGCCCGGCTCCGCGACGAGATCGCGGAGCTCAAGCGGGAGCTCCGGGAGGTCGGCTGAGGCCGCCCGCGTAGCGTGGATCGAGGGCCTGCTGGCAGACTCCTGCGTCTGGTCGGCCGAGGTGATCGGGAGGCGGAGCGAGATGCGATGCTCGTTGGCACGGCGGCGCTGCGCCCGCGGTGTCGCGGCGGTCGGTCTGGTGGCGATCGCCCTCCTCGTCTCGTCGTGTTCCGCGGGCGACGACGCCGAGCCGAATGCAGGGTCCACCACTCCTGTCTCGTTGGTGGAGGGAGTGTCGGTGGAGGTCCGCGTCCTCGACAACCGTTTCCTGCCCGCCGCGATGACCGTGGAGCCGGGCACGGAGGTGCGCTTCGTCAACGCCGGCCGCAACGATCACAACGTGATCCCTGCCGAGGAGCCGGCGGAGGGCGGGTTCGACCTCTCCGTCCCCACGGAGGGCTTGTTGGTCGGCATGGAGGCCACGGTTAGGTTCACGGAGCCGGGGCGCTACGCCTACTACTGCTCGATCCACGGGTCGTCGACGGTCGGGATGATCGGCGAGATCGTCGTGGAAGGATGACGGTACCGACGGTCGTCGCGGAATCCGCATAGCCTCAGCGAGACGGGTGATGACACGGGCGATGAGGCGGTCGGCGGCCGTCCGAGAGGAGCGGGAGATGCGCGAGGTGTTGAAGACGACGTCGGGCCGGCTGGTGGCCGCTCTGGTGGCGGGAGTGCTGGCGCTCGCCGGATGTGGCGGCGACGACTCGTCGGACGACGCCGGGGAATCGGGCGACTCCACGTCCACCTCCGAGGAGCCCGGCGCCTACGAGGTGCTGAACGTCCCCGACGATTACGACACCATCCAGGCGGCGGTCGACGCCGCCGCGCCGGGCGACCTCGTGCTGATCGCACCCGGTGAGTACAACGAGGCGGTCGACGTGGAGACCGACGACCTCACCATCCGCGGCCTCGAGCGCAACACCACGATCCTCGACGGCGAGTTCGAGCTCAACAACGGCATCCGCGTCCTCGGCGCGAACGGAGTGGCGATCGAGAACCTGACGGCCCGCAACTACCTCTTCAACGGGTTCTTCTGGACCGGCTCCGACGGCTTCCGCGGGTCGTACCTGACGGCGACGCGCAACGGCGACTACGGGGTGTACGGGTTCGGCACGGTCAATGGCCTCTTCGAGCACTCCTACGGGTCGGGGAGCCCTGATGCCGGCTTCTACCTGGGCCAGTGCTACCCGTGCAACACCGTGATCGACGACGTCGTCTCCGAGTACAACGGGCTCGGCTACTCCGGCACCAACTCCGGCGGCGACCTCTACATCGTCAACTCCATCTGGCGGTTCAACCGCTCGGGCGTCGTCCCCAACACCGGTTCCTACGAGCTCTGCTACCCGCAGCGCGAGACGACGATCATCGGCAACGTCGTCTACAGCAACAACAACGGCGAGACACCGGCGATCGACGCCGCGCGACTGGCCCAGGGGACGGGGATCTTCGTCGCGGGCGGCACTCGGAACCTGATCGAGCGCAACCTCGTCTTCGACCATGACCTGACGGGGATCGGGATGATCCCGTTCCCAGAGGACAACCCGAGCGACGCCATCCCGGAGGAGGACCCCGGCGACTGCTTCCAGGAGGTTGGCCCGACTCCCGATCCCTCGACGCTGCCGGCCACCCTGCTCTGGCCGGCCGAGGACAACGTCATACGCGGCAACGTCGTCTCCGACTCCCGCATGGCCGACCTGGCGACCGCCGATGCGGGCACGAGCGCGACCCCCGACGGCGGGAACTGCTTCGAGGGCAACACGTTCGAGACGAGCGCCCCGACCGACATCGAGACCAAGGCCCCGTGCGTCGGGGAGGCCGGTGGCGACTTCAGCACCAACCAGCCCCTCGTCGAGACCCTCCTCGTGCGCAACGGTGCCCGACTCGGTCGACTTCCGCACCGCGGCGACGCCTGACCCGCCCGAGCAGCCGAACATGCCCGACGCGGCGACCGCTCCGCCACGCCCCGCTACGGACGTGCCGCCGACGGTCGACCTCGACTCGATTGCCGCTGCCGCAGCGTCCCGCCGGCGCGTGACCGGGCGGAGTCGTCGAGCCCCGGGCCCGGTGCTGGCCGGAGTGCTCGCCCTCGCCGCTGCGGCGACGGGAGTCGGTCTCCTGGCGTCGGTCGACGGGCGCACAGGAGATCCCACGGAGGCGACTGCGTCGGAGGCGCGCGACGGAGAGGCCGACACCGCGCCGCGCAGTGCCTGCGCGCTTCGAGGGCGGCTCGACGGGGGGCGCTCGCCAACGTCGACCTCCGCCCCGACGCGGGGATGTTCGCCACCGAGTGCGAGTTCAGCCACGAATCGAACGACGATCCGATCGTCTTCCCGGGCGAGGAGGGCGCGGCCCATCACCACAACTTCTTCGGAAACACCTCGACCGACTTCACGTCGACGATCGACTCCCTGATGGGGGAGCCGACTACGTGTCGCATGAAGGGGGACACGGCCGCGTACTGGGCGCCGGCGCTCAGCCGCGACGGCGTGTACCTGGAACCGATCTCGTCGGACGCCTACTACCGGGTCGCTCCGGGAGTCGACCCTGCCGAAGTCGGAGCCGTATCCGGAGGGCCTGATGATGATCGCCGGCGACGGCCACGCGACCCGTCCTCAGTCGCTCGACATCGTCGCCTGGGCCTGTGACCGGTCGCAGCGGATCTCGGACGCGCCTGCCGAGTGCCCCGAGGGTGCCGAGCTGACGGTGCGGGTCACGTTCCCCGACTGCTGGAACGGCCGCGACACCGACAGCGAAGACCACAAGGCGCACGTCGCCTACAGCGGTACCGAAGGCTGTCCCTCGACTCACCCCGTGGCGATGCCGGTGCTCACGTTCGTCGTCCACTACCCGGTCACCGGTTCAGTCGAGGGCCTCGGCCTGTCGCCGGGCTCGCTCCTGAACGGCCACGCGGACTTCGTGAACACCTGGGAGCCCGAGGCGCTCCGTCGTGAGATCGACCACTGCCTGAAGAAGGGGCTGGTCTGCAGCTCGCCAGGCGGGACGGGCGGTTCCCCCCGCTCTTCTGAGGTCAGGGGCCGCCTCGGGTTCGCGCCTCGTTCGCGTGCGATCCGGCAGCCGTCGGCGTCGGCGACGGCCCCGCCCTCGACGAGAGAGCGATCGCCGAGATCACCAGGAGGGGCAACGTGGTGCGGCTCGCGTTCCAGTTGAGCTGGAGCACGTTGACGTTGAGCATCGGGAGCAGCGCAAGCTGCAAGGCGACGGCGCCGGCGAACGGGGAGCGGAGTCCCTTGGTCGCGAGGGCCGCGACCCCCAGTCCTGCGGCGCCGAGCACCATGAGCGCCGCGAGGGTGTCGTGACCGTCGAGCCACGCGGCGCACCAGGCGAGGCACGTGGACGAACGGACGTAGCTCCTCGACCGACTCGCTGCTCTCGGGGATGAGGAGGCGCAGTGCTACGTACCAGATGCCGGCCGCCGCAGCCGCTGCCCCCGCGATCAGCCACTCGGCCCGCCGGCGGCGCGACAGGCGCGTAACCGATGAGCAGCAGAAGGATCGACTCCTTGGCCAGCACGGCGAGGACCCCGGCTGCGATCGCGCTCGCGGGCCGTCCGCGCCACGACAGGAGGATCGCCGAGAGCGCGAGGGCGGTCGCAAGGATGTCGGCGGTCGACAGCCCGAACGCGGCGAGCGACCCGGGCGCGAGCGGGAACAGGAATGCCATGTACTCGGCGACCTTGGGTCGGGCCCCCGCAGCCGAGGCGAGCCCGCCGGCCGCGAGACCACCGAGAAGCAGCGCCGCCGAGTTGACGTCGACGATGGCCAGCACTAGGCCCGAACCTCCGCCCTGTGGGTGCAGGAGCCATCCGAGCCAGGACAGCAGAGGGCGCCCGCCCGGTAGCGCGGTCGGTCGAGGAACGGAGCGACCTCGTCGAGGTGCATCGGTGACCTGGCGATCGCGTAGGTGGACTGACCGTCGTGGCCGACGCCGGGCGGGAGCTCGAGGTCGGGGAAGTCGGCGTGCCGCAGGATGCGGCTCGCGCTGTCGGTGCCGGGGTCGATCAGCTCGACCACTCCGCGGCCACTCGACGACGCATCGAGCGAGAGAGCGGTGACCGTCACCGCCGCTCCGAGCAGCGCCATCGCAGCGATTCGCCCCCACGGGATCCGATCCACCGGCGAACGATACCGACCGCCCAGGTCCCCGGAGCGGTACCGCAAGGGCGGCGGATCGAGCGGCTTGCCGACGTCCGGACCAGCGGAGGGCGCCACTGGCCGAACATCCGTTCGCCAGGGGGGTCGCGCGGTTAGCCTCTCCTGTCGGAAGGGGGGTAGCGGTGCCAGACGAGATCGTCATCCGGGGGGCGCGGGAGCACAACCTCAGGAACGTCGACCTCGTGCTGCCGCGCGACCGGCTGATCGTCTTCACGGGGCTCTCCGGGCTCGGGCAAGTCGTCGCTCGCCTTCGACACGATCTACGCCGAGGGGCAGCGCCGATACGTCGAGTCGCTCTCCGCCTACGCGCGTCAGTTCCTCGGTCAGATGGACAAGCCCGACGTCGACTTCATCGAGGGCCTGTCGCCCGCGATCTCGATCGACCAGAAGTCGGCGTCACGCAACCCGCGGTCGACGGTCGGCACGATCACCGAGATGTACGACTACCTGCGCCTTCTCTTCGCCCGCATCGGAGTCCCGCACTGCCCGGAGTGCGGCCGTCGGATCACACGTCAGACGCCGCAGCAGATCGTCGACCGAGTGCTGCATCTCGAGGAGGGCACGCGCTTCCAGGTGCTCGCCCCGGTGGTGCGCGGTCGCAAGGGAGAGTACGAGGGGCTGCTGAAGGAGCTGGCGGGGCAGGGGTTCACGCGAGCCCGGATCGACGGCGATGTCGTCGAGCTCGCCGAGGCCTCGAAGGAACGGCTCGCCCGTTACGAGCAGCACACGATCGAGGTGGTCGTCGATCGCCTGGTGCGGAGGGCGGGCATCGAGCGGCGGCTGACCGACTCGCTCGAGACGGCGCTACGGCTCGCCGAGGGCGTCGCCGAGGTCGAGATCGTCCCGCGCGAGCGCGAAGGGCAGCTCGTCGCCGACGAGCCGAACGAGACACTCACCTTCTCGGAGCACCTCGCGTGCACGCACTGCGGGATCTCCTTCGACGAGCTCGCTCCGAGGAACTTCTCCTTCAACTCGCCTTACGGCGCCTGCGAGACCTGCGACGGTCTGGGCACACGCTTTCAGGTCGACCCCGAGCTGATCGTCCCCGACGACAGCATCTCGATCGACGAGGGTGCGATCGCGCCCTGGTCGGGGTTCCGGGGAGAGCACTTCAAGCGTGTGCTCGCCGCGGTCGCCGAAGAGCACGGGTTCGATACGTCGGTGCCGTGGAAGCGACTGAAGGCCGCGCACCGCAAGCTGGTCCTGCACGGTGCCGGCGGTACGCAGGTGACCGTCAAGTACAAGAACCGATACGGGCGGAAGCGCTCGTATGCGACGCGCTACGAGGGTGTCGTCCCCTGGCTGGAGCGGCGACACACCGAGGCCGAGAGCGACCGGATGCGCGAGCTCATCGAGGGCTACATGCGCGAGGTTCCCTGCCCGTCCTGCGGGGGAGCGCGCCTGCGCCCCGCCTCTCTCGCGGTGCGCATCGACGGTCGCAACATCCACGAGATCGGCGACCTCTCGATCGGCGACGCCGCCGACGTGCTCCGGGCCCTGGAGCTCTCCGAGCGCGACCGCCTCATCGCGGAGCGTGTGCTCAAGGAGGTGAACGAGCGACTCCAGTTCCTCCTCGACGTCGGGCTCGACTACCTCTCCTTGAACCGTGGCGCCGGGACCCTCGCCGGGGGCGAGGCGCAGCGGATCCGGCTGGCGTCGCAGATCGGGAGCGGACTCGTCGGAGTCCTCTACGTGCTCGACGAGCCGTCCATCGGGCTGCACCAGCGCGACAACCGGCGCCTCATCGAGACGATGATCCGGCTCCGCGACCTGGGCAACACGGTGATCGTCGTGGAGCACGACGAGGAGACGATCCGCGTCGCCGACCACGTCGTCGACATCGGACCTGGAGCAGGCGAGCACGGCGGCGGGATCGTCGTCGCCGGAACCGTGAAGCAGCTCCTGAAGTCGAAGGCGTCGATCACGGGGCAGTACCTCTCCGGGGCACGTTCCATCGCTGTTCCCGAGATGCGCCGGCAGCCCGGCGAGGCTTGGATCGCGATCCGCGGCGCTCGCGAGCACAACCTGCGCGACATCGACGTCGAGCTCCCGCTCGGATGCTTCGTGACGGTGACAGGGGTCAGCGGCAGCGGCAAGAGCACCCTCGTGAACGACATCCTCTACATGGCGCTGATGCAGAAGGTGTACCGCTCGAAGGCTGTTCCCGGCAGGCACCGACGCATCGAGGGCACCGAGCACCTCGACAAGGTCATCAACATCGACCAGTCGCCGATCGGCAGGACTCCGCGCTCCAACCCCGCCACGTACACCGGCGTCTTCGACAAGATCCGCGCCCTCTTCGCCGCGACCCAGGAGTCGAAGGTGCGCGGGTACCTGCCGGGGAGGTTCTCGTTCAACGTCAAGGGCGGCCGCTGCGAGGCGTGCTCGGGTGACGGGACGATCAAGATCGAGATGCACTTCCTGCCCGACGTCTATGTTCCGTGCGAGGTCTGCAAGGGCGCCCGTTACAACCGTGACACCCTCGACATCACCTGGAAGGGCAAGAACATCGCCGAGGTGCTCGACCTGCCGGCCGAGGATGCGCTGGCGCTCTTCGCAGCCCAACCCTCGATAGCCAGGCAGCTCCAGACCCTCGTCGACGTCGGCCTCGGCTACGTTCGACTCGGGCAGCCGGCACCGACGCTCTCGGGTGGCGAGGCGCAGCGCGTGAAGCTCTCCACCGAGCTGGGGAAGAGGGCTACCGGCCGGACGATCTACATCCTCGACGAGCCGACGACGGGGCTCCACTTCGAAGACGTGCGGCGACTCCTCGGCGTGCTGCAGCGCCTCGTCTCCACGGGGAACACGGTCCTGGTGATCGAGCACAACCTCGATGTCGTGAAGTCGGCCGACTGGATCGTCGACCTCGGCCCCGAAGGAGGGTCCGGGGGCGGCGCCGTCGTGGCCGAGGGCACGCCGGAGCAGGTGGCCAAGGTCCCCGAGAGCCACACGGGCCGATTCCTGGCCGGTGTCCTCGGGATCGACGCGTGAGCGACCCGCGATCCGATGGGAGCACCACGCCCGATGGTGGCAGGAGGGGTTCACCGACGGCGCCGACCCCGAGTACGAGGAGCAGATCCTGCCGATGGCGGCGGCTCACCTCGCCGGGTCGCACAGGGTGCTCGACCTCGGCTCTGGTGAGGGTCAGATCGCTCGGGCCGCCGTGCGGGGCGGCGCCCGAGCCGTCGTCGGCGTGGACCCCACGGCGGCCCAGCTCGAACCTGGCCTCCGAGCGCGGCGGAGGCCCGATGTACGCGAGAGGGCGTGCCGAGACCCTGCCGTTCTGCGACGGAGCATTCGACGCAGTCGTCGCCTGTCTCGTCTTCGAGCACCTGCCCGACCACTGCGGCCCGCTCGCGGAGGTTGCCCGCGTCCTCGCGCCCGGTGGGCGCTTCGTCTTCTTCCTCAACCACCCGCTCTTCCAGGCGCCCGGCAGCGGGTGGATCGACGACCGAATCCTCGAGGAGCAGTACTGGCGTGTCGGTACCTACCTACCCGAGAACGTCTCCATGGAGGAGTTGGCACCCGGAGTGGTGCTGGAGTTCGTCCACCGTCCGCTCTCGCAGTACGTGAACGCGATGGCCGACGTCGGCCTGCACGTGCAGCGCATGGAGGAGCCGCCACCTCCGGAGGGGTTCCTGGCCCGCGCCGACGAGTACCGCGAGGCGGCCGGGATCCCGAGGCTGCTGTTCATGCTGGCCGAACGACACGCCTAGAGCACGACGCCGGGCATTCACCCCTACGCCGGCTCAGGTGATGTCGAGCATCCGTTGCAGTGCGACGCGTGCCCACTGCGCGACCTCCGGATCCACGGAGACCTGGTTGACGACCTCACCGCGAACGAGGCTCTCGAGTGCCCAGGCCAGGTGCGGCGGGTCGATGCGGAACATCGTCGAGCACGGGCAGACGAGCGGGTCGAGGCTGAACACGGTCATGTCGGGGTGCTGACGCGCGAGCCGCTGGACGAGGTGGATCTCGGTGCCGATCGCGATCGTGGAACCCGGAGCCGCGTCGCGCAGGTACTCGACGATCCGCTCGGTCGACCCGACGGCGTCGGCCAGGTCGACGACCTCGCGTGAGCACTCGGGGTGCACGATCACCTGCACGCCCGGGTGCTCCGCGCGGGCGGTCGCCACGTGCTCGGGCCGGAAGCGCTGGTGCACGGAGCAGTGGCCCTTCCACAGGAGCAGCGATGGCCTCCTTGACCTCGCGCTCCTCGAGGCCACCGAGTCGCGGTGGGGATCCCACACGGTCATGTCGGCCGGTGCGTAGCCCATTGCGTGGCCGGTGTTGCGCCCGAGGTGCTGGTCGGGGAAGAAGAGCACCTTGTCGCCGCGGGAGAAGGCCCAGTCGAGGATCGCCCTGGCGTTCGACGAGGTGCAGACGGCACCGCCGTGAGCGGCCGACGAAGGCCTTGAGGGCCGCCGAGGAGTTCATGTATGTGATCGGTACGACACGCTCGATGTCGACGACCGCACCGATCTCCTCCCACGCGACCTCGACCTGGTCGATGTCGGCCATGTCGGCCATGGAGCAACCGGCGTTCAGGTCGGGGAGGACGACCCGTTGGTCCGGCGTGGTGAGGACGTCGGCCGACTCGGCCATGAAGTGCACGCCGCAGAAGACGATGTCGGTGGCGGTGTCGTCGTCGGCTGCGACGCGGGCGAGCTTGAAGGAGTCGCCGCGTCGCGTCGGCCCACTTGATGACCTCGTCGCGCTGGTAGTGGTGCCCGAGGATCAGGAGGCGGTCGCCGAGCGATTCCTTGGCGGCCCCGATCTGCGAGTCGAGCGCTTCGGGTGACGCGAGCGTGTAGCGGTCCGGCAGGGGAACCTGGAGACGGAGCATCGGATCGGGGCCTCCCGTGGGAGCAGCTCCGAACATCGGCCGGCGGGGACAGCCTGGTCGCCACACCGCGGGGTTGTCGGCCTCGGAACTGATATGTGTCAAGCCGCCGGAGTACCAGGCCGGCGTCGAAGAAGCATAACCGCGGCGGGGCGCGGATCCTTCCAGGGGCGGCTGCGTCGCGTCGGACGCTCGCCGGGGGGAGAATGGAGGCATGCTCGCGCGGCCCCGACCCGGTTCGATCCCCGACGCCCCGGGCTCGTATCAGTTCCTCGATCGCGACCGTCGGATCATCTACGTGGGCAAGGCCAAGAGCCTCCGCAGCCGTCTCGCCGGCTACTTCGCCTCGGCGAGCACGCTCCCGGACAGGACCCGTCAGATGGTCCAGACAGCCGAGCACGTCGAGTGGATCGAGGTCAGGAACGAGGTCGAGGCGCTCTTCCTCGAGTTCAACCTGATCAAGCGTCACCGGCCGCGGTTCAACATCCGGCTGAAGGACGACAAGTCGTACCCGTACCTGGCGGTCACCCTCGACGAGGAATGGCCGCGTGCGATGGTCCTGCGCGCCAAGAAGCGCAAGGGGGTCAGGTACTTCGGGCCGTACGCGCACGCCTACGCGATACGGGAGACCCTCGACCTGCTCCTCCGGACCTTCCCGATCCGCACGTGTACGAACAGCAAGTACGACCGGCATCGCGCGCCTCGGGCGACCCTGCCTGTACGCGCACATCGAGAAGTGCGCCGCGCCATGTGTCGGCGAGATCGATGCGGACGACTACCGCCGGCTCGTCGCCGACCTGGTCAAGTTCCTCGACGGCGACACGAGCGCGGTTCTCGCTGCGCTCGACGAGCGGATGCGCGAGCGCGGCGGCCGATCTCGAGTTCGAGCTGGCGGCGCGACTGCGCGACCAGGTCGCGTCGGTTCATCGGGCCGTCGAGCGCCAGCAGATGGTCGGCACCCGCGAGGAGGACTACGACCTCATCGGGATCGAGGAAGACGTCTTGGAGGCCTCGGTCCAGGTCTTCCACGTGCGGCGCGGGCGCATGGTGGGGCGCAAGGGTCTGGTCGTGGATCGGGTCGAAGACGTCGACACCCCGGCGCTCGTCGGCCGCCTGCTGGAGCTCCTCTACGGCGACTCGACCGAGGCCGATGTTCCTCGCGAGATCCTGGTACCCGTCGAGCCCGAGGAGCTCGGGCTGTACGAGGAGTTCCTCGCGTCGATCAGGGGTGCGAAGGTCGGGGTGCGTGTCCCCCAGCGGGGCGCCGAAGCGAGAGCTCCTCGCGACCGCATGCCACAACGCGGCCGAGGAGATGACGCGCCACAAGCTCCGTCGCGCGTCGGACCACAACGCGAGGGCCCGCGCCCTGGTCGCTCTCCAGGAGGCGCTGGGCCTGGCGGAGGCGCCGTTGCGAATCGAGTGCTTCGACGTCTCCAACCTGCAGGGGACCGAGATCGTCGCCTCCATGGTCGTCATGGAGGACGGCCTGCCGAAGCGCTCCGACTACCGGCGGTTCAAGGTCCGCACCCTCGAGGGCCAGGACGACTTCGCCGCGATGGAGGAGGTGCTGGCGCGGCGGCTCCGCGCGTACCTGGAGGAGCGCGACGAGGGCGCGCGGTCCGGCAAGCGATTCGCGTACCCGCCGAACCTGCTCCTCGTCGACGGCGGCAGAGGGCAGCTCAACGTGGCCGTCAAGGTGCTCGAGGATCTCGGACTCGAGGAGATCGCCGTCGCGAGCCTGGCCAAGCGGTTCGAGGAGGTCTACATGCCGGGCTCACCCGAGCCGCTGCGCATTCCGCGCGACTCCGAGGCGCTCTACCTGCTGCAGCAGGTGCGCGACGAGGCGCATCGCTTCGCGATCGGCTACCACCGGACACTGCGCAACCGGGCGATGACCCGGTCGGTGCTCGACGACGTCGTCGGGCTCGGCCCGAGCCGGCGAGCGCGGCTCCTGAAGGAGTTCGGCTCGGTGAAGCGCCTCCGGGCGATGACCGAGGACGAGATCGTCGCCGTGCCGTGGCTGCCCGAGGCCGTTGGTCGAGGCCTCTACGAGCACCTGCACGGCGGTGTTGTGCAATCCTCGGGGCCGACATGAGGCCCAGAGCGACGATGGACGTCACGATCATCACCGGGATGTCGGGTGCGGGCCGCTCCGAGGCGGCCGACGTGCTCGAGGACCTCGGTTTCTTCGTGATCGACAACCTGCCGCCGGCACTGATCGGAAAGGTCGCCGAGCTCGCCCTCGGTACAGACCGCCCGACGCGCTACGGCCTCGTCGTCGACGTGCGCGCCGGTGCCTTCGTCGAGGAGCTCGATGCGGCGCTGCAGGAGCTGCGTGGCAAGGGTGTGCGCACGCGGATCCTCTTCCTCGACGCATCCGACGAGGTGCTGCTGCGGCGCTTCGACGCGACCCGCCGCCGGCACCCGCTCTCCGACTCCGACCGGGTCAGCGACGGCATCGAGCGGGAGCGCAGCCTGCTCGAGACGCTCAAGGGCCAGGCCGACATCGTCGTCGACACCTCGGACACCAACGTCCACGAGCTGCGCGACCGGCTGCGTGAGCTCTTCGCGGAGGACGCAGCGTCGGGGAGCGTCCACACCAGCGTCGTCTCGTTCGGGTACAAGCACGGACTCCCGCTCGACGTCGATCTCGTCTTCGACTGCCGGTTCCTCCCGAACCCGCACTGGATCGAGGCGCTGCGACCGCTCGACAGGTACTGGACCCGGCGGTGCGCGACTACGTGCTCTGCCCAGCCGGTGACCGGTGAGTTCCTGACAGAGCTCGAGCGGCTGCTCACGCTGCTGCTCCCGGCGTTCGAGCGCGAAGGGCAAGGCGTACCTCTCGATCGGAGTCGGCTGCACCGGTGGGAGGCACCGGAGCGTCGTCATAGCGGAGCGGCTCGCCGAGATCCTGGGGAGGCGCGGGTTCCCCTGCCTGGTCCGGCACCGGGACGTCGACCGTGGCTGAGTCGGAGGGAGCGGCCGAGCAGATCGATCGGCGGGGCGCGGTTTCGGGGCCGTCGGTCGTCGCGATCGGAGGAGGCCACGGGCTCGCCGTCGCGCTGCAGGCGGCGCGACGGTACGCGGGTCGCTGACGGCGGTCGTGAGCGTCGCCGACGACGGCGGCTCGTCGGGCCGGCTCCGCCGCGACCTGGGCGTCCCTGCACCGGGCGACCTGCGCAAGTGCCTCGTCGCGCTGGCCGGTGACGACGGTCCTTGGGTGCGCGCCTTCGAGCACCGCTTCGCGTCGGGAGAGCTCGAGGGGCACGCGCTCGGCAACCTCCTGATCGTCGGCCTGGCGGAGGCCCTCGGCGGGGTGCCCGAGGCGCTCCGTGAGGCCGGCCGGCTGGTCGGCGCTGTGGGCCGGGTGCTGCCGGCGACGATCGACCCGGTCGTGCTGAGGCCGAGGTCGGGGGAGCCGAGGTCGAGGGACAGGTGGCGGTATCGGCGTCCGGTGCGCTCGGGCGGATCGGGACGGTCGGCATCGTCCCCGACGACGCCCGCGCCTGCGCAGGAGGCGGTCGACGCCATCCTCGGCGCGGACCAGGTGGTCCTCGGCCCCGGATCGCTCTACACGAGCGTCCTCGCCGCGCTCTGCGTTCCCGGGATCCGGGCGGCGGTCGAGGCGACGCCGGGCGGGTGGTCCAGGTGGCGAACCTGCTCGCGGAGTCCCCCGAGACCGAAGGCCTCGACGGCACCGACCACCTCACGGCGTTGCTCGATCACGGCGTGCGGGTCGACTCGTTCCTCTACGAGGAGTCGGGCTGCACTGGCGGTGGACCGCTGCGCCGTCTCGGCGAGGGGCGTGCAGCCGGTCGCGGCCCGTATGGTCGACCGCCGGAGTAGTGACTCACGACCCCGCGAAACTGGCGAACGCCCTGCGCACTCTGCTGTAGTCACGGGCGAAGATCGACCGAGGTACACGGCCGGATGGAGGATCCAATGGCGGTACGCGTCGGCATCAACGGTTTTGGGCGGATCGGGCGGTCCTTCTACCGTGCGCTCCTGGCCAGGGGCGGGGCCGCCGGCGTCGAGCTCGTCGCCGTGAACGACCCGTTCGGCGACAGCCACACGATGGCGTTCCTCCTGAAGCACGACTCGGTCGGCGGCACGATCGCGAACGACGTCGTCGAGACCGGAGAACGGCTTCTCCGTCGACGGCCGAGAGATCAAGAAGCTCGAGTCACGGAGCCGGCCGAGATCCCCTGGGGCGACCACGGCGTCGACGTCGTGATCGAGTCGACCGGCCTCTTCACGTCGCGCGACGGGGCTGCCGGCCACCTCGTGGGCGGCGCGAAGCGGGTGATCATCTCGGCGCCGAGCGGCGGACGCCGACGCGACGATCTGCCTCGGCGTCAACGACGACGTCTTCGATCCGGCCGCGCACACCGTCATCTCGAACGCGTCGTGCACCACGAACTGCCTGGCGCCGCTGGCCAAGGTGCTCCACGACAACTTCGGTATCGAGCGGGGCATGATCACGACCGTGCACGCCTACACGAGCGACCAGGCCCTCCAGGACATTGCGCAGACCTCTCGCAAGGGCAAGCCCGACCTGCGTCGCATGCGCGCCGCGGCGCTCTCGATCATCCCGAGCAGCACCGGTGCAGCACGCGCGATCGGGCTGGTCCTGCCCGAGCTGAAGGGCAAGCTCGACGGCCTGGCCATGCGGGTACCCACGCCCACCGGGTCGATCACCGACCTCGTGGCGACGCTCGCCTCCGAGGTCATCGGTCGACGACATCAACGCCGCGTTCGCGGCGGCGGCGGCGAGTCCGTCGTTCCGTGGCGTCCTCCAGTACACCGAGGAGCCGTTGGTCTCGGCCGACATCGTCGGAAACCCGTCGTCGTGCATCTTCTCGGCCCTCGACACGATGGCCGGCGGGACCATGGTGAAGGTGCTCGGCTGGTACGACAACGAGTGGGGCTACTCGAACCGCCTTGTCGACCTCGTCGAGTTCGTCGGCGCGCAAGTAGGCGTACGCGACCGTGGTCGCTCCCGTCCCCGCTCCTCGAAGACCTCCCGATCGGCAGGCGCACGAGGGTGCTTGCTCCGCGCCGACTTCAACGTGCCGCTGCACGACGGCGTCATCACCGACGACCTCCGGATCACGGCCGCGCTCCCGACGATCGAGTGGCTGCGCGGCACGGGGCTGCTCGATCGTCGCCTGCTCCCACCTGGGTCGACCGAAGGGCGAGCGAGATCCCGCGCTACTCCCTCGCGCCGGTCGCGGATCGCCTGGGTGAGCTGCTGGGTACGCGCGTCGAGCCTCGCACCGAGGGCTGTCGGGGCTGACGCCTTCAACAGGGCCGCGAGCCTGGAGCCTCGTGGGGTGCTCCTTCTCGAGAACCTGCGCTTCGATCCGGGCGAGACGGCGAACAATCCGGCGTTCGCCACGAACCTCTCCGAGCTGGGCGACGTGTACGTCGACGACGCCTTCGGGGCGGCGCACCGGTCCGCACGCGTCGATCGTGGGCCCGCCGAAGGTGCTGCCATCGGCGGCCGGGCGGCTGCTCGCCGCGAGGTCGAGGTGCTCGGCGGGCTCCTCGACGCGCCGGCGCGGCCCTTCGTCGCGCTCCTGGGCGGCGCGAAGGTCAGCGACAAGCTCGGCGTGATCGACGCGCTGCTCGAACGCTGCGACACGGTCGCCGTCGGCGGCGCGATGGCGTTCACCTTCCTGCTCGCCCAGGGCCACGCGGTCGGGGAGTCGCTGGTCGAGCCCGACCAGGTCGATCGATGCAGAGCGCTGCTGGAGACCGGGCGCGTGCTCATGCCGACCGACGTCGTCGTGGCGCGTGAGATGAGCGACGACGCGCGCAGACGCGCCACGTGAGGGCGGCGGCGCATCCCCGACGGCTGGATGGGCCTCGACATCGGGCCCGAGACCGCGGGCACGTACTCGCGACGTGCTCGCTTCGGCCGGGTCCGTCCTCTGGAACGGTCCGATGGGCGTCTTCGAGTTGGAGCCGTTCGCGGCGGGCACGCGCACCGTGGCCGAGGCGGTCGCCGAGTGCCGCGGGTTCACCGTCGTCGGCGGCGGCGACAGCGCTGCCGCGGTCCGGCAGATCGGCCTCGCCGAGCGCATCGACCATGTGAGCACGGGCGGGGGAGCGGCCCTCGAGCTGATCGAGCACGGCGACCTCCCCGGCCTGGAGGCGCTGCGGAGATCGGTGGTCCACTGATCCGTTCTGCGAGATCGCGGCCGCACGCGATCCTTGCGCAACCGGCTGGAGCGCTGACCACGCGACCAGGGCCATCACCACGCCGGCGTTCTCGATCGATACGGGGGGTGCCCGATGACGGCGACGAGCAACCGCAAGCCGCTGATGGCGGGCAACTGGAAGATGAACCACACCCACCTCGAGGCGATCCAGGTGGTCCAGAAGCTCTCGTACCGTCTCGACGACAAGGACTACGACGCAGGTCGACGTGCTGATCTGCCCGGCATTCACCGCCCTGCGATCGCGTGCAGACGACCCTCGACAGCGACCGGATCCCGATCGCCCTCGGCGCGCAGGACGTGCACTGGGAGAAGCAGCGGCGCCTTCACCGGGGAGGTGAGCGCGCCGATGCTCGCGAAGCTCAACGTCTCGCTACGTGATCGTCGGCCACTCGGAGCGGCGGGAGATGTTCGGCGACACCGACGAGGTCGTCGCGCAAGAAGCTGCGGGCGGTGCTCGCGGCGGGCATGCGGCCGATCCTCTGCTGCGGCGAGACGCTCGAGGAGCGCGACGCCGGGGAGACCGACGCACGGGTCGACTGCCAGGTGCGCGCCGCGCTTCAGCGGCGCTGAAGGAGGCCGATGCGCAGCGTTGCGAGGTGGCCTACGAGCCCATCTGGGCGATCGGCACCGGGCGCAATGCGACGCCCGACGACGCCGATGCCACGATAGGTGCCGTGCGCGCCACGATCAGGAGCATCTTCCCGGCGGGGGCGGAGACGATCCGCGATCCTCTACGGGGGCAGCGTCAAGCCGGGCAACACCGCCGAGCTGATGGCGATGCCGGAGATCGACGGCGCCCTCGTCGGCGGGGCGTCGCTGGACCCCGACGACTTCGCACGCATAGTGCGCTACAGCCGGTAGCAGTCCAACAACAATCGCGCGCGGAGCGTTATGCTCCGCTGGTCCGGAGGTCCCGATAGGGGCATCCTGGCCCAGCCACAACAGGGAGACGGTACGCGTGCTGAACGTGTTCCTACTGATCATCCATCTGGCGGCGTCGGCGGCGCTGATCCTCTTCATCCTGCTCCACGCAGGACGCGGAGGCGGCCTCTCCGACATGTTCGGCGGTGCGGTCAGCGGCTCGGTGACCGGTTCCACGGTCGTCGAGCGGAATCTCGACCGGTTGACGGTGGTCGTCGCGATCCTCTTCGCGTTCACGACGGTCCTCTTGTCGCTCCGTCTCACGTAGCGTCCCTCGAAGGCGGCTGGTAATCCGTGGTGGGGTCGCCCGTCGGGCGGCCTCCCCAGAGTGCTGGAGAAGACGGGGAGGTCTTGATCCGATGCGAACGAAGCGCAAGTGGTTGCGCCTGCTGGCCTCAGTGACCGTGGTCGCGCTCGTCGCGGCTGCGTGCGGTGGCGACGACGATGACGACAGCGGAGGCGACACGGCCACCACGGAGGCGGTCGACGTCCCCGAGGGCGGCACGTTGGTGATCGGCGCCGAGCAGGAGCCCGACTGCGTCGCGTGGATCCTCACGTGCTCCGGCTCGAGCTGGGGCTACTGGATGATGGGTGTCACGACGATGCCCCGTTCGTACGACACGGTGAAGGACGGCGACGAGTGGGTCGCGGTGCCGAACCCGCTGCTGACCGGTGAGGCCGAGGTCGACGAGAGCGACCCGGAGAAGCCGGTCGTCACGTACTCGCTCAACCCCGATGCGGTCTGGTCCGACGGTACGGCGATCATCGTGCGACGACTACGCGTTCACGTGGGACGCGATCGTGAACGGCGAGGACATCTACGACCCGACCGGGTACACCGACATCGAGAGCGTCGACTGCCCCGATCCGCAGACGGTCGTGGTCTCCTACGCGCAGCCGTTCGTCGGCTGGAAGGGGCTCTTCGGTGGTGGCTACGGGGTCTTCCCGGCGCACCTCCTCGAGGGCAAGGACATCTCCGAGGAGATGGCCAACGGCTACGACTGGTCCGGTGGGCCGTGGATGATCGAGAAGTGGGAGAAGGGCGTCGAGGTCACGCTCGTTCCCAACGACGAGCTGGTGGGGCGAGGCGCCCAAGCTCGACAAGGTCATCTTCAAGATCCAGGCCGACACGTCGGCCGAGTTCCAGGCCTTCAAGAACGACGAGGTCTCGATGATCTACCCGCAGCCGCAGCTCGACGTGGTCGACCAGATCCAGGCCGGCATCGAGGGAGCGAAGTCGGAGTTCTCGGCGAACACCGGGAACCTCGAGGCGCTCTGGATGAACAACGGTCGGGCGCCGTTCGACGCTCGAACGTGCGCAAGGCCGTCGCCTACGCCATCGACCGTGACGCGGTCGTCGAGAGGCTCTTCGGGGCGCTCGGCGTCGACAAGGCGATGCAGACGCTCAACCCGCCGATCCTCGCGGAGTTCTCGGACCCCGAGGCGTGGTCGATGTACACCCTCGACCTCGACAAGGTCGACGAGCTCCTCGACCGAGTCGACGGCTACGAGAAGGGCGGCGACGGCTATCTACGAGAAGGACGGCGAGAGGCTGACCATCGAGCTGAAGTCGACGGCGGGCAACGCCCGTCGTGAGCTCACCGGCCAGGTGCTGCAGGAGCAGCTGAAGGCCGCCGGCATCGAGCTGGTGCTCAACTACCAGGAGGCGGGGGCTCTCTTCGGCGAGCAGCTTCCGGCCGGCGACTACCAGCTCGCCCTCTACGCTCAGGTGCTCACGTTCATCACGCCCGGGCAGTGCCTGCTGTTCTGCTCGAAGAACATCCCGAGCGCCGACAACGAGATGTCGGGCCAGAACTGGCAGCGTGTCGACATCCCCGAGCTCGACCCGGTCCTCGAGGAGCTCGACCGCACGGTCGACGACGCGAGCGTCGCCGAGCTCGGCGCCGAGGCCGACGCCATCGAGGCCGAGGCGCAGATCACGCCTCCCGCTCGACCCGCTCCCGAACATCTTGATCTGGAGCGAGAAGATCGTCGGGCCCGTCGCCGACAACCCGGTCCTCGGTCCGTTCTCCAACATGGAGCAGTGGGGACTGGCCTCGTAAGACGGTAGGCGGCCCGACATGGCTGCCGGATCGGGAGTACGGGGCCCGGCCCGACGGGCCGGGCCCCGCCCACGCAGACAACGCCGTCGAGGAAGTCGACGATGCTGATCTACGTACTGCGCCGGGCCGCTCTACACGATCCCGGTTCTGCTCGTCGCGACGTTCCTGGTCTTCTTGATGGTCGACGCGACCTTCGACCCGACGGCGAAGCTGCGCCAATACCCGCGAGGGCGCAGCGGCACGCGAGTCGATGCGCGAGCGAGCTCGGTCTCGACCAGCCGAAGCTGGTCCGCTACAAGGACTGGCTCATCGACGCCGCGCACGGCGACTTCGGGACATCGTACCGCAGCCGCGCGCCGGTCTCGGAGATGATCAAGCCGGCGTTCGGGTTCACGCTCCAGCTCATCGGCTGGGGCATCCTGCTCTCGGCGTTCCTCGCGGTCAGTGTCGGCGTCTACAGCGCGGTGCGGCAGTACTCGATCTCCGACTACGCACTGACGGGGCTCTCGTTCATCGGCATTGCGATGCCGCCGTTCTGGTTCGGTCTGCTGGCCAGCAGTTTCGCCGTCGAACCTGCAAGGGATGGGTCGGTAGCGAGCAGCCCGTCTTGTACTTCGTCGGCCTGCACTCGGCCGGCGAGGTGGCATCAACCTCGACTACCTGCAGCACCTGATGCTGCCGGTGCTCACCCTGACGTCCAGATCATCGCGTCCTGGAGCCGGTTCCAGCGCGCCGCGATGCTCGACGTCCTGCTCGTCCGACTACGTGCGCACGGCGCGGGCAAAGGGCGTCCCCCGATCTCGAGTCGATCTTCAAGCACGCTCTGCGCAACGCCCTCATCCCGCTGGTGACGGTGATGGCGCTCGACATCGGTGCTGCTCTTCGGCGGCCTGGTGATCACCGAGCAGATCTTCTCGATGCCGGGCATGGGTCGGCATCTTCATCGACGGCGCTGCTCAACGGCGACGCCCCGGTTGTGCTGTCGTGGCTCATCGTGTCGTCGGTCTTCATCGTGCTCTTCAACCTCCTCGCCGACCTCATGTACAGCTGGCTCGACCCGAGGATCCGGCTCTCGTGATCTCCGATGGCGACGACGCGCGCCCAGGAGTGGTCGTCTCGGATGTCGCCGAGGAGGAGCTCCCCGCGGGGGCCGAACCGGTCGCCCAATCGCAGTGGCAGCTCTTCCGACGCCGCTTCTTCCAGCACAAGCTGGCGGTGATCTCCCTCGTCGTCCTGGTGCTCCTCATCCTCGCCTGCTTCGGGGCCGACGTCGTAGCGCCCTTCGAGAAGGGCAAGCAGGATTTCCTGGTAGGCGACCAGCCGCCGTCGATGGATCACTGTTCGGCACCGACGTGCTCGGGCGTGATCAGCTGACGGAGATCCTCTACGCGGGCCAGCTCTCGCTCAAGATCGGTCTCGCCGTCGCGTTCGTCTCGACCCTCCTCGGTACGCTCCTGGGGTCGCTGGCCGGATACTTCGGCAAGTGGATCGACAACTTGATCAGCAGGATCACCGACCTCTTCCTGATAGTGCCGGCGCTCGTGATCCTCGCGGTCGCACTCAGCTTCGTGCGGGAGCGGGGGACCTTCCTCTGGTGGGAGATGGGCGACAAGTTCCTCTGGTTCCGGATCCAGATGGACGTCCCGATCATCGTCATCGTCGCGATGCTCGGCTGGACCTACATCGCCCGAGTCGTGCGCGGCCAGGTGCTGTCGCTGAAGGAGAAGGAGTTCGTCGAGGCGGCGCGCGCGTCGGGCGCATCGGTCTGCGCATCATCGTGCGCCACATCCTCCCGAACACCGTCGGGGTGATCATGGTGAACGCGACGCTGAGCATCGCAGCTGCGATCGTCGCCGAGTCGACGCTGTCCTTCCTCGGCTTCGGGGTGCAGCTCCCCCTCAACTCGTGGGGGAGGATGCTCTACGACGCGAAGGGGACGGTGGGTACGCCGAAGGTCTACCTGCTCTACTTCCCGGGCATCATGCTCCTGCTGACCGTGCTCGCCGTGAACTTCGTCGGCGACGGGCTGCGCGACGCGTTCGATCCGCAGCGGCAGCACGATGAGTGAGCGAGGCGGAACCGGAGGGACGTCTGCCGCGGCGCTGCTGTCGGTGCGCGACCTCCACGTCGAGTTCCCGACCGACGACGGACTCGTGAAGGCGGTCGACGGCGTCAGCTTCGACCTCCACTCGAACGAGACGCTCGGAATCGTGGGGGAGTCAGGGTCTGGGAAGAGCGTCACGTCGATGGCGATCCTCGGGCTCCTCCCCAGGTATGCGCGCGATCCGCGGAGAGATCCTTCTCGGCGGCGAGAGCCTCCTCGGGCTTCGGGAGAAGGAGATGCGCCCCATTCGCGGCAAGCGGATCGCGATGATCTTCCAGGACGCGCTCGCAGCCTTGAACCCGGTCTTCCGTGTAGGTGACCAGATCGCAGAGGCGATCACCGTGCACGAGGACGTGTCGGCCAAGTCGGTACGAGGCCGGGTCGTCGACCTGCTCGACGTCGTCGGGATCCCCGATCCGCACAAGCGCATCGACCAGTACCCGCACGAGTACTCGGGTGGTATGCGGCAGCGGGCGATGATCGCGATGGCGATCGCGAACGAGCCCGACGTGCTCATCGCCGACGAGCCGACCACGGCTCTCGACGTCACCATCCAGGCACAGGTGCTGGAGGTGATGAAGCGCATTCAGGAGCGCACCCGCTCTGCGCTGATGCTGATCACCCACGACCTCGGCGTCGTCGCCGGGCTCGCCGACCGTGTGACCGTCATGTACGCGGGCCGGCAGGTGGAGTCCGGGACCGTCGACGAGATCTTCTACAGATCGAGCCACCCCTACACGCGGGGACTGCTCGGATCGCTGCCCAGGCTCGACCGCCGCAAGGGGGAGGAGCGCCTGGAGAGGATCAAGGGCCAGCCACCCTCGCTCATCTTCGTTCCGCCCGGTTGTGCGTTCCACCCGCGGTGCCCGCACGCGGCGGTACCCGGCATCTGCTCGAGCGAGATCCCGATACCCGTCCAGCTGGGTGTGACACACGAGTCGGCGTGCCACTTCGCGACCGAGCTCGACCAGCACGAGGGGGCGGAGCGGTGAGCGCCGGCGACGTGGCGCGACAGGACGCCGACGAGGGATCGACCGCGCGAGCACCGATCCTCGAAGTCGCGCGACCTCGTCAAGGAGTTCCCGATCCGCGCAGGCTTCTTCAGCCGGCAGATCGGCTCGGTCAAGGCCGTCTCGGGTGTCTCCTTCTCGATCGGGGAGGGCGAGACCCTGGGGCTCGTCGGCGAGTCCGGATGCGGCAAGTCGACGATCGCACGGCTCATCCTCCGGCTTCTCGACGCGACATCGGGCTCAGTGCGGTTCCGGGAGCATGACGTCTTGGCGATGCGAGGCCGCGACCTCCGTCAGATGCGCAGCAAGATGCAGATCGTCTTCCAGGACCCGTACGCGTCGCTGAACCCGCGCATGACCGTCGCCGCCATCATCGGCGAGCCCTTGCGCATCCACGGCCGCTACCGCGGCGCTGGGTCGGCCAGGATCAGGGAGCTGATGGAGCTCGTCGGGTTGAACCCGGAGCACGCGAACCGCTATCCCCACGAGTTCTCGGGAGGGCAACGGCAGCGCATCGGAGTGGCACGCGCGCTCGCGCTCGAGCCGGAGCTGCTGATCCTCGACGAGCCGGTCTCCGCTCTCGACGTCTCGATCCAGGCCGGTGTCGTGAACCTGCTCGAAGACCTCCAGGATCGGCTGCACCTCGCGTATCTCTTCATCGCGCACGACCTCTCGGTGGTGCGGCATGTCTGTGACGCCGTAGCGGTGATGTACCTGGGCCAGATCGTCGAGCTTGCGTCCGCGAACGAGATATACGAGAAGCCCGCCCACCCGTACACGCACTCGCTCCTCTCGGCGGTTCCGATCCCGGATCCGAACCTCGAGCGGCGCCGGCAGCGGTTCATCCTCCAGGGAGATCTTCCGAGCCCGGCGAATCCGCCGGCGGGTTGTCGGTTCCACACCCGCTGCCCGATCGCCGCGGCCGTCTGCGCGACCGACGACCCCCAGCCGAGAGAGCTCCGGCCGGGACACGAGGTCGCCTGCCACTTCCCGCTCGGACCCGAGGAGTCGCTCGTCCAGCGTGCCGACACTCTGGCCGGCACGGCACGGAGCGGTGACGACAGCGAGTCGTGAGCCCATCGAACCGCGGCCGCCGGTGGCCGCCGTGACCCTCTTCTCGGCGTGGCGCGGAATGGTGCTCGCCCACGTGACGCCGCTGATCCTGCTGGCGATCGGAACCATGGCGATCGTCGACGCGGGGGCCAACCCGATCTCGGTCTCCGTCGTGCTGGCGGGCGTCGCGCTGGCGGCTGTCTCGCTCTTCGACTTCCCGCTCAGAGCGACCCTCGGGCCGGACGGGATCGAGCGTCGCTGCCCGCTACGGCGACAGGTGCTGCCGTGGTCCCGTATCACCGACCTGAGACGGGCGCCGGGCCCTCGCCTACGTAGGGCCGCGGCACCGCCACCCGTCGAGGGACGCACCGGGGGTCCTGTGCAGGGTCGGGGGAGCGGCGCGCACGCTCGGACCCGACAGATCCCGGGAGGCCTCGTAGCAGCGTGCGGGAGGCGCCGGTACCTGCTCGTGGACCGCGTCGAGGGGGCCGACGAGTACGACTCGGTGGTGTCGGGCGTCGCCGCGTGGGCGCCGGGGGTGGACGTGCACGCCGTGCGACCCCCCGCCGACGCGCCGCCGACCTGGCTCTACCGCCGTCGACATCGTTCGGCGCCGTGAGGAGCTAGATCCTGAGCCGCTCGTCGGTTCGAGGCGTGCGACATGACGCTGCCGGGCGTGCGCCGGCGGTTCGCTACAATCGCCCCGCCGCCGACCCGTCGGCGGCCCACGTCGGAGTGGCGGAATTGGCAGACGCGCTAGGTTGAGGGCCTAGTGCCCTTAGGGGCATGGGGGTTCAAGTCCCCCCTCCGACACGCTCGTTAGTACATGGGCTGGGTCGTGCGTCGACGTGCAGGCGCCCGTCGGTGTGATAGGTGATCGAGACGTTGAGCACCTGGTAGACGGCTCGGCGATGTTCGGGGTGGGTGGTCTGGAGGATCGCGACGATTCCCTTGAGCTGTTCTACGAGTGAGCGGATCTCTTCGCTGGTCATGCGTCCGTCGCCGCGCTTGCGGCAGAGCTGGAGCTCGGCAGCCTTGCGTTCGAGCTTCACCTCCTCGATCCATCCGGGGACGATCGACGGGTCGGTGCCGGCCTCGAGCGCCTGGCGGTAGCGGGCGAGTGTCGCGTCGCATTCTTTGAGCTTGCTGGCGGGTGGCCATAGCGAGCGCTTCGGCGGCGGGGTCGGGTCCGAGCGCGGAGTCGAGTGCCGCGCAAGGCGAGTCGACTTGATGGTCGGTGAAGAGGCCGGATAGCCACGAATAGGCATTCTTCAGGACGCCTTGGTCGACTACCCTCGGTGGAGCATTGTTCGCTTGTCGCGTAGGTCCCATGTCTGGTATTCGCTCGTCGCGGTGGACACGGTTGGCGGACCTGATGGTGGAGGGTGCGATGGGAGGGAAACCGGTGCGAGGGTTCATCGCAACTGTGATCATGGCGAGTGTCAGTGTGGGCGGATGCGGCGGTGCCGGCGAGGAGGAACTGACCGAGCGGCCGCCCGAAGCCGGTGCCGCCGATGATGGTGCGGTCGAGATCGGTGACGATGGCGCTCCGGTCCGCGTGGAGACTGACGAAGGTACCGTCGCTACCGGTTCGGGGATGGATCTTCCTGCTGACCTGACGTTCCCGCTTGCCGACGGAGGTGAAGTGACCACCGCAGGCACCGATGGATCCTATGTATTCGCTGCGGTTCAGTACCCGACAGATCGCTACGACGAGATCGTGGACCTCTACAAGGACTGGACCTCGGAGAACGACCGCGACTGGGAGCTCATCGAATCGACCACCGAGATGTCGGGCGAGACCGTCCGCAGCGCCCAGTGGGTGTCAGGGTCGTCTGCGATCAACGTCAACGACTGCATCTCCTCGTCGGACGAGTTCGATGCAGTCTGTGTCACACTCAACCAAAGCGGTTAGGGGGCCGTTGTCGCAGCGCAGGAACGTCGGGTTCGTTCGGTAACTACTACGGCTCGACCGTAAACGCCTTCGAAGCCGCCGAGTCGTATGGCCGCGCTAGCGATCTCTTCACCGAGCTCGACGCTCTGTTCAACGCTCAGAACACCAGCAGCGACCCCGCCACTACCGCCATCCCCGCGACGTACCTCCGCGTCGTCGTGAACGCATAGGCGGTACCAAGCCACAGACATCAACGGTGCACCTACGGGTACGAGTTCACGCACTTCGGGTCATCTCCTGCGCCTCGCCGACGAGTCTCCGGGAGCACGTCACCAAAGACGGGGAGCGAGCCAGATCTCGTTGGGACAGATCATCGTGTGCTTCTTGATGTCGAGGCAGTAGGGCTTCGCCTGTGCTGGGCGGTTCACCCGGTCTGGAGCCGGCACCCGGCATCGAGCAGGCCGCCGAGACCGCGACACGACCACCACACCCAACGCGCCCCGGCGCTTGACGACGGGTGATTGCTACGCGTTCGCGATGACTTGTCGAAACTCGACACTCTCGATGGTGACTCCCTCGCCCATGTCGGCACCCGCGGGTGGTGCCGCAGCCTTCGCCGACGCCTCGTCTTCGAAGACGATGAATGCCAGGCCCTTGTCGCCGGCAGCATCGCACCAGAACCCGGCGACGAACCCGGGTGCCCCGCTGACCATCGGAACGACCTGCTCCTGTAGGTTCTGGAGCCGGGCCTCGTTGACACCGGCCGGGATACTCGCTCTCACGATCGCTGCGTGCAAAGGGCACCTCGAATCAGGGGTGGACTGGGGTAGCGAACGTAGCTCCCGCGGCCGTGCGGCGTGGGTCGCGGGCACGGTCGGCATGTGCCGACAGGCCAGGCCGACGGACACCGGTGGCGAGCACCGGATCTAGGGTTCGCGACATGGCCGAATCCCGCAGGTTCCGTATGGGCAGGCTCGACCACGTGCACATCCGCGTCCCGGACCGGGCCGAGGCGGCTGCCTGGTACGAGCGACATCTCGGCTTCGAACCGGTGGGCGCCTACGAGTTCTGGGCGACGGGGTTCGACGGCGGGCCGCTGCAGATCTCGGCAGACGGTGGCGAGACGATGCTGGCGCTCTTCGAGGCCGGCGACGGCCACCCGATGGTCGCTCAGCAGACTGGCGTTGCGTTCAGCGTCGACGTAGAGACCTTCGCCCGCTTCACGCGGTCGCTCCCCGGGGCGATCAACACTCCGTCCGGCCGATCTCTCGTCGCAGACGACATGATCGACTTCGACCTGTGCTGGGCCTTCAACCTCTCAGACCCGTGGGGCAATCAGTACGAGCTCAACTGCTACGACTACGAGGGAGTGCGTGACGACCTCGTCGAGCCCGACGGGATCACGCCCACGCGGTACTGGCCGCGCGAGCTCTTCGACTCGCGCGTCGGGCGCTGACTTCCTCGGCGCGGACCCGACCGTCCGACGTAGGCATCAACCTTCGGGTTCGGCACCACTGCGACCAGCGTAGGTCGTGGAGCGCGCTGGTCCGGTCGACTCAGGACGCTCGCTCGGAGACGGGCGTGCCGCCGAACACCTTGCGTTCGACCTTCCTGGCGTGGGCTTCGAGGTCCAGTACCGTCTGACTTGCCTCGGCGAGACCGTCAGGGCTCAGATTGAGGAAGTTCAGTAGCTCGAATCGGTCCTGATGGAGGCTGGCGTCGAGAGGGATGTTGTTGATGACGCCGACACCGGGCGCATAGTGCTTGTTCTCGTTGTCGGGGGCGCCGATCTCACCTTCCTGTATGACACGTACGTCGTCGTAGCAGCCGAACTCGACGCACTCGCTGATGCCCATCTCGACCGGTTCGCCGACGGAACCAGCCTCGTCGGCCTCGGCTCTGCCGATGTACCAACGGGGGGTGTCCATGGTGACCTCGCGCGGCGAGAGGATTCCGATCTCGGCCCCGTGGGCGTTGCCGAGCCACGCGGAGTCCGTGTTGGTGTACTCGCCCCCCTCGTAGTCCTCCGAGTAGCCGCCGAGGATCCAGACGTTGCCGTCCTTGTCGAGGGCGAGGTAGTCCATACCGACCTGTGACACCTCGCCGGAGTCGGTGGACTCGTCGAGCATGGCGATGGTCGGCACACCCTCGATCATGCGGATGACGTCGGTCATGGTCGTGATGATCTGGTGTGGGACCTGGCGGTCGCCGACGAGCGTCGTACCGCCGCGAACCCATTGCAGGCCGGGCTTCAGCGGGTGGAAGGGATTGGTGTCAAGGGTCGGGTCGACGAAGTTCGCGGGATCGAGATCGACCCGCGTCCCTTCCGGGTCCGCAGCGGTGGTGGTCGATGCCGATTTGCCGTCGGAGCCGCTTCCGCACGCCGCGAGGACGGCGAGTCGCGCGATCACCGCGCACATCGACCTTGTCGGCGCCGATCCGGATCTCGGATTCATGTCCTGCAGCCTCCAGTTGTCGACTCGATTCCTAGCGGATCGAACCTGAACCCCCGCTGACGAGGGTTGACCACCGATGTCGTGTGCTCACTCGTCCCTCAGGAGCTCGGTGGGGGCCATACCGTTGATCAGACGCGACCCGATCGTGGATGTGATCACGGTCGCGGCGAGTACGAGCAGTACGGGTGTGGCGAGGGCGGACAGCGGCAGCGAGTACGCCGGGGGGAGGACGAACAACGGGCGGAGGACCGTGACGAAGTAGAACCCCATTGTCGCTCCGACGACAAGACCGGCGACGGAGCCGAGGGTCGAGACCGTGGCTGCCTCCGCAGCGACGAGCATCCGAATGGTGCTCGGTTCGAGTCCCTGGGCCCGCAAGGTCACGTACTCGCGGCGCCGCTGCAGGAGCAGCCCGAACACGAAGACGGCAATCGCAACGGCTGTCATTCCGAGCGCGAACGATGAGTCGAGGTCTACCAGGCCGGCGATGTTCAGCGCCGCGAGGCTCGACTGATCGCGGTCGAGCGTTGTGGCCCGGCTGTCGATCTGGAGGTCGCCGGCAGAACCGGGACCGGATTGCAGGGACTGAACGGCCTTGTCGAGCGTGGCGCCGTCGCGATCGGTGGTGGCCGCGAGGAAGAAGTCAGGAGACTTGGCCGGAACTGCGGCGGTGTGCGTGACGATCGACATGACTGCGTCAGCACCATCTGGGAAGCCGGGCAGACGTTCGTAAATGCCGACGATGTGTAACTCGAGATCGACCTGGTCGGCGGTGGCGCGGGCCAGTAGCGCGTGCAGGGTGTCGCCGACGCCCGCCTTCAGGAAGCTCGCCATGTCCTGACTCAGGAGGACGGCAGATCGGTCATCGTCGAGCAATCCGAACGCGGCGCGGGCGTCGCCCAGAGGGAACTCCGCGTCGACCACCGGCGCTACCTTGGCGAAGCCGACGGGGTCGATCGCCGCGAGGTTGGCCGGGTCGGAGGTCCGGGCACTACGCAGGATCACGTTGCTGACGCCGTATATGACCGGTGTCGCCTCACGTACCCCATCGGTCAGGAACAGGGAACGGTCATCGATCGTGTAGGCGTGCTCCGCGGTAGGGCTCGGGGTGATGCGGATGTCGGAGCCATTTGCGTAGCGGGCATCGGCAGCCTTCGCCGTGTCGTAGGAGGAGGTGAACACTCCGAGGCAGACGGCGAGAGCGACGATCGACGCGATGACGATGGCACCGTTGCCGATCGCCCAAGGGCGACGGCTGACGCTGAGGCGATACAAGCTAGGCAACGGTCGGCCCAGCTCGCTCGACGACGCGGTCGCGCTCCGGCTCAGAAGGGCGCCGACGCCGCGAGCGGCGAGCAGACTCCCAGTCAGCCACACGGCCAGCGGCAGCACCAGCAACGCCAACTTCAGCTCCACGGCGCGCCCGAAGTACACGGAACCCGAAGCGCCTTCGAACGCGTGCGACTGGAGAGCGATGGCGGTGCCGACGGCCACAACGCCTAACCCGACGAGATCGAGGCGAGCGCGCCGCCACAACGGCGCGCGCAGTTCGAGGCGGGCGCGGTCTTCGTTGATCTCACGGTCGATCGAGCGGCGACCGGTGACGTAGAGCGCGAGCCCGGTCGAGAGCAGGCCGCCGGCGGCCCCGATCAGGCCCGAGCGGACCAGGCCGGCGGTGCTCGCCCTGCTCAGCGAGTCGTGACCCAGGATGACCGCGGTTGCGACATAGCCGGCGACCGAACCGATGGCAGCGCCTGTAAGTGTCAGCAACGAGGTCCGGATTGCCAGCATTCGCAGGAGATGGCGACGGTTCGCACCTCGGATGCGCAGGATCGCCTGCTCACGCCTCTGGGCGTCGGCGAGGACGCTGCCCGAGTAGGCCGCGAGCATCGCCGCGAGGAACCCGCCGGGAACTCCCAGGAAGACGAAGAGCCGCTTGGCGACTCCGGCGTCGTCGGCGGCGACACCGAGAGCGTTCGAGATGTTGTCGAGCAGGTAGTCCTGATCTGTAGCGACGTCGTTGACGGCAGCGGCGATCTGCTGCGTCTCACCGAGCGCTGTTGCCGGGTCGGCGGCAAGGCGCTCGCGGTCGAGGGAGATGTCCACTTCACGGACCGGGGGACTCTTGAGCCGTCCGTTGCGTTCGGCTGCCGCGCGTTCGTAGGCAGGGAACACTGTCTCGGCGAACACCGGGGGTGAGACGATGACCGAGTAGGGGGTGTAGATGAGCGTCTCGAGATCACCGCCCCGCCGGCTCGAGAACAGCGACCGGGACCGGGAGAGATCCGCGACGCCGGAGATGTCGATCTCGAGGTCGTTGCCGTCGGGGAGCGTGACCGTGACCCGATCGCCGACACCGATGTCGAGAACTGCCGCTGCCTCAGCGGAGAGCACGGCGCCGTCGTCGCTGAGAGATCCGTCTGCGATGAGGATCGTGTCGTCGCCTTCGGCGTAGGACTCATCGAAGCCGAATACCTTGGCCGCACCCGCCGCGGTGCGACGGGCGCCGCCGGTGCGGGTCGACAGCGTGTTCGATCCGAGGTCCGCAAGGGAGAGCGGACTCGCAGAGGCCACCCCGTCGACGCCGGAGATCGACGTGGCCAGCAGATCCAGCGGAACCGTGGCCGGACGGTTGGCTGCTACTGGATTGACCGCTTCCCGCGTCGAGTAGGAGGTGACGATGTTCGTCTCATCCAACGTGAGGGCCGCGTCCGCCTCGACCCGGTAGCGGATGCTCATCGAGGCTCCTGGGGGCACGGTGCCGAGGTTGTATCCGGTCTGACCCGGGTCCTGACTGAACGGGTTGCCCGGAACCCCCTCGATCGGTGCGCCGTTGATCTCGGCGGACCCGTCCACGTAGCCCAACCCCGTGCCCAGGAGCGAACGAACGATGACTTCGTTGGCGGCGACGTCTCCGTCGTTGCGGAGCTCGAGCACCACCGTGGCCTGTGTGCCCGTCGCCAACACTCCCGGTGGGTCGAAGGTCTGCGAGAGCGCGACGGTGCCACCGACCCGATCCGTCACGACTCGTTGCATGTCGATGGCCAGCGGCGCTACGGCCCGCTGCGTCATCGATGCCGACAGCCCGTCGACGAAGAAGAGCACGCCGGAGAACAGACCCACCCCGAGGCACACGCCGACCACTGTCGAGAGTGTGCGGCGAGGATTTCGGACCAGATCGAGGAGTACGTACCTAGCGAGCATCGAGGTCCCCCGGCAGAGCTGCTGGGTCCGGTCGGCGCAGCAGGATCGTCCGGTCCATGTGCCCTGCGATGGCTGGATCATGGGTTACCAGCATCAACGTCGCCCCGATCGTCCGATGCACGTCGACGAGCAGGGCGACCACCGACTCGGCGTTGCGTGGGTCCAATGCACCCGTCGGCTCGTCGGCGAGGATGACCCGAGGACCGTGGACGACAGCCCGTGCGACTGCGACCCGCTGGCGCTGCCCGCCCGAGAGCTGGTCGGGCAGGCGGGTGGCCAGGCCGCCGACCCCGAGCCGCTCGAGGATCTCGCCGGGCCCGGATCGCCGCGCTGGTGCGCTGATCGACCGGCAGATCGCCAGCGGCAGTGCAACGTTCTCCTCGACGGTCAGATGCGGCAATAGGTTGTCGGCCTGGTACACCATCCCTAGCTCCTCGCGCCTGAATCGGACCCGGGCCCGCTCGTCCAAGGCCGAGACGAGCGCTTCACCGATCTGCAGCTCGCCTCGGGTCGGGAGAGCCAACCCTGCGAGCAGCCCGAGGAGCGTCGACTTGCCGCAGCCGCTCGGGCCCATCACCGCGACGCTGGTGCCACCCTCGACGCGGAGCCCCTCGCACTCGAGCCCGCGTACCGTGCCCCGACTGGTGGGGTAGTCCACGACGAGACCGCTCGCCCGGATCGAGTTCGCAGCCGTCACCGCTGCCGCAGCTTCAGGTCGACCAGCTCGTATCGGGTGCCGGCGAGGTCCGCGATCGCCACGTCGTGCGTGACGAAGAGCACCGCGAAGTCGGCGGCAAGGACCTCGTCCACCACGTGTGCAGCGGTGTCGACGTCGAGGGCGGCAACAACCTCGTCGGCAAGCAGCACGGCGGGGTCGTTCGCCATCGAGACCGCCAGCGCGGCCCGCTGAGCCTCGCCACCCGACAGCTGGCATGGCCGGTGGTCGGCACGGTCGGCGATCCCGAACTGATCGAGGAGCTCGATGGACCGAGCGCGGCCACGCGCCGTCGCGATCCGCGGAACGCAACGGCCAGCTCGACGTTCTCGCGAGCGCTGAGGAAGGGAATGAGGTTGTCCGTTTGGAGCGCGATGCCGATTCGCCTTGCCCGGATCCGGGCCCGGGCCGCGTCGTCGAGCCCGTTCGTGGCGACACCATCGATCTCGACTGATCCGCTGTCGCTCCGAAGCAGGCCGGCGATGAGCGAGAGCAGCGTCGACTTGCCACTGCCCGAGGGTCCCACCAGGCTCGCCTTCTCGCCCGCAGCGATGGCCAGGTCGACGTCTCGCAGCACAGGTGGTGTTGCGTCTCCGCCGAAGGACTTGGTCACCCCTCGCAGCCTGACGATCGGAACATCGCTCATCGCAGCGAGTTGTAGTCGGCCGGGGCTGAACGCCGGCTGACGGGTCCCGCTGGCATCGTTCCGGCAGCCGAGTACGGCATGAGGCTCGGGAGTCACTGACGTTGCGGGGACTCGGCGCAAGCAGCGATCGACTCGCTCGTGGTGAAGCCGGCCTCGTGTCGTCTCGCGGCGCCGCAAGTCTTCGAGGCCCTTGTGCCTCTCGCCGCGATGGCAGCAACACACGTTGAGCCCTCTGTGTCCTGACGGTCCTCAGACGTAGATGGCTCAGACTCTCGTGCGCGTAGTGACAGTTGAGCGGACTCGGGCACGGACACCGTCTGGGGTCGTCCGGATGTGCTGATCGGGCACGACCGCCCTGGCGTGGGCTCGCGGGCGCACCTTGCGCCCGTGAGTTCCCTCAGGGGGCATTGAATGGCACAAGGTACGCCGACCGCAGCGCTGCGGGCCGACGGCACGTGCTCGCGGCAGCGAAGTTTTTCGGGGAGACTCTGCTGCCATGCGTGACGCGACCCGACCGAGCCGAACCCCGCTGATCCAGCTCGAGGCGGCCACCCTGCTCTCGGGCGCCGCCAACGGCGCAGTGCTCGTTGTGCTTCCCTGGCTCGTCCTGGAGCGCACAGGCAGCGCCGGCTCGGCGGGGCTGCTCGCCGCCGCGACGGCGGTGCCGCTGCTTGCGTCGAGCCTCATCTCGGGTACGGTCGTCGACACCCTCGGACGCCGTCGCACCGCAGTCGTCTCCGATGTGATGTCGGCCGGTGCGGTGGTGGCGATTCCCGTCGTCGACGCGCTGACTCGGCTGAACCTGGGCTGGCTGATCGTGCTCGCGGTGCTCGGCGCGCTCTTCGACCCTGCGGGAGTGACCGCGCGCGAGACGATGTTGCCGGCGGCGGCCGGCCGGGCAGCCTGGCCGCTCCCGCGTGCGAATGGGGTGCACGAGGCGGTCTGGGGCGTCGCGTTCCTCATAGGCCCCGGCCTCGGAGGAGTGCTGATCGCCTGGTTCGGCGCCGCGACGGCCTTGTGGTTCCCTGCCGTGGCGTTCGGTGCATCGGCGTTGCTCGTCGGCGTTCTCCGCCTCGACGACACCGGCCGCCCACCCGCGCACCACGCCCCCGTCGGCATCTGGGCGGGTACGAAGGAGGGCCTGAGGTTCGTCTGGAACGATCCGCTGCTGCGGGGCCTTACCCTCGTCACCGCCCTCCTGATATCGGTCTACCTCCCGATCCTGGGCGTGCTGCTTCCTGTGGAGTTCGAGGCGCGGGACCAGCCCGGACGCCTCGGCCTGATAGTCATGACCATGAGCACGGGCGGCGCGATCGGCGCCCTCGGCTACGGCTTGCTCGGTCGGCGATTCCGGCGAAGCGTGGTCTACCGCAGCGCCCTGATCATGACGGCGGTCTTCCTGATCGTCCTGTCGACCCTGCCGCCCTTTGCTGCCATGGTCGCTGCCGCGTTCGGTGTCGGGATCGCCTACGGGCCCGTCGGACCGCTCGTCAACCTCGCGATGCAGACCCGCAGCCCCGAGCACATGCGGGGACGGGTGGTCGGCATCATCATCTCGGCCGACTACGCGGCCGGACCTCTCGGCTACCTGGCTGTCGGTGCCGCCACCGAGCGGTTCGGAGTACGGACCACATTCGTCGTGGTCACGGGGGCGGTACTGGCCGTCGCGCTGATGAGTCTGTTCATCCGATCTATCGGAGCGCTGGACACGTTGACGGACTCGATCGGCGCCAGACCGGGAATCGAAGCGGCTCTCGACGTCGCCACCGCCGGCCCGCTGCCGCTGATCATGCCGCCCCGCGATCCGGACCACCGACGACACGGCACCGATTCCGACGGTCGTACGCCTCCGTGAGGACCCGCTCCTCGCGTCCGGCGGGCGGCCGCGGTGCTACATGGGTTGGGCGAACTCGAGGATCGAGAAGTGGCCGCCTTGCGGGTCGGAGAGCGAGGCGAAACGGCCGGGCGGTATCTCGGTGGGCGCCACATCCGTCGCGCCGCCGAGCTCGACGCATCGGGATACAGCGGCGTCGGCGTCCTCGACAGCGAAGTACACCATCCAGTGGTTGGGGAGCTCGGGCGGCCAGTCGTCGCCCACCATGGGCATGAGCCCGGCCACGGCGCGCCCACCCGGTAGCGCCAGCTCGTAGTAGTCGGGTCCGTCGATGTCGGCCTTGTTGCCGGTGAGGCCGACGACTGCCTTGTAGAACTCGAGCGACTCGTCGGCGGCGCGCGTCATCAGCTCGTTCCAGCACAGCGTCCCGGGCTCGTTCACGAGTCCGGCACCCTTGTGCTCGCCGGCCTGCCAGAGCGACACGGCGGCGCCACCGGGATCGGCGATGACCGCCATACGCCCGAACGTCATGACGTCCATCGGATCGGCCAGAACTGTGGACCCCGCGGCGCGTGCCCGCTCGGTGGTCGCGTCGAGATCATCGACCCAGAGGTAGGTAGTCCACGCGACCACTCCGGGCACCTGCTGGTCGGCCAGCGCAGCGACGTCGCGTCCCTTCAGCCGTGCCATCGAGTAGTGGCCCATCTCAGCGGGTCCGTACTCGATCTCCCAACCGAACAGCGCCGAGTAGAACTCACCCGCCGCTCGAACGTCAGGCGTGCCGATATCGATCCAGCACGGCGTGCCGTTCTCGTAACCGTCGACCTTCGTCATGACGACCCCCCGGTCCTCGGATGCAGTTGCGGTGACCCTATCCGTCGCCTGTCCGGCCGGCGTCGCGGGGCCGCCGAACATCGGGCGTGTCCGGCTGGGAGACTGCTCATGAAGCACCGCTGCGCCTCTCCCGGTCGAGAAGCAGGACCAGCGCAGCATCAACACAGCCGAGCCGGAGGACAACCCGTGAAGGCCGACCAGCCCGACCCCGATCACGATCTCGTTCTGGAACGGGTCATCGAAGTGCCAGTAGAGAAGGTCTGGGCCGCGTGGACCCGGCCGGATCTCATCGTGCAGTGGTTCACGCCCGCCCCCTGGAAGACCGTTGCCTGCGAGCTCGACCTGCGCCCGGGTGGCGGGTTCGTCGTCACCATGCAGTCACCCGACGGAGAGCAGTTCTCGAATGAGGGCTGCATCCTCGAGGTCGTCCCGCAGAGCCGCTTGACGTGGACCAGTCTTCTCTCCGAGGGGTTCCGTCCCGGACCCATGGTCAACGGAGCGGACAACATGCCATTCACCGCAGTGATCGCGATGGAGCCAGTGGGCGGCGCGACACGGTACTCCGCGACGCTCATCCATCCCGACGCCGAGACCGCGACGCGTCATCGCGACATGGGGTTCCACGACGGCTGGGGTGCCGCCCTCGACCAGCTCGTCGCCCTCTGCGCCTCGATCCCGTAGTACCCGAGCGTGGTGCGCTGGTGAGGGCGTTGCCAACGCGCGTGACAGCCGACTCCTCCGGTCGCCGTCACAGATCCAGATCGGCGGCGATGGTCGCGATGCGGTTCGACCTCACGCCCGAGCGCATCACGTCGCTGTCGACCGCGTTGGTCAGGTATGCGAACGAGACGCCGCTCGCAGGATCGGCCCAGGCCACTTGGCCGAGTGCGCCGGCATGTCCGAACGCGCCTGGCGAGCACCCGCGGCCGAAGATCGCGTACCGCAGCTCGTGCAGTCCGTCGTCGCCCGCGAGGACGAGGCCGAGCGTGCGATTGACGCTCACACCCATGAGCGGGTCGCTGAAGGTGCAGCGGATGTTGGTGGTGACGTCGCGCAACACGGGCTCCGCCCAGACACGACCTGTGTTGTGCAGCACACCCTGGTAGTAGAGAGCAAGGTCGGCAGCCGTCATGATGGCGCCGCCGGCCGGGTTGCCTGAAGCGCGGACCTCCGGGTCGTTGAACCGAAGGAGGGCGTCGCTCTCCGCCTCGTGGCTCACGGGTACCAGCTCACAGATGTCGTGCTGCTCACCAGAGGCCAGCCCGAGGACGCGGGGAAGGCCCAGAGGCGCGCAGACCTGATCCGCGAGGACGTCCCGGTAGTCGAGGCCGGTCACGCGGTCGATGATGTCGGCGAGGACCCACTGGGCGCTCTCGGCGTGGTACTCGAACCGGGTCCCGGGCGCCCACTCCGGTTCCCAGGTCTCGAAGCGTGCCCGCCTTCGCTCGGCGTCGCCACCCTCGGCCTCGGTCATCGGGGCGTTGGGGAAGCCTCCCGTATGGAGGAGCACCTGCTCGAGCGTGACATCGCCGAGACCGGCGATCTCGAGCTCCGGAACGTATCTGCCCACCGGGTCCGACGGCGCGACGCCTCCCTCTCCGAAGAAGAGCCAGAGAACCGACGCGACGATCGGCTTGGTCGCCGAGAAGATGCAGAAGCGCGTCGTGTTCGTGGCTGCTCCGAACGCCTCGAAGGCGACGACTCGGGCACCATGGCCGAGAGCGACCTGGCAGGCGGGAACACCCCCGGAGTCGACCTCGGCCTGTACGGCGTCGAAGAGGTCCTCGATTCCCGACACGCTCCTCCTCTGCACCAGGGAGCAGACCACTGCGTACCTCGGCCTCGACGCGGCCGAGCGCACGATGATCGCACCTCCACGTGGATCCCACCATCGCCACATGTCAGGGGTGAGGAGGCTCGACGCGACGGCTGCGGGCAGGCAGAGCAGGAAGAGCGGTGCGACGTCGTGAGCCCCGTGGTAGGGCGTGTGGTCGTCGAGTGGAGCCCGCGGTGCCTGCCACTGATCCGGCGAAGGGGTCGGGCCGGCCCCTTGTGCGTCTACGAGTCCTTCGTTGTCAGCCCGGGGGCGCAAAGAACTCGAGAGTGATGCCGTCGGGGTCCCTGAAGCTCAGCCCCGACCCGTAGTGTGCGTCCACCACTCCGCCATGTGTGATGTGGAGATCGTCGAGCCGGTTCTCCCAATCCTCGAGAGCCGCCCGGTCCGCACATGCGAACCCGATGTGATCGAGTCCCAGACGGAACTCGGTGAACTCGTCCTCGGGATCGGTGGCAGGATGTTCGTGAAGGCCGACGAGCGTGCCGCTGACGGCGAATACGGTGTGATGGAATCCATTGTCGGTTCGTTCGTCGAGCACCGGTGCGGCACCGACGAGGCGCTCGTACCACGGCCGGCTGACCGCCAGGTCTCTCACAGTCAGGGCGACATGGCCGATGGGTGGGAACTCACTCATCATGCTCTCCAATTGTCTTGGTCGTGAGGGTGAGGACATCGGGTCGCGCGTAGTGACCCGTCGGGTCGAAGGTCCGCCGGCCGATGGCGATGCGATCGAGATCGAGTGTGGCGGCCACGACGCCTGAAGCCCCGATGAGCGGTCCGGCGAGGATCTCTCCTCCGGGGGCAACGATCGTAGTGTTACCTCTCGACATCCAGTCGTCGTCTCCGCCGTAGATGTCGTCGGCACCGGGGAGCGTGCGGGGGACGTCGGATCCTCGGAGTAGTGCGGTTACCCCGACGACGAACACCTGACCTTCCTTGGCGGTGTGACGCAGCGTGGCGATCCACTCGTCGCTGTTGTCCCACGTAGGAGCGAGAAGGAGGTCGATGCCCTTCTGATAGAGCGCCGCCCGGGCGAGCGGCATGTAGTTCTCCCAGCAGATCAGAGACCCGACCCGGACGCCCCCGATGTCGACGACGGTGAGGGCGTAGCTCTGGCCGCTGCCCCACACGAGGCGCTCCGCTCCGGTCGGCACGAGCTTGCGGTGTCGGCCGGCAATCTCCCCGGTGTCGTCGATGTAGACCACCGAGTTGTAGAGCGTGCCCGCGACACGCTCGGTGACGCCGAGGGCAACCCACGTGTCGCCTGACGCCGCCGCGGCCCTGACGGGATCCAGCGCGGCGCTGGGTATCTCCACCGCCTGGTCCTCGAACCGGGCGTACCAATCAGCGTCGCTCCACGGGTTCTTCCGCCAGACCCAGTCGGGATATCCGGGCACGAACGACTCGGGAAACACGACCAGGTCGGCGCCGGCGGCTGCGGCCTCGGTGACGTGATCGGCAACGATGGCGACGGTTGCATCTCTATCCAGGTACGCCGGCGTCGCCTGGATGGCGGCGACGGTGAACTCTCCACGGCCGCTCATGGGAGCAGCGCTCCGTCCATCGGCACGCCCGAAAGACGACACGGCTGACTTGCTTGATCGGACACAACCATCGCTCGCGAGGGTAGGTGGATGGTGCACAGCGCGGAGATCGCCCCGCCGCGCGGTGCGAGGGGGCGCCCTGCGCACGTACGGCGAGATGGGTACGGTCGTCCGAACAAGCCATGCAGACGACTGGGCACGCAGGTTCTGACTGCGCTGCGAGAAGGAGCGTGATAATGAGCAAGGTATCGGTGATGGGCACCTTCACGTGTCAGGACGGGAAGGCCGAGGACATGGAGCGGGTACTCGCAGCAAGTGTCGAGGCGGCCCGCGGCGAAACGGGAGTCGAGGTCTACTCGTACCATCGGGGCGAGGAGAACACATTCTGGTTCTTCGCCTTGATGTCCGACGAGGAGTCGATGCAGAACCATGGACGTAGCGATGCGATGCAGGCCGCGATGTCGGCGTTCGGGCCCCTCGTCGCGGAGCCGCCGAAGATGAGCATGGCCACCCCCGTCGCCGCGCTCGGCCTCGACATCTGACTCCGCAGCACATGGAGAAGGTCGTCTACCTCGTACGCGCCCTGCCGGACCCGGCCGCAGGCGACCTCCTCCGGGAGGAGTTGCTCGCCCTCGCCGCGGCGCTCGACGTGCACGCGGCCACTGTGCTCGTGCACGACACCGAGGCGGCGGCGGCACCGTCGCCGGCGCCGGCGTCCGAAGGGGAGCGCACCCACGTCGCGGTGCTGTCTGCCTGGGTCGACTGCTACCAGTCCCGGCCCGACCTGGAACTGGGCGCGGACTACGACGTCGCGACCCATCTCGTCGTCGAGTCGCTCTACGAGGACTACGACTCGCCGCCGCCGGCCGGCGCACGCTCACCCGGCGTGCTCACCGTCGCAACACTCCACCGCCCGGCGGACCTCGCCGAGGCCGAGTGGATCCACAACTGGCACGAGGTGCAGTCGCCTGAGTCCGCGCGGCTCCAGCCGCGGAAGCGCTATGTGCGCAACCGTGTCGTCCAGGCGCTGACGCCGGGCGCGCCCGAGGTCGACGGGATCGTAGAGGAGGCGTGGGCGTCGGCAGAGGTCGTCGCCGACCCCATGTTGTTCTTCGAGACCGGCGGCGACCCCGCGCGGCTCGGACCGATGGTCGAGGAGATGCTCGCGAACGTGAACGCGTGCCTCGATCTCAGTCGACTCCGTTCGACAACGATGTCGGAGTACCTGGTGAAGCCCCTGCGCCGTTGAGCGACGTGCGCCGACGCGAACAGAAGGATCAGGCCCGGCCGCAGCGGAGGCGGGCACCGGCCGCCGACCGCCCGGCGCGGCGCCCGAAGAAGGTGCCGTCGCCGAGCGAGATGCCGCTGACGTAGCCGGCGCCGGCGATTCCGGCGGTGGTGCGACCCGCGGCGTACAGCCCGGGCACGGCAGCTCCCGCCGGAGTGAGAACTGCGGCGTCGGCGCTCGTCCGCAGGCCGCCGAGGGTGAAGGTCGCGTACAAGCTGTTCTCGACGGTCAGGTCGACCACCCCGTAGGGGGGGTGCAGGGGGACGACCCACTCGGGGGCCTTGTGGAACTCGGGGTCGTGAGCCGAGGCGGCGTGGTGGTTGTAGCGCTCGAGCGTCGCCGTCAGCGACCCGGCGGGGAACCCGACCTCGGCCTCGAGCTCCGCCGGCGTCTGCGCGACCCACTTCGCCGTGTACCCGGCGACGTTCACGGCGAAGGTGTCGTCGGAGTGCACGAAGTACATCTGGCCGTCGTGCTCGAGTAGAGAGGCCTTGCCCAACCGGCCCGCGTAGGTGTCCTCGTTGACGAACCGCTCGCCATCCCCGTCGACGAGGATGCCGCGCACGATGCTGCGCGGCGGTCCGATCGGGATGCCGACCTCGATCTGCTCCATGTCGACCACGGCGGCGCCGACCCCCTGACCCATGCGGATGGCGCGGCCGTCGTCGAACTGCGTGCCGATCGGGACGTTCGGTCGCAGCGCCTGCGGGCAGTGCAGCCGGACCATGTCGTGGTTGAAGGTGAACCCGCCGGCGGCGAGCACGACGCCGCCTCGGGCGCGCACGTGGACACGCCTGCCGTCGACCTCGGCCGCGACGCCGAGGACCTCGCCGCCGTCGACGACGAGGGTCAATGCGACGGCCTCGGTCACGACCCGGGTGTCCGTCGCGGCGACGGCCGAGACGAGGCGCTGCATGAGGAAGCCGCCGGCGGCGTCGGGGAACCGAGGATGGTGGCCGCGTGGTGCCGGTGGTGCGATCTCGGTGAACGGCCACGAGTTCTCGCCGCCGGAGTAGACGAGACCCGAGTCGTCGGCCGGCTCACGGTCGGGCTCGGCGTGGAACCGGGCCTCGAAGGGCACCCCGTGGTCGACCAGCCAGCCGAAGTGCTCGACGCTGCCCTCGCAGTAGGCGGCGACCTTCGCCTCGTCGGTGCCGGGCCCGCAGGCCGCCGCGAGGAAGGCGGCCATGGCCTCGGGCGTGTCGTCGAAGCCGCACGCCTCCTGCACGGGGGTGCCGCCGCCGAGGTAGATGAGCCCGCCCGACATGGCCGAGGTGCCGCCGCCGCAGTCGCCGCCTCGAGCACCACCACGTCGGCGCCGCGCTCGGCGGCCTCCACCGCTGCGCAGGCGCCGGCACAGCCGAGTCCGACCACGACGACGTCGGTCTCGAGGTCCCAGCGTCCGACCTCGCCCGCGTCGACGGGGTCGATCGGGCCGATGGAGTCTGCCGAGTCGCCCGTCACGGGGTGTCAGCGTAGTGACGACGCCGGCCCGCAGCGTGTGCCAGGATCAGGGATGCGCTTCACCGTGCCCCTGCCGATGATGCCGGCCGACCACTACGTGCCCATGGCCCGGGCGGCCGAGGCGAACGGGTTCGACTCGATCGCGGTGCCCGAGTCGGTCTTCTTCCCCGAGACCGTCAGCGCCGACTACCCGTACTCGGCCGACGGCGGCCGGTGGTGGCCGCCCGAGACGCCGTTCATCGACCCGCTCGTCGCGATCCCGGCGATGGCCGCGGTCACCGAGCGCGTCACCTTCTTCACCAACGTCCTGAAGCTGCCGCTGCGGCACCCGCTGCTGGTGGCCAAGCAGGTGGCGTCGATCGCCGCGATCTCCGGCGACCGCTTCCGGCTCGGCGTCGGCATCTCGTGGATCCCCGAGGAGTTCACCTGGACCGGGACCGAGATGCGCACCCGTGGTGCCCGCACCGACGAAGCCATAGAGATCATCCGAGCGGTCTGCTCCGGGGATGGACCGCAATGGGTCGAGCACCACGGCCGCCACTACGACTTCGACCGGCTGATGATCGCTCCCGCACCGGCGCGACCCGTCAGAGTCCTGGTCGGTGGGCACAGCGACCACGCGATGCGACGGGCGGCGCGCCTCGGCGACGGGTGGATCTCCGCGAACGTGACCGCCGTCGAGCTCGAGGCACTGGTGGAGCGCCTCCACGTCCACCTCGCCGACGCCGGGCGGACCCCGAGGGCTTCGAGGTGAACGGGCTTGCAGTCGACATGCTCGACGCCGGCGGGTTCCGGCGGCTGGAGGCGGCCGGCGTCACCGAGTGCCAGGTGGTGCCCTGGTACTTCTACGGCGGCGACCCGAACGACCTGGGCGTGCAGGTCGACTCGCTTGCCCGCTTCGCCGACGAGGTGATCTCGGCGTCGCGGTAGCGCCGAGGAGATGGAGGTACTGCCGATGAGTCACGACCGCGATCTCGCACAGATCAGGGCCATCGAGGAGCTCAAGTACAGGTACGTGCGCGGCGTCGACCTGAAGGACTGGGACCTCCTCGCCGCGACGCTGGCCCATGACGCGAAGGCGTCGTACAGCGGGGGAGTGCTCACGCTGTCGGGACGCGACGCGATCGTGAAGTACATGCGCGACAACCTCGGCAGCGAGACGCGACTCACGTCGCACAAGGTCCACCATCCCGAGATCTCCGTGAGCCACGACGGGACCGCCTCGGGGGTCTGGGCCCTCGAGGACGTCGTTCTCGATCTCGACACCGGTGTGCGCATCGTGGGCTCGGCCTACTACGAGGACGCGTACGTACGGACCGACTCGGGCTGGCTGATCCAGTCGACCGGCTACCGCAGGGTCTACGAGGTGCTCGAACCGCAGGTCGACGGCTCCACGTTGACCGCGAGCTGGTGGTCTACGGACGGCAGGAGCAACCTCGCGCCGCCGCCTGAGTGACCGCCTGAGCGACGGCCCGGGTCAGTCCTTGAAGTCGGGCGGGCGGCGGTCGCGCCGGGCGCGCACCGCCTCTTCGAAGTTCTCGGTGGTCAGTCTGACGAAGAGCTGCGTGTGGCTCTCCAGCTCGATGGCGGCCCGCAGGCTCGCCGTCTCGAGCCCCGCCCACATCATGCGCTTGGTGAGTGCGACGCCCTGGGTGCTCCAGCCGTTGATCTGATCCGCCAGGTCGAGAGCCGCGGTCATCAGATCCTCGTCGGGCACGACTCGCGAGACGAGCCCGATCGAGGCTGCCTCGTGCGCGTCGATGTCGCGGCCCGACAGCATGATCTCGAAGGCGCGTGACGACCCGATTGCCCGCGGCAGGAGGAAGCTCATCCCCAGCTCGGTCGCGGTGAGACCGTTGTTGATTCCCGCTGCCCGGAAGTAGGCGGACTCGGCGGCGATGCGGATGTCGGCCCCCAGCGTCAGGCAGAGGCCTCCGCCGATCGCCGCACCGTTGATCGCGCAGATGATCGGCTGCGGCATCCGCTGCATCGCCGGCACGAGGTCGGAGAGGATCGACATCGCCCTGGTCGCGATGCGGGTGAGGGTGAGACCGTCGATGTTGGGAGGGGGCGCGGACTCGCCCGTATCTGCCCCCGAGCAGAATCCACGGCCCTCGCCGGTGAGAACGACGCAGGTCGTGTCGTGATCCTCGGCCACGCTCGCGAACGCATCATGGAGCGGCGTCATCAGCTCGAACGCCATCGAGTTCATCCGCTCGGGCCGATCGAGAGTGATGACGGTCGTGTGGGGCCGTGGCTTCTCGATCCGCACGAGCGCGCGCTTCTCGCCCGATACCTCTAGGTCGATCGCGTCGGCGGTGTCGGCCGCGTAGGTCGTCTCTTCGTCGTTCGTCACGCGAGGCAGAGTAGGCGATGGTGGTCGCTGCGGTTGGGCGGTGGTTTGGTTCAGGCGTGGGTGAGGGTCTCGTGGACGATGTTGGCGACGATCATGCCGGAGCCGCCGGCCTGGTGGGTTCCCATGCCTTCGTATCCGGCGTCGGTCCCGCAGATGTAGAGGCCCTGAACCGGGGTGACGGGTGACGGCTTCATGGTGCCGCACTGGCCGACGATCTGGCCGACGCCGACGCACTCGCCTCCTGCTCCCGGCACCACCGGAGTCGCGGGTGTGCTCGGAGACTTCGCGGGGGCCTTCGGTGACGCGGTACTCGACGGCTTCCATGACCTCGGGGAAGATCTTGGTCATCGTGGCGTCGATGCGCCGGAAGATCTCCTCGATCTCGGCGGCTTCGGGGTCGGGGGAGCAGACCGATCCGCTGACGATGCACTGCTTGTCGGGGGGTGCCATCGTGGGGTCGAGGTTGCCGGGGATCGTGAAGAAGACGATGACGTCGTCGTCCCATTCGCCGCGGCGGAGTCGGTCGTAGCGCTCTGTGGTGTACCAGGTGTCGTCGGAGTAGATCATCGCCATCGGGGCGTCGAGGACGTGGCGTGACAGGTAGTAGCGGATGCTCGCCCAGCCCCAGCCGGGCTCGAGGTTGCGGACGTACTCCACGTACTCGGCGGGGAAGCTGCTCGGCTCCGGCGAGCTTGAGGATGGTCGGCTGGATGCCGACGGCGCTCACGACCGCGGGTGCCGTGAAGGTGCCGGCGCTCGTGGTGATGCCGCGTACGACCCCGTCGTCGATGTCGATGCGCTCGACCGTGACGCCGGTGCGCAGGTCGCCGCCGTTGTCGACGAAGGCGTCGGCGATGTCGCCGAGCATCCTGCCGAAGCCGCCCTCGTAGTAGGCGGCGCCGGCCTGGAGCGCGAGCTGCTGGAGGATCTTGATCTGCTCCGAGGCCGCGACACGGTCGATGGGCTCGGCGAGCGACGCGTTCGAGTGCATCCCCATGTAGTTCCACAGGGCGAACGGGATGTCGGGGAAGCGCTCCAGGTACTCCTGCATCGAGACGTTGTCGAGCTCGTCGAGCTGCGGACGGGTCAACGAGATCATCTCGGCCATGATCTCGATCGCGCGCTGCCTGCTCGTCCTCGGGCATGCCCCAGAAGTCGAACAGCTCGGTCCCGTCAGAGCGCCTGGCTCGCGTCGTTGACCCTCCTGCGGTACTCGGTCTCGCCGGTGGGCCTGTACGCGATGATCGAGCCGCTCATGAAGACCTGGCGGAGCTTCTCGGGGATGCCCAGCTCGTCGAAGAGCTCGACGAACGCGGGGCCCTGCGCGGGGACCTGGAGCTTCGGCCCGTACTCGTAGCGGAAGCCGTCGTTCTCACCGACGCCGGCCTTGCCACCGACGTGGTCGGATCGCTCGACCATCAACACCCGCAGCCCCCGATGCGCGAGACGCGCCCCGCAGGCGAGGCCCCCCGGTCCTGCTCCCAACACGATCACGTCGTACGCGCCGTCTGCCAAGGGTCTCTCCTTCGTCGGCCGGCGCCGCCTCAGAGGCCCAGCGCCGGGAGGCCGGACGCGCGCGAGCGGACTCGAGACCGCGGGTCTCCACTCCACGAAGCGCGCTGCGCGGCCACAATAGAACGCGTTATAACACGGTGTCAACGACCGCGCCGACTCATCCCACTCTGCCCGGAGGGCGTCGGACGGGCCACGGCTCTCGGTCGACCCGCCGTCTCCCTCGACCGGCTCTCGCGGTGCGTACCGCCCGCCATCGCCGTCGACCCGGTCAGACCCTTGCGCTGTGTTAGAACGCGTTCTACGGTCTCGCCATACGTCCGATGAGACCCTTGCCCGGGAGGTCGACGATGACACACCACAAGCACAGCCCGCGATCAGCGGTCCCCGACCGCAGCGGACGCTCGGCCCGACGGATGCCGATGCTGCGACAGGTCGTGGTCTTGGTGGCCGTGCTGGGGGTCGTTGCCGCGGCGTGCGGCCGCTCCGACGACACGACCGCGGATGACGCAGCGGGCGACGACACCTCGGCGTCGGCGTCGACGCCGACGACCGCGGCGACTGGCCCGGCTGCCGGCGAGTTCGGTGATCTCGGCAGGGTCTGCGGTCCGGCGCCCGAGGGTACGACCCTAGAGGCGACCGACGTCGGCGTCACGACGGGCTCGATCCAGATAGGCACGATCGCTGATCCGGGGTTCGCGGGGCGTCCTGGGCTGAACCAGGAGGCCTTCGACAGCGCGGAGGCGTTCACGAAATGGTGCAACGAGGCGGGCGGTGTCAACGGCCGCAAGATCGATCTCCGGGAGCGCGACGCGAAGATGACCGAGCACCAGGGGCGGATGATCGACGCGTGCGACGAGGGTGACTTCATGCTCGTAGGCGGTTTGGGCATCTTCGACGACCAGGGTCAGCCGGAACGACTCGCCTGCGGTCTGCCGGCCATCAGCTCAGCAGTCAACCCTCAGGCGGTCGAGGGCGATCTCATGCTCTCGCCCCTCTCGAACGACACGGGCACGTACCAGGTCGGCGACATGCGCTGGCTGGGGGAGCAGTTCCCCGACGCAACCGACAAGATCGGCATCATGACCGCGGCCTATCCGGTCACCATCACGGCGTCCGAACGAGCCAAGGAGGGCATGGCGTCCCTGGGCTGGAAGATCGTCTACGAAGAGCAGTTCAACCCTGCGGGTGAGGCGTCGTGGCGGGGCTTCGCCGAGGGGATGAAGGCCTCAGGTGCGCGCGGCTTCGTCTGGACGGCGGACCCCACGAACCTCGCAGCCGTGCTCAAGGCCATGGCCGAGATCGGCTACAGCCCCGACTTCGTCCGCGCTGGGGAGCAACATCTACGACCCCACCTTCCTCGCGGAGGCCGGTTCGGCCGGGAACAGCACGTACATCATCGTGACGAGCTACCCGTTCCTCGATCCCGAGATAGCGGCGCAGAACCCTGCCACGCAGCAGTACCTGGACATCATGAGCGAGTACGACCCGAGCGGGAAGATCGCCAACATCGGTGTGACGGGGTTCTCGGCGTGGCTGCTCTTCGCGAAGGCGGCGAGTCGACTGCGGCGCGGACCTCACACGCGACTGCGTCTGGGAGAACGCCAACGCGATCACGGAGTGGACCGGCGGCGGCCTCCAGTCCCGCCAGGATCTCTCGAGTGGCGTTGTGTCGCCGTGCTTCGTGCAGATCGCGGTCGAGGACGGCGAGGGGACTCTCGCCGACGCCGACGCCGACGAAGGCGTGTTCAACTGCGACCCGGCAAACGTCATCGAGATGCAGGGCGACTACGGCGAGGGCGTGAAGTGCGTGAATCCCGCGTTCGCCGACGACCCGAAGCCGTCGAACTGCGCTCCCTGACCGAGCGCAGCATCACGTGATCCGCGACACCGCGCGAAGGCGCGGTGTCGCGGATCAGTGGTTGGTCGTCGCGGTTGGGCGGTGGTTTGGTTCAGGCGTGGGTGAGGGTCTCGTGGACGATGTTGGCGACGATCATGCCGGAGCCGCCGGCCTGGTGGGTTCCCATGCCTTCGTATCCGGCGTCGGTCCCGCAGATGTAGAGGCCCTGAACCGGGGTGACGGGTGACGGCTTCATGGTGCCGCACTGGCCGACGATCTGGCCGACGCCGACGCACTCGCCTCCTGCTCCCGGCACCACCGAGTCGCGGGTGTGCTCGGAGACTTCGCGGGGGCCTTCGGTGACGCGGTACTCGACGGCTTCCATGACCTCGGGGAAGATCTTGGTCATCGTGGCGTCGATGCGCCGGAAGATCTCCTCGATCTCGGCGGCTTCGGGGTCGGGGGAGCAGACCGATCCGCTGACGATGCACTGCTTGTCGGGGGGTGCCATCGTGGGGTCGAGGTTGCCGGGGATCGTGAAGAAGACGATGACGTCGTCGTCCCATTCGCCGCGGCGGAGTCGGTCGTAGCGCTCTGTGGTGTACCAGGTGTCGTCGGAGTAGATCATCGCCATCGGGGTGTCGAGGACGTGACGTGACAGGTAGTAGCGGATGCTCGCCCAGCCCCAGCCGGGCTCGAGGTTGCGGACGTACTCCACGTACTCGGCGGGGAAGCTCTCGGCTCCGGCGAGCTTGAGGATGGTCGGCTGGATTCCGACGGCGCTCACGACCGCGGGTGCGGTGAAGGTGCCGGCGCTCGTGGTGATGCCGCGTACGACCCCGTTGTCGATGTCGATGCGCTCGACCGTGACGCCGGTGCGCAGGTCGCCGCCGTTGTCGACGAAGGCGTCGGCGATGTCACCGAGCATCCTTCCGAAGCCACCCTCGTAGTAGGAGGCGCCACCGCTGAACGCGAGCTGCTGGAGGATCTTGATCTGCTCCGAGGCCGCGACACGGTCGATGGGCTCGGCGAGCGAGGCGTTCGAGTGCATCCCCATGTGGTTGTACAGGGCGGACGGGATGTCGGGGAAGCGCTCCAGGTACTCCTGCATCGAGACGTTGTCGAGCTCGTCGAGCTGCGGACGAGTCAACGCCATCATCTCCGCCATGATCTCCGTCGCGCGGCGGCGTTCGTCCTCGTCGAGGCCCCAGTGGTCGTACAGGTCGTTGCTGCCGGAAGCCTGACTGCCGTCGTTCACCCTCATCCGGTACTCGGTCTCGCCGGCGGGCCGGTACGCCCCGATCGAGCCGCCGCTCATGAAGACCTGGCGGAGCTTCTCGGGGATGCCCAGCTCGTCGAAGAGCTCGACGAACGCGGGGCCCTGCGCGGGGACCTGGAGCTTCGGCCCGTACTCGTAGCGGAAGCCGTCGTTCTCACCGACCCCGGCCTTGCCACCGACGTGGTCGGATCGCTCGACCATCAGCACCCGCAGCCCCCGGTGCGCGAGACGCGCCCCGCAGGCGAGGCCCCCCGGTCCTGCTCCCAACACGATGACGTCGTACGCGGTGTCTGCCAAGGGTCTCTCCTTCGTCGGCCGACGCCGCCTCAGAGGCCCAGCGCCGGGAGGCCGGATGCGCGGACGGGTCATGGGACCCGGGCCGCGCGACCGGGCGGGGTCCGCGGGTCTACGATAGAACGCGTTACAGAGATATGTCAATGGCCGAGCCGGCCGGGTCGTGTTCGGCGCGCTCGGCAGGGCGCAGAATCCTGACAGCAGGCTCTTGCAGCCGGAAACGTTTCGGGGGTAAGGCGGACTCCGGACGCTCGCTGCGCGCCCGCTCCTTGGAACGCGTTTCTCCCGTCACGAGCGCTGATGGGGTCCTGCATGGCGGATGCACGCGGAAACAGGGGGCGCCGACGGTCTGAGGCGCCGGCGCCCATGGCGCTAGGCGAGGCCGTCGGAGAGCTGGTCGAAGCAGCGTTCGACCAGGCTCGGCAGCGACTCCCGGTGGCCGGTCACGAGCCAGTGCTGGACCGATGAGCGCATGCACGCCAGGGCGGCCGCAGCCATCAGACGAGGCGCGATGTCGTCGCCGCGACCCATGCGCCGCTCCAACACGGCGGCGACGGCATCCTCCCAACCTGCCTGGAGCTGGAGGCTGCGCGCGTAGACGGACGGGGTCGCCGCGATGATGACGAAACGGCGTGCCAGGTCCTCTCGCTGCGCTGAGTAGTCGGCGGCGACGGCGAGGAACGACGCCCGCAGCGCAGCCCAGGGGGGCTCGTCGTCGGGTCGCCGGCCGAGCTCGCCGGTGATGCGCTCCAGGCGGGCCGCGTAGTCGGCCAGCACGACGTCTTCCTTGGTGGGGAAGTAGTAGAAGAACGTGCGCGGGGCGATGTCGGCGGAGGCGGCGATCTCCTCGATCGTCGCACCGTCGAACCCCCGCGTCGCGAAGAGGTCCAGCGCGGCGGCCTCGATGTTGCGCCGTCGCTCCAGCTTCTTGCGTTCCCGCCGGCCCGGCTCGATCTCCATGGTCACGCCCCTCCCGGGCGATCCTGGCATGATTCTGCGTGTACTGCAACTATACAGTGACTGTGATAATGTCGGGTCCGTCTCGTGAACCGGATCCGCAGACCGGCTCCGAAAAGGGGTGCACTCAGATGTCGAACTGGCTCAATCGCCTCGGACGCCTCGTCGCCAGGCGCCGCCGCCTGGTCGTAGCCGCCTGGATCGTGCTGGCCCTCGGGGCGGTGCTGGTGGATCGCGCCGGCGGTGGCGGCACGGTCGACAACTTCGAGGTGCCCGGCGTCGAGTCCCAGTCGGCGGCAGACCTCCTCGAGGCGCGCTTCCCGGAGCGCTCCGGCGCCACCGCGATGGTCGTCTTCCACGTTGGTGAAGGCTCGGTCACCGAGCCCGACGCAGCGGCCGGGATCGCGTCGACCGTCGCCGCGGTGCGCGACCTCGATCACGTGGTCGCGGTGACCGAACCGCTCGCCGGCCCACGCTCCATCTCCGCCGACGGCGCGACGGCCTTCGCCGCGGTGCAGTTCGACGAGTCGGCCGCTGCTCTGGGGCACACGACGGTGGACGCCCTGCTCGAGACCGCGGACCCGGCCGAGGCCGCCGGGGTGCAGGTCGAGTACGGGGGCGAGCTGCCGACGGTTCTCAAGGAACGGACCACCGGCCCCGCCGAGATGATCGGCGTCCTCGCAGCACTGATCATCCTGTTCGTCACCTTCCGCAGCGTCTACTCGGCGATCCTCCCGCTCGGCGTGGCAATCCTCGGGCTCGCCGTCGGCCTCTCGCTCGTAGGACTGCTCGGCGCCTTCACAGACATCCCCTCGGTCGCCCCGAGGCTCGGAACCATGATCGGGCTCGGTGTCGGCATCGACTACGCGCTCTTCATCCTGAGTCGGCATCGGGACAACCTGGAGGCCGGCGTCTCGCACGAGGATTCGATCGGGCTCACCAACGCCACGGCCGGCCAGGCCGTCGTCGTAGCGGGTGGGACGGTGGTCGTGGCCATCCTCGGGCTCCAGCTGGCCGGTATCCCGTTCGTCGCAGCCCTCGGCTACTCCGCATCACTCGTCGTCGCCGTAGCGGTCCTCGTCGCGATCACTCTGCTGCCGGCGTTGCTGGCCTTCGCCGGGCCGCGCGTCCTCGCCAGGTCGCACCGGCGCGCGGCGCGACGCGCATCGGAAGCGGGCGAGTCGGACGTGCCGACCGAGGCGGTCAGGCGGCACAGCGGATGGGTCCGGTGGGCTCACTGGGTGGCGCACCACCCGTGGCGCTCCGCGATCGGGACGACCGTCGTGCTCCTGACGCTCTCGGTTCCGGTGCTCGACATGCGCCTCGGCCAGGCCGACGCCGGAACCGACCCGACGAGCACCACCCACCGACGCGCCTACGACCTCCTCGCCGACGGGTTCGGCGACGGGTTCAACGGACCGCTGCTGCTCGCCGTCGACCTCGGTGAATCAGGCGACCCGGCGCTCCTCGACGAGATCACGGCGGCGATCGGCGAGGATCCCGGCGTGCGGGCCGTGTCCCCACCGGAGGTCAACGCCGCAGGTGACACGGCGCTGATCACGGTCATACCGACCACCAAGCCTCAGGATCAGGCGACCAGCGATCTCGTTCACAGGCTCCGTGGGTCGACCCTGCCGGCGGCTACTGCAGATAGCGACGCGACCGTCGAGGTCGGCGGTCCGACCGCCGGGTTCATCGACCAGTCCGACAAGATCTCGGACCGGCTGCCGTGGTTCATAGCGGCCGTCGTCACTCTCTCGTTCCTGCTCCTGATGATCGTGTTCCGCTCGATCCTCGTCCCCCTGAAGGCGGCGCTGCTGAACCTGCTCTCGATCGGGGCCGCCTACGGCGTCGTCGTCGCAGTCTTCCAGTGGGGCTGGGGGCGCTCGCTCATAGGGCTCGAAGAGGCCGTACCCATCGCCTCGTTCGTGCCGATGATGATGTTCGCCATCCTCTTCGGGCTCTCGATGGACTACGAGGTGTTCATCCTCTCTCGCATCCGAGAGGAGTACCACCGAGGCCACACCAACATCGAGAGCGTCGTCGAAGGCCTCGGCGCGACCGCGAAGGTCATCACCGCAGCGGCCCTGATCATGATCAGTGTCTTCCTCGGCTTCGTCGCCAGCGACGACCCCGTCGTCAAGATGATGGGGATAGGCCTCGCCACCGCGGTCGCCGTCGACGCGACCATCGTTCGGATGGTCCTCGTGCCCTCCACGATGGCTCTTGTCGGCGACCCCAACTGGTGGCTGCCGAAGTGGCTCGACCGCCTGCTTCCGAGGCTCGACATCGAGGGCGGACCCGACGCGGAGCACCCCGCGCAGGTCGGGGAGTGATTCAGTAGGCCGGTGGCGCGAACATCATCACCTGCTGGTGAAGATCGAGCCGACGGGTCGGTTCGAACCCGTAGCGCCGCCGGCGGTCTCTGCCCGACGAGTCTTGACCTCGGCGCGTGCGACGACGTGGTGATGGACCTCGTCGGGCCCGTCGGCGAGGCGGAGCGTGCGCTGGCCGTGCCACATCTCGGCGAGAGGGAACCACTGCGAGATCCCCGCCGCCCCGTGCATCTGGATGACCTTGTCGATGATGTCGCAGCACTTCTGGGGCACCATGGCCTTGACGGCGCTCACCCACACTCGGGCCTCGGCGTTGCCGAGGGTGTCCATCGCCTTCGCTGCGCGCAGCACCATGAGCCGCATCGCCTCGACCTCGATGCGTGCCCTCGAGAGATCTTCCATGTTCTTGCCGAGGTTGATCAGCTGCTTACCGAACCCCTCGCGGCTCAGTCCGCGGTCGACCATCATCTCGATGGCGCGCTCCGCCGCGCCGATCGAGCGCATGCAGTGATGTATGCGCCCCGGGCCCAGCCGCAGCTGTGAGATCTCGAAGCCCCGGCCCTCGCCCAGCAGCAGGTTCTCCTTCGGGACGCGGGCCTCGTGGAAGCGGATGTGCATGTGGCCGTGCGGCGCGTCATCGGAGCCGAAGACGTGCATCGGGCCGACGATCTCGACGCCGGGCGTATCGGTGGGGACCAGAATCTGTGACTGCTGCTTGTAGGTGTCGGCGTCGGGATTGGTGCGCACCATCGTGATCATGACCTTGCAGCGCGGGTCGCCGGCACCCGAGATGTAGAACTTCTCGCCGGTGATGACCCACTCGTCGCCGTCGAGGACGGCGCTGGTCTGGATCTGGCGTGCGTCGGAGCTCATCACCCCGGGCTCGGTCATCGCGAACGCGGAGCGGATCTCGCCCCTCAGCAGCGGCTCGAGCCACTGCCTCTTCTGCTCGGGAGTGCCTACCCGTTCGAGCACCTCCATGTTCCCCGTGTCGGGGGCGGAGCAGTTGAGGCACTCCGACGCCAGGGCGTTCTTGCCGAGCTCGCTCGCGATGTATGCGTAGTCGAGGTTGCTCAGGCCTTCGCCGGTCTCCGCGTCGGGGAGGAAGAAGTTCCACAGCCCCTGCTCGCGCGCCTTCGACTTCGCGCCGTCGAGCAGCTCGAGCTGGCCGGGTGCCCAGCTCCAGCGCTCGGCCCGACCCTGGCCGAGGCGGAAGAACTCCTCGGTGATCGGCTCGACCTCGTCGCGGATGAAGTCGACGACCGCCTGGTAGAGGGGGCGCACCCCCTCGGACATCCTCAGGTCGAGGTCGTCCATGCCGGACATCTTCAGTGCGCCACCAGCCATCGGTGCTCCTCGTGTTCGCGAAGGGAGGTTCCCTGAACCTGTGTGCAGGGCCGGCCCCCCGCACCCGGACCTCGTCTCGGCCGTCCGTACACGGCGACCGAGTGGGCTCCGAGGAGGATACGCCAAGGGCCTTGCGGCGCCCCCCGAACCGCGCGACCGGGCGGTTAGGGTGCCTGCGCCGGGAGGTGCACCGTGGCGGAGTCCAGGGAGTTCGAGGGCCGTATCGGGCGGACGTTCGCCGACTCGGAGCCGTGGTTCGCAGAGCCGGCCCACCCCGGTGAGGGCACCCCGAACGTGGTGCTCGTACTGCTCGACGACACGGGGTTCGCTCAGCTCGGGTGCTACGGGTCCGACATCGACACCCCCCACGTCGACGCGTTGGCGGCCGACGGGCTCCAGTTCACCAACTTCCATGTAACTCCGCTGTGCTCGCCGACCAGGGCGTCGCTCCTCACCGGACGCTCCCAGCACGCTGTCGGGATGCGCTCCCTGTCGAACTTCCGCACGGGGTTCCCGAACCAGCTGGGGCACATCTCGAACCATGCCGCCACCGTCGCGGAGGTCCTGCACGCGCACGGTTGGGCGACGTTCTGCGTGGGCAAGTGGCATCTGGCACCGATGGAGCAGTGCTCCGCGGCCGGCCCGTTCGACCAGTGGCCGTTGGCGAGGGGGTTCGACCGCTTCTACGGCTTCCTGGAGGGGGAGACCGACCAGTTCCACCCGGATCTCGTCTGCGACAACCACCCGATCGACCCGCCTGCCGGCCCCGCCGACGGCTACCACCTGAGCGAAGACCTGATCGATCAGGTTCTCGCGATGATCTCCGACAGCAAGGGTGTGCGCCCCGACCGGCCCTTCTTCGCGTATGTGCCGTTCGGCGCCACGCACGCGCCGCACCAGGCGCCGCCGGAGTACCTGGCCAAGTACCGGGGCGCGTTCGACGAGGGCTGGGACATCGTGCGTCGCCGCTGGTTCGATCGGCAGCTGGAGCTCGGCGTCATTCCCGAGTGCACCGAGCTGGCTCCCCGCAACCCCGGCGTCGACGCGTGGTCGGAGCTTCCGGAGAACCAGCGACATCTCGCGGCGCGGCTGCAGGAGGCGTTCGCAGCCTTCCTCGATCACACCGACGACCAGATCGGACGGCTCGTCGACGGGCTCGCTGCCCTCGGAGAGCTCGACAACACCATTCTGATGGTGCTGGCCGACAACGGTGCGTCGCAGGAAGGTGGCCCGTTCGGGGTGATGCACGAGATGAAGTTCTTCAACGGTCTCCTCGAGACGCCTGACGAGGCGATCGCGCGCATCGACGACATCGGCGGACCGCACAGCCACACGAACTACCCGTGGGGCTGGGCCCAGTGCGGCAACGCCCCGTTCAAGTGGTACAAGCAGAACACCCACGAGGGCGGGGTGCACGTGCCGATGATCGTGCACTGGCCCGACGGCATCGATCCGGCGCAGCGCGGCAGCCGGCGCGGGCAGTTCGTCAACGTCGCCGACATCGTGCCGACCATCTACGACCTGCTGGGCATCACTCCGCCCGAGGTGTTCCGAGGCCTCGACCAGCTGCCAGTGACCGGGCACTCCTTCGCCCAGGTGCTCGGCGACCCCGAGGCGGCTGCGTCGAACACGCTCCAGTACTTCGAGATGACCGGGAGCCGTGCGCTCGTGGCGGGGGAGTGGAAGGCCGTCTGCAAGCACCAGCCCGGAGCCGACTACGACTCCGAGCCCTGGGAGCTCTACCACCTGGCCACTGACCCGTCGGAGTGCCACGACCTCGCCGCAGCGCACCCCGACACACTGACGGCGCTGGTGGATCTGTGGTGGTCCGAGGCCGAGAGGCACGGCGTCCTGCCGCTCGACGACCGGCTGATAGAGCTCTTCGGCGCCAGGTTCCGCGACCGCTCCCCGCACTCGAAGGATCGGCGCTACCTGTACCGACCTCCGATGTCGCCGATACCGGCCCAGGCCACGGCCGCGATCGGCGGCCGCAGCTTCGACCTGACCGCCCGCATCACGCGGTCAGCCGGCGACGAGGGCGTCCTGTTCGCGACGGGGACCGAGAACTCCGGGATCTCGGTCTTCGTCCAGGCCGACAGGCTCGTGGTCGACTACAACGCGTTCGACCAGCACACCGTGGTCGAGTCGGAGGTGCGTGTACCGGCCGGCGAGTCGGTGCTGAAGGCGATGTTCCGGCGCGGAGACGGCAGGTCCGGATCGATCCGGATCGCCGTCGACGGTGTCGAAGCAGGCGGAGCCGACTTGTCGCTCTTCATGCGCATGATCTCGTCGGTCGGCGCCAGCGTCGGCTACGACCACGGCTCACCGGTCTCGACGCGCTACCAGGCCCCCTTCCCGTTCTCCGGGACGCTCCACGAGGTCGAGATCCACCTCGTCGACCGGAGCGCCCCGCACGCACCGACCACCGACGCGAGGGCAGGGATGTCGCGCCAGTGACGACCTGCGCGGGCCAGAGATAGGGGAGATCGCTCACTCGACCAGGCGCAGGCCGGTGATCCCACCGTCGAGGAGGAAGTCGGCGCCCGTGGTGAAGGTGGCGTCGTCGGCGAGGTAGGTGATCGCAGCGGCCACCTCCTCACAGGAGACCATGCGGCCCAGTGGTTGCCGGCGACGCAGCGCCTCGAACGTCGCGACGGGGTCCGCCGAGTCCGACGCCAGCCGTTCGACCCAGGGGCTCGACACCGTTCCGGGTGACACGCAGTTGACGCGAATTCCGTACGCGACCTCGTCAGCTGCCATCGCGCGTGTCAGGGCGAGCACAGCGCCTTTCGAGGCGGAGTAGACGGCGCGCTCGACCAAGCCGACGGACGCGGCGACCGAGCAGGTGTTGACCACGGCACCACGTCCGGCGGCCCGCATGACCGGCAGGACCGCTCGGCTCATGTTCGCTACACCGAAGACGTTCACGGCGAACACCCGGTGCCAGTCTTCGGTGGTGGCCTCGACCACGTCGCCGACCGCACCGATGCCGGCGTTGTTGCAGAGGACGTCGATACGACCCAGCTCGGAGACGATGCGTTCGACGGCGGTCGTGCAGTCGCTCGCCACCGAGACGTCGGTGCCGTCCAGCAAGTCGACGCCCACTACCCGGTCGCCGAGCGCCTCGAAGCGCTCCACGACCGCCGCCCCGATCCCACCGCTCGATCCGGTGACTACGACTACGCGCTGCTTCATGCTCGCTCCTATCCGGCAGGTCTGCTCACCACGCGTCCACGAAGACGCCGTCGGGGCGTCGGGGCGGAACGGGTGAAGCGCGGAGACCACGTGTGAGCCAATCCCTGGTCTCGGCGGGGTCGATGACGGCGTCGATCTCCAGGTGCGCCGCCATGTTGATCGCACGCCCCGAGGCGTAGGCGTGGGCGACTGCCTCCCGGAAGACCCGGTCGCGCTCGGCGGGGTCCTCGATCGCGGCCAGCTGGTGCTTCAACGCGATGCGTACCGCTCCCTCCATGTTCATCGGGCCGAACTCACCAGTCGGCCACGAGACGTTGAACGCGGGAGCCGGGAACGTCCCACCGGTCATGGCCTGCGCGCCGAGCCCGTAGCCCTTACGAAGAGCGACGCTGAACATGGGCACCGTCAGCTTGGCGGCCCGCAGGAACATCCGGGCGGTGTGCCGTACTGCCGCATCGCGTTCGGATTTCGGCCCTACCATGAATCCGGGTGTGTCCACGAGAGTGAGCACCGGCAGCCGATGGGCCTCGCAGAGGTTCCAGAGTCGGGAGGCCTTGTCGGCACCGTCTGCGGTGATCGCACCGCCGAGCACCGCAGAGTCGTTCGCTATCACGCCGAACGGGTGGCCTTCGAAGCGCGCGAGCGCTGTGACCATTCCTCGCGCGAACTGGCTACGGAGCTCCAGCACGGAGTCAGTGTCGGCGAGTGCCGTCAGGACGCCCCGCACGTCGAAGACGCGGTTGCGGTCCTCCGGCACGAGAGTCCTCAGAGCGCGCTGATCTTCGCAACTCCACTCAGGCACGTCTCCCTGGAAGTAGGAGAGGTACTTCCGGGCCACCTCGGTCGCCGCGTCCTCGTCGTCGACGACCAGATCAATGACGCCGTTGGGGGCAAGATCCTCGACCGGTCCCACTTCCTCGGGGGCGAAGGAACCCAATCCACCACCCTCGATCATCACGGGACCACCCATGCCGATGTTCGCCTCGCGCGTCGCGATGATCACGTCGCAGCAGCCAAGGAGTGCGGCGTTGCCCGCGAAGCAGTAGCCCGTGACGACGCCGACGAGTGGTACCCGACCGCTCAGAGCGGCGAAGCGGACGAAGCTGGTCACGTCGAGCGAGGCTGCGGCGCTCACGTCTGTGTCGCCCGGGCGACCGCCTGCTCCCTCGGCGAATACCACCACGGGCCAGCCCCAGCGGCCCGCCAGCTCCACGATCCGGTCGAGCTTGCGGTGGCTGAAGTGCCCCTGCGAGCCGGCGATGACGGTGTAGTCGTAGGCAGCGACCGCGCAGGTCGCGCTCTCACCGAAGAGGGCGGCGTTGACGGTGCCGACTCCCGTGACGAGGCCGTCGGCCGGGCTGAGCGCGAGGAGCTCCTGCTCGCTGCGGCGCCTCCGCTGCGCCGCGACTGCGAATGCTCCGTACTCACTGAGACTCCCGGGATCGATCAGCGCCGCGACGTTCTCGCGCGCAGTTCTGCGACGCTGCGTGTGCCTGAGCGCGACGGCCTCGGGGCGCGCCGCGTCGCCGATCGTGTCCCATCGCTCCAGCACCTCCCGCAGGTCCGGGCGGACGAGGTCGAGATCCTCGGGGAGCGGCCGGTCGGAGTCAGCGCCGGGATCGTCGGCGGCGAGCGGATCGAGGAGCAGGAGCGTCGCACCTTCGGTCACCGTCTCACCGACTCGGGCTGCGACCTCACGGACGACTCCGCGCCGGGGCGCCTCGACGTGGAACTGCATCTTCATCGACTCGACGACAGCGAGCACCTGCCCGACGTGCACCGTGGCTCCGATCTCGACCGCGACGGCGCTGAGGGTCCCGGATGCGGGAGCGCGCACCGCGAGCATCGGGTCGGTCGGCTGACTCTCCTGCGTCATCCGTTCACCTCGATCGGGTGCAGTGGAAGCTCCAGCGCACGCGGTTGCGGCGTCCCACTCGGACCCGGCTGCCCAGTCGGTGATGGAAGCGTACGTGAGAGCCGGGAGCTGTCCGCAGAAGTCGAGGCATGCCTCGGTGCTAGGTGGCGCCGGCCCACCGGACGAACCACGGCAGACTCATGGTCGGGTCAGCTCGGCGATCTGCTGCCTCACGAACCCCACGATCTCGGTGTCTTTCATCGCCGCCCCGCGTCTCACTGCATCTGCGAACCGTTCGGGTCCCAGAAGCGAACGGACCTGTCCGACGTTGTCGGATAGGCGCTGAGCGTCGTCAGGCTCGAATGGCAGCGCATGCGACGCTCCTACGGCAGCCAGCGCGCCGTGGAGGACAGCGGCGGCATCGAAGACCCCCAGGTTGATGAGGATGCCGAGTACCCGTCGAAGCGACAGCCACTGGTTCGCCCAATCACCACCTCGATGCCAGATGTCGATGACGTCCGCGTATCCGGCGAGGGCCGCCAGGTGTTCGCCCCGCCTTGCCCGCAGCCAGTAGACCTCGGTCAGGGAGAACGCCTCGATCCAGCGGTCGCCGGCCTCTGCGCCCATGACGCTTGCCCTCTCGAGGTGTACGAGCGCCTCGTCTGGGTCGCTACCCTCCAGCGCGAGCCCGAGTGCGTAGTCCGCCTGGGCATGTGCCGTGGGCGACCCGGCCGCCTCCGCAGCGACCCTTGCCTCGCCTGCGAGCACTGCACCGCGAATCGGGTCTCCGACGCTCGTCTGCGCGACCGAGCGCATGTATCGGGCGTGGGCGAGTCGGGAGTCGGAGCCCGAGCGCGTAGCGGAGCCGAGCATGCGGTCCATCCAGGCCAGCCCGTCGTCGACCTGCTCCATGTAGAAGAGCGCATTGCCGAGCACTCGCTCAGGGAGGCCGCTGCTCGAGAGGTCACCTCCGCCCTCGAGATCGAGGGCCTGGCGAGCGAGGCTGATCGCAACCTCCATGTCGCCTCGCACGAATCGACCGTACGCGGAGACCGCGAGCACAGTCGGCAGGTCCGAGTGGCCTGAGGCGTTGGCGAGCGCCGTGGATGCGTCGGCCCAGCTCATGACTTCGTACTGAACCCGCCGAAATGCGAACTCGCGTAGGGATGCGACGAGCCTCAACGCGCTGGGAGCGTCCTCCCGGCGGAGCGCGGTGAGGTGGGCGGCGCGGAAGTTGTCGAAGTCCCTGACGAACCTCGATGACCAAGTCGGCTCCTCGGCTGTGTCCATGCCGGAGGCGCCCCGTTGGGCGAGGTCGAGGAACCAGTCGAGATGGCGGTCCTCGACCGAGTCGAGGACCCCGCGTTCACGCAGGCGATCCAGGCCGAACTCGCGCAGGGGCTCCAGCACGCGGTAACGGGGTAGCCGGTCATCGACCAACACGACCATCGACTTGTCGACCAGCCCGGCGAGGTGGTCGATGACGGACGTGTCGGATGCACCGATCCGGCAGACGGCTTCGACGGCAGAGAGGTCGAAGCCTCCTGCAAAGACCGCCAGCTGCTCGAACACCTCACGCTCTTCTCGCGAGAGCAGGGCATGGGACCATTCGACGAGCGCGTGGAGCGTGCGCTGCCGTCGATCGGCGCCACGCTGGGTCTGTCCGAGAAGCTCGATCCGCTGGTCGAGTCGAGATGCCAGAGCCTCGACGCCCATTGTCCGGAGCCGGGATGCAGCCAGTTCCAGCGCGAGCGGAAGCCCGTCGAGGCGGCGGCAGATGCTCGCGACGGCGGCAACGTTGTCGGCGGCGAGCGCGAACCCCGGCGCTGCGGCGGCGGCCCTTGCGAGGAAGAGCTGCACGGCCGGGGACAGCGCAATCTCGTCAGGAATCACGACGTCGGAGGTCGGTACTGCGAGGGGGGCGAGCACAGTGACGTACTCGCCGGGGAGACCGAGCGGCCCTCGGCTCGTCGTGAGGATCCTCAGCCGGGGGCATGAGGACCGCAGACGGTCGACGAGTGGTGCGACGGCGTCGGTGACGTGCTCGCAGTTGTCGAGCAGGAGCAGCAGGCTCTTGGGGGCCAGGTGCTCCTCGATCGTGGACTCGATCGTCCTGTGCTGACGCTGCTGGACGTCCAAGGCGCGCGCGATGACCTGAGCGGTCCCCGAGGGATCGCGCAGTGCTGCGAGCTCGACGACCGCGACTCCGTCGTCGAGCTCGTCGATGAATGCCGCGGCGACGCGCATGGCCAATCGGGTCTTGCCGACACCCCCGGGTCCGGTCACGGTGACCAACGGCTGACTTCTCAGAGCTCTGCACGCTGCGCGCAGATCGGGATCACGGCCGACGAACGAAGTTGCCCCGAGCAGGTGGCAGGCCGTGAGCTCGGCTCCCCGATGTGCGCCGGTCGCCTTGGTGTCGACGAGCAAGCCGGGGTCGTCGGCAAGAACCTGTGCCTCCAGGTCGCGAACAGACTGCGAAGGATCGAGGCCCATCTCCCGACCGAGCATCTTGCGGAGCTCATCGACCCGACGAAGAGCCTCGGCCTGCCGACCGGTTCGGTAGAGGGCGAGCACGAGCAGGCGCCAATAGTGCTCGCGAAGGGGATGTCGACTGATCAACGCCTCCAGCTCGCCGACCATCGACGCGGCGCCGCCGGTCGCCATCATCTTCTCGGCCCACTCGTCGGTCGCCACGAGCCGGAGCTCGTCGAGGCGGAGCGCCTCGCCATGGACCTCGGCCAGATCTGAGTGCCGGCCGAATGCCGGTCCGTGCCACAGTGCGAGTGCCGACTCGAGCACGGACACCGACTCGGAGTCCGCCAGGACCCGGGATTGCGAGAGCAGCGCCTCGAAGGTGCCCGAATCGATGCTGTCGTCATCGATCTCCAGCCGATAGCCCGACGCATCGAGAGTGATCGAGCACTCGGGAGCAAGGATCGAGCGCAGGCGTGAGACCTGGCTCTGCACCGTCGCCTTCGCCGAGACCGGTGCCGCATCCCCCCACATCGTCTCGATCAGACGATCCGCGGAGACCGGGCTGCCACGGTGGGCAGCCATCACCGACAGAAGCTGCTGCGCCTTCGGCCCGCCGAGAGCGCGAGCCTCGCCGTCGTGGTAGAGGGCGAGGTCCCCGAGAACGCGCAGCTCAGCCCGCCTTGTCACAGATTCAGCCTCGCGCGGACTCCTGGCTGTGTCCGTTCAGGCCACCGCCGTCGCTGCACGTGGGCTGCGAGCGAGCTGCAAGGGCAGCCCTTCAGCATGATCCGATCGGCGGTTGACCGGCAATCGCTGCCGTTCGGCAGTCCCCGACCGAGGACGACGGAGGTTGTGAGCATGTCCTGGAGAGTCTCTGGAAGCTACTTCGAGTCCTGCAACTGTGACGCCGCGTGTCCGTGCGTGTTCCTCAGTGCGCCGACGACCGGCGAGTGCACGGCGCTCATCGGATGGCACATCGATGACGGCCAGTTCGAAGGGCTGTCGGTCGATGGGCTCAATGTCGCCCTGGCGGTGCACTCCCCGGGGCACATGGCAGAGACCAAGTGGCGTGTTGCGCTGTACCTGGACGATCGAGCGTCCGAAGAGCAGCAGGCCGCGTTGGGCAGGATCTTCTCCGGGGCCGCCGGCGGCCATCCGGCCGTGCTGGGCGCGCACATCGGCGAGGTGCTGGGAGTCGCTGCGGCACCCATCACCTACGAGGCCGACGAGTCTTCGCGGGCGATGCGGATCGGCGAGGTTGCCGACGTCCGGATCGACGCCACGAAGGGCCAGGGTGGGCGCCAGGTCACGATCTCCGATCATCCGTTGGCGGTGAGCCCCGGCCAGGTCCTGGTCGCAGCGCGATCGGACCACTTCCGCTTCGCCGACCACGGCTTCAACTGGGAGATGTCCGATCTCAACGGCTTCTACTCGCCGTTCGTGTACGAGAACTGAGCGATGACGACGCTTCTGCAGCCCTCCACGCTGAGGTCCCGCCGGCCGGTCGCTCTCGGCCTCGTGTTGCTCACCGCCATGTCCTGGGCGTATCTGCTCCTGCTCAGCGCCAGGATGGGGAGCATGAAGTCGCCGCTCGCCATGCCGATGACCTCGGCGTGGACGGGCCGGGACATCGTGCTCGTCTGGACGATGTGGGCGGTGATGATGGCCGCCATGATGCTTCCGTCGGCCGCACCAATGATCGGCGCCTACTCGACGACAGTCCGCTCCGACGCCGGCGGGCTTCGGGGTTCCACCACGTTGTTCGTGGCCGGCTACCTGGCAGTCTGGAGCGGCTTCGCTGCGCTCGCCACGGGTTCCCAGTGGGTGTTGCACGACGCAGCGCTCGTCGATGCGATGGGGGCATCCCGGAGCAACATCCTGGGTGGCGCGCTGTTGGTCGGTGCGGGTGGATACCAGTTCGCGCGGCTCAAAGATGATTGCCTCCGGAAGTGCCGGTCACCACTCGGATTCCTCTTGAGCGAGTGGCGCAACGGCCCGCGCGGCTCGGTCGTCATGGGCGTGCGGCACGGCGCGGTGTGTGTCGGCTGCTGTTGGGCGCTGATGGCGCTGTTGTTCGTGCTGGGCGTCATGAATCTGTGGTGGATTGCACTCGTCGCAGCCGTGGTGCTTCTCGAGAAGCTCGTGCGAAGCAGTGCGATCACGCGCGTGCTCGGTGCCTCTCTCATGGTGTGGGGGGCCGCCGTGGCATTGGGTCTCCTCTCGTGAAGGGCCTGCGTGCCGGGCAGGTCGACTTCATCCCTGATCGCTGTCCGAGCCGAAGAAGCAATCTGAAGGAGTTCAATGGAACCTACTGAGCAGCTCGCCATCATCCTTCCGACGTTGAGCGGCATCGTCGGTCGGATTCAGCCCGATCAGCTCGACAACCCGACACCGTGCGATGCATTCACCGTGCAGGGCGTGCTCGATCACATGATCGGCGGGGCACGCGCATTCGCGCCGATGCTCCGCGGTGGGCAACCGAACGCGACGGCGCCGGTGCCTGCTGATGCCGACGCGCATCCGGTCTCTCAGTTCCGACAGGCGATGGTCGAGCTGCTCGACGCGGTGAACGCTCCGGGCGCTCTCGAGCGGACTGTGTCGGCTCCCTTCGGTGATGTTCCCGGTGGCGTCTTCGCTCGCTTCGTAGCCTTCGACGGCCTGGTTCACGGCTGGGATCTCGCGACGGCAACAGGCCAGCCGTACGACCCGCCCGCGGAGGTTGTCGCTGCTGTAGACACCTTCGCGCGCCAGGCACTGACCCCGGAGATGCGAGACGGTGACACCTTCGCCGGGGCGACAGATGCCGGCGCCGGTGCGAGCCCTCTTGTACGCCTTGTGGCGTTCACCGGTCGCAAGACCTGAGACCGCTGTCGTGTTGCGCCGGCTCACGGTCAACCGGCGAGCTCGGCGAGGCCGAGGGCTACTACACCCGACGGGCTCGCTCCGGCATGGCCGGGGCGAGCCCTTCGGGGAATCCGTACTGATCGCCTTCGGGTCAGAAGGCGACCGGCAGGCACGCCTGCCGCGCGCCCGCAGCTCCCGCCGGATCCGTCGGCAGCGCGTGGATCACGACCGACGCGGCCTCACCGGCCGGGATCACGAAGGGTACGACAGCCCCCGCAATGGCCGTACCGCCTCGCGAGACCCGGAAGTCGAGCCATACCTCGGTGCTCGGTGACGCCTGTCCGCCGGAGTTGTAGTGCGGTCCGGCAGCGGCACCGTCTCCGGCGACGCACGGGCCGACGTGGACATGCGCCCCGTACACGGTTCCCGCGGCGTCGCGGTCCATGCCTCTGACGACGAGCAGCACCAATGTGCGGTGCCGGCCGGCGACAGCGACTACGCCAGCGTGCGCACCGTCGGTCGCGTTCTCCACGGCCGGCGCCAGGTCGCGCAATGGCCCTCCTGTGACGATTGCGCCCGACGCGCCTGCCGGGAGCGCTCCGGCAGTGAGACCGGCCACCACGAAGGTGGTGACCATTAGTGATTTCCTGAACATCGTTCCTCCATCTCGTTCGGTCGATCGTGCCCTTGGATACTCAGACAGACGGTCGAGAGAGCCGAGCGGGTGACGCGCCGCGGCAGAGATGCCTTGCCGTTGATTGCCCAGTGGTGTGGCGGCGGCGTTGTCACCCGCGCCGGCGGCCGCCGGCGTCTGTCCATGTATGACTGCGATGATCGAGATCCAGGGTCTCCGCAAGGAGTACCGGCGACTGCGTGGCGGACGGACGGTTGCCGTGGCCGGTCTCGACCTGGAGGTTCCCGAGGGGGGCGTCTTCGGCTTCCTCGGGCCGAACGGGTCGGGCAAGACGACGACGATTCGTTGCATGCTCGGTCTGGCGCGATCGACGGCGGGAAGCATGCGCGTTCTCGGTAGGCCGAGCCCCGGTGCATTGACCGAGGTGATGCCATGCCTCGGGGCCATCATCGAGACGCCGGCCATGTTCCCCACGATGTCCGGACGGGAGAATCTCCGTCTCCTCGGCGCGATCGACCGCATCGGGGCACGCCGAGTCGAAGCGGTCCTGGAGCGTGTGGGTCTCGCCCCGCGGGCAGACGACAAGGTCCGCAAGTACTCCCTCGGCATGCGCCAGCGCCTCGGGCTCGCAGCTGCGTTGCTGAAGGACCCGGCCCTCATCGTGCTCGACGAACCGACGAACGGTCTCGACCCGGCCGGCATCCGCGAGACCCGGGAGCTGCTCAAGGGGCTCGGAGCCGAGGGGCGCACGGTCTTCGTCTCCAGTCACCTGTTGGCCGAGGTGGAGCAGACCTGTGACGAGGTGGCGATCATCAGCCGCGGACTCTGTGTGCTGACCGGGCGCGTCGACGAGGTGTTGTCAGCTGCGGCCAGTCCGGCCTTGCTAGTCGCTCTCGGCGATGTCGAGGCGGGCAGGCGCGTGCTGCTCTCGGCCGGGTTGCGGGTCGAGGTGGTCGGTCCGCTCCTCCGTGTCGCGGAACCCAGCGCAGAGGCCGCACGTGTCACGAAGCTTCTCGCGGACAATGGCCTCTATCTGACAGAGATGCGTCGCGAGGTCGTGACGCTCGAGGACCTCTTTCTCGAGATCACCGATAACGAGGAGCGTTCCGCATGAACATGATCCACATGACCAAGGTCGAGATGGGGCGGGCGCTTCACAGGCGGCTCGTTCGATGGCTGATCGTGATAGCGCTCGCCGGCTGTGCGGCCGCCGGCCTGATCGTGTTCTTCAGCAGCACCGAGCACCTCTCGCGGGCGGACAGCCATCCCGCGTTCATGCGAGATTGGTGGAGGACGGACGGCGGTGAGAGCTTCCTCAGCATTGGTGCCGTCTTCTTGGCGATCGGAGCGGCGATCGGCGGCGCCTCGGTCGCGGGTGCCGAGTGGGCGGCGGGAACCATCACGACGGTGCTCACGTGGGAGCCGTCGCGGTTGCGCCTGCATCTGGCGCGAACATCAGCGGCCGCGATCCTCGCGTTCGTCATCGCGTTCGTCCTCCAGGTCGTGTTCCTCGCTCTGAGCGTGCCGGCGGTCGCCGCTCACGGATCGACCGCTGGTACCGACTGGGAGTGGTGGCAGGCTCTCGTGTTGGCGATGGTACGCATATCGCTCGTCTCGACGCTGTTGGCGGTCTTGGCCCTGAGCGTCGCGACGATCGGGCGGAACACGGCTGCCGCCCTCGCCTCCATGGCGGCCTGGGCTCTCGTGCTGGAGAACTTGATCCGAGGCCTGAGACCGGGCTTCGCGCGCGTGTTGATCGGAGAGAGCGTCGGGACCGTCGTCCCGTGGAAGGCAATGGAGGGCGTCGAGTTCCATCGACCTCCGGTGCTTGCACTCGTGACCCTGATGTCGTATCTCGGCGTCGTTGTCGCGGCTTCTACCGCGGTGTTCTGCAGGCGCGACATCGGAAGCGGATAATCACCCGCACGTGTGCGTCACGTCTTGACCAGGACGGAGTCGACTGCCGGGACCGGTGCGGAGTCCCAGCAGTCGATCTACTCGCTCTCTTCGTCCTCGGAGGGCAGTGTCGCGATGATTGCATCGAGGTCGGCGTAGTCGGCATCATCGATCTCGGGCGCGGCAGCCCCGCCGACTGCCGACCAGTCGGTCCTGCGAATCAGCCACGTCGCCATCGTGATGAGGAACGTCGCGAGCCCCAGGCCGACGGCGAGCCGCCCGGAGTCGTACCGGGCCCCGGGAGGCCCCGCGAACGATATGGGCACGACCGGTGCCCGTGCGAACACGTCCTCGGAAACGACCGAGACGCCGCAGTCGTCGATGCCGGGGCACGAGACCTCCAGCGATCCGACAGGGCCGGGCTCGATGCGGAGCTGTGTCGATCCGGCGCCGTCGCTCCCTACCGCCAGGGGCGCTGTCGGGCTCGGGTCGCCGCAGCGCGGCCCTGTCGCGTCCGGAGCCGCACAGAGCATCGCCGTCACCGTGACACCGGGTGGGTAGTCGCGCACTCGAACGGTCACGGTCTCCCCGTCGAGTGAGAGACCGCGACTCGGAGTCACCTCGATGCTCCCGGGAGGAGGGGCATCGTCCTGGAAGAGCACCTGAACGTCGCCTCGCGTGTGGTCGTCGACCGACCGTACGACGACAGTGCACGGCGCCTCGTAGGCCCGACAAGCGCTCGGGGTCTGTCGTGTGGAGCGGAACTGGTCGGTGACCAGGTACTGGAACTGCGCTTCGCCGTCGGCGTCGAACTGCACCGGGATCTCGTTGCCACACGGAGCGTCCATGCTCGGAGCACACTGCTCGGCTACTGCCCACCGCGAACGGTGTGAACCCGCGCGCATGCACCTCGAGCACGCTCCCGTTCTCCAGGCGGTCGGCCACCTTGTAGGAATCCGGAAACGAGTTGAGACTCTTGGCCTCGACGGTGACGCGGGGTCCGGGAGTCGCGGCGCCGGCTGTTCCGTCGACGGTGATGACGGCCAGGGCGACGAGACCAAGGCCGAGAGCCGTCAGCGCGTGCGCGTTCGTGACCGTGTCAACCGAGACGCGCGAGCGCCGAGCGGTGCGCGGACTCGCCTTCAGCAACAGCATCACCCGAGATCAATCGTGTCGAGATCGTGAGTCCGGCTGCCGCTGGCCCTCATCGAGGTAGCGGTTCAGAGTCAGGATCCTGCCTATGACGGGGAGCAACAGCACGTTGAGCCCGTGGAGCACTCCGACTATGAGGAGGATGCCGCCCAGCCGCACCGCACACGCTCGAAGCTGGCCGGCGCCCACGGTCTGACTCCATGCGCTCCCGGGTTCGAACTGCACAGTGAAGAGGATGAACACGAAGAAGATCAGGTAGTACGCGACATCCATGAGGACGATGAAGCTCTTGCCAGTCCGAGGATTCCCTCTGAACACGTCCGCTGCGTAGCTCTTCCCGAATCGCCGTATGAACGGGCCGAGCCATAGGGCAAGGAACACCATTCCGGCGAACCACATGAGTTCCAATATCCACCAATCCATGACGAGCACTCCTCTCGTTCGCTCCGTTGTGGCAACTACGACGCCTGCGGCGGCACCGAGCAGGCAGGCGATCACCGTGAGGCGACGCCGGCGCTGATGCCGCAGCCGCCGATCGTCCTCGATGCTCAGGGTCACGCGCGCGAACAGGTCCTCGCTCTCCGTGAGGGCGGCAGCCTCCTCGAAGAGCGCATCCCGCAGTCGCTCGGCGACGGTGGTCACGCCGGTACCCCTGGTGTCACGGCGGGTTCGGTCGGGTCTCCGAGCCGATGGTCGAGTGCGGCGAGTCCACGCTGCAGGTGCGTCTTGACCGAGTTCCGGGAGATGCCCATCGCGTCGGCGATGTCATCGATTCCCATGTCTTCGTAGTAGCGGAGAACCAACGCGCTCCTCTGGCGATGCGGGAGATCACGTAGCGCGGCGATCACCTCACGCTTGTCCTCCGCGAGCTCAACCTCATCCTCCAGTGAGGAAGTTTCGTCGTCGAACGGCAGCTGGTGGCGGAGGGAGACGAGCCCCCTCCGGTTGTGGTCGCGGACCAGGTTGAGCACGATGGATCTCAGGTAAGCGGCTGCTCGCGACCCATCCTTGATTCGATGGGCGGATCGGACCAGGCGGATGAACGCCTCCTGGACGAGGTCTTCAGCAGCGTCGCGATCGTCGACGAACAAGCGAGCCAGTCGGACGAGAGACCGGCCTTCCTGCGCGAACAGAGCGACCACGAGGGCGTCAACAGAAGCGCGATTCGCGGACTGCGAGGCCCGTTCAGCCTCCGCGTCGACCTCCACGGGCGCGGGCGCGCACGACGAACCACGGCGTGCCGAGAGCTGTGATGGCCATCTCTCCGACAGACGAGCGGTGAGCGACTCGCGGGTGACAAGCGGCGCTGAGAGCAGCATGGATGCGAGCGCCCAGCGCATCGGCGCCCGGAGACGCCTCGCCACGCGCAATCACGGTCCGGTCGGCGCGACAGCCGACGAACGGTCACCGACCCGGGACCCGATCGACCTCGTCACCAACTCAGCCTCGCGCGAAGCCGAGGCGATGTCCGCGCAGGCTCGGCGTACCTGCATGCGGTTCACCCCTGACGACGCCGGTCGGCCGCCAGCACGTCTCCGCCGGCCCGGGCGGCCCGATGGAGACCCGCGAGACGCTCCGGCTCAGGTCCAGCCCGCGAGTCGGGAGACCTCCGCGACGAGCATCGTGGCCGATGCCACAATTGCGAGGAACGGAGTCCAGATCGGCACCTGGAACGTCGTCGTCGGACCGTCGCGTCGCTTGATGGCGATCAGCGCCGTGTTGATGGCGACGAAGACACCCAGAGTCGCTGCGGACGTGAGTCGGGCCAGCGGGCCCAGGTCGAGGGCCAGCGCAAGGACCGTCACCGTCGCGGCCCCGAGCAGCGTTGCCCGCACGGGCGTGTGCGTCCGCGGCGAGACGGCGCCGATCCACGCAGGCAGGAGATCGAGATTGGAGAGCCCGTACACGACCCTCGAGATCATCACGAGCTGGACGAGCGCGCCGTTGACCATCGCCAGCGCGGCGATGGAAGCGAGGAGATCGCCGTCGCCGCCGGCACGTTCGTATACGAGGGCCAGCGGTGCATCGGAACGCCCCAGGTGCACCGGATCCACCTCGAGCACGGCTACCGCCGCGACCGCCATGTAGAGGACCGCAGTGATCCCGAGTGTGATCAGAATCGCGCGCGGGAGCGCCCTTGATGCGTCCTTCGTCTCCTCGGCTACGGAGTCGATGTCCTCGAAACCGAGGAACGCGAAGAAGGCCAGGAAGGTCGCGCCGAGCACCCCCGCCCAGCCATCGAGGTCGGCGGGCGGCCCGACGAGATCTCCCAGCCGCCCGGGGATCTCGGCGGCGCTGTCGCGGGCGGCCCAGATGACGAGCAGGAGACCGCCGAGCTCGACCATCGTGAACACCGCCGCTGCCCCCACGGACTCCTTGGCGCCGCTGATCGCGATCCCGCACAGCGCTACCACCAGGCCGACGATCAGGAGCCACCGGGGCGCATCGACGAGGTCGGCGACGTAGCCACCGAATGCGTTCGATATCGCGGCGGCAGCGACAAGGCCGGCCGAGATGACCGCCGCGCCGACGACAGTTGTGACAGAGCGTGCCCGGAAGGCGTGCTCCACGAACACGGCCTCTCCGGCGGCTCGGGGGAGCCGACCCGCGAGCTCGGCGAAGCCGAGGGCGGTGAAGCCGGCCAAGGTCGCGGCGAGAAGGAAGGAGAGCGGCGCCCGCATGCCCGCTGAGCCGGCGACCTCGCCCATGAGCGCGTAGACGCCCGCACCGATCGTGACTCCGAGCCCGTAGAGAACGAGCATCGGGAGCGAGACCTCGCGCTGGAGGCGCGCGTTCGGCACGAGCCGCCGCTGCTTCGCTGTGTCTGTCACGACAGCCCAGGTTCGGGGAGAACGTGCGCCGATGAATCGTGCCTACCCACCCGCCGACCGTACCGTGTCCAGAACGGCGTCGGGGGCTCCTCGCCGGGCACCGATCCCGGTCCCGCTGCCCCGATCGGTCCTGGCGCGAACCGCATGCGATCTCAGCGGAGCAGGTCGAGTCCCCGGAGCATGAACGACGCGGCGTCCGCCACGGGCGCACGCGATCCGAGAAGATTGCCATGTCCGAGCACGGCGCCGAAGGGAGCGTTCCAGTAGTCGGGATCACCGGGCCGTTCCGCGCCCCATGGTCCGACGTACAGATACGGATCAGGGTGGTGCGCGTCGCCGGGCGACGCCCCGAGGTTCACTCGACCCGATCGGGAGGCGACGTCGAGCGCGATGTCGAAGTGCTCGGGCCACACCTGGATGACAGAGGGCGACGACGTGCTCGGCAGCACCTCGTTGAGTACCAGGTCGCCCAGCTGCAGCCAGCCGATGAGCGCCTCGACGGCATCGGAGTCGAACTCGATCGGAGACGTCGGGTCGCCGAGCGGAGGTGTGTCGCGGCCCACCGAGAAGCTACTCGAGAGGTCGAGGCCGCCGAGTGCTGCCAGCTCCCCGAGCGTCCGCCCCGCGATCGAGAGCGTGTCGGTGCGAGGACCATCACCACCTTGACGTTCGCGCACGAGGGACGTGTGGGTGAGCCGGAGCACCTCCTGCGCGGCACCGAAGGCGGGCGTGCCGACACCCCCCGGCGTGACGCGCAGTCCGATGCGACCCCCTGTCGCCGCGAGGCCGCGCGCCAGCACGTGAGTGGCGACGCGCTGCACCTCGCGGCGCGTCTTCGCGTATCCGTCCGGCAGGGTGGACAGGAGCAGCAAGCGAACCTCCGATAGTCGGTAGTGGAGCAACCCGGCGGCGGCCAGTGGCATTTCGCCCGGACCGCGGCACGGCGCCAGGGCCGGGAATGCGACGACGATGCTCCCGGTTTACCCGCCGATGGACGACTCAGGCCGAACGGCTACCGAAGGCCCGCCGTCAGAGAGCGAGCGTCGACCGGTGTCGGTGGGGAAGTGGTCGGAGATGCCGGACCGGGTACCGGTGGGCGCGTCGGTCGAGGGCACTGATCTGGTGATCGTGCGCCGCGGAGACGAGCACTCGGTGCTGTCGGGACGCTGCCGCCACCGCGGCGCCCTGATGGCCGACGGATCAGTAAGGGGTGAAGACCTGATCTGCGGGCTGCACGGCTGGGACTACCGGATCGACAGCGGCGTGAGCGCCTACAACAACGCCGAGGCCCTGCATCTCTTCACGAGCTGGGTAGACGGAGACGACCTCCTCGTCGACGCCGCCGAGGTGGCGCGCTACAGGACGGAGAGCCCGCAACCCTACGAATCGGCCGGCTACCCGGGCGTGTACGGCGACGCCCAGCACGTCGCCGAGGAGCCGTTCGTGGGGTTGATCCAGGGGCTCGCTACCGGTGGGCTCTCGCGGACCGGAGCGCACGGCCCGGTGGCAGCCATGGGCGTGCCGCGCCAGACACTTCCTACATGGGACCACATCCAGTTCGTCACCGCGCAGCTCGCCCGCCTCCCTCTCCTCGACGACGAGCCCGTGGCGACGAGCGTCTGCATCGGACCGAACGCAGAGAAGCCACTCTGGCTGGAGATCCCGATACTCGTCTCCGACATGAGCTTCGGAGCGTTGTCACAGGAGGCCAAAGTCGCGCTCGCGCGCGGTGCCGAGCTCGCCGGAACGGCCATCTGCTCGGGCGAAGGTGGCATGTTGCCGGAGGAGCACGCCGAGAGCAGCCGGTACCTCTACGAGCTCGCCTCCGCCCGGTTCGGGTGGTCGTGGGAGGCTCTCGACGGAGTCCAGGCGTTCCACTTCAAGTGCGGGCAGGGAGCGAAGACCGGTACCGGTGGCCATCTGCCAGGCGACAAGGTGACGGGTCGAATCGCCGAGGTGCGGGGACTGCCGGAGGGGAAGTCGGCGGTATCGCCGTCGAGGTTCCCGGACTGGCAGACGGTCGACGACTACCGACGCTTCGCTGTGGAGGTGCGCGAACGCTCGGGAGGAATCCCGATCGGAGTGAAGCTCTCCGCCCAGCACGTCGAGGACGACCTCGACGCCGCTCTCGAGATCGGCGTCGACTATGTGATCCTCGACGGGCGGGGTGGCGGGACCGGTGCCGCGCCGACGATCCTGCGCGACCACATCTCTGTTCCGACGATCCCCGCGCTGGCTCGGGCCCGCGCCCACCTGGACCGGCGCGACCGTCGCGACATCAGCCTGATCGTCACCGGAGGGCTACGAACGGCACCCGACTTCGCCAAGGCCATGGCGCTGGGGGCCGACGCGGTCGCGGTGGCGAACTCTGCGATACAGGCGGTCGGATGCCTCGGGATGCGCGGCATGCCACACGAACAACTGCCCGGTCGGTATCGCGACCCAGCAGCCGCACCTGCGAGCACGCCTGCCGGTCGACGAGGCCTCGCTGCGGCTCGATCGATTCTTCCGGGCGTCGGTCGAGCTGATGAAGGTGCTGGCCCGCGCGTGCGGCCGGAATCGGCTCGCGGATCTCTGTCCCGAGGACCTCACGACCTTCGACCGCGAGATGACGCACCTCACCGGTGTCGCATACGGCGGAGTCGACCAGCGCTGACGGGTATCGGGCTGCGGAACCCGTCGCCGGCCCGTTCAGCGAGGCGTCAGGCATGCCTCGGTACGTTGGTCGTCGAAGCCGCCAACCCGAGGAGTGAGCATGCAGCGAAGGACGACACTCGCCGTGGCAGCGGCGATCGGTCTTGCCGCCGCCGGGATCGGCGCCGCAGCGGTCGGCGCCTCATCCAACGACGACCACGAGTCGCCGATCACAGGGGCCGCCTTGGAGAGAGCGTCGCGCGCCGCACTGGCGCACACCGGTGAGGGCCGCGTCACCGAGACCGAGGTGGGCGACGAGGACAGCTACTACGAGGTCGAGGTGACTCTCGACGACGGACACCAGGTAGACGTTCAGCTCGACGAGGCATTCCGGGTCGTCGACACGATGGCCGACCGCGAGGGAGACACCGGCCGGGGTGACCAGGACTGAGCCGAGGCGCCGCCGACAGCGTCAGCGTTCGACCGTGACGGTGCCGGTAGCGGGTGCGACGGTGACGCAGTCGCCGTCTTCGATGAGCCTGGTCGCTCCGGGCGCACCGAGCACCGCTGGAATCCCCAGCTCGCGAGCCATGATCGCCGCGTGGCTCATCGTCCCGCCCTCCTCGGTGACCAACGCCCCCGCCAGGGAGAGCAGCAGGTTGTAGGAGGGGGAAGTCATCGGGGCGACCAGCACGTCGCCGGGCTCGAACCTGTCGATCCCCGAGTCGCCACCCAGGACGAGGCGTGCCGTCCCCGTGAACGAAGCGGTGCCGATGCCCGTCCCGCGGAGCTCATTCGTCGAGGTGGGGTTGGCCGGGGCCGGGTCGCGGAGCTCGTAGACGTCGAAGATCGCGAACGCCGTGCCCAGCGCTCCGGGCAGACCGGGCGGTGCCGGTGCCTCCGGCGGGCCGAGGGTGCGGGGGGCATCGGCGGCGTGGATCCGCGCCCTCCGCTCGGCCCGCGCTGCAAGGCCGGCGGAGTCGAGGACTCCGTGTCGGCGCAGTGACTCGGTCAGCTCGGTGACTTCCGCCTCGATGGCCAGAGCCGGGTCGGAGAGCAGGCCGACGCCATGGAGCCGGCGCCCGGCGGCGAGCATCGCGCGGCGCAGTAGGCCCGTCGGCCACGCCACGAGGATCGACCCGTTGTCGTCGCGCAGCCCGTAGGCGGCGCGAGCGTCGGTGAGAAGGCGGTCGAACTCGTCCCGATCCTCAGCGGGGATTCGGGCGCGGGCTGCCGCCGACCGCCCCGCAAGGTCGCGAGTGTCGTCGGATGGCGCGGGCATCGTGGCTAACCGGACGACGAGTGCGGGCGCCTCGGCCAGGCACCTGCAGTCGACGTCGTAGCCGTCGATCACTCTCCACCCGTGGAGCAACAGGAAATCGTCGAGCGCTTCGGCGACGTCGGGACCGAGGGCGCGAAGCGAAACGACAGAGTCCGCGCTGCGGCCACCCACGGCACGGCGCAAGCGATCGAGCTCGGGACTCCCGCCTGTGCTGGCCGGTGACGACCCACGGAGGAGGTCGAGCGCCTCGAACGGGGTGAGGCCCCACTTGCGGGCTGTGACGGCGAAGAGGCCCGGCGGGACCGTGTCGTGGCCGTGCAAGAGAACGTGCTGGCGCATCGAGTCGAGAAGCTCGGACTCGACTGCTTCCACATGCGACGCGAGTGCCTCGTCGTCGAGTGCATCGGGGTCGACGCCCGCGAGTGCCCGCATCCGCTCGATCGCAGAGGGGCGGGCCGCTTCGTGCCAGGCGGCGATGCCCTGTACCCAGGGTCGCTCCTCGAAGACCTGGGTCAGGCGTCGCTCCGCCCGCCGCAGCGAGGGTGTCACTCTCACCAGGAGCTTCAGGAGCCAGGGCGGGGGTGGGCGGCGCCCACCGCCTCCACCCTCGGGGGCAATCGAAAGGTAGGGGAGTCCGTTGACAGCCACCATGCGCGCCGACTTGATCGGGAGCCCGAGATCTTGCATGTAGGTGGTCGAGGCCTCGGTCCACACCTCGGCGAGGGGTGCCGCGGCGGCTGTGACGGGGCGCGGGTAGTGGTCGGCGAGCAACTGCCACGATCCGGGTCCGGGCGCCTCCCATGTCAACTCGCTGCCCACCAGCTCTCCTCCTGTCGGCACGTCTCTTCCCGGCCGGATCGGCTCGCATCATGTCAAGTAGCAGGCCGAAGGTCCAGCGTGGCGAGGTGCGAGCTACGTGCCGGCTCCCGTCGCCGATCTCTCGCGGGCGAAGGCGTCGGAGATCCAGTCCGAGAACCGATTGACCAATGGTCCCGCGATGGCGAGGATCAACACGTACGCGGCGGCCAGTGCGCCGAGGTCCTCGTTCACACCGGCTCCCGCTACTGCCGTTGCACCCAGCCCGGCGATCACGATCGAGAACTCTCCGCGTGCGACGAGCGCCGTACCCGCGCGCAACCTGCCCCGACGTGCAATGCCGGCGCGCCTCGTGGCCCACCAACCCGTCAGGATCTTGGTGGCGCCGGTCACGGTCGCGAGCAGCACCGCCCAACCCGCCGCCGACACCAGGTGAGAGGGGTCGACCTCGAGGCCGAAGAAGAGGAAGAACGTAGCGGCGAAGAGATCGCGCAGTGGACCTATCAGCTCGGTGGCCCGGCGGGAGACGCTGCCCGACAGAGCGACACCGACCAGGAAGGCGCCCACAGCAGTCGAGACCTGGACCTGCTCGGCCAGGCCGGCTACGAGCAGCGTCAAGCCGAGCACGGTGAGCAGGAGGACTTCGTCGGACCGAGTTGCGACCGCTCTCGTGAGGCGGTGACCGTGTCGGAGAGCGGCGCTCAGCACGATGACCGCTGCTCCCACGGCTACGGCGAGAGACACGAGGCCCCTGGCGGCCGAGGTTCCGGCGAGCATCACGGCGATCGCCGGCAGGTACAGGGTCATGGCGAGATCTTCGATCACGAGGATCGAGAGCACGGTCGGGGTCTCACGGTTTCCCAGCCTGCCGAAATCGGCGAGCACCTTCGCGATCACTCCCGATGATGAGATGTAGGTGATCCCACCGAGGAGCACCGCGGACTGCCACCCCCAACCGAGAAGGAGCCCGGTCGCGAATCCAGGTGGGAAGTTCAGCATGAGGTCGAAGACTCCGGATGGGAGCCCGCTTCGAAGCCCGTGGCGCAGCTCTTCGGAGGTGTACTGCAGCCCGAGTGCCAGCAAGAGGAGAACGACGCCGATCTCGGCGGTGAGCTCGATGAAGTCGCGGCTCAGGTCTAGGGGCGCGATCCCTCCCTCTCCGAATGCGAGCCCGGCGAGCAGATAGAGAGGAACCGGGCTGAGGCCCACCCTGTACGAGATGCGCGCCAGGACGGCCAATCCGAGGAAGGTCGCCCCGAGCTCGACGAAGACGAGGGCGAGATCGCCCGAACCAGCCGCCAGCACTTCAGGGCGAGAGGAGCCCGAGGAACTGCTTCATTCCTTCGGTCGTCCCAATCGCGACGACGGTGTCGTCGGGCTCCAGTGTGTCCTCGGGTCCGGGTGCAGCCCTCGTATCTTCGCCGCGGATGATCGCCACGACCGAGACACCGGTCCGCGAGTGAACGGCCGCGTCGCGCAGGGTGCGGCCGGCGATGGGCGACGACGCGTCGACCGGCAGCCAGTCGATCGCGAGCCCCTGGATGTGCTGTTGCATCGCGACCAGGTTCTCGCTGAGTCGGGATGCACCCAGGAGCTCCGCCAGTGTCCGGGCGTCGTCCTCGTCGAGGCTTGCCAACACTCGGCACGCGTCAGGGTCTCGCTCGTCGAAGAGCAGCAGCTCGCGGCGTCCGGTCCTGTGGACCAGCACTCCGAGGCGTCTACCTTCGCCCGTCAGGAAGTCGTTCTGGATCCCTACCCCGGGGAGCTCGGTCGCTCTGACCTCTGCCATGGGCACCTCCAGTGCGCGGCCACAATCATTGCCGTTGCCGCAACCAGTCGTGCAAGAGGGGGCCTGGCTTCCGCTGATACGGCTGCCCCGAGTGGGCTCGTGACGCCGACCTCGCCCCCGCGGGGTTTCGACGGCCGCGTATCAGGTGTGCGCGACTCGGAGAGCCGGTGCGGCGGTGCTTCCCGACGGAGTGGCCTGCACCTCCCGGATCCACGCGACCAGGTTTGGCGCAGACAGAGCCGGTGATAGGAGGTATCCCTGGATGCTCCCGCAGCCGAGCTCCCGCAGCTGCTTCTCGGTTTCGCGGTCTTCTACGCCCTCGGCGACGACGTCGAGCTTCAGCCGGCGCGCGAGCTCGATGATCGAGCGGACTATCGTGTTGTCGTGGTCGTTCCTCGTCATGTTGAAGACGAAAGAGGTGTCGATCTTGACCTCGTCCAGAGGGAGCGACCGGAGAGATGTGAGGGAAGAGAAGCCGGTGCCGAAGTCGTCGATGGCTACGACCACCCCGCTGTTGCGGAGCTCCGAGAGGACGGGAGCGATGCGCTCCGGATGGTGCAACGCCTGCGTCTCCGTCACCTCGAGCACGAGACGGCCCATTGGAGTCTCGGTCGCCTCCAGTAGTCGAGCTACGTCGGCGGCGAATCCTTCGCGGTGCAGGTCGTGAACGGAGACATTGACCGACACGCGTAGGTCGAGTCCTTCGGACATCCACGCCTGACGCTGCTTCAGCGTGTGCTCCAAGACGTAGTTGGTGAGGAGCCAGATCAGGTCGCTCTGTTCGGCGACCGCGACGTAGGTCGGCGGCGGCAGGAAGCCCCGTGTCGGGTGCTCCCAGCGTGCGAGCACCTCGACGCCGATGACCTGATCGGTCGACATCTCCACTATCGGCTGATAGCCGAGATCGAACGAGGCGTCGGCGAGCGTGGCGCGTAGGTCGGCGGCCAGCGCCAGGCGCTCCGGAGTGTGGTTGTCCTGCTCGTCGTCGTAGACCGCGATAGAGGTCCGCTGCTCCTTGGCCTGGAAGCGCGCGATGTCGGCGCAGCGAAGCAGCGACTCCACTTCGGAACCGTGCGCGGGACTCAGCGCTATTCCGACGGTGCTGTCTAGGTGCACGGGGACGCCATTGATGACGAAGGGACTGCTCACGGCATCCCGGAGCAGATGACCGGCCCGGAAGGCGCCCTGGGTGCTCGCCACATCGGGGAGGAGGAGAGCGAACTCATCGCCGCCGAGTCGGGCGATCGTCCCCTTCCTGCCGACTACTTCGGTCAGGCGGTTGGCGATCTCGACGAGTACGCCGTCGCCACTCGAGTGGCCGAACGTGTCGTTGACCTCCTTGAAATCGTCGAGACCGAGGAGCAGAACCGCGGGAGCCGCGCCGAAGACAGCGCCTCTGACCAGGGGGGCTCCGCGCTCGACGAGGCATCGGCGGTTGGGGAGTCCGGTGAGCTGGTCGTGCAAGGCCTCGTGCTCGCGCCGGGCGGCCTCGCCCTGGAGTGCATCGACGAGTCGACCGTTCTCGAGGGCGATGCTCGTGTATTGGCCGAGGGCGCTCAACAGTCGCCCGTCGGCGTCCTCGAACGTCCCGACGTCGCCGAGCCGATCACGCAGGAGGAGGATCCCGACGAGTCCGCGTGCTCCCCGCAAGGGCGCAGCGACCAGGTCCTTGCATTCGTAGTGCCCGAGGAGGGCTCGCGAGCCTGCGTCACGATCGTTCTGGGTGACCACGACCGCCGGAACACCGCTCACGAGGCGGCCCCACAACGGATCGGTGATCGGTATCGGGTAGCGGCTGTCGGTCGTGAGGGCGCTGTCGTCGAGAGCGATCCGTGTGCCGATCGCGTCACCGCCGGGCGGCAGGAACCAGAGCTCGGCGCGGTCGGCTTCGAGGCGCGAGCGAGCCTCCTCGAGGGCGGCGGCCGCCACCGCGTCGAACGCGAGAGTCTGACCCAGCGCGGTCGTGTACTCGCGCAGGACCTCGAGCTCGGAGTGCCTGCGGCGCAGGGAGCCATATGCACGGTACGTCGCGAACATCGTTGCGCCGACACCTGCGAGAAGGAGCACGGCCTCGGGGGCGACACTCCACAGGATCACGGCGACGAGAGCGAAGCTCGCGTTGGCGGTTGCCGCCAGGGCTCCGCTCAGCGCCAGCCAGGCCGCGCCCTCAGGATCCAGTTCTCCTTGATTGAGCCAGATGGCGAGGCTGACTAGGAGGCCGCCGAGGAAGTCGATCACGAGCGCGGCAACGATTGCGGCGAGCCATGTCCGCGGTTGATGTATGTGTCCGGAGGCTCCGATCGCACTGAATACCCCGACCGCCACCACGACCTCGAGCACGAGCATCGCGACGTTGAACGTCAGCTTCAGCAGCGAGAGCCGGGCGCGTATGGCCAGGACCGCGCCCGCGCCGACCGTGTACGCGACCAGGAGGCCGACCGGCGAGAGAGCGAAGAGGCCGATCACAAGTGCGACGACGCGGAAGGAGACGGTGTGCGTCTCTCGCCGGAAGTGAACGTGCACGGTGCAGAGCTCGGCGAGAGCGACAAGGACAGCGACGGCCGCAGGCCCCACGCCGGCCACCAGAGGATCCGCTGTGCGTACATCTGCTTCGGCCCACCAGACGGCGAGCGAGACCGCGGACATGCAGCCGGCAAGCGCGAGCACTCCGCGCTGGCCGACTGCGTTGCGTGCTTCTGTGTCGGCGCGTTCCGCCTCGGCGTTCGTCACGTCGATGCCCAGGTCACCACAGGGGATCCGTCGGGACGAACTCCGCTGCGAGCCACGCTCCACCGCGCCAGCTGCGGCCGAGCCATGCGTCGTTCCGCCAGCTGCGGCCCAGCCATGCGTCGTTGCGCCAGCTGCGGCCGTTCCAGCCGTCGCTCCGCCAGCTGCGGCCCAGCCATGTGTCACCGCGCCAGCTGCGGCCGAGCCATGTGTCGTCACGCCAGCTCCGGCCGTCCCAGGGAGCACCGGTCACGTCGACCTCGCCGCTGAGCACGTTGTCACCATCGCCGATGTGCTCGCTGCCTCGGGCGGCCTCCAAGGATCCGGTCCCGGTTGCCGGCGGGTGGCTCTGGACCGATGGCATCTTGCCGCCGACGACGTCCTTCACCTTCGATGCCGCCTTGTCGAGGTCGACGTTCGTCATGCCGTCCTCGAGCCGGTCGTCCTTGCGGGTGTTGAGCTTCGCCCCGGTGTGGGTGAGAACGGCCTTGACCTGGTCGGGGGTGAGGGCCGGGTACTGCTCGAGCAGCAGAGCGACCGCGCCGGACGTGACCGCAGTCGCCTGCGAGGTGCCACTGCCCCGGAAGAGGTTCTCTCCGATGCGTGCGGCGGGGAAGGCCACATCCACCAGGGAGCCCGGAGCGCGCAGGCCGACGATCGAACGCCCCGGTGCGAGCACGTCAGGGCGCCGCTTGAGGTCGCCGCGGCTCGAGAAGTCGGCGATGAAGTCGTCGCCTTGTGAGACCGTGCGATTCCCGTCGGACGCCCCTACCGCTAGCACGTACGGGTCATATGCGGGGTTGTTCAGCCGGGGTGAGCCGTAGCCGTCGTTCCCCGCTGAGACGATCACGACTATGCCGTGCATCCAGGCGTTCTCGACAGCGTAGGTGAGAGGGTCGATCCGGTAGTCCTGAACGCCATCGGTGCCGTATGCGAGGTTGAGAACTCTGATGTTGAGACCGTTGGCATTGCGGTTCTGGACCACCCAGTCGATAGCCGCGATCACCTGTGACACGTCGACGGCGCCGTCGGGAGCGGCCACCTTCATGTTCACGATCCTTGCCCCGGGGGCGACCCCCACGAAGCGCCGCTTCGCTTCATTGCGCAGAGCCTTGGGGTCCATGTCGACGGCCGGGTTGCGGCCGGCGATGATTCCCGCGAGGTGGGTCCCGTGCCCGAATTGGTCGACGCCGTCCTGGGCGTCGTCGGTGCCGAACGAGAGGTCCGGCCCGTTGACGAGCCGCCCGCGGAACTCCGGCAGCGGGGCGACGCCGGTGTCGATGACCGCGACGTCGATCCCGGCGCCGGTGTAGCCGTCCTTCCACAGCTTGTCTGCTCCGATGTTCCTCGCTACCTGGTACATCGAGCTGGCGACCTTCTCGGAGTCGTAGAAGGCCGGGTCGAACGCAACGTCGATCTGGCCGACGACGGAGACGACACCGGGTATTGCCCGGATGCTGTCCTCCTGGCCGACGGGGACCTTGGCGAGGAACCCGTTCAGTATCTCCATCGGCTTGTCGGGCTTGCCCCCGATGGCGAGAACCTGCTCGGCGACGGCGAGCTCCATGCCCGGCTCGACCCGGACCAGCACCTCCTCGGTGTTCACCGACGTGCCGCCGGCGGTGACGCCGAACATCGCCGCACCAAGGAGCGTGACCAGGAGCGCGGCTACCGCCTTCAACCGAAACGAGCCGTTCCAGCCGGACGTCGAGAGCGCTGTCCCGTACCGATCCACGTTCCACCTCCAGCTTCGAAGTGCACGGAGAACGGTGGGTTCGCCACTAACTCCCCGCCGGCCCAGGCGACCAGGTACAGGCCGGCGGATCTACGTCCGTCCCGTGACCCACTTCTGGGGTCGCCTGGTGCTTCGGCCCGGGCGGGCGAGTCCTTTAGCGAATCAGCCGCTCCAAGTGACAATGGGGCATGGTCAATCGCGCCCCACGCGTTCATTAGTGCGGCAAGTCAGCCCAATTGGAAGGGAGACCCGTCCATCGGGGGCGTTGCTGTGACGTGAGTCACCAATCAGCGATCACGCCGTCGGCGAGCCCGTGACGACCATCGGAGGTGTCCGGGCCGCCAGGTCGGTGACCGTCATCGTGAACACCTCGCCCAGATCCAGCGCGAACGTCGAGTGGTCCGGCCCCGAGGTCGCCTCGTAGTCGATCGAGAGCACGGCGCCCTCCCACGTGCCTGTGAGCGCCGCGGAGCCGCCGCCCGGAGCGTTGTCCACCAGGCGGGCGACGCCGTCGAGACCCACCGGCAGGTCGTACGCGACGCCGCCGACGGTCATCTTCACCAGCGTCTCGGCCGGATCGGTGGACTCGACGACCAAGAGGCTCGCTCCGAGCGGGTTCGGGTCGAGCGTGAACGGCGTACCGAGGGACGCCGCCCGGTCGGGCGCGCTCGGAGGGGCTGCCTCCGGCGGCAGGGCAAGCGCTGCGAACCGTGCCGCGATCTCGTCGTCAGCGGAGGCGCGTCGGGGGCCGGTGTCCGAGATCGCCGCTGCGACGGTGCGCGCGATGAGTCGTCCGTCGGTCTCGGCGCCGGTCACGACCACGACGAGGTCACGCTCGGGCCACACCAGCAGCTCCTGACCGCCCCTGCCGATCCCCTCCAGTGAACCGGCGTCCCCGTCATTCGGCAGCCACCAGCCGAGCCCGTAGTCGAAGTCGCCACCCGCGGCCACGGCGTCGGCCGAGAGGGACTCGACGAAACCTTCCGGCAGGATCCGGGTCGAGCCCCAGAGGCCGTCGTCGAGCACGAGCTGTCCGATCCTGGCCACGTCGGTCGTCTGAAGCGCCAGGTCGCCCCACCCGTGGCTGATTCCCTGTGGGTCGCTCGGCCATGACCATTCGTCGATCCCGAGCGGCTCGAAGATCGATGACGCCACGTAGTCGGCGAGACTGCTGCCCGTCGCAGCGGTCATCGCCGCGGAGACGAGGTGATAGCCGGGGGAGCAGTAGGCGAACACCTCACGCGGTTCCGCCACTCTCGGCAGCGCAGATGCATACGCGACGTAGTCGGCCGACTCGAGCATCGCTCGAAGCTCTGCCTCCCCCTCGTCGGCTGAGCACTCGAGCCCCGAACGCATGCCGAGCAGATCGCGCAGCGTGATCCCGAGCGCCCCGGAGTCCTCGGGGAGGTCGAGCATCGTCGAGAGCACGGTGTCGAGCGACCCGACGTCACCTCGCTGAACCGCCACGCCCACACCGAGAGCGACGACGCTCTTGGTGAGCGACGCGAGGTCGTGAAGAACGCCGGCCCGCGACGGCCAGAACGAGGCGTCGATGACCAGTGCTCCGCCGCGCGCGACCACCAGCCCGTGAGCGTTGCTGTCCGCGGCCTCCAGCACGGCGAGGCCCCCCAGAAGAGCATCGGTGTCGAATCCGTGTTCGGAGGGTGATCCCACATCCCAGGAGGATGATTCGGACGCTACCGGGACGTCGGTGGTCGTGATGCGAGCTGCCGGAGTCGGGGTCGAGTCGTCATCGCTCGACGATGGCCCGCAGCCGAGCAGAAGCGTGGCGGCGATCGCACAGGCGGCGGCCGGCGCTGGGCGCATCGTCTCGTACCTCCGGATCGTCGCCGCGTATCTGTTGGTGATCGCCTCACAGGGTGTCGCGACCATATGGTGGGAATCAACATGGTCGGTCATCGCGCCGGGCATCGTGTCGTGCACTCGACTCCCCGGGGGCTCTCCTGAAGGCGATCGACAGGCTCATCGACGGGATCGACCGACGCCAACGTCGGTACGCTCCAATCGCTCTCACCTACGCGGTCTGGAAGAAGTTCGGCGAGGACCAGGCGGGACGCCTCGCTGCCGTGGTCGCGTACTACGCGTTCTTCTCCCTGATGCCACTGTTGCTGGTCTTCGCCACAATCCTGGGGTTCGTCCTCGCCGACGACCCCGACCTGCAGAGTCGCGTCGTCGACTCTGCATTGGCCCAGTACCCGGTGATCGGCGCCCAGATCGATCGCAACGTGTCCTCGATCCAGGGCAGCGGCGTCGCCCTGGTGACCGGAATCCTTGGGACGCTCTGGGCCGGGCTGGGTGCCGTGCGCGCGGCAGCGCAGGCCTTCGACACCGTCTGGGACGTCCCGATGAGGGATCGGTCCGGCTTTCTCGCCGCGCGAGCGCGCGCTCTGGCGATGCTCGTCGTCGTCGGTGGCGGCACGATCCTCGGCACGGCCGCCACCTCGTTGTCACAGAGCCTCGACCTCGGCGTGGCAGTGGGCCTCCTCGGGATCGGTCTCGGATGGCTCCTGGACCTAGGCGTCGTTCTCATGGCGTTCAAGGTGTTGACGACGCGGGATCGGCCCTGGTCGGTGCTGCTGCCCGGGGCCGCAGTCGGTGCGTCAGGCTGGGTGGTGCTGCACGCGCTTGGTGGATGGATCGTCCGCACGAGGCTCGACGGCGCGAGCGAGATCTACGGGACGTTCGCTGTCGTCATCGTCCTGCTGTCCTGGATGCACCTGCAGGGTCTCGTCCTCATCGCCGCCGCGGAGCTGAACGTCGTGATCGATGCCCGGCTCTGGCCGCGCAGCATCAACGGTCGGGACCCGACCGAGGCCGACGAACGCGCGCTGCGGAGGCGTGCCCGGGCGGTCACGCGGCGGGATGGGCACGTAGTCGAGGCGAGCGTCGAGCCTCACGATGGCAGCGATCCCGACGGAGCCTGATCGCCGCCACACCGATTCGAGCGACGTCGCCGAGCGCCGCTGCGTTCGGCATCGGGGCCGACAGAGTCGTGTGCTGCTGCAACGGTTGCTAATATGCACACATCTGATGAACCGCGTTCAGGGGGCCGAAGATCCGCGACGAGTCGATCAGTGAGACCTCCGAGGCGCTGCTTCTCGCATCGCGCGCGCTGGTAGGGGTAGCGGCCCGTTCGCTCGCCGAGATCGAGGGAGCGATGACGCTCCCGCAATACCGGGCCCTCGTGCTGCTGGCGTCCCGCGGGGATCAGAACGTCAGCACTCTGGCCGAGGCGCTCGGCATCGAACCGTCGACCGCGACGCGCCTCTGCGACCGCCTGGAGGGGAAGCGTCTGATCGAACGGAGCACATCGACCGAGAGCCGGCGCGAGGTCACCCTGAGCGTCACCCCGGGTGGACACAAGGTGTTGCGGGCGGTCGCCAAGAACCGGCTTCGCGAGATCGACGCAATCGTCGGCCGGCTCGACCCTGGGGCGCGGCGCGCACTGACGTCGGCCCTCGAAGCCTTCGCCGACGCTGCCGGGGAGATGCGAGACGACGCCTGGAAGCTCGGGTGGACGGCATGACCGCCCCGACGGGTCGGCGGTCGCGTGTCGCACGTCGTCGCGGCGCGCGAGCGTGAGTCAGATCGGCTCCGAACCGGCGCCGCGACGTGGGGGAGTGCACGCACGCGGGCTCTCGCGCGTCTACGGGGCGGGAGCGACCGCGGTGAACGCGTTGCGAGGCGTAGACCTCGACATCGGCGAGGGCGAGCTGGTGGTGCTCCTGGGGCCGAGCGGTTCGGGGAAGACGACGTTGCTCAACCTGATCGGAGCTCTGGACCGACCGACCGCGGGAAGCCTCACCGTCGAGGGCCGGGAGGTCGCCGGCCTGGACGAGAGGGCCCGAACGGAGTACCGACTGCGCACAGTCGGGTTCGTCTTCCAGTTCTTCAATCTCGTTCCGAGCCTCACGGCGCTGGAGAACGTCGCCCTGATCGGCGAGCTCACCGGCCCCGAGGCGGAACAGCGGTCCGCCGCCGCCCTCGGGGAACTCGGCCTCGGCGCTCGTCTCGGCTCGTTCCCCGGACAGCTCTCGGGCGGTGAACAGCAGCGGGTCGCCATCGCGCGGGCGCTCGTGAAACGACCGCGCATCCTGCTCTGCGACGAGCCGACCGGTGCTCTCGACGTCGAGACCGGAAAGGCAGTGCTCACTGCCCTGCGCGCCGTGACGGAGGAATCCGGACGGACGGTTCTCGTGGTCACACACAACTCGGCGATCTCCCGGCTCGCGGACCGGACAATCCATCTGCGCGACGGATGCATCATCGACGACGCCGTCAACCCCGATCCCGCCGATCCGCAGCACCTCGACTGGTGAGCCTGCTCGCGACGAAGCGGCGCCGCGACATGCGTCGGCGCCGCGGTCGGGTGGCCGCGGTCTTCACCGTCGTCGTCCTGGGAGTCGGCCTCGGCGTCGCCTCGTACGACGCGTACCGCAACCTGAGCGACTCCTACGACCTCACCTACCGCCGCCTTGCGTTCGCCGACGTCACCGTCTCAGGGGCGGACGCCCTCTTCGCGGAGAGTGCCCGGCGACTCGAGGGCATCGCCGCCATTTCGACGCGTCGAGTTGCCGACGTGCCCGTGCGCGTCGGGAATACGACCTTGGAGGCCCGTCTCGTCGGACTGCCGAACGAGGCCCCGCCCACCGTCAATCGCGTCGACGTGGTTCGGGGGTCCCCCCTGGATGCCTCGACCGGCGACGGGGTACTGGTCGAGAAGCACCTTGCTGACCACTTCGACGTCGGGCCCGGCGATCACGTCTCGGCGCTGCTGGCGACTGGGTGGACGAGCCTGTCCGCGGAGGGAGTCGCTGTCTCGGCGGAGTACCTGTGGCCGGCGCGGAGTCGCCAGGAGATATTCGCCGGACCGGACGACTTCGGGGTGCTCTTCGTCGCAGACTCGCTCCTCGACGAGGTCCATCCGAGAGCCGTCGTCAGTCAGACCCTGCTCAGGTACTCCCCGGGAGCCGATAGGAACGACCTCGACAGCACCGTCGCAGCGGCGGCGCGCTCGGCCGGAGCGGCGCAGATCGCGACCCGCGCCGAACAGGCGTCGAACGCGGCTCTGAGTCTCGACGTCGAGGGATTCGCGGAGATGGCCGTCCTTTTCCCGCTCCTCTTCGTCTTCGCCGCCGGCCTGGCGTTGTGGATCGCGCTCACGGTCATCGTCAACGAGGACCGCGGCGTGATCGGCACTCTGCGCGCCAATGGATTGAGTCGTTCAGCTGTCTACCGCCACTACGCGTCGTTCGGCCTCGCCATCGGCACCGGTGCCGCGGTGGTGGGAGCAGCCCTGGGGGTGGTCGGCGGATGGTCGCTGGCCGGCTTCTACACGAGTGCGCTGGGCATACCCGACACCTCGCGTCGACTCCATCCACTGACGCCGGTGGCAGGCGTTCTGTTCGGCGCGCTCGCAGGGTTCTTGGCGGCGCTCGCTCCGGCGCGTCGGGCCGCCCGCCTCGATCCCGTCGACGCAATGCGCGGCAGCACCCCCGGCCGGCGCGCGTCACGGAGTGCCCTGGAAGTGGTCGTGCCGCCGCTGCGGCGACTCCCCGTGCGGTGGAGGATGATGCTCCGGGGGATCGGCCGCTCGCGACGGCGCTCCCTGTCGACGATCGCCGGAGTGGTGGTCGCGCTGACCGTCGTGCTGGCGGCGTGGGGCATGATCGATACGGTGTCGATCCTCCTGCACCGGCAGTTCGAGGTCGTCGACCGCCAGGACACATCGATCTCCTTCACGGGCCAGTACCGGGAGGCCAACCTGCAGCGCATTCGCGAGGTTCCCGGAGTGCGCGCGGCCGAGGCACTGCTCCGCTTGCCCGTCACCATACGGAGTGCCGACGACGAGTACACGACGGAGCTGATCGCCCTCGGCACGAGCACCGAGATGCACGGCTTCGGCGAGCGGCAGCCCGGCGACGGCGTCGTCCTCGGCTTGCCCCTCAGAAGCGAGCTGGGCGTGCGGACAGGCGACGTCGTATCGGTAGGCCTCTCCTCGCTCGGGACGACCGTCGACCTTCCCGTGGACGGCTTCGCCGACGAGCCCCTGGGGACCTTCGCATATGCAGATCGTGACGCAATCGGCGCGGCACTCGCAGCCGCCGACCCGCGCTTCGATACACGGACCCTCGGTGCACCCGGATCGACCCTCGTGTACGCCCGCTTCGACGACACGGCGGATCACAGGCAGGTTCTCGAGGCACTTCGGGAATCAGAGGGCATAGCAGTCGCAACAGACGAACGAGCGCTCTACAGGAGCGTCCAGGAGTACCTGGGCCTGTTCTACGCATTCGTCGGGGCCATGGTGCTGTTCGGCTCGGCCATCGCCTTCGGGCTCCTGTTCAACACCACGTCGGCGAACCTGGCCGAACGATCCAGCGAGCTCGCGACCCTGCGCTCAGAGGGGATGTCGAACGGGCAGATCGCCCGCCTCGTAGCGGCAGAGAACCTGCTGCTCACCTGCGTCGGAATCGTTCCCGGTCTGATCGTCGGTACCTGGTCTGCGGCGCGGTTCCTCGACGGCTTCTCGAGCGATCTCTTCTCGTTCGGGTTGGAGCTCCGCCCTGCGACCCTCCCACTGGCGGCCGTCGCGATGATCGCCACTGCCTCGCTCTCCCTGGTGCCCGGCCTGCGCGCAGTCGCCCATCTCGACGTCGCTGCAGTGACTCGCGAACGGTCGATCTGAGAAGCACCTGAAGGTGCCGGACGGGACAGCCTTGTGCGACCCGATCGCGTATGCTCCGCGCGACCCGAGTTCACGACGCAACGAGACATGGAACGAGGAGGAGCGATGAGACGGAGACTGGCTGCGCTCAGCGCGATGGTGATGCTGTTCGCCGCCTGCGGTGGGGACGACTCCGACGGATCTGCGAAGACCGCGGAATCCGGCCCTGCCGACGGCTCCGGAGAAGACGGCCGGCCCACAGACGGCGCCTCCGACGATGTGCCCGACGAGCCCTCGCTCGATTCCTGCGCATTGCTGACGGCCGACGAGGTCGAGTCGACCCTCGGTGTCGCGACGCCTGGCGTACCGGAGGACTACCCCCCCTCGTTCTACGGCTGCCGTTGGGAGACGGATGATCTCGACAACGTCTCCTTGTCGGTGCTGATCTACCCGGATGCCGACGCCGCCGCCGAATCGTTCGCCGACACGGTCGAGCTGAACGGCTACGCGCTGGTCGACGACCTCGGTGACCGCGCGTACGACACGTCGCCGATCCGCGGCCTCACCGCGCAGAAGGGGCGCTACGAGGTCAGCCTCTCCGTCTTCCTGAGCGACGACGACGACCAAGCGATGCTCGACCTCCTCGGGGCCGCTCTCGGGCGCGTGGATCAGTAGAGCCCGGCGGTCACGGCACCGCACCCGTCGTGGCCAGCACGGCGAGGTAGATCGCATAGACAGCAAGGAGCAGCCATCCCCGGCGACGCCGGAGCCGGTCCTGGCGTCCGGGATGGAGCAGCGCGACGAGTCCGACGCCGAACCCGATGGCGACAAGTGCCTCCACTCGGTCGACGGGGATCGGTTCGATGAGAGCCGTCACCCCGATGATCCACAGACCGTTGAAGATGTTGCTGCCCAGGATGGTCGCGAGTCCGATCTCGTGATGTCCACGTACCGTCGCGCTGAGCGCGGTGGCCAGCTCGGGCAGCGAGGTCCCCACGGCGACCATCGTGGCGCCGACGACGAAGAAGTCGAGGCCCAGCGCGTCGCCGATGCCCTGCGCCCCCGATGCGACGAACCGACCGGCGAGTACGAGGGCGATCAGCCCCAGAGCAGCGACGAGCAGCATCCCCGTGGGCTCGACTGCACGGGGGTGGCGTTCGCGGCGCTCGCGCATGGCCCCCCGCACCGTCAAGACGAGCCAGCCGGCGAAGGCCGCGAGCAGCACTGCGCCGTCCTCGCGCGACACGAGACCGTCGAGGACGAGGACTCCTGCGAGTAGGGGCGCGGCGAACGCCACTCCGATGTCTCGCATGGAGGTGTCGCGCCGGACTCGTATCTCCGAGAGTGCCAGGACGATCCCGAGGACCAGCCCGACGTTGGCAACGTTGCTGCCGAGGGCGTCGCCGAACCCGACCGCCGGTGTGCCGGCCGCCGCCGCGCTCGTCGAGACCGCGAACTCCGGACTCGACGTCGCGAACGCCGCGACGGTCGTCGCGACGACCCGCGCCGGTACCCTCGCCCACGAGGCCAGGTTGACGGCGCTCCTCACGAGCATCTCGCCACCGACGCCCGCGAGGACGAGGCCGAGGAGGATCGCCACTGCGTCGCGCATCGGCCGATCGTCCCACACTGTGCGTCGGTCCGGAGACGCGTCAGTGCGCCGGCGGACGACGCACAGGGCTGTCCGCTGAGTGACCTTGGTCCCTGTCGGGCGGCCCCGGCCGGCACTCGTGGCCGGCGGTGCTCATCTGACATCGTTGTGTGGTGGTTGCAGATCGCAGATCAACTCGCACCTCGTCGAACCGGTGACCCACTCGGGGCGCCAGGATCATCATCACCTAGCGGTGCACGAGGTGGTGCTGCTCCTCGAGACCGATGCGGCACGGGGCCTCTCTGGTACCGAGGCTGAAGGCCGCCTGAGAGCAGTCGGTCCGAACCTGCTACCGCATGCGCGCAGGCGCGGTCCTGTCATCCGCTTCCTGATGCAGCTCAACAACCCGCTTCTCTACATCCTGATCGCGTCGGGTGTCGCGACGGGCCTGGTAGGGGAGGCCGTGGATGCCAGCGTCATCTTCGGCGTGGTGGTCGTGAACGCGCTCGTCGGCTTCGTGCAGGAGGCCGGCGCAGCAGCGCGCACTAGATGCACTGCGGTCGATGGTCCGGACGGAGGCGACAGTGGTGCGCGAGGGGGAGCGATTGCGGATCGACTCGGCGCACCTGGTACCGGGGGACCTCGTCGCCCTGGCCGCGGGCGACAAGGTCCCCGCCGACATCCGACTGGTTGCCGTGGACGAGCTGCGAGTCGACGAGTCGGCGCTCACGGGGGAGTCGCTGCCGGTCGACAAGGTGGCGCTTCCGATTCCCTTCGACACGGTGCTGGCGGACCGCCTGAACATGGCCTACTCGGGCTCGCTGGCTGTGGCCGGCGTGTCCTCCGGGATCGTCGTCGCGACCGGCGCCGACACCGAGTTGGGCCTGATCCACCGCCTCGTCGGCGCGACCTCCCCCATCACCACGCCCTTGACCCGGCGGATCGGCCAGTTCAGCCGGATGCTGACCGTGGCGATCCTCGGCCTCGCCGGGGTCACCTTCGCGATCGGCATGGCCCGTGGTGAGACAGCCGCCGACATGCTCACCGCCGCGGTGGCCCTCGCCGTCGGTGCGATCCCAGAAGGCCTGCCCGCGGTCGTCACGATCACGCTGGCGATCGGAGTGCAGCGGATGGCCAAGCGGCATGCGATCGTCCGCAAGCTGCCTGCCGTCGAGACGCTCGGTAGCACGACAGTGATCTGCACCGACAAGACGGGCACCCTCACCGAGAACCAGATGACGGTTCGGAATGTCGTGGCCGGCGGGCGCTCGTATGAGGTGTTCGGTTCGGGCTACGACACCGCGGGCGAGTACAGGTACGCCGACGAACCCATCGAGGCACTGTCGCAGCCGGCGCTGCGGGCGTGTCTGGAAGCGGGCGTCCTCTGCAACGAGGCATCGTTGAGGGAGCACGACGGGGCTGTGACGGTCGTGGGGGATCCCACCGAGGCAGCGCTGCTCGTCGCTGCTCGCCGCGGGGGGATGGATGTCGATGCACAGGAACGCGCCGAACCGCGCCTCGACATCCTCGCGTTCGACTCCGCCCGCCGATACATGGCCACTGCGCACGGCCGCGCTGATGGATCGGGGATCGGCTCCGGGCCCGGTCCGGGGATCACCGTCTACGTCAAGGGTGCGGTCGAGACGGTCGTGGCCCTGTGCGACCGCCGGATCGGACGGGACGGCTCGGACGAGGCGATCGACCGCGATTCCGTGCTCGCGACTGCGGAGCGACTCGCCGATGGAGCGCTCCGCGTCCTTGCGCTGGCCCGTGCTCGCGCCTGCACCGTCAGCCTTCCACTGGCTCCAGAGGACGTCGAGTCCGTCGAGTTCAGCTTCGTCGGCCTCCAAGCGATGGCGGACCCGCCCCGTCCTGAGGCGATAGCAGCAGTGCACGCCTGCCGGCGTGCGGGCATCGCGGTGAAGATGATCACCGGAGACCACTCCGCCACGGCGCGTGCTGTGGCTTCGCAGTTCTCGATGCTCGAAGGCGGACGGGGCCAAGACGTCGTCGACGGGCGTGTGATGGAGGGCTCCGACCTAGCTGCAGTCTCCGGAGAGGACCTCCCTGAGATCGCCGATCGGGTCGACGTGTTCGCTCGCGTCTCACCCGAGCAGAAGCTGCGACTGGTCGAGGCGCTGCAGGCCGCCGGACACGTCGTCGCGATGACCGGCGATGGCGTGAACGATGCGCCGGCCCTGAAGCAGGCCGACATCGGCATAGCGATGGGTCGCGCCGGCACCGAGGTCGCGAAGGAAGCGGCCGACATGGTCCTCACGGACGACAACTTCGCATCCATCGAAGCCGCTGTGGAGGTGGGTAGGAACGTCTTCGACAACCTGACGAAGTTCGTCGTGTGGGCGCTGCCGACCTCGATGGGCGAAGGTCTGGTCATCCTTGCGGCGGTCGTCTCGGGGGCCGCCCTTCCGATCCTTCCGGTTCAAGTCCTGTGGGTGAACATGATCACCGCAGTCGCCCTCGGTCTCGCTCTCTCGGTCGAACCCGCCGAGCAGCAGATCATGGACCGCCCGCCGCGCGATCCCCACGAACCGCTGCTCACGCGCTCCTTGGTGGGACGGATCGTCCTCGTCTCGGCGATCATGGTGACGGCAGCCTTCTGGCTGTTCCGGTGGGAGCAGGACCGCGGTGCCTCGATTGCCGAGGCCCGGACGGTCGCGGTGAACGTCTTCGTGATGGTCGAGGTCACCTACCTGCTCAACTGCCGCTCCCTGGAGCGCTCGATCCTCCAGGTGGGTGTCACTTCGAACCCGTGGGTGCTCGCCGGCAGCGGCACGATGATCGGCCTTCAACTGGTCTTCACCTACGCGCCGTTCATGAACACCCTCTTCCACTCTGCACCCATCGACCTCGAGTCCTGGCTGCGGGTGGTGGGTGCCGCGCTGGCTGGATACGGCATCGTCGGCTTCGAGAAGTGGGCTCGGCGCCAGGTGCGCCGTCGTCGGCCACGGCTGTACCCGGACGCGACCCGAGTGGCGTAGCTCTGCGAGGCGTCGGGACTCCGCCCGACGGCGCGATGGCGTGCGACGGATGCTTCCCGCGCTGCGGCCTGTCGGCGCGCGAGAATCGCCCACGGGGAGGTTGACTTGCACGACGAAATCATCCTGGTGGTCGCCGCCGTGCTGGTAGGTGGCGTCCTCGCACAGTGGCTCGGGTGGCGGCTGCGAGTTCCGGCGATCGTCTTCCTCCTGGCGGGTGGCCTCGTGGCGGGGCCCATGACCGGCGCGCTCGATCCCGACCACACATTCGGCGAGATGCTCTTCCCGTTCGTCTCGATCGCCGTCGCCGTCATTCTGTTCGAGGGCGCGCTCGGCCTGGGCCTACGGGGCGTGCGGGCCGCGGGGGTCACGGTGTGGATGCTGCTGTCGGTGGGCGCAGCCGTCACGCTCGTGGGCACGGCGCTCTCGGCGCGCTACCTGCTCGACGTCGACTGGGATCTGGCGGTACTACTGGCGGCAGTGCTCGTAGTCACCGGGCCCACTGTCATCGGCCCGATCGTGCGTGCGATCAGGCTGAGAGGGCGGCTCGCCGCGATACTCGAGGCCGAGGGGACCCTCATCGACCCGATCGGTGCGATTCTGACAGTCCTCGTCTTCCAGGCACTCTTCGAGGCGGAGGAAGGCACGGGCGGGATCGCGGTGCAGGTTCTCGGCACGCTGGGGATCGGGGCGGCGATCGGGCTCGCAGCCGCCGCGCTGCTCGTCTGGTCCCTCGCCCGCTACCTGATCCCGGACCAGCTCCACAACGTCACGACCCTTGCCTGTGTGATATTCACCTTCGCCGTTGCCAACGGTGTCCGCGAGGAATCGGGACTCGTGGCGGTCACCGTCATGGGGATCGCCGTGGCCAGCCAGTCGCGAGTGCCGGTTCGACACGTGCTCGAGTTCAACGAGACGTTGAGGATCCTCTTCATCTCCGGCCTCTTCGTCCTCCTCGGCGCCCGGATCGAGGCCGAGACGTTGCGGGAGCTGGAGTGGCGCAATCTTGCCTTCTTCGTCTCACTGATGCTTCTCGTACGGCCGCTCTGCGTAATGGCGGCCACGTTGGGGTCGGGTCTGTCGCGTCGCGAGAGAGCCTTCCTCGCGCTCACGGCGCCGCGGGGCATAGTCGCGGCTGCGATCGCGTCGGTCTTCTCCCTGCAGCTCGCCGACATCGGAGTTGCGAACTCGCAGGTCCTCGTCTCGGCGACGTTCACGGTGATCGCCGGTTCGGTTCTCTTCTCGGGGATCGGGAGCCGCTACTTCGCCACGAAGCTGGGGCTCGTCGAGACGGAGAACCAGAGCATCATCGTGCTCGGCGCGCACCCTGCAGCCCGTGCACTCGCGGCCGCACTCGAGCAGCAGGGTGCCGCCGTGCGCCTGGTCGACCTAGACCAACGTGAGCTCTCCGCCGCCCGAATGACGGGTCTGCCGGCCCACCGCGGGTCCGTCTTCGCCGACGACACCTGGGAGGCGGCGGGCATCCAGAGCGCAGCGTTCTTCGTCGCGATGACCTCGAACGACGAGCTCAACATCCTTGCGTCCCGCCAGGCCGCGTCGGTCCTGGGACGCAAGCGCGTCTACCAGCTCCCGCCCCGCCGCCCCGAGCACGAGGCCTGGTGGACCTTCCCGATCGGCACCTTTGCCCGTCCGCTCGCGGCCAGCTACACGCGCCTCATGGAGCGGATCGAGTCCGGCTGGCGAGTGACGGCGACGCGCCTGACCGAGAAGTTCGGGCCGGAGGATCATGCACGCGTGCATCCCGACGCGATTCCGCTCTTCGTGGTCGACGCCAAGGGGCAGATCGAGATCACCACGACCGAGTCGCCCCGCCGGCCGCGGGTCGGTGACACCGTCGTCACCCTCACCGACCCTGGCGCGTGACCCGGGCTCCGTCAGCCACGGAGGTCAGCCGGCAGGCCTCATCGATGTCGTCACCGGGCGATCGCAGGGGACGGTACGAGTTCCCCCAACGCCAGCACGCGGCGTGAGCCCACGTGCTTGTGTTATGGCGCCACTAGCGCCATAATGGCGCCATGCCGAGTGTTCAGATCAAGGACGTTCCCGAAGCGGCGCACGCGGTGCTCAGGCGTCGAGCGGCGGAGGCGCACCAATCGTTGCAGGAGTACCTCCGCAGTCGCTTGATCGCCGAGGCGAGCCGCCCGACCTTGCAGGAGGTGCTCGACCGGGCCGGCGGGCGTGCCGGCGGGTCGGTGACCTTGAAAGCAGCAGCCCGCGCCGTTCGTGACGACCGTGCTCGTCGTTGATGCCAGTGTGTTGGTCGCCGCTTTGGCGGATGATGGAGCGGACGGCGACACCGCACGGGCGCGCTTGCGCGACGAAGAACTTGCCGCACCCGAGCTGATCGATCTCGAGGTCGTCTCGGTGCTTCGTCGGCAGCTCTCGGCTGGAACGCTCGACGCGCGACGCGCCCAGCTCGCTGTCGACGACTTGTGGGATCTGCCGATGCAGCGAGCGTCGCATCGGCCCTTGTTGGCGCGCTGTTGGGAGCTGCGCGACAACCTCACGATCTACGACGCTGCATACGTCGCGCTGGCTGAGGCGCTCGAATGCGCCCTGGTCACCGCGGACACCCATCTGGCCAACGTGCCGCGTGTGAGGTGCCCGATCGAGGTGTTGCGTCCGTGACCAAGTCGCCGCGCAGAGCCGCCCGACGCCACACGGGCATCGAGCCAACAGACCCAGGGTTCGTGTGTACTTGGGGTTTGTGTGGTCCCTCCGACACCCGAACAGGTGCTCGCTCGGGGAATGAAGGCGACCTACTACTTGCATCGAACAGGACTGTCATTCGGATGGATCGTCGTTCTCCGCCCGCCGGGCGCGCAGGCACAGGTCTACGCGGAACATCCGGTGGGCCCGGCGGTCCTTGGCGGGAAAGAACGACTCCACGGACTCCATCGGGACGACGTCGAGGTCGGTGACGCGGTACGTGTGCCCCTCGTGGACGATCGTTGCAGACCCGGCAGCGAGAACGTTCTTGAGCCAGTCCGGGCGGGTTCCGTAGGGCAGTGCGATCACGAAGCCGTCGTCGGTCTCGACTGCACCGACCGGGGTCTCGTACGACGCGCCGCTGGTGCGGCCGCGGTGACGGATGATCGCGGCGTACGCGCCGGGTGTGCCGGCAGTCGCCATCTGGCGCGGGTTCATGAATGCCCGGTTCATGCGCCGCACGGCGTTGAGCAGGAGACGCGACTTGGCCCGCATCCCCAGTAGGAAGGCGACGCCGAAAAGGAAGACGGCGACGAGCAGGCCGGCGATCGCACGGAGTAGCACCACAGGATCCAGCGTAGTTCTCATGGGCAATCGCCGAGGCCGAAGGCGCGCGACGTCACCCGGTGCCCGGCTGTTCAGGCTGGCGTCAGGCGGGGTCTCGCAACCTGCGATGAGACGCGTTGGTGAACAGAAGATCCGCGCTGCTGGCCAGGACGAAGATGACCGTCGCAGGCGCCGCGCTCGCTCACACCGGCGCGATCGCATCGGTGGCCACACCGCCGAGCTGACACCCGAGCAGATCGTCGACCTCGACAGGCGCCTCGCGGACGCCGGGGGAGCCGTCGGCTACAGGTGTTGACCTTCGCGGTCCGCCTGCGTGCCGAGGTCGGCGGTGCTCGGAGTACCAGTTGCGCGACTGTCTAGGACGCGGCCTTGATAGAGATCGTCACGGGACGATCGCAGGGGACGGGCTGCCACTCGAGCGGCGCGTAGCGGAGGTGCCCGTATCCTCCGGCGAGGCCGAGGTGCTTCACGAGGCCCTGGCTCGACGTCGCTCGGGACCGCCCAGTCCTTGAACATGTAGCCGTCCCACCCGGCGTACACGGTCACGCCGCCCGGCCGCTGCGACGGCGACAGCTTGGCCCTGACGACGAATGTGCTCGCGTCGTTCGATATCTCGACGAGCCCGTGGTCCACGATGCCTTCGCGCTCGGCGTCGGTCGGTGTTGATCACTGCGTGCGGTTCACCACGGTGGGTCTCCAACAGCACCGGGTTCGCCATGTTCATCGCGTGGATCGACCAGCGATTGTGGCCGGTCGTCAACATGTAGGGGACGCGGTCCACCCATCGGCGGGGGATCCTTGTGGACCGGAAGGTCCTCGCCGGCCTCGACGAACCACGGATGCTCGATGAGGAACTGCGCGCGCCGTGTCAGGGTCGGGTACGGGTCGCCACGGTCGACGTGGTTGCTGAACGAGGTGAAGAGCTTGCCGTCTTCGGGGAAGGGCGCGGCCTCTCCGCGACCGAACGGCGTGCGTCCCCACGAGATGAAGCCCATCCGACCCGTCTCCCGGAGGCGTGCGAGGTTCGCGTCGGAAGGGAGCGATCCCGATGTAGGCGGCGTCGCGGATCGACTCGTCGACCAGCTGCTCGGTCGTGAGGATCTCGCCGTCGAGCGTGAATCCGGTCCAGAGCTCGTCGTAACGGCGCCGCTGACCGTCGTAGGTGGTCAGGTGGGTCAGTCCCCTGGCAGCCGGCGCGGCGCTCCATGGCCCGGCAGAGGTCGGCGAAGATCTCCCATTCGGGTCGCGCCTCGCCGGCCGGGTCGACGACGCGGTCGCCGAGCACCAACTCCATCGACGGCATGTGGGTCGCGACCTTCTCGTAGTGCTGCGCGGCCGGCAGCACGATGTCGGAGTGCATCGCGGTGACCGACATGCGGAAGTCGACGGTGACGATCAGGTCGAGCTTCGGCCACAGGTGATCGAGCATCACCTTGCCGACCTCCGCGGGTCCTGCGCATGATGTTGCCGCCGCACTCGATCAGGACCTCGGGGCGGCTGTCGGGACCCGGGCGTTGAAGGCCGTCCCACCAGCCCGACGCCAGTCGCCTCCTCGACGTACTCGTCGAACTTGCGGCGTAGCGTCGGATCGCCCCACGACTCGTTGTTCCACCGCTCCCTGTAGCCGCAGTGCCAGTACCAGAAGAAGAACGGTGGCACGATCTGCCGACCCGCACCCGGCGAGCGGAACATCTCGAACGACGCGAGCTCGTCGGTGAGGGTCGGGTCGGCCGCCTTGAGGGCGGCCTCGACCGACTCCATCAGCGACAGCACTTCCTCGGTGCCCTCGGGGCCGGCCTTGCGCTTCGACGCGGCCATCATCATCCCGTCGGCGTGCGTCACGTTCCACCAGTGGGTGCCGGAGCCCTTGCGACCCCAGTTGCCCGTAAGCGCGAGCAGGAGGTGCGTGGAGCGCTGGAACAGGTCGGCGTGGTAGTCTTCGAGGCCGACCCTCCGATCGCCACCAGAGTGCGGCCGGAAGCGGCCATGCGCGCGACCTTGCGGACCGTGTCGGGGTGGACGCCGGTCGTCTCCTGGGTCTTCTCCGGCGTGTACTGCCGCAGGTGCTCGCCGAGGCGGACGAACAGCGGGCTGCACCTCGACGGTGGTGCCGTCGAGGCAGCGTGACCTCTGCGCTGCCTCCAGGAGTGCCGGGGAGTAGTCGCAGAGCAGGTTGCCCCGGTCGGCCGGCACGACACCACCGGTCCGGATCGAGGTGGAAGAACTGGTCGTCGCGACCGCCTTCCTCGGTGTCGTCGGCCCGCAGGAACCGGCCGGTGTCGACGCGCACCAGCAGCGACAGGTCGGTCTGGGTCGCGGACGAAGTCCGCGTCGACGAGGCCCTCCTCGACGATCACCTGGCACATCGCGAGCGCGAGCGCCGGGTCGGCGCCCCAGCTGACCGGCACGTGGAGGTCGGCGTGGGTGTGCGACGGGCTGACGTCGGGGGAGATCAGGACCAGCTTCGCGCCCCGGTACCGGGCCTCGGTGAGGTAGTGGTAGACGGGGATCAGCGTGTAGACGGGGTTGATGTGCCAGATGAGCATCGTGTCGCAGTGGAACAGGTCGCGCGGCCGCATCGATCTGGTTCGGCTTGCCGAACGTGATCTGCAGCCCGGCTGCGTAGTCGTTGATCGACCCGTTGAGATCGGTGACCGTTCCGCCGATCAGCGTGCACGAAGCGGTCGGCGCCGGTCGCGGCGCCGACCTCCGGTGTGCCTTCGCGCAGGATCGTCTCCGACCCGGACTCCTCCAGCGCGTCGATCAGGTCGTCGGCGATCTCGTCGAGCGCGTCGTCCCAGCTGATTCGCTCCCAGCTCCCGGAGCCCCGCTCGCCGACCCGGCGGAGCGGCCAGAGCACGCGGTCGGCGGCATCGAGCTGCCTGCTCCACGCGGCACCCTTGTTGCAGCCGAGCGGGAGGTCGTCGGGCACGTCGGAGTCGCGGGCCCCGCACTGCAGAGCCACGGATCTCCTCGCGGACGATCCTGCCGTCGCGCACGAAGACGTTGTAGCTGCAGTTGCCCGGGTAGCAGTCGACGCAGTGGGAACCCCACCGGACCTCGTCGAACTCGAGCTCGTCGCGGTAGCGGCGCTGCCACTGTGCTTCGCGTGAGTACATAGCGCCTTCACCTGTTCGGTTGTCGGTCGTATCGGCTGAGCTCACTTGTCCTCCGGAGGGGGTTGAACGGCGTCGATCAGGCGGTCGATGACGGCTCGCCACTCACGGCGCTCGACAGGGTCCAGGCCGAGCGCGGCTACGACGAGGGAGCCGAGTGCGAGCATCGTCGTGAAGCGCGCCAGCGGCTCCGAGGCGAGGCATGGGTCGAGCTCACCTCTGTCCTGTGCGACCCGGATGAGCTCCTCGAAGGACCGCTCCCGATCGCTGAACCGGTCTCGCAGGAGGCGCGCGACCTCTTCGTCGCGCGCCGACGTCGCGACGAGATCGAGGAGCGCCGGGGCGACCGCACCCGACTGATCGGGGAGGACGGAGCCGACCTCGCGGATCAGCTCGATGATCGTCAGGTCCGAACCGGATGCCAGCGCGTGCGACACGACGTCGGGTAGGTGCTCGAGTATCGCGGCGAGGAGGAGGTCGTCCTTCGAGGGGAAGTGCTTGTAGATGGCGCCGGACGTCACGCCGGCCTCCGCTGCGATCCCGGAGATGCGAGCGCCCCCGCACCCGCGTTGGGAGATGACCGACATCGTCGCCGCCAGCAGGTCGCGGCGCGTCTCATCGGCGCTGACCCCGGCGCGTCTTCCCATGCCGAGAGAATATAGTGAACGGTTACTTACGGAGGCGAGTATTCACCCGACCGGGGCCGGGTCACCTGCTCGCGTGTCACCGCGGTCCCCGCACCTACGATTCGGCCATGGTCTCGCACTTCCCAGCGACCGGTCCGCGAGCGAGCGCCGGGTACTGGCCGAGCCCCTGGCCGGGCGAGGACGGCGGTCCCGCGAGACGGCAGACGTCCTCAGCAGTGCCGGGGCCGGGCTTCACGCCGGGTCGTGTCTCGGTCACGTCGCGCCAAGCGATGGCGGCGACGATGATCGTGCTGCGCGATCCCGGGGAGGTGTACCTGCTCCGTCACACCGCGGGGCCCGACGCCGTCTCCTGGGTCGAGCGGATCGACCCTGTCTCCCTGGAGCCGCTGGCGCGCTCTGCTGATCTCGCAGGCGGTCCCACCTGGCCCGGCGGGATCGCGGCACACGCCAACGGGTCACTCTACGTCGTGTTCGGAGCGCACGCGCACCGACTCGGCCCCGATCTGGCGATTCAGGAGTCGGCGCGCCTGCCGCGGAAGAAGCCGTACAACAGCTTCGTGATCCTCCCCGACGGACACCTCGTCACGAAGGACTTCGGCGGGCTGCTTCCGGGGCAGGAACCCGGTGCGCACCGCGGCGAGCCGGCCGAGATCCTCGTGCTCGACCCCGAGCGTCTCGCGATAGTCGATCGACTCACCCTGCCGGAGCCGTCGGTCGCACGGCTGTCGGCCGACGGCGACACGGTGTACGCCGTCGGGACCGAGAGCCTCTACCGTGCCGACTGGGACGGCTCCTCGCTTGCGCTCGACGAGGGCTTCGTCGGCCGCTACCGAACCATCGACGGCCAGACCTACGGTTGGGACCCGGTCGTCGCACTCGGCGCGGCGTGGTTCCTCGACAACGGCGCCGGCGCCGAGTGCTACGCGGGCACCTTCAAGGGCTTGGGCTCCAACTCGGCGCCACTTCACCTCGTGCGCGTCGATCTCGTCACCGGCGCGGCGTCGCTCACCGAGGTCTGCGGGCTCCCGAACGGCCTGATCGCGAACCCGCCGCTGATCGACGCGAGCCGACGGATCGCCGTCGGCTTCGACAGCGGCAACGGCGTCCTGGCCGCATTCGACATCGGCCGCGACGGGTCGACCACGCCGCGCTGGCTGCGCAGCCAGGACCACGCCTGCCATCTGCTGCTCTTGGCCGACTCGGGCGAGCTGGTCACCACCGATCACGACGCGTCGCGCATGGTCGACGAGATCGTCGTCCTCGACATCGAGACCGGCGAGGAGCGGATCAGGACGGAGTCCGGCAGCCCCGTGCAGTCGGTCCTCTTCCCGTCGGTCGGGTGGGACGACGACTTCTACTACTGCTCCTTCACCACGATCGCGCGGGTGAGTCGCACCCGGTAGACGGCTCCCGCTATCAGTTAGCGTTCAACCGGTGGAGATCAGGCCGATCGCACCGTCGGAGCACGAGCGCCTCGGCGAGATCACCGTCGCCGCATACCGCGCCCTCACACGCGAGCGTCCCCTGGGGAGCTACGAGAGCCGCCTCCACGACGTCGCGGGACGTGTCGAAGTGTGCAGCGTGCTCGTCGCGTTGGACGACGTTGGAGCCGTGATCGGCGGAGTCACCTACGTTCCCCACTCGCAGACGACGATGAGCGAGTTCGACGACCACGAGGCGGCGTCCATCAGGATGCTCGCCGTCGACCCCGCGGCGCAGGGGAGTGGTGCGGGCCGGGCGCTCACGCTTGCGTGCATCGAGCGCGCCCGAGCAGACGGGCGGCGACGGCTTCTCCTCCACTCGACTCCGGAGATGACCGCCGCGCACGGCATGTACGAGCGTCTCGGATTCGAGCGCTCGGTCGATCTCGACGAGTGGGTGACCGACGCGCCGGGCGAGGAGCCCGTGCACCTGATGGGGTACGTCCTGAGCTTGTGAGCCCGCAAGCCCGAACCGGTCAGCCGCCGGAGAGCGCCTGCATGATCGTCACCTCGTCGTCGACCCCGACGGGGGTCGACAGGTCGTCGGACGGCATCCTGGTTCACGAAGATCTTCAGGTGCGGGCGGAGCCGGCCCTGTTCGTCGACCACCCGGAAGCGCATCCCCGGGTACCGGCCGTCGAGATCGGCGAGCACCTCGGCGACGCTGGACCCCTCGGCATCGACCACCTGGGCCTGCGCGGTGTAGGAGCGCAGCGGCGTGGGCACCCGTACCTTCACCGAAGCGCGGGATCCGGATCGGCGCACTCGACGGAGTAGATCTCGGGCAGGTGCGATGCAATGCACGCCCAGCTCACGCCCTCATCGGCGCTCGCCCAGACCTCGCCGCTCGTCGTGCCGAAGTAGACGCCGATCTCGGGGGCGTCATCGACCGCCATCGCCTGGCGCTTGACCGTGAACCAGGCGGTCGCCGGCAGGCCGCGGTCGCAACGCGTCCACGAGTCGCCGGCGTCACGCGTGACGTACACGGCAGGTCGGCCTTCGGGGCTGGTGCGCGGCCAGACCTCGGTCCCGTCCATCGGGAAGACCCAGGCCGTGTCGGGATCACGTGGATGGAGCTCGATCGGGAACCCGATGTCGCCGATCTCCGGCGGCATGTTCTCGCCGATGCGCACCCAGCGCGAATCGGGGCGGTCCATCCGGTAGATGCCGCAGTGGTTCTGCTGGTAGATGCGGTCGGGCCGGAGCGGGTGCAGGCGCACGCAGTGCGGATCGTGTCCGTACTCGGGGTCCGGGTCCGGCAGGAAGACGGCCTCGCAGCCGGAGTTCAGGGGCTTCCAGTCGGTTCCGCCGTCGGTGGTCTCGAAGACGCCGCCGGAGGAGAGCCCGATGTACATGTGCGATGCGTCGCGTGGGTCGATGTTGACGGAGTGCAGCATGGAGCCGTCGGGTGTGTTCTGGTCGGGCCACTCCGCCCACGTGGCCCACATGGGGTGGTCGTTCCAGCCGTCGACCGGGTCCCATGTGTCGCCGCCGTCGCGGCTCACGAAGAGCCCCTGCGGCGATCCGCCGGCGTACCAGACACCCTGCTCGTCGGCGTGACCGGGCGTGAGCCAGAAGACCGACTTCACGCTGCGGCCGAGGTCCTCTCCGGAGCGGAACGCCGGAGGGCGCGTCGACTCAGTCCATGTCTCGCCGAGGTCGTCGGAGTGGAAGACGGTCGGCCCGAGGTGCCCGGTGCTCGCCGCGAGGACCATGCGCCGGCCGTCGCGAGGGTCGAGGACGACGTGTTGGGCGATGTGCCCGAGGAACATCGGCGCGCTCGTCGCCCAGGTGCTGCGCGACGCGTCGCCCGAGATCACGAAGACGCCCTTGCGGGTTCCGATGAGAAGCACAGGACCTGTCGATGGGCTCACGTCGGCACACCCTTCCGGCGGTGCACGTCCCCCCGGACGTGGCGGTTCCCGAGAACGTAACGGAACCTGCCCGGCGTGTGGCGTCGGGGTCGGCACGCACCCTCACGGTTCGACCCTAAACCCGACTGGCAAGGTCGGGTATTTGGACCTAGGCTCAAGACGACCCACGAGCCCACGGGCAGAGCAGATAGGCGAGGTGCGACACCATGAGGATCGCCGACGACGTCACCCAGCTGATCGGCAACACGCCGCTGGTGCGCCTCCGGAGGGTGACCGAGGGGGCGGCGGCACAGGTTGTCGCGAAGCTCGAGTACTTCAACCCGGCGCACAGCGTCAAGGACCGCATCGGCGTCGCCATGATCGACGCGGCCGAGAAGGAAGGCCTGATCGGCCCCGACACGATCGTCCTCGAGCCCACCAGCGGGAACACGGGGATCGCGCTCGCCATGGTCTGCGCCGCACGCGGCTACCGCTGCGCATTCACGATGCCCGAGACCATGAGCAAGGAGCGCCGCATGCTCCTACAGGCGTTCGGCGCCGAGCTCATCCTCACCCCCGGGCCCGAGGGCATGGGCGGCGCGATCGCGAAGGCCGAGTCGCTGGCGAAGGAGGACCCGCGCTACTTCGTGCCCCAGCAGTTCGAGAACCCGGCCAACCCCGAGATCCACCGCACCACCACCGCCGAGGAGGTCTGGCGCGACACCGACGGCGAGGTCGACATCTTCGTCGCCGGCGTCGGCACGGGCGGGACCATCACCGGGGTAGGAGAGGTGCTGAAGGCGCGCAAGCCGGGCGTGCAGATCGTCGCCGTCGAGCCGACAGCCTCCGCGGTGCTCTCCGGCGAGGCCAAGGGTCCGCACCCGATACAGGGGATCGGGGCCGGGTTCATCCCGAGCATCCTCGACGTCGGAGTCATCGACGAGATCGTCAAGGTCGAGAACGCCGACGCGTTCGACCTCGCCCGCCGAATGGCCGAGGAAGAGGGGCTCCTCGTCGGGATCTCGTCCGGTGCGGCGGTGTGGGCGGCGCTGCGGGTCGCCGAGCGACCCGAGAACGCCGGAAAGCTGGTGGTCGTCGTGATCCCGTCGTTCGGCGAGCGCTACCTGACGACCCAGCTCTTCGAGGGGCTGGGCGATTGAGCATGCTCGCGACCGTGCGTCGCGACGTCGAGGCGGTGCGGTCCCGTGACCCGGCGGCGCGCACGACGACCGAGATCGTCCTCTGCTACCCAGGACTGCACGCGATCTGGGGGCACCGGGTCGCCCACTGGATGTGGACCCACGGCCTGCGGCTCGCCGCCAGGGTGCTCTCCACGGCCGTGCGCTGGCTCACCGGTGTCGACATCCACCCGGGAGCGTCCTTGGGTGGGGGGCTCTTCATCGACCACGCCACCGGGCTGGTGATCGGCGAGACAGCCGAGGTGGGGGAGGACGTGACCCTCTATCACGGCGTCACTCTCGGAGGGACGAAGCTCGACCGCGAGAAGCGCCATCCGACCGTCGGCGACCGGGTGACGATCGGAGCCGGCGCGAAGATCCTGGGCCCGGTCACGATAGGGGCCGACAGCCGCATCGGGGCGAACGCCGTGGTCGTCAAGTCGGTCCCGCCGAACGCCGTGGTGGTCGGGGTTCCCGGCCAGGTGATCGCCCGCAGCCGTCCCCGGTCGGCTCGTGAGCCGCTCGACCTCGACGACACACTGATGCCCGACTTGGTGGGGGTCAGCCTGCGGGCGCTGCTGAGCCGGGTCGACGACCTCGAGACCGCCGTCACCGGTCACAACGGGAACGGCGGCCTCCGGCCGACGCCTGCGGGCGTCTGGTCCGGAGAAGACTTCTCGATCTGACCCGACCGGGCGCCGGGCGTGCTGCGCCGGCCGTACCGGATGTCACTCCTGCTCACCTCGTTGTGGCCTTGCTGCCCGCGCGGCGCGACAATCTCGCTCACCCGCTCCCCCCACGGCGACAGGATGAGAACAGTGACCCGGACCCGCTCTCGCCTCCCGCGTCTCGCTGCGGCGATCGTCGTCGTCGCCTCGGCATTCACGGCCGTGGCACCCCTGGGGCCCGCCGCTGCGGCGGGCAACCCGGGCGCGTTCTTCGACGGTGCGATCAAGTACTCCTCGATCGTCAACTGCGCCTCGATCATCTGGGGAAGCCCGTATGAGGAGTCCGGGGCGGGTGCCTACGTGGGCCTCTTCACCGACGTCGACGAGACCCCTCCGGTCCCCGCGGTGAACGAGACGGTGTACATGCACGTGGTCGTCTACGGCCTAGGCAACTCGTGCAGCGGTCAGCGCTTCGTCCCCGCCGTCGAGCTGCCGAGCGGCATGTCGTTCGACACCGGCCAACCGATTCTGTGCTTCACATCGAGCGGCCAGGCCACCTCGCCGTCGGACTGCCCGCAGTGGGGCAACGTGCAGAATGCCGGGTTCGCCGAGGGAGGCAAGGCCTACTTCTCCACCGACTCGCAGAACGCGAACACGTGGCCGCTCCCGCAGGGGCGCTACTGGGAGTTCCGCTTCCCCGTGAAGTCCTCGACCACGCAGTCGGGCTCCACGCTGCGCGGATACGTGAAGATGCTCGACGGGAACGACAGCCCGGTCCTGAACCCGACATCGTCTGCGTACGTCTTCTCGGGCGGCTCGGGGCCGTCGGTGATCTACAAGGCGCCGTCTACGTACGCGTCACCCAAGACGCCGGCCGACGCGTCCACGCCGTACGGGATCCTCTCGGAGGCGACGGTCTTCACGAACTCGGCGTCCGGTTACATCCTCGTCAGGCGCACGAACGCCGGGGGGAGCTACGACCCCGACACGGTGTCGGTCCCCGTGGACAGCAGCGGTGCGTCGTGGCTGATCTGGACCGACTGGGACGAGCCGGCCCTCGATCCGATCGTGCCGAACACCAAGTACAGATGGAAGGTCGGCTTCGACCCGGGCGTGCTCGGCGCCGGCGGGGGGAGCCCCACCTGGGGTCGCGAGCAGAGGTTCACCTCCCTCGCTGCGCCCAAGTGCCTCGGCAAGCGGGTGACGGTGGCGTTGCAGCTCGGCCAGCTCCCGACCGCCGGGAACGACGTCATCATGGGGACCACGGGGGCCGACAACATCGACGGCGACTCCGGCAACGACACGATCTGTGCCCTCGGCGGGAACGACACCGTCATCGGTGGCGCCGGGAACGACCGCATCGACGGAGGCAAGGGGAACGACACCGCGAGCTACGCCGACTCCTCGGCGTCGGTGAGGGTGAGCCTCGCGAAAGCCTCGGTGCAGGACACCGGCGGTGCGGGGAACGACAGGCTCACGGGATTCGAGAACCTGAGCGGCGGCCGCGGCGCCGACGTCCTCGCCGGGAGCAAGGCGGCGAACCTGCTTGCCGGCGGCTCCGGCAACGACGTCGCAAAGGGCGGTGGCGGGAACGACGTCCTCAACGGAGGCTCCGGCAACGACGTGCTCGACGGCGGCCCGGGCAGGGACACGGCGAGCTACGCGGGGATCTCGGCGTCGGTCAGCGTGAGTCTCGCCAAGACCTCCGCCCAGAGCACCGGGGGCGCCGGCCGGGACCGGCTCGCCCGCGTCGAGAACCTCACGGGAGGCGACCGCGGCGACACGCTCGCCGGGAACGGCGTGGCCAACAGGCTCAGGGGCGGATCGGGCAAGGACCTCCTGAAGGGAGGGGCCGGGAACGACGTCCTCGACGGGGGGAGGGGACGGGACACCTGCTCGGGCGGGCCCGGCCGCGACAAGGGCGTGAGCTGCGAGAAGAAGTCGGGGATCCCGTAGATCGAGGATAACGCCGCGGGAAGGAAGTTACCGGCGTTAGACTCCCCGGCCATGGAGAGAGCCCTGCTGGCCCCGCCGCTCGCCACCGCGGTCGACACCGCCGGCGAGGCTTTCCGGCGCAATCGTGCCGACATGCTCGAGCAGATCGAGGTCGTCGACGGCCTCCTCGACGAGGCCGGTGCCGGTGGCGGGCCTCAGCGCATGGAGCGACATCGGTCGCGCGGAAAGCTCCCCATTCGCGAGCGGATCGCGAACGTCATCGACCCCGACACGCCGTTCCTCGAGATCAGCGCGCTCGCCGCCTACAAGTCCGACTACACGATGGGCGGCGGCATGGTCGTCGGGATCGGCGTCATCGCGGGCACCGAGTGCGTGATCATGGGCAACGACCCGACGGTCCTCGCCGGCGCCCTCACGCCGTACGCCGCCAAGAAGTGGATGCGGGCCATCGAGATCGCCCGCGACAACAGGATCCCCTACGTGAGCTTCGTCGAGTCGGCCGGCGCCGATCTGCGGATCGACACGGGTGGCGGCGGTGGCCGGCGGGTGCAGGTCGACCACTTCGCCGAGACGGGACGCTTCTTCTACGAGATGATCGAGCTGTCGAAGCTCGAGATCCCGACCGTGTGCGTCGTCTTCGGATCCTCGACCGCAGGCGGCGCATACCAGCCCGGGATGTCCGACTACAACATCTTCATCAAGGAGCAGTCGAAGGTCTTCCTCGCCGGACCGCCTCTCGTGAAGATGGCCACCGGCGAGATCTCCGACGACGAGACCCTCGGCGGCGGGAGGATGCACGCCGAGGTCTCGGGTCTTGCCGACTACCTCGCCGAAGACGAGATGGACGCCATCCGGATGTGCCGCGAAGTCGTCTCGCACCTCAACTGGGAGAAGCGTGGGCGCGCGGCGAGCCTGCACATCGAGGAGCCGCAGCACGACGCGGAGGATCTGCTCGGCCTCGTGAGCCGCGACCTCAAGCAGCCGGTCGACGTGCGCGAGGTGGTCGCGCGCGTTGCCGACGGATCCCGGTTCGAGGAGTTCAAGGCCCGCTACGGACCGACGCTGGTGTGCGGGTGGTCCTCGGTCCACGGCCATCCGATCGGCATCCTGGGCAACAACGGGGTGATCACGCCGGACGCCGCCGAGAAGGGCGCGCACTTCATTCAGCTCTGCAACCAGATCGACGTGCCGCTGCTCTTCCTCCAGAACATCACGGGCTTCATGGTCGGCCGCGACTTCGAGGCTTCGGGGATCATCAAGAAGGGCTCGCAGATGATCAACGCGGTCACGAACTCCACGGTGCCGCACATCACGATCATCTTCGGCTCCTCGTACGGCGCCGGTACCTACGGCATGTCGGGGCGCGCCTTCGGCAACAGGTTCACCTTCCTCTGGCCGACGGCGAAGATCGCCGTCATGGGGCCCAAGCAGATCGCCGGAGTGATGTCACAGGTCCGCAGGGGGCAGGCGGCGCGCACGGGAGCGGAGTTCGACGAGGAAGAGGACGCCAAGATCGTCGCGATGGTCGAGGCGATCCAGGAGGAGGGCTCGCTGGCCCTCAGGGCAACCGGTGCGATCAGCGACGACGGGATCATCGACCCCCGCGACACCCGCACCGTCTTGGGCATGTGCCTCTCGATCATCAGGAACCGCGCCGTCGAGGGCGCCGACGGCTACGGGGTGTTCCGGCTGTGAATCGACCGATCCAGACACTCTTGGTGGCGAACAGGGGCGAGATCGCCCTCCGCGTGTTCCGGACCGCCCGATCCATGGGCATGCGCTGCGTCGCGGTCTACGTGGATGCTGACGCGGGGGCGCCCTTCGCTCGTGCAGCCGATCTCGCCATCCGGCTCCCGAGTGGCTACCTCGACGGCGCATCCGTCATCGCTGCTGCGCTGGCGAGCGGCGCGGAGGCGATACATCCCGGCTACGGCTTCCTATCCGAGAACGCGCAGTTCGCCCGCGACGTCGGGGCGGCAGGCCTGACATGGGTAGGCCCGTCACCCGACGTGATCGAGCAGATGGGCGACAAGCTCGCCGGGAAGCGTCTCGCCGTCGAGGCGGGCGTGCCCACCTTGCCCTCCACCGAGGATCCGACCGACGGCGACGCCGTTGGATACCCGCTCCTGGTGAAGGCGGCGGCGGGCGGTGGTGGGAAGGGCATGCGCGTGGTCGAGACCCCGGCCGACCTCGGCACTGCTGTGGCTGCGGCGCAGCGCGAAGCGGCCGGGGGCTTCGGTGACGACACGGTCTTCCTCGAGAGGTACGTTGCCCGCTCCCGGCACGTGGAGATCCAGGTGCTCGGCGATTCTCACGGGGGACTCGTCCACCTCGGCGAACGCGAGTGCTCGATCCAGCGACGCCACCAGAAGATCATCGAGGAGTCACCGTCACCGATCGTCGACGACGACATGCGCGCCGCCATGGGTGCGGCCGCCCTGGCATTGGCGCGCGCGATGGGCTACGAGTCTGCGGGCACGGTCGAGTTCCTGGTGGACGACGCGACCGCGCGAGTTCTTCTTCATCGAGGTGAACACGCGGTTACAGGTCGAGCACCCCGTCACCGAAGAGGTGACCGACATCGACCTCGTGCGCGAGCAGCTACGGATTGCCGGCGGCGAGCCGCTCGGGTACTCGCAGGAGGAGATCCTCTTCGCCGGGCACGCCATAGAGGCCCGGCTCTACGCCGAGGATCCTGCTTCGGGGTTCCTGCCCGCTACGGGGACGCTGTCGGCCTACGAGCCGGCCGACGACCCGGAGGTGCGCTGGGACACGGGGGTCGCCACCGGCTCGGTCGTCGGCGTCGAGTTCGACCCGATGCTCGCGAAGGTCGTGTCACACGCGCCGACGCGCGCCGAGGCCGCCGGACGGCTCGCGCTTGCGCTCGAGCGCCTTCACCTCGGCGGCGTGGCGACGAACCGCGACTTCCTCGCGTCGACTCTCCGTACGCCTGAGTTCCTTGCCGGCGACACGACTACCGACTTCATCGGTCGTGTCGTCGGCACCGGAGCCGGTGCGGTCTCCGACCAGGAGCTGCGGCGCGCCGCCGTCGTCGCCGCTCTGTGGATGCAGGGCGAGAGCCGCGAGGCCACTGTCGTGCTGCGGGCGATGCCGAGCGGTTGGCGCAACGCCCGCCTGCCCGCCGAGAGAGTCGTCTTCGAGCGCGGCGGCGAGGAGATCGAGGTCCTGTACCGGTCGCTACGCGACGGCGGCTTCGCCGTAGGAGACGGCGGGCGTGCACGCATCCACGATTGGTCGGCCGACCACATCGACGTGGAGATCGACGGTCTCCGTTCGACGTCGCGGGTGACCCGTGCGGGCGACCGCCTTCACGTCCAGACCGCACGGGGGACGATCGAGCTCGTCGTCCGGCCGCGCTTCCGGCTGCCGGGCATCGAGGCGCCGACAGGAGGGCTGGTGGCGGCGATGCCGGGCCTCGTCGTCGAGGTACGGGTAGCCGTCGGCGACTCGGTCGTCGCTGGTGAGACCCTCGTTGTGCTCGAGGCGATGAAGATGGAGCACCACATGAGCGCCCCCGAGGACGGCACGGTCGCGGAGATCCGCGTAGTGCAGGGCGAGCAGGTGGAGAACGGGGCAGTGCTCATGGTGATCGACCCCGTCGGCGGCGACGAATCGGACGAGACCGGGAGGGCCACGTGACAGGCGACGCGACACCTTCCACCAAGCAACCGCTCAGGATCGCGAACTGCTCGGGCTTCTACGGCGACCGCCTCGCAGCGGCCAAGGAGATGGTCGACGGCGGCCCGATCGACGTGCTCACAGGCGACTGGCTCGCCGAGCTCACGATGCTGATCCTCGCCCGCACCCGGGCGACCAGGCCGGGGGGCGGGTACGCGCGCAGCTTCGTCCGACAGATGGAGCAGGTCATGGGCGACTGCCTCGACCGCGGCATCAAGGTCGTGACGAACGCCGGCGGCCTCGACCCTGAGGGATGCGCCGAAGCCGTTGCGGAGGTGGCCGCGAACCTGGGACTGGCGCCGAGGGTCGCGTACGTCAGCGGCGACGACCTGATGCCCCGCCTCGAAGAGCTCGTGGCCGCCGGGGTGACGCTCGATCACTTCGAGACCGGCGAGCCTGTGGGCGACACGTCTCGCTTCATCAGTGCCAACGCCTACCTCGGGGCATGGGGCATCGTCGAGGCGCTCGAGCTCGGTGCCGACATCGTCGTGACCGGCCGGGTGACCGACGCGGCTGTGGCCTGCGGGCCGGCGGCGTGGCACCACGGGTGGTCGCGCGACGACTGGGACGCCCTCGCCGGTGCGGTCGTGGCCGGCCACGTCATCGAGTGCGGCACGCAGGCAACGGGCGGCAACTACTCGTTCTTCACCGAGGTGGAGGGCCTCACCCACACCGGCTTCCCGTGGGCGGAGGTCGCCGCCGACGGGTCCTGCGTCATCGGCAAGCACGACGGCACGGGCGGGGAGGTCAGCGTGGGAACTGTGACCTCGCAGCTCCTCTACGAGATCGACAGCCCCGCGTACCTGGGCCCCGACGTGACCGCACGCTTCGACACGATCGGCCTCGAGCAGATCGCTGCCGACCGCGTGCGGATCAGCGGGACGAAGGGCGAGCCGCCCCCGCCGACGCTGAAGGTCTCCATGAACGAGCTCGGCGGGTTCCGCACCGACCTCGCGATCGCCCTGACAGGGCTCGACATAGATGCGAAGGCCGAGCTCGTGGAAGCCGCGTTCTGGGAGGCGTGTCCCCACGCTCCCGGCGACTTCGCGAGCGTCACCACGAGTGTCGTGCGTACCGACAAGGCCGACCCCGCCACCAACGAGGAGGCTGTCGCCCTCTGGCGACTGACGGTGAAGGACCCCGACGAGCGCAAGGTCGGTCGCGCCATAGGCGACGCCGTGAACGAGCTCGCCCTCGCGACCATCCCGGGGCTCTTCGGTGTCGGAGCGGGCAGAGGCGGCGCGCGTCCGTACGGCGTGTACAGGCCTGCGCTGGTGCCCGCAGACCTCGTCCCCCAGCACGTCGTCGTGCTGGGGGGTGCGCGCACCGTCGTCGAGTCGGTTGCTCCGCCGGGTACGGTCGAGGTGACACCCGCGCCGGGACCCGACGCGCGCGTACCGGGCGGACCGACGACCACGGCTCCACTCGGTCGGGTGATCGGAGCGCGCTCGGGGGACAAGGGGGGCAACGCGAACCTCGGTGTCTTCGCCCGGTCTCCCGAGGCCTTCGCGTGGATCGACGAGATGCTGACGACCGAGCGACTGCGCGACCTGTTGCCCGAGACAGCGGACCTCGCTGTCGACAGGCACCGTCTGGCGAGCATCTGGTCGCTGAACTTCGTCATCCACGGGCTGCTCCAGGAGGGTGTAGCCGCCTCGACCCGCCAGGACGGTCAGGCCAAGAGCCTCGGCGAGTGGCTTCGCGCCCGCGTCGTCGCGGTCCCGAAGAGCCTGCTGGGGTAGAGGTGGACCTCGACCTTCCCCCCGACGACGATCACCGTCGCACGACGGTGCGCGCGTGGCTGGAGGCGAACCCGTCCCCATCGCCCCGCGAGCTATCCGAGTCGGGATACGTTGCCCCGCACTGGCCCCCGCCTTTCGGGCTCGGAGCCGATCCCATGCACCAGCTGATCATCGACGACGAGCTGCGGAGAGCCGGGGTCGAGCTCCCGTCGAACGCAATCGGGATCGGATGGGCCGGCCCCACGATCCTCGCCGCCGGCACCGACGAGCAGAAGCAGCGCTACCTGCTGCCGATCCTCAGTGGCGAGGAGATCTGGTGCCAGCTCTTCAGCGAGCCGGAGGCCGGCTCCGACCTGGCGAACCTCTCCACTCGCGCCGTGCGCGACGGCGACGAGTACGTCGTCAACGGCTCGAAGATCTGGACCAGCTACGGGCACATCTCGAAGTTCGGGATCCTCATCGCTCGGACCGACCCCGACGTCCGCAAGCACCGCGGGATCTCGTACTTCATCTGCCCGATGGATCTCCCGGGCATCTCGATGAGCCCAATCATCGACATGACGACCGCTCACTCGTTCAACCAGGTCTTCTTCGACGACGTGCGCATCCCCGCATCGCTGCGAATCGGCGACGAGGGAGACGGTTGGCGCCTGGCCAAGGTGACGCTCTCGAACGAGCGCGTGTCACTCTCGTCGGGGGGCTCTCTCTGGGGCGAGGGGCCGTCCGCCGAGATGCTGATCGACCTCGTGCGGTCCGCCGGCGGGGCAGCCGATCCGGCTACACGTCAACGGCTCGCCCGCCTCTACTGCGAGTCCGAGGTTCTGCGGCTGAGTCGGCTGCGCACACTCAGCGCCCGGATAGCGGGCCGTGCGCCGGGGCCCGAGGCCTCGATCCAGAAGGCGCTCTCCGACGAGCACGGACAGAACGTCATGGAGGCCGCGAAGGCGCTCGCCGGGACGGCGGGGATGCTCGAAGGGTCCGGACCGGCGGGTGAGGTGCCCGCGCCTGCCCGACGCGGCGCGACCGAGATCAACTTCGAGCGCGACATCTTCCCCGAGGTGGATCCCGTGTGGCACTACGGGTTCGTCTTCTCGCCTGCACTGACGATCGGTGGAGGCACGTTCGCCATCCAGCGCAACATCGTCGCCGAGCTGGTGCTGGGCCTACCCCGCGAGCCCGACGTACAGCGCGGCCTCTCATGGTCGGAGTCGAGGGCAACATGACTCGGAGCGGCGAGCCGAGCGTCGCGGTCGAGATGACCGATCTGGAGAGCCGTCTCCGCGAGGTCCGTGCACCGCTGCCGGTGATGGAGCGCGAGCGCGAGCGTCGACTCACGGCACGACAACGTCAGATCCTCGACGAGCTCGGCGCCCTCTTCGAGAAGGGCTTCGCCGACCTCACGATGGCGGACCTGGCATCGGGCCTCAACTGCTCGCTGCGCACCCTCTACGGTCTGGCACCGAGTCGCGACGAGCTCGTCCTCACCGTCGTCGACCGCAATGTGAGGCGGATCGGCCGGAGCGCGATCGCTGCCATCGGGCCCGACATGGCACCGCTCGACGCTATCCGGGCGTACCTCTCCGCCGCGACGGTCGCCGTCGGCGGCACGACCGAGGAGTTCGCCCGCGACCTGGCCGACCTCCCGGCCGGACGGCGTCTGAGCCGGGAGCACTCCGATTACCTCGTGGCGATCACGCGCCGCCTGCTCGATCTGGCCGTGGAGCGAGGCGACATCGCCGACGTCGACACCGCAGCGGTCGCTCGCGCCATTGCCAATCTCGGGAGCGACTTCGCGGCGCCCGAGATCATGTCGACGCTGCGGTCGTCACCCAAGGAGGCCGCCGACGCCGTCGTCGACATAGTCCTCCGCGGCCTCAGCGCTTAGACGACGGGTTGCGACGACGTCGGCTCCGGTGCCGGCGACATCGGAGACGATGACCTCGCCGATCTCCACAGGCGCGCTGACGACAATGCCCGTGAGAGCCTCACAGACGTCGGGCACGAGGGCTCGCGGCACCTGGCATGTCGTCTTGACGGGCAGCCGCGGCCAGCGGGCTCCGTCTATGGCGACGGTGGTCGTCACGAGGCGCCGCGGGTCGGTGTGCTCCTGCACCGCGTGCTCCCGGCCGAGCCTGCAGGAGAACCCGCGAACCTCGACGATGTCGCCCTCGGCCGACTCGTCGACCTCGAGGCGGCATCCGAGGGGGCACCCGATGCAGAGGTAGGTGAAGGTCTCGACGCCGTCACCGGGGGAGTCGCGTCCAGCTTCGGAGGTCACCGTGGAACCACCTCCACCTGGATGGCGTCGCCGTGGAAGCCCTGCAAGAAGGCTGGTCGCATGCGGAGTGTGACCATCTCGGCGGGGGCGACGTATCGGAGTCTGCGCTCGTGGACGACGCGGCCGTCGGGAGTGCTCAACCTCAGCGTGCACTTCTCCATCGGCTTGCGCACCCTCAGGTAGACGGTGTGCTCGCGCTCGGTGGAGACGGTGTGGGGTACGCAGTAGGCGACGTTCGACGCCGGTTGCAGGCTCACGTTGTCGCCGGGCGGGGCTACTCCCATGGCGGAGCGCCCGGCGTGGCCCCCGGCCAGGTCCGCCTCGGCGCTGACGAAGTCGACCAGGTCGTGTATGTGGACGACGTTGCCGCAGGCGAAGACGCCGTCTCGCGACGTCTCCATGGAGCTCGACACGACGGGGCCCATGGTCACCGGGTCGAGCCGCAGCCGGAGCCGACGGGAGAGCTCGTTCTCGGGAATGAGCCCGACCGAGACGAGGAGCGTGTCGCAGGGCACCTCCCACGAGCGTTCCGCGATCGGCTGCAGGTGCTCGTCGACCGGCGCGACCGTCACTCCGTCCACACGGTCGCCGCCGTGGATCCCGACGACCGTCGTGGAGAGGTGCAGCGGGATGTCGAAATCGTGCAGGCAGTGGACGATGTTGCGCGTCAGCCCGCTCGCATGCGGCAGGAGCTCGAAGACACCCACCACCTCGGCACCCTCGAGGGTGAGCCGCCTCGCCATGATCAGGCCGATGTCGCCCGAGCCGAGGATCGCGACGCGTCGCCCCGGCAACACCCCGTGCAGGTTCACGAAGCGCTGGGCGAGACCGGCCGTGAAGACCCCCGCCGGGCGACCTCCGGGGATGCGGATCGCGCTCCTGGTGCGCTCGCGCGCCCCCATCGCGAGGACCGTCGCACCGGCTGCAATCGTCGAGATCCCGTGCGCGGTCGAGAGCAGGCGCAGCTCGTTGTGGCGATCGATGTCGAGCACGTAGGCGTCGGTGAGCACGTCGACTCCGTCGTCGAGAGCGGCCTGCAACGCACGGTGCGCGTACTCGGGGCCCGTCAGCTCCTCACCGAAGCGATGGAGGCCGAACCCCGAGTGGATGCACTGGAGGAGGATCCCGCCCGCCTCGTCTTCGCGGTCGACGACCAGCACCCGTTCCGCACCCGCCTCTCGCGCTGCGAGCGCGGCGCCGAGCCCCGCCGGACCGGCGCCGGCGACGACCACGTCGTACCTGCCGTGCAGCACACCGGGGCGTTCGTCGATCACTCGCCGCTCCCCGCGTCGCGAGCGCGCTCTCTCTCCATGACCAGCCACGAATCGCCGCCCCGCTTCGTCACCGCGCTCAGAGGGACTCCGAGCTCGCGAGAGAGCACCTCCATGCAGCGAGCGGTGCAGAAGCCGCCCTGGCAGCGCCCCATGCCCGCCCTCGTGCGGAACTTGAGCCCGTCGAGCGTATGAGCTCCCGACGAGATGGCGTCCACGACCTCCCCTTCGGTCACGAGCTCGCAACGACACGCGATTCTCCGATAGCGGGGGTTGCCCGCGACGAGCGATTCCTGGTCGTTCGACGACATGGAGGCGAAGCGCACCGGGCGCCGTCGGCGCTCGGGACCGGGACCGAGCGGCATGTCCAGACCGGCGTCGCGAAGCATCCCAGCCACCAGCACGGCGATCGCCGGTGCGGCTGTGAGGCCGGGCGATTGGATGCCCGCGACGTTGAAGAAGCCTCCTACGGGGCCCGGGCCGATGAGGAAGTCCTCGTCTGCGGTGACCGAGCGCACGCCCGCGAACTGCGCGATGACGTCGCGCTCGGCGATTCCCGGCACGAGTCTGCGCGCAGCGGCGAGAACGCTCTGCGCCCCGGTGGCGGTGGTGGTCACGTCGTCGCGGTCGTCGATCATCTCGGCGGTCGGGCCGATCATGATCGTCCCGTCGTAGGTGGGGATGACAAGGGTGCCCTTCGACGTCGCCGATGGGCACGGGTAGATGACGCGGCTCACGAGACCACAGAGCCGCTTGTCGAGGAGGTACTCCTCGCCCTTTCGGAACCTGAGGGTGAAGTCGCCCGCTCCGGCCATCGCCGCCACCAGATCGGCGGCGACTCCGGCGGCGTTCACCACGAACCGAGTGTGCAGAACATCGTGTGGGGTCCGGACCCGCCACTCGTCACCGTCGGCCTCCAGGGACAGCACCGGGCAGTCGGTGCGCAGATCGACACCGTTCGCAGCGGCGCTCTCGGCGAGGCCGAAGCAGGCCTCGTAGGGATTGACGACGGCGGTCGTCGGTGCATACACGGCGGCTACGAGCTCCGGGGAGAGGGCCGGCTCCGCCCGGAGCACCCTCTCCCTGTCCCATTCCTCGACGCCGGGCACCTGCTGGACGTCGGCGTGCTGCAGCAACCGTGCGAGCGCCGGACGATCGTCTTCCGACAGAGCGACAGTCAACGCGCCCACACGGGCGAAGCCGAATCCGAGCTCCTCGCAGAGGCCGTCCCACATCTGGTTCCCCGCCCACTCGAGCCGGCCCTTCAGGGTCGCAGGGTCGGTCAGGTGGCCGCCGTGGATGATGCCGCTGTTCGCCTTGCTGGTTCCGAATCCGACGTCCGTGGCCTTCTCGAGGAGGGTGACGCCGATCCGGTAGCGGCTCAGCTCGTGCGCGATCGCGCAGCCGACCACCCCGCCCCCGACGATCGTGACGTCGCTGCTCGCCGTTGCCATCGCTGTCATCGTGCGCTCCGGGCTGCGGTCACGCCTACAGCCCGTCGAACGCCGCTGCGTAGCGGAAGGTGCCGATGATCGTCGGCCTGTAGGCCGTCAGCAGCCGCGCCTGGAAGGCCGCGCCCCAGGAGGCGTCGGGCGCGGAGATGTTGTGGGCGGCTGCGACCGAGAACCCGAACCTCGGGTAGTAGTCGACGTGCACAGCATCGATGGCATCGGCGTCTCCAGGGAGCTCTCTCCTGAGCAGCACTCCGTCAGTCTCCCAGAGTCACCGCGAGTGCGTGGGGAGCGAGATGACGAAGCGCGCCCGGGAGAGTGCACCGGGTCGACGGTGACGGAGCCGCCGTGCCGCTCGATGATCTCGCGCGTGATGGCGAGGCCGAGGCCGCTACCGCCGTCGGCGGCGCTCCGCGCGAAGTCGAGGCGCGCGAATCGCTCGAAGACTCGTTCGTGCTCCGACGCCGGGATCCCCGGCCCGTCGTCGCAGACGCTCAGCTCCGCCCGTCCGTCGCGCTCTGCTACCGCCACCACCACCCTGGTCGCAGCGTGACGCGCGGCGTTCTCGAGGATGTTCCGTACGGCACGTGTGAGCTGGGCGGGGTCGCCACTGACCTCAGCAGGCGCGACCCCCGATGTGTCGACCTCTATCCGGTCGCCGACCGGCAGGGCTCCCGCCTCTCGGAGCGCAATGCCGGCCAGATCGACGGCGTCACGCCGGTCCGCGGCTCCTCCGCTGTCGGCGCGGGCGAGCAGGAGCAGGTCGTCGACCAGCCGTTGGAGCCCCCTGACCTCCTCGAGCGTGCTGCGGTGTGTAGCCGCGACGTCGGCCGTCTCGGGGTGGGCGACGTCGACCTCCAGCTCGGCGAACATCCGCGCCAGGGGACTGCGCAGCTCGTGTGAGGCATCCGCGATGAACAGACGCTGCCGCTCGGCCGTCTCTTCCAGGCGGTCGAGCATCGCGTTCATGGTTCTGGCGAGACGGGCGATCTCGTCACGATTGGCGGGCTCGGGGACACGCCGGTGAAGGCTCGCACCGGTGATGTCGGCCACCTCCGCTCTCATCGCCTCGACGGGGCGCAGTGTGCGCCCGACGAGCAGCCAGACGAGCGCCGCGAGGGCCGCCGCGACTGCCGGGATCGTGACCGTCATGTTGCGACGGAGTGTCGCGACGCTCTCGTCGACGTCGTCGAGGGGGGTGCCGGTGTGCACGGTCAACCCCCCGGACCGCCGCGAAAGCAGGCGGTAGCGAGCGTCGTCGGCAGCAAGGTGTGTGTCGCGCAGGCTCGCCTCCTGCCCCGTTGGCGGTCCGGGCAGCGGCGGCTCGCCCGCGAAGTTGGCCGACGACGCGATTACGACGCCGGAGGAGTCGACGACCTGCGCCACGGCGTCCTCGTCGCCCTGACCGCTGATCGTCTCTGCCAGGGCGCCTGCGTCGTGGGCGGAGACCAGCTCTCGGGAGCGGAGCCGCAGCGAGTCGTCGACATCCTCGGTCAAGGCGCGTCGCTGCGAGACGACCAGCGCGACAGCCGTGACGAGCAGGACAGCGACCACCACCACGGTCGCAGTGGCTGTGATGCGGACTCGGATGCCCGCGCGCAACTCAGTCACACCCGATTCGGTACCCGGCGCCACGCAGCGTTGTGATCTTCGTAGCTCCGGCGGAGCCACCGGCTCCTGCCTTCTCCATCTTCAGGCGCAGGCGCCGCACATACACCTCGACGATGTTGGGGTCACCGTAGAAGTCGTCGTGCCAGACACCCGCGAGGATCTCGGCCTTCGACAGCACGATGCCCGCCCGCCGCACCATGAACTCCAGCACCTCGTACTCGCGGGCGGTGAGACCCAGCTCGACGTCGACGAGCCACGCCCGTCGGGCACCGGGATCGATCCGCAGGTCGCCGACGGTGACGGGCGCGGGGTCCCGCCCACCTGCGCGCCGAAGCAGCGCCCGGATCCGCGCGACGAGCACCGGGAAGGAGAAGGGCTTGGTCAGGTAGTCGTCGGCCCCGGTGTCGAGGGCCTCCGCCTCGTCGAGGTCGCCGTGCTTCGCGGTGAGCATCAGGACCGGTGTCCAGTCGCCGGCCTCGCGAAGATCGGCGCAGACCCGGTAGCCGTTGCGGCCCGGGAGCATTATGTCGAGGACGATCAGGTCGTAGGTGCCCTCGGTGGCGCGCCACAGCCCGTCGTCGCCGTCGAAGGAGACCTCCACCGAGAAGCCCTCTGCCTCGAGGCCCCGCTTCACGGCGGTGGCGAGCTTCTTGTCGTCCTCGACCAGGAGCAGCTTCATCCGGTCCTCCTCGACGCAAGTGTCGCCACCCGGGCTGACTCCACGCTGAATGCGTTCAGCGCCCGGTCAGGTGCAGTCAGCGAGCGGTCAGGAAGCCCGGAGCACTGTAGCGGCGGAAGAACGCGACCAGGAGGGATCTGCGATGAGAGCGAGCACGAGGGGAGCCGCCATCACCTTGGCCGGTCTGGGGCTGTTGGCCGGGTGTGGAGGCGATGACGCCGACACGACGAGCGCCACGTCGGCCGAGACGACAGCTACCTCTCCGGATGCGACCACCACTGCGCCGGAGCCGCTGGTGGATCCGGGCGACGGCGGGGACTACGCACCGGTCATCGACCCGGCGGAGTTCGTCGCCACGATCGACAACCCATACCTCCCGCTGGCTGTCGGCTCCAGGTGGGTATACGAGGGCGAGTCCGACGGCGAGGTCGAGCGGATAGAGGTCACGGTGACCGGCGATCGCAAGGTCGTCATGGGGATCGACGCGGTCGTCGTGCGCGACACCGTCAGCATCGCGGGAGAGCTCGTCGAGGACACGTACGACTGGTTCGCCCAGGACGCCGACGGCAACGTCTGGTACCTCGGCGAAGACTCGAACGACTACGAGGACGGGAAGCTGGTGAGCACGGCCGGATCGTGGGAGGCAGGGGTCGACGGCGCGCTGCCCGGGATAGTGATGCCCGCGGTACCGGCGGTCGGCGACGCCTACCGGCAGGAGTTCTACGCAGGCGAGGCCGAGGACATGTTCGAGATCCTCGAAGTCGACGCGGCGCTCGAGATCGGCCTGGGAAGCTACGAGCGGGTCGTCGTGACCGAGGACTGGAACCCGCTCGAGCCCGACGTCGTCGAGCAGAAGTACTACGCACGCGGCGTGGGCAAGATCCGTGAAGAGCACCTCGACGAAGACAGCTACGCCGAGCTCGTCGAGTTCACTGCTGCGCCGTGATCTCCTCGATCCGGGCGAGCGTGGCCTCCATCGCCGAGATGGTCCGCTTCCGCAGGGGGCGTACCAGGACCTTCGTCCGCTCCTGGGTGATGTCCCAGCTCTCGCGCACGATCGTGCCACCCTCGGTCGGTTCCAGCTCATAGCGCCAGATGCGACCGCCGACCAGCTTCCCCAGAGGCCCGATCGGCGGTCGCGTCTGCCACGCGATCAGCCGGTCCTCCTCGAACTCGATGACCTCGCTGACCATCGAGTACGGGATGCCCGCCTTCATGGACATGCCGAACTTGGACCCGAGGGCCAGGCGCTCCGCGCCGCTCTTCGCGTCGCGGACAGTCCCCGATCCGTCGATCTCGCGGTGCCGCGCGGGATCGGCCAGAAGGTCGAAGATCGCCGAGGCGGGGGCCGGAATCTGTCGCTCGACCGTGGCGATGTCACCGTTCTCTGTCATGTCGAGCACGGTACCGCCCCACGGAAGCGCGTGTCGGTCGTGCCCGATCAGCCGCTACGGGATTGTCCCCGAGGCGAGCCACCTCGCCGTCTCGACGTGTCGGGGAAGGACCCGGTCGCCCTCGAACGCCCACGCGAGAGTCTGACCGAAGGCCCATCCGCGGGCCCGCTCGCGGTCCAAGCCGAGCTCGTCGCTCAGGCGGTCGAGGCGGTGACGCACGGCTCGCCGGTCGTGGCCGAGCTCATACGCCCGGACCACTGGTGCGATTCCGAATGCACGCTCCCCGACGAGCGGCTTCGGGTCGATCGCCAGCCACGGCTCGCGCTCGGCACTCAGCACGTTGTCGGCGTGAAGGTCCTGGTGCAGGAGGACCGAGTCGTCCTGCGAGCCGGCGAGCTCGCGGAGGACGTCGACGGCTGCGTCCACGAGCGAGCGCCCGAACGGTCGCCCCGACCGCTCCCAGCGCGCCGGCAACGCGGTCGCCCAGCCGAGCGCCTCGGACGCGAGGGGAGTGAAGGGTTCGCCGGCAGAAATCCAGAGCCGGGGGAGGAGGCCGACGAAGACGTCGAGAGCGTCATCGACGTCGAGGGTTGCGAGGTGAGCGCCCGGAACGCATCGCTCGATCAGGAGGGCGTGCAGCTCCGGGGCATGGGCGAGGAGGCGGACCGCGCCCGCTCCGCCCCATGTGCGCAGCGCCGTCGCCTCGTGATCGCTCTCGGGATGGGGGAGCTGGAGCTTGAGCACCACCTCCGCGCCGTCGTCGCGGGTAGCGGGCAGGACCAGCGAGACGTAGGAGCCCTCGTAGGGCCGGCCGAGGCGCAACGACCACTGATCGGCCGCTTCCGCCAGCTTGCCCGGCAGGCTCGCCAGCCACGCGCTACCCGTAGGCGACCCGCGCATCCAACCGAGAGCGGCCGGATACTCGAGGTGGAAGTCGGCGGAGGGCATCGCCCATTGTGGACCACGGCACGCGTCGCCGGTGCCCGTCGCGCAGGGTCGATCGCGCTCTAGGCTGCGGCCACGTGCGCTCCGGGGGGAGCGCGGCATCGCCAAGACGGGGGGACCATGGACAGCGACCACGCGCGTGCGTCGAACGGCGCTACGAGGGAGCACGCCGAGTCACCGCTCCTGGTGCTGACTGCCGCCGCCGGAGCCGGCGCCGGAGTCATCCACTTCGCGATGGTCGCGCCGCACGCCGGCGACGGCCTCCTCGACCCCCTCGGCTTCGCCGCGTTCGCGTGGTTCCAGGTCGGGGTCGCGGTCGCGCTCGTTGCTCTCGGCTTCTCGCGCAGGCTCCTGGTCGCTTCCGTGGTCGGGAACGCCGCGGCGGGTGGCCTCTGGATCTGGAGCCGCACAGCGGGGCTGCCTTTCGGGTCGCACGCGGGCGTGGCGGAGGGGGCCGCCGCCGTCGACGTCATCGCGGTCTCCCTGGAGTGCGTCGCCATCGGCGCTGCGTGCTGGCTGCTCATCGCACCGCGCCGTCTCCCCGTCTCCCAGCTTGCCTCGGTCGTGCTCGGCGTGAGCGTGCTCGCTCTCGCGACGGTCGGGATCGTGGTACCCGAAGCCGGATCTCACGGCACCCACGACCACTCCTCTGTCGACGCCGACGTGGCCGCAGGCGGCGCGCACGAGCACGGCTCCGTCGACGACTCCCACCTCCTGGAGATGGCGGCGCTCGACGAGCAGCGATGCGACTGGGAGCTCAACCCGCAGGCCTACTGGGACGAGGCGGCCACCCTGGGAGTCGACACCTACGCCGGTGGAGCCATGGCCGCGCACGACACCGCCGGCGGCACGATCGCCGCGTTGGAGCCGGTGCCCCTCGGAGGCCGTGGGTCGGAGGAGCTGGACCGGCTCGTCTCGATGTCGATGGGGGCCGCGAGCGAGGCCACCGCCGGAGCCCTCGTGGCCGAGCTCTCCGAGGCGTCCGACGACGACTACTCGGCGTGGCTCGGCTGGATGAAGGCGAACCAGCAGGGTCACGCGCACGGATCGACCGGCGACTCGGCTGCGCCCGAGGACACCGGCGGTCACGGCGGCCACCTCGGCCCCCACCCGTGGGAGGCGTTGGTCGACGACGACGTCTGCGACCGCCTCTCCGACGAGCTGGCAGCCGCGCGCGACGTCGCGATGGGGTACCCGACTGCCCGCGACGCCATGGATGCGGGGTGGACCAAGGTGACGCCGTACGTCCCCGGCATCGCAGCCCACTACATGAACTTCGGCTACGTCGACGGGAGGTTCGCGATCGACGAGCCCGAGATGCTCCTCTACGACGGCGAGGGCCCGGAGGCGCACGTCGTCGGGCTCAGCTACTACATCATGCTCGATGGCGAGGCGGAGCCGACCCAGGGCTTCACCGGCAGCAGCGACCACTACCACCGGCACATCGGCCTCTGCGTCGCGGGGAGCCTCGTGGTGGGTGACTCGACCACCACCGAGGAGGAGTGCGCGGCCCTCGGGGGCGTGAAGCAGGGCGGCTCCGCCGGGTGGATGAGCCACGTGTGGGTCGTGCCCGGGTGCGAGAGCCCTTGGGGCGTGTTCAGCGGGGCGAACCCCCTGCTCGACGCCGGGCTCAGCCGAGCCTCGGGCGAGAACGCCGGCGGCTGCGCGGCGAGCGGTGCGCGCGATCGGTACGACCTCGCCCCTGGAGCACCTCCCGACGGGCTGGTACCCGCAGCCGGCACCTCCGACGTAGCGGAGGGCTGAGCCGCGGCGCGACTACCGTGAGCCGCACCCTCACGTCGTCCGCCCGGGAGTAGAGATGCCCCTCGACCCCGCCGCACAGCAGATCCTGATGCTTCTCGAGGACCTCGGTGGCGTCGGCATGGAGGAGATGACCCCCGACGAGGCCCGCGATGCCTACGCCACGCTGAGTGCTTTTCGCGACGAGGACCTCGCCGACGTCGGGTCGGTGACCGAGCGGGAGATCGCCGGAGTGCCGTGTCGGGTCGTCACCCCCCACGGAGCGGGGCCACTGCCCGTGCTCGTGTGGTTCCACGGTGGGGGATGGGTGATCGGCTCCGCGGAGCTCAGCATGCCTGTGGCCGCTGCCCTCGCATCGGGCGCAGGGTGCGTGGTCGTCTCCGTCGACTACCGGCTCGCTCCCGAGCACCCCTTTCCCGCCGCTTCCGACGACTGCGCGGCGGTGACCCGATGGCTCCTCGAACACGCCGCCGAGGTCGGTGGCGATCGCACCCGCGTGGCCGTCGGCGGTGACTCAGCCGGGGGCAACCTCGCGGCCGTCGTCGCACTCGAGGTGCCCGACCTCGCCTACCAGCTCCTCGTGTACCCGGCGACCGATCTGACGATGAGTCACCCCTCGATTGAGGAGAACGGCGAGGGCTATCTGCTCACGCGCGCGGCCATGGACTGGTTCGCAGCCCACTACCTCGGTGCTCGCGACGCGAAGGACCCACGCGTCTCCCCGCTCTTCGCCGACGCGGAGGACATCTCCAGAGTGCCGCCGGCGCACGTCGTGACGGCCGAGTACGACCCGCTGCGCGACGAGGGCGAGGCCTACGCCGACCTTCTGCGCGACGCGGCGGTCACGGTCAGCTCCACGCGCTACGACGGCCAGATTCACGGCTTCTACTCGATGGGCGCGATGATCCCCGCCGGCCTCGAAGCCGTCTCCGAGTCGTGCGCACGACTCCGGGCCGCGTTCGGCACCTGATCGCCCATCTCGGCGTCCGCGCGGCGGCACTGCGCTCGCCTACGATCGGTCCGCTGACCGCCGTGCACCGTACGGGAGAGAGAGCTTGCCCCACGCAGTAGGCATCGACGTCGGGACCACGAACGCGAAGGTCGCGCTCATCGACCCCGACGGCAACCTGGTGGTCTCGGCGTCGGCACCGATCCCCATGCGGCGTGTCGGAGCGGTCGCCGAGCAGGACCCCGAGGACCTCTGGGGTGCGGTCGCCGACGCCACCCGGAGTGTCGTCGCCGCCTCACCAGGTGGCGCAGCCGATGTCGGGTCGATCGGCGTCTGCAGCCAGTACTCCTCGATCGTCCCCGTCGACTCGGCCGGGCGCCCGACATCGGACCTCGTCCTCTACCTCGACCAGCGGGGCACGCCGCACAGCTGGGCGATCCTGGAGCGCCACGCCGACGCCTTCGAGATCTGGCTCGCTCACCACGGCGTCCCGCCCGTCGGCGGCGGCCTCTCGCTGGGTCACCTCCTCCACTTCCGCGACGACCGGCCCGACGTGCACGCCGCCACCGCGGCGTACCTGGAGCCGATGGACTTCGTGAACATGCGGCTCACCGGCCGGGTCGCGGCGACCCAGTGCACGATGTTCACGTCGCAGGTCTGCGACAACAGGTCGCCCGGGACCACGGAGTACGACGCCGACCTGGTAAAGCGGGCGGGCATCGACCCCGCGAAGCTCCCGGAGCTGATCGAGGTCGACGGCATCGTCGGCGGGCTGACCGGCGCCGCCTCGGCCGAGCTGGGGTTGCCCGAAGGGGCCGTCGTGCGCGCGGGGATGAACGACAGCCACGCTGCAGCCCTCGCCACCGGCGCCTACTCCGACGGCAGGGCCGGGCTGATGATCGGCACCACGTCGGTCCTCCTCGACGTCGTCGACGAGATGGCGACCGACCTCGACAACGAGCTGGTCGCCATGCCCACGCCGATCCCCGGGCGGTACCTGGCGTGGGCCGAGAACGGCATCGCCGGCAAGGCGCTCGAGCACGTCCTCGGAGAGATCGTCTTCGCATCCGATGCGCTCGGCGACCATGGGTGCGCCGATCCGTTCGCTGCACTCGACACGTCGCTGGCGTCGGCGCCGGCCGGCGCGGGAGGAGTCATCTTCCTGCCGTGGCTGACCGGTTCCCTGGCTCCCCGGGTCAACAGCGCCATGCGGGGTGGCTTCCTCAACATCTCGCTCGACACCGGCCGCCGCCACTTGGTGCGCGCGGTCGTCGAGGGCGTCGCTCACAACCTTGCGTGGCTGATGCCCATAGTCGAGAGCTTCACGGGCAATCGAATCGACGAGCTCGTCTTCGGCGGCGGAGCCGCACGTTCGAGCGTGTGGGCTCGAGTCGTCGCCGACGTCACGGACCGACCTGTCCGCAGGCTCGACGCGCCCGAGACCGCTGCGGCGCGCGCGGTCGCACTCGCGTCGAGCACGTCACCGGGCCCGGCGGAGCCGGTCGACGAGCGCGTAGCCGCGCTGCTGACCGCAGGCGACGCCCTCGAGCCCGACCCGACGAACCGTCGCATGTACGACGAGATGCACGAGCAGTTCGTCGCCGCATTCGACGCAGTCCGACCGATCTGCGAAGCGTTGAACAGACCATCCGAGGAGACCTCATGAGTCGCGCATTCCCGTACGCCGATCGCTACCCGGTTCACCGTGGGCTGCCCGATCACGGCACGGCGCGCGACGAGATTCTCGCCGAGCTGCGCGCGATCGCCTCGGAGGAGGACTCGTTCTGGGAGACCGGTAAGTGCTCGGGCACCATGTACTGCGGCGACCACGATCACTACGACTTCATGACGGAGGCGTTCGGCCTCTTCGCCCATGTCAACGCGTTGCAGCGCGACATGTGCCCGAGCGCGACCAAGTTCGAGGGCGAGATCATCGCGATGACGCTCGACTTGCTGAACGCGGGGGCGGCCGAAGGAACCACGCCCGTCGGCCTCGTAACGAGCGGTGGGACGGGGAGCATCCTCCACGCCGTCGTCGCATACCGCGACAGCGCTCGAGAGAGCCGTGGAATCACGTCGCCCAACCTCATCAAGCCGGAGACGGCACACCCCGCGTTCTCCAAGGCGTGCCACCTCTTCGGTGTGGAGGAGCGCATCGCCCCCGTTGACCCCGTGACCACGAAGGTCGACCTCGACTGGGTGCGTGACCACGTCGACCCGAACACCGTGGCCCTCATCGGGTCGGCGTGCAACTACGGCTACGGCACCGTCGACGACATAGGGGCGCTCTCCGATCTCGCCCTGGAACGGGGGACGGGCCTGCACGTCGACGGCTGCCTCGGTGGCTTCATCCTGCCGTGGGGACAGCAGCTGGGCTACGACATCCCGACCTTCGACTTCCGTGTACCGGGCGTCACGAGCATCTCGGCAGACACGCACAAGTACGGCTACGGGCTCAAGGGGACATCCGTCGTCGCGTTCCGCGACCCGGCGCTTCGACGCGCGCAGTACTTCCTCGTGCCGGAGTGGAGTGGCGGCAAGTACCACTCGCCGGGGATCGACGGGTCGCGCTCCGTCGGCCTGCTGGCCGCGACGTGGGCATCGATGGTGAGCATGGGACGCGACGGATACCTTCGCTACGCGAAGCAGGTGTTCGAGGCCGCCTTCGCGATGCAAGACGCCGTGCGCTCCCATCCGGAGCTGCGGATCATGGGCGACCCGACGTTCTGCTTCAGCTTCACCTCGGACGTGTTCGACATCTACCACGTGAGCGACGCCATGCGTCCCAAGGGCTGGCGGTTCAACGGCCAGCAGTACCCGAACGCGATCCACATGGCGGTCACCCGCCCGCAGACCCAGCCAGGCGTCGTCGAGGCGTTCGCGTCCGATCTGGCTGAGGCGGTCGAGTACGCACGCGAGCACAAGGACGAAGCGCCTTTCAGCGGAGCGATCTACGGCGGGGTCCCCGGCGGCATGACCCCCGAGGCCGACGATCTCATCCGCACGGTCCTCGCCGATCTCCTCGACCAGCAGCAGTCGCTCCCGGAGTGAGCGGAGGGGGGGCCGGGTGACCTACACGCCGCCGCCGTACCGCCGGTTCCCGCGCGTCGAGGGTGACCGGACGGTCCACTGGTACCTGTGGGTGCCGCGCTCCGCCGACGGGCCCGACAAGGCGCAGGGCATCATGGGCCTCAACCGCCAGCGCGTCTTCTACTTCAACTGGATGAAGCGCCGCTGGGAGTCCGCCGACTACCTGTTCGAGCACGCGTTCGGGCCGGGCTCCGACCCGAAGATCCTGGTCGACAAGGCGACCGCTGCGGAGGTTGCCCGTAGGTTCGGCACGACGCTCCCCGACGTCTCGAAAGAGTGGCCGCCGGACGAGAAGGACTTCCCCGACTACCGCCCGGGCCACTAGATACCCCACCCCGCCGGGGTCGTTGCCGCCGGGGTGTGACGACCGGTACCCTCTGGGCAGTCGACCTGGAGGGTTCTACACGGCCGAGCACGTCCGTCGAATCCATCCTTCAGCCTGCCGGTCGCAGTCGCCGGGGTCGACCGCCGAGCTGATGTCCTCCCCTTGGCGTACTGACGTCTCTTCATGGCAAGGGGGGCTGCGGCCGTCCCGTTCGGGCGCGGAGCCACGGGAACCGCTCCGGCGACCAGACCCTGGAGGTCAACCATGACGCAGGTGATCGACGACTTCGCATCGGCCGACCTGAGCAGCGGTGAGGGGCTCGGGCGGGGGCAGCGCTACGACTTCGTGATAGTCGGTGGCGGCCCCAACGCCCTGGGCATCGCCGCCTACCTCTCGAAGTGGGGCTTCTCGGTCTGCATCCTCGAGGCCCGACCGGAGATCGGCGGGGGAGCGGAGAACTTCGAGCCGATCCCCGGCTACTCCTGCGACCCCCACGCCTCGTTCTTCTACGGCGGGGCCGGGCCCGGCCCCGAGCAGCTCGAGCTCGGGCGCTACGGGTTCCGGCTCTCGCCGACGACCGACGGGATCAGCATCCGTCCCGACGGCCTCGCCATGGCCGGGCAGGAAGCCTGGTACCAGGGGCGGAAGCTCGAGGGCGACGAGATGGTCTCTCTCGTCGGTTTCGACAAGCCGGGACCGAAGGCGTTCCTCGAGTTCATGGAAGCCACGGCGCCTCACATGAAGGAGCTCCTGCGCAGCATCTACTGGACGCCGCCGTACGACGAGCGGTGGCGTACGACACCGCACGAACAGCCCTGGGCGAAGATCCTGAGAGACGCGTACGCCGGCTTCGACGAGCGCCTGCTCACCGACATCTCCTGGTACGAGTGGCTCACAGAGCTCGAGATCCCCGACCCGATGAAGTGCGGGATGCTGATCGGCGCCTGGGGCAACGGACCGCACCCGTTCTGGTCGGGCATGGCCATCCCCGCGTTCACCGTGCTGCAGCTGATGATGTACACGGGGGCCGCGCCTGTGGGCGGCATGCACGCACTGGCCCATGCTCTCGCCCGCTGCGCCCTCGCGCACGGAGCGCGGATCTTCGTCAACAGCCCTGTCTCCGAGGTGATCGTCGAAGACGGCGCGGCGAAGGGCGTGCGCGTCGCCGACGAGAGTGTGCTGCAGGAGAAGACCGTGTGGGCGAACCTCGCTGTCATCATGAACACCCATGTGAGACAGCTCCCCGACCTCGTCGGCCGGCAGCACCTGTCGAGCGAGTTCGTGCAGCGGGTCGCCGACCTCAGCCTCAAGGGTGGGAGCCTGTACGTCGCGAACATGGTCGCCAGCGAGTTCCCCGAGTTCAAGGATGCGCCCGGCGCCTTCGACGGCAAGGACACGCCCACCTCGATCGTGCTGAACTCCTCGACGGAGAACCTGCTCGAGCTGATGCGCGACGTCCACACCTTCCGTACGCACCCGACCGACATCGATCACTACGCCGGGGTGTGGCTCATCGGGCACGCCGCGCACGACCGCACGCGCCTGCGCGGCGGTGACGCCTACGTCTTCGACATGAACCTCCAGGTGCCGGCGCCCGAGGACCACCGCGACGGTCCCGACGCCGTCAACCGGGCGAGCGACGAGATCCTCGGCAACGTCAAGGAGCTCGTCCGCCGCTACGCGCCGAACATGACCGACGACAAGTGGGTCGGGTGCTACGTGAACACCCCCTACGACTCCGAGTTCCGCAACATGGGATTCGTCGGCGGCAACTGGATGGGGATGCGCGAGTCGGAGGAGGAGTGGTGGTCGCGCAAGCCGCTACCCGAGCTCGCCCGCTACCGCACACCCATCGACGGCCTCTACCTCTGCAACCAGACCTCGCACCCCGGGGGCCTCTGCCTCATCGCCGTCCCCTACAACCTGATGCACATCCTCCACGAGGACTACGACGAGGTTGCGAAGACGGAGCCCGACTGGTGGTACTCGTCGCCGTGGCACGTGACCGACGAGGAGGGCGGCACGGCCTGACCGTCGCCGCTCCGATCGCGACTCAGGGGCGGGACCCAGGGTCACCCTCTGCATCCCCGTCGATGTCGTCGTCGTCGAGCACGACGTCCCATCGGTCGGCACAGCCCTCGCACCGGTACGCGACGACGTCGCCGGCCTCCGGGGGAACTTCGGGGTCGAGGTGAGTCAAGAGGTGGCATGTCGAGCCGCAGTCGACGCAGACGATCGTCTCGGGTACGCCCATGCGGCGGAGGGTAACCGGCGGGGCGGTCGCGGCTAGGGCACCAGCCCGGTGCACTCGCGCAGGGCGTTCCAGTGGTCGAGCGCCGCCGCCGCGTCGTCACCCTCGAGGGGGTTCGGGACGCCGTTGCGGATCAGCGCCGGCCTCCACTCGTAGGAGTCGATGTGGCGGCCCGTGGCCGTCACGAGGAGGACCCCCGTCTCGGAGCTCGCGCCCGGCTGCGCGTACCAGACGAAGTTGCCGAGGCCGTAGGCGACCAGGGCGCCGTCGAGGCGCCCGGCACCCTGGACCCGGTGCGCGTGCCCGCCGACGATGACGTCGGCCCCCGCGTCGACGAGCTGGCGGGCGAGGGTCGTCTGCCTCTCCTGCGGGCAGGTCATCTTCTCGGTCCCCCAGTGGAGGAAGACGACGAGGGTGTCCGAGACGGCGCGTGCCTCTCGCACGGCCAGGAGCAGCCGCTCCGTCTCGTACGCCGAGGCGATGCCCGCGTGGTCGTCGGTCGCGACCCAGCTGCTCATCAGCGCGGAGTCGATTACGTGCGACGCCCCGATCACGGCGATGCGCTGGCCACGGATCGTCGTCCTGTAGGGGGCGTACGCGACGTCGTCGTCGCCTCCGATCCCGATCACCGAGAAGGCCTCCGCGTCGGCTGCGTAGATCGAGTCGAGGAAGCCCACGGGCCCGAAGTCGAGACCATGGTTGTTGGCCATGCTCACGACGTCGACGCCCGCGCCGCGGAGTGCGGCGAAGGCCGACTGCGGCGCCCGGAAGGTGTAAGTCTTGGGCTCGGCGGTCCCGCGCTCTGTGATGGCCGTCTCGAGGTTGACGATCGCGAGGTCGGCAGCCGAGAGCACTGGAGCGATCGGCGCGAGCATCCCGTCGGCGTCGGCGTCGAGCTGTGGGCGCAGGTAGGACTCGAAGTGGACGTCGCCGGCGAAGGCCAGGGTCACAGGCTCGCCGCTGCCCCGGCGTCCCCTGGGAGCCGTAGTGCTCGTGGTCGTGGTCGTGGGCGCGGTGGGCGTCGTCGTGGGGCTGTCGCCGGAGCCCGGGGCGCCGGTCGACTGGGAGGGATCCGAGCCGGCGTCGACGGCAACGGTCGTCGTACGTCCGCCGTCGCCGCCCGACACGGAGAAGGCGATGCCCGCAGCGCTCAGCACGGCGAGAGCGACGAGTGCACCCGTCCGCTTCGCTGTCACAGGGCGTTCACCGAGCGCGACGCCGGTACCGGCCGTCGGGGGCTCGCGACCCTGCTCATCGCCCGGATGGTACCGGGGCGCGAGGTGCCGTCGCCGCGCACGTCGCGCGAACCTTGACCGAACTCGATGTCCACGGCGGAAGGAACGGGCCATGACCCTGGATGGACGTGTGGCGCTGGTGACCGGGGGAGGGCGCGGCATAGGCCGGGCGATCGCTCTTGGGCTCGCAGCCGATGGCGCCGACGTCGCCGTCAACTACCGCCGCGACGAGGAGTCGGCTGCTCGGACGGTCTCCGAGATCGAGGCGCTCGGCCGCCGTGCCCGTGCGTACGCTGCGTCGGTCACCGAATGGGACGGCTGCGAGCGACTCGCCGCGGCCGCGCTCGACGACTTCGGCACGATCGACGTGCTCGTCAACAACGCGGGGATCGCCAGCCGCGGCCAGACCGTCGCCGACACGGACCCCGCTGAGGTCGAGAAGCTGTGGCGTACGCACGTCTTCGGCGCGTGGGCGATGTGCAAGCTCCTCGTTCCGCAGATGCGCACGGCAGAGCGGGGAGACGTGGTGATCGTGTCGAGCACCGCGGCCCGCAGCCTGCCGCCGAACTCGGCGCCGTACAACATGGCGAAGGTGGCTCTGGAGGCGCTCGCGGTCACCCTGGCGAAGGAGGAGCGGGCCCACGGCATCCACGTCAACGTGGTCGCTCCGGGCCTCGTCGACACCGAGATGGGCCGGCGCCTCGTCAAGGGAGCGATGGGCGTCGGAGACATCCGCCGACTCGATGCCGGCAGCGCGTTCGGCCACGTCTGCACACCGGAGGAGGTCGCCGACGCGGTCCGGTACCTGGTCTCGGAGCGGGCGTCCTACGTCACCGCCCAACGCATCGGAGTAGACGGCGGCGGCTGGCAGTAACCCCCCCTCCCCGCCCCCCCCGCACTTTGGCGTCACTTACTCACGTCTATTGCGAGTAAGTGACGCCAAAGCGGGGGTGCGGGGGAGTTGTCGCATGGGCGTGCTCGACTTGGGCTCATGGAGCACTCCGAGATCCTCGAGCGCCTGGCAACGACAGCGAGAGCGCACCACGGCGTCTTCACCATCGAGCACGCGCGGGCAGCCGGCATGAGCGACGCCCAGGTCTTCCACCGCGTCGAGGGCGGGCAGTGGGTCGCGCCGTTCCGCAACGTCTACCGATGGGCGGCGACTCCGACTTCCTGGGAGGGTGACCTGCTGGGGGCGTGCTGGGCAGGTGGGTTCCGTGCCCTGGCGTCCCACCGGTCGGCAGCAGCGCTGTGGGGACTCCCGGGACGGCGACGCGACCTCATCGAGATCAGTTGTCCGCGATGGCGGCAGGGCGCGGCACGAGAGCCTGGTGGTGCACGAGACGAAGGTGCTCGACGCAAGGGACGTGCGCCTTCATCGTCGTATCCCGGTCACCTCGGTCGAGCGGACACTCCTCGATCTGGGCGCCGTGTGCTCGCCTGTCGTCGTGAAGATGGCGCTCGACGACGCCGAACACCGCGGCCTTACGACCCTGGGAGCCGTCGACGCGACACTGCAGCGCCTGGCGCGGCCGGGGCGTCCAGGAGTGCGACCGCTACGCGATGCGTTGCGGGAGGCGGCGGAACGCCGCGGGCGTCCCGAGAGCGCGATGGAGTCGCGAATGGTCGATGTCATCCGTCGGCATCACCTGCCGACGCCTGTCGCTCCAGTTCGAGGTCCGCGACGAAGTGGGTACTTCGTCGCCCGCGTCGACGCCGCCTACCCGGAGCATCGCGTCGCGATCGAGTACGACAGCAAGCAGGAGCACACCGGCGAGCAAGCCCTCCAGCGCGACAGCTCGCGACGCAACCGGATCATCCGGGCGGGATTCCTGCCCGTTACTGCACGTTACGGCGACCTCAAGCGACGGCGGGAGGTGAGCTCTGCAGCACGCTCGCCGCCCTCCTGGCGGCCCCCCCGAGCACTCTGGCGTCACCTACTCGCAATAGTCGTGAGTAAGTGACGCCAAAGTGGGATGTTGGGGTTAGGTGGGGGTGAGGCGGAGGATGCGGTCGTCGCCGCCGTTCGAGGTCGTCACGTAGACACTGCCGTTCGGTCCCTGCAATGCGGTGCGCAGGCGGCCATAGCCCGTGAGCACCACCCGCTCGCCGAGAAGCCTGTTCGACCCGTCGAAGCGGAGCAGGCGGAGGTGCGCGTCCTTGAGGACCGCCATCAGGAAGGCACCGTCCCAGGTCCGCCACCGGCGGCCGGAGAGGAACGTTCCGCCCGACGGCGCGATCGTCGGGTAGCCGGACTGCCACACGGGTCGCACCGCGTCGGGGAAGCGCGCCAGATCGGTCATCGGGACGGACTCGTCGTAGCCCGGCACGGGATCCCAGCCGTAGTTGCCGCCGGCGCGCAGCACGTTGACCTCGTCGTCGCGGTCAGGTCCGTGCTCGACGGAGAACGGGTCGCCGGAACCGGGCCGGAATGCGAGGCCCTGGACGTTGCGGTGCCCCTTCGTGTACCAGAGCCTCCCCCCGGGGTTGCCGTCGGCGGCGGCACCCCTGCGATCCACGCGCAGGACCTTGCCGCCGAGCGACGTGTTGCTCTGAGGGTTGGTGCCTACAGCCGCGTCACCGGTGCCGACCCAGAGGTAGCCGTCGGGGCCGAAGCGCGGACGGCACCCGGAGTGCCTGCCCCCCGCGGAGGCAGGGATGCCGGTGACGATCGCGGCACCCCGCTTCAGCCGGGTCACGGACGCGTTGACCCGCCACTTCACGAGGCGGATGTCTCCGTGTGTCGTGTTGAAGCAGGTGTAGACGAGTCGGTTGCGACCGAAGCGCGGGTCGACGGCGAGGCCGAGCATCCCCCCCTCGCCGACCGCGACGACGTCGGGGGGTGTGGCCAGGACACGCACGGCACCGCCGATCAGGGCACTCACCCGTCCCGGGCGCTCCGTGAAGAGCATCGTCCCGTCGGGAAGGAATCCGAGATCCCAAGGGATGTCGAGCCCCGATGCCACCGTCGACACGCGAAGACGAGGAGGTCGCGGAGGCGGCGGCACGCTCCCCGGGAACGCGAAGACCCCGCCGTCGCTGCCGGTCAGCCAGTACCCGTCGCCGCGGCACGTGGGCCCGAAGGCCACGATCGGGGCATCGAGGGGTACGCCACCGGTAGAGCCGTGGAAGCGGGCGGACCCATAGGTGAGCACCCCGCCGTCGTCGGCGGCCAGCCAGTAGCCACGGGCGTCGGGCGTCGCGGCGAAGTCGACGATCGGACCCGCGAGGCTGATGGCACCAGCGGAGCCGTGGAACGCGGCCGACCCGAAGGTCAGCACTCCGCCGTCGGCGGTTGCGATCCAGTAGCCGCGGCCGTCGGCGGTCCCGTCCATCGCGACTGCCGGTGCCGCGAGGCGGATCGCCCCGGCCGACCCGTGGAACCGAGCGTCGCCGAACGCGAAGAGGCCACCGTCGCCTGCGAGCAGCCAGTAGCCCCGCCCGGTGGGAGTGGGCTCCAGGTCGACGATCGGTGACACGAGTGGCCGGCCGCCCATCGAACCGAAGAAGCGTGCAGCGCCGAAGGAGAAGACGCCACCGTCGCTGCCGACGAACCAGTAGCCGTCGCCCGCCGGGGTTGGCGCCATGGCCACAATCGGAGCGTCGAGCGGCCGGCCACCCATGGAACCGAAGAAGCGCGCCCTGCCGAAGGAGAAGACCCCACCGTCGGAGCCGGTCATCCAGTAGCCGCCACCCGACGGAAGAGCTGCGAAGTCGACGATCGGCGAGTCGAGTGGACGGCCCCCCATGGATCCGTAGAAGGGAGTGGCCACAGTCGGCGCCGGCACCGACGAGACGGTCGCAGCGATCAGTGCGACCGCGACGACGAGCTGAGCGGTTCTCGCGCGCAAGTCCCTCCTCAGGATCCCGAAGACGCGACCCTACCCCCGGCATAGCATCGGGGGATGGAGAACGTTCGGATCCCCGTCGGTGACCTGGTATTCGACGCGACGGCCGCCGGCCCGCCGGCGGGCCAGGTCGTCATCTTGCTCCACGGCTTCCCCGAGACGCGCGGCGAGTGGCGCCACCAGATGACGGCGCTCGCCGCGGCGGGGTATCGCGCCGTCGCGTTCGATCAGCGCGGGTACTCGCCCGGCGCGCGCCCTTCGGATGTCGCTGCGTACGAGGCAGAGCACCTGGTCGCCGACGTCATCGCGGTCGCCGATCATCTCGGCGCACAGCGGTTCCATCTCGTGGGCCACGACTGGGGTGGCGCCGTCGCCTGGCAGGTCGCCGGTCGCCGGCCGGAGCGTCTGCGGACCCTCACGGTCGTGTCGACTCCGCATCCGGCAGCGTTCCGCGCCTCGATCCAGACGGGAGAGCAGCGCGAGAAGTCGTCGTACATGCTCTTCTTCAGGTCGCCGGAGGCAGAGGACACCTTCCTCGCCGACGACGCCGCTCTGCTGCGCAACCTCTACGAGGCCAGCGGCCTCCCGGCCGACAGCGCCGCCGAGCACCTGGCCGTGATGCGCGAGCGCGACGCCCTGACCGGCGGGCTCAACTGGTATCGCGCCGCCGACGTCGGCCTCGTCGACGGCCTCGGTCCGATCACGACCCCGACGATGTATGTATGGGGGACCGACGACCCCGCCCTCGGTCGCGAGGCGGCAGAGGCGACGGCGGCGTGCGTCGACGGCCCCTACCGCTTCGAGGTGCTCGAGGGCGTCAACCACTGGGTGCCCGAGGTCGCTCCCGACGAGCTCAGCAGGCTCCTGATCGAGCACCTGGTGTCGGCCGAGTAGCGTCGCCGGGCGTGGAACCGGGCCCGGGAGTGCCGAAGCGAGCCGCCCGCCTCGCGGCGCGCAGGCGACGCAACCAGGCGATCCTCGTCGTGCTCGTGGCCTGCCTGGCAGTGGGTGGGGCGGTGGCAGCGGTCGTCGCAGACGGCGGGAGCGACGACGACTCTGCTCCGAGGGGTCCGCTACCGGCATCGTCGGGCGGGCTCGGGGGAGCGTCACCGTCGTCCGCGAACACGCCGTCCACGGCGTCCACGACCTCGACGACCGACCCGCCGCCCGACGTCCTGGTGGACCCGGCATCGGTCGGCGCTCCGTGGGGGTCCGAGGTGCGCGGGCTCCTGACGTTCCGTGGCAACCCCACCCGCACCTGGTACGGGGAGGGGCCGGTCCCCACCTCGCCGGGTGTGCTCTGGCAGTTCCCCGACTCGGCGATGTGCTCGCCGTCGAGCGACAAGGGCGAGACCCGGGTCTGGTGCGGGAGCGGCTGGACCGGCCAGCCCGCGGTCTTCGAGCGAGAGGGCCGCACCTGGGTCGTCTTCGGCGCCTACGACCGCGCGGTGCACTTCCTCGACGCCGACACCGGTGAGCGGATCCTCCCCGACTTCCCGACCGGCGACATCATCAAGGGGTCAGTGACCGTCGATCCCGACGGCTATCCGATCGTCTACACGGGATCTCGCGACGGCTACTTCCGGGCGCTGGCAATCGACCGACCCGAGGCGGTCGAGCTCTGGAAGCTCTCGGCCAACGCCGTCTCGCCCACGCTCTGGAACGACGACTGGGACGGCAGCGCTCTCGTGCTGCGCGACCTCCTCATCGAGGGCGGCGAGAACAGCCAGTTCCACGTAGCGCGCCTCAACCGCGGCTACGGGCCCGACGGCCTCGTGACCGTCGATCCTTCGCTCGTCTTCAACACCCCGAGCTGGGACGACGAGCTGCTGAGCGACATCGCGGGGAGCAACGAGGTCAGCGTCGAGAACTCCGTCGCGGTCTGGAACGACACCGCGTACTTCGCGAACTCCGGCGGCCTCGTCCAGGGATGGGACCTCTCCGGCCTGCGCACGGGCGCGGGCGCTCCATCGAGGGTGTTCCGCTTCTGGACCGGCGACGACACCGACGCGAGCGTCGTGGTCGACTCGGATGGGATGCTCTATGTCGCGTCGGAGTGGGAGCGCCACAACGCGCGCTCCGCCGAGATCGGTCAGATCATGAAGCTCGACCCGTCGCGCCCCGATGACCCACTGGTGTGGTCGTTGAAGGACCAGGTGGCGGAGAAGGCAGGGGTGTGGGGGACGCCTGCACTGCACGAGGACCTCGTGGTCGTCGCCACCTACCAGGGCACCGTCTACGGCATCGACCGGGATTCGGGCGTGGTGCGCTGGGAGCTCGAGGTGCCGCCGCCGCTGATGGGATCGCCCGTCATCGTCGACGACGTGCTGATCGAGGGGGGCTGCGACGGCGTTCTCCGCGGCTACGACGTGAGCGACACGGGCGTGCCGCCACCTCAGCTGTGGGAGATCACCCTCGGCGGGTGTATCGAGTCGACGCCGGCAGTGTGGGACGGCCGCATCTACGTGGGGTCGCGCGGCGGATACTTCTTCGCGCTGGCCGACTCCTGAGTCGCGGTCCCCCGGCGCCGAGAGCCCCGGTACGATCGGGGTGTGCTGCCACTGCTCGTGCTGCTCTTCGTCGTCGTCCCGATGCTCGAGATCTACGTGATCATTCAGGTCGGCCACGCTCTCGGGGTCCTCGACACGATCGCCGTGATGGTCCTCATCTCGCTCCTCGGAGCGTGGCTCGCCCGCCACGAAGGATTCGTAGTGCTCCAGCGTGCGAGGGAGTCGCTCGACCTGGGCCGGATCCCGGCCGACGAGATCCTCGACGGCACCCTCGTGCTCGCAGGCGGTCTCCTCTTGCTGACCCCCGGCTTCGTAACCGACGGTGTGGGAGTCGCTCTGCTCTTCCCGCCCACTCGTGCGATGGTGCGCGCGTACCTACGACGCTACCTGCGAACGCGCCTCGGAACCTCGGAGCGGGGCCGCTTCTGACAGCTCCCACGGGCCGACGGCCCCGGCTCACATCGAGCGGAGCAGCTCCGGCGGGGCAGGGCAGTCGACGCGCGCTTCGGCGTCGTGCGGGTGGGCGAGACCACGCGGCCCGACGACCCGGTCGAACCGTTCGAGCGAGACCGACTCGATCATCGAGTCGGCGGCTTCCGACGCCGCCGCGACGACGTCGGTCAACCTCGATGGAAGCGTTCTCCCCACGCCGCCGATCAGCCACACGGCCGGCCGGCTCCCCACCGTGTCGATCACGTCGGCGGAGCCACTCGGAACCAGAGCCCGGCCACCGCCGAAGGCGGACGCCCCGACGAGGAGCAGGTCGATCGCGAGGTCCGAGAGCTCGGTGGCGCCGACGACCCTGACGGCGCGATCGGCGACGCGTGCGCGCAGGGAGTCGTAGGGGTCGGCCCCCGACACGCGCACAGCGACGGCTGCGATGTCGGCGCGCGCCGCGAGCGCGACGTCGGCGGCGTCGGGCCATCCGACGACTGCAACGAGGCGGTCCGGATCGACGATCGGGAGGCCGGCTGCGAGGCGCTCCGCGGTCCGGTCCGCGTCGAGGAGTGCGGCGGCCTCTCGCGCCGCGGCGACAGCATCGGCGGCGGCGACCACTCTGGCACACGTCCACCACAGCGGACCGCAGGACGGGTGGTGGGCGAGGATCCGCCGGCACGCGACGAGGACGCCCGCCGGGCCCTCGAGCTCGGCGAACGAAGCGAGCGCTGAGGCCGCCTCGACGGAGAGCGCTGTGTCGTCACCCGACCATCGGATGACTGCTCGGAGCCGCTCAGCGGGGTGCATCGTCGGTCCCCCGATCGTCTCGGTCGGCGCCGACCCGGGCGCCCGCGCCTCAGCGCTGGTGCGACGGGTCCTTCGGCAGACCCAGGACGCGTTCACCGACGATGTTGCGCAGCACCTCGTCGGTACCACCGGCGATCCGCATGCCGGGCACCCCGAGGACGAACTCCGACCAGGCGTACGTGCCCCACTCGCCACTGTCGGCGACCAGCCTTGGGCCGAGCATGTCGGCTAGGAGCGACGCGACAGCCGTCATGTTCTCGGTGAGGGCCATCTTCGCGATGGAGAGCTCGGGGCCCGGGGTCTGGCCCGCGCGCAGCTTCGCCATCGCCCGGAGGTTCGTGTACCGGGAGACCTGGGTTCGCAGCCATACGTCGACAAGGCGCTGCCGGATTATCGGGTCGGTGGTGGCACCAAGGTGTGCGGCCATCTGGAAGAGCCTCGCCGCGGCCGGCATCGAGCCACCGGCGGCCCCGCCACCGCCGATCGATGCCCGCTCGTTCATCAGGGTCGTGAGAGCGACACCCCAGCCTTCGTCGACGTCGCCCATCCGATGCGAGTCGGGGACGTGCAGCTCGTCGATGAAGACCTCGTTGAATGCAGCACCACCGGTCATCTGACGCAGGGGGCGCACCTCGACCGCCGGGTCCTTCATGTCGATGAGGAACATGGTGAGGCCCTTGTGCTTGGGCTTGTCGGGCGACGTGCGCGTGATGATCTCGCCGATGTCGCTGTACTGGGCTCCCGAGGTCCACACCTTCTGGCCGGTCAGCACCCACTCGTCGCCGTCGCGGACGGCGCGCGTCTGGATCCCCGCAAGGTCGGACCCGGCGATCGGCTCCGAGAAGAGCTGGCAGCCGATGATCTCGCCCCTCCACAGCGACTTCAGGTAGCGCTGCTTCGCCTCGTCGGTGCCGTGGGCGAGGATCGTCGGCGCGACCATCCCGAGGCCGATGCCGAAGGGTGCCTGACTCGGAGTGCGGTACCTCGACTCCTCCTCGCGGTATCCGCGCTCGTGCGCGGGGGTCAGCCCACCACCGCCGTACTCCTCGGGGCCCGTGATCCATCCGTAGCCGGCGTCGAAGACCTTGCCCCGCCACTCCTTGGCATTGGCGATCTCGCGCTGCTCCTCCTTCTTCGACTTCTCCTCGAGCAGACCGACCTTGTCGGATCCCTTCCCCCAGACGAACTTCTCCTCCCGACGCACCTCGGCGTTCGCGTCGAGGAAGGTCCTTGCTCCGGCGCGGAGCTCGTCGACGGAGATCTGCTCGCTCATACGGGTCGCTCCCGGTCCGGAAGGCTGCGGCCGCGTCCGCCGCGCTCTGTGGAGTCGATCGTAGCGGCCCGGCCGACGAGGCTCAGCGGGCGCCTGGCGCCCCGGGGAGCTCTGTCGAGTCCCTCACCGCGGCGAAGACGTCGCCCATGGCCGCCAGCGCGCCCTGCAGCCGACCGAGCCTCGCCAGATCTCCGCGCACCCGTAGGCGGCCGGTCGCGAGCGCAGACTGGGCGTTGAGCGTCCCCCGGACGATCTCTTCCGCCGTGCGTCCGTCGACGACCACCGTCAGGTCGACGGCTCCGGGGTGCGAGGCGCGGCCGCGAGTGACACGCATTCCGGCGGTCGAGATCTCCATGACCCAACCCGCCGTAGGCGAGATGACGACCTGCTCTACGACAAGACGCTCCCCGGACGGCCAATCGGCGACCGTTGTCGCGCGCGCTGCTCGCGCGAGGTCGTCGATCCAGGCTTCGGAGAGGAAGCGGGGCATGCCCCGAGACTAACTGCGCGCGCCCGTTGGGAGAGCCGGCGGGCCTGCGCCTACGGTGGCCGCGTGCAGCCAAGGCCCCCGCCCACCCTCGGCGTCGTTCCCCGCCGGACTCGACGCGATCGCGGCGGCTGTCGAGGGGAGGGTCCTGGAGCTCCTCGATGCCGAAGCTGCCCGCTGGGAGCAGGTGGATCCGAACCTCGTCGCTCCGTTGAACGCGCTGCGCGACCTCGTCGTCGCCGGTGGGAAGCGCCTCCGGCCGGCGTTCTGCCACTGCGGCTTCCTGGCGGCCGGAGGGGAGTCCCCGGGCTCCAGGGCCGTCGACGCCGGAGCGGCCCTCGAGCTCGTGCACACCTTCGCCCTGGTGCACGACGACGTCATGGACGGCTCCGACACCCGCCGCGGCGCCACCGCGGTGCACACCGCCTTCGCCGATCTGCACGAGAAGCGCGCGTGGCGCGGAGAGCCTCGACGCTTCGGCGAGGGGATGGCGATCCTCGTGGGCGACTTCGCCTTCACCTACGCCGACGTGCTCCGCGCGACTTCCCGCCCGACGCCCGGCGGATCTACGACGAGCTGCGGATCGAGCTCTGCGTCGGACAGTCGCTCGATCTGCTGGGTACGGCCGGACGACTCACCGACGATGCGACCGCCAGGCGCATCGCGACGTACAAGTCGGGCAAGTACACCGTCGAGCGGCCCCTGCACCTCGGCGCGGCGATGGCAGGCGGGCTCGCAGACCTGGCCGATCCCCTCAGCGAGCTCGGGCTCCCTCTCGGCGAGGCGTTCCAGCTTCGTGACGACGTCCTCGGAGTCTTCGGCGACGAGTCCGTGACCGGCAAGCCCGTAGGGGACGATCTGCGCGAAGGCAAGCTCACTCCGCTCGCGGCCCAGGCAGCCTCCAGGGCCGGACCGGCAGGGCACGCCCTCCTGCGACGACTCGGGTCACCAGACCTCGACGACGACGAGATCGCGGCTCTGCAGGACCTCTTCGTGTCGAGCGGCGCTCTCGGAGAGGTGGAGCAGCGGATCGACGGCCTCGTCGACACCGCCCGTCACGCGATCGCCGCGGCGGGCCTGCCCGAAGAGGCGGGTCGACTGCTGCACGGCCTCGCCGAGTACGTCGCGTGGCGCGACCGCTGATCCGCCCGACCGATCGGTTCCGCCTCGTCGCAGGTAACCTCGCCGATCCATGCCCGGAACGCCCCAACACTCCGGCCCCGCCGGCCCGGAGCTCGCGATTCGGGTGGTCGGCCTCGAGAAGGCGTACGGCGGAGTCCGAGCCGTCGACGGCCTGTCGTTCGAGGTGCACAGCGGCGAGGTCTTCGGCCTGCTCGGCCCGAACGGTGCCGGAAAGACCACGACCCTCGAGATCCTCGAGGGCTACCGCCGCCCCGACGCCGGCAGCGCGGAGGTCCTGGGGCTCGACCCGATGCGCGACTCCGCAGCGCTGCGCGCCGCGATCGGCGTCATGCTCCAGGAAGGTGGCCTCTATCCCGGTCTGCGTCCCCTGGAGCTCCTGAGGCTCTTCGCCGCCTTCTACGAGGACCCCATCGACCCCGAGGAGATGCTGAGGCGTGTCGGCCTCTCCGAGTCGCGGCGCGTCTTCGTCCGGCGGCTCTCGGGTGGACAGCACAACGGCTCTCGCTGGGGTGCGCTCTGATCGGCCGGCCACGACTCGTCTTCCTCGACGAACCGACCGCGGGCATGGATCCGCACGCCCGCGCCACGACCTGGGAGATGATCCGTTCGCTGCGCGGCCAGGGGACGACGGTGGTGCTCACCACCCACCTCATGGACGAGGCCGAGCAGCTCTGCGACCGGCTCGCGATCGTCAGCGCGGGGCGGCTCGCTGCGATCGGGTCGCCGGCGCGAGCTGACACACAGCCACGAGACCGTGGAGGTCTACTTCACCGCCGCGCCCGGTCTCCCGGTCGGCGATCTCGCTGCGGCACTCGGGATCGACACGACCTCCGTCACAGAGGAGCACCCGGGTGAGTACCTGGTACGCGCCTCGGCCACGCCGGCACTCATCGCCGACCTCGCCTGCTGGATGCGAGATCGCGGCGTCGTCATCGGGACGCTGCAGGCCGGGCGGGCGCTCTCTCGAAGAGGTCTTCCTGCAGATCACCGCCGAGCAGGCACCATGAGGGTCGGCCCCGTGGTCGCACAGGCGAGGGTGGAGCTCGCGCTCACTCTGCGACGCGGCGAGAGCCTCATCGTCACGCTCGCGATCCCGTTGGGCATCCTCGTCTTCTTCGGGAAGGTGGAGACGCTCGACACGAGCTACGACGACCCACTGATGTTCCTCGTGCCCGGAGTGCTCGCGCTCGCGGTCATGTCGGCGGCGATGGTCAGCCTGGGCATCGCCACGGGGTTCGAGCGGCGATACGGAGTCCTGAAGCGACTCGGGTCCACTCCTCTCACACGAGGTGGCCTGCTCGTGGCGAAGTCGGGGGCGATACTCGCGCTGGAGGTCGTCCAGGCCGTGGCGATCGTCGCGACGGGCGTCGCGCTCGGCTGGTCGATGCCTGGTGGCGCAGCGGAGGCTCTTCCGCTGATCCTCCTGGGGACCCTGGCGTTCGCGGGGATCGGGATGTTCCTGGCCGGGACGCTGCGCGCCGAGGCGAACCTCGCACTCGCGAACGGCCTCTTCCTGGTCCTGATGTTCCTCGGCGGGATGGCGTATCCACTCGACGAGCTCCCGGGCGCAGTCCAGGATCTCGCCCGCATCCTGCCCGCCGCCGCGCTCTCCGAGTGCCTGCGCGGGGTGCTGACGGCCGGGGAGGCGTTCCCGTGGGGGAGCCTCGCAGTTCTCGGCGTCTGGGCGGTCGTGGGCCCGGCGCTCGCCGCGCGGTGGTTCCGCTGGGAGGACTGAGCCGCCACCTACCGACGCGCTCAGGGGTCGAGCAGGCGACCCAGCGGACCGTCGAGATCCTCCGCGGCGGTGATGCCGAAGGCGCGCTCACGCAGCACGCCCTCCGCGTCGATGAAGAACGTCTGGGGGATCCCCGCCACTCCGAAGCGCCGGGCGATCGTGCCGTCGGGGTCTCTGAGAGCCGGCCAGTCGACGTTCATCTCTTCCATGAAGGCCCGTGCGTCCTTGTCGAGATCCTCGTAGAGGATCCCCAGCACCGCGAACTCGCCGGGGCGCTCGGCTATGGCGTCGCGCAGCAGCGGGAACTCGAGTCGGCACGGTCGGCACCACGACGCCCAGAACGTCACCAGGACCGGGGTACCCCTGTAGTCGTCGAGGCTGACCTCGTCACCGTCGATCGAGGTGAGCGTGAAGTCGGGCGCCGCCTCGTCGACGCGGGCACCGACGTTCGCGGTGATCTTCGCGGTACCCGATTCGTCGGAACCGTCGGAGGAGCCACCACCCATCGTGAGGGCCAGACCGATCCCCGGCACTGCGAGGGCGACGACGACGAGACCGATGATCACCGCGCGTGGAATCCGGCGCGCCTCGGCGTCCGGAACCGGTGGCTCCCGGTCGGCGTCGTCAGTGGAGGAGGGTGTCTGCGGCAAGGGCTGCGAATACCAGAGTCAGGTAGAGGTTCGAGAACGTGAAGAACCTGATAGCACGCGAAGAGGAGGTGTCTCGCACCAGGCGCACGGCGGCCCCCACGAACACGACGCCGAGCACGGTCGCGCCGGCGGCGTAGAAGGCGCCTGCGTCGGAGACGGCAGCGAGAACCAGCGTCGCGACGACCGTCAACGCCGCATACGCGGTGATCTGGCGCGCTGCAGTCTCCGGACCGCGTCGCACGGGCAACATCGGCACTCCGGCGCCGGCGTATTCGTCGCGGTACTTCAGCGCGAGCGCCCAGAAGTGAGCGGGTGTCCAGAGGAAGACGACCGCGAAGAGGACCCAGGCGGTGACTCCGAGGCTGCCGGTCACCGACGCCCAGCCGACCATCGCCGGGATCGCTCCGGCTGCCCCGCCGATCACGATGTTCTGGTCGGTCCGGGGCTTCAGCCAGATGGAGTAGACGAAGACGTAGAAGAGGGTCGCCGAGAGCGTCAGGCAGGCGGCCAGCAGGTTCGCTCCGGGCCAGAGGATCGCAAACGCGACGACGTTCAGGACGACGCCGAAGGCGAGCGCCCTGGCGGGCTCCACCTCGCCCGCGGGCAGCGGGCGACCGCTGGTGCGGTCCATCAGGGCGTCGCGGTCGCGGTCGATCCAGCAGTTGATCGTGTTGGCGCCGCCCGCCGCGAGCGCGCCTTCGAAAACAACCGAGATGATCAGCCGGACTCCCGGGAGCCCGCCGTGCGCGAGGATCATCGGCGGGACAGCGGTGACGAGCAGCAACTCGATGATCCGCGGCTTCGTCAGCTTCAGGTACACGAGCGCGCTCGAGCGGAACGTCCTCGTCGTCGCGCCGGCCAGCGGCGCGACACCGATTGCTGGCGACGACATCCTCATCCCCCCGGACCGGTTTCCGCTGCGGCGAGTGAATCTACACGGCACCGGTCGTGGTTCCGTCGCGCAGCATCGCCGTCGGCGCCGAGCACTTCACTCGATCGTCAGGGTGCCGACCATTCCCTGGGCGCGATGCCCCGGGATGTCGCAGTAGTAGGTGTACTCGCCAGGCTCGAGCACGAGCGCTCCCGAATCGTCCTGGTCGGCCCCGCTCACCGAGAGCTTGAAGTCGTCGACCTCGTCGAAGAGGAGCGTGTGCGTCTGGCCGCCCCTCTCCACCAGGTCGAAGACGATCTCTCCGGCCGGTGCCGTCACTTCCGCCGGATCGAAGTAGATGTCGTGGGCCTCGATCGTCACGGTCGCGGAGTCGGCGCCGGCACGTGTGGTGACGGTCACGGAGCCGCCCTTGCCTCCCTGACCCGCTCCACACGCACCAGCCGACAATGCGACCAGGGCGAGCCAGACCGGGAGGCAACCCCGAGTGCGCGGATTCGCAGTGACGTGCATGCAGACCTTCCATTCGGGGCTCCGGGGCTCGCCGGGAGACTAGTCAGGGAGGCGGTAGCCTGGCCCCTCATGACCGAAGCCGACGAGAACGACGTCAAGCACTCCATCCGCATGCTGGCGGACCGCCTGCTGGTCTCCCCGTCGGAGGAGGCGGGGGACCGTCGCTCGCGATCGGGGATACTCATCCCCGCGACCGCCAACGTGAACCGGCGCCTGGTGTGGGCCGAGGTCGTCGCCGTCGGACCGACGGTTCGGACGGTCGAGGAGGGTGACCGGGTCCTCTTCTCGCCCGACTCCGGCTACGAGGTGGAGATACGTGCCGAGGAGTACCTGATCCTGCGCGAGCGCGACGTGCACGCCGTCGCGTCGGCCCGCGTGGAGGGACAGAGCGGCCTCTACCTCTGAGGAACCGCATCTCCGACGTAGCCGGCGAGACGAATGGAGGCCCGTTGATCGACCCCGCAGAGATGCTCCGCCTCGACGGGCGCGCCGCACTCGTCACCGGCGGCACCAGGGGCATCGGTCGCGCGATCGCCGAGGCCTTCGCGGCGGCCGGCGCGTCCGTATGCGTCGTGGCGCGCAAGCAGCACGAGCTCGACGAAACGCGCTCGGCGCTCGAGACCCTGGGCTGCGAATCCGCCTCGTACCGCGGTTCCACGGGCGATCCCGAGGTCGCAGACGCCGCGGTGGCGCACTGCGTCGCCGAGCTCGGGTCGATCGACATCCTCGTGAACAACGCGGCGACCAACCCGGTCTTCGGGCCGCTGATCGATGCCGAGCTCGGCGCGGTCGCGAAGGTCTGGGACACGAACATCGCCGGGCCGCTCCGCTTCAGTCAGGCGGCCTGGCGGTACGGCATGCGCGAGCGAGGCGGAGTGATGCTGAACGTCGCCTCCGTCGGCGGCCTGCGCCCGGCGCCCTTCATCGGCGCCTACAACGTCTCGAAGGCGGCGCTGATCCACCTGACGCGCCAGCTGGCCCAGGAGCTCGCACCGGGCGTGCGCGTGAACGCCCTGGCGCCCGGCCTCGTGAAGACCGACATGGCCCGGGCGCTCTGGGAGCCCGACGAGGAGGCCGCCGACCGAATGCACGCGCTCGGTCGAATCGGCGTTCCCGACGACATCGCCTCCGCGGCGCTCTTCCTCTGCTCGAGCGCGTCGTCGTGGATGACCGGAGACGTCGTGGTCGCCGACGGCGGTGCCGGGGTCTCGACGCGCTCGACGCCTGCCGGGACGGCGCTCTCAGATGTGGGCGATCCCGTCGCGGTGACGCGCCGCGAGCTCGGCGTAGGCCACCGGGTTCGTGTCGACCCAGAACTGAGCGGGCGAGCCCTCCACCGGGCGCTTCAGCACGGCGGGCGCGCCGGCCGCGAGCATCCCCGGCGGCACCTCGAACCCGGCGCTCACCACCGACCCGGCGGCCACCAGCGCACGCGCGCCGACGCGCGCACCGTCGAGGACAATCGTGCCGTTCGCCACCAGGCACTCGTCTTCGAGAGTTGCGCCGTGAATCACGCAGTTGTGGCCAATCGTCGCCCCGCGCCCGACGTCGGTGGTCAGGCCCGGGGGACCGTGAACCACGGCGCCGTCCTGGACGTTCGCCCCCGCCCGGATGATCACCGGCGCGAAGTCGGCCCGGATGACGGCCCCGTACCACACGGATGCATCTTCTTCGACGATGACGTCGCCGACGAGCGTCGCAGTGGGCGCGATGAAGGCGGTCGGGTCGACGTGCGGGGCGAGACCCTCGAACGAGAAGAGCGGCACGGACGCCTCCGGTGGTCGTTTGCGGGCTCGGGGTCGGTGGTCTGCGACGTGGGGCACGAGTCGTCAGAGGTATGCGCGCGCCACCTCGAGCGCGGCGACCGCAGCGTCGCCCTCCGCGACGAGGTCGGGGGCATCGGCCGCGCTCCGGCGCTGCACGAAGACCTCGCAGTACTGCAGAGCCGGGCCGGTGATGCGGTTGGTGGCGTCGTCGGGCCCGTAGGTCCACTCGGTGCCGTCGGAGAGGACGAGCTCGACGCGCAGCGGCTCCACCGGGGCTTCGCGGCCTGCGACGGTGTACGCGTACGGGAGGGCCCTCGTCGCCAGCCATGCGACGTGACGCATGCGGGGGCTGTCGGGGATCTCCACACCTAGGGCCACCCTCGCGTCGTGGCCGTGGGCGAACACCTCCATCAGCCGCGCCTTGATCAGCGACGCCGTGCGCATGCCGAGCCCCCAGGGGACCCGGAAGTCGGGAGGTGTTCGGGCGAACTGGTCGAGCTGTGCCGCTGCGGTGCGCTCCCACCATGCGAGCACCTCGGGCCCCTTCAGGCGGCGGCCCCGCTGAACTCCCCAGAAGGTGACGTCCTCACCAGAGGCGAGGCGGAGTGCGAAGTCGTTCAGCGTCCGCTCGCCCCCTGTGAGCGTGTCGAACGCGAGCTCGTCGGTGTCGGCGAAGTGCGCGATCGTGTCGCGGACGTCCCAGTACTTCGCCGGTGTCGGGCGGAACCAGTCGTCGCCGCCGATCTTGCTCAGCACCGCCACGAGCGACTTCTGCTCGTCACCGAGGTCGGTGAGCAGATCTGCGATCGACTCCTCTGCCACGGATCCTCCCTGGTCAGCTTCGGCGCCGTGTCGGCCGGACGGTGACCGGCGCCTCCGTGGGATGCACCAGCATCGGCGCATCCGTGCGCATCCGCTCGTCGAGGTACTTGGCCAGGTCGCTGTAGACGTCGTCGCCGAGGGTCGCCCGGAGCTCCGCCTCCAGGGTCTTGTAGACGGGCTCGCGAGCGGTGAAGGCCTCGGGGGCCTCGGTGCACCACCACGCGAAGTCCTCGCCGCCCTCGCCCCAGCCGGCCCTCGTGAACTCCGAGAGGACCACGGTGACGCTGCCGTCTTCGTCCTCGCGCTCCTCGGCGTGGACCGGTAGCTGCCAGCAGACTGCCGGCTTCGTCTTCACGAAGTGCTTCCCGCAGCCTGAGTGCCAGCAAGTGGAGCGCGCACCCCGGGCCGGCGTCGAAGTCCGGCCGGTTGAGGAAGATGCAGGCGTCGTCGACGAGGCGGGTGCGCCACTCCTTCTTGCCGGCCGAGGCCACGATGCCGCGCTTGTCGCCGACGTCCTTGTACTGCCACTCCTCGGCCGTGAGCTTCTGCGCGATCTTCACGACCCGGTCGCGGTCTTCCTTGTCGGAGAAGTGCGCCCCGTATGAGCAGCAGCCCTGCACCAGCTCGGGTGCCGGCTCGGTGAGGACGCCCTGGCACCCGGCGCCGAAGATGCACTGCCAGTGAGACATCAGGAACGTGACGTCGATCTGCCACCGCTTCGGCTGCTTGCCGGGCACGGGGATCGTGACCCACTCGCGACTCGGTCCGGACATCGGCTCCCTCTCCTCCCGCAGAGGTGCGAGCGTAGTGCGCCCCCGTCGGTATCCTGCGGAACATCGCTCACGATGCGCTCCTCGCAGACCTGAACGCCGCGCTCGGGCCCGGCAGGGCCAGCGCGCACCCCCTCGAGCTCGACCTCTACTCGCGCGACGCGGGAGTCGCGCAGGGTAGGGCGGCCGCCGTCTGCGTGCCGCGCAGCGCCGCCGAGGTCGCCGCCGCCGTGCGCGTCGCGGACGCCCACGGGCGGCCGTTCGTCGCGCGCGGCAGCGGGACGGGGCTCGCCGGCGGCGCAGTGCCGCTCGACGGAGCAGTCGTCATCGTGACGACGCGCCTCAACCGCGTGCTCGATGTCGACGCCGGGTCCCAGGTTGCGTGGGTCGAGCCCGGGCGTCCTCAACCTCGACCTGAGCCGCGCCGTCGCCCATCTCGGACTCCACTACGCCCCCGACCCGTCCTCGCAGCAGGCGTGCACGCATCGGCGGCAACGTGGCGACCAACGCCGGAGGCCCGCACTGCCTGGCGCGGGGCGTGACCGCTGCACACGTCGCTCGCGGTCGAGGTGGTGATGCCCGACGGCGCGTCGGCGGTTCTCGGTGGCCTCGCGCCCGACGAGCCCGGCTACGACCTGCGGGGCTGCTTCGTTGGGTCCGAGGGGACCCTCGGGATCGCCACACGCATCGCGGTGAGGCTGACACCTGACCCGCCTGCGGTCGCGACGATGCTCCTCGACTTCACCACGGTCGAGGATGCGGGAGCGACGGTCAGCGGGATCATCGCCGCCGGGATCGTCCCAGCGGCCCTCGAGATGATGGACGCCGAGATCACCCGCGTCGTCGAGGACTTCGTCGGGGCCGGCTATCCACGCGACGCCGCGGCGGTGCTCCTCGTCGAGCTCGACGGCCTCGGCGGCGGTGTCGCCGCGCGAGTCGCGCGCTCGTCGAGGAGGTCGGGGAGGCCAACGGGGCACGACACGTACGGATCGCGGCCGACGACGCCGAGCGCGCGCTCCTGTGGAAGGGGCGCAAGTCGGCGTTCGGCGCGATCGCCCGTATCGCTCCCGACTACTACCTCCACGACGCGGTCGTTCCCCGCACCCGTCTCGTCGACGTCCTACGCGACGTCTACGCCATCGCAGCGCAGCAACGGCTCACGATGATGAACGTCTTCCACGCCGGCGACGGCAACCTGCATCCGCTCATCGTCTTCGACCGCCGCCGGCCGGGGGTGTGGGAGCGTGTGAAGGAGGCCGGCGACGCGATACTCGACGCGTGCATCGACGCGGGCGGCGTGCTCTCCGGAGAGCACGGGATCGGCATGGAGAAGCGCGACCGGATGCCGCTCCTCTTCTCGCCCGACGACCTCGACGCCCAGGCGCGCCTGCGCGACGCCTTCGATCCCGCGGGTCTGGCGAACCCGGGCAAGATCCTCCCCGCCGGGAGCCGCTGCGGAGAGACGGGTGCGAGATGGCGCTGACCAAGACGGAGACCGTCGTCGCTCCTGCCTTCGCCGCCGAGACCGCCGCCCTCGTCGAGGCGGTCCGCTGCTCGGCCGGAGCTGCGGCCGACGGGGTCGCAGGGTCGGGGGTCGCCATCGTGCCCGTCGGCGGCGGCACCCACCGGGAGGTGGGCGACCCGGTGAGAGTGCCCGCGGCGGGGCTCCTCGAGGTGTGCGCACCCTCAGGCATCGTGGTGCACGACGCCGCCGACCTGACGATCACCGTCGGAGCGGGAACGACGGTCGAGGAGTTGCGCGGCGTCGTTTCCGAGGCGGGGCAGGAGTGCGCCCTCGACCCCCGATCGCAGCGATCGACCGTCGGTGGCGTGCTGGCGACCGGCATCTCCGGGTTCCGTCGCCTCCTGCTACGGCCCACTCCGCGACTCCGTCCTGGAGATCCGGTTCGTGACCGGCGACGGCCGACTCGTGCAGGGCGGCGGGCCCACGGTCAAGAACGTGAGCGGCTACGACCTGCCGAGGCTGCTCGTGGGCTCGCTCGGGACGCTCGGAGTGCTCGTGCAGGCGACCCTGCGCTGCCGACCGCTCGCGCTCTCGGCGGTGTGGCACGCGAGCGACGACCATCCCGAGGCCCTTCGCGACGCGCTGTACGCGCCCGCCGCCCTCCTCTGGGACGGCGCCCTCACGCATGTGCTGCTCGAAGGGCACCGCGACGACGTCGGCGCCCAGGCCGACGCCGCCGGCCTGCGAGCGGTTCCCGACTCGCAGGGCGGGCCGGCCTGGCCCGCGGGTCCGCACCGAGGGCGCATCTCTCTCGCCCCGGGAGCAGTGGTCGGAGCCGGTAAGGCGCTCGACGCCATCGACGGGTGCCGGTGGATCGGCGAGGTGGGGGTCGGGACCGTTCACGTCGCGTGCGACTCCGAGGAGGGGCTGTCGGCGGCACGGAGTGCTGCGAGCACGGCCGGTGGATGGATGCTCAGGGAGTCAGGCGCCCCGGGGATGTCGGGGTTCGGCCGCGCGATTCCGAACGCCGCGGTGATGCGTCGCGTGAAGGATGCCTTCGACCCGGCCGGGATCCTCTCTCCCGGGAGGATCCCGCTGTGAGCACACCCCTCGGCCTCGACGAGGACGACCTCGTCAAGTGCGTCGCCTGTGGGCTCTGCCTGCCGCACTGCCCGACATATCGCGTGACCGGACTCGAGGTCGCCTCGCCGCGCGGGCGGATCGCCGCGATGCGCGGCGTCGAGTCGGGTGCCCTGCCGATCGACGCGGCATTCGAGCGGGCGATCCTCGAGTGCGTCCAGTGCCGTGGTTGCGAGGCGGCATGTCCGTCGTCTGTCCCGTACGGCAGCCTCGTCGAGGCGACGCGCGCGAGGCTCGCCGAACGCGGCTCCATGTCCCCCGCACCTCGATGGCGGCGGGCGGGGGAGTGGATCGCGTTGCGTGTCGTTCTGCCACGGCGCCGGGTGCTCCGCATCGTCTCGTGGCTCCTCTGGGCTGCACAGCGCCTCCACCTCGTTCCCCGCCGCCTCGGTCTGCCCCGGCTCTCCGCCACGGCGATGCGGCGCCGCCTGGATGCTGCGCGGGGTCCGGTGCAGCCGGGGCCCGAGGGACCGACGGCGTGGCTCTTCACAGGTTGCGTGATGGACGCATGGTCGCGAGACACCCACGCCGCCGCGCTCGCCGTGATGCACACGACCGGCGCACGCGTCGCCCTGCCCGGGCGCGGGGGTGACTGCTGCGGCGCTCTGCACGCGCACGCGGGTCGCATCGGCGATGCCCGCCGCCTCGCCCGGCGGGTCGTCGCGTCGATGCCGGGCGACGCACCGGTCGTCGTCGACTCCGCCGGTTGCGGCGCAGCGATGCAGGACTACGGGAAGCTCCTCGACACCCCCGAGGCACACGCGTTCGCCGGCCGGGTGCAGGATTTCTCGACGTGGCTCCGGGACCGTGGCGTCCCGGCCGTCAGGACCACGGGGTGCACTGTCGTCGTGCAGGACGCCTGTCACCTTCGCCACGTCCAGGGCGCCCACTCGGCCGTGCGGGAGGTCCTCGCCGGCGCGTACGACCTCCTGGAGACCGACGACGACGGGCTCTGCTGCGGCGCCGGCGGTGCGTACGCTCTCGCCGAGCCCGCCCTCTCGGGCGCCATCCGCGACCGGAAGGTGTCGGCCATCACCGGCGCGTGCGCCGGAGCGGACCCGGCTACGGTGACCGTCGTCTCCGCCAACCCGGGCTGCATCTACCACCTGCGCGCCGCGGGTCTCACGGTGCGGCACCCGGCCGACCTCCTCGCAGACGCACTCGTTCCGGAGGTGCCCAGCCGTGACTGACGTCGAACGCCTCGACGAGATCGCCGACCGCCTCGACGCGATCGAGGAGGAGCTCCGCGACCTCGCATACGACCGGCTGGCAACGGCGGCTCGCGATCCCGACTCCGACGACGGTCGCGCCGCGGCGACGGGGGAGAAGCGGCTCAACCAGGCGCGCCGTGCGCCGTCGCGAAGGCCGCCGCCGCTCTCCGTGCCGAACCTACGCGGCGGGCGTTGACGACGTCGATCATCTGGCGGAGCCGGGCGTACGAAGAGCGGTCGAACCGGAAGCGGAGCCGCGGGAGGTCGGGGAAGTCGCCGTCGTTCACCTCCGACTTGGTGGGGCCCGACTCCTCGATGCGGCCCCGCTCGACGATGTCGGAGAACTCGTCGTTCAGCCGCTCCAACAACGCCTGGGTCGGCGGCTCGGTCAGGCGGAGCACGAGGTCGCCGGCGACGTACCGCTGCGAGTGGTAGTTGCCGTAGAAGCCCGTGAGCTCGTCGAGGGCGACGTCGGGGTCGTCTGTGACGACCACGAGCGACCGGTCCTCCGGCGAGACGTAGCCGCGCAGACCGAGCTCACGAGAGACGAACTCGATCCAGGACTTCCAGTAGGTGCCCCCGGGCGTGTCGAGCAGCACGATGGGCGCGGGCGGGGCCTTGCCTGTCTGCACGAGAGTGAGGAGCTCGAACGTCTCGTCGAGCGTGCCGAAGCCCCCGGGGAGAAGCACGAATCCGTGCGACTCCTTGACGAATGTCAGCTTCCGGGTGAAGAAGTACCGGAAGGAGACGAGCTTCGGGTCGTCGGCGAAGAGCTGCGCCGTCGTCGACTCGAACGGCAGGCGGATGCTGACGCCGAAGGAGTTGTCCGGGCCGGCACCCTCGATTCCTGCCTCCATGATCCCGGGCCCCGCGCCCGTGATCACCATCCACTCGGCTTCGGCGAGGTCCGAGGCAACGTGCGCGGCCTGCCGGTACAGGGGATCGTCGGGACGCGTGCGCGCCGATCCGAAGATCGCCGCCTTGCGCGTCTCACGGTACGGTGCGAAGACCGAGAAGGCGTCGCGCATCTCCTTCAGCGCAGCGTTGGCCACCTTCAAGTCGCCGCGCGCTGCCCGGTCGAGTGCCAGACGGATGGCCGACACGACGAGCTCGAAGATGAGATCACTGTCCTTGACGTCGCCCACCTTGTCGAGGAGTTCGGCGACGGCCTCGTCGAGCGCGGTATCGCCGGTTCGGTAGCGCGGCAGGCGGAGCACGACAGTGAGCCTCTCAGATCCCGGCGTCGCGCGCGAGAGCGGCGAGAGATGCCTCGGGACGGGCCCCGAGGTGCGAGATGACCTCCGCGGCGGCGAGCGATCCGAGATGCCCGCACTCCGCGAGGCTCCGGCCTCGGGTGAGGCCGTGGAGGAAGCCGGCAGCGAAGAGGTCGCCGGCGCCGGTCGTGTCGACGACCCGCGCCACTGGGACGGGGTCGATTACGTGCAGCTCGTCACCGCTCACGATCACCGACCCGTGAGGGCCCCTCGTCAACGCCGCGATCTCGCAGTGCCCTCTGACATGCTGCAGTGCCTCGTCGAACTCCTCGACCTCGTACAGGGAGCAGATCTCGTGCTCGTTGGCGAAGAGCACGTCGACCTCCGTCTCGGCGAGCGTGAGGAACTCCGCGCGGTGCCGCTCCACGCAGAACGGGTCCGAGAGCGTGAGGGAGACCCGCCGGCCCGCCCGGTGCGCTGCGGCGGCGGCCCCCCGAAGGGCCTCCTTCGCCGCCGGCTGGTCCCAGAGGAAGCCCTCGAGGTAGGTGACCGCCGCCGACGCGACGAGATCGTCGTCGACGTGCTCGGGCTCTAGGAGGCTCGATGCTCCGAGGTAGGTGGACATCGTCCTCTGTGCGTCGGGGGTGACGACCACGAGGCACCGCCCGGTCGGCGGCCCGTCGCCCGATGGCAACGCCTCGAAGCGGACCCCGATCCCGCGCAGGTCGTGCTCGAAGACGCGCCCGAACGTGTCGTCGGCGACACGGCCGACGAAGGCCGCCGTCCCGCCGAACGAGGCGACTCCCGCGGCGGTGTTCGCCGCCGATCCGCCCGAGACCTCCGCGGCCGGCCCCATGGCGTCGTAGATCCGGTCGGCGCGGGTCGCATCGACCATGGTCATCACGCCTCGCTCCAGCCGCTCGCGCATGACGAAGTCGTCGTCCTCGTGGCTGAGGATGTCGACGAGCGCGTTCCCGACGGCGACGAGGTCGAGCTCCGGAGCGGTCACGCCGTGTCGGGGGGAGATCCGAGCGTTACGGGAACGGCAGCGGGATCGCCGCGGCCGCCGCCCGCCAGTCCGTCGTCGTCGACTGGGTGAAGACGCCTTCCCACAGTCTGGATCCGGCCGTAGAGAGTTGTCCGCTGGGCGAGCGGGCGCCCGAGCGCCTCGACGACGGATGCGAAGTCGGCGTCGTCGTGCTCCTGGCCGTGCGACGCCCCGGCGGCGCGCGAGATGTTCTCGTCCATCAACGTGCCGCCCAGGTCGTTGGCGCCCGCCCGCAGGAGCTGGGCAGCGCCCTCGAGCCCGCACTTCGGCCACGAGACCTGGATGTTCGGGACCGTGTCGCGGTACGCGATGCGTCCGGTGGCATAGAGGAGGAGGGTCTCTCGCCATGTGGGGCCCGGCCGGGCGCGCCTCTGGAGGTAGATCGGGCTAGCCATGTGGACGAAGGGGAGCGGCACGAACTCGGTGAAGCCCCCGGTCTCGCGCTGGAGCGAGCGAGTCCGTGTGATGTGACGGGCGACGTGGACCGGCCGTTCGATGTGGCCGTTCATGATCGTGATGTTCGATCGCAGCCCCACCGAGTGGGCCGTGCGGTGCACCTCGAGCCACTCGTCGGTCGTGACCTTGTCGGGGCAGAGAACGGCGCGGATCTCGTCGTCGAGGATCTCGGCAGCGGTGCCGGGGAGCGTCGAGAGGCCCGCCGCCTTCAACATGGTCAGGTACTCGTCGAGGGGCATCGCGAGCCTGCGGGCGCCCTCCGAGACCTCGAGCGCGCTGAATGCGTGGATGTGGATCGTCGGTGAGGCCTCACGCACGGCCTTGACGACGTCGGCGTAGTAGTGGCCGTCGAAGTCGGGGTGTATGCCGCCCTGGAGGCAGACCTCCGTGGCCCCGCAGTCGACCGCTTCCACGACGCGCCGCTGCATCTCCTCCAGATCGAGCAGGTACGGACGCCCGCGCAGGTTGAGCGAGAGGGGGCCCTTCGAGAACGCGCAGAAGCGGCACTTGAAGGTGCAGATGTTCGTGTAGTTGATGTTGCGGTTGCGCACGAACGTGACTTCGTCGCCGACGATCTCACTACGCAGGGCGTCGGCCGCGTGCGCGACGCGCGCGACCTCGGGACCGCGGGCGCCGAGGATGGTCACGATCTCGTCCACGCCGACTTCTTCGCCCGCGCCGACGCCGTCGAGCACCTCACCCACCGGGCTACCGGAGCGAGCGGGGTGCAGTGGGGGCGCGGGACGCGCGTCGCCGACCAGCTCGGGCGGGACCTCCTCGCAGCCGGGGACCCAGGAGTCGTCGCGCGCGAGGCCCTCGGAGTCGGAGCGCTGCATCACGGCGAAGCGCAGCCCGGGGTGGATCCAGCGGTCGTCGTCGAGGAGGAACTCCGGGTGCGCCGTCAGACGGGCGACGAGCTCCTTGCCTGCCGCCTCTGTCGCTTCGCGCAGCCGGTCGAGTGCCGGCCACGGGCGTTCGGGGTTGACGTGATCGGCGGTCACGGGGGAGACACCGCCCCAGTCGTCGATGCCCGCGCCGAGGAGGGCGCCCAGGTCGTCGGAGAGGTTGGGGGGCGCCTGGAGGTGGATCGAGGGCGGGAGCACGATCCGTGCCGCTGCGACGGTCCAGAGATGGTCGTGGGGATCGCAGGAGGGGTGCCTGTGCATCGCGGTACCCGGCTTCGGCAGGAACCCTTGGATGATCACCTCCTGCACGTGCCCGTGGTGCCGGTGGCTCTCGGCGATCGCCGCGAGCGCCTCCAGGCGCTCCTCGCGCGTCTCACCGATGCCGACGAGTATCCCGGTCGTGAACGGGACGCCTGCACGCCCGGCGGCCTCGAGCGCCGCGAGACGGCGTTCCGGGGTCTTGTCGGGGGCGCCGTGGTGCGGACCACCGGGCTCTCCGAGCCGCGCGGCGAGCGTCTCTATCATCATCCCCTGCGACGGGCACCACTCGCGCAGCATCTCGAACTCGTCCTGACGGAGCGCGCCTGCGTTGGCGTGGGGCAGCAGGCCGGTCTCCTCGACCACCAGCCTCGCCATTCGCGCGACGTACTCGACGGTGCTCGCGCAGTCGTGGGCCGCCAGCCACTCCTCCGCCACCGGGTACCTGTCCTCGGGAGCCTCCCCGAGGGTCAGGAGCACCTCGTGGCACCCCGACGCCGCCCCGGCGCGTGCTATCGCCAGGACCTCCTCGGGCGAGAGGAACGGGGCCGCCAGCCGCGCCGGTGGCTTGGCGAAGGTGCAGTAGCCGCAACGGTCGCGGCAGAGCATCGTGAGCGGGACGAAGACCTTCGGGGAGTACGTGACGTGCGCCCCGAAGGCGGCGTCGCGGATGCGCGCAGCCTCGGCGGTGAGATCGGCGGCGGATGCGGAGAGGAGCTCCCGTAGCGAAGATGCGGTGAGCATCGCCGCAGCCTAGGCGAGCCCGCACGGCCCGCCACGACGGGGACCCACCCGTCGGGCGGCATGCGGCATGATCCCCGGGTGCCGCTCCGTCGTATCGCATGCGCGCGAGGTAGAAGCGCGCGAGGTCTCCGAGGCCGACCGGGCTCTCGACGACGCCCTCGCGATGATCGCGGCCGCCGGCGAGGCGGGAGCCGGCCTGTGCGTGCTGCCGGAGGGCACCTACCCGGGGTATGTCCTCGGCTCGGCCGCGGCGGGACGCGCGGCGCTCGCTGCGGGCCCGGACGCTGTGGCCACCGTCGGAGCGGCGGCACGGCGCGCGGGGATCGAGGTCGTCGCCGGTCTCGTTCTCGACTCGAGCGACGGGCTCCTCAACGCGGCCGTCCACTTCGGAGCCGACGGGAGCGTCGTCGGTACCGCCGTGAAGCAGGTCCTCTGGCACTTCGATCACGAGTGGTACTGCCGCGGGTCCGCGTCGCAGGTGTCCTCGGGCGTCGGGATGCTGGTCTGCGCCGACGGCCGCCTGCCGGAGATAGCCGCCGACCTGGTCGGGCGCGGGGCGACCCTTCTCGTCAACTCGACCGCCTGGGTCACGACTGCGCCTCCTCCCGCCGGCACGAACGTGCAGGCCGAGTTCCTCTGGCGCGTCCGCGCACTCGAGAACGGCGTCGCCGCCGCAGCAGCGACGAAGGTCGGCACCGAGGCCGGGGTGGCGATGTACTCGGGGCGATCGCAGATCGTCGCCGCCGACGGGACCATCGTCGCAGTCGCGTCGCCGACCGAGCCCGAGCTCCTGGTGGCCGATGTGGAGGTTCCCACGGTTGCCTCACCGGCGCGGACAGAGCACGTAGCAATGCGGGACGCGCCGGGGCGCCCGCCGTTCGTGGCCGGGTTCGCGTACGTAGTGGTGCTCTCCCACGACGGCCTGGCCGAGACGCTGGCGGGGCACGGCGCGAACCTCGTCGTCCACCCCGACGGCACGCTCGAGGAGCACGACCTCCCCGTAGGTGCCGCACTCCTGCGCGACGACGACCTGCTCGCCCCGTGGCCCGCGCGCCGGGCGGCGATGGCGGGCGCGGCAATCGTCGTGTGGTGCGCCAATCGTGTCTCCACCCCGCACATCGAGATGGTCGCCCGGGCCCGTGCAACGGAGAACCGCGTCTTCGTGGCCGTGTGGCGCGACCCCGATGCCGGTGGAGCATTCGTCGTGGACCCGCAGGGCCGCATCGTCGCCCGGGCTCCCGCCGGCCGGCGGTTCGCCCTGGGTGCCGCCTGCCTCCTCGCCGAGGCGCACGTGAAGTCGATGGCCCCCGGGACCGACGTGTGGGAGGCGGCGGCGACGCTGCACTGACGGCACAGATGTCCCTTGCATCCGATCGGAGGCGTACATGGCAGACGAACGCAAGGTCTACACGGCGGTCGAACTGGTGGTGGAAGCGATCGCGCAGGTCGAGAACCTGCCGGTGGCCGCGGTCGCCGCGGAGCTCTCCGCACGCGACGTGCTCCTAGTGGATCTGCGCGAGCTCGACGAGCGCTCGGAGATGGGCGTCATCCCCGGTTCCACACACGCTCCGCGCGGGATGCTGGAGTTCCACGCGGATGCGACGCTGCCGTACCACATCGACGGGTTCGAGCAGGAGCGCCGGACGATCGTCTACTGCTCCGACGGCGCGCGCTCGGCCCTCGCCGTTCTCACACTCGAGTCGATGGGCTACACCGACGTCGCGCACCTCGCCGGCGGCATGGCAGCGTGGATGGAGGAGCGGCAGGCTGTGGAGGACGCGCCCCGCGTCGCCTGAGGGCGTCTCGTGCGCGCCGCCCCATGCAACACGTGCAGCGCTGCCATCATGTCGGCATGGACAGAACGACCGTCGAGGTCTACGAGCAGCGAGCGCAGGAGTGGGCCGCGCGGCGCAGGCCGAGCGACACGCGGGCCGCTGCCGACCTTGCGGCCCGGGTGCCGCGGGGCGAGTGGCGCGCCGACCTCGGTTGCGGGCCGGGCTGGCATGTCGAGCACCTCGGGGAGCCCGTGCTGGCGCTCGACGCCGCCCACGCGATGCTGCTGCAGGCCCGTGCTGCGGCTCCCCGGGCAGCCTGTGTCCAGGCGGACCTCGAGGCTCTCCCGTTCCGCAGTGCGTCGCTGGGCGGGGCGTGGGCGAAGGCCTCCTACCTCCACGTCCCCGCAGAGCGCCTGCCTCTGGCCCTCGCCGACCTGCACCGCGCTCTGCAGGTGGGCGCCCCGATTGCCATCGCGCTCCACTCCGGCCGCCGCGCCGAGGGCTGGACCGACGACTTCGAAGGGCGGTTCTTCTCGGCCTGGGAACCGGAGGCCCTCGGCGCGGTCGTGCACGGTGCCGGCTTCGACGTCGAGGACGTCGCGCTGACGGGCGGAGAGCGGGCGGAGTGGGTGAGCATCTCGGCTACGCGGATGCGAACCCTCGCCGACACGGTGGGGCCCGGGATGCGCATCCTCGTCGTAGGCCTGAACCCGAGCGAGTACGCGGCCGACTCGGGAGTCGCGTTCGCGCGTCCCGGCAATCGGTTCTGGCCCGCTGCGCTCGCGGCGGGGCTGGCGACCAGGGACCGCGATCCCAGTCACGCGCTCCTCGCGCACGGTGTGGGCCTCACCGACCTGGCGAAGCGGGCGACGCCGCGCGCGCAGTGGCTCACCGACGACGAGTATCGAGACGGTGCCAGGCGTGTCGAGAGACTGGTCGAGTGGCTCGGGCCCGCCGTCGTCTGCTTCGCGGGCCTCGCCGGCTATCGGGCGGCCATCGCCCCCCGCGCGCCGGCCGGGTGGCAGACCACCCTGTTCGGAGGGCGCCCGGTCTACGCGATGCCCAGCCCGAGCGGCGCCAACCAGGGGGCCACAGTCGAGGTGATCGCGGAGCACCTGCGCACCGCAGCCGCCGGCCCACCCCGGTAGCGGCGACCGAGGCGGCGTGTCAGGCGGTGAGCTCGCCGAGCCGCTTCCCCAGCGTGTCGAGGGCGTCGTGGAACGACGTCGCGAACGCGGCGACGCCCTCCCGCTCCAGGGTGGCGAGCACGTCGTCGAAGTCGATCCCCGCCGCACCGAGCCCGGCGATCACCGTCTCGGCCTCGTCGACCCCCTCGGCGACGGCTGCTGCACGCAGCGCGCTGTCGGAGCGGGCCAGCGCGTCGACCGACGCCTGCGCGAGCGTGTTGACGGTGTCGGCGCCGACGAGCTCGTCGACGTACAAGGTCGGTGAGTAGTCGGGGTTCTTGGTGGAGGTCGACGCCCAAAGCGGCCGCTGCACGCGCGCACCTCGTGCGGCGAGCGTCTCCCACCGCTCGCCCGTGAATCTGTCGCGGAAGAGCTTGTAGGCGAGCTTCGCATTTGCCACAGCAGCGCGGCCGCGCAGCGCATGGCCCCCGGGCAGGCGTCGGTCGGTCTCGGTGTCGACCCGGCTCACGAAGAACGACGCGACCGACGCCACGGCGCCCGGGCCCGCCCCGGACGCGACGCGTCGCTCGAGTGCCGCGCTGGTACGCGTCGATCACCTCGCCGTAGCGGGAGAGCGAGAAGATCAACGTCGCGTTGACGTTGATCCCGTCGGTGAGACACGCCTCCACCGCGGGGATGCCTTCGGCGGTGGCGGGGATCTTGATCATCACGTTCGCCCTGCCGAGGCGGGAGTGCAGCGAGCGCGCAGCGTCGATTGTCGCGTCGGTGTCGTGGGCGAGGTCGGGGCTGACCTCCACCGAGACGTACCCGTCGACACCGCGTGAGCTCTCGTGGACGGGGAGCAGCAGGTCGGCAGCCCGTGAGATGTCGTCGCAGACGAGGTCCCAGTACGCGGCCTCGAGGTCTGCACCCGTCGCCGCCTCCTCGGCCAGCTGCTCGTCGTACTCGTCGCCCGACGACATGGCCTTCTCGAAGATCGTGGGGTTCGAGGTAACTCCTCGGATGCCGTGCCGTTCCATGAGCGCCAGCAGTCCGCCCCGCGCGAGCGAACGCGTCAGGTTGTCGTACCAGGGGCTCTGCCCCAGGTCGAGGAGCCCCGCGGCACCCTGCTTCTTCGCACCCGGGTCCGACGTCATGGGAGTCCTTCCGTTTCGGGGGCGGGGCCCGAGATGCCGAGGAGCGAGAGCGCCCGTTCGGCTACGTGCTCGGGAGTGAAGCCCAGCTCGGCCATCACGACCCCGCCAGGGGCGGAGGCGCCGAACCGGTCGAGTGCGACCACGTCGTCGGCGTAGCGCGCCCAGCCCATGCTCACGCCGGCCTCGACTGCGAGCGTGGGCACGCCCGGCGGCAGGACCGAGTCGCGGTAGCCGTCCGCCTGCTCCTCGAAGCTCTCCCACGACGGCATCGACACGACCCGCGCCGTCACGCCCGCCTCGGCGACGATCTCGCGTGCCGCCACGCAGAGCGACACCTCGGAGCCGGTCCCGACCAGCACCAGGTCGCACGGCCCGGCCTCCTCGACGAGCACGTAGGCACCCGCCGCCACCCCTGCCTCGGCCAGCCCGGCGGTACCGTCGAGGACAGGCACCTTCTGGCGGGTGAGGATCATCGCCGTCGGCCCGTCGCCGTCGATGTGGACGCGCCACGCTGCGGCAACCTCGTTGGCGTCGGCGGGGCGCATCACGCGCAGTCCGGGGATCGCACGGATCGCCGCGAGCTGCTCCACTGGCTGGTGCGTGGGCCCGTCTTCGCCGACACCGATCGAGTCGTGCGTCCAGACGAACGCCACCTTCGCCCCGGAGAGCGCGGCGAGGCGGACGGCTGGACGCATGTAGTCGCTGAAGACGAAGAACGTGCCGCCGAAGGGAAGGAGCCCCGAGAGCGCCATGCCGTTCATGACCGCACCCATCGCGTGCTCGCGTATGCCGAAGTAGACGAGACGGCCCGACGCGTCGGCTCGGCTGATCGCAGCCGCCCCGGCAACTGCGGTCCCGGTGTTTCCGGTGAGGTCGGCTCCACCGCCGACGAGGCCCGGGACGACGTCGAAGATCGCGCCGAGCACCTCGCCGCTGGCGACGCGCGTCGCTACATCCCCGCCCGTCTCCCACCGCGGCAGCTTCGCCGCCCAGCCTTCGAGGGGTCGGCTGCTCGAGCACGCCTCCATCTCGGCGGCGACGTCGGACGAGGCGACCGTCGCCGCCTCGCGACGGGACTCCCACTCCCGGCGTGCCTGCCGCCCACGCTCGCCCGCCGCGCGGTAGAAGTCGAGGACGTCGGCGGGCACGGAGAAGTCGTCGGCGGGGAGCCCGAGGATCTCCTTCACACGGGCGATCTCCTCGGCGCCCAACGGCTCGCCGTGCGCCTTCGACGTGTCGGTCACCTTCGGCGACGGATACCCGATGTGGCTGCGGACGACCACGAGCGTCGGGCGGTCGGTCTCGGCGATGCCCTGGCGCAGACCGTCCTCGAGAGCGTCGAGGTCCTCGGCGGCGTCGCCGACCTCGACCACGTGCCAGCCGTACGCCGAGAACCTGCCCGGGGCGTCGTCGGAGCAGGAGAGGTCGGTGGGGCCGTCGATGGTGATGTGGTTGTCGTCGAAGACGGCCACCAGGTGGCCCAGCCCGAGATGGCCGGCGAGCGACGCGGCCTCGTGACTCACGCCCTCCATGAGATCCCCGTCGCCGCACACGGTGAAGACGCGGTGGTCGCAGAACTCGTTCCCGAAGCGCTCACGCATGTGGCGCTCCGCGATCGCGAACCCGACGGCGTTGGCTATCCCCTGCCCGAGCGGCCCGGTCGTCACCTCGACCCCGGGCGTGCAACCGACCTCGGGGTGCCCCGGAGTGCGCGAGCCCCACTGGCGGAATGCCCGCAGGTCGTCGAGGGTGAGACCGTGTCCCGTCAGGTGGAGCATCGCGTAGAGGAGCATCGATGCGTGGCCGGCCGAGAGCACGAACCGGTCGCGGTCGGGCCAGTCGGGCGCCGCCGCGTCGTACCGGAGTATCCGCGTGTAGAGGACGTGCGCGAGGGGCGCCAGCGCCATCGGGGTGCCCGGATGGCCCGAGCCCGCGCGCTGCACTGCGTCGACGGCCAACGCTCGCACCACGTTGACGGCGCGCTTCTCCAGGTCGGCTGCCACCACGGCACGGCCCCTTTCTCGCCCTGCTCGCAGGATACGCGCGTGCCGGGCGGCGGCGGTGACTCCTACCCGAAGAGGACCACGCTCGCAGAGTGCACGTGCATCTCGCTGCGCCCGCCGACCGGTCCGATCACCGAGGAGCAGACCGCCCCGGCCAGCGGCAGGAGACCGGACGCTGCCTCGACCGCCGAAACGTCACGATCGGTGCCCGTGAGGAGAAGCGCTCCATCTGCACCCCCGGCCACCCCCGAGAGCACGGATCGGAGGTCGTCGTCGGCCGAGGCCCCGTCACGGACCTGGAACTGCACCGTACGACCGACCGCCACCGGGGCGTCGAGCGTCAGCGAGCCTTCCGACCGGCCGATCTCCCGCAGTCCCCTGACCACGAAGTCGCCGCGCCGGAAGTCGAGCTTGTGCTCGTCTACGACGACTCCCAGCTGGAGGGCTCCTCGCATGATGTCGTCATCAGCGTCGGGGCCGCGTCCTCCGACGGCGGCGGCGACCTCGCGGAGGCGCTCGAGTGCCGGTCGGCCGGCGAGCTCCAGGATCCTGCTCCCCGCCGAGCGGGTCACCGTGAACGGCTGTCCGACGGGCCGGCAACCCTGGGCTACGAGAGTCCGGACGTTCACGGTCGGGTCGAGGAGGACGCCGACCGCACCTCCCGCCAGCACCCGGTCGTCGAGTACGAGAACGCCCTCGCGGGCGAGTCCCCCGGTGACCTCGAGGCCGGGTATGCCACCGTTGACCAGCGCCAAGAAGTCTTCCACGGGGAAGGTCGCCCCACCGGAGAAGAGCAGGAGCGTCCCGCGTGCGGCGACGTCGTCCGGCCAGCCCGTGATGGTGGTTCCGTCGTCCTCACGCCGGGACTCCAGGAGCACGGGAGTGGCGTGTCCGCCTCCGAGCGCCACGGCGAGCACCGACAGCGCGGGTCCTCCGGCCAGGTCGGCCGTGCCGCCGACGGCACCCGCGAAGATCCCGCCGACGAGTGTGTCGGGCTCCACCAGCTTGCGGAGGCCGCCCGACACGTCGTCGAGGACGCCCGCGTAGTGGGGAGACGCGATGCACACGAGGAGGTCCGGGCGGTCGCCGTCGAGCGCTTCGAGGACCTCGCCGGCGCACTCGCCGACGGCCTCGGCCGGGCTCGGGTGCATCGAGAGAGCCGCCCCGCAGCGCGTGTCGGGGATCATGGCGTCACCGCGTTCATGTCGGTGGCGCTTCGACAGAATCAGGCCCCGAGTTGAGTGATCGGCGAGCCGATCGCGGCCCGGGCATGCCGAAGGGTGACTTCAGGCGAGTGCGGTCAAGGGGACCGTCACCGCTGATCCCGACTCCACGATGGTGCAGCGGGCCTCGACGGTCCCCGGCCCGGGGAACGCGATGGCGGCCTTCACCAGGCGGTAGCCGAACTTGCCGGCCTCGACAGAGAACGTCTGACGGTTCGACGCGATCTGCTCGCCGTCGCGCAGGAAGACGGTGTCGAGGGTCGCATCGGTCTCACCGTCGGCTGGGCAGCGGACGAGCACGATGAGGTGCGGGTCCACCTCGGCCGGGTACGACTCCGGGCGGAACGAGAAGAACGCCCCCGTGATGTCGATGCGAGTCGACGGCCCCTCGGCCTGCCGGAAGCTGATGCCCTCGACGAAGAGGGCTGCCACGATCTCCATCGCCCGACCATACCGCCGGGCCGCGCCGCCACCGCACGCGGCTGCTGCACGTCGACTACTGCAGGTCGACCACGACGATCTCCACGGCGCCGGGACCGTGCACTCCCAGGGTGAGCGTCATGCCGAGGTCGCCTGTGCGACTCGGGCCACCCACCCACGTGAGGGCGCTCGGCAGCGTGCTCTCGCCCACGCGCCGGATCCCGTCACCGAACGTGGCGACCACGTCGGACGCCCGCACCACACAGACGTGCACGGGCGGCAGGAGGCTCGTGCCGCGGGGAGATCCCGGCCCGCAGGCGAGGCCGACCACCCCCTGCTCGGCGACCGCGACGGCCGCCCCCGTCACACCGACCACGGCATCGGGCAGCCTGCCGCGCCACTCGGCGTCGTCGGCGCGCAGCACGTCGCACCCCGACTCCGTCAATGCGTCCTCGACCCCCAGGGCGTCGAGGAGCGCGTCTCCGACCGGAAGGGCGACGAGGCCGTCGGACGCGTGTCTACGGACGGCCTTCACGACCTCCTCGGTACCGGCGGCGACCCCCACCACCCGGAGCGTCGAGCACATGTTCGTGGCCGCCGCGGCCAGGAACCCGACCACGTGGTCGTCGTGTGGGCTCACCACAGGTCGTCCCCGCCGGTCCTGCCCGCCCACCGCTCGCGGAACGAGCGTCGAGGGGGGAGGGGGAGGTCGCGACCCGAGGCCCAGCCACGCACACCGGGGAGGCGGCCGAGCCAGGCCCGGGGGAGTCTCGCCGCAGAGCGGCCGGCACGCGCGGTCAGGCGGTACCCGGCCGGCGACGCCCAGGCCCGGGCCCACGTGCGCAGGGCGACGGCGCGCGCCGTACGGACACGGGTGCGCCTCGGGGGTAGCGGCGCTGAGCCACCCGCAGGGTACGAGGCCTGCGGGGACGTAGGGGCAGGCTCGCGAAGATCGGCCCGGAGGCGGACGATGAGGTCCGCCAGCGGGATGCCGACCGGGCATGCCTCGCTGCACGCGCCGCAGAGCGTCGAGGCGTCCGGGAGGTCGGCCCCCTCCGACCCTTGCGAGAGCAGCGGGGTGAGGATCTTGCCGAGCGGTCCGCTGTAGACCGCGTCGTAGGCGTGGCCGGAGACCTTCCCGTACACGGGACAGACGTTGAGGCAGGCCGCGCAGCGGATGCACGCGAGCATCTCCTCGTACGGTGTGCCGATCAGCGCCCGACGGCCGCGATCGAGGATCACGAGGTGGAGCTCCTCGGGCCCGTCGATCTCGCCTTCGCGCCTCGGTCCCGTCAGCATCGTGACGTAGGTGGAGAGGCTCTGTCCCGTCGCGGTCGTGGTCAGCAGGGGGAGGAGCACCGACAGGTCGGCGAAGCGCGGCACGACCTTCTCGACCGCCATCACGGCGACGTGGACGCGCGGCCAGGTCGTGCAGAGACGTCCGTTGCCCTCGTTCGTGACGAGGACGAGCGTGCCGGTGTCGGCCGCGGCGAAGTTGACGCCGGTGATGCCGAGGTCGGCGGCGAGGAACTCCGGGCGGAGATGGCCTCGCGCCCACGCGCAGAGGGCGTCGCGGTCGAGCGGCAGCTCGACGCCCGCCTCGCGCGAGAGGATGTCGCGGACCTCGCTGAGGGGCTTGTGCAGCGCGGGGCCGATCATGTGCGAGGGGCGTTCGCCTGCGAGCTGGATGATGTACTCGCCGAGGTCGGTCTCGACGACGCGCAGGCCCGCCGCTTCGAGGGCGTCGTTCAGCTCGATCTCCTCGGTGGCCATCGACTTGCCCTTGACGACGCGCTTCGCACCGACGCTCCGCGGCGATGTCGAGGACCGCCTTGCAGGCGTCGTCGGCGGTGGCTGCGCGGTGGACGGTGACGCCGTTCGCAGTGAGGGTCGCTTCGAGCCGGTCCGTCCAGCCGTCGAGGTCCTCGAGCGTCTCGCGCCGGATCCGGTTCGCCTGATCGCGCAGCTCGTGGAGCTCGCCGGTTGCCCACCTGGCAAGGAAGCGGATCCCCTCGATGTTGCGGAGCCCCTCCTGCAGCACGGGATCGGCCACGGCGGCCGCAGAGCGCTCGCGCATGTCGCGCCCCGGAGTGACGACGGCGTGGTCGGTCACGCTGACACCGCCGACCCGTGCAGTCCCGACGCCAGGAGCGTCGCGACGTGCACCGGTCGGGGACCGATTCCGGTGCGGCTTCTCCGGCCTTCGAGGTGGAGCAGGCACGCGGCATCGCACCCGGTGATCCACTCGGCGTCGGTCGCGGCGGCGTCGAGGAGCTTGTCGTCGGCGAGCGCCGTCGAGACGGCCGGGTGCGCGACCGAGAAGACGCCCCCGAAGCCGCAGCAGGTCTCGGGGTCCTTCAGCTCGACGATCGTCGCGCCGGCCGCCTCCAGAAGGCGTCTCGGGGCGTCGCGGATGCCGAGGTTCCGCAGGCCGTGGCAGGAGTCGAGCACCGCGACGGTCGCATCGAGACGCGACCCGAGATCGGCGACGCCCAGGACGTCGACCAGGTAGGCCGTGAGCTCGAACGTCCGCGCCGTCAGGCTGCGCACCCGTGCCGTGTCGTGGGGGAGGAGGCGCTCGTACCAGTGGTGAACCGTCCCGGCGCACGACCCCGACGGTGCGACGACGGCGTCGTAGGCCTCGAAGACCTCGAGGTGGTGCCGGGCGAGGCGTGCGGCCGCCTCGGGCTCCCCGGCAGTGATGGCGGGCTGCCCGCAGCAGGTCTGCGCCTCGGGGAACACGACGGTCGCGCCGGCCGCCTCCAGCAGGCGCACCGAGGCCACGGCGGCGTCGGGGTCGAGCTGGTCGAGGACGCACGTTACGAAGAGGGCGACCGTGGGCACGCCCGAGGCTACCGAACCCGCACCCGGCTACGAGCGGGGCACGCAACGGCGGCCGGCGATCCAGGTGGCGCGCACAGCGAGGGTCTGGCGGTCGAGGGCCACGAGGTCGGCGCGACGGCCGGGGGAGAGGCGTCCGCGGTCGGCGAGTCCGAGCACCTCGGCGGGGACGGTCGAGGCCATCTCCACCACCCGATCCAGCGGTACGCCGATCCCGACCATGTTCCGCACGGCGGCGTCCATCGTCAGTGCCGTGCCGGCGAGGGTGCCGTCGGCGAGGCGGGGCGCCGCACCGTCGTACTCGATCCCCAGGCCCGACGCCGTCAGGGCCGCCACGGCGACGGCATCGGTGACGAGGGCGACGTTCCGCTTGGACCGCGTCGCGATGCGGAGCGCGGCAGGGTGCACGTGGACGAGGTCTGCGATCAGCGACGGCGTGAGCCGCGGATCGTCGAGTGCTGCCCCGACGACTCCGGGCTCGCGATGATGGAACGGGCCCATGCCGTTGAAGCAGTGGGTCGCCACGGTCGCGCCGGCGTCGGCCATGGCAATGGCGTCGCTGTACTCGGCGGTGCTGTGCCCCATGGCGACCACGACACCGTGCTCCACGAGGTTGCGAGTCACGTCGCCGCCGCCGTCGGCCTCGGGGGCGATCGTCACGAGGCGGACGAGATCGCCGTAGCAGCGCAGCAGGTCGCCGATCCACTCCGGATCGGCTGCGCGCAGCAGCGCCACCGGGTGCGCACCGGGCGCCCCGCCCAGGTAGGGCCCTTCGAGGTGCACACCCAGCAGCGTCGGGCGCCCGCCGGCATCCGGATCCGATCGTGCAGCGGCCGCCGTGTCGAGCATCGCCGGGTAGGCGTCGAGAGGCGCGCTGCAGATGGTGGGACAGCACCCCGTGACGCCGTGAGTAGCGACGTTGTCGAGAGCGTCGCAGTAGCCGCGTACCGTCGCCGATGCGAAGTCGACCGCACCGACGCCGTTCACCTGCAGGTCGAGGAATCCAGGTACGAGCACGATGTCGCTGTGGCCGTCACCGAGGATGTCGCCTAGGTCGTCGGCGCCCGGGGGAGCGGAGCCCGATCCGGTCTCGGTGATCCGCCCGCCGTCGAACGCCACCCAACCCGGGCTCTCTGCGCTCGACCCGGGCGCCCCGCAGATCCCGGCCGCGGCGAGCACCGTCACGACGACGGCTCCCGCCAGAGAGCGATGCGCAGGCGGGAGAGGCCGAGCAGCGTCCGCGGCACCCGGCGCAAGATCGAAGTGCGCGCCGGACGCCGCTCCTCCACGGAGACGGGGATCTCCGCTGTCGGGTGTCCTGCGCGCTCGACCCTGAGGATCAGCTCCGTGTCGAAGAGGTCCCTCCCGAACCGGCAGCGCCGAGCGAAGTCCTCGACGTCGGCACGGCGCATCGCCTTCATCCCGTGCGTGTCGGAGACGTGCAGCCGGAAGACGACGGTCAGGATCGAGGAGAACACGTAGGTGACGACACGACGGGTCACGGGTCGGCTGTCGTCGGCGTCGGGACCCCGCTTCGACCCGACGACGACCGCCGGCCCTCCGGGCTGCGCGATCATCGCGACTGCAGCGGCGAGGAAGTCGAGGTCGTAGTAGTCGGCGTCGAAGCAGACGACGATCTCCCCGGTGCAGCTCAGCAGTCCGTGCCGGATCGCTGCGCCGTAGTCGGGCCGGGGGAGCCGCTCGACTCCCACCTCCGCGTACCTCTCGGCGAGTGCCGCCGCTACCTCGGGCGTCGAGTCTGTCGAGCCGTTCTCGACGACGACCAGCTCGAACTCGTGTCCGGCGTCACGGAGACCTTCGACGATCTCGGAGACCGAGGCGTCGAGGATCTCGGCCTCGTTGTACGCGGGGACGACGACGCCCAGGCGGGGGAGCGTCACGCGCCGGCCGCCGTCCCGGACTTCGCCCACTGGTCGTACGCGGTGAGGGCAATCCGGCACAGGTGATCGATCGCGTTTGCGTCCTCGGTGAGCGCGAGACCGACGTCGAGACCGGGACCGCCGTCGGCGAGCGGCACGATGGCCGGATGAACCGCGAATCGCGGTCCGTACACGATGCGATCGGTCCGACCCCGCGCATCGCCCCACAGGAACAAGACGAGGAAGGCCGAGTGGAGCAGCGGCTCCGCGACGCCGCGCCGGGCGTCGCCGACTGCGTCGCCGAGGGCGCGCAGCAGCGCGACGGCCGCCAGCCCCAGCCGGGCTTCGCGCGACGCCGCCTCCGCCCACGGGGCGACCTCGTGCGCCAGCGGTTCCGCTCCCTCAGCGGGGAATGCGACAGCGAGATCGCGCGCGGCCGTCAGCTCGGCTTCCAGGGCGTCGAGGTCGAGGGCATGCACGAGCGACGCTGCCGGAATCCGATCGGGCGTCCAGATCGGGCTCGACGCGCATGCGCGCGCCAGCGCCATGAGCGGACCCGCCTTCGCGCCGCCGACGTCGGCTACGGCGCGCTCCACGCGGACTCCGGGTCGTAGGCGTCGGGATCGACGAGGAACTCCGCCGCGGTCGCCAGGGCGATCTTCGACGCCTGGGCCTGCGACATCGGGTTGCACAGCACGCCGGCCGTCGTCGAGGACAGAGCGGCCTCGCGCCCCCTGTAGGGGCCGAGGTGCAGCGCCGGCGACATCGGACCGTCGTTCACCGGGTAGTTGTCCCAGAGCAGCGGAGGCCGCCCTCCGAGCGCAGCACCCCAGGCGGAGGCCTGCTCCGCCGTGATCTCGGGCGAGCAGACCGTCGCACCCGTCCACATCACGTCGACTTCCGGGGGGAGGGCCTCGTCGAGCTCCGACAGGTACTTCGTGGGCCGCGTCCCGACGTACTCCGTCGGGCAGAACGCGAGCGTCACTTCGGCGTTGCGCGAGCGCAGCGCGTCGAGGAGCCACGTCGCTAGCGCGCCCTGGCGGGGTGCGAGGCCCTCGGAGAGCGGGATGTCGTCGAGAGCGAGGAGGAACCAGGTGATCCCAGCGTCGACGAACGCGCCGAGCTTCGCGAGCAGAGCCGACCGGTCGGCCTGTGACGCGTAGTCGATGTCGAGTCCGGGCGAGATCGCGAACCCGAAGCGGACGCCACACGCTCCACAGTGAGCCGCGAGATCGACGAACGCGGCGTGCTCGACCTCGTCGTACCGCTCGCGCCAGAGACGCCGGTGCTTCGGGTCGTCCTTCGGTGCGTAGAGATACGCGTTCATCCCCCGCTCCGCCACGAACGAGACGACGTCGCGTCGCGCTTCGTGAGACCACGGTGGCCCGTAGAAGCCTTCGACGATGCCGCGGACGCGGAAGGGACGGGGCACCTCGGTAGGCTACCGGCGCCCTCGAGGAAGGTGGAGGTGGATGGCGACGCTCTCGGAGGCGGAGTCCAAACGAGTCCTGGCGGCGCATGGCGTCCCGGTGCTCGAGGAGCGCTCGGCGGCGACGCCGACCGGCGCGGGCGCCGCCGCCGAGGAGATCGGCTTCCCCGTCGTCGCGAAGCTCTGCGGAGCCTCGATCGCGCACAAGACCGAGCGCGGCCTGGTCCGCCTCGGCCTCACCGATCGTCCCGGCGTGGAGGCCGCCGCCGCAGCGCTTCTCGCAGCCGCGACCCCCGACGACGGAGACGTGGAGATCCTCGTCGCGCCGATGGTTCGCGGCAGCAGGGAGCTGATCGCCGGCGTCGCGACGGACCCCCAGTTCGGACCGTGTGTCATGGTCGGGATCGGCGGCGTCCTCGCGGAGGCGATCGGCGACGTCGTGTTCGGGCTCGTGCCGCTCAGCGCCGCAGATGCCGACACCATGATCGACGGGCTCGCGACCCAGTCGTTGCTCGGTCCGTTCCGCGGCGAGCCGGCCGTCGACCGCGACGCCCTGCGCGCTGTGCTGTTGGGCCTCTCCCGGCTCTCCTGCTCGGAGCCGGCGATCGTCTCGGTCGACGTGAACCCCCTCATCGTGGTCGACGGCATGCCCATCGCCGTCGACGCGCTCGTGGAGCGCGCAGAGGCCGGCGTCGCGCCCGCAGGTGTTCCCGCGACGGCAGTTGCTGCCCGACCGGATCTGACGCCCCTCTTCGACCCACGCGGGGTGATCGTGGCCGGCGCCTCGACCCACCCGGGGAAGTTCGGGTTCGTCGCGCTGCACAACATCCTCTCCCACGGGTACGCCGGTCGGATCGCGGCCACCAACCTCGATGCGACGCCCGTGCTGGGAGTGCAGACGGCCAGCGGCATCGACGACCTCCCGGATGGCCCTTGGGACCTCGTCTTCGTCTGCACGCCGTCGACCGCGAACGCCGACCTCCTGCGGGCGTGTGCGCGCAGGGGGGTGCGAGCAGCCTTCGTCACCTCGGCGGGGTACGCAGAGGCAGGACCGGAGGGGCGGCGCGCACAGGCGGACCTCGTGTCTCTGGCGCGCGATCTCGGCATCGTCCTCGCCGGACCCAACGGGCAGGGGGTCGTCTCCACGCCGTCGTCGTTGTGCGCGCAGATCGTCGCCCCGTACCCACCGCGCGGCCGCATCGCGGTCGCCAGCCAGTCCGGCAACTTCGTCTCGTCGTTCCTGAACTGGTCGTGCCACACCGGTGTCGGGATCAGTCGTGCCGTGTCGGCGGGCAACGCCGCCGCTCTCTCCGTCGCCGACTATGTCGAGTGGTACTCCGACGACTACGAGAGCGCGGTCAGCCTCGTCTACGTGGAAGGGGTCGACGACGGCCGCGCGCTCTTCGAGAGGCTACGCGCCGTGGCGGACAGACAGCCCGTCGTCCTCGTCAAGGGCGGCGCCACGACCGGAGGCCAGAGCGCGGCGGCTTCTCACACCGGGTCGCTGGCGTCCGACGACAGGGTCTTCGACGGGATGTGCCTCCAGGCCGGGATCACACGCGCCGCCACGATCGAGGAGGCGTTCGAGGTCGCGGCGACCTTCGCCACGCAGCCGCTGCCGGCGGGGCCCCGCGTGGCGGTGATCACGACGGCAGGCGGATGGGGAGTGGTCACGGCGGACGCCCTCACTCGTTCCAGCCTCGAGCTCGTCCCCCTCGCCGACGACCTGCGCGCGGCGATCGACGAGAAGCTCCCGCCACGCTGGAGCCGCAGCAACCCGATCGACCTCGCAGGCGGTGAGACGCGCGACACCATCCCCGAGATCCTCGAGCTCGTGGCGAGTCACTCCTCGGTCGACGCCGTCGTGTACCTGGGGCTGGGGATCCAGTCGAACCAGGCGCGCATGCTCCGCGAGGGCCCCTTCTACCCCGAGCACGGCCTCGCTCGGATAGCCGACTACCACGAGCGCCAGGACGCCCGCTTCGCAGCGGCTGCGGCGGCGGTCTCCGAGGAGACCGGCAAGCCCGTCCTCACGGCTACCGAGCTTGCCGTGGCGTTCCCGGAGAACTCCGGACCGGCGGCGGTCAGGGCGAGCGGTCGCCTCTGCTATCCGTCGGCGAACCGGGCCGTCGTGGCACTGGATCACATGTGGCGCTACGCGAGCCGCCACGGCCACCCGACGCGGTCATGACCGGTCGCGGCCGCGCAGCCGCGAGTCTCCTCGGCGTGCTCCTGCTCGTCGTCGCCGGGCTCCTGGTTCGCACGGCTACAGCTCCCGCCGATGGTCCCCGACTCGCCGAGAACGACCTGCCTGCGCCGTCGAGGACGCCGTTCCTCTCCGCGCGGAGGGTACCGAACCTGATCGTCGAAGGCGCGGGTGCGCAGCGGTTGCAGGCCGACCTGTCGGCGCTCCTGGCCCCTCTCGGCGTCGGCGCCTGCGTCGCCGTGAGCGACGGCCGCGGGAGGCTGGCGGCGCACCAGTCAAGTGCCTCGCTCACCCCGGCCTCGACCGAGAAGCTCCTGACGGGCGCCGCCGCGATCTCGACGATGGGGACCGATCACCGGTTGGTGACGCGCGCGACGGCCCTGGCCCCGCCTCGCGAAGGCGTGCTCGACGGCGATCTCTACCTCGTCGGGGGCGGCGACCCGATCCTGTCCACGCCCGGGTACGCCGAGTACCTGCACTCCCAGGCGCGAACCCGCTCCGACCCGGTGACGCCACTGTCCGAGCTGGTCGACGCGATCGTCGATGCGGGCGTCACGAGGATCGACGGCGCGGTCGTCGCCGACGACTCCCGCCACGACACGACTCGCTACCTCCCCGACTGGAAGCCGAGCTACCGGAGCGAGGGGCAGATCGGGCCCTTGGGTGCGCTCGAGGTGAACGACGGCTTCACCTCCTGGAGCGGACGGGTCGGCGCCGAAGACCCCGGGATCCACGCCGCGACCCAGCTCGTGACGCTCCTCGAGGAGCGCGGCGTCGCCGTCGCGGGAGGAGTCGGGAGCGGAGCTGCCCCCGCCGGCGCCGTGGAGATCGCCTCGGTGTCCTCGCCACCACTCGCGGAGATCGTCGCCGGGATGCTGACGTCGAGCGACAACCTCACTGCCGAGCTCCTCGTGCGCGAGGTGGGCGTCGCGACAGCCGGTACCGGTACCAGCGAGGCGGGCACCGACGCGGTCGTGGCCGAGCTGACCTCTCTCGGTGTCCCCACCGAAGGGGTCGACCTCGCCGACGGGTCGGGTCTCGCTCCGAACAACCGGGTGACCTGTGACGCTCTGTTGGGCGTGGTCGGTCTCGGCGACCGACCTCGCTTCGAGGCGCTGCGCGACGGGCTCGCCGACGCGGGCGAGAGCGGCACCCTCGCTCTCCGATTCGTCGGCGACCCCCTCCAGAGCCGCCTCCATGCGAAGACGGGCCAGATCGACGGCGTCGTCGGCCTCGCGGGCGTGGTCGAGGGCGTGGTCGAGGGCGGATACCTCCTCCGCTTCGCCTTCATCGCCAACGGCGACATCTCCACCGCCGAGGGTTGGGCCCTCCAGGAGCAGGTCGCCGATCTCGTCGCGTCGTACCCCGACGCCCCACCCGCACCCGATCTGGTGCCGAGCCCTGGGGCCTGAGAACCTGCCCGGTAGTTGCCAGAGGGGCCTCCGCGGGCAAGACTCCGTGCTCGACTACCGACCCACGAGAGGGCCGCGCGTGGCGCAGAAGGCACCGCAGGAGACGATCGGCGAGCTCAAGGACCTCGTCGTCGCCTACTTCAAGCAGGAGACCGTCGAGCCCCTGAAGGGGCTGCTCCGCTATCTCGGGTTCGGCCTCCTCGCCGCTGTGCTCACGGGCCTCGGCGTCTTCTTCCTCTCGATGGCCGCTCTCCGCTCGCTGCAGACCGAGACGGGAAGCCGGTTCACAGGCAGCTGGTCGTGGGCGCCGTACGGCATCACGGTGCTCGCTCTGCTGCTCGGGGCCGGGGCGACCTGGAAGGCCGGCACAGGCAGGAGCGACGAGCGATGACGCCGACCCCCGACACCAAGACCACCGGAAACGGCCGCGGCACCGAGAAGCCGATCTCCCGCGACGACATCGAGTCGAAGCTGCGCGAGCTGCAGGGCGAGGTCGACGAGGGAGTCGATACGGCTCGCAGCGTCGGCACCGTCGTGGCCGTGGGCGCCGTGGTGGCGGTGGTGGTCGTCGCGTACTGGCTCGGCCGCCGACGTGGCCGGAAGCGCCGGACGGTCCTCGAGATCCGGCGCATCTGAGGCCCGGGCGTAGCATGGAGAAGCTCCTCAGGAGGCTCACCAACACCGGGCTCCGCCGCGGATTCGGCGGGTCGCGGCCGTGGCTAGTGGTCGGCATCATCGCTGTGGGAGGACGCGCGCTGCGCCGTCTGGCGAACCCGAAGCCGGAGGTGCTCTTCCGCACGGCTCTCCGACCCGGCGACGCGTTCGAGATCCGCTCACGTCCGCCCGTCTGACCCGGGTGAGCGGCTCCGGCTGCCGCGAGGATCACCGGTACCCTTGGCAGTGATGAAGGTACTGCTCCGCAACCCGCGCAGGGAGATCGAGATCGACGCGCCGCCGAACGTCGCGGCCCTACTCCAGCGTCTCGAGATCGTCCCGGAGTCGGTGCTCGTCATCTGCAACGACACCTTGGTCACGCGCGACTCCCGGCTCTCCGAGCACGACGTCGTCGAGATTCGCCCCGTCGTCTCCGGCGGCGCGCAGCCGTGAAGTGCCGCCGCTGCAGGCAGCCGGCCGTGATCGACGTGCGCAGGCACAACGCTGGGTTCTGCAGCGAGTGCTTCCTGCACCACTGCCGAGAGCAGGTGCGCCGGGCGATCGACGAGTACCAGATGATCCGAGACGGCGAGCGGGTCCTCGTGGCGGTCTCCGGCGGCAAGGACTCACTCGCTCTCTGGCACATCCTGAGGGAGCTCGGGCACGACGCCGACGGCCTCTATGTGGGCCTCGGGATCGGCGAGTACTCCGGCGAGTCGCGGCGCTACGCGCGCGCCTTCGCGTCGCGCGAGGGAGCGCGCCTCGTCGAGGTCGACATCCCCGACGACTTCGGCTTCGACATCCCTGGGGGTGCCCGCGTGGCGCGACGCTCTCCGTGCAGCGCGTGCGGTCTCTCGAAGCGTCACGTGTTCAACTCGGCCGCTACCGAGAACGGCTACGACGTGATCGCAACCGGCCACAACCTCGACGACGAGGCCGCCGTGCTGTTCGGCAACGTCCTGCGCTGGGAGGCCGGCTATCTCGGCCGGCAGTACCCGGTGCTACCCGCAGCCCCCGGCTTCGTCCGCAAGGTCAAGCCCCTGGTGCGTCTCGGCGAGCGCGAGATGGCGGCGTTCTGCGTGCTCTCGGGCATCGAGTACATCGTCGAGGAGTGTCCGCTGTCGGAGGGCAACCGTCACCTCGGCTACAAGGAGGCCCTAAACGCGATCGAGGAGCGCTCGCCGGGGTCCAAGGCCGCCTTCGTCTTCGGGTTCCTGGAGCGGGGTCACCACCGCTTCGCGGGAGATGCGGAAGAGGAACGAGCCGATCTCGGACCGTGCAGCCGCTGCGGTGCTCCCACGCCGGGAGACGTCTGTGCCTTCTGCCGGATGCGCGCACGTGCGATCCCCGTGCCTGTGGCCGTGGCGGAGGTGGAGGGAGCGTGACGGCGGCACCGCGCGGGCCTCTCCGCGCCGGGGAGCGTGTCCTCCTGGTCGACAGCAAGAAGCGCCGCCACCTCGTCGTGCTGAGCGACGGCGGTGAGTTCCACACCCATGCGGGCGTGCTGGCGCACGACGACCTGATCGGCCGCGACGACGGTGCCCTCGTCCGCACAGCGCGCGGGGCGCGGCTCACCGCGGTCCGGCCGACCCTAGGTGAGTACGTGCTCGAGATGCCCCGCGGCGCGCAGGTCATCTACCCCAAGGACCTCGGTCCGATCCTCGTTCTCGGCGACGTCTTCCCTGGGGCACACGTGCTCGAGTCGGGACTCGGCTCCGGTGCCCTCACGACCGCGCTCCTGCGCGCCATCGGGCCCACCGGGCGTGTCACGGGGTACGAGATACGCGACGACTTCGCGAAGCGCGCTGCAGCGAACGTCGAGGGCTTCCTCGGCGAGGACGTCCCTCTCGTCGTGGAGGTGCGCGACGTGTACGCGGGCATCGACGAGACCGGCCTCGACCGTGTCTTCCTCGACCTGCCGGAGCCGTGGCGGGTCGTGTCGCACGCGGCAGGAAGCTCTCCACCCCGGCGGGATCATTCTCTCGTACCTACCGACGATCCTGCAGGTGGGGAGGCTCTGCGAGGAGCTCGCCGGCTCTGCGTTCGGCATGGTCGAGACGGTCGAGGTGCTGCAGCGGGGGTGGCACGTCGATGGTCAGTCGGTGCGCCCCGATCACCGGATGGTCGCCCACACGGGCTTCCTCACCGTGGCTCGGCTCCTCGGCGCCGACGGCGGGTGAACCTCCTCGACGTCGGGGTCATCGTCGCGGCGACGGCCGCAGGGATCGGTGGATGGCGCCTCGGGCTCGTGGCGAGGGTCCTCGGCTGGACGGGGGTGGTCGCCGGCCTCGCCATAGGGATCCAGCTCGTGCCGAGGGTCGTCACATGGCTCGGCGGTGAGAGTGCCGACGACAGGGTCACCGTCGCCCTCGTCTTCCTCGTGCTCGTCGCGAGCATCGGTCAAGGAGTCGGCCTCGCGGTCGGCATGGTCCTCCCACGACTGCGGCCGCCCACGCCGCGGTTCGAGAGCGCAGACCGAGCCGGCGGCGCGGTCGTCGGGGTCGTCGGGGTGCTCGCTCTCGTCTGGATGGTCATCCCGTCGCTCGCGACCGCCCAGGGGTGGCCGGCTCGCGCAGCCCGGGGCTCCTTCGTGATCGACGCGCTCGACGCGTTCGCTCCTGCGCCGCCCGGCAGGTTCGCCGCATGGGGGCGCGCGATCTCGGAGGCCCCGTACCCCGCTGCGCTCGGCACGCTCGAGGAGCCACCGGATCCCGGGACGCCGCCGGTGACCGGCGTCCCGCCCGAGGTCGACCGCGCAGTCCGGGCATCTGTGGTGAAGGTGACGGGGAGCGCGTGCTCGCAGATCCAGGAGGGGAGCGGCTGGGTCGCCGCACCCTCCCTCGTCGTCACGAACGCGCACGTCGTGGCGGGCGAGGCCGCGACCGAGGTGGTGGACGACTCCGGCGCCGTGCACGACGCGACGGTCGTCGCCTTCGACGCTGTGCGCGACCTGGCGGTTCTCTCCGTGCCGGGGCTGACCGCCCCCGCCATCCCTCTGGGCCCGGGGGAGGAGGGCGACCTCGGCGCGTTCTACGGACATCCCGGGGGCGACGATCTGCGCGCCGCGCCGGCGAGGATCGGTGAGGAGATCACCGCGGTGGGCACCGACATCTACCGCACCGCCGAGAGCCGGCGGCAGGTCTTCGTCGTCGCGGCCGAGCTCCACCCCGGCGACTCGGGCGGTCCGCTGGTCGACGGGTCGGGCACCGTCGTGGCCGTGGCCTTTGCGATCGACCCCGGCGATCCCGGCACCGCATACGCGCTCACCGACGCCGAGGTACGCGTCGTTCTCGACACGACGGGCGATGCGCCGGTCTCGACGGGGGCGTGCCTCGTCGGCTGACGGCGGTGTCGCTCCGTTGTTCTGGTAGTGGGTCGGGGGGTAGGTGGAGCCAGTGGGTGTCGAGGTGTTCGCCTGTGGGGTGCCGGTACGGGCGGGCGGGGGGTTGCCGGAGGGGTGGTTGTGGTCGGGCGGCGGGGCCGATGGGCCGGCCGCGCTCGTCGGTGAAGCGCAGGCGTTCGGGTGGCCGGGTGGCCGGTCGGGGTTGCCGGTGATGGTGAGGTGGCCTTGGTGGTGCTCTCGGTGGTGCGCTCGACACAGGGCCACGAGATTCTCGGTGTCGGTGGTTCCGCCGTCCTCCCAGTGGGTGATGTGGTGGATCTGCAAGAACCTGGTTGTGGGGCACCCCGGCACGGCGCACCCGCCGTCGCGGTGCTCGATGAGACGCCGGGTGCGGCCCGCCACGATCCGCATCGCCCTGCCGACACTCACGGGGAGCCCGCCTGCCAGGTGCACGGGCCGGATTGTGGTGTCGCACTCTATGAGGCGCCGTAGAGCGTCGGGGAGCCGACGGCCGAGGTGCAGCGAGAGCCCGCCGGGCGTGTCGGGGCCTGTCGGGTCGGTCTCGAGGTGAGCGTTGATCAAGTACCTGCCCGCTGTGGGGAGGGTGGCCTCACCGCAGCGCAGGTAGCTCTCCGAGACAGCTACGAGCGTGTCAGCCCACGTCACCCGCGCCCGCCGGTCGCCGGGAGTGTCGGCGGGAGTGTCGTCGGGATGCTGCTGGTGGAAGAGGTCGTGGTGTGCGGCGGTGAGGGCCTGTTCGACGAGCGCCCCTTCATCCGCGGGGAGATCCGCCCGCAGGTGCCAGCGGCCGTCGTCGCGCTCACCGAACGAGACCCGGCCCCCCTCCGCCGCGGTAGCCGCGGGAGACGCGTCGTCGGGGCCGGCGGGGTCGTCGGGGCCGGGGCCGGTGGGGTCGGGGGTGAACGAGTAGCGGGAGAGCGCCCGGGTGAGCTGACGCACCGTGCACAAGCGGGCCAGGGCGGCGGCGGAACCCTCGAAGCCGGCAGGGACGTGTCGTGCGATGACCGCGACCTGATCGAAGGAGAGCTCCCCGGCCCCGAACGCCTCCATCGTCGCGGGCAGCTCCCGGGCCCTGCGGGCAACCCCCAGGAGCCTGCGGGCCTGACCGGCTGAGACCCCCAGCTGCCACGTGAGCCAGTGAGAGGCCGACTGCACCCCACCCTGCTGCCACACACCCCTGACGAGACCATCGGCGACCAGGGCCACGAGGCGCCCCTGCGCCGCGTTCACAGCACCCGCGGCCCGGGACATCGCGGCCTCGACCTCCACGATGTCGGGCTCACGCGCAACACACTCAGCAGCGAACATCCGTTCGACTCTACAGGGAGGGTACGACAACGACACCCGGGTCAGTGCTCGGCTCGTGGGACGCAGCGCCTCCGCGACGCGCCGCTAGCGACTGCCCAGGTCGGCACCGCTCGTGAGCAGCGCAGTCGCCATCTCGGCCACCACGGGCCGCGAGAACCAGTAGCCCTGCCCCCGCGGGCACCCGAGCGCAACGAGTGCCGCAACCTGTTCGGGGCTCTCCAGCCCCTCGGCGACCACCTCCATGCCGAACGTGCGCGCGATCTGCATGATCGCATCGAGGATCGCCTCGTCGGACCCTGTCCGCGACGCCGGCCACGAAGGAGCGGTCGATCTTGATCTGGTCGATCGGGTAGCTGTTCAGGTACGTGAGCGACGAGTAGCCCGTACCGAAGTCGTCGAGCGCGAGGGTGATGCCGAGCGACTTCAGGCCGGTGAGGATCTCGAGTGCTCGTTGGGCGTCGTCGAGGAAGGTGCTCTCGGTGATCTCGAGGACCAGCGTCGACGGGTCGAGGTCGTTGGCGGTCACTGCGTTGTGCACCTGGTCGATGATGTCGCGGTCGCCGAGCTGGCGACTGGACACGTTGACGTGCATCGACAGGTCGGGTCGCCCGGAGATCTGCTGCCAGGCGGCGGCCTGTAGGCATGCCTCGTCGATCACCCAGGCGCCGATGGGGCCGATCAGTCCGGTCTCCTCGGCTACACCGATGAAGTCGACCGGTGGGACTAGGCCGCGCCCGGGGCGGTTCCACCGCAGCAGCGCCTCGAACCCGTCGACCACTCCCGAGTCGAGGCAGACGACGGGCTGGTAGTGGAGGATCAGCTCGCCGCGCGGCACCGCATGGCGGAGCGACGTCTCGAAGTCGAGGCGCTCGACGGCCCACGCCTGCATGGCGTCGTCGAAGAGCTCGTAGCGGCCGCGTCCTCCCTCCTTCGCCCGGTACATGGCAGTGTCGGCCCTGCGCAGGAGGTCGTCGGGGGTGGTCCCGTCGCCGTCCCATACGGCGACCCCGATGCTCCCACCCACGAAGGCCTCGTTCTCGCCGAGCTGGAACGGCTCGGCGAGAGTCGTGCAGAGCCTCGCGGCGAGGTCGGTGATGGAGAGGACCGAGTCGACGCCTTCGCAGAGCACCACGAACTCGTCGCCGCCGATCCTCGCCAGCGTGTCGCTCCCACGGATCGACCTCTGCATCCGCTCGGTGGCGAGGCGTAGGAGCCTGTCGCCCTGCTCGTGGCCGAGGCTGTCGTTGACGATCTTGAACCGGTCGAGATCGAGGAAGAGGATCGCGACCAGGTGGCCCGAGCGCTTCGCTCGCGCAATCGCGGTCTCGGCGCGATCGAGCAGCGCTCGGCGGTTGGGCAGGCCCGTCAGCGCGTCGTGGAGGGCGAGGTGCGCGAGACGACGTTCGTACTCCCGCTGCTCGGTCACGTCGCGCATCACGACGGTGAAGCTGAGACCTCCCGCGGCGGCGGTCGCGCTCACCGCTGCCTCGATCGGGAAGTGACCACCGTCGGCGGCGCGACCCTCGATGTCGATGAAGGTCGTCCCGGTGCTCTCGGGATCGCCCACGGTGAGGGAGTCGTCGTGCAGCAAGTCGCTCCTGGATGCGACCAGATCGGAGATCGGCGCGCCCACGATCTCGGCGAGGGGACGACCGAACATCCGCTCGGCGGCGCCGTTGCACGACTCGATCCGCCCGTCGGCGGCGAGCATCAGTATCCCGTCGGCCGCCGAGTCGAGGATGGCTCGGTTGCGCGTCTCGCTCGCCTGAAGGGCGGCGGTCGCCTCGTCGCGCTCGGTCACGTCGCGCATGTTGAGGATGAGGCCGTCGACGCCCGGGGCGTCGAATCGGTTGTTGCCGCGGACCTCCACGGGTATCAAGTGGCCGTCGGACGCAACGAGCCGGATGTTGAACTGCTGGATGTTCGCGACCCCCGGGTTCTCCAGCAGCTCCACGAATCGCCCTCCGGCCTTGTCGAAGTCGTCGGGGCATACGAAGGAGAACGCGTCGCGCCCGACCACCTCGTCGGGCGAGTAGCCCAACGCCCGCCCCGCCGACGGGCTCGCGTAGGAGATCCGCCCCTCTGCGTCGACGACGACGACCAGGTCGTTCCCCCCTCGACGAGCGACCGGAACCGCTGCTCGGTCTGGCGCAGAGTCCGCTCCCGATCGTCGACCGTGGCGAAGGCGGCGGCGAGCGACCGTGCGACCACACCGATCTCGTCGGGTGCACCAAGGGGCACGCTCGGCCGGTCGTCGTCGCCCTCACTCTCGGTGCGGATCGACCTGCTCAGGCGCCGCAGGGGCTTGAGGACGACCACGTTCATGATGACGGCCGCGACTCCGATCAGGCCCGAGACGACCGCGACCATCATCAGCAGGTACCGGGCATCGTCGGCGCCGCCGCTGCCGAGGCCCGCATACCCCCGCTCGACCTCGACCACGAGGTAGGCGTCACGGAACCGGTGTTCGTGCAGGGCGAGGGTGCCCAGGTTCAACCTGAGAGCGACGTCGATGTGATCGCCGTCCTCGACGACCGATGGCGCGGGCCGTGCCGCGCCACCGCTCTCGAGCTCCCCTACGGCGGCCGTCGGCGCAGCGATGTCGGCGGCCGCAGTGCCCCTGAGCACGAGCTCGTTGCTCGCGACGACCACTCGGGCTTCGCGATCGTCGCCGGCGACGACGGCGAGGAGCCCGATGCCGCGCTCCGAGCCGAGGACCGTTGCCGCGCGCTCGAGGCCGGGCTCACCCGAGAGCTCGGCGCTGCAGCTCGAGCGTCCCGGCGAACACCTCGGCGGCGTGTGCCGCGCGGTCGAGATCCTCACGAGCCGCGCTCATGTGCGACCACTGCGAGAACCCGAGCGCACGCCGCAACGCCGAGGACCGCCAGCGGGAGCAGGACCTTCGTCGAGATCGAGTGCTGCATCCGAGAGATCACGGGTCGATCGCCTCCACGATCGACGGATCGAGGCCGCAGGTAGAGGTGCGGGCGCCCGAAGACGCGAGTCCCGCGTCGGCGAGGAGGCGCCCGACTCTGCGGCACTCCGCGATCGCACCGCCGAGGGTCAGCATCTCGCGCTGCTCTGCGATCGTGAGAAGCCGGACCCCGCTCAGCGCCGCCTTCATCTCCTCGGCCGTCAAGCCCTCGCGCCGCGCCATGAGGTCGAGTGCGACCGACTCGCTGCTCGCCAGCCTCTCCAGAACGTCCGGCCATGCGGCCACGAATGCCTCGATCTCCTCCCGCCGATCCCTTACGACATCTCTTCCGAATGCGACGACGTCGACGATCTCCCGCGGGATCTCCGCGGAGGAGAAGATCACCTGATACCCGTCGTCCTCGAGCCCGGAGGAGTAGGGGGGATACGTCTGGATGGCATCGACCAGTCCCGACCTGAGCAGGCGCGGCAGCTCGTCGGGAGACGCGTACCGGATCGTGGTCTCGCCGCGGTCCAGCCCGTTGCGCGCGAACGCGCGTAGTGCCATGTGGGTCCCGAGCGGCGCCCACTCCGCGCCGACGACACGGCCCTCGAGGTCGGCGACGCTCCCGATGCCGTGCGCACCGACGATGACGTCGGCGCCGTCGGAGTAGTCGAGGAGCATCACCGTCCGGTAGTCGCGTCCGGCGGCCTCGAGGGAGATCGCTCCGGCGAGCGTCATCGCCAGTCCGTCCACCTCTCCGCGGGAGAACGCCCGGTGGGCGTCGGAGAGCGACGTGACGTCGACTATCTCCACGTCGACACCGCGGTCGGCGTAGAGGCCCTCGACCTCCGCGAGATGGAGCAGGTCGAAGCCGGGCCACTGCGCCACAGCGACACGCAACGGCGGTCGGTCCGCGGCGGCGTCGCTACCGCAGGCTGCGGAGATCACCGCCATGCCCAGAGCGAGCCCGCAGATCCCCGTTCTGGTCTTCCGCCTCATCCGTCCCGCCGGTCTGCGCCCCGTCCTAGGGTCGTCAGTTGGTAATCGGCAGGCCGGGCGAGCCCTTGAAGGCTCGGAAGGCGTCGCCTCCCGGCTCCGTTCCGGGCGACGCGCGACTCAGCCCGGGCGGTTCCGCCCGGGCTGATAGCCGTTGTGCCGTTCTGCGCCGCTCGGGGCGACGCCCGGTCAGTCGACCTCTATGAAGATGCACTCGCCGGGGCACTCGTCGGCCGACTCGATGACGGCCTCCTCCTGGCCTGCGGGCACGTTCGCGAGCCCGTCGGCGCCGCCGGGCTCGTTGAATATCTTGGCGCCCTCCTTGACGTACGCGAGGCCGTCGTCGAGGAGCGTGAAGACGTCGGGGCAGATCTCCTCGCAGAGCCCGTCGCCAGTGCAGAGATCTTGATCGATCCAGACCTTCATCGAGTCAGCCTCACTTCGTGCGTCAGCGGTCGATAGAACAGGGGAGTGGCTCCGGGTGATCCACCGTCCCGGATCCGAATTTATCACAATGCAGAGCGCGAAACTCCACACTCGGTGCCGCCGCCGCAGCACGCTACAAGATGAGCGCTGCGCAGGCGGAACCCGGGTATAGGGTCCGGGAAGTACGCAGGAGGTGGTCTCATGGCTGCGGAGCACGAACGTCGCCTCGCCGAGTACGCGGCACAGGTCGAGGAGCTTCAGGAGCAGATCAAGACCCTCGAGGAGGAGGTCGTGCTCCTCCGGAGGCGCCTCCAGGACGCGCCCAAGCGCGTGCGCACCCTCGAGGAGCGCCTCCTCGAGACCAAGGGGCAGCTCGCCCAGGCCGTCTCCCAGAACGAGAAGCTCTCCGCGACCCTCCGTGAGGCCCGCGAGCACATCGCGACCCTGCGCGAAGAGGTCGAGAAGCTGACGATGCCGCCGAACGCATACGGCACCTTCCTGGGCGCCAACGACGACGGCACGGTCGACGTCTTCACGGCCGGTCGCAAGATGCGGGTCGCCTCCCACCCAGAGCTGAACCTCGCGGAGCTGAAGCGCGGACAGGAGATCGTCCTCAACGAGTCACTCAACGTGGTGATGGCGCGCGGACTGGAGCCGTCGGGCGAGGTGGTCGTCCTCAAGGAGCTCCTCGACGGCGGCGCACGCGCCCTCGTCATCGGCCGCGCCGACGAAGAGCGGGTCTGCGAGCTCGCCGACTCGCTCATCGGCGAGAAGATCCGCTCCGGCGACCACATCCTGCTGGAGACGCGGTCGGGTCTCCTCATGGAGAAGCTCCCTCGCCCCGAGGTCGAAGAGCTCGTCCTCGAGGAGGTCCCCGACGTCTCCTACGACGACGTCGGCGGCCTCGACGACCAGATCGAGATGATCCAGGACGCCGTCGAGCTCCCGTACCTCCACTCCGAGCTCTTCTTCGAGCACGAGCTGCAGCCGCCGAAGGGGATCCTCCTCTACGGCCCTCCGGGCTGCGGCAAGACGCTCATCGCGAAGGCCGTCGCGAACTCGCTGGCCAAGCGCGTCTCGGAGAAGACGGGCAGCGACAGCACGCGCTCCTACTTCCTCAACATCAAGGGGCCCGAGCTGCTCAACAAGTACGTCGGCGAGACCGAGCGCCAGATCCGGCTCATCTTCCAGCGCGCCCGCGAGAAGTCGGAGGAGGGCGTCCCCGTGATCGTCTTCTTCGACGAGATGGACTCCCTCTTCCGCACCCGCGGCACCGGCATCTCCTCCGACATCGAGTCCACGATCGTCCCGCAGCTCCTGGCCGAGATCGACGGCGTCGAGAGCCTGAAGAACGTGATCGTCATCGGTGCCTCGAACCGCGAGGACCTGATCGACCCCGCGATCCTGCGCCCCGGCCGCCTCGACGTGAAGATCAAGATCGAACGACCCGACGAGCGCGCAGCGAAGGCGATCTTCGCCCGCTACCTGACAACGGGCCTCCCCATTGCGGAGGCCGAGCTCGACGCCGCCGGCGCCGACGCCTCCGGCGCTGTCGACCGCATGATCGACGCAGCCGTCGAGGTCATGTACGACACCGATGAGGACAACAAGTTCCTCGAGGTCACGTACCAGAACGGCGACAAGGAGCTCCTCTACTTCAAGGACTTCTCGTCGGGCGCGATGATCGAGAACATCGTCAGGCGAGCCAAGAAGCTCTCGATCAAGCGCTCCATCGCAGGCGGGGAGCGGGGCATCTGCACCCAGGACCTCCTCGACTCCGTCAAGCAGGAGTTCCGCGAGCACGAGGATCTGCCCAACACCACGAACCCCGACGACTGGGCGAAGATCTCCGGCAAGAAGGGGGAGCGCATCGTCTACGTGCGCACGATCCTCACGAAGGACGACGAACCCGGCGGTGGGCGCCAGATCGAGCGCGTCACCCCGGGCCAGTACCTGTAGCGACCCGAGATCAACCGGCGATGCCCGCGACGGTAGGCTGAGGCCGTGGGCGTCCCCAAGATCTGCGGCATCGAGACCGAGTACGGAGTCGTCCTGCGCGGCGCGCTCGACTCCAATCCGGTGCTCGCGTCGTCGATGCTCATCAACGGCTACGTCGAGCAGCGTCGCGTTGGCTGGGACTTCGAGGACGAGTCCCCCGGCACCGACGCCCGCGGCTTCGCCCGCGACGGCTCGCAGGCCCCCGACGTCGAGACCCACCTCGTCAACGCCGTCCTGACGAACGGTGCCCGCTACTACGTCGACCACGCGCACCCCGAGTACTCGACACCCGAGTGCTCCGACGCTCTGGGCCTCGTCGTCGCCGACAAGGCGGGTGAGCGGATCCTCGCCCAGTCGATGCTCGCCGCCTCCCGGTCGTTGCCCGAGGGCCAGGAGATCGTCGTCTACAAGAACAACAGCGACGGCAAGGGCAACTCGTACGGCACCCACGAGAACTACCTGGTCGATCGCGCCGTTCCCTTCGCCGCGCTCGTGCGGACCCTGGTCCCGTGGTTCGTGACGCGGCAGGTCTTCACCGGGGCAGGCAAGGTCGGCGCCGAGAACGGCGTCACCGACGTCGACTACCAGATCAGCCAGAGGGCCGACTTCTTCGAGGAGGAGGTCGGTCTCGAGACCACCCTGAAGCGCCCGATCGTGAACACCCGAGACGAGCCTCACGCCGACCCGCAGAAGTACCGACGCCTGCACGTGATCGCCGGCGACGCGAACCTCTGCGAGGTCTCGACCTTCCTCAAGGTCGGCACCACCGCGATCGTCCTGTCGATGATCGAGGACGGCTTCGTGGAGAAGGACCTCAGCGTCGTCCATCCGGTTTCGGCGATGCGGACGGTGTCGCACGACCCGTCGTGCACCGCGACACTCGAGCTCGCCGACGGCGGACGCGCCACGGCGGTCGAGATCCAGTGGGAGTTCCTGCGGCTCGCGAAGAAGTACGCCGACGAGACGGGCCTCGCCAGCTGCGGCGGCGAGGAGGTGGGCGACGCTGTGCTCAGGCGCTGGGAATCGACCCTCGCGTCCCTCGAGGACGACCCGCTCCAGCTCGACGGCCAGCTCGACTGGGTCACGAAGTACGCCCTGCTGCACGCCTACCGCGACCGCGACGGCATGGAGTGGGACAACCCGAAGCTCGCGCTCCTCGACCTCCAGTACCACGACGTACGACCGCACCGCTCCCTGTACGAGCGCCTCGTGCGCGCCGGCAAGGTGGAGCGGCTCGCGACGAGGCCGAGGTCCTCGATGCGATCGCCAACCCACCTCTCACGACGAGGGCATACTTCCGAGGCATGTGCCTGACCCGCTGGCCCGATTCCGTGGTCGCCGCGAACTGGGACAGCATCATCCTCGACGTCGGCGGCGACCCGCTGAGGCGGATCCCCATGATGGAGCCGATGCGTGGTAGCAAGGAGCACGTCGACGACCTGTTCGCCACGTGTGCGACGCCTGCCGAGCTGGTCGCCCGGCTGGCGTCCTAGGAGGAGAACGCGAGATGCCCGAGCGCGAGCGCAAGCAGAAGCCGGCGCCGAAGGAGCGCGAGCAGGAGGCCGCCGAGGTCGCCGCGCCCACCGAGAAGGGCGAGAAGCTCAAGGAGGACATCGACGACCTCCTCGACGAGATCGACTCCGTGCTCGAGGACAACGCCGAGGAGTTCGTGAGGAACTACGTCCAGAAGGGCGGGGAGTAGACATCGCGGGCGCCGCTCCCCGCACCCTCTCCTCCCGCCGCTCCGGCGTCCGACGCCCCGGGAGTAGGCTCACCGCCCGATGACAGACAGCGTCCTTCCCTTCTACTCGCAGAGCCTCGATCCCGGGCCGTCCTTCGCCGAGCTCCTCCGTCGCACCGGACTGCACAAGATGCACAACCTGCCGGGAGCAGGCGCGGGTGACACGGCGGTCCCGGGCTTCGACATAGCCCACGGCACCACAGTCGTCGCCATCCGCTGCGAGGGCGGGGTCGTCATGGCCGGCGACCGGCGTGCCACCGCCGGCTTCTCGATCGCGAGCCGCCGCATCGAGAAGGTGTTCCCGGCCGACGGCCTCTCGGGAATCGCCATCGCCGGTGCCGCCGGGACCGCGATCGAGATGGTCAAGCTCTTCCAGACCCAGCTCGAGCACTACGAGAAGGTCCAGGGCGACGCGCTCAGCCTGGAAGGCAAGGCCAACCAGCTCGGCCAGATGGTGCGGGCGAACCTGCCCGCCGCCATGCAGGGCTTCGTCGTGGTGCCGCTCTTCGCCGGATACGACCGTCAGCGCGAGCGGGGCCGTGTCTTCTCCTTCGACGTGACCGGGGGCCGGTACGAGGAGCTCGACTACCAGTGCCAGGGCTCGGGGAGCATCCACGCCCGGAACTGGATCAAGGCCACCTGGCGCGACGATCTCACTCACGAGGCGGCGACTGCCCTCGCAGTCCGCGCGCTCTTCGCAGCCGCCGACGAAGACGCAGCGACGGGCGGCCCCGACCTGGTGCGCCGGATCTTCCCGACCGTCGCCGTGATCGACGGCGACGGGTACCGGGCGCTCGACGACGACGCCGTCGAGGCGCTCTCGCAGGCGCTCCTCGGGGGCCCCGAGCGCGGAGGTGCAGCGCTGTGACCATGCCCTTCTACGTCTCGCCCGAACAGGTGATGAAGGACCGTGCCGACTACGCCCGCAAGGGGATCGCGCGGGGCCGCAGCCTCGTGGCGATGGAGTGCGACGAGGGCGTCCTCATCGTCGCGGACAACCCGTCGCGCACGCTCTCCAAGATCAGCGAGATCTACGACCGCATCGCGTTCGCCGGCCGTCGGCAAGTACAACGAGTTCCAGATGCTCAAGGTCGCCGGGATCCGTCACGCCGACATGAAGGGCTACTCGTACTCGCGCGAAGACGTCTCCGCCAACGAGCTGGCCAACGCGTACGCCCAGACCCTCGGGCAGGTCTTCACCCACGAGATGAAGCCGTACGAGGTCGAGCTCCTCGTCGCGCAGGTCGGCGACTCGCCCGCCTCCGACCAGCTCTTCCACATCCTCTACGACGGCGTCGTGATGGACGAGGACGACTTCTCGGTGCTCGGCGGACAGGCCGAGACGATCAGCTCCGCGCTCAGAGCGGAGTTCCACTCCGGCATGGACCTCGGCGCAGCGGTGCGCCTGGGGGCGAAGGTGCTCGGCGACGACGACGGGCCCCTGGGCATCGACCGCCTCGAGGTCGCTCTGTTCGATCGCACGCGTGAACGACGGACGTTCCGCCGCATCCGAAACGACGAGCTGGAAGCACTCCTCGCCGCCTGACACACCCGCAGGAGGCCGCGCCCGCTGGGGTGGGCACCGCAGGAGCCGGGCTCTGCGGCGCCGGAGTGCCCCGTAGACTCCATTCGTGGAGCGGCGGATCTTCGGTCTCGAGAACGAGTACGGGGTGACCTGCACCCTCCGCGGACAACGACGGCTCAGCCCGGACGAGGTCGCCCGCTACCTGTTCCGCCGGGTCGTGTCGTGGGGTCGTTCCAGCAACGTCTTCCTCGAGAACGGTGCCCGCCTCTACCTCGACGTCGGGAGCCATCCCGAGTACGCGACGCCGGAGTGCGACTCGATCCACGACCTCGTCGTCCACGACAAGGCGGGCGAGCGGATCCTCGAGGGGCTCGTCCACAGCGCCGAGCAGCGCCTCCGGGAGGAGGGGATCCGCGGCGAGGTCTTCCTCTTCAAGAACAACACCGACTCGGCGGGCAACTCCTACGGCTGCCACGAGAACTACCTCGTGGAGCGCGACGGCGACTTCTCCAAGTTCACCGACGTGCTCATCCCGTTCCTCGTCACCCGCCAGATCTACGCGGGCGCCGGAAAGGTCCTGCAGACCGCGCGGGGCGCGATGTACTGCCTCGCCCAGCGGGCCGAGCACATCTGGGAGGGTGTCTCGAGCGCGACGACGCGCTCGCGGCCGATCATCAACACCCGCGACGAGCCGCACGCCGACGCCGAGCGCTTCCGACGGCTCCACGTCATCGTCGGCGACTCGAACATGAGCGAGTACACGACGTTCCTCAAGGTCGGCACCACCTCGATCCTCCTGCGCATGCTCGAAGAGGACGGCGCCGCCTGGCGCGACCTCACCCTCGAGAACCCGATCCGGGCGATCCGCGAGATCAGCCACGACATGACGTGCCGGCGCCGCGTCCGGCTCGCGAACGGTCGCGAGCTCTCCGCGGTCGAGATCCAGTCGGAGTACCTCAACCGTGCGCTGCGCTTCGCGAAGCACCGACGGACTCGCACCGCTCGAGCAGCGTGCCCTCGAGATGTGGGAGCACGTCATGACCCACCTCGAGAACGATCCGCTCAAGCTCGCGGACCGAGGTCGACTGGGTGATCAAGTACCACCTGATCGAGGCGTACCGGAAGCGCGAGCAGATGGCCGCTGTCGCACCCGAAGGTCGCCCTGCTCGACCTCGCGTACCACGACGTCAACCAGGTCGCGCTCGCTGTACTACCTGCTCGAGCGTCGCGGGGCCAGGTCGAGCGGATCGCCACCGACGACGAGATCACCGACGCTGCGACGACACCCCCGCAGACGACCCGAGCCCGGCTGCGTGGCGCGTTCATCAAGCGGGCGAAGGAACGCAAGCGCGACTACACCGTCGACTGGGTGCACCTGAAGCTCAACGACCAGGCGCAGCGCACGGTCCTGTGCAAGGACCCGTTCAAGTCGCGCGACGAGCGCGTCGAGCGTCTCATCCAGAGCCTCTAGCAGCCGCCTACAACGTTCCTCGGTCTCCCGAGAGGTGCGGCAGGTAGCCGCGGCGGAGATGGACCGGGGCGCCGCCATCGAGGTCGATGATGGTGAAGCCGCGCACGCCGGCGCGCGAGAACGCGACGCGGTTGCTTCCCGGGTCTGCGCTGAAGAAGGAGACGATCCCCGAGTGGGTGAGGCGCGTCCGCTGCCCGGTCACGACGTTCACCAGCACGAGGTTCGTCCTGAAGTCGCCGGGACCGACGCGCTTGGTCGCGTAGGCGACGACCTCTCGCGACGAGACCCAACGCGCGCCACCCAGCCAGCCGCTGCACGACCCCTTCGCGATCACGTTGCGATCCGATCCGTCGATGTCGGCCACCATGAGCTTGGCGGCCCGGACATACGGGGATCCGCAGGTGCCCACTTCACGCTGCCAGGAGATGCGCGAGCCCGAGGGTGACACCGCTGCCCACGCGCGACTTCTTGTTGGCGGTTATCCGGTCGACCGCGCCCGTGGCGACGTCGACGGTGAAGACGTCGTACACGAAGAGGTCTACGTCGTTCCCCTGGGTGAGCGCGATCACCGTGCCGTCGCGGTCGAAGGAGGTCGACAGGATCGTCCCGTCGCCGTCGAACCCGGCGTCGTAACCGGGGAGACCGCCGCCGTTCGAGAACTGCACGACCTTGTGCACCGCGCCGCCGGCCTTGCGCATCCACACGGAGTTGTTCTGCGGGTCTCGCGGCGCCGTGGCCCAGAACGCGACACGACCGGCGGGATCCAGGACCGTCGGTTGGATCCCCGAACGCACCGAGAACCTCCGCTCACCGGTGCGCGAGTCGTATCCGAGGATCCTCCAGGCCGTTCCCAGCCTCGTGCCGGCCAGCAGCTTCCCGCCGAGAGAGAGATCGGAGAGGTCGGGGAGGGTGGCGACCAGCCGGCCCCGGGCGTCGGCCACGTCGACGTTGGAGCTCCGGTGGTACGCGACGGCGGGCCGCAGGGTCTTCCGCTCGCTCCCGGAGGAGGACGCGTCGGCCGACGCGACCGGGACGGCGAGCAGGCACGTGATCAGCGCGGCGAGCCGCGCGCCTGGGCTCCGCAGGCGTGGACGTCTCTTGTTCTCGACCATCGCGCATTCTCCCACGCCGTCCCGACGGGAGGCGGCGCGTCGGACCTCAACTAGCCTCCGCTCTCGTGCCTTCATTCCGCTCGGGGACCGTCGTCTCGCTCCTCCAGGAGCGGCCGGGGCTGCAGCGGGTCGAGGTCGACCTGGGCGGCGGCGCCGAGCGGGCCTACGTCCTGACGCAGCTGACCGGCTCGGTGGCGACGGGCGACAGGGTCGTGGTGAACACGACCGCCGTCGAGCTCGGGCTGGGCACCGGCGGCTGGCACGTCGTCCACTGGAACCTCTCGCGCGACGACTGGTCCGAGGCCGGGGCGGGGCACATCATCAAGGCCCGCTACACGAGCCTCCAGACCGACGTCGGCAGCACCGAGGAGCACACCCGCGAGCTGGTCGACGTCGTCTCGATCGACGGGCTCCCCGTGGTGGCGGCCGCGCTTCACAGCCAGCTCCCGGCCGTCGCAGTGGCGTTCAAGGATGCCGCGCCCGACAAGCACCTCGCCTACGTGATGACCGACGGCGCAGCGCTGCCACTGGCGCTCTCCGACCTGTCGGCGGCCCTGGTGGAGCGCGGGCTGATCGACACGACGATCACGTGCGGGCACGCCTTCGGCGGGGAGTACGAGGCCGTGGGGGTGCACAGCGCGCTCGCCGTCGCGCGTCATGTCGCCGGAGCCGACGCCGCCGTGGTCGTCATGGGCCCCGGCATCGTCGGCACCGGCACACGCCTGGGGTTCTCGGGCATGGAGGTGGGCCCCGTCCTCGATGCCGCGGCCGGCCTCGGTGGTGTGCCGATCGCGTGCATCAGGGCTTCGTTCGCCGACCAGCGTGCCCGACATCGCGGGGTCTCGCACCACACGATCACGGCGCTCTCGGTGGCGTGCCGCTCGCGGGTGCGGATCGCCTTTCCCGCCGTCGGCGGCGAGGAGGAGGAGCGGCTGCTCTCCGACCTGACGGCATCGGGTCTGGCAGACCGGCACGAGATCGTGCGAGTCACCCCTCCCGACGTGCTGGCGCTCTTCGGGCTCCACGACCTGGAGGTCGTCTCGATGGGGCGCCCCGCCGAGGACGACCCTGTGCTCTTCGAGTCGGCGGCGGCGGCGGGACTGCTCGCCGCCCGGCACTGCGTCGAGTCGTAGCATCGTGGCCGTGTCGGACACCCCCAGCCGCGTAGAGCGCGTCCTCAACGTCCTCGCCTACCTGATCGACGCCGGACGAGCCCTCACGCAGGAGGAGGTCGTAGCGGAGGTACCCGGCTACCCGTCGCAGAAGACGGCCTACCGGCGGGCATTCGAGCGCGACAAGGAGATGCTGCGGGCGATGGGAGTCCCCCTGGAGACCGAGACGCGCCCCGACGGCGAGATCGGGTACCGGGTCCGCCCCGAGCGCTACTACCTGCCCGACCTCGACCTCGGCGACGACGAGACAGCGGCGCTGAACGTCGCGGTCAGCGCCGTCGGCCTCGGCGACAGGGTGGGGGAGGGCGCCCTCCTGAAGGTGGGCGGGCTCCGCGGGGAGCCGGCGCCCCCGATCGCGTCGCTCCCGCTCGCCCCTGCCCTCGGCCCGCTCTTCGATGCGAATCGCCGCCGCTCCGTCGTCACCTTCGACCACCGGGGCCGCGAGCGCGTCGTCGAGCCCTGGGCGCTGCTGTCGAAGTGGGGCTGCTGGTACGTGGTCGGGTTCGACCGGGACCGATCCGGGATCAGGGCATTCCGGGCCGACCGCATCGCGGCCGAGGTGGGCATCGGCGAGCCCGGCGCCTTCACGGTCCCCGACGACTTCTCGCCGGAGGACCACCTGCGCGACGAGCCGTGGCTCTTCGGCGACTCCGAGAGCGTCGTGGTGCGACTCCTCGTCGACGCCGGCCACGTCGCTGGCGCGGTCGAGCGCCTCGGTGAGGAGTCGATCTCCGAGCGCCGCGAGTCGGGTGATGCCGTCGTCGAGATCACCGTCAGCGACACGGCGGCGATTCGGTCGTACGTGCTCGGCTTTCTCGAGCACGCGGAGGTGCTCGAGCCTCCGGCGCTGCGCACCGAGATCGTCGACTGGCTCGACGCGATCGTGAGCGCCGGGAGCTCCGCTGAGCGCGAGGGGCGGCCGTGAGCGGGCGCCCGATGGCCGAGGTCGAGGTGCAGCGGATCCTCGCGCTCGTACCCTGGCTCGCTGCCCACCCCGGAGCGCCCAAGAGCGACGTCGCAGCACGCTTCGGTGTGACCGCCGAGCAGCTCGAGAGCGACCTCCTGATGGTCCTCATGATCGGTGTGCCGCCCTACTCGCCCGACGAGTACATCGACGTCGTCGACGACGACGAGACCGTCACGATCCGCCTCGCCGACTACTTCCGCCGTCCGCTGCGCCTGACGCCCGCGGAGGGCCTCGCCCTCCTGGCAGCGGGCCGCGCTCTTCTCGCCGTACCCGGATCCGACCCGGCCGGACCGTTGGCTACCGCGCTCGACAAGCTCGCCACGGCCCTGGGGCTCCCCGATCTGGCGGTGGACATACCACGACCCAAGGTCCTGCAGGAGGCGCGAACGGCCACGGCGGCGCACGAGTGCATCGAGATCGAGTACTGGTCCGCCGGTCGCGACGACACGACGACTCGTCGAGTCGACCCCTGGGCCGTCTTCTTCGCGGGAGGCGAGTGGTACCTCACAGGGTGGTGCCACACCGCCGACAGCGACCGGCTCTTCCGGGTGGACCGCATCCGCTCGCTCCGGGCGACCGGAGAGCACTTCGAGCCACCCGACACGGAGCCCGCGACAGAGGGCGTCTACAACCCGGCCCCCGACGACCCCCTCGTCGAGCTGGATCTCCCGGCGTCCGCCCGCTCGATGATCGAGCGGTTCCCGGCAGAGTCCCTCTCGGAGAGCGACGGCCGGCTGCACGTCACCCTCCGTGTGAGCGAGAGAGCCTGGTTGGAGCGTCTGCTCCTGCGCGCCGGGCCCGGCGCCCGCGTCGTGGCGCCGGACGACCTCTCCGGGGTGGCGGCGGGGGCCGCCGCGCGCGTGCTCAGGCGCTACCGTGGCTCCCCGCCGTCCGGTCACCCGAGTCGGACATGAGTTCCGGCGCGTTCCGGCGCGAGGGAGGACAGGACGCCGTGGAGGTCCCCGCCACCGACACCGAGGCACCGCCGACCGGCACCGCGGCCGACTCCGGCCCTGCCGACCCTGCCGACCCCGACGGCGAGACGCTCGGAGCAGGAGAGGGCCCCGACGAAGCACGAGACGGGGCTCCGCCGGCGGGCCACGCGCGGTCCCGCGGCAAGCAGGCTCTGGAGTGGGCGGGGCTCCTCGGCGGGGCGCTCGTCATCGCCCTCCTGGTGCGCACCTTCCTCTTCCAACCGTTCTACATACCCACCGAGTCGATGCACCCGACGCTGAAGGAGAACGACCGCGTCCTGGTCAACAAGCTCTCCTACAAGCTCCACGACGTGCACCGCGGCGACATCATCGTCTTCACGGCACCCGAGGGCGAAGGCGACAACGGGATCAAGGACCTGATCAAGCGCGTCGTCGGCCTGCCCGGCGAGACTCTCGAGGGCCGCGAAGGGCACGTCTACGTAGACGGGAAGCTCCTGGAGGAGCCCTACCTGCCGGAAGGGGCGACGACTTCGGCGTTCGGGCCACAGGAGATCCCTGCGGGCTCGTTGTGGATGATGGGCGACAACCGGACCCAGTCGCGCGACTCGCGCTTCTTCGGGCCCATTCCGGAGTCCGACGTCGTCGGCAGGGCGTTCGTCCGACTATGGCCCCCCTCCAGGCTGGGACTGCTCTGAGGGGGCCTCGCCCGGGCCCGCCCGATGTGCCCGCCACTCCTCGACGGCTGCAACCATCCGCTGGGGCCGATCGCAGTAGACGGCGTCGACACCCATCGAGAGCACCGCGCGGAGGTGCCTGACTTCCTGCGCGTCCCAGGCGAACGCCCTCACGCCGAAGCGGTCGAAGAGCGCCACCAGCCCGGCGGTCCACTCCGTGTGGTGGAGGTTCATCGCGGCGATGCCGGCCGCCGCGAGGTCTGCGGCGTGCCGCTCCGCTGCGACGGGGAGAGCCGCGAGGCGCCGGGAGTGCACCAGCCGGGTACCGGCGGCGCCGGCAGCGAGCACCAGATCTCCCAGCGCTCCCAGGTCGGGGGAGCAGAGCCAGAGACGCTCCGACGCCGCGCCGCCGACGCCGGCGGCCACCCCCAGGATGCGCTCGCCGACGCCCGGCGCCTTCAGGTCGATCGAGAGCTCGTAGTCACAGCCGAGCGCCTCGTAGAGGTCGACGAGGCGAGGGACACCGGCGACGGCCAGCTCCGAGGCGGTGGAGGACGCGACACCTCTCCGGCGGAGGCCGCGGCCCACGTACGCGTCGTGGACCAGGACGACCTCGTCGTCGGCCGAGAGCCAAGCGTCGGTCTCGAGGCCCGTGGCGCCGAGATCCAGCCCCCTTCTGAACGCGGCGAGGGTGTTCTCGGGCAGGTCCACGCGGGCCCCGCGGTGGGCAAACGTGATCGGCGTCACATGCCCGATCATCGCGCGCTCCTGCGGGGTGCGCGGCGAGCCGCGGCGCGGCGCAGTAACGTCAACTCTCCCTCAAGCGCCCCGACAGCCCTGCCGAAGGGAAGTGGAACCTGAAGCCCAGGGGGCACGTCCGCAGGGCGGGCGCATGGACGGGACGGAGAGAGCTTTGACGACGATCCGGGCAAACTGCCCCAGCTGCGGGGACGTGCAACTGACCTCGGGAGATCTCACGGTCCGGGTCTGCGCCGACACGGAGCAGGGGTCCTACAGCTTCCACTGCCCCGACTGCGACCGGGCGGTCGCCAAGGACGCCAGCCAGCGGATCGTGGATCTCCTCGTCTCCAGCGGCGTGCGGATGCAGGTGTGGCGCCTCCCTGCCGAGGCACGCGAGCACCGCGCAGGCCCGGCGCTGACCCCCGACGACCTCCTCGACTTCCACCTCCTGCTCCAGCAGGAAGGATGGTTCGAGGGCGTCGCCGAACTGGTGCGGCGGTCGGTCAACCAGTAGGTTCGCCGCCGTGATCACCGCCTGGGCAGCGGTCGCCGGCATCATCCTCGTCTCATCGGCGGCGGTACTCCTGATGACGAGGCGCGCCCAGCGCGAGATCGAACCGACCATCCGGGCCTTCGACGACCTGCGCGCCGCGCTCCGGCCGGCCGTCGCCGGCCTGCGAGGCGAGTCCGATGCCCTCCGCGGAGACCTCTCGGCCCTCCACGGGCCGGGGGAGACGGGCGCCCGGCGGTAGCATCGCGGTCCGATTCCCCGGAGAACGGACCCCATGAGTCTCGGCCCCCTCGAGATCCTCGTAATCCTCGTGGTCGCACTGGTGGTATTCGGCCCCAAGCGACTTCCCGAGGTCGGCCGACAGGTCGGCGGTGCCCTGCGCGAGATCCGCAAGGTGCAGGACACCGTCCGCTCGGAGATCAGCGCCGTCATCAACGCCGAGCCCGACGACGTAGCGCCGCCCGGATCGCCGGGCCCCTCTTCGCTCGGGCGCGAGGAACCCGACCACGACGAGCAGAGCGACTCCGCCTCCGGGGAGACGGCGGCGGATCCCTCCGACCCCGAGCCCGGGTTCGATGAGTCACCGGGGTCGTTCTCCTGAGCGGCGAGGCCGGCACGCGGACCGAGGCGGACGAGCGGTCGGGCGCCCGGATGACGATCGTCGAGCACCTGAGCGAGCTCAGGCGTCGGATCGTCATCTCGATCCTCGCCGTCACGGCAGGCGCCGTCCTCGTCTTCATCTTCTACGACCGGGTCCTCGACTTCCTGGTCACGCCGTACAGCAAGATCACCGAGGGGACCGACCGCTGCGGGAGCGAGGGCTGCAAGCTGATCGTCACCGACCCCATCGAGGGCTTCATGGTGCGGTTGAAGGTCGCGACCTACGGCGGCATCGTCGTCTCGCTCCCGGTCGTCCTGTTCCAGGTGTGGCGCTTCGTGACACCCGGCCTCAACCCGAAGGAGAAGAAGTACGCCGTACCCTTCATCCTCGCGTCGATGCTGCTCTTCCTCTTCGGCGGCTACGTCGCGTGGGCCACGTTCCCCAAGGCGCTCGACTTCCTCGTGAAGGTCGGGGGCGGCAGCGTCGAGACCTTCTTCGCTGCCGGCAAGTACCTGTCGCTCGTCTCCCTGATGATCATCGCGTTCGGGGCTGCCTTCGAGTTCCCGGTACTCCTGATCTTCCTGATGCTGGCGCGCGTGATCGACACCTCACAGCTCCGGCGCGCCCGCCGCTATGCAGTAGTCGGGATCACCGTCCTCGCTGCGGTCATCACACCCAGCCAGGACCCGTATTCTCTGTTCTTCATGGCTGGCCCCATGTACCTCTTCTACGAGATCTCGATCCTGATCGGAAGGTGGATGAAGCGATGAGCCGGCGGCGCAGCATCGGACGCGAGCGATACACGCTCCCTCAGCAGAGGCCGCGCAGCGAGTTGGTGACCGCCGTCGCCGGGGTCTCCGCAGTCGTGCTGGTCGCCGCATTGCTGATCTGGCTGCTCAGGCCCGGCTCGGGGCCGGGGACCGGCGGCCTGATCCACCGCCAGCCGCGTGCATCGTGGCTGGTCCTGTTCACGGCAGTCGCGGCGTCGGGGGCGGTGTCCTGGGCCCGAAGCACGCGCTCACGCATCGCTGCAAACCGCACCGCGGCTCTCGTGGGTGCTGTGTCGCTCGTGGCCGTCGCCGCCGTCGTCGCGGGGATGCTCTGGCCGGGGGGCCTCCTCCGCCACACTCCTGGACCCCTTGACATCCCCGAGATCGAGCTGCCCCCACTGAGCACGCCCGAGACGCCGGTGACACCGACAGTGCCGGAGAGCAGTGCCCCCGGCCCCTCCGACACAGCACCTCCGGACACCAGCGCTCCCGACACAGAGGCTCCCGACACCACCGCTCCCGACCCGGCGTCGGCGACGACGCAGCCGGCCGAGGCCACCGCTCCCGGCGCGGCCGGGAGCCCGTGACGGACGCACGCTCCGCATTCGAGGCCGCTCGCGGCTTCCGCCTCGACGACTTCCAGCGGCGCGCCCTCGACGCACTCGACGCCGGACGCTCGGTGCTGGTCGCGGCACCGACCGGGGCGGGGAAGACGGTCGTCGCCGAGTACGCGATCGCCCGCGCTCTCTCCGAAGGCGGGAAGGCCTTCTACACCACTCCGATCAAGGCTCTCTCGAACCAGAAGTTCGGAGATCTCGCGAGTGCGCACGGCCGGGCGAAGGTCGGGCTCCTGACCGGCGACAACAGCATCAACGGCGAGGCCCCGGTGGTCGTGATGACCACCGAGGTCCTCCGGAACATGATCTACGCGTCTTCTCCGACGCTCGCGGGGCTCCGCTACGTGGTGCTCGACGAGGTGCACTACCTGCAGAACCCGTACCGCGGCGCCGTCTGGGAAGAGGTGATAATCCACCTCCCTCCCGAGGTCGACCTCGTCTGCCTGTCGGCGACCGTCTCGAACGCCGAGGAGTTCGCCGACTGGATCCGCAGCGTGAGGGGCGAGACCGACCCGATCATCGAGGAGGCCCGCCCGGTGGACCTCCTCCACCTCTACGCCGTCGGAGACAAGAGCGCGCAACGGACCCACCTGCTACCGATCCTCGTCGGCGACGACGATCCCCGGCCGAATCCCGAGGCCGCCCGCCTCGATCCCGCCGGACGGACCCGCAGCCCCGGCGAGCGCGGCAGGCGCCGCGGGCGGCTCTTCACGCCCTACCGGTCCGACCTCGTCGAGATGCTGTCCGAGGAGTCGATGCTGCCGGCGATCTTCTTCATCTTCAGCCGAGCCGCCTGCGACGACGCGGTGCGCCAGTGCCTACGGGCGGGCGTTCGGCTCACCGGGCCCACCGAGCGGGGCGAGCTCACTCGGATCGCGGAGACTCACACCGGGTCGCTCTCCGACGCCGACCTCGACGCCCTCGGCTACGGCGAGTGGATCGCCGGCTTCGAGGCCGGCATCGCGGCCCACCATGCGGGCATGGTCCCACCGATGAAGGAGGCCGTCGAAGAGGCATTCGCCGCCGGGCTCGTCCGCGCCGTCTTCGCGACGGAGACCCTGGCCCTCGGGATCAACATGCCCGCACGCTCGGTCGTGATCGAGAAGCTCTCCAAGTTCACCGGGGAGCGCCACGAGTTCCTGACTCCGGGCGAGTACACGCAGCTCGCCGGTCGGGCCGGCCGCCGCGGCATCGACACCCTCGGCTACTCGGTGGTCTGCTGGAGCCCGTTCGTCGGCTTCGAACAGGTCGCCGGCCTCGTCTCCCGCCGCACGTACGCACTCACGTCGTCGTTCCGCCCCACCTACAACATGGCCGTGAACCTCGTGAGCAGGTACGCGCCCGATCGGGCACGGCACCTGCTCAACCTCTCTTTCGCCCAGTACAACGCCGACCGGGGGGTCGTCGCCCTCGAGCGGCGCCTCGAACGCGACCGCGCGACGATCGAGCGGCTGCGCGCTGCGGTCGCCCTCCCCGCCGAGGCGCTCGCCGGCTACCGCAGCATCCAGGGCGAGGTCGAGGCGGCGAGGCGTGCGGCCCGCGGCTCGGGAGCAAGCGGCGCCGCCTCGCTCCGCCCCGGAGACGTGGTTCGCGTTCCCCGCCGGGGAGGCAGGGTGGTGGTCCTCCGCCAGGAGCGCTCCCGAGGGAACATGCGGCTCCTCGCGCTCACGGTCGACCGCGAGGTGGTGCGGATACGGGCGACCGACCTCGGTCCGTCGCCGCGCCGGGCGGGGCGGCTCGATCTGCCCCGTCCCTTCCTGCCGAACAGCCCAGCGTTCCGACGCTCGGCCGCAGATGCCCTGCGGCGCCTCGAGCTCCCCGAGGCCGAGCTCCAGACCGACGACGAGGACGCGACGCTCACCGCTCTCGAGGCACGGCTCGCCGAGCATCCACTCGCCGACGCTCCTGGGCTGGAGCAGGCGCTCCGGGCGACGGCGGCGGTCGAACGCATCGAGAGGGAGACGGCGCGCCGCGAGCGGCGCGCCGCCGGGCGCGCCGACACGCTCGCCCGTCAGCTCGACCGTGTGCTCGGGCTCCTCGAGGCATGGGGGTACGTCGAGGGCTGGACCCTGACCCACGCCGGCAGGCTGCTGGCGAGGATCTACAGCGAGTCGGACCTCCTCGTCGGCGAGGCCCTCCGCGAGGGGTTCCTCGACGGCATCGGCCCTTCCGACCTCGCCGCGGTCGTCTCGTGCTTCACGTACGAGCGGCGAGGCCCCGAGAGCGACGGACCGCAACCGCCGAACCGCTGGCCGAGCGGAGCGACCCGGTCCAGGGCGCGCGCCGTCGAGCGGATCTGGCACGACCTGAACCTCGCCGAACGCGACGCGCACCTCCCCGAGACGCGTCCTCCAGACCCGGGGTTCGCCGCGGCCATACACGGCTGGGCAGCGGGGGAGGAGCTGGCCGACGTCATCGAGGAGGACGAGACGACGGGCGGCGACTTCGTCCGCAACACGAAGCAGTGCATCGACCTGCTCCGCCAGATCGGCGACATCGCGCCCGACCCGGCGACGGCGGCCACCGCACGCAGCGCTGCCGACGCCTGCTTCAGAGGGGTCGTCGCAGCGTCGAGCGCAGTAGGGGCGGGCGCGTGAAGCCGAATCCTTGGGGCGAACCGGCCCGTGGGCCCGCCCATCTCGCCGTGGAGGGCACCGACGCCGACCTCGCCGGCTGGGTCCGCGACCATCCGGGAGCCCTGTTCAGGTTCACACCTTCGCGGGGGTCGAGGTCGGGGGTCGCCGCCGCGCTCGGCCTCCGGGAACGCGGTCCCGACGGCGCCCTCCCTCAGCCCGTCGGTACGGAGGTGCCGCTCGACGCCATCCGACTCGCCGACGGCACCGTCGTGGTGAACATGGCGATCCTCGGCACGCCCCCGGATCGGCTCCGCCGATACTCGGCCAAGAGGCAGATCGACGTCGTCCTCGACGGCGTCCGCGTCTTCGGCGGTCGGGCGACGACGGTCGTACTGGCCACGGGGCAGTACCTGCGCGGACTCGACCTCGTACCGCGAGGCCACCCCGGCGACGGTCTGGTGGAGGTCCAGGTGTACCGCCTCGCCCCGTCGGAGCGCAGGGCGATGCGCTCCCGCCTGCCCGGCGGCACTCACGTCCCGCACCCCCGGATAACCCAGCGGAGCGGCCACGAGGTCGAGATCCGGGTCTGGGGCGAGGAGTGGGGCCTGGAGGTCGACGGAGGCGCCCGCCCGCCGGTGAGCCGCCTCGATGCAACCGTCGTCCCGGCGGCCTACCGCCTCCTCGTCTGACTCCCGATCCGACTCCCGCGCCATGCCCCGTACCGGTGCGCGGCACCGGTACGATCGGCCCCCCATGCTCTACGCGACCGAGCAGTTCACCGACGACGAGGCAGCGAAGCTCCGGCCGTACTTCACCAACCTCGACCGGCCCGTCTTCGCTCTGACCAACCTGCCCGAGGTCGTCAAGGGCGCGCTCTTCGCCCGCTACTCGCGCTCCGACAGGAGCCTCCGTCGCCTCTTCCTCGACGAGTTCGTCAACGACCTCGACGTCACCGGCGACCTCACCGTCGACGCGACGGTCGGCCTCAAGCGCGCCGAGAAGCTCTACGAGCAGGTCTTCCTCGAGTACGGCGACGACTCCGTGGCCCAGCTCGGAGGAGTCCACCTCGCGTGTGAGCAGTCGTCGAACCTGCTCACGAAGGTCCTCGAGTGGGGGAGGCTGATGGCGTACCTGGAGCAGTCGACCAGGTACATCCCCTACGACTCGCGGCTCGCCGGCCGCTATCGGTACTGGAGGGATCCCGCGGTCTGCGAGTCGCGGCTCGGTGCCCGATACGTGGCCGACATGGACGCGCTCTTCGACACGTACCGCAGCCTGCTCCCCGACATGGCGGAGTGGGCCCGCTCCCGCTACCCGAAGCAGCCCGGCGACTCCGACTTCGTCTACAAGCAGAGCATCAAGGCGAAGGCGTGCGACTCGGTGCGCGGGATGCTCCCGGCGGCGACCCTCTCGAACGTCGGCATCTACGGGACCGGTCAGGCCTTCGAGATGCTGCTCCTGCGCATGCGCGCACATCCTCTGCCGGAGGCCCGTTCCTACGCCACGACGATGCTCGAGGAGCTGCGGAAGGTGATCCCGTCGTTCCTGACGCGCGTCGACCGCCCCGACCGCGGTGGCGCCTGGGTCGAGCACATCGAGCGGACCCACCTCGACACGGCTCTGACGGTGGAGCGCGTCTTCGAGGGCGACGAGCCGGGGGAGGCCCCCCTCGTCACCCTCACCGACTGGGACCCCGACGGCGAGGAGAAGGTCCTCGCTGCCATCTGCTACCCGTACACGAACCTCTCCGACCAGCAGTTGCTCGCCAAGGTGCGCCTCCTGGGGAGCGACGAGCGGGCCGCCCTGCTGCGGGCGTACGTAGGGGAGCGATCCAACCGCAGGCACAAGCCCGGCCGAGCCCTGGAGCGCACCGGCTACCGCTTCGACGTGCTGGGCGACTACGGCGCCTTCCGCGACCTCCAGCGACACCGCATGCTGACGATCGAGTGGCAGACGCTCTCGCCCAGGCATGGATACGACGTGCCCGACTCGGTCGTCGAGGCGGGCCGGGCCCAGAGGTTCCACGACGCCATGGGGCGCTCCGCGGCGCTGCACGACGCCCTCGCGGAAGACCATCCGGTGCAGGCACCGTACGCTGTCTCGCTCGCGTACCGGGTCCGCTACGCGATGCAGATGAACGCGCGAGAGGCGATGCACCTCGTCGAGCTGCGCTCGATGCCCCAGGGGCACCCTTCATACCGGAGGGTCGCGCAGGAGATGCACCGCCTGATCGCCGAACAGGCCGGGCACCGCGCTCTCGCCGACGCCATGAGGCACGTCGATCACGCGACCTACGACCTCGAACGCCTCTCTTCGGAGCGCGCCGCGGAAGCGAGACGCGCGGCGGGGCGCGCCTGATCTCCGCTCCGGGTCGCGATGCACCGACCCGCAACACTGCGCGCGAATCGAGGCCCGCTCCGGCGACGCGACGTGGTCCGCGGTGATTCGGCATCGAGAACTGCGGCAGGCGACCGAAGAAATCTGCGCGTCGCTGACCAGGATCGACGCGCGTCGTCGCAGGTCAGCATCGTCGCATGCGCGGGCCGCGCGCCTTGACAGCGCACACCGATCTGAGGCGTACTACACCCGCCCCGGCAACCGTTGGGTTCTCACCGTCGGATGCCGTCGGTCGTTCAAGGGCTCGACTCGGCGAGGGGCGTCGGGCAGCGGTCCAGGAGACCCAGTAGAGAACGTTGCGATAACCCGCCCGCAGGCGCGGGCCGGGCCACACAGCGGCCCCAACGGTCTCCTGGACCCGTCCGACGAGCAGGCGGTCGCCCGCTCGCCGGGCGGTCGCGTCTGCGTGCGGCACCCGGGCCGCCCGGCGTTATACTCCGCGCCCCTGAGAGCCGCCGGCGCGCCCATCGACACGGTTGCCCGCTCCTCTCGGACACAACCCGGGAAGGCTGACGGAGATGAGTGACGACGAGTTCGAGGAGGACGCTCCCGAGGTCGACGACGACGACGACCTCGACGGCGACGACGACCTCGACGACGACGACCTCGTCGCCGACGACGACGCCTCGGGGGAGGAGATCGTCGACGCGCCGATCGACGGCAAGGCGGGCGACGACGCCACTGACGACGACACCGACGACACCGACGACACCGACGACACCGACGACACCGACGAGTAGTCGACCTCGACGAGGAGCTCCACCCCGACGACGTCGAGGAGGCGCTCGACGTGGTCCTTCGCGAGCGCACCGCCAAAGCCGGCCTGGAGGAGGGCGACCTCGACGAGGAGCCCGACGAGCGCGGCGAGGGCACCATGCGCATCGTTCCGCGTCGCCCGGGGGAGTTCCTCTGCCACAGCTGCTTCCTTGTGCTCCCACTCCACCAGCTCGCCGACGTGAAGGGGCAGCGCTGCCGCGACTGCGCCTGACCCGGTCCGGCGCGGCGCGCCTGGCTGCGGCCGTCGCGTCCGGCGCACTCCTCGCTGCGGCGCGACCGCCGCTCGACCTGGGTCCCGTCGCCGCGATCGCTCTCGCACCGCTGATGTGGGCGTGGAGCGGCAGGACCCCGCGGGCAGCGGCAGGGCTCGCCTTCGTGGGCGGTGTCGTCTACTACTCGCTGCTCACACCGTGGATCTGGTACTTCGGTGCCGTCGCGATAGTGCCGTACCTGGTGGCGATGTCCCTCTACTGGACCGGCGTGGGGGCAGCGGTGGGCGCGTTCGAACGTGCCGGCCTGCGGTCGCCGTGGCTGACGGCCGCCGTGTGGGTCGCCGGCGAGGCCCTCATGTCGCGCTGGCCGGTCGGCGGCTTCTCCTGGGGTGAGGTCGGCTACGCGTTCCACGACCTGCCGGTGGCGCGCTCCGTCGCCGCGGTCGGAGGGGTCCCGCTGGTGACGTTCCTCGCGGTCGCGTTCAGCGGCCTCGTTCTCGACGCGCTCACCGCGGTGCGCTCCGACAGCCGTAGGGCCGCGGCAGGACCGGCCCTGGCGTGCACCGCGATCGTCGTCGTGGGGCTGACGCTGCACGCGACGAGGATGCACCCGACGCCTGTGGGTGAGATTCGGTACGCGCTGCTCCAGGGAAACGACCTGAACCGCGACCTGACGAGCGAAGAGAGCGACCGCCGCTACCTGCCGGAGAGCCACTTCGATCTCGCCTCGGGCCTCACGGGCGAGTACGACCTGGTGGTCTTCCCCGAGTCGAGCATGGACGCCGACCCGCGGAAGACGAGTACCTGGAGGGGCGTCTCGTCGAGGTGGCCAGGCGGCTGGGCTCCGCGGTGATGGCGAACGGTCCGGCCGAGGCGCCCGACGGACGGCGGCTGAACCTGAACGTGCTCTACGGGCCCGACGGAAGACTTCAGGGCACCTACGCGAAGCGACACCTGGTCCCGTTCGGCGAGTGGGTGCCGATGCGCGACCGCTTGACATGGATCAGCGAGCTCGACCAGATCCCACGAGACACCGCACCCGGGAGCGAACCCGGCCTCTTCGACGTGGCAGGCCTGCACATCGGCAACGTGATCTGCTTCGAGTCGGCGTTCGGCCCGCAGGTGCGCGACCTGGTCGACGACGGGGCCGATGTGGTCGTCGTCTCCACGAACAACCGCTCGTACCGCCGGTCGGCCAACTCCGCCCAGCACGTGGCGATAGGACAGATGCGTGCGGCCGAGACCGGCAGGCCCGTGCTGCACGCGTCGATCTCGGGGATATCGGCGGTCATCGACGCCGACGGCGACCTCGTAGCCACGACCGACCACTTCGTGCGCACGACACTGACCGGGACGATCACCGCCACCGGGGGCCGGACCGCCTACGTGCGCTTCGGCGACTGGGCGGTGGCTGCGTCGCTGCTGCTGATCGCAGCAGCCGCGCTCCGGGGGGTCGCCCTCCGGCGGCGCCGGTCCGTAGACTCCGAGTCGGAGACCGCACCCCTGCCGCCGGAGAGCAGATGACCGACTCAGGCTCGCGAGGCAACGACCGCGTCACCCGGGCGCTCGAGGTCGTCGTCTTCGCCCCGCTCGGGATCGGCCTCTACCTGAAGGACATGGCGCCGTCGTTCATGAAGATGTTCGTGGCGCGCGGGCGCGCCGAGGTCGACCGGCGCCAGGAGCAGGTCGACCAGCGCGTCCGGCACGCGAAGGGCATGGGCGAGGTCGCCGTCGCCTTCGGCGTGCCGATGCTCCGCAAGCGCGCAGACGAGAAGCTCGCCTCGGTGCGCGACCGCGCCGAGACGGCGCTGCGAGGCACCGTGAAGCAGGGGGAGGGTCCCGAGGAACCCCGACGGGTGCATGTCGAGACGGAGCCGCAGGTCACCGCCGAGGCCGGCCCGACTCGCGCGGCGCCCCGCTCCGGGCCGGCGGAGCCGAGCCTCGCCATCCCCGGATACGACGCCCTCTCGGCGTCACAGGTCGTCGAGCACCTCGCCGGCCTCGGTGGCGACGAGCTCGACGCCGTGCGCGCCTACGAGTCGTCTCACCGCAACCGGCGGACGATCCTCGGCAAGATCGACCAGCTCACCCACTGAGATGGAGGCCGCCCGCGGCGCCACCCCCGACGACCTCGATACCGTCGTCGCACTGGCCCGTCGCCTCCGTGCCGAGGTCTCGACGCAGCGGGGCGGCGACCTCTGGGCACAGCGCGAGGCGCGACCCGAGCCCCTACCGACCGACTACGAGTCACTCCTCTCCCGCGACGACGCCCTTCTGGTGGTGGGCACCTACGAGGACGTCGTTATCGGATTCGGGGCCGCGGAGATCGCACTGCTCGCCGACGGCAGGAGGCTCGGAGTGGTGACCGACCTCTACGTCGAGCCGGATGTCCGCGGAACGGGGGTGGGAGAGTCGATCCTCGCGATGCTGACGGGCTTCTGCGATGGCGCGGGCTGTGTCGGTGTCGACGCTCTCGCGCTGCCGGGGCACAGGGCGACGAAGAACTTCTTCGAGCGCGCCGGGTTCACCGCGAGGCTCCTCGTGATGCACCGGACGCTCCAGCCGCACGGGGGGCCGACCGGGTGAGCGCACAGCCGCAGGTCGCCGTCGGCGCCGTCGCTCTGCGCTACGGAGAGGAGATCCTGCTCGTGCGGCGCGGCCGAGGACCGGGGGCGGGCCTCTGGTCGGTGCCGGGCGGGCGCGTGCAGTTCGGGGAGGACCTGCACGAGGCGGTGGTGCGCGAGGTGCGCGAGGAGACCGAGCTGGAGGTGGTCGTGGAGCGGTTCCTCGGCTGGGTCGAGCGGATCGGCGACGATCCGGAGCCCTACCACTACGTGATCCTCGACTTCCTGGTCGACGTCTACGACCCGTCCGTGGACCCGGTCGCCGGCGACGACGCCGAGGACGTGCGCTGGGTCCACTTCGACGATCTTCACTCCAACGTCGGCCCCGGCGGTACACCCCTCGTCACGGGGCTCCTCGACTTCCTCACCGAGACCGGAGTCGTCCCCGCTCTCTAGGCGGCCCGGCGAAGAGGGGAGCGGGGCGGGTGACGTTAGGCTCCGTCACCGTGACGACCACAGAGACCTCCGCCGAGCATGTCGCCTGGGACCTCGAGCCGCTCCTCCCGGAGCCCGGCGAGGCCGGGGTCGACGCGCTCCTCGCCGCCGCCGACGTACGTGCCGCCACCATGGAGGCGGCACGCGGACAGGTCGCGACGTTCGACGCGACGCACCTCGCGCAGTTCATGGAGGGCCTGGCGGAGATCCACGACCTCCTGGGCCGTGCCGCGTCGTACGCCGGCCTCAGGTTCAGCACCGACACCCTCGACGAGAGCCGCGGCGCGCTCCTCCAGCGCGTAGAGGAACGCGGCACGGCGATCGGCACGAAGCTCCTGTTCTTCGAGCTCGAGTGGGCAGAGCTCCCCGACGAGCAGGCCGACGGCCTCCTCGTCGACGACCGGCTCACCTCCTCCCGACACCACCTGTCGGCGGCGCGCCGGTTCCGCCCCCACCTGCTCACCGAGCCCGAGGAGATCATCCTCCACGAGAAGGCGGTGACCGGGCCGAGCGCATGGCAGCGTCTCTTCGAGGAGCAGGTGTCGACGATGGCCGTCGAGCTCGACGGGGAGGGGTCGTCGCTGGAGGCGGCGCTCTCCCGGCTCAGCTCGCCCGATCGCACCGCACGCAGCGCTGCCGCCGACGCCGTCACGACCGCGCTCGCCCCCGGGTTGCGGACCAGGGCGTTCATCTTCAACACGCTGCTCAACGACAAGTCGATCGACGACCGGTTCCGCAAGTACCCGTCGTGGGTCGCGCAGCGCAACCTCCAGAACGAGGCGTCCGACGCATCCGTCGCTGCTCTGGTCGACGCCGTGACCGCCCGCTACTCGATCCCGCAGCGCTGGTACACGCTCAAGGCACGCCTGCTCGGCCTCGACCGCATCGCCGACTTCGACCGCAACGCCAGCGTCGCGGAGGCCGAGTCGGAGTTCGCGTGGGACGACGCGCGCGACCTGGTACTCGACGCGTACGCGTCGTTCTCCGGCGAGCTGGCGACGACGGCCCGCAGGTTCTTCGACGAGTCGTGGATCGACGCTCCGGTGAGGGCCGGCAAGCGGCCGGGCGCCTTCTGCGCGTACACCGTCTCCGCGCACCACCCCTATCTGTTGCTCAACTGGACGAGCACGCGGCGCGACGTGCTCACCCTCGCCCACGAGCTCGGGCACGGCCTCCACGCGTACCTGGCCCGCGGCCAGGGGGAGTTCCACCAGTCGACGCCACTGACGCTCGCCGAGACCGCCTCCGTCTTCGGCGAGACGGTCACGTTCGGCCGGCTCCTCGACGCGACCTCGGACCCCGCCGAGCGTCTCGCTCTCCTCGCCGACCACCTCGACGGCCAGATCGCCACCGTCTTCCGCCAGATCGCGATGTTCAGGTTCGAGGACGCCGTGCACACGTCGCGGCGCGAGGAGGGCGAACTGCCGGTAGACCGCTTCGGCGAGCTGTGGACGCGCACCCAGACCGAGATGCTCGGCGACTCCGTCGAGCTCACCGACGGCTACCGCACCTGGTGGTCGTACATCCCGCACTTCATCGCGACGCCGGGATACGTCTACGCGTACGCCTACGGCCAGCTCCTCGCTCTCTCTGTCTACGCCCGCTACCGGCAGGAGGGGGAGGGGTTCGTGCCTCGCTACCTCGAGATGCTCGCCGCCGGGGGATCGATGCCGCCCGAGGACCTCACGCGGATCGTGGGGATCGACCTCGCCGACCCGGGCTTCTGGGACGGCGGTCTCGACATCGTCGAAGGGCACCTCCAGGCGACCGAGTCCGCCGCAGCGGAGGCCGGCCGGGTGTAGCGCGGACTCGTGGAGTGAGCGGCGCTCGACGGCCCAGTGAGTGCACGTCGTGCAGGGATTGTGCCCGTGAATGCCCCGAGGGGGCATTGGAGGGCGCAAGGTGTGGTGATCCGAGTCAGGTGAGGCCCGGGAGCGGGGAGGCGGGAGTGGGTCGGCGGTCAGCGGTCTGATCGGGCGTCAGCTCGAAGCCGTACGAGGTTCCGCCACTGGACCGGACCAACCGCTCGTGGGTCACCGGGGTCGCCGCGACGAGGCCTCCATTGCGGCGGGTGTGGAGTCGACTCCTCGTGCGCCCTGCGCCGGCCCGCTGGGGGAGTGGCTGGTGCAGCCACCTCGAGACGCTCGCGAAAGCGTGCCGCGGGGCTTGACGACGCGTCAGGTCGCGAGCACGGCGACGCCGTAGGCGGCAAACGCGGGGTCGGTGGTCACGATCGTCAGCCCTTCCTGAATCGACTGGGCGACGGGCACCTGCAGCGGTGCTACCCTTTCGTCAGTGACAGAACTGGCCCGAGAGCACGAGTGCGCGGAGTGCGGGGCGGCGCTGCCCGAGGCCCGGCCCACCGGCCGCCCCCGCCGTTACTGCTCACACGCTTGCCGACAGCGGAGGCACGTCGAGCGGTCGCGCCTGGCGGAGGTCGGCCCGCTGGAAGAGTCGCTCGGCGACGCCCGGCGCCGGGCAGCGGCCCTCGACGACGCCGTCGACATCCTCCGGCGCGCCGTTGAAGACGTGGAGCGCGACCTCGAGGCCGGCATGGACCCCGAGGAGCTCCGATCAGCCCTCGACTGGCTCCTGGAGGCGGCACGCGGCGTGGCGAGCCCTTGAACCCGGCCGGGTTATCGGCGAAGCCGCCCAGCGCCGGAGGCGCCCCGAGGCGCCGACGATCAACCCGGTCCGGATCATCGGCGCTCCGCCGCCCAGCGGCGCAGGGACCCTGACGCGGCCGAGCACGGCCGGGTTATCGGCGAAGCCGCCCAGCGCCGGAGGCGCCCCGAGGCGCCGACGATCAACCCGGCCCGGATCATCGGCGCTCCGCCGCCCAGCGGCGCAGGGACCCTGACGCGGCCGAGCACGGCCGGGTTATCGGCGAAGCCGCCCAGCACCGGAGGCGCCCCCGAGGCGCCGACGATCAACCCGGTCCGGATCATCGGCGTTCCGCCGCCCAGCGGCGGAACGCCGATAATCCTCGTTATGTCATCTTGCGAACGAACGGACCGGGAGGGGTGCCCCTAGGCTGCGTCGCCATGACGCCCCCTGCCCCCTCCGCCCCGTGGCCGCCCTCATGGCGCTCCGGCACCGTCCAGTCGCTCGGCGAGGAGATCTACTTCGAGGTCACCGGCGACGACGCCGCGCCGACCGTCGTCCTCAGCCACGGCGCCGGCGGGTCGCACGTCGTGTGGTACCGCCAGGTCGCCGCCCTCGCGCGGCGCTACCGGGTCGTCACCTGGGACAGCCGGGGCTTCGGCAACTCCACGTTCACTTCGGGGACCCTGACCGCCGAGGCGGCGGCGGCCGACCTTGCAGCGGTCTGCGACGCCTCAGCCGTCGGCTCCGCGCACTTCGTCGGGCAGTCGATGGGCGGTTGGTGGACCGTGGAGATGGCGCTCAGTCACCCCGGGAGGATCCTCTCCCTGACTCTTGCGAACACGGTGGCATCGCTCTACACACCGGCGCTGGTAGAGCACTTCGAGGCGATGATCCGCTCCGGAGCGCCCGCTGCCGGAAGGCTCGGTGAGCACCCTGCCATCCACCCCGGCCTCGTCGAGAGCGACCCGGCCGCCGCCTTCCTCTACCAGGAGCTCAACACCCTGCACACGCCCCCGATGCTGGAGACCGCGATCGCGCTCTTCGAGACCCGTCACGAGCCGGCCGAGCTCGAGGCGGTAGGCGTACCGGTCCTCGGCATCACCGGCTCCGACGACCCGCTCTTCCCCGCACCGTTGGTGCGTGCGAGCCTCGAGCGCGTCTCCGGGCTCCGGGTGGTCGAGATCGCCGGCGGTGGCCACTCCCCCTACTTCGAGCGCCCCGAGGAGTGGAACGAGGTCGTCCTCGGGTTCCTCGCCGACGCCGACACTCCGGCGCCCACTTCGGAGCACTGACTCGCTCGACCCGCCCTGCGTGGCACCTAGGCCGGAGCGGTCCGAACCCGACCCTCAGCAGAGCGGCTCGGCAAGCCCCAGCTCGCCCATGGTGACGGGGCGCCCCTCGGCGATCGAGCGGTGCGCGCCGACGCCGACGGCGACCGACCACAGGCCGTCGTCGACCCCGACCTCGGGCGGCCCGCCCGACCGCAGCGCCTCGCAGAAGCGTGTGAGCTCCAGGTACGACGCCCCGTGGTGGAACCCCTCGTAGAGAACGCCGGGATCGCGCGCGATCTCGGAGCTGCGCAGTGCGCGCGTCGCGCGGTCCGCGACGAGCACGCTCCCCTCCGGCACGAACGCCTCGACCTTCCCGGCATCCCCGACTGCACAGAGCTCCTGCTCGTTGCGGCCCGCCTCGGCGAACATGCACAGGTCGAGCGCGGCGCGCACGCCGTTCGCGTAGTCGACGATTACGTAGGCGTTGTCGAGGATGTCGGGGACCTCTCCTGCGTACTCCTCGTCGAGGTGGTTGACGTCCTGGCTGCCCGATGCGTAGACACGTGCAGGCCTGGCGCCCACGGCGAGGTTCATCAGATCGAAGAAGTGGCAGCACTTCTCCACGAGGGTGCCGCCGGTGTTTCGGGTGAATCGATTCCAGTCCCCCACCTTGGGCAGGAACGGGTAACGGTGCTCGCGAATGGAGAGCATGTGGAGGCGACCCACGGCACCACCTCGCACCTCGGCGAGGAAGCGCGCGACCGCCGGCATGTACCTGTACTCGAGCCCGACCCACACCATCGCCTGGTGCCCCGCGGCGCGCTCGACCACCGTCTCGCACTCGCCGATGGTCGTGCACATCGGCTTCTCGACCATGACAGCGAGCGACGTCTCGAAAACGTCGCCGAGAACTGCGGAGTGAGTGTGGTTCGGCGAGGCGACGACCACGGCGTCGACAGCTCCCGACGAGAGGAGGTCGCGGTGGTCGGAGTGCTGCTCCACCGGGCAGTCCGGCCCGAAGGCCTCGTCGATCGTGTGGCGCGCCCATTCGAGAGACGGGGCGTACGGGTCGGAGATCGCAGTCACCTCTGCACCCGGTAGTGCCGCGATGTTCCTCAGGTGCTCGCACCCCATCATCCCGGTGCCGATGACGCCGAACCGGATGCTCTCCATGGCGTCCCCCTCGGTCCGACCTGTCAGGCGGGATCCGGCATCGGTCGTGACACCTTGTAGGTGAGATTGGCCGTGACGGCCAGCTTCCCCGACGCGCTGCGGATCTCCGAGTCGCAGTACACGATCGACGACCCGCGGCGCACTATCCAGCCCTCCCCCACGGCGTCCTCCTCCATGATCGCGTCGAGGAACCTGAGCTGCATGTCGATGGTGAAGAACGCCCGCTGCTCGTCGTAGCCGGAACCGACGGCCGGGACCACGACCGTGTCGGCGAGAGCGGCCAGCGCGCCGCCGTGGATCACGCCGACCGGCTGGCGCAGCTCGGGCCGGTAGGGCAGCCGCATCCGCGCGTAGTCCTGCCGCACCTCCTCGATCACCAGCCCCAGGTAGCTGGGAAAGTAGACGGTGTCCCACTTGCCGAACTTCGACCAGCGCGCCACCTTCTCGGGCGGCAGCGGCGCGAACTGATCGGCTCGATTCGGAGAGCTCATTGTCGTCTCCAGATAGCGGCAGGGCTGGCATCGTCGCGCGCGCTCCCCCGCCGGCGCCTACCGGCAACGTCCGTGCGGCCTCGCGTCGGCAACCGGGGTGTCAATCGTCGGGCCGAGAGCGCCACGTCGTCCACCCCGCCACGGGTGCAGCCCCCAGAGAGCGGTAGAACGCGTGGGCCGGCTCGTTCCAGTCGAGGACCGACCACTCGACCCTCCCGTCGGCCATGGCGACCAAGGCATCGAGCAGGGCGCGAGCGTGCCCGCTCCTTCGGTGCGCCGGACGCACGAAGAGGTCCTCCAGCCAGATCCCCGGGCGCGCGAGGAAGGTCGAGAACGTGGGGAACCAGAGCGCGAAGCCTGCGATCGCGCCCGATTCCGCAACTGCGAGCAGTACGTGCGCGACCGCTGCATCCCCGAAGAGGTGCTGGCGGAGCGCTTCGGGATCGGTCCACACGACCGCGTCGGTCAGGCGCTCGTACTCCGCCAGCTCGCGGATCAGCGCGGCGATCTCGTTCAGGTCGTCGGGGCCGGCGGCGCGGACCGTCAAGTCGGCGATCCCGTCGTCTCAGCGCACCGTCGAGGCTCCGCCGTCTACGGCGAGCGTCTGGCCGGTCACGTAGCAGGCCTCGTCGGAGAGGAGGAAGAGCGTCGCGTAAGCGACGTCCCACGCGGTCGCCTGCCGCCCGAGCGGGAGCCGCCCCTGAGTCCGACCCGGTCGCATCTTCGTTGCCAGGCGTCCGAGCGGCGTGTCGACGAGGCCAGGCGCCACGACGTTCACGCGGACCCCGGACCGCTCCCCCTCCATCGCCGCATGGCGACAGAGGCCCCCGAGAGCCGCCTTCGAGGAGTCGTACGCCGGGATCCCACTACCGGGGCGGTGGCCGGCAAGCGAGGAGACCAGGACGATCGCCCCGCCGGCGCCGAGCCGCGGCAGACCGTGCTTGCAGCCCAGGAAGTGACTGCGCAGATTCGTCCGCATCACGGAGTCCCAGTCGTCGACGGTCGTACCTGCCAGCCCGCCCCCACGACCGACTCCGACGTTGCAGACCACTCCGTCGATCCCACCGAGCGCCGCCTCCGCCTCATCGAGCATCCGGATCACGTCGTCTTCCACGGAGGCATCGGCACCGATCGCGACCCCGCGACCGCCCGCCTCCTCGACGAGAGCCAGCGTCGCGCCGGCACGCTCGGTCGTCAGGTCGGCACACGCAACGGCTGCACCCTCTCGGCACAGCAGCACCGAGATCGCCCGGCCGTTCCCGATCGGCAGATCGGGGTCGTCGAGGCCGTAGTCCTCGGTGCCGGCGCCCACCACCAGCACCCGCCTGCCGGCCATCCGGTCGCGACCGGGCGCCCGTCCGAGAGCGGTCGCCGGGAGGGTGCCACCTCCCTCCTCGCCGCTCACGGGGCAGCCGCCTCGGCGAGATCCTCCAGCGACGGCACGAACCAGGCCGATGCGGATGTCGTGCGCGAGAACTCGGTCAGCCTGTCGCTCACGCCGTCTTCCACTCCGAACATGCGCGCGAGCATCCGATCGAAGCGGTGCGGGTCGGCGGAGAAGGCCACGAAGTAGAGGCCGTGCTCGGCGATGCCCCCGTAGGGGATGCTGCGCCTGTAGATCTCGAGCTCCTCGCCGTCCTCCTCGACCACCATCCGGCTCACGTGCGAGGTCTCCGGGCGAAGAGCGTCGTCGAGCTCCACACTCTCGGCCTTGGTCCTACCGATGACACCCTCCTGCTCCGCGACGTCGAGCCGCTCCCACCCGTCGAGGTCGTGAACCCAGCGCATGGTGATCGCGTGCGACCCGCCCGCGCCCGGCTCACCGTCGGGGAGCAGTGCGACGCCCCTCGACTCGTCACTGGTCGGGTTCTCCGTTCCGTCGACGAACCCGGTCAGGTCGCGCAAGTCGCGATACGGCCAGCCGGCCTGGTCGAGCACGACTTCACCGACGCTGCGCAGAGCGAGAGCGGCGGAGCGTACGGCGTCGAAGACCACGCCTGCGGACGGGCCGTGCGCCCAGACCCACACGTCGCGCTGCGTCGATGCCACCCCGTGCTCTGCACTGCCGACCGTGGCGAAGGAGCGGAGCGCGCTCGGCGTCGCCGAGCGCTCAATCCGCCGCCACAGCTCGGGTCCGAGGCCGATCACCACGTGCACCCGGTCGCCGACGGCGGCGTCGGCTACGTCGAGGAGCGCACCCAGGGCCGCCCTCACGTCGCCGTCGGCGACGCGGCGCCGCAGGGCAAGCTCGATGTGATGATGCGCCGAGGTCTCCTCCACGAAGATGCCCTGCTGCGGTGTGCTCATTCGCCTCTCCCTACGAACGGGGTGTCGACCACGACGGCTCCCAGCAGGTCACCCCGCGCCTCCACCACGACCTCCGAGCCGAGCCCCAGCCCCGGTTCGAGGAACGCCAGAGCGATTCCGTGCCCGAGGATCGGCGAGTAGTTCCCGCTTGTGACCTCCCCGACGGCTACTCCCTCGTGGAGGACCCGGTAGCCGGCGCGCGGCGGCCGCCGCCCCTCGACGGACAGGCCGCGCAGCAGGCGCGCGACGCCGTGCGCCTGCTCGGCCTCGAGCGCCTCCCTGCCCCGGAAGTCGCCCTTGTCGAAGCGCACCACCCACCCGAGGCCGGCCTGCAGCGGTGTGATCCCGGGCCCGAGCTCGTGTCCGTGCAGCGCGAGCCCCGCCTCGAGGCGGAGCGTGTCGCGGGCCCCGAGCCCGGCGGGGGTCACGCCCTCGGCGAGGATCGCCTTCCACAGGCGGACGGCGCCGTCGATGGGAACCTGGATCTCCACGCCGTCCTCGCCCGTGTACCCGGTCCCCGCCACGAGGCAGTCGACACCTTCCCACTCGGCCCTCACGACGCCGAATCGCCCGGGCAGCACAAACGCGGGGTCGACCCGGGCCAGACGACTGCGTGCCTCGGGGCCCTGCACGGCCAGGACGGCGCGGGTATCGGTCACGTCCTCGATGAGGGCCGGCCCGGCGACGCGCGCGGCCTCTTCCCGGAGGGCGGCGACGAGCGCGCCGGTGTTCGAGGCGTTCGGCATGACCACGTACTCGTCGTGCGCAACCCACCAGACGATGATGTCGTCCACGACATGCGCATCGATCGGATCCAGCAGATGCGTGTACTGGGCCCGCCCCGGCCCGATGCGATCCAGGTCGTTGGTGAACGCATGCTGCAGCGTCGCGTGCGCTCCCGCGCCCGCTGTGCGCACGCTACCGAGGTGCGACACGTCGAAGACCGCGGCGCGCTCCCGGCATGCGCCGTGCTCGTCGAGGACCCCGGTGTACTGCAGCGGCATCTCCCATCCGCCGAACGGCGCCATCTTCGCACCGAGCGCCCGGTGCTCGGCGTCGAGGGGTGTATGACGGAGACGTACCTCGACCATGCCGTGGCAGCCTACGCGTCGCACCCCGATCTCCCCGACAGAGAGGTCGCCGCCGGATGGGTAGCGACCGACCTAGGCGCTCGCCGCCGTGTTCTCGGCACGCGACTGCCGTCCGCCGAGCGGTAGGCGGAGGGGCGCACCTTCGGCGAGCTGATCGCCCATCTGCGACGGTGGCTCCAACCCGTACTTCACCAGGAGATGCAGGTAGTCGCGCTGGTAGAGCACGCGGATGCTCACTTCGGGGAAGAGCTCCTGGAGGCGACGGGCCTTGCGGTTCTTCTTGGTCACGAGCTTCTGGTTGAGGGTGGTGATCTCTATGAAGAGGTCGTACCCCGGGAGGTAGAAGTCGGGGGTGAACGCCTGGGTCGGGCGGCCCTCCCTGTCGACCTCGAGGTCGAACGTGCGCGGCTCGTACTGCCACACGATCGAGTAGAAGTCGAGGAGCTTCGCGAACTGCCGCTCCGAGTTGTGAGCGAAGCGGACCAGCTCGTGCGGGAGCGGCTCGAGGTCGATGGCTCAGCCCCCGGTGGCGGCGACCGTCGTCTCGGCCGGCGCTACATCGCCGGGAGCGCCCGCGTCACCCTGCGGCGCGAGCTCGAGGATCTTCGCCTCGAGCTCCTCGACGACGGGCCCGAGCGGAACGACGTTGAGGACGCCCTGTCCGCTGCGGAGCAGGTCGATGATCTGCTCGCCACTCCGAGCGAGGATCGACGTGGTGCCGTCGAGGACCAGGTGTGCCGATGCGACCTCGCCCCCGAGATGCTCGCGGAGGTACTCGATCGCCCGGCGCGACTTCTGAAGGGAGACCCCCGAGTCGAGGAGCCTCTTCACGACCTTGAGCTCGACAAGATCCGTGTACGAGTAGAGCCGCTGACTCCCACTGCCCTTCGCGTCGGCGACGCTCGGCCTGATCAGGTGCGTCCGCGCCCAGTAGTCGAGCTGCCGGTAGGTGATCCCGATCATCTTGCAGACCTGGGGACCGCGGAACCCGGCGTCGCTCGGCGTACCGGAGGCGGACGGCGCAGGAGTCGTCGTCGGCGTGACCTCAGTGCTCTTCGTCTGCATCGCCTGCGCTCCCGGGGAAGTGAGAGGGGCGGCCCGGCGGGCTCACACCGCTGTAACTACGGACCTGTGACAGTACCTGAGACCTCTGCGCCCGTCAACGGTCCGATCACGAGGCCCCGTTCCCCGGGTGGAGGTGCTTCTCGAGAGCCCGCAGCTGGTCGTCGGTGCCGATGACGATCACCGTCGCCCCGGCCCGCAACGGCGTGGCGGGATCGGGATTGGAGACGAAGGTCCCGTCGGATCCGCGCACAGCGAGGACCAGAGCGCCCGTGCCCGAGCGGATGTGTGCGTCGGCGAGGCCGATGCCGGCGAAGGGCGAGCCCACGGGGATCGTCACCTCCTCCAGCCTGTACTCGAGCGACCCGTCGTGCACGACGACGTCGAGGAAGTCGGCGACCGCCGGCTGCACGGCGAAGGCGGCCAACCGCTGCGCCCCGTGGCTGAGCGGATTGACCACGTGGTCGACACCCGCACGAGCCAGCTTGGCCTCGCTCGACTCCGCATTCGCCCGCGCGACGATCCTCACGCCGGGGTTGAGCACACGCGCCGACAGCACAGTGGAGATCGCATCGGCATCCGACGCGAGCGACACGACGAGCGTCTCGGCCCTCTCCGCTCCGGCCATGATGAGCACGTCGTCCTCGGTGGAGTCGCCCTCAACCGCGAGGTGCCCGGCGTTCGTCGCGGCGTCGCAGCGATCCTGCAGCAGGTCGATGACGACCACGTTCCGACCGCGCGCGGCGAGGAGCTGAGCGATCCTGCTACCGACGCGTCCGTAGCCACAGACGACGGCGTGTCCGCTGTGGCGCTCGATTCGGCGGTCCATGCGTCTCCTTCCGAGGCGGAGCATCTGCCCCTCGACCAGCTCCTGGAACACGGCACCCAGCGTGAAGAGGACAGCGGCCACGCCCACGACCATCAGGCCGATCGAGAAGACCTGCGCGCTGGTGTCGAACGGCCGAACCTCGCCGAAGCCGACCATGGTGATGGTCGTGGTCGTCTGATAGAGCGCCTCGACGAACGAGAAGCCCTCCACGCTCCAGAACCACGTGGTACCCAGCACCTCGACGCAGGCCAGGACGATCAGGCCCGCGCGGAACCTTCGGCGGCCGTCCACTACGGGGCGAAGTCCTCCGGTGTCACGCTCTCGAGGAACTCGCGGAACTCCTGGACCTGCTGCTCGTCCTCCTCGTCGCTGTCGAAGATCACGCCGGCCTCGTCGAGGACGGCCTCGTCGGCGAAGATGGGAACGTCGGTGTCGTAGCGGACGGCGAGCGCGATTGCATCGGAGGGCCGCGAGGAGATCCGCTTCTTCGCGCCGTTCTGATCGACCTCGATCACGGCGAAGAAGGTGCCATCGTGCAACTCGGTGATCTCGACCTTCTCTAGGTGGGCGGAGAGGTCGTCGAGCACCGACTTGAACAGGTCGTGAGTCATCGGGCGGGGCGTCTCCATGCTCTGCAGCGCATAGACGATCGCCGTCGCCTCGGGTGTGCCGATGAAGATCGGCAGGAACCGAGCGCCGTCCTGCTCCTTGAGCAGGACGATCGGCTGGTTGGTCGGGACCTCGACACGCACCCCGACCAGCGAAAGTCGGATCACATCACCCTCCGGCTCGGTGCCGGCCACACTACCACCGCGATCGATGGCCTCGATCCGCGCCGGACGACGTGCCGGAGGCTCGTCGGCCGGATCCGCCGTAGAGGTCGGCCACGTACTCCTCGGGCCGCTCGACCAGCGCGTCGCGGTCGCCGCGTACGACGAACGGCAGGTTGCGGTAGAGGTCGCGGAAGTGCAGCCCGTACCCGAGAGCGAAGACGTCTCCCTCGACCTCGATTCCCGTGTACCGGACCTCGATCGGGACGATGCGCCGCTCCGGCCGGTCGATGAGGGCGCACGCTTCGAGCGTCCGAGGGGCGTGCTCGCCGAGGTGCTTCATCAGATAGGCGAGGGTCAGGCCCGTGTCGACGATGTCCTCGACGATCACCACGTCGCGGCCGCCGATCTCGCTCCGCAGGTCGTGGAGGATCTTCACCCTCCCGGTGTCGGGAGCGAACCGCGATATCGAGATGAAGTCGACCTCCACCGGCACCGCGTGCACTGCGCGCACCAGATCCGCGAGGAAGATGAGCGCCCCCCGCAGGACGCCGACGAGGAGCAGCCCGTCGGGATGGTCGCGCGTCAGCTCCCGCCCCAGGCGTCCCACCTCCGTCGCGAGCCTCGCCGGGTCGAGCAGAACGGAGGGCTGCCTCGCCGGGGCGTCGCCCCGACTCAACGCGTCTGCTCGAGCAGAACCCGCCGCAGCTGCCGGCCCAGTCGGGCGAGGTCGCCCCACGCGGCCTCGGCACGCCCCTGCGCGTCGGGATTGCGCTGACGTCGGTACTGGAGGAGCACCTGGTCGAAGAGGACGGCCTCGCGATCCGCGAAGGCGCGGTACATGCGGAGGTGTCGCGGTTCGATGCCGAACTGCCGGAACTCGGCGGCGATGCGCGCCACCACCAGGGCGTGCTCGTCGAAGAGGGCCCGGTCGCGTCCGGCGAGACTCGGTGTGACCAGGCCGTACTCCTCGAGCTCTGCCAGCTCGCCATCGGTCAGGTCGGCCGCCCGGGCCAGCTCCTCGCGCGTGAGGCTGACCCCTCCGACCGCCGGCCGCTTCTCCTCGTCACCGGCCTCGTCGTCTATGACGGCCTTGAGTGCAGGCGGGACCTCCGCGCGCTTCTTGCGCGCCGGCTTCCGTGATGCGGAGCGGGAGCGGCGCTTCTTCGCGGTCTCCGCATCCTTCGTGCCGGAATCCTGCTCGGCGTCGGGGGTCGCGTCGGCAGGTCCTCCTTCACCGACGGGGCTGCCCGTGGCGTCGGCCTCGTCGAGCTGCTCCTTGATCACCTTCAGCGGGAGGAAGTGGTCCTTCTGCTGGCGGAGAATCCAGCGGAGCCGCTCCACGTCGGCGTCGTAGAACCTCCTGTAGCCCGAAGGTGTGCGCTCGGGGGCGATCAGACCCTGGCTCTCCAGGAACCGGATCTTGGAGATCGTGATGTCGGGGAACTCGTCGCGCAGCTGGTTCAGGACGTCGCCGATCGAGACGTGGGGCTCACCGTTCACGATGCCCGCTCGTGTCCGCCCATGACGAAGCTGAGCCGGTACCGACCGATCTGGATCTCGTCGCCGTGCCGGAGTGCCGCGTGATCGACGCGGGCCCGCTCGACATACGTCCCGTTGAGGGACCCGACGTCGCGTACCGAGAACCCCTCGGGATCGCGCTCGAACTGGGCGTGCCGGCGGGAGACAGTGATGTCGTCGAGGAAGATCTCCGACTCGGGGTGACGGCCTGCAGTGACGACGGCTGCGTCGAGGCGGTAGGACGAGCCCGCGTTCGGGCCGTGCCGCACCACGAGCAGGCCGACCCCTTCGGGCAGCCCGTCGAGGTAGTGCGCCAGGTCGTCCTCGACGTCGGCCGCCTCGACGGCGCTCAACGTCGCCGTGCTGTCGTCGGCGACGACGACCATCGAGTCGCCGCACGAGGAGCAGAACCTCGCGCCATCCTGGTTGTCGTGCCCGCACTTGGCGCAGATCACCGCACGGATCGTACCGCGCCCGGCACCGCCGTAGGTGAAGCCCTAGACCTCTTGTTCAGACAGAGGTCTAGGTCGACGTCGAGGTCGTCCCGCCGAGGCCCCGTAGGACGGTCTCAGCCGTCCGAGGTGAGCGCCCGGTATTCGGAGGCGCTCAGGAGGCCGTCCTTCTCGGTGGGGTCGGAGACGTCGACAGCGAAGATCCAGCCCTCGCCGTAGGGATCGCTGTTCAGGAGGTCGGGGGCGCCCGCGAGCGCGCCGTTCACCTCGACGACCGTTCCCGACAGCGGGGAGTAGAGGTCCGAGACCGACTTCGTCGACTCGATCTCACCGCACCCGGCCCCGGCCGTCACCGAGGCCCCGACCTGCGGCAGGGCAACGTACACGACGTCTCCGAGGCTGTCCTGGGCGAAGTCGGTGATCCCGACCGCAGCCCTGGCGCCATCGACGCGCACCCACTCGTGCTCGGTGCTGTAGAGCAGATCTTCGGGGAGTTCCATCGCCGCCTCCTGACAGGGATCGGCGCATGGTAACCAACGCGGCGCGGACCGCCGGCCCCGCCTCGATCCACGCGCGACCAGCAGCAGCAGTCCGCGTCAGTGCGTTATCTGCGCGATTCTGCCGGCCTGGATCGCTACGAGGCGGCGCGCCTCGTGATCGTCCTTCCCCTCCGCCCACACGTGTGTGATCGGGAGCTCGGGATCGGGCAGCACGAGGGCCCATCCGTCGGGGTACAGGATCTTCACGCCGTCGACGAGGACGAGATCATGTGCCTTCGCCATCTCGACGATCTCGCGCATCACCACGCCCTTCCTGTCCCAAGGGGTCGGCACCGCCTCGTGCGCGATGTGGCTCTCCTTGGTGTCGTCGACGATCGCCGAGAGGCTCCGGCCGGCCGCCGCGAGCAGGTCCAGCAGCTTCACCAGGGTCGCTGTGGCGTCGTAGGCGGGGAGGAAGTCTGGCCAGATGAATCCGCCGTCTTGCGAGGCGGCGAAGTCGAAGTGGTTGCCGGCGGCGACCTCCATGAGGTGCGCTGCGGACAGCTTCGTCCACGAGATCGTCGCCCCGTGCTCCTCCGCGATGCGCAACGCCTCATTGCTCACAGATACGGGCAGCGCGAGTCGCGCTCCCTCGTGCACCGCGGAGACGAGGTTCACCAGGACGAGCAGCGCTCGCTCCGCGGAGAGTGGGCGCCCCCGATCGTCGATCAACGTCGCCGTCTCGCCGTCGGGGTCGAAGACCATGCCGAGGTCACTGCCGGATGCACGGACCAGGTCACCTGTGACGATGGCCCGCGTCGCGAGGTCCTCGACTGCCTCGGCCGCCGACGCGGTGCTCGCGAAGGGGTTCACGGTGAGAACTTCGGCGCCGATCTTCGGCAGCACGTTCGGCATGACCGACGAGACGGCGCCGTACGAGTAGTCGAGCACCACCTTGAAGCTCCGGCCGCGCAGCCGCTCCGAGTCGACGCTCCGTTCGAGTGCCGCCGTGTAGTACTCGATGCGCGCGCGGCGGGAAGACGATGTCACCGATGTCGCCCGCGAACGCTCGGCGGAAGTCCTCTCGGTAGAGGAGGCGCTCGAGCTTGCGCTGCATCCCCTCGTCGATGTCGCGGCCCTGGGAGTCGAAGAAGCGGATCTCCACGCTGTCGGGGTCTCCCGGGGCCAGCCGAACGGTGATCCCGCCCTGCGCTCTCTCGCTGCGCACCTGGAAGCGGGTCAGGGGCACCGAGGCGAGCTCGAGATCCATCACGTGCACACCGGTCAGGTTGAGACCGGCGATGAGAGCGCGCTTGAGCGCGCGTGCCGTACGGCTCGTGTCGCGACTCGTCGTGACCACGGAGCCCTTCTTCAGCGCCGTGCCGTAGGCCATGGCCAGGCGGATCGCCACCTCGGAGGTGATGTCGACGTTCGCCAGGCCCCGAACCCCGCGACGGCCGAAGAGCGTGCGCGCTCCCCTGCTCTCCCAGACCACCGAGGAGGTGACGATCGCGCCGGCCTCGACCGTCTTGAACGGATATACCTTGATCCCCGGGTTCACGACCGCGTGCTCGCCGATGAAGCACTCGTCACCGATGACGACGCCCTCGTCGGCGCGAGCCCCGTTTCTCAGGTCGCTCGCCCGTCCGACAACCGCTCCGCGCAGTCGCACTCCGGGCCCTACGTATACGTGATCGTGCACGACGGCCCGCTCCAGGTATGCCTCCGTCTTCACGACGACGTCGGACCCGAGCACCGTGTAGGGCTGGAGATCGGCGCCCGCCTCGATTCTGCAGTTGTCGCCGATCAACACGGGCCCGACCACGTTCGCCTCGGGAGAGAGGTCGGCGCCCTCGCCGAGGCGGACGCCATCTCTGACCTCGAATCCGGCAAGCTCGATTCCCACGCGACCGTCGAGGATCTCCCGGTGCACAGCGTGATACGCCTCGAGCGTACCGACGTCTTCCCAGTACCCGTCCACGATGTGCCCGTACAGCGGAAGGCCCTTCTCGAGCACCGCAGGGAAGACGTCACCGGAGAAGTCGACTGATTGGTCGGCGGCGATGAAGTCGAAGATCTCGGGCTCGAGGACGTAGATGCCGGTGTTGATCGTGTCGGAGAACACCTGGCCCCAGGTCGGCTTCTCCAGGAAGCGCTCGATCGAACCGTCGTCGCGCGGTGATGACGATGCCGAACTCGACCGGGTTCTCCACGCGCTTCAGGGCGATCGACGCGAACGCCTCACGTTCGCGATGGACTTCGGCGACCTTCGCCAGGTCGATGTCTGTCAAGACGTCGCCGGCGACCACCAGGAACGTGTCGTCGAGCTCCTCCATCGCGTTGCGGACCGATCCGGCGGTACCGAGAGGTGTCTCCTCGGTCGCGTAGCGCATCCGCACCCCGAAGTCGGAGCCGTCGCCGAAGTAGTTGCGGATGTGGTTCGCGAGGAACGCCACCGTGACGACGATGTCGTCGTAGCCGTGGCGCGCCAACAGCTTCACCACGTGTTCCATCATCGGCATGTTCGCGATGGGCATCATCGGCTTCGGCTGATTGCTGGTCAGCGGCCGGAGCCGCGTCCCTTCTCCCCCCGCGAGGATCACCGCCTTCACGCCGCCGCCCTCGCTGCACGACCCTCTGCGAGTGCGACACGCGCCTGCGGCACATACTTGGCCGCCGCGTAGTAGCCGAGGAGGATGCCCCCCACGGAGAAGGTCCATCCACCCACCGAGAGAAGGGTCCTCCACGTGCTCCCTGATTCGAGCGCGTCGGCGAGGAGGAACATCGGCAGGCCGAACATGAGTGCCAGCGTCCCCGCCTTGCCCGCCCAGACGACGTCGATCCGCCTCGCGCCTCCGAGCGCCAGCCCGACGGTCACGACCGCGACGGCGATCTCGCGCGCGATGACGATCCACAGCACCACGTCGACGGCGCCCGGCAGGCTCTCGATGAGCAGTGCGACCGCTCCGGCCACCAGGAGCGCCCGGTCGGCTGTTGGGTCGAGGATCTTGCCGAGCTCGGAGCCCTGGTCGAAGCGCCGCGCGATGTAGCCGTCGACCCAGTCGGACGCTCCGAGGACCGCTAGCAGCCACGCAGCCAGAGCGCGACGTTCCGGCCCCCAGAGGAGCCACAGGAAGAGCGGCACGCAGAACAGCCGCCCCAGGGAGATGAGGTTCGGGATCGTGAGGATCCGGCGATCCTTCTCGTCGGGCGGGTCTTGCGTGGTGCGGGCGTCGGCCGCGCCGAGGGCCGTCATGCCCTCAAGAGTAGGCGGCGGGGGCTCAGACCCCGCACACCTCTCCCTCGCAGCGGGGATCGGAACCCGCCAGGTAGCCGTCTCCCAGGACCTCGATGGCGTGGGCGTGGCCCATGTGCGTGTCGTAGCCGTGCGTGATCCGCACCGCATGGCCGCGCCGCTCGATGTCTCTGACCCACCCCTCGCCGAATCGATCCTCTGCCGCCACGACCCAGGTGCCGGGGTCGACGTTCCAGCGCGGAGCGTCGACGGCCTGCCGGGGGTCGAGGCCGTCGACGAGGAGGCGCACGAGCACCTGCACGTGCGTCTGCGCCTGGCCGTGACCGCCCATGGTGCCGAAGACCAGCCACGGTCGGCCCTCGCGTAGCGCGAGCGCCGGTATCAGAGTGTGCATCGGCAGCTTCGAGGGTGCGAGGGCGTTCACGTGGCCGGGGGCGAGGGTGAACGACGATCCGCGACTCTGGAGGTTGATCCCCCACTCCGGTACGTGGACACCAGAGCCCGCAGCCAAGAAGTTCGACTGGATCAGGCTGACGAGGAGGCCGTCGGAGTCGGCTGCGCAGAGATACGCGGTACCGCCATCGTGGGCCGGTACCGGGTCGGGCGACGACGCCCGCTCGGGGTCGATCGCCAGGCGGCGGCGGCTCGTCCACTCGTCCGAGAGCAGGACGTCGGGATCGATCCGCATCGCGTCGGGGTCGGAGACGTGCGCGTCGCGATCCACCAGGGCCTGCTTCAACGCCTCGATCATGATGTGGGAGCGCTCGGGAGTGTCGTCGCCGAGGTCGAACGCTGTCGAGCACCCTGAGGGCCTCGAGCGCCGTCACACCCTGCGTCGGTGGCGGGTGCTCCAGCACCTCGACACCGCGGAAGCGGGCGCTGAGCGGCACGACCCACTCACCGCCGTGCCGTTCCAGATCATCGGCCTCGAGCAGCCCGCCGTGAGACTGCACCGCTGCGGCGACAGCCGCTGCGATCGCGCCCCTGTAGTAGGCGTCGGGTCCGTCTGACGAGAGCAGCCGGATCGTCCTCGCCAGGCCGGGCTGCGCGAGTCGGTCGCCGGGGCGCAGCGACGGGTACGCCGCGAGGAAGTCGTCGTACTCCGAGTAGATCGCCCGGCAGCCGTCGAGGAGGTCGGCGGCGAACGCTGATACCGGGAACCCGGCGCGCGCGTAGTGCTCGGCCTGCGTGGCGAGGTCGCCGAAGGACCTGCTGCCGAAGCGTTCGAGCAGGTCGAACCAGCCCCGGACCGCTCCGGGGACCGTCACCGTGTACGGGCCGATCTCGGGCATCGAGCGCACGCCGGCCGAGTTGAGCGCGCCGATGGTCGCCGCGGCCGGGGAGCGGCCGATGCCGCGGTAGCCGTGCGCGCCGCCGTCCCACACGAGCGCCAGCAGATCGCCGCCGTACCCGCAGTAGTACGGAGCGACCACGCCGAGCGTGAGGTTCGCGGCGACGACGGCATCGACGGCGTTCCCGCCGCCGGCGAGCACCGCGGCGCCGGCCTCGCTCGCCAGGTAGTGCGGGCTGGCCACGACGCCTCCGCCGAAGCGGCGTGCCCTCTCCCCCGGCATCATCCCCGCCGCGGCGTGTGCTCGATCGCGAACTGCACCGCCGAACGCGCCGAGATGACCGGTGAGATCACCTCGGTCAGGACCCGGCGGTGCTCCGGATGGTCGCGGTACGCGCGGTAGCCGTCGACATCGTCGAAGTCGGCGACGACCGCGTAGTCGAAGTTGCCGTCGTTGGCGCCGATGTCGGGACCGAAGGTGTACTCGCGCAGCTCCGGGACGAGCGCGGGCAGCCTCTCCAACGCCACGCTCGACCTCCCGGCAGCGCTCGGGGGTCGTGCCGCCGGCGAAGGTGAACAGTGAGACGTGACGGATCATCCGGGCCTCCGATGCGCTCTCAGAGAAGCCCCGCGCAGATCCCGCCGTCGACCTGGATCGCGGCCCCGGTCACGTAGCGGGCCTGCTCGGAGCAGAGGAACGCGGCACACGAGCCGAAGTCCTCCGGCCTGCCGATGGTGCGGGCGGGGACGGCGCCGGCGAGACCGGCCAACAGGTCGGCGTCGTACAGATCGGCAAGCCGCTCGGTCTCGTGGAACCCCGGCAGGAGCGAGTTGACGGTTATCCCCTCGGCAGCGACGCCGAGCGAGAGCGTCTTGAGGTATGCGGTCAGTCCGGAGCGGGCAACATTGGAGAGGACGAGCGTCGACAGGGGCTGCTTCACTGCTACCGAGGTGACGGCCAGCACACGACCCCAGCGCTGCTCCCTCATCGTCGGCAGCGCCGCGTCGCACATCTCGATCGCGGAGCGGCAGATCTGGTCGAACGCCGTCGAGTAGTCGTCGACCCCTACGTCGCCGACACCGCCCGGGCGCGGCCCTCCTGTGTTGACCACGAGGATGTCGAGCCCGCCGAGTGCTTCCCGGGCGTCCCGCACGAACGCATCTCCGCCACCCCGCACCGATAGGTCGGCGACCAACGGGACGGCCCCGCCCCCGATGCGCGCCGCCGCAGCGTCGATCGCCTCGCGCCGTCGGCTGCAGAGGGCCACGTGAACTCCCTCTGCCGCCAGCGCGGCGGCGATCGCGAAGCCGAGGCCCTGGCTCGCGGCCGCCACCGCGGCCCGCCTCCCTCCGATTCCCAGATCCATGCCGTTCCTCTCCCGGTGCCTAGTGGATCGAGCCGGTCGTGTCGCGAAGCGGCCGACCGTCACGTGCGCTTCGTGCCGCCACGATCTCTGCACAGACGGCGACGGCGGTCTCGCCCGGTGTCCGCGAGCCGAGGTCGAGGCCGATCGGGGCCCGGAGACGACCGAGGCCCTCCTCGTCGACTCCCGCCTCGGCCAGCAGGGAGAGCCGCCGCGCGTGCGTCTTGCGGGAGCCCATGACCCCCACGTACCCGACCGCCGTACCGAGAGCGGTGACGATCGCCGGCACGTCGAACTTCTGGTCGTGGGTCAGCACGCAGACCGCGTCGCGCTCGCCGAGCCTCCCGGCCACCGAGGCCAGGTACTTGTCGGGCCAGGCGTTGACCACCTCGTCGGCCATCGGGAAGCGCGCCGTCGTCGCGAACGCCGCTCGCGCGTCGCAGACGACGACATGGAAGCCGATCACCTTCGCGACGCTCGCCAGCGCCGCGGTGAAGTCGGCGGCGCCGAGTATCACCATCATGGGCGGAGGCGCGAACGACTCCACGAAGACCCGTACTTCCTCGCGGTCGGCCTCACCCGCCGGGCCGTATGTGCGCGTCGAATCGGAGGCCGTCGCGAGGTCGTCGAGGGCGTCTCGCTCCGCAACACCGTCGAGGCCCGGGTCACCGAGCGTCCCGAGAGCGCCGGCCCCCTGCTCCACCAGGAGCTTCGCGCCGGTGTTCGGCCCTTCGATCACGGACACGAGCGCCACGGCCCGTCGGGTCCGGAGCGCCTCGGCGAGCGCGCTGTATATGGGGGTCGCTTGCACCGCCCTACCAGTCGAGTGGCTCTACGAAGAGGTGGACCGTACCGCCGCAGGTGAGACCCACCTCGAACGCCTCGTCGTCGGTGTAGCCGAAGGAGACGACGCCTCGCTCGCGCTCACCGGCGAGCACCGCGAGGGCCTCGGTGACCACCGCTCCCTCGATGCACCCGCCCGAGACCGATCCCGACACCTCCCCCGCGTCGCTCACCGCCATCGCCGCCCCGGCCTCGCGCGGCCCGGATCCCTCGGTCGCGACCACGCGTGCGACAGCTACGCGCCGCCCCTCGGCGAGCCACCTGTCGATGTCGTCGATCACGTCGAACAACCGAACCTCCCTGCGTTCCTCCGCCCGACCCTCGATCCTGCCCAACAGACTCGCGCGAACAGGAGGTCGGCGGCGGGCGACGCGCTTCACCTAGAGACGACCTCGCCGAGCCTCTCGAACGCCTCCAGTGAATGCCCTTCGAGGAAGTCGTCCACGTAGGGCAGCACCGCCGCCATGCCGCCGGCCAGCGGCGCGTAGCCGTCCGACGCCTTGAGGGGGTTCACCCACACGATCCGGTGAGCGACCCGCCTCAGACGCTGCATCTGCTCCGCCAGCACCGCCGGGTCGCCACGGTCCCACCCGTCGGAGAGCACGACCACGACGGCCCCGCGCGCCAGGCCCGGGACTCCCCATACGTCGTTGAACTCACGCAGGCAGGCGCCGAGCCGCGTACCCCCCGACCAGTCGGCGACCCTGCGTGCAGCGGCGCGCACTGCGGCGTCGGGGTCGCGCGACCTCAGCTCGCGCGTGATGCGGGTCAGTCGTGTGCCGAGCGCGAATGCCTCCACCCGGCCCCTGCCCGACACGGCGGCGTGCAGGATGCGCACGAGCGCCCTCGCGTAGGGCTCCATGGACCCGCTCACGTCGAGGAGCAGCACCAGGCGGCGACGCCGGTCCCCGGGTTCGAGTGATGCGCGCCGGATCGGCTCGCCTGCCGTGCGGAGTGCCGCCCTGACGGTGCGCCGCACATCGGGCCGCCCGGTGGTTCGGCGTGATGGGCGCAGGCGGCGCGACTCACGTCGTGCACCCGCGAGGCGGAGGTCGGCCATGAGCCGTCGCGCCTCCTCGTGCTCCGCGTCGGTGTAGGCCGCGAAGTCGCGCGCCCTCAGGACCTCGAGCGGGCTCCACGCGAGCGTGAGCGGCGGTGCTTCGATCGCTGTGGGTCCCTCGTCGGTGGAGCCCGACGCGCTCTCCCCACCGGCGACGACGCGAGCCTTCGAGACCTCCGGCGAGGACCCTTCACCACCGTCCGAGATGCCGCCCGCGCGCCGATCCCAGAATGCCGAGAAGGCGAGGTCGTACTCCTCGTAGTCGTCGCGGTCGCGCACGAGTGTCGACCGGCCCGCCCAGTACACGAGATCGCGCTCCGTCAGCCCCACGATCGCCAGCGCCTCGGCGAAGAGCAGAGCGGCGTCGGTCGAGGCGTCGATGCCGCGGGCGCGCAGCACCCTCGCGAACGCGACGCCGATCCGCCCAGCGTCGTTCGATTCATCCGAGTCGTTCGCGTCGTCGACGGCCGGCGCGCCGGCGTTCATCTCGTCGCCCTCAGGCCTCATGTTCAGCGTGCACCACTGCGCTCCCCGTGCGCTACTGCCTCTTGCACCAGGTCGCGGATGCCGCGGTCGCGCACGCGCTCCTGGTCCTCGCGGTACTTGAGGATCGTGCCCAGGGTCGCCTCCACTGCGCGTTCGTCGAGGTGGACCGTCCCCAGCGTCGCCAGTGCCGACGCCCAGTCGATCGTCTCCGCGACACCGGGCGGCTTGTACAGCCCGAGCTCTCTCACCTCCTCGACCACCGCGGCGACCTGCCTGGCGAGAGCGTCGGGCACATCTGGTGCGCGCAGCCGCAGGATCGCGACCTCGCGCTCGAAGTCGGGGTGCTCGATCCAGTGATACAGGCAGCGACGCTTCAAGGCGTCGTGCACGTCGCGTGTGCGGTTGGAGGTGAGGATCACCACGGGCGGCGACTCCGCGCGCACGACTCCGAGCTCGGGCACGGAGATCGCGTAGTCGGAGAGGATCTCCAAGAGGAAGGCCTCGAACTCGTCGTCGGCCCTGTCGATCTCGTCCACCAGGAGCACCGGCGGCGCGCCGTCGTGGTGATCGAGGGCACGCAGCAGCGGGCGCTTGACCAGGAACCGCTCCGAGTAGAGCTCGTCCTCGACCACCTCGCCACCGCCGGCCTCGACGGCCCTCAGGTGGAGGAGCTGGCGCGAGTAGTCCCACTCGTAGACGGCCTGCGACGCGTCGATGCCCTCGTAGCACTGGAGGCGGACCAGCTCCCCGCCCGTCCAGCGCGCGATCACCTTCGCGAGCTCGGTCTTGCCGACCCCGGCCTCTCCCTCGACCAGGAGCGGCCGCTTCAGACGGAGCGCGAGGAAGACCGAGGTCGCGAGCGCTTCGTCGGCGAGATACCCGTTGCGGGCCAGCGCGTCGCTCACGTCGTCGACCGACTCGGGGAACGCTCCGCCCTCACCCGCAGTCATCGACGCACTCCGCGCTTCCTGCCGTCAACCACGTCTCCACGGTACAGGCGCCGGCAGCCGCGCTATGTCAGAGGAGCTCCACCGCGTCGCCCACGGCGATCTCTCCCGGCGTGACGACCGAGACGTACTGGCCGAGGTTCTGACTCGCCTCGCGCACGAGGGTGCGCATGATGCGGCGGTCGTCGGGCAGGCCCGGCTGCGAGCGCGTCGTCATCACACAACGGATCGCGGGCGACTCCATCCGGAGCACCGCCGACCCGATGCGCGCCTCCCTACCGGTCCAGTCGGCCTCCATGAACCCGTCGGCGCCGTCCGCTTCGGGGTCCGCCGCTACGAGGAGGTTCGGCCTGAAACGGCGCGTCTCCACGACGGTCTCCGGCAGCAGCCGCTGCAGGGTGTCGAGCGACGCCGTCGTCACGACGTGCAGCGGCGCTACGTCGAAGTAGGTGCCGAGCGGCGAGGTGTACTCGAAGAGGTCGGGCGGCAGCCTGGAGAGGTCGCCGATCGGTTCGTCGTCCTCGAGGCCGAAGATGTCGCGCAGCTCGGCCTCGAGGTCGGCGTGGTCGGGCGTGCCGCGGCGGTAGTGGTCGAGGTCGGACCTCGGCCGGCGTGACCACAGCGTCACCGATCTCCCAAGAGCCTCCGACATGACGGCGTCGACATCGCGAGCGTCTGAGCCGATGCTGCGCCCATCGGGCAGCGCGATGTCGACCTGTGGGATCTCGTCGCCCGCCGGTTCGCTCCGGTAGGTGGCGGCGCAGTGAAGCAGGCCCGCGATCTTCTTGGCGCCGCGCATCTCACCGGCGGTCTCGTCGCGCAGGCACCACCCGCGGTCCCCCGGCACCCCCAGCCTGCCGACGGCGGCACGTTCCAATCGCTCGCCGGCCATCGACTTCACCGGGTAGCGCCACATCTCCGCGACGGTCCCGACCCTCATTCGCCTCTCCCCTGTCACTCCCTGCGGCTCTGCTTCCGCGGCTCTTCTTCCCCGGCTCGGCCCTGCACCTCACTCGATACCGTCGTCGCGAGCCATGCTCCGGCGTCTCTGCCGCGGTCGCCACACTATCGGCGCGTTCGCTTCGCGCGAGTGCGAGGATTCGGCTTCACAGACCACCGGCGCCCCCGGGGATCCGGCCCGGCCACCGATCTCACCGTAGTGAGGAGACCACATGTCGACCCGTCGCTCCACGTTCCTCTCCGGTCTCGCCGGGGTCCTCGCCGGCGCTCTGCTCATCGGGGCCGGCCCGTCGGTCGCCGGAGTGGTCGGCGACGCCTTCCGCCTCGGCCAGACGAACTCCGTCTCCAAGCAGACGACGCTCAACGCCTCGGGCAAGCACGTCCTCGCGCTCTCGAACACCGGGCCCGGAGGCGGACTGCGAATCAGCACCGCCAAGGGCAAGCCACCCCTCACCGTCAACCGCGCGACGCGCGTAGCCAACCTCAACGCCGACAAGCTCGACGGCTACCACGCCTCACAGCTCGCCCGGCTCTCGACCGCCACGTCGTCGCTGGAGGTGAGCACCACGTCGACGGCCTTCGCCGACCTCCCCGAGACCACTGTCGACGTGCGCGTCCCGGCCGGCCAGAACCACATCGCGCTCGTCACGTTCAGCGCGGAGAACCGCTGCATGCAGGATCCCCTGAGCGCCGCCTACTGCTCTGTGGGACTCACTGTCGACGGCGACGCTGCTCGCGAGATGGTCATGAACAGCATCAGGCAGGGTGCCAACAGCACCGTCGGCGCCACCAACGCCTGGGCGTCGCACTCCGTCCAGTGGGTAGTGAGCCTGACGCCGGGCAACCACACTCTGGCGATCCAGTACAGGACCGACGAGGACAGCTCCAGCTTCGCAGTCGACACCCGTACGCTGAGCGTCCTCAACGTGCCGAGGAAGCACGCCTCCACGACCTAGGAGCGTCCCGCGGGCCTGCTCCTTGACTGCGGTATCACATGTCGTGATACTGGCCGGATGACGAAGGCTATCTCAGTCCGGCTCGACGCCGAAGCGGAGCGCGCGCTTCGTGCCCTCGAGGCGGCGGGCATGAGCCGCTCCGACGCGATCCGCTCCGCGCTGCTCCACTCCGCCCGCAGGTTGCGGCGTAGCGAGGAGCTCGCGGCCGAGGTCGCCGTCCTCGAGGCCGATGCCGACGACCGCGACGAGATGCTGGCGGTAGCGGCTCTCATGGAGTCGCTCCGTGCAGCGGGGTGAGGTCTACCGATTCCGGCCCGCCAAGGGCGTCGGCCGCGAACAGCACGGGGGACGATACGGAGTCATCATCCAGGCCGACGAGATGCTCCCTCGCTCGGTCGTGATCGTCGCCCCCACGTCGCGCAGCGCGAGGCCCGCATCGTTCCGGCCCCAGGTCGAGATCGCCGGCGAGACCACTCGCGTCCTCGTCGAACAGCTCGGTGCAGTCGACGCGCAACGACTGGGCAGGCGTGTCGGCCGCCTCGTTGCCGCCGAGATGTGGGGTGTCGATGATGCGCTGACCACCGTCCTGGGTCTCTCGTAGCGCGACGTGGGAGCCTGCCTTCCATCGCACGCCCAGCGCGCGCCGAGCAGCCGGTACCGCATCGTCACCGCTGCAATCCTCCTCGCGGCGTGCAGCACCGGGAGCGACCCCAGTGGCGATCGGCCCTCGACATCGGCTCGAGCCACGCCGTCCGCCCTGCCAACAGCACCGGACATCGTCCCCTCCTCGAACCTCGCTCCCGACCGTGGATGTCTCGACGAACCGGGTACGCTCCATGCTCCTGCGACCGCCTGGTACCCGGGCTCCTCGGGCAGCCCGCTGTCGTTGACCGGCCGACGCCGAACGAGCGCCGCGGTCGACCGCTTCCGCAGAGCGGCCGGCGCGGCAGTGCGCGACGTCGCGCACCGGCTTCAGCGCCGTCGACCGTTTCGAGCTCCGCACGCCCGGTGGCTGCGCCACTCATCGCCACGCGGCGTTCTCCAGAGGCGAAGAATCGATCATCGTCACCGCCTGGCGCGTGGAGTCGGCGGCTGACCCGCACTGGATACCCAACGAGACGCCATTCGTAGCGCTCGACGACTCGACTCTCGTCTCGTCGGGCGATCACATCGTCGCGGTCCTCGCCGTAGCACCGGACGGCACGACGGCACGGGTGACCGCCTACGGCGCTCGGGCTGCGGCGATGGTCGCGGGGGGCCAACGACGACCGCTCCGAGCCCGTCGGCAGAGCCGCCCGGACCGGCCACGGTGCCGCCCGAGGATCTGATCCCGGTCGCTAGGTCGGTCCTCGCGTACGTGCTCGACCAGAGGTGAGCCGAGCGGGCGTCGGCCCGCAACGCGTTCCCGCCCGACGCCCGGGTCTCCGGGATTCTCGGCACTCCTCCTTGACGCTGTCCTCGTTGATCCCTTATACTACGAACTGATGTTCGCTTCCGACCTCCTCGACACCTACTCCGGCAGACGGCCGCCCCGGCTCGCCCCGTGGCCGACCGACCGCGATCACATCCGGCCGGAGCGCGACGGGGCCGACGATCTGCGACGCGGGGTCGACACGCTCGCAGCCGAGGACCTCGACCACCTCTCCGACCCGGCCCTCGGCGACCAGATCCTCGCCCTGCTGCGCGAGAAGTCGCGCCTCGAGGCCCAGATCAGCCGGAGAGTCGCCCGAGCCGATCATCGAGGTGTCGCACTGGGCGACGGCGCCGCGTCCCTCGGCGCATGGCTGCGCGAACGCGCAGGCCTGGGCGCCGGCGAGGCTCACGCCCTCGTGCGCGGCGCTGCCGCCCTCGAGGAGATGCCCACCACATGCGACGCGTACGAGGCCGGCGAGATCGGCACGACCCGCATGCGGATGCTCGCCTCCGCGCGGGCGCCCGGCTACGAAGAGCCGTTCGCCGCCGTCGAGGGCTCCCTCGTCGAGGTGGCCCGCGTCGGCACGCTGCGCGACCTCAGGCACGCGCTCTCCTACTGGCGTTCGCACCTCGACCGAGACGGCGGTGCCGAAGCCGCCCTGAGGCTCCACGAGCGGCGCGGCCTCTGGGCATCGCGGACACTCGACGGCAGCGTCGCGGTGCGCGGCGACCTCGACCCCGAAGGCGGCGAGCTGCTCCTGGCCGCGCTCGCCGCCCACTCCCCCACACCCGCCGCCGACGACACCCGAAGCCCCGCACAGCGGCGAGCCGACACCCTCACAGACCTCTGCCGCCTCGCACTCGACGGCAAGCTCCCCGGCGGGGCCACCCGCCCGCACATCTCGGTCGTGATCGACGCCGGCACTCTCGCCGACGCCGCAACGACGATGAACGGCCACAACGCTCCCACCTCGGCCCTGGCTGCGGACGCCCCGACCGCAGGCCTCGCGGACCCGGCCGAACCGGCGACTCGACCGTTCGCTGCTGACGCACACGGTGGCTCCACCCGTGTCTGCGAGCTCGGGTACCTCGGTCCCATCGTCCCGGCCGCTGCGATCCGCATCGCCTGCGACGCCGCGATCACCCGGGTCGTCCTCGGCCCCGACGGCCGTCTCCTCGACCTGGGCCGCACCACACGCGTCCCGCCCGCCAACCTGCGGCGCGCCCTGGAGGCACACGACCGGGGCTGTCGCTTCCCCGGCTGCGACCGTCCCCTCGCGTGGTGCCACCTACACCATGTGATCCACTGGCTGCACGGCGGCGACACCGCGCACCAGAATCTCGTCCACGTATGCGGCCATCACCACCATCTGCTCCACGAAGGAGGCTGGACAGCCACGTTCGACGGTACCGACCTCGCGGTCTTCCGCCCCGACGGCACACTCCTCGCGGGACCCGCCGGCCCCGCTGGCACCAGCGCCGTCGGCCACGTTGGCCCTGTCACCCCACGCGCTCCCTGAGCACGCCGCGGAGCCCGGGGCTAGCGCCTGCCGATCACAGACGCACGCGCAACGACACGCTGCAGAGCGAGAACGACCGGCTCCGTCCCGGCAGGTCCGTCGGGTACGTCGACGGCCAGTCCCGATGGCATCTCCGCCCACCGAAGCTCCGCTCCCCCGCCGGCACCGAGCGCAACGACCGCTGTCGTCGGTGTGGCAGAGACCTCCGGGAGCGTGATGTTGCCCGCAGCGCCGGCAACGCCCCCGACGAACGCGAACACGGTGTCGCCGCGCGCCGTGTAGCGCAGCGGACGCCCCTCGCAGGTCGTCGTGCCCGGAACCACCCACGGGCGCGTGGCTGCGATCGCGTCGATGTTCGGCACGACCCACTCGCCGAGCCACTCGAGGCGGGCGACCTGCTCGTCGGGGATCTGGGCGTCGACGCCGCGAGGGCCGACGTTGAGGAGGAGGTTCCCGCCCTTGGCAGCGACGTCGGCGAGCATCCAGAGCAGCTCGTCGCGCGCTATGAAGTCCTCGGGCCGAGAGGTCGCGTTGTAGCCGAAGCTCTTGTCCATCCCCCGGACGCACTCCCACGGCGTGCGCTGGATCTCGGAGAAGGTCACGTACTCGGGCGTGCGGTAGCCGAAGTGCGGCGGCGGCGACGGTATGAGCCCCCCGTCGCGCTCCGCCTGTCGCCGGACCCCCGCGTCGATCGCACGCCGCCCCGGACCCGTTCGCGTCGCGGTGAAGAGCGGGCTCCACGGGATCCAGCGGTCGTTGACGACTCCGTCGGGTACCTCCTCGTAGTAGTGCTCGAGGAGCGGCCAGAGCCTCCTGCCCTCCGCGGGCCATGCGACGTCGTTCCAGAGGACGCTCGGCCGGTAGCGCGCGATGAGCTCGCGGACCTGCGCCTCTGCGTACGCCGGATACTCGCCGCGCGGCACCGCGTCGAGCATCGCCGACACCGAGCCCATCGGCTTGGCGACGAAGGTCGAGTCGAGCCCCCCGGAGTAGTAGACGCCGAAGCGCATCCCCGCACCCCGCACCGCCTCGCCCAGCTCACCGACCACGTCGCGACGGCAGCTCCAGCCCGAGCGGTGCGGATTGACGACGCTGGTGGGCCACAGGCAGTAGCCGTCCATGTGCTTCGTGACGAGCACGACGTAGCGCGCGCCGGTGGCGGCGAACCGCTCCGCCCACTCCCCCGGGTCCCACTGCTCGAGGCCGGCCTCCCAGTCGGCGGCGAACTCCTCGTACGGGCGGTCGCCGTAGACCTCGCGATGGTGGCGGGCGACGGGGCTGTCGGGGTATCGCAGCGAGTTCTCGTACCACTCCGAGTACGGCGAGTCGGCGAAGGCGTCGGGGCGTCGCGACCGGATCAGGTCGCCTATCTCGGCGTCGGTGGGAGCGAACGCCGGCACCGACGCCGGGGTCCAGTGCACGAAGATCCCGAGCTTCGCGTCGCGCCACCAGGCCGGGACGGGGCGGCGGCGCAACCGTCGCAGGTGCGGGTCTCGCGACAGCATCGTTCGGCGTCCCTCCGAGTCCGTAGCGGCGTTCGGAGCGTAACGCGAGGCCGAGCCGGTGCCGCCCGCCGTTGCGCAGACTTCGGCCGGGTGCGCTTCGCTCGTGTCGCGACACCCGCCGTTGCGCGGACTTCGGCCGGGTGCGCTTCACTCGTGTCGCGACACCTGTCGCGCCACCTGTCGCGGCACCCGTCGCGCACCCGTAGCGGGCCGTACGGAACAAGCCTGCCCGGGTGTATCGTCGCTCGGACGCCCTTTGGCGGTTGAATCGAGGGGGAGCCGTGCGCGTAGCAGCGGTCGCGTTGGCAGTCGCAGTCACGTCGGTACTGCAGGCGGGGTGCGGCGGCGATGACGCCGACACCTCGTCGACCAGCGCGCGGCCGACCACGCCGGACAGCGCCTCGACGGACACGTCCGGCGGCCCGACTGGCACACCGACCACCACCGCTGCCGAACCGGAGAACCTCCGCATCCTCGTCACGAACGACGACGGGTACGACGCCGAAGGCATCGACGTGCTCGTCGAAGCGCTCCGCGGCTTCCGAACGTGGAGATCACCGTCGTCGCTCCAGCGACGAACCGGAGCGGCACGGGGAGCCAGACGACCCCCGGCGCCGTGACGGCGACGCAGCAGGAGACGACGAGCGGGTACCAGGCCACAGCGGTCGACGGGTTCCCCGCCGACGCCGTCGCGTACGGCCTCTCCCAGGTGCTCTCCGAGCCTCCCGACCTCGTGGTGGCGGGCATCAACCAGGGCCAGAACCTCGGGCCGCTCGCGGCGATCTCCGGAACTGTCGGCGCGGCGAAGGCCGCGGCCGCCGCCGGGATCCCGGCGCTCGCCGCGAGCCAGGGGCTTGCCGACATGCCCGACTACCAGAGCGCGGCGGGGCTCGTCGTCGATTGGGTGACCGCCAAACGCGATGCGCTGATCGCCGGTACCGCCGCGGCCGACATCGTGAGCCTCAACGTGCCGACATGCCCAACGGGGGCGGTCCGCGGCCTGAAGCAGATGCCTCTCGGCGCGACTGCGGCTTCACTCGCGATTCCTTCCGACTGCACCTCTACCGCAACCACGTTCGCTGACGACGGCGAGGCCTTCGCCGCGGGTTTCGCCACCGCGACCGAGCTCACCCCGGCTGGTGAGCCGGTCACGACGAGCACCACCTGGCCCGCGGCAGACTGACGCCGGGCCGCCTCGCCTGATTCGAGCGGTACGCCCGGAGGCTCGTCCGCGGGCAGGTGCGACGGGTTCGAGAGGGCCTCCACTGCCGATGTGGCACGCGTTCTCGCGGTGCATGACCATTCCTCGCTCGAGGGCCCGCACTGGGGCCCGTCCGGGTCGAACGTCGCCGTGGTTTCGAGTCGCTGTTGCCTCGACTGGTCGTTGGCGCGACCATCGACTTGTCAAGAGGGAACCGAGAGGGGGCGCACGATGTCGAAGTTCATGTTCCGGGCATCGCTGAGTGCGGAGGGAGTGGCCGGGGTTCTGGCCGAAGGCGGCACAGCGCGTCGTGCCGCCGTGAAGAGCGCCATCGAGACCCTCGGTGGCAAGCTCGAGGCCTTCTACTTCGCCTTCGGAGGCGACGACGTCGTCGGCATATGCGAGCTCCCCGACAACGAGTCGGCGGCCGCATTCGCCATGGAGACGTCGGCATCGGGCCGAGTCTCGGTCTCCACGACGGTGCTGCTCACGCCGGAAGAGATCGACCGGGCTCGCGAGAAGAAGAGCGGCTGGCGGGCACCGGGAACCTGAGAAGGGGGCGCCCTCCGACGCCGATCCCTGCCCGAGTCACGTCGCCCCTGCTCCGGCCCCCGATGAGGCGCGCAGCATCTCGGCGCTCGGGATCCGTCCGTGTGCGCGAGTGCCCGGAGCCGCGCAGCTCACGTGAATCATCGTGCCGCTGACGCTCCGGGCGCCTCGCGCGACACAGATGATCACGCCGGCAACGTCGCTGCGGTGGGGCCGGTTGACGGCCTCCCTCGCGGCTGGGAGCCTGGCTCGACGCCGCTCTCGTGCGGCCGGGACCGACGGAGGCAGACGGTGACGATTGCCAGCAAGAGACGGAGCCGCGTGCTCGGGGCAGTGCTTCTCGCTGCGGGGATGGCGACGGTTGTGCCGCTGAACGGCGCGGCGGGGGCGCAGGCTGCAGGACGAGGAACGCGCCAAGTTCTCGGGATCGACGCTCTGGGCCTGGGGCGACAACAGCGACGGGCAGCTCGGCGACGGCACCACCACCGACCGGCACACGCCGCGGCGCAGCAGCGACGCCGACCAGTTGGGCGAGCGTGAGCGCCGGCGACAGCCACACCTGTGCGACCCGCACCAGTGGCGCCCTGTGGTGCTGGGGCTACAACGCCTACGGTCAGCTCGGCGACGGCACCACCACCGACAGACTCACACCCAATCGAGTCGGTTCGGCGACCGGCTGGGCGAGCGTCAGCGCCGGCTCCGACTACACATGTGCGACCCGCACGAGCGGTGCCCTGTGGTGCTGGGGCGACAACGGCGCCGGTCAGCTCGGCGACGGCACCACCACCGACCGGCACTCCCCCAAGCGAGTCGGTTCCTCCAGCAGCTGGGCGAGCGTGAGCGCCGGCGACAGCCACACCTGTGCGACCCGCACCAGCGGCGCCCTGTGGTGCTGGGGCTACAACGGCTACGGCCAGCTCGGCGACGGCACCACCACCACCGACTCACACCCAAGCGCGTCGGGTCCTCCGCAAGCTGGGCAAGCGGTGAGCGCCGGCGCCTACCACACCTGTGCGACCCGCACCAGTGGCGCCCTGTGGTGCTGGGGCGCCAACGACTACGGCCAGGTCGGTGACGGCACCACCACCGACCGGCACACCCCCAAGCGCGTCGGTCCGTGCCACCAGCTGGGCAACGGTGAGCGCCGGCGACAGCCACACGTGTGCGACCCGCACCAGTGGCGCCCTGTGGTGCTGGGGCTACAACGCCTACGGACAGCTCGGCGACGGCACGGCGGCAGACCGGCATGCGCCGGAGCGCGTCACCAACGTCGCCAGGTGGGCCGAGATCAGTGCCGGTGGCTACCACACGTGCGCGACCCGCACCAACGGCACCCTGTGGTGCTGGGGTCGCAACACCGACGGTCAGCTCGGCGACGGCATCGACCATCCACCAGTACATCCCCGAACCCGTCGGCCAGAGCATCAGATGGGCGAGCGGTGGCCGAGTGGATCGTCGCACACCGTCGCACTGCCCCGCTGAACCCACCACGTCGCTGCTACCCCGGGCAGGATGCGTCGTCGCGTGGATTCCACGCGAAGCTGCGTCCGTTCTCCTCGATGTTCGCGAGCTGAGCACAGGCGCCGGCCTCGATCTGCGCGGTCGCCGGCGGCGACGACACAAGTCTGCGACGCGATCCCCGCCGGCGGGCAGCACCGAGGCACTCGCATCGCGACTGAGACGAGGCCGGTTGACGGCCTCCCTCGGGACTGGGAGCCTGGCTCGACGCCGCTCTCGTGCGGCCGGGGCCGACGGAGGCAGACGGTGACGATTCCCCGCAGTAGACGGAGCCGCGTGCTCGGGGCAGTGCTTCTCGCTGCGGGGATGGCGACGGTTGTGCCGCTGAACGGCGCGGCGGGGGCGCAGGCTGCGGGCGAGGAACGCGCCAAGTTCTCGGGATCGACGCTCTGGGCCTGGGGCGACAACAGCGACGGGCGAGCTCGGCGACGGCACCACCACCGACCGGCACACGCCGCGGCGCAGCAGCGACGCCGACCAGTTGGGCGAGCGTGAGCGCCGGCGACGGCCACACCTGTGCGACCCGCACCAGTGGCGCCCTGTGGTGCTGGGGCTACAACGCCTACGGTCAGCTCGGCGACGGCACCACCACCGACAGACTCACACCCAATCGAGTCGGTTCGGCGACCGGCTGGGCGAGCGTCAGCGCCGGCGGTGACCACAGCTGTGCGACCCGCACCAGTGGCGCCCTGTGGTGCTGGGGCGCCAACGACTACGGCCAGCTCGGCGACGGCACCACCACCGACCGGCACTCCCCCAAGCGCGTCGGTTCCTCCGACCAGCTGGGCGAGCGTGAGCGCCGGCGACAGCCACACCTGTGCGACCCGCACCAGTGGCGCCCTGTGGTGCTGGGGCTACAACGCCTACGGACAGCTCGGCGACGGCACCACCACCGACTCGGCTCACACCCAGCGCGTCGGGTCCTCGGCAAGCTGGGCAACGGTGAGCGCCGGCGGTGACCACAGCTGTGCGACCCGCACCAGTGGCGCCCTGTGGTGCTGGGGCGCCAACGACTACGGCCAGCTCGGTGACCGCACCACCACCGACCGGCACTCCCCCAAGCGCGTCGGTTCGGCGCCACCGGCTGGGCGAGTGTGAGCGCCGGCGACAGCCACACGTGTGCGACCCGCACCAGTGGCTCCCTGTGGTGCTGGGGCAAGAACGCCTACGGACAGCTCGGCGACGGCACGGCTGCAGACCGGCATGCGCCGGAGCGCGTCACCAACGTCGCCAGGTGGGCCGAGGTAAGTGCCGGCGGCTACGCACACGTGCGCGACCCGCACCAACGGCTCCCTGTGGTGCTGGGGTCGCAATACCGACGGCCAGCTCGGCGACGGCACGACCACCCACCAGTACATCCCTGAACCCGTCGGCCAGAGCATCAGATGGGCGAGGGTGACCAGTGGATCGTCGCACACCGTCGCACTGCCTCGCTGAACCGCCGCGGCGACGGGACCCACAATCAGTCCTGCGGCGTAAGGGTCACGACGGCGCTCGTCTGGCCACAGACGCCGGGTCTGGCGCAGCCGCTGCCCGAGTACCGCAGGGTCAGCACCTCGCCCTCGTTGCCTTCCAGCGTGTAGGTGCCTCGCCCGCGAACGGACACGCCGCTGCCGCCTCCCGTGTACCTGTAGGTACCGCCGTGCTCATCGGTCGGCACAAAGGTCAACACGGCCTCACCGCCTTCGAACTCACCGTCGAGCGTGAAGGGGGACTCGATATCGGTCACCGTTCCCGAGATCGAGATCCTGCCGCTCTGAGTGCTGGCATCCCACACCGTCTTGCGGATCTCGATGTCGACGGACTTCTGGTCCGCCCCACGCTTGGAGCGGACTTCGAGGATGACCGTTGCCGTGACACCATCCTTGTCGGGCGCGGTGTATGTGAACTCCGCAGGCTTTCCCGAGGCCTTGGGCGGGTCGATGCTCTCGCCGCCGGCCGTGACCGACGCGGTGACGGGCAGCTCCAGATCGACGTCCTCGGGCCCATGGTGAACCATCGCCGTGATCGGGTGCTTCGATCGAGGCTTCGCCCGAGCCGGCGCGTCGACGATCAGCTTGACGCAGTTGCCGGTCTGCCAGTGCTCCCGTGCGACGTCGAGCGCGCTCTCCACAGCGACCGTGGCAACCACCAGGATCGAGATACGAGACTCGTCCCAGTCGGCCTGCGTCGCCTGGCTCGAGTTGCGCACCACCTCACCCGTATACGTCGCCTTCGTGAGGTCGAATCCGGAAGGAAGGCGGAGCTGCCACCTTGATTCTATAAAGGACGACTTCGGATTGGTCTCGGTGCCCGCCCGCAGCCCACGACTCCCACGCTTGACGTCGAACTCCATTGTCACGTCGGAGATCTCGGCCGAATCATCGACAGTGGCCACGGCCGTACCGTCGATCCGCATGTCCGAAGAGCCTGAACCGGCACCGGAGACCTCAGCCGAGGTCAAGGTGACCACGTGGAACTCGACGTTACGCGGCCGTTTGTGTCAGGGCACAGATCGACGGCGAGCTTCACCTTCCCCTTCGTCTTGACAGTCACGGTCTGCCCGTCGACCGTCATCTTCTGGGTCAGGCCGAAGCTGCCGGTCGCCGAGACCCTGTTGCCGTCCCGACTCATCTCCATTCCGAGGTCGATGTCCTGGCCACCGCCCACCGGACTCCCGACATCCTTGCTACCGGTGTCGAACTTCTCGGCGCCCTTGCGAGACCAGTCGAGAAGGATCTTCGCGAAGAGCATCGAGATGGCGAGCCCCACCGTCTCTTGTGACTCTTGCGACTCCTGGGCACGGACGCACCGCAACCGCCGAGCGCGCCATGGCGACAGGCCCTGCAAGCGGAATCTGCCCCACCACTTGCCCGGTACCGCCGAACGCGTCCACCGACCCCGCCGGAGAAGCCACGCCGGCCGGCTCACCGGTCGCGGCGTCGATTCCGGCGTCGGGGAGGGCCTCCGCCTGCAGATCTTCCATCAACTGTTGCGCTTCGGTGTAGGCGGCATCGGAGATCACGAAGGCGTCCGCAGGCAGCGTCACCCCCTGCGCCTCGAGCTCGGCCCGCACGTCGCTCGCCATCGTGGCATCGAGCTCGGTCATCGCCTCGTCACCGGCGACGATGTCCAGCCCGAGGTCGTCGATCCGGTCTCCGGGCTGCAATACGGCGGACTTCGTGTCGGCGTCGTCGCTCGAACCGCCGCACCCGGCGGCGATCATCGCCACGCACACGCAGATTGCAGTGACCCGGGACATCGGCGGAGCGTAGTGCTGCGCCCAGCCGGGTTCGACTGGTCGGTCACCTCGGCCGTCGCCGGGCCCGTCCGCGAGTGAGGCCCCGCCGGGGCGGGGCCTCTGACCTGCTCGTTTGCTGGTCGGGCTGCCGGGACTCGAACCCGGGACCTCTTGGCCGGGACTCGAACCCGGGACCTCTTGACCCCCAGTCAAGCGCGTGAACCAAGCTGCGCCACAGCCCGTCGCACCGCCGGGCACCGTGACCCCGGTGGAGCAGACGGAGTGTAGTGGGTAGCCCGGGTCTGCCCTCCTCCCGGCTGGAGGATCACAGCCGCCGCAGCAGCCACTCCCCCATCTCGGCGAAGCGGTAGCCGAGGTAGATCACGAGCGCGCCGACAAGCGCCTTGAAGTGCCACGGCACCGTGGGCGGCGGCGCATCCTCGGACGCATCGTCGGCATGCCCTCCGGGGGCGCCGGGAGCCGCGGGCTCGGGCGTCGCACCGGTCGCCGGGGCCGCCTGCTCCGCGCCTCCTCTGGGCGGACGCGCCCGTCCCGCATCGACGCTCAGGCCGCAACTGGGGCATGCGCCGTCGGGCCGAACGGTCGACGGCGAGAGGAAGCGACTACACGTCTCGCACCAGGGCACACCCTGATTGGAGCACCAGGGCGTGCGGAGGGCCAACCCGAGAGCGGCTCAGACCGGCGGTACTCCGTGGCGCTTCCCGACCTCCTCGCGCACCCGGCCCGACGCCAGAGCGAACCTGCGCACCAGCTCGGCCCGCAGGTCTTCGGGCTGTACGACAGCATCGACGACGAGCTCGGCCGCGAGGTGAACGAGATCGACGTCCTCCTCGTACTCCGAGCGCCGCTCGGCGACGAAGGCCGCTCGCTCGTCTGGGTCTTCGATCGAGTGGATCTTGTTGTAGTACACGGCGTTCACGGCGGGCTCGGGTCCCATCACCGCGATCTGCGCCGTCGGCAGTGCGATGCAGGCGTCCGGATCGAATGCCGGGCCGCACATCGCGTAGAGGCCGGCGCCGTAGGCCTTGCGCACGATCACCGAGATCTTCGGGACGGTCGCCTCCGTGACGGCACTGATCATCTTCGCCCCGTGACGGATGATGCCCTCCCGCTCCACCTGCGACCCGATCATGAAGCCGGGGACGTCGGCGAGGAAGAGGAGTGGCACGTTGAACGCGTCGCAGAGCCAGATGAACCTCGCGGCCTTGTCGGCGGAGTCGACGAAGAGCACACCACCGAGGTGCATCGGGTTGTTCGCGACGATGCCGACGACCTCGCCTTCGAGGCGGGCGAACCCGACGGTCAGCTCTCGTGCCCAGAGCGGCTTCAGCTCGAAGAACGAGCCGTCGTCGACCAGCGCATCGACGACGTCGTGCATGTCGTACGCCTGGCGCTCCTCGATGGGCACGATCTCGCGGATCTCTGCCGAGCCGTCCGACGGGTCGCAGGCCTCAGAAGCGGGCGGCAGCTCGTTCCACGCGCGTGGGAGGTACGAGAGGAACCTGCGGGCGGACTCGATCGCGTCGGCGTCGGAGTCGCAGAGGTTGTCGCCGCAGCCGCTCACTGTCGCGTGCATGCGGGCGCCGCCCATCTCGTCGAGGGTGACCTGCTCCCCGATCACCACCTCGGCCATGCGCGGCGATCCGAGGTACATGGAGGCGTTTCCCTCGACCATGAAGACGACGTCGCAGAACGCCGGGATGTACGCGCCGCCCGCGGCCGACGGGCCGAACAGGCAGCAGACCTGAGGCACCTTGCCCGAGAGGCGGACCTGGTTCGCGAAGATGCGGCCCGCGCCCCGCCGGCCGGGGAAGAGCTCGACCTGGTCGGTGATGCGGGCGCCGGCCGAGTCGACCAGGTAGACGACCGGCATCTCGTGCCTGAGGGCGTGCTCGGTGATGCGCACGATCTTCTCGACGGTGCGGGCGCCCCACGAGCCCGCCTTCACGGTGGGGTCGTTCGCCATCACGCAGACCGGCCGACCGTCGATGCGCCCGATCCCGGTCACCACGCCGTCGGCGGGCAGGTCGCCCGCCAATGCATTGGCCAGGAGCGCATCCTCGGCGAAGGAGTCGGCGTCGAGCAGGAGAGCGAGGCGCTCGCGCACGAAGAGCTTCTCCTGCCTGGCTAGCTTCTCGGCCCCGCTCGCGAGGTTTCCCTGCAGGGCGCGGGCCGTGAGGTCGTGGATGCGCTCGTAGTCGCTCATGCGTGTCGCCTAGTCCGCGGGCCGGCCCTCAGCATCGCGCTCGGCAGGTCACGACCCACCAGCTCGCGGGCGATCTCGGCGCAACCGATCAGCAGGTCGAGATCGATTCCGGTCTCGATGCCCATGTCGTGGAGCATGTGGACGAGGTCCTCGGTGACGGCGTTGCCCGATGCGCCGGGAGCGTACGGGCAGCCTCCCAGCCCGCCGATCGAAGCGTCGAAGCGGACGACACCGCGGTCGAGGGCGGCGACGACGTTGGCGAGAGCCGTCCCCCGCGTGTCGTGGAAGTGCAGGCCGACACGCTCGGCGCCGATGCCGGCCCTGTCGAGGGCGTCGAGCAGGTCGTGGACTCGTCGCGGGGTCGCCATGCCCGTCGTGTCTCCGAAGGAGAGCCGGTCGGCGCCCGCGTCGACGAGGTGGCCGGCGATCTGGCCGACACGCTCCGGGGCGACGTCGCCCTCGTAGGGACAGCCGAAGGAGGTCGCGACGATCGCCTCGACCGGCACGCGCTCCTCGTGCGCGAGAGCCACGACCTCCCCGGCGCCGACGAGCGACTCCGCGACGCTCCGCCGCACGTTCTTCAGGTTGTGGGTCTCGCTCGCGCTGACGACGACCTCGATCTCGTCTGCGCGGGCGGCGAGCGCCCTCTCGGCACCCTTCACGTTCGGAACGAGGGCCGAGTAGACGATCCCCGCGCGCCGTTCGATCGCGGCCATCACATCCTCGGCCCCGGCCATGGCGGGAACCGCGGTCGGCGAGACGAACGCCGCCGCCTCGATGCGCTTCAGCCCCGTCGCCGAGAGCGCGTCGATCAGGCGGACCCGATCGGAGAGCGCGACCGGCTCCTCGTTCTGAAGCCCGTCGCGCGGGCCGACCTCACGGATCTCTACGACGCTCGGCCACGACGGCATCTGCCCAGGCTACGCGCCGGTCGATGCGATCAGTCGATGATCCGCACCGGGTTGCCCGAGAGGCTCGCCTTCCAGGTCGTCATGTCCGTTCACACCGCCGCTGAAGCCGAAGCTGATCCTGAGCCAGCAACCCGCGGGCTCGCGGACAGTCGCACGAGTAGCCCGACGGGATCGGCACCTGCCACTGGATCCACTGGCCGTTGTAGCCGGAGCTCGACACCCCGCTGATCGAGCAGGTGGAGGAGGTGAAGGAGAACGACCCCCAGGGCGGCCCGGTCGAGTTTCCCGGCGGAGCCGTGTAACGGCAGTTGTCGGCGGTACCGCTCAGCTGGCCGAACGAGGTGAGCGGTGAGCCGCTCACCGTGGCATCGGGCGGCGGCAGCACGCGGCAGGGTCCCGTAGCTCCCGCCCGGAGCATCGCCGATGTCGTAGAAGTCGAGATTCAGCGCGTCTACCTGCTCCGCCCGGGTACGACCCGCGCAAGGTAGAACGTGGAGTTGTTGGTCCCTGTGGAATTGGCGAAGATCGCCATGCGGCTGCTGCCGAAGATCGAGACGTTGCTCGATCCGCAAGCACCCGTGCAAGCACGAACTGAGAACTTGTTGCTGCCCCGACCAGCGGTGGACGTGACCTGCAGCACGTAGTCGCCCGCTTGCTGCTCCTGCGATCGTGCACATCGTCCACCACTTGCGGAACCTGTCGCGTGCTGTCGAGTTGTTGTACGCGTCGACTGCGTTGCGAATCCGGCATCGTACCGGTGAACACTGCGGCTCAGGTCGCGTTGTCTGCGAACGTCCACTGCGTCGAGTCGGGCTGCAGCACCCGAAATGTTGTGTTCATAGGACTGCGACATCGCCCGATGCTCCGGGGTTGTAGTCACCCGTGCAGAACTCCGAGAAGGCCGAGCTGTCGGCGTTCGGCGGCGCGTGCCACGACCCGGGCTTGTACCGCCGCCACTCCGACGACCCGACCGGGAAGACGTTCTTGAGGTTGTTCAGTGCGGAGTCGTCGCAGTGGGGGGCAACATAAACGAATGGCGCGTCGAAGAGGTCGATGCTTCAACGTCGCTCCGGCATTGCCGTTGCTTGACAACGTAGTAGTAACCATTCACGTCATAGTCGCTGTTCGAAGGCGAGCAGTTGTCGGTCTGGCCGCCGCCGCACAGTGTTCGTCGAATATGCATTGCCCTGCATCTTCTGCGTGAGCGGTCCCTCGACGTTCGCCCAGAAGTCCGTGTACTGGCTTCCGGTGCTGCAGCTACCGCTGCAGTCGACCGTGTTCCCGAAGGTGTTCGACGGGCTGCCCATCGCCACGGGCTGGTCGTAGTCGGCAGTGGAATCGGCGTGCACGGTCATCGAGTTGAAACCGATCGCCCGCGCGAACCAGGTCTGCACGACCTTGGTCACCGAGACCTTGAGCTGCGTCGGGTTCGCCTGCTGCACCGCCGTGACAGTCGCCCCACCAGAACCGTTCTGGAAACCGTTGTTCTTCGCGAGAGTCTGCGCACGACTCACCGCCTCGGTCGGGTTCCCCGGAAGGAAGACCGTCCCCCCGAGAGCAGCGGCATCAGCAGCGTTCTGAGCGCGCTCCTTGACCTGATAGGCGTGCACGATGTCGACCGCGAGCGCCGCGATGCCCAACAACACCACCAAGAGCACCGCGAACCAGACCGCGACGAACCCACGCTCACGCGACTCGGCGCGATCCCGGCGAGGATGCCGCCTCACGAACAGGTCCCCTCACCGACGTACGGCTCGAGACGCATCACCGAACGCGACTTCAGCGTCTTGGACCCCCCGAAGAGAGCCGTTATGAAATCGTGCTCGGCGGTGATCTGGATACCGATCCGCTCCGGGTAGAGGGAGCTGCCCGAGACGATGCAGGCGTTCTGCTCACTCCCCAACCAGGGATCGCCCGAGTACCCGGGGCCGAACTGGTCGGCGCCCGCATTCCACTGGTAGATGACACAGTCGGTCGAGCAGGTACCACCGACCGGCGAGTCGTCGGTACTCGACGCAACCCTGTAGACCCAGAGCTCCAGTGGCGTCGCGTGCCCCAGCCCCTGGACCGCAGTGGTGACCGCGTCGCGCGCCGCCGGGAGATAGCCGTCATTACGAGGCATCGTCGAACCGATCCTCGCCCCCGCCCGCGACGCATGACCAAGCGTCGCCGACTCCTTGAAAGCAAGCCCGAACTCGATCCCACCGAACGCGAGCATCATCAGCAACGGCAGGATGATCGCCGCCTCGATCAGCGCAGCACCACGCTGAGAACGCCCTTTCCGGCTCCTACCGATCCGACTCATACATCCCCCGATGCCAACATCACCGCCGACACCCGCCGCGCCGACGTCACACCCGGACCCCCGCCGAACCGCCCGGATGTCGTCCGGCCGGCACGCCGGGACCAGGAAGTGGTTCTGATCCATCTCCCGGACAATGGTGCAAAGCATACCTATCCCGACGGGCAGAGCCCGTCGGAGCCCCTCCCGGACGGTCCCTGCCCGGGTCGGTCTGCCACGCATCGTAGTGCAAATCGTGCAGAAGGTGAAGGGTCCGGGGCCGCTCCCAGGCCTGCACCGGCCCCCGGGAGAGGTGCCTCGCTGCCCTCCCGGCGGCTACTCGTTGCGCCGGCGGACCCTCATCTTGATCGGCGTGGGCCCCAGGTCGAAAGCCTCCCGGATCTTGCGCTCCAGGTAGCGCATGTACGTCGGGGGCAGGGACCGGGTCGTGAAGAGGGTGAAGGTCGGCGGGTCCGACGCCCCCTGGGTGGCGTAGAGGATCCGGGGCCGGTGCCGCCGCTCCACCGGGGGCGGGTGCTCGGCCTGCGCGTCGCGCAGGACCCGGTTCAGCGCCGCCGTGGGGACCCGCCGGTGGTACGCCTCCTCGGCCTCCCGCAGCGCCGGCAGCAGCCGACTGGCCCGGCGGCCCGTGAGCGCGGAGATGTCGATGACCGGCGCGTAGGAGAGGAACGCGAGCTTCCGGCCGACATCGACGCGCACCTCGGCGCGACGCTCGGTGTCGAGGAGGTCCCACTTGTTGAGCACGACGACCACGGCGCAGCCCGATGCGTCGATCCGCTCGGCGAGGCGCTGGTCCTGGTGGCTGACCCCCTCGGTCGCGTCGATGACGAGAAGGCACGCGTCGGACCTGTCGATCGCCTGAAGCGCGCGGACCAGGCTGAAGTACTCGGTCGGCTCGTCGATGCGGCTCTTGCGCCGCATCCCCGCAGTGTCCACGAACCGCAGCGGCCCGTCCTCGGTCTCCACGACGGTGTCGATGGAGTCCCTCGTCGTGCCCGGCTCGTCGTGCACGACCGAGCGTTCGTCGCCCACGAGCCTGTTGAAGAGCGTCGACTTGCCGACGTTGGGCCGACCGACGATCGCGACCGAGAACAAGCCCTCGTCTTCCGGGGCCCCACTCGCCTCACCTTCGGGCTCCTCCGGCGGGAGCAACGCGACCAGAGCATCGAGCAGATCGCCGCTGTCCCTTCCGTGCAAGGCAGAGACGCCGTGGGGCTCCCCGAGGCCCAGCGACTGGAACTCCCAGACGTCGACCTCGCGCCGCTCGTCGTCGACCTTGTTGGCGGCGAGGAGCACGGGGCGCCCGGAGCGCCGCAGCACCTCCGCCACGCGGGCATCCTCCTCGGTCACTCCCACGGTGACGTCGACTACGAGCACCACGATGTCGGAGTCACGGATCGCCAGCTCCGCCTGCGAGGTGACCTTGCGCACCAGATCCGCGTCGTCGGCAGTCCGATCGGCGTCGACGGGGGCGAGCCAGCCGCCGGTGTCGACGATCCGGAACCGTCGGCCCCGCCACTCCGCCTCGAGCTCCATCCGGTCGCGAGTGACGCCGGGCTTCTCCTCGACGATCGCGGCGCGCCGGCCGACGACGCGGTTCACCAGCGTCGACTTGCCGACGTTCGGGCGGCCGACGATCGCGACGATCGGAAGACCGGCGGCGCTGTCGCGCACGGGCGTCACGCGGCCGCCCGCGACGTAAGGGCCTCGACCAGCGAAGTGCCGTCCGTGCCGACCACCTCCACGGCTCGCGGCAGCTCCGACGGCAGCAAACCGTCGAGGAACCGCCCGCCGGAGAGGACGACATCGGGGAGCATGTACCGCTCTCCGTCGGGTTCGTCGCGCAGTGCCGCGGCGAGGTCGGCGCCGGTGAGAAGTCCGGTAACACCTACGTTGCCGCCGAAGAACTCGTTCCGCACGGCGAGGGCGCGCACCGGAGCGCCGGCGCGAGCGGACAGTGCTGGGAGCAACGGGGTGAGTACCTGCTCCCCCATCTCCCCGGTGATGAGTGCCACCGACGCAACAGCGCCGTCCGCCGCGCCTTCCGTCGGCGTAGAGGACATGCCCGACGCGGGGCGGGCTCGCCGACATCCGACCGCTCGGCGCGGTATCCGGAGGCGGGCGCGCCGTCGACCCAGGCGAAGAAGCCCGAACGTCGAGCCGATCCACCGGCGCTCCGGCCCTCCAGGGCGCGCTCGCACCTCGCCGTCGAACGTGCGCGCCATGCCGATGCCGTTCTCCATCTGCGGGAAGCCGTCGTACTCGTCGGCCTCGGGGAATCGACGCTGCGCGAGCAGGTAGTACTCGTCGGCTGCGAAGGCCAGGCGCCGCCCCAGTGCGTCGAAGTAGCGCCGTTGCCAGGTGACGACCGCCTCGAGGACGGCCTCCGCCTCGGCCCGGGTGTGCGCACGCATCAGCGGCTCTTCGGAGTGACGGCTGACGCCGAGCGGGACGAGCCCGATGCTCGCCAGCCTCGGGAAGCGGTCCATGACGCCGAGGAGGGTGTCGTCGAGCACCGGACCGTCGTTGACCCCCGGGCAGACGACGATCTGACCGTGCACCTCGATCCCCGCATCGAGGAGGAGAGCGAGCCACCTCAGGCTCGTCGCCCCGCGGCGGTTGCGCAACAGGCCGGCGCGCACCTCGGGATCGGTCGCGTGGATGCTCACGTAGAGGGGGCTGAGTCCCTCGGTGACCACGCGCTCCACGTCGGCCTCGGTGAAGCGTGTCAAGGTCGTGAAGTTGCCGTACAGGAACGAGAGCCTGTAGTCGTCGTCCTTCACGTAGAGGCTGCGGCGCATCCCCTTCGGGAGCTGGTACACGAAGCAGAACGGGCAGTGGTTGTCGCACGTGCGCACCCGGTCGAAGACGGCGCTCTCGAGCTCGATGCCCAACGGTGCCCCGGCCGCCTTCCGCACCGTCACCGACCGCTCGAGGCCGCCGCGCCTCAGGTCGAGATCCACGACCGGCTCGTCGGCCTCGAACTGGTAGGCGATCACGTCGCGCAGGTCGGCCCCGTTCACGGTGACGACCTCGTCCCCGGAGACCACACCTGCGGTCGCAGCCGGCGATCCGGGCGCGACGGCAACTACTCGCGCAGACGGCATGACCACAGTCTACGGCCGGCGCCTGCTCCGCTCCGCAGCGGCTCCCGCCTCGAGCCGCAGCGACGACGTCGGCGCGGAGTCTCCTTCGCCCACCCGGCGGGTACCCTCCGAGCGTGAGCATCGAACGCGTCCTCCTCGCCGAGCCCCGCGGCTTCTGCGCAGGCGTCGAGATGGCGATCAAGGCCCTCGCCTGGATGGTGCGGGCCTTCGAACCGCCCGTGTACTGCTTCCACGAGATCGTGCACAACCAGGTCGTCGTCGACCGCTTCCGGGAGCAGGGGGTCGTCTTCGTCGACGACGTCGGCGAGGTTCCCGAGGGCGCCCCGCTGATGCTCTCGGCGCACGGTTCCGCCCCCGAGATCGCCGAGCGGGCTCGCTCCGGCGGGCGTTTCGTGGTCAACGCCGTCTGCCCGCTGGTCACGAAGGTCCACCACGAGGCCCGCGTGCGCGCCCGGCGCGGCTACACGATCCTCTACGTAGGCCACGCCGGCCACGACGAGGCCGTCGGCACGGTCGCCGTTGCTCCCGATGCGATCCGACTCGTCGAGTCCGAGGCCGACCTCGACGACGCGCTCGGCACGGTCGCCGACCGCGACAAGGTCGCGCTGCTCGCCCAGACGACCCTCGCCCTACCCGAGTGGCAGGGCCTCCTCGACAGGAGCAGAGAGCGCTTCCCCCAGCTCTGGACGGCCGAACGCGACGACCTCTGCTTCGCGACGACCAACCGGCAGGCGGCGCTGACCGAGATCGCGCGGCGGGCCGACGCAGTCGTCGTGATCGGGAGCGCGAACTCGTCGAACACGCTCGCTCTGGCGAAGGTCGCAGAGGCCGCCGGGTGCAGGATCGTGCTTCGGGTCGACGGGCCCGGCGAGCTCGATCTCGCGGCCTTGGGCGACGTCGGCCACCGTCGGTGTCACCGCAGGCGCAAGCGCCCCCGAGGAGCTGGTCGACTCGGTCATCGCGAAGCTCGCGCCGTCGTCGGGCGTCGAGGTGGTGCGTGTGACCGAGGAGGACGAGTACTTCCCGCCGCCCCGGGACCTGCGCGAGGTGATGCCCGCCCTCGACACCGCGGTCGCTCTGCTCCTGGGCGGAGACCCCGCAGCCGCCCGCGCCGTCGGCGGCCCCTTCGCCGGCGACCCGCGCGCTCGATGCGTCGCGCGTTCTGAGCTCGCTGCAAGACTGAGCCGGTGCTACCCGTCACCGCGAGCGCGGTACGCCTCTACCTGCACGTCCTCGGCGCGACGCGTGTGGGTGGGCGGCCAGCTCGTGCTCGCCTACCTCGTCCCCCTCTTGAGGCAGCAGGGCACAGACGTCGCTCGGGCCGCTGCGCGCCGCTTCCAGCAGGTTGCGTGGCCGGCGTACGGGCTCCTGCTGGCGACGGGCGTCTGGAACCTCTTCGAGATCAACGTCGGCGACACCGAGGGCGAGTACCTCGCGACGCTCCTCGCCAAGCTCGGCCTCGTCGCCCTCTCCGGGGTCGCCGCCGCCTGGCACGCCCTCCTCACCGCCCCGCAGGTCACCGTCGCCGCGACGGAGGCAGAGGCGAGGATCCGCAAGGTCAAGTCGGCGGTGACGGGCGCCTCGTCTCTCGTCTTCGCCCTAGCGGCCGCCTTCCTGGGAGTCCTCCTCCGCGCCTGACCCCCCACCCCTTCGTTCTGGCGTCACTTACTCGCGACTACCGCGAGTAAGTGACGCAAGAACGAGGTACTGGGGTGTCTCTGAGGTGGTTCGCGTGGTCGAAGACGCCCTGGAGCTCCTTCGAGAGGACTCCGCTGACACGGTCGACCACCTCGCGCTTCACGACCGAGCCCGATCGATCGGGCGTGGGGATCGGCTCGCCGACGACCACCACGACCTTCCCCATGCCCGGTAGCCGACCACGGCGGCTGCGGAAGATCTGCTCCGCCCCGGCGATGCCGACCGGCACGATCGGCACCCGCGCCTTCACCGCGAGGTACGCGGCCCCCGGCTGGAGCGGCTGGATGACGGGGCCGTTCTGACGGGTTCCCTCCGGGTACACGACGAGCGAGTCGCCGCCGGCGAGGATCTCCAACGAGTCGCGTAGAGGCTTCCGGTCGTTGCCGTCGCGCTCGACAGGGAACGAGCCCAGCGCCCTGAACGCCGAACCTACGACCGGGATCCGGAAGAGCGGCGCCTTGCCCATGAACCGGACACGGCGCTTCGTGATCCCCGCGACGAACGGTATGTCCATCATCGACCTGTGCGACGGGGCGATCACGTATGCGCCATCGGCGGGGAGGTTCTCCCTGCCCTCGATCCTCACGCGCCACACGAGCTTCGGGATCCCCGTGACGAAGAACGCCACCACCCGGTAGAAGATCACCCGTCGGCCCCCCTGTCGTCGGTCGGCACGGTCGCTCCGGGCCCCTCGACGGCCTCGGCCGCAGCACGGAACCTGGCGACGATCTCCTCGACCACCTCGTCGACCCCCCGATCGGTCGTGTCGATCACCACTGCATCGTGCGTGACCGTGAGCGGCGACGCAAGCCGTCCCGAGTCGCGGGCGTCGCGCCGGCGTGATCGCCGCCCGCACCTCCCCGACGTCGACCACCCGGGAGACCGCCGCCTCGTCACGTTGCCGGCGCCGCGCCCTCTCCTCGTCGCCGGCCGTCAGGTAGATCTTCAGCCCGGCGTCGGGGAAGACGACGCTGCCGATGTCGCGTCCCTCGACGACCGCCCCGCCGTGCGAGCGCGCCCAGGCCCGCTGACGTGCGACGAGCACACTTCGCACAGCGGGATGGGCGGCCACGACGGAGACGGCGGCCGTGACCTCGGGCGTGCGGATCTCGGCGCTCACGTCGCGTCCGTCGAGTCGGGTGACACCCGCATCGAGATCGATCTCCGACCTCTCGGCCGCCGCCGCGACGGCGTCGGCGTCGTCGAGCGGGATGCCGCCCTCGATGGCGGCGAGCGTCACCGCTCGGTACATCGCACCGGTGTCGAGCACCGGCAGGCCCAACGCGGCGGAGACGCCCCGAGACACGGTCGTCTTGCCGGAGCCTGCGGGCCCGTCGATCGCCACGACCCGCCGGCCGCTCACCGCGAAGGCCCGTCGGTCAACATCGCGAGATCGTCGAGGAACCCCGGGTACGAGACTCCCGCGATCTTGAACCCGCGGACCGTCGTCTCACCGTCGATGGCGTGCGCCGCGACCGCGGCCGACAGCGCGATGCGGTGGTCTCCGTGGCCCTTCAGCGTCGTGGCACGGGGCCGGCCACCGCGGATCACGAGCCCGTCGGCGAAGGACTCGACGCCGACACCGAGTTGCGTGAGCTCCTGCTCCACCGTGCCGATCCGGTCGCTCTCCTTCACGCGCAGCTCGGCGGCGTCGCGGAACTCGGTGACACCGTCGGCGAAGGCGGCCGCCACTGCCAGGACCGGTATCTCGTCGATGACCGACGGTATCTCGGCACCCTCGACCACCGTCCCGGCGAGAGGAGCGTGTCTGACGACCAGGTCACCCACGGGCTCCCCGGCCGTCTCGCCTCTCGGGACCACCTCGATCGATGCTCCCATGCGGCGGAGCACGTCGACGAAGCCGAGGCGGGTCGGGTTGAGCCCGACGCCCTCGAGCACGACCTCGGAGCCGGGTGTGATCGTCGCCGCTGACCGCGAAGAAGGCCGCCGAAGACGGGTCGCCCGGCACCCTGAGCTCGAAGGGGTCGGGTGCCCCGGCTCTCACGTGAACCGTGCCGTCGCGGCACGTCGACCGGGGCGCCGAAGGCGGCCAGCATCCTCTCGGTGTGGTCACGGCTCTGCCCGGGCTCGATCACCTGCGTCTCCCCGGACGCCTGCAGGCCCGCGATGACGAGAGCCGACTTCACCTGGGCGCTCGCGACCTCGAGCTCGTGTCGCACTCCCCTGAGTGCTCCGCCGCGGATGGCGAGCGGGGCGAGCCTCCCGCCCTCGCGCCCGTCGATCGTCGCTCCCATTGACCGCAGCGGCTCTACGACCCTGCCCATCGGGCGGCTGCGCAGAGAGGCGTCACCGGTGAGGGTGGAGTGGAACGGCAGGGAGGCGAGCAGCCCGGCGATCAGCCGCAGGCAGGTCCCCGCGTTGCCGCAGTCGATCACCACCTCCGGCTCGCGCATGGCGTCGACGCCCGCCCCGTGGACCGTAACCACCCCGCCCGGCGCCGTACGGATCCGCACCCCCAGGTGCTCGAGCGCGAGGCGGGTTGCGTGCGCGTCCTCACCGCCCCCGATGTGCTCGATCCTGCTACTCCCCGTAGCCATGGCGGCGAAGAGGTACGCGCGATGCGAGATCGACTTGTCGCCGGGGACGCTCACCGAGCCGCGCAACGGACGAGCCCCTCCCAGGACGACCTCGGCGGGGAGCGACGGCATCGGAGCGCGACCGGTCACTCGATCACCGTCCGCGAGGAGTGGTAGCCGAGGGCAGAGAGGCCGGCCTCGAACGCCGGCGCCCCGTCGGCGGGGACGACCACGACCATCACGCCACCGCCTCCCTCGATCGAGTGCGCGATCTCCAGGTCGGAGACGTTCACGCCGAGCCGGCCGGCGAGGGTCGTGATCTCGGCGATGACCCCGGGGCGGTCGGGCACGGGTACGCGCACCTCGACCAGCTCCTCTCCGCCGACCGTTGCTCCCAGCGGAAGGCTACGCCTGGCCGTACGGGCCCTCTCGAGCATCTCCAGGATCCCGTCGCGGTCGCTGCCCGCGACGAGGTCGCGCACGCCGCCGAGTGCGCCCATGTAGGCGTCGAGAGCGGCGAGGACCGCCTCCCGGTTCGAGGTGAGGATGTCGGGCCAGATCCCGGGGTGCCCCGACGCGATCCTGGTCATGTCGCGGAAGCCCCCGGCAGCGAGACGCAGCAGCGTGCGGTGCTCGTTCCCTCTCGACGTCGCGAGGTCCATCAACGTGCTCGCTGCCAGCTGTGGGACGTGGCTCACCAGCGCCACGAGCTGGTCGTGGTGCTCCGGCGTGACCGCGACGACCTCGGCGCCGAGGCCCAGCAGGAGGTTGCGCAGGGTCGTGAACGCTGTCGTGCTGGTACGCGGCGTAGGGGTCAGGACCCATGTGGCGCCCGCGAGCAGGTCGGCGTCGGCTCCCTCGACTCCCTCCTGTTCGGACCCGGCCATCGGATGGCCTCCGACGAAGCGCTCCGCCTCGGCGGGGCGCGCCGCCTCGACCGCTGCAGCCACGGGGGCCTTCACGGAGCCGACATCGCTCACGATCCCGTCGCAGAGGTCGAGCGCATCGACGACGAGGCCGGCGACCTGCCCTACCGGCACCGCAACGAAGACGACGTCGGCCCCCACGACCGCGCCGGAGAGGTCGGCACTCCCCTCGCTCACCGCCCCGATCTCGACGGCCCGGGCGAGACGCTCAGCCGACCGGTCGTACCCGGCCACGTAGACCCCGGTGCGCGTGAGCGCCAGTCCGAGCGAGCCGCCGATCAGGCCTGTGCCGAGGACCGCGACCCTTCCGACGGCGCCCTCCCGAACCTCGGGGGCTGCATCGGTCACGACCTACTCCGGGAGGTCGTCGCGGAGAGCGCGTGCGCCGTCGAGGTATACGTGGTGGAGCTCGGCACGCGTGCGTCGGGTGTACATGTGCATGAGCACGCGGACGACGCGTGGCATTCCGTGCGGGATGTCGAGCTCGCGCGTGCAGATGAGAGGGACGTCACCGAGCCCGAGCGCCCGCGCTGCGGTCGCCGGGAACTCGCTCTTGAGGTCGTCGGTCGCCGTGAAGATGATGCTCACGAGGTCGTCGTGGCCGATCTCGTTTCGGGTGAGCATCTCCGTGACGAGTCGCTGCGTCTGGACGGTGATCGCTTCCTTTGTGTCCTCTTCGCACGTGATTGCGCCGCGAAGCGCCAGCATCCTCACGGGGCGGCAGGTTAGTCGCCGGCCGCGCGGGCGACGCCGCCCGGGGCGCCGAGGCCGAGGGCGGCGCCGCGCAGCGCCGCCACCTCCGTAGCGGAGAGCGCCCGCCAGCTACCGGGTTCGAGCGACGCGTCACGCACGGGGCCGATGCGCACGCGGACCAGCCGCACCACCGGATGACCGACCGCCTCGCACATGCGACGAACCTGGCGGTTCCGGCCCTCGTGGACGACGAGCACGAGAGCCGCGTTGCCGCCGTGCCGCTGCACCACTCGCGCGCGAGCGGGCGAGGTTCGGCCGTCGTCGAGCGCCACCCCTTCCCGCAGCGCCCGGACAGCCGCCGCTCCGGGCACCCCTGCCACCTCCACCAGGTACTCCTTCTCGACCCCGCGACTCGGGTGCGTCAGGTCGTGGGCGAGGTCGCCGTCGTTCGTCAGGACGATCAGCCCCTCGGTCGCGTAGTCGAGGCGCCCGACAGGGAAGACCCGAGGCTCCGACGGTACGAGATCGACGACGGTCCGACGACCCTGTGGGTCGTCCGCGGTGCTCACGACGCCGACCGGCTTGTTCAACAGGTAGTACACACGGCTCGGGTCGACGACCACGGGCACTCCGTCGACGGTGATCTGCGAGGACCGCCAGTCGACTCGACGCCCCAGCTCGGCGACGTCACCGTCGACGAGGACGCGCCCCGCCGCGATCAGGTCCTCGCACGCGCGCCGGGACGCGAACCCCGCTCGGGCGAGCACCTTCTGCAGCCGCTCGCCCTCCCCGGGCACAGGCTCAGGCCCCGGTCGGCTCGTCGCCCGCGGAGTGCACGGGCACCTCGGGCGTGACACGGAGGCCCCTCTCGAGAGCCTCCATCACGCCGGCCTCGGGCACGAAGTCGCCGAGCGCCGGCAGGTCGCTCAACGAGTCGAGCCCGAGCCGCTCCAGGAAGAGCGAGGTGGTCCCGAAGAGGACGGGCGAGCCCGGCGAGTGCTCGTGACCCAGCTCGGTTACGTATCCGCGCTGCAGGAGAGTACGCAGGGTCGCGTCGACGTTGACACCGCGGATCGCATTGAGCTGCGCGCGGGAGATCGGCTGCTTGTAGGCCACGATCGCGAGCGTCTCCAGTGCCGCAGCCGAGAGGCGCGCGTGACGTCCGTCGAGCACGTATCTCTCGACGTACGCGCTGAGGTCGGGGTGCGTCTGATACCGGTACCCGCCGGCAACCCGCACGAGGACGAAGCCGCGCGCCGTGCTCTCGTACTCCTCGGAGAGGAGGGCGCAGATCTCCTCCACCCGCGCGACCGGTACCTCGAGGAGCTGGGCGAGCATCCCGGGCTCGACCGGCTCGGTGGCCGCGAGGACGATCGCCTCGATCGCGCGGCGCGTCTCGGCGTCGGCAGCGGCCTCGTTCAAAGCCGCTCCGCCATCCGCTCCGACGGGTCTTCGTCGAGGCTGACGTAGTCGCTGTGGTCGAGGCTGACGTAGCGGTGGTCGTCGTGTGGTCGTCGCTTGGTCGTCGACTCCGAGGTCGATGCCCGCCTCGACGCCGTCGTCCCACTCGTCGAGGGCGACGGTCAGGTCGACGGTAGCCCGCTCGTCGTCCTGGAGCGGCCTCACGACCAGGTCGCCGAAGCTCTCGACCTGCTCGATGTCGACGACACCCTGCTTGTACAGCTCGAGGCATGCGAGGAACCGCACGACGACCTCGAGCCTCTCGTCGACGCCGGCCACCAGGTCGCGGAAGCGCACGCGACCCGCGGCCGGCAGCAGCGCGAGGACCGTCTCGATCGCGTCGCGCACGCTCGCCCGAACCGGGGCGACGTGGTCGGTGTGCACGATCGGCTCCGGCTTCGGCTGCAGGCCGTGCAGGGCGGCTGCGGCGAGCACCTCGGGTGTGATGCGCTCGAGCGGATCGGGCGCCATCGAGCGGAAGGGCTCCTCGGGCCCCGTGAGGCGGGGGAAGGAGCGCCCCGCCACCGCCATGCGGTCGTTGAGGCAGCGTGCGGCGTCCTGGAAGGTCTTGCACTCGAGGAGCCGCGCCAGGAGCTGATCGCGCTCCTCGAAGCGGAGGAGCTCCTCGTCGAGGTCGACGTCGCTCGGGCCCGGTAGGAGCCTGCGGGTCTTCAGCTCGACCAGGGTGGCGGCGATCAGCAGGAACTCCGTCGGCGACGGTCGAGGTCGACGCGGTCGAGCTTCTCGACCTCGGCGACGAACGCGTCGACGATCGACGAGAGCGAGATCTCCCAGAGATCGACCTCCTGCTTCAGTATCAGGTGCAGGAGCAGGTCGAACGGCCCCTCGAAGACCGGGGTCTGAACCTCGTACGACATCGCCGCCACACTACCGGATCGAATCACACGCGTGTCGTACGCCCCGCCGGCCCACCCCGGTAGCGCTCCGGGGAACGCCTCTGCCGGTAGTGTGCCCGGGCTATGGCACGCGTGTTCTCGGGCATCAAGCCCTCGGGCGAGATGCACCTCGGCAACTACATGGGGGCGGTGCGGCGCTGGGTCGCCGGCCAGCCGGAGGCCGGCAGCAGCGCCGCGCTCGGCCACGAGCAGGTCTTCTGCGTCGTCGATCTGCACGCCATGACCGTCGAGTACCGGCCCGACGTCCTCACGTCGCTGACCCGGGAGATCGCGACCCTGCTGCATGGCTGCCGGCCTCGAGGCGGGCCGCTCCCTCCTCTTCGTGCAGAGCCACGTGCGCGCGCATGCGGAGCTGACATGGCTCCTGAACTGCGTCGCCACCGTCGGCGAGCTGCGGCGGATGACCCAGTTCAAGGAGAAGTCCGACGGCCAGGAGTCGGTGAGCGCCGGTCTCTTCGACTACCCGGTGCTGATGGCGGCCGACATCCTCCTCTACGACACCGGTCGAGGTCCCCGTCGGCGACGACCAGCGCCAGCACGTGGAGCTCACGCGCGATCTCGCCATCCGTTTCAACTCGCGCTTCGGTGAGACGTTCGTCGTCCCCCGGGCCACGTTCCCCCGGGTCGGCGCCCGGATCATGGACCTGCAGGACCCCACCCGCAAGATGTCGAAGTCCGACGAGTCGCCACAGGGGACGATCCTCGTGCTCGACTCCCCTGCCGTCGTGACCAAGAAGATCAAGTCGGCCGTGACCGACTCGGGCTCCGAGGTCCGCCACGACCCCCGGGAGAAGCCCGGGGTCTCGAACCTCCTCGACCTCTACGCCTCGGCCACCGGGAGGACTACAGCCGAGGCCGAGGTCGACTTCGCCGGAGCCGGGTACGGCGCGCTTCAAGGCTGCCGTCGCCGAGGCCGTCGTCGAGTATCTCCGCCCCCTACAGGAGCGGTACGGGCTCCTCGCAGCCGACCCTGGCGAGGTCGAATCGTCGCCTCGCCGAGGGCGCAGCGGTGGCGGAGCAGATCGCCGGCGAGGTCCTCGACCGGGCGCACCGCGCCTGCGGCCTGCTTCCCCGCCCGCACTGAGCCATCCGAGACCACTGAGCCGTCCGAGGGCACCGAGCGACCCGACAGCGCCGCACTGTCACCGGGTCCACGGCGCGGGGTTCGCGAGGTCCCGCGGACACGCCTGCGCACCGTCCGCGTCGCCGACGACCTCGCCGTCGAGGAGCAGACGGCTGATCGTGCCGTGACCGGTCAGGGCCGTGAGCACCACCGATCGACTCGAACACCACGACACGTCGACGCCGACGCCCCACGAGAGCTCGGGGTCGTCGCGGAGGAGGGCCTCGGTGATCATCGGGTACGCGCCGTCACGATCGAAGCGCGCGTTGAGCTGCGTCGCGGAGTCGCGGAGGCTGGAGTCCTCGGTTGCGCCCTCGACGACTTCGCCTGCCCGGCCGACCATCGAGTCGATCCGGGCCCCGATCCCGCCCGGGGTCGTAGCGGCCCACCCCACGACGACGGCCACGGCGACGAGGAAAAGGTGGAGCGGGCGGATCCGCCACGTGCGCCCACGGGGCGCGCGGTCGCCGCTCTCGTCCGCTCCTCGGCCGCCCGGGTTCGAGGCGGCGTGGGGATCCGCTCTGGCGCCGGGCACAGCCCGGACGAAGTACCCGGTGTCGATGAACGGGTATCGGCACCGCGCGGCGCCCGGCTTCAGCGGACCGCCCGCTAGCCCCTGGGCGGCGCCCCGGCCACTCCGCCGTCGGCTCGGCCCGGTCGCTCGCCGTCGGCCGGCGCCCAGGAGGTGCGCCACCTCCTCGGGAATCGCCGCCAGTGCGCCCCACGACCCGGGCCGGTGGTGCGCCCCCGCCCATTCCGCTGCCTCGGCACGACCTCCGGCGACGGCGATGGCGTCGGCGCCGATCTCGGGGTGCCGGAGGTAGGCGGCGACCCTTCCGCGCAGTCCCCGGTGCTGCGACCAGACACGCTCCACGGCGCTGCCGCCAAGCGCTCCCGCGATCGTCGCGAGAGAGCGGAGGATCGTCCCGAGCCTCGAGTCGCGCTTGCCCACGTCGTGCAGGAGCGCCGCCGCCAACCAGACCGGCTCCCCGTCGTGTGCGGTGCCGGCCAGACCGTGCGCGACGCGGCGTGCCACGGCGATCGACTCGCGCCGGTCGACCGTCGGTTGCGAGCTCCACAGTGCGAGCTCGGCATCGGTGAGCACGGACTCGACCCACGCCACGTCGGAGCGGCGCGGTGGCAGCGGCCAGAGCGAGCGGACGAAGCGACCCGCCAGGTGGAGCACGGCGGGTCCGCTCACGCTCCGAAGGTGAACTCGTACAGCCTCTCGATCACAGGGGTGAACGCCGTCGCGACGAAACCCGTGGAGAAGACGAGGACGAAGAGGACGAGCATCCCGTAGGGGCGGAACCTGTACCAGCCTTCGAGCGCCGAGCGCGGGAGCATGCGCTCGAGGATCGCTGACCCGTCGAGCGGCGGGATGGGCACGAGGTTGAACAGGCCGAGGAAGAGGTTGACCATCGCGAAGAGGAACGGTACGAGCACCACGAGCGGCAGCTCCGAGTAGGTGCCGCCCCCGAACTCGATCGTCGCGTACGCCCCGCGGGCGAAGAGAGCCGCGACCGACGCCAGGGCCAGGTTCGTCGCCGGGCCCGCCAGGCTGACCAGCAGCATGTCGCGCCGGCCGTTCCGCAGCCGTGCGGGGTTCACCGGGACCGGCTTGGCCCAGCCGAGTATCGGGGCGCCCGAGAGGGCGCCGAGCGCCGGGAGGATCAGCGACCCGAACGGGTCGATGTGCGGAACGGGGTTCAGGGTCAGGCGGCCGGCCTTCTTCGCAGTGTCGTCGCCGAACCACAGCGCCACGACCCCGTGACTCAGCTCGTGCAGGATCACGGCTACGACCAGGCCGACGAAGAAGATGACGCTGACGCGATCCACCGGCGCTGGCCGATACGGGGAGCCGCTACCGGCGGCTCGAGGCGCACTCGATGCAGAGGCGGGCCGCCGGCATCGCCTCGATCCGCGCCTCGGCGATCTGCCCGTCGCACGCCTCGCACCGAGCCCGTACGTCCCGGCGTCGATCTTGGCGAGGGCCGCGTCGATGTCCTCGAGCAGCTCCAGAAGGGCGCCGACGAGCGCGTCGACCTCACCGCGCTCGGCGGTCACCTGCCCCGAGTCGGCGAAGTTCTCGTCGAACGACTCGCGCTCGTTGTCGTGCCCGAGCTGGGAGAGCTGGCCCTGCACGTGCGCTCGCTCCGCCGTCAACTGCTCGCGCAGGATCCCGTGGGTCAACTCGGCCATCTCCGGAGTCTACCCGCCCGAGGATCGGGACTCCCCCGAACGTCCCCGGCCAAAGGTCCCATTCCCGACGCGTGCCGCCGATGCCGCCGCAGTGGCCTCGGTTGCGGTGCGCCCGGGGGTGAGCCGAGTCGTATACGGCCTTCAGCCTCGAGGTCGACACCTTCGTGTACACCTGTGTGGTCGAGACGCTCGCATGGCCCAGGAGCTCCTGGACGACCCGTATGTCCGCCCCGTGATCGAGCATGTGGGTTGCGCAGGAGTGACGCAACACGTGGGGGGAGAGACGATCCCCGAGTCCGACGCGCTCCCCCGCCGCCCTGCACGATCTTCCAGCAGGACTGGCGTGAGAGGCGCCCGCCGCGGGAGTTCAGGAAGACGGCGTCGGCGCCGGTCCCCGCCAGGCTCCGCGGCTTCAGGTGGGCCACCCTCCCGACGGCCAGGTAGGAGTGCAGCGCCCCCCGCGCGACGCGTCCCACGGGCACGATGCGCTCCCGGCCCCCCTTGCCCATGACCCGGGCGAGACCGTCGTCGAGGTCGAGGTCGCCGAGGTCGAGGCCGACGAGCTCGCTGATGCGGACGCCGGTCGCGTAGAGCATCTCGAGGATCGCCCGATCCCGCTGCCCGGTCGGGCCGTCGTCGGCGATCGCGTCGAGCAGCGCCGCGACCTCGTCCTCCTCGAGGGCCTTGGGGATCCCCTGCGGGACGCGTGGCGAGCCGATCTCGGCGCTCGGGTCGGTCGGGAGGAGGTCCTCCGCCACGCAGAAGCGGTGGAAGGACCTGACGGCGACCAGGCCCCGTGCGATGGAGGCGGGGGACAAGCTCGGCCGCCCGTCGTCGTCGACGAGCGATCGGAGCCGGGCGACGTACGCGGCGACGGCAGGCTCGTCGATCGCCGAGGGATCCACCCGCCCCGACTCCCTCAGGAACTGCGCGTACCGTCGCAGGTCTCGCCGGTACGCCGCCAGGGAGTTCGCGGCGAGCCCGCGCTCGACGGTGAGCCAGACCTCGTGCTCGGCCAGGAGCGCAGAGAGCGCGTCGGGGCGGCCAGGCGTGTCCGCCCCGCCTGCCCACCTCGACGCCGGTCAGCCGTCCATCCCCATGTGCTCCCCCGCCAGCAGCGAGCGCGTCAGCAGGAGACCGATGATCGACTTGGCGTCGATGATCTCGCCGGCGGAGACGAGCCGCTCGACGTCGGCGAGCCGCACCCGTTCGACGACCATCATCCGCTCCTCGGGACTGACTGGCCGGGGCCTCCGCGCAGCCGACAGATCGAGAGCGGCGAAGAGGTGCGTGTACTCGTCGCAGAAGCCGGGCGTGTTGTAGAACTCGGCCAGCTTCACCAGACGGCCCGGCGAGTAGCCGGTCTCCTCTTCGAGCTCGCGGGCGGCCGTCGCCTCGGGCGACTCGCCGTCCACGTCTCGCTTGCCTGCAGGGACCTCCAGCAGGTCGCGCGTCGATCGCGGCGCGGTACTGACGCACCAGCACCGCGGTGACGCCGTCGCTCTCGACAGGGACGACCACGACGGCGCCCGGATGGCGCACGACGGTGCGCGACATGACCGACCCGCCCGGCTCGTCGATCTCGAGGACGTCGACTGCGAGGAACCCGGTGTCGGCCACCCGGGTAGAGCCTCGGATCGCGAATCCCGTCACTGCACCCCGACGCTCGGGTCCGTCTCCAGGATCGGCAGGCGCGGCACCCGGCCGTCGGCTCGGCAGCGCACGGCAGCCAGGAAGGCCGCGAAGATCGGGTGCGGCCGGTCGGGTCGGCTCTTGAACTCGGGGTGCGCCTGGGTCCCGACGAAGAACGGGTGAGCGGGGATCTCGACGAACTCGACGAGTCGCCCGTCGGGCGAAGTGCCCGAGCAGCGCATGCCGGAGTCCTCGAGGGCCTGCCGGTAGCGGTTGTTCACCTCGTAGCGATGCCTGTGACGCTCGTAGACGACCTCCTCGCCGTAGGCCGACCGCACGACGGAGCCTGCGGCGAGGCGCGCGGGCCAGGCGCCGAGTCGCATCGTCCCCCCCTTCTCGACCACGTCGCGCTGCTCGTCCATGAGGTCGATGACCGGGTGAGGAGTCCGGGAGTCGAACTCCGAGGAGTTGGCCCCCGCAAGTCCGCAGACGTCGCGGGCGAACTCGATCACGGCGCACTGCATTCCGAGGCAGAGGCCAAGGAACGGGATGTCGTGCTCCCGTGCGTAGCGCGCAGCGGTGATCTTCCCCTCTATCCCGCGAGGCCCGAAGCCGCCGGGCACGACGATGCCGTCGAGGTCGGCTAGGCGCCCATCGGCGAGGAGCCCCTCCAGGTCGTCGGCGGAGATCCAGTCGACGACGATCTTCGCTCCGCATCCGTAGCCCCCGTGACGGAGCGCCTCGACCACCGACAGATACGCGTCGGGGAGGTTGACGTACTTGCCGACCAGGCCGACGCGGACCTCCTGGTCGGCTGCGACGACGCGATCCACGAGGGCCGTCCAGTCGGCCAGGTCGGGCTCTCGCTCGTCGAGCTTCAGGACCCGACAGACGTAGTCGTCGAGGCCTTCGTCGTGCAGGACCAGGGGGATCTCGTAGAGGCTGTCTGCGTCGATCGCCGAGACGACCGCCTCCTCGGGGACGTCGCAGAGCTGGCTGATCTTCTCCTTCAGACGCGTCGGGATCGGTCGGTCGCTGCGGCAGACGATCACGTCGGGCTGGATGCCGCGGCTGCGCAGCTCGGTGACCGAGTGCTGGGTCGGCTTGGTCTTCTGCTCGCCGGACGGACCGATGAACGGAACCAGCGTCACGTGCACGTAGAAGACGTTGTCGCGCCCGACGTCCTTGCGGAACTGGCGGATCGCCTCGAGGAACGGGAGGATCTCGATGTCGCCGACGGTGCCGCCGACCTCGGTGATGACGACGTCGACGTCGTCGGTCGCGAGACTGAGGATCCGCTCCTTGATCTCGTTCGTGATGTGCGGGATCACCTGCACGGTCTCGCCCAGGTACGCGCCCCGCCGTTCCTTGGCGAGCACCGACTGGTAGATGGAGCCAGTCGTCGCGTTCGACTTGCGCGACAGCGGGACGTCGACGAATCGCTCGTAATGGCCGAGATCGAGGTCGGTCTCGCCGCCGTCGTCGGTGACGAAGACCTCGCCGTGCTGGAAGGGGTTCATCGTTCCGGGGTCGACGTTGATGTAGGGGTCGAGCTTCTGGAGAGTGACCCGGAGCCCGCGGCTCTTCAGGAGCCGACCCAGCGACGAGGCAGTGAGCCCCTTGCCGAGGCTCGACGCCACGCCACCGGTCACGAAGACGTGCTTGGCCACCTGCCGGACCTCCACATCAGACGCATCAGAAGAAAGCCGCATCCGGCAACTCCGCCCGCCGTTCCCGCCGCAGACCTGCCGGCGGAACGTGCTCTTGGCGACGGTACGGAGGGCACGTTCGACCGTACCATGCCCGACCCGGCGCTCCGGTCATCTCGCTCGCGCGGCCTGTTCTGTACGGTGAGCCCGATGTCCCGAGCCGCCGCGACGACCGAGGGAGTGGCTACGGCGTCGAGCTCGTGGTGGCGCGTCGACGCCTCCGCCCTCGTCGCGGTCGCCCTCGTCGCGCGCATCCCCGCGTACTTTGCCCCCGCTCACATCGGCTTCGACGACGCCGTCTACGGCGCCTCCGCCGTGGCGATGCGCGAAGGCGGCCTCCCGTTCCGCGATGTGTTCTCGAGCCAGGGCCCCCTGCACCTGCCCGTCGTCTTCGTCGGCGACATTCTCGGCGGAAGGACTGATGCCTCGCCGCGCCTCGCCGCGGTGCTCGCCGGGGCGTTCGCTTCAGTCGCGGTCTACGCGATCGCGCGACGCCTCACCACCCGCGGTGGCGCTCTGACAGCCGGTCTCCTGGTGGCGCTCAGCGGCTCGGTGCTGTGGACCACCGGGCCGATCACGGCCGACGGACCGGCGATCGCCCTCAGCGCGACGGCAGTGGCGCTCGCGCTGCGCTATCGCGACTCGCCGGGAGCCGGGCGCGCGGTAGCGGCAGGCGTCGTCCTCGGCGCTGCGCTCTCGGTGAAGGCGCCGCTCGTGCTCGCTGCATCGATACCGGTGGGCGGCTTCCTGCTCGCGGGCCGGCGGCCGCGCGACGTCGCCGCCGCCGTCGTCGGGGCAGTCTCCGTCGGGCTAGCGGCCACTCTCCCGTGGGGGTTCGGTCGGGTCTGGGACCAGTCGGTCGCCTACCAGATCGACTCCGACCGCAATGCCTCGATCCGTGACAACGCCGAGAAGATCCTGTCCACGCTCTGGGAGCGCGACCCGTTCCTGCTCGCCGTCGCGGTGCTCGCCGTCGTCTCCGTCGCCGCGGCCCGTCTGCGCGCGACTTCGCACGCCCCGCCCGGCGGCCCGACGAGTGCCCCGACAGAAATGAGCGCCGACGCGCCCGGCTGCGCGCCCCGACGCCGACGACCTCGAGCGCGCGACTCGTCGCGGCATGGGCGGCGGCGCTACTGCTCTTCCTCGTGATGGAGCCGGCGATGTGGCGCAATCACATCGCCCACCTGGTCGCGCCGCTCTCCCTGCTCGTGGTTCTACGCCCGCCGGTCATGCGACTCGTCGCACTCGCTGCGATCGCGACTCTTCCGCTACAGGCCGCGCACCTCGGCGAGATCCTCTCGCCCGATCCCTATGCGGGCGACGCGGCCGCCGCCGCCGCGGCGCTTCGCGCGCTGCCCGAGGGTGCCCGCGCGATCAGCGACGACCCGGGCTTCGTCGTGGCGCGCCGGACGTACGACGCCGTTCGACCTGGTGGACACGTCCGTGAAGCGGGTGCAGCAGGGGCGCATCACGACGGCGACCGTCGCCGAGGACGCCGCCGACGGGCGCGTCTGCGCTGTGCTCGTCTGGTCAGGTGAGCGATTCGGCTCGCTCGAGGGACTCGGCGATGCTCTCGCGGCCGTCGGCTACTCCGAGGCCCGCCGATTCGACGACGACCGCATCCTCTACGAACGCGTCGATTGCACGCCGTAACGCTCGTGGACGGGGCCGACGCCCGTCCCCCATGCTCGAGGTGTCGGCACCGGAGTCAGTCGGCGCGCCCCCACTCGTCGAACCTCCGGAGCGCCGGGACGCGCTCGATCACCGTCGTGAACGAGATCATCTCGGCAGCGACGTTCAGCGCGGCCACGCCTGCGAGCACGACCAACCGCGTCCCACTGTCGCAGCCGAGCACGACTCCGAGACCGAGGACTGCGCCGATCACGTTCGCTCCGGTGTCGCCGATCATCAGGCGCTCCCGGAGATCCTCGGGCAGGAGCCCTGCCGCCGCCCCCATCACCGGTGCGATCGCCATCCCCACCGGGCTCGAACCGAGCGTCGCCGCGAGTGGTGCATAGGCAAGCATCCCGAGCTTGATCGCCCGCCCCGGCCTGCGGTCGAAGAGGTTTCCGAGGTTGGCCGCGAGAGCGACGAGCAGGGCGTCGACGAGCAGGCTCCTCCCCGTGGCGAATCCCGGCGTCGCCACCAGCACGGCCGCGACCCCGGCGCCCCCCGCGAGCTTGACGAACCCCGTCGTCAGCCTGCCGTGCGCCGCGGCCACCAAGTGGCCCTTGAAGCCGGCGGCCTCCCCCTCGGCGAGCAGGTCGTCGACGAATCCGAGGAGCCCGAAGCCGAAGACGGCGAAGAGCACGAGTGACCGCTCCATCGTGAGCCCCGATACCTCGCCCACGCCCAGGGCACCGAAGGCGCTCCTTCCGGCCTCGACCACGAGCACTGCGAACACCAGGAGGATGCCGGCGGCACCTGGCATCACGACCCCGCGGTAGTTCTCCCGGCGGAGCACCCGGGCACCGAGGACCTCGGAAGCTCCGACCCGGAGGAACCGCGCGGCGAGGAACCCGACCGAGACCGCCAACGCCCAGGCTGCGAGTCCGCTCACCGTTCAGGCCCCGACCGGATCGGGGCTCGATCCGACCCGCAGCAGCAGGTAGGACACCGCCGGATTGGCAACGGCGAGCATCATGCCGGGTACGGCGATGCCGCTGTCGTTGAGCGCATACCCGAGAACGCCGGCCGTGAGCAGCGCGTACAGAGCAGGACGCATCTCGGGAATCCGAGTCAGCACTGCTCGGAGGCGGGCCGGTGCCCGCCAGATCAGGAGCGCACCGAAGACGAGCATCGGGACGACCATCATGCTCCACGCCGACCCGGTCAGAGTCGCGATGTTGGAGCTCAGCTTCCGCTCCACGACGGTCGCCAGGCCGTCCCAGCCGTCGGCCGCCACGCGCTCGAAGAGGCGCCCCAGATGCGTCCTCTCCGAGGACTCCCTGGTGAGGTCGAGCATCCCCAGCGCGATCACGGTGACCACCGTGGCGAGCGCGCCCGAGAGGACCGTGACCGGTCGCAGGCGGCGGCCGCTCAGGAGCAGGACCGCAAGAGCGAGCGCCGGAAGACCGGCGAGTATCCCCCCGACGTCGGCGCCCCACATCGGCGCAGTGTCGACCAGCAGGACGGCTGCGAGCAGGGCCGAGGCGGATGCGAGGCCTACCCGGCCCTTGTTGCGATGGACGAGGAACGACGCGAGCAGGATCGCTGCGACCATCAGCTGCGAGAAGGTCACGTTGTTCACGCCGGAGAACCGACCGGCCACGATCGGCGAGTCACCGAAGACGGTGCTCAGCTGCAGCCGCGAGTCGAGGAGCGTCACGCTGACGGCCGTCACCCCGAGCATCAGGCAGAGGACCAGCTCCAGCGGGAGCAGAACGTGCTTGCGCGCCGAAGCCGCGAGGACCCCGATCGTCGCTCCACCGCCGAAGAGGAAGAGCGCGTAGGCGCCGGCGCCCCATTCGGGGAACGGAAGCAGCGCTGCCAGATAGGTCAGGGGCAGCGCTCCGAGCAGGCCCAGGGCCGAGACCTCCAAGAAGCGTTCGAACCGCGGCGCACGCCGGGTAAGGGAGAGCGCGATGCCCGCCGAGAGGAGCACCTGCAGCGCTATGTAGACCGCCACCACCGAGGCGAGCATCTTGTCGCGGAAGCGCGCATCACGATCGTGGGTGACGAGGCTCTCGAAGCGCTCCTGGGCATCGCCGCCGCCACTCGCGAGAGTCGCGGCGCGACCCTCCATCTCGTCGGGCCTCGTGAGCCCGGCCAGCGCGGCGATCGTCGGACCGACGTCCTGGATCGTCACGAAGCCCGTCTGGCGGGTCGAGCCCGACACGAGCAGTCCGGGTTCGAGACCCGGCGCCCGCACGCCGAACACCGTCAGGTGAGCCGCCCGCTGCGGAGACGCCGGGGCGACCACGACGACAGCGTCGCGCTCGGGATCGACGCTCTCCAAGAGCCTGCCGATCAACGCATCGGCGCGCTCCAGCGACTCCCGGAAGAGGCGGTCGCCCTGGCGACGGCCGGTACGGGAGCGGTAGGCCTCTGCTCGCGCCAGGTCCGAGGCCTCCACCAGGACGACCGCTCGGCCCGTCCAGCAGGAATCGAAGGCCGCCGCGACGGCCTTCTGGTCGAGCCGGACCCCGTAGGCGGCCGAGGCGTCGTCGACGAGGAGGCTGCGCGCCACACTGCCGCAGCCGACCACTCCCCGCGACCCCATCAGAGCCGCCGCGGCTTCTCGATGGAACGTGTCGACCTCGGGGTCCACGATCGACCAGTCGGCGTTCGCGATCACACCCGTGGTCCGCCCGTCGGCCAACAGGGCGTCACCGAGGACGCCGGGCGCACCGCCGAAGAGCGCATCTTCGTTGTCGTCGGTGATCGAACCGATCCACATGTGCCCTACGGCGCCGTCGAGCGGGTAGCCGCTGCGGCGCTCGAAGACGTCGGCCGCCGTCCCGTTCTCGATCACCTCGTCGGGCTCCAGCGCGAGCCCCGCCTCGCGCGAATCGGCCACGGCGCGTGTGCCCGCTCCTATCGACGTGTACCCGTCGCCCGACCGCGTAGCCAGCCTCTCGACGCGCACGGCGAGGCTTGCGACTCCCGACTCGGAGAGGAGCGCCTTCAAGTTCGGCGTGTCGGACTCCTCGAGCTGTTCCCACGTGAGGTGGGGCAGTGAGATCACGAGGATCCGTCGAGCACCGTCGGCCGGATCGCCGGTCTGGGAGCCCGTCGCAGCGCGGCAGGGACGCCGACGCCGGCGGGGCGGTAGCCACCGCCGTCGCAGCGGAGGCCGCCGCAGCGAACGCCAGAACGGCCGCGCCGACGCACCGTACGCGCCCGACGCACCTCCGCCTTCTCCTCACGGCGGCGCCCGGTGCGCCAGACTCGGCCGCGGTCCTCGCCGCACTCCGCTGCGGGGTCGTCGCCCCCGTCGCCCTCCTCAAGGCTGCATCCCCTCGGTCGAGATCCGCGGGCCCCAGGCGAGCCGGCGCACCGCCAGCATGTACACGGCGACACCGACACCTCCGACCACGACGAGGAGCATCGCGTTGCCGACGCGATCGGATGCGCCGACGGACCTCTCGGCGAACCACGCGGCGAGACCGAGGAGGGTCGCAAGTGCGGCTGCGGGCGGGAGGCGTCTCGGCAGGAGGGCAGCCGAGGTGCGACGCGAGAGGCCCCCGGCCAGCACCGCCGCCCCCACGAGGTAGGCGGCGCTGTGGGCCGCACCGAGCGCGGCGACCCGCGCGGCGCCGTTCGTGACCTGGCCCAGCGCCAGCATCGCGCCGACGCCGCCCAGGCCGGACCCGACGGCGACGAGCGCCGGCGTGCGGCTGTCGCCGAGCGCGTAGTAGCCGCGCGCCAGGAGGAGGAAGGCCCCGTATCCGTAGAGCCCGATTCCCAGGGATGCGACAGCGGCCGCGATCAGCTCGACGCCTTCGCCCGCGGCGGCCCCGAACGCCACGACCCTCATCCCGGGGAGCGCTAGCGCGACGAACGCTGCCGAGACCGGCACCACCAGCACGGCCATCGAGTCGAGTGCCCACCGCATGGAGTCGGTGAAGGAGCCCAGGTCGCCGCGAGCGACGTCGCCGGCCAGCTCGGGCAGGATCGCCGTGTGTATGGGTTGAGCGAGGACGGCGTAGGGGGCGAGGAAGAAGACGAAGGCGACCTGGTACGCCACTACCCCGCCCTCGATCGAGTTGCCCACGACGAGCGCCGCACCCAGGAGCAGGCCCGTTTCGGCCTGCAGGACGATCCCCCACGCCGAAGTGCGCAGGAGTGCCCGGACAGCGGGATCGCGCCCGGGCATGCGCGGACGGAGACCGAACCCCGCGCGTCGGGCGGCCACGACCAGGACCCCTACGAACGCAGCGACGCCGAGGGTGCCCGCGGCAGCGAGGAGGAGCCTCTCACCCGACCCCAGGGAGAGCCCCGGCTCGGGGCCGGCGACGCTGCGGAACACCATGAGCACCCCGACCATGACGACGGTGTTGCCGATCGGCGCCGCCGCGGTGACGGCGAACCTCCGCCGCGCGTAGAGGAGGGCCGTCGCGACGGCCCCGTACGCGTACAGGAGCACCTGGGGGACGAAGAACCGGAGCAGGAACGTGACGAGCTCGCGCTGCTCCGCGGCGGGGCCTGGGTCCTCTACCCCGCTCGTCAGCACCCTCGCGATCGCCGGCGCACCCAGCACCCCCGCTACGCAGACCGCACCGAGGCCCATGAGCGCCGCGCCGAGCAGCGCCCCGGCGAGACGGTCCGCCTCGGCGTCGGCGCCCCGGTCGAGCATCTCGACGAACGTCGGCACCAGAACTGCAGACAGCGCACCGGCCGCGAGGAGCTCGAACAGCACGTTCGAGAACGAGTTCGACGCCTGGAACGCGTTCCCCAGGTACGTGGTGCCGAGGACCGCGGCAACGAAGAGGACACGCACGAAGCCGAACGCACGCGATGCGGCGGTCACGACGCCCATCCCGACGGCGGCGCGCGCAGGCGAGGTCCCCTGCGTCACCGCCCGGCCCACTCGGGCAGGATCCCACTCGCCGCGCTCCCGTACCCGACGTGCCCCACCCTGCCCTCTGCGATGCCCTCCAGCAGGAGGACTGCGCTCACGCGACCCTCGGCGAGATCGAGGGCATCGACCGTGGAGACGGCGTCACCCAGGGTGTCGTCCTCGACCACGTCGGCAAGGGACTCGCCGCGCTCGGGGCCCTCGTCGGTGTCGGCGTACGTCTCGGCGACGACCGTCGGGGCGCCCTCGGCGAAGCACGCCCGCGCCAGGTCTATGAGCACCTCGGTCCCGAAGAGCTCCGAATCGCCGCCGCCCACCAGGAGGAACCTGACGCCCTCGACCGTCTCGCCGGCACCCGGCTCCTGCCCTGTGGCCGGCTCCGTGCCGCCGATCTCCTCGACCGAGACGAATCCCGCCTCGTCGAGCACCTCGAGCATGTCGGGACCGTCGGGCACCGTGGTGGTCGGAGGGGGCTCTGTCGTGGCCGCACCGCCGCGTTCTCGCGCCCCACCGCCGTCGCCGACCTCGTCGGACGCCCGGCCGTCGGCGTCGGTCACCGGCGCCATCGCGAGGCGTTCCGCCAGAGCCGCCAGCCCACGGCGGCGCAGCAGGCCGGTGTCGGTCGTAGCGGAGTAGCCGAGCACCTCGGCGAGGCGCTCGACGTCGCCCGCGTCGTCGAGCCGCCATGCCGGCTCGAGCCAGATGATCACCGGGGTCGACGCCCCGGCCATCCTGAGCAGCGTGACGGTGCTCTCCACCGCATCGCCGACACCCCGCTGGGCGACGACCGCTACCGGAACCGCCGTGAGCCGTGCATCGACGGCAAGGGCCGACGACTCCTCGACGTAGGCACCGAGCCTCTCGAGGTCGCCGCTCAGCCTGTCGTTCTCCGCCTCGCTCGCGTCGGCCTTCTTCTCGACCCGGTCGATCTGCTTGTCGAGGTTCTCGACGATCGCCTGGTCCACGACGGTGGAGCCGACGAAGATCCCGACGGCGAGCGCAAGGAAGACCGCGATCAGCGAGACGATGTGGAACCTGAGATTGATCATGGCGCACGGGGAGCCTACGACGGGCGGCGCCACAGAGGGCGGTTCGGGACCCGACGGGTCGGGACATGGCGCCGCCCCACCCGCCACGGGGTTGCGTCAGGCCGGGGCTGCCACGCGGGCCGCCGGCGCCTGCGGGCTCAGAACCAGTCGACGGCGCTGGACCACAGGTCCTCGACGACGAGACGGAACCCGTGGAGGAAGACGCGCAGGGAGTCGGAGGCGAGGGTCATCGCCCCCATGGCGAGGACGGCGGCGCCCACGAGCAGCAGGAGGTCGCGCCTGCGCACCCGCCCCTCGTAGAGTCGGTTGACCCCCTTCGCGTCGACGAGCACGGGGCCCAGCCTCAACCTCGTCAGGAACGTCGACGCCATGCCCCGCCGGCTCTTGTCGAGGAACTCGACCATCGTCACGTGCGTTCCAACCGCGACGATGAGCGTCGCGCCCGCCTCGTACGCAAGGAGCATCGCGACGTCTTCGCTCATGCCGTCGGCGACGAACTCCTCATAGGGCAGGCCGCTGGCCTCGAGGTGCTCCCGGCCCGGGTCGCGACCGTCCACGTGGACGTGGTGGATCAGCTCGGCGCCCATCGCCATGGCGCGATCGGAGACGCTGTCGAAGTCGCCGATGATGATGTCGGCCTTCAGGCCGAACTCGAGAAGAGCGTCGGCCCCACCGTCGACCGCCACCAGGACCGGCCGGTACTCCTTGATGTAGGGCCGCAGCGTGCGCAGATCGTGCTTGTAGTCGTGACCACGAACGACCACTAGCGCATGGCGACCGCGGAAGTCGGTCTTCAGGTGCGGGAGAGTGAGGGGGTCGAAGGCGAGGGTCGCCTCCTTGTCGACGTACTCGAGCGTGTTGCGCGCGAACCTGCGTAGCTCGTCGCCGATCTCCTGTCTCGCCTCCTCCATCTTCTGCTCGATCTCGGCCTCGCCCAGCAGCGTGCCCGTCGCGATCCGCGTGCCGTCGCGCCAGATCGCACCGTCGACGACCTCGATCGTCTCGCCGTCACGGACCGCGTCCATGAGATCGGAGCCGACTGCGTCGAGAAGCGGGATGCCGGCTCGGACGATGCGTATGGGACCGCCGTTGGGGTAGCGGCCGGAGATCGACTCCGAAGCGTTCACCAGAGCCGCGATGCCCCGCTCGATGAGGCCCTCCGCCGCGACGCGATCGAGGTCGCGGTGGTCGATGACCGCGATGTCGCCCTTCTCGAGGCGGCGCACGAGATCTTTCGTGCGCCGCCCGACGCGCGCTGTCCCGCGCACCACCGGCTGAGTGGTCGGCGAGCCCATCAGCGGCTGCGCTCGCGGGAGCGTGTCGCCCCGGCCGTCTCGAGAAGCTCCTCGGCATGTCGCCGTGCGTGCGACGAGTCGCCGACGCCTGCGAGCATCCGAGACAGCTCGGCGACGCGCGCGCCGTCGAGGGCGTGCTCCACCTCCGCCGTGGTCCTGTCGTCTACCTCTCCCTTGCTGACCACGAGGTGGGCATCGGCGAACGCGGCGACCTGTGCAAGGTGGGTTACGCAGAGCACCTGATGCCTACCTCCGAGCGACGCCAACGCACGGCCCACTGCCGTCCCGGCCTCGCCACCGATCCCGGCGTCGACCTCGTCGAAGACGAGCGTCGGCGGTGCCTCCGTCAGCACCACGCGCAGCGCGAGCATCGCGCGACTCAGCTCACCGCCGGATGCGGCACGCGCGAGGGGCCGGGCCGGCTCACCGGGGTTGGGAGCCAGGAGGAACGCGACCGAGTCGGCCCCGTCCTCGCCGAGGTCGGCCTCCTCGATCTCCACTGCGAACGTCGCCGCCGGCATGGCTAGCTCACGGAGACGGACGGTCACCGCGCTCCCCAGGGGGTCCGCTGCAGCACGTCGTGCCGCCGAGAGCCTCTCGGCGGCGCCGAGGGCGAGGCCCTGCGCCGTGGCCAGGGTCTCCGCAAGCTCGGCCGCCCGCGCGCCGTGGCCCTCGAGGTCGTCGAGCCGCCGACGTGCCTCCTCTGCATAGGCCAGCACGCCGGAGACCGCGTCGCCGTACTTCCGGGTGAGGTCTGCGATGAGCCGACGCCGGACGCCGACCTCCTCGAGGCGCCCGGGATCCGAGATCGTCTCCTCGGCGGTCGACCTCAGGTCGCGAGCGAGGTCGGCGGCGTCGGCCTGGAGCGACCGCAGCCGCTCGGCCAGGTGATCCAGCGGACGGCGGCGGGCGACGTCGGCGATCGCCGAGCCGAGAGCGTCGAGCGCCGCGCCGGCGACCCGCTCGTGGGCGGAGCCGAGTGCTTCGCGGAGCGCCTCGGCATCGGCCAGCAGCTCCTCCTCGGCTTCCAGGCGCTCCTCCTCCAGGTCGTCGACGAGACCGGCGGCGTCGATCTCCGCGAGCTGGTACCGGAGCAGGTCGGCTTCGCGCGCCCGGGAGCGCTCGTCACCTCCGAGGGCAGCGAGTGCCGCCGTGATCGTGCGGGCATCCTCGCGCGCCGCTCGCAGCTCGGCGCGGGCGGTCGCGGCGGACTCGCCGGCGAAGCGGTCCAGGAGAGCGCGCTGCTCGGCGGGAGCGAGCAGCGACTGGTGCGCGTGCTGCCCGTGGAGATCGACGAGCCGCCTGCCCACGTCGGCGACCTCGGCCGCCGTGGCGAGGCCCCCGTCGACATACGCCCGGCTGCGCCCGCTCGTCGGCACGACCCTGGTGAGAACGGTCTCGATCTCGACGCCCGACCCGCTGACGCCTTCACCGGCTACGCCGTCGGAGATCACGAACCTGCCCTCGACCCTCGCTTCGGAGCAGCCCTCCCTCACGAGAGTCGGATCGGCGCGCCCGCCGAGGAGCAGCTCGAGCGCCTCGATCACGAGTGTCTTGCCGGCGCCCGTCTCACCGGTGATCACGGTCATTCCGGGTCCGAGGATCATCGAGGCGGACTCGATGATCCCGAGGTTCTCGACGCGCAGCTCGGTCAGCACGCTCGACTACCGGTCCGGCAGGGCGAACTTCGCCTTGAGCGTCTGGTGGAAGTCCCCCGGCGCGACCGACACCATGCGCGCAGCCCGTCGAGCAACTCGGCACTCCACGGTGTCGCCGGGACTCAGCTCGGTGATCTCGCGGCCGTCCACGGTGAGCGCCACCGGGCGCGATCCGGAGACCACCAGGCGCAACCGCTCATCGGGTGCGAGCACCAGGGCCCGGTCGAAGAGCATGTGCGGGGAGACAGGCGTGAGCAGCAGGCACCGAAGGTTCGGCGAGACGATCGGCCCGCGCGCCGAGAAGGAGTAGGCCGTGGAGCCCGTCGCCGTCGCGACGATCACGCCGTCGGCCGCGTACGTCGTGAAGTGGCTGGCGTCGATGCTCACGTCGAGGCGCACCAGATGACCGGCGTGCACCTTCTCCAGCACCGCCTCGTTCAGGGCGAACCACTGTCCGGCACCGGCCGCCGACTCGACGCGCACCTCGAGCACGGTCCGGTCGGCGACCTCGTACGAACCCGCCAGAAGACCGGGGAGCAGGTCCTCGAGGTCCTCGGGCTCGACCGAGGTCAGGTAGCCCATCTGGCCGACGTTGACTCCCAGCAGCGGGACGTCGTCGGGGTAGGCGAGCTCCACCGCGTGGAGCATGGTGCCGTCGCCGCCGATCGCGACCACGACATCGAGCCCGGCGGCGAAGGTCGCTTCAGCCGCGGCGAACGACTCCAAGCCCGCTGCGGTCGCCTCCGCTTCGGGCAGCCTCACCTCGATGTCGCGATCGGTGAACCAGGATGCTGCGCGCCGCGCGATGTCGTGTGCGATCTCGCGTTCGCGGTGCGGGACCAGGCCCACGGCCCTCACCTCGTGACACCTGCGTGAGCGCCCGTGACGGCTGCATCGATCTCCGAAGTACCGACGCACGCCGCTCCCCGCCGGGCGTGGGCGAGGAACTCCACGTTGCCCCGGGCCCCGCGAAGGGGCGAGACCGTGAGGCCGATCACGCCCAACCCAGCGACGTCGAGTGCGGAGATCACCTCGGCGAGCACCTCGCGGTGGGTGCCGGGGTCCCGTACCACCCCTCCCTCGCCGACGCGGCTGCGCCCCGCCTCGAACTGCGGCTTGACGAGCAGCACGAACTCGGCGCCGTCGGCTGCGACGCCGAGCAGCGCCGGGGCGACCGACCGCAACGAGATGAACGCGAGATCGACGGTGAGCACCTCCGGCGCGGCTCCGACATCGTCGGAGGTTAGGTCGCGCACGTTCGTCCGATCGAGGACGGTCACGCGAGCGTCGGTGCGCAGCGACCAGTGAAGCAGCCCCCTGCCCACGTCGACGGCGACGACGTGGGTCGCCCCCCGGCCCAGCAGGCAGTCCGTGAACCCGCCGGTCGAGGCGCCGGCGTCGAGGGCCCGCCTTCCGGACACGTCGATGCCGAAGGCCTCCAGAGCTGCGGCGAGCTTGTGCCCGCCCCGCGACACATACGCATCCGCCTCGCCCGCCACCGACACGGGCTCCCCGGCGTCCACCAGTCGAGCGGGGCTCGACGCAGGGGCACCGCCGACGGTGACGCGGCCCGCGGCGATCGTGTCAGCGGCACTGGCCCCGTCGGTCGCCAGGCCTCGGCGCACCAGCTCCGCGTCGAGCCGGCGTCGCACCATCGCCTATCCGCCCGAGTCCGGCGCCTTCGAGGGAGCCTTCGCGACAGGTGTCTGCGTCATCGGCGTCTCCTCCGGGCGGTCTGCGGCCCAGACTACGGCCCACCGGGAGGGCGCGTCGGCATCGGCTCCACCTGTAGGTTCGCGCCGTGGTGATCCCCCTTCGAGACGACAACCCGACATCGCGTGTGGCGGTCGTCACGATCCTGCTCATCGCGCTGAACGTCGTCATCTACCTGCTGCAGCCGCACGGGGGCCTGGAGGAGCAGGAGTTCCTCTACGAACGTGCCGTCGTCCCCTGCGAGCTGACGCAGGGAGAGCCGCTCACCTTTCTCGAGGCGAACACGGGCGAGTGCCTGGACCAGGCCGAGACGGAGGGGATCTCGCCCCCGATAGACCCGGGCAAGAGCATCTGGCTCTCGGTCGTGACCGCGATGTTCCTCCACGGGTCGATCCTCCACCTCGCCGGGAACATGCTCTTCCTCTGGATCTTCGGGAACAACATCGAGGATCGGTTGGGCCCGGTCCTCTACGTGGCCTTCTACCTACTGACGGGTGCGATCGCGACCGCTACCCACGTGGCGTTCGACGCGGGCTCGACGATCCCGATGATCGGCGCCTCCGGTGCGATCGCCGGCGTCATGGGCGCCTACATCGTCTGGTTCCCGCACGCCCGGATCGTCAGCGTCGTACCGCTCTTCGTCTTCCTGACCATGGTCAACCTCCCCGCCATCGTGGTGCTGGGCCTCTGGTTCGTGCTCCAGTTCGCGACCAACCCCAACGAAGGGGTCGCCTGGCTGGCACACGTCGGCGGGTTCGTCTCGGGCGCCGCTCTGGCAGCGGCGCTCGCCGGCACCTTCGGCCCGCCGCGGGAGTCGGGCGTGACCCGCGATCGACAGCCCTTGTGCCATCCAATGCCCCGTGAGGGAACTCGCGGGCGCAAGGTGCGCCACGCGACGCCTGTGATACAACCGGTACCCGCCCGCAGCACAGAAGAGCGCCCGTGCCCGACTTCCACCCCTTCTCCGGAATCCGCTACGACCTGAGCGAGGTCGGCGCCGGGATCGACGAGCTGATCGCCCCCCCGTACGACGTCGTCGACGAGGAGCAGCGGGTCACCCTCGAGGAGTCCCACCCCCTCAACTCGGTGCGCCTCATCCTTCCTCGCGACTCACGCGCCGAGGGCGACCGCTACCAGCGCGCCGCCGGAGCTCTCTCCGCCTGGAGGGCTTCGGGGAGCCTCGTGGCGGACGCGACTCCGCGCTTCTACGGGTACTCGATGGACTTCCGCGATCCTCACGGCGTCGCGCGGCGCACGGTCGGGGCCTTCGGCGCGTTGCGCCTGCCGAGCCCCGGCGAGGACGACGTCCTCCCCCACGAGCGGACCCTCCCGAAGGCGAAGAGCGACCGTCTGGCACTGCTCCGGGCGACGCGGGCGAACCTCGACCCCATCTGGTGCCTCTCGCTCACCGAGGGGCTCACGGGTCTCGTCGACACCTCGACGCCCCTCGCCGGCTGCCGCGACTCCGAAGGAGTCGAGCACACCCTCTACGCGATGGACGACCCCGACCGGTGCGCGCAGCTCTCCGCGGCGGTGGCGCGCTCGCCTCTGGTCCTGGCCGACGGTCATCACCGATTCGAGACCGCTCTCGCCTACGAGAAGGAGGTCCGAACCGAGATCGGAGAGCCCGGTGGCGCATCCGCGATCCTCGCCCTGGTGGTGGAGCTGGCCGAGGAGCAGCTCTGCATCGAGGCGATCCACCGTCTCCTCCGACTGCCACGCGGCCTCGATGCCGGTGCAGCGCTGAGCGCCGCCTTCCGCATCGTCCGTGTCGGGCCGAACACCCCCGAGGGGGCGGCATCCCTGCTGGAGCGGATGGGGTCCGAACGGGGGATCGGGCTCTCCGAGCCCGACGGGCTCTCTCTCTGCGTGCCGCTCTCGGAGCGCCCGGGCGACGATCCGGTCGCATCCACCGACGCGGCGCTGATCGAGGACGTCGTCCTACCGCTGCTGCCAGGGGCCGAGGTCACCTTCCGCCACGACGCCGAGGCCTGCGTATCGCTAGTCGAGAAGGGCGCTGCGAGCGCCTCGCTCCTGCTGCGCCCCGTCTCGGTGGCGTCGACGCGCGCCGCCGCCGAGGACCGCCTCCGCATGCCCCAGAAGACGACCTTCTTCTGGCCCAAGCCGCGCACAGGGTTCGTCTTCCGCAGCCTCGACGGCTGAGGAGTCGATCAGTCGACCGTCCAGGTCGGGCCGGATCGCAGCAGCAGCGTCGAGGGTCGCAGGTCCCTTGCCCTCCTCGGCGGCGATCTGGCGCTGCACTTCACCGTCGTAGACGGGTCGCTCGACATCGCGGAAGACGCCCATCGGGGTCGGCATGTTCGGGTGCTCTGCGAGGCGCGCCAGCGCGAACGCCACCGCGGGGCTGTGCCGGTACTCGTCGTGGACCACCAGGCGCTCAACGCCGACGTCGGCCACCTCGACCACCTGGGCCTCGCCCGAGGCGTCGAGGATCACGCCGTGCTGCATCTCGGCTCCGAAGCGCACCGGCTCCCCGTGGCGCAGGCTGATCAGCATCTCCGGTCGGTTCTCCTTCGCGACAACGCCCGAGAACGCGCCGTCGTTGAAGACGTTGCAGTTCTGGTAGATCTCGACGAAGGCCGCCCCGGCGTGGGAGTGGGCGCGGTGGAACATCTCGATCATGTGCTTGCGGTCGATGTCGTGCGTACGGGCGACGAAGGTCGCCTCGACCCCCAGGGCCACCGAGACGGGGTTGAACGGCTGGTCGATCGAGCCGAACGGGGTCGACTTGGTCACCTTCCCCGTCTCGCTCGTCGGGGAGTACTGCCCCTTCGTGAGGCCGTAGATCTGGTTGTTGAACAGCAGGATCTTGATGTCGACATTGCGCCGCAGGGCGTGGATGAGATGGTTGCCGCCGATCGACAGGAGGTCACCGTCGCCTCCGATCACCCAGACGTCGAGGTCGGGCCTCGCGAGCGCGACACCGCTCGCGACGGCGGGGGCTCGGCCGTGGATGCTGTGTATGCCGTAGGTGTCCATGTAGTACGGCAACCGGGACGAGCATCCGATCCCCGACACGACGACCACGTTCTCCGGGGGGGTTCCGATCTCGGCCAGGACCGTCTGGAATGCGGCCAGGATCCCGTAGTCGCCGCACCCCGGGCACCAGCGGACCTCCTGATCAGACTGGAAGTCCTTCCGGGCGAAGGTCCGGCCGCCGTCCGTCTGCTCCGCCAACGCAGTCATTGCTCCATCATCTCCAGGATCTTGGCTTCGAGATCGGCCGCACGGAACGGGAGGCCCTGCACCTTCGTGAAGCTCTCCGCGTCGACGAGGTACTCGGCACGCACCAGCCGCGAGAGCTGGCCCATGTTCATCTCCGGCACGAGGATCTTCGGGTACCGACGCAGGACGTCGCCGAGGTCGGCGGGGAACGGGTTCAGGTGCGTCAGGTGCACGCGCGCCACCTTCAGGCCCCTCGCCCTGATGCGGCCTGCTGCCGACTCGATCGCTCCCCAGGTGCTGCCCCAGCCGAGCAGGAGGATCTCCGCGCCGTCCTCGTGGTCGAGGTCGGTCGGCGGGATGTCGTCGGCGATGCCGGCGATCTTCGCCGCACGCAGGTGGGTCATCCGCTCGTGGTTCTCGGGCGAGTACGAGACGGTGCCCTCACCGTCGAGCTTCTCGATCCCGCCGACACGGTGCATCAAGCCCGGTGTGCCGGGCCGGGTCGCGGGCGGCGTCAGCGTCTCGGGGTCCCTTATGTACGGCCAGAGCTCACCGTCGTGGTTCGGCTCGGTCACGAACGGGACCGAGATGTCGGGGAGTGCGCCGAAGTCGGGGATCAACCAGGGCTCGGCACCGTTTGCGAGGTACCCGTCGGTGAGGAGGAGCACCGGCGTCCGGTACTTCAACGCGATGCGCGCGGCCTCGAATGCGGCCTCGAAGCACTGCGCCGACGATCGCGCCGCGACGATGGGGAGCGGAGCCTCACCGTGACGGCCGTACATGGCGAGCATGAGGTCGGCCTGCTCGGTCTTCGTGGGCAGTCCTGTGGAAGGCCCGCCGCGCTGGACGTCGACGACTACGAGCGGCAGCTCGATGCTGACCGCCAACCCGATGGCCTCGGCCTTGAGGTCGAGTCCGGGACCGCTCGTCCCGGTCACTGCCAACGCGCCGCCGTACGACGCGCCGATGGCGATGGCGCACGCCGCGATCTCGTCCTCCGCCTGCATGGTGGTCACACCCAGCGCCTTGTGCTTCGAGAGCTCGTGGAGGATGTCGGACGCCGGCGTGATCGGATACGACGAGTAGACGAGCGGAAGCCCGGATCGCTGGGAGGCTGCGATGAGCCCGTACGCCACGGCCACGTTGCCGACGATGTTGCGGTAGGTGCCCGGCGGGAGCTTCGCCGCCTCGACCTCGTATGCGTGGTCGAAGAGCTCGGCGGTCTCACCGAAGTTCCTGCCGGCCTTGAATGCGGCGACGTTCGCCTCGGCGACCGCGACCTTCGACGCGAACCGCTTCTCGATCCACTCGATGATCGGCTTCGACGGGCGCGTGTACATCCAGCAGACGAGCCCGAGAGCGAAGAAGTTCTTCGAGCGCTCGGCGTCGCGCGGCTTCACGCCGAGCTCCCGGGTCGCCTCGATCGTGATCGAGGTCATCGGGACCTCGTACACGGTGAACGGCGCGAGGGATCCGTCTTCGAGGGGGTTGGCCGTGTAGCCGGCCTTGTCGAGGTTTCGGTGATCGAACGCGTCGGCGTTGACGATCAGCGTGGACCCCGGCGACAGGTCCGAGAGGTTCGCCATCAGGGCGGCGGGGTTCATCGCGATCAGGACGTTCGGCGAGTCACCGGGAGTGACGATGTCGTGATCGGAGATGTGGACCTGGAACGACGAGACCCCGGCCACCGTGCCGGCGGGCGCCCTGATCTCCGCCGGGTAGTTCGGCAGCGTAACCAGGTCGTTCCCGAAGGCGGCGGAGAGGTCGCCGAGCCTCTCGCCGACCAGCTGCATGCCGTCGCCGGAGTCGCCGGCGAACCGGATTACGACCCGGTCGATCATCTCCGCGCGCCGGGCAGGGTCGATCTTTGCGGTCACCGTTGACCTCGTTGTCAGTTGCTGGCTGTCGGTTTCTTGCTTCTCTGCTGGGTGGCTGTGATCGTGGGATCCGAGGGCGCCGGGCCCTATGCAGGGGCCCATTGGCGCCGGACCTGCCTGCCGGATCTCGACCGGGGACGACGACAGTGTCGCTCCCGACGTCTCACTCTATCGCCGGCCCGCGTGCGACCCCGGACACCTCCGACGGCGCCGGTGAACGGGCCCGGGTCGAGGTCCCACCCCCCGGCCGATGGCGACGACGGAGCACGACGGGCGTAATCTCAAACGGTTCGCGGCAAAGGAGCAGACACGCCATGGCTCTCGGATACGACAAGAAGCTCTTCGTCCTCGCCTTCGACCACAGAGGATCGTTCCAGAAGAAGATGTTCGGGATCGCCGGCGACCCGGACGCCTCGGAGACGGCGCGGATCATCGACGCCAAGTCCGTGATCTTCGAGGGATTCGCGCTCGGCGCTCTCCGAAGGCGCGCCCGCCGGCGAGGCCGGCCTGCTCGTCGACGAGCAGTTCGGAGCCGACGTCGCCCGCACGGCGAAGTCGAACGGCTGGACGCTTGCGATGCCCGTCGAGAAGAGCGGCCTCGACTGGTTCGACTTCGAGTACGGCGACGACTTCCCTGCTCACATCACCGCCTTCGATCCGACCTTCTCGAAGATCCTCGTCCGGTACAACTCCGACGGTGACGCCGAGCAGAACTCCAAGTCGCTCGCCGGCCTGAAGCGGCTCTCCGACTGGCTCCACGCAAACGACCGCAAGTTCCTCTGCGAGCTCCTCGTACCGGCCGAGCCGGCGCAGCTCGAAGCCGTCGGCGGCGACTCCGAGCGCTACGACGTGGAGGTCAGGCCCGGCCTCATGAAGCTCGCGGTCGAGGCCTTCCAGGACGCCGGCATCGAGCCCGACGTCTGGAAGATCGAGGGCATCGACCGCCGCGACGACTGCGAGATGCTCGCGGCGACGGTGCGGCGCGACGGGCGTGGCGGCGTCGCCTGCGTCGTGCTGGGCCGGGGCGCGAACGCGGAGAAGGTCGACCACTGGCTCCGGACCGGCTCGGGGGTCGACGGGTACATCGGCTTCGCCATCGGACGGACGATCTGGTGGGACCAGCTGAAGGGGTTCCTCGACGGCTCGCTCTCCCGCGACGAGGCGACCAAGCAGATCTCGGCGAACTACCGCCGCTCGATCGACGTGTACAACGGGGGCTGAACGCCCGGGCCGAAGCAACCGGTAGCCCGCTCCGGCCCGGACGACCGGTTCAGCGGCTCGCGCCGTCGAGGGCCTTGCGGGCGCGCCGCAGCACTGCGGAGACCCGTCGTCGGTCTCCACCCTTCGCGAGCATCGCGGCCTCTATCTCGACCTTCGACGCGGACCCTGACGCAGCGCGGTAGAACCGCCGGCGCACCTGCCCGACGACGACCACCTCGTCGTCGGCATCGAGATCCTCGACCCAGGCGGGCGGGTCCCACGCGGTGACCGGGACGGAGACCGCCCGCTCCCCCTCGGGGCGCGCGGTGACCTGCATCACGGCGAGCGTCCGGCCCGACTCGAGGACACGCACCTCGGGCGGACTCGACAGTCGGCCTCGGACCAGAGCGACGTTGACGGACATGGCGTTGACGGACATGGCGTTGCCAGACGGGGCACTTGCGGACATCGCGGGTTCCTCCGGGTGCTCGGGAAGCGCCCGCTCTCGGGCGCGTCGACCGGGGGAAGCGAGAGGGGCGTCGCTGCGCGACTCCTACCTCGAACGCCACCGTATGCCGGGGGTATGACAGCCGCGGCGTCCGGCCGGGCTGGTCGTGGTCTCACCGCGCCTCCTCGGCATCTAGAGTCCGCGCATCCGCGGCGAACGACGCTGTCAGCCGAGCGCCAGCAGACGCTCGGCGACGTCGGCGAAGGATGAGTCCGCCTTGCTCACCTGCAGGAAGAGGCTCCGGGCCCTCGGGATGTTGCCTGCCCGCTCCTCGAGGTCGGCGAGCGCGTACCAGAGGCGCAGGTGGTGCACCTGCACACGCTTCGGCTTCTCGGAGCGCCTCGAGAGCGTGGCGATCGCGGCATCGACGTCGCCCGCGTCGGCGAGCGCTCCGGCGTGGACGATGCGCCCCTCTGCCACGAGCGCCGGCGATGGGGAGACGGCCGCCAGCTCCCGCCAGAGCTCTTCGACCATCGCGCGCTTGTCGAGGCCGCGGTAGCAGTCCATCAGCACGGGGTGCTGCTCCACCGAGCCGGTCAGCGCGATGAACGCCTCGAGCTCCTTGATCGCGGCGGCGTAGTACCCGAGCCTGTACTCCGCGAGGCCCAGCAGCTCGCGCACGCCCGCGGCTTCGGGGTACGCGTCGCGCAAGGGGCGGAGGGTCCGCGCAGCGTCGCGCTCGCGCCCGTCGGCAAAGGCCCCGGTGGCCCGGGACAGCTCGGTCAGCGCATGGCCCCGCTTCTTCCCCGCCAAGCGGGCCAGCTCCTCGACCGCCTCGGTCTCCTGCCTGCGGCGGCGACGCGCGGGATGCTCGCGCACCGCCTTCGGGGCCGCCGCCCGTCGGGCCGCCTGCGACTTGCCCCCGGGGCCGCGCACGACCCTGAGCTGCTTCCGGGGCGCCTCTGCCTCCCGGCCCTCCTCGGCGTCGCGCTTTCGGTACCGGGTCGGCGGATGGTCGACCCACCGGGAGGGGCCGGAGACGGGGCGCCTCCTCGCACCCCCACGGCTCTGCCCCTCACGTACTTCACGTCCGTCGCCTCCGCGGTCACCACCAGAGCGCGGACCTGCACCACGGTCGGACCGGCCGCCCTTCGCTGCACCAGACGATCTGCCCGCGGCACCCGAAGACCTGCCCGCGGCACCCGAAGACCTGCCCGCAGCGCCACCCGAACGACCCGCGGCACCCGAAGACCTGCCCGCAGCGCCACCCGACGACCTGCCCGCAGCGCCACCCGAACGACCCGCGGCACCCGACGACCTGCCCGCAGCGCCACCCGACGATCTGCCCGGCGCGGCACCCGAACGACCCGCGGCACCCGACGATCTGCCCGGCGCGCCACCCGATCGACCCGCGGCACCCGACGACCTGCCCGCGGCGGCACCCGACGATCTGCCCGGCGCGCCGCCCGAACGACCCGCGGCACCCGACGATCTGCCCGGCGCGCCACCCGAACGACCCGCGGCACCCGACGATCTGCCCGGCGCGCCACCCGATCGACCCGCGGCACCCGACGATCTGCCCGGCGCGGCACCCGAACGACCCGCGGCACCCGACGATCTGCCCGGCGCGCCACCCGAACGACCCGCGGCACCCGACGATCTGCCCGGCGCGCCACCCGAACGACCCGCGGCACCCGACGATCTGCCCGGCGCGCCACCGGTCGGCCTCCCCTTGGACGCCCCCGAGGACTTGCCCGGCGCGGCACCCGAACGACCCGCGGCACCCGAACGACCCGCGCCACCCGGGCGGCCGGCTCCCTTGCCGCTGCCACCCGACGAACCACGCGAACGGGGTGGCCGGTCGTCGCCCCTGCCTCCTCGAACATCGCTCACAGTGTCTCCCTGGTCATCGGTCTCGGTCTCGCACTCCCGCAACGCGCCCTGCGACACGTGGCGCCGGGCGGGTGTTCAGCCCGGCGCGGTCAGTCGCGCAGGGTACCGGGGCGCGCACGGGTGCAGACGCGACGACGCCCGCCGGCACCGCCGGCGGGCGTCGTCCTCGAAGTATCCCGGCGGCGACCTACTCTCCCAGGGGGAAGCCCCCAAGTACCATCGGCGCGGGCGGGCTTAACTGCCGTGTTCGGAATGGGAACGGGTGTTTCCCCGCCGCCATGGCCACCGGAAATCTGCGAGCTCTCAGCACCTCTGAGAACTCCATAGCGAGCACGAACAAGAAAGAACTCAAGCCCTCGGCCGATTAGTACCGGTCGGCTGAACACGTCACCGTGCTTACACCTCCGGCCTATCAACCTGGTCGTCTACCAGGGGCCTTACCCGGTTAACCCGGTGGGAAACCTAATCTCGGGGCGAGTTTCGCGCTTAGATGCTTTCAGCGCTTATCTCTTCCGCAGGTCGCTAACCAGCCGTGCTCCTGGCGGAACAACTGGCACACGAGAGCTGCGTCCGTCCCGGTCCTCTCGTACTAGGGACAGCTCCCCTCAAGTCTCCTACGCCCACGGAGGATAGGGACCGAACTGTCTCACGACGTTCTAAACCCAGCTCGCGTACCGCTTTAATGGGCGAACAGCCCAACCCTTGGGACCTGCTTCAGCCCCAGGATGCGACGAGCCGACATCGAGGTGCCAAACCTTGCCGTCGATGTGAACTCTTGGGCAAGATAAGCCTGTTATCCCCGGGGTACCTTTTATCCGTTGATCGACCGCGCTTCCACATGCCACGGCCGGGTCACTAAGCCCGACTTTCGTCCCTGCTCGACTTGTAGGTCTCGCAGTCAAGCTCCCTTGTGCCTTTGCACTCGACGCCTGATGGCCAACCAGGCTGAGGGAACCTTTGGGCGCCTCCGTTACTCTTTAGGAGGCGACCGCCCCAGTCAAACTGCCCACCTGTCACTGTCCCCGACCCGGATTACGGGCCTGGGTTAGAGCCCCAATATCCGAAGGGTGGTATTTCAACGTTGCCTCCACCGAGGCTGACGCCCCAGCTTCCAAGGCTCCCACCTATCCTACACAGCGAATATCGAGACCCAATACCAAGCTGCAGTAAAGGTCCACGGGGTCTTTCCGTCCTTCCGCGGGTAACGAGCATCTTTACTCGTCGTGCAATTTCGCCGGGTCTCTGGTTGAGACAGTAGCCAAGTCGTTACGCCATTCGTGCAGGTCGGAACTTACCCGACAAGGAATTTCGCTACCTTAGGACCGTTATAGTTACGGCCGCCGTTTACCGGGGCTTAGGTTCAGAGCTTCGCCTTGCGGCTAACCCTTCCCCGTAACCTTCCGGCACCGGGCAGGCGTCAGTGCGTATACGTCGTCTTACGACTTAGCACGCACCTGTGTTTTTAGTAAACAGTCGCTTGGCCCTGGTCTCTGCGGCCTCCTCGAGCTCGGGACGCGAAGTCCTTCACCCTACTGAGGCCCCCCTTCTTCCGAAGTTACGGGGGTAATTTGCCGAGTTCCTTAACCAGAGTTCTCCCGATCGCCTTGGTATTCTCTACCTGCCCACCTGCGTCGGTTTGGGGTACGGGCACCGTGTCAGCTCGCTAGAGGTTTTTCTCGGCAGCATGGGATCAGTCACTTCGCCTGTAACGGCTCGGCATCGCATCTCAGGGTGTGTGCCGGACGGATTTGCCTATCCGACCCCCTACATGCTTACCCCGGGACAACCAACGCCCGGGCTGACCTACCCTCCTGCGTCACCCCATTGCTACCCGCCGGCGCCTGGTCCGGGCTCGTCCGAAGACAGCCCCCGGGCAGCACACCATTGGGGTGGAACGCGGACACGGTGGTACAGGAATATCAACCTGTTGTGCATCGACTACGCCTCTCGGCCTCGCCTTAGCTCCCGACTAACCCTGGGCGGATGAACCTTCCCCAGGAACCCTTGGGCATTCGGCGGAGGGGTTCCTCCCCCCTCTTTCGCTACTCATACCGGCATTCGCACTCGACCACGCTCCACGACGGTTCACACCGGCCGCTTCACAGCAGAGATCGACGCTCCCCTACCCATCGTTGCAAGCAACATGACGCAGCTTCGGCTCTGTGCTTGAGCCCCGTTACATTGTCCGCGCGGGACCACTCGACCAGTGAGCTATTACGCACTCTTTCAAGGGTGGCTGCTTCTAAGCCAACCTCCTGGCTGTCTGGGCGATCCCACATCCTTTGCCACTTAGCACAGAATTAGGGGCCTTAGCTGGCGTTCTGGGCTGTTTCCCTCTCGACCATGAAGCTTATCCCCCATGGTCTCACTGCCGCGCTTTGGAGTACCGGCATTCGGAGTTTGGCTGACTTCAGTAAGCTTGTAGGCCCCCTAGGCCATCCAGTGCTCTACCTCCGGTACTGAACACGCGACGCTGCACCTAAATGCATTTCGGGGAGAACCAGCTATCACCGAGTTTGCTTGGCCTTTCACCCCTATCCACAGGTCATCCCCCAAGTTTTCAACCTTGGTGGGTTCGGCCCTCCACGAGGTCTTACCCTCGCTTCAGCCTGCCCATGGATAGATCACTCGGCTTCGGGTCTATCGCCTGCGACTATGCGCCCTATTCAGACTCGCTTTCGCTCCGGCTCCCCCTCTCGGGTTAACCTTGCCACAGACGGTAACTCGCCGGCTCATTCTTCAAAAGGCACGCCATCACGGCTACGGGTCGAAACCCGCAACGACGCTCTGACTGCTTGTAGGCCAACGGTTTCAGGTTCTATTTCACTCCCCTCCCGGGGTTCTTTTCACCCTTCCCTCACGGTACTCGTGCGCTATCGGTCGCCAGACTGTACTTAGCCTTACGAGGTGGTCCTCGCAGATTCACACGGGCTTTCCCGGATCCCGTGCTACTCGGGAACACCGCCAGGAGATCGATCGTTTTCGCGTACAGGGCTGTTACCTTCTGCGGCCCGGCTTTCCAGACCGGTTCCACTAACGATCGATTTTGTAACTCCTTGGAACGTCTGCCACCGTCCCAGGCGGTTCCCACTACCCCGCTGCAGCATCGCCGGCAGGCTGTACCACTACAGCGGTTTAGGCTCTTCCCGTTTCGCTCGCCGCTACTCAGGGAGTCGCTGTTGCTTTCTCTTCCTCGGGGTACTGAGATGTTTCAGTTCCCCCGGTTCCCTCCTACTGCCCTATATATTCAGGCAGGGGTGACTGGGCATGACCCCAGCCGGGTTTCCCCATTCGGAGATCCACGGATCAAAGCTCGGTAGACAGCTCCCCGTGGCTTATCGCAGCCACCCACGTCCTTCATCGGCATCTGGCGCCAAGGCATCCACCGTT
>CAVPMX010000004.1:0-737500 GCA_963706745.1 uncultured Actinomycetes bacterium | reverse complement strand
CCTGCCCTCGCGGCTGGAGGACACGAGGCCGGCGATCGCCAGGGCCCGCGAGAGCCTGATCCTCCCGCCGGGGGCCTCCTCCGCCCCGATCCTGAACTCCGGCACCTCGTCGGGCGGCCTGTGGTCCCTGAACACACGGTCGAACTCGGCCTCGGCCGCCTCCCCGGCACCCGGGCCGTGATAGAGGTCGGCGACCGTCCGACCGAGGAGGCGCTTGGCCTCGGCGGGGTGGAGGCCGCCGGACCCGAGGTCGGTGAGCACCGCCTCGATCCTGTCGGGGCCCCAGCCCGTCACGTGGCGCAGGTAGCTGGGCAGGAGGTCGTCGGGGATGCTCATCAGCTTGCCGAACTGGACCCCCGCCGCCTCCGAGATCCCGACGTAGTTGTCGAGCGACTTCGACATCTTCTCCCCGCCCGACAGCCCTTCGAGGAGGGGGGTGGTCAGGACGATCTGCGACTCCTGGCCCTCCTGGCCCTGGAGCTGGCGGCCGACCAGCAGGTTGAAGAGCTGATCGGTCCCACCCAGCTCGACGTCGGCCCGCACGACGACGGAGTCCCAGCCCTGAAGGAGCGGGTACAGGAGCTCCATCACCGAGATCGGGGCGCCGGCCGCGTAGCGCTTCGCGAAGTCGTCGCGCTCGAGCATCCTGGCGACGGTCGTCCGCGAGGCCAGCCGCAGCACGTCGTCGATCCCCATCGCCCCGAGCCACTCGGAGTTGCGCCGGATCTCGAGGCGAGACGGATCGGGGTCGAGGATCGCCTTCACCTGCTCCACGTAGGTCTCGGCATGGACGTCGACCTCCTCGCCGGAGAGCCGCGGGCGCGTCGCGGAGCGCCCCGACGGGTCGCCGACCCGGGCGGTGAAGTCGCCCAGGATCAGGACCGCGAGGTGGCCCGCGTCCTGGAAGGCCCTCAGGCGCCGCAGCACCACCGCGAACCCGAGGTGGATGTCGGAGGCCGTGGGGTCGATCCCCAGCTTCACCCGCAGCGGCGCTGCGCGTGAGAGCTTGCGCCGCAGGTCGTCCTCGGAGATGACGTGGACGGCCCCGGCCGTGAGGGTGCGGATCTGCTCGTCGATTTCCATCTGGTCCGTGTGGTCCGTGCCGTCGGGGTCCCGGCCGGCTGCTGCCGGCGCCCCGTGCCTGATGCGCCGGCGGGTGGCGCCGACGGTAACACCCGGACCGGCCCGACCTGGTGTTGCCAATGAGCAACAATGTTGCCGATGAGGAGGATGTGACGGTGTCGAGTCGGTTCGGCGCGCCCCGCGTGGCCGTGGCGGTGATCGCCTCGCTCGCCTCTGCGGCGGCGTTCGCGGCCTGCAGCTACTCGGTCGATCTGGAGCCCTTGGAGAACGCCGCCGAGTCGTCGCAGATCCTCGCCTCCGGGGGCGAGGTCCTCGCGCGACTCGACGCCGGGGAGGATCGCATCCCGGTCTCGATCGAGCGGATCGCGCCGGTCCTGCGCGACGCGGTCGTGGCGATCGAGGACCACCGCTTCTACGAGCACACCGGGGTCGACGCCCGCGCGATCGCACGGGCCCTCAAAGAGGACCTCGAACGCGGCGAGATCGCCCAGGGGGGCTCCACCATCACCCAGCAGTACGTGAGGATGATCCTGCTCGGCCGCGAGCAGACCATCAGCCGGAAGCTCCGCGAAGCCGTCCTCGCACTCCAGGTGGAGCGTCGCCTCGACAAGGACGAGATCCTCGAGCGGTACCTCAACACCGTCTACTTCGGCAACGGGGCGTACGGCGTGGAGGCCGCGTCCGACCGCTACTTCGCCAAGCACGCCGCCGACCTCTCGCTGGCCGAGGCCGCCCTCCTCGCCGCCCTCATCCGCGCTCCGGAGAGGTACAACCCGTTCGTGGCACCAGACACCGCCCTCGAACGCCGTAACCTCGTGCTCGCGAAGATGACCGAGTACGGCCTCGCGCAAGCCGGCGAGACGAGCGCAGCGAGGGCGGAGCCGGTCGTCCTCTCCGACGCGCACTGGCAGCGCGACTACCCGGCCGGTCACTTCATCGAGCAGGTGAAGCAGTTCGTCCTCGACGGCGAGGCATTCGGCGAGACCCGCGACGAGCGCCGCCGACTCCTCTTCCAGGGCGGCCTCCGCATCGAGACGACGATCGACATGCGCATGCAGATGCTCGCCGAAGACGCCGTGGCGAGGGTGCTCGTCGATCCGGCGAACGATCCCGAGGCGTCGCTCGTCGCGCTCGAACCGGCCACCGGCAGGGTCGTCGCCTACGTGGGCGGACGCGACTTCTTCGGCGACTCCGAGTCGGCCAAGTTCGACCTCGCGTCACAGGCGCGGCGACAGTCGGGGTCGGCCTTCAAGCCCTTCGTGCTCGCAGCGGCCATCGAGGCGGGGATCCCGATCGACCGCACCTACGACGCGCCCGACGAGATCGAGATCCCGATACCGGGACAGGAGCCGTGGACCGTGGCCAACTACGACGGCGAGGGAAGCGGTGAGATGAGCCTCGTGGACGCCACCGTCGCTTCGGTGAACACCGTGTACGCGCAGCTCGTGATGGACGTCGGCGCAGAGCCCGTCGTCGACCTTGCGGCCCGCCTCGGCGTGGAGTCGGAGCTCGACGCCTACCCTTCGGCGGCACTGGGCACGAACGGCGTGAGCGCCCTCGACATGGCGACTGCATATGCGTCGTTCGCCGCCGACGGCCTGCACTCGGAGCCGGCCTTCGTCTCCCGGGTCGTCGCCCCCGACGGGACGATCCTCTACGAGCACTCCCCCAACAGGGAGCGCGTCCTGCCCGCGGAGACCGCACGCCAGGTCAACGCCGTCCTCGAGCAGGTCGTCACCCGCGGCACCGGCGTGAACGCCCGGATCGGTCGGCCCGTCGCCGGCAAGACCGGCACCGGCCAGGAGTGGCGCGACGCGTGGTTCGTCGGCTCCACGCCGGAGCTGACCGCTGCGGTGTGGGTCGGCTTCCCCGACGCCGAACGTCCGATGGTCCCGCCCGCCACGCGCGCCCTGGTCACCGGCGGCCTGTGGCCCGCGCAGATCTGGGCGCTCTTCGCCTCCGGCGCTCTCGCGGAGACACCGGCAGGCGAGTTCCCGTCGCCGACGGAGTCGGAAGGCGTCGCGGCGAAGCCCGTCGCGCTGATCGACACTGTGGGGATGCCCGGCGAGCGGGCCGCCGACCTCCTCGGCGACGCCGGATACGTCGTCACGCTCGAAGATCGCGGCAGTACCGAGTTCCCGCCGGGGACGGTCCTCGCGCAGCGCCCCGAAGCGCACGCCCCGGTCACCCCCGGCACGGCCGTCACCCTGGTGGTGGCCCGCGAGCCGCGCTCGCTGACGGTGCCACTCCTGCTGGGGATGACCCCCGAGGACGCCGAGACGGCCGCCCACTTCACGGGCCTCGACATCAGGATCGTCGTCGAGGCCGAGCCTGCCCCGGGCTCCCCCGAGCGCGAGGGGCGGGTGTGGCGGCAGTCGATCGTCTCGGGCACCCGGGTCGACGAGAGCTCCGAGATCACCGTCTGGGCGAACCCGTAGCCGCCCGAGTGAGCGCTCTGGCGTCACTTGCTCTCGACTATTGCGAGTAAGTGACGCCAAAGCGGGAGTTGGGGGTGCTCAGCGGGGGTTGCGACTCACGTGGGGATCGCCATTCACGTAGTAGCGCCACGGGTGCTCGTCGCCGCGGCCTGCAGAGATCCCGATCCTCGCCGAGACACCGGGCCGCTCAGGCGGGTCGACACCGTCGTCGACGATGCGGACGGGCCCGCGCACGAGGTCGTTGCCGTCGGCCGCGCCATCGAGTCCGAAGGCCGCTGTGAGGCGGGCCGGGCCCGCGCAGAGATCGGAGTCGCGTCGGGACTTCGGGCGCCGCGCTCGCATCCGATCGATCTCCTCCAGGGGCGCCGCGGCGCGCAGCAGTACGGCATGCGGTGTCGTGCCGGGCCCGCAGACTGCGTTCGCGCACCAGTGCATCCCGTACGTGAAGTACACGTACAGGAACCCCGGGGGCCCGAACATCGTGGCGTTGCGGCGCGTAGGGCCGCGGTAGGCATGACTGCCCGCGTCGTCGGCACCGGCGTAGGCCTCAACCTCGACGAGGCGCGCCGCGAGGCGCTCCCCTGTCTCTCGATCGACACTCACCAGCAGCTTGTTCAACAGCTCCGGAGCAACCTCACGGGCGTCGCGGTCGTAGAAGGTGCGCGGCAGGGCCCTCCCCCGGAAGCGACCGGTCATTCCAAGCGCGCGCGTTCGTCGGCGAGCCGGGCGCTTGCACGTTCGAGCTGCCGCGCCACGGGTGTCGGACCACCCCCACCCGGCGACGTGCGCCGGCGGACTGCCTCCCCCGGTGCTAGGAGCGGCACTGCTGCGGGCCCGAGGCGCGGATCGTTGCTGACCAGCTCGTCGAGCGGGACACCGCGCTCGACAGCCTGGCGGACCAGTGCGCCGACGATCGCATGCGCCTCACGGAACGGCGTTCCCTGCAGCACGAGGTGCTCGGCCAGGTCCGTCGCCGCGGTCGTCGCCGAGTCGGCGGCCTCCGCCATCCGCCCGTAGACGAAGTCGATGGTGTCGAGCATCCCGGTCATCGCCGAGAGGGTCAACCTGCAGGTGTCGAGAGCGTCGAAGAGGGGCTCCTTGTCCTCCTGCAGATCGCGGTTGTACGCGAGTGGCAGCCCCTTCAGCGTCGCGAGGAAGCCGGCCAGGTTCCCGATCAGGCGACCGGCCTTGCCACGCGCGAGCTCTGCGATGTCGGGGTTCTTCTTCTGCGGCATCATCGATGAACCGGTCGCGTACGCGTCGGCGAGCTGAACGAACCCGAACTCGTCGGACGACCAGAGCGCGATCTCCTCACCGATCCTCGACACGTGCACCTGAACGAGTGCGGTGACGAAGAGGACCTCGGCCACGAAGTCGCGATCGGAGACGGCGTCGAGCGAGTTCTCGAAGAGGCGCGCGAAGCGGAGATCCACCCTCACGGATTCCGGGTCGAGGGGGAGGCTCGACCCCGCGAGGGCCCCCGCGCCGAGCGGCGAGACGTCGGCGCGCGCTAGAGCGTCGCGCCAACGGTCGACGTCGCGTGTGAGCGCCCAGAAGTGCGCCAGCAGGTGGTGGGCGAGCGTCACCGGTTGAGCCCGCTGGAGGTGCGTGTATCCGGGGAGGTAGGCGTCGCCCGCCTCCTCGGCCCTGCGCACGAGAACCTCTTGGAGAGCGACGAGCCGCGCGATCTGCTCCCGGCCCTCGCGCCGCAGGTAGAGCCTCAGGTCGAGCGAGACCTGGTCGTTGCGACTCCGCCCCGTGTGGAGCTTCGACCCGGGCGGGCCGGCCAGCTCGGTGACACGACGCTCGATCGCAGTGTGGATGTCCTCGTCGGTGGGTGCGAACGCGAACTCGCCCGAGTCGAGCTCCTCACCGACCTGGGTGAGCGCCGCGGCGACCAGGGAGTGCTCCTCCTCGGTGAGCAACCCGACGCGAGTCAGCATGGCCACGTGGGCCCGGGAGCCCGCGAGGTCTTCGGCGGCCAGGCGTCGGTCGTAGGGCAGGCTCACGGTGAACGCGAGCAGATCCTCCGACGGCCCTTCGCGGAATCGCCCATGCCACAGCGGCTGACCCTCGGCCGCCTTCTTCGCTCCGCTGTCGCGCTGCTCCTCCGAGGGGGTGCCGTCACCCACCTCCGGCTCCCCCGCCCGGGCGCTCACGACGTGGCCCCCGGGCCCTGGCGGCGCGACCACGTCTCGACCGAGAGCCCCCACAGCCGGACGAACCCGTCGGAGTCCTCGTGGCGGAACGCGTCGGATGCGTCGTACGTCGCCAGGTCGTGGTCGTAGAGTCCGCGCGGCGCGCGCCGGCCGGCCGCGTAGCAGCGTCCCGGCTCGAGCCGCAGCCGGACCTCGCCGGTCACGTGCTCCTGGGTCGAGACCATGAACGCGTCGAGGGCACGCATCAGCGGCGAGTGCCAGAGGCCGTCGTAGATGAGCTCGGCGACCCTGATCTCGAGCCGCTGCTTCTCCCTCGCGACGTCGCGCTCCAACGTGATGCCTTCGAGATCCTGATGAGCGAGGATCAGAGCCAGCGAGGCCGGGCACTCGTACACCTCGCGGCTCTTGATGCCGACCCGCCGGTTCTCGACCATGTCGACGCGCCCGAAGCCGTAGGCACCGACGGTCGCACCGAGCACGTCGATCATCTCCACGAGGCCCGTCGCGACTCCGTCGAGGCTCACCGGCGCACCGCGCTCGAAGCCGACGACGATCTCGCGCGGCTCCGACGGAGCGTCACCAGGGTCGCGCGTGAGCGTGAACGGGTCGGCCGGTGGCGCGCTCCACGGGTTCTCGAGGACCCCGCACTCGATCGCGCGCCCCCACATGTTCTCGTCGATCGAGTAGAGCTTCTCCTTGGTGGCCTCTATCGGGATGTCCCACTGCAGCGCGAGGTCGATGCAGTCGGCCCGGGTAAGGCCCCACGTGCGTACCGGAGCGAGCACCTCTAGGTCGGGGGCCAGCGCGCGAGTAGAGACCTCGAAGCGCACCTGGTCGTTCCCCTTCCCGGTGCACCCGTGACCCACCGCGTCGGCGCCGTGGCGGCGCGCCGAGGCGACGAGGTGCTCGACTATCACGGGACGGGAGAGCGCCGATACGAGCGGGTACTTGCCCTCGTACATGGCATTCGCCCTGAGCGCGGGGACGAGGACGCCACTCGCGAACTCCTCTCGGGCGTCGATGACCTCGACCTCCACCGCTCCCGCTGCCCGGGCGCGACGGTTGATCACCTCTGACTCCCCCTCGCGCATCTGACCGACGTCGACCGCGCAGCACACGACCTCGACGCCCCAGTGCTCCCGCATCCACCGCACAGCGATCGACGTGTCGAGGCCTCCCGAATAGGCCAGCACAACCCGCTTCGCCACTATTCCGCTCCCTCTCGTGTCGTTCTCGACGCGGGTGCGAGGGTCACTCGCCCCCGAGCCCCGTACGGACGCAGCCCCGGCCTCACAGTCCGGCGAGGTCGGCTAGGCGGGCCGCGACGTCGGAGGAGGCGTGCGTCTCCGCGCAGACGAGGACGAGGGTGTCGTCACCCGCCACGTTTCCCAGGACACCCGCGATGCCTGCCCTGTCGACGGCGGAGCCGACCACGTGGGCGCTCCCCGGCAAGGTGCGCAGCAGGACGAGGTTGCCCGAGTGGGCGACCTCCACCACGAACTCGCCCATGAGGCGCCGCAGGTGGTCGTCGCCGGCGTCGGAGCGCTCTCGCGTGTGCTCGGGGATCGCGTATGCCATCGTGCCGCCCGGTATGCGCACCTTGACGGCTCCCAGCTCCTCCAAGTCGCGGCTCACCGTCGCCTGGGTGGCGACGACGCCATCCGCCTCGAGCAGCTGCACGATCTGAGCCTGGCTCGACAGCGGCTGCTCCTCGATGATGCGGAGGATCCGGTGTTGGCGCTGTGGCTTTCCGAGAGTCGCCATGGATCAGGCCTCCTCCAGAAGGTCGACCAACAAGGAGCGTGCCGCGTGCATGCGGTTCTCCGCCTGCGGCCACACCCGAGACGCCGGACCGTCGATCACCGAGGCGGCGACCTCCTCGCCGCGGTGCGCCGGGAGGCAGTGAAGGAAGATCGCACCTGCGCTCGCCTCGGCCATCAAGTCATCGTCGACGCAGAAGCCGCCGAAGGCGATCCTCCTGGCCTCGGCCTCCTCCTCCTGGCCCATCGACGTCCACACGTCGGTGTAGACGACATCGGCGCCGCGCACCGCCTCGTGCGGGTCCCCCGTCAGCTCGACGGTCCCGCCCAGATTGCGCGCCCGCTCGACGACGTCAGCGTCGACCTCGTAGCCCGACGGAGACGCGACCACCAGCTCGACACCCGACATCGCCGAACCCATCGCCAGCGACGAGACGACGTTGTTGCCGTCGCCGACGAACGCGATGCGCCGGCCCTCCAAGCCGCCCATGTGCTCGGAGATGGTGAGCAGGTCGGCGAGCACCTGACACGGGTGTGCGACATCCGAGAGCAGGTTGACGACCGGTACGGAGACCGCGCCGTTCATGCGCATGAGAGTTCGGTGCGAGAAGACGCGCGCTGCGATGACAGCGCAGTACGAAGCCAGCGTGCGAGCGACATCCTCGACAGTCTCCCGACGATCGAGGTCGACCTCTTCGGGCCTGATGTAGATCGGATGACCGCCGAGCGTCACGACGGCCATCTCCGTAGACGACCGTGTCCGGCTCGACGGCTTCTCGAAGAGAGCAGCGACGCCTCGCCCGGCGAGAACCTGCGGGATCGACGACGGGTCCGCCTTCCATGCGCGCGCGTTGTCGATGATGCGACGGAGCCGCGGTGCGTCGAGGTCGTCTAGCTCCAGACAGCGTCGGGTCATTTCGTCACCTCACCGGTGTCGGACACAGTGGCCGATGCGAGGACGCCGGCGAGGATCGCAAGGGCCTCGTCGATCTCCTCGTCGGAGACGAGTAGCGAGGGCGCGAACCTGAGAGCCCTGGGAGTGACCGCGTTGACGACGAGGCCATCCGCGAGGCAGTCGTTCGCCACGGCGGTGGCGTCGATACCGGCTGTGAGCTCGGCGGCGAGCAGGAGGCCGAGGCCACGCACCTGCTCGACCCGAGGAAGCGCGGCCAGCCCGGCGGCGAGCCGCGCCCCTGCCCTCGCTGCGCGCAGCGGCACGTCCTCGGCCTCCATGACGTCGATGACGGCAAGAGCCGCCCGGGCCGCCAGTGGCTGACCGCCGAAGGTGGTGGCGTGATCGCCCGGGCGCAGCGCGCCGGCGACCTCCTCGCGCGCCCAGATGGCGCCGATCGGGACCCCGTTCCCCAGCGCCTTCGCCATCGTCACGACGTCGGGCCTGATGCCCGAGTGCTCGAACCCGAACCAGCGGCCGGTGCGGCCGAGACCGGTCTGCACCTCGTCGATCATCAGCAGGGCCTCGTGCTCGTCGCAGATCCGGCGCACCTCGCGCGAGGTAGCCGGGGGGCGCCGGCACCACGCCGCCCTCCCCCTGGACCGCCTCCAGGAGCACCGCGGCGACGCGCTCGTCGACGGCCGCCTCGAGGGCTTCTACGTCGGCGAAGGCGACCTGGCGGAACCCGTCAGGCAGCGGTTGGAACGTCTCCTGCTTCTGCGGCTGCCCCGTGGCGGCGAGCGTCGCGAGCGTCCGGCCGTGGAACGAGCCGTAGGCCGAGACGACATGGTGGCGCTCCGGCCCGAAGCGCGACTGCCCGTGGCGCCTCGCCAGCTTGATGGCCCCTTCGTTCGCCTCTGCCCCCGAGTTCGCGAAGAAGCAGCGCCCTCCGCCGCCGAGGAGATGATCGAGGCGGGCGGCGAGCCGCGGCTGGTGCTCGTTGTAGTAGAGGTTGGAGACGTGCAGGAGCGTGCGCGCCTGGTCGGCGAGCGCCTCGGCGACCGCCGGGTGCGCGTGCCCGAGAGACGTGACGGCCAGGCCCGAGAGGAAGTCGAGGTACCGCCCACCTTCGGAGTCCCACAGCAGGGTCCCCTCGCCCCGCGTGAACGCCACCGGCAGACGCCCGTAGGTCTGCATGACGTGCGCGGAGTCGACCTCGACGAGGTCGCCGAGCACACTCATGGCTGCACCATCGTCCCGACACCCTCGCGGGTGAAGAACTCCAGCAGCAGTGCGTGAGGGATGCGACCGTCGAGAACGTGAGCACGCGCGACACCGTTGAGCAGTGCGGAGATGCACGACTCGACCTTCGGGATCATCCCCTCCGAGACCGCGCCCGTGGCGAGTAGCTCCTCGAGGCCGGCGATGTCGATGCGCGCCACGAGGCTCGACTCGTCGGGCCAGCTGCGGTAGATCCCGGCGACGTCGGTCAGGTACACGAGCTTCTCGGCACCGAGCGACTCGGCGATGGCGCCGGCCACGGTGTCGGCGTTCACGTTGTACGCCTGGCCCATCTCGTCGACCCCGACCGTCGCGATCACCGGGATCAGCTCTTCGCGCAGCATGCGCTGAACGATCGTGGGGTCGATCGACCTGACATCACCCACGAACCCGAGCGCCGGGTCGCGCTGGGAGACCTGGATCAGGCCGGCGTCCTCTCCGGAGAGTCCGACGGCGTAGGAGCCGTGACGGTTGATCGACGCCGTCACCTCGCGGTTCACCTTGCCGGAGAGGGCCATCCTCACGATGTCGACGGTCTCGGCGTCGGTCACGCGGCGGCCGTCGACGAAGGCCGGCTCCTTGCCGAGGCGGCGCATCAGGTCGGTGATGTGCGGACCTCCGCCGTGCACGACGACCGGGTTCATGCCCACGAGCCGCATCAGGACGACGTCGGTGGCGAAGAAGTCGGCGAGGGTCGCTTCGTCCATCGCGTGGCCCCCGTACTTGACGACGACCGTCTTGCCGCTGAACTCCCGGATGTAGGGAAGTGCCTCGGCCAGGATCGCCGCCTTGGCTCCCGCGTCGACGATCCTCGGATCGCGCGACTGGCCGGTCACGACGTCCCCATGTTCTCGTCGATGTACGCGTGAGTGAGATCGGTGAAGAGGACGGTCGCCTCGCCGTGACCCATGCGCAGGTCGCAGAGGATCTCGATCTCCCTTCCGGCCATCGCGGCGGCCACTGCATCGTCGTCGTGATCGCAGGCCACGCCGTCGCGGCAGACGGTCACGCCGTTGTAGGCGATGTCGACCCGCTCGGCGTCGATGAACGCGCCGCTCGCCCCGAGCTCGGAGATGACCCTGCCCCAGTAGGGGTCCTGGCCGTAGAGGGAGCACTGCACGAGCCGGCTGCCGGCCACACCCCTCGCCGCCGCGCGTGCGTCGGCGGTCGAGCGGGCCCCGACGACCCGGACCCGGGCGAGCTTCGTCGCACCCTCCGCGTCGCGCGCCATCTGCTCGGTGAGGCTCCCGCACACGGCGGCCAGCGACGCTGCGAACGCTGCATAGGCCGAGCCCGCGGCCAACGAGATGGGGTCGCCGCCCGCCCTTCCGTTCGCCAGCACGAGCACCGTGTCGTTCGTGCTCCGGCAGCCGTCGACGATGAGGGTGTCGAAGGTCGCGGCGACGGCCGCAGTGAGCGCGGCCTGCAGGGCCCGCCGTTCGACGTTCGCGTCGGTAGTGACGACCGCCAGCATGGTGGCCATCGCCGGGGCGAGCATCGCGGCGCCCTTGGCCATGCCCCCGACCGTGTGGGTCACGCCGGCGGCCTCGAAGACGGCGACCGACTCCTTGCGCACGGTGTCGGTGGTCATGATCGCCTCGGCCGCCGCTACACCCGCCGGCGCCCCGGGTGCCAGCGCGGATGCGAGCAGCGGCAGGCCCGACTCGATCGGCGCCATCGGCAGGGGGATCCCGATCAGCCCCGTAGAGCAGACGAGTACGTCGGTCGGGTCCACACCGAGGCCGTTGCCTGCGAGCGCGCACATGCGGTGCGCGTCGCGGCGCCCTGCCTCGCCGGTCGCCGCGTTCGCATTGCCGCTGTTGAGCACGACGGCCGCGGCGTGCCCGTCGGCGAGGTGCCCCTTGCTCACCTGCACCGGGGCGGCGGTCGCGAGGTTGGTGGTGAATACGCCGGCCGCCGGCACGGCGCGCCGGTCCTCGGTCGCCACGAGGGCCAGGTCGGCGCCGCCCGACTCCTTGACCCCGCATGCGAGGCCGCCCGCCACGAACCCCTTCGCTGCTGTGACGCTCATGTCTCCCGCTCCTGGTCCATGCCCCTGGCGCCGCTCACGGCGCCAATCCGATCGCGGTGAGGCCGTGGGTCTCGGGGAGGCCGAGCAGCAGGTTCGCGTTCTGGATCGCCTGGCCGGCCGCGCCCTTGACGAGGTTGTCCTCTGCGGCGACGGCGAGAACGGTGCCCGTGCGGTCGTCGTAGCGGACCGTCACGTGGACGGCGTTGGAGCCAGTGGTCGCCTTCGTGCCCGAAGGTTCGTCGACAACGACGACGAACGGCTCGCCCGCGTAGTGATCGCGGTACAGGTCGAGGAGGGAGTCGGTCGTGACGACGCTCACCCGACGGCTTCGCGTAGCAGGTGGCGAGGATGCCGCGGGTCATGGGAACCAGGTGCGGGGTGAAGAGCACCTGCACCGTCTCCCCGGCGACGCGCCCCAGGGCCTGCTCCATCTCGGCGGTGTGCCTATGCGTGAGCAGGCCGTACGCGCTCACCTGCTCGTTCGCCTCCGAGAAGAGGCTCGTGGCCTTCAGCGACCGTCCGGCCCCCGACACGCCCGAGCAGGCGTCGACGACTATCCCGACCGGCTCCACGAGGCCGGCTGCCAGTAGGGGCGCGAGTGCGAGGCTCGCGGCCGTCGGGTAGCAGCCCGGGTTGGCCACGTGCGGCCGGTCGCGGATCTCGTCGCGGTAGAGCTCGACGAGGCCGAACGCGAACTCACCCAGCAGGCCCGGGGCGGCGTGCGGTTCGCCGTACCACGCCTCGTACTGCGCCGCCGGGAGCCGGAAGTCGGCGCCGAGGTCGACGATGTGCGGGGCCGCGGAGGCGATCAGGTCCGGGACGAGGCGCTGCGACTGCCCGTGCGGTAGGGCGAGGAAGACCGCGTCGGCCCCCGCGAGAGCGTCCACGTCGACCGCCTCGTACCGTAGGGTTCCGTACGCGGGCCTCAGAGACGGATACAGGTCGGCGACGGCCGACCCCGCGTTCGAGTCGGCCGTCACCCAGCCGACCTCGATCTCGGGGTGCGCGGCGAGGAGGCGCAGGAGCTCTGCGCCCGTGTAGCCGGATGCGCCGACGACGCCGACTCGATACGCCATACCGAATAGGATACAGCCCAGTGCATAGCAGTGCAAGCAACGGCAAGGACACAAGCGACGGCACAAGCGACGGCCCGGTCAACGGCCCGGGCCCCTTCGAGAACGTCCCACCGGGGACGGGGCTCGGCCCCTGGTCGGTCACGGTCTCCCCCGCCGCCAACGAGCGCTACTGGCGCGCCGCTGCTGCGGGGCACCCCCTCCTCGAGGCCGGGGCGCTCTACCCGCCGATCGCCGCGAACCTCACCGTCCTGCTCTTCGCGCAGTCGTGCACGGCGGCGATGATCCAGACCCGCCAGCGGCTTAGGTGCCACAGGGCGGAGCAGGCCGGCACCCCGCTCGTGGTCGCCGGGCGGGTGCTCGACCTCTTCGAGAAGCGCGGACGGGAGTACGTCGACGTCGAGGCGGTGGTGGCGGCTCAGGCGCGCCCCGACGATCCGATCTGGACCTCGGTGGCGACCTTCACGCCCGCAGCGACGCTGCGAGCGACCCAGTGAGCGGCGTGCGCAGGTCTCTCACCATCTCGGAGGACCTTGTCCGCGCTTACTCCCGGCGCGGCAACTACCACTCCGACGCCGCCGAGGCGGAGCGACTCGGCCTACCCGGCCTCGTCGCCCAGGGCACCCACGCGATGGGGCCCGCGTACGGCCTCCTCCTCGACGCATGGGGCGAGGCGTTCCTGGCCGAGGGAGAGATCGACGTGCGCTTCGTCGGCGTGGTGCTCGCGGGCCAGACCGTCGACGCGGCGGTCGAGATCTCGGCGGAGCGCCCCGACGAGGCGTCGATCGAGGTGACCAACCGCGAGTCAGGCCGTACCGCCGTGGTCGGCAGCGCCCGGAGGCGCGCCCAGCACTGAGGCTCCCTACTGGTCCAGACCGCTCGTGAGGTCGTCGACCCAGGTCTCCAGGGCCGCCGATACCTGCGCTGTCGGGTCGCGCAGCTCCTCGTGGCCGACGGCGACCATCGGGCCGAAGACGAGGAAGGCGGCCATCGAGAGCCTCGCCGGGGCCTTCCACACGAAGACCACGGCGAAGACCAAGGCGAGGGCCAGGAGCACTGCCTTCGCCCAGCCCTCCAGGGCCTCGGCGGACAGGGTCGCGTTCTCCATGCCAGCGGTTCGACACCGTGACGGCCGCACTGAACCGCCGCGTGCAGATCAGCGGCTCCTCAGGGCTCCGGAGTTGCGCATGCCACATCCGGACGTGACTCCGCTCTGCCCCGCAGCCCTGCGCCGAGGTCCCGAGCCCGATAGCGGAGACTCCGACCACCGCGGGTTCGACGGACTTCATGGCGCTTCCGCCGACCTCCCGCGTGCGACGCGAAGGCGCACCCTGCGCACGAAGCTGGAACGTGTTCTAGTATCCCGAATCGCTGACAGCTCCCGGCTCCGAGTACGAGGAGGAAGATCGTGACCGACAAGGCGGACGAATCGGCGCGACCGGAGACGGAGGCACAGCCCGACCGGGTTCCGTGGCCTCGGCCGATAACGAGCCAGGACACGGCCTTCTTCTGGGAGGGGGTCGACGAGGGGGAGCTGCGCATCCAGCGCTGCACTTCGTGCGGCACGCTGCGGCACCCCGCCCGCCCGATGTGCGCACAGTGCCAGTCGGTCGAGTTCGACTGGATCGTCTCCACCGGGCGGGGGACCATCTACAGCTACGTGGTGCTGCACCACCCGCCCGTGCCCCCCTTCAGCTACCCGAACACCCTCCTCCTGGTCGAGCTCGAGGAGGGGACACGCCTTGTCAGCTCGCTCGTCGACGCCGACAGGTCGGAGGTACGCATCGGGCTCCCGGTGGAGCTGGAGATCGTCGAGGTGGACCCCGGGTTGAGGCTCCCGATGTTCCGCCTGTCGCAGAGGGAGGGCGTGGCGTGAGGAACGACCTCAAGGACAAGGCTGCCATCGTCGGGATAGGCGCCACTGACTTCTCCAAGGACTCGGGCCGCACGGAGCTCCGCCTGGCAACCGAGTGCGTCAAGGCGGCTCTCGACGACGCCGGGCTCTCGGTTGGCGACGTCGACGGGCTGGCCACGTTCACGATGGACTCGAACATCGAGATCGAGGTGGCGCGCAACCTCGGGATCCCCTCTCTCCGCTACTTCAGCCGCGCCCACTACGGCGGCGGCGCAGCCTGCGCCGTCATCCACCAGGCGGCGATGGCAGTCGCGACGGGATCTGCCGAGGTGGTCGTCTGCTACCGGGCCTTCAACGAGCGCTCCTGGCGACGCTTCGGTTCGGGTACGCAGACGCGCCCCGCGGAGCCCGCGTCGGAGACCATCCACCAGAGCTGGTACCGCCCCTTCGGGCTCCTCACACCGGCGTCGTGGGTGGCGATGATCGCCCAGCGGTACATGTACGAGTACGGAGCGACGAGCGAGGACTTCGGCCGCGTCAGCGTCTCGGCGCGACGATTCGCGGCCACGAACCCCGCCGCCTGGTTCTACGAGCGCCCGATCACCCTCGAGGACCACCAGAGCTCCCGCTGGATCGTGGAGCCGATTCGTCTGCTCGACTGCTGTCAAGAGAGCGACGGGGGCGTCGCCATCGTGGTGACATCGGCGGAGCGCGCCCGCGACCTGCGGAACACGCCCGCACTCGTGCGGGCGTCGGCCATGGCAGCGGGGCCCGACCAGGAGTCGATGACTAGCTACTACCGCGACAACCTGGTGCAAGTGCCCGAGGTCGAGCTCGTAGGGCGCGAGCTGTGGGAGACGTCCGGGCTGAAGCCCGGCGACGTGCAGACCGCGATCATCTACGACGCCTTCACCCCGATCGTGCTGTTCCAGCTGGAGGGGTTCGGGTTCTGCGGTCCCGGTGAGGCGCCCGCTTTCGTCGCCGAAGGCAACCTCGACATGGGTGGTCGGCTTCCGACGAACACGCACGGTGGGCAGGTCGGCGAGGCCTACATCCACGGGATCAACGGCATCGCCGAGGGCGTCCGTCAGATTCGCGGCACGGCCGTGAATCAGGTCGAGAACGTCGATCACGTCCTCGTCACTGCCGGTGTGGGCGTACCCACGAGCGGACTGATCCTCGGCCGAGGCTGAGTGCCCCAGGGCGCGCAGCCTCGGCGGCCCGCTCGAGGATCACCGACCAGGCAGTCGGCCACGGCAACCCCCAACGCCTTCGCGTGCGGCGGTGCTCAGCTTCAGCACCAGCCGCCTTGGCCCTCTGTGTCAAGCCCCTCACACAGCCCGTAGCGTGAGGCGGACCTCACGCCATCAGGCCAGAGCCCGAAACCACAGCCCTGGACGTGACTCCGCTCAGCCCCGCAGCTCGGCGCCGTGGGCCGAGGTCACCGCTTCGATGCATCGGCGCCGGAGACCTGCGACCTCGTCGTCTGTGAGGGTGCGTTCGGGCGAACGGAACCGGAGCGCGAACGCGAGGCTCAGCTTCCCGGCTCCGATCTGCTCGGAGCGGAACACGTCGAAGAGCCGGGTGTCCTCGAGCATCTCGGCGCCCGCCGCGCGCAGTGTCGCCAGCACCGACGCCGCAGCCACCCCTTCGGGTACCGCGAATGCGAGGTCGATGCTCGACGCCGGGAACCGCGACACCGTGCGGTACCGGCTCTCCCTGCGTCTCGCGCCCAGGAGCCGGCCGAGGTCGATCTCCATGGCGGCGACCGGGCCTGCGAGGTCGAGCGGGTCGAGAACCGCCGCGTCGGCCTCGCCCACGTAACCGATCACATCCCCGTCGACCACGACGGCCGCGCATCGAGTGGGATGGAACCCCGGAGATCCCGCGGTGTTCTCGATCCTTAGGTCGGCGAGACGGAGCGCAGCGGCGAGCGCCTCGACGAGACCGACGGCATCTGCCGCAGCGACGGGACGGTCGGCCTCGTACGGACGGCGCCGCAACGAACCGGAGCGCAACGCAGCGACGTGGTCGCGCTCGTCTGGCAGCAGCGACCCACCGGCTGGAGCGCGGAACACGTGTCCGGTCTCGAAGAGAGCGACGTCGGCGTTGCCGTGCGAGGCGTTGAAGCGCGCTGATTCGAGGAGCCCGGACAGCAGCGAGGTCCGCAGCACCGACTCCTCCGACCGGAGAGGGTTCTCGACCTCGACGGGGGCCGAGTCGACGACGCCGAATCGGCTCGCTGCCTCCGGCGAGACGAGCGGGAGCGTGAAGACCTCGTCGCAGCCGGCGCCCACCAGCACGTCGGCGACGAGACGGCGATCCCTCTGGGCCGATGTCAGACCGCCGATCCGCTCCGATCCGGCAGGGACCGTGCGCTCTATCCGGTTGAGCCCGTACCTGCGGGCGACCTCCTCGATGACGTCGATCTCCCGCTCGATGTCGGGCCGGAAGGTCGGGACGACGACCTTCGTGCAGTCGTCGGCGCCGTCGGGCGTCGGTGCCACCTCCATGCCGAGCGGTTGCAGGAGTGATCTCACCTGCGCGGAGTCGAGATCTGTGCCGAGGATGTCGTTCACCCGCCGCGTCCGCAGCTTGACGACGATGCGCTCCACGGGTGCCGGGTATGCGTCGATGCACCCGTCGGCCACATCGGCGCCGGCCACCTGCGCAAGCAGGCTCATGGCCAGGTCCGCGCCCGAGGCGGTGCCCTCGGGGTCGACTCCCCGCTCGAAGCGGACGCTCGCCTCCGAGCGGAGGCCGAGGCGCTTCGACGTGCGCGCGATCCCCTGCGGGGCGAAGTACGCCGATTCGAGGATGATCTCGCGCGTCGAGTCGGAGACCTCGGCCGACGCGCCGCCCATGATGCCTGCGACCGCACGGGGTGTTCGCTCCGCGTCACAGATCAACAGGTCGTCTGAGGTGAGCGAGCGCTCTACGCCGTCGAGCGTGACCATCCGCTCGCCGTCGAGCGCAGTCCGCACGACGATCCCGCGCCCCGACATCTGATCGAGGTCGAACGCGTGCAGAGGCCGCGCGCGCTCGAGCATCACGTAGTTCGTCACGTCGACGACGTTGCTGATCGGGCGCATCCCTGCGAGCGTCAGGCGCCGCTGCAGCCAATCGGGTGAGGCGGCAAGTCGGACTCGTGCAACCCGCGCGACGAGGCGCGGGCAGCGATCGGGCGTCTCCACGACGACGGTCGCGCCCTCGATCGCATCTGCAACGGCCGACGCCTCCGGCATGGGAGGGTCGAACGGCAGACCGAAGTGAGCGGCGAGGTCTCTCGCCACGCCCGCGATCCCCATGGCGTCGGGACGATTCGGGGTGATGGCGAGGTCGAAGACGACGTCGTCGAGGCCGAGCACCTCGCGAACGTCGGCCCCGAGCGGCGCGTCGTCGGGTAGGGCCAGGATGCCGCCGTGATCGTCGCCCAGACCGAGCTCGCGGGGAGAGCAGAGCATCCCTTCCGAGACCACACCCCGGATCTTGCGCCGTTCGATCACGAACCCGCCCGGCAGGCTCGCGCCGATGCGCGCCAGCGGAGCCACCATTCCCGGGTGGATGTTCGGTGCGCCGCAGACGACTCGCGTGGTGCCGTCGCCGAAATCGACGTCGGCGAGCCGGATCTTGTCGGCGTCGGGGTGCGCCACGACGTCGAGGATGCGAGCGACCACTACTCCGCGCACGTCGCGACCCGGCTCGTCGACCTCCTCGACCTCGAGTCCGAGCTGGTTGAGGGCGTCGGCGATCTCACCGGTGTCGCCGGTCAGGGGTGTGAAGTCACGGATCCAGGAGAGCGGTGCTCGCACGGCTACCTCAGAACTGCTCGAGAAAGCGGACGTCGCCGTCCCACAGCGTCTTGACGTGATCGACGCCGTAGCGCATCTGCGCGAGGCGGTCGATGCCGAAGCCGAACGCGAAGCCGCTGTAGCGCTCCGGATCGATCCCCACGGCGAGGAAGACGTTCGGGTCGACCATGCCCGCGCCGCCCGAGCTCGATCCAACCCGTCTTCGAGCAGACGCCGCAACCGGCTCCCTCGCAGAAGATGCACGTCATCGAGAACTCGATCGACGGTTCGGTGAACGGGAAGTACGACGGTAGGAAGCGGGCGCTGATGCTCGGGCCGAAGAGGGCGTGAACGAACGTCTCGATCGTCCCCATCAGGTCGCCCATCGTGATCCCCCGATCGACGACGAGCCCCTCGATCTGGTGGAACACCGGCGAGTGCCGCGCGTCGAGGGTGTCACGCCGGAAGACGCGGCCGGGCGCGACGAAGTAGATGGGCGGCCGGTGCTCCTCCATGACCCTTATCTGCACCGGCGACGTGTGCGTCCGCAGCAGCACCTGCTCGGGCTCTCCCAGGCGCACGTAGAGCGTGTCCTGCATCGCCCTCGCCGGGTGACCCGGCGGGAAGTTCAAGGCCTCGAAGTTGTGCCAGTCGTCTTCGACCTCTGGGCCTTCGGCGACCTTGTAGCCGAGCCCCGCGAAGACGTCCTCGAGCTCTCGCCAGATCTGCGTGACGAGGTGCAGGTGCCCACGCCGGTAGCCGCTGCCCCCGACGGTCAGGTCGGCCCGCTCGCTCTCCAGACCGGCGGCCCTCTCCGACTCGGCGAGGCTGCGGCGACGGGTGTCGATCGCCTCGCGCAGGAAGGCCTGGGCCTCAGAGAGGGCGCGCCCCACGACCGCCCTGTCTTCGGCGGCGACTCCCTTGATCGCCTCCCGGATCGCCCCGAGGTCGCCCTTCTTCAGGAAGGAGCGCTCCACCTCGTCGAGGTCCGCCAGAGTGCCGGCCCCTTCGGCGGCGAATCGGCCCGCCCGCGAGGCCTCTCCGGCGCGTGCCACGAGGTCGGCGACGCCGCCGGCGCTCATCTACTCCCCCCACGTGTCCGACGAGCACGCGCCGCCTCGAAGATCAGGACGCTGCCTGCGATCGCAAGGTTCAACGACTCGGCGTGGCCCGCCATGGGGATCGTCACGAGCGCGTCCAGAGGAAGGTCGCCTCCGAGGCCACGGGCCTCGTGCCCGAGAACGAAGGCCGAGGGGCCACTGAGATCGACGGCGTCGTACGGTTCGCCGCCCGCGGCGACCGCTCCGATGCGCCGCACTCCCCGCTCACCGAGGGCCTCCAGGATCTCCACCGCCTCCACGCCCTCTCCGATCGGGACACCGAGCACCGCGCCCGCCGATGCGCGCACGGCCTTGGGATTGTAGGCGTCGACCGATCCGTCCCCGAAGAGGACAGCGTCGATCCCCGCCGCCTCGGCGGAGCGCACGAGCGTCCCCGCGTTCCCGGGATCGGAGACGGTGACGCAGACGACCGTGAGCGCGTCGCGCGGTAGGTCCGAGAGCACCTCGCTGCCGCGCCTGACGAGAGGCGCCGTCGCGATCACGCCCTGCGAAGTGCGGGTGTCGCCGATTCGTTCCGCGACACCGTCGGCGAGCATCCGAGTGAGGACTCCGCACGCCCGCGCACGCCCGAGGAGGTCCGACCAGCGATCCTCGGCCCGCGGGTCGACGAAGCACTCGAGATCGGTTGCATTCCGGTCGAGCGCCGCCTCGAGCAGACGAGGCCCCTCCAGGACGAAGCGGCGCGCATCGGCACGCACATCGCGACGGCGCAGCAGGTCGCGCAGTCGCCGCACATCCGGATGACGCGGGCCGAGTGGCTCGCTCACACCCGCGCCGGGCTCACGCCGCGCTGAGCGCCTCGCGCGCCGTCGCCACCAGCGCGCCGAACGTCGCAGGCTCACGAACCGCCAGGTCCGCCAGGACCTTGCGGTCCACGTCGATCTCGGCCGCCTTCAGACCAGCGATGAACCGCGAGTAGGAGATCTCGTGCTCACGGCAGGCGGCGTTGATGCGGACGATCCACAGGCGCCGGAACTCGCCCTTGCGGGCTCTGCGGTCGCGGTACGCGTAGCGCAGCGAGTGCATCACCTGCTCGTTCGCGGTCTTCAGGTGGCGGCTGCGCGCCCCCGTGTACCCCTGCGCCTGCTCGAGAACGGCCCGGCGACTCTTGCGCCCACTGACAGAACGCTTGACCCTTGCCATGTCGTCCTCCTACCGGCCGAGCATCCGAGTGACCCGGCGCCTGTCGCCCGGGGCGACGTCTTCGATGCGCCCCAGTCGCCGCGTGCGCCGGCTGGACTTCTTCTCGAGAAGGTGGGAGCGGAACGCCTTGCGGCGCCGTATCCGGCCCGTCCCGGTGACAATGAAGCGCTTGGCAGCGCTCCTGCTCGTCTTCATCTTCGCCATCGTCGGTCTCTTCGCTCGTCTCGTTGTCGGCTTGCTTCGTGTCTGCTTGCTCCGTGGCTCAGCCGCCGGCGGCCTCGACCGGTGTCTCCTGGGGCTCCCCGGCGCCCACCTCGATCTCTACCTGCTCCACGCGTTCACCCGGAGCGTCCGCGGCAGGCGCCGCAGCGCCGGCGGCAGGCGGCTTCGCCTTGGACACCGGCTTCTTGGTCGCGTTCAGGACCATGGTCATGTTCCGACCGTCCTGCTTCGGCGCCGACTCGACCACGGCGAAGTCGCTCACCTGCTCGGCCACACGCTCGAGGATCCTGCGGCCCTGCTCGGGGTGGGCCATCTCGCGCCCCCGGAACATGATCGTGAGCTTGACCTTCGACCCCTCCGCGAGGAAGCGCTCGACGTGCTTCATCTTGGTCTCGTAGTCGTGGCCGCTGATCTTGGGCCGGAACTTCATCTCCTTGATGACGACGTTCGAGGTCTTCCGCCTCGACTCCTTGCGCCGTTGATCCTGTTCGTACTTCCACTTGCCGTAGTCCATGATCCGGCAGACCGGCGGGTCTGCCGCTGCTGCGACCTCGACCAGGTCGAGCTCTGCTTCACTGGCCATCGTGAGTGCTTCCGGTAGCGGCCTCACGCCGTACTGCGTGCCGTCGGCTCCGATCAGGAGCACCTGGCGGGCGCGGATCCGGTCGTTGATCCGGGTGTCGTCCGTAGCGATTGCGGCATCACCTCTCTGCAGCTAACCACCGACGCGAAGCGACGGCGGACACGGGAAGCGCCCACCGTCGCGGTCGGCCCAGGGCGGGCCACTGGAGCAACGGACCCGGACTCGGGTCCGTTGCCCACGGGCGACGGACGGCGGCCGGGTGGGGACGAGGCGTCCCACTTCCCATCTCGGTTTCCTGACAGGATAACAGTGTGAGCACCATCTGGACACCGTCGGGCGAGCACACTCCCAGGGAGGAGCCCGCCGCTTCGCAGGCCCCGCCCTCCGCCGAGCCCCTTCCCTCCGACCCCGCCGGGGGGCCGGCGCAGCCCGGCGACCTCACCGCCGACGAGATCGCTGCAGTGCGCCGCCTCCACGAGGAGCTGCGGGCGACGCCCGCTATCGACGTGCTGGCGAACCACGCCATCCAGATCTTCCAGCTCGCCCTCGTCTACCTCGGCGTCGCCACGCCTCCCGACGAGTCGGGGAGGCCACCCCTCGCCGACCTGGCGAACGCCGGGGTCGCCATAGACGCCATGGCGGCACTGGTCGACGGCCTCGGACCACGCCTCGGCGAGCACGAGACCCCACTGCGCGACGGCCTGACGGAGATACAGATGCTCTTCGTGCGCGTCGCCGACACTGCGGGCGGCGCCGAGACGCCGTAGCGCGCGGCGCCTGCTCGGGGCAGGTCGACCACTTCGTCAGAGAGCGCCGAGGGCCGCCGCCTCCGCCCGCCCCAGAGGGCCGGTTCGCAGCCCGTACCGGACGCGGGTCCCGACGCCGATGCTCCGGGAGCCGTCGAGGATGGCAGTGCAGTGGAAGCCATGCCGTGCACCGTCGGCGCCTACCACCACGCCGATGCCGCGCCGCTCGTCGAACTCGGCGACGACCCCCTCGAGTGACGAGTCCGCGGCGTCGGCCGAGGGTCGGAGACTGGTCGTCACGGCACGATCTTCGCGATCGGAAGCTCGATGATCCCCGTCGCGCCGGCCTCCTTGAGGGCCGGTATCAGCGTGTTGATGTCGGACTTCGCCACCACGGTCTCGACGGCGAACCCCTCCTCCCCGTAGAGCTTCGACACGGTGGGCGACCTCAGCGCCGGCAGGAGGGCGACCGCCCTCTGCAGGTTCGTCTCGTCGACGTTGAGCTTCACCAGCACGCGGCCCCGAGCGTCGAGCGCGCCCGAGAGCAGCGTCTGCAGCTGCTCCATCGCCTTGCGCTTCTCGGCATCGGCGTAGGAGGCCGGGTGTGCGATCAGCTCCGTGTAGGAGACGAGGACCGTGTCGATGATCCTCAGGCCCGCCGCCCTGAGGGCCCTTCCTGTCTCGGTTATCTCGACGACGGCGTCGGCGATCTCGGGAACCTTCGCCTCCGTGGCGCCGTAGGAGAGGGTCACCTCGGCGTCGACCCCGTGCGACTCCAGGAATCGTCGCGTCAGCTCCGGGTACTCGGTGTGGACGCGCACCCCTGCGGGCAGGTCGCCGACGGACGAGTACGGGGACTCGGAGCCGACGCCGAGCACCACCCGGATCGGCCGGGCCGTCGCCTTCGAGTAGTGCAGCTCCGTGAGGGTGACCACCTCGACTCCGGTCTCCTCGATCCAGTCGCGCCCCGTGATCCCCACGTCGAAGAGCCCCTGCGCCACGTAGCGCGGGATCTCCTGCGGTCGCAGGATCGTGACGTCGGTGACGCGGGGGTCGTCGATCGATGCCTTGTAGTCGACGTCGGACGAGCGCGAGATCGCGAGGTCGGCATCCTCGAAGAGCTGCAGGGTCGCGTGTTCGAGCGAACCCTTCGGCAGGACCATGCGCAGCATCTACTCTCCTCCTCCTGGTAGGCGCCCGAGCAGGCTCACCATCTCGATCGCGGTGAGCGCCGCCTCTTCTCCCTTGTGGCCCTCGCGGCCACCTGTGCGCTCGGTCGCCTGCTCGAGGTTCTCCGTCGTGAGAACACCGAAGACGACCGGTATGCCGGTGTCGAGAGCGACGCGCAGGACACCGTCGGCGCACGGGCCCGCGACGTACTCGAAGTGCGCCGTGTCACCCCGGATCACCGCGCCGACGCAGATCACGGCGTCGACGGTGCCGGAAGCGGCGAGCCGCTGCGCGACCAGAGGGATCTCGAACGCGCCCGGTACCCATGCAACGGTCACGGCATCGTCCGCCACCCCGCGGTCGGCAAGCACCCTCCGCACGCCCTCGAGAAGACGCTCGGTGACGGGCCTGTTGAAGCGCCCGGCCACCACACCGAACCGCATCGCCGTCGCGTCGACATCCGACCCGTCGGATGCATAGGTTCCCATCGTCGTCCTCACCACCTTCTGCGCGGGGTCGCCGGTCAGCTCCCGCCGAGGCCCTCGTCGTCGATGTCGAGCAGGTGACCGAGCTTGCGCTGCTTCGCGCGAAGGTACGCGATGTTCTCGTGGTTCGGCTCGGTGGCCAGCGAGACGCGATCGACGATCTCGAGACCGTAGCCCTCGATGCCGCCGTACTTGGAGGGATTGTTGGTCATGAGGCGCATCGTCGTGACACCGAGATCCACGAGGATCTGCGCGCCGATGCCGTACTCACGGGAGTCGGCGGGGAAGCCGAGCTCGAGGTTCGCCTCGACGGTGTCGCGTCCCTGCTCCTGCAGCGCGTACGCGCGCAGCTTGTGGCCGAGACCGATGCCGCGTCCCTCGTGGCCCCGCAGGTAGACGAGAACGCCCAGCCCCTCCTCGGCGATCTGCTCCAGGGCCATGTCGAGCTGGGTCCCGCAGTCGCAGCGCAGCGAGCCGAACACATCACCGGTGAGGCACTCGGAGTGCACCCGCACGAGGACGTTCTCCTTGCCCGCCACGTCGCCGCGCACCAGCGCCAGGTGCTCCGTGCCGTCGAGAAGCGACTCGAAGACGTGCGCCGTGAAGTCGCCGTGTCGGGTCGGGATGCGCGCCTCGGAGACCCGGCGGACGAGCTTCTCGCGATGCCGGCGGAAGCGGACGAGGTCGGCGATGGTGATCAGCTCGAGCCCGTGGCGCGGCGGCGAACTTCTCGAGGTCGGGCAGCCGCATCGGTCGCCGTCGTCGTTCACGATCTCCGACAGGACGCCCGCGGGATAGCAGCCGGCCAGGCGGGCGAGGTCGACCGACGCCTCCGTGTGCCCGGCCCGCTTCAGCACGCCGCCTTCCCGGTAGCGCAAGGGGAAGATGTGACCCGGCCTCCCCACGTCGGCCGGGGTCGTCGCCGGGTCGATGAGGGCCCGCACGGTAGTCGCCCGGTCGGCCGCCGAGATCCCCGTTGTCGTGCCGTGCAGGTAGTCGACCGAGACGGTGAACGCCGTTCTCTGGATCTCGGTGTTCTCACCTCCCTGGACCATGAGCGGCAGATGAAGCTCGTCGAGGCGATCCCCTTCGAGCGGCAGGCAGATCACTCCGCTCGTGTAGCGGATCATGAACCCCATCGACTCGGGCGTCGTCATCTCCGCCGCCATGATGAGGTCGCCCTCGTTCTCGCGGTCCTCGTCGTCGACCACGACGACGAACTCCCCGCGACCGATCGCCTCGATGGCGCGCTCGATGTGTGTGAAAGGCACTTCAGCTCCCTTCTTCGGTGGAGACGCTGAGTAGCCGCTCCACGTACTTCGCGACGACGTCGGCCTCCAGGTTCACCGGGTCTCCCGGACCCTTGGGACCGAGCGTCGTCACCTCCTGTGTGTGGGGGATCAGCGCGACGCCGAACCCCGAGTCGTCGACACGAGCGACCGTGAGACTCACACCGTCGACCGTGATCGACCCCTTCTCGACCAGGTACCGGCTCAGCTCCGGGGGCGGATCGACCCACAGCGTCACCGAGCCGTCGGCGATCCGCTCCTTCGAACGGATCCTGCCGACGGCATCGACGTGGCCCTGAACGAGGTGCCCGCCGAGGCGGTCGGCGAGGCGCACCGGCCGCTCGAGGTTCACCGGGTCGCCCGCCGCGAGCGCCCCGAGGCTCGTCCTGCTCAACGTCTCGGTGACCGCATCGGCGGCCCACCAGCGGTCCGCGAGCTCGACCACCGTGAGGCAGCACCCGTTGACGGCGATCGACGCGCCGATCTCTGCGTCGTCGAGGACCGTCGACGCCTCGATCTCGATGCGCGCGCCCCCTGGTTCGGCGTCACGGAGCGCACTCGACCCAGCTCCTCCACGATCCCGGTGAACATCAGGCCTCCTCCCGGGACGCGACCGTCCCGAACTCGCTCTCGCGTGCGGCGACGGTCGGAGCACCGCCGGCTGTGGGCTCGTAGTCGAGCCTCACGTCGTCACCGAGTCGCTTCACGTCGCCGAGCCGGTAGCGGCCGGCGCCTGTGATCGTCGGCGGGCCCGCGACGCCGTAGCCCGGCAGGCCACGGCTGCCCAGGAGGGTCGCTGCCACGTACGCGACGATGCGGTCGGCGCGGCCGGCGTCGAGTATCGCCCCGTGGAGCGTCGGTCCGCCCTCGACGAGCGCCTGGAGCACTCCCCGGTCGCCGAGGAGGGCCAGGGTCGCGCCGAGGTCGACGCCGCCGGCTGCCCCCGGGACCACCTCGACGTCGCTGCCCGACCTCTGCCACGCGGCGCGCGCCGCGGCCGGCGCCCGCTCCGTGGTGACCACAAGGGTCGGCGCCTGCGCCGGGTCGAAGAGCGGCCCCTCGGCGGGGACCCTCCCCGAGGCGTCGAGGAGCACTCGCACCGGAGCCCGCGAGGGACGAGGATCGGCGTCGCGAACCGTGAGGGAGGGCCTGTCGGCGATGGCCGTCCCCGCTCCGACCACGACCGCCTGGGAGTCGGCGCGCAGGCCGTGGGCGTCGGCGCGCGCCTCGGGCCCGGTGATCCATCGCGACGTGCCGTCGGCCGCCGCGACACGCCCGTCGAGGCTGGTGGCGGCCTTGACCACGCAGTACGCGCGCCCCGTGCGGCGGTGGTGCAGGTAGGGGGCAAGAGACCTGCCCGCCTCGAGTCCCAGGGTGCCGACGCCGACCTCGACGCCCGCCTCACCGAGACGCGACGCTCCCTCTCCTGCGACCCTGTCGTCGGGGTCCTCGAGCGCGAACGCGACGCGGGTGACCCCGGCGGCGACCAGCGCGTCGACGCATGGTGCTGTCCGTCCATGATGCGCGCACGGCTCCAGTGAGACGACCGCGGTGGCCCCGCGCGGCGCCCGCCCGCGCGGCGCAGCGCCACGATCTCGGCGTGGTCGCCCCCGGGAGGCTGTGTCGCACCCTCGCCGACCACCTCGCCGTCGCTCAGGATCACGCAGCCGACCCACGGGTTGGGCGCGGTCGCGCGCCGCACCGACTCACCGAGTTCAAGTGCCCGCTTCATCGCCTCGTCGTCGCGCACGCCACCTCCCGCGCACCCGGGGCGAGAGGATCAGATGGTGACGGCGACGACCGGCAGGCCGCGGACGCGACCCGTCACGGGCGGCTGAGGCCGCCCCGGCGGCGCGGGCGCCGCGTGACACGTCGCGAGGCGGAGAACCGCTCGCACCCTCTCCCATCCGGACTCTTACCGTCGGCCCAGGAATCTCACCTGATCGGGCCACGACAGGCCGCCGTGGCTTCGCGGGCTTCCACCGGAGGGACTGACCCGGTGATCACCGCCGGTCGGGACTTCCACCCGACCCCGAGGGCATTCGGTTGTTCTTGACCGTTGGGTCAAGGCTAGCAGGCACCCTCCGGGGCACCACCGCCCGGGAGCCGACACCGGCTACCACCGAATCGACCACCACTGCGGTTCAGCCCTCAGATCCCGGTCGGATCACGCTGGGGGAAGACGAGCGTCGCGGGCAGTGGCTATTCGAGCTCGGCGCACTTCCAAGCGAGGGTCGCGCGTCGGTAGTCCAGGAAGCCCAGAAGGGTGTCGTTCTCGCCGGCAGGCAGCGGAGTGTTCCGGACGCCCCTGATCGTCGAACCCGGGTCTGGCGGGTGGCCTCGGTGCCATCGTGCGGTCCACGTCGCTGCCGGGCCAGCGGCCGTTGGGTCCTTGTCGGTGACGAGGGCCTCGAAGCTTGCCGCGGTGCTCGCTGCTGCTGGTGTGGTCGTCATCAGCTACTCGACGCAGGTGGTGCTTCCTCCGATGATCAGATACTTCTTGCCGGGGCCCCACCAGGCTTCGAGTCGTTGGCCGTGGGCGAGACCTCCGAGGAAGCTCGGCAATGGCCCCGGTAGGGGGGTGACTCCGTCGTCGGGGTCCTCTATCTCGAGCGGCGCGACTCCGGCGACGGCGTCGTGTTCCGCCCAGTAGTCGTGGAGGTCTTCGAGGAGCTCGATGGCCCGGCCGGCTGAGGGTTCGTCGAAGTAGTAGCGGATGTTGGTTCCGTCACCATCGACGCCGACGCAAGGGTTCGGTTCTGCCTCGCGTTCCGCGGCGGCGGGGTCGAGGCCAATTGCTTCTACTGATTCGCGCGAGGAAGGGGCCGAGCTCGGAGGTCTGCTCCTCGCGGCTCAGACCGCCGTTCGAGTCGCTGCAAGCGGCGGTGAGGGGTGCCACGGCACATAGGACGAGCGCAGTGCACCGGTTTGCGGGTGGGATGAGTCTCATTCAGCAGTCCTCGTCACCAGCAGCCCTCGTCACCAGCAGTCATCGTCACCGTCATAGGGGGTCGGAGCGTTGCCGGTGATGACCGCCAGGATGTTGTTGTACGCGTCGGTGCCTCGGTCGAAGTAGCCGAAACCTTCTCTCCTGATCGCGTCGTGGAAGAGGTTGTTGGCGGTGGAGAAGCGGCAGGCGCCGTCGAAATCTCTGCCGTGCGGGTCGGCCCCGTGGAGGCTGTTGGGCACCATCCAGCCGTCCATGGGGTCCCAGACGTTCATGCCCGCGTACACCTGCGCACCGGCCAGGGCCGCCTCGCTCCCGATGCCCTCGCCGAAGCCGGGGCTAGCCACCGTGACGACACGATCGACCCGGGCGCCGTACTTGGCGATGGCGTAGCCCGCGACGAGGCTCCCGTAGCTGTGGGTCACGAGCGAGACGAGATCGGAGGCTGCGAACGACGAGATGAAGTCGAGGTCGCGGGCTAGCGAGCCGCCACCCTGGCTGGCTTCGTCGGTATCTCTGGCGTCCAACAGGTCTTGGGGGGTGTCGTAGCCGAGCCAGGCGATCGTGGCCATGCGCTCGCCGCCGAGCCGTACGTTGCCGTCCTGGTGGAAGTGGTCGGCGGCCCGGTCGAACTCCTCGAAGTTCGCCTTGGTGGTGCCCGTGCCGGGGATGAAGACTGCGATGTGGCTGGCCGACGCCAGTTGGCCGTGGACCTTGACGCGGATCCCGTCGCCCTGGTCGGAGCTGCGGATCAACGAGCAGTCCGAGAACCTGAACGTGGCCGAGCGCCCCGAGTAGCTGACGGCGTCGTAGAAGCTGCCGAAGGAGGGCGGTCCCCTCAGCCCACAGTCGTCTATCGGGTAGAGACCGGTGGGGTCGATGTTGTTGATCGGGTCGTTGTCGGCGTAGTGGTAGGGGTTGGTCTCGACGGGAACGGCGGCGGTGCCGTCGAGGGGGTCGGTGGTTGTGAAGGCGCCGGTGGTGGGCTGGTAGTCGCGGGCACGCAGATGCACGAGAGTGTCGGTGGTGAGCTCACCGCGATAACCGAGACGAGGATCCCACGTGGGGCTGCCGGCGGCGGCGCCATAGGGGTCGTAGGCGCCGGACCGGGCGATCATCGACGTACCGGTCGAGGTGATAGTGGAACCGTAGACGTCGGCCGCGAGGGCGATGGTGTCCGCGCCCTGGCGGAACCCGGCCCAATCGACGAGGCGATAGAGGTCGGTCGTGGCAGTCGGGGTCACGAGGTCGACAAGCTGGGGCACCGGCAGGGCGACGTCCCAGTCGAGAACTGTCGAGGAAGTGACGGCACCGGCGGTGTCGAGCTCGAGGAGGCGTCCGTCCGGATCGTGACGGCGTTCCTGCACCGTACTTTCACCGCCGGCGACACGGGTGAGCGTATCGAGCCGCCCGGCCGGGTCGTACCCGTAGGCGAGGCTCTCCGCGCCGGTAGTCTCCGAGAGGCGCCGCCCGGCGGAGTCGTAACCGTAGAAGGTGGTAGCGGTCCCGTCGGTGGCCTCGACGAGCTGCGAGGCGACGTCGTAGCCATAGCTGGTCGTGGTCGTGCCGGCGGTGGTGGAGGTGCGCCGGCCGAGCTCGTCGTAGCCGTAGACGGTGGTGTCACCGACGGTCGGATCGGCAGAGGTGAGCTGGCCGGCGGCGTCGTAGCCGTAGACGACGGTCTGGGGGCCGGTCGTCTCAGAAGCGACGCGGCCAGAGGCGTCGTAGCCGAGCGTGGTGGTGCGCGCCGCGCACCCGAGACGTCCTGGGCGAAGTCGACGAGCCGGCCGGCGTCGTAGGCCCAGTCGCGGGACTGGCCGTCGACCAGCGTCTCAGAGACGACCCGGCCGTCGGCGTCGTAGCCCAACGTCGCCACCGGGCCGGGCGGCGAGGTCAGGTCGGTGAGCGAGAAGTCGTCGAGGAACATCGTGTGGGAACCGCCCGCACGCTTCCAGCGCAGCCGCACGTCGCCGGGACCCGCCACCTGGCTGTTCGACACGGTCAGGTTCCACGCCTGCGGTTCGGGCTGGCCCTGCGGCCAGATCTTCACCTGAAGCGTCGAGCCCTCGACCCGCACGCGTATCCGCTGGGCTGTCGTGCCGGACTGGTAGTTGAACGAGCCGATCTTGGACGTGGAACCGCCCGACTTGCGCTGCAGCTTCACCTTTGAGGACTTGTTGGCGAGCATCAAACGGTAGTGGGCGTTCGACGCACGCCGCGTGTACAGCCACAGCTTCCCGCCCGTGGTGTCGTCGAAGCGGTAGCCGAAGCTCACGTCCACATCGGTCGTGGTGGAACCCTCGGCCGTCAGCTGGGCGTAGGAACCGGAGCGGGACGCGAAAGCTCAACCGGGCGACGTTGTCGAGGATCGTGGCGGTGGCGTCCTTGGGGGTCGCCACCGACCACTTCGCCGAGGCGAGCGCCGTGCCGTCCGGGCCGGTGAAGCTGTCGGCCATTGTCTCGGTCGGCGTGAGGGATACGAGCCGGCCGGCAGTGTCGTAGCCGTAGTTGACGCCGGCACCGTCCGGGTAGCGCATCGTCGTCCGACGTCCCGCGATGTCGTACTCGTAGCCGATGGTGCGTCCGTCGGGGCGCGCCAGCTCGGTGAGCGCCCCGACAGGGTCGTAGGCGTACGTGGTGGTCCCCGCGCTCTCGGTCGCCGAGACGCGCCGGCCCGCCGCGTCGTAGCCGAAGGTGACGGTCTCACCGCCAAGGTGGGCCCGCTCGACCAACTGGCCGGCGGCGTCGTAGACCAGCGTCGTGGTACGGCCCGACGGGTCGATCACCTCGCCGGTGCGTCCCGCCGCGTCGTAGCCGTAGGCGGTGGAACGCCCGAGGGGGTCGGTCTCGCTGGTGAGCTGCCCGGCCGCGTCGAAGGCCCAGGTCTCGATGCCGCCCAGGGCGTCGTCCCGGAGGTGCGTCGGCCGCGCTCGTCGTAGCCGTAGGTGGTGGTCGCCCCGTTTGGCGCCGTGGCGGACACCAGCCAGCCGTCACCGTCGTAGGCGAAGGCCGCGGGGTCCTGCCCCTCCACCTGTTCCGAGAGCACCTCGCCGCGCGCCACCAGGATCGCGTGACCGTCACGCCGGCGGGATCGGTCACCGCCACGACGTGGCCCACGAGGTCGTAGGCGGTCTGTGGTTGCCAGCCCCGACGGCGACGTCACAGACACTTGGCGGCCGTCGGCGTCGTAGCCGTAGGTGGTGACCCCGCCGTCGGGACCGGTCACCGACAGCGGACGCCCGGCCGTGTCGTAGCCGTAGGTGGTCGTCAGTCCTGCCGCGTCCATGCGCGACGCGACCCGCCCGGCCGGCGTGTAGGTCGTAGCGGTCACACCACCGCGTGCGTCGGTGATGGTTACGACCCGACCCAGAGCGTCGTAGCCGTAGTTGATGGCGTCGCCGGCAGCGTCGGTCACCGAGGCGGCTCGTCCGTGGGCGTCGTAGGAGGTCGTCGTCGCGCGACCGAGCGGGTCGGTCGTGGTGACGGGGCGCCCCTGACCGTCGTAACCGGTAGCAGTCGTCGCCCCGGACGGGTCGGTCACGGAGGTCTGGTTGCCGTCGGCGTCGTAGGCGTAGGTGGTCGTGCGGCCAGCTCGTCGGTCGACTCCTCCAGGCGGCCCAGCGGCCCCCAGTCGTCGGACGTATTGGACCCGTCGGGATTGGTCACGCTCACCAGTTGCCCGAGATCGTCGTAGCCGTAGGTCGTGGTACGCCCCTCGGGGCTGGTCACCGTGGCCAGGCGCCCGGCGGCGTCGTAGGTGCGAACCGTGATATGTCCGAGCTCGTCGGTGGTCGTGAGCAGGCGATCGGCGGCGTCGTAGGTGTAGGCGATCGTGGCCCCCGCAGCGTCGGTGGACGAGGTGACCCTTCCGGCGTCGTCGTAGGTAGTGGTCGAGACCAGTCCGAGCGGAGTGGTCACGCTCGTCGGGCGGCCGACCGCGTCGTAGCCGTAGGTGGTCGAGTTGCCCAGCCCGTCGGTCGAGCCGACCAGCCGGCGTTGGGAGTCGTAGGTGTAGCTCGTGGTCACGCCGTCGGGGTCGGTGACCGACTGGATCAGCCCGTCCTGCACGGCGTAGGCGGTGCTGTTGGCCAGTGCGTCGGTGACCGTCGTCGGGATCCGCTCGTCGGCCTCGTAGGTGAAGGTCGCGGTCGCGCCCGTCGGGTCGGTGACAACGATGGCGCCGCGACTCGCCGTCGATAGACGACGCTCGTCGTTCCCGAAGCCGAGTCGGTGGCGGACACGACGTCGCCCGCGGCGTCGTCGGAGCGCGCATAGCGTCCGCCCGAGCCGGTCGACCGCTCCGGTCAGGTCTCCCGTCGGGTCCCACGTCTGGCCCAGCACCGCCCCCAGAGGGTCGGTCACCGAGGTCACGTGCCCCTCGCCGTCGTGCGCGGTCGGTGGCGGTCGAGCCGGTGACCGAGTCGTGCACCGTCGTGGTGCGGGCCTCGGTGTCGTAGGTGAAGGTCGTGACGGCACCGGTGGCCGAGGTCTGGGCGACGACGCGGCCATCGTCGTCGTAGGTGTTCTCGACCACAGTCACACCGACCGGGTCGATCTCGCGAGTGATGCGGCCGTAGCCGTCGGTCTCGTAGGTCGTCGTTCGGCCGCCGGACAGGGTCGCCGACGCCAGCGTCCCCATGCCGTAGGTCTGGTACGTGTAAATGGCGGACCGGCCGTCCGAGGCGTCGACTTGGGTGATTCGGTCGTAGGCGTTGTAGGTGAAGGCGAGCGACGGGCCGATCGAGCTGACCGCCGCCACCACCCGGCCTGCGCCGTCATAGGTGAGGGCGACCGTCTGGCCGTCCCAGTTGGTCTTGGCCTCCAGGCGGCCCTCGAGGTCGAACTCCCAGACCTCTCCCGAGGTGTACTCGAGCGCCAGGCTGCCGTCACCGCGCGTACCTTGACTACTTCGGCGCGGATGTCGTCGGGGCGGATGTAGCCGCCTTCGCCGTCGGGCTCGAAACGAGCGACACGTCCGTCGGTGTCGACGAAGATGACTGTTCCGTCGACGTCGGTACCGATGCGCACGGCGAAGGAGTGGGTCCAGCCGACCCCGAGGGGCCCGTCGGCGACGTCGATCGAGTTGTAGGTGCGGGCCCAGTCGAGACCGTAGACGCCGGGCGGTGACGGCAGGTCGACCGAGGCATCGATGAACGACCCGATCGCGGTATTGACCGGGTCGGAGACGTACCAGGGGCCCTGGTACCAGCCCCGCTGCTCACTGGCGTCGACGGTGTCGGCTAGTGCGCCCCAGTCGATGGAGCGGGCGCGAACCTGGCCACTGGAGCCAGATGACCCGTTGTCGTGCACGGCTTCCCAACCGTCGTTGTTGAGCGAGGGTGACGATCCCGATGTGTGGAAGCCGATGTCGAACAACCGGTGGTAGACGCTGACGGTCCGGCCGTTGCCCCCTCTAGGCGAGTGCTCGAAGGCGACCACGGAGCCGTCGTCACTGATATCGACGTCGTCGACATAGCCCACATCGCCCAGCGAAATGATCTCGGTGGCCGTATCTCCGGCTCGTCGAAGATGCCATCGACATCGGTGTCGCGATCCGCGAACGAACACCGATTGGCCCGGATAGTCGAGGCCGGGATCGACGAGTCCCGGAGAGTCCGAGGAAAACGCGACCCAGCGGCCGAGTAACGAGACAGCGGGATTCCGACTCCGGCCCGAGGCAGGAGGCCCACCGCTCTCGGTGACGCTCGCGAGCGTGACCTCGCCCGTCAATAGATCGCGGATGTAGACGTTGTCGTCCTGACTGGAGGTGTAGGCGACCCAGTGGCCGAGGAACGAGAGCGCCGGTTCGCTCGCGCGAAATCGGCGACGAGTTGCGGGCTGTCGGAGCCGTCCGTTTCCCGGACGAAGACGCCTGAGTGCCAGCTGCCTCCATTCAACACCCAGTCGGAGTACGTGGCTGAGTGCGCCGTCGTAGCTGAGGGACGGTTCGGCGGATGCCAGAACGTGACCCAAGTCAGTGAGACCGGAGCCGTTCCTCTTGATGCTGTAGAGGTTGTAGAAGGACTCGTACTGACCCCCCGCGAAGACGATGACCTCACCGTCGGCGGAGATGTCGGCATCGCCGAACGTGGTGTACTGGGTGGGGTTATCCGTCCCGTCGACGAGCGTGGTGACCGACGTGTCGCCGAGTACCCCGTCGTCGTTGCCGTCCCGATCCGCGATATTCAGGTGATAACCACTCTGAGACCACCAACCCCCGTAGTGCTCGGAGAAGGCGACGTACTCCCCGGAGCCGTCAACAGCGGGCCAGGATCCCTCCTCCGCGATCACCTCGGCCTCGGCCACCCCTGGTGTCCCGATTTCGAAGGCGACCGGGACGAGGAGCGAGGCGACCAGCGCAGCGGCCAGGGGGAGCGCACCAGCCCTCCGACTAGACATTCGATGCCAACAGCCGCTTTCGATCATCGTGACTCAATTCCCTCATGCGACCGAGCGGTACCTTTCTATACTCCAGCTCAGGCATTCGCAACAATGGGGCGAACCGGCGTGGTCGTAGTAGCACGCAAAGTCGAGACATGCATCGGTCTCGGCCCGATCGTCGGCGTGGGCAGAGGAGTGGGACGGCGCCTCCGAGTTGCGCGGTGCGGCCCTGGTCGCGGTGGTTGCCGGGGCCGGCTACGCGACGACGTTCTCGGGCCGGGTCGCGCTCGGCGACGCGCCGGAGTCGGTGTCGGGCGTCGCGAGCCTCGGGATCCTGCATGCTCCGGGGTATCCCTTGTACGTGCTCGCGGCGCGCGCATTCAGCGAGGCAGTGCGTCTGGGCTCCGCCGCGGCGCGCGTCAACGCCTTCAGCCTGGTCTGTGCGGGGGCTGCGGCCGGGTTGCTGTTCATCGCTGCCCGGCGGGTCGGCTCAGACCGCTGGGGGGCCGCGCTGGGGAGTCTCCGCGGTCGCCAGCGGGGTCTCGCTCTGGTTCTACGCCACCTATGCCAAGCATGACGCGTTCAGCTTCTGCTCGTCGCTGGCGCGACGACCTGCGCGCTGAGTTGGGTTGCGACCGATCGGGTCGGCTGGCTGGCCTCGGCGGGCGCGCTCCTCGGAGCCGGAGCCGGCGCGGGCTGGCACGGCGCGGCGATCACCGGATTGGCGGTAGGAGTGCTGATCGTGTGTACGCCAGGTCCCGCGGCGCTGGCGGGGAGTTGTCGCACTGATGCTGCCCGCTCTCGCCGTCGGGCTCGCGCTGGGCGCCTGGACGTTGTGGCGCGCCGGCCAGGAACCGGCTGTGAACTGGGGCCGGGCCGACGATCCCGCGGCGCTCGCTCGGCTGGTGACCATGATCGACTTCCGTCGGGATGGTGCCGGTCCGGCCGGGCAGGCCGTGAACGCGAGCCAGAGTGTCGGCGGCTCCGACGTGCTGGCGATGCCGGAACGCACCGTGAACTACGTGGCGGTGCTGGCACGTGACCTGGGGCCTGCCGTTCTGGGGCTGGCCGGCGTAGGCGCAGTGCGGCTCTGGAGGCGGGCGCGAAGGGTCGCAGTCGCCTCGATCGCGATGCTGGGCACGAACCTGTTGGTGGTGGCGCTCGTTCTCGGGGTGAGAGTGCGCGGGTTCGAGTCGAGCCTCGTCCACGGCGGGTTCCTCGCACCCGCCCTGGTCACCCTCGCGCTGTGGGCTGCGGTCGGGATTACGGCGCTTCGCGAGCCGCGGCAGGCGTGGCCCGCCGTCAGCGACCCCGCCGCCGTCGAGGTGAGTCGCGGACGGTATCGCTGGCGACGCTTGCGGTTGGCTTAGTCGTCCTCGTTCCAGCCTGGTTCGTTCACCGACCGGTCGCCGCGGCCCCGCGCTACGGGTTCGCCGACAGCTACGCCGGGCAGGTGCTGGCCGAGCTTCCCGAAGAGGCCGTGCTGATCGTGTGGGGCGCCGACCGCGGTTTCCCCGTCACCTACCGGCAGGTGGTGCACGGCGACCGGCCCGACATCGATGTGGTCGCGGGAGACGGCCTCGCTGTCGGTTGGTATCGGGACGACGCGAGCGAGAGGCTCGACTTGCTGCTTGCCTCCACGTCGCGGGATGCCAAGTCGGAGACGATCGCCCTGATCGAACGGCTGGGGTCCGACCGTCCGGTGTTCCTCGACGCCCGGGCTTCGGCCGTCGTCGCGGATCAGGTCGGCTTCGTTCCGCGGGGCCTGACCGCGCAGGTCGTCGACGGCGTGGGACAGCAGCCCCTCGCGGGCCCGTCGGAGCTGGATCGGCTGGATGAGCTGGTTGACGCCCTGGATCGCACACCGGGCCTGCACAGCGAGGCCGCGCGACGGTGGCCCTCCGAGGAGCTGCTCACGGCCTACACCCGCACCCACGTCCTCACGGCCAACGCCGCGGCACTGGCGGGCGATCGACCAATGCAGCGTCGGCATCTCGAGGCCGCCCTCGCACTCGATCCGACCAACGCGACCTACCGGCGGGCTCTTGCCATGCTCGACGCTGCGGACGTCGCCGGATGACCGGCCCCTTCGTCTCCGTGGTCATCCCGGCGCGTGACGCCGAAGCCACGATCGGCGAGCAGCTGGCCGCCCTGGCCGAGCAGCGCTACAACGGGGACTGGGAGGTCGTCGTGGCCGACAACGGCTCGACGGACGCGACTGCTGCGACCGTCGAGCGGTGGCGGCAGCGTCTTCCGGCGCTGCGGGTCTTGCCGGTCGGAGCGGCGAAGGGCATAAACACGGCCCGCAACGCCGGCGCGCTTGCCGCCCGGGGTGAGCATCTCCTCTACTGTGACGCCGACGACGTGGTCCGGCCCGGATGGATTGCCGGCTTGGCGAGAGCCCCTCGACGAGCACGACCTGGTCGGAGGCCCGTTCGACGAGACAGCGTTGAACGATCCCGTGGTGCGCTCCTGGCGGGCCGCCTTTGCCCCCGGACCGTCTGCCGATGGCGCTCGGCCGTCTGTCGTACGCGGTGGGAGCGAACCTCGGCGTTCGCCGCGAAGCGTTTGCTCGAGTCGGTGGCTTCGACGAGCGGTTTCGGGCGGGCGGCACGGAGCTCGCGCTCGCCTGGCGGGTGCGCGCGTGGGTACCGCGTCGGTTTCGCCGAGGACGCGGTCGTTGCCTACCGGCATCGAGCCACGCTGAGGGGCCTGGCCTGTCAGCAGTACCTATACGGGCGGGCGGACGCTCGCTTCCCGGCGCTGCTACCGCGACGCTACCCTGCCTCTCGCTCGGCCAGCGGCGCTGCGTGACGGTCTGCGGGTGTTGGCGACCGGCGTTCCCCGCGCGGTCTTCGACCGGTCTCGACGCGGCTCTGCCCTTCGCGTCATCTCCTACGGGGTCGGACTGGCCGTCGGTGGCTGGGAGCGACTCCCCGTCGAGCGGCAGCTCGTGGTCGCGCCGTGAGGGTCAGCGTCTGCCTCGTCACCGGGAATCGGCCCGAGGACCTCGCACGCTGCCTTGCGAGTCTCCGCGACCAGTGCCTGCCTCCACCTCACGAGTTACTCGTCGCCGTCGATGACGACCCGAGGTCGGTCGAGGTCATTCGTCGCTTCCACCCACACGCGCAGATCGGAGTCGCTGCCGGCCTCACACCGGGCGGCGCCCGGAACCCGCTGGTCGACGCGGCGTCGGGCGACCTGCTCTGCTTCATCGACGACGATACGATCCTCCGACCCGACTTCCTTGCCAACCTCGCGGAGATCGCCGACGGGCACCCCGAGGTGGACGTGTTCGGTGGCCCCAACCTGACACCGTGCGATGCGCCGCTCTTCGAAAAGGTCCAGGGAGCCCTGCTCGCACGCGTACCGTCGGTACCGGCCCCGTCAGGCATCGCTACCGGCTCGCACCGGCGGCAGCGACCACGGATGCAGGCCTCACCCTGTGCAATCTCGCCGTCCGCCGTCGGGTCATGCAGCACTTCCCGGCCGGGCTGGTGTGCGCCGAAGAGAATGCGTTGCTTGCTCTCCTCACACGCCGCCGCCAGTCTCATGCTCGGGCACCCGGATCTCGCCGTACTCCACCGCCGGCGCGGCCGCCTTACTGCACTCGCACGGCAGATGCACAAGTACGGGCGCGGGCGCGGCCCAACTCACCTCGGGCCGCTACGCCCGGCTCCCTGCGACTCACCTCGGACCCGTCGCGGTCGTGATCGCGCTCGCCTTCTCACCCGCGGTGGCGATGCTCGCGACGGTGGCTGGACTCCTCCCCGGACTCGCATACGGCGCGATGGTCGCGGGAGCAGCGGTGAGCACGGCCTGGCGACTTCGATCCGTGCGCGGGGCGCTTCCAGGCGCTGGCCATCCTCCCGACAATCCACATCGCGTACGCAACCGGTCTCGTCCGCGGGCTGGCGCAGCGCCCAAGCGATGCTCTCGGCACGTTCGCCTGGATCGAACCGGCGGAGGGCCAGGAGAGGCCCCTTCGCGCGTCGTAAGGCCGGAAGCCTGCCCGGCGATATCGGTCCCGGGGAACTGGCACGGCGGGGTCTCCCACCGCCGAGAGCCACCTGCGTGGCGGGCACGCCCCGCAAGCGGCGGCGATCCGCAACTGGCCGGCGGACTCAGCCGAGCATCATGACAGCAGATGGAGTGGTGCTATGATGTCCACATGCGGACCACGGTGACGCTCGACACCGATGTCGCCATGCGCCTGCGCGCCATCGCCCGGGAGCGCAACATCTCGTTCAAGGAAGCCCTCAACAGCGCGGTCCGCGCCGGTCTGGCCTCCACCCGGGGCGCCCGCGCCTACGAGGTTCCCCACCAGCCGATGCGCCTGCGCCCCGGCGTGGATCTCGACCGGGCACTGGCCCTGGCGGCCGATCTCGAAGACGCGGAGACCATGCGTGAGCTCGAGCGCCGCAAGTGAAGATCCCCGATCTCAATGTCCTGCTCTACGCCGTCGACGACACCTCGGCACGACATGAGCAGGCGCGTGCCTGGCTCGAGGAGCAGCTGTCGGGCAGCGAGACGACTGGCTTCGCCTGGGCGGTGCTCGTGGGTTTCGTGCGCCTGGCGACCAACCCGCGCGTGTTCGCCGCGCCCCTTGACTCCGGCCGCGCCCGGGAGATCGCGCGCGCGCTGGCTGGCACAGCCCTGCTCGGTGGCGGTCGACCCGACAGACCGCCACCTCGAGATCATGGACGAGCTGCTGGCGCCCCTCGGCACGGCCGGTAACCTCACGAGCGACGCTCACCTGGCGGCGCTCGCAATCGAGCACGGAGCCGAGATCGTCACCTACGACGTCGACTTCGGCCGCTTCCCGCGGGTCCGCAGGCACGAGCCTGGCATCCGAGCCGACGGGTAACTGCAGAGGCGTCTCTGAGCTCTACCACTGCGGACGGCGCACGAGGCATGAGGCCACCGCGCGGCAGTCCCGCCGTTCTCCACGGTTGCGTTCGCCTACTCGGCGCAGGTGGTGCTGCCCCCGACAATGAGTTGCAGCGAGGCCGGGTACCACCAGCCCTCGAGGAGGAGGCCCCCGGCGGCCGTTCCTGAGACGCTCCCCAGTGGCTCTGAGCCGGGCTTGCCCTCGTCCATCTCGACGTGACCGACGCCGGTGACCGTCTTCTGCTCGGCCCAGAACGTCCGAAGGTCGGAGAGCAGCTCGGCACCGCGGTCGGCCGAGGGCTCGTCGAAGTAGAAGCGCACGGCGACCCCGTCGTCGGTCGATCCGGGGCACGGTGCCGGCCGCTCCTCGCGGCGCGCGTCCGACGGGTCGAGATCGAGCGCCTCCACCGAGTCGCGCAGGAAGCCGTCGAGCTCGGCAGGCAGTTCCCAGGCATCCCCCCCGTCGACCTCCCCGGACTTGTCGGAGCCCGAGTCACCCCCGCAGCCGGACGCGGCCAGGAGCGCCACGAGGCAGAGCGCGACGGGTGGGGCCGAGTCGGGTTGACGCCTCCACACCCCCAGGGTACGTGTCGACATCCCACCGGTGGGGCCAGATCAGATGAACACACACATCGCGGACACTGCGGGAACCGGTCGCCCAAGATCCAGTGCCCCCTCGCAGCGTGGCCGCTCCGCCCTCCTCCCACGGCTCGACCCGACCCTCGGTCTCGGAGATCACCGCGCCGCGTGCCGTGAGCTACAGGGAGAGATGCAGGCGCAGCGCCTCGCCGAGGGCGTCCATCGCGGCCGGCGGAACGACTCCCACCCGCGGCCCGATGCGCTCGACGGCGATCGAACGGATCTGCTCGGCCTGGGCCTTCGAGTCGACCTGGAGCCCGGTCTCCGACGCGTGCAGCACCACCTGGAACGGATACACCCGCGCACGTTCGACGTCACCGGAACGATGGTCACGACACCGCGTCCGAGGCGCCCGGCGGCCGCGTTGGCACCGTCGTTGCTCACGACGACTGCCGGCCGCCGCTTGTCCGCCTCGGAACCGAGGACCTGTCCGAGGTCGACCAGCCGGATCTCACCGCGGAGCATCCGTAGACCCGTCTCCGACTACCGCATCCCACTCGCCCGCTGCGCCCGAGTCGGCCCACTCCTGCCAGGCATCCTCGTAGGCAGCGCCCAGCCTCGGAGGCCCGCAGCAACCGCACAGCCTTGTGAACGACCGCGGATCGGGACCCGATGCCTCTCGACCTGGCGTAGGCGTCGAGGAACTCGACGTCTTCGTCCGGGAGGCTCACGCTGATCTTCATACTCAGATGCTACTCCAAGTAGCATACAAGTAGCAACGGAGTCCCGAGGTTGTATCGAGGTCGTAGGTGCTCTCGACAGGCCCGCACGGAAGCGCTGGCAGCGAGAGCCGTGGGGGCAGGCCGCGCAGCTCCCGCCTAGTGGGGCCGGCCACCGGCGATGAGGTCGAGCGTGTGCTCCGCGACCACCAGCAGCACCTCGACGCCCTCGAGGGCGCCCCCGGTGCTCCCCGGCAGGTTGCAGACGAGGGCCTCGCCGATAGTCCCGCAGGCGCCGCGCCCGAGCATGCCGAAGCCCCGGCCTCCGGCGTCTGCCGCTCGTCGTATCGACTCGGCGATCCCCGGCGCCTCGCGTTCGAGCACAGAGAGCGTGCCCTCCGGCGTCTGGTCGCGCGGCCCGAACCCGGTGCCGCCGGTGGTGACCACGAGGCCACGGAAGCCCGCTGCAGAGATCGGTCAGCGCCGAGGCGACCGACTCGGCCCCGTCGGGCACCACCCGGGTCTCGACGACGTCCCAACCGGCATCCCGGAGCCGCTGCGCGAGCGCCGGTCCGGAGCGGTCCTCCCGCGAGCCCTCCGACGCCCCGTCGGAGACCGTCAGCACCTTCGCCTCGCTCACGCGCCGCAGGCCGCCTCGCGGATCGCGCGTGCCGCCGCCGCCTGGTCCGCCGCGCCGAAGATCGCCGTACCCGCCACGAGCACGTCGGCGCCGGCCTCCGCGGCGAGGCGTGCGTTCTCGACCTTGATGCCCCCGTCGATCTCGACCTCCACGGCGAGGGATCCCTCGTCGATCGCGCGGCGCGCCGCGCGGACCTTGTCGAGCACCTCGGGGATGAATGCCTGCCCGCCGAACCCGGTACGCACACTCATGACGAGGAGCGTGTCGATCTCACCCAGGTACGGCTCGACCGCGGCGAAAGGCGTCTCGGGCTCGAAGGTGAGGCCCGTCCGCATCCCCAGAGCCCGTACCTCGTCGAGCAGGGGGCGCGGGTCGCCGAGCTCGACGTGGACGGTGATGCCGTCGGCGCCGGCGTCGGCGAACGCCGCCAGCAGCGTCGCCGGCTCCGAGCACATCAGGTGGCAGTCGAGGTAGAGATCCGTGCACTTGCGCAAGGACGCGACCACCGGCGGCCCGATCGAGAGGTTCGGCACGTAGTGCCCGTCCATGCAGTCGACGTGGAGGAGGTCGACGTCGCCCGAGACGCGCTCGACCTCGGCGGCGAGATGAGCGAAGTCGGCTGCCAGGATCGACGGTGCGATCTTCATCACCACCGAGGGTATCCGCGGCCCCGGCCCGCGGAGAGCCTCGGGGGGGTGCGGGATCAGGCCCGTCGCTCCAACGAGAGCACGAACATGCCGTCGGTGCCCGCGTCTTGGGGCAGGATGAGCGCGCCCCGGCCGTGTGGACGCCACGGCGGCCCCGGCGGGGCGACGACCGCGAACTCCGCGAGGTGCTCCGCCGCCCACGCGTCGACGTCGAGCGTCTCGGCGCGCGTGAGCGTGCAGACGGCGAAGACCAGCCGGCCACCGGGCCTGACGGCACGCGCCCCCGCCGCGAGCAGCTCGCGCTGGAGGACGGCGAGATCCTCGACATCCTCCGGTTGCACGCGCCAGCGCGCGTCGGGTCGTCGGCGCAGCACACCGAGGCCCGAGCACGGGGCATCGACGAGGACCCGGTCGAACGAGGACTCGACCGCCGGCAGCGCTCGGCCGTCGGCGACGGCGACCACGACGGATCGGGCCCCGAGGCGCAGCGCCGCATCGCGCACCAGGCCGGCGCGCCCGGCGTGCAAGTCGACTGCGACGACGAGGCCCCGATCGTCCATGAGCTCGGCGGCGCCCGTCGCCTTGCCGCCCGGGGCCGCAGCGACGTCGAGCACCCTCTCCCCCGCCTCCGGGGCGAGCATCGCGACGACTGCCTGACTCCCCTGGTCCTGCGGTGTGGCCCGACCCTGGGCCACGGCCTGCAGCGCGCGGGGGTCGCCGATCCCTCGTACCACGAGGGCATCCGCGATCAGGGCGCCGCGTTCGACGCGGGCCCCGGCGCCTTCGAGCTCCGCGACGAGGGCCTCGACCGTCGTGCGGCGCGGGTTGACCCGCAGCGTCACGGCCGGGACGGCGTTGTCGCGGTCGAGCGCCGCGAGGGCATCGCCGGCTCCGAGATCCGCCAGGAGCCGCTCGACGATCCAGTCGGGGTGCGAGGTGCGAACACCGATCGCGGCCGGGTCGTCTCCCTCGGGCCAAGGCCAGGGCGGCCCTGACCGGCTAAGCGAGCGCAGCACTGCGTTCACGTAGCCTCCGCCGCGCCGAGGCGTCACCGCGACCGTCTCGCCGACCGCCGCGTGCGGGGCGACGCCCTTGAGCAGCTGGTAGGCGCCCAGGCGGAGCGCGGCGCGCACCGGGGGGTCGAGCGTGTCGAGCGGGCGCGACGACACGGTCGAGAGCAGATGATCCAGGGCGCGCTGCAGTCGCACCGTCCCGTACACGAGCTCGGTGGTGAAGGCCCGGTCGCGATCGGAGAGACCCGTGCGCCGCAGGGCCTCGGGGAGCAGCGCATTGGCGTGCGCGCCCGCCTCCACACGCTCGAGCACGTCGCGGGCGACGCCCCTCGCCGAGCTCAATCCCCCGCCTCTCCGCCCGGGGCATCGAGCACCGCGGCTCCTCCCCTGCCGGCGAGCCACGCGGCGCCGCTCATCACCCGGCGTCCCTCGGGCTGCACCTCCAACATGAGCAGCCCCCCCGCCCCGGTCCCCAGCAGAGCCCCGTCTCCCGAAGCCACGACCTCACCGACTCCCGGACCGGCGGGTACGACCCGGGCCCGCAGGACCTTCGCGCGCTTGGCGTCTGCCCGGAACCACGCGCCCGGCCGCGGACTTCCGGCGCGCACGATCCTCCCGAGGTCCTCGGCGGAGGACGTCGGGTCGATCCGGAACTCGGCGACCTCCAGCTTCGACGCGTAGGTCGGCTCTCCGCTCTGCTTCAGCGGGAACATGTCGGGCACCCGCGGAACGACCTCCACGAGCAGGCGAGTCCCCTCCGATACGAGCAGGCGTCGCAGGTCACCGGCCGTCACCTCGGAGTCGATGGGAACCCTCTCGCACGCGTACACGGGCCCCGTGTCGAGGCCGCGCTCCACGCGCATCACGCAGACCCCGGTCTCGGTGTCACCCGCGAGGATCGCTCGCTCCACAGGCGCAGCGCCGCGCCAGCGCGGCAGCAGTGAGAGGTGGAGGTTGACGAACCCCTCGGTCGGGGCGGCGAGAAGCGCCTCGGGGAGGATCTGCCCGAACGCCACGACGACTCCGAGCGTGGCCCCGCTCTCCGTGACGGGCCCCACGATCTCCGAGGCCCGCTCGGGCGTCAGGACGGGGAGACCGAGGTCGAGGGCGGCGGCCTTGACCGGGCTCGGGTGGACCCCGGCACCACGCCCGCGACGGCGATCCGGTCGAGTGACCACGAGGACCACCTCGTGGCCGGCCTGCACGAGGGCGCGCAACGGGGGCACGGCATCAGTGGGAGTCCCCAGGTATACGAGTCGCACCGGGCTACCCCGGCCGATCAGAGTGCGTGATCGTTGCGGGGGGCGGACGCACCGGGGATGCTCCCCGCGAAGGCCTGTTCGCGCAGCATCTTCAACGCCATCTTCCGCTCGGCGGGCTCCAGGTGATCGAGCATGAGAACACCCTGGAGGTGATCGATCTCGTGCAGGAACACGCGACCGAGGATCTCGTCGCCCTCGACGATCACTTCGTTCCCGTCGAGGTCGATCGCCTGCACGGTGATCAGCTTGGGCCTGGCGATCTCGAAGGCGAGGCCGGGTAGCGAGAGGCAGCCCTCTTCGTAGACCCACTCGCCCTCGCCCGAGACGACGACCGGGTTGACCAGCACCGACGGCCCGTCGCCGATGTCGTAGACGAAGAACTGCTGTTGGACGCCGACCTGAGGAGCGGCGAGCCCGACGCCAGGAGCGTCGTACATCGTCTCGTACATCGCGCCGACGAGCTTCGCGAATGCGCCGTCGATCTCCGTCACCTCTGCCGTAGGCCGTCGCAGCACCGGATCGCCGAAGGTCCGGATCGAGTAAGTCGTCACCCCGTCAGTGTACCGACCTCGCTCGCAGCGCCGGCCTCACGCGCGCGCAGCGGGTCGACCTCGCACCGGAGCCTGCCGAGCCCCCGCGCCACCGGAATCGCGTCGGCGAGGGCGTCGGCGAGCGTGTCGGAGTCGGGTGCCTTCACGAGCGCGCGCGGCTCCTCCGATGATGGTGGGCCCGACTACCGAGACGCCTCGGCGACCGCCGGCGCCCGACAGCACTCCGGCCACCGCAGCCTCCACGGCCGGTGCTTCGCCACTCAGCTCCGCCAACGCGACGACAGGAGGCAGACCGACCGCCTCCCTGACGCGCATCTCCTCTTCAGCGAGCATTCCCGGGTCGGCGTGCGCCACCGATCTCAGGACGCCGTGCTCGGGGAGTCGCGTCTGGACGAGGAGCCGCGTCTCCGAGCGGGGACGCCCTGCGAGCAGGTGCGCTCCTCGCACCAGAAGCCACATCGCCTGCTCGGCAGCGCGGAAACGAGGCGCGAGCAGCTCCTGGTCGAAGTCGAGGTACGCGACGAGTGACGGGCGCCTGCGGCGCACCTCGCTCCTGTGGAGGACCGCCTCGGTACCCACCAGGACGGGGACGGCCGGCACGTCGACCGTTGATGCGTCGACCTCGGCGACCTCCGTACGAGGCAGCAGGGCGGCCAGCTCTTCGCGTACGCGCGTCACACCCGACCGGAGCGTCCGGAGCGCGATCGCCCCGCATCGCGGACAGACGCGACCGCTCGCCTCTCCTCCCGCGATCCCGGCGCCACCTTCGTCGCCGTTGGGGCTCGGTTCCGCGGGGAGGTCGTCGGCGTCGGAGCTCCACAGCGGCGCACCCGCCCGGTCGCGCCGGACCAGGTGACCGCACTCGCCACAGGCGAGCAGGCGCGCCCTCCCGCGGCGGTTCAGGACGCAGACCGAGACGCCACCCACCGTGAGACTGCTGCGGATCGCTGCTGCCAGGTGCTCGGAGAAGAGCCCCGACCCGGGCGGGTCGCCCCGCCTGTCGACGACGTCGAGGCGGGGCCAGCCGGCGACCTCGACGGCGAGAGGAATCGGAAGCGGCGGACCTGCCACGGCGATGGCGTCGAGAGTCGGAGCCGCCGACACGACCACATGGCGCGCGCCCGCCCGCCGCGCCCTCTCGGCGAGCACGTCGCGTGCATGCCACGCAGGCACGCGCTCCTCCTTGAGTGCCTCGTCGGCGTCGTCGACGACGATGGCGGCGCGCAGGTCGGGTACCGGTGCCAGCGCCGCAAGCCGCCCTCCGGCCACGACCACTCCCCCTGCGCGCGCCCTTCGCCAGGCCGCCGTGCGCACCGCCGCAGGATCGTCGCCGCGCAGCAGGACGGCATCTCGCCCGCTACGGGTGAGCCACTTGACCAGGGCACCGGCCCTGGACCCGTCGGCGATCGACACGATCGTCGACCCCTCGTCAGCGATGAGCCCCGAGACGAGACGCCGCCGATCGAGAAGCGGCGGCCACCGAACGACCGACCACCCGCGTTCGCGCGCAACACGCGCGACGTCGTCGGCCGCAGCGTCCGAGGAACCACTCGGCGGGCCGGCGTCGTCCTCCCCCGCCGGACGCCGAGGTCGCCCTGCTTCTGGGACTCCGCCCACGGCGACGTTGTTCGGGGGCGATGCCGAACGGAGCAGCGCGACGACGGAGCCCGCGTACCGGTGCGCTCCCCACGATGCGAGCTCGACGACCGCTTCGGGGGGGCCCTCCGAGACCGCAGCGATCACCGGCAGCAGCTTCTCCGGTGGCGTGTCCGACTCGACTCCGTCGGCGACGACCCATCCCCTGACTCGCCGGCCGTGCAGCGAGACGCGCACGACGGTGCCCACCCGCACTCTGTGCGCGAGATCGTCGGGGACCGCGTAGTCGAACGCGCGGTCTATCGCGACGACATCGGGGACGACACGGCAGACCCGCGCCGCCACCGGAGCTACGCGAGGCTCTCTGCCGCGCGGCGGAGCTCGTCCGCGAACGGCTCCGTCCGCTCCCAGGTGAACCCGTCGCCGTCCGCGCGACCGAAGTGGCCGTACGCGGCGGTGCGCTGGTAGATGGGGCGCCGGAGGTCGAGACGCTCGATCAGCGCGGCCGGTCGCATGTCGAAGAGGTCGCGCACCATGGCCTCGAGCTTCTCCGGAGCGATCTCGGAAGTGCCGAACGTGTCGACCATTATCGAGACGGGATGCGCGACTCCGATGGCGTAGGCGACCTGCGCCTCACACCTGCTCGCGATGCCCGCGGCCACGACCGACTTGGCAATCTGCCTGACGGCGTAGGCAGCGGAGCGGTCAACCTTCGTCGGATCCTTGCCGGAGAACGCGCCGCCACCGTGACGCGCCATCCCACCGTAGGTGTCGACGATGATCTTGCGGCCGGTGAGCCCGCAGTCGGCGTGTGGCCCGCCGAGCTCGAACGCGCCGGTCGGATTCACGAACGTCTCGTACTCGTCGTCGGCGAACTGCTCCGGCAACGACGGCTTGATCACGTGCTCGACGAGCGCCGGCCGGATGTGGCCGTCGATGGTGACACCCGGGTCGTGCTGTGTCGAGATGAGGACGGTCTGGAGGCGCTTGGGTACGCCGTCCTCGTACTCGACGCTCACCTGCGTCTTGCCGTCGGGGCGCAGGAAGTCGACGATCTTCTCCTTGCGGACCTGTGCCAATCGCGCGGCGAGCCGGTGGGCGATCCAGATGGGCATCGGCAGGAGGTCGGGGGTGTCGTCGCACGCGTAGCCGAACATCATCCCTTGATCGCCGGCGCCGACCTCGTCGTACTGGTCGCCGCCGCCCGAGCGCTGCTCCATCGCCTTGTCGACACCCTGGGCGATGTCGGGTGACTGCTCGTCCATCGAGACCATCACGCCGCAGGTGCGGCCGTCGATGCCGAAGCGGGCATCGGTGTATCCGATGGCACAGACCGTCTCCCTGGCGATGCGCGAGATGTCGATGTGTGCGCTGGTGCTTACCTCACCCGCGACGACCACCAGGCCGGTCGTGACCATCGTCTCGCAGGCGACCCGTCCGTACGGGTCCTCGGCGAGGACCGCATCGAGGACGCTGTCGCTGATCTGATCGGCCATCTTGTCGGGATGGCCCTCTGTGACCGACTCCGATGTGAAGGTGTGGCGGTTGCTCACTGGAACTCCTGCTCGATGCTGTCTTCGGGTGTAGCCGTCTTCGTGCGTAGCCGTCTTCGTGCGCCTGCTGTCGGCCGGGAGGAGGCTAGCCGGGTCCGCCGCCCGACCGGCTCAGGGGTCGGCGTCGGCAGAGGACCGGCGGGCGAGCAGGTCCTCGACCCTGTCGACGACGACCTCCGCCAGCGCCACCTTCGTCATCAGCGGCAGCTCGTCGACACGGCCGGACGAGTCGATCAGGGTCGCCTTGTTGGTATCGACCTCGAACCCCGAGCCGGCCTCGGTCACGTCGTTGGCGACGATCAGGTCGAGGCGCTTGGCCTCCAGCTTCGCCGCCGCGTTCTCCCGCAGGCGCTCCGTCTCGGCGGCGAAGCCGACGAGCACCTGCGCGGAGACCTTGCGCGCCCCGAGCATCGCCAGGATGTCGGGGGTCGGCTCCAGGAGGATCTCGGGAGTTCCGTCGCCCTTCTTGATCTTCGTCGCGGCTGCAGCCTTGGGGCGGAAGTCGGCGACGGCGGCGGCCATGACCACGACATCGCTCCGCGCGGACTGCGCGAGGACCGCCTCCGCCATCTCCTGCGCGGTCTCGACGCGCACGACATCGACCCCTTCCGGAGCCGGGCGGGAGGTCGTCGTCACGAGCACGACGCTCGCACCGCGGCGGGCGGCGGCGGCGGCGACTGCATCACCCATCTTCCCGGAGGACCGGTTCCCGATGAAGCGCACCGGGTCGATCGCCTCGCGGGTTCCACCCGAGGTCACCACCACGCTGCGGCCTGCGAGAGGCCCGGTGGCGCCGCCGACGATTCCGAGCGCCGCCTCGACGATCCGGGCCGGGTCGGCGAGGCGCCCCACGCCCACGTCGCCGCCGGCGAGACGCCCCGATTCGGGGCCGATCAGATGTACGCCCCGATCCGACAGGGTCGCCACGTTTGCCTGCACGGCCGGGTGCTCCCACATCTCGGTGTGCATGGCCGGCGCGAGGAGCACGGGGGCGCGTGTGGCCAGGAGCGTCGCCGTGAGCAGGTCGTCGGAGATGCCTGCGGCGTACTTGCCGAGCAGCTTCGCAGTTGCAGGTGCCACGACCACGAGGTCGGCCGACCGGCCAAGGCTGGTGTGCGGCACCGGTTCGGGTGCACCGAGAAGGGTCGTGCGCGCGGGCTCCGAGGCGAGTGCAGAGAAGGTGAGCGGGCCAACGAAGTGAGTGGCGCCCTCCGTGAGCACCGGTGCCACGTGCATTCCGGCCTCGACGAACAGGCGGCAGACCTCCACCGCCTTGTACGCGGCGATGCCGCCGCACACCCCGAGCACGATGCGACGGCTCATCGGCGGGGCGTCGCCTCAGCCTGCGGGGTCCGTGGGCTCCTCGGCGGCCGCGTCGTCGGCCGACGCCTCGCCGTCGTCGTCGCCGTCATCGCCGTCGGCCACCTCGGCTGCCTCTTCGGGCACGATCCGCTCGTAGACGATCTTCCCCTCGGAGACCTCTTCCAGGGCGATCGAGAGCGGCTTGCGCGAGACGGACGTGACCTGCGGCGGGACGATGCGCCCCAATCCCTCGCCGAGCTGGTTGTAGTAGTCGTTGATCTCCCGGGCCCTCATGGAGGCGAGCGTCACGAGCGTGAACTTCGAGTCGACGCGAGCGAGGAGGCTCTCGATCCTCGGCTCCATCAGGGAGGCGCGTGTGTCGGGCATCGACTGTTCTCCAGTGTCGTGGGCGCGGTCTTGCCGGTGAGGGGCGTATGGGCCCATGCTGCGCGGACCGTGACATGTCGGCGGAACCGCGCCGTCGGGGGCACGCCCTCGCGAGCATTCGTCGTGGTGCAGTGTCGTGGTGCAGTGTCGCGGTACTGCCGGTCAAGCCGACGGTCGGTCGCTCTCCCGGCGGGCTCTCAGGATAGCAGCCACCTCTCCGACTGCCGTCTCGAGGTCGTCGTTGACGATGACCGCGTCGAAGAGCCCCGCCTTGGCCTCTTCGGCCTCTGCCTCGGCGAGGCGCCGCTCCACGGCCTCGGGCGAGTCCTGGGCGCGACCGACGATCCGCTCCCTCTGCACCTCGCGCGAGGGCGGCCGCAGGAAGACCAGAAGCGCCTCGGGACAGGCCTCCCGGACCGCGAGGGCCCCCTGGACGTCGACCTCCAGGAGGACGTCGTCGCCTGCCGCGAGGTGCTCGAGAACGGGTCGGGCGGGGGTCCCCTTGAGGTCGCCGAAGACCTCGAACCACTCGAGGAAGCCCCCTTCGTCCCGTGCGCGCTCGAAATCCTCGCGCTCCACGAAGTGGTAGTCGACCCCTTCGACCTCACCGGGCCGAGGTGGCCGAGTCGCCCAGGACACGGACCATCGCATCTCGGGCTCCAGGTCGCGAATGCGCCGGCCGACCGTCCCCTTGCCGGTGCCGGACGGCCCCGAGAGCACCAGCAGGATGCCGCGCCGGCTCAAGCCCGTTCGAAGTACTCGAGAAGTGCGCTGCGCTGATTGCGGCCGAGGCCCTGGAGCCTGCGCTCCGGGCTGATCTTCAGCTCCTCCACCAGACGCCGGGCGCGCACCTTCCCGAGCCCCGGCATCGACTCGAGCGCACTCAGCACCTTGAGGCTCGCGAGCGCGCGCCTCCTCACCTTCGCCGCCGATCTGATCGAGGAGCTCACGCAGGTTCAAGGCGCCCATCTTGAGCTTCTCCTTGGCCTCGGCGCGCGTGCGGCGTGCCCGAGTCGCCTTCTCGAGGGCAGCGGCGCGTGCCTCTGGCGTCAGCTCGGGAGGTCTCGGCATGGCAGTCCTTTGCGGTCGGGATCACACGCAGAACAGCGATCGGGGCCGCATCACGGTCTCCGTGAGCGGCGCGCAGATCAGCATACACAGCGATCCCCGAGCAGCAACCCGGCAGCCGTTTGCGCCGTACCGACACGCGCGGCTAGGTGTCGCCGAGAGCGTCGGCAACCTCCGCGTGGATCCGTCTCGCGGCCTCGGCCGGATCGCCCGCCGTGGTGACTGGGCGTCCTACCACCAAGACGTCGGCTCCCGCTCTCGTCACGTCGCCCGGTGTGCCGACGCGCTCCTGATCGTCGGAGCCGGCACCTGCAGGGCGCACTCCCGGGACGACGGCGACGAGATCGTGGCGGCTCGACCTGACTCGGCCGAGCTCCTGCACCGAGCAGACGACCCCGCCGCACCCCGAGGCTCCCGCGGCGTCGAGCCGCTCCTCGAACGGCGAAGCGTCGCGATCGCTTGTGAGGACGGTGACACCGAGGGCACAGGGCGGCGGCAGACCCGCGTCGGAGGCGCCTGCGGCGAGCCCCTCCACCCCCGCGCGCAGCATCGCCACACCGCCCGATGCGTGCAGGGTCACGTAGGCGGCGCCGAGCGCACCGACCACGCGGCGACGCCTTCCCCACGGTGGTCGGGATGTCGTGCAGCTTGAGGTCGCAGAAGACCTCGAATCCGAGGCCCTTGAGAGGCTCGACTGCCCGAGGGCCCGCCGCGGCCCACAGCTCGAGGCCGACCTTCGCCACTCCGAACCACGGGGCGACGAGCGCAGCCATCTTCAGAGCGACATCGAGCTCGTCGACGTCGAGGGCGACCGCCAGGTGCTTGCGGACGTCGACACCCGATGCGGCGCCTGGACTGCTTCGGCTGCCCTCGTTCCGTCGGGCACTCATGGTCCCACTCGTTCCCCTGAGGTCATCTCTCCTCCATTGCACCGACGAGGTCGGCGACTCGCTCCACGCCGTGGCCGACGCACCACTGCGCCAGCTCGTCGACCACCCGGAGAGCGGCACGCGGTTCGGCGAACGTCGCCGTCCCCACTCCGACGGCGGAGGCACCTGCGAGGATCATCTCCACTGCATCGAGACCGGTACCGACACCGCCGGTACCGATGATCGCCGTTCCCGGGTGCGCTCGCGCGACCTCCCACACGGCCCTGAGCGCGACGGGCTTGATCGGCGGTCCCGACAGCCCCCCACCGCCCGCGCCGAGCGCCGGCGCGCGGCGCTCGGCATCGATCGCCAGCCCAAGGACCGTGTTGACGAGCGTGAGCCCCGCGGCGCCGGCCTCGAGGGCCGCTCCGGCCACCTCGACGAGCTCCGACGTGTTCGGCGACAGCTTCGCGAACACGGGAAGAGCGTGCGCCCCCTCCGACGCGAGAGCGTCCCTGACCGCGCGGACTGCTGCACCCGTCATGGCGGGGTCGTGCGCGAACATGCCGCGAACGGTCCTCGATGTTCGGGCATGAGATGTTCGCCTCGACCGCCGTGAGCTCACCGGAGACACGGCCGAGCGGCGCCGCAGCCGATGCGAACTCATCGATCGTCCTCCCCCACACCGAGACGATGACCTTCGCGCCGCGGTCGCGCAGCAGCGGCAGGTCGTCGCGGATCCATTCCTCGACGCCCGGGCCGGCGAGACCCACGGAGTTGAGCATGCCGCCACCGGGCGCGGGGCAGACGCGCGGCGCCGGATTCCCCGGCCACGCGAACGCAGCGAGGGACTTGACGGTTACGGCGCCCAGACCGGCGGGATCGCACAGGCCGGCTACCTCGTCCCCATGGCCGAACGTGCCCGCCGCCGCAACGACTGGGTTCTCCAAGGAGATGGGGCCCAGTGCGACCGAGAGGTCGACTTGGCCCCCGATGCGCGAGCGTCGCGCCCTCAAACCTCGAGCCTCATCTGGCCGTCGCGGTGGTACTCCTGAAGCGAGCGGACGACCGGGTCGCGCCTCGCGACCTCCTCGATGCCCGACGCTGCCGCCAGGCCCGCGGCGACCGTGGTGACGCACGCGACGCCGTTGGCGAGCGCAGCACGCCGGATGTGCGCGCCGTCGGCACGTGGTCCGCGACCTCGCGGCGTGTTCACCACCAGCTCCACCTCGCCCGAGCCGATGAGGTCGATCGCGTCGACACCCACGTGCTCGCCGACCTTCGCGACCACCGTGCGAACCGGAATCCCGCTCGCCTCGATCAGCTCCGCCGTACCAGCGGTCGCGGCCAAGGAGAACCCGAGAGCGGCAAACCGACGAGCAGCGTCGAGACCGGACCTCTTGTCGCGATCCGCAAGCGACAGGAAGACGGTGCCCTTCTCGGGCAGTCGATTGCCGGCGCCGGCCTGGCTCTTCGCGAAGGCCAGCCCGAATGATCGGTCGATGCCCATCACCTCTCCCGTCGAACGCATCTCCGGCCCCAGGAGCGTGTCGACGGAGGGGAAGCGGTTGAAAGGGAGCACGGCCTCCTTGACGCACACGTGACCCTCTCCCGCCGGCGGGTGCAGCAGGCCCTCGTCGCGCAGCTCGGAGAAGGTGGCTCCGAGCATGACCCTCGCAGCGACCTTCGCCAGGGGCACTCCCGTTGCCTTGCTCACGAAGGGGACCGTGCGACTCGCTCGCGGGTTCGCCTCGATCACCCAGACGCGACCGTCCTTCACCGCGTACTGCACGTTCAGCAGACCGACGACCTGCAGAGCACCGGCGAGCTCGCGCGTGTGGTCTTCGATCGCGGTGCACACCTCTCTCGTCAACGTCGGGGGAGGTATCGCGCAAGCGGAGTCACCGGAGTGGACTCCCGCCTCCTCGATGTGCTCCAGGACGCCGCCGATCAGGACCTCGCCGGTGCCGTCGCGCAGAGCGTCGACGTCGACCTCGATGGCGTCCTCGAGGAACCGGTCGATGAGAGCGGGCCGCTCCGCCGAGAGTCCTCCCTCCCGACCGAGGCTCCCGTGCGAGGCGAGCTCGACCATCGCGCGGCGGAGATCCGCATCGTCGTACACGATCTCCATCGCGCGTCCTCCGAGCACGTACGACGGACGGACTAGCACCGGATACCCGACCTCGGACGCTACGGCGATCGCCGCCTCCGCACCGGACGCGATGCCGCCGGCGGGCTGCGGCACCCCGAGGCTCTCGCACAGAGCATTGAACCGCTCTCTGTCCTCGGCGAGATCGATCGAGTTCGGGCTCGTGCCCAGGATCGCGTAGCCGGCCTCCTCCAATGCGTGGGAGAGCTTCAGCGGCGTCTGGCCTCCGAGCCCGACGATGACCCCCACGAGCGTCCCGGCCCCGGCAAGTGCCTCGCAGACGTTCAGGACGTCCTCGGGCGTGAGCGGTTCGAAGAAGAGCCGATCAGCCGTGTCGTAGTCGGTGGATACCGTCTCCGGGTTGCAGTTGACCATCACGGTCTCGTAGCCGGCGTCGGAGAGCGCGTACGCCGCGTGGACGCAGCAGTAGTCGAACTCGACGCCCTGCCCGATCCTGTTCGGTCCGCTGCCGAGGATCACGACTGCCGGCTTGGTCAGCGGCATCACCTCGTCCTCGTCCTCGTAGGTGGCGTAGTGGTAGGGCGTGCGCGCCGCGAACTCGGCTGCGCACGTGTCGACGGTCTTGTAGGTGACTCGGACTCCCGCCGCCAGGCGCCCGGCGCGCACGGCAGCCTCTTCGACGCCCCAGAGGTACGCGAGCTGTGCGTCGGAGAACCCGAGTCGCTTCGCCCGCCTCCAGTCGGATCTGGCCATCGTCGAGAGCCCGAGACCACTCAGGCGGTCGCGCTCCTCGACGATGCTCAGTATCTGGTCCAGGAACCAGGGGTCGATGCCGGTCGCCTGTTGGAGTCGCTCCACGGAGACGAATCCCCTCAGTGCGGCCTCGACCTGGAAGATGCGATCAGGGGTCGGGATCGCCGCCGCGCGGACGAGGTCGTCGGTGTCGAGGAGGTCGAACTGGCTCTCGGCGGGGTCGCAGTTGAGGCCGTGCCGTCCGGACTCGAGGGAGCGGAGGGCCTTCTGGAGCGACTCGGGGAACGTACGACCGATCGCCATGACCTCGCCCACCGACTGCATCTGGGTGCCGAGGACGGGTGTGGCCCCGGGGAGCTTCTCGAACGCCCACCGCGGCACCTTCGTGACCACGTAGTCGATGGTCGGCTCGAACGACGCCGGAGTCTCGCGGGTGATGTCGTTCCTGACCTCGTCGAGCGTGTACCCGACGGCCAGCTTCGACGCTATCTTCGCAATCGGGAACCCGGTCGCCTTGCTGGCGAGGGCAGACGAGCGTGAGACGCGTGGGTTCATCTCGATGACGACCATCTCGCCGGTCGCAGGGTCGACGGCGAACTGGATGTTCGAGCCGCCCGTGTCGACCCCGATCCTCCTGATGCATGCGAACGCCGCGTCGCGCATCGCCTGGTACTCGACATCGGTGAGGGTCTGCGCGGGAGCGACGGTGATCGACTCGCCCGTGTGCACTCCCATGGGGTCGAGGTTCTCGATCGAGCAGACGACCACGACGTTGTCCGCGTGATCGCGCATCAGCTCGAGCTCGTACTCCTTCCAGCCCGCGACTGACCGCTCGATGAGTATCTCGGAGATCGGGCTGGCCGAGAGCCCACGGGAGGCCACCTCGCGCATCTCGTCGGCGTTGTGCGCGATCCCGGTTCCGCCTCCGCCGAGTATGAACGACGGCCGCACGATCAGCGGGTACCCGACGGAGTCGGCGACAGCCATCGCTTCGTCGAGCGCGTACGCGATGCCGGACGCCGGGACCGCCAGACCGATCTCCTGCATCGCCGCCTTGAAGGCCTGCCGGTCCTCCGCCGTTCGGATCGCGTCGATGTTCGCCCCGATGAGCTCCACGCCGAAGGTCTCGATGGCGCCCGACTCGTGGAGCGCGACGGCGAGGTTGAGCGCGGTCTGCCCCCCCACGGTCGGAAGCAGGGCGTCGGGGCGCTCCTTCTCGAGTATCCGGGTCATCGTCTCGAGGTCGAGCGGCTCGATGTAGGTGGCGTCGGCGAACTCGGGGTCGGTCATTATCGTGGCCGGGTTCGAGTTGACGAGGACCACGCGGTAGCCCTCTTCGCGCAGCACCCGGCACGCCTGCGTGCCCGAGTAGTCGAACTCGCACGCTTGGCCGATCACGATCGGGCCGCTGCCGATGAGCAGTATCGAGTGGATGTCGTCGCGTCGGGGCATCAGCCTGCCTCGCGCATCAGGGTGGTGAACTCCTGGAAGAGGTGGCGGGCGTCGTGGGGACCGGGCCCCGCCTCCGGGTGGTACTGCACCGAGAACGCACGCAAGGCCTGCACCCTCACACCCTCGACGTCGCCGTCGTTCAGGTTCAGGTGCGTCACGACGGAGCCCTCCGGAAGCGTCTCTTCGGCGACTGCGTAGTTGTGGTTCTGGCTTGTGATCTCGACTCTCCCCGATTCGACGTGCCTGACCGGGTGATTCCCGCCGTGGTGGCCGAACGGCAGCTTGAAGATCGACGCACCCAGTGCAAGGCCCATGAGCTGGTGCCCCAGGCAGATGCCGAACATGGGCAGCGTCCCGAGCAGGTCGCCCACGCGGTCGCACGCTCCCGCAACAGCCCGCGGATCACCCGGGCCGTTCGACAGGAAGACGCCGTCGGGCTCGCGCGCGACGCACCTCTGCAGGTGGAGTGCCCGCGGGGACGACCTCCACCAGGCAGCCGGCCTCGTTCAGGTGCCGGACGATCGAGGACTTGATGCCGAAGTCGTACGCGACGACGTAGAAGGCTGCGTCGGCCCTACCTACCGTGTACGGATCCTCGGTCGTCACCTCCGCAACCAGGTCGCGCCCCTCGGTCCCTCCCTCGCCACGCGCAGCGGCCAGCAGGGCGGCCTCGTCGCCAACTCCGAACGCGCCGGGCATGGCCCCCGCTTCCCTGATGTGACGCGTGAGCCGGCGCGTGTCGATGCCTGTGATGCCGGGCACCCGGTGGCGGCGCAGGAACCCGGAGAGGTCGTCGGTCGCGCGCCAGCTGGAGGATCGCCGGGCGAGATCCCGGACGATCACCCCTCTGCACGCGGGGGCGGTGCTCTCGTCGTCGTGGGGGTTGACGCCGTAGTTGCCGATGTGCGGGCAGGTGAAGGTGATGATCTGACCGGCGTAAGAAGGGTCGGTGACGATCTCCTGGTAGCCGGTGAGAGAGGTGTTGAAGACCACCTCGCCGGATGCGAGCCCGCCCTCGGGTGCGTGTCCGATCGCCTCGCCCTCGAAGACCTCACCGTCGGCGAGCACGAGAAGGGCCGGTTGGGGCCGTCTCATCGCTGTGCAACTCCTTCGACCACGACCGGTTCGCCTTCGAGCACCGTGTGCCTGACCCTTCCCACGAGCCGCTGCCCGTGAAACGGCGAGTTGCGGGACCGGCTCGCCATCACTTCTGCATCGACGAACCAGGGCTCGCTCGGCGCCAACACGCACAGGTTCGCTGGGCGCCCCGGCGCGACGGGGCCGCCGTGCCGATCGAGGCCGGCGAGGCGCGCCGGGCGCCACGACAGTGCGCCGAGGATCTCGGTGAGCGTCAGCCTCTTCGGTTCGAGCAGGTGGGTGAGCGCGACCGCCAGGGCCGTCTCGAGTCCGAGAACCCCGGGCGGGGCGTCTTCGAACGGCACGGCCTTCGACTCCGCCGCGTGAGGCGCGTGGTCGGTTGCTATGGCGTCGATCGTACCATCCGCCAGCCCATCGACCACCGCCGAGACGTCGGCGGCCGGCCGGAGCGGCGGGTTCACCTTGAAGACCGGGTCGAACGTCTTGCACGCCTCGTCGGTGAGCACGAGATGGTGCGGCGTGCACTCCGCTGTGACCCTCACGCCGTCGGCCCGCGCCTGACGCACCAGCTCGACTGCGCCCGCCGTCGAGATGTGCTGCACGTGGTATCGAGCACCGGTGCGCCACGCGAGAGCCAGGTCGCGCGCCACGATCGTCACCTCCGCCTCGGCGGGGCGCCCGGCCATGCCCAGCCGGCTCGACCACTCCCCCTCGTGAAGGTGCCCTCCGCCGGCGAGCGACGGGTCCTCGGCGTGCTGGCAGATCACCGCTCCGGGGAGCGCTGTCGAGTACTCGAGTGCGTGGCGCATCACGGCGGCATCGGCGACACACTCGCCGTCGTCGGTGAAGAGCCGCACACCGAGGTCGTACATCTCTCCGAGGGGCGCCAACACCTCCCCGCGCGCGCCCGGGTCAGGCATCCCGCGACCCGCACGTCGCAGATCGCGTCGCGTCCCCGTTCGAGGACGGCCTGGATCACCGCGGCGTCGTCGAGCGGCGGCTCGGTGTTCGGCATCGCGACGATGCTCGTGAATCCACCGAGAGCGGCGCCCGCGCGCGCCGGTCTCGATCGTCTCGCTCTCCTCGCGCCCCGGCTCGCGCAGGTGCGTGTGCAGATCGACCAGCCCCGGCGCCACGACTGCACCGCCGGCGTCGAGCACGAGTGCACCCGGCGGTGCCGCGATGCCCGGAGCGACCTCGACCACGACTCCGTCGCGCACCAGGACGTCGGCCTGCCGCTCGCCGGTCTCGTCGATCAGATTGCCGCCCTGGATGAGCAGCGCCGGTGGCCGGCGGCTCTCGTTCCCGTCAGACAACTGGGCCTCCGGAGCCGAGCAGCGCGTACAGGACGGCCATCCGCACGGCGACGCCGTTGGCGACCTGCTCGGTCACCAGTGAGGCAGCCGACTCGGCCACCTCGTCGGCGATCTCGACACCGCGGTTCATCGGTCCCGGGTGCATCACGAGCGTGTCGGGCTTCAGACGCGCCGCCCGATCGGCGGTGAGCCCCCACCGCGACGCGTACTCGCGGATCGAGGGAAGGAGTGACTGGCCGATCCTCTCGCGCTGGATCCGCAGCAGGTAGACGACGTCGGCCTCGGCGAGGGCGTCGTCGATGTCGTACGAGACTGCGACCGGCCATCCGTCGAGGCACTCCGGCATCAGGGTCGGTGGTCCGCAGATCGTGAGCTCGCAGCCCAGGAGGTCGAAGAGACCGACGTTGCTGCGGGCGACCCGGGAGTTGCGAACATCGCCGACGATCGTGATACGACAGCCGTCGAGGGACGGCCCACGGTGCCGGCGTAGCGTGAACGCGTCGAGGAGGGCCTGCGTCGGGTGCTCGTGGCGGCCGTCGCCCGCATTGACGACCGAGGCGTCGGTCCACGCGCAGATCCTGTGCGGCGCACCCGCAGAGGAGTGACGCACGACGATCGCGTCGACTCCCAGCGCCTCGATCGTGCGAACGGTGTCGCGGAGGCTCTCACCCTTCTTCACAGACGACGTGGAGACAGCGAAGGTCATGGTGTCGGCCGAGAGGCGCTTCGCCGCCGTCTCGAAGGAGAGCCGGGTCCTCGTCGAGTCCTCGTAGAACAGCGATGCAACGGTCCGGCCCCTCAGCGCCGGCACCTTCGGGATGTCTCTCCGCGTCACCTCCAGGAACGACTCGGACCGGGCCAGGATCTCCTCCGCCCCGTCGCGCCCGCCGAGGTCGTCGACCGAGAGGAGGTGCTTCACGACGTCACCTCGGCGGCGCCACGCTCACCGCTCGGCGGCGGCCCCCAGATCTCCACGCAGTCGGTGCCACCGTCGACGTCGGCGAGGCGGACCCTCACGTCCTCGACAGTCTTGGTGGGGAGGTTCTTGCCCACGAAGTCGGCGCGTATCGGCAGCTCCCGGTGTCCCCGGTCGACGAGGACCGCCAGCTGCACGGCGCGTGGCCTGCCGAGCTCGCCGAGCGCGTCGAGGGCTGCGCGAGCGGTACGACCCGTGAAGAGGACGTCGTCGACGAGCACGACGATCCTCCCGGTCACATCGGGGACCTCGGTGGGCCCGACCGGCGCCACTGCGCGGATCCCGATGTCGTCACGGAAGAACGCCATGTCGAGAGTGCCGACGGGCACGTCGACGCCCTCGAAGGACGAGATCGCCGACGCCATCCGCCGGGCGAGCGCGACGCCTCTGGTGTAGAGACCGACCAGCACGACGTCGCCCGCCCCGTGGTTGCGCTCGACCACCTCGTGCGCGACCCGGGTCACCGCCCGGTGCAGGTCGGTTGCGTCGAAGACCCCTGCCCTGAGCACGAGGTCACGGCCGGCTTCGGGGGAGGCGTCGAGCCCGTTGCCACCGATGCGGGGAACGCCGTCGGCGCCGCTGTCGTCGTGCGGTATCGCGTCTCGCGCGGGCATCTCGACGGGCACCTCTACCTCCGTAGGGACCTCACTGGATCCCCTTCACGGCTCACCGGCACCGTAGCACGCCGCCCGACTACCGACCGTCGCCCCCCTCAGCGCCCTGGTCGCCCAGGAGCACCTCCACGAGCAGTCCCTGGCACCAGGTCAGGAATCGATACACCGACCACCAGGCCGCGTCCGGGTCCTGCGGGTCGGTCGCGGTCATGTCGCGCTCCTCGTCCACACCCAGCCGGGTCCCCAGATCGAGCCTCAGGTCGTTGAACGCCATGAGCCAGGCCTCGACGTCGTCGGCATCGAGGCGCGCTGTCACCGACGCGTCGGTAGGCCCCGCCGGTGCCGCAGCGCCGAGGTCGGCCGCGAGTCGTGCGAGCGATGCGGTCTTCTCGGCTACGAGGTCCGGGCGGACCATCGAGTTCCACTCGCGCGCCGACTCCTCCTCCGTCGGGTCGAGGTAGGCGCGGGGGAAGAGCCGATCGAAGGCGGCGTCTCCCTCCGTGGGCTCGTCGGCGAGACGCTCTGCGAGGCCCTCCGCCAAGAGCACGACAACCTCGGCATCCGCCGCATGGAGCGTGCACCAGATCTCTCCGTCGGCGCGCCGCTCGAATACCGAGGCCACTCTCAACGATCCCGTTGCAGCGTCGCCCAGAGGCCGTGGGCGTGGAGTCGGGCGACGTCGACCTCGGCCTTCTCGCGCGCACCGCTCGAGACCACCGCCCGTCCCTGCTCGTGCACCTGCAGCATGAGGCGCGTCGCCTTCTCGCGCGGGTATCCGAAGAGCTTCTGGAGCACGTACACGACGTACGACATCAGGTTGACCGGATCGTTCCAGACGATCACGATCCAGGGCACGTCGGGCTCGACGACGTCGTCGGTGACGTGCTCGTCGACTCGCTCCGGAGCGACCGTGCCCGACCGCATCACGCCTCGCCACGCAGGTGCTCCGAGATGCGTCCCAGCAACCCGTTCACGAACCTGCCCGAGTCCTTGGTCGAGTACTGCTTCGCGAGCTCGACGGCCTCGCTGATGACGACCGCGACCGACGTCTCGGGGACCCAGCCGAGCTCGAAGACCCCGATGCGCAGCAGCGCGCGGTCGACCGCCGGCATGCGCTCGAGCGCCCAGTGCTCGGAGAACTTGCGGATTATCGAGTCGATCTCGTCCTGGTGTGTCTCGACACCCACGACCAGCTGCAGCGCGTAGGCATCGGGCTGTACCGGCATCTCGCCGAGCAGCTCCTCCACCCCGATGACGCGTTGCTCGCGCTCGTACGCGAGCGCCAGCGCGCGCTCGCGAGCCTCACGTCGCGTAGGCATGGCTCAGGCCCGGGTCAGGTACTCGCCCGAACGGGTGTCGACCTTGACCCGCTCGCCGGTCTCGACGAAGAGCGGCACCTGGATGACCAGCCCGGTCTCGAGGGTCGCCGGCTTCCGCGCGCCCGAGACGCGGTCGCCCTGGATTCCCGGCTCGGTCTCGGTGACCGTCAGCTCGACGGCCGCCGGCAGGTCGACGGCGATCACCTCGCTCCCGTACATCGGGAGGACGGCGCTGTCGCCTTCCTTCAGAAAGCTGACGGCGCTGCCGAGGGCCGTCGCCGAGACGTGCATCTGTTCGTAGTTCTCGTTGTCCATGAAGACGTACTCGTCGCCTTCGCGGTACAGGAACTGCATCTCGCGCTTGTCGATGACGGCCTGGGCCACCTTCTCGTCGGCCCGGAAGGTCTTGTCGACGACGGCGCCGGTGCGGAGGTTCTTCAGCCGCGTGCGGACGAATGCGCCCCCCTTGCCGGGCTTGACGTGCTGGAACTCGACGACGGACATGAGCCCCTCGGGGAGGTCGAGAGACATGCCGTTCTTGAGATCGTTGGTGGAGATGCTCACAGAAGGAGTTCCTTGGGGCTGCAGGTCAGCGACTCGACACCGGCGGCGGTCACCACCACGGTGTCCTCGATTCGAACTCCGCCGACGCCAGTGACGTACACACCCGGTTCGACGGTTACGACATCACCTTCGACCAAGGTACCACGGGCCGTCGCGGCCAATCGCGGGGCCTCGTGTATCTCGACTCCGACTCCGTGCCCGGTGCCGTGCACGAAAGAGGAGCCGAGCCCCTCGGCGTCGATGACGGCACGCGCGGCCGCGTCGACAGCGCTGCACTCGACACCTACCGCCACCTCTGCCCGGCCCGCCGCGTTCGCAGCCATGACGGTGTCGTAGAGACGGACGGCGTCGGGGCCGGGGTCGCCGACCGAGAGGGTCCTCGTCATGTCGGAGCAGTAGCCGTCGACGATGCAGCCGAAGTCGATCACCACGAGCTCGCCGCGCTGGATGCGTCGCTCGGTCGGACGCGCATGCGGCATCGCCGCGTTCGGTCCCGAAGCGACGATCGTGTCGAAGGACGATCCTGCGGCCCCTCGATTGCGCATCTCGACCTCGAGGTCGAGCGCGACCTCGCGCTCGGTAGGGCCCTCTGCGAGCCTCGACCGAACCGACTCGAGTGCCCCGTCGGCGATCGAGCAGGCCAGCCGGATTCGAGCTATCTCACCGGGGTCCTTGGCTCTCCGCAGATCTTCCACCAGGGCCCCTGCCGCGACCACCTCGGCAGGCGAGAGCCTCTCGGACAGCGCGCGCTGCTCCGCCCACGTGACCACGTGGTCCTCCAGCCCGACGCCGCGTGACGCCCGAAGCGGCGCGATGCGAGGATCTCGCGCTGTTCCGCTGCGGTCGCCCCGATCTCGACGGTCACCGCCGCCCCGGACGCGTCGATCTGCTCGGACGCCTGGTCGCGGTAGCGGCCGTCGGTGACCAGAACGGCCGCCGGCACCGTCGACGAAGAGGATCGCAGCAGAGCCGGTGAAGCCCGTCAGGTAGCGGACGTTGGGGAGATGGCTCACGACGAGGGCGTCGAGGCTCTCCTCGTGCAGGCGCTCCGTCAATCGCTCGAGTCGCCGGGCGACCTGCATCGGCGAGCGAGCGCGGTCACGAGCCCTCCCCGAGCTTCGCGACCACTGCCTCGATCGCGAGCCGATACCCGTGCGCTCCGAAGCCTGCAATCGTGCCGGTCACGACGGGCGCGACCACCGAGGTGTGTCGCCACTCCTCGCGCGCGACCCGGATTCGAGATGTGAAGCTCGACCTTCACGCCGTCGTAAGCGGCGAGCGCATCGGCGATGCGAGTACGCGTAGTGGGTGAACGCACCGGGGTTGATCACGATCGCGGCGCAGCGACCGCGTGCCGACTGGACGGCCTCGACCAGATCGCCCTCGTGGTTCGACTGGACGTGTTCGACATCGTGCCCGTGGGCCCGGGCGGCGGCAGACGCGACCGCGACGAGGTCGTCGAGGGTCGCTCGGCCGTAGATCTCGGGCTCGCGTTCACCGAGCAGGTTCAGGTTCGGTCCGGAGATGAGCAGGATCGTCGCCACGTTGCTCAGTCTCCCACCTCACACGCGCCAGCGGTGCGCACATGTACGCCTGATGCGCGGATACCCCTACGCGACGACACCCACCGCGGCGAGTGCCCGGCGGACCGCGCTCTCGTCCGGCCCCTCCACCGTCTCGAACCCGTCAGGTCCGTCGAGGACGAAGGCGAGGTCACCCTTCGACTTCTTGTCGCGGGCCATGACAGCGATCAGGTCGGCGGCACGGAGCCCCGGAGGAACCTCCACCGGGAGGCCCAGGGCGGCGACCATGCCGTGATGCCTGTCGACCTCGGCGAGGCCGACCCGTTCGAGGACGGCTGCGAGGTTCGCGGCGAAGACGAGGCCTACACCGACGGCCTCGCCGTGCGCGAGGGAGTAGCCGGCGACGGTCTCGAGCGCGTGGGCGAGGGTGTGCCCGTAGTTGAGGTGCGCCCGCAGGCCCTTCACCTCCCGCTCGTCGGACGCGACGACGCGCGCCTTGGCGGCGACGCAGAGCGCGACGACCTCGGCCAGGATGTCGGGATCGCGGGCGAGCAGGCTGCCGCAGCGCTCTCGCAGGAGATCGACCAGGGCGTCGTCGCCGAGGAGCGCGTACTTGGCCACCTCTCCGAGGCCGCAGCGGAACTCACGGTCGGGCAGGGTCGCCAGCACCGTCGGATCAGCGAGCACACCGAGCGGCTGGTGGAACGCGCCGACCAGGTTCTTCCCCTCGGGCAGGTTGACCCCCGTCTTCCCCCCGATCGCGGCATCGACCATCGCGAGGAGGGTCGTCGGCACCTGCACGAAGTCGACTCCCCTGTGATACGTGGCCGCCGCGAAGCCGGCCACGTCGCCGACCAGCCCTCCGCCGAGCGCCAGGACAGCGTCGCCTCGCAGAAGACCGCCACGGGCGAACGCGCGCGCCAGATCCTCGATCGTCGCGAGCGTCTTGTGCTCCTCGCCGTCGCCCACGAGGAACATCTCGTGCTCCACGCCCGCCCGGTCGAGCGCCTCCGTCAGCGGCCGCGCGTGGATGCCGGCAACTTCCTGCTGACTGACTATCGCCACGCGCCGGCGCCCCGCGAGGAGCGCCCCGACGCCTGCGATCGCCGAATCCCCTACGACCACCTCGTACCCCCGCACACCGAGGTCGACGCGGATTCGCCGTGCGGTCACTCAGCCACCTCCGCCCACTCCGCGAGCGCGGCGTCGGCCACTGCGCGGGGGTCGAGACCCTCGGTGTCGACGATCGCGTGCGCCACCTCCGTGTATGCCGCTTCACGCGTTGCAGCCAGGCGCTCCAACGTCGACAGCGGTTCCGTGGCGATGAGCGGCCGTCCCACACCGTCGCCGACTCGTTCGTGCAGCACTGCCGGCTGTGCGCGCAACCACACGACGCGCCCGGCGGCGCGCAGGCGTCGGCGATTCTGCGGATCGACCACCGATCCACCACCGCACGCGACCACGAGCGCCTCCGGCGACGCCACGACGTCGGCGATCACCTGCCGCTCCAGCTCGCGGAACCGGCCCTCGCCGTCGGTCGCGAAGATCTCGGCCACCGTCGCGTGCGCCAGCGACTCGACCACTTCGTCGGTGTCCACGAACGGTCGACCCATCCGCTCGGCGCAGATCCGGCCGACGGTGGTCTTCCCCGCACCCATGAGGCCGACCAGCACCAGGTGCCTCACCGCAGCGAGTCGAGGTACGCGGCGTGATTGCGGGTGATCTCGGTCACCGAGTCTCCCCCGAACTTGCGGATGCACTCCGAGGCGAGCACGAGGGCGACCATCGTCTCGGCGACCACCCCGGCTGCGGGCACGGCGGTCACGTCGGTCCGCTCCTTGAACGAGACCGTCTCCTCCTTCGTCGCCACGTCGACGGTCTTGAGCACCGGGCGGTTCAGTGTCGCCAGAGGCTTCATGACAGCGCGCGCGACCAGCAGTGCGCCGGTCGTCATGCCCCCCTCCACTCCGCCCGCCCGATCCGTCGCGCGCGCATAGCCACCCGCTTCCTCGTCCCACGAGATCGCGTCGTGCGCCTCGCTGCCGCGGCGACCGGCGATCTCGAACGCGTCGCCGATCTCGACCGCCTTCATCGCCTGGATGCTCATGAGCGCCTGCGCCAGGAGGGCATCGATGCGCCTGTCCCAGTGGACGTGCGAGCCGAGACCCGGCGGGAGTCCGTAGGCGAGCACCTCGACCACACCGCCCAAGGAGTCGCCCTCCTTCGACGCGGCCTCGATCTCGGCGATCATCGCCGACTCCGCATCGGGGTCGAGGCAGCGGACAGGCGAAGCGTCGACGGCGCCGAGGTCCTCCGGCGCGGGCCGGCCCACCCCGCTCTGCGCGCGAGCCGAGCCGAGCTGGACCACATGGCTGAGGACCGAGATGCCCAGGCGGGCGAGGAGCGCCTTCGCCAACGCCCCGGCGGCGACCCTCGCTGCCGTCTCGCGGGCACTCGCCCGCTCCAACACGTTGCGGGCGTCGTCGAACCCGTACTTCTGCATCCCGGCGAGATCGGCGTGCCCCGGCCGTGGGCGCTGCAACGGCTTCTCCGTGGATCCCGGCGAGGGGGACATCTCCTCCTGCCACTTGGGCCACTCCGTGTTCCGGATGACCACCGAGACGGGAGAGCCCAACGTCAACCCGTGGCGGACGCCCCCCATGATCTCCACCTCGTCCTGCTCGAGCTTCATGCGCGGACCGCGCCCGTAGCCGAGACGGCGCCGCGCCAGCTCCGCGGCGAGATCCTCGACAAGTATCGGCAGTCCGGCGGGGAGCCCCTCGACTACGACCACCAGGGCCGGGCCGTGCGACTCGCCCGCAGTCAGGAAGCGCAGCACGACGACCTCCGCAGGTGTGTCACGTCAGGATACGGCAAGCCCTCACTTGATGACCTGCTGGCCCTCACAGAGCTCGAAGGGGGAGTCCCCGTACAGGAACTGTCCGCACGGCTCGTCGAGGCTCACCACGCGGTAGCTGTTGCCCGGGCCGAAGACGTCACCGGACGCGACCGTGTAGACGGTCGAGCCGACCTGAACGCGCGCGATCGCGGTCGGACCGTCGAAGAAGACGTCGAGCAGCGCGACCGTGGTCCCCTGCGGTGGGTTGTACGACGGCTGCGTCGTCGTCGTGGTGCCACCCACACCCGTCGTGGTAGTCGATCCGTAGGCGGTCGTCGTGGTCGTACCGGCGTATCCCGTCGTCGAGGTCGTACCGGGGTACCCCGTGGTCGACGGCGTGTACACCGTGGTGACCGGGGTCTCCTGGAACGCGGGCTCGAACGGGTTCCTCGTCGAGTACACGTCGAAGCTGTCGGGCGGGGGCTGCCGGCCGGGCTCGGTCGTGGTCGTCACGGCGGTAGAGGTCGTCGCGCCCTGCACGGCCGTAGGCGTCGTCGTGGCCGCGGCGCCGGATGAGTCGTCGCCACCGCCGGAGAGCACCATCCGCGCGACGAACGCGACGACCAGGACACCGAGGATCGCCAGGAGGATCTTCTGGCGCCGGCTCTCGCTCGCGGTGGCCATCAGTTCAGCACCTGAGTAGTCGCGGATGCAGTCGGAACCGTGGTGGTCGCTCCCGGCGGCGCCGTCGTCGCCGTGGTCTCGCCGGGCACCGGCGCGGTGCCACTTCCCGCCGCCGACAGCGTGGAGAGCGTGAACATGCGGGCCGTCAGCGTGGCGGAGAGGCTGGGTGCGCCCGTCGCGGTCGGTGGCGTGGTCGAGTCGGTCGTGCCCTCGCCGCCACCGGTCGCGCCGGTGGTGATGTTGATCGAGTCGACGATGACGAGGCGGCCGAAGTCCTCCAGCCTGTTCAGGTAGTCGAGGACCTGGAAGAAGCCGCCCTCGATCTGGATGCTCAGGTTGATCGTCGGTGGCGCCCCTCCCGTCTCGGTCGGCTGGGCGGGGGCGACCGAGATCCAGTCGATCCCCGCGTCGAGTGCGATCTCGTGCGCGCCGTTGATGAAGCCCGCCAGATCCGGCTCGGACGGAAGTGCCCGGGAGAGCTCCAGAAGGCGCGCGTCGGTCGCGGGCCCGTCGGCGTCGATCTGCTTCAGGCGCGCGAGCGTCGAGTCGAGCCCGATCTTCTCCTGCTCGGCCGCCGTGACCTCGTCGCGGACGTCGGAGAGCTCCCCACCGCGCGGCGAGTAGACGAACACCCACCAGAGAGCGACGACTCCGACCACAGCGATGGCGAGCAGCGCCACGACACGGCTTCTCACCGCTCCCCCTCCAGGAATGCCTCGAGCCTGTCCGAGCGCGCCGAGGGCGTCAGCTCGGCGGTCGACTGGAAGTCGACGACGTCTCTCGTCGCGAGGGCGTGCTTCGCTGCATTCGGGACCCAGATGCTCGAGAGCGACTGCAGTCGAGCTATGCGGTTCAGCCACTGCGCCACCGAGGGGTAGTCGAGCGCGGTTCCCGAGATCTGGACCGTCCCGCTGATCGCCCCCGCCGCCGCGACGGCCGGCGCAGCGGGAGCCGTCGTCACCGTGGTCGACGCCCCCGCCGGGGCCGTGGTCGCGGTCGTGGGCGCCGCGGGCGCCGTCGCGACGAGCGGCGTGACGCCCGCCTGCAGCGATGTCAGCCAGACGTCGTTGGGGATCTCCTTCGCCATCTCCTGCAGGATGCGGCTCCACGAGACGTCGGAGGCGAGCAGGTTGGTCAGCTGAGCAGTGATCGACTCGAGCTGGGTCTGCTTGGCCTGCGCATCGGAGAGCGAGGCGATCTCGGCCTGCACCGCCTGGTTCTCCTCGAGGCGCTGTGCCAGTGCTTCCTGCTCGTCGTCGATCTGCTGCTGTCGCTGCATCGTCGGGTACGCGAGCAGAGCGCCCAATAGGAGTGCCGCCGCGACTCCGCCGACTACGTATCGCCGCTTGGAGGCGGCCGGCCTGCGCCGGCGGGGGGCGAGGTCGACCACGGGTCCCGCGGCGACGCCACCCAGAGCGAGCCCGACCGGAGCCGGGAGGTACGGGTCGAGGCGCGTGATGTCGCCGTCGTCGAATCCGATGTCGCCGATCGCGAGTTGGGCGCGCACCGACGCCGGGAGCACGGGAACCCCGACCAGCGATGACAGGCGGTCCTCGATCCCGGCGAGCCGAGCGCCGCCGCCCGTGGTCACGACCCGGAGAAGCCGGACCGCGTCGGCCTGGTTCCGGTAGTAGTCGAGTGAGGAGCGCACCTCGTCGAGGAGCGCTCCGACAGGGGCGTCGACTGCACGGCGCGCCGTCGCGACCGCCTCGTCGTCGGTGTCGTCGAGCCTCCGCTTGAGCCCCTCGGCGGTCTCGGGTGAGACGTCGAGGCTGCCCGCGATCGCCTCGGTCAGCCGGCGCCCGCCGGTACCGAGAACCCTCACGAACCGCGGCATGCCGCCCTCGTGCACGGCGACGCATGTCACTCCACCACCGAACGAGACGATCCCCTCGGCCCCGGGCCCGTTGTCGGCGATCGGTCGCGCGAGGGCGCGGATCAGCGCCAGCGGGACCAGGTCGACCGACTCGACGGAGAACCCGGATGCCTCCACGGCTCCGGTGAGGCGTTCGATCATCGTGCGCTGAGCGGCGGCGAGCAGCACGCGCATGACGGACTCGTCGCCTTCGCCGCTCTCGTGGCTGTCGAGGATGGCGAAGTCGAGGACCGCCTCGTCGAGCGGGATGGGTATGAGGTCGGCGGCCTGGTACTCGAGCGCGCCCGAGAGCTCCGCGCGCGTCATGACGGGCATCTCGACCTGCCGGACGATCACGCGCGGGCTCGCGACCCCGACGCGCACCGCGGCCTTGCGGAGCCCGACCTCCTCGCGCAGTCGCCGCAGTGCCTGCGTCACGGCCTCGGAGTCGACGACCTCACCGTCGCGCATCGCCCCTTCGGGGAGCGCCACCTGACCGAAGGCGCGCAGCGTCGGCGGGTCGCCGGGCGTCACCTCGGCGACGGTGACGGCGTTCGTGCCGACGTCGAGTCCGATCAGGCGTCGGGCCACGACTCACCCCCGTTCACGACCCTCGCGTCGAGGTAGCTCCCGAGGTCGGCCTCCCTGATGCGGAAGTGCTTGCCGACACGTATCGCCTGGAGGTCGCCCCCCTTGATGAGGCGGTACACGGTCATCGTCGAGACCCGAATTGCGTCGGCGACCTCACGAACCGTGAGTAGGCGGTGCTCAGCGGCCACGTTCGAGTCCATCGTCCACTCGGATCACAGTAGGCATCACTGGCAACAATCGTCAACCGGAACCTCATCTTGAGACAACCATCTATCTGAACATCACCCCTAGGGTCGGCGGGGGCCACGTCCCGCGGTCGGGCACCGCCTTCGGGCGACCCGCCGGGCCGGCGGCCGAACCACACGCGTGTGATCCACGACGGGGGGGCCGCCGGCCGCCGGAGCGCGATCAGGAGCCGGGGCCCGCCAGGAGGATCGCCGCCACCGCACCGAGCGCCATCGAGGGGCCGAAGGGCAGGGCACGCCCACGCGGGATGCGGCGCAGGAACGACCCGAGGAGGTAGAGGAACGATCCGACGAGAACGGCGAGGACGAACGCCGTGGTGATGCGGGCGCGGGTCGGGTCGCCCGGCGGCTCCCCGGCCCACGCCTCCATGAAGTCGACCCCGACGAACCACCCCGCTGCGGCGGCGACGGCCATCGGTGCCACGAGGACGGGGACGACCACGACGATTCCGCCGATCGAGCCGATCAGGAACGGGAGGAACATCCCCGTGCCCAGAGCCCCCCAGCCGAGCCATCCGAGGTGCGCCCCCAGCAGCGCGGCGAGGCGCACGTCGCCGAAGCCCATCGCCTTCGGCCAGAGAGACCACAGCCCGTAGAAGACGGCGAAGTCGATCGAGGCACCGAGGGCCGCCCTGCCCAGCGCGGGCCAGTCGCCCTCCCCGAGCGAGGCCCCGGCGAGCAGCACGACCGAGGCGGCTCCCGCCGGGTACACGATGCGGTTCGGGATCAGCATGTGATCGAAGTCGATCACCGAGATGGCCACGAGCGCCGCCACCAGCACGAGGTACGCGGGCAGCACCCACGACTCCGAGAACCGCGCCGCCACGACAGCGAAGAGCGCCGCCGTCACCGCCTCGACGATCGGGTACCGCGCCGAGATGCGCGCGCCGCAGTGGCGACAACGGGCCCGGAGAGCCAGCCACGAGAGGAGCGGGATGTTCTCGAACGCCCGGAGTGTCGCGCCGCACTCGGGGCACCTCGATCGCGGGGCGACGACCGACTCGCCGCGTGGGACACGCCAGATGACGACGTTGAGGAAGGAGCCGACAAGGAGACCGAGCAGAGCGCAGAGTGCTGTCAGGCCGACGGTCACGGGCGCAGGCTAGACGCCCCGCAGGTGAGCGCGAAGGAGCCCGGGCACTCGGCCCGGGCTCCCGCGCAACTTCCAGTGTGCCGGTCGCTTCTAGAAGCTGTCGGCGTAGGTGAGGCCTGTCACGGCGTCGCCCTGACAGGCGGTACCGCTCGGTACCTCCGCGTACCCCGTACCGGCCCCGGACGCCTGCTGCACGTCCTTGACGGCCCAGCACTTGCCGGACTTCGACTTCGATACCAGGTAGATGGTCTCGGAGCCCGCTGTCGCGGCGTCCGAGTCGACTACGTGGACCGAGACTTCCTTCGGCTGGGTAGAGGGTGCGGTGGCCGCCTGGAACGTCAGGCTCGGCTCGACCACGAGCAGCTCAGCGGCCGTGGCGTCGGCGTAGTCCTGGCCGTCGGTGAAGATCGTCTTCGCCGCCGAGACTCCGTTGCGCACGTTCGACTGAGATGCCTTGTCCTGTGCTCGGCTACGGGCACCGAGGAAGGTCGGGATGGCGATGGCGATGAGGATGGCAATGATCAGCACCACAACCATTAGCTCGATGAGCGTGAACCCGTCCTCCCGGTCCTCGCGGGCCTTGAGGTTGGTCAGTGTCTGCACTTTGGGGTGACCCCTTTCCTATGGGTGTCGAACACGAGGCCCTCCCTCCCCGTTCGGGCCCGCGCCCCGCATGCAGGGTCTGGACTCCGGGCAGCCCGGCGGGCCTCCCCGTCACCGGGTTGGGCTCCGTGGCGTTGCGCCCCCGCCTCTCGACGGGTATGCCTTGAACCGGAGGATCTCGCTGTCCGTGGTATCGGCGCCCGCGGGCGATCACTTGAGCACCCCTTCACCCCTCCCAACCGGCGAGTCGCCGGCGGTCCGCTAGGTACGATCGAGCCGTGAACGGCCACGAGGAGCGCGCAGGAGCCGTCCCGCGCCGCGACCGCCACCGGCACGACCACACCGGACGCGTCGGCGATGCACGAGGCGCCGGTACGTCGCAGCGGCGGGCCCTCCGCTGGGCGCTCGGCGCCAACGCCGCCTACCTGGTCGTCGAGGTGGTCGGCGCCGATCGCGTTCGGGTCCCTCGCACTGCTCGCCGACGGCGTCCACATGGTCTCCGACGTCGCCGCGCTCACGATCGCCCTCGTCGCGCAGGCGCTCTCCGAACGACCGGCGTCGTCACGACACACCTACGGGCTCCAGCGCTCCGAGGTCATCGGCGCCCAGGCGAACGCCCTGCTGCTCATCGGCGCGGCGACGTGGATCGCGTTCACCGCGGTCGGCCGGATCGGCGACGCTCCCGAGATCGACGGCGGCGGCGTGGCGATCGTCGCGGCGATCGGGCTGCTGGTCAACGTCGCGAGCGCAGTCGGCCTGGCCCACGCCTCGGGCAGGAGCCTCAACCTGCGCGGCGCGTCGTGGCACCTCGCTTCCGACGCCCTCGGCTCCGTCGGCGCCCTCGCCGCGGGACTCGCCGCAGCATGGTGGGGCCTGCTCTACGTCGACGTCTACGCGTCGCTCTTCGTAGCCGTTCTCGTGGTCGTCGCCGGCCTTCGGCTGCTTCGCGACGCGACGAGCGTCCTCCTCGAGGCGGTCCCCGCAGGGATCGACGTCGAGAGCCTGGCCGCCGAGATCGCCGGCATCGGCGCCATCGAAGCGGTGCACCACGTGCACGTGTGGTCGCTCGGCTCCGATACCCCCGCTCTCTCGGCGCACGTCCTGCTCGACGGTGAGCCGACACTTCACGAGGCGCAGATGACCACCGACGAGGTCAAGGCGATGCTCGCCACCCGATTCGGGATAGATCACGCCACACTCGAGGTCGAGTGCCACCCCTGCGAGGACGAAACCGGATAGGAGATGGGTCGGTTCCGCGGACCCCCTGCGCACAAGTGACCCATCTCGGCGAGATCGGGGATCTCGGCTACTGGATGAGCTTGATGATGTTGAACATCGGCAGGTACAGCGCGATGACCATGCCGCCCACCGCTATGCCCATCACGACGATGAGCAGCGGCTCGATCAGGGAGGTGAGGGCGTTCACCGTCGCCTCGACCTCCTGGTCGTAGAAGTCGGCGATCTTGTCGAGCATCTCGTCGAGGGCGCCCGTCTCCTCGCCGACCGCCATCATCTGCACGACCATCGGCGGGAAGACCTCGTGGTTGGCGAGCCGCCCGGCGATCGACTCACCCTGCTTCACGCCTTCCTGCGTGTCGCGGACCGCTATCGAGACGACATGGTTCCCGGCGGTGTCGGCGACGATGTCGAGCGCCTCGAGGATCGGTACGCCCGAGCGCACCAGGGCCGAGAGCGTGCGAGAGAACCGCGCGAGCGCCGCCTTCTGCACGAGCTTGCCGAAGACCGGAGCCTTGAGCTTCATCGAGTCCCAGGCGCGGCGACCTTCGTCGGTCGTGATCCACTTGCGGAAAGCAAAGACCCCGCCGATCTCGACCGCGAGGACCACGTACCACAGGCTCCGGAAGACCGACGAGATCGCAAGCAGCACCCTGGTGGGCGGTGGCAGCGTCCCCCCGAGCTCGTTGTAGAGGTTCTCGAACATCGGGACGATGAACAGCAGCATCGCCGTCACGATCAGGAGCACGAGCGCCCCGACCACGGCCGGGTACGTCATGGCCGACTTGATCTTGCGGCGGAGCTCGACCTGCTTCTCGATCGTGTCGGCGAGGCGCAGGAGCACCGAGTCGAGTACTCCGCCGATCTCACCGGACTTCACCATCGATACATAGAGGCGGTTGAACACCTTGGGGTGCTTGGCCAGCGCTGCAGAGAGCGAAGCCCCGCGCTCGACGTCGTTTCGCACCTGTCCCGCGATGTCGGCCAGCGCGCTGGCTCTCGCTCTGCTCGGCGAGGATCGCCAGGGAGCGCAGCAGCGTGAGCCCCGAGTTGATCATCGTCGCGAACTGGCGCGAGAAGACGGCGACGTCCTTGAGCTTCACCCGGTTCGCGAGGAACGGGATCGTGACGTCTCGGCTCAGCGATGCCGAGCTCTGCTGCTCGATCTCGATGGGCACGTAGCCCATGGATCGGAGCCTCCCGACCACGAGCTGCTGGCTGTCGGCCTCGAGCTTTCCCTCGATGAGGCGACCAGCACGGTCCCTGACCTTGTATGCGAAGGTCTCGGCCACGGCTGCTCAGCCCCCCGCCACGAGCCTGCGCAGGTCGGACTCGTTCGCACAGCGCTCGACCGCGGCCTCCACGGTCACGCTCCCGGCGCGCACCAGGTGGGCGAGCGACTGGTCCATCGTGAGCATGCCGTGCTTCCCGCCGGCCTGGAGCATCGAGTAGATCTGGTGGACCTTGCCCTCCCGGATCAGGTTCCGGATGGCCGGGGTCGCGACCAGCACCTCGCAGGCAGCCACGCGACCGGCGCCGTCGATCGTCGGCAGGAGCTGCTGGGTGCACGATGCCCTGCAGCGACGGATGCGAGCTGGACCCGGATCTGCTGCTGCTGGTGAGCGGGGAAGACGTCGATCACCCGGTCGATCGACTGCGGGGCGTCCTGGGTGTGAAGCGTCGCGAAGACCAGGTGACCGGTCTCCGCGGCGGTCAGCGCGGTGGATATCGTCTCGAGGTCACGCATCTCGCCGACGAGGATCACGTCGGGGTCCTGACGGAGCACGTGCTTCAGCGCCGAGGCGAACGAGTGCGTGTCCTCCCCCACCTCACGCTGGTTCACGAGCGACCGCTTGTGACTGTGGAGGAACTCGATCGGGTCCTCGACCGTCATGATGTGGAGGGGCTTCTCGCGGTTGACGATGTCGATGAGCGACGCCAGGGTCGTCGACTTGCCCGCTACCGGTCGGGCCCGTGACCAGCACGAGGCCCCGCGCCAACCCGGCGAACCACTTCACCGACTCCGGGATGCCGAGGCCGTCGAAGTCGACGATCTCGTAGGGGATGACGCGCATCACGGCGCCGACGGCGTCACGCTGGAGGAAGACGTTCACGCGGAACCGGCTCTTCCCGGGGAGCGAGTACGAGGTGTCGAGCTCGAGGTCGTTCTCGAACTTCTCGCGCTGCTTCTGCGTGATCAGCGAGTACACCATCTGCCGCACGTCCGACCCGTTGAGCACGGGGAGGTCCGTGAGGGGCACGAGCTCACCGTGGATTCGGATCGTCGGGTGTTGACCGGCAGCGAGGTGCAGGTCGGATCCCCGTGCCTGCAGCACCCTGTCGAGCAGGTCGTTCACTCCCAGGTCGTCGATGTTCGCCTCACCGGGCGCCCCGACGGACATGCGGCCGGCAGGCTCCCCGGGGGGAGCTCCGCCCACCGCCCCGTATACGGCGTCGACCGCGCGGTGCAGCTCGGCGCGATCGGCGACGGCGGGGACGATCTCGTAGCCGGTGGCCGCGCCGACCGCGGCGACTGCTTCGTCGTCGGACGGCTCGGCGAACGCGACCACCAGCTTGTGGTCCTCGAAGTCGATGCCGATCGCCGAGTGTCGTCTTGCAACCTCTGCAGGGACCGTGCTTGCTGCGGTCTGATGCAGTGGAGCGTCGAGTAGGTCGACGAAGCGCATCCCGAGGCTCTCGGCGAGCGCGGCGGTCAGGTCCTTCGATCCCACGAGACCCGACCGCAGCAGGACCGCAGGCAGCGGCTGTCCCGTCTCCTCCGCCTCCAGAAGTGCGGCCTCCAGAGCGTCGCGCGACAGCACGTGCCTCTCCACGAGGCTCTCCCCGATTCGTCTCGCCTGGGTCGTCAGCATCGTCCCTTCCCGCGTAGCCGGCCCCCGGTTGCCACGAGACGGGTATCGACCCCGACCGCGCCTCACTGAAGGGGCTTCAGAGGCCCTCTGCTGCCGTCTCACGCGACGACGCGGAACACCTCTTCCAGCGAGGTGAGACCCGTGGCGACCTTGCGCAGACCGTCGTCGCGCAGCGTCAGCATCCCCTGCATCACGGCGGCCTTCTGGATCTCCTCGGTGGAGCGGCGCTCGATGATCAAGCGCTCGATCTCCTCGGTCATCAGCATGACCTCGTGGATGCCGAACCGCCCTCGATAGCCCGTCCGGCCGCACGACGAGCAGCCGACCGGACGGTGGATGACCGGCCATTCGCCGGACTCGAGCTCCGCGTCCGGCCATCCGGCCTCCACGAGCTCCGCCTCGCTCGGCTGGTACGCCTCCTTGCACCTGTCGCAGAGGCGACGAGCGAGGCGCTGCGCGATCACGCAGTCGAGCGAGCTGGTCACCAGGAACGGCTCCACGCCCATCTCGACGAGACGCATCGGGGTCGAGGCGGCGTCGTTGGTGTGCAGGGTCGAGAGCACGAGGTGACCGGTCAGTGCCGCCTCCACGGCGATGATCGCCGTCTCCCGGTCTCGGATCTCACCGACGAGCAGCACGTCGGGGTCGGCGCGCAGGATCGACCGGAGCGCGAGGGCGAACGTGAGGCCGGCCTTCGGGTGGATCTGGACCTGGTTGATCCCGGGTAGCCGGTACTCGACGGGATCCTCGACGGTGATGACGTTGCGGTGCGGCTCGTTGAGGATGTTGAGAGTCGCATACAGCGTCGTCGACTTCCCCGACCCGGTCGGGCCGGTCACGAGGATCGTCCCGTAGGGCTTGCGGTAGGAGGCCGAGAAGCGCTCGAGCGTCTCGGGCAGGAAGCCGAGCTCCTCGAGGCGCAGCAACGCCTGGCCCTTGTCGAGGATGCGCATCACGACCTTCTCGCCGTACACGGTCGGCAGAGTCGCGACGCGCAGGTCGATCGGGCGGCCTCCGACCTTCATCGAGATCCGGCCGTCCTGCGGTATCCGCCGCTCGGCGATGTTGATCTCGGCCATGACCTTCAGCCGGCTGATCACTCCACCCTGGATGGACCGGGGCGACCGCATGACCTCGTGCAGCACACCGTCGATTCGGAACCTGATCCGCAGGTCGTGCTCGGTCGGCTCGACGTGGATGTCGGATGCGCGGTCCGCCACCGCCTGCGTGATGAGCAGGTTGACGAACTTCACGATCGGGGCGTCCTCGACGATCTCGCGGACGCCGCTCAGGTCCTCGGTGATCTCCGCCTCGTCCGCGGCCGCTTGAGCGACGGAGTCGACCTCGGTCTCCAGCCTGAAGTAGCGATCGATCGTGTCGGAGATCTGCGCCGCCGTTGCCACGACCGACCTCACGTCGTGGCCGGTGACCGCCCTGATGTCGTCGAGGGCGAAGACGTTCGACGGGTCCGCCATCACGACGACTAGTGCGCCGTCGTCGTCCCTGCCGATCGGGAGTGCCTGGTATCGCCGGGCGAGCGACTCGGTCACGAGAGCGACCGCCGAGGGGTCGATGGTGTGGTCGCCGAGATCCACGAAGTCGAGACCCACCTGGCGGGCGAGCGCACGCACGAGGTCGCTCTCGGAGATGCCGACCGTCTCGATGAGGATGCGGCCGAGCGATCGCCCGGTGCGGGACTGCTCCTCGAGAGCCGCGTCGAGCTGGGCCTCCGTCAGGAGACCCTCTTCCAGCATGAGCGCGCCGAGCGGCTTGGTGTCGGACAGAACAGTGCCTCCCTGTACCGTCGTCCGGTTATCGTCCCGATTCCCGCCGCGACTGAGCGGGAGCAGCAGAAGTCCGTTTCGTACTGTTCGGGCTAGAGGTCGCGGATCGTCGAGAAGAGGCGGAGCATCGCCCCGCGGTCACGCTTCGACCCGTCGTCGTCGCCGGCCTCGGTTCCGTCGGGTAGAGCCGACTCGGGTTCGCCGTCGTCGTCTCCGTCGTCTGGGGCACCCTTCCGGCCTCGGGGACGCGCTTCGGCGACCCCCGCCCTCGCCTTCCCCACGGACGCCCCGCCCACGGGCCGGTGCGTTGCCGGGTGCGGGGCCTCCGTCGGCTCCGACGGGTCCACACCTGGCCCGTACGGCTCCACGGGGTGCACGACGGCATCCGTGCCGGGAGCGGGCCCGGCGACGATCGCCTCCGGCTCACGGGGCCCGAACTCGACGCCCGCTGCGCTCCTCGCCAGGTCCGCGAGGTCTGCCAGGGCGCCGTCCGCCAGGGCGCCGTCGTCGGGAACGCCGTCGTCGGGAACGCTCTCGTCGGGGGCCGCCACCCCGGGATCCGGTGCCGCCGGGTCTGCCGCGTCGGGCGCTAGCTCCGTCGGTGCTGTGATCAGCTCGACGGCCCCGCGCTCCACCATGTCGCGCAGCACCACGCAGACCTCCATGAGCGAGCGCTGAGATCCACTGATCACGTCGTCGACGGTGCGGGAACCGTCTAGGGCCGCCAGCACCCGCCACTGCGCCGCGTCGACGGTCATCGACTGGCACCGGAGCTCGGGGCTGAGCCGCGGACGCGCGTCGAGCGACGGGATCACTCCGCGGATCTCCTGCCACTCCTCGAGCAGGCGGTCCACCTCCTCGAGCGCGTCGTCCACGCAGACGTCGTACGCCGTCGGCCATGGGGGCTCGCCGCCGTCGGCGAACCTGAACGACCCCGACTCCTGGCGGGCAACGTCGAAGCACGCGTCGACGAGCCTCTCCTGGAGGTCGCCCGGCGTCGCGGCGGGGCCCGACAGGGCGCCCGACTCCACGGCCCGGCACCGCCCCTCGAGGAGCCAGACCCTGCCCTCGGACGCGCGCGACTCGACATGCAGGAGGCCGGTCTTGCGCGACCGGACCAGGAGGCCCAGCAGCTCCGTCACCGGCAGGGTGTCGAACGTTCCTTGTAGAGACACGTCAGTCCCTCCACGAGGAGTGATCGGCGCGGAGCGGGCCTACGTTGAGCGGGTTTCGGTCACTGGCGGCGGCCCCGGAGCGGGACCCCCCGGGGCGACCGGCTCAGCGAGCCGCGACGGCCGCCTCGACGGCTGCCCGCATCACGCCGACGGGGGCTCGCTCACCCGTCCAGCGTTCCAGGGAGAGCGCCGCCTGGCGCACCAGCATTCCGAGCCCGTCGACCGTGGAGGCGCCCGCTCGCCGGGCCGCGACGAGCAGTGGAGTGTCGATCGGGTGGTAGACGAGGTCGGCCACGACCTGGCCGGGGTGGAGGACCGACGGGTCCATCGGAAGGCCGCTGCCGGCCATCCCCAGCGGCGTGGCGTTCACGACGAGGTCCATCTCGTGGGCCGCACCGCCGGCGGCCGTCCAAGCGACGGTCGCGCCGGCGGGCGCGAGTGCGGCGGTGGCCGCGGCTGCGTCGGGGCGTCGCGCCGCGACCGTCACGGCGCTCCCCTCGCGACCCAGAGCCAGCGCGACCGCCCGCGCCGCGCCGCCGGCCCCGAGCAGCAGGACCCGGCGCCCACCCGGATCGTGCCCGGCGTCACGAAGAGCGCGGACGAAGCCCTCACCGTCGGTCGAGTCGCCGAGGAGGCGCCCGCCGCCGACCGGGACGACCGTGTTCACGCTGCCGAGGACCTCGGCGTCGGGCGTGAGGTCGTCGCAGAGGTCGGCCACGGCCGTCTTGTGAGGCATCGTCACGTTCAAGCCGGCGAGATCGAGCGTCCGCATGGCCGCGAGAGCGGCCCGCGACTCACCGGCGGGCACCTCGAACGCCACGTACACCCAGTCGAGGCCGAGCGCCTGGAACGCCGCATTGAGGAGCACCGGTGAGAGCGAGTGCCGGACCGGGTCACCGATCACCCCAGCCACTCGCGTCGACGACCCGACGTCGGGGATCATCCGAGAAGCCCCTTCTCCCTGGCTGCTTCGACGTTCGCGAGGTGCTCGTCGTACGTCTCGGCGAACGCGTGACCGCCCTGCGTGTCGGCGACTACGTAGAAGAGGTACGCCGACTCAGCAGGACTCAGCGCCGCCTCGATCGAGACCGCGGCGACGCCCGAGATCGGTGTCGGTGGCAGCCCGCTCACCGCATAGGTGTTGTACGGGGAGTCCGTCGCCCGGTCCTCGGCCGTGTTCGAGACCTTGCGCTCTCCGATCGCGTAGAGAACGGTCGCGTCGATCTGCAGCGGCATGCCCTGCTCCAACCTGTTCATGACCACCGAGGCGATCAGCCCCCTGTCGGCGTCGAGCTTCGCCTCGCTCTGGATCAGAGATGCGACGATGAGCGTCTCGTAGGCCGTGAGTCCGTTGGCCGGTGAGTCGAGCCCGAGTCGCGTGGCACGGCGGTCGAACTCCCGCACCATGGTCCTCAGCACCGCGGTCTCGTCGTCGGTCTCCACGAACCGGTAGGTGTCGGGCCACAGGAGCCCCTCGAGGCTCTCCACGCCCTCGGGCTGGAACTTGGAACGCACCTTGCCCGAGGCCGCCACCTCGAGGAACCGCGCCGCGCTCCTCCCGGGGAGCTGCTCCTCGACGCGCTGGGCGACCTCGGTCAACCACAGACCGGGCGGCACCCGCAGCTCCTCGTAGGCGATCACCGGGCCGTCCTCGAGGACGCCGATCGCGTCCTTCACCCCGAGCCCCGCGCGCATCTCGTAGTCGCCGGCCTGGAAGGGGCCAGACCCCGACAGGCGGACATACGCCTGGAACACCAGCGACGAGCCGACGACGCCGCTGCGATCGAGCTCGTCGGCGATGTCGGCCACCCCCCAGCCCTCCTCGACCGTTACCGACAGCTCCTCTCCCGGTGTGCCCGTCGGATCGAGCTGCACCTGGATCCATCGGGCGGCTCCGCCCAGGATCAGCACCGGCACGCCGACGAGGGCGACGATCCACACGACGCGACTGCGCCGCCGGCGGGGCCGCTCGGCCCGCCTCCGCGACGACACGACCCGCGGCGAGGAACGGCTCTCATCGCCGTCACCGCGCTCCCCGACCGGCTCGGGCAACGCGTCGCTCACCGGCCCGGGCAACGGATCGCTCACCGGCCCGGGCACCGGATCGCTCACGGGACCGCTCGCCGGCGTGCGTCCAGCCACGACTGCAGCATCACCGCCGCGGCGACCTTGTCGACGACGGCCCGCCGGTCTTGGCGGCGCACGCCTCCCTCGACGAGGGCGCGCTCCGCCACTACCGTCGTGAACCGCTCGTCACACGACTCCACCGTCATGCATGCGCCCGCCGAAGCACGCAGCTCGTCGATCTCGGCGAGAGCCGCCCGCGCGGCGGGGCCGAGGCCCCCCGAGAGCGAACGCGGCAGTCCCACGACGATGGCAACCACTCCTTCGTCGCCGCGCCACGGCCAATATCGCGCTGTGATCCTCGGCCCGGTCCCGCCCCCTCCTCAACACGGAGTGCGGGCTCGCAATGACCCCACCGGGATCCGAGAGGGCCAGGCCGATACGGCGCTCGCCCAAGTCGACACCGAGCGCCCTACCGTCCGCAACAGTCTCGGTCACCGCCGCCACGACGCAACCTGGGCACGAAGGATCGCCTCTGCGTCGTCGAGCGCCTCCACGTTCGGACCACCACCGACGACGAACTCGGCGCTGCGCGCAGTCCCACCGCCGAGCGCCCGCGCAGCGGGCGCCGCGATCTCGGCGGCCGACGCGCCGTCGGCGATCAGCCCTTGACTGACCGCGACGGCTATCCCGGCCTTGGTGCCCTCGGGGCCGTTTCCGAGCAGGGCGACCACGCCTTCTCCGACGCAGCGCAGAGTCGACTGAGTGAGCCTGCGGAGGTCGTCGGAACCAACGCCGTCGCACCGCTGCACGACGACGCCCCCCTCGGCGCCGACGGCGAGTCTTGCCGCCATGGAGTCGGCCTCTCTCGCCCGCATGTCCGCGACGGTCCGTTCAAGATCCCTGACCTGCTCGACGAGGCGCTCGACCTTCTCGAGCACCTCGGTCGGTGACGCGCGCAGCGCGTCGCCGACCTGCCTCAGGAGGGCCTCCTCCTCCTCGATCCGAGCGAACGCCCCGTCGCCGGTCACTGCCTCGATCCGCCGGAGGTTCGATCCGATCGATCCCTCGCTCACGATCTTGATCGGGCCGATGAAGCCCAGCGCATGCACGTGAGTGCCCCCACAGAGCTCCGTCGAGTGATCGCCGGCCTCGAGGACCCGCACCACATCGCCGTACTTCTCGCCGAAGAAGGCGATCGCGCCCGACGCCTCGGCTTCGACCTTCGTCGTCTCGTAGTGCCTGACCGGCGCGTCGCTGATCACCTCGGCGTTCGCGAGGCGCTCCACCTCCGAGAGCTGCTCGCGCGTGACGGCCTCGAAGTGGCTGAAGTCGAACCGCAGTCTCTCCGGGCCGACGTGGGAGCCGGCCTGCTTCACGTGAGACCCGAGCACCTCCCTGAGCGCCCAGTGCAAGATGTGCGTGGCCGTGTGGTTGCGACGGATTCGGTCGCGTCGCACCGAGTCGATCGACGCCTCGACCTCGTCGCCCTCGGCGACGTCGCCCGTTGCCACTACACCACGGTGCAGGACAATCGACCCGGGGAGGCCGTATTGGGTGTCGGAGACATCGATCCGCGCCCCGGCCGACGTCGTGATCACTCCGGTGTCGCCCACCTGTCCGCCCGACTCCGCGTAGAACGGCGTGCGGTCCAACACCACGTCGAGCTCCGTCCCCTCGCCGGCGCGGGCCACTCGCTCACCACCGACGATCAGCGCCTTCAGAGACGCCTCCGACGTCGACTCCTGCCTCCCGGTGAACTCGCTCGGGCCGAGCTCGTCGACCAGCTCGCGGTAGAGGTCGATGGGCGCCGTCGCCGCTCCACCTGCTTCCTTGTGCGCCTGCTGCGCGCGCATGCGTTGCTCTTCCATGCGGTCGCGGAAGCCATCGAGGTCGACCTCGCTGTCCGCGCTCCTCGGCGATCTCGCGCGTCAGGTCGACGGGGAACCCCAGAGTGTCGTGAAGGTAGAACGCCTCGCCGCCGCTCACATCGCCGGAATCGATGAGACCGTCGAGATGCTCCAGCCCGCGTTGCAGCGTGGAACGGAACCGCTCCTCCTCGCGGCGCACGACGTTCACCACCAGGTCGTGATCGGCCAGGAGCGCCGGATACGCGCCGCCCATCACACCGATCGTCGCCTCGACGAGCGCCGGCGTCACCAGATCACGCCGCGCCGAGCAGGTAGGCGTGGCGCACGGCGCGCCTGATGATGCGCCGGAGCACGTAGCCGCGCTCCTCGTTCGACGGGACCACGCCGTCGCTCACCATGAAGGTCATGGTGCGGGCGTGCTCGGCCATGATCCTCAGCGAGACGTCGATCTCGGCGTTGCTGCCGATCTCGGCGCCCGTCGCCGCCTCGGCCGCGGCGATCAACGGGCGGAAGACGTCGATCTCCCAGATCGACTGGCGGCCCTGCACGACGGCGAGGATGCGCTCCAGGCCGGCGCCGGTGTCGATGCTCGGCCTGGGCAGCGGTGCCCTGGTGCCGTCGGCCTGCTGGTCGTACTGCATGAAGACCAGGTTCCAGATCTCGATGTACCTGTCGTGCCCCGTGGCCGGCCCGCCGTCGGGACCGTGCTCCGGGCCGAGGTCCCAGAAGATCTCCGAGCACGGTCCGCACGGGCCCGTGTCGCCCATGCGCCAGAAGTTGTCGTCGTCGAGGCGCTGGATGCGGTCGCGTGGAACGCCGACGGTCTCGTGCCAGAGGTCGGCGGCTTCGTCGTCGTCGAGGTGGACCGTCACCCATAGGCGGTCGGCAGGGAGTCCGAGCGTGCCCGTGACGAACTCCCAGGCCCACGGGATCGCGTCGGACTTGAAGTAGTCGCCGAAGGAGAAGTTGCCGAGCATCTCGAAGAACGAGAAGTGCCTGTTCGTGCGCCCGATGTCGTCGAGATCGTTGTGCTTCCCGCCGGCGCGGACGCACTTCTGCACGCTCACCGCCCGCCTGTACGGCGCCACCTCGTCGCCGGTGAAGTAGGGCTTGAACGGCACCATGCCCGCGACCGTGAAGAGGACCGTGCGATCCACGGGGATGACGCTTGCCGAAGGGACGTGCGTGTGACCGCGTTCCGTGAAGAAGTCGACGAAAGCCTGGCGCAGGGCGTCGGCCGTCGTGGGTGGCTTGTTCGGCATCGGCGACAGGGTACTGCGCGGCCCGGCGACGACCCCGCCCCAGAAACGCCGTGTCGGCGTGCTCGTGGCGTCAGCCCGTCGGATCCTGGATTCCGAGCCGCGACTGCATCTCCGTCTCGCGCCGGTGCATCTCCGTGCGCCCATCGCGCACGGCCGCGCGGACGTCGCGCCCGACCGAGGTCGCCCTCTCCCCCCAGCGCTGCGCGACCTCGGGCGGCGCGTAGCGCGCGGCGACCCTGCGCAACCTGCGGACGATGGCCAGCGAGGAACCCAGTCCGAGCACGAAGCCGACGAGGAGCCAGAAGAGCCGCTTGAACACCTACGCCGCTCCCCGGCCTCGGCGCGTGCGGCGCGAGACCCTGCCACGGGTCGGCGGGGGCTGCAGATCTGCGCCCGCTTCCTCCGCGGAGCCGCTCCCGTATGACTCCGACGGCACGCCCGGTGCCGCGACCACCGGCCGCGTGCCACCCTGCGCCGTGGTGTCGCTCGCAGACGAGGGATGCTCCCCCTCGCGCAGCCGTCGCGCTCCCCGGGACACGCCCGCCTTGAACGCCATCGCCTTGACGACCGGGTTCGCCAGTGTCTTGTACGCGAGGCGCTGCGCGCTGTCGACCACCTCGGTCACTTCGCCCGCTGCGGTCACGAGTCGCTCCACTCGGTCCACCTCGCGGCCGGCGTCGCGCACAGTGGCGCGCATCTCCTCGAGCAGCGGTACAGCCTCGGCACTGAGGGCGGCAGTCGCGGCGCGCAGGTCGCGCAGCGCACCCACCAGAGCCGCTATCGCGACGGCGAGCGCGCCGACGAACATCGCGACGCACACCGCTGCGATGATCGCCACGACGTCACCCGCGCTCATCGTCTCTCCCTTCGTGCTCTCCCCGCCGTGCCCTCCACGACGCAGCGCGTGCCGGCTCCGAACCGTGCGCACTCGGCTCGTAGAAGCGCTCCGAGGCGACCTCGGGGGGCAGGTGCTGCTGGGGCACCCAACCCTCCGGAGCGTCGTGAGGATACGCGTAACCGAGTCCGTGGCCCAGGACCCGCGCTCCGGAGTAGCTGGCGTCGCGGAGGTGCACGGGGACAGCGCCCACGGGCCGGTCGTGCACAGCCGCGGTCGCCGCGGCGATCGCTCGCGCCGCAGTGTTCGACTTGGGCGCCAGCGAGAGGTGGATCACTGCCTGCGCCAGGCCGTAACGCGCTTCGGGGAGGCCGACGAACTCGACGGCGCGGGCAGCGGCCTCGGCGACCAGGAGGCTCATCGGGTCGGCGAGGCCGATGTCCTCGGATGAGAGGATCACGAGCCGCCTGGCGATGAACCGCGGGTCCTCGCCCGCCTCGATCATCCGTGCCAGCCAGTAGACGCCGGCATCGGGATCGCTGCCGCGGATGCTCTTGATGAATGCGCTGACCACGTCGTAGTGCTCGTCGGCGCCGTAGCGCACCGCCCTCATCGCGAGCGCCGCCTCCGCATCGGCGAGCGTGATCGTGTCGCGCTCCGACTCGACGGCCAGGGCGTGCGCCATCTCGAGACACGTGAGCGCGTGCCGGGCGTCGCCCTCCGATCGGTCCGCCAGGTGATCTAGCGCGTCGCGGTCGATCCCCACCGGATCGTCCCCGAGGCCACGCTCGGCGTCGGTGAGTGCGCGGCGCAGCAGCTCTACGACCTCCCCGGCGGTGAGCGGCTCGAGGCGGAAAAGGGTCGATCGCGAGAGCAGGGGGCCGGTCAGAGAGAAGAACGGGTTCTCCGTGGTCGCTCCCACGAGGACCAGCAGGCCCTCCTCGACGTGGGGCAGGAGAGCGTCTTGCTGGGTCCTGTTGAACCGGTGCACCTCGTCGAGGAACAAGATCGTGCCCTGCCCGTGCTCCCCCAACCGCACCCTCGCCCGTTCGGCGATCTCGCGCACGTCCTTCACGCCGGCGGTGACCGCGGAGAGGGGCTCGAACGACTTGGAGGTCGCCCCGGCGACGAGGCGCGCGATGGTCGTCTTGCCGGTGCCCGGAGGGCCCCAGAGGATCAGCGACGAGAGCCGGTCCGACTCGATCAGGACCCTCAGCGGCTTCCCACGGCCCAGGAGGTGGCTCTGCCCGACGACCTCGTCGAGGACGCGGGGCCTCAACCGGGCCGCGAGTGGGGCCCGGCGCGCGAGGCGGTCCTCGAGGGCAGCGGTGAAGAGGCTGGAGTCGGACACGGCGCCAGCGTACGACCGCCACGCCGGACCCGCCCCCCACACGACCCGTAGTTCCCCCGCCCCGGGCCCACAGCCGCCCCACCCCCGCCGCCCCACCGCCGAGATGGGACAGAATCGCGCACCCCCCGCGGCAAGAGCGACCCATCTCGAACACCCCGCGCCGCCCGGCCGCCGAGATGGGACAGAACCGCGCACCCCCCGCGGCACAAACGACCCATCACGAGCACCCCGCGCCGCCCGGCCGCCGAGATGGGACAGAACCGCGCACCCCCCGCGGCAAGAGTGACCCATCTCGTGCACCCCGGGCCGCCGCACCCCCGAGATGGGACAGAACCGCGCAGCCCCCGCGGCACAAACGACCCATCTCGGGGACCCCGGGCCGCCGCACCCCCGAGATGGGACAGAACCGCGCAGCCCCCGCGGCACAAACGACCCATCTCGGGGACCCCGGGCCGCCGCTCCCCCGAGATGGGACAGAACCGCGCACCCCCCGCGGCACAGACGACCCATCTCGGGATCCGGGGGGCGGGGACCGGGGGGCGGGGACCGGGGGGCGGGGGGCGGAGCCGCGCCGCGTCAGGTCTTCGGGGGGAGGAGACGGAGGCCGAGCTCGCGGAGCTGGGGCTCGTCGATCGCCGTCGGGGCGTTGGTGAGCGGGTCGCCGCCCGACTGCGTCTTCGGGAAGGCGATCACCTCACGGATGTTCTCCTCGCCGGCGAGGATCGCGACGAGCCGGTCGATGCCGACCGCGAACCCGGCGTGCGGAGGCGCGCCGTAGCGGAACGCCTCGAGCAGGAAGCCGAAGCGGGCGCGCGCGCGTCCTCGGGGGAGATGCCGAGGAGCGAGAAGATGCGCTGCTGGAGCTCGGAGCGGTGGATCCTGACGCTCCCCGACCCCAGCTCCCAGCCGTTGAGGACCAGGTCGTACGACTGAGACCTCACCGAGAGGGGGTCCGACTCCAGCCGGTCGACGTCTTCGGGGTGCGGGCTCGTGAACGGATGGTGGGCCGGGACGGGCCGGCCGTCGTCGCCGAGCCCCTCGAAGAGCGGGAAGTCGACGACCCAGAGGAACTCGAGCCCTCCCTCCGTGACAGGTGGCCTACCGAGATCGATGCGTAGCTGCCCGAGCACGGAGCGGACGGTGCGCGCGCTCGCCGGCGCAGATCAGCAGCAGGTCGCCGGCGGCCGCCCCGAGACACTCGACGAGGCCGGCCTGCTCGTCGGCGTCGATGAACTTGGCCACGGGAGAGTCGAGCTCCCCGCCGTCCCTGACCCGCATCCACACCAGACCGGCGGCCCCGAGTGCCTTCGCCCTCTCCACGAGAGCGTCGACGCGCGACCGCGTCAGGTCGCCCCCGCCTTCGACACGGATCCCCTTCACTGCCTCGGCCCCCTGGAACGCACGGAAGCCGGTCGACTCGAAGACCTCGGTGAGCTCCACCAGCTCGAGACCGAACCGGGTGTCGGGCTTGTCGGACCCGAATCTCTCCATCGCCTCCAACCAGGTCAGACGCGCGATCGGCCGGAGGGGCTCCCCCGTGGTGGCCTCGGTTGCGGCCACGACAGCGGCGCCCACGGCGTCGAGCACGTCCTCCTGGGTCGCGAAGCTCATCTCGACGTCGAGCTGCATGAACTCGAACTGCCGGTCGGCGCGCAGGTCCTCGTCGCGCATGCACCGGGCGATCTGGTAGTAGCGATCCACGCCGCCGACCATCAGAAGTTGCTTGAAGAGCTGAGGGCTCTGCGGTAGCGCGTAGAACGACCCGGGGCGCATCCTCGACGGGACGACGAAGTCGCGCGCACCCTCGGGCGTCGAGGCGATGAGCATGGGCGTCTCGACCTCGACGAAGCCCTGGGTGTCCATCGCGCGTCGGAGGGCTGCGTTGACGCCCGCCCGGAGGCGCAGGTTCCGCTGCATCCGCTCGCGCCGCAGGTCGAGGTACCTGTGGCGGAGCCTCAGGGCCTCGTCGACGTCGATGCGCTCGTCGAGGGGGAACGGCGTCGCCTCCGACTCGGAGAGGACCTCCAGCGTCGTTGCCACGACCTCGATCTCTCCCGTGGTCATCTCCTCGTTGACGGTGCCCGCCGGCCTGGGTCGGACCTCACCCTCGATCCGCAGGACCCACTCTGCTCGCACCCGGTGGGCGTCGCCGAGCCCCTCCGTCTCGGGGTCGACGACCACCTGCACCGTCCCGGAGGCGTCGCGCAGGTCGAAGAAGACGACTCCGCCGTGATCCCGCCGCCGCGCGGCCCAGCCGCACACGGCGACGCGTCGGCCGGCCGCGCCGGCGCGCAGGTCTCCACATCGGTCGGTCCGCATCATCGGCGATCGTTCTCCCGCCTGGCCAGGAGCCACGACGCGACCTCGTCGCGCTGCACCTCGATCTGCTCACCGGTCTCCATGCTCTTCACGAGCACCTGCCCGCGCTCCCACTCCCGCGCGGCGAGCATCACTCCGTGACGCGCACCCGACTTGTCGGCAGCCCCCCACTGCTTCTTCACCGACCTGCCACCGAACGCACGCTCGGTCACCAGGCCCGCCTCCCTCAGCTCGCTCGCGAGCACCGTGGCAGCGTTGCCGCCGACGGCGTCGATCACGTAGACGTCGATGCCTCGTCCTCGGGACGGGAGGACTCCCTCCGAGTCGCAGGCGATCAGAACCCGCTCGATCCCGATTCCGAATCCGATCCCCGAGGCCGGAGGGCCGCCCATCTCCTCCGAGAGCCGGTCGTAGCGGCCACCGCCCCCGATCGCGTTCTGCGCCGCGTCGAGGGCATCACTCTGGAACTCGAAGGTCGTCCCGGTGTAGTAGTCGAATCCGCGTACCAGGCGGGGCGCGATCTCGTACTCGATCCCGAGCGCCTCCAGGCCCTCCTGCACTCGCCCGAAGTGACCGGCCGACTCCTCGCTGAGGTAGTCACCGAGCCGTGGAGCCTCGTCGAGCATCTCCTGCCAGTCGTCGCGCTTCGAGTCGAGGATGCGGAGGGGGTTCGCCTCCGCACGCGCCATGTCGTCGCCGATGACGTCGCCGTGGTTGCGGTAGTGGGCCAGGAGCACCTCGCGGTAGCGCGAGCGCGACGCCTCGTCGCCCATGCTGTTCAGGAGGAGTCGCACACGGCGCAGCCCGAGGCTGTCGAAGAAGCCGGCCGCGAGCGCCATGACCTCCACGTCGATCTCCGGATCGTCGACGCCGATCGCCTCGACCCCGACCTGCCAGTGCTGCCGGTACCGACCCTTCTGAGGCTTCTCGTGACGGAAGTTGGGCGCCACGTACCAGGCCTTCCAGGGTACGAGGGGGCGGTGCTGCACGAAGGCGCGCACCACGGGAGCCGTTCCCTCGGGGCGCAGGGCCAGGCGCCGGCCGCCCTTGTCCTCGAACTCGTACATCTCCTTGCTCACGACATCGGTCGTCTCGCCGACGCGGCGGAACACCTCCACGTGCTCGTAGACGGGCGTCACGCAGAGGCCGAACCCGTAGCGGCGAGCCCTGTCGGCGAACGCGCCCACGAGCGCCTGCCAACGCTCCGATTCGGGAGAGAGGACGTCGTGCGTGCCGACCGGCGCGCGGAAGAAGTCTCGGTCGTCGGCCACGTTCGCATGCTACCGGTAGGCGGCGGGCACCTCGTTCTCCGCCCACGTGGCGATCCCCCACTGCGAAGCGACGGGATCGAGGAACTTCGGCGGCGACAGGTACTTGAGACGCTGGTCGTAGACGTAGTCCTTGGCGAACCCGCTCCGGATCGATCCGCTGCTGGTCGTGCCGACCGGGCCCCGGTACCGCTGGGCGATCGCCCCGTCGACGCTGAGGTCCCCCAGAGGGGCGCCGGCACCGTACTGCTGCACATGGAACGAGTGGTTGACCGAGAGGATCGCCGCCTGCACCGTCGCGTTCGCGAACTCGGCGTTCCGGTTCGGCTCCGTTGGGAAGTTGGCATCCAGGTTGCAGTTCGACGAGGTGCCGCCGCCCGTGCACGAGACGGGGTGGTAGATCTCCACGTGGTTGTTCGCGATGAGGCCGAGGAGGTCGTCGCCCCCGAGACCTCCCGCGTACGTCACATGCCACGTCACGGTGACGTTGTTGTCGGCCGCGATCGTCAGCTGACCGTCGAGCGTCCCCTCGAGGAAGACGTCGCCGTCGCGGCACCCGTAGGTGTTCCGGTCACTGCTGCGAGGCAGCCCGAGGGGATGGGAGCGCCCGCTGACCCAGTAGGGACAGCCATTGGTGTAGTTCGGGTCCGAGCCCGTCGACGGTACGTTCTGCACGAAGACGACGCCGTTCGACGGAAGCGCGCCCGTCCCGTTGGTCGGGCAGGGCGAGTTGTTGGTCTGCTTCGAGAACGGGCTCTTGACCGTCATGGTGCCGTTCGCGTTCAGCTTGATGCGCGTCGGGCCGGTGTACAGGCAGCCGCCAACGCCGACGTTCGTCTCGGCCTTGAGGGCGGAGTTGCTCGGCGGCATCGTCAGTGGCGGTAGCAGCCTCGGATCACCTGCGTTAGCGAAGACAGGCGAGTTGGGGCTGCATCCGTCGTTCGTCCGGTATCGAAGCCCGCCCTCGCCGCCCTGGGAGGACGAGGTCTCGCCGTTGAAGTGGGGGCTGCCGCAGACGAGGAACGAGTCGTTCGTGTGAAGGGGGCCGTTTATCGAGTCGGCGGAGACGAAGTTGATCTCGATGCAGTAGGCCCCGTTCGAGTCGCTGTCGCCGGTGTAGTCGGTGCGCCCGGAGACGTCGCGCTGGAGATTGAAGCCGCCGTAGTAGTGCTTCGAGCACCTGACCTGCGCCTGGGCGGCGGTGAACGGGTTCCCGCTGTAGGAGGCCGGGTCCAGCGTCTCGAAATCGGTGAAGTAGAGGTAGTCGAGGAAGCTGCGACGTCGCAGAGTCGCGTACACGGTGCGTTCGGAGTCGCCGACGCGGCCCGTCGCCGAGATCCTCACCCGACCGTCGGACCCGATCGTCGACGCGTCGACGTCGTACCGGAAGAGCGCGGGCGTGTTCCCTCCCGGCACTGAGGTCCAGTCGGTGAACGCGGTGTTGTCGTCGGGTGGCGGGTTCGCCGCGTTGTACTGCCAGTAGTTCGCGTTCTCGTTCAGCCTGAACACGTACTCGTCGATGCCCGCCTCGGCAGCCGACAGCGCCGCATTCCAGTTCTGGTCGTGCCGGGAGATGTTCTGCGACCCGACTCCGTAGCCGACCACCGCGATGGCCAGCAGCATCAGGACCGATGTAGTGGTCATGACGGCCACGAGGGCGAACCCACGCTCCGAGCGTGCGACCCGACGGGTGGTGCCGCCGGGGTCCGTGGTGCGGCGTGGTCTGTTCACGACCCTCATCCCGCCACCGCGTTGTAGTCGAGGTTCGGAAGCCTTACGCGGTTGACCAGGCTCGTGGAGCGCATCGACCAACCCGACTCCTTCTTCACCACCAGGTTGATCCGCACCGCCTTGATCGCCAGCAGATCTGCTGCCGCGAGGGGGTGCTGTTCAGCTCCGCTCCGCTCGAGTCCAGGTAGGTGAAGATCGGATCGGCCTCGGTGTTGTCGACGAACCGGCCGACGAATCGGACGCGGGGGGTCCCCGTGTACGTGTAGTCGGGCGCGACGCTGGCCGCGTCCGCCGTCCACACCTCCTCGATCAGCTGGTCGTCGGCGTCGATGTGGATGCTGACCTTCTTCGGAGCGTCGGTGGTGTCGAGGTTCGCGTAGAACGTGGCCTCGTTGCCCGACGCGTACGTGAACGGTGACGCACCCGCGCTCAGGCGCACTGCGGTGCGGATGTCCTTGCTGGTCGCGGCCATGAGGACACGGGCCTCGTCGAGGTTGCGGAGACGCTCGTCGGTTCCCGCAATGGCGTTCTGTGTCGAGGCGAACCCCTGGTAGACCGTCGCCATGATGATCGTCATGATCGAGATCGTCGCGACCACCTCGACGAGTGAGTTGCCCGTCTGGCGCCTCCGGCGGTGAGATCCGCTCCCTGAGCCGGGCGCTGTGATCGCCCGCTCGTGCGCGCGTCGACGCCTTCTCACTGGACGGACACCTGTGCCGTCGGCGTCTCCGACTCCGTCGGATCGAGTGTCGCGGTCGGCCACTGCGACACGGGCGTCCTGCCGTTGACGCTCAGCTCCCACGCCCCGTACGGCAGTCCGGCGGACAGGTGCCCCGACCCGTCGGTGACTCCGAGCGTGTGAGTCGCTCCGGATGCACACACGTGGTCGGCGGCGTGTGTGGCGACGACGGTCACGCCCGCCACGGCCGCCCCGAGTCCGTCGTTCACCTGGACCTCGATCGATCGCAGCACGACGCTCCCCGATGTGGTGCCGCCCGGGGTCATCGCGAACGGTGCCGCGCGCATCGCTCCGGGCCAGTAGGCGCCCTCGCCACCGGACATCTCTCCCTGTGGGTCGGCGTCGGCGCAGGTTCCGGCCCATGCCTCGTACCCGTCGGCGGCGGGGAAGATGTCCGGGAGCGTACGACTGCTGCCGGAGCCGGGGAAGAACTTGGTCCCGACGGGGAGGAAGATCGTGTTCCCCAGCGTGACCGGGATGTCGGACGGGACAACGCCGCCGTCGTCGGGTGTGAGCGTCAGAGCGAGCGACGACGCCTGGTCGTAGTCGAACTGCGCGCTGGCAGTCACTCCGACGCTGACGCCCACCACCTGGCTCGGCGCCGAGCTGCCCTGGCGATCGACGTAGCCGGCGGTGTTCATCGAGACGTCGTACGTGCCCGGGGTGAGATACGCGAAGAAGGCACACCCATCGGAGTTCGTCGGCAGGGTGCGCGTCTCGGGGCCCGTCACGGTGACGGTGCTCCCGAAGGAGGCGACGGCGTCACGATCGAGGACCTTGACCGCCACGTGCCCCGTGTTCGGGTCGTACGCGCCGACCGGTGGTGTCATTGCAGAGTCGCTCACGACCGGCGCCACGCCGCGCATCGACGGCCACGTCACCGAGACCCGAACCCGCAGGAGCTGGGGGCTGCCGCCACTGCCGTCGCACGGTCCGTTCGTCGCGTTCTTGGGAACCCAGGTGAGCTCGCGGTTCACGGTATAGGGGACCTCGCCCACCTCCTGGACCGTCGACGCGGGAGCCAGGGTCACGAACTCGCTGGTCCGCACGAGGTCCATCTCCTGCGCCGCGAGGTTGGCGGCGACGCTGCGGTTTCGGTTGTTGCGGGTGAGGTTCAGCCCGCTGTCCACCGTCGTCGCGACCCCGAGCATGATGACGGCGAAGAGCGAGATCGCTATCACCATCTCCAGGATGGTGAAGCCACCGGCCCCGTGACCGGGGGCGCGACCCGACCCCGGCTCCGCCTTCAACCGGGGAGAGGACCACCTTCGTGCCACTCGCCTGCATCGCATCGTCGACAAGGCCTCTCGCCCCATGCAGCTGCGCGAACCACCGCACCGAGTATCGGCATCGGGAGGGGTTGTCCTTAGCGCCGTTCCGAGGGGTCGACCGGCTCCGGACTCAGCGGCCCTTCTGGCCGGGCAGCACGCGCCACGCCTCGTAGACCGAGTCGACCCGCTGCAGCGCCGAGACGATCGAGTCGAGGTGCCCGGGGTCGGCCAGCTCGAACTCGAACTTGAGCCTCGCCACTCGGTCCGGGCGGACCTGCGACGTCGAGGTGAGGATGCTGACGTGGTGCTCGGAGAGGATGTCGGCCAGGTCACGCAGCAGCTTCGGCCGGTCGAGCGCCTCGACCTCGACCGAGACGACGTAGGCGGCCGGAGCGTCGTGGTCCCACTCCACCTCGATCACGCGGTCGGCCTGATCTCGGAGGCTGCGGGCGTTCGCGCAGTCGGTTCGGTGCACCGAGATCCCGCGGCCACGCGTGACGAAGCCCATGATCTCGTCGCCGGGAACCGGAGTACAGCAGCGCGAGAGGCGGACCATGACGTCGTCGAGGCCCTCGACGTGCACACCGACGGCGCTGCGCCGACCCCGAGGGGCGAACGGAGGACGCGACACGGTGACGGGCAGCTGCTCCTCGCCGCCCCTGCAGGTCGCGCTGGATCCGCTGCGCGACTGCCTTGCCCGAGACGTGTCCCTCTCCGATGGCCGCGTACAGGGCCTCGAGGTCGCTGTAGTTCATCTGCGCAGCCACATCGCGCAGCGTCGTCGAGGAGGAGAGCGTGTGCACCGGGAGGGCCTCGCGCCTGCAGGGCCTTCACGAGCTCCTCGCGGCCGGCGTCGATCGCGTCGGTGCGCCGCTCACGCGAGAACCACTGGCGGATCTTCGTGCGGGACCGTGGAGCCTGGACGAACTGGAGCCAGTCGCGACTCGGTCCGGCACCCTCCACCTTGCTCGTGAAGATCTCCACGGTGTCGCCCGACGCAAGCGTCGAGTCGAGCGGGACGAGTCGTCCGTTGACCCGCGCGCCGATGCAGCGGTGCCCCACCTCGGTGTGGATCGCGTAGGCGAAGTCGACGGTCTTCGCCCCGGCGGGAAGGGTGATCACCTTGCCCTTCGGCGTGAAGACGAAGACCTCGTCCTCCTCCAGGTCGACCTTCAGGCTCGCCATGAACTCGGCCGGGTCGCTCGGTCTCCTGCTGCCAGTCGACCAGGCGCTGCAGCCACACGAGGTCCTCGGCCGGGCTGCGCTGCTCCTTGTAGCCCCAGTGCGCGGCGACGCCGAACTCCGCCCTGCCGGTGCATCTCGCGCGGTCCGGATCTGGAACTCGACCGGCTTGCCCTGCGGGCCGACGACCGTCGTGTGCAACGACTGGTAGAGGTTGAACTTGGGCATCGCGATGTAGTCCTTGAACCGCCCCTGAACCGGCCGCCACAGCGCGTGGATCGAACCGAGCGCGCCGTAGCAGTCCTTGACCGACTCGACGATCACGCGCACTCCGACGAGATCATGGATCTCCGCGAACTCCTTGCCCCGCACGACCATCTTCTCGTAGATCGACCAGTAGTGCTTCGGGCGGCCACTCACCTCGGCGTCGATGTGCAGGTCGGCGAGGCGCTGCGCTGACCTCGGCGACCACCCCGCGCGAGGTACTCGGCTCGCGCTCGGTGCGCGCGTCGGCGACCATCTGCTCGATCTCGGCGTAGCGCTTCGGGTGCAGCACCGCGAACGCGAGGTCCTCGAGCTGCCACTTGACGTCCTGCGATGCCGAGACGGTGCGCCAGCGGCGCGTAGACGTCGAGCGTCTCCTGGGCGATCCGCATCTGCTTCTCCTCGGGCAGCGAGGCGATCGTCCGCATGTTGTGCAGCCGGTCGGCGAGCTTGATGAGCAGGACGCGGATGTCCTTGGCCATCGCGACGAGCATCTTGCGCATCGTCGCCGCCTGCTGCTCCTCCTTGGAGTCGAACTGGAGCCGATCGAGCTTCGTGACGCCGTCGACGATCGCCGCGACGTCCGACCCGAAGGTCTCGCGCCAGATCGGCGAGGGTGAGCATCGGTGTCCTCGACAGCGTCGTGCAGGAGCGCCGAAGCGACGGTGACGTCGTCGAGGCCGAGCTCGGCGAGGATCATCGCGACGCCCAACGGGTGGGCGATGTACGGATCACCGGATCGCCGCACCTGATCGCGGTGGGCATCGCGCGCCACGACGTAGGCGTCCTCGATCAGGTGAGTGGACGCTCTCTGGTTCCGTGCGCGGAAGGCCTGGAGGAGCGGCGCGAGCACGGTGTCGACGTGCTGGTGCCTGCGACGCGCCAGCATCGAGCGCCGATCGGGCCGGCGCTCGGATCTCGGCCGTACCTCTGTCATGGCACCCTCGGTCGCATGTCCCTCAGTCGTAGGTGATCACGGAGTGCACGGGGTAGCCGGCGAGCGCGCGACGCCCATGCAGGAACCCCAGCTCGATCAGGAATGCCAGGCCCACCACCTCACCACCGAGCCTCTCCACGAGCCGTACCGTCGCGCCTGCCGTCCCACCGGTGGCCAGGACGTCGTCGACGACGAGGACCCGCTCCCGCGGACGCACGGCGTCGCGATGGATCTCGAGCAGGTCGGTCCCGTACTCGAGCTCGTACTCCTCGCTCTCGATCTCCCACGGGAGCTTCCCGGCCTTGCGGACGGGTACGAACCCGGCATGGTGGCGGTGCGCCACCGGTCCGGCGAAGACGAACCCCCGTGCCTCCACGCCGACCACCTTGTCGATCCGTTCGGTGTCGAAGGGACCGGCCAGCGCATCGACGCCCGCGACGAACGCGTGGGCATCGGCGAGGAGCGGGGTGATGTCCTTGAACACGACGCCGGGCGTGGGGTGATCGGGGATGTCGCGCACGTACGCCCGCAACGACGCTGCCTCGACTGCCATCGCGATCGAGTGTACCGGCAAGAGGAGGATTCCCTGGGTGCGGCAGTCGACCGCGAGCCACCGGCCTCGACTCGAGCTGCGGCGTCAGCGGCGCTTGCGCCGGCGCGGGTTCCTGGCTCGAGCGACGACGCCGCCACCCGGCGGTTCCGCGCTCCAGGGTGCCACGGCGGCTCCCCGGGTGCCGATCGACGACGCTGCCGGGTCCGCCGTTGCAACGCCGCCAGCGGCCGTGGCCAAGGCCCTCGCATAGCGGGCGCGCAGGGCCGCGTACTGCGGTTCGCGCTCCTTCCACCATGCGAGGACCGGTGCTGCGACGAAGAGGGAGGAGTACGAACCGATCAGCAGCCCCGCCAGGAGAGCGAGGGCGAAGTCCTCCAGCGTCACCGCCCCCAGGATCACCGAGCCCACCACGAGCAGCGAGACCACGGGGAGCAGCGCGACGAGGGTCGTCGAGAGGGAGCGCATCAAGACCTGGTTCAGGGAGCGGTTCACCATCTCCGAATAGGTGGTCCGCCCTATCGTCGCCAGCGACGCCGTGTTCTCCCTCACCTTGTCGAAGACGACGACCGTGTCGTACAACGAGAAGCCGAGGATCGTCAGGAATGCCGTGACCGTCGCGGGAGTCACCTCGAACCGAGCGACGGCGTAGACGCCGACGGTGATCGCGATGTCGTGCAGGACTGCGATCATCGCGGCGACGGCCATCTTCCACTCGAAGCGTAGAGAGAGGTAGATGATGAGCAGCAGGAAGAAGAAGAAGAGCGCTTGAACGGCCTTCCTGCTCACCTGCTCGCCCCAGGTCGGACCGACCGAGTTGACGGTCACGTCGGCCGGGTCTGCCGCCGCGTAGTCGGCGAGTGCCGACGTGACCGCGTCGCGCGGGCTGTCGGGGAGGTCGTCGACGGTCACGGTGACCCGATTGCCCTTGACCTTGACGGTCGACTCGATGCCTGACAGCTCCGCGAGGGCGTCGGCGATCGCATCTTCGGTGACATCCACCCGCGAGCGAGCCTGCCAGACGGCTCCACCCTGTGCCTCGCTCACCGAGATGTCGGCGGGTTCGCGCCCGGTGGCGTCGGCGAGCACCGACCGGACCTCTCCGATCGCGTCCTGGAGGACCTCGGCGTGCACCCGTACGCTCGGAGCCTCGCCACCCGATGTCGGCTCGAGGATGGTGACCTTCGCGTCGGCGAGCCCGATCGTGTCGAGGATCTCGCGCACATCGGCGACCGACGGTTCCTTGTCCTCGACCTTGACCTGCCACGAGGTGCCGCCCTCGAAGTCGATTCCCAGGTTCAGACCGTTCAGGAGGAAGGCGCCACCTCCGATGAGCAGCATCACGCCGGACAGCGATCGCCCAGCGCCACGAGCGCTCGATGAAGGAGAACCTCGTACGCTCGTGGTACAGGTCGGCGAACGTGTGGCGGCGCTTCACGGGCGAGACCTGCTCGAGGTCGGAGCTCATGCCCGGGCCTCGGGTACGTCGAGGCCGACGGCGATCCCCGAAGCCGCGCATCCGCACCAGTGAGGGCCTGCGCGCCATCATCGCCACGAGCGGGTGCATGAAGAAGTAGGCGATCAGGAGGTCGATCGCGGTCGAGAGCACCGAGGAAGAACGCGAAGCCCCGGACGGAGCCGACTGCGAGCATGTAGAGGACTCCCGCGCCGAGGAGCGAGACGAGGTCGGCCGCGACGATCGTCCGGAAGGCACGCGTGAAGCCGACGTCGACCGAGGACCGGATCGTCTTGCCCGTGCGCACCTCGTCCTTCAGTCGCTCGAAGTACACGACGTAGGAGTCGACCGTTACCCCGACCGAGACGATCAGCCCCGTGACTCCGGCGAGGGTCATCGACAGGCCGATCTGCGCGCGTCAGGAAGGAGACGAGCGTGAAGAAGAACAGCCCTGTCAACGCGAGTCCGAGCCAGACGACGAGTCCGAGGACCCGGTAGTAGAGGATCATGTAGAGCGCCACCAGGGCGAGGCCGATCAGGCCGGCGACGATGCCGGCGCGCAGCTGATCCTTGCCGAGCGTCGGGGAGACGCTCTGCACGGTCTCCTGCTCCTTGTCGAACTGCACCGGGAGAGCGCCGTAGCGAAGGACGAGGGCGAGATCCTTGGCCTCCCGCTCACTGAAGCTCCCGGTGATCTGCACGCTCGCTTCCGGTGATCCCGGGCTCGATGTTCGGGGCCGAGTAGACGGCGCCGTCGAGGGCGATGGCGACGAGCTGGTTCGACGTAGGGCACGGCCACCTTCTCGACGAAGTCGTTCCCCCGGAACTCGACATCGACGAGCCACCCTCCCTGTGCGCCGTCGTAGCGCGCCTTCGCTCCTCGCACAGACTTGCCGGTGAGCACAGCCGGGGCGAGCTCGTAGCACCCGGCGCGGTCTGCGGACTCACCTGGCTTGGTGGGCAGGATCACCTGTTGACCCGCCAGGTCTTCTTCTCGCGGAGTGATCACCTCCGAGCAGGCCGGGAGCTCGACAGTTGTCGTAGTGGTGTCACCCGCCGCGACCGTCGTGGTCGCACCCGCTTCCGTAGTGGTCGCCGTCTCGCCCGGCGCCGTCGTCTCGGTGGTCGGCGTGCCGGTCGTCGTGGTCGCGGGGGCGCCTGCCGGCCTCGTCGCTGCGATGTTCGACGTGTCGACGGACCGGGCCCTCGCTGCCTCCCTCGGCAGCGTGGTCTCGCTCGACGTGGTCGAGTCTCCCGAGGACGTCGGCGGCACCGTCGAGCCTGCCGGCACCGTCGTCTCGGCAACGGGAGGCGCAGAGGTACCCGCACTCTCGGCCGTGGTAGTGGTGTCTCCCGGCGCGGTCGATGCGGTCGGGGGCGCCGAGGTCGTCGAGACGCCCGCCGCGGTGGTGGTCGTCGACCCATCTGCCACGCTCTCGTCGGCGATGAACCCGAGGACCGGCCTGAACCGCAGCTCCGCGGTCCGTCCCACGAGAGCGAGGGCCTCCTCGCGGTTCTTCGCACCCGGCAGGTCGATGACGATGGTGTCGCCCTGACGGTTCACTTCCGGTTCGTTCACACCGAGGGCGTTGACCCGGCTGCTGATGATCTCGACGGCCGTGTCGAGGGTCGAGAGGTCGGAGCCCTCGACCGGGAAGAGCACCACGGAGATGCCGCCCTGCAGGTCCAGGCCGAGCTCGGGACGGTTGTCGGAGAAGATCGTGCCGACGAACGTGCCGACGACCAGGACCACCGTCGCCCAGAGCTTCCAGTGATTGCGGCGCATCTGCTCAGCCCTCGTCCGCCCCGCCGCCGGAGGTCTCGCTCTCCGCGCCGATCCGCTGGGCGATCGCTCCCCGGGCGAGACGGAGGACCGTCGCGGGCGCGACCTCCACCTCCGCAATCGCGTCGTCGAGACGGACGACCCGCCCGTAGATGCCACTCGTCGTGACGATCTCGTCACCCTCGCGGAGCGCCGACTGCAGGGCGCGCATCGCGATCATGCGGCGCCGCTGGGGCAGCACGACGAGCGCGTAGAACGCCACGACGAGGATCCCCAGGTATATGAGTGCGGCCACGCTGTCTCCACGGGTCCGAGAACCCGGAGACTCTACCCCCATGCCCGACGGGTCCCTCGACCCCCGGGCTCAGGACTCGATGCGGAACGCCCTGGCCCGGTCGGCCGCCACGGCCTCCTCGAGGCGGGCCAGCCGCTCACCCCGGTTCACCGCGACCTGGCCCGCGTAGGCGGCCCGGGGCAGCGCCGCCCACTGAGCGGCCTCGACCAGCGCGGCCTCCAGGCACTCCTCGGCAGGCACGACCGCGTCGAGGAAGCCGGCCGCGACGGCTCCGGCGGGGTCGTACATCCGGGCCCCGACCGTCGCCGCCTGCCGATGGGTGTGGCAGAGGCGCTCGGCTGCCAGCTCGACCGCCCAGCGGGGCAGCACCATCCCCTTGGCGGTCTCGATCAGACCGATCTTGAACGCACCGTCGGCCCCGATCCACGCGTCGGCGGCCAGGAGGAGGAGCGCACCGGCCGCCACGGCGTGACCGGTGCAGGCGACGATCACAGGGACCGGCGAGCCGTACATTCGTGCGAAGAGGCTCCCCCCGGCGGTGACGAGCATCCCGGCCTCCTCCGGGCCCGACATCATCACCCCGAGGTCGAAGCCGCCGGTCAGGAAGCCCGGGGTCCCGGTGACGACCAGGGCACCGACGTCGCCGTCGGAGCCCTCCGCCCGCGAGAGGCAGTCGTCGAGGAGGCCGACCACCTCGGGCGACAGGACGTTCGCCTTCCCGTTGGAGATGCGCGCGATCGCGATCCGCTCCCGCACCTCGTAGGTGACCGGGCCGCCCGCCTCCACCACGTCGCTCACTGTCGGGCCTCCTGGTCGGGTAGCGGCGCCCTCAGGCGTCGTCGGGCTCGAAGAGGCCCGGAGTCTCCCCGCCGGGCACCTTCGCGCTCAAGCCGAGGTGAGCGTACGCCCCGGCCGTGGCCACCCGACCTCGCGGTGTCCGCTGGATCAGGCCGCACTGCAGGAGGAACGGCTCGTACACGTCTTCGACGGTGTCGGGCTGCTCACCGACCGCCACAGCGAGGGTGGAGAGCCCGACGGGCTGTCCGGCGAAGGTGCGGCAGAGCGCGCCCAGCACGGCCCGGTCGACCTTGTCGAGCCCGAGCTCGTCGACCTCGAAGAGGGTCAGGGCGGTCCGGGCGGTCGCCGGGGTCACCCGGCCGTCACCCCTCACCTCCGCGTAGTCGCGCACGCGCTTGAGGAGCCTGTTCGCGATGCGGGGCGTCCCCCTCGAGCGCCCGGCGATCTCGGCCGCGCTCGCGGCCTCGAGCGGGACGCCGAGGATCTCCGCAGATCGGTTCAGGATCGCCGCGAGGTCGTCGGCCCCGTAGTAGTCGAGGCGCGCGACGAAGCCGAACCGGTCGCGCAGGGGCCCGGTGATCAGCCCGGTCCGCGTCGTGGCACCGACGAGCGTGAAGCGCGGGAGGTCGAGGCGGATCGAACGCGCCGTCGGCCCCTTCCCGATCACGATGTCGAGCTGGAAGTCCTCCATCGCGGGATAGAGGACCTCCTCGACCGCCCTGGGGAGTCGGTGGACCTCGTCGACGAAGAGGATGTCGCCGTCGTCGAGGTTCGTGAGGATCGCCGCGAGGTCGCCGGCGCGCTCGAGCGCCGGACCGGAGGTCGGCTGAAGCCTGCTCCCCATCTCGGCTGCGACGATGCCGGCGAGAGAGGTCTTGCCGAGCCCCGGCGGACCGGCGAAGAGGATGTGGTCGACGGCCTGGCCCCTCCGCCGGGCGGCGCCGAGCATGATCTCGAGGTGCTCCTTCAACGCCGGCTGGCCGACGAACTCGTCGAGCTGCCGAGGGCGGAGCGTCGTCTCCTCGGCGGCCTCCACGGGGTCGGCGGCGGCGTCGAGGAGGTCGTCGCGGGTCGTCTCGCGCCCGGCGGCCGGGTCGTGATCGCGCCCGCTCACCGTGCGACTGCCAGCAGGCGCAGAGCGTCGCGCAGGAGCGCCTCCACAGGGGCCTCGTCGGTGATCCGCGCCAGCACCTCACGCACCTCGTCGGCCCCGTAGCCGAGCCCGGTCAGCGCCTCGCGGACCTCCGCCCTGGCCGAGTTGACCGACGACGGCCCGCCCAGGTCGACGTCGGGCATCGAGAGACGGGCCTTGAGGTCTACCAGCAGCCTCTGTGCGGTGCGCTTGCCGACCCCGGGAACGAGCGTGAGGGAGTCGAGGTCGTCGTCGGCGAGCACCCGGCGCAGTGCCCCGGGCGAGTGGACGCTCAGCACCGAGAGCGCCAGCTTCGGGCCGACGCCGTTGGCCCCGATCAGCGCCTCGAAGGTCTCGCGCTCGTCGCGCGTCGGGAACCCGTAGAGGACCATGGCGTCCTCACGCACGTGGAGATGGGTGAAGAGGAACGCGGGGGAACCGGGCTCGAGTGCGGCGATGGCACCCGACGGAACGTGCGCCCGGTAGCCGACCCCACCGACCTCCACGAGCACCTCACCCGCGACTGTGCGCTCGAGGACGACGCCGCGCAGCGAACCGATCATCGAGACCCCCTTCCGGCGGCAGCGTCGCGCGCCAGCGCCGCATCGATCCTCGCGGAGAGAGCCGACGAAGAAGTCGGGACCGCGCCCCCCGCCGGGACGGGCGGGGGCTTCGCACCCGCTCCCGCCGCGACGGCGCGGTCGAGTCGGGCCTTCCATGCGTGACAGAGCGCCAGAGCGAGCGCGTCGGCGGCGTCGGCCGGCTTCGGCACGTTCGCGAGCCCGAGGAGCCGCGCGACCATCTCCTGCACCTCGCGCTTGTCGGCGCCGCCGTCGCCCGCCACGGCCAGCTTCACCTCGTTGGGGCTGTACTGCACGACGGGCACCCCCGCGCGTGCAGCGACGGCCAGGGCGACGCCGCTCGCCTGACCGACCGAGATCGCCGTGCGGGCGTTGGCCTGGAAGAGCACCCGCTCGACGACCATCGCGATCGGGCGGAGGTCGGCGACGAGGTCGGCGACGGCGCCTTCGAGGTCGGCGAGCCTGTTCTCGAGCGGCAGGGTGCGTTCGGTACGGATGGCCCCCGAGGCGACGGCCACGAAGGAGTCGCCCGCTCGCCGGACCGCGCCGTACCCGCAGGCCGAGAGCCCGGGGTCGATCCCGAGGACGGTCTCATCGAGGAGCGAGTCGAACACGGGTTCGATCCTACGCGTGCGCCAGCGCGGGCGCGGGGATGGTCGCGCCGAGTCAGTCGCGCTTGCGGAGGAGGCGCCAGAGCACCAGCAGCACGAGGAGGGCCACGCCCACCGGCAGCGCCCTGCGGACGAGCGGCTGCCCAGCGGCGGCGAGCAGGTCGACCGGCTCGGGCTCCGGGGCATCGATCCGCCTGACCGCCGGCGTCGGCTCCTGCCCAGGCCCCGGCTCCGACACCGACACCGGCTCCTGGGCACTGACCGCGGGGCCGGCGAACGGCTCGCCCAGGACGTCGTTCTCGAGGTTCTCGACGAACTGTCCGAGCAGCTTCGCCGACACGTCCTCGAGCATGCCGCGCCCCAGCGCTGCGACCTTCCCCGTCACGTGGAGCTCGGTGGACACGTCGACGGTGGTGCCGGGGCCGTCTTCGCGCATCGTGACGACGATCGTCGCCTTGGCGTCGCCGGCGCCCCTGGTGTCACGGCCCTTGGCGTCGATGACGATGCGCCTGTTGGCCTCGTCGATCTCGGAGAGGAGCGCCGCCCCCTTGTACTGCGACGTGATCGGGCCGACCTTCACCTTGACGATGCCCCGGTACTCGTCGCCCTCGACCTCCTGGAGCTGAGCGCCGGGAAGGCACGGAGCGATCCGCTCGACGTCGAGGAGCACCTTCCAGGTCTCGTCGATCGCGGTGCTCACGCTGAACGTGTCTGTGATCTCCATCGGGCCTCCAGGGTGGCCAGGTCTTCGGGGGTGTCGACGTCGTCGGGCTCACCGGTGCCGTCGCACGGCACCTCGGTCACGGGGTGCGCTCGCATCAGCACGCGCGCCCCTTCGTCTCCCTCCAGCGAGCGGGCCTCGTCCCAGTGCTCACGGGCGATCAGCACCGGGTGCCCGCGTCGGCCGCCGTAGGTGGCCACCGCCAGGTGGTCGCCTCGACTGTACGCGCCTGCAAGTCGGAGATAGGCCTCGGGCCCTACGAGCGGCTCGTCGGCGAGCCCGACGAGCACTGCCCCGACGCTCTCTCGGCCATCCAGCGACCCGATGGCGGCGCCGACGCTCGACGCGATCCCCTCGGCCCAGTCGTCGTTCCGCACGATCTCGACCCCGGCGGGTGCGACGCCGGCGACCTCGTCGGCCGCGCTTCCCACGACGAGCAGCACCGGTTCCTGCCCCGACGCGATCGCGGCGTCGAGGGCGTGCGAGACGAGCGGCCGCCCGGCGAAGAGCGCAAGCGGCTTCGGGCGGTCCTCACCCCATCTCGATCCGCCGCCTGCGGCCAGCACCGCGACGGCGACGCCCCCGCGGGCCGTGCTCACTCCCGCGGCGTCCTCGAGAGCGCGGCGGACCAGTACCCGGGCCAGGTGCTCCCGGAACTCCGCCGACGCGTTCGAGTCGGCGGGCGGGCTCGTCCCCTCCGCGGCCAGGAGAGCCGCCTCGGCGATCGACGCCCCCGCCACCAGCGCCTCCTCGACGGCCGTGGCGCGAATCGGGGTCGTGCCCATGTTCACGAGGGCGACCCGCGCGGCGCCGTCGAGCCGCGCAGTCACCGCTCCGACGATCGCGTAGTCCTGCGCGCGGCGGTTGAACTTCTTGAACGAGAAGCCCGACGGACCCGACTTGGGGACGCGGACCTCGGTGAGGATCTCGTCGGGCGCGAGAGCCGTCTCGAGGAACCCCTCGAAGTACTCGGCGGCTGCGATCGTGCGCTCGCCCCCCGGGCCGCCGGCCACGAACACCGCGTCGAGGGCGAGCAGCGCAGACGGCAGGTCGGCCGCCGGGTCGCCGTGCGCCGCCGAGCCCCCGAGAGTCCCCCGGTGGCGCACCTGCGGGTCGCCCACCTGGGCCGCTACCTCCTGTAGCACTGCGCACTCCGAGGCGAGCAGCTCGCTCACCTCGAGGTCGCGGTGACGGGTCAGCGCCCCTATGGCCACGTGGTCGCCGGCGTCGCGCACGTAGGAGAGGTCGCGGAGGCGGCCCACGTCGACGAGGACGGTCGGCGTCGCGAGCCTCAGCTTCATCAGCGGGAGCAGCGACATCCCGCCGGCGAGGAGCTTCGCCTCGTCGCCGTGCTCGGCCAGAAGAGCGACGGCGCCCTCGACGGAGTCGGCGCGCACGTACTCGAACTCGGCGGGGATCATCGCAGCGCCCCGCCGCTCACGCCGCTCACGCCGACGCGCCGTGCGCAGCGGCCAGCACCGACTTCACGATGTTGTGGTAGCCGGTGCAGCGGCAGAGGTTCCCCTCGAGGCCGAGGCGCACCTCCGACTCGTCGGGGTCGGGGTTCTCGCTCAGCAGAGAGACGGTCGCCATGACCATCCCGGCGGTGCAGAACCCGCACTGCAGACCGTGCTGCTCGTGGAATGCCTGCTGCACGGGGTGCAGGATCTCGTGGGCAGCGAGCCCCTCGATCGTCGTGACCTGCGCGCCGTCGGCCTGTGCGGCGAGCATCGTGCACGACTTGACCGACTCGCCGTCGACCAGGACGGTGCACGCGCCGCACGACGAGGTGTCGCACCCGATCTTCGTGCCGGTCAGCCCGCAGTCCTCGCGCAGGAACTGGACCAGCAGCGTACGCGGCTCGACGTCGTGATCCACGCGCGTGCCGTTCACGGTCATGGCTACCCGCACACCCGCTCCTTCTCTCGAGGCATCATCGCCACCGCGTGACTCCCTCTCCGCGACACGTGTCCCAACGGACTCCCTCGCACGCTACCCGCGGGTCGATCACTCCCGTGCCCCATGCCCGTGGCCGCTACCGGCGGCCCGGGTCAGGCCGTGATCGCCTCGAGCACCATCTCGGGGATGTCGAAGTTGGCGTAGACCGCCTCGACGTCGTCGTGATCCTCGAGCGCATCGACGAGGCGGAGCACCGACTTGGCCGCAGCCTCGTCGCCGAGGGCGACCGTCGTCGTCGGGATCATCGTCAGATCGCTGCTGCTCACCGCGATCCCGGCCTCTTCGACAGCGGTCCGAACGGCGTGCAGCTCTGCCGGAGGCGTGGTGACCTGCCACGAGTCGCCGAGGTCGGTGAGGTCCTCGGCGCCGGCGTCGACCGCGGCGAGCATCAGGTCGTCTTCGTCGGCAGCCGCCCGGTCGATGACCACGATCCCCTTGCGCTCGAACTGCCACGACACCGCACCCGGCTCGGCGAAGGACCCGCCGTTGCGAGAGAAGATGTTCTTGATCTCCGCGCCGGTGCGGTTGCGGTTGTCGGTGAGGCACTGGACGATCACCGCGACTCCGTGGGCCGCGTAGCCCTCGTAGGAGATCGACTCGTAGGTGACGCCCTCCTCCTCGCCGGTCCCCCGCCTGATGGCCCGCTGAATGGTGTCCATCGGCACGGAGTTGTCGCGCGCCTTCTGGATCATCGTGCGGAGCGTCGCGTTCGACTCCTGATCACCACCGCCCGAGCGCGCCGCCACCTCGATCTGTCGGATCAGGACGGCGAAGAGCTTGCCGCGCGCCTTGTCGGCGGCGCCCTTCTTGTGCTTGATGGAGTGCCACTTGGAATGACCTGACATCAGCTCACCTCGTTGAGGAACCACTGGTGCAGGCGCACGTCGCCCGCCAGCTCCGGATGGAACGTCGCGACCACGACGGCACCCTGCCGTGCCAGCACCGGGTCGCCGGCGTGCTCGGCGAGCACCTCGACAGCGGGGCCCGCGCGCTCGATCACAGGGGCGCGGATGAAGACGCCCGGGAACGGACCCCCTTGGAGTCCGCGAACGTCGAGGGGCGCCTCGAAGGACTCGCGCTGGCGTCCGTAGCCGTTGCGGCGCACCACGCAGTCGACGATCGCCATGGGGTGTTGGTCGGCCCTGCCGTCGCGCACCTCGGTGGCCAGGATGATGAGCCCGGCACAGGTGGCGAGAGCGGGCAGGCCGTCGACGAGGAGGCCGGCCAGCGGCTCCCGCAGGCCCGACGTGTCGAGGAGCCTCTCGATCGTGGTCGACTCCCCGCCGGGCAGCACGAGCGAGTCGATGCCCGCGAGATGCTGAGGGAGCCGCAAGTCGACGACCTCGGCGCCGAGGGCGTACAGCGCCTCCCGGTGCTCTCGGAACGCACCCTGGAGAGCGAGGACCCCGACCTTCACGACGGGCCTCCCCCGCCGTCACCGGAGCGACGCGACGGTGCTCCCCCTCTGCGCGACGCGGTGCATGCCTTCGTGCGGGCGTTCACCTGGAGGCCTCGGACTCTGAGGCACCGTCACAGCGGCCCCCTACCAGCCGCGCTCGGCGAGCTTCACTTCGAGTGTGTCGATCTCGTCGCCGGGCATCGCCTCGCCGAGGCCGCGCGACACCTTCACGAGGATGTCGGCATCGCGGAAGTGGGTGGTGGCCTCCACGATCGCCTTCGCGCGGCCGGGCGGGTCTGACGACTTGAAGATGCCGCTTCCGACGAAGACCGACTGGGCGCCGAGCTGCATCACGAGCGACGCGTCGGCAGGAGTGGCGATGCCGCCGGCGCAGAACATCGGCACGGGGAGCTCGCCGCGCTCCGCCACCTCCTGCACCAGCTCGAGCGGGGCCTGCAGCGTCTTGGCCCACCCGAAGAGCTCCTCGGGCGTCGCCTGCGTCAGCCTGCGGATATCGCCGAGTATCGAGCGCAGGTGACGCACGGCCTCGACGATGTTGCCCGTGCCCGCCTCGCCCTTCGAACGGATCAGGCACGCCCCCTCGGAGATCCGTCGTAGCGCCTCGCCGAGGTTGGTCGCTCCGCAGACGAACGGCACGGTGAACGCCCACTTGTCGACGTGGTAGGCCTCGTCGGCGGGGGTCAGCACCTCCGACTCGTCGACGTAGTCGACGCCGAGCGCCTGCAGGATCTGCGCCTCGGCGAAGTGCCCGATGCGGCACTTCGCCATGACCGGGATCGTCACCGCCGCCTGGATGCCCTCCACCATCGACGGGTCGCTCATCCGTGCGACGCCGCCGTCGCGGCGGATGTCGGCCGGAACCCGCTCGAGGGCCATCACGGCCACCGCGCCGGAGTCCTCGGCGATCCTTGCCTGGTCGGCGTCGACGACGTCCATGATGACGCCGCCGCGCAGCATCTCGGCCAGCCCGCGCTTGACCCTGGCGGTACCGGTCGTGCGCTCTTCGGCCATCGCGGTCACTTCCTTAGCGGCTCGGGGAACGCGACGAGTCTACCGGCCCGAGCCGCTCCTACCGGTGCCGGTCAGCCTGCGGCGATCACCGGCTCGTCGGAGGTGATGAGGTGCACCCAGGTGGTGCCCGGGGTGAGCTTCAGCTCGGCGCCGGACCCGTCGAGGAAGGAAGTCCGCTCCTCGAGCGAGGAGCGCACCCAGCGACCGCGCACGACCTTGCCGTCGGAGAAGACCCACGCGTCGCCCTCGCCGACGAGGTACGACTTGTCCTCGGTGCTCGCGATCTTCTGGACGATCAGGTTCGTCGGGGCAATCTGCTCACCCGACTCGGCCATGTGCGGCTCGCGGCCGGCACCCGATCCGCGCACCTCCTCGCGCAGCCAGGTGCCCGAGGCGTCGTCCCACGTGTAGCGGGCCTGCGAGTACGAGGGGATCTCCACGCTCGCGGCGGGCTCTCCCCTGAACGGCCTGCCCTCGGCACGGTAGAGGAAGAGTGGCGCCGGAGGCGTGCGGTCCTCGGCGGTCGCCCACGCGCTGTCGGGGATGACGAAGAGGTTGTGCGGCGCCGGGATGCCCGGGTCGCGAATGTGCGCGTCGGCCGCAACGAGGCCGGTCTCGTTGAGCGTCTGGACGGGCGCCGTCTCGATCGCGGAGACCTTCGGAGGAGTCCCGCCCGAGTACACGTAGAGCCCGTGGATCGACCACATGATCCCCGGGTCGATCATCCGCGTGGAACGCACCGGCCCGGCCCGCTCCGGCGACTGCGAGTGGAAGACCGCGACGAACCGGGTCGCACCCTCGACCGGCTCCTCGTAGACGACGTCGGCGATGTCGAGGCCGGCCTGGTCGGGGCGGATCGCCGAGCGCGACGTTGTCGATCTTCACGGCGAGTGACGGCCGCACGAGCGTCGCGAGGGTCGGGTCGGGGAGGCCGGTCAGCGGGGCGATCGGCGGAGCCTCGGTCGTCGTGGTCGGCGACTCCGCGCCGCTGGTGGTGCTGCCGCGGCCCGGGGCCGCCGAGTCCCCGCCGCCGGAGCCTCCCGAGAGGAGGACGACGAGCAGCCCGGCTCCGACGAGTCCGACGATGCCTGCGATCACCTGGATGCGACGCTGTCGCCACAGGGGGATGCTCGACGGCGACATGGGCGACTACATCTCCTGGAGCGCCTTGATGCGCTCTTCGAGTGGCGGGTGCGTGGCGAAGAGGCGGTTCAGGCGCGCCCCGAATGGCCGGCCTCGGTGTCGAGGGGCGACTCGATCCAGAGGTGCGCCGTTGCCTTCGAGGAGGTGTCGACGACCGTCTTGTCGGCACCGAGCTTCTGGAGGGCCGAGATGAGGCCGGGCGGGTAGCGCGTGAGCTGCGCTCCCGATGCGTCGGCGAGCAGCTCGCGGCGGCGACTGATCGCGAGCTGCATCATGCGGGCGACCAGCGGGGAGAGGATCAGCAGCACCACTCCGAGGATCGCCAGCACCGCCCCAACCGGCCCGGCACCGACGTTGTCGCGCCTGCCGCGCCTGCCGCCCCAGAACATGAAGCGCAGGAAGAAGTCGGAGAGCAGCGCCACGACGCCGACCATCGTGACCGCCAGCGTCATGACGAGGATGTCGTAGTTCTTCACGTGACTGAGCTCGTGTGCGAGCACGCCTTCGAGCTCTACACGGTTCATCTTCTCGAGTAGCCCCGTGGTCACGGCGACCGCAGCGTGCTTGGGGTCGCGACCGGTGGCGAACGCGTTCGGCGCGGGGTCGTCGACGATGTAGAGCCGCGGCTTGGGTAGCCCGCCGGAGATGCAGAGCCCTTCCACGAGGTTGTGGTATCGCGCGTACTCCTTGGGGTCGGCCGGGTGGGCGCGGCTCATCGCGAGGGCGACCTTGTCGGAGTTGAAGTACGAGACGAACGACGCCGTGCCGGCGACGAGCACGGCGACGACGAACCCGACGGTGCCGTATCCGACGACGTAGTTGATCGCGGCGACGACCCCCGCTACGAGAAGCGCGAAGAGGACGATCATCACCGCGGTACGACGCTTGTTCGCGCTGATCTGCTCGTACACGGTGGGGTTCGGTTCCGGTCGTCGGGGTCGAGGGGCCTAGAACTGGACCTTCACAGGACCGCGCGACTCGTCGTCGCCCTCGAAGTACTCGCGTTCGTCGAAGCTGAACATCCCGGCCACGATGTTCGACGGGATGGTCTGGATCTTGTTGTTGTACTTGAGGACGGTGTCGTTGTAGAACTGCCGCGCGTACGCGATGCGGTCCTCCGTGGAGGTCAGCTCCTCCTGGAGGTTCAGGAAGTTCTGGTTGGCCTTGAGGTCGGGGTACTGCTCGGCGAGGGCGAAGATCGACTTCAGCGCTCCCGAGAGCATGTTCTCGGCCTGGGCCTGGTCGTGGGGGCCCTGCGCGCCGATCGCCATGTTGCGCGCCTGCACGACCCTCTCGAGCGTCTCCTTCTCGTGCGACGCATACCCCTTGACCGTCTCGACGAGGTTGGGGATGAGGTCGTAGCGCCGCTTCAGCTGGACGTCGATCTGCGACCAGGCGTTGTCGATGCGATTGCGGAGCCTGACAAGGCCGTTGTAGATCGCCACGAAGACGAGGGCTAGCAGCACCACCAACACGATGATCACGACTACGGCCACTTGAGATCCTCCGGATCCTCTGCTGCTTCGACGGTCAGTGTAGGGGTGCGATCACCCGCCATCCCGGGACCGGCACCGGAAGGGGGCGGGCGGAGTCACGCCCCGGTGGTCTCCTCCACGTCGAGCAGGATGGTCACCCTGACCTCACCCGGCTGTCTGAAGGGGTACTTCTCGGCGTCGAGGTACTTCTTGGCGAGGCCGTCGATCACGGCGTCGGCCCCCTCGAGGCGCCTCTCCGCCACCCGGCCCCTGACCTGCACGTACTCGTAGGGGTTCTCCACGTTCGTTGCGGAGAGCGCCACCCGGGCCCCGACGGGCATCAGGCGGTCCTTGACGCGCCCCTCGGCGGTGTTCACGACGACGCGGTCGCCGTCGACGTCGACCCAGACCGGCGTCACGTGCGGGGTCGCGCTCTCGTCGACCACCGCAACGTGAGCGAACGTCTTCGACTGGAGTATTCCTCTCGCCTTCTCGCTCAAGCCGCTCACTCTCACGCCTCCCGTTCCGCGGGTCCCCCGCACAGATCGCTCGTGGCGGCCAACCCGAGTGCCTGCCCCGGCATTCCCCCGGGCGTGGGGCCCGGCGACGCGTCACCTCACCCGACCGCCCGACCGGCGGGCTGCCCGGCACTCCTCGTAGCAGCCCGCATACGCCTCGGCCAGGCGCGACATGGAGAACTCCGCGGCCCTCTCGACGCCGCTCTCGACGAGACGCGCGCGCAGCGGGGCATCGTCGAGGACCCGCCGGAGTGCGGCGCGAAGCGCCTCGGGGTCGTCGGGGGGCACCAGGAGCGCTTCCCGGTCGGCGCGGGCGACATCGGCGTAGCCGTCGATCGCCGACGCGACGATCGGGATCCTCGCGACCATCGCCTCGAGCAGCACGATCCCGAACGACTCCCCACCGGTCGAGGGCGCGCAGAACGCGGACGCTCCCGCCAGGCGCGCCGCGAGATCCTCGTCGGTGAGGCGTCCCAGCCACTCGACTCCCGCAACCGCTCTGCTGCGCAGCTCGGAGGTCTGCGGACCCTCGCCCACGACCCACAGCGTGGCGTCGCGCTCGATCCCGCGCCAGGCGTCGAGGAGCACGCCGAGCCCCTTGCGCGGCTCGTGGCGGCCGACGAAGAGCACGGCGGGACGAGCGGAGGGGAAGGGCTCCTCGGAGCGTCGCAGCCCCTCTTCGATGCCGTTCCAGAGGACGCGGTACTCGCCTCCGTAGTAGGCAGCGGCGGTGTCGCGCGCTGCCTCCGATACTGCGACACGCACCCGGAGCCTGCTCATGGCCCCTCGGAGCGCCGGCTTGAGATAGGCGCGCGACATCTCACCGGAGATGTGGAACGTACCGACCATCGGCCCCTGGAACCCGATGAGCGCCGTGATGGTCGGGCCGGGGACCGCCGGCTCGTGGAGATGCACGACGTCGGGCCCGATGCTCCGCAGCGCCTCGATGGTGCGCCGCGCGACGACCTTGCCGGCGGCGATCGGCGCGACCGACCCGTTCGAGTCCCAGTTCACGCTCGCCCCGACGGAGACGACCCCCGGCGAAGGGGGCGGCCCGTCGCACGGCCCGATGACACGCACGTCGACGTCGATCTTCCGGAGCTCGCGCGCGAGCCCCATGACCTGTCCCTGCACCCCGCCCGGCCTCGTCAGCGAGTACGGCGAGACCATCGCGATCCTCACGACCCACCGTCCACGTCGTCGCTCGGCCAGTTCGGCTGAAGGAGGTGCCACTGCTCCGGCGCAGCCTCGATCAGCGCCTCGAACTCGTGCGCGAGGTCCTGTGTGATCCGGGCGATGTCGTCTCGGAGGCGCCCCGAGCGGTCGATCGGAAGCGGTGGTCGAATCACGGCGTGGTGCCTCCCTCCGGGCAGGAAGTACACGGCCAGCGTGAGCAGCGGCGCACCCGAGCGCAACGCGAGCATCGCCGGACCGGCGGGCAGCGTCGTCGACTCGCCGAAGAAGTCGACCTCGACACCGTCGCCGGTCAGGTCGCGATCACTGACCAGGGCGACGATCCTGTTGTCTCGCAGAGCCCCGAGCAGCACCCGCGCCGTGTCGCCCCCGAGGGCCACCACCTCCATGCCGAGAGCGGCCCGCTGGCGGACGAACCACTCGAAGAGGGCGGGCGGCTCGACCGGCTCGACGACCGCCAGCGGCGTGTGGCCACGCGAAGCGATCCACGCGCCTCCCCACTCCCAGCCGCCGAGGTGCGGCAGCGCGCAGACGACCCCGCGACCCTCGGCGAGGGCGGCCTCCAGATGCTCGTACCCTTCGATCGAGAAGCGTTCGTCGAGCGAGTCCGGCGTGGCGCCCGGGAGCCTGAAGATCTCCAGCCAGTAGCGGGCGTACGACTCGAAGACCCCGCGCACCGCAGCCTCGACGTCCCGGTCGTCGGCTCCACCTTCTGCAGCGGCGCGGTGCTGATGACGGGCGGCCATGCGCCGCCTGCCAGGGAGCAGCACGGGGGCGAGGCGACCCAGGGCCGCGGCGAGCGGCTCCGCCATCGGGCCGGGAAGTGCACGCGCCGCGACGGAACCTGCCCGGTAGGCGAGGTAGGTGGCGCGGGCTCCCGGGTCGGGCGCCACGCTTCAGGGCCGGGTGCGTCGGGCCGCAGCGGGGCGCCCTCGTCGCCGCTCGGCGATCCGGTGCCTCTCCCACCATGCGCGCAGCTCGCCCGCGGTGCCCTCCGTGTCGCGACCGGAGGCCTCCCGCCGCCGCGATCTGCGGGGCGCCCGGGGCGCGTGCGTCACGGCTGCGCGCGCCGGCTTCGCCGCCTCCATCCATACGCGCCGGAACCGATCGACCGCTGTGAGGCCGGTCAGCGCGAGCATCAGCCACAGCACCGGGACGAGCACACCGAACGCGAGCCCGAACCCGAGCATGACGAATCGCTCGGCCCTCTCCATCAGGCCCCCGCGCGCCGAGAGGCCGAGGCTCTCGGCCTTCGCCCGCTCGTACGAGATGAGCATCGAGCAGACCGCCACCCCGAACGCGAGGACCGGGAGGCGCGGGCCGACGGTCGTTAGGTGCCAGGCGACGCCGACGAGGATCACAGCGTCGGAGAACCGGTCGGCCACGGAGTCGAAGAACGCGCCACGCGGGCCCGCCTGGCCTCCGCCGCGGGCGACTGCACCGTCGAGGAGGTCGCCGAGGCCGGCCAGGGTGATCCCCAGGACGGCCCAGCCGAGGTGCCCCGTCGCGATCAGGAACGCGGTGGCGACCGACGCCGCGAAGCCGAAGATCGTGAGGGCGTCGGCGCTGACCCCCAGCCTGCGCAGGCGGTCGCCCACCGGGCCGAGGCCCCTCTCGACCCCGGCGCGCCAGCGTCCGTCGAGCATGTGGCGGGCTCCTTCCTGGCCGCAGGCAGACGAGCATCGGCTGCGCGCTCGCGTCCGCGAGCACTACCCCGAGGGTAGCACCCGGCACGTCGCCCTCGGAGCCCTTCTACCCGATGCTGCTACCGGGCCTCAGAAGAGGAGGCGCCACTTGAGCGACACCCTCAGCGACCGGTAGTGGCGTCGCCTCCGACGGTCGCTCTGCTTGGAGGACGACGGCTTCGTGGTCACCTTCGCGGGCGCCGCAGTCGTCGTCGGTGCAGGCGCCGCAGTCGTAGTCGGTGCAGGCGCCGCAGTCGTCGTCGGTGCAGGCGCCGCAGTCGTCGTCGGTGCAGGCGCCGCAGTCGTCGTCGGTGCAGGCGCCGCAGTCGTCGTCGGTGCAGGCGCCGCAGTCGTCGTCGGTGCAGGCGCCGCAGTCGTCGTCGGTGCAGGCGCCGCAGTCGTAGTCGTCGGCGCGGGCGCACTCAGGACGTCGGCCATCGCCGCGTACGCCGGCTTCTGCGAGAAGTCCTTGCGGAGCAGGCCGAACATCGAGGTGTAGTCGCTCTGGTTGGTCGAGAAGTCCCTCATCGAGAACCAGAAGATCGGCCCGTGGAACGACCAGTCGAACCAGGCCGACAGAAGTTGGCGCACCCTGGTCGCCTGCGTCGCCTCGTCTACGGAGCGACCACTCGCGGTCCCAGTGGGGAAGCCGACCTCGGTCGCCCAGATCTTCTTGGCTCCGTCGCCTCTCTGCTGCATCAGGGCGTGCATCTCCGAGGCCGTGTAGAAGGCGTTCCACGACCCCGGGTACATCGGCTCGTACGGGAACGAGTAAGGGTGATGACCGACTGCGTCGAGACTCGGACCGGCACCGTTGTCGTACATCCTGCGCAGGAAGGTCAGCGGCGAGACGAGGGTCCCGTCCGACGCATCGGGCGCCGGCGACAGCCCGGCGGAGATCACGACGGCCGCGGGGTCGACACCACGTATCGCAGTCGCCGCCTTCCCCAGCAGCGTCGTGTAGGCAGCGGCGTCCGGCTTCGGCGCCCAGAACATCGAGATGTTCGGCTCGTTCCAGATCTCCCAGTGCCTCACCCCCAGGGGCTTGTAGCGAGCCGTCGCCGCGGCGACGAACGCCGCGTAGTGGTCGGGGTTGGTCGGCGGGTACTTGTCGGTCGTCCCTGCTGCACGAGCCCAGGGCGGCGTGTACGCGGGCATGGCGAGCACTTCGAGGCCGCGCGCCCGCGCAGCGTTCACGACCCGGTCGGTCGGCGCCCAGCTCCACTTCGTGGGAGAGGTCGGCTGAATCGAGGACCAGTCGAAGTCGACCCTCACCCACTTCGCTCCTACGGCCTGCATCGCGTCGAGGTCGGCGGCGAGGTCGGCGTCCGACTCCCAGAGGATCAGGTGCGACTGCGAGAAGCCGACCTCCGACCCGGTCGGCACTGCCGCGTACGCCGGCACCTGGCCGCCCGGAGCGATGCCAGCGAGCACCACGACGATGGGTACGACGAGTCCGGCGGAGAGAACCGTCCGCAAGGTACGGCGCGTCGGGCAGGGCACGGCGACTCGCTTTCGATGCTGCGCCTGCCCCAACCCTTGATCGGCACCGCGCCGGTCCCGGGTGAAGCGCGAATCCGCGATTTCCTCGCCGTAGGTGCGCCATTTGGCGCGATTCGCGCGAGCCCCCTTCCCGAACCCGCGACCTCGACGTGCACCTCGCCCCGGACCCTGGTGGTCGTGCCGCAATGCTCCGTAGACTCGCCCTACTGCCACGCCGACCAATGGGAGCCCGGGTGAAGACCTTCCCGACGTCACGAGTCCGCAACGTCGCCCTGGTGGGCCACGGTGGCTCCGGCAAGACCACGCTCGCAGAGGCGCTGCTCTGCCGATCGGGTGCGATACCCCGTCAAGGCCGCGTCGAGGACGGCAACACGGTCTGCGACTTCGACCCCGAGGAGCAGAGGCGTGGGATATCCGTCTCGCTGGCTCTCGCCCCGTTCGAGTGGGACGGACACAAGGTCAATCTCCTCGACGCCCCCGGCTACGCGGACTTCGTCGGCGACGTCGCGGCGGCTCTCGACGCCGCAGACCTGGCGCTCTTCGTGGTCTCGGCCATCGAGGGCGTCGAGGTGCAGACGGAGATCGCCTGGAGGCTCGCCGAGGCACGAGGCCTACCGCGGGCGTTCTTCGTGAACAAGCTCGACCGCGAGCGCGCGTCCTTCTCGCGCACGCTCGACGACCTCAAGTCGACGTTCGGATCCGGCGTCGCCCCGCTCCAGCTTCCCGTCGGCGAGGAGGCCGGGCTACGAGGAGTCATCGAGCTCCTCGCCGACATCGCGTTCACCTATGACGACTCCGGCGTGGCAACCGAGGCCGAGGTCCCCTCCGACCTGGCGACCGTGGAGCACGCGGTACACGACGCACTCGTGGAGGGCATAGTCGTCGGCGACGACGACCTCACGGAGCGGTACCTGGCCGACGAGCGGATCGACCTCGCCGAGCTGGCGGGCGCGCTCGCAGTCGGCATCGCTTCCGGCGAGGTCTTCCCCGTGCTCTGCGGCTCCGCCGCACAGCTCGTGGGGATCGACCGGCTCGCCAGCTTCCTGGTCACCGAGGGTCCACCGCCCGGAGGCGACGACGGCGGCCCCACCGCCGCCAGGGTGTTCAAGACGTTGGTGGATCCCTACGTGGGCCGCGTGAACATCTTCAAGGTGCTCTCCGGAACCGTCAGGACCGACGACTCCCTGACCAACTCCCGCACGAAGAACGACGAGCGCATGCACCAGATGGTCACACTGCGAGGCAAGGAGCAGGAGGCGACTTCAGAGGTCGCGGCAGGCGACATCGCGGCGGTCGCGAAGCTGAGCGACACGACGACCGGAGACCTGCTCGTCGCCAAGGGCGCGACCGTGGAGGCCGAGCCGTTCGAGCGGCCCCGTCCGGTGCTCGCTGTCGCGGTGCACGCGAAGTCGAAGAGCGACGAGGACAAGCTCGCGAACGCCCTGCACCGCCTCCTCGACGAGGACCCGGCGCTGAGCATCGAGCGCAACGCCGAGACGCACCAGACGTTGCTGTGGGGCATGGGCGAGACGCATCTGTCGATCGCGATCGAGAGGCTCTCGCGCAAGTTCGGTGTCGAGGTCGAGACAGAGGAGGTGCGCGTCGCGTACCGCGAGACGATCACGACCAAGGCGGAGGCCGAGGGCAAGTACAAGAAGCAGACAGGCGGTCACGGCCAGTTCGGTGTCGCGTGGCTGCGCATCGAGCCGCGCGGGCGTGGAGAGGGGTTCGAGTTCGTCGACGCGATCGTCGGCGGTGCGATTCCGCGCCAGTTCATCCCGGCGGTCGAGAAGGGCGTCCTGGAGACCATGGAGCACGGCGGTCACTTCGGGTTTCCCGTCGTCGATGTGCAGGTCACGTGCTACGACGGGAAGCACCACGCCGTCGACTCGTCGGAGATGAGCTTCAAGATGGCGGCCTCCATCGGCTTCAAGGACGCCATGGCCGGCGCCGGTCCGATACTGCTGGAGCCCGTCAGCGAGCTGGTCGTGACCGTGCCCGAGGCCAACCAGGGCGACGTGATGGGTGACCTCAACTCGAAGCGCGGCCGCATCCAGGGCTCGGCCTCGATCGGGGGCGGCGAGGTCGAAGTGGTCGCCTTCGTGCCGACGTCGGAGATCCTCCGCTACGCGATCGACCTCCGTTCCATGACCCACGGTCGCGGCAGGTTCTCCGCGACGCACTCGCGCTACGACCCGGTCCCGTCGCACCTCGTAGACAAGATCACGGCCGCGACCGAGAAGCCCGCCAGGGCTTAGCCGCAGGGGCGGCCGCTCGTCGTCGCCTGGCCAGGCGAGCCCGCGCCGGCGCCCGCGTCGCTACCAGTCCTCGGGGTTCTCCTCCACGTAGTGCCCGAGGGCCCTACCGTCGACCCCGTCGACCTCGACCAGGCCGCGCTGCGCCGGATGGTCCTCGGCGCTGTAGACGAGGACCCTCCAGACCGGCCGGCTGCGGAGCCCCGTGAACGCGAGCTGAGCCGATGCATGGCCGATCGGGAAGCCGACCGCCCTGCCCGCCGTGGCGAGCGCCTCCGTCTCGTCGATCCGCCGCGGCCAAGCCGAGAGGAAGTGGTACACCGCCAGAGCGCCGATGAATGCCGCAGCGACGATCAGGCCCGGGTTCCCTCCGATGGCCGAGGCTGCGAGGCAGCCGGAGGCGACGACGAGATAGGCGGCGGCGGGAATCAGCCGGCGGCGCGTGTCGGGGATCGAGTAGGACGACGGCGAGGCGCGCGTGACGTCGAGATCGTCGGGGAGCGCGTCGCCGTCGGCGGCCGCGCCCGCCCCCCGGTCTCCTCGCGCTCCGGCCCCCCGTTCACGGCGCGACCCTACTGCCCATCGTCGACCCGACCGGTCAACGGGCGGGCCACGCCTCGGCGAGCCGCCGGTAGCCCGTCGACAGGTCTTCGGGCATCACACGCACGCCCGCGACGGATGTCATGAAGTTCGTGTCGCCGTACCAGCGGGGGACGACGTGCACGTGCAGGTGCCCGGGGACCCCGGCCCCGGCGGCGCGGCCCAGGTTCGCCCCGACGTTCACGCCATCGGGCGCGTAGGCCGACCTGACGGCGCGCAGGGCACGTCGAGTCGCCGCGGTCACCTCGGCCGCCTCGTCGTCGTCGAGGCCGTCGAGGTCGGCCTCGTGGCGCAGGGGGGCGACCATGAGGTGACCCGACGCGTAGGGGTAGAGGTTCATGACCGTGAAGGTCGTGACGGTGCGTTCGAGGACGAGGGCCTCGGCAACATCGGCCGTCGCAACGATCCGGCAGAGCACGCACCCATCGCCGTCGCCTGCGGTTCCGTCATCGCTCCCGGCATCGGCCGAGCTAGTGGCGACACCGGATACGTAGTCGCCGCGCCACCCTGCCCAGAGCCGTTCCAGAGTCATCGGCGCTCGACGACCTCGCCCGCGAGGTGTGCGACGAAGTCGTCGACCGGGACACCCCTGTCGGGTTGGTCGCTCCCCCGTCGGTTCACGCCCACGGTGCCGTGCTCCGCGTCGTCGTCGCCCACTACGAGGACGTACGGGACCTTCTCGATCTTCCCACGGCGTATGCGCGCCCCCAGGGCGCCCGCGCTGCCGTCGATCATCTCCGCGCGGAACCCCTCGGCGCGTAGGCGGTCGGCTATCCGGAATGCGTAGGCGTCGTGGCGATCGGCGACGGGAAGCACAGTGGCCTGCACCGGCGCCAGCCATGCCGGGAAGGCCCCCGCATAGTGCTCCAGCAGTACCCCGAAGAACCGCTCGACCGTCCCGAAGAGCGCACGGTGGATCATCACGGGCCGGTGACGCTCGTTGTCGTCACCCACATAGGTGAGGTCGAATCGTCGAGGGAGCTGGAAGTCGACCTGGATCGTCGACATCTGCCAGGTGCGGCCGATTGCGTCGGTGACCTGCACCGAGACCTTCGGGCCGTAGAAGGCGCCACCACCCTCGTCGAGCACGAGATCGAGGTCCATGTCGAGGGCGGCCGCCCTCAGCATCTCGGTGGCCTCGTCCCACTCCTCGTCCGTCACCGACCGCCTTGCCCTCCGGCTTCGTGGAGAGCTCGAGGTAGAAGTCGGTGAGCCCGTAGTCACGAAGGAGGTCGAGCACGAAGTGGAGCAGCTCCCGCAGCTGGTCGGGCATCTGCTCCTTCGTGCAGAAGATGTGGGCGTCGTCCTGGGTCATCCCGCGCACGCGCGTCAGTCCGTGGACCACCCCCGACTTCTCGTACCGGTACACCGTCCCGAACTCGAAGAACCGCAGCGGCAGCTCCCGATAGGAGCGCATCCGGCTCCCGTAGATGAGCATGTGGAACGGGCAGTTCATCGGCTTCAGGTAGTAGTCGGAGCCCCCGTCGAGCTTCATCGGCGGGTACATGCCGTCGGCGAACCACTGCAGGTGGCCGGACGTCTCGAAGAGGTTCGACTTCGAGATGTGCGGTGAGTAGACGAACTCGTATCCGGCCTCCGCGTGGCGCTGACGTGAGTAGTCCTCCATCAGCCGTCGCACCGTCCCCCCTTTCGGGTGGAAGACGGCCAGCCCGGAGCCGATCTCCTCGGGGAAGGAGAACAGATCGAGCTCGACGCCCAGGCGCCGGTGGTCTCTGCGCTCGGCCTCCTCGAGCCGGTGGAGGTGCTCCTCCAGAGCCTTCTTCGACTCCCACGCCGTCCCGTAGACGCGCTGCAACATCGGTCGCTTCTCGTCGCCGCGCCAGTAGGCGCCGGCGACCTTCGTGAGCTTGAACGCACCGAGGCGCGCCGGTCGACGGCACGTGGGGCCCACGGCAGAGGTCGACGAACGCTCGCGCCCGAGTCGGCGGTGTTGCGGTAGACGGAGACACCCGTCGCCGCCGACCTCCGAGGCGTCGACGTCGTCCGCACCTCCCGCGCGGACCTTCTCGATGATCTCCAGCTTGTACGGCTGATCCGCGAAGAGCCGGAGGCCGGCCTCGAAGTCGAGCTCCTCGCGCACGAACGGCTGGTCGCTCCTCACGATCTCGCGCATCTTCGCCTCGATGCGCTCGAGGTCGGCGTCGCTGAGAGTGCGCGCCGTCCGGGAAGCTCGAAGTCGTAGTAGAAGCCGTCGGCGATCGCGGGGCCGATCGCGTACTTGGCGCCCGGGAAGAGATCGACGACCGCCTGCGCCATCACGTGCGCCGTCGAGTGCCGCAGCACCTCGCGGCCCTCGGGCGAGTCGGGCGTCACGATCGCGAAGCGACCGTCGCGCTCCATGGGCCGGTCGAGGTCGACCCATCGTCGTCGAAGACGGCGGCGAGGCGCAGCCTTGGCCAGTCGTGCTCCGATCGACGCCGCGACCCGCCGCGGCGGTCGACCCCGCGGTCGTACTCCCTGGCTCGATCCGTCGGGGAGGGTGATCGTGATCCGGATGGTCGCTCACGGTACTGTGCCGACGCTCCAGCCCGTCGAGTCAGATCGAGGCCCAGGAGAGCCGCAGCGCGGCGTTCGCCCAGGCGCTGCCGGCGCAGTCGCCGTCGTCGCCACCCGAGAGCACCGCGCTCGGCGAGATCGTCGAGTGCGTCGAGCGCCGCCGGAGCGTCGAGGTCGTCGTCGAGCGCTTCGCGGACCCGCGCGGCGTACGGCCTCGGGTCGGGTCCGTCGGGGCACCGCGGCCGCAGCGAGCAGCCGGTGCAGCAGAGCGGTCGCCGTCGGCGAGATCGGTGTCGTACCACTCGAAGCCGGACCGGTAGTGATGGCGCATCAGCGCGAGCCGGATCGCCCGCGGGTCGGCCACCTCGAGCAGGTCGCTCACGAAGACGAGGTTTCCGAGCGACTTCGACATCTTCTCGCCCTCGTAGTTGACCATCGCCGAGTGCATCCAGTGCCGCGCGAAGGGCTCACCGGTGAACGACTCGCTCTGCGCGATCTCGCACTCGTGGTGCGGGAAGATCAGGTCGGTGCCGCCGCCGTGCAGGTCGAGCGTCGGCCCGTGCTCGTGCATCGCCATCGCCGAGCACTCGATGTGCCATCCCGGCCGCCCGACGCCGAACGGTGCCCGCCAGGCCGGCTCGTCGGCCGCCGACGTCTGCCAGAGCACGAAGTCGAGCGGCGCGCGCCGGTGCGGATCGTCGGGGTTGCCGCCGCGCACGCGCGCGAGACGGACCATCTGGTCCTCGGGAGTACTGCGAGAGGGACCCGAACCGGGCGAAGGTCGACACGTCGAAGTACACGGTCCCGGCGGTGAGATACGCGTTCCCCGACTCGAGCAGCCGCGCCACCAGGTCGATGATCTGAGGTACCGCCTCGGTCGCCCGCGGCTCCGACGCCGGTGGCCGCATGTCGAGCGCCGTCCATGTCGGAGCGGAAGCGGGTCGTCTCCGCCTCGGCGAGATCGAGGTACGGCACCCCCAGCTCGCGGGCCTTCGGGAGGATCGAGTCGTCGACGTCGGTGATGTTGCGCACCATGCGCACCGTCGTGCCCGAGATCCTCGAGGCGGCGGGTCAGCAGGTCGTAGGTGAGGTAGGTGGCGGCGTGGCCGAGGTGCGTGGAGTCGTACGGAGTGATGCCGCAGACGTACATGCGCACCATCTCGCCCGGCTCGAAGGGCACCACGGCCCGGCTGGCCGTGTCGTAGAGCCTCAGCGTCATCGGTCCCGCCCTCAGACGCCGGTGAGGCGCAGGCTCGACCCGGCCCTTGTGGCGCAGGTTGATGGTCAGCAGCACCGCGGCGAAGGTCTCCATGCCGACCGCGTTCGCAAGCGATCCGCCGTCGAGCGGACGCAGCTTCGGGATGCTCCGCGTGACGTCCATGAGAGTGCTGCGGGCGTCGTCGTCGTCACCCAGCACCACGACGTCGCTCTCCATGTCGTGATCGAGCTCCACGAACTCCGCCGCAGGTACGAGATGGAAGGCGGTGCAGACACGCGACTCCCACAAGAGCGCCTGCAGCTCGGCGGCGATCGACCCGTGCGGGCGGCAGCACGGCATTGAACTCGTTCCCGTTCCGCACGAGGTGGTTCGCCATCGAGACGACGACCTTGCCCGTGAGGCGCGAAGCGTGCTGCCGGGCGGTCGCGAGCGCCGCGTCGGCGTGCACCGCGAGGATCACGACGGGCGCATCGCAGGCCCATGCGTTGTCGCAGGGGACGAGGCCCGATACCCGATCGCCCCAGGCGGATCGGAGCTCGTCCACTGCGACCTTCGCCTTCTCGACCTCGCGCGACCCGAAGAGCACCTCGTGGCCGACGCTCGCCAACCGAGCGGCCAACCCCTTGCCCGCCGGGCCGGTAGCTCCGAGAATCCCGATCCGCATCCGCCAACCCTAGCCAGACCCGCCCGACGATCCGCCGTCCGGTAGGTCACGGGCCGGTCGCGTCGATCCCGGCCGAGCCGTCGCCACCATCACGCACCACCATCACGCGCCGCCGGCACACCTCGGAGCGCCGACGCATCTAGGCTCGGCGCTCGTGGCCGAGCCCGAGACCGAACGACACCGATCCTGGCTGCGCGGTGCAGCCTGGCGCGCGACTCTCGTCTTGTTCATCGTCGTCGGGGCCTGGGTGACGATCAGCAGCGCGTACGAGTGGGCGAGGCCCTTCCTGCGCTACTTCACCGTCGCATCGGTCGCGTTCACCCTGGGCCGGTTCTCCCGCCGGCGGGCCCGCGACCAGCGCTGAGCCCCACGGCGCACGACACGGGCACGGTGCCCGCGACGCCCTTCAGAGGATGCAGTCGGCGCCGAAGAGCACCCGCAGCTCCGCCATCAGCCCGGTGCTCCCGTCGCAGCAGAACTCGTCGGCGAGTCGGAGGACCGTCTGCTTCTCGGGGCTCTCGAGGTGGACGAAGAAGCTGGAGTCGCCCGGGTGCGCACGCAGCAGCTCCTTGAGCCGACTAGACCCTCTCCTCGCTGAAGGTTCCGACGCGCACCTTCAGCCGCACCGGCGGGCCGGCATCGAGGTGCAGCTCCGGTCGGGTGACGTCGAGTGCCATCAGCTTCGGCGTGTCGTCGCGCTTGTCGATGCGACCCTTCACGGTGACGATGGCGTCGTTCTCGAGCAGGTGCCCGAGATTGGCCATGGCCTTGGGGAAGACCATGACCTCGACGGCGTCGGTCAGGTCTTCCAGGACGAAGGTCGCCATCAGGTCTCCGCGCTTCGTGTACTTGCGCGCTGAGGGAGGTGACCACTCCCGCGACCGTGCGCATGGCACCGTCGTCCATGTCGGCGAGATCGGCGACGCTGCACTCGACCAGGCGACGAAGGGCCGCCTGCGCCCCGAGCAGAGGATGATCGCTGACGTAGAGCCCGAGCATCTCCTTCTCGCACTCAGCCTCGACGCCTTGTCGAACTCGATCTCGGGAACCGGGACCCTTGAGTCGAAGGCCGGCGCTCCCGAGTCGTCGACCGCGACGTCGAAGAGGCTGAAGGTGCCCTGGTCGCGTTCGCGCCTGCGCTTGACCGCACCGTCGACGACCTGATCGAGCACCGTCGAGCAGTCCGCTGCCGGGGGTGACCCATGGAGTCGAACGCGCCCGCCTTCACGAGAGACTCGACAGTTCTCTTGTTGAGCGCCGTGGGTTCCACACGTTCGCAGAACTCGTGGAAGTCGCCGAAGGGCCCGTCGGCGGCGCGTGCAGCGACGATCAGCTCGGAGACGCCTTCGCCGACGTTGCGTACCGCCGAGAGGCCGAATCGGATGGAACGCGGCCCGGCTTCCGAGCCGTTGGTGGTGCCTCCTTCGGCCGGGCTCGAGTCGACGGAGAAGTCGCTCTCCGACGAGTTGACGTCGGGTACGAGCACCTCGATGTCGAGCGAGCGGCACTCCGCGAGGTACACCGCCGCCTTGTCGAGGTTCGTCTTGACACTGGTGAGCAGGGCTGCGAGGTACTGCACCGGGTAGTTCGCCTTCAGGAAGGCCGTCTGGTAGGCGACGTAGCCGTAGCCGACCGAGTGCGACTTGTTGAACGAGTAGTCGGCGAACGGCTCGATCTTGTCGAAGTAGGCCTCCGCGAACGCCCGGTCGTGGCCGTTCGAGAGGCAGCCGTCGACGAACTTGCTGCGCTCCTGCGCGATCAGCTCGCGGATCTTCTTCCCGGTGGCCTTGCGGAGGTTCTCCGCCTCCTCGAGCGAGTACCCGGCGAGCCGCTGAGAGACCCGCATCAGCTGCTCCTGGTAGATCATCAAGCCGTAGGTGGGAGCGAGCACGTCTTCCAGGCTCGGATGGTCGTAGACGATCGGCTTGCGACCGTTCTTGCGATCGGCGTACTCCTTGTGCCAGTTCTGCCCCATCGGGCCGGGGCGGTACAGGGCGACGAGCGCGGCGACGTCCTCGAACGTCGTGGGTGCCAGCGATCGGATCAGCCGACGCACCTGCCCGCCCTCGAGCTGGAAGACGCCGATGGTGTCGCCACGCCGCAGCAGCTCGAAGGTCGTGGGGTCGTCGAGCGCGACGTTGTCGATGTCGACCCGCTTCCCCGTCGACGCCTCGACCAGGTCGAGCGCGATCTCGATCACGTCGAGGTTGCGCAGCCCGAGGAAGTCCATCTTGAGCAGGCCGAGCTCCTCGACGCCGTGCATCTCGTACTGCGTGACGATCGGGGCGTCGTCGATGGGAGTACCGGGCTCCGGCTTGCGCTGGACCGGCAGGTACTCGGTCAGCGGCTCCTTGGTGATGACCACCGCCGGCGGCATGGATGCCGTCCTGGCGGCGCAGTCCCTCCAGACCCTTGGCGACGTCGATGACCCGCTGCGCGTCGGGGTCTGCCGCGTAGAGACGCGCGCAGGTCGGCCGCCACCTTGTAGCCGTCTTCGTACGTCGGATCGGCTTCGAGGCATGCGCGCAGCGGCGTGTCGCGGCCCATGACGAGCGGCGGCATCAGCTTCGCGATCTTGTCGCCGATCGCGTACGGGTAGCCGAGAACGCGCGCCGCGTCGCGAACCGCGGCGCGCGCCTTGATCGTGGAGAACGTCACGATCTGCGCGACGTGGTCGACGCCGTACTTCTGCGCCGCGTACTTGATCATCTCGCCGCGGTAGCGCGAGTCGAAGTCCATGTCGATGTCGGGCATCTGCTTGCGACTCGGGTTGAGGAAGCGCTCGAACAGCAGGTCGTAGCGGATCGGATCGATGTCGACGATCTGCAGGCAGTATGCGACCGCCGAACCGGCCGCGCTGCCGCGCCCGGGGCCGACTCGAATGCCGCGCGACTTCGCGTAGCGCACCAGGTCCCAGACGACGAGGAAGTAGGAGGAGAAGCCCATCTGCTTGATCACATCGAGCTCGTACTCGATCCGCTCGATCACGTGCTGTGCCGGCGCCAGCCCGTACCGCTCACGTGCGCCCTCCATGGTGAGAGCACGCAGGTAGGAGTCTTCGTCCTCGCCCTCGGGAACCGGGAAGGTCGGGAGAACCGCGTTGCCCGAGCTCGATCTCCACGTCGGCACGCTCCGCTACGAGAAGCGTGTTGTCGCAGGCGGAGGGCAGCTCTCTGAACAGGTGGCGCATCTCGGCGGCCGACTTGATGTAGAAGTCCTGGGCCTCGAATCGGAAGCGGTTCGAGTCGGCCTTCAGCGCGCCCGTCTGCACACACAGGAGGGCGTCGTGCGCGTCGGCGTCGCCCGCGTGGGTGTAGTGGCTGTCGTTGGTGGCGAGCAGCGGCGCACCGATTCGGCGGGCGATGTCGAGCAGGGGCCGGATGACCACGGCGTCGTCGGCGAGACCGTGATCCTGCACCTCGACGAAGAAGTGCTCCCTCCCGAAGATGTCCTGGAACCTGGCGGCCGCCTTGAGGGCCGCCTCCTCCTCGCCCGCCATGATGAGCTGGGGTACGAGCCCACCCAGGCAGCCCGACGTCGCCGTTATCCCCTCGTGGTGGCGTTCCAGCAGCTCCCAGTCGGTGCGCGGCTTGTAGTAGTAGCCGTCGAGGAACGCCGAGCTCGTGACCCGCATGAGGTTGCGGTACCCCTGCGTCGTCTCGGCGAGCAGCGTGAGGTGGAAGATCTCGTGCTCGGACCTGCGGGGCCGGTCGAATCGCGACGTGCTGGTGAAGTAGCCCTCCATCCCGAGAACCGGCTTCACCCCGGCCTTGCGGGCCGCCTGGTGCAGCTCGAGGACCCCGTACATGTTGCCGTGGTCGGTGATGCCGACGGCGGGCTGCCCGTCGGCCGCGGCCGCCGCTACGACCTCGTCTATCCGCGAGGCACCGTCGAGCATCGAGTACTCGGTGTGCAGATGCAGGTGGACGAATGAGTCGGTCATCTCGGCTTCGGCTGGCGGTTCGGGCGATCGGCCGCCGCTGCTCAGCGTCCACAGCCCTGTGGACAAGCCTGTGGACGAGTTACAGCGGTGTCATTCACCCTACGCCGCCCGCGGTGCCGCCACAAGCGCCCGCAGCGCTGCCCTTCAGGCCCGTCCTCTGGAGGCGAGCAGCGGCACGAACATCTCGTCGGGCGTCAGGCTCCCGTGGCCGGACCGCAGCCTCGCCTCCTTCGGGAAGGTCGGGTCGACGAAGGCAACCGGCTCGCGCGCCGCCAGCACGACGTCGCCGATGCGGCCCGGTACGGACCCCGTCGCCCCGTCGCCGAGCCAACCGCCGTCGAGGATCTCGGCCCGCGACCAGACCCACGCGACGTGCCCGTACTGCTCACGCGCTGCCTCCAGCAGCTCTCGCCCCGCTCCCTTGCGCGCGTGCAGCGCCCGGAAGCGGCCGTCGCCTGCATAGTCCCCGACCATGGCCGCAACATCGTTCAGGTCGATCCACGCATCTTCGTCGAGGTGAACCTGCCCGTGGTCGGACGTGACTAGCAGTGCCGCGCTGCTCGGCAGGACCGAGAGCAGCCGGCCGATCAGGTCGTCGACCGCCGAGAGCTCCCGTTCGAAGAACCCGTCGAGGAGACCGTACTCGTGCGCGACGGCGTCGACGCCCGTGTAGTACGCGTAGACGACGCGCTCCCCTGACTCCACCAACCTTCGGCAGTGCTCCACGAGGCTCGACTCCGTGTGCCACCCGACGAACCTCGCTTCGCGGCAGGTGGGCGCGCGTGAAGCCGCTGTTGCGGAACTCCGCCTTGGTCACGACCGGGACTTCGCGCCCCCGGAACGCCTCGTGCCTCTGGACGTCGAACGGGTCCGGCGGATGCCCCTGCGACGTCTGCCACCTCAAGACGTTCAGGACGCCGCCCGCGAAGAGCATCCGGTACCCGATCACGCCGTGTCGTGCCGGGGAGAGCCCGGTCGTGATCGAGGTGAGAGCGGTGGCCGTCGTCGAGGGCGCGACAGTGGTGATCGTGCCGCCGCCGAAGGACCGGAGAAGTGGCATCGCACCGGGGTGATCGTCGAGCGCGTGGGCTCCGAGGCCGTCGACGACCAGGAGCAGGACCGACTCCGCCCCGCCGACCTCCGCTGGGAGCCACGCCGCCTGCTCCAGGCCCAGCAGGGCCGGGAAGAGCCCTGTCACGCACGCGCCGCCGTAATCGGGGGAGATCGGGTCCACTTGGCGAGAGTACCGACTGGTCCGGTGGTCGCGGCGGCACCTGCCGCGCGACCATTGCGCCATGAAGGTCTCGACGCGCGGCGACTACGCGGCGCGCGCTCTGCTCTCGCTCGCACTCCACGGCTCCGACAGCCCCACGTCGGTGAAGGAGATCGCGGAGCGCACCGGCCTGCCCCAGCCCTACCTGGAGCAGATCCTCCTGTCGGTCAAGGGCGCCGGCCTGGTGCTCTCGAAGCGCGGCGTCGGCGGTGGCTACTTCCTCGCCCGGCCTCCGTCCGAGATCACCCTCGCAGACATACTCGGAGCGGTGGAGGGGCCCCAGCTGCCGATCGAGGAGCCACACGACCACTGCGAGGGGCACTGCATCCTGCAGGAGGTCTGGGGGTGCGTCGCAGAGGAGAGCCGACGGGTCCTCGAGGCGTACTCGCTCGCCGACCTGGCAGAGCGAGCACGCGTAGGCCATCCGAAGGCGGCCGGGACCGCTTCATGACCTGAGGGTCTCGAGCACCGCCTCCAGATCGTCGGGGAGAGGGTCCTCCAGCCGGACACGCTCTCCCGAGACGGGGTGGTCGAACGCCAGCAGGAACGCGTGCAGGAACGGACGCCCCGGGTCGACGGAAGGGCGTGCACCGCCATAGGTGGCGTCTCCCACGACCGGGTGCCCGATCGCAGCGAGGTGCACGCGGATCTGGTGCGTGCGGCCGGTCTCGAGGCGGCACTCGAGGAGGCTCACCTCCGGCGAGGGAAGTCGCTCGACGACCGCGAACTCGGTACGCGCCTCCCGGCCGGCGTCGCGGATCGCCATGCGAGTCCTGCGCGTCGCCGAGCGGCCGATCGGAGCGTCGATCATGCCGCGCGGCGACGGACTCCCCCACACCAGCGCCAGGTAGCGCCGCTCGATCGCCCTGGCCCTGAGCTGCGCGACGAGGCCGTCGTAGGCGGCACGCGTGCGGGCCACCACGAGAAGCCCGCTCGTGTCGCGGTCGAGACGGTGGACGATCCCGGGGCGGTGCGCCTCGCCGACGTGCGCGATCTCGGGACAACGGGCGAGGAGACCGTTCACCAGAGTCCCCGTCGCGTTGCCGGCTCCCGGGTGGACGACCAGCCCGGCCGGCTTCGCGACGACCAGAACGTGGTCGTCCTCGAACCGCACGTCTAGAGCGATGTCCTGCGCGACCGGCAGGGCATCGGGCTCGGGCTCCGCGAGCACATCGACGACGTCGCCGGTGTTCAGGCGGCGGCTCTTGGGTGCCGCGGCCCCTGCCACGAGGACGTCTCCGGCGTCGATCAGGCCCTGCACCTCGGCCCGGCTCCACCCGGTCAGCAGTGCTACGGCACGATCCAGCCGCTCGCCGTCGAGGGCCGCCGGGACCTCGAACGCCTCAGCCACCGGAGCCCGGGGACGCTTCCGGTTGGGCGCGCCAGGTGCCCAGCACGAGGACGACCGCCCCGACCGTGATGGCGGAGTCGGCCAGGTTGAAGACCGGCCACCAACCGACTCGCACGAAGTCGACGACGTGGCCCCGCAGGAACCCCGGTGAGCGAGCGACCCTGTCGACCAGATTGCCGAGGGCACCGCTCAGGACGAGGACGAGGCCCGCGAGCACCCAGCGGTCCGTGGCGCGACGCGTGGTCCGCCACAGGAACACCGATGCCCCCGCCGCGATGACCGCCAACACGGGCGTCGCACCTCGGAACGAGCTGAACGCCCCGCCCGGGTTCCGGCTGAGGCGGAGCTCGACCACATCCCCCACCAAGCCGATCGGCCCGTCGGAGAGCGCCGCGACCGCCCATGCCTTCGTCGCCTGATCGGCCACGACGACCAGGGCGACTGTCGCGAGTATGAAGGTTGCCCGCCGTCCGGCGGACAGCGGATCGGCAGCCACGACGCCCGCGGCGGCCGCCTCAGCGGCGCCGTTCTCCACGCGACTTGCACTTCACGCAGAGCTGCGCCCATGGGATCAGCTCGAGGCGGGCGACCGGGATCCGTTCGCCGCAGAACTCACAGTGACCGTAACGACCCGTGCTCATGCGCTCGATCGCCTGCTCGATCTCCTCGACCGTCTGACGAGCGGAGGCCGACATCGCGAGATCACGCTCCCGCTCGACGCTCACCGTGTCGCCCTCACCGGACTCCTCGTCGAACTGGGTGTCACCCTGCTCCCGCTCGCTCGCGAGGGCGTCGGCCTCCGCCTGGAGCTCCTCTGCCTGCCTGTAGTGCCTACCGCGCTCCTCCTCGAGCAGCTCCCCGAGCCTCTCCAGCGTGCTCGCCGCGAGCGCAGGGCCCGACGGCTTCTTCGGCGTCGTCGGCCGGATCGACGACTTCGGTGCGACGGTCTGGAGGGCCTTCTTGGCGGGGGCCTTCTTCGCGGGGGCCTTCTTGGCGGGGGCCTTCTTGGCCGCCTTCTTGGCGGGGGCCTTCTTCGCCGCCTTCTTCGCGGGGGCCTTCTTCGCCGGGGCCTTCTTCGCCAACTTCTTCGCGGGCGCCTTCTTCGCAGTCGCCTTCTTCGCAGTCGCCTTCTTCGCCGCCGCCTTCTTCGCGGGGGCCTTCTTCGCCGGGGCCTTCTTCGCCGCCGCCTTCTTCGCCGGGGCCTTCTTCGCCGCCGCCTTCTTCGCGGGGGCCTTCTTCGCGGCGGCAGTCGCCCTCTTCGCAGTCGCCTTCTTCGCAGTCCTCTTCGGCGCCTGCTTCTTCAACGTCTGTCTCACCGACTTCGCCATCGCCTTGATCTGTCTCACTGCGCTCCTGACAGGTGCTCCGACCCTGCGCCCGGGCATCCCCCGGTCGTCCCGCACCGCACGCCCCGACGCGCCCCGGAACGCCCGCTCGGGCCCTCCACTGTGCGGTGAACCCGCCCAGCGGGCCGGGGAGAGCGCAGGAGTGTAGCCCGGAACCCGGAGCCGGCCGACCATCGCCGGAGTCAGGCTCACGCCAGGAGCGCTGCGAGCCCTTCGGCGGCCTCGGCCACTGGCATCCCGCACAGCCGGAACGTCTTGAGTCGCGATCTCTCGCCGGAGACGAGCTCGACCCGAGAGGCCGGGAGCCCGAACGCTCCGGCCACCGCTCGCCGGGCAGCCTCCGTCGCCCGTCCGTCCACGGGTGGCTCCGACACGCGCACCTTCAGGGCGTCCCCGTGCCTGCCGACCACCTCGGTCCGTCCCGCGCGCGGTTGGACGTGGACCCTGACCACCGACTCCTCGCCGCTGGCCTCGACGATCCCGCGCGCCGACTCCCCGCTCAGTAGACCAGCACCGTGGTGCCCATCGGGATGATGTCGGCGGCCCACACCCAGTCGATGGCGGCGTTGGTCATGCGGACGCACCCATGCGACGCCGGGTACGCGGGGACGCTCGAATAGCCGTGGAAGGCGATGCCGTCGACGTGGAAGTACTTCGGTCTGTAGAGCGCCCCGAGAGGGCCCACCCGGACGCCGTTGACCTGACTGAAGATGCGCCAGGTTCCGACGGGCGTGTCGGCGAGGTAGGTGCGTCCCTCGAAGGTGTACGGGCGCTCGGTGCCAGTCGACGTGTTGATGATCCACTCGGTCCGTCCGTTGCGGGCGACGAAGATCACCTGGCGCGGCTTGTCGACCTCGATCACGTATCCACTGGTGGAGCGCGGCAACGGGCGCTGCGCGTCGCGCATCGCGATCTGCGTCCCCTGGTCTACGCGCCCGGTGCGCGGCAGGCTCTCCACCTTCTGGAACGCGGTCACCGCCTGCTCCGTGAGGAGGTCGTACACACCTCCGGCCGAGCCGAGCCAGTACCCGAGAGACATGAGTCGGTTCTGGAGGTCGACGACCTCCGGGCCGACCGCACCCCGGGCAAGCAGGACGACGTCGCGGGGAATCGGGAGCGAGAGCATCCGATATCCCTGCCCCGCGTGCAGCGACGTGATCTGGACCACCTGACGGTCCAGGGCCAGCTTGCCGGCGCCGCTGCCACGGAACCGGGCGTCGCCGAAGGAGAAGATCCCGCCGTCCTCCGCGGCCATCCAGTAGCCCCTCCCGGTGGGGCTCGGCGCCATCCCGACGACCGGCTTGTCGAGCCTGATCGCCCCGGTGGAGCCGAAGAACCGGGCGCGGCCGAATGAGAAGATGCCCCCGTCCTTCGCGACGAGCCAGTAGCCGCCCCCTTTCGGAGTCGCAGCCATTCCGACGACGGGCGCGTTCAGGCGCATCCCGCCGGTGGAGCCGAAGAAGCGCGCGCTGCCGAACGAGAACACCCCGCCGTCGCCCGCCATCAGCCAGTAGCCCGCTCCGTCTGGTACCGGCACCATGCCGATGATCGGCGAGTTCAGGCGCATCCCGCCGGTGGAGCCGAAGAAGCGCGCGCTGCCGAACGAGAAGACCCCGCCGTCGCGAGCCACCAGCCAGTAGCCGCGACCGTCGGGAGTCGCCGCCATGCCGACGACCGGTTCGTTCAACCGAATCCCGCCGGTGGAGCCGAAGAAGCGAGCCGTGCCGAACGAGAAGACCCCGCCGTCGCGGGCCACCAGCCAGTAGCCGCGGTCGTCGGCGGTCCCGGCCATCCCGACGATCGGCTCGTTCAGGGTCCGGCCCGACGTGGATCCGTAGAAGCCCGCCTTCCCGTAGGTGAGCACCGTGTCGTCGGATCCGGGGCCGATTGCGGCACCGGCCGGTGCTGTCGCGGTGGGCGCCACCGCACCCACCAGGCCGGCGAGCAGGCCGCCGATGACGCACAGCACGGCGGCGCGCGTCGCCCGGCGTACCGCCCCGCTGCCTCTGGGGAACGCGCGTAGCTGCAAGTCGGTGCCTCCAGTGCACTGCGTGAGGAGCAGACGATACCAACGAAGGCCGCCGCTCACGCGGGCAGCCCTCCCGGTTCGCACCGGAACTGCCGTCCGCTCGGGTCAGCGGCGCAGCCGTGCGAAGAGGTCTGCGGCCGGAGCAGGCCTGCCGAGCAGGAATCCCTGGCCGGTGCGCACGCCCTGTGCTCGAAGCGCCGACAGCTGGCCATCGGTCTCTATGCCCTCGGCGATCACCTTCAGGTCGAGCGCCCTCGCGACCCCGACGACCGCCGCGACGATCGCCTCGTCCTCGGGATCGCGTCCCAGGCCGTCGACGAACGACCGGTCGATCTTCAGTGTGTCGAAGGGGAATCGCTTCAGGTGGCTCAGTGCCGAGTAGCCGGTGCCGAAGTCGTCGATCGCGAGGCCCACGCCCAGCCGGCGCAGGTCTCGCAGCACCCGCACCGCCGACTCACCGTCGTCGGCCAGCGCGCTCTCGGTCACCTCCAGGCAGAGGCTCGACGCCTCGACCCCCGACTCGCGGAGTACCGAGGCGACGTTCTCGACCAGCTCGGCGTCGTCGAGCTGCCGCAAGGAGAGGTTCACGGTCATGACGAACCCCGGGCGCAGAACACCGGCGTCGCGCCACTCAGCGAGGCACCGGGTTGCTTCCCGCAGCACCCAAGTGCCAACGGGGACGATGAGCCCCGTCTCCTCCGCGAGCGGCACGAACTCGCCCGGCGGCACGAGGCCGCGGCCCGGCGCCTCCCACCGCACCAGGGCCTCGGCGCCGACGACCTCGTCGAACCCGAGCCTCACGATCGGCTGGTAGTGGAGGCGGAGCTCGCCGTTCTCCACGGCTCGTCGCAGCGCCCGCTCCGTCTCCTCGCGGTGGACGATGACGGAGCGCATCTCGGGTGAGAACTCGACCCACCTCGACCGCCCCTGCGCCTTCGCCCGGTACATCGCCGCGTCGGCGTCACGCAGCACGTCGGAGGGCAGAAGGGTGTCGTCGCCCGAGAACGCGATCCCGATGCTGGTCGATATGACGAACTCGGCGCCGTCGATGACGAAGGGTGACCGGAGCGCGGCCCCGATCCGCTCGGCAACGCCGTACACCTCGTCCTTCTCGTGGACGTCCTCGCAGAGGACGACGAACTCGTCGCCACCGAATCTGCCTACGGTGTCGCCCGAGCGGACGACGCCGTGTAGCCGGTCCGCGCACTGCACGAGCAGCCGATCCCCGACCTCGTGGCCGAGGCTGTCGTTCACGACCTTGAACCGGTCGAGGTCACAGAAGAGCAGGGCGAAAGCAGGCGATCCGCGCTTGGAACGCTCGAGAGCGTGGCCCAACCGGTCCATCACCAGGGCCCGGTTCGGCAGTCCCGTAAGGGTGTCGTGCAGCGCCTGGTGCGTCAGGCGCTCCTGGTCGCGCCTCGCGCCGCTGACGTCCTCGACGTGCGCAACGACGTACGCCGGTCGGCCGTCGGAGCCCGCCACGGCGGAGACGCTCACCTTCGCCCAGACGACCCTCCCGTCGGCTGTCACGTAGCGCTTCTCCAGGTCGTACCCGTCGATCTCTCCCGATCCGACCTTCCGACGCAGCGCCTCGTGATCCTCGAGGTCGTCCGGGTGTGTCAACGCCGACCCCGTGGTCCGCAGCAGGTAGTCCTCCGAGTAGCCGACGAGGTCGCAGAGCGCCCGGTTCACTAGGAGGAACCGCCCCTCCAGGTCCTGCAACGCCATACCGATCGGGGCGTTCTGGAAGGCCGACGCGAACCGCTCCTCCAGGGCAGTCCGCTGCCTCTCGGCCTCCTTTCGGTCTGTCACGTCTCGCGCATTCGCCACGTAGCCGGCCACAGCCTGTTCTTCCAGCAGGTTCGTGATGCCCACTTCGAAGACCCGCCACCGGCCATCGCTGTGACGCATCCGGATCTCGACACTGCCTCGGGACCCCGGTTCCTCCGCGAGCTCCGCCATGTGACGCAGGACCATTCGATGATCGTCGGGGTGCACGAAGTCGATGACCGGACGCCCGACGCCGAACAAGGGCAAGTAGCCCATCGACGCCTCGATCGAGGGGCTCACATACGTCACGGTCCCGTCCGCGGCCCATACCACGGTCACGTCGGTGGAGTGCTGGACCAGGGAGCGGAATCGCCGCTCCGAGACTGCCAGGGCATCCTCCGCGGCCTTGCGCTCGGTTATGTCGCGCACGAAGAGAGCCACTCTTCCCACAGCGGGTTGGTCGAGGAGGTTCACGAGCAGCAGGTCACAGTGGCGGATCTCCCCGGAGCGGTGGATCAGGCGGAACTCCGCCGTCACCTGCGCGCCCGGGATGTCGAAGGCCGGCGTCGTGATCGCGGAGAGGCCGCTCAGGTCGTCGGGGTGCACGAGGTGCTCGGTCGTGTCGCCGAGCAGATCCTCCGGACGCCACCCGGTGATCGCCGTGAGAGCCTGGCTCGAGTACTGGACCCGGCCGTCGTCGTCGAGGAGCAGCACTATCTCCGACGCGTAGCGCACCACGGCGTGGAAGGTCTCCTCGGTGTTCGCCAGCGCCGCCGCCAGGTCGCGCCGTTCGCTCACGTCGCGAATCGAGATCACGACCCCGCGCACCGCGGGATCGTCTGCGTAGTTCGCCCCCTGGACCTCTGCATTGAAGTAGGTGTCGTCGGACCGCCGGAGCCGGAGCAGGCTTGGTGAGCCGTACACGCCTGCGATCCGCTGCGTGGTGCGCAACGAGTCGGCGGCCTCCCACAGGTCGTCGGGGTGGACGAGGCCGATGGCGTGCATCCCCACTACCTCTTCGTCCCGGTACCCGAACATGTGCTCCGCCGTCGCGTTCACCGCGAGGATCGTCCCGTCGGGGGAGAGCAGCACGAGTGCATCCGGTGAGAGCGAGGCCAGGTCGGGGGCGACCGGCGCGGCGTCGGGCGCGGGCGCGCCGCTGCCGGGGCGCGCACCACTCGGCGGGTCGGCCCGCCGTCGGGGGCTCTTCGTGCTTCTCTCCACCGCAGACTGCATCGGCAGCGAGACGCCCCGGATGAACCCGGTCGTGTGGGGGCGCAGGCGCCGGCCACGCTCAGCGAGATCCTGGCCTGCGTCCGGCCCGGAGCCGCCCCTGTGAGCGCGCGGAACTGCGTGCATCGACCCGGTGCCCAGAAGCGGGGTGGGTAACGTACCCGCCATGTTCCGGCCGGTGGAGACCTCGCTCGACCTCGTCGCACTCGAGCAGACGGTTCTCGCGCGCTGGCGCGCCGACGACGTCTTCCACGAGTCGCTCCGTAGGCGCGAGGGCTGCCCCCCGTGGGTCTTCTACGAGGGCCCGCCCACCGCGAACGGACGGCCCGGCATCCACCACGTGTGGGCCAGGCTCTTCAAGGACATCTACCCGCGCTTCCACACGATGCGGGGGCGCTACGTCGCCCGCAAGGGCGGTTGGGACTGCCACGGCCTCCCGGTCGAGGTCGAGGTCGAGAAGGAGCTCGGCTTCTCGGGCAAGCTCGAGATCGAGGACTACGGCATCGAGCGGTTCAACGCACGGTGCCGCGCGTCGGTGCAGCGGTACGTAGAGGACTTCGAGGCTCTCACCTCACGCATCGGCATGTGGCTCGACACGGCCGACGCGTACTGGACTCTGAGCAACGACTACATCGAGAGCGTCTGGTGGCAGTTCCACCGGATGTGGGAGAGCGACCTCATCTACGAGGGGTTCAAGGTCGTCCCGTACTGCGGTCGGTGCGGCACTGCGCTCTCCAGTCACGAGCTCGGCCAACCCGGGGCGTACCGCGAGGTCACCGAGGCATCCGTGTACGTCCGCTTCCCCGTCGTGGATCGCGACTTCGACCTGCTCGTGTGGACCACTACACCGTGGACCCTCGTGTCGAACGTCGCCGCAGCCGTCGGCCCCGACATCGAGTACGTGCGGATCCGCACCGACGAGGGCGGACGCGATCTGGTGGTCGCCGCCGCTCGCGTCGCCGACGTCCTCGGACCTGGCGCCGAGATCGTGGAGCGCATCGCCGCCTCGGACCTCGTCGGTCTCCGCTACGAGCGCCCGTTCGACCTCCTGCCGATCGAGGCGGGAGCCAACCGCGTCGTCGGGGCGGAGTTCGTCACGGTCGACGACGGCTCCGGGATCGTCCACCTGGCGCCTGCGTTCGGCGAGGTCGACCGAGAGGTGGGCAGGGCCGAGGGCCTACCCGTGCTCAACCCTGTCGGCCCGGCAGCGGAGTTCACCGACGCCGCCGGCCCCTACGCCGGCCGGTTCGTCAAGGACGCCGACGCCGACCTGATCGAGGCGCTTCGCACCTCCGGCAGGCTCGTCCGCACGGTCGACTACACGCACTCCTACCCGCACTGCTGGAGGTGCAGCACTCCCCTCGTCTACTGGGCCAAGCCGACGTGGTTCGCGCGAACGTCGTCGCGCAAGGACGCTCTCCTGCGCGAGAACGAGACGATCGGCTGGCACCCCGAGCACATCAAGCACGGCCGCTTCGGCGACTGGCTCGCCAACAACGTCGACTGGGCGCTCAGCCGCGACCGCTACTGGGGCACGCCGATGCCGGTATGGCGGTGTCACGACTGCGGCACGGACACGTGCTTCGGCTCCGTCGCCGACCTCGCGGCGAGAGCCGGCCGCGACCTCTCAGACCTGGACCTGCACCGTCCCTACGTCGACGACGTGACGTGTGGATTGCGCTGAGTGCGGAGGCACCTCGTATCGCGTCGAGCCCGTCCTCGACGCGTGGTTCGACTCCGGGTCCATGCCCGCCGCCCAGTTCCACTACCCGTTCGAGAACAACGACGTCTTCGATGCGAGCTTCCCCGCCGACTTCATCTGCGAGGCGATCGACCAGACGCGCGGATGGTTCTACTCCCTGCTGGCGGTCAACACGCTCGTCTTCGACCGCACTCCCTACAAGAACGTCGTCTGCCTCGCCCTCGTCATCGACAAGGACGGACAGAAGATGTCGAAGTCCAAGGGGAACGTCATCGATCCCTGGTCGGTCCTCGACACGCGCGGCGCCGACGCGCTGCGCTGGAACGTCTTCTCTGCGGGATCCCCCTGGACGCCGAAGCGAGTCTTCGTCGAGGGAATCGACGAGACCACGCGGCGCTTCCTCATCACCCTGTGGAACACCTACGCGTTCTTCGTCACCTACGCCGGAATCGACGGTTGGGAGCCGGCTGCGGACTCTCCGCCGGCCACGCACGTCCTGGACCGATGGATCCGATCCCGCCTGCACAGCACCGTGCAGGCGGTCACCGACGCCCTCGAGGACTTCGACGCGCTCTCGGGCGCTCAGGCGCTCGAGGGGTTCGTCGACGACCTCTCGAACTGGTACGTGCGCCGGTCGCGCCCCCGGTTCTGGAAGTCGTCGGACCCGACCGCTCACGCGGTGCTGCACGAGTGCCTCACGACCACCGCCTTGATGCTCGCGCCGTACTGCCCGTTCGTCGCCGACGAGATGTACCGCAACCTCGCGACGACCGACGACTCGGTTCACTTCCAGGACTGGCCGGCCGCCGACACCGGGGCGCGCGATCCCGACCTCGACGCAGGGATGGACCTGGCTCGCCGGGTCACGTCGCTCGGCCGCGCAGCGCGCGTCGACGCCGGAGTGCGCACCCGCCAACCGCTCTCACGCGCCCTGGTGCTGCTCACCGGCGGAGAGCACCTCGACGACGCCGTCGCGGCCGAGATCGCCTCGGAGCTGAACGTCAAGCGCATCGAGCTGGTCGACAGCCTCGAGGGGCTACTCGACTACGCGGTGATCCCCAACTTCAGGGTGCTGGGACCACGCCTCGGCGCGCGCATGCCGCTGGTGAAGGCCGCTCTCGCCGACGCCGACGGGGCGGCAGTACGACGCGCCCTGGCCGAGACCGGGTCGTTCGTGGTCGACGTCGACGGCGAGTCGCTGACCCTCGACGCCGGCGACGTCGAGGTGCGCGTCGAGCATCACGAGGACCTCGCACTCGCCCAGGAGGGCCCGCACGCCGTCGCCCTCGATCTCTTACTCGACGACGATCTGCGCGCCGAGGGGATCGCTCGGGAGCTCGTCCGCATCGTGAACGACCTCCGAAAGGCGGAGGGGCTCGAGATCTCGGACCGCATCTCGCTGGTGGTGCACGCCTCCGGCCGGGTGGCCGCTGCCACAGGTGCCCACATCGACGCCGTCTCCGCCGAGGTTCTCGCCGTCGAAGCCCGTGTCGAGGAAGGCGCCGTACCGGCGGGCCCAGCGACCGCGACCATCGACGGCGACCCGGTGTGGCTGGTCGTGCGGAAGGCCTGACGCCGCGTCAGCGACGCCGCTTGAAGAGCTCGCGGAACGAGGCGGAACCGGTGTCGTCCTGGTCGAAGAGCCCGGCGTCCTCGTCTCGCGGACCGAGTGGATCGTCGTCGCGCACGGCGTCGCGGAGCGTGGCGAAGAACGCGTCGTCGTCGAGCACGTCGGCCTCGACGGCCTGCTCCTCACCCGACAGGTCGATCTCGGACGTCGGCGTCGCGGCCGCCGCCACAGGCGCAGGCTCCTCGGCCGGCGGCGGTTCGCCCGAGATCACCGGCGCCTCCGCCGGGCGCTCGGCGGGTGCCTCCTCCGCCGGGGCCGGCTCCACCGGGGCGATCTCCGCAGCGCGGATCGCCTGCGTCGGCTCCTCGGTGCCGGTTCCGGTTCCGGTGCCGGTTCCGGGGTCGTGGCCGACCACGGCCTCGGGGAACGGGGGCATCGCGACCTCGTGCACAGCGGGTCGCGGCCCCGGGGCCGCGGGTGCCCGCCCTGCGAGCATCTGGAGGTCGGCCTCGATCGACCTGACGAGCCGCTCGCGATAGTCGGCCTCGTGTCGGGCCAGGGACTCGACGTCGGCGAGCAGGGCGTCGCGGCGCCCGGCCAGCTCTGTGATCTCGTCCTCGAGGCGGCGCCGCTCGCCGTCGACACGCCGCCGCAGATCGGCCTCCGCCTCGGCGAGCATGCGACGCGCCTGGGACTCGGCCTCCTCCACCGTCTGCTGTGCCTGCTGCTGGGCCTCGGCGACCGCCTCGTCGGCGGCCCGCTGGGCGAGCAGCAGCGTGCGGTGCAGGATGTCCTCGGTCTCGCGACTGCGCCCTGTGTCGGTCTCCGCTGCCGCCAGGCGCTCGCCGAGCTGCCGCACACGCTCGGTCAGGCCGTCGATGGTGGACGCCGCCCTCTCGAGGAGGTCGTTCACATCGTCGTGGTGATACCCCCGGAACGCCTCTCGGATCTCGCCGTCAAGTAGCTCGCCGCGCCGTGATGTCCATGACGTTCACTGTAGCGATCCCCGACGCGAAGTGGTGGTTACTCGACGGCGCGGGACCACCCGGCGTGGCGACCGGAGGGCACAGGCGACGGCGCCACCATCAGCCGCAGAGGATCGACCTCAAGATGATGACCCCGAACGAGACCACGAGGAACGAGAGGTCGAACATGCCCGCAGGCGGTATGACCCGGCGGACGGGGGCGATCACCGGCTCGGTCACCTCGAAGAGCATCGAGTGGACCTGCGCCATCACCGTGCCTTCGCGGATCGGGAACCACGACAGCACCACTCGGGCGAACAGGACGACCAGGTACACCGTCAGGAACGCGCAGACGAGGGACACGGCGGGCGGGCCTCGAGACCGGCTCAGTGCGGCCGGTAGAGGCCGCGGGCCTGTAGCTGCTCTTTCTCCTCGTCGGAGACCTCGACGTTCGAAGGCGTGATCAGGAAGACCTGGTCGGCCGCCTTCGACATGTGGCCCCCGAGCGCGTACGCCAGACCGCTGGAGAAGTCGATGAGGCGCCGCTGGAGATCGCGGTCGACGCGCTGGAGGTTCAGGATCACCGGCTGGTTCGACTTGAGGCGGTCACCGAGATCCTGGGCGTCGTTGAACCCGGTCGGCTCCATGACGTGGACCTGCGCGGCCGGGGCCATGACCGGGCGGACCGACGGGATGACCTTCCTCGCGACCGGGACGGGGCCCGTCTCGGCGGGGGTGGCAGGCGCCGGGCCGTGCCGCATGACGCTGACCGAACCGCCCTCGGAGGCCTGCCTGCGGGGCGGGCGCGGCCGGGCGACGGGTTCGGGCTCGGGCTCCTCCGGAGGCACGACGTCGTCGTCGTAGTACTCCCCGTACTCGCCGTACCCGTCGTCGGGATACTCGTCGTCGACGAGCCCGAGATACACCATTGCGCGACGCCACACGGCCATCTCCGTCCTCCTGCTGAGCCAGCCTATCGTCGCAGATCCGCGGCGGTTCGTCGTGGACCGAAGATCGCGCTTCCGACCCTCACCACAGTCGCGCCCTCCTCCACGGCCGTCTCGAAGTCCCCGGACATCCCCATCGAGAGCCCCCGCAGTCCGAGCCCCTCGGCGAGGTCGCGCAGCCGGCCGAAGTAGCGGCGCGGCTCCCCGCCCGCAGGCGGGACGGTCATGAGTCCCTCGACGACGATGCCCGCCCCGGTCAGCTCCTCCACCAGTCCGGCCGCGGCCTCGGGCGTGCAACCACCCTTCTGCGGCTCGTCCCCGAGGTTCACCTCCACGTACACGCACGCACCGGGAGCATGGCGGGCGAGCAGCACCACGAGCTCGGGTCTGTCTATCGAGTGCCAACACGCAACTCGCGGCGCCAGCGCCTTGACCTTGTTGCGCTGCAACCGGCCGACGAAGTGCCATGTGGGATCGGGGTCGGTAGCGGATGCCGCGATCTCGGCCGCCTTTCCCAGTAGCTCCTGCGCGCGGTTCTCACCCAGGTCGCGCTGGCCGGCGGCGATCACCTCCCGGATCCTCGGCACCTCTACGGTCTTGCTCACCGCGACAAGCGCCACCTCCGACGGGGAGCGCCCCGCTCGTGCGGCCGCAGCCGCGATCCGCTCGCGGACCTCTGCGAGGCGCTCGGCAGCCTCCGCCGGGCCGCCCCCCGGGATCACCGTGGCAGCACGGCGATCATCGCCTGCCTTCCGGTCACCCCGTCGCGCCGGTGAGAGAAGAACTCCATCGACGCGGCGGTGCAGATCCCGACATCGTCGACATCGGCCTCCGCGACGCCGGCGCGGCGACAGCACCACGCGGGCGGCGGCCGGGAGATCCAGGGCGGCGCCACCCTGGTCGGTCCGCCCGACTACCCGAGCGCCCAGCCGATCCGCCACGCGCTCGAGGTCGGCGGCGCCGAACGCGTAGCGCCGTGGATGCACGCAGGGACCGATGAGAGCCCGCACTCGACGACCTCCGATCCTGCGCATCTCGGCGACCGCCTCCTCCACCGCCCCGCCCGTCAGCCCCTTCCAACCCGCGTGTGCCACGCCCGCTGCGCCTTCGCATGACAGGGCGACGGGGACACAGTCGGCGCTCAGCACCGCAACCCCCACGCCGGGCAGATCCGTGACCGCGGCGTCGGCGACGGGCGCGGGCCCGTCGCCTCCGGCCCCGGACGACGACGCCACGGCGTGCACGCGCGATCCGTGCACCTGATGAAGCCAGACGATCGGGGCGGGCGCGCCACGCTCACCTGAGGGACCGGCCACCTCGAGGCCGGCGATGCGAGAAGCCACGGCGCACGCCACCCGCCTCCGGTTCTCCGCGACGGCCGCCGGGAGGTCGCCGACATGGTCTCCCAGGTTCAGGCTCGCGTAGCGGCCCTCGGAGACCCCGCCACGACGGTCGGTCCAGAGCACGTGCGCAGCCCCGAGGCGTCGCTCGGCCAGGTGCACGACCGCAGCGGCGTCAGCGGAGGAAGTCGGGAACGTCGAACTCGTCGTCGCCGAGGTCGAGGGCGTCGTCACCGGCGAGCGTCTCTTCGTCGCTCAGGCCGAGCTCGCCGGCGCCGGCGCGCGCGGTGGAGCGCTCTCCTTCGAAGCGGTCGAAGCCTGCAGCTATCACCGTGATCCGCACCTCGTCGCCGAGAGCGTCGTCGACGACGGCTCCGAAGATGATGTTCGCGTCGGCGTGCGCGGCCTGGGCGATGATCTCCGCCGCCTCGTTCAGCTCGAAGAGGCCGAGGTCGGACGGTCCGCTGACGTTCAGCAGGATGCCACGCGCCCCCTCGATGCTCGCCTCGAGAAGCGGGCTCGAGATCGCGGAGCGCGCCGCCGTCACCGCTCGGCCCTCGCCCGACGCGTGCCCTACGCCCATCAGGGCCGAGCCGGCGTTCGTCATGATCATCTTCACATCTGCGAAGTCGGTGTTGATCAGGCCCGGCGTGGTGATGAGGTCCGTGATTCCCTGCACACCCTGCAGGAGGATCTCGTCGGCCATCTTGAAGGCGTTCAGCATCGACGTCTTCTCGTCGGAGATCTGGAGCAGCCGCTCGTTCGGGATGATGATGAGCGTGTCCACCTTCTCCTTGAGCTTCTGGATGCCGGTCTCCGCCTGCACCGAGCGGCGACGGCCCTCGAACCCGAACGGCCGCGTCACGACGCCGATGGTGAGCGCGCCGAGCGCCTTCGCGATCTCCGCCACCACCGGCGCCCCACCGGTGCCGGTTCCGCCGCCCTTGCCCGCCGTGATGAAGACCATGTCGGCGCCCTTGAGCACCTCCTCGATCTCGGCTCGGTGCTCCTCGGCCGCCTGGGCGCCGATCTCCGGATCCGAGCCTGCTCCCAGGCCGCGTGTCAGCTGGCGGCCGACGTCGAGCTTCACGTCGGCGTCGCTCAGCAGGAGCGACTGCGCATCGGTGTTGACCGCGATGAACTCGACACCCTTGAGTCCCGCGTCGATCATGCGGTTGATGGCGTTGCATCCGCCGCCGCCGATGCCGATGACCTTGATCACCGCGAGGTAGTTCTGCGGAGCGCCCAGCATGGCGACCTTCCTCGTACGTACAGGGATGAGGGCAGACGGGCTCTTGACAGACGAACTCTCGACCTCATGTCGAGGTCGAGAGTTATGTCAACCTGCATCGTCCGTCGAGACTGTACCGGAGGTGCCCCGGCCGGTCAACGATCCCCTGCCGCGTCGCCGGTCACCGGAGCATCGAGACCCGGCACCTCTCCGCCGCTCACGGACCCGGCGACCGGCGCAGCCGGGACGCTCACGTCGATGTAGTCGACAGCCGCGTCACCCAGGCGCTCCATCACCGCTTCGGCCGCCGCTCCCTTCGCCTCGATGTCGTCGATGTCGCCGAGCCTGATCTCGGGCCCGAACGCGAGGCGTACGCTCACGCCGGCGTCGCCCAGATCGACGGTGGCCACGCGCGACGCGAGGGAGTCGGGCAGATCACCGACGATCCCCGCCGCCCCCGCCGGTACGAGCACATCGCCCGGGTCGGGCAGTCGCCGGACACCGGTTATCTCCACGGATCCCTGCGGCGGCGTCTCCGCCACCCCGAGCACGGTGCCGCCTTCGGCGACGAGCACGGACGCGCCCGACGGGTTGCGCACGAACGCCACCGGGGTGTGCTCCGATACCTCCACCAGCACCGTCCCCGGCCACTTGCGCGACACCTCTGCGTCGGCGACCCACGGCAGCCGCTCGACGCGCGCGGCGACCGCGCCGGTGTCGAGGAACGCGAGTGGCGTTCCCGGATCCACGGCCGCCGCGTCTCGCACCTCGCCACCGCTCACATGGACCGTTCCGGACACCCTCACGTGGTCGACGTCGAAGGCCGCCGAGCGCAGCAGCAGGATCCCCGCCCCGAACGCAGCGGGGACCGCGAGCACGGCGAGCACCACACGCAGGCGGTGGCGCTCCTTCTCACGTTGGACGGCCCGGCGCCGGTCCCGTAGGCGCGGATCCACGGCGAAGGTGCCGCTCACCGGGGACTCCCGGAGCCGTCGTCGAGGCCGACCATCCGAAGCTCGCATTCGAGCCTCACACCGGTCGCGGCCTCGACCTCGCTGCGGACCACCGACACGAGGTCGCGCACGTCGGTCGCCGTCGCACCGGGGCCCGCCACGAAGAAGTTGGCGTGCTTCTCGGAGACCCGGACTCCCCCCACGGTACGGCCCTTGAGCCCGCAGGAGTCGATGAGACGACCGGCGGAGTCGTCCGGCGGGTTGCGGAACACCGAGCCCGCGTTCGCACCGCCCGGCTGGTGCACGCGCCGCCATCGGACCACCTCTTCGATCCGGCGTGCGCACTCGGCGGGGTCGCCGCGCTCCGCTGCGAACCGGGCCTCGACCACCACCTCCCCGTCGGTCAGCACCGACGTCCTGTAGCCGAGATCGAGGTCGGCCGCGGACCGGTCCCCCGCCACCGCGTTCGACAGGTCGACCACGCGGACCTCCGTCAACACGTCGCGGGTCTCGCGGCCGTGGCCACCCGCGTTCATCCTGACCGCCCCTCCGACCGACCCGGGGATTCCCACGTAGAACTCGAGTCCGGCCAGCCCCGACGCGGCGGCGCGGCGCGCCAGCACGGGAAGCGCAGCCGCCCCGCCGGCGCGAATGCCGCACCCTGTCGCATCCACGTCGACGTGTTCGAGGCCCACGTCGAGAACGACTGCGACGCCCTCGAAGCCCGTGTCGGCCACGAGGAGGTTGGAGCCGCGGCCCACCACGAGGAGAGGGACCTCCGGTGCGTCGGCGAGCGACTCCGCCACCCCCAGCAGGTCGGCCTCGGAGGAGGCGCGTGCGAGTATCGCGAAGGGTCCGCCGCACCTGTAGGTCACGAGGCCGGCGCTCGGCGCATCGCGCTCCACACGCCCCGGCAGGCGCCTGCCCAACGAAGCCGCGAGGTCGTCGAGGAGCGGTGACGGAGAGCGGGTCACGACCCGGCTCCGGCCGCCGTCCACTCATCGGGCAGCGACGTCAGGTCGCCCGCGCCGAGGGTGAGGACGAGGTCGCCGTCGCGTGCGAAGCGCCGCGGGACGTCGCGCAGGTCGGACAACCCCGGCAGGTATGCAACCGGCGTGTCGGGATGGGCGTCGAGGACCGCCTTGAGGATCAGGCGGCCCGAGACTCCCGGCTGCGGGTCCTCGCCGGCCGAGTAGACGTCGGTGAGCACGACCGTGTCCGCACCGCGGAACGAGTCGGCGAAGTCGCGCCACAGCGCAGCCGTCCGCGTGAAGCGGTGCGGCTGGAACACGACCACAATGCGGCGCCAGCCCCCCTCCCGCGCAGCGGCGATCGCCGCTGCCACCTCCGTAGGCAGGTGCGCGTAGTCGTCGACGAACGTCACGCCGCCGACGCAGCCGCGATGCTGGAATCTGCGTGAGACTCCACCGAATCCGACGAGTGCGCCCGCGACAGCGTCGAAGTCGGCCCCCATCTCGATCGCGAGCGCCGCAGCGCCGGCCGCGTTGGTCGCGTTGTGGAGCCCCGGGACGGGGAGCGTGACCTCGCCCAACCGGCGGCCTCCGCGCATCAGGTCGAACCTGCTCCCGCCCCGCTCCCCTGCGTATCCCACCATCCGGTACACCGCACCGTCGGAGACACCGTATGTGAGTGCTCGCGGACGCGACTCCGCCAGGTCCGCGGCGACCGGGTCGTCGGCGCAGACGACCAGCGGTCCCGTCACCGCGTCGCAGAACCGGCCGAAGTCCGCCACGAGCTCATCGAAGCCCCCGTAGTGATCCAGGTGATCCGGCTCCACGTTCGTGACGACCGCCGCCTCCACGCCGAGAGAGAGGAACGTGCCGTCGCTCTCGTCGGCCTCGACGACGACCCACTCACCGACATCCCATGCCGCGTTCGTCCCGACCTCGTTGAGCTCGCCTCCGATGATGAAACCCGGCTCGAAACCGGCCGCCCTCAAGACCAGGGCGAGCATCGAGGAGGTGGTCGTCTTGCCGTGCGACCCGGCAACCGCCGCACACCGGCGCGTCGAGACGATCGCCCGCAGGGCGTCGGCGCGCCGCAACACCGGGATGCTGCGCTCTGCTGCGGCGCGGACCTCTGGATTCGTCGGTGGGACGGCCGTGGAGATGACGACGAACTCGGTGTCGCCGGGGAGGTTCTCCGGGCGGTGACCGACATGCGTCGTCACGCCGGCGAGCGTGAGCCGCTCGAGCACCGGTGTCGCCTTGAGGTCGGAGCCGGTCACACGGTGACCCATGGCGGCGAGGACCAGCGCGATGGCGCTCATCCCCGCGCCCCCCACCCCGACGACGTGCACCCGCGCCGGGGCCGCGGCGTCGAACCCCGCGAGGTCGACGGAGTCGGGGTCGGAGGGCCGCTCGCCGTCAGCAGCCATCGGCCTGCCCATGGGACCGCTCGCCTACCTGAGCCTGGACCAGGTCCGCGAGCCTCTCGGCTGCATCGATCATGCCGAGCGAGCGGGCGCTCTCCCCCATCGCCTCGAGTCGCTCCGGGTCGGCCAGCAGCGAGGTGAGGATCTCGTCGAGACGCTCGGCGTCGCAATCGTCGTCGGGGAGCACGACGGCGGCGCCCGCGTCTGCGAGCGTCCGGGCGTTGCGCGTCTGGTGATCGCTCGGCGCCCCGGGCAGCGGCACCAGCACCGCGGGGACACCGACGGCGGCGAGCTCGGCGACGGTCCCGGCGCCCGCCCGGCAGACGGCCACGGCGGTGCGGGCGTAGACCTCCTCCATGTGCTCCTCGTACTCGATCAGGTCGTAGGCGAGGCGGTCGCCCTCGGCGCGCAGATCATCGAGCCGCCGGGCGCACGCGGCGTGCTCCCGCTGCCCGCACACGTGCCGCACGGTCACGTCGACCCTGCTCCGCCACCGATCGTAGAGCCCGATGGCGGCCTCGTTGATCCGCCGGGCGCCGAGCGATCCGCCCCAGACTGAGACCAGTGCCGGGCCCGCGCCGGGCACGCGCTCGGCCTGCGCAACCACTGAGCGGACCGGGTTGCCCGTCAGCACGGCGCCCGCCAGTGGCGTGCCGGGGAGGGAGACGGCCGGTACCGCCCCGAGTCGCGTCGCGATCCTGTTCGCGAGCCCCGGCGCGGCGTCCTGCTCGTGGACGACCGTGGGAACGCGCGACAAGCGAGCCGCCACGACGCACGGCAACGACGCGTAGCCACCGAACCCCACGACGACCTCGGGCCGGTATCGGCCAACGAGGCGGAGGGCACGTACCAGCGCGATCGCCGCATCGACGACCGCCGCGACGTTCGCCAGTGTGATCCGCCGCTGCATCCCTCTGCCCGGGAGGAGGTCGATCTCGTAGCCCGCGGCGGGCACGACCCGGCCCTCGATCCCGCGTCCGGACCCGACGAATCGGATCGACGAGCGCGCGCGACCCGCGGTCGACCAGCGCGCCGGCGAGTGCAAGAGCCGGATAGACGTGGCCGCCCGTACCACCCGTCGCGACGAGCACGTACGTCTGCCGCCGCGACTCGGCCGCCTTCACCGGCCTCGACCCGCGGGGCGCTTGGACGCTGCCCGCGCGCGATCGACGGTGGGCGGGCTCTGCCGCGCGACGTTGGCGAGGATCCCGGCTGCGGCCATCGTGAAGACGAGAGCGGACCCGCCGGCCGAGAGGAACGGGAGAGGGATCCCCGAGACGGGCAGCAGTCCGATCACCGCCCCCATGTTGATGAGGGCCTGCCCGACGACCCAGCCGGTCACACCGGCGGCGAGGAGCATTCCCATGCGGTCGGGTGCGTTGCGCGCAATGTGGAGGCCGGCCAGCCCGAACCCCACGAAGAGCCCCACGACGATGAGGCAGCCGATCAACCCGAGCTCCTCGCCGACGATCGCGAATATGAAGTCGGTGTGCGGGTTGGGAAGGAACGCCCACTTCGCCCGACCCGAACCCAGCCCGACGCCGTCGACACCGCCGGAGCCGAGAGCGATGAGCGACTGCGCGATCTGATACCCGGTGTTGCCCGCGTCCTCCCACGGGTTCAGGAAGGCGAGCACCCGCTTGCGGCGGTACGGCGCGGCGATCGAGAGGACCACCGACGCCGCCATGCCCAGCAGTGCAAGCGCCCCGATCTGTCTGAGCGGAACGCCCCCGACGGCGAGAACCGTCAATGCAATGAGCGCCAGGACGATCGTCGAGTCGAGATCGGGCTCGACGAGGATCAGGGCGGCGAAGACGAGGAAGACCGCTATGACGGGCCTCGCACCACTGCGGAAGTCGTCCATCGTGTCGGCCCTTCGGGTGAGGACCGTCGAGGCAAAGACGAGGAGAGCGAGCTTCGCCAGCTCGCTCGGCTGGAACCTGAGAGCTCCCACGCCGAGCCAGCGGCGCGCACCGTCGACCTTTATCCCCACGTGGGGCACGAGGACCAGCAGGAGGCCGGCCGACCCGAGCAGCAGGAGCGGCAGCGCGAGCTTCATCCACCTCCGATAGTCGATGCGGGCCGCCACTACGAAGACGACGAGGCCGACGAGAGACCATGCGAGCTGCCTGTTGAAGAAGTACCAGGACGAGCCGTAGCTGCGAAGCGCCGCGACCGACGACGCCGACAGGATCATCACCAACCCGACGGTGTTGAGCACGCCGACCGAGACCGCTACGACCACGAAGGCAGGTGGCCGGAGCGGCGCGGGGCCGATGATGTCGCGCAGCCGTCGTCGGCCGAGCGATAGCCGAGGCGACCCGGCGACCATCAGGACGTCCTCGAGTCGTGAGCGCCCAGGAGCGACTGCACCTCTGTGGCGAAGTCGTCACCGCGCTCGGCGTAGTCGGTGTAGGAGTCGTAGGAGGCGCAGCCGGGTGACAGGAGCACGACGTCGCCGGCTCGCGCCGCCCGGCCCGCTGCGAGTACGGCCTCATGCATCGTGCGGGCACGCTCGACCGGGCGGATGTCGGCGAACGCGGCCTCCACCTCACCCGCGGCCTCTCCGAACGCGACCACGGAGACGACGTGGTCCGCGGCCCGGGCGAGCGCACCGAGATCGAGGCCCTTGTTCCGTCCGCCTGCGAGCAGCACCACGCGGTCGAAGGAACGGGTCGCCGCCAGCGCGGCATGGGGGTTGGTCGCCTTGGAGTCGTCGTACCAGCGCACGCCACCACTCTCGCCGACCAGGCTCACGCGGTGTGGGAGGGTCTCGAATCCGCGCAGCGCCGAGAGGACTCCGTCGGGGGTGGCACCGAGATGGGCCGCGGCCGCCGACGCTGCAAGCGAGTTGAGGAGATCGTGCGGCAGCGCCCGCCGCAGGTCGCCGGTCCGTGCCAGGACGTCGGCTCCTGCGCAGAGGGAGTCCCCCTCGAGGTGGTATCCGGGTCCCGGGAGCAGCGAGCAGCCCATCCGGAGCGCCGGCGCGTCCACGACCATCGACCTCGCAACCGGGTCGTCGGCGTCGTAGACGAGGAGGTCGTCGTCGCGCTGGTTGGCGAAGATGCGCGCCTTCGCTGCGACGTAGGCCTCGAAGGAGCCATGCCAGTCGGTGTGGTCCTCGGCGACGGCGAGCAGTACGGCGACGCGTGGTCGGAACACCTCTGTGAAGGCGAGCTGGAACGACGACACCTCGGCAACGACGACATCGAGATCGGGCCCGTCGCCGCGGGGACCGGATCCCGCACCCGCGAGCTCGATCAAGGGTCGCCCGATGTTCCCGGCGGCGACCGCTCGGACACCCGAAGCATCGAGGATCCGCGCCGTCAGCTCCGTCACGGTCGTCTTGCCGTTCGTGCCCGTGACCGCTATCAGCGGCACCCCGATCCGCTCCGCCGCGAGGTCGACCTCCGACCGTACCGCCACACCTGCCTCGAGTGCGGCCCGTATCGCGGCATGCCCGGCGGGGACTCCGGGGCTGGGAACCACCAGGTCCGCACCGGCTGCTAGTGAACGCCATCGGTCGGAATCCGGCGACTCGGAGACGGCGACGCCGCGGGAGAGAACCGAGTCGCGGCGCCGTCTGTAGGCGTCACCCTCGGGCGACTCCTCCGCAACCGTGACGTCGAGACCCTCCGACGCCAGGCGCAGGGCCACCGCCTCGCCGGTACGTGCCAGGCCGATCACCAGGACGCGCATCAGTCGATCGCACCGGGGATGTTGATGAAGTCGGTGTAGAAGAGGCCCACACCCAGAGCGACGGAGAGGCCGGCGAAGAGCCAGAAGCGCACGATGACCGTGAACTCGGGCCAGCCGGCGAGCTCGAAGTGATGGTGGATCGGCGCCATGCGGAGCACCCTCCGCTTGAAGCCCCGGTAGGCGACGACCTGCGCGATCACCGAGAGGGTCTCGACCATGAAGAGACCGCCGATGATCGGCAGGAGCAGGTGCGTGCGCGTCAACAGGGCGAGGCCGGCCAGCACTCCGCCGATCGCGAGCGCTCCCGTGTCGCCCATGAAGACCCGCGCCGGCGCGGCGTTCCACCACAGGAACCCGGCGCACGCGCCCATCATCGCGGCCGAGACCGTGGCGAGATCGACGGCCTGGGCCGGGGCGACGCCGTACACCTCGGGGTGCCGGAACTCCCAGAACCCGATGATGGTGAACGCTGCGAACACCAGGATCGCCGAGCCCGCGGCGAGACCGTCGAGGCCGTCGGTCAGGTTCACCGCATTCGACGCGGAGATGATCACGATGACCGCCCATGCCGTCCAGACCCAGGTCCCGAGATCGAGATCGAGGTCGCGTGTGAACGAGAGATGCGTCGACGCCTGCGCCCAGTGGAGCGCGAGGAGAGCGAAGCCGGCCGCGACGAGCAGCTGGCCTCCGAGCTTCCCTCGCTTGCGCAGGCCGAGGTTCCGGCGCTTGCGCACCCCCAGGTAGTCGTCGACGAACCCGACCAGACCGCACCCCAGGAGCAGGCCCATCAGGGCGATGCCGGAGCGGGCGAACGAGATGTCGTGCGTGCGCAGGTGCGCGATCATGTAGCCGCCCGTCGCCGCACCGACTATCGCGATCCCGCCCATCGTCGGTGTTCCCGCCTTCGCCAGGTGCGGGTGCTCCACAGGACCGTCGTCGCGTATCTCCTGGCCGATACCGTGGGCGCGGAGCCACTTGATGAGCCACGGTGTGGCGAAGACGCTGATCGCGAACGCCACCGTGGCCGAGATGAAGATCGTCCTCACGATGCGTCGCCCCCGTGGGAACCCGCTGCGGGGACGCGGGCGTCTGCGGCACCCGAGACGAGGGCCGCGGCGACGACCTCGAGGCCGACGGCGCGGCTCCCCTTGACGAGCACGACGTCTCGGGGGCGCGCCAGCCTCGCCGCGACCTCGAGTGCCTCTGCGGGGTCGGCGACCGCGCAGACCTCAACCACACCGGCCGCGGCCTCGCCGACCAGCGGGCCGAGGTCGCCGACGGCCACGAGGACGTCGATCCCCAATGCCGCTGCGAGTCGCCCGACATCGGCGTGCGCCTCGTCGGCGAGGTCCCCGAGCTCGCGCATCTCGCCGAGCACGGCCACGCGACGCCCGGTGGTCGCGATCCGGGCCAGCGAACGCAGGGCGGCGTCCATCGACGCCGGGTTCGCGTTGTATGCATCGTTCAGCACCGTCAACCCGGCAGGCGAGTGCGACACCTCGAGCCTCCAGCGCGAAGCCGTGGCTTCGGCGAGTCCCAGCGACACCTCTTCGGGAGGCACCCCGAGCCAGAGGGCGACGGCGGCTGCGAGTCCTGCGTTCTCCACCTGGTGCTCGCCCCGGACCAACAGGCGCGCGACGACGGACCCCCACGGGGAGTCGATTCTCAGCGTGGGTCTGAGCTGGTCGTCGAGGTGCGACTCGCTGATGTGGACCTCGGCGGAGCGCGCCCTCCCCACGCGGATCACCCTCGCGCCGGTCATCGACGCGAGCCGATCGCACGCCGGATCGTCGGCATTGACGACCGCCAGCCCGTCGTTCGGCAGCGCCGCGAGCAGCTCGCCCTTCACCGCGAGAGCACCGTCGCTCCCCCCGAGGTGCTCCGCGTGAGCGAGACCGATGTTCGTCACCACCCCTGCCTGGGGTCGCGCCACGGCGCAGAGCTCCGCGATGTTCCCGGCGAAGCGGGCACCCATCTCGGCGATCACGACGTCGGTGTGGGGTCCGGCACCGAGGAGGGTCAGGGGCAGGCCGAGCTCGTTGTTGAACGAGTCCGGGTTCGCGTGGACGCTGCGGAAGCGTCGGATCGCCGCGGAGGTGAGGTCCTTCGTCGACGTCTTGCCCGTGGATCCCGTGATCCCGACAACGGTCACGCCTGCGAGCGCGGTGACACGGCAGTGGCCGGCGAGCCGGCCCAGAGCGCTGAGCGGGTCCGCGACCGACACCAGGGCGCGCCCTGGCTCCATCCGAAGCCCTTCGGGAATCCGTGCGACGAGGGCGACGGTGCAGCCCGCCTCGAACGCCTCGCGTGCGAAGTCGTGCCCGTCCCTGTGCCCGCGTAGAGCCACGAAGCACGCGCCCGGCAAGAGAGAGCGCGAGTCGTGGCAGAACGAGGTCGCGCGCGCCTCGGGATCACCGGCGACCACCTCGCCACCGGCGCCCTCCGCGATGTCGTGTGCGCTCAGGTGCAACCCAGTGCCTCCAGCTCCTCACGGGCGACCGAACGGTCGTCGAACGGTGTGATGGATCCACCTGAAGTCTGGCCGGTCTCGTGCCCCTTCCCGGCGATGACCACGACGTCGCCGGGCCCGGACGACGCCAGCGCAGCGCGGATGGCCGAGCGCCGATCAGGCTCCACGTACGTCCGACTGCCGTCGGGAACTCCGCTCATCACCTCGGCGAGGATCGCGCGGGGGTCCTCGCCTCGCGGGTTGTCCGACGTGAGGTACGCGACGTCGGCACCCGCGCCGCGACGGCTCCCATCAACGGTCGTTTCGCCCTATCGCGGTCTCCGCCACACCCGAAGACGACGATCACGCGTCCGGTCCTCCCCGAGATCGGCCGCACGGCCGCGAGCACCCTCTCCAGCGCGTCCGGCGTGTGGGCGTAGTCGACGATCACGCATGCCCCCTCGCCGGAGTCGATCCTCTCCATGCGCCCCGGCACCACGACAGGCACCGCCAGTCCGGCCGAGACCGCCCCCTCGGCGATCCCCGCAGCGCGAGCCGTAGCCGCCGCAGCGAGTGCGTTCGACACGTTGAACTCGCCGACAAGTGAGGTTCGGACGCGCAGCGGCGAGTCACCACCCACGATACTGAAGGCGCTGCCGGAGGCGTCGAGCTCCACATCGACTGCCCTCAGCATCGCGTCGTCACGTGCGATGCCGAACGTGACCACGGGGAGGCCGCGCGCCTCGCAGCGACGGACGAGGCGTGCTCCGTGAGCGTCGTCGATGTTCACCACCGCGACCGCCGTGCGCAGCGGGTCGAAGAGAGCGGCCTTCGCCTCGTAGTAGGTGTCGAGGTCGGCGTGGTAGTCGAGGTGGTCGTGGGAGAGGTTCGTGAAGCATGCCGCCGAGAACCACGTGGCGTCGACGCGGTGCTGGACGAGGGCGTGCGACGAGACCTCCATGGCGACCGTGCCCACGCCCGCGTCTCGCATCGCTGCGAGGAGGGCCTGCAGGTCTGTGGCCTCGGGGGTCGTGCGTCCGGGTGGCTGCACCGTCCCGGCGAATCGCGTCTCCACCGTGCCGATCACGCCGGCGCGCTCGCCGCCGGCCCGGGCGATCGCCTCGAGCAGATACGTCGTCGTCGTCTTGCCGTTCGTACCGGTCACGCCGAGCACCCGCACGGAGCGCGACGGCTCGCCCCAGAACCGGGCTGCGACACGTCCGACGCTCGCGCGAACCGAGGCGACGCGTACCTGGGTCGCCACAGGGCCCGCTTCGACGAATCGCTCCACCAACAGGGCTCGGGCACCTGCGGCCACTGCGGCAGCCGCGTGCTCGTGTCCGTCGGTCACCGCCCCGGGGATGCAGCAGAAGAGCGCGCCCGGGACGGCATCGCGGCTGTCGTGCACGACAGCTTCTACCTCGACGTCCGGCCCGCCGCGGATCTCCGATACGTCGAGTCCGTCGAGGAGGTCGTGCAGCAGCACGCGCGCCCCTATCCGGTCGGTGGCGTTGGCTCGGCCAGGGTATCGGCACCCGAGGGCGCCGAATCGTCTCCGCCGCCACCGTCCTCGGCGCCCTGCTCAGCATCGGCGGCCCTCGCGGCGACCACCTCGTCGAGCGCCGCGCCGTGGGGGACCCGGCAGTCGGAGGCCTCCGCCTCCGCGGTCTGTGCGGCCTCCTCCCACTGCGTGGACCCGGTGTCGGTGACCTGCGCCGGGGCGACGCCGTCGAGGCGCAGCGCGGACCGCATGATCTCGGCGAAGACCGGCGCCGAGACCCGGCCGCCGTAGATCGGAACGGGCTCGTCGAGCACCACTCCCACAGCGAACCGCGGCTCCTCGGCGGGCGCGAACCCGATGAACGAGGCCAGGTACTTGTCGGAGTACCCGGCGACGCCCTCCACCTGCTTTCGCGAGGTCCCGGTCTTCCCGGCCACGGTGTAGCCGGGGATCGCCGCGCATGCACCGGTGCCCCCTCGCACGACCTCGGTCAGCATCTCGGTCATCGACGCCGCCGTCTCCGGTCGCACGACCGGATCGCCGGTCCCGATCGCCTCGGGGCGACGGGAACCGTCGTCCTCGATCGTCGCCGCGACCAGCCGGGGCGGCTGCGTGACGCCGTCGTTCGCGATCGTCACGTACGCGCCCACCATCTGGAGCAGCGAGACGGCTACGCCGTATCCGATCGGGACCGCACCGATGCCCGTCGAGTAGTACTCGTCGGGGTCGAGGAGGATCCCTGCCGCCTGTCCCGGGAAGTCGACCGCGGTCGGCACACCGAGACCGAACGATCGGAGCGCGCCGTCGAGACGCTCCTTCCCCAGCGCCTGGGAGATCATGATCGTCCCGACGTTCGACGACTCCCGCACGATGTCGGTGGTGCTCCACCTCTCGAGCGGGTGACCGCCGTGGTCGGTGAACGTGGCGTCGCCCACCCGGATCCAGTCGGGGACGTCGAACTCCGTCCACGGGCCGACGACGCCGTTGTCCAGAGCGGCGGAGATCGTGATCAGCTTGTTCGTCGAGCCCGGCTCGAAGACGTCGGTCATGGGCCGGTTGTGCGAGGCGGCGTCCGCCGGTCCCGGCGGAGCATCTTCTGTAGCGCCGTCGACGCTCGCCATGGCGAGGATGTCTCCCGTCTCCACGTCGACGACCACCGCCATCCCGCCCAGTGCGCTCGTCGCGGTCACCTGATCGACGAGCACCCGCTCCACCTGGTACTGGAGGTTCTGGTCGATGGTGAGCACCAGGTCGGTTCCCCGTTCAGCCGGTAGGCGACGACGGACGGTGCGCGGTATCTCCATTCCCTCGAGGTCGTGCTCGACCTCTATCTCCCCGTCCTTGCCGGCGAGGAGATCCTCGTACATGTACTCGAGGCCTCCGAGGCCGGTCCCCTCCCCTCCGACCTCTCCGAGCACCGGTGCAGCGAGATCGCCCGCCGGGTAGTAGCGCTTCGATTCGGGAATGAAGCCGACGCCTGCCAGATCCAGTGCGCGCACGTCGTCGGCGACGCTGTCGTCGACCGTGCGCGCGACGTATACGAACCGCTTGTCGCTCTGTGAGAGGCGACCCTCCAACGTCGCCTGGTCCACGCCGACCACGGGTGAGAGCAGCGCAGCGGTACCGACCGGGTCCGCGATCAGCGACGGGTCCGCCCACACCGTCTCGCGCTGCACCGAGATGGCGAGGTCCCGGCCGTCGCGGTCGAAGATGCTCCCCCGCTCGGCCACCAACGGCACCGTGGCGAGGCGTTGACGGAGACCCTTCGTCGCGTACCAGTCCGACGCCAGGGCCTGGACCTGCACCAGGCGTGCCGAGATGGCGCAGAAGAGGAGCAGCATGATCACTGCGATCGCCCGCATGCGATTGCGTGCGCGGCGCGCGAGGTCGGGCTCTACGACGGCGACGCGCTTGGCCGGCCGCGACGCCGGTCGAGGTCTAGGGCTCTGAGCCAAGGCTCGCCTTGACGTCTTCCCACGACTCGTCGAGCGTCGTCGCGGTGCGGTCGGAGGAGTCGGAGCCGACGGGGACCCGAGCCTCGATGTACTCGACCTGGTCGGGCACGACCATGCCGAGCGCGGTGGCCGCCGAGACGATCGCGTCGGGGGCGGAGCGCTCCGCCACCTCGAGTCGCAGCGTCTCGTACCGGCGCTGCTCGAGCTCCTGGCGCTCGCCCAGATCGGCGCGCTCGAACTGGCCCTGAACGATCAGCACGCCACACGCGACCATCACGAAGAGCGACGCCGCCGAGACGATCACTCCGGCAGCGAGCGCAAGGCGCACGCGCCTGCGCCTACCGAGATCCGGCGCCGGCTCCAGATGGCGCGGGCGACCGCGGCCTGCGGGCACCGCCCGATCGGGCGTGCGGGCAGTCCTGCGGGGGGCGGCGGCACTCATCGGGCGGAGGCCGTCGGCAGGCGCTCGACTGCGCGCAGGCGGGCGCTCTTCGAACGGGGGTTCTGCGCGATCTCCTCACTCGACGGGCGCAGCGCGCGCCTCGTCAGCACCCGCACCGCTCTGGTGCGACCGGGCTCCTCGACGGGGAAGTGCGGCAGCTCGGGCGTCGACTCGCCCGCCCAGTCGCGGAACCGGTCCTTCACGATGCGGTCCTCGAGGGAGTGGTAGGCGAGCACGAGAACCCGGCCGCCGGGGCCCACACGGTGCACCGAGGCGTCGAGGCCCTCGGCGAGGTTCGGGAGCTCCCTGTTCACCTCCATGCGGATCGCCTGGAACGTCCTTCGCGCCGGGTGCCCGCCGCGCCTGCGCGCAGGACCCGGTATCGCCGCGACGATCGCATCGACGAGGTCTCGCGTCGTCGCCAGGGGGCGTCGCGCGACGATCGCGCGGGCCACTCGCCTGGCGTAGCGCTCCTCGCCGTAGCGGAAGATCACGTCGGCGAGATCCTCCTGGGTGTACTCGTTCACGACCTCGGCGGCCGTCAGATCCTGAGAGGCGTCCATCCGCATGTCGAGTGGCGCGTCGAACCGGTACGAGAAGCCCCTGTCGGGACGATCCAGCTGCGGGCTGCTGACCCCCAGGTCCAGGAGCACTCCCATCACCTCTTCCTCGTCGTGCGGGATCAGGTCCCGCATCCGTTCGAACCCTCCGTGCACCACCTCGGCCCTCCCGCCGAAGCGGGCGAGAGCGGTGCGGGCGGCGGCCACGGCATCGGCATCACGGTCGATCCCGAGGACCCGGATGTCGGGGCGGGACTCGAGGAGCAGCGCGGCGTGACCGCCACCGCCCACCGTCCCGTCCACGATCAGTCCGGGTGGCACCGGGAGGAGAAGATCCACCACCTCCCGACCCATCACCGGGAGATGCGGGAACTCCCCTTCCAACGTCGCTCCCTCGCTCGGCCGTGCACCGAGACCGAGCCACCGGACCCTTCTTCAGCCCCCCGGTCGGACGAGCGCCGTCCGGGATTTCTCCCCCGGTGACGGCTCGGTCGAAGCGGGCGGAGTAGGGGCCTGCAACCGCGCCGGCCGAGGGGCTGAAGACGGGCCCGGAGATCGGGCCTCGTCGTTTTCAATCAAGCTGTCAATCAAGCTGTCAATCGAGCTGTCGGTCCTGGTTCCGTTCCTGGTCTCGCTCCCGCTAGCCGATCTCCGAGAGCCCGTGGGCCTCGCGCAGCGCCTTCTCTGCTATCCGCTGGCGCTCCCAGTAGGTCTCTGCGCGCCAGATGTCGACCCTGTGGAAGTTGCCGGCGATCACCACGTCCCGGTCGAGCTCGGCGTACCTCCGCATCGGCGGCGGTATGGCGACCCTCCCCTGCTTGTCCGGGGCGAGCTCGATCGCCCCGGCGGCGAGGCCCGAGGCCGCCACGCGCTCCAGTTCGCCCCTCTTGCCGATCTCGCGCGCCTGAGCGGCCACCTCCTGGAAGACCTCGTTGGGGTAGATCGCGAGGCAGCCGTCGAGGCCCTTGGCCATCACCGGCTTCTCCCCGAGCTCCTCACGATGGCGGACCGGGATGATGATGCGGCCCTTCCCGTCGAGGGAGTGCTCGTCCTCCCCCAGGAACATCTAGAAGCCACCACCTCTGCCCTCGCCATGGGTTCACGCACCAGTCGTGCACCCCCTTCCACCACTTGGCGCCACCTTATGCCACTTCTCACCACCCGTCAATCCCTGGGCCCCACATTCCTCCCCCCCGACGCCGTCGCCTCGCCCCTGCGCTCCCCAGGCCCCACCGACCCGCGCGGGCGCCACGGGGCCTTGACCGGATCGTCGGGTGCCCCACCCGCCGTGGCGCGCCGAATCAGCGGATAACGGTCGGGATCGGAGCGAGGCCACAGCGAGATGCCGGAGGCGAGGTGCACGAGACGAGGTGCACGAGACGGGGCCCGAGACACCCCTGCCCCAGGGGCGGGTACGACTAGGCGGGGATCGCCGCGAGCGCCTCTTCGCCGAAGTACTGGTGCCAGTCCGGGTCGATCGTCTCGGCGCCGGCCACTATCCAGAGCCCCGCGTGCGGCACCCTCGGCGGCCGGCGCAGCACCAGATCGGACTCGGCGAGGAGTCGGTCCTCCTTGCGGGCGTTGCAGGCGCGACACGACGCGACGACGTTCTCCCACTCGTGCCCGCCACCCCGCGAACGGGGCACGACGTGGTCGATGTTCTCGGCAGGCCGGCCGCAGTACTGGCACCGGTGCCCGTCGCGGGCGAAGACAGCCCGGCGCGAGAGCGGCACGGTCACGCGGAACGGGACGCGCACGTAGTGCACGAGGCGGAGCACCGACGGCACCGGCACGATCCGCCGCTCCGAGCGGAACTCGGCGCAGTTGCGGTGCACGATCTCCGCCTTGTCCTTGAGCACCAGCATGACGGCGCGTCGCGCCGGCACGAGACAGAGCGGCTCGAAGGTCGCGTTGAGCAGCAACGCACGTCCCAAGCCGGGGACCCCCTAGGGCGATCGGGCATCGGTCCGGGGCAGTCTACCGGCGGCGCTCCCGGCACCACCGCAGATACGCGACGAGATCGCCACTCTCCGGCAGGCCGTCGTCTCCGTACGCCGTCTCGATCCTGAACCGCAGGTAGCCGCGATCGGGCAGCGGCAGGAACGGGGGACGTCGCCACCAGCCTGTACCGGCCAGCAGCGCCGCCTGTCGCAGGGCCGTGACCCACAGATCGGGGTGGACGAGGAGGGCGGCGAGCGCGCGCAGGTACGCCCCCCATCTCGCCGCCCGTCCGTGAACCCGCTCGGGTTGCGCTGCGGACGCCATCGCCAGGCACGCTAGCGTTGCCCGGCAGGGGCCGGACCGAGGTGGCGATCCGAGCCCCGCCCCGATCCGCACCGATCCGCCCCGATCCGCACCGATTCGGAGGTCCGACCCGTTGGCCCAGCCGGCCCCCCACACGGAGGCGACCTTCCGGGACCTCTTCGATGCGCTCACCAGCCAGGTGGAGCGGGTCGTCAGGGGCAAGCGCCGCCCCATCCACCTCGCCCTCGTCTGCCTCTTCGCCGAGGGGCACCTCCTCATCGAGGACGTCCCCGGGGTCGGCAAGACATCTCTCGCCAAGTCGATCGCGCACGCGATCGGCGGCACCTGGAACCGCATCCAGTTCACACCCGACCTCCTGCCGTCCGACGTGACCGGGGTCTCGGTGTGGGACCGCACCCGCAGCGACTTCGAGTTCCGGGCCGGCGGCGTCTTCGCGAACGTGGTCCTCGCCGACGAGATCAACCGGGCGTCGCCCAAGACGCAGTCGGCGCTCCTCGAGGCGATGGAGGAGCGCCAGGTGACGGTCGACACGACCACGCACGTGCTCGCGGCTCCCTTCATGGTCATCGCCACGCAGAACCCGATCGAGCTGGAGGGCACGTACCCCCTGCCGGAGGCTCAGCTCGACCGGTTCCTGATGCGCCTGCGGATCGGCTACCCGGACCGCGCCGCCGAGCTCGACATCCTCGACTCCCACGGTTCCGAGACGATCACCCCCGAAGACCTCGAACCGGTGACCGACGACCGTGCTGTCGCTGCGTGGGCGCGTGAGATCGCGAAGGTCCACGTCGCACCCGAGGTGCAGCGCTACATCGTCGACCTGGCGGACGCCACACGACGGCATCGCGATCTGATGCTCGGCGTAAGCCCGCGCGGCACGCTCGCCCTGCAGCGGGCGACGCGTGCGCTCGCAGCGAGCCTGGGTCGAGGCTACGCGGTCCCCGACGACGTCAAGGCTCTGGCCCCCTCGGTCCTCGAGCACCGCCTCATCCTCTCGCCTGAGGCGCAGATGCGCGGCGCCACATCCGCCGACGTCGTTACAGGAGTCCTAGAGACCGTGCCGGCCCCGGCCGCCCGCGGCGACTGAGCGGTCGGGTGCCGACGCGGGCCGGGTGGTCGCTCGTCGGTGCAGTCGCGGGCCTGTACGCCGGGGCGCGGATCCTCGGTCTGACCCCCCTCGCAGTCCTCGCGACCCAGGGCATCGTCCTGCTCGCCGGCGCCGTCGCCTGGACCCGCACCCGTCGTCCACGCCTGATCGCCACACGTGAGGTGAGCGACCGCCTCCAGGTCGGGATCGAGGGCCGGGTCACCCTCGATATCTCCAACTCCGGCGTCAGGCGCTCACCGACGGTCTCGATCACCGACTCCGTCGGATCAGGTCGGCGCACGGCGCGCTTCCTCGTCGCGCCGATGGCGCCCGGTGCCTCGGCGCGCGCCACGTACCGGATCCCGACCGAGCGCCGGGGCCGCTACCGGATCGGCCCCATGAGCAGTGCCGTAGGCGATCCGTTCGGCCTGACCAGCGAGCGACGTATGGTCGCCGACACGGCGGAGGTGGTCGTGCACCCGCGCGTGCACGACGTGATGCCACTTCCCGAGGGCGGAGGCGACGACCTCGACTACGACGCACGCAGCGTGCGCGGAATGCCCGAGCCGGGAGGCGAGTTCCACACGCTGCGCGACTACGAGCACGGCGACGACCTGCGGCGCGTCCACTGGCGATCCACCGCACGACGCGGCTCGCTGATGATCCGACAGGAAGAGGCGCGTCGGCGCGCCCCGGTGGTCGTCCTCCTCGACACGCGATCCGGGAGGCACAACCGCGCATCGTTCGAGACGGCCGTGGAGGCCGCCGCGTCCGTGGTCGCGGCGCTCGACCGTGAAGAACGCCCCGTCACCCTGATCTCGACATCCGGAGAGCGCCTCGGCTCGCCGGGCAGGCGCCATCTGGCGACGGTCCTCGATGCGCTCGCCGTCATCGAACCGGGCGGGCCCGACCGTCTCGGATCGCTCCTCGGCCGCAACCGCGCATCCGCGCTCGTCGCGGTCATGGGCCGCATGCACGACGGCGACCACGCCGCGCTGAACCTGCTCGTGCGCGGCGCCGGCCTCCTCGTCGTCGTCGCGACCGGAGACGTCAGAGGCGCCCTGCCCGCTCGACGCGGCACCAACATCCTGGTCTCGGTAGGACCCGACGCGCCGTTCGAGCGCGTGGTGGAACGAACGAATGGTGCGATGGGAAGACAGGACAGCGCGCAGGCGTCCGGCCTCGCTCTAGCAGCGCTGAGCGCCGCCGCAGCGCTACCGCTCCTGCGCGTCTTCTCCGGCGCGTCGTGGCTGATCGCTGCGCTCGGCGCGGCCCTCGTGCCGCACGTGATCGCGGCGTGGGCCGACCGGCGCGATCGCCCGCTCCCGCTGCCGGTCGCCCTGGTGTCGGCTGTCGTCGGGGTCGCGTTCTGCATGGTCGTCGTCGAGCCCGGCACGACCTTCCACGGCCTGCCGACCGCTTCGACCTTCGACGCCGCCGCCCGCGGTCTCTGGCACGCCCCCGAGGTGCTGCGCACCGCCGTCGTCCCCGTGGAGCCGGCGGGTGCTGCGCTCCTTCTCGCTCTCGTGGCGCTGTGGGCGGTCTCGACGACCGCCGCCGGCCTCGACCGTGCGGGCGGGCGTCCCCTGGTGGCGACGGCGCCGGGCCTGGTCCTCTTCGTGGCGGTGATCGCCCTCGGGTCGGGCGCCTACACCGCGGTCACCGCCGCCTACGGGGCAGCGGTGGCCGCGTACCTGCTCGCGGGGCGCATCGAGCACCTGGCCGGAAGCTACTCGTGGTCTCCCGAGGTCCGGCGAGGTGGAGTGCTGCGAGGCCTGGCGGTCGGCGGGCTCGCCGCGGGAGCGCTCGCCGTGGCGGCGGGAGCGGTCGTAGGCCCATCGCTGCCGGGAGCGTCAGGTTCCGCGATCCTCGACTACCGGGAGCTCGGAGAGGGTCAGGGCCCGGGCAGCTGGCAGACCATCTCTCCTCTGGTCGACATCCGCGGGCGCCTCGCCCAGAACCCACCGACCGAGCTCTTCACCGTGCGCAGCGACCGGGAGGCGTACTGGCGCCTCGTCGCGCTCGACGAGTTCGACGGCTCTGCCTGGGTGCTCGGCCGGAACGAGGCTCCACCGGCCGGAGACGGGCTCCCTTCGGGCGCCGCCGGCCCCGTCGACTCCGACGAAGTCCGGCAGCACTTCGAGATCGGTGCCCTGTCGTCGCGCTGGCTGCCGGCGGCGTACCGACCGACGGCGATCGAGCTGACCGACGCGTACGTCATCGAGGAGGTGCTCACCCTCGTCGCGGCCGACGACCTGTCGGCCGGCGTCGAGTACGAGGTCGTGTCGCTCGTCGCGACTCCCGGTGCGGCCGATCTTGCCCGGTCCGCACCGGTTCGAAGCGACGACTGGTCGCGCTACCTCGCGCTGCCCTCGGACTTCCCCTCCCGAGTCACGGACCTCGCACTCGACATCGTCGGCGCCGCCGCGTCCGACTCGCCGTACGACCGGGCGCTCGCACTCCAGGGCTGGCTGCGCGACCCGAGACGCTTCACCTACACCCTCGACGCGCGCAGCGGCCACGACTCGAGTGCCATCGAGACGTTCCTGTTCGAGTCGCGTCGCGGGTACTGCGAGCAGTTCGCGGGGACGTTCGCCGCCATGGCGCGCTCCGTCGGCCTGCCCGCTCGCGTAGCGGTCGGCTTCACGCCCGGCACTCTCGACCGCTCGGCCGGCGTCTACCGCGTGACATCTCAGGAGGCTCACGCCTGGCCCGAGGTGTACCTGTCGGGCATCGGCTGGACCGCCTTCGAGCCGACACCCGGTCGCTTCGAGCCGACGCCCGGGGACCCGACCGGTACGCAGGCCGAACGCGACGGCGCCGACCCATCGGGCCCGGCGACGACGGTGGCGCCGACACCGAACACCACTGCACCCGGCGGGACCCCGCCTTCGATGCCGGCGCGCGACGACGGCCGGGGGCTCAGCGTGGAGGCCGACGCCCGGAGCGACGAGGGCTCCGGCACGGCCGACGTCGTGGCCGCCGCGGTCCTGGTGGTCGCGCTCGGGGGGGCCGCAGCACTCGTCTACGTGGCGATCGCATCCCTTGTGGTCGTTCGCCGGCGCGCCGGGCGCCGGCACGCCGCCACGAACCGCGAACGCGTCACCGGCGCATGGGAGGAGGCGATCGATCGACTTGCCGAGATCGGTATCGAGCGACGGCCGTCGTCCACGCCCTACGAGTTCGCGCTGCGCCACGCACCGGCCCACGGAGCGGGAGCGGCCGGGCCCGCGCTGATGGACCTTGCACACATGCACACTGCTGCGGTCTTCTCACGGGATGAGCCGTGCGACGACGACGTCGCCGCCGCATGGGAGCGCGCGACCCGGATTCGCACGGCCCTGCGGGGCTCGGGTCGCACCGGCCCGCGCTGGCGCCGCCGCCTCGACCCTCGACTGCTGCGGCGCCGCCCGGGCAGGTGATCGCTGACCCGTGCACTTCAGCCCGTGGCAGGGCGCGGCTCGCGGAGATGATGCACGAAGGCGTCGCGCTCCACCTCGAACGCGCGCACGTCGGCACCGACCTCGTCGACGAACCGGTCGACGGCGACGAAGAGCCCCAACTGGCCGGCGCGGAGCGCGTCGAGGATCTGCCCGTCGTCGCGGCACGCCCACACCGTGGAGCCGTCGGTGACCAGCCTGAGGCCGGCCAGGTCATCGCCGGCGTCGGTCACGTACTCGATCGCCCGGCGGATCCGCGCAAGAGAGAGGCCGGCGTCGAGGAGCGAGCGCACCACCCGCAAGGCAACCAGGTCGCCGAACTCGTAGCCCCGCTCGGCCCCCGACGGCACGACCAGGCCCGTCTGCGCCCAGTGGCGGGTCTGCGAGACGGAGCAGCCGGCGATGCGCGCCGCCTGCGTTGCGGTGAAGGACACGGGCTCAGTCGTCGTCGCTGCGCCGGAAGCGCTCGCGCCACGCACCGCCGTCGCCGAAGGGGTTCCGGACTCCCCCCTCGGAGCGGACGCGACCGCTGATGCTGTTCAGCGCTCCCTTGCCCATCCGGCGGAGGTTCCGCTCGACGACGAAGAGAGCACCGAGCATGATGCAGAACCCCGCGAAGGCCAGGATGATGCTCGACGTGAACGTGAAGACCATCAGTCCGAGGCCGAAGACGAAGGCGAGCACCGCCCACTTGATGGCGTGCGCCGCATGTCGGTAGAGCGTCGTGCGCGACACCTGCTCCACGAGGGCGGGATCGGTGGCGTTGAGCTGCGCCTCGATCTCCCGGAGGATCTTCTGCTCTTCGTCGGAGAGCGGCATCGCGTCCTCAGGTGTCATCAGTACCGGCTGCATTGGGCCCGGCCGTCGCGGGCGCCATTGTCGCGCATGGCGTTATCTTCAACAACGCGGGAGTCGTCGCGCCCGACCCGGTCCGCCCGCCGGCCTCACTCGCTCGGGTCCACGGGGACTCCGCCGGACTGCGAGGATCGGTACGCTGCGTCGACCAGGCGGTGCGCGGCCAGGGCCTCCGCCGCTCCCGGATGGCCGCGGGCCTCGCCGCCGCGCGTGGCCAGATCGTCCAGGAAGGCCTTGCTCGGCGCGGCGTAGTGCGCGATCGCCTTCCTGAAGACCTCCGGTACCGTGAGGGAGCCGGCCCACTCGGGCTCGTGTCCCTCGACCGTCTCGAGCCCGTCCGACGTCTCGATGTGTAGCGGTCCCAGGTAGTCGTCCTCGGTCCAGAGAAGGGCCTCCTCGCAGAACACCTCCAGACGGCGGCTCGACTCGCGACTCAGGATCTGGTGCCAGACGCTGACGAGCGACGCTGTCGAGCCCCCCTCGTACCCGAGCGTGACGGCGGCCACGTCGTCGATCCCCTCGTGCCCGAAGGTGGCTGCGGTGCGCGCCGAGACCGACGTCGGATCCCCGAGGACCCAACGCAGCACGTCGACGTCGTGGATCGAGTGTTCGATGAGCGTGCCACCGCCGGCCAACGACGCCTCCGCTCGCCAGGTGGAGCCGTAGAAGCCCTGGATCGGGAAGTACTGGTCGTCGCGCATGATGGTGGCTAGCGGCTGCCCGTACCGCCCGGATGCGACGATCCGCGCCACTTCGGCGAAGACCGGTGACCAACGCAGCACCAGCCCCACCTGGTGCGGAACCCGCTCCAGCGCCGCCGCTACCCGCTCGCACTCGCGCAGCGTCGGCGCCAGGGGCTTCTCGCAGAACACCGGCAGCCCCCGGTCCGCGGCGGCCTCGACTGCCTCCAGGTGCCCGGCCGTCCAGGTGCAGACCCAGACGACGTCCACCCCGTCGAGCAGGTCGTCGAGCGACCCCACCGCTCGTCCCCCGTGGTGCCGCGCCACCCTCTCGGCACGCTCGCCGTCGCTGTCGAAGGTGCATGCCAGCTCTGCGCCGACGAGCCCGTTCTCGGCCAGCTGCTGCAGCGCGTAGGCGTGGACGGTCCCGATGTGACCGCACCCCACCAGACCGATCCTCATCGTCCTCGTCAGCCCTTCGCCACCGGGTCGCCGCGACCCGACGGGTCGGGGCGCGGGAGAAGTGTGGCCGAGCGGACCGAGCCGGCGCCGAACCGGGTGCGGACCTCGTCGACCGCGCGCTCGACCGCCGACTCGCGGCGGGAACGCTCGGCGTCTGCCGCTAGCTCACCCCCGAGATCGAGGGTCGTCTGCACCGGACCCGGTGGGCCGAGCTGTGAGGCGTGCACGCCGAGGAGCCGGACACCCCGGGCGAGCTCCGCCCCCTCGACCAGGGAGCGTGCGACCCGCAGCACGGAGGCCGCCGTGTCGACGGGCTCATCGAGCGTGAGGGCGCGCGTGATCGTGTCGAAGTCGCCGTAGCGGACCTTCACCGTGATGGTGCGCGCCGAGACGCCCGCGCCGCGCATCCTCGAGGCAACCCGGTCGGCGAGGCGCACCAGCTCCCTGTCGAGGTCCTGCGAGGCGGAGAGATCGGCCCCGTACGTCTCTTCTGCGCCGATCGACTTCGCGACGCGACGCGTCTGCACATCGCGTTCGTCGATGTTGTGCGAGAGAGCGTGGAGGTGCCGGCCGTGGGCGTCCCCCAGTGCGGCCACGAGCGACTCCAGAGGCAGCTCGGCCACGTCGCCGACGGTGCCCACCCCCATCCGGTCGAGTCGGGCGAGGGTCGCAGGGCCGACGCCCCACAGCCTCTCGACCGGCAGCCGGGCCAGGAAGTCGACCTCGGTACCCGCATCGACGACCAACATCCCGTCGGGCTTGGCCATGTCGCTCGCGATCTTCGCCAGGAACTTGGTCGTCGCCACGCCGACAGAGGCGGTGAGGCCGGTCGCCTCGAGTATGCGCCGCCGCAGGAGCGTCCCGATCTCCGGGCCGGTGCCGTGCATGCGACGCGCGCCCGCGACGTCGAGGAATGCTTCGTCGATGCTGAGCGGCTCCACCAGTGGGGTCACCGACCGGAGCACCTCCATCACCGAGCGGCTGTACCGCCCGTACTCGGCGATTCGCGGCGGTAGGAACACGCCTTCGGGGCATGCCCGCCGCGCACGGCTCGTCGGCATTGCCGACTTCACTCCGAAGCGACGCGCCTCGTACGACGCGGCAGAGACGACGCCCCTGCGCCCCAAGCCGCCGACGACCACAGGTCGGCCGCGCAGCGAGGGATCGAGGAGCTGCTCGACCGACGCGAAGAACGCGTCGAGGTCCACGTGCAGCATCGTCGGCTCGTCGCGCGCCACCTGCAGAGCCTGCCCCTCAGGACTGACGGACCACGCGCATCTCGCCGAGACGCGTGCCGCGGACCTCGTAGTGGAATCCCCTTCCACAACCCGGCTCCCATCGATGAAGCAACCACTCGATGAGAGGCTCGCGCACCCACGGGTGCCCGGTGGAGAGCCGTTCGTCGAGCTCGTGCGGCGGGACGAACGCGGCCTCCACGACGATGCCGTCGGGGTCGTCGATCTCGAGGTGTCCCTCGAAGGAGACGGCGAGGTACACCTCGCAGCGCATGTGCCACCCGAGATCGAGCGCGTACGCGTTCACCTCGTACAACGGCTCGGACCAAGAACTCACCCGGAGGCCGGTCTCCTCCTCGACCTCGCGGGCGAGACCCTCGAGGATCGACGGATCCTCGGCGTCGATGACGCCACCGGGGGTGCTCCAGTCTTCGTGACCACCGTGGCGGAGGTTGCGGACGAGCAGGATCCCCTCGTCCGTCTCGATGAGCGCGCCTGCGACCGTCCACTCGTGCACCGACACGATCGCCAGTGTTGCACGGCCCGACGACTGCCCGCTCGGGTCGGCGACCGTGGCGCTACAGGAGCCGACTCGGGCGCACCCGGTACGATCCCGCCGCGTGGATGCAGGCGACGCAGGCACGGGCCGGGGCTCGGATCGAAGTGACATCGACGACGTCGAGACGCCCGACGTCCATCCGAACGCGCCGTCGGGAACGGTCGTCGTCCTCGCTCTCCTCGGGCTCGCTGTCGCGGGTGCGCTCGGCGGTGTGATCGGATGGGGAATCATCGACACGCTCTGCGCGGAGGAGCCGACCCTGCTCCAGCAGCTCCTCGGGAACGTCGCCGGCTACCGGACCCGGGTGCCCAGCTGCGACCCATACCGTCTGGGCGGCTCGGTGTCGGGCGCAGTGGTCGCGGCCGTCGGCACGGGCGTCGTGATCGTGCTCCTGCTGCGCTCGATGTCGGAGTGGCGGCCCCACCACCCCGACCGCTCCTGACGCGCGACACCCGGCGCGGATCCGCCGGCGCTCAGCCCGGGAACACCACGCGGCGGAAGCCCTCCGCGTAGCGCACCCCGACGCGCCTGCCGCCTTCCTCACCCCGTTCCCTGAGGAACTCGCGGAACCACTCCCCCGTCTCGGTGAGCTGGCTCGCGTGGCAGAACAGCGCCTCCACCTTGCGCTCGTGAGTTGCGCTCACGTCGACCCACACGTTCGGCTCGAGGGTCCCCGACAGGTACACGGCGCCCACGCTGTGCACGGCGAGTCCGTCGGCGACCTGGTCGGGGAAGTAGTGGGGGTTCCCGGCCGCCGGGGCGACGGCATCGAGTGTGGCCCATCCGGTCACGCGGTGGTCGCGGTGGTTGTAGTAGCGGTCACCGAAGAAGACCGCCGTCGGGTCGGGGCAGAGGATCACGTCGGGGCGCACGTCACGCACGTGTCGCGTGATCTCGGCGCGCAGCCCCAGGTCGTCGGGTAGCTCACCGTCGGGGTGCCCGAGGTGCGCCACGCCCGCCAGCCCCAGCACCTTCGCCGCGGCGGCCGTCTCCTGCAGCCTCAGGTCTGTCAGGACGGCGGGGTCGACCGACGGGTCGCTCGTGCCCTTGTCGCCCCTGGTGGTTATCAGGAGGTGGACCTCGCAGCCCTCGTCAGCCCACCGGGCGAGGGTCCCGCCGGCCGAGATCTCCGGGTCGTCGGGGTGCGCGTACACCGCGAGGGCGCGCGCCGGCACGTCGGAATCGAGCATCGGTCGGTACGGTAGCGGTCGATGCCGCGATCCCCGACCACTCCCGCGCCCGGGGCAAGTCACCCAGGCACGTGGGAGCGCACGTCTCGATCTCAGGTGGACTCCTGCGGGCAGTCCGCGAGACGGAACAGCTTCTCGGCGACGCCCTGCAGATCTTCCCCTCGAACCCACGCGGCTGGGCCCTGCCCTCCCCCGATCCCGAAGGCGAAGAGGCCTTCGCTTCGGCATGCGCGCAGCGGGGCTGGCCGATCTTCGTGCACGCCCCCTATCTCGTGAACGTCGCGTCTCCCGACGAGGAGGTCTACTCGCGCTCGATCGCGAGCCTCACGGCCGCGACTCGACGATCCGCCCGGTTCGGGGCGCACGGAGTCGTGGTTCACGCGGGAAGCGCCCTCGACGGTGATCTGGACGACGCGCGGCGCCGGGCCGCGGCGGCGATCCTCCACGCCGTGGCGGCAGGCGAGGACGAATCCGCGCCGGGGCACGAGCCGCCCTCCGTGCTCGTGGAGCTGACGGCCGGCGGCGGGTCTCGCTCCCTCGCCCGCCGTGTCGACGAGGCGGCCGAGATCATCGAGGAGTGCGATGCTCATCCCCGCGTCGGCGTCTGCCTCGACACCTGTCACCTCTGGGCTGCGGGCGTCGACTTCGCGTCGCCTCAGGGGCTCCGCCGGCTCCGTGCCGACGTCCGCGCACTCGGTCTCGACCGGCTCCGCCTCATCCATGTCAACGACTCGAAGGACCCGCTCGACTCGTCGCGCGACCGGCACGCGAACATCGGTCACGGAACGATCGGCGTCGAGGCGATCCTGAGGGTCCTCGCCGTTCCCGAGTGGCGCGGAGTGCCGGCGATCATCGAGACCCCCGGCCCCGAGGAGCTGCGCCGCGCCGACCTCACCCTCGCCCGCGACCCTCGACGGCGCTGACGGCGGCGAGCGTCCGGGCGAGGTCGGCGTCGTCGAAGTCCTTGTGGGTCACGAACCGGTACGTGTGCGGGTCGATGGGCCCGAAGAGCACACCGCTACCGAACAACTCCTCGGGGAACGACTCCGGCAGGGCCGCCACCGAGGCGCAGACGATGTTCGTCGTGACGCTCGCGGGCTCCACCGAGCCTGGCCAGCGCGCCGCGAGCGCCTCTGCGAGGCGACGGGCGCGCGCGTGGTCGTCGGCGAGCCGATCCACCATCGTCTCGATCGCGACGATCCCGGCCGCAGCGATGACGCCGGCCTGACGCATCGCCCCGCCGAGGCGCTGACGGTGCAGGCGCGCCTCGGCGATCAGGTCGGCCGATCCGCACAGGACCGAGCCGACCGGGGCGCCCAATCCCTTCGACAGGCAGAACATGACCGTGTCACACGTCGCAGCGAGCTCCGACGGCGGCACTCCGAGCGCAACGGACGCGTTCCAGATGCGTGCCCCGTCGCAGTGGACGCGCAGCCCGGCCGCCCGCGCGACGCCTGCCGCGGCCGCGACCTCGTCGGCATTCCACGGGCGCCCGTTGGCGGGCATGTGGGTGTTCTCGATCCAGAGAACCGAGGCCGGCGGACGGTGATAGCCGGAGATCTCGAGCGCGTCGCGCACGTCTGCGTCGGTGAACAGGCCGCCGTCGTCGGGTATGAGGCGGCACTGCATGCCCGCGTTCATCGCAGCCGCCGCAGCTTCGTAGCGATAGACGTGCGCGCCGTCGGCACAGAGCAGCTCGCTGCCGGGGGCGCCGAGCACGCGCACCGCCAGCTGGTTCGCCATGGTCCCCGAGGGCACGTACAGCGCCGACTCCTTGCCCAGGAGGGCCGCGGCGAGCGACTGGAGGCGGTTGACCGTCGGGTCCTCGCCGTACACGTCGTCGCCGACCTCCGCCTCGGCCATCGCCCGCCGCATCTCGGGGGTCGGCGCCGTGACCGTGTCGGAGCGCAGGTCGATCATCCCCCCGGACGACGGCAGGCTCTGCTCCGCCACCGCGACCCGGTCTCAGTCCTTCGCCGAAGCAGGCGAGATCGGGCGGATGAGCCCTTCCTGCATCACGGTGACGGCGAGTGTGCCTTCGCGCGTGTAGATGAACCCCTCTGCGAGACCTCGTGCGCCCGACGCGCATGGGCTCTTCTGGTGATAGAGGAGCCACTCGTCGGCCCGGAAGTCGTGGTGGAACCACATCGCGTGGTCGAGGCTCGCCATCATGTACCGGTCGTCGCCCCAGCCGCGGGTGTGCGGCATGACGGCGGTGTCGATGAGCGTCATGTCGGACGCGTACGCGACGACGCACGCGTGGAGAAGGGAGTCGTCGGGCAGTCGCCCGTTCGCCCGTATCCACACGTGCTGCTCCGGTTCGCGCTCGACCGGGCCGGGGTCGATCCAGCGCGGGATGTCGGGCGAACGCGACTCGATCGGGCGCTCGCGCATCAGCCAGTCGAGCGCCCCGGCCGGGAAGCGGTCGAGGTGTGGCTTCAACTGCTCCTGGAGCGTGGGCAGCGTCTCGGGGTCGGGCGTGTCGGGCATCGGGTACTGGTGCTCCGGGCCCGGCTCCTCGACCTGGAACGACGCCTGGAGATTGAAGATCGCGCGACCGTGCTGGATCGCCACAACGCGTCGCGTCGAGAACGATCGGCCGTCGCGGATGCGGTCGACGTCGTAGATGATCGGGACCTGTGGATCGCCCGGACGCAGGAAGTACGCATGCAGCGAGTGGACCCGCCCGACGTCGACGGTGCGACCCGCTGCTATCAGCGCCTGGCCGGCTACCTGCCCTCCGAAGACACGTTGGCGGTTCTCCTGCGGGCTCACGCCCCTGAACAGGTTCAACTCGAGTGGTTCGAGCTCCAGGAGTGAGACGAGATCGTCGAGTGCGCTGCCCATGCGCCATACATGGTACGCACCCGTCGCCGCCGGAATCGGATGCGAGGAGCGCCGCCTGCGAGGGCCGTCGGACCGGACCTGCTCAGACGAGGCGGACCTTCGTCGGCGTGTACTCGACGCGCCTGGGCGACGGGACGCCGGTCACGACGCCGAAGCTCCCCACGCGATCGTCGGCCTCGACGAGATCCCTCGGCCGGCCCGAGGCCGGCGCAGAGACGAGCCGGAGAGCGCCATCGACGAGCGCCGCACCGGTAGCGACGATTCGGTCCGCTCCACTTCGCGCGAACTCGAGCCTTGTGACCGCGCCCGATCCGAGCACGACCGACCCGACGACACGGAGCTCGCCGCGAGATGCGAGCCGGAGCACGCCGGAGACGCGCAACGTGTCCGCCCTCACCGTGCCGGGGCCGATCATCGACGCTCGCTGTGGCAGCCTGAGCGTTCCGTCGCTTCGCAGCGCCCCTCCCTCCAGGCGGATGGCCGCGTCCGCGGAGTTGGCGATCACCGCCGGTACCCCGTCGACGATCAGCACACCCCCGTTGAGGTCGACGACGTCGTAGAAGACGGCCTCGACGTTCTCGAAGACCGATGCCCCGGCCGATCGCCGCACAGAGACGAGGCCCCTGAGCTCGACGCGTGCGGCGGAAGTGCAGCAGCTCGTCGCATCGATCTGCGAGCCGACCAGGAGGGTCGGCCCCGGCGAACCGCGCCAGGGTCCCTGCCGTGAACCGGAGCGTCCCCGCGCCCCCGAGGACGGAACGCCCCTCGACCGTCAAGGTCGTCCCTCCCGCGACGCTCTTCATCGCAGGCCCGGCCGTGTCGAAGTCGAGCTTCGGCCCGAACGTCGGCTCGCCCGAGATGCTCCCCCCGAGGAACGTCCAGGAGCCCTTCCCTGCGACCGTCGCGCCTCGGGCGGCCGTAGTGACTTCGGCGCTCACCTGATCGACGGAACCGTTCACCGACGAGGTCCCCTCGAGTCGCAGATCGGCGCCGCCGCCAACCGCGTGACGACTCCGCACCACGGAGCCGTCTCGCAGGATGTGGCTCCCGCCGTCGAGGATCGTCTTGCCCGCGCCGGCGACGACACCACGGTTCTCGAGCCGCAGCGATGCGAGCGTGGCGACCGCGCGGTCGCCGACGGTGACAGTGCCGTAGTTGCTGATCCCGTTGACCGGCCTCGTGCAGCAGGTCGCGCCCGACACGACGGGTCGCGCTCCGCCGGGGACCGAGAGCGTCCCCGAGTCGCGCACCACGACCCTCCCCCCGATAGTGAGCGGCCCCGAGCCGAGCACCATGGTCCCGAAGACGATGACCTCACCGGCGTCGTCGGCGCCGAGCTTCGTGATGCGCTTGACGTCGGGGCCCGAGACGGAGAGCTGGGCGCTCTCGCCGATGACCTGCCTACCGTGCATGTAGCCGTTCTTCAGGACGAGCCTGCCCCTGCCTCCCCAGCTCCCGTACCCGAACAGGTCGGTGCCCTCGAAGAGCCCGAACACGGCATCGGATCCAAGGGTGATCTCCGACGGCTCGGTGCTCCCCGGCGCGTTCGCGTTGACCACCGCACCCTCCGCGTAGACCGTCACCGAGGAGAACCGCGACGTCGACGTGAGAACGTGATCGCCCCCGTCGAGGGTGAGGCTGCCACCGATCACCCGACCTCGGTGATGCAGGCGCAGGTTCGCCAGCGTCAGGTCTCCCGCGCCGAGGATCCTCCCGACGGACCGGACCTTCACCACCTGCGGGCTGCCGCAGCAGACCATCCGCGAACGGTCCCGCTCCCCTTCAGCGTCGCCCAGTTGTCGAAGACCGCGCCCGGGAAGAGCCGCAGCTCACCCACGTGCCCGGCCGTGTCGAGTGTGCACCAGTCGCCGAACGGGGGCATGGTGACCTCGACCGCCCCCTGATTGGTGAAGGTCGTCCCCGCGTTCATGTCGAGGCCGTACACCTCGGAGTCGCCCCAGATGGTGCCCCTCACGTCGATGTCCACGTCGGAGAAGACACACGCCGCCGTCAGCTTCTCGGTGACGAGCGGACCGCCCGAGTCGAGGTAGGCGCCGTTCTTGAGGGTGACCTCCGTGAAGACCTTGTCGGACGGGACGTTCGTGATCCGGTCGGCCTCGATGACGATGATGTCACCGTCTTCGGGGACGCTCTGGTCGTCCCAGTTCTGCGCCCGGGCCCAGTCGTGCGGGTTGTCGAGATCGGCGCCGACCCAGGTGTGGGTCGCGACGGCGCCGGCGGGCACCTCCGAGACGAGCAGCGCCGCACCGGCGCCCAGCCAGAGAACGAGGAACGAAGCGAAGGGCCGCCTGAGCACCGACGGAAGGTATCAGCCGAGCGCAGGGACCGGACCGATCGCGCAGCCGGGAGTCAGCCCGAGAAGACCGCCGCCTGGTCGAGTACGGCCATGTCGATCGTCTTGAGCGTCGCGACCGCATCCGAGATCGGGACGCGCACGATCTGCGTCCCCTGGAGTGCGACCATCTTGCCGAAGTCGCGCTCGTGCACGGCGTCGATCGCCTCGAGGCCGAAGCGCGTCGCGATCACACGGTCGTACGCGGTCGGAGTGCCACCGCGCAGCACGTGCCCGAGGATGGTGACGCTGGTCTCGTATCCGGTCCGCTTCTCGATCTCCTCCCTTATCCGGTTCGAGATCCCGCCGAGGCGCACGTGGCCGAACTCGTCGACGTCGCCGGACGTGACGCTCATCGTCCCCTCGACCGGCACGGCGCCCTCGGCGACGACGACGATCGAGAAGTCGCGCACCCCTGCGGTGGCGGTGCCTGATCCGGTCGCAGACCTCGTCGATGTCGAACGGCTTCTCCGGGACCAGGATCACGTCGGCGCCGCCGGCCATGCCCGAGTAGAGGGCGATCCAGCCGGCGTGGCGCCCCATCACCTCGCACGACCATCACGCGGTCGTGGCTCTCGGCCGTCGTGTGCAGGCGGTCGATCGCGTCGGTCGCGATCTGCACCGCGGTGTGGAAGCCGAACGTGAAGTCGGTGCGCGGAGAGGTCGTTGTCGATCGTCTTGGGCACTCCGACCACGTTCACGCCGTCGCTCGACAGCTTCTGCTGCCACGCCGAGCGTGTCCTCGCCACCGATCGCGATCAGCGCCTCGATGTGATCGTGCTCGAGAGTCTCGCCTCACCTTCGCCGGGCCGTCGTCGGACTTGTAGGGGTTCGTGCGAGAGGTGCCGAGGATCGTCCCGCCGCGGGCGAGCAGACCTCGGGTCGTCTCGACGGTCAGGTCGACCGACGTCACCCTCGATCAGCCCCCGCCAACCGTGCCGGTACCCGACGATGTTGTGGCCGTAGCTGCCTTCGCCCTTGCGCACCACCGCACGGATCACCGCGTTCAGCCCGGGGCAGTCGCCGCCCCCGGTCAGCATGCCGATCCGCATCGACCACCTCGCTTGCCATCGGCAGGAACCGGAGTCGCGGCTGTCGTGCCCTATCCTCGCCGGTCGCCGCGTCGGCGGTCACCACGCTCGGCAGCACCGGCCCCGGAAGATGCTCGCCGCAGAGCGCGGATGCCCGTAGGCAGGTCGGCCGGTGAGTACCGAGAGGATCGAGCGGCGCCTGCGGAAGGACTCCCGCTGCCGCTCTCGAGCCGGCGCGAGGAGCTGTCGGCCTGGTCCGTGCCTGGGTCGTCCCGCGACCGGCCCCATGCACTTCCTGCTCGCTGCTCGGCACCGCGACTTCGCAGTGCTCACCGACCGTCGCCTGCTCCTCGTGTCGACCGGGTTCTTCAGCCCGGCCGCCCCGTCGCCGCGGTCCTCGCCGGACCGACTCGACGAGCTCACCGTGTGCAGCACGCGAGTCGGTCCGGTCGCTGCCTCCGCATCGAGTCGCCGCTCGGGCGCCGCCGCTCCTCGTCGAGCTCGGCCGCGGTGAGCGCGGCCTCGCCGTCGCCGACCGAGGCCGCTTCGCCGCACCGACGGGCCCGAGCGACGCACCGCGCCGACGCCCGGTCTGCGGAGGACGCGCTGATGGCGGTCGTCGTCGCGATCGACGCGGGCACCACCGGGGTCCGGGCGCTCGCGGTCGACGCGCCGGGCGGCCGTTCGCGGCCGGTCCTACCGGGAGTTCCCGCAGCACTTCCCACGACCGGGCTGGGTCGAGCACGACGCCGACGACATCTGGGCGGCCACCCTCGAGACGCTCGGCGAGGTCACGGCCGCGCATGGCCGACGAGGGCGAGACGGTCGCGGCGATCGGCATCACCAACCAGCGCGAGACGGTCGTCGTCTGGGACCGGACCACCGGGGTCGGCCCGTGCACCGGGCGATCGTGTGGCAGGACCGCCGCACGGCCGCGCGCTGCGACGAGCTGCGCGACGCCGGGCACGTCCCGCTCGTCCGCGCCGCCACCGGCCTGGTCCTCGATCCATACTTCTCCGGGACGAAGCTGGAGTGGCTGCTCACCGAGGGCGGCGTCGAGCCGGGGCCGGACCTCGCCTTCGGGACCGTCGACTCGTGGATCCTCTGGAACCTCACCGGCGGTCCTGACCGGTGGGGTGCACGCGACCGATCCGTCGAACGCGAGCCGGACGCTCCTCTTCGACATCCGGAGCCGCTGCTGGTCGGACGATCTCTGCGAGCTGCTCGGCGTACCCGCCTCGTGCCTTCCCGAGGTGCGGCCCAGCAGCGGCCGCTTCGGTGTCACGGCGCCCGAGCAGGCCGCCGCCGGCCTCGCAGTGCCGGTGAGCGGCATCGCCGGCGACCAGCAGGCGGCCCTCTTCGGGCAGGCGTGCTTCGAGCCGGGCATGACGAAGAACACCTACGGAACGGGCTCGTTCGTGCTGCTCAACCTCGGCCCGCACGCTCCCCGAACCCGTCGACGGCCTGCTCACGACCGTCGCGTGGCACGATCGGCGACGATCTCTCCTACGCGATGGAGGGAGCGATCTTCGTGACCGGCGCTGCGATCCAGTGGTTGCGCGACGGCCTCGGCATCATCGACGAGGCCGCCGAGACCGGCCCGCTGGCGGCCGAGCGTCCCCGATACCGGGGGCGTCTACTTCGTCCCGCCTTCGCCGGCCTCGGATCACCCTAGTGGGATCCGTACGCACGCGGCACCATCGTCGGCACTCACGCGCGGCACCACGCCGGGCGCACCTCGCACGGGCGGTCGTCGAGGCGATGGCGTATCAGACGCGCGACGTGATCGACGCGATGACCGCTGCGAGCGGCACACTCCTGGCCGAGCTCCGCGTAGACGGCGGGGCTTCGGCCATGGACATGCTCTGTCAGTTCCAGGCCGACATGCTCGACGTGACCGTGCGCAGAGCAGCGGTGCACGAGACGACGGCCCTCGGCGCCGCGTACCTGGCGGGGATCGCCGAGGGCGTCTGGGCGTCGCCCGCCGACGCCGCCGCTGCCTGGGGCTCCGACGCCACCTTCGAGCCGTCGATGGACCCGGAGCTGCGCAGCCACCTCTACACCGAGTGGCTCCGCGCCGTGGAGCGCTCACGTGGGCAGGCATCCGGCTGACTGACGCCGCTGCCCGTCGACACGCTCGAAGGCAGCAGAGCTACGAAGCGAGCGCCTCGGGGGTGCGCGCCTCCTCGAGGGTCACCACCCGTGCCGGTTCGGCGGCGGCGTCGCTCGTACTGCGCGTCATGTAGGTGTCGACGTACTCGTAGCCCGAGAGGTCCTGGACCTCGAACATGATCTCGTCGGCGATGGCACGCAGTGCGAGCCGGTCGTCGGCGGCACCGTCGAAGCGTGAGAGGTCGAGGGGACGGCCGAAGCGGATGCGCACCGTCCGGAAGACGAGCGGGAGCCTGCGGTCGACGGGCTGGATCTCGTCGGTCCCGATCATCCCGACGGGCACGATCGGCGCACCGCATCGCAGGGCAAGGCGGGCGACGCCCGTGTGCCCGCGGTGCAGGTAGCCGTCGCGGGTCCTCGTGCCCTCCGGGTAGATGGCGAAGACGCCGCCGGCCTGGAGCACCTCCGCCGCCGACTCCAGGGCACGTTCGCTCGCGCTGCCCCCTTCGCGCCTGATGGGGATCTGACCGACCCCCCTGAAGAACCAAGCGGTCTTCGGATCGTCGAAGTACTCCGCCTTGGCGACGAAGGTGACGCGCCGGCGCAGCACCAGCGGCAGGAAGATCGAGTCGAGGAACGACCGGTGGTTGGCGGCGAGGATCACCGGGCCGGTCCGCGGGATGTTCTGCCGTCCCTCCACCTTCACGCGGTACAAGACGCGCAGCAGGGGCGTGAGGACCCCTTTGACGACCCAGTAGAGCACCCGACCTCCCGGCGCCGGGGCGGAAGGCGGCGCCCGACCGACGAAGCGTACGCGGCCCGCGCCTCCGGGGGAAGACGCGATCCGGCGGGCCCGCCCCACTTGTTGACCGGTCGGTCAAGTGCTCGGGTAGCCTCTCCGCCGATGCGCCGGAAGCTCACCCAGCGCGGTCGAGAGCGCCGCGAGCAGCTGATGCACCGGGCGGCCCGGCTCTTCGCCGAACGCGGCTACGACCCCACGTCGGTGGCCGACATCGTCGAGAGCCTCGGCGTCGGCAAGGGCGTCTTCTACTGGTACTTCACGTCGAAGGAGGAGCTCCTCGCGGAGATCCTCAAAGCGTCGAACCACGACCTGCGCCGCCGGCAGCAGGCCGCCATCGGCGACGAGCCCGACCCGCTCGAGCGGATCAGCCATCGGCGTTCGGGCGACGATCGAATGGTTCCGCGAGCACCGCGACTACTTCTCGATCATCCAGTTCGCCGCAGCCGACGAGCGGTTCGCACCGGTGCTCCGTCGCAACCGTGAGACGCGCTCGGCGACACGATGCAGCCACCTGAAGGACGCGATCGTCGCCGGCCGGATCCCCGACGCCGGACCCGAGATGCTCGCGCTCGCCGTGCTCGGCGTCGTCGACCAGCTCGACCCGCCGCTACCTGGTCGACGGCGACGAGCCCGTCGACCGGGTCGGCGCCGCGGCCGTCTCCTTCTGCCTCCACGGCCTCGGGGGCTAGAGCCCGGAAGTCCAGCGCCACCTGCTGCTGATGGCCTCGTGGTCGCTCAGCTGGCCGTCGTTGAGGTCGGGGGTTCCGGGTGCGAGGAACTTCTCCGTCTCGACCACCCGCTCGAGCGGCTCCAGCGTGATGCTCGCCGACGACCTGAAGGCGAACTTGTCGATGCTGCCGGGCTGCGTCGCACACGTGATCGCCCGGCAGATGTCCTCCAGCGCCGTGGCTTCGAGGAACGTGTCCCACACCTCGGCGTCGGCCTCGTTGCGATCGGTGGAGAGGTTCGTGTCGCCGCCGAGAATGATCGCGTTGCCTTCGGAGCTCTCGAGGATGTACTCGGCGAGCTCTTGGTAGTCGGACCTCGACGCCTCTGCGTCCATCGGCGTGCCGCCGGCCTCGCCGTGCACGTCGTAGACGTCGATCACGACACCGTCGGCAAGCTCCACGGTGGCCACCGAGAAGCCCTTCAATGCGAGGCAGTCGCCCGCACCCCCGTCGCTCGTGTCGGCACCACCGAAGCACATCTCCCACGCCTGCCGGTACACGGGGCCGACCTCGAAGTCGGAGTACATGTTGAGGCCGTCGCCCGCGATGGCCGACGGGCGATCGGGGTCGCTGCCGACGGGCGGCACCATAGGCTCCGACTTGTGCTCGTGGTCCGTCGTGCGCAGAAGGACCTCGTGGAAGAAGTCGAGGGGCAGCGGGTTCGGATCGGGAGTCGCGAAGTCCTCCTGGGTGACCACCAGGTCGTAGTCGTTCAGCTTCGGCCCGATCAGGGGCATGTACTCCTGCGGGTTCGACCCGGAGAGGCCCTGGGGCAGGCCGGCCACGTTGTACGTGAGCATGCTCAGCTCGCCGCTGCGCACCGGTGTCGTGGCAGTGCTCGTGCTGGTGCTGCTGCTCTCGCCGGTGGAGCTGCTGGTGGAGGCCGCATCCGTGTCGTCGTCGTCTTGCGTGCCCGAGCCCGAGCAGGCGGCGGTCACGACCAGGAGGAACGCCGCCAGGGCGATCGCCCGCGAGCTCGAAATGCGTCTGCGCACCCGTCTCCCCGTTCCCCGAAGGCCCTGTCCGGGGGGAGTCTACGAATCGAGGGCGATCTCCGGGCCTGCTCGCTCCGCTGTCACACCCTCGCTCTATCATCGAACACATGTTCGCTACCGAGAACCAGCCCCGGGAGCCCGGGGACCGCGACACCGAGATCGACGCACTCGAGTCGGAGATGGCCGGGCTCGCGGGTGTGGTCAACGCCGCCCAGGGGCGCCTCGTCACCCTCGTAGCCGACGGTCTCGCCAGAGGCCTCTGGGAGCAGGGCGGGGTGCACACCCCCGCGGATTGGCTGACCTGGCAGCTCGGCGTCTCCACCGGCCAGGCACGCCGCCTGCTCGCCCTCGCCCGCCGGGCCGGTGAGCTCCCGGCCACCATGGCGGCGTTCGCCGCAGGGGCGCTCTCGCTCGATCAGGCCTCGGTGATCGCACGCCACGTACCGGCCGACTACGAGGAGTCGGCGGCCGACCTCGCCCGGCTCTGCACGGTCCGCCAGCTCTCACGCACGCTCTCCCGCTACGCGTACGGCACCTCCGAGGCCGACGTCCGACCCCCGGCGGGCACCGACGACGACCGCCGCGTCTCGTTCGGGGCGCGCGACGACCGACGCTGGCACCTCTACGCCGACCTCCCCGCCGACGAGGGCGCCGTGGTCGAACAGGCCCTCACCGCGGCACACCAGGGCCTCTTCGCCGGTCTCTCCACCGACGCAACCGCAGAAGGGGAGCGCCCCCGGGTCACCTGGGCCGACGCGCTCGTTGCGGTCGCCGAGACGAGCCTCGCCGCCGGTGAGGCGCACCTGCCCGGAGCGAACCGGTTCATGATCAACGCGCACCTCGAGGCCGACCTCGCCGACTCCGGTGCGCCCGGCACGATCTCACTGCACCTCGGGAGCCCTCTCCCCTCCGAGCTGCGCCGCCTCCTCGGGTGCGACGCGAACATCCGCCCCGTGGCGATGCGCGACGGCCGGCCGGTGAACGTCGGACGCGCCCTACGGATCGTCCCCGAACGCACCCGACGCCTCGTCGAGCATCGCGACGGCGGCTGCACCGTCCCCGGTTGTGGCGCGACGAGGTTCCTGCAGATCCATCACGTCGAGCACTGGGAAGACGGCGGCGCGACCGACACCTCGAACCTCGCCGCGCTCTGCAGGCGACATCACCGACAACACCACAAGGGCGGTCTCCACATATCCGGCGACGCCGACCGGCCGCCCACCGACCCGCGGGGCCTGCGATTCGCCGACGCCCGCGGCAGGCCGATCGTGCCGTCTGCGAAGACCCGGCCTCCGGGCGCGCTGCCCCCGACACAGCGCTACGAGCACCCCATCGGCGAGCCCCTCCACGACCACTGGCTCGACCTCTAGCGGGAGCTCGCTGTCAGCCGAGCTTCGTCAGCCCCTTGCGCAACCCGCGAACCGCCTGGTTGATGCGGTGCTCGTTCTCCACCAGAGCAAAGCGCACGTATCCCTCGCCGCCGGGGCCGAACCCCGAGCCGGGCGAGACCGCCACCTTCGCCTCCTGCACGCACATCGTGGCGAACTCGAGACTCGACATCTCGCGGTACGGATCGGGGATCCGGGCCCACAGGAACATCGTCCCCTTCGGCTGTCTCGACGTGCCAGCCCATCCGGTCGAGGCCGTCGCAGAGGGTGTCGCGCCGGCGACTCGTAGACCTTGTTCACCTCGGCGGGGTGGCCGGGCGCCTCGTTCATCGCCACGGTCGCCGCGATCTGGATGGGCTGGAACATGCCGTAGTCGAGGTACGACTTCAGCTTCGCCAGCGCCGCGACCACCTCCGAGTTGCCGAGGAGGAAGCCGACACGCCAGCCGGCCATCGAGAACGACTTCGTGAGCGTGTAGAGCTCGACGGCCACCTCCTTGGCACCGTGCACCTGCAGGATCGACGGCGGCTGGTAGCCGTCGAAGCCGAGGTCGGCGTAGGCGAAGTCGTGGACGACGAACGACCTCGTGCTCGCGCGCGAACTCGACGAGCCTCTCCATGAAGTGCATGTCGACCGACATCGTCGTCGGGTTGTGGGGGAACGAGGTGACGACGACGCGCGGCCGGGGCCACGCCTGCTCCCAGGCGTTCTGGAGGTTCTCGAAGAAGTCCTCCTCGGGGCCGAGCCGCACGTAGTGGATGCCGGCTCCGGCGAGGATCGGGCCCCAGATGTGGATCGGGTACGAGGGGCTCGGGACAAGCGCCGTGTCGCCCGGGCCGACGAGCGTGAGCATCAGGTGCGAGAAGCCCTCCTTCGCACCGATCGTCGCGCAGACCTCCGTCTCGAAGTCGAGGGTCACGTCGAACTGCGCTCGTAGAGATCGGCGATGGCCAAGCGCAGCTTCGGGAGCCCGCGGCAGAGCGAGTAGCGATGGTTGCGGGGGTTCTGCACCGCCTCGATGAGCTTGTCGACGGCCACCGGGGGCGACGGCAGGTCGGGGTTGCCGAAGCCGAGGTCGACGACGTCCTCGCCCGCACGCCGCAGCTGCATCTTCAACGTGTCGATCTGCGCGAACGCGTACGGCGGCAGGGCGTTGATGCGGCGGAACTCCATGAGAAGACGGTACCAGCCGCCCCTGCCGCCGCTAGCCTCTCGCCACATGCCGGCAATCGACGCTGTCCTGCTCGACGTGGGTGGGATCTTCCACCTGCCCGACCACGCGGTCATCTCCGGGGCACTCGAACGAGCGGGGTGCGATCCCGATCTCTCGCTCATCGACCGTGCCCACTACGCCGGCGCAGCGCGCTTCGTCACCGACTACGAGGGCGACCTCGACTGGCACCACTTCTGGGGCGAGTACCTCGACGCCTACGTCGACACCCTCGGCATCGCCGACGACTTGCGCGCCGACGCACTGGAGCACCTGGCATCGGAGTTCGCGAGCGCCGGCCTCTGGACGCGGGTCGATCGACGGCTCCAAGGACGCGCTCGCCGCACTTGCCTCGACCGGCACGCGCCTGGGAATCGTCTCGAACGCAGACGGGTCGGTCGGCGCGCGCCTGCGCGAACAGGAGGTCCTGCAGGTCGGCCCCGGGATGGGCGTACCCGTCGAGTGCGTCATCGACTCCGGCGAGGTCGGGGTGCAGAAGCCCGATCCGCGCATCTTCCGCATCGCGCTCGACGCCATGGGGATCGAGGCTCGCCAGGCGTGGTACGTGGGCGACATGCCCGGCATCGACGTGGTAGGTGCGCGCGCAGCGGGCCTGCACCCGATCGTGATGGACCCGTTCGGCCTGCACGGCGGCGCCGACTACGCGACGGTCGGAACGCTCGCGGAGGTGGCCTCGGCGGCGGCGGGCTGAGGCGCCCCTCTACTCGGGCTTCTCCGCTCCGACCACCCACATCGCGAAGAACTGCGAGCCGCCGCCGTACGCGTGGCCGAGCGCGCGCCCGGTCTTCGGCTCCACCTGGTAGTCGCCGGCGCATCCCGCGCACCTGCTGCGCCGCCTCGCCGAACCGGATCATCCCCGAGGCGCCGATCGGGTTCGACGACAGCACGCCCCCCGAAGGGTTCCAGGGGATGTCGCCGTCGGGTGCAGTCGCCCCGGCCTCGGTGAGCTTCCAGCCGTCGCCCTCGGCACAGAACCCGAGGTTCTCGAGCCACATCGGCTCGTACCACGAGAAGGGCACGTAGACCTCGGCGCAGTCGAAGTCGCGACGCGGGTCGGTGATGCCGGCCTGCGCGGTACAGGTCGGCGGCGCAGTCGCTGCCCGGCCTGCGGGTTCACCTGGTCGCGGCCGGCGAACATCGTCGGCTCGGAGCGCATCGCCATCGCCGTGGACCCATGCCGGCGCGGTCCGGTGCCGCCTCGGCGACGCGCTCGCTCCCGATCACCAGCGCCATCGCGCCGTCGGACGAAGGGCAGGCCTCGAGGTAGCGCAGCGGCTCCCAGAGCATCAACGACTCCTCGACCGTCTTCAGGTCGATGTCGGGGAGGTGCAGGTGCGCCTTGGGGTTGCGCAACGCCGAGAGGCGGTCCTTGACCGCGACCAGCATCCCGATGTGGTCCGGTGCGCCGGAGCGCCGCATGTATGCGCGGATCAGCGGCGCGAAGTAGCCGCCGGCTCCGGCGACGAGCGGCGCAGGAACGGCATGTTCACCGTCAGTCCCCACGATCGCGTTGCTCTCCGACTGCTTCTCGTACGCGACGGTGAGAACCCGCTCGTGAATCCCCGCAGCCACGAGCTTCGCCGCGACCATCGCAGTCGACCCACCGACGGATCCGGCGGTGTGAACACGCAGCATCGGCTTGCCCACGGCGCCGAGCGCGTCGGCGAGGTACAGCTCGGGCATCACGACGCCCTCGAACATGTCGGGAGCCTTGCCGACGACCACCGCGTCGATGTCGGCGAACGTCATGCCCGCGTCGGCGAGCGCCTCGAGAGCGGCCTCGCGGACAAGGCCGGCCATCGAGACGTCGTGACGGGCAGACGTGTGCTGCGTCTGACCGACGCCGACGACCGCGCAGAGATCACCGCTCGCGCCCATCGATCAGTCCCCCTCCAGCACGCAGACGAGGTTCTGCTGCAGGCATGGCCCCGACGACGCGTGCGCGACTCCCCTGCCGGCCTCGCCCGACCAGATCCGGCGTGCGACCTCGCCGATCCGGACCAGGCCGGCGCTCATCGGCGCGTTCGCCGCCAGCGCCCCGCCGGACGGGTTCACGTTCGAGTGGTCGGCCAGGCCGAGCGCGTCGCGCAGGATCAGCTCCTCGTGCTGAGTGCTGGGCGTGGAGCTCCGCCACGTCGACGGCGCCGGCGAAGACCCCGGCGCGCTCGGCGGCGAGTCGCGTCGACGCCGAGGCGGTCAGGTCGCGGGCGCCGGGCGAGTGCGTCTCGATGCGATGGTCGATTCCGCGGATCCAGGCCGGACGATCGCAGGCGCGACGGGCATCGTCGCCCGCGGCGATCACCATCGCGACGGCGCCGTCGGTCACCGGGGCGACGTCGAGCTCCCGCAGCGGGTCGGCGAGCCATCGGGCGCCGCGAGCAGCGTCGTCGACCTGCACGGTCGCCCGAGCGGACCGCGTGCGGGTTCGCGGTCGCCTGCGTGCATGCTCCGCGGACGCGACCTCGGCGAGATCCCGCTCGGTCGAGCCCGTTCGCCTCGAGGTACGCGCGCGCCTGGAGTGCGGCCAGGTGGACGATCGACGGCCACAGCGGCGACAGGTAGTACGGGTCGGTCTGCAGGCCGAAGACCTCGGTACACGTCGCCGAGCGACGCCTTGCCCGAACCCGTAGACGAGAGCGGTGTCGACCTCTCCGGTCTGCAGCATCACCCACGCCTCGTACAGCGCCCACGCCGCGTCCATCTCGACGTGGCTCTCCTTGATCGGGGGCCACGCGCCGACCGCGTCGAGTCCGGCCACGAAGGTGAACGGCCCGCCGATCAGGTAGTCGCACGAGCCCGAGCACGTGAAGCCGATCTCGGGTCCGCGAGATGCCCGACTGGGCGACCGCCTCGCTGATGACCGGCATGATCATCTCGACCTCGTTGTGCACGTCGTCCTTCGCGACAGCGGAGTAGGCGAACGAGACGACGGCGACGTCGCGCAGGCCCATCAGAGGTACTCCTTGTACGAGTCGTACGGGGCGTCGGGCTCACCGGACGGCTGGAACCACTTGATGCTGCCCGCGTCGGCCGCGAGCTCGTCTGCCCATACCGCCTCGACGCGCATCCCCATGCGCACGTCGGTGACCGGGCAGTCGGCGATCAGCCCGAAGAACGCGACAGAGGCACCGTCGAGGAGCACCTGGGCGCAGACGTAGGGAACCTCGGGCGTCAGCTCGGTGAACTTCACGTTGACGACGCAGAAGGTAGTGACCGTGCCGCGCGGGCCCACGACCACATCGATCGTCGTCGGCTCACCCGTCTTCGGATCGGATCCGCGCGGCGGGACGTACACGTCGTCGGAGCCCTCGGCTCTCCGGCCCAGGAGGCGCCCCTCTGCAAGGCCGTGCAGGTACGCGCTCGGCGGCCTCGCCGGCGCTGATGTCGTACTCGAGGCGCACGACCTGACGGAACTCCGTGACGGGGTCGACCTCCGTGGTGGGAGGCGCGGCGGCCGGGCTCTCGTCGTCGGCGAGCGGCACCCAGCACTCGATGTCGGTCATGTGCCCCCTGCGCTCGGCACTCCAGCGCGGACCGACCCGCATCCCGGTGCGCATCGCATCGACCGAGTCGACGGAGACCGCGCCGAGCATCGCAGTGTCGGCGCCGTCGGGGCGGATGAGGGCGAATGCGAACGGGTGCTCCAGCGGATGCTTGCCGACGTGCGGTTCGCTCACCCAGGTCCAGGTCGTCACCGTGCCGGCTGGACCGACGGCGACAGCGCCGCCTACCGGCTCGCTCGTCACCGGGTCGTACTCGGTCGGGGGGACGAGCACCCGGCCGTCGGAGAGGCGGACGCCCTCCAGCCTCCCGTCGCGCAGCGCCGTCAGGAAGCTCCCCATGACAGGCCCGAGAGACCGGCGATACCCGCCGGGGAACTCGAGCACGTGGTGGCCGACGAGCGGCTCCTTCGCAGTCATCGTCAGATCGCGCGCTCGCGCCCTTCCCAGTAGGGGTCGCGGAGCTTGCGCTTCAGCAGCTTCCCGGTGGGCTCGCGCGGCATCTCCTCGATGAACTCGACGGTGCGCGGCCACTTGAACTTGGCGAGGCGACCCGCGAGGTGCTCCATGATCGACGACCGGAGCGCGTCGTCGGCGGCGACTCCCTCCGCTGGGCTCGATCACGGCCTTGATCTGCTCGCCCATGTCGTCGTCGGGGACCCCGAAGACCGCAGCGTCGGAGACCCCGGGATGCGCCATCAGCTCGTTCTCGATCTCCGCCGGGTAGATGTTCACGCCACCGGCGATGATCATGTCGGTCTTGCGGTCGCAGAGGAAGAGGAAGCCGTCTTCGTTGAGGTAGCCGACGTCGCCGACCGTGAAGAAGCCCTCGGTGTCGTGGCTCTTCGAGGTCTTCTCCGCGTCGCCCTTGTACTCGAAGGTGCGGCCTGCACCCATCCGCATCCACACGGTCCCGGGCTCACCCGTGGGACACGCGTTGCCGTCGTCGTCGACGATCTTCAGCTCGGAGATCGGCCACGCCTTGCCGACCGTCCCCGGGTACTTCAGCCAGTCTTCCGGCGAGGCGATGGTGCCGCCTCCCTCGGTGGCTGCGTAGTACTCCCAGATGACGGGGCCCCACCAGTCGAGCATCTTGCGCTTCACGTCGATCGGGCACGGCGCGGCGGCGTGGATGGCCCACTTCATCGAGGAGAGGTCGTATCGGGCCCGCACGTCGTCGGGAAGCTGGAGCATCCTGTGGAACTGGGTCGGGACCATGTGCGTGTGGGTGCACCGGTACCGCTCGATCTTCTCGATCGTCTCCTGCGGATCCCACTTGTCCATGTACACGACTGTGTGACCCGCATGCAGGGCGTTGCCGGCGAACGTCGTCACGGCGGTGTGGTAGTTCGGCGATGTGCACAGGTGCACGTTTCCGTCGCGCGCCGGGATCCCGAAGAGAGTGAGCAGGAAGGTCATCAGCTCGGCGCTCGCGTCGGGGTCGATCTCGGGCAGCGCCCGCTTGACGCCCTTCGGCTGACCCGTCGTACCCGACGTGTAGTGCATCGCTACGCCCGTCGCCCGATCGTCGGGCCGCGTCGTGGGCTGGTCGGCCAGGAGCGCCGGCCAGTCGCGGAATCCGGCCAGGTCGCCGATGCCGAGGCGCCCACCGGCGGGGATGCCGGCCTCGTCGGCGGAGGCGATGACCGTCGCCGCGGTCCGCTCGTGGGTCACGAAGGCCTTCGCGTCGCTATCGCTCAGGATGTACGCGATCTCCGGTGCAGAGAGCCTGTAGTTGATCGGGACGTAGTAGAAGCCGGCCTGGAGTGCTGCGAGGTAGACGGTGACCGGGTGCAGTCCGTTGGGCAGGACGGCCGCAACCGTGTCGCCCTTCTGCAGCCCGACCGAGCGGAGTGCGTGGACCGCCTGGTTGGCGCGGGCGAGGAGGTCGCCGGCGCTCCACTCGGTTCCGTCGGGCTCGACGAGGGCGAGGAACCCCGGGTCTTCCTCGGCGAATCTGTAGAAGCCACCCATCTACCGTCCCCTTGCCGCGTCAGGTGCCGTGAGTCTGCCAGTAGAACACGTTCTATCTCGCTCCTGCAAGCCCCCTCCGCGGCGTGATGCACCGCGGCGGGTACCGTGAATCGCCGTGCTCCGAGGTCGTGCCGCCGTAGTCCTCGCGCTGATCTTCGGCCTCGGCTCGGCGCCGGCCGGGTCTGTAGCGCCGGTCTCGCACGTCGCCGGGCGCGACGCGATCACCGAGTCGGCGCCCGCGACGTCCGCGAAACCCGAGGCTGTCGATCCCGGTATCGGAGTCGATGCAGATCGCGCCGCGAATCCATTCCCGTCCCCGCCGCCACCCGACCCGCGCATCCTCGTCGTCGGCGACTCAGTCCTGCTCGGCGCGCGGCGACGACATCCTCTCCCGCCTCTCGGGGTGGGAGGTGACCGTCGACGCGGAGGTGGGGCGGTCCACTGTCGGCGGCCTCGAGGTGCTGCAGCGCGAGCGGGCGCGGATCGGAGACATCGTCGTCGTGCACCTCGGGCACAACGATGGCGCATCCCGCGCGACGTTCCGCAGCCGGATCGATGCCGTGATGGACGAGCTCGCCGGGGTCGATCGCGTCCTCTGGCTGAACCTCGCCGAGTTCGACCAGTGGGTACCGGCCACCGACGAGGAGCTCGCCGCCGCTCCAGCGCGCTGGCCGAACCTGGAGATCGTCGAGTGGCGGAGCGTCGCCGCCTCCGACCCCGCCTACCTCTACTCCGACGGCATCCACCTGCCGCCCCCGGGAAGGCGCGCAATGGCCGACCTGATCGGCGAGAGTGTCGACTCGTGGGTCGCGTCGCGCGGCCCCGCAGCGCTGCTGACGCTCCGCTTCGGCCTGCACGATCCCGGCCGACCGCGCCCCGCGGGGTTCCTGCCCGGCCCACCCGTCGCCGTGGCTCCCTTCGGCGCCGGATGGCGGGCAGTGGACGGCGCCGGGAACCTGCTCTCGTCAGGAGGTACCCGGGGTCGGGTGACCGGCCGGGACGTCGCGGCGATCGCATCGAGGGTCGCGATTACGGCCACGGGCGACGGCTACTGGCTCGCGTCTGCCGACGGCGCGGTGCTCGCGTTCGGTGACGCGGGGTTCTACGGCGACACGGCGAGTCGCGACCTCGCCGCTCCCATCGTCGCGATGACAGCGTCGCCGTCGGGCCGCGGCTACTGGCTCCTCGGTGGCGATGGTGGCGTGTTCGCGTTCGGCGACGCGCCCTTCCGGGGATCTGCCGTCGGTGCGGGCCCTCCCGGCTCTCGCGCCATCGGACTCGTCCCGGCGCCCGACGGCTACACCGTCGTCACGTGGCGCCCCGCCGGCGCCGCTACCCCGTAGGGGTGAAGCGGATGGGCAGGTGCTTGATGCCGCAGATGAAGTTCGAGCGCAGGCGGCTCGGGTCGGTTGTCAGCTCGAAGTCGGGGATCCGGTCGAGGATCTCCTCGTAGAGCACGCGGATCTCCATGCGTGCCAGGTTCGCCCCGAGGCAGTGGTGGGGGCCGCGGCCGCCGAACGCGACGTGGTCGTTGGGGGCGCGCCCGATGTCGAAGCGCGAAGCGTCGGGGAAGTGCTCCTCGTCGCGGTTGGCCGACGGATAGAACATCACCACGGCGTCGCCGGCCGCGATGGGCACGCCACGGATCTCCGCGTCGCGGGTGGCCGTGCGACGGAAGCTCATCAATGGAGACACCCACCGCAGCATCTCCTCGACCGCGCTCGGCAGCAGCCCCCTGTCGTTCAGCAGGCGCTCGCGTTGGTCGGGGTGCTCGATCAGCGCGAGGAGGCCTCCCGAGAGCAGGTTTCGGGTCGTCTCGTTTCCCGCGACGGCGAGCAGCAGGAAGAAGTAGACGAACTCCATGTGCTCGAGCTTCTCGCCGTCGATCTCCGCGGTGAGGAGCTTCGTCACGATGTCGTGCGCCGGTTCGCGCAGCCTCTGCTCGCCGAGGTCGGAGGCGTACGCGAAGAGCTCCGCTGCCGCATCTTGCGCCTGGTCGAGAGTGATCCCGTACTCCGGGTCCTCACGCCCGATCATGCGATTGCTCCAGTCGAAGACCTTGTGACGATCCTCCTGCGGGACGCCGAGCAGGTCGGCGATGACGACGAGGGGGAGCTCCGCAGCCACCTCCGTGACGAAGTCGCACTCGCCGCGGGGGGCGACGGAGTCGATGATCCGTCGCGCCGCTGCACGCACGCCGTCCTCCATCGACTTCACCTGCTTCGGCGTGAAGCCGCGGTTGACGATGCTGCGCAGGCGCGTGTGGTGCGGCGCGTCCTGGTTGACCATCATCAGCTCCGCGCCGCCCTGGGAGTCCTCCATGAGCACGCCGGGGCCGGCGGAGGAGAACGTCTCGGCGTCGCGAGTGACCGACACGACGTCGTCGTACTTCGTCACGCCCCAGAAGGTGAGGGGGACGTGCCGCGCCTCCTGGCGGAAGACCGGCTCCTCGTCGCGGAGCATCGCGAACAGGTCGTGCGGGAATCCCCGCACGTAGCTTGCTGGATCGGTCAGATCCATGCCAAGAGCGCGCGGCTCCTGCAGATCGTTCTGCGGCATCGTCAATCCCCCCCGGGTCGGTGCCCTGACGTCAGGGTAGAACGCGTTGCTGTGCGCGACAAGGCACCCCCTCTGAAACGTGTTCTACCCTGGCGCCGAGTACGGGGCGACCGACGGTCGGACCCCGAGCCGCGACCGGGAGGATCCATGACCGTCCTCGAGGAGATCAGCACGAGGCACTGCACCGTCGAGCAGGACGGACACGTCGTCACGCTCACGATGAACCGCCCCGAGTCCCGCAATGCGCTCTCCCCCGACATGATCGTCGGCCTCGCCGACGGCTTCGAGTACGTGGACCGCACGACGGAGGTGCGCTGCGCGATCCTCACGGGTGCGGGCGGGACCTTCTCGAGCGGCGCCGACCTGAAGGCGATGGCGAAGCCGTCGGAAGACGAGCGCGTGATGGAGAGGATGTCGCAGGGCCGCAACCTCCATTGGAAGGCCCTGCTGCGCGACTACCGGCTGAGCAAGCCGCTCATCGCAGCGGTCGAGGGGTACGCGGTGGCCGGAGGGACGGAGATGCTCCAGGGCACCGACATCAGGGTCGCCGGCGAGGGCGCGATCTTCGGCGTGTGGGAGGCCAAGCGAGGTCTCTTCCCGCTCGGCGGCTCCGCGTGTCGCCTGCCCCGGCAGATCCCCTACACCCAGGCGATGGAGATCCTGCTCACCGCACGACCCGTCACTGCGACCGAGGCGCGCGACATCGGCCTCATCGGCCGTGTCGTCCCCGACGGCCAGGCCCTCGAAGCAGCCCGTGAGATCGCCGAGCAGGTCGCGGCGTGCGGGCCCCTCTCCACGCAGGCCATCCTGAGAGCCTGGCGGGAGACGGAGCACATGAGCGACTTCGAGGCGATGCAGCACCAGGACCCGATCGGCTGGGAGGTCTTCGCCAGCGCCGATGCGAAGGAGGGCCCCCTGGCGTTCGCCGAGAAGCGCCCGCCGCGCTTCGAGGGCCGCTGAGAGACAGAAAGAACATGAGCGAGGCCGCCCCTGGGCTCCCCGATCCCGCGAAGTTCTCCACCGGCGAGCGCGCCCGCCTCGCAGAGGCCGCGCGTCGCCTCCTCGAAGCCGTGATCACGCTCGGCGACGTCCCGGCCGCGGAGATCGACGCGGCCGCCTCGGTCATAGCCGACGTCACACACGACCTCGGGGGAGACGACAGGCCCACCGGGCCCGGATACCGCCCCGGACGGCCTGTAGACAGGCTGCCGCGAAGCCCGTTCGTCGGGGATGCCAACCCGGTGTCGCCGCCCGCAGTGTGGGAGCTACGCGGCGACCGGGTCCACGCCACGGTCGAGTTCGGAGCGATCTACGAAGGCCCGCCCGGTTACGTGCACGGCGGCTTCATCGCGATGGCCTTCGACGAGCTGCTCGGCATGACCAACTCGCAGCTCGGTCGGCCCGGGATGACCGGCACGCTCAGCATCAAGTACCGCAGCCCGACGCCTCTGCACCGTGAGCTCCACCTCGAGTCGTGGATCGACCGCATGGAGGGACGCCGGGTCGTTGCCCGCGGTGAGCTGCGCCACGGCGACACCCTCTGCGCCGAGGCCGAGGGCCTCTTCGTCGCGCTGCGGCCCGAGGTCGCAGCCGCGTACTTCCCCGACTTCGGCGAGGCCTGACACATCGCAACCGCCGCCCGCATCGCCGCCACGCTGACCACCGCCGCTCTGCTGCTCGCGGCGACGTCCTGCTCGCGCGGGTCGGGGCACGTCGAGGCGGAGCCGAGGCCGTCCACCACCACTCCGGGTGCACGCACCCTGAACGACCTCGCCTACGGCCCCTACGCCGACAACCGTCTCGACCTCCGCACGCCCGAGGGCGACGGCCCACACCCGCTGATCGTCTGGATCCACGGAGGCGGCTTCATCGGCGGCGACGAGGACTCCCTGCCCGCACTCGTCGCGTCCCAGGTCGATCGTGGCTTCGCCGTCGCCTCGATCCGGCACCGCCTCGCACCCGAGCACCCGTTCCCGGCGGCCGTACACGATGCGAAGCGCGCAGTCCGCTGGCTCAAGTCGCGCGCGCCCACCTACCGGCTCGACGCGGACCACGTCGTCGCGTGGGGACACTCCTCCGGGGCGACCCTCGCCGCCATGGTCGCCCTCTCCCCCGGCGACCTCGAACCAGCCGACGTGCCGCGCGGTCCGGCGGAGCAGAGCAGCTCCGTCGTCGCCTTCGTCGACGAGGCAGGACCGACCGACCTGACCACCTGGTGGTGGCAGTCCGGGGAGTCGTCGATGTCGTCGACGCTGGACTACTTCGGGTGCGACGAGATCTACACGTGCTCCCGCACGGCGATGCGCAGGGCGTCGCCCGTCTACTGGGTCGATCCGTCCGACCCCCCGGGCTACCTCGCGTACGTGCGTCAGGACCCGTTGGTCGACGCAGAGCTCCAGGGCCAGCCCCTGCGCCTCGCCCTCCTCACCGAGAAGGGGACGGAGGGCGTGCTCTGGGATCTCGTGGACGCCGACCCCGAATCCGCCGGGGCGCACTACCCGGAGCCCTGGATCGATCGGAGCGCCCTCGAGTGCTTCCTCGACCGCAGCGTCGACCGGTCGGCTCCCTCCTGCGGCTAGAAATGACGTCGGAACGGCTCACGGGTCGCCGGCACGGGCCGATCGGGTCCGCGGCGACCCTGGGCGCAGACGATCAGGGGTGGACGAGATGACCGAAGCGAATCGATTCAGCGGCGCCGACGGTGGCCCGCCGCCGCCTCCGCCGCCTTCCGCCCCACCTCCGTCGGCTCCGCCGCCCCCTCCGCCGCCTCCACCGCCCGCTCCCCCCACCCCGACGGGCCCGCTGGGCCTGCCGCGCCAGGCGGTGGTCGGGATCGTCGTGGCGCTGATCATCCTCCTCGCCGGTGGCGTCTACGTGCTGACCAACGACGACGGCGGCGGGGACACGGCCGCGACGACCGCCGCGCCGAGCGAGCAAGCGCCCGGAGAGGTGTTCCTCGAACCGATCTCCGAGGTGGGCCCCGATCCCTTCACGGAGGACTACGACACCAACGACGCGCCCGTACCCGTGCGCGCGAACGTCCCGACCACCGTCGCGAGCTCGACGACGTCGTCGAGCGCGGTGGGATCGACGACGGTCCCGCCGAGCGCGGTACGAGGGGTATCCGGAACCGCCCCCGGCCTCTACGGCGGCTCGGGGAGCGTTTCGTCGTGCGACGTCCCGAAGCTGATCGACTACCTCGAGCAGAACCCCGACAAGGGCGAGGCGTGGGCCGACGCCCTTGGGATCGAGCAGGCGGCGATCCGCGAGTACGTGATGTCGCTCACCCCGGTCGTGCTGCGCGCCGACACCCGCGTGACCAACCACGGATTCCGCGACGGCAGGGCGACGCCGCTCCAGTCGATCCTCCAGGCGGGCACGGCCGTGATGGTCGACGAGTACGGGGTGCCGCGCGTCAAGTGCAACTGCGGCAACCCCCTACTCCCACCGACCCCCGTCTCCGGGCCCCCCGTCTACACGGGGACGCAGTGGCCCGCCTTCAACCCGGTGACCGTCGTGGTCGTGCAGCCGCCGCCGACCCCGGCTCCGACCATCATCCTCGTCAACCTCGGTCACGGACCGCCCATCGAGCGTCCGCCCGGGGTGAGCTCTTCGGGGACGCCCGACGACACGCCCGTCCTCGTCGACACCTTCTGCGACCTCTATCCGCAGCGCTGCGTACCGGAGTCGGTCGCGCCGCCCGCGACCACGACGACGACGCGCCCGGGCGAGGAGCAGGTCGGAAGCGGCGCGCTGCAGGTCACCCTGCGCTGGTACTCGACGGCCGACCTCGACCTCTCCGTCATCGACCCGACCGGCGCGACGATCTCCTACGGCTCACCGAGCTCCCCCAGCGGTGGGCGCCTCGACGTCGACTCGAACCCGGGCTGCAGCGGCACGACCGACGTCCCCGTGGAGAACGTCTTCTGGCGCGGCGGCCGAGCGGCGCCCGTCGGCACCTACACCATCACCGTCAGGTACTACGAGCGCGTGCCCCGGCGGCGAAGGGCCCCAGCCGTTCGACCTCACCGTGCTCTCCGACAGGGGGGCGATCGAGGTGCAGCCCGCGTCAGCCCTCAGGGGAGCAACCCAGCCGCTCACCTTCAGCTTCAGGGTCGACGGACGCGCCGACCGGCTGCTCGCCCGCAGCTCCGGGACCCTCGCAGCGCCCGGCGACACCAAGTCCTTCTCCGCGAAGAACGAGGGAGCACCCGTCCTCGACGTCGCGCCAGGAGCCCCCACCGACGTGCGGGCGACCCCGGGGGCCGCAGGTGCGACCGTCTCGTGGAAGGCGCCCGCCACCGGCCGTCGCGGCACACCGCAGCGCTACCTCGTGACCGTCCGGCCCGGGGGCACACAGCTGGTCGCGTATGCGCCGGCGACGTCGCTGGAGATCCCGGGGCTCCGCCCGGGCACTCCCTACACCTTCACGGTCACCGCCGAGAACCGGGCCGGAAAGGGGCCGGAGTCCGATCCTTCGCGAGCCGCCGAGCCGCTCCCCATGTCGACCACACCGCCGACCACAACGCCGACCACCGGAGGCCGCAGCGGGCGTACGGCGCTCAACTGGAACACGGCGGAGCAGAAGGCCCATCCGGCCCCACCCGTCACCAAGGGCGTGCCCGGCGCTCCGACGGACCTCAGCCTCGATCCGTGGGTACCCAGCGAGTCGAGGCCCGGCGGGACCACCCTCGACGGGGCGCTCTACTGGGACGCGCCGGCCGACGAGGGCGACAGCCCGATAACCGGCTGGTTGATCATCGGCGAGCAGATGGGCCCCGACGGCTGGGGTGGCACTCAGGTCGGCCGCGTCGAGGGCGCCGAGACCGGGCTCTCCCTGATCGACTCGTTCGGGGGCCAGAAGCCCCCGGCGAGGTTCCGCATCCAGGTTGCGGCGCTCAACTCCCAGGGCGAGGGCCCCGCTTCGCAGTGGCTCGAGTTCGAGATCGGCTGCGACGTCTACGGGGACGGCATCGGCCCCGAGTACATGGTCCGCACTCTCTGCGAGCACGACCCTCTGAGCCAGTAACCCGCCGGTCAGGACTCCAGCGCACGGAGGCGGTCGACGGCCTCGACGTACTCGTCGACGAGCTGGTAGATCACGTCGCGTACCGGCTTCACCGCGTTCATGGAGCCGACTATCTCGCCGACGGGCATCCCCATCAGCTCGGTCGCCTGCGCGCGCTGGATGCGCGCTAGAGCGTCGCCGACGAGCATGAACTGGAGCGGCATCGGCAGGGTCCCCGGGGAGTCGGGGCCGTCCCATGCGTCGGTCCAGGCGGTGCGGAGCTGGCGTGCCGGCTTGCCGGTGAGCGCCCTCGAACGCACGGTGTCGCGCGATGTCGCCGCGAGGAACTTCTGCACGATCGGCGGCGCCAGGTCGCTCTCGGCGGTCGTCATCCAGATCGACCCGGTCCAGGCTCCCTGCGCGCCCATCGCGAGCGCCGCGGCGATCTGACTGCCGTGGCCTATCCCCCCCGCTGCGAGAACGGGGGTCGGTGACACCGCCTCGATGACCTCCGGCCACAGGACCATGGAGGCGACGTCACCCGTGTGGCCCCCCGCCTCACCGCCCTGGGCGACGACGATGTCGACGCCGATGTCGACGTGCTTCTGCGCGTGTGCGACGTTGGAGGCGAGTGCCGCGACCTTGACACCGTGTGAGTGCGCCTCGTCGACGACCTCCTTGGGCGGCGGACCGAGCGCGTTGACGAGCAGCGAGATCGGGTGGCGGAACGAGACGTCGACCTGGGGCCTGCCGGTCTCGGGAGTCCATCCGAGGAGGCGCCTGCCTCTCTCTACGTCGTCGGAAGAGGGGGCACCCCGTGCTCGGCGAGAACACGGTCGATGAACTCGCGGTGCTCTGCAGGGATCATGTCGGCGAGCGCCGTCTCGAGGTCTTCCGCACCGGCGAGCTCGGCCGGCAGCGAGACCTTCGCCGGCATCACGACGTCGACCCCGTAGGGGCGCCCGTCTACGTGCTCGTCGATCCATGCGAGCTCGACCTCGAGCTCCTCCGGGCTGAAGTAGAGGGCCCCGAGGACCCCCATCCCCCCGGCCCGGCTGACGGCGGCCACGACGTCGCGGCAGTGGCTGAAGGCGAAGATCGGGAACTCGAGACCGAGCTCCTCGGCAATCTGCGTGCGCATCTGTGCTCCCCCCGGAGTGCTGCGGTGCTGGCGACCCTAGGCCCGGAGAGGCCCCAACTGCAACACGTTCTACCTGGACCGCGATCGCGCTAACGTTCGCGTGTGACATCCTCAGCACCTATGGCCCGGCCGGCCGGGTCGCGCGCGGAGCAGACCGCCGCACGCCGTGCCCGCCTGATCGAGACGGCCACCCGCCTCGCCGCCGAGGGTGGCTACGAGGCCGTCCAGATGCGCGACGTCGCAAGCCGCTCCGGAGTGGCACTGGGAACCCTCTACCGCCACTTCCAGTCGAAGGACGAGCTCCTGCTGGCGGCGCTCGCCGAGCAGATCGCGATCCTGCGCTCACGCGCGGAGCAGCGACCGGCGAGCGGCGACACGCCCGCCGAGCGCGTCGCCGACGTGCTGCGCCGGGCGTGCAGGGCTCTCGAGCGCCGGCCCGAGCTGACCGCGGCGATGATCACCGCCATGACCTCTGCGGGCGACACTCCTGTCAAGCTCGACGTGCACGACGGCTTCTCCTCCATCATCTCCGGCGCCCTGGGCGGTCACCCCGTCGACGATCTCGAAGCGATCCAGCGCGTGCTGGGCCATGTTTGGCTCTCGTCACTCGTGACCTGGGTCGGCGGCACGGCGCCCGCAGGGCGGATGGCCGACGACCTCGTCAGCGCTGCCCGGCTCCTGCTCCCCTGAGGTACGACGCGACCTCGCCCAGCCGGTCGGCGTTCGCCACATCGGAGGCATCGACGGGCGCGACGATCACCCACTCGGCACCCGCATCCACATAGGTCTGGAGCGCGTCGGCGACGCTCCGAGGCCCGCCGACGATCGTCCCGCGTGAAGCCGCGAGAGACTCGGCCTTCCTCGCCGCATCCGCGTCGGTCGCGCCTATCACGGCCAGGCCTCCCCACGTGAGCGTCGGTGGGCTCGCGCCCGCCGACACCCCGCGGCGGACCCGCGTGGCGTCGCTCCCGAAGGAGTCGGCGGTCCCGCCCCACTTGTTCCACCCGTCGGCGTGAGCGACCGCGTCACTGATCCGATCGATGCTCCCGCCGACCCAGACCGGGTACCCGTGGCCGCGCGTCGCCCTCAGGGACATCGTCAGCGCCCCGACCCTGTCCTGCACCGAACCGGCCCGGATGCCGAACTCCGCGTCTTCACGTGCGCTCCGGCGATCACCCGTGCCGAGAGCGGCGATCAGGCGGCCGCTGCTCACGCGCTGCAAGGTGTCGAGCGCGCCGGCGAGCACCGCGGGCCGGCGGAGCGTCGCGCGAGCGACCAGCGGACCGACGGCGATGCCCGCCGTCTCCGCGGCGACGGCGCCGAGGAGCGTGAGGCAGTCGAGCGCCGGCCGTCGGCCCGAGGGCCCCTCTCCGAAGAGGTGGTCGAACGCGAAGACCGCGTCGAGGCCGGCGGCCTCGGCGGCCACCGCAACCTCGATCGGGAGCGTGGCGTCGTCGGCGAAGGAAGGCAGGGTCATCGCGATCCGGACACCCGGCGCGTCGTTCACCGCCACGGGCACCTCGCAGTGCCGCGCGGCCATGACCTAGCCTGGCGCCGCGCCAGGCGGCGGGGACCTCGGAGGGTCGGTTGCGTCACACGGTCATCGTAGGGTCCTCGAAGACGGGCACCACCGGGCTCTTCTACTCCGTCCTCCGCGGCCTGGAGGCGACGGGTGAGCCCCTGTACGGCCTCTACGAGATCCACGGGGCGCGCCCCTACGACTCGCTCGACAAGTACGCGCCCGAGCGCCTGATCGTCGCCAAGCTGCTGGTCACCAACAGGAAGTTCAAGGCCGACGTGGCGGCAGCGTTCCGGAACCGCCTGCTGATCGTGAGGGACCCCCGCGACACCCTGGTCAGCGCCCTCCTCTTCTTCCCCGTCCTCGCAGTCAACAAGGGGATCGACGACGACAAGATCGCGGAGTTCACGGCGCTGATCCGCCGGAAGGAGCAGGACCCGCTCTCCGTATCGATGCGGGAGCTGCTCGCGAGCGGCTACGACCTCATGGGGTCCACCACGAAGCTGAACACCGCGGTGACCTCTCGGTTCCGCAAGACCCGTCAATACCACGACCAGGTCGACTCCTTCGTCGTGAAGTACGAAGACTTCGTCGACGGCAGGCTCGGCGATCTCGAAGACTTCCTCTCGCTCGAGCTGAGCGGCAACCCGTCGGGGGCCAGCAGATCCCACATCGAGCGGTCGGGCAAGTACGGCGGCTGGCGGAACTGGTTCGTGCCCGACGACGTCTCCTACTTCCGGGCGCTGCTGCGGACGTACTCGGATCGCTACGGCTACGCCGACGACTGGGAGATCGCGCAGGAGCGCCGCATCGATCCGGCGATCGCCTCCGAGTACATAGAGAGGAGCTCCCGCTCACGCCGGGAGCAGCTCGACCTCTTCTACTCGACCGAGAAACCGACTCCCGAGCGGATCGATCTGCTCCGCGCCCGCGCCGACACGGGCCGCGTCAACCACTCGCTGAGCCTCGCACGGCTGCTCCTCGCCGACGGCAGCGCCGAGGCCGTGACCGAGGCAGCGCAGCGACTCACCTACGCCGCGTGCGCCGGCGACCCGACGGCGATGCGCATGCTCTCGCGCTGCTACCGCAAGGGCCTCGGCGTGGAGCGCGACCCGGAGCGAGCCGAGTTCTGGCGACGGGAGGGCAAGTCCCTGCGAGGAGATGCCGACCGGGAACCGGGGCCGAAGGGTCCCTCGAGGCCTCCCGTGCGGCGTCCGCTGCTGCGGCGGGTCGTGTCGCGCGCGAAGCGGGCGCTCGGCCGCTAGCCGAGATCGCGCGCGAGGAGGGCCGCTCCCACAGCGCCGGCGCGCTCTCCCAACGCCGCCGGGACGATCGGGATGGCGGGCCGGTAGTCGGCACCCTCCAGATGCCGGGCGAACGCCGCTCTCAGCGGCTCGAAGAGCAGGTCGCCCATCGAGACGAGGCCGCCCGCTATCACGATCACCTCCGGGTCGAGGATGTTCGCCAGCCCCGCCAGACCGAGAGCGACGTTGTCTGCATACCGTCCGAGAACGGTGAGCGCCGACGGGTCTCCGTCGGCTGCCGCGGAGGCGACCGAGTGCCCGTCGACCCGTAGGACCTCCCCCCCTGCGACGGCGAGCATCCGGGCGCCCCCGCCCGCGCCGACCTCGTCGCGCGCCATGCGCCCGAGGGCCGACCCCGAGGCGATCGCCTCCCAGTGCCCGCGCTCGCCACAGGCGCAGATCGGCCCGCCGCGCTCGACCGTGAAGTGGCCGATCTCGCCCGAGAAGCCGTACGCACCCCTGTAGAGACGCCCCCCGAGCACCATGCCACCGCCGATCCCGGTCCCCAGGGTGACCACGAGCGCGTGCCCGGCCCCGACGGCCGCACCCATGGCGACCTCGCCCCACGCTGCAACGTTCGCATCGTTGTCCACCACCACCGGGAGCCCCGTGCGGTCCGCCAGCGCCGCTCGGACGGGGGCCAGCACCACGTCGGGGATGTTCGGTCCGTAGCGGAGTGCCCCGTCGACGTCGACGAGCCCCGCTATCCCCACCCCGACGGCGCCGAGGGCGACTCCGGCCTCCCGCCCGATCTCGGTGATCATCTCGGTCGCGGAGTCGAGGACGCGCGCGAAGCCCTCGGGGCTGTCGCGCCTGAGCTCCGCGACGACCACGTCGTCGTCGTCCAGCGCGACGCCGAGGATCTTGGTGCCGCCGATGTCCAGTCCGACGGTGGGCGGCCTCGCGGTCGTCATGTGGTGCATCTCCCCGGCGGGTTCGCCAGTCCGGTCAGCCGATGTCGATCCGCCGCACCCGGGCCTCGCCCGAACGGCGCGCCGCCGCCTGCCGCCGCTGATCGACCACCTCTTCCGCGGCGTCGATCACGGCGCGGGCAACCTGGATCATCTCGTGTGCAGCGTTCAACAGGTGCTCCGTGGCGTCGGGCTGCGAGCCCTGGAGCGTGAGGAAGAACCCCCCGATCGGGCACGCGTAGCACTCGTCGTGTCCCTCGGGCGTGCTCACGGCTCCACGAACTCCACCTCGAGCCGCTCTCCGACGAACTGCGCGCCCGCGATCTCGCGTCGCGCGAGGCTGTCGGGGAGCACGATCGCGCGCCTGTGAGGCCCGACGGCGAGGAACAGCTCGCCGTCGCCGCAACCGAGCTCGATGTCGCCCTTCACGGCGAACGGCAGGTGCAGCGAGAGCACGAGGGCCCCGTCTCTCGACTCGACGCGCATCGGCTCGACGTCGGCGAGGCGGTCGGCAGGGTGCTCCCGCCCGTAGAGCCCAGCGGCGAAGCCTGAGAGGTGCTCGAGCCCGACCAGCTCGTGGCCGGCGAGGTCGGCCCTGAGCACGGGCAGCGGTGCGAAGGCGCCCTCGATCGTCGCCATGTGCGCGGCCTGCGCAGACTTCCAGTCGTCGAACCACGGATCGCCCACCGAGTCGGGGAGCATCCTGTTCGCGATCACCGCGTCGACGTGATACCCGTACAGCGACAGGTACGTGAACGTGCGCCGCGCCTCGGCGACCACCATCCGTTCCGGGTTCACGACCAGACGCGCCGAGGTCGTGACACCATCGGTGAGCAGCTCGCGCACGCCGTCGAGCCGGTCGTAGAAGCGCCGCATCGCAGCGAAGACCTCGTCGCCGGCGACCGGCACGCGTGTGACGCGCGACATCAGCGGGCGTGCGAGGCGCGTGAATCGCCTCTGGAGGTCGAAGACGCGCTCCATGTACCACGCCGAGCACATCGGGCAGCGAGAGGAGCCTCAAGGTCTCGGCTGTCGGTGCACAGTCGACGACCAGCAGGTCGTAGTCGCCCGAAGCGGCGAACGACTTGATGTCGGCGAGGGCGAAGACCTCGTCGAGGCCGGGTACGACCGCGAGCTCCTCCGCCTCGACTGCGCCGATCCCGGCCCAGTCGAGGAGGTCGATCAGGTACTTGCGGACGTCGTGCCAGGCGTCCTCGAAGCGCAACCGCGTGTCGAGCTCCTGCCCCCAGAGCCGCTGGGTCACACGGGGTCGGTCGATCACCGAGCTGGACGTCGAGGGCGTCGGCGAGGGAGTGCGCGGGGTCGGTGCTGATGACGACGGTGCGCAGCCCGGACTCGGCCGCGTGCAGGGCGGTTGCGGCGGCGACGGTGGTCTTGCCGACGCCGCCCTTGCCCGTGAAGAGGAGGATGCGCATCGACGGCGAGGCTACAGCGCCCGCCCGACCCGGGGCCGGGTCGCGCCGCGGCGCCCGGCGCTCCTCAGGCCACGAGCTCCACCTGCTTCTTCAGCTCCTTCAAGGCGTTCCCCATTATCAGGCCGGAGGCGCGGCGCTTCACCAACCCGGGGAGCGGCATCGAGAGGTCGACGGCGAGCTCGTAGTGGATCCGCGTCGAGCCGTCGGCCTCCGGCTCGAAGCGGTAGCTGCCGTCGAGCCGCCTCAGCATGTCGCCCTCGAGAAGCCGCCACGAGAACCCGCCCGGGGCGGCCGAGTAGTCGTAGGCGAGGACGTAGCGGATGCTCTTGCCCATCGCCGCCGCCCGGAACTCGACCCGGGTGCCGCGCCCCTCCCCGTCTTCCTCGAGCACCGTCGCCGACTTCACGTCGCGCGCCCACTCCGGATACGACCCGAAGTCGACGGCCACGTCGAAGCAGCGGTCGGCCGGAGCCTCGACCCGGATGCGCTCACTCGCCTGATCGACCATGAGACCTCCTCGTGATTCCTGACCGCGCCGGCCTGGCCGGGTACGTGCCGTGGAGCGCCCCCCAGAGGCCGGTGAGCCCCAGTGGCAGCATAGGTACGAGAACTCCGAACGGATTGGCCTTCGCCGTGAGTGCGGTGACGCCGAGGCAGGCCGCGAGAGCGGCGAGCAGGCTCGCTCTGACCGGGCGCGGTGCGGACCTCTGCAGGAAGAACAGGCTCGCGACGGCGATGTCGTCGCCACGGGCGGTCCGCCCGACCGCCGACAGGAACGCGTAGACCCACACGGGCAGCGCCACCAGGAAGAGAATCAGGTCGACGGCCACGCTCGTGCTCTCCAGGGAGTCGACGCCGAGCAGCGAAGGGGATGGCCGTCGCGGCGAAGACCGCGTTCGCGGCCCACGCCACCCGGATGATCCGGTTGTGGCCCTGCTCCGACCCGGCGTCGGACTCCACGCCGCTCATCCCCGCAGGCTACCGATCCCGGGTCTCTCCCGAGACCAGGGGACGCAGTGCGCTCAGGTCGCCCGAGGCGATGGGGCGGAGGAGGTCGGCGAGGACGTCGTAGGAGAACTCCGCCACGGCGCGCCGCCGAGCGGCGCGGCCGAGCGACACGCGCAGGGCGTCGTCTCCGAGGACCCGATCGAGCGCACCGCGAACCGCTTCGACGTCGCGCGGGGGAACCACGAACCCCGTCTCCCCGTCGGCGACGGCCTCGTGCGACCCTCCGCTCAGGCCGGCGATCTGCGGCACTCCACACGCGGCGGCCTCGAGGAAGACGATCCCGAATCCCTCCGCTTCGAGGCCACCCCACCTGTCCCGGCAGAGCATGGCGTAGACGTCGGCGCACCCGTACAGAGCGGGCAGGTCGGCTTCCGGTACCCGGCCGAGGAACCGGACGCGCCCTGCCACGCCCCGGGCATCGGCGCGCCTCTCGAGCCGCGCCCTGTCGCGCCCGGCACCTCCGATCGCCAGGACCACCGCGTCGTCCATGCCGGCCAACGCCTCGATGAGCACGTCGAAGCCCTTGCGCGGGACCAGCCGGGACAGGCCCAGGACGAGCGGCCGGGACGGTTCGAGCCCGAACCGGCGCCTCGCTCGGCTCCGCTCCTCGGGATCGTCGAGGGGAGCGAACCGCTCGACGTCCACCCCGGGGGGTATGACGACCCCGTCGAGCGTCCGGCCGGCAGCCTTGGTCGCGGCCCGCGCCGGATACCGACCGGCGGCGACGACCCCGGCGGCGCCGGTGAGGACCCGCCGCGCCAGGAGCCCGGCGAGCGGCAGCCGCGAGGGCAGGGTGATCTCGGCCCCGTGCGCGACCACGACGTGCGGCGCCGAGCGGAGCCGACGGCCGAGGAGCCCGAGTGGGAGCATCGGGTCGACGAAGATCACGCCCGCGGCGACCTCCGCCGACAGGGAGTCGATGCGGCGGGCCAGTGACGGCGTCGGCAGGAGGACCTTCTCGGGCGTCCGTTCGATCCGGAAGCCCTGGGATGCGTCCCACTCGCCGGCACCGCGGAACGGCGTGGTGAGCACCGTCGTCGCCTCCGGGGGCAGCCGCCGCCAGAGCTCGTAGAGGTACGACTGGATCCCCCCGTGCTTCGGCGGGAAGTCGTTCGTCACCAGCAGCGAGGCGCTCACGCCGGGGTCGCCTCCACCAGGACGGCACCCCGGTCGCGCAGGTCGGCGGCTCCTCGCAGGTAGAGGAAGCCGGCGCACGACAGGACGGCGCCGGTGGCGAACGCCCCCCTGTACCCGGCTACGGCGGCGACCGCGCCGCAGATGAGCGCCCCGAGCCCCTGCGACAGGTCGAAGAACGACGAGAACGTCCCTACCACCGACGCCCTCTCGGAGTCGTCGACCCCGCTGAGTGCGAGGAGCAGCAGGGCCGGGTACATCAACGACATCCCTGCCGCGTACAGGACCGTTCCGACCACGAGGCCGGCGACGGTTCCCCACGCCGCCATCACCGCCGTACCGATCGCACCGAGCGCCAGTGCGGCGCTCCCCGCCCGTCGCGACCCGAGCGTGTCGGGGAGGCGCGCCCCGAGTATCCGCACCACGAGGACGAGCACGCCGTACAGCATGAAGATCCCGCCGGAGCCGGACAGCCCGAGGTCGTCCACGTAGAGAGGGACGAACGCCCAGTAGCCCGCGAGGCTCACGAGCCCGAGGAAGAGCACCAGGCCCGGACCGAGCGCCGCCCGGTGCAGGAGGTGCGTAGGCGCGTCGGGGCGACCGGCCACCGCCGGTCGCTCGACCTCCCGCGTCAGGAGGCCGAGGCCTGCGGCCAGGAGTGCCAGCAGCGCCGATGCCGCCCACGCGTTCGCGTAGCGCCCCTCGCCGAGGACGGCCTCCCCGAGCACCGGGCCGAACGCCAGGCCGCCGTAGACGGCGACCGACCAGTACGACACCGCCTCGCCGCGTCGCTCCACGGGGGCCATGTCGGTGATCATCGTCGCGGCGCCGACGAAGAACGCGGCCTCGCCGATCCCGGCGACGAACCGTATCCCCGAGAGCCAAGCGAGCGACTCGACCAGTCCGTACAGCGCCGTCATCGCGGCGATGACCAGCGCGCCGCCGACGACCAGGACCCGTCTTCCCGTGCGGTCGCCGATCCGGCCCGCGTACGGGCGCAGCAGGACCGCTCCGACGGCGAAGGTCCCCACCCCCACGCCGACGGCGACGCTCCCTCCACCGAGCGGGCCCTCCACGTAGCGCGGGATGACCGGCGAGAGCATCGCGAGCGCGAGGAAGTACGCGAGCCCCGCCGATACCACCAGGACGAACTGCCCGGTGATCAGCCGATCGCCTGGTCTGCTCACACGTCGAGCCGGCCTTCGACCACGGTCGCAGCGCGGCGATTGGCCTTCTCCTTGGTGCGCACCAGCACCTCACGTGGAGCCTCGGCGATCATCGCTGCGTACCTGTGCGCCTCGGTGATCAGCATGTCGGGAGGGACCACAGCAGACACGAGATGGAGCCGGAGCGCTTCGTCGGCTTCGACGGTGCGGCCGGTCAGAGCGAGCTCCTTCGCGATGGCCGAACCGACCAGGTCGAGTAGCGGCGTGTAGACGACGTCGGAGAACGTGTGCTCCGGGTGCGCGAAGCGGGTCCCCTCGGCGGCTACGCGCAGGTCGCACATGACGGCGAGGTCGAAGCCGCCGGCGAGCGCCGGGCCGTTGAGCGCGGCGATCGTGGGGAGGGGGAACTCGAGCCACGCCCTGTGCCACGCCTCGCTCGACGCCCAGAACTCGTCGGCGTCGATCTCACCGGCGCCGAGAGCCTGGAACTCCGACAGGTCGTACCCCGCGGAGAAGACCGCTCCCGCGCCGGTGACGATCACGACCTTCACGGCCTCGTCGGCGGCGAGTGCTCCCAGCGCCCGGGTGATCTCCTCCCGCATCGCCATCGAGAGCGCATTGCGCTTCTCGACGCGATTGAGGGTGAGTGTCGCGATCCCGTCGTCGGCCTCGCCGACCTCCACCTCTGCCATCGTCTCTCCCCATCTCTTCCGCCGGGGCACCGCGACCCCGAGATCGAACGCGAAGGGGCCCGGGCAGAGCCCGGGCCCCTTCGCAGCACAACCGGCGGGGGGATCCGGTCGGCTCGACTGCCGGTCTGGCGGGGGGTCCTGACCTGGCAGCCGGATCTGGCTACGTGACCACTCTCATCGTATCCGCGCAGGGGTTCCGCGCAGGAGTGCGAGACTCGACGGGAGTATTTGCCCTCACGGTGGCCGGTGTCAAACCGCGCCCTCTCCCCAGCCGCGCCCCAGGTACGACTCCACGACGGCAGGGTGAGCCAGCACGTCGGCGGGGGTGCCGACGGCGATCACCTCGCCGGCGTCGAGAGCGACGAGGCGGTCGGCCAGGCCCGACAGCAGGCTCATGTCGTGCTCGATGACCAGGAGGCTGCAGTCGAGCTCGGCCTGGACCGAACGCAGCAGTGGCCCCAGCGCCTCGGTCTCGCGCTGGGCGATGCCCGACGACGGCTCGTCGAGCATGAGCACGAACGGACGCGACGCGAGCTGGACCGCGACGTCGACGACACGGCGGGTGCCCGTGGAGAGCTCGCCCACGAACTTGTCGCGATAGTCGCCGAGACCCAGCAGCTCGACCAGCTCGTCGACGCGCGCCGCGACGTCTCCCTCCGAATCGCTGACCGCCGGGAGCCTCAGGAAGGCGGGGAGCGCCGCTCGCACCGCGACCTCGGGCTCGCAGCCCGTGGCGATCGCCTCGGCGACGGTCAGGGACGGCCAGAGGATCGCGCTCTGGAACGACCGCCCGAGACCGCGTGCGGCCCGCACGTGCGACGGGAGCCTGGTGACGTCCTCGCCGTCGAGGATGACCGAGCCCGCGTTGAGATCCTGGAAGCCGGAGACGAGGTCGAGGATCGTCGTCTTGCCCGCCCCGTTCGGCCCGATCAGGCCCAGGATCTCTCCCTCGTGCAACGAGAACGAGACGTCGGCGACCGCCGCCAGGCCCCCGTAGCGCTTCGTCAGCTCACTGACCTCGAGCACCACGGGCTTCGCCGCCAGCGCTGCGACCCTCTCACGCTGCGCCTCCGGGCTCCGCGTCTCGGCCGTCGGAGCGGAGTCCGCCGATGCCGCACCGTGCAGGAAGACCGACCTGACGAGATCGCTCCGCTCCAGCAGGTCCGCCGTCGCACCGGCGAATCGGATCTCCCCCTTCTCCATGAAGACTGCCCGCTCCGCCAGACGTAGCGACGTGGAGACCGACTGCTCGACGAGGATTATCGCGGTGCCCGCCGCGTGTATCGCCGGCACAATCTGGACGAGCTGCTCCACGACGGTCGGAGCGAGACCGAGCGAGAGCTCGTCGATCATGAGCAGCTTGGGGCGGGCAATGAAAGCCTGGGCGAGGCTGAGCATCTGCTGCTCGCCACCCGAGAGGTTGCCGCCCTCGACATCCCAACGATCGCGCAGCACCGGGAAGTAGCCGATCACGTCCTCGGTCGCCTGCTCGAGATAGACGGGGTCGTCGCGGTACATCCATCCCGCGATCCGCAGGTGCTCGGCGACGGTCAACGACGGGAAGATCCCACGGTCGCCCGGGACCATCGTCAGACCGAGGCTCGCCGTCAGCGTCGCGTCTGCACCGGAGATCTCGCGCCCGTCGAAGATGATGCTCCCGGCCTGGGACCGCACGAGACCGGAGATCGACTTCAGCAGGGTCGACTTGCCCGCTCCGTTGGTCCCGAGGATCGCTACGATCTCACCGTCTGCGATGTCGAAGTCGACGCCGAAGAGGACCTGCGTCCCCGCGTAGCCGACGTCGAGGCCCCGGACGGCGAGGATCTGCGAGTCGCCCTCGAGACGGCGCCGCCGGATCTCGGCCTGGGTGCGCGACGACAGGTTGTTCCGCTCGATGTCGGCGTTGATGTAGGTGCCCGCCGACGCCAGGAGGAAGGAGCCGAGCAGGTAGACCGGGATGAAGATGAGGATGCCGACGCGCAGCCCGTATCGATCGCCGATCGTCCCGACTATCGGGAGCACAGGGAGCCCGAGGAGGATCCACAGGGACCCGGTGGCGAATCCCAGCGTCCGCATCCGCGGCGGGACCGCAAGCGAGATCACCGCGAAGACCCCGGGCAGGAGCATTCCTCCCACGACGGCATTGCCGATCTGCCCCGCGATTGCGAACCCGAGCGCGGGAGAGAGCGCGATCAGCGCGAGGAACCCGCTCGACGCCACGGCGGTCCAGCCGAGCATCCGCATGGCCCGGCCGGGGTCTCTCACGATCAGCCGTTGCATGATCACCGCACCGAACAGGAGACCGATCACCTGAGCGGGTTCCACCGCCGCGAAGATGACCCCCCTGCCCCGCGACCCGACGTTGTACACCTCGTCGTAGAAGAGGCTGAGCAGAGTCTGGATGCCGATACCGGATGCAGCCAGGAACGGCAGCGAGAAGTAGATGCGGCGGGCGCTCTCGCTCGCGTAGAGAGTCCGGAACGTCTCGGAGAAGGTCGCGGGGACCTCCTCGGTCTGGGCGGTCTGCTCGTCGGCGCCTGCCGCGCGTCGCTCGTGGACGCCACGGACCGGCTCCTGCAGCTTCAGGGCCAGCACCACGAAGACCAGGCTCGGGAGAGCGAAGATGAAGAACGGTGTCTCCCAGCCGTACGACGCGGCGATGAAGCCGGCTGCCAGCGGGCCGATGAACTGGCCGACCGTGTTCGCGAGCCTGTGCGCGTAGAAGACGCTCGCCCGGCTCTCCTGCGGGTAGTAGTCGGCGAGGAGGCTGTTGTGGGTCGCGTTGAAGGTCTTGCCGAGGGCCGATCCGCCGCGCGCCACGTACATCAGCGCCAGGCTCGACGCGAGGCCCGCCACACCGGTGAGCATCGTGAACAGCGCCCATATCCCCGCGCCTAGGCCGGCCATGCGAGTGCGGTTCCTGCGGTCGGCCCAGTAGGCGATGGGGAGCTCGAGAAGCAGGCCCACGGGGATGATCGCGGCGGCGAGCGTCGTCACACCCGTGACGCCCAGACCGAAGTGCTCCTTGATCTCCGGCGTGAGCACCCCGAACGCCGCGCGGTCGAGCTCGTCGACCGCGTTCAGTCCGAACAGGACCGCCAACGGGAAGATCGGAGCCGCGCCCACGACCCTGCGCGGGCTCAGCCGCTCGCGCCACGGCCGCTTCGCGCGCTGCTCCTCACCCGGGCCGCTCACGTACCACCCTCCACGTCCGAGACGAACGCTCCCGCGGAGAGCGCTGTCGCGCCCTCCTCACGGCGCGCGTCGGTGATCATCGACGGGACGAAGACCCCGCGGCGTCGCGCGACGGAGCGCAGGAAGCGGTCGCGCACTGCGTACGCCGCACCGCCGAGGCCCTCGGGGAGCAGCAGGAGCAGCGCGAGAATGCCCGCCCCGCTCGCGACGAGGTCCCATCCGTTCGGCAGGAAGAACTCGGCGCCCCGGATGTAGACGGCGCCGAGGACGGCACCCGACATCGAGCCGAGCCCGCCGAGGACGATCATCGAGAAGATGAGCATGCTGATGTCGGGCGAGAACGCGTCGGTGTGCAGACCCTTCTGGTGGATCACGTACACCCCGCCCGCGAGACCGGCTATCGACCCGGAGATGGCGAACGCCGTGAGCTGGGCGCGGCGGGTGTCGACGGTCACGGCCTCGGCCGCGAGCGGGTTGTCGCGAGCGGCGATCAACACCCTGCCCGTCCGGGTCGCCCTGATCCCGCGCACTCCTACGACTACCAGCAGGAGCACGGCGAGCGCGAAGTAGTAGACGTTCACGTCGGTCTCGATCGCGATGCGTCCGAGGAGTCGCGGCCTCTCGATGCGCTCCTCCACGAACCACGGAAGGTGTCGTTCCCGAAGGAAGTAGGTGTACGACGTCACCGCGAAGGCGAGGGTCGTCACCGCGACGAACGGACCGCGGATCCGAAGCGCCGGGATGCCGAGCAGGACGCAGACCGCGCCGCCCACCACTGCCCCCGCGATCATCGCCGGGACCGCGTCGATTCCGTGCCTGCCGTAGAGCACCGCCGTCGTCGCGCCTCCGAACCCCACGACAGCCCAGTGGCCGAGCGAGATGTGTCCCGCCCAGCCCGTGAGGACCCACAAGGAGATCGCGACCACCGAGTAGATCAGGAGCAGGGACGCGGCGCCGACCTGGCTCGGGCTCGCCACCAACGGGACGCACAACGCCGCGACGAGAACGATGAGGCGGACACCGACGGAGCCCCAGAAGACCTCCGGGATCCGGCGGAGCTCCGGCGGCACCGGCCGGATCTCGCGGAGCGACTTCCAGCTCGAGATCCCCGTCTCGCGGATCCTCGAGAACGCGTCGCGCTGCACGAGCAGCGCCACGACGATGAGCACGACGAGCATCTGGTCGACGAGCGTCGTGTTCGAGTAGTTCCAGATCGCCGCCTCCTGGATGATCCCGAGCGCGACGGCCGCGAACGCTATTCGTGGCAGCCGCTCCATCCGCCCCATGACTCCGGCCGCGAGAGTGAAGAGCAGCAGAGAGGAACCGCTACCCGAGACGCTGGCGAAGGATCCGAACCCGACGATCGGGATGCGGAGCAGGACCGCCAGCGCCGAGAGGAACCCCGCGATCATCCAGACCATCGCCGAGACGCGCGCTGTGGGGACACCCAGGAGGCCTGCCCTGTCGACGTTGTCGGCCGACGCCCGTATGGCGGTGCCGTAGTCGGTGAATCGCAGGAAGACCGCCAGCGCCACCAGCACCACCGGAACCACGGCGATCGCGACGAGATGGTTCGAGTCGAAGATGACGGGGAAGATCGTGAGCTTGGCGCCGAAGGGCACCGCGAACCGCTCGTCGCGTCCGCCCTCCACGAGCAGCGGGACGACCACCGACGCGCCGGCGAGAACCTGCGCGAGCGCGATCGTCACGACCGCGACCGTGAGACGTGGCGCCTCCCGGAACCGCCGGACGACGAGGACCTCCATCGCGAGCCCCATCGCCGCGCAGACGACGAGACCGCCGCCGACGGCCAGGAAGAACGGGAACGACCAGTGCAGGAACGCCATGATCCCCAGCACCGCCCCGAGGCTTCCGAGCTCGCCCTGTGCGAAGTTGACGACACGGCTCGCGCGGGTACACGAGGGCCAGGCCCATCGCGTTCAGCGCGTAGAGGGATCCGAAGACGGTGCCGAGCAGGAGTATGCCCGGCGGAAGGCCGCGCGGAAGGCGCTGGTCGAGCACGAACCAGATCGTGAACGCGACAAGGACCCCCCCGACGACGCGGACGACCCGGTTGTCGAGGACCTCCCTCATGCCGTAGCCCTCACCGCCGTCCTGTGCTTGCGATCAGCGGTCCGGGTACACGGCCGGGGACTCGTCGGGATGGTCGCCGCGCAGGTAGCGCCTCCCCCCGTCGGTCGCCACCCAGCGCCCACGTAGAGAACGGTCTACCTCTGCGGGAGATGGCTCCGCCGTCGCGTCCCAGTAGACCTCGCGGGTGTCCTCACGGCCTGTGTGGTCGCCCTGCCAGCTCCAGACGCCGACGCTGTCGTTGCCCCGGACGGGCAGCGACTGGGCGCCCGCCGCGAGCGTCTCGGGCGTCAGGTCGGGGCCTGCCGCCTGTAGGAAGTTGAAGAGGACGATCACCGAGTTGAGGGCGCCCGTCGTACCTCCGCGGATGGTCTCGCCGGTCAGCTTCTCGTAGAGCACCCCGGCCTCTCCGTCGGGCCCCATCAGGAGCTCGTCCTGTGGGAGCTGGCTGACTCCGAAGAGGTGCCCGTCGACCGACTCCTGGTCGTAGCTGCGCCCGAAGTTGTCCGTGTCGGCTGAGGCCGACCCGATCGTGATCCACTCCGGCGAGTAGTCCTGCCCGCGCGCGGCAGCCGTGAGGAACTGGATGGAGAAGGGGTCGGCGGCCATCACGACCGTCGTCACTCCGTCGGCCTTGAACTGAAGGACTGCACGCTGCGCCTGCTCCGCGAACCGTGCGAAGTCGAGCGCGTAGGTGATCCTCTGGCTCGCCGCGTCGGCTACGCCGTACTCCTCCCTGAGGAGCTTGATCGTGCGGTCGTTGCACTGGAGGAAGGTCTCGATGTCGGGGATGTACGTGCCGAACTTGCGCTCCTGGCCCTGCAGCGAACCGCCGGCGAAGTCGGCGCTGTCGCCCGCGTTGAGGAGGCGCTTGCCCAGGTACTCGGCCACGTGATCAGAGATGGGGGTGCAGCTCATCGTCAGGTGCCACGCGTACGGGTGCATCTCCTGGTACCAGTCCTCCGATGCGTAGGCACCGGCGTGCAGCACGACGAGGCCGCGTTCGGCGGCGCACTCGGAGAACACTTGACTCGTGTCGTTCATCACCGCGAAGGCGTCGAGCTCCTCCACGATCTTCGTCGCGTCCTGACACGCTCCCTCACGACCCTGCCCGAGTGCCTCCGTCGTGCTGTTCCCGAACTCCGACTCGTACTCGATCACCTCCACCCGGCGACCGTAGAGCTCGTAGTTCTCGTTGAAGTACTCGATGAAGAGCTTCTGTATCTCGTATGCCTCGTCGGCGGTGGCGAGGCCCGCCTTGCGGAGCCCTTCGTCGACGGCCTCTGAGTTCGCCGACGATGGGAACGTCCGACGCACTACCCGGATCGTGTCCGCGCTGACGCCGCGATAGGTATCGCCGCCGTTCTCGTCGGAGAACTCGGGTACGCACGGTGCCGCGTAGATCGTGTCGGGGATCTGCGCGACATCCGGCGCGCAATCGAGGCCGCCGCGCGTCGTGCCGGTCCCCGCGGCGACGTCGCCCGACGCCGGTGCCCACTCACCCTCGGGCGGCGCGGTCGTCACCACGGCTGCGGTCGTGTCGGTCGCTCCATCGTCGTCGTCGTCGCCTCCGAGGCTCGGGACGACGGCCAGCGCGACGACGATGAGCAGCGCGATCGCGTAGAAGGGGCCGTAGCGCTTGAGGTGACTGCTCGAGGCGGCGCGCTCCCGGCCGCCGCCTCCCCGACGGTTCCGTGCCTGCTCGGTCACGTCCGCCCCTTTCTCGGGACTCGTCATGCCTCTGGTTGGCGGGGACGCTACAGCGCGCGTGCCCGGCTCGTACAGATGCTCCGGTAACAGCGCCACGGCGGGCGAGAATGGCGGGATCCCCGGACAGGACGGAGACCGAGTTGACCCATTACGAGCCGACTGCGCGCAGCAGGCTGCGGCGACGACCCGACAGGGCACACCACGATCGGGCGACCGTTCACGCGATCATCGACGAGTCGCTCGTCGCACACGTCGGGTTCGTCGGCCCCGACGGCCAGCCCTACGTGATCCCCACCAACCACGCCCGCGACGGCGACACCCTCTACTTCCACGGTGCGCACGGGAGCCGACTGCTTCGCGCCCTCCAGAGCGGCGAACCGGTCTGCGTCACCTTCACGCTCGTCGACGGCCTGGTGCTCGCGAGGTCGTGGACGAACCACTCTGTCAACTACCGGTCGGCCGTGGTCTTCGGGAGGGGGCGCAAGGTCTCCGACCCCGACGAGCGGTGGAAGGCGCTGCGCGGCCTCGTGGAGCAGGTGGCCGTCGGCCGCTCCGACGATGCGAAGCCGTCGACCGCGCAGGACCGGCGCGGCACCGGTCTGGCCGCTGTCGAGATCGAGGAGGCGTCGGCCAAGATCCGCTCGGCCGGGCCCCACGACGACGAGGCCGATCTCGGCCTCCCGGTCTGGGCAGGTGTCCTGCCCACGTCGATCACGTTCGGTGCCCCAGAGCCCGAGCCCGGCCTCGCCCCCGGCACCACCCTCCCCCGCTACCTGAGCGAGCGGATGGGTGAGGTCACCCCAGGTCGGCGTCGACCATAGCGGCGACGTTGAACCCGGAGTCGACCGCCTGGTGTGTCCCCGCCCCGCGCCCGCCGGCGTCGCAGCCGACTATGTAGAGGCCGCCCATCGGTGTTCGCGGATCGGGCTTCGACGACCCGCACTGCCCGATCACCTGTGCGAGCCCGATCGCCTCGCCCCCCTGGCCGGGGAGGACCGCGTCGCGGGTCATGCGCGACACCTGACGCGCCGTGTAGGGCTCGGTCCTCACGATGTGCTTGCGCAGGTCGGGCCAGAGCTCGTCGATGACCAGCTCCGATCGACGGATCGCCTCCTCGCTCGTCTTCGAGGTCGGATCGGGGGAGGCGAAGACCGCCGAGATCGCCACCTGGTGTCCTTCGGGGACGAGCGACGGGTCGAAGAGGCACGGTACGCCGATCGAGATGAGGGGTACGTCGGGCCAGTCGCCGTCGAGGATCCGCGCGTACCTCTCGTCGTCGAGCCAGCTCTGGTCCGAGTACGCGAGGATGATCGGCGCCTCGAACACGGGCGCGTCGACTATGTAGCGGACTCCGACCACTGCGAGGCTCGGCTCGAGCGCGCTCACCGCCTCCACGTACTCCGGCGGGAAGTGCTCGGGGCCGGCGAGGCGCATGACCGTCGGCTGTATGCCGGCGTTCGAGACGACCGCTCGGGCGCGGATCACGCCGTCGTCGGTCTCGATCCCCACGGCGCGGCCATCCTCGACGACGATCTGCCGGACCCGCTCACCGCTCATGAAGGTGCCGCCGTGCTCCGTCACGTACTCGGCACAGACCTCCGCGACGCGGCCGTACCCGCCGACGTGGTAGCGGCCCGCTCCCCCGCTGACGATCTGACGCATCACGAAGATGCCCTCGGATGCGGGGAGCCGGTTGAGCGGGACGCAGAACGCCATGTTGAGACCCGTGCAGACCTGGGCCACGAGCGACGGCGGGAGACCGAAGCCGCGCACGAAGTCGAGCATGCCGACGTTCTCGAGCGCGTCGACCTCTTCATCGCTCATGGTCAGCATGGTCGCGAAGAGGGTCGCCAGCGTGCCGACTTCTTCGTCGCTCGCGCCGTAGACGCTCTTCACCCTGTCAAGCGCCCCGGGGTCCTCCGACTGCTTCGCCGGCCCCGTGGAGTTGCGCCACTCCCCGGTCGACGCCTTGTAGTGCACCGACGCGGCCCTGCCCTCGGGGATTATGAACGGTGCGCGCTCGGCGATGTCGAGCACGTCGACGAGCTCGTGGAAGCGGGAGCTCTGAGCAGGGACTCCGACAGCTCCCCACATCTCGTACTCGTAGCCCTTGCGGCTGATGGTCGCGCCCTTGCCTCCGGCACGGGGGTTCTTCTCCACCAGAGCGACCCGGCGGCCGGCCTTGGTCAGCAGGGCTGCCAGCGACGCCCCCCCGTAACCTGCTCCGACAACGACGACGTCGTAGGTGTCCACAGCCGTCCCTCCCTCTCCGTACGGACGGAATACTGGAACACGTTCTACTACAGCCCGGCCGTGGCCGGAAGCCCTGCCGACCCTCAGTCGTCTTTGAGCGCGACTGCGTTCGGCGTGACGTTCATCTTCGGCACGTAGACGGCGTCGACGACCCGGGACTCCCCCGCGAACTGCTCCCGGAGCTCCGACGCGCAGCCTCCGCACGGCCCGGCGAAGGGGAGCGCAGCGGGCTCGCCACAGCGCAGACAGGTGGTGTCGAGCGGTGGGTAGTCGCCGATCTCCACGAGCTCCAGCGCCACGCCCACTCCTCCGCCTCGATCGCCTCCCGGTACTGTCCGGGCCCGCCAGCATGGCGCAGACCGGCTCCCCGGTGGCGGATCCGCGCGCGATCATCAGGTGATGCGCGGCCCGGGCTCCACAGTCGTCGCACTCGTGCTCCTGGTGGCACCCGCCTGCGGGGTGCCCTCCGGGGCGGCCCCCGACCAGGGTGCGCGGCCGCGGCCGACCGCTGCCACACCCGCCGCCACACCCGCCGAACCACCCTTCGTGGCCCCCGCCACCACTGCGCCCGTCGCCGTGTTCGACTCGGCGATCACGGGCATCGACGCCGCTACGGCGGAACGGATGTCGGAGTCGTGGCGGCCGGGTTGCCCGGTGCCGCTCGCCGACCTGCGCCTCGTCACGCTCTCGCACTGGGACTTCGACGGCGCGGAAGCCACCGGTGAGCTCGTGGTACACCGCGACGTCGCCGACGACGTCGTGCATGTCTTCGCCGAGCTCTTCGACGCTCGATTCCCCGTCATGCGCATGGAGCTCGTCGACGTCTACCGCGCCGACGACGACCTCTCGACGGCGGCGAACAACACGTCGGCATTCAACTGCCGAGCCGTGACGGGGGGCACGAGGTGGTCGGAGCACTCCTACGGGACGGCCATCGACGTCAACCCGGTGCAGAACCCCTACGTGAGCCACGGTCGCGTCGTCGACCCGGCGGCCGAGCCCTACCTGGACCGCTCGCTCAGGGCGCCCGGCATGCTCTTCGCCGGCGACGTCGCCGTCTCGGCCTTCGAGCAGATCGGATGGGAGTGGGGCGGCCGGTGGACGGAGCCGGTCGACTTCCAGCACTTCTCCGCGACGGGTCGCTGAGCGCCCTCCCCGGGCTCGACGCCAGACCGACCGACTACGTCGCCGGCGACATGAACGCGATCGCCGTCGAGATCCCCACGTCGGCGTGGCGCAGCGTCGCGATGCGCCGCTCCTCCTGCACGGCGTCCTTGATCCGCCCGAGACGACCACCGAGCAGGCGGGCGGTCGCGTCGAGGTCGGCGACGGTGATCGCCAGGCCGAAGAACCGGGTCGTCGCAGCAGCGTCGCCCGAAGCGGGCTCGGGCGGTCCGACCAGTTCGATCACGACCTCCCCGCCACGGAAGAACACCTGGCGGACGGGGCGATCCCTGGCGACGTCGCGCACGCGTCTCACCTCGAATCCTCGCGCCTCGAAGGCAGCCGTCGCCCGGGCGACGTCCGACGTGAGAACGACGACGTGATCGATCAGGAGCGCGCCGTTCGGGTGCGCGGCAGTCGCGGTGCCGAGCGGCCCGCCCTCTCGGGAACGACTCCGGATCAGTCTCGTGGGCAGAGAGTCGATCTCGGTGTCGGTTACGCAGTCTTCTTCGTCGTGCCCTCCGGGCTCGCCGGAGATGGTCCAGCCGACGACGCCCTCGCCACACCCCCGCCCCAGCAAGCGCACCTCCACCGACCCGATGTGCGCGACCTCGCCGCAGACCGCGAAGCCCGCGGCTCGCCACGCCTCGGGCGGGTCCGCTACGACGATCTCGACCACGGCAGGCGGCACGGGCCGCACGCTACCGGCCGACGCGGCGCGCTCCCGACGCGAGAGACTGCAGACGATGAACGACGATGCCCGCGCCGCCCTGGCCGCCGAGATGGCCGGTCTCCTCGAGATGCGCGAACACGAAGAGGCGCCCCGCTCGGTGCTGGGCGCCGGGAGCGACGACATCGAGGCGGGTCGCGAGTACCTGCGCGCGCTCGGCGGCACGGGATGGGTCGTCCCGACGTGGCCGAGCGAGTACGGGGGCATGGGACTCGGACCAGAGGCCGCCGCCACCGTGCGCTCCGAGCTCTCACGCTTCAGCAGCCCCGACCTCTACCCGTTCCTCGTCGGCATCGCCCTCGTCGGGCCGACGTTGCTGACGCACGGGAGCGCCGAGCAGTGCGGGCGCTTCCTTCCGGCGATCGCCACCGGTCGCGAGATCTGGTGCCAGATGTTCTCGGAACCCGACGCCGGCTCCGACCTCGCGAACCTCTCTACTCGAGCGCAGCGCGACGGTGCTGTCTGGCGCATCGGCGGGGCGAAGCTCTGGACCAGTCGCGCGCACTACTCGCGACGCGGCCTCCTTCTCGCACGCCACGACACAGGCCTGCCCAAGCACCTGGGTGTGACGGCCTTCGCCCTCGACATGACGTCGCCCGGCGTGACGATCCGGCCGCTCGTGCAGATGAACGGCGACGCGCACTTCTCCGAGGTGTTCCTCGACGACGTGACTGTCGTCGACGGCGACCGCATCGGTGCTGTCGGCGGAGGTTGGAGCGTCGCTCTCACGACTCTCGCCCACGAGCGAGGTGCGGGCACCGCCGGCAGCGGTTCCCTACTCGACGTCGACCGGCTCGCCGGGCTCCTCCGCGCCGTCGGGGGCGCAGCCGACCCGCTGCTGCGCGACCGCTTCGTGAGGGTCTGGGTGGAGGCGCGCGTGGCGGCGCTCACTGCGCGTCGTGCGGTTGACGCGCTCCGGGCCGGCCGCGCCCCAGGGCCGGAAGGCTCGGGAATGAAGCTGCGCGGCAGCGAGGCGTTCCGGCACCTCACCGACCTGGCCGTGAGCCTGCTCGGTCCGCGTGCCGGCGCTCCGGGTCCCGACCACGAAGCATCGGAGTGGCAGACCCTCTTCCTGACCGCGCCGTCGCTCGGCATACGCGGCGGGACCGACGAGATCCAGCGAAACATCCTCGGCGAGCGGGTCCTCGGGCTGCCTCGAGAGCCCCGTATCGACCGCGACCTGCCCTACAACCGGCTGCCTCGCTCGGCAGGGCGCTGACTCAGCGCCCGGTGAGCGCCGCCACGACCGGGGCGAACTGCTCGGCGACGTCGTCGCCGACGACGACGTTGGTGACCCCCCACTCTTCGCGTCGCTGCTCCAGCTGCTCGACGACGTGGTCGACCGTGCCGACGAGGGCGACTCCCGACTCGAGCGCCTCCTCTGCGGTGAGTCCGAAGCCCGGGGCCATCATCTCGGCGAGCCCGTCGCGGTCGTCGGTTATCGTGCTCAGGAAGTAGCGGATCTGCAGCTCGATGTCGTCGAACCTCGATCCGGCCGCTTCCTTCACCCAGGCGATCTTCTCCCGCGTGTGCTCCGCGAGCGACGTCTTCACGGCGTCGTCCGTGATGGCACCGGCGCGCAGGTTCGGGTTGATGCCGACGATGTCGGCCTGGCGCCCGGCGAGGCTCAGGACCTTCCTGCCACCACCCCCGATCAGGAGCGGAGGCCCGGGCTGCTGGACCGGCTTCGGCGTGGCGTCGTAGTCGACGATCGAGTAGTGCTCCCCGGAGAACGAGAACGGCCCCTCCTGCCAGCACCCCTTGATGACCGCGACGGCCTCGTCGAGGCGTTCGATGCGCCGGCCGGCCGGCTCGTAGGCGAGCCCGAGCGCCGAGTAGTCGACCTCCATCCAGCCGGCCCCGATCCCCAGCTCGAGCCGGCCGTCGGAGAGGAGGTCGATCGTCGCCGCCTCCTTTGCCACGATCGCAGGGTGCTTGTAGTCGTTGCCGAGCACGAGCGTGCCGACGCGCAGCGTCTCGGTGACGGCTGCGGCCATGGCTATCGCGGGGACCGGGGCGAGCACGGTGTCGACGAAGTGGTCGGGCAGGTACAGCGTCGAGTACCCGAGGTCCTCGGCCCTCCGGGCCGTCTCGCGCCAGGCGGCGTCTGACTCGGCGCCACCGGCCTGGACTGCGAATCGGAAGGGCTTCGTCACGGTGATCTCCAGGTCGTGCTCGGTTCGGGCAGGCGGTGATGCAGGCAGGACGCTACTTCGTGCCGGTGCTGCCGAAGCCTCCGAGCCCGCGTGCGCTGCCCCCGAGGCTCTCGACCTCGCACCATGCAGCCTCCTCGACCCGCTGGACCACCAGCTGGGCGATCCGGTCACCCGGCTGCACCTCGAAGGCGTCGGTTGCGTCGAGGTTCACGAGGATCACCCGGATCTCGTCGCGGTAGCCCGAGTCGATCAGGCCGGGGGTGTTCAGGCACGTCACACCGTGGCGCAACGCCAGGCCCGAGCGCGGTTGGACGAAGCCCGCGTACCCGGGCGGTATCGCGAGCGCGACCCCGGTGGGGATCGCCGCCCTCCCGCCGGACGGCTGCAGCAGCGCCCCCTCCCTGGCCCTCAGGTCGTAGCCCGCGTCGCCTGGGTGCGCGGCTTCGGGAAGCGGCGCACCGGGGTCGATGCGGAGGATCTCGATCTCGACGGGCATCGCACCCGATCCTAGGGGCCGCCGGGACCGACGTCCCTCCGACGACAGGCGAGCGCCCCTGGTCGCGCCGGCGCGTAGCCGGTATACAGCAGGGCAGACGACCGGGCCGGCGTACGCCGGACACGAGAGGGGGCCTCAGTGATCGAGGAGCACTTCGACCGGTTCATGGGTGACTCCGACGGCATCATGTGGACGATCGAGCGCGATGCGAACCTGCGCTCGACGATCACCGCCGTCTTCCTGCTCGATCGCGCGCCCGACTGGGAGCGCCTGCGAGATCGCCTGGAGCTCGCCACGCATCAGATCCCCCGCCTCCGCCAGCGGGTGGTCGAGGTGCCCCTCCGCCTCGCACCACCGCGCTGGGTGACCGACGGCCGCTTCGACCTCGACTACCACGCCCGGCGCATCGTCGCTCCGGCCCCCGGGGACATGAGTCGGGTTCTCCGGCTGGCCGAGAGCCTCGCCGGACGCGCCTTCGACCGGGAGCGCCCACTCTGGGAGACCGTGCTCTGCGAGGGCCTCGAGGGCGGCGGCGCCGCCCTCGTGCTGAAGATCCACCACTCGGTCACCGACGGCATCGGCGGCATGCGTCTCCTCCACTACCTCGTGGACCTCGAACGCGAGCCTCCGCCTCTGCCGCACGAGACGCCCGCCGACACCGCCGTCGAGCGTCTCAGCACCCCGACCCTCACCCTCGACGCCCTGGCGCACACCGGCCGGCAGCTGGCGTCGGCGACGCGTACCGCCCTCGGCGCGGCAGCGCAGGGGCTGGCGGCGATCCTTCGCCACCCCGGCAAGGCAGCGACCGATGCTCTGCAGATCGGCGGCTCGATCGGACGCGTGCTCGCGCCGGTCAACTCGACCCTCTCCCCCCTCATGCGTGAACGCTCGCTCCGTAGGCGCATGGACGTGATCGACATACCACTCGACCGGCTCCGCTCTGCAGCGCACAGCGCAGGCGGCACCCTCAACGACGCGTTCGTCGCGGCGGTGGCAGGCGGTCTGCACCGCTACCACGTGTCGCACGGCGATCCTGTTCCGGAGCTGAGGGTGACGATGCCGATCAGCACGCGTTCCGACGCCGACCCGTTGGGCGGCAACCGCATAATGCCGGCGCGGTTCCCGCTCCCCATAGCGATCCAGGACCCCGCCGAGCGCATTCGTCGCGTAGGAGATGTCTGCCACTCGTGGAGGCGCGAGCCCGCGCTGCCGCTGACCGACGTCCTCGCGACGGTCCTCGAGCACCTTCCGGGGCGGTTCACGACGACGGTCTTCGGCGGGATGCTCGAGCACATCGACTTCCTGACCACCAACGTCCCGGGCAGCCCCGTCCCGGTGTTCCTCGCCGGCGCCGGCGTCGAGCGCCTCTGGGCCCTGGCCCCGACGATGGGCTCGTCCGTCAACGTCGCCCTGATCTCCTACGCGGGCACCTGCGGCATCGGAGTGGTCACGGACCTCGCCGCGCGTGCCCGACGCCGAGACCCTGCTCGACTGCATTCGCGACTCCTTCGACGAGGTGCTCGAGCTCGCCGGAGAACCGGAGGCGGCCTCAGCAGGCGTCGAGGTCGGCGACGAGCTCGGCGTGTTGGACGTCGGAGAGGGGGGCCGAGAACCGGTAGCCGGGGAGATCGACGACGATGCGGACCGGCCCGGAGCGGAACGCATCGACCTGACCGGGTGAGAACCGGAACACGAGGAAGTGCACGGCGGAGGTCGTCTCCGCGCGCGTGAGGCGCTCCTCGTCCTGGGGCTCGCCAGAGACCCGGTCCGCACCGTCGAGCTCGAAGGCGATCGAGTGCTGGACACCGACGAGCTTCGGCAGCCACTCGCGCAGCGCGGCGTCGTCGGTAAGCTCGAGGAAGAGCGTCCCCGAGAGCTCGTTCGCATCGGGTATCAGGTCGGTTGTACGTCGCTACCTCGTGGGCGATCTGCTCGTCGCGGAGCATCCGCTCCACCCGCGCCATCTCCTGCACCTGCCACCGCATCGTCTCGGTGTTCTCGAAGAGGATCGACATCAGGTCACCGAGGGCGACCCGCCGCCTGCGCTTGAGCTCGATGATCCGGGCACGCAGCTCCGGCCTCTCCCGCTCGTACGCGCGGAGATCCGAGATGTCGTCCACCGACAGCTTGCGCACGCTCAGTCCTCCGGTAGGCCGTAGGCGCGGGCGAGGACCTGCAACGGGTGGAGAGGGCGCTTGCCGGCGTCCTGCGCTATCGCGGTGTTCGACAGGTGGCAGTCACCGGCGACGACGGCGTCGGCGGACTCCCGGACCTTCTCCATCAGCGGCTTGGCGACCTTGCGCGCCATCTCGACGTTCTCGGCGCGCAGCCCCCACGTCCCGTCGATCGCCGAGCAGCGCTCGACGGTGCTCACCGTGGCACCGGTCAGCCTCATGAGGTCGCGGCTCTTCGGACCGATCTGCTGCGCCCTGTAGTGGCATGCCGCCTGCCAGATGATCGACTCGTAGGTCGTCCCCTCGAAGTCGGTGTCGAGTGCCTCTTCGCGGTGGCGGGCCATCAGGTACTCGGACGAGTCGTATGTGTGCTCGGCGACCTTGCGGGCGGCGTCGGTGCCGAGGAAGTCGGGGTACTCGTTGCGGATCACGTAGGCACACGTCGGCTGCGGCACGATCACGTCGAGGCCGGCCTCGACGGCCGGGAGCAGAGCCGCCACGTTCTTCCGGGCGTTGTCCTTGAACTTCTCGATCTCGCCCGCGTCGAGCCACGGCATCCCGCAGCAGACCTGGCCCGCGGGGAGCTCGCAGGTGATCCCGTTGCGCTCGCAGACGCCTACCAGGGCCTTGCCGATCGCGGGCTCCTGGTACTCGACCAGGCAGGTCGGGAAGACCGCGACCTTCCCGCGCCCGCTGCCCTCCGGGCTCACCGTGCGCCGCCGGAACCACTTGGAGAAGCGGACGCGCGAGTAGGTCGGCAGGAGGCGCACCCGCGAGATGCCGGTCGCCTTCTCCATCACCGCCCGGACGACGCCGACCGAAGTCACCTTGTTCACCACCGGGGCGAACGTCGTGGCGATCTTCCCCTGCAGATCGGTGCGCGCCAGCAGCCGGGCACTGCGCGACGCCCCCTTGTCCGACGCCTGGATGGCCAGCGACCGCAGCATCAGCCGCGGGAAGTCGATCACCCACTCCTGCACCTGGTCCGGCGTGTAGGGGCAGATCACGTAGCAGAGCTTGCACTGGAAGCACTCGTCGACGACCTGACGGTGCTCGTCGGCGCTCAGCTCGCTCACATCATCGGTGCCGCCGCGCTCGTCGATCATGCGGAACAGGTCCTTGAAGCTCGGACAGAGCTTGACGCAGACGCGGCAGTCGGAGCAGATGTGGAACGTCCGGTCGCGCTCGGACCGGGCCGCCTCCGCATCCATGTACACGGGGTCGAGCGGGTCGTACAGGGCCATTCGCTGCTCCCACCTCCTGCTCCGCGACCTGAGCAGGCAATGTTACGGCCCCGGGGGTTCCCCCCCGGGGCCGTTCCCCCCGCCGTGGCGATTCCCCCCGCCGTGGCGTCGGTCTCTCGTCGTGCGGTCGGCGTCTAGCCCAAGGCGTCGAGGGCCTGCTGGAAGCGTCCGGCGTGGCTCGTCTCGGCCCGGGCCAGCGTCTCCAGCCACTCGGCCGACCTCGTCGAAGCCCTCGTCGCGTGCGACCTTCGCGAAGCCCGGGTACATCTCGGTGTACTCGTACGTCTCGCCGGCGATCGCCGACTTCAGGTTGTCTGCGGTGTCACCTACGGGCTCGCCCGTGGCGGGATCGCCGACCTCGGAGAGGAAGTCGAAGTGCCCGAACGCGTGACCGGTCTCACCCTCGGCGACGGACCGGAAGATCGCGGAGACGTCGGGGTAGCCCTCGACGTCGGCCTTCTGCGCGAAGTAGAGGTAGCGCCGGTTCGCCTGGCTCTCGCCGGCGAAGGCCTCCTTCAGGTTCTCGTGCGTCTTGCTTCCCTTTAGTGCAGGCATGTTGCCTCCCCTGTGCTCTGTTGTCGTGATCTGCTGTCGCGGCTCATCTGCAGGCCTCGCATCGCCCGCGGAAGACCACCTCGACGGTGTCGACGGAGAATCCCCCGAGGTAGTCGTCGGGGACGCGCAACCCCGGGAAGTCGACCGGGATGTCGACCACCCGGCCGCACACGGTGCAGGCGAGGTGGTGATGGGCGTGCTCGAGGTTCGGCTCCACCCGCAGCGAACCCGTCCCCAGGTCGAGGAGTCGGACCTCACCGAGCGACTCGAGGTCGTGGACCGTCTGGTAGACGGTCCGCAGCGAGATGGTGGGCATCTCGCCGAGGGCCTCCTCGTAGAGGCTCTCGACTGTGGGGTGCGAGTGGTTGTCCTGCAGGAGTCGGACGATGCACTGGCGCTGGGGGGTCGCCCTCAGCCCCCTAGCCCTCATCGTCGCCGTCACTTCCTGCACCGACTGCATGGGGGCACCTTATCAGCACTCATTGCTGATAAGCAACCCCTGCGGAGAAATATCTTCGTCAGGCGCCGCGCAGCTCCTCCTTCAGCAGCGGCACCAGCTTCCGTGCGATCCAGGGTGCGGTCTCCTCGGAGAAGTGGGCTCCGTCGGGACGCAGCCTGACGCCGTCGACCTCCTCGGGACACGGAGCGCCTCCCGGGCAGACGAGCGCCGCGAAGTCGACGACGGATACGTCGTCGGGGTGCTCCGCCGCGAAGGCGTGCAGGAGCGCGTTGTAGTGGGCGATGGCGCCGTCGGCGTCGGCGTCGGCCTCAGCGGTGTCGCTCCGCGCGTTCGGTGGGATCGTGAGGAGGGCTATGCGCGCACCTCCGGCGGTCAGTCGCGCACGCGCCACCTCCATCGAGGCGAGCAGCGCCTCGTCTCCCTCAGTGGTGTTCGCACGCACGACTCGCCCGTCCACCAGGCGGTCGGCGAGATCCCATGTGCTGAGCCAGACCACCAGGTCGGGGTCCTGCACCTCGATCATCTCCGCCTGCGCGGGCCCGATGTTCTCCTCACACGCCTCCGACCACTTGAAGAGGTGTCCCTCGTCGTCGACCGCGAGACCGTTCGCCACGCCGCAGCCCGGGAATGCCCCGGAGACGATCGTCAGACCGTTGCGCGGCCCGACATCATCGAGGCCCCATATCACCGTCCCCGCCACCGAGTCGCCGATCACCGCCACGACGGGCGCATCTCCCGGAGCCGTCGCTACGGGCCCGGACGGCGCCGTTATCGGTGCTCCGACGTCGAAGACGGCCGCCAGGGGCACCCCTCCCCGCGTTCCCCCGACGACGGCAGCACCGACCGCGAACATCGCGACGGGGGCCAGCAGGAGGGTACGGCGGTTCGGAATGCCGCCGTGACGTATCGGCCGCTCGATCAGGTAGTACGACGCGATCGACGCGCCGAACGTCGCCGCGACCTTGACCACGTCGAGCGCGATGCCGTCGACGCCGACGCGCGGCGGGGTCAGCACCACCTGGGCGGGCCAGTGCCACAGGTAAACGCCGTACGAGATCGTGCCGATCCATCTCAGCGGGGCGATCGAGAGCATCGACCTCAGCAGGGAGCGCCCATCCGCGGTCGACGCCGCTATCACCGCAGCGACGGCGAGCGCGTAGAGCAGCGAACCCCCGTGATAGAACCCGCTCCCGCGCTCGTCGGTCGAGAGGATCGCCCAGGCCATGCCGCCCGCGCCGATCACGCCGAGCCCCTGCACGACCGACGAACCGGACCCTGGGTGCCTCCATCGATCGAGGGCGAGCGCGAGCAGCACTCCGACGAGGAGCGAGTGGGCGCGGGAGTCGGTGCCGTAGTAGGAGCGAGACGGGTCCGCCGCTTCGTACAGGAGCGCCATCACCAGCACCGATGCCACCGCTCCGACGGCGCTCACCGCTGCCAGCGCCCACCGTCGGCGCCGTCCGCCGTACATCGCGATGGCGACGATCAACGGCCAGCCCAGGTAGAACTGCTCCTCTATCGCGAGCGACCAGGTGTGGCGGAGCGGCGACGGGGCGACAAAGAGGCCGAAGTACGACTGGCCACTGGTGATCAGGTGCCAGTTCGCGCTGTACAAGATGGTGAAGAGGCCGTCGGCGCGAAGGGAGTCGAGCCGCTCCGGAGCGACTCCTATCGCCGCCCACGCGCTCACGACGACGAGAAGCACCAGCAGTGCGGGCAGGAGCCGACGAGCCCTGCGCGCCCAGAAGGCCACGAGGTCGATCCGGCCCTTCGCATCGTGCTCCACGAGCAGCAGGGAGGTGATGAGGTACCCCGACAGCACGAAGAACGCATCGACGCCCAGGAACCCACCCGGTGCCCAGGTCCAGTCGAGGTGGTACGAGAAGACCGCCAGGACCGCGACCGCCCGCAGCCCGTCGAGTGCGGGACGGTATGCGAACCCGCCACTGGCCGACTGCGCCGTCACCTCAGCATCTTCCTATACCGGCCGCGGGTCGGACTCAGGCGGGCTGCGTCTCCGCGACCGTCGACGACCCGTTCAACGGCAGTGTCTCACCCGGTCCGAGCGGGAAGTGGCAGGCCACGAAGTGGCCCTCGCCGGCAGGCGCGACCTGCGGCTCCTCCGACGCGCAGCGCTCCTGCGCCCTCGGGCAGCGCGTGCGGAAGCGGCACCCGCTGGGAGGGGCGATCGGCGACGGGATCTCGCCCCCGAGGTGCGGCCGATCGCCGGCCCGCACCGCCGGGTCGGGCACGGGGATCGCGGCGAGGAGGGCGGCCGTGTACGGGTGCGCCGGGGCCCTGTAGATCGTGTCGGGGGGACCGACCTCGCACATCTTCCCCAGGTACATCACCGCGACCCGGTCGCTGACGTTCTTCACCACCGCGAGATCGTGCGCGATGAACACGAGCGTCAACCCGTAGCGGGCCTTCATCTCCTCGAGGAGGTTGAGGATCTGCGCCTGCACCGAGACGTCGAGCGCTGAGACCGGCTCGTCGCAGATGATCAGCTTCGGCTCCGTGATGACGGCGCGGGCGATCGAGATCCTCTGGCACTGCCCGCCCGAGAACTCGTGCGGTCTCCGCCCGCGCGGCGAGCCGGGTCGAGACCGACTGCGTCGAGCACCTCGTCGACCTTCGCCTGGCGCGAGGCCTCGTCGCCGATCTTCCAGATCCGCAGCCCCTCGGCGACGATGTCCTCGATCCGCCGGCGGGGGTTCAACGAGGAGATCGGGTCCTGGAAGATCATCTGGAGCCGCGGTCGCTGCCGCCTCAGGTCCTCGCCCTTGAGCTTCGTCAGGTCCTGCCCCTCGAAGACGACGCTCCCGCTCTTGGGCCTGGGGAGCTGCATGATCGCCCTGCCGGTGGTCGACTTGCCGCACCCCGACTCTCCGACGAGACCGAGCGTCTCGCCTCCGAGGATGTCGATGCTCACGTCGGAGACGGCGTGCACCTTCGCGCCGGTCCGGCCCACCGGGAACTCCACCACGAGGTGCTCGGCGCTGAGCAGCGCCTCGCCGGCCGGGCGGAGATGGGCGGTCCCGCTGCCGGCCATCAGGCACCCACCGCCGGGGAGACGTCGGCGCCGACCGGGTAGAAGCAAGCGAAGGCGTGCCCCGGCGACCCGGACTCGGCGAGCACCGGCACCTCCGCCGTGCACCGCGCCTGGGCGTACGGGCAGCGCGGAGCGAACTTGCATCCCGGCGGCGGCTTGACGAGGTCGGGCGGACGCCCCCCGATGGCCTCGAGGCGTGTGTGGCTCGGGTCGGCGAGCTTCGGGATCGACTTGAGCAACGCCTCGGTGTACGGGTGGCGCATCTCCGTGAACAGGGTGCGGGTGGGCGCCTTCTCGACGACCTCGCCCGCGTACATCACGGCGATGTCGTCGGCCCGCCCGGCGACCACGCCGAGGTCGTGTGTGACGAGGATCATGGCCATGAACCGCTCACGCTGCTGTGACTCCAGGAGATCGAGTATCTGCGCCTGCACGGTCACGTCGAGCGCCGTCGTGGGCTCGTCGGCGAAGAGGAGCTTCGGGCCGCAGGCGAGTGCGATAGCGATGGTCACCCTCTGACGCATTCCGCCGGAGAGCTGATGCGGGTACTCGCGCATCCGCCGCTCGGGCTCGGGGATGCCCACCGAGCGCAGAAGGGCGATAGCCGTCTCGTTCGCGAAGTCCTTCGCGACGTCGAGGTGGTAGCGCAGCGACTCCGTGATCTGGTTGCCGATCCGCATCACGGGGTTCAGCGACGTCATCGGGTCCTGGAAGACCATCGCCATCTCCGTCCCCCAGAGGCGCCTCATGGTGCGGGGGTCGCCGGCTCCGATCTCCCTGCCCTCGAATCGCACGCTCCCCGAGCGCACCACGTTGTGCTTGGGCAGCAGGCCCATGATCGAGCGCGACAGCACGGTCTTGCCCGAGCCCGACTCGCCGACCACCCCCGAGGTCCGACCGCGCTCGAGGGTGAACGACACCCCGTTGACCGCCCGGACGAGGCCCCGGTCGGTGCGGAAGTGCGTCTGCAGCTCCGACACCTCCAGCAGCGGGCCGTCGAGGACCGTCTCCGCGAATCGCTCGGCTCCTCGCCTGGAACGTGGACTCACAGCCCGCTCTCTCGTATGTCGAACTTGGCACGCACGACGTCGCCAAGGTAGTTGAGCGCCAGCACCGTCATGAAGATCACTATCGACGGGATGAAGACGATGTGGGGTGCGTCGCGCAGGTCGTTGCGCCCCAGGGCGATGATGTTCCCCCACGAGGGTGTCGGCAGCTCCACTCCCAGTCCGAGCAGCGAGAGCCCGCCCTCCGCGACGATGACGACCGCCACGCCCAGGAGCGCGATCGAGAACATCGCCGGCAGGACGTTGGGCAGGACCTCCCTGAAGAGGATTCGGAAGCTCTTCGCCCCCTGAGCCCTGGACGCGAGGACGAACTCCCGTTGCGCCCATGTGAGCGTGCTGGCCCTCGTTATCCGGGCGATGATCGGCGTGGAGACGATCCCGAGCGCGATCACGAGCACGAACACCGTGCTCAGCCGGACCCCACCCTCCTGGTTCGGGTCTCCCCTCAGGAAGGTGACCAGGGCGAGGGCGAGCACCAGTTGCGGGAACGCGAGCATGACGTCGAGGAGGCCGGTCAGAACGGTCTCCAGCCGTCCGCGGAAGTAGCCCGCGATCAGCCCGAAGAACCCGCCTATGAGCATCCCGGCGCCGACAGCGCCGACGCTCACCTGGAGTGACGCCCGCGTTCCCCAGGCGACCCTCGACAGCAGATCGCGACCGTTGCCGTCGCCGCCGAAGACATGGCCGTCGGTGAACGGCCCCTGGCGGGCGAGCGAGGCGATGCTCTCGTTCGGGTTGTCGATCGGGAGGATCGGAACGAGGAACGCCACCGCGACAACGAGGATCAGCCAGGCGGCGGCGATCCAGCCGGCGATGCCGATGCGCTTCCGGGCCTCGACCTCGGGCGGCACTTCGACCGCTTCGTCGATGACCTGCTGAGCAGGCACGGGGCTAGGCGATGGCTCGGACATGCCGGATCCGTGGGTCGAGGATCGAGTAGAGGATGTCGACGAGGAAGTTGAGGATCACGTAGGCGGCGCCGATCACGACGATGAACGACTGCACCGCCACGTACTGCCGCGACAGGATCGCCTCGTAGATGAGGCGCCCGATCCCCGGCAGGGAGAAGATGACCTCCGTCACGACCGCACCACCGATCAGGGTGCCGACGTTGAGGCCGGCGACAGTGAGCAGAGTGAGGCTCGACGGTCTGAGAGCGTGACGCCAGAGAATCCGGCGGGGCCTCATTCCCTTCGCCTTGGCCATCGTGATGAAGTCCTCCTGGAGCGTCGCGATCATGTCGCTGCGCAGGAGGCGCATGTAGATCGCGATCTGACCCACAGCGAGACTCAGCGCGGGCATCGCCATCCGCCGGAAGTGCTCTGCCTGATCCTCCCCGAATGGTCGGTAGCCGGTGACCGGCAGCAGATCGAGCTTGACCCCCAGGTAGTACGAGAGCAGCAGCGCTATCGCGAAGTTCGGCATCGCGAGCATCGCGAACGCCGAGGTGTTCGCTCCCTTGTCGAACTTGCTCCCGGCCCTGTAGGCGGTCGCGACGCCCACCGGGATTGCCACTGCGAGCGCCATGATCTGCGCGTAGGCCATCAGCTGGAGCGAGACCGGTAGTGCCTCCCTCAGGTCCTTCGAGACAGGCCGCGAGCTCGAGGTCGTGTAGTACTTGCCGAAGTCGCCTTGCACGAGCCCCGACAGCCAGTCCCAGTAGCGGGTGATCATCGGATCGTCGAGGTTGAGGTCCTCGCGCAGCGCCTGCCGCTGCTCGTCGCTCCCGAAGGGGACGATCACCTCGACCGGGTCACCCGGCAGCAGGTTCATCAGCAGGAACGAGATGAACGTGACGAGCAGCAGGACGACGGTCAGCTGAACAAGCTTGCGGACGATGACTCGCACGGGCCTTCCCTGATTCCCCTTCGCTACCTATCGCCTACTGCTCGACCCAGATCCCCATGACGGTGTGCCCGTTCCCCATTCCGGGGAACGGCTTGGAGCCGTCGGGCAGGTCGGGGCCCATGACGCCGTGCACCTCCGGCGCAGAAGCGAGAACCCATAGCGTCCACTGCCCCCAGAGGTTCCAGAGCTGCTCGGAGAACCGACGATTGAGATCCTGGTAGATCGCCTCACGCTTCGTCGAATCGCTCTCCGACCGTCCCTCCTCCAGGAGGCGGTCGATCTCCGGATCGGAGAACTTGCCGAAGTTGACCGGCGACCCCGTGTGCCACCACACGTACTGCGAGTCGGGGTCGCCACCGGGATGGTTCCGCCAGAGGATCGCGTTGAAGTCGCCCGCTATCGCTGTGCTGATCAGCTGCGCCTGCTCGATCTGGCCGAGCGTCACCTTCGCGCCGGCCGCCTCCGCGTACTCCTTCACGAGCTGCGCGGTCTCCACAGTCGAGGTGTCGGGCGTGCTGGTGATCGCGAACTCGAATGGCAGGCCCGTCTCCTCTTCGTACTGCTTCACGAGTGCCTTGGCCTTGTCGGGGTCGTACTCCGGGTAGCCGGCGTCGTCGAGGTAACCCATGTTGCCCGGCCCGAAAGGCCCGCTGGCGTTCTGGAGGATCCCGAGGTTCCGGATCTCGTTGATCGCATCGCGATCGGCGGCGTAGCCCATCGCCTGCCGGGCGATCAGGTTGTCGAAGGGGGCCTTCGTGGCGTTGAGCATCGTGTAGCCGACCTCTGCGTACTCATCGGACTCGACCAGGTTCGCGTCGCCCCGGTCGGCGATCTCGCGCAGGGTCTTGATGGACTCAGGACCCGAGGTGTGCATGACCGTGATCTCGCCCGTCTCGAAGGCGTTGAGGCGCTGCGTTCCCTCGGGCATCGCCCTGTACTCGATCTCGTCGAGATACGGGTAGGGCTGGTTCCAGTAGTCGGGGTTGCGCACGGCTGTCAGGTGGTCGTTCTGCTTCCACTCCTTCAGCTCGAACGGCCCCGTCCCGATCAAGTTGGTGTCGCAGTGCTCGGCGTCGTCGAGCTGCGCCTGCGCGGAGATCCCGAACCGACCGTTCGAGTACATGTAGGCGCGGAAGGCCTGCCAGGGCACCTTCGTCGTCACCGTCAGCGTCAGCGGCCCGGTGACCTCGACCTTGTCGATGTTGTCGAAGACGAAGACGAAGAGCAGCGGGCTGCGGCCCTCGTACTGGCCCCGGAAAGCGTCGATGTTGTTCTTCACGACCTCTGCGGTGAGGTCGCTGCCGTCGTGGAACTTGATCCCTTCGCGCAGCACGATCGTCCACTCGTCGGCGGTGTCGTTCGAGGTGATCGACTCGGCGAGGTACGGCACGTACTCGCCGTCGGCGTTGGGGACGGTGAGCGTGTCGTAGATCGTGCGGGCGACCTGGATCCCCGATATCGCGAGTTGCGCCTCGGGGAGGCACCAGCCGCCGGAGTTCTCGGCCTCCAGGCCGTACACGACCTTCCCGCCCGCCTGGGGCTCCCCGGCGTCCGCGGTCGTGACCGTGTCGTCGCCGCCACCCGAGCCCGTGTCGTCGTCATCGTCGCCACCACCGCAGGCAGCGGCGACGAATGCGACGACCAAGAGGAGCGCGCAGAGCCGTCGGAGTGGACCGTGTCGTGGCGTGCGCGAGGCGTTCGACATGTTCCCCCATTGGGTTCCGGCGGCCGCTGTGACGGCCGTCACAGCGGCAGTGTAGCGAGGCACGCTAAGGAAGCACCTCCCATCTTGTCAATCGGGCTCATCGCAGGATCGCCGTGTTCAGCGTGCCATCGCCGAGGAGCGTCTCGACCCTCGACGGGACGAGGTCCACGTCGGCCCCGACGAGCTCGCGACGCTCGGCCTCGGCCAGCGCCGTGGGTTCGAGGACCTTCGCGTAGCAGCGTTCCCCGCCCGGTAGGTCGCAGACGAGGAGGCCCCACTCGGGCTCGCCGTCCCGGTCGTGGACGACCGAGTACGCGGCGACCGTCGCGGCACCCTCGTGGGACTCGACGATCGTCCGCGTCACCTCACCGGTGGCGGCCTGCGGCAGCTCGGTGGCGGGTGGGGCAACCGCACCGGGAGCCGTCGAGTAGACGCCGAACGCGTGCTTGGTCATGTGCATTCCCACGCCGCTCACGAGACCGACCGACCCGGGGTCGGCGCGGAGAGTCCTGACCATCTCGGCGATCGAGTGCGAAACGTAGTTGCTCGCCGGGCCCCCGTGGTACGGCAGTCCTCCGGTGACCGTCAGCGGTCGCGGGTCGCCGTCCCCCAGGCCGAGAACGTCGCGTACGAAGTTGAGGCTGCCGGCGAAGCACGAGTAGAGGTCGAGATGGGCGACATCGTCGACCCCGACGCCCGCGGCGTGCAGCGCTGCACCCGCGGCCGCACCCATCGCCGGCGACCGCCACATCCGGTCGTGCTCGGCCACATAGGTCGGCCCGACCGCGCTGCCCCATCCCCGCAGGTACACGCGCTTCTCGGCGGGGACTCCCAGCGAGTCGGCCATCGCGTGGCTCGCCAGGACGACGGCCGCGGCCATGTCGACGTCCATGGCCGCGATCGTGTACTTGGTGTACGGATAGCCGACCATCCTGTTGCCGGGCGTCGGCGTGATGATCTCCTCGGCGCCGCGCACGACACGGAACCACGCGTGCGGATTGGCGGCGGCGATCTCCGTCATCGGCGCGAGCATCCGCCCCATCGCGGTGCGGTACTCGTCTAGGCCGGCACCGAGGTGGGCGCGCCGCGCGCTGTCGAAGAGGGCGAACGTCAACCACGCCTGCCACACGTCGTGAGCCACCTCCGCCGGGTGGAAGGGCGCCTCCCAGGGGAAGGGCCTCTCCTCGGGGGGAGGGTGCCGGAACGGCGGTGGCTCACCTAGCAGGAAGCATGCCCGCGCAGTGGCCAGGGCCTCGGCGCCGACGACGAGAACCAGGTCGAGGTCGCCGGCGAGCATCGACTCCGCGGCGCGGTCGAGCAACACCTGGGGCGTCGTGCCGCCGATCCCCGAGTAGTGCAGATGACGCGGGGCGCAAGCCAACCTCTCCGCCAACCGGCCGGGGGCGTCGTCGTACTGCCAGGTCTGGCAGTACACGACCTGGAGGCTCTCCAGGCGCCGTAGCAGCCCCGGGGCACCCGAGTCTGCCGCGGCCGCCCGAGCGACGGCCTCCCACATCGCGAGTGGCTCCGGCGCTCCCTCCTCGCCCGCATCCTCGGGATGCCAGGTGCGCGCGCCGACCCCGATCAGGCATGGCGTGCGCGGGTCGATCACTTCGCGCCGCCGGCGCCGCCGCCTGCGATCACCGCCCCCGCCAGACCGGCGCCCGCTTCTCCGCGAACGCCCTCGGTCCTTCCTGAGCGTCCTCGGTACTGAACACCCTCGCCGATATCCGGTTCTCGTTCTGGTAAGCGTCGGGCAGCGACATGGCGAGCCCCTCGAGGACGCTCTCCTTGGTGGCCTGCACTGCGAGCGGCGCGTTGGCCGTGATCCGCTGCGCGAACTCGCGTGCCTTGTCGAGCACCTGCTCGCGCGGGACCACCGCGTTGAGCAGGCCCATCTGGAGGGCCCGGTCCGCGGGGATCAGGTCGGCGCAGAGCAAGAGCTCCATCGCCTGGGGAAACGGGATCTGGCGAGGCAGGCGTGCGGTGGTTCCGCCCCCTGCGAAGAGCCCTCGCTTCGGCTCCATCACCGCGAACTCCGCCTCCGGACACGCCACGCGGATGTCGGCACCGCCGAGCATCTCCATCCCGCCGGCCACGCAGAAGCCGTTCACGGCTGCGATCACGGGCTTGTACAGCTCGAAGTCGCGCAGCACGGCCTTCAACCCGTCGTCGAGCCGGTAGCCGTCGATCTCCTCGACGCCTTCTTCGGTGATCCTCCGCATGAGTCGGGTGATCTCGGGTATGTAGGCCTTGAGGTCGCCCCCGGTGAAGAACGCGTCACCGACCCCTGTGACGATCGCCACCCAGGCGTCGGCGTCGTCGCGGAACCGCTCCCACGCCTGCCTCAGGAGCTTGAAGTGCTCCAGGTCGGCGGAGTTGCGCGCCTCGGGCCGGTCGATCGTGATGAGCACCACGTGCTCCACGTCTCGCTCGTAGTGGACGGGCATCGGGCTCGCCGTCGCGCCTTACTGGTCGACCCAGAGGCCCGCGACCTGGTGCCCGTCGGAGAGCCCCGGGAACGGCGCCGAGCCGTCGGGGAGATCGGGGCCGAGGACGCCGTGGACGTCGGGAGCAGAAGCGATCACCCACAGCGTCCACTGCGACCACACGTTCCACACCTGGTCGGCGAAGCGGCGGTTCATCTCCTCGTAGATCTCGGTCCGCTTCGCCGGGTCGGTCTCGACGCGCCCCTCGTCGAGGAGCCGGTCGATCTCCGGGTCGGCGATCCGCCCGAAGTTGACGGGTGACGAGCTGTGCCACCACACGTACTGGAGATCGGGGTCGCCGCCGGGGTGGTTGCGCCAGAGATCGCTCTGGAAGTTGCCGGCGATGGCGTCGTCGATCTCGCGGGCCTGATCGACCGTCTTCAGCTCGACCTGCATCCCGGCAGCCTCGGCCATCTCCTTCCAGAGCTGCGACGTCGCCTGGGCATCGGCATCGGCGTTGTTCGTCAGCGTGAACGCGAGCGGCTCGCCGGTCTCCTCCTCGTACTGCGCGACCAGGTCCTTGGCCTCGTCGAGATCGTGCTCTGGGAAGTCGGTGTCCTCGAGATAGCCGACGGAGCCAGGAGCGAAGGGGCCGCTCGCATTGGTGAGAACGTTCTTCGTGCGGATCTCGCGGAGCGCGTCGCGGTCGACGGCGTAGGCGAGGGCCTTGCGGGCGAGGATGTTGTCGAACGGCGGCACGCTCGAGTTCATCATCATGTACGCGACCTCGCCGTACTCCGTCCCCTCGACCAGGTCGACGTCGCCGCTCGCGGCCAGGCCGCGCAGGGTGTCGATGCTCAGGGCGTTGTTGGTGTGGATCACCTCGACCTCACCGGACTCCAGGGAGTTCACGCGCTGCTCACCCTCGGGGATGGGCCTGAACTCGATCGAGTCGAGGTACGGGTACGGCTGGTTCCAGTAGTCGGTGTTTCGCTCGGCGGTGAAGTGGTCGTTGACCTGCCACTCGGTCTTGACGAACGGGCCCGTGCCGACAAGATCCTCGTCGCAGTGCTCGTCATCGTCGAGCTGCGCCTGGCCCATGATCCCCATCCGGCCGTTCGCGTACAGGTACGCCGGGAAGGCCGGCCAGGGGGTCTTGGTCGTGACGGTCACGGTCAGCGGCCCTGTCGCCTCGACGGTGTCGATGTTCTCGTACACGAAGATGAAAAGGAGAGGGCTCCGGTTGGAGTACTTGCCGCGGTAGGCGTCGATGTTGTTCTTCACGACCTCGGCGGTGAGGTCGCTTCCGTCGTGGAACTTGACCCCCTCGCGAAGCGCGATGGTCCACTCGTCGAAGGTGGCGTTCGGCGTCACCGACTCCGCCAGGTACGGGACGTACTCGCCGTCGGCGTTCGGCAGCGTCAGGGTGTCGTACACCGCGCGAGCGACCTGGATCCCGCCGATCGCGAGCTGCGCCTCCGGAAGGCACCACCCGCCGCTGGTCTCGGCCTCGACCCCGTAGACGAGCGAGCCGCCGGGCGTCGGCTCGCCCGAGTCCTGGGTAGTCGGAGTCTCGTCGTCGCCCTCGGACGCCGTGTCGTCGTCACCGCCGCAGGCGGCGAGCACCATGACGCCCACGAGCGCCACCGCGACGGCCTTCCAGGGGCGCGCCCGCCGCATCGACGAACATCCGGGCCTCTGCGTCACGGGACTCCCCTTCCGACGGTGCATCGCAAGGAGAACCTACCCGCAGCAGAGGAGGCGGCTCTACCCTTCCACCCAGAGGCCGTCGACGGCGTGCCCGTTGGCCAGGCCCGGCAGCGGCTTCGACCCGTCGGGAAGGTCCGGCCCGAGCAGGCCGTGGACGTCCACGTCGGAGGCGTTGGCCCACAGCGTCCAGAAGCTCCACACGTTGTAGAGCTGCTCCGCGAAGCGCCGGTTCATGTCCTCGTAGATCTGCTCCCGCTTCGCCCGATCGGGCTCGGACCGCCCCTCGTCGAGGAGCCGGTCGATCTCCGGGTCGGAGAACTTGCCGAAGTTCACCGGCGACCCCGTGTGCCACCACACGTACTGCGTGTCGGGGTCGCCTCCGGGATGGTTCCGCCAGCCGGTCGCCTGGAAGTTGCCGGCGATCGCGTCGTTGATCCCCTGCGACTGGTCCACGACCTTGCTGTCGACCTTCATGCCCGCCTTCTCGACCATCTGGATGAAGAACTGCGCGCCCTCCTGCGAGTCCGGCTCGGCGCCGTGGCTGAGGGTGAAGCGGAGATCGAGTCCCGTCTCCTCCTCGTACTGCTTCACGAGCTCCTTGGCCCGCTCGAGGTCGAACTCGGGCATCCCGGTGTCTTCCAGGTAGCCCATGTTGCCCGGGGCGAACGGGCCGCTCGACCTCGTGAGCACTCCCTTGTTGCGCACCTCGTTCTGCGTGTCGAGATCGATCGCGTAGGCGAGCGCCCGACGCGCCAGGATGTTGTCGAAGGGGGGCTTTGCCGTGTTCACCATCGTGTAGCCGGTCTCGGTGAACTCGTCGGTCTCGTAGAGCTGTATGTCGCCCGCGTCGGCGATCTCGCGCAGGTCGGAGATCGCGAGCACGCTCGAGGTGTGCATCGCGTCGATCTCGCCGCTCTGGATCGAGTTGACCATCTGAATCGCGTCAGGTATCGGGCGGTACTCGATCTCGTCGAGATACGGGAGCCCCGGCTTCCAGTAGTCGGGGTTCCTCACAACGGTCAGATGATCGTTCTGGCGCCAGTCGTCGAGCATGAACGGCCCCGTACCGATGAGGTTGGTGTCGCAGTGGTCGGCGTCGTCGAGCTGCGCCTGCGCGGAGATGCCGAACCGCGCGTTGGAGAACAGGTAGGCGGGGAACGCGACCCAGGGCGTCTTCGTCGTGACGACCAAGCTCAGCGGCTCCGTAACCGTCACGTCGGCGACGTTGTCGAAGACGAAGACGAAGAGCAGTGGACTGCGCGCCGGGTATGCGCCACGGAACGCGTCGAGGTTGTTCTTGACCACCTCCGCGGTCAGATCGGAGCCGTCGTGGAACTTGATGCCCTCGCGAAGGACGATCGTCCACTCGTCGAAGGTGTCGTTGGGCGTCACCGACTCCGCGAGGTAGGGGACGTACTCTCCGTCGGCGTTCGGAACGGTCAAGTAGTCGTAGATCGAACGCGCGACCTGCATCCCGGCGGCCGCGAGCTGCGCCTCGGGCAGGCACCAGCCTCCTGAGTTCTCCGCCTCGAGGCCGTAGACGACCTTGCCGCCGGGGGTCGGCTCGCCGGCGTCCGCCGTCGTCTCGCTCGTGTCGCTCCCCCCACCACCCCCGGAGGCGTCATCGTCGTCGTCGCCACTCCCGCCGCACGCCGCGGCGAGGAGGCCTACGACGACCATCAACGCAGTCGCTCGCACGGCGCGGGTCGCGCTGCGACGGTTCGCGGTCGAGTTCACATCTGCCTCCTGGTCACTGCTCCAGCCAGAGTCCACTCACGGAGTGCGCGTTGGCCAGTCCCGGGAACGGGCCAGACCCGTCGGGCAGGTCGGCTCCGAGGATCCCTCGGACGCCAGGGACTGTGGCGACGGTCCACAGGGTCCATGATCCCCAGAGGTTGTAGGCCTGCTCGGCGAAGCGCAGGTTGAGCTCCTGGTAGATCTCGGCTCGCTCGTCGGGGTCGGGCTCGGCCCTCCCCCCGTCCAGCAAGCGGTCGATCTCGGGATCGTTGATCCGGCCGAAGTTGACCGCCGAGGTGCTCTTCCACCAGAGGTTCTCGGTGTCGGGGTCGCCGCCGGGGTGGTTCCGCCAGCCGGTCGCCTGGAAGTTGCCCGCGAGAGCGTCGCTGATCAGTGCCGACTGCTCGGTCGTCTTCATCTCGACCTCGATGCCGGCCTTCTCCACCATCTCCATCCAGAACTGCGCGCTCTCGATGCCGCTCGGGTCGGTTCCCGTGCTGTAGGTGAACCTCAGCTCCTCCCCGGTCTCCTCCTCGTACTTGGCCACGTACTCCCTGGCCTTGTCGAGGTCGAAGTCCGGGTAGCCGGTGTCCTCGAGGTATCCCATGCTGCCGGGCCCGAACGGACCGCTCGCCTTCTGCGGGATGCCCGCGGCCCTCACCTCGATCTCGAGGTCCCTGTCCACCGCGTGCGCCAGGGCGAGGCGGGCGTTGACGTTGTCGAACGGGGGCTTCGACACGTTCAGCATCGTGTAGCCGACCTCTGGGTAGTCCGGGTACTCGCTGAGCTCGATGTCCCCGGACTCGGCCAGGCCCCTCAGGGTCTCGATCGCCAGCGAGCTCGACGTGTGCATGAGGTCGACCTCGCCGCTCTCCACGGCGTTCACGCGCTGTGCAGCCTCGATTATCGGCCGGTACTCGATCTCGTCGAGGTACGGCAGGCCCTCCCGCCAGTAGGCGGTGTTCCTCACGGCGGTGAGGTGGTCGTTGGTCTTCCACTCCTCGAGCTGGAACGGCCCGGTCCCGATGAGGTTCGTGTCGCAGTGGTCCGGATCGTCGAGCTGATCCTGCCCCATGACGCCGAAGCGTCCGTTGAAGAAGAGGTACGCGGGGAACGAGAACCAGGGCGACTTCGTCTCGACCACCACGGTGAGCGGCCCGGCCACCTCGACCGACTCGATGTTGTCGAACACGAAGAGGAACAGCAGCGGGCTCCTGCCCGGGTACTGGCCGCGGAAGGCGTCGAGGTTGTTCTTGACGACCTCGGCCGTCATGTCCGTCCCGTCGTGGAACTTGACGCCCTCGCGCAGCTCGATCGTCCACTCGGTGGCCTTGGCGTTCGGTGTGACCGACTCCGCGAGGTACGGAACGTACTCGCCGTCCTCGTTCGGCACCGTCAACGGCTCGTAGATCGTCCTCGCCACCTGAATGCCCGAGATCGCGAGCTGAGCCTCCGGCAGGCACCACCCGCCCGACGTCTCCGCCTCGAGGCCGTACACGAGCCTGCCACCCGCGACCGGCTCCCCGGCGTCGGCCTCGGTCGTCTCGGTGCCGCCAACGTCGCCTCCCCCGGAGTCGTCGTCGTCGCCACCGCCGCACGCGCCGGCGACCAGGGAGAGCACCAAGGCCGAGGCCACCGCCAGCCTCGGAGTCCGTATGTGTCGAGCAGTCATGACTTCTCCTTGTCCTGCGTCCCGGCGCGCATGATCGTCCGGGCGCTTGCTCCGACTCAGCCTTCCAACCACATCCCGGCCACGGGGTGCCCGTCGGCGAGGCCGGGGAACGGCGCCGAGCCGTCGGGCAGGTCGGGGCCGAGCACGCCGTGCACATCGGTGGTCGTGCCTATGGTCCACATGGACCAGAAGCTCCACAGGTTGTACATCTTCTCGGCGAAGTGACGGTTGAGGTCCTCGTAGATCTCCCGGCGCACTTCGGGGTCGCTCTCCACGCGACCCTCGTCGAGGAGGCGGTCGACCTCTTCGTCGGCGAAGCGACCGAAGTTGACCGGGGAGTCGGCCCTCCACCACGAGTACTGCAGGTCGGGGTCGCCGCCGCCGTGCCCTCGCCAGAAAACAGCGTTGTAGTCGCCTCCGAGCACCTGGCTGATGAGCTGCGCCTCCTCGATCTGCTGGAGCCTGATCTCGATTCCGGCAGCCGCCGCCATCTCCACCACCATCTGCCCCGTCTCGATGTTCGCGGGCTCCGGCGTCGAGAGCATCGTGAACGCGAGGCCCGACCCGGTCTCCTCCTCGTACTGGGCGACCAGCCGCTCCGCCTCCTCGAGGTCGAAGTCCGGCATGCCCGTGTCTTCGAGGTAGCCGATGCTCCCAGGCGGGAACGGGCCGGTTGCGCGCTGCGGGATCGACATCTCGCGCACCTCGTTGAGCGTCTCGCTGTCGATCGCGGTGGCCAGAGCCCGTCGCGCCAGGATGTTGTCGAACGGTGGCATCGAGGTGTTCAGCATCGAGTAGACCGTGTCGGCGAACTCGTCGGTCTGGTAGATCGCGATGTCGCCCTGCTCCGCGAGGTCCTGGAGCTGCGCGACCTGCAGGTTGTTCATCATGTGGGTCGCCTGCACCTCGCCGCTCTGAAGTGCGTTCACCCGCTGGGTCGACTCGAGGATCGGGCGGTACTCGATCTTGTCGAGGTACGGCAGGCCCTCGCGCCAGTAGTCGGGGTTCCGGACCACGGTCAGGTGGTCGTTGGGCACCCACTCCTCGAGCATGAACGGGCCGGTCCCGATCATGCGGTCGTTGCAGTGCTCCTCGTCGTCGAGCTGGGCCTGGGCCATCATCCCGACCCGGCCGCTCGAGTAGAGATGGGCCGGGAAGGCGGGCCATGGGGTCTTCGTGGTCACGACGAGCGTCAGCGGGCCGGTGACGGTCACCTCGTCCCAGTTGGTCATGACCAGTGGTCCGAGGAGCGGCCGACGCGTCGGATACAGCCCCCTTCCGGCATCGATGTTGTTCTTCACCACCTCGGCGGTCAGGTCGCTGCCGTCGTGGAACGTGACACCGTCGCGCAGGACGATCGTCCACTCGTCGAACGCCTCGTTGGGGGTCACCGACTCGGCGAGGAACGGGACGTACTCGCCCTCGGCGTTCGGAGCCGTGAGCGTCTCGTACATCGAGCGCGCCACCTGTATGCCCGAGACCGCGAGCTGGGCCTCCGCCAGGCAGAAGCCCCCGGCGGTCTCGGCCTCGACCCCGTAGACGAGCGTGCCCCCTTGCTGGGGCTCACCCTGTGCCGGGGCCGAGGACGACGACGCCGAGCCTCCCGTGCGACCGGTCGCGCCGTCGTCGCCGGAGTCGTCGTCGCCACCTCCGCACGCGCCCAGCAGCAGGGCCAGGAGGAGGGCGGAGCTGCGTGGAGAGGCGACCCCTGGTCACTGGGTGCGCCTACCCCTCGACCCAGAGACCCGAGACATGGTGCCCGTCGGCGAGGCCGGGGAACGGCTCCGAGCCGTCGGGGAGTGTCAGCCCCCATCACCCCGTGCACCTCGGGTGCGGCGCCGACCACCCATAGCGTCCACTGGCTCCAGAGGTTGTACGCCTGCTCGGCGAAGCGCCGGTTCAGCTCCTCGTAGATCGCGGCGTCCTTCGCCGGGATCGGCCTCGGCACGCCCCTCCTCGAGGAGCCGGTCGATCTCCGGGTCGGAGAACTTGCCGAAGTTCACCGGCGAACCGGTGTGCCACCACACGTACTGCAGGTCGGGGTCGCCCCCGGGGTGGAGCCGGAAGCCGGCCGCGTCGAAGTTGCCGCCGATGGCGTCGCTGATGAGCTGCGACTGGTCGACGGTCTTGATCTCCATCGACCCACCGATCGCCTCGACCATCTGCTGGAGCATCGTCGCCCACTCGATCGAGTCGGGCGTCGGCGTCGTGCTGTAGGCGAACGAGAGCTTGCCGCCCGATTCCGCTTCGTACTTCGCCGAGGTACTCCTTCGCCTTGTCGACGTCGTACTCCGGATACCCGGTGTCCTCCAGGTAGCCGATGCTCCCTGGCGCGAAGGGTCCGCTGGCGTTGGTGAGGATGCCCTTGTTGCGGACCTCGTTGAGCGTCTCGCGATCGACTGCGTGGGCGAAGGCGAGGCGTGCGTTGATGTTGTCGAACGGGGCCTTCGCAGTGTTCAACATCGCGTACCCGACCTCTGCGTACTCGTCCCCCTCGGTGAGCGCTATGTCGCCCGCTTCGGCGAGGCGGCGGAGCTCGTCGATGCTCGACGCGGTAGAAGTGTGCATCGCAGTGATCTCGCCGCTCTGGAGAGCATTGAGGCGCTGCTGCGCCTCAGTGATCGGGCGGAACTCGATCTCGTCGAGGTACGGCAGTCCCTCCTGCCAGTACTCCGCGTTCTTCTCCACCGTGAGGTGGTCGTTGATCTTCCAGTCGACGAGGGAGAACGGGCCCGTGCCGACCAGGTCGTAGCCGCAGTTGTCGGGGTCGTCGAGCTGGGACTGCGCCATCACGCCGAAGCGACCGTTCATGAAGAGGTACGCGGGGAACGACGGCCACGGGGTCCTCGTGGTCACGACAAGCGTGAGCGGGCCGGTGGTCTCGACGGTGTCGATGTTGTCGTACACGAAGAGGAAGAGGAGCGGCTTGCGCGCCTCGTACTGGCCCCGGAAGGCGTCGAGGTTGTTCTTGACGACCTCTGCGGTGAGATCGCTGCCGTCGTGGAACTTCACGCCCTCGCGCAGCTCGATGGTCCACTCGTCGTAGCCGGCGTTGGGGGTCACCGACTTCGCGAGGTAGGGGACGTACTCACCGTCGCCGTTCGGCATCGTGAGCGGGTCGTAGATCGCCCGCGCGATCTGTATCCCCGAGATCGCCAGTTGGGCCTCGGCGAGGCAGAGACCGTTCGAGGACTCCGCCTCGAGGCCGTACACGACCCTGCCGCCCGCCTGCGGCTCGCCGCTCGCCGTCGTCTCGGTCGTGTCGTCGTCGCCTCCACCACCGCCGGTGTTGTCGTCATCGTCGTCTCCTCCTCCGCAGGCTGCCGCGAAGAGGGCGAGGGTCAGTGCGATGGCCGTGGTCGTCAGCCACTTGCGGCGTCCGGAGGTCCGTTGCATGCGGGGTCTTCTCCTGTCGGGCGGGCGGTGGGCGGGAATGTACCCGGTACCCGCTCCCGCGCGAAAGATGACCACCGCGCGAAGATGCCACGACCACCGCAGACAGGCAGGGGTGCGAATCGTGACCCGACGGCACAGGGCGCTGGTGACGGCGCCGTTCCGGGGAGAGGGCCTGCGGCGGCTCCAGTCGATGGCCGACGTCGTGTACGACCCCTGGATCGAGCAGCGCCCGCTGCGCATCTACGACGGGGCACGCCTCGCCGCCCGCGTCAGAGCGGAGGGGGCCGACATCCTCGTGGTCGAGGCCGACCTCGTCGACGGCGATGTGCTCGACCAACCGCTGACGGTGATCGGCTCCTGCCGGGGCGACCCGAGCAACGTCGACGTCGCCACGGCCACCGCCAGGGGGATTCCCGTGCTCAGTGCCCCGGGCCGCAACGCCGACGCGGTGGCCGAGCTGACGGTGGCGCTCCTCTTCGCCGTGCGGCGCTTCGTCGTCGCCGCCGACCGCGACGTCAGGGCGGGCGAGGTCTACAGGGACGGCCTCATCCCCTATCAGCGATTCCGTGCCTGGCAGCTCGCCGGTCGCACGGTGGGCATCGTCGGCCTCGGCGCCGTCGGGCGCGCGACCCGCTGGCGGCTGGAGGGGCTCGGGATGCGCGTCATCGCCTGCGATCCCTACAGCGCCGAGGCCACGCACTCCCTCGACGACCTGCTCACGGAGTCCGACGTCGTCTCGATGCACGCGGTCGTCACGCCTCAGACCACGGGGATGATCGGCGCCCCTGAGCTGGCGCGGATGAAGCAGGGCGCGATCTTCCTGAACACTGCCCGCGCGGCGCTGCACGACATGGATGCGCTGGTCGAGGCGCTCGCGTCGGGCCGGCTCGGGGGCGCCGGCCTCGATCACTTCGCCGGCGAGAGCCTTCCTACCGACCATCCGCTCTGCCGGATGGACAACGTCGTGCTCACGCCTCACGTCGGCGGAGCCACCTACGACACGGAGGAGAACCACTCGTCGCTCGTCGCCGACGACATCGAGCGCCTCCTCGCCGGCGAGGTCCCCGTGAACATCGTGAACCCGGAGGTGCTCGAGAGATGACCACGGCGACCCCCACCGCGTCGGAGACGAAGGACCTGCTGCTCGCCACCGCTCGCGACCTGCTGCACAAGGGTCTCGTCGAGGGGACGTCGGGGAACCTGTCGGCGCGTCTTCCCGACGGTCACGTCGTGATGACACCGTCGTCGCTCGACTACGAGGAGATGACCGTCGGCGACCTGGTCGTCTGCGATCTCGACGGGAACGTCATCGAGGGTGAGCGAGCGCCGACGACCGAGAAGGCGCTGCACCTCGCGTGCCTTCGTCGCTGGGACGACATCCACGCCGTGATCCACTCCCACGCGCTCTACTGCTCGATGTTCGCGGTGACACGCACTCCCATCCCCTGCCTGATCGAGGAGCTCGACGTGTACGTGGGCGGTGAGGTGCCCGTAGCCGAGTACCGCATGACCGGGACCGACGAGCTCGCCGAGGAGGTTGCCCGGCACGTGGGCGCCCGGGCCGCGGTGCTGATGGCCAACCACGGCCTGCTGGCGGTCGGCAAGGACCCGAGAGACGCGATGAAGGTCACCGCCCTCGTGGAGCGCACCGCTCACATCGTGTGGGGGGCTCGGCTCCTCGGCGACGCCGTCCCGCTGCCGCCCGAGACCGTCGAGCGCTTCGCGGGCGTCTACCCCCTGGTGCGGTCCATGTAGGAGCGCGGCGGTCGGGGCCACCGGCAGGTACAGTCGGATCGATCACACCCGTCCGGCAGGGCACGCTCTCAGCGGCCCGGGGGGACCCTTGCGAACCACCGCGTACCTCGACTCCCACTCAGTGAGCATGGTGACCTCGGCGGTCGTGGCCGGCCTGGCCGGGATCGTCGTGGTCGCCAAGATGGGCTTCGGCCGCGTCGTGGGCGTCTTCTCGCCGCGCAGGCGCGCCGCCCTACGGGCAGCGAAGGCGGGCCGACAGGCTCCCGACCAGGACGGCTAGGCGCACGGCGAGCCTGGTGTGACAGGACCGACCGACTCCGAGCCCGCATCGTTCCGCGACCCCGACAGCGCGGTCTTCTACTTCGAGGGCCGCGTGCTGCGCGGCCTCTCCGAGCGTGCCGCCGCCGACTGGGAGAGGCTCCGAGCCACCGAGTTCTTCCCCCGACTGGTGGCCGAGGGGAAGATCGTCGAGACGCGCGACTTCGACGGCCCCGCTCCCCTGTCGCCCAGAGGCGGCACCTGGGCGGCGGTCCTCGAGCACGAGCGGATCCCGTTCGTCTCCTACCCGTACGAGTGGCCGTTCGCGATGCTCCGCGACGCCGCCATCCTGCATCTGGAGATCCTGCTGGCCGCCCTCGACGAAGGCTTCTCCACGAAGGACGGAACCGCCTTCAACGTCCAGTTCGACGGCGTGCGGCCGGTCTTCATCGACGTCGGCTCGTTCGAGGCCGCCGCGGGTCCGTGGCCCGGGTACCGGCAGTTCTGCATGACTCTCCTCTTCCCCCTCCTCATGCAGGCTCACCTCGACATCGCATACCAGCCCTACATGCGGGGAAGCGTCGACGGCCTGCTGCCCGCCGACATGGCCGGGATGTTCCGCGGTCGCCGGCGCTGGAAGAAGGGCGTTCTCCGCAACGTCGTGCTCCACGGTGCGCTCGAGCGCAGATCCCGGTCAGGCCGGTCTGACCGCGCGAGCAGCGAGGAGGTGAAGGCCGAGCTGCGCCGCTCCGGTTTCGGGATCGAGCTGGCGAAGGCCACTACCAAGAAGCTGCTCAAGCTCGTGCGCGGCCTCGACGCGCCGCGGCGTCGCTCGGCATGGGACGACTACCGCGACACCTGCTCCTACAGCACCGCCGACTCCGCTGCGAAGCGGGTCTTCGTGAAGGGGGCGCTCGCCGGGCACCGGGTCGGGACCGTGCTGGACCTAGGGGCGAACGACGGCGAGTACTCGCTGGTCGCCGCATCCCACGCCGAGCGCGTCGTCGCGGTCGATGCCGACGAGACGGTGATCGACACGCTGTACCGGCGCCTGCGCGGCGACGGCGTCTCGAACGTCCTCCCGCTCGTCGTGAACCTCGCCGATCCCTCACCCGCGATCGGTTGGCGGAACGCGGAGAGGGCGTCGTTCGCCGCGCGCGCCCGCTGCGACGTGGTCCTCGCGCTCGCGCTCGTTCACCACCTCGTGATCGGCGCGAACACACCGATGCCCCAGGTCGTCGAGTGGCTCCGCGGCTTCGATGCCCGCCTGATCGTGGAGTTCGTGCACCCCGACGATCCGATGGTGCGCCGCCTCATGGCCGACAAGCCGAGCGGCCTCTTCGACGACTACCGGACAGATGCCTTCGAGGCGCTCCTGGAGCGCGACTTCGACGTGCTCACTCGAGCGGTGCTCCCCGGAGGCACACGCACGATCTACATCGCCGAACCGAGCACGTGAGCGACGGAGGCCCCGCCCGCGAAGAGGCGTGGTACCTGCTCGAGATCCTCGCCGTCACCGGGTTCCTGGTCACGCAGCCCGTCCTCGACACCTTCGGGCGGTCCCCGGAGACCTTCATCGCGCAGAGGCGCCGACAGCACCGAGATCGTCGTCTTCGCGATCGCCGTCGCCGCGATCCCCGCCCTGGCGGTATGGGCGCTCACTCTCGCGACGCGGCTTGCCGGGAGCTCGCGGCGGCGCCTCGCCCACGTCACGGCGCTGGCCGTGCTGGTCGGTCTCCTCGCCGCAAGGATCAGCGACGACGCCCTCGGGTCGCCGCCGATCGCCTTGGCGGTACGATCGCCGTGATCGCGGGCACCTCCCTGGTAGTGCTGTACTGCCGCACCACCTGGGCCCGGACCTACCTTCGTGTCGCGTCGGCCGCTCCTCCCGTATTCGCCGCGCTCTTCCTGCTCGCATCGCCGACAGCCGACCTCGTCCACGGCGACACCGTCGAGGCCGCCGACGTCGAGGTTCCCGAGACCGCGCCGTCGATCCTCTTCATCGTCCTCGACCAGCTACCGACGGCGTCGCTCCTGAACGGCGAGGGCCGGATCGACGCCGACCTCTACCCCAACTTCGCCCGACTGGCAGGTACCTCCACCTGGTACCGGGACAACACGACCGTCGCTCCCTGGACGAACATGGCGGTGCCGTCGCTCCTCACCGGCACCCTCCCGACCTCGGACAAGATCGCACCCACGGCGAGCAACTTCCCCCGCAGCCTCTTCACCCTCCTCGGCCGCTCCTACGACCTGAACGTCTCCGAGCCCTGGACGGCGCTCTGCCCGGCGAGCATCTGCGGCGGCAGGTCCAGCGATGGTCTCGGCGCCCTGCTCGGCGACGCCGCCACCGTCGCCGGCGACGTCGGAACCGCAGACGACGAGGCGTTCCTGCTCGCACAGGGGATCAACTCCGACAGACCGGGCGACTTCGAGGAGTTCGCGGACTCGATCGCCCCCGCCGGCGACCGACCCGACCTCGACTACGTGCACGTCCTCCTGCCCCACGACCCGCTCAGCTACCTGCCGAACGGGGTCGCCTACCCCGCACCCGAGCACCCGATCGGGATCTTCTTCTTCACCTGGGGCGGCGAGCACGGAGTGCAGGTGGGTCGCCAGCGCCACGTGCTGCAGACGCAGCTGACCGACAGGCTCGTCGGGCGCGCCCTCGACCGGCTCGAGGAGTCGGGCAGGTGGGACGACACCCTGGTCGTCCTCACGGCCGACCACGGGGTTGCGTTCACCGATCAGGAGCCTTGGCGCGCCCCGTCGGCCGCGAACTACGAACAGATCATGTGGACACCCCTGTTGGTCAAGGAGCCGCGGCAGACCGAGGGGCGCATCGACGACCGGAACGTCTGGTCGGTCGATCTGCTGCCGACGCTGGCCGACATCCTCGGCGTGGAGATCCCGCCCGACTGGGAGGTCGTGGGGCACTCCCTCGCGGGCACTGGCGAGGTTCGGCGCCGGTCCGACAAGGTGCTCTTCCCGTGGAATGCCGAGGACCTCGAGCCCGGGGCCGACGGCATGCTCCACCTCGATGGGCGCGAGGGCTTCGCCCGCCTGCTGCAGTGGTCCGCGGCGCCGCCGGGCGATGACGACCTGCGCGTCTGGCGCCAGGGTGAGTACGGCGGGCTGGTCGGGACCCGGCCGACCGACCACACCCTCGGAGAGCCCGTGGCGTACGAGGCATGGCTGGCGGACCCCGACGCGTACGACGACGTAGATCCTCTCCGCGACCCACCGGTCCACCTCGACGGCGCCTACGTCAGCGCCGACCCCGGTACCGAGATCGCAGTGGCCGTCAACGGCGTGATCGGCGGGTGGGGGCCCACGGTCGCGAGCATCGTCGAGCAGAGCTCCAACTTCTGGACCCTGATCCCCGACTCTCTCCTGCGCGACGGCCGGAACGAGCTGGAGCTCTACGAGATCACGGGGCCCGTCGGCGACGTGACGCTCTCGCCGGTGCCGATGCGAGACGGATGACCGGTCGCCGCGACGGGCGGCACCCGGCTCACGCGAGGGCGACGAGGTCGAGCAGGTCGTCGGACCAGTAGTCGACGGTGCCGTCGGGCATCATCAGGACCTTGTCGGGCGAGAGCTCGCCGACGAACTCGGTGTCGTGGCTGACGAAGACCATCGCACCCTTCCACGCCCGCAGCGCCGCCCCCACGGCGACGCGCGACGGCGGGTCGAGGTTGTTGGTGGGCTCGTCGAGGAGGAGCAGGTTGTGCCTGCCGGTCACGAGCATCGCGAGCGCGAGCTTCGTCTTCTCGCCACCTGAGAGGGTCGCGGCGTCCTGGAACGCCATCTCCCCGGAGAGGCCGAACATGCCGAGCAGCCCGCGCAGCTGCTGATCGCCGAGGCCGCTCCCGGCCGCAGCGTCCCTCATGTGGGCGAGCATCGACCTCCCCGCCTCGATGCCCTCGTGCTCCTGCGCGTAGTAGCCGAGCGAGACGCCGTGCCCGAGGCTGTGCCCGCCGAGGTCGGGTTCGACCTGCCCCGCCAGCACGCGCATCAGGGTCGTCTTGCCCGCTCCGTTGAGCCCGAGCACCAGCAGGCGCTCGCCCCGGCCGACGTCGAACGAGACGTCCTCGAAGACCGTGTTGCTCCCGAACGCCTTGGCGAGCGAGCCGGCCTCCAGGACGACCGCTCCCGGCCGCGGCGGATCGGGGAGCCGCACCGATATCGACCGCTCCCGGCGCCCGGCCGTCACCCGCTGCGTCTCCAGCCTGCGGGCCCTCGTGTCGAGCGACTTTGCGGTGCGTGCCCGCTTCTCGGTCTGGCCGCGCATCGAGTCGGCGAGGCCCTTGATCCTTCGGATCTCGGCGTCCTGGCGCGACGCGAGCTTCGTCCGGCGCTCCTCGTCGGCGGAGCGGGCGACGCGGTACTGCGAGTACGTGCCCCGGTACTCGAACATCTGCGCGTCGTCGAGGTGGAGAACGCGTGTGATCGCCCGGTCGAGGAGGACGAGGTCGTGGCTGACGACCAGGAGTGCCCCCTTGTAGGACCCGAGGAACCCCATCAGCCAGTGCTTGGCGTCGACATCGAGGTGGTTGGTCGGCTCGTCGAGCAGCAGCAGGTCGCTCCCGGCGAAGAGGATCCGTGCCAGCTCGACCCTGCGACGCTCGCCCCCCGACAGCGCACGGATCGCGAGGTCGAGCCTGTCCGGCCGGAGGCCGAGACCCGCCGACAGACGCCGCACCTCCGCCTCCGCCGCGTACCCACCGAGTCGCTCGAACTCCTCCTGGGCGTTGGCGAACCTGCGCACGTTGCGCTCCGACGGGTCCTCGTCGAGTCGCTCGTGGAGCCGCGCCAGCCGCCGGGCAACCTCGTCGAGCCCACGCCCCGACAAGACGTGCGACAACCCGGTTGCGTCCACCCCCGACCCGTGCGGCCTCGGGTCCTGCGGCAGGTACCCGACCCCGGGGGGCCGAAGGATCACGCCGGCGGCCGGCGGAGCGTCGCCGGCCACGACCTTCAGCATCGAGGTCTTGCCCGCGCCGTTGCGCCCGACAAGGCCCACTTTGTCCCCGGCGCGCAGAGAGAACGACGCGCCGGTCAACGTCAGCCGGCCGCCGACCTCCACAGCGAGATCGCGCACTTGGAGCATGCGCTCATGATCCCACGCAGGCCGGGGAGAGCGTCACACGGGGGAACCGGGCGCGACGAGCGGCCAGGGCCGCTCGCGCTCGACGATCCGCGCCAGGTCGAGGAGCCACGCCTCGCGGTGGTGGGGTGCGAGCACCTGCAGGCCGATGGGGAGCCCTCGGCTCGTGCCGATGGGGATCGAGATCGCGGGGCTCCCGTAGATGTTCGCCGGGATCGTGAGCGCCCCGTTGTTGCCGAAGCCCGCCTCGACGTCGTTGAACCTCGACGGCAGCGGCCCCTCCGCGCCGAAGGCGACTTCGGGATTCGTCGAGGCGATCACGAAATCGACCTCCTCGAAGATCTCCGCCATCTTCTCGTTCATCAGGATCCTGGCTGCCTCGATGTTGGCGCGCGAACTGGAGGTTGTACGCCTCCTCTGCGATCTTGAGGCCGAGGGAGATCTCGAAGGTGAGCTCCTCCTCGCACGCCGGGTAGAGGTCGCCGAGGTCCTTGCGGACCTCGGCGAGGCCCGAGAACGCCCACTCGAGGCTGAGCTCCGGCATCTTCACAGGCACCTCGACGAGCTCGAGGCCGGCGTCGCGGGCGAGCATCTCGCCGTGTTGGTGCACGGCGTCGGTGAGCTCGGGGTGCAGGACGGCGACGCCCAGATCAGCGACGATCACCGCCTTCTTCCCCCGGAGGTCGTGCGTGTCGAGGCCGACCTCCCATCCCTCGACGCGGGGAAGGCTGTACGGGTCGCGCAGGTCGAAGCCATTGGTGGCGTCGAGGAAGCGTGCGACGTCGCGGGCGGAGCGTGCCAGGCAGCCCGTGACAGCCGTCAACGAGCCGACGCACATCTGGGGGCCCTTGGGGATCCGTCCATAGGTGTTCTTGAGGCCGAGCAGACCGGTGAAGCCGCAGGGGATGCGGATCGACCCGCCTCCGTCGCCTCCGGTGGCGATCGTGATCAGGCCGCCGGCCACCGACGCGGCCGCACCGCCCGACGAGCCGCCGGGTGTGCGCTCGAGGTCCCACGGGTTGCGCGTGACTCCGTTGAGGTTCGTGCGCGTCAGGTTCACACCGCCGAACTCACTCGACGTAGTGAGTCCGAAGGGGACCGCCCCGGCGGTGCGCAGCCTCGCGACCATGGTGGAGTCGTGGGGCGACACGCGGTCCTTCAGCGGCACGGATGCCTCGGTCGCCGGCCACCCGCGGACGGCGTCGAGCTCCTTGACCCCGATCGGGACCCCCCCGAACGGCAGCGCGGCGTCGGCCCGTCTCGCAGTCGCTCGGGCGGCGTCGGCGTCGAGGAAGGAGAAGGCGTTGAGCCCGGAGCGTTCGATCGCGCCGAGCGTGGCGTCGAGCTCCTCCATCGGGGATCGCTCCCCCGCCCTGAACGCGTCGACCAGGGAGCACGCATCGCCTAGCCACGGGGAGTCGGTCATCGTCCATCCTTCGCCGTCGGGTTGGTCGGCATGCTAGGAGTCCACACCTTCCACCGTCGACCGCCCGAAGCCACTGGTTACGATTCGCGGACCGTTGAACCCGACGAGGACGTCGATGAGCGAGCCGATCACGAGACGCACCTTCCTCGCACTCGCCGGAGCCGCCGCGGCGGTCGGGGGATTCGCCGCGGGCCGTGTCACGGGGAGCGGCTCCGGCTCGAACGGGGAGGAAGGGGCGGACGGTGGCGGCCGGGCCCCCACCTCGGGGGCGCCCGAGACCCGTCGCAGGGAGCTCGAGCGCGACGCAGTGAAGCGCCTCTTCCTGGGCACCGATGGACCGGCCCGAGTCGGCGCGGTGTACCTGACTGCCCGCCCCGACTCCCCGGCGTCGCCCGAGGGCGCCCTCCCCGACGGGTTCCTGCCCGTCGGGCCCGAGGAGGCCGAGGCATGGCTCTCGTCCGCCAACCACCAGGACCTCTCCGGCCGGGCCGCCTACCTCGCCACCGCCGACTACTCCGAGGGGCGCGTCGTGGAGGTCGGAGGGTGGCGGCTGGCCCGGAGCACCGCAGAGCTCTGCGCGGTGCTCGCCGGGAGCGCCTGAGTGTTCCGCCGGGCCGATGAGGTGCCGGCCGGCACCGTGCTGCGCGCCGACGTCTGCATAGCCGGCGGCGGTGCCGCGGGGATCACGCTCGCGCGCGAGCTGCGCGGCAGTGGGGCGGCGGTCATCCTCCTCGAGAGCGGCGGCTTCGATCCCGACCCCGACGACCAGGCTCTCTACACCGCGCGATCCACCGGCGACCGCTACGACCCGCTCGCGACGCGCCTGCGGTACCTCGGAGGGGCCACGAACCACTGGTCGGGATGGTGCAGGCCCATCGACTCGTTCCACTTCGAGCCGAGAGCCTGGATCGCGAACAGCGGCTGGCCGCTCTCACGCTCGGACCTCGACCCCTATTACGTGCGCGCCGCCGCCGTCTGCGAGCTGCCGCCGACCTTCGAGAGCGGAGACGACGGCTGGTTCCAGCCGTTCTTCGAGGACGACGCAGTCGCCTCCACGGAGTACTGGTTCAGCCCACCCACCAGGTTCGGGACCCGGTACCGCGACGACCTGGATCGCGCACCCGAGACGACCGCCTATCTCGGGGCGAATCTGGTGAACGTGGCCGGCAGCGGCGGTCGTGTCACGCGGTTCGAGGTCGCGACGCTCGGCGGCAACCAGTTCTCAGTGGAAGCCGACGCGTACGTGATCGCGCTGGGCGGCATCGAGAACGCGCGGTTGCTCCTGGCGTCGCGCGACTCGAGCCCCGCCGGCCTGGGGAACGACGGCGACCTCGTCGGTCGCTACTTCATGGACCACTTCGACCAGACGATCGGCACGATGCTCCTCACCTCACCGATCGACGGCGCGTATCAACCCGGGCGGCTCGACCAGCGAAGGGCGGCGATCACCCTGACCCCCGCCGCCCAGCGCGAGCACGAGGTCGGCGGCATCGCCTTCGTCGTCGAGTCCTTCCCGTTCTGGAAGCCCGACGAGGCCGACTTCAAGACCGTGCGCGCCAACGACGCCGCCGACGTGCTGCGCGGGCTCGCCGGAGCCACGAGCGTGCCCTACAGCCTTCAGCTGCGCGCCGAGCAGGAGCCGAACCCGGAGAGCCGTGTGACGCTCACAGGCAAGACCGATCGGCTCGGAGTCCCCGTGGCCGACGTCCACTGGGTGATCACGCAGGGGGACCGCGAGCGGATCTCCCGCGGCTTGTCGCTGCTCGCGGATCATCTCGGCGGCGCGATCGCCGGGCTCGTGCGCGCCGACATCCCCGATCTGGTCGAGGAGCGGCACCCTGTCTGGTACGGAGCTCACCACATGGGCACCACGCGCATGAGCGACGACCCCTCGACCGGCGTCGTCGACCGCGACTGCCGCCTCCACGGGGTCGAGAACCTCTGGGTCGCGGGCAGCTCCGTCTTCCCCGCGTGCGGCTACGTGAACCCGACGCTCACCCTCGTCGCCCTCGCTCTGCGCCTCGCGGACCATCTCCGCTCGCGCCCGCGCTGAGCGGCCCCCTCACCACCTCCACCACGGCGTCGGCGGCGAGGAGCACGATCGCCAGCCAGCCGAGAGTCCGCGCGCGCGGGAAGAGCGTCGGCCACTCGAACACAGGTGGCAGGCGGTCGCGTACCTGCCGGTAGGCCATGTACACGCCTACGAGCCCCAGCAGCAGCGAGGGCAGCACCGCGAGGACCACACGCGCCCTCGGGAAACGCAGGACGGCGGCGACCGACGCCGCCACCAGCAGACCCACCCAGGGCGCCACGATCAGCCCCGCACCGGCGCCCGAGACCAGCGCTCCGAGCACCATCGATCGGACCGACGCGGGAGACACGTCTCTCCCGGACAGGTCGGCGAGACTCGGGTTCTCCGCGGCGCCGCACGCGGCGCGCACGGCGCCTCGGCGACGGCGCAGCCACGTCGCGACGACGACCGCCGCGCAGAGGGCCGCCCCCAGGAGCGAGAGCACGATCGACGCCGCCACCCGCCGCTGGGGTGTCCAGGTGATCTCGACCTCGAACGCCCCGGCGGAGTTGGGCTCGATCCTCCAGCCGTTCGCGTAGCCGTCCACCAGGCGCGACCCGCCGAGCGAGTCACCCCCCACGACGCGTGCCGTCCACCCGGCATTCATGCTCTGTCCCAGCACGAGCCAGAAGGGGTCGGAGGCCTCGTCGATCCTCACGCGCATCGACGTGCGTCCACTGCGAACCACCTCGACCGCCGGTGGCTCCGCCCCCGAGCCCTCGCCGGCGCTCGACGACACGTCGCCCGCGTCGGAGGTGAGCACCAGGCGGTCGACGTCGACGGCGGTCGCCTTCCCCGGCGCAGACCGCAGCACGTGCTCACCCGCCGAGAGCCTCACCTCGGGCGCCGCGGTCGGGTCCGCGAGATCGCACGGGCGGATCTCGAGGGCTTCGAGGGCCTCTGCATCCGAGCGATCGCCCACGACCTGAACTGCGAACGGTTCCCCATCGATCGTGAGCAGGTCGTCGCGGCACACGGCGGGCACGCGCTCGGGGGCCGCGGGCGGCTCCGCGCGGGGCACTCCGAGCTCGGCGATCCCGACCGGCGCCGCCCTCGGCACGCTCGAGAAGTAGTGGGCGGCGCTCACCTCACGCGTGGCGAGGACCGTCACGCGCACCCTTCGGCCGGTCAAAGCCGGGAAGCGCAGATCGGCCCGCGCGGTTGCGTTCTCGGAATCCCGGTCCGGGATGTCGCGCACGTCGACCTCGCGTGCGTCGCCTCCCGCCTCGATGCGCAGCCGCGTCGGCACGGAGTGCCTGCCGTCGGCCACCACCCTCAGGTCGAGGTGGTCGAAGGTGATCGGCTCCCCGGCGTCGTACTCGACCCACTCCCCCACGACCTCGGCGAACGGCGTGTTCCACGCCGTCCCCGGATCTCCGTCGATCGCGGCAGCGGGCCGGCAGCGCGCGCAGCCGGGGAGCGAGGACGACGCCGTCGCCGCGACGCCTCCTGCATCGACCGCGGGAGCTCCGAGGAACGCGTCGACACCCTCGTAGGGGGCGTCCGGGGCGAGGCGCGCCTCACCGGTCAGACGGAAGGTCCGCTCGGCGGGCAGCGTGAACGAGCGCACGAGGCTCTCCTCCTCGTCCGACCGCGGCGGCACCGGAAGCTGACGCTGACGGCCGATCAGGATCACGAGCGGGTGATCGGCGACGGCATCGCCGAGGGCGTCGGTGAGGTCACCGGGCATGCGCACCACTTCGTCTACGGCGACCCTCCCGGAGCGGCCGCCGCCCGACGCGTCGTCGCGCAGGCGGATCTCGGCGAGGCCGACCGGGCTGGCGCCGGGGTGCAGCGGGCCGGCTCCGGTGTTCGTGTCTCGGATCACGATCTCGAGGGAGGTGAGCTCCCTCCTGTCGAACCTGACGACCTGCCCCTTCTCGGTCCGCGACGTCTCGTCGAGGTCGACCACCATCGGCGAGCCGCCGTCGAAGCGGAGCTCGACCTGTGTGGCCCAACGCTCGCGCGGACCCTGGAGAGGCTGAACGAGGTTCACCCGATCGGCGGTGATCGGCCCCTCCATCTCGACGAGGATGCTGTGCCCGATCGCCTCGTCGAACGCGGCGACCCGCCACGCCGTGTCGGTGTCGCCGTCGAACGCCGCTGGCGGGGCGGTCCTCGGGTGTGAACGTGATCGGGTTCCCGTACGCGGTCGCGACGACCCGCCGCACGCCGCGCTGCTCGACGACCGTGTACGCATCCTCGCTCTGGCCGGGGAAGACGTCGAGGCGCGCGTCGCTCGGGTCGTCGGCGTACGGCTCCTCGCCGGCCTGCTCGGTGTAGCCCGTGTTGTCGAGCACGGTGCTCCACCGACGGCCCCGCCTGCGGTTCGAGTCGGTGATCACGAGGACCGAGCCGTCCGGCACGGCGTCGCGCAGCTCTCGGGGGTCCGGGTACGACGCCGAGTAGAGGATCACGCCCTTGCCCGCGAGGAGACCGGCGTCGGACGCGTCGACGAGGCCCTCGCCGGATCCGGAGACGACGATCGCCCCTTGCTCGGACTCCGTGCGGACGATCGGCGCCGCGCCGTCGACCGCGTAGACCATCACCGGGCTCGGGTCGGCCTCCCCGGCGGGCCAGGCGAGCATCTCGGCGTCGAGCCAGTCGGGTGCCGGGCTGCCCGCGGCGACGTCGCCGAACGTCTGCACCGCGGAGATGCCGTCGGGTGGCGGATCGAAGAGCCTCACCAGCGCGCGCGGCCGCACGAGGTCGTACCTGTCGTACTGGATGTCGTTGCGCAGCACGACGTCGCCCACCGACATGCGCGCGAGCAGGTCGTGGAAGCCGGCCGGGTCGGAGACCCCCTCCTGGATGCGGCGGTCGAAAGCATTCAGGAGGTCGGCCGTGGCCTCGTTGCCGTAAGGGATCAGCTCGCGTGCCACGTACGGCCGGTCCATCAGGCCGGGCGTGATCGGGTCGACTGTGTTCCCCCACCGGTACGCCGCGAAGTCGGCGCCGGGCAGCTCGAGGACGCGCGTGTCGTCGCCCCGCGAGTCGAGGAAGTGGGCCGCCTCGGTCCAGTACGCGGGTATCTCCTCGGGGCGCTGGAGGTTGCGGCCGTAGTACGTGCCGTCGTAGAGCGCGGGGAAGCCGGCGAGGACGAGGGCGCCCACCAGGACCCCGGCCCCCGTGGCGAGCCTCGCTCTCTGGTGGCGCGTCAACCAGATGCCGAGCGCGTCGACACCAGCGCCGAGCAGCATCGCGAGCCCGAGCACCACCAGCGGGATCGCCCTCCCCGTGCTGCGCAGCGCCAGCCCCGCCTTCGAGCTGTCGGCGAAGGCCTTGAAGAGAGCGCCGAGCGGGGTCGGCGACTCGTACGGGTGGGCGCCGACCGCGATCACGGTCCCGGAGAGCGCGACAAGCACGAAGTACGTACGGTGCCGCCACCGGATCACGGCGGCCGACAGGAGCGCGAGGCTCGCGATCCCGTAGCCGAGGAGGATCATGCCCGGACGCTGCGTGTAGCTGCGGGCCGACTCGACCCACGGTCCGAGACGGTCCTGGCCGTAGAAGAACCAGTAGCCGAGCCCGCGCAGCACCTCGTTCGGCATGGAGGTGCGCGGCGACGGCCTTGACCGTCTCGGTGTACTTCAAGATGTTGATGCCGTAGCCGCCCTGTATCGAGAGCCCTGCGATCCACCACAACGACGTGAGCACCGTGAGGCTCCCGATGCGCGCGACGGTGGAAGCGGCGCGTCGCAGCGTGACCTCGCGCGTGAGGAGCGTGCTGTGCAGGACCCAGAGCGCCGGAGCCACGCCGGCGAAGACGAGCGCCGTCGCGTTGACCCCGCCCACCACCTGGACCGTCAGAGCGAAGAGCGCCGGGTACCTCCATCCGCCGTCGCGCAGCGCACGGATCGTGAGACCGAGCATCCATCCGAGGGCGGCCCACGGCAGCAGGATCACCGAGATCCGCGCGGCGTAGTGCAGCGAGTACGGGCTGAACGTGTACGCGAGCGCTGCCACCACCACTCCGGGGCCGCTCCGCCCGAGCGTCCGGCAGAGGTACAGGACACCCGTGGCCGCGGCGAAGACGATCGCGCCGAGCCACAGGCGCTGCGCGACCCAGTCGGGCACGCCGAGACGGTCGAGGGTCCAGTAGAAGGGCCCCATCGGGAAGAGGTACCCGATGTTCTGGTGCGTGACCGTGCCCATCCCGATGTTCGGGTCCCACATCGAGGTGGCGCGCTCCATGAGACGGCCGGGGTCGAGGTAGAGGTACTGCTTCGTGTCGGCGGCCACCTGGCCGCGGGCCGTCAACAGGGGCGGCAGGAACGCGAGGGCGGCCAGAAGGGAGTACCCGGCGCGCCGGTAGACCCGGCGCGCCGGTTCGGGCACCTCCGTCACGCCGGCGCCCGCCGCCGCACCGCCTGGCGCGCGAGCACCTCCAGCGTCCCGACGGCCGTCGCCCCCCAGGTGAACCTGCCGGCGTGCTCGATCGCGCCGGCGCCGAGGCGCCGCCGCAGGTCGTCGTCGGCGACCACCCGGGCGATCGCGTCGGCGAGGTCGCTCCGGCGCGTCGACGAGGAGGCCCGACCGGCCCTCCTCCACCGAGTCGGAGTGCCCCGCGATCCGCGTGACCACGGCAGGGGTGCCGCAGGCGGCGGCCTCGGTGATCGTCATCCCCCACCCCTCGTGCGCCGACGCCGACGCGACGACCCACGCCCGGCGGTACAGGGCGACGAGGTCTTCGTCGTCGAGGCGGCCGGGCAGATGGACCCAGCCCTCGGCGCCGAGCTCGCTCAGCCGGGCCTCGAGGCCTCTCGCGCTCGTATCCCTCGCCGACGATCACCGCCTCGAGCGTCGGGTGCGCCTCCTTGACCTCCACGAGCGAGTCGACGAGGAGGTGGAAGCGCTTGACGGGCACGAGACGGCCGACGGCGACCACCAGCGGGCTCGCGGACCGGGTGCCGCCCGGGGGTGAACCTCGGATCGATGCCGGGCGGCACGACGTGCACGCGCGACGGCTTGAACCTCAGCTTCGCGACCAGCTCCTGCTTCGACGACTCCGAGAGCGTGACGATCGGCGTGCGGCGGTAGATCGGCGGCGCGATCCTCGACTCGATCGTGTTCCCGAACGCCGCCAGCCGCGGCGGCAGCGTCATGCCCCACATCCCCCCGTGGACGTGGTGCAGCCACGTGACGTGCGGCCCACGCGCCCACACCGGCGAGAAGAAGGGCATCCCGTTCCAGATCTCGACGAGGGCGTCACGCTCCCCGTGCCATCCCATGACCTCGCTGAGGACGGCCCGCGGGAAGACCATGTAGCGACCGGCCTTGCGGATCACCCGGTAGCCCTGCCGCCACGACACCACAGGGTGCCCCGCCGCGTGCGAGGTGCGCATCGTCACCTCTATCCCGGCCTCGGCCCACAGAGCGGCCGACCGCCGCGGCGTGGATCTCGGACCCCCCGGCCTCGGGGTCGTCGAGGTCGCGCCAGGCCAGCATGTTGATGCGACGGATACCTGCATGCCCGGCGAGATCGCCGAGCTTCCCGACCACATCCACCGGCGCAGTGTACGCGGGGTCGCCGCTACGCAGCCGGTGCGCTCGGCTCGCCGCGCAGGGCATCTGCATGCCGGCACCGAGCCCGTCACACGTGGTCTTCGCCGGCCCGCGAGCCCCGATCCGTTCCAGCGGTTGAGTGTCGTACCCTCGGCGTAGGGTACGAACATGAGTTCGGTGACGGGCACGGAGCGTACGGGTGTGGGGGGTGTGTGGGAGCTGGCGGGGCGTCTCGGGGAGGTCGTGCGGGAGCTCGATGCTCTGGTCTGCGACGGGGGCCTCGCCAAGGAGTACGTCGAGGCGTTCGCCAGGCTCGAGCGTCTCGCTGGGGCGGGCAAGACCCTCGCTCTCGCCCAGGTCGAGCGCACCGGTGCGTGGGCCCACGGGCCGGGCGCGAGACGCTCGGTCGGCGACTGGCTCGCAACACTCACCGGCGCACCCACCGGAGATGCAATACGCGAGGCGGAGACCGCGCGGCGCCTCGGGGGCCTGCCCGACACCACCGACGCGCTCCGAGCCGGGGCCCTCTCCGCCGCCCAGGCGAGCGAGATCACCGGTGCTGCGCTCGACGCCCCCGGCGCCGAACACGACCTCCTCGAGCTCGCCGGGAGTGGACGGCCGTTCAAAGCGCTACGCGACCACGCCCGCAGAGCAAGAGCCGCCGCACACGACGACAACACCCGCGCGGAGCGCCAACACGGCCTGCGCCAGGCGCGACGCTGGACCGACGAAGAAGGCATGCGCCGCTACGCCGTGGCACTCACCCCCGAGCAGGCATCGGTCTTCGAACCCGCATGGGACACGTACTGCAACCAGATCTTCGAGACCGCCAGCACCACCGGACGGCGCGAGCCCCACGACAAGTACGCCACCGACGCCCTCGTCCTCATGGCCCGAACAGCCCTCACCCCCACCACCGACACCGACAGCACCGCAGGTGGGGCACCCGACGCCCATGTCCTCGTCCTCGTCGATGCGACCGCGCTACGGCGCGGCCACACCATCGAAGGTGAGACCTGCGAGATCGCCGGGATCGGCCCCATCGACATCACAGCCGCCAGAGAGCTCCTCGGCGACGCCACCATCGACATCCTCATCCGCGACGGCATCGACATCCGCGCAGTCGCCCACACCCGCCGCTCCCCCAACCGCCGCCAGAGAGCAGCGCTCCTAGCCGACTGGGAGTGCGAGATCAGAGGCTGCGGAGCCACCCGACACCTCGAGATCGACCACATCACCCCCTACGCGCACAACGGCCGCACCGCCATCGAAGACCTCGGCACCAAGTGCAGGTACCACCACTACCTCAAGACCCACCAAGGCTGGACCGACACCCCCCGAGGCCCCGACGGAAAACGCGACCTCAACCCACCCGACACACGCGACCCACAGGCGCTCGGGTGACGCAGCGAGTCTCAGATCCCGCTCTGTAGAGTGTCGAAGTGCCTGCAACGGTCGAAACGCACGATCGGCACGCGGTAGCCGCACTTCGATCGATACGGAACCCGCCGTTGTGGTCGGGACCTCTCGCCGTCGGGGCCCTGGCTCGAGCGGGATACTGGATCTTCGTCACACCTGGTTGGACGCCGAGGTCCGACGCCGACCACTACCTCCGACTGGCGCGCTCCGTCGCCTCGGGAACCGGGTTCTCGCTGGCATTCCCCCAGCTCGAGATGCACGCGACCGCCTTCCGGCCACCTCTCTACCCGCTGCTGCTCGCGATCGTGGAGTGGGTGGGCGGCACCGATGTCCTCTGGCCGGCGCGCCTGCTGTCGGTGGTTCTCGGACTTGCGGTGATAGCTCTGACCGTGAAGCTCGGTGCGCGACTCGCCGGCCCCACCGCAGGCGTCGTGGCAGGAGGTCTGGTCGCGGTCTATCCGCCACTGGTCGCCAACGACACGATCACCCTCTCGGAGCCTCTCGCGCTGCTGCTCATCTTGGGCATCCTCCTGACACTGCACGACCGCCGCTGGATCGCCTGCGGCGTTCTCTCCGGCCTGCTGCTGCTGACCCGTCCGAACGCGTACCTGGTCGTCGTAGTTGTGGTGGCGGCCCTGTGGAGGCTCGTCGGGCGCCGGCCCGCTCTGCTCTATGCGCTGGTCTGCACGGCGTTGGTCGTGCCCTGGCTCGTCAGGAACCAGATCCAGGTCGGCACCGTAAGGCCCACCACTTCCGACGGGTTCACTCTGGCCGCCATCTACGCGCCACCTGCTCGAGAGCGCGAAACCTTCGTCAACCCCGTCTACGACCACTGGTACGACGGCAGCGAGTTCGAGATCCTCCAGTTCGACGAAGCCAGATGGAGCGCAGCCCTTTCGCGGCTGGCGTACGACTCCATCAGGGACGACCCGGGCTACGTCGTCGCGGTCGTGCGCCAGAACACCAGGGCCTACTTCGAGATCGACACCGCAGCGAACGAGTCTGCAGAGCGGTACGACGGGCGCAACATCGACTTCCGCATGGCGACGCTCCCGCTCTACTACGTCGTCACGGCCCTCGGCCTCGCAGGAGTAGTGCTCAACATCCGAAGAAGGGAGACCTGGCCCGCTCTCGCCATCGCTGCGCAGTTCACGGCGCTCTCGCTGCTCATCGTGGCACCGCCGCGGCTGCGTGCTCCGTTCGACCTGACGATGTGCATCGGGATCGGTCTCCTGAGCCGCGTGGATCACACAACGGCACGCATCCCGGTCCCACACCGGCACGACCCGAGCCGCACCCGTAGCCGCGCATGCGCCGGAGCGTCGCCGGATACGCTGACCCGTCCACCGACCCCGGAGAGCGGCTTGCGACTCACAGGTGAGCGCCCGATGCAGGGTGCGACCCCCGACTCACTCCTCGCGCTGCACGACGCGGGCTACCGGGAGGTCGTCGCACGCCTCGGCAGCGGCGTCGTCCTCGATGCCGGATGCGGCGTCGGCGACGAGACCGCCCGCCTCCGCGGCGAGGACCGGTTCGTGCTCGGGGTCGACTACAGCGCGAGCACCGCCGTCGCCGCCGACCGGGAGTGGGGTGAGCGCGCCGGGAGCGAAGGTGGCATCGGGTTCGCGGGCATGGACGGGTCCAGGCTCGGCATCCGGACGCGCTCCGTCGACTGGGCGTGCTCGTCGCACCTCATCGAGCACTTCACGAACCCCGAGCGTCACGCAGCGGAGCTCGCACGGGTGCTGGCGCCCGACGGCACCGCGTTCGTGATCACCCCGAACGCGCCGGCCGACTTCGAGAACCCCTTCCACGTGTACCTCTTCGACCCGGCCCAGCTCGCGTCGCTGCTACGGATCTTCTTCGACGAGGTCGAGGTGCTCGGCCTCGAGGGCTCTGCCGACATCCGGGCCGACTTCGCATCGCGTCGCGCCAGCGGCGAGCGGCTGCTCAAGCTCGACGTGCTCCGCCTCCGCCACCGCCTGCCCCGTCGCTGGTACGTGTGGGGATACCAGCACGCGCTACCGGTCGTCTACCGCGTCCTGGGAAGAGAGGGCGCGGGGATCGGCTCGGGTCTCGACCACACGCACTTCACCGTCACCGACGACATCGACGTCGCCACACCGGTGCTCTTCGCCATCGCCCGACGGCCCCGGCGCAGCGTCAGGGACGGGGCGTAGCGGCGCGGCGCGCTGCCACCGCGCGCGCCGCAGCCACCAGCGTCGCCGCCGCCCCCATCGCCCACATGGGCGCCACCGGGATCTTCAGTCTTGGCTGCCCGAAGAAGACGATCGGCGTGATGGCGAGCCACACGGCGACCATGAAGAGGAACGCCCGTCGCGGATCGCCGCACCGGAAGCGGCGCAGCGCCCGCGGGAGCGCGAGCAGGCCGAGCACCACGACGCTCCACGCGAACGCGTCTGCGGAGTGGGCGAGCGCGTACCGGTAGGTGCGGTGTCCGGGACCCGACGGCACGAGGTATCCGGAGGTGTCACTCAGGCCGTCGTGGTCGTCGCGGTACGTGTAGTACGCGCGGCGGTACGCGAGTCGCACCTCGGTGAGCGGATGGCGTGCCGCGTACTTCGCCGCGGCGATCGTGTCCGCGCGGTCGTTCTCGGCCTCCTTCTCCTCCGCCCCCGTGGTGCAGGCCGCCGGAAGGTTGTAGCCGCCGTACGCGTCGGGGTTCCTCCCGATGCAGAGGTTCTCGCCCAGGTTGGTAGAGACGAGCACGGGAGAGTCGAAGGCGAGGGTGTTGCGGACAGCCCACGGGGCCAGCACCACAGCGGCCGCCGACGCCGCGACTCCGGCACGCCACACGCAGGAGCGCCACGGGAACCCGCCGACGCGCAGGGCCACCGGCAGGAGCACCAGGAACGGGAGCGTCAGCGGCCGCACCAGCGCCGAGACCGCCACGAGTGCGCCGAAAGCCGCCAGGCGCTTCGAGGTGAGTGCATCGGGAGTCCACGGGACGGCGATCACGGTCCACAGCGCCGCCATGCTCAGGAACAGGAAGAGCGTCTCGGTGAAGCCGATCGCGACGAAGAAGACGAGGTTCGGCCAGATCGCGACGATCCCCGCCGCGACCGCCGCGGTGGCGCGGTCGAAGAGGCGCCGGGCGATGCCCCAGGTGAGCCCGACCGTGAGCACCGACGGGACGAAGTTGACCATCGTCATCCGCACGTGCGTCGAGAGGTCTGCGCCCACCCGCTCGAGGAGCCACTGGAGGCCCGCCAGAGCGAAGGGGTATCCCGGCGGGTAGTACGCGGTCGCCACGCCGTCCACGTACGTGTAGCCGTGACCTCCGACGATCCTCTCGGCGAGGTACCCGTAGATCGCGGGGTCGCCCAGCGCCGTGATCGGACGTGTTGCGTGCAGCGACCACAAGAGGCGCGTCGCGAACGCGACACCTATCAGCCCCGCCACCACGAACTGGTCCCTCTGCAGGGCTCGACCGGCACGGCGCACGACCCGGAATCGTGAGGGTACCGCCGCCCCGGTGTCAACCCGGTCGCCGTGGCACGTTCCGCTACTCTCGGCCGCCTGGACACCTCTACCGCTGCCACGACCGCGGCGAAAGGCGACGCCTCCACAAGGGGCCGCCCCGCGCGCTTCGCGACGTGGCTCGGCGCGATCGCGGTGGCTGCTCTCGTGGTGCGCGTCCTGTTCACCGTCGTCGTCGACCCGTCGATCGGTCAGTCCCCAGACGAGCTGAGCGACCCCCGCGCGTACCACATGATCGGCAAGAACCTCTCGGAGGGCAGGGGCTACCTGCGCCCCTTCGACCTGGAGCTCCTCGGCCTCGAGCACCCGACCGCCGAGTACCCGCCGCTCTTCCCCACGTTCCTCGCGGCTCTCGACGCCGCCGGGGTCGACTCCGTCGACGGTCAGCAGCTGGTCCTCTGTCTCGTAGGCACGTTGACCGTCTTCGGAATCGGCCTCGTGGGCCGCCGCGTCGGTGGCGACGCGGTGGGGCTGACCGCTGCCGCGATCGCCGCCATCTACCCGAACCTCTTCCAGGCCGACGCCGTGCTGATGACGGAGTCCCCCCACGCCCTCCTCGTCACCGTGGCCACGTTGCTCGCACTCCGCGCCGCAGACCGCCCGTCGCGCGCATCTTTCGCGGCTCTCGGAGTCGTACTCGGTCTGGGCGCCCTCACCCGCTCGGAGGGCGCGCTCTTCGCGCCGCTGCTGGTCCTGCCGCTCGCCCTCCTGGTGCGCGATCGGCCGAGGTCCGGCCGGATCGGCCTCGCCGTCGTCGCCCTCGCGGCCACAGTCGCGGTGATCGCGCCCTGGACGATCCGCAACTACGTGCGCTTCGACACCCTCGTCCCGATCTCCAACAACGTCGGACCCACCATCGACGGCGCCAACTGCGATCTCACCTACTCGGGTACGCACCTCGGGTTCTGGCGCTCCACGTTCGGCGCAGACGGAGCAGAGAGCGACGAGTGCTTCGAGGGCTTCGACATCGCCCAGGAAGGGTTCGACGAGGCCGAGGCGGCCGCGTTCCACCGCGACGCGGGCATTCGATACGCGCGGAGCACGCGAGCCGCCTTCCCGTCGTGGCGCTGGCGCGGCTCGGGCGCGTCTTCGGTGTCTACGACACCTTCGAGCAGGTGCGCCTCGAGTCCCTGGAAGGCCGTACCGTGCGATGGCAGACTCTCGGTCTGCGCATGTACTGGCTGCTGGTGCCCTTCGCCGTGGCGGGGGCAGCACTCATCCGCCGCCGCTCCGACCTCGTACCCCTGCTGGCACCGTTCGTCCTCGTAGCGACCACAGCCGTACTGACCCACGGCAACCAGCGGTTCCGGATCTCGGCGGAGCCCGCGCTCGTAGTCCTCGCCGCGATGGGCGCGGTTGCAGCCGGCCGCGCCGCACAACGGCACCTCACCCCGGAAGGATCCACCCGATGAAGCGCGTGAACGTCAGCCGGAAGGCGTCGCTCCGGATCAACGACGCTCTCGATCGCTGGCTACCGCCGGTGCTGCGCGACTCCCGCCCCGTCGCGGCGCTCGTGCGCCGGATGTACGGCCCGCTCACCGAGGACATCAGCGAGTTCAAGGAGCGGGCGTTCTACCTCTCGCGGCGCGAGTACGCCGACTTCTACCAGCGCCTGCGCTCCAAGGTCGACCAGGGAATCACCGACCTGACGCCCGAGTCCCTCGACGCGGTCGTCGCCGCCGTCAGGGGCGACGGTGTCCTCGACGTCGCCTGCGGCAGGGGCCACCTGGCGGAGATCCTCGCAGTCGACCACCGGGTGGTCGGCTGCGACGTGGCAGTGACCGCCGGCCGCCGCGGCTCGGCGAGCACCGTCACGTACTGCGAGGGGAACCTCGAGGAGCTGCCTTTCCGCGACGGCGCCTTCGACACCGTGATCTCTACCCACACCCTGGAGCACGTCCAGCACCTCTCGGAGGCGCTCTCGGAGCTCCGTCGGGTCGCGGCTCGAAGGCTCGTCGTCGTCGTGCCGCGTCAGCGCCCCTACCGGGTCACCTTCAACCCACACATCCAGTTCTTCCCCTACCGGTTCTCGCTGCTCGCGTGGACCGGCACCGACCGCCGCCACACCTGCGAGCTGGTCGGCGGCGACTGGCTGTACGTGGAGGACACCGACGGCGCTCCCGGCGGTCCCGCGCACGAAGGGAGCTCGCCGTCCGTACGTTGATCGTCGTCCCCGCCTGGAACGAGGAGGCGGCGCTCCCCGCGACGCTGGCGGAGCTCCGCACGACCGCCCCAGATCTCGACGTCGTGGTCGTCGACGACGGTTCCTCCGACTCGACGTCGGTCGTCGCGCTCGCCGCAGGCGCCCGAGTCGTAAGGCTGCCCTTCAACCTCGGCGTCGGCGGTGCCGTCAAGACCGGACTCCGCTTCGCGGTGGAGCGAGGCTACGACCGCGCCGTGGTGCTCGACGCCGACGGACAGCACGACTCCACGCAGGTGGCGGCCCTCCTGGAGCGCCTCGACGCCGGGGCCGACATGGTGATCGGCAGCAGGTTCGCGCAGGGTGCGCCCGACTACGCGGTCGGGATGACCCGTGGACGCGCGATGGCCGCCCTCAGGTTCGTGGTGAAGCGCGCCACGGGGCAGTCGTTCACCGACGTGACCTCCGGTTTCCGCGCGTTCGGCCGCCCGGTGCTCGACCTGCTCGCACGGGAGTACCCGGCCGAGTACCTCGCCGACACCGTCGAGGTGCTCCTGATCGTCTCGCACGGCGGCTACCGGATAGAGGAGGTACCGGTCTCCATGCGGCCCCGCGCGGGCGGGAGGCCCTCGAGCGTCCGCCTCCGCCTGGCCCTCAACTACATGCGCCTGCTGGTAGGCATCCTCTCGTCGGCGTACAGGCGCTCGCGACCCCACAAGGAGGAGGTGCGATGACCACCCGCGCGCACGTGATCGTCGCCGTCGTCGCCGTCGCGACGATGGTCTTCATCCTGCGACTGGTCGGCCGGCGTCAGCTCCGCAGCAAGTACGCGCTCCTGTGGCTCGGTACCGGCGTCCTGATGCTGCCGCTGGCCGCCTTCCCGGGCAGCCTCGAGACCGTCTCCGACTGGGTCGGCGTCTCGTACGCACCGACGACCTTCCTGCTCGGAGCCATCGGCTTCCTGCTCGTGGTCGTCATCCACCTCTCCTGGGAGGTGTCGCGCCTCGAGACGAGGCTCCGCGCAGTCGCCGAGGATCTCGCGCTTCTCAGGACGGATGCGGAAGACGACGTGGATTGACCGCGCGCTTTGCTACGGTGCGCGCCATGCCCGGGCCGAGCCGCAAGTTCCGGTGGTGGCTCGCGGCGGTCACCGTCGCGGGGTTCGTGCTGCGGGTGCTCTACATCAGGTTCGAGCGCTCAGGGACGGGCCTCGATGCAGCCGTCGGCGTCGTCGGCGGCGACGCGTTCTTCTACCACAAGGGTGCCCAGCTCCTCATCGACCACGGGTTCATCTCGCCCGAGGTGTTCCTGGGACAGGGGCGCGTCATGCCGGCAGCGGAGCACCCTCCGCTCTACCTCCTGTGGCTGGCGATCCCATCGGCGCTGAACGTGACGAGCCCGCTCGCGCACATGCTCTGGTCGGCACTCATCGGCACGGCGACGGTGTTCACGGTCGGCCTGCTCGGCCGCGAGGTGGCCGGTGAGCGGACCGGCCTGATCGCTGCGGGCCTGGCCGCCGTGTACCCGAACATATGGGCGCCCGACGGGTTCCTCGTCTCCGAGACGATGGCGATCTTCACCGTCTCGCTCACGCTCCTGCTCGCCTACCGCTATCCGCGCGCGCCCGGAACCCGCGGAGCGGTCCTGCTGGGTACCGCCGCGGCGCTCGCTGCTCTCTCGCGGGCCGAGACGCTCCTCCTCTTCGCACTGGTGGTCCTCCCCGTCATCTGGCGAGTCGGGGGCGAGCCCGTCAAGATCCGCCTCAGGAGGCTCGTCGCCGCCGCACTTCTACCCACCGTCCTGATCGGATCGTGGGTGGGCTTCAACATCAGTCGATTCGAGAATCCCGTCTTCCTGTCGTCCGGGTTCGACGTCACCCTGCTCAGCTCCAGCTGCGACGACACCTACTACGGCCCGTTCACCGGCTACTGGAGCATCTTCTGCGTCGCCGACGTGCGCGACGCCGAGGTCACGCCCGAGATGGACCAGTCGGAGACCGCCGTCGTCTACCGCGAGGCGGCGACGGAGTACATCGGCGACAACCTCGGCCGCGTCCCGGTGGTCGTCCTCGCTCGATGGGGCCGGATCACGGGCCTCTGGAACCCCGGCCAGCAGGTGAAGCTCGACCAGTTCCCCGAGGGACGGGAGAAGTGGGTCGCCTGGTCGGCACTGGTGATGTGGTACCCGCTGGCGCTCCTCGCCGTGGGCGCGGCGATCGGACTCCGGCGCCGTCGCGGCGTCCCGCTCTTCCCACTGCTCGCACCTCCGATCGGCGTGATGATCGCGATCACCCTCACCTTCGCCACGACCCGTTACAGGGCGACGGCGGAGACGGCGATCGTCGTGCTCGCCGCCGTCGCGATCGATGCGCTGTGGCGGAGAGGGCGGATCGCCGATCCTCTCGTACCGCTCACGGACCCGGAGCAGGGCGCGCTCGCCGATCGGGCCGACAGCGCGTGACCGAGGGCACGTCGGGAGTCGACACGAAGGTCCGAGTCGGCACCCGCTTCTCCGGCTTCGACGGCCTGAGGGCTATCGCCGCTCTCTCGGTCGCCGTGACTCACGCGGCGTTCATCAGCGGGTTCAGCATCCGCAGCGACTTCTGGGGCCCGTACGCGGCCCGCCTCGACATCGGCGTGGCGACCTTCTTCCTGATCTCCGGGTTCCTCCTCTACAGACCGTTCGTCGCAGCACGCGCTTCGAGGATCGGGCGGCGCCTGCACCGGGCCCGTACTTCAGGCGCCGCTTCCTCCGCATCTTCCCGGCCTTCTGGATCGCGGTCACGCTCGTCATCTTCGTGCTGCCGCGCCCCGACGACGCGATACCGAGCATCGGTGGGCTCGTCTCCCTCTACTCGCTCACGCACATCTACTTCGAGCCGCACGTCCTCGGGCCGCTGCAGCAGTCGTGGACGCTCGCCACCGAGCTCAGCTTCTACCTGCTCCTGCCCGTCTATGCGACGCTGATGCGCCGCCGCCACGTACCGGCGATGCATGTCGTCGCCCACGAGATCGCCGGGCTCTGCGCGCTCTACGCGATCAGCCTCGCCTTCCGCGCGTGGATCCTCACTGCGGGAATCGAGCCTGCGGGCATGTACAAGACCTGGCTCGTCGCCCGCACCGACCTCTTCGCCCTCGGCATGCTGCTGGCGGTGCTCAGCGCGTGGTGGTCGGCTCCGGGTCGGTCCGAGCCGCCGTGGCTCTCGAGACGGGCCGTTCCCTGGGTATCTTGGGGCCTCGCCCTCCTCGCGCTCCACTGGGTGTCGAAGGAGATCGGCCTCGAGAAGATGGAGAACCGCGGCCCCGTCCGCTTCAGCACGCTCCAGGAGCTCGAGATGCAGCTCCTCTACGGCGCCTTCGCGTTCTTCCTCCTCGTACCGGCCGTCTTCGGCCCCCAGTCCATCGGCTCAGTGCGGCGCCTGCTCACGCGGCGCACCCTGCAGTGGCTGGGGCTGATCTCCTACGGCATCTACCTCTGGCACGAGGCGATGCTCGACGCCTTCCTCGTGTGGTGGGATCGGGGCGACTGCTCGGCGCCGGGCATCCCGTGCGCGTGGATCGACGGGTCGTCCGAGGTCGGGTGGCGCTACCCGTTCGGCATCGACGCCGCCTTCGTGGAGATGGGGGTCTTCATGCTCGCGACAACCGTGGCGATCGCGGCGATCTCCTACTACGCCGCGGAGAGGCCCCTGCTGGCCCTCAAGAACAGGCCGCTCCTCCCGCCACTCGCACGCTCCAATCGACGGATCGGACCCCGATGAGGCGTCTCACTCCGCGACAGCGCGACGCTCTCGCGCTCGGCCTCCTGGCCGCGCTCGTCGCCCTACCGCTGAGGGGCCTCATGCGGAACCAGGGGCCCCCGATGGAAGAGGGCTTCATGCTCGTCTTCCCGGAACGGGTCCTGCGGGGCGACCTGCCGAACCGCGACTTCCTGCACCTCTACGGACCGGGGAGCCTGTGGGCGCTCGCCGCGGTCTTCAAGGCCTTCGGCACGCAGCTCGAGGTCCAGCGGATATTCGCCCTCGCCCAGCAGGTCGGGGTCTTCACCGGCGTCTTCGCCCTCTCACGCCGCTGGGGCCGTACCGCCGCGACTCTCTGCGGCGCGATCTCACTCGTGATCATCGTGCCGCCGATCGGGCTCACGGCCCTGGCCTGGGTGGGCGCCGTCGCGTTCGGGCTGTGGGGCCTCGCCATGGGGCTGCGCGCAGTTCGGGACCAGTCCGACCCGCGAGCGGGGCGCCGGATGCTCGTCGGTGGCCTCCTGTTCGGCCTGGCCCTGCTCTTCCGCCTCGACCTGGTGGTCGCGGTCGGCCTCTCCGGCGCCGTGCTCTGGTTCGCCGTCGCACGCGGCCTGCGCTCACGGCTCCTGGCCGGCCTCTCCCTGGGGGTCGCCCCGTACCTCGTCCACCTGGCCACGGCCGGGCCGGGCAACGTGATCCGCGGGATGGTCCTCGACCCTGTCGTCTACCTGCGCGGGGGGCGCCGCCTGCCCATCCCTCCCCCGCCGGACCACCTGGCCGGGTTCCTGCAGCGGGCCGGTGAGCTGAGGGCGTTGGACTGGCCCCTGCCGACGCTCCGACCCGCGACCCAGCTGACGGTCTGGTTCTTCTTCCTCATCGCCTCGGTCGCGGCGCTCCTCCTGACGGGTCGGCGACTGCTGCGCACCGACGGGTCGTCGTTCCGCGGACGCGTCCTGCTGGCGTCGGGGCTCTTCAGCCTCGGGATCCTGCCGCAGGCGCTGCAACGCACCGACTCCACCCACTTCGCGTGGGTCTCGTGCGTCCCGGTGGCGCTTCTCCCGTTGGCGATCATCGAGTGGTCGCGATCGCGATCGCCGAGGCCGAGGCGAGACCCGCGCCTCACGAGCCTCGCGGCAGGCGCCGCAGTCCTCGTCTTCCTCGCCGTGGCCATACCGCGCTACACGTTCCACTCGTTCACCGACTACGCGCTCCAGACCTTCGGCGTGCACCGACAGGCCTTCGAGATCGCGCGCGGCGACCGCATCTTCTACTACGGGCGTCCCGACGTCGCGTCGGCGCTGCATCCGCTGATCCGCGATCTCGACGAGATCTCCGAGCCGGGCCAGACGCTCCTCGTGGGTACCGCCGACCTCAGGAAGACCCCGTACAGCGACGCCTTCCTCTACTACCTCTTCCCGGAGCTGCCACCCGCCACGTACTTCATCGAGATGGACCCCGGCGTCGCCAACGCCGACGACTCAGGACTCGCCGACGAGGTGCGTGACGCCGACTTCCTCGTCCTCTCCCGGGTGTGGGACGAGTGGGACGAGCCGAACGACTCACGTGTCTTCGGATCGGACGAGCCCAACCGGGTCGTCGACGAGGAGTTCTGCCTCGTCGGCGACTACGAGCACCTGTACGAGCTCTACCGCAAGTGCGGCCGGTAGCCTTCCGCTGATGCGAACGCTGGTGGCGGTTCCGACCTACATCGAGGCCGAGAACATCCGCGAGATGCTCCGTCGCCTGCGCGCCGCCGTCCCCGACGCCGATGTCCTGGTCATCGACGACAACAGCCCCGACGGCACCGCCGACGCCGCCGAGGAGGTCTCCGCGGAGCTGGGGCAGGTCGAGGTGCTGCGGCGCCCGGCCAAGAAGGGCCTGGGCAACGCGTACCGAGCGGGCTTCGGGATCGCGATCGATCGCGGCTACGACCTCATCTGCCAGATCGACGCCGACCTCTCGCACGACCCCGCCGCACTGCCGTCGCTGCTCGCGGCGGTGCGCGGCAGGGGCCGACATGGCGATCGGCTCCCGCTACGTCCCGGGCGGCACCATCCCGCACTGGCCGGCGTACAGGCGCGCCATGTCGCGCTACGGCAACCTCTATGCGAGCCTCATGCTGGGCCACGGAGTGACCGACTCCACGTCGGGCTACCGGGCGTACAGGACCACGACCCTCGAGGGCATCGAGTTCCAGAACACCAAGGCGAACGGCTACCTCTTCCAGATCGAGCTCGCGTACCGGGTCTGGCTGTGGGGTGGTGAGATCGCGGAGGTGCCGATCACGTTCACCGACAGGGTGCGAGGCGAGTCGAAGATGTCGTGGCAGGTCGTCGCTGAGGAGATGACGATGGTCACGTGGTGGGGCCTGCGCGACCGCGTGAAGCCCCACTGGCACGGGGCGAAGCGCCGGCCCGGGATGCCGCGCCTCCGACGCGCCCCGCGCACCGGCCGCACCGCGTAGAAGGCGTTCCTCGGCCTGCGACGCCGCTCAGCGGGCTGCAGCCCGAGGCAGGATCGGGGCCTCTCGCCCGGTGCCGGACCCGCGGTGACCGTCGTCGGTCGAGTCGTCGTGCTCCTCGTGGTACTCCGCCTCGACGTTCACCGTCCACACGTCGTGGTGCGCTCCCAGGATGTTCTCGACCGAGAGCATCGCGGTGAGCATCGAGTGGTCCTGGTTGTTGTACTTGTGCATGCCGTTGCGCCCCACCGGGAAGACGTTCGGCACGTTCTCGGCGATCCAGGTGCGCAGCACCTCGACGTTCCCCTGGTACGCGTCGTCGTACACCGGATAGGCCTTCGGTATCCGCACCACGTAGCCGGCCTCGACCTTCCCCTCTGCCACCAGACCGAGCCGAGTCACCTCCCGCGTCGCCTGGGTGATCAGCTCGTCGTCGGACCGGTTCCACGTGCCGTCACCCTCGTTGACGAAGTACTCGAGGCCGAGACACGTGCGGCCGTCCTTCACCAGGTAGGGCGACCACGACCCGAAGTTCTGGATCCGTCCCACCTCGACGCCCGGATCGTGGATGTAGATCCAGTTGTCGGGGAACGAGAACTCTTCGGGCACGACCAGAGCGACCGTGATGAAGTCTCGGTGGGTCAGGGCGCGCGGCCGCGCGCAGGACGTCGTCGGGCGCGGGTGGGTCCATCGCCTCGATCAGCAGGCCGAACGGCATCGACGAGATCACGTCGGTGCACGCGAAGGTGCGCTCCTCGCCCTCCACCCGGGCGGTCACGGAGGTGGCGCGCCCCTCGGAGTGGTTGACGCCGACGACCGGGGACTCCATCAGCAGCTCCGAGCCCTGCCCGGTCACGATCTCGGCCGCCCGCTCCCACATCTGCCCCGGCCCGTACTTCGGGTAGTTGAACTCCTCGATGAGGCTCGTCACCTGCTTCTCTCGGCCTCGGCGCGACTTGACCCACCTAGGCGTGAGCGCCTCGGTCGCCGCACGCATCAGCGAGAGGTTCTTGATCCGCTGCGCACCCCAGTCGGCCGAGATCTCCGACGGGGGCACGCCCCACACCTTCTCGTTGTAGGTCTCGAAGAAGTGGTGGTAGAGCCTCCAGCCGAAGCGGGAGACGATGAAGCCTTCGAGGGTGTGCTGGTTCCTCGGTGGCCTCACACGCACCCACAGGTACGACAGCACGCAGCGGACCGCCTCGACCGGGCCCAGGTTTCTCAGCGCGTTCATCGGCACCAGCGGGTAGTCGTAGAGCTTGCCCTTGTAGAAGATGCGGCTCATCCGCGGCCGGCTCAGGAACTCGTCGGCGCCGAGGATCTCGAACCAGAGGTCGTCGACCGGCTTCACCTTCGTGAAGAAGCGGTGCCCACCGATGTCGAAGCGCCAGCCGTCGCGCTCGACTGTCCGGCTGATGCCGCCGACAATGTCGTCGGCCTCGAGGATCGTGCACCTGTGGCCGGTCTTCGCGAGCTCATAGGCCGCGGTCAGCCCGGCGGGGCCGGCCCCGATCACGACCACCGCCGGCGGCGGCCGCTTCTGCTCGCCGTCGTCGGAGGTCATCGGAGTTCTCGGCACCTCTGGGTAGGGGGCATCGATCCTAGCCCTGCCCACTCCCGGCCACGGGCTCCGGCGCCGCGTCGGTCTGCCCGTCCGGCCCGGACCTCCACATCGCGAGAGCGACGGCGGCGAGCACCACGATCGACGGCTCGGCGGCCGCCCGGAAGCGGGTCTGGCCGTAGGTGACGGCGACCCCGATCGTCACGACCAACGCGGGGACCAAGAGCGGCCAGACGGTCGCGAAGCGGCGCCGCGCCAGGTGGACCGCGCCTACCGAAGCGAGCGCGAGGAGTGGGTAGTAGGTCCACATGCCGAGCGCGCTCACCCAGCGCTCGCGCCCCTCCCCCAGGTTGTAGGTGAGCATGTCGGCGGGCCTGTAGAGGCCCCACGTACGCCCGACGCGCGCCGCTACCACCACCGGGACGCGCCGGAGATGATCTCGCGCGTACTCGATCGCTCTCTCGCGGTAGATGCCCGCGACCACCGACTGGTCGCCTGGCGGATGTGGACTGTCGATGCAGGGCGGGTCGAGCGACGTCAGGCCGAGGCCGCCTCCGTAGTAGACGCGCTCGCAGTTGGAGCCGGCGAGGGCTATCCCGTCGTTGGTAGAGATCGTCGTCCGCTCGTCGAAGCGGACGTTGTTGTAGACGATCCATGGTCCGACGACGACGCCCGATGCAGCTACCGCGGCGACTACCAGGATCAGACGCCCGCGAAGGTCGCGTTCGCGAGCGAGCATGATCACCGGGACCGCCAGCAACGGCACGAAGAGAGCGACCTCGGCGCGCGCGAGCGCCGCGACCCCGCAGCACGCTCCAAGCAGCACCGCCGCGCGCGCCGACGGAGCGCGCGCGAATCCGTACGCGGCCAGCAGCGCGGCGACCACGGCAACGCCCGCGACTGTCTCCGACATCACCAGACCGTCGTTCACCCACAGGTTCGGGTAGATCGAGGCGACGCCCGCTGCGATCAACCCCGCACGCGCGCCGGCGACCAAGCGCCCCAGCAGGCCGATCAGCACGACCAATGCCGTGCCGAGCAGCGCCATCGCGTAGCGGTGCTCGCGCGACGTGGGTTGCGTCGCCGAACCAGGAGAATGGTGGTACGTGCTCGAAGACGAACGAGACGGGTGCCAGCACCGTGATCGTGAGCGGGGGATGGTCGGCTGCGGGAGCGGTGCCCGGCTCCGGAGCGTTCCGGGCGTCGAAGGGCTCGAGGTAGCCGTCGCCCTCGGCGAGTCGGTTGGCGGCCGAGTTGTAGAAGACCTGGTCGCCCACGGCGCACTCGCTGGGGTACGAGTCGACCACTGCGCCGTTCAACACGACCGGGCAGGGTCCCGACTTCGCGAAGGCCACATAGCCGACGCGAACGGCGAGCGCCACGAGAGCGATCGCAAGGAGGATCCGCCAGAACCCGTCGAAGTGGCGCCGTCGCTCGACGTGCGCCGGGCGAGGCTCGTCGGTCGGCGCGGCCATCGAGGCGAGTCTAAGGGACCAGGATGCCGGTGAAGGCGAGAACCGAGGCGCCCACGAGACCGGTCGCCGAGAGGGCCAGAACGGTGCGCTCGGCGGCCGGCTTCTCGCAGAGCCCTCCGACGGCGAGCAGGAACGGGAACGTGGAGAGCGAGTACCGCTCCAGGGAGTCGAGGTTGCTCGCCGTGAGCCCCAGGACGAGGGAGGCCGCGGCGTAGGCCGTGTACGAGGACGGCCAGCGCGGTACGAGGGCCACGACCAGTGCTCCGAGCACGAGCGCGCTCAGCAGATGGAGGCCGGAGCCGAGGCGGTCACCTCCCGCCAGGTCACGGAAGGCCTCGACGAGGTTCCCGATCGGCTCGACGGTCCCGCCGCGCAGGTCGGGGGAGCTGTGCAACCGAAGTGCCAGGAAGAGGTCGTCGGTCCGGTCCCACACCCAGACCAGGTAGGCGAGCACTCCGAGGCCCGGCGCCGCGACGGCCGACGCACGGGATACTCGTTCGGCCGGCGATACCCGTCGGATGTCACGCACCGCCTCGATCAGCGCAGGGACGACGAGAAGCAGCCCGACCGGCCGGGTCAGGCCGGCCAGGAATCCCGCCGCCGCCGCTGCCCCCCACCTGCGTGTGCGCAGCGCCAGGAAGGCTGCGACGGCGCAGGCCATCATCGGCGCCTCCGCGTACCCCATGACCAGCACGAAGGCGGGCGGTGCGAGCGCCCCGATCCACACCGTCCGCCGAGCGAGCTCGCGATCGCCGGTCTCGTAGACGACGAGTCGGTGGAGCAGCACGCCGAACGCGAGCGCGGAGAGGTTCACGACGACGAGGACGCCGAGGTCGGTGTCGAACCCGGGGGCGACGCCGAGGGCTCGCCCGAGGAGGGGGAGCAGCGGGAAGAACCGGAGCCCCGCCTCGGAGACGGCCGCGTAGCCCCCGTGCGCGATGTCTGCGTACCAGGACGCATCCCACGAGAGCAGGCCACCGGAGAGCTGCGTCGGTCTCGGAGTCATCGCCAGCTCCGATGCGAGATGCCGGGCGAGCGCGAGAGAGCCGAGCACCGAGACCCGGGCGACGATCCACGGCATCGCGGCGGCACGAAGCGCCTCCGCGAGAGTCTCTCTCTCCGCTCGCAGCGACCACCGGGGACGGCTCACGGCGCGGCGAACCGGATCAGGCCGACCTTCTCGAAGACCGCCTCGTCGGGGACGACACGTGTGACGGCGTCACGCGACTCCCCGAGCTCGGCGGCGAGCCGCTCGCACGTCCCCACGTGTGTGCGGTATCCGGGGCCCGACACCAGCCAGACCGCGGAGCCGGCTCGCGCCCTCGCCAGGGTGCGCCGCGCGAAGTCCGACGGGTCCACGGTCGAGAGCCGCTCCTCGTAGTCGGCCCAGTCCACGCGTGAGGGGTCGCCGAAGACCGGGTAGGTGAAGGCATCGAGCCCCCCGGGCGCACCACGGTCGACCGAGGGCCCCAGCTGGTCAGGGCAGTAGACGACCACGTCACCCGGCGCCGCCTCTGCGCGCAGGACGCCCGCAACCACGCCTGCCTGCGTCCGGTTCTCGACGAGGTTCCGCACGCCGCCGACGAAGCCCAGCGCGACGACCACTCCGGTGACACCGGCGAGGACCCTACGGTCGGCGAAGCAGGCGAGGCCGCGCGCGACGACCAGCACGTAGAACGGCAGCACGATCGCCGAGTAGCGCGTCTGGAACGCGCTCCCGGCCAGGTAGGAGGCGGTCGTGCCGACCACCAGCGTCGCGGCTCCGACGAGCGCCTCCCAGCGGACCTCGGGTCGCGTGCGAAGGTCGATCTCGATGCGCCGCACGTCGGTCGCTCTTCCGAAGACCCCCAGGAGCATCAGCGCGGTCATCGGAAAGAGCAGCAGCCACCCCTCGTGCTCGGTACTGCCGGCGAAGTCGCTGAAGGTCTCGCCGATGGGCAGGCCCGGCAGCACCGCTTCGCCCCAAGGAGTCCCCGTGTGCGCGCTCTGGTAGAGGAGTGTCGGCACCCACGGGGCGAACGCGAGCACGCCGACCGCCGCCGCGATCAGCAGCCTCCGCGCCGCGTGAGCGTGTTCTCCCCTCCACCCGAGCGCCAGGAGCAGAACGACGACGACCGCCACGAGATAGAAGGCCCAGTAGTGCGTGTACAGGAGCAGCACCAGCACGACGCCGAAGATCGAGACGCGCGCCGCACTCGGCTTCTCCAGAGCGCGGCGCAGAGCGAGGATGCCTGCGAAGACGAGGAGGATCTCGAGGCCGTACATGCGCGCCTCGGTCGCGTACCGCACGGCGAAAGGGTTCGAGGCCAGCACCAACACCGCCAGCCACGCCGTGGTGATGCCCCCCACGCGCCGCCCCGCGTACCACGCGAGTGGCAGCGCCCCCAGGCCCGCGACACCCGAGAGGGACCGCACGGCCAGATCCGAGACCCCGAAGACCGCCGTCCACACGTGGAGGAGCAGGTAGAAGAGCGGAGGTGCACCATCGATCTCCAGGGCCCCGCGCAGCTCACCGATCGGAAGACGGGCGATGTTGACCGTCAGCGCCTCGTCGAGCCAGAGATCCGACGTCGTGTGGAGCCGCAGCGCCACACCGACCACTACGACGATCGCAACAGGGAGTGCGGGTGGCCGGAGCAGGCGCCTCATGGATCTCGCGGCAGTCCGAGAAGGCGCTCCGCGATGACGTTCTTCTGAACGTCGCTCGTACCCCCCGCGATGGAGAGGCACTGGTTCGACAGGAAGCCGTTCATCCACTCGCCGCCCTCGGCCTCGTCGATGACCGCGTCGTCGCCCAGGAGCCGAAGGCCCAGCTCCTGTGCCTGCTGATCATGCGCGACCCCCAGGAGCTTTCGGACAGCGGCCTCCGACCCGGAAGGGTCTGCACCGGCGAGCGCCTCCAGCGTCAGGCGGAAGCCTAGGACCGCGAGCGCGTGCCCGGTCGCAACGAGACCGCCGATCTCGTCGAGCAGCAGCGGATCGTCGTCCATTGCGCGACCCCGGGCGAGCTGCATCACGCGCTCGACTGCGCGCCCGGTGGTCGCTCCCGACCCCATGAACACCCGTTCGTTCGCCAAGGTGGTCCGGGCGGCACGCCAGCCGTCGCCGGGCTCGCCGACGAGGCAGTCGTCGGGCACGAACACGGCGTCGAAGAAGACCTCGTTGAACATCGAGTCACCGGTCAGCTCGCGAAGCGGTCGCACGTCGATCCCCGGTGAGCGCATGTCGACCATGAAGCACGAGATGCCGTCGTGCTTCGGCGCGTCGGGATCGGTCCGGGCCAGGCAGATCCCCCAGTCGGCCATCGCTGCCAGCGAAGTCCACACCTTCTGCCCGTCGAGCACCCAGCCTCCGTCGGTGCGCGTCGCACGCATGCTCAACGAGGCTAGATCGGACCCGGCACCCGGCTCGCTGAAGAGCTGGCACCACTGCATCTCGCCGCGAAGTGTCGGCGGGATCCACCTCTGCTGCTGCTCGGCAGTACCGAAGACGATCACCGTCGGCAGGGCCCAACCCCCGATGATGATGGCGGGGGGCTGGACGCCGGCCGTCCGGAACTCCTCGTCGATCACGAGCTGCTCGAGCGCCGACGCGTCGCGTCCCCAAGGCCTCGGCCACGCCGGCACCACGTATCCAGCGTCGGCCAGGCGCGCCACGCGCTCGCCGTCGGTGAGCCCATCGATCTCCGAGATGAAGGCCCGCACCTCTTCGCGCAGCCCTTCCGCCTCGCCCGGCAGCTCCACGGCCAGGCGACGTCGTGCACCGCCCAGCGCTTCCCGCGCAGCTCGCGCGCGCCAGCGCGAAGGGAGCCCGAAGACCTGGTGCAATGTCACGGCCCGACGCAGGTAGATGTGCGCGTCGTGCTCCCAGGTGAAACCGACGCCGCCGAGGGTCTGGACGCAGTCCTTCGCGCACTCCAGCGCCGCCGTGAGTGCCAGCGCCCCCGCCGACGCGACTGCGAGCGCACCACCGTTCTCGACGTCGCTCAACCGCGCGCGCGGCGTCCCACGCCGCCGCACGGGCGAGCTCAGCACGCGCGAGGGCGAGTGCGCTGCGGTGCTTCACCCCCTGGAACTGCCCGATCGGACGACCGAACTGGACGCGCACCTTCGCGTACTCTGCCGCGGTGTCGACGCACCACTGGGCGACACCCACAGCCTCCGCCGACGCCAGGACCACCGCCGACGACTCCACACGACCGCGTGTCAGGCCGTCGAGGAGGCGGTCGGCGGAGATCGTCGCGCCGTGCGCCGTGACTGCGCCGCTCCGCCGGACCCGATCGACGCTCGGCAGCTCGGAGACCTCGACTCCCGGGTCACCCGCCTCGACGACGCACCACACCTCGTCCCCGTCGGGCAACCTCGCCGGCGCGACGACCAGATCGGCAAGGTGCCCCGAGAGGACCGGGCGGAGCACCCCGTCGACGCGCAGCGACGGACCGTCACGGGTCGCGTCGAGGGGTGCCCCGAGAGCGACGGCCCCGATCCTCGCCCCGGACACAAGCTCGGGCAGCAGCGCGCGCGCGGCCGGCCCGCCGGCCGCGGACAGCACCTCGCAGGCGAGCGCCGACGCGAGGAACGGTCCGGGCATCGCCGCGCGCCCCATCTCCTCGAGCACCACCGCGAGCTCCGGCAGCCCGTAGCCGAGGCCCCCGAGCCCTTCCGGAAGGTGAATTCCGAGCCACTCGGCGTCGACCAGCGATTCCCAGAACGCAGGCCGCTCCTCGCTCTCGGCATCGAGCACCGAACGGGGCGCCGCCGGCGGGCAGGAGACGTCGATCCAACGGCGCACGACCCGCCGTAGCTCCTCGTGCTCCTCCGTTATCCCGATCGGCATCGCCCTCCCCTCTCCGGTCCGCGACTATCTCAGCGCGCGACTTCGAGGAAGCGGGAGTAGCGATCCGTCGCTGCGGCCGCCCAGCGCGGATCCGGGCCGACTATCTGCGAAGTGCCCGCCCAGCGGCACGCGTCGCCCATCGACTCCTCCATACCGGCCGCGACCCTCGCCAGGAAGGCTGCTCCGAGCGCCGCCCCCTCCGGAACGGCCGCGACGTGGACCTCGATGCCCGTCGCGTCGGCGAGGGCCCTCATCCACGCTGCATCGCGCACGCCACCGCCGGTGGCTACGACCCTGTGCGCACGCACCGGCGACGCCTCGATCATCCGACGAGCGACGAAGCCGGCCGACTCGTATGCGGCCCTCCGGATCGCCGCGGCGTCGTGAGTCAGGTCGAGGTCGAGGAGCTGCGCTCGGCGCGTGGGGTCGCCGAGGGGGACCCTCTCGCCACGCGGGTACGGCACCCACACCGGAACGTTGCGCGGGTCGAGGTCTCTCGCCACCGAGCCGAGGACCGGCGCGCTGTCCTCGAGCAGCCGGTCGACCCAGTCGAGGAAGAGGCCGCCGGCGTTGCTCGGCCCGCCCAGCAGGAACTTGCCTCCCGAAGCGGTGTGCGGCACGCAGTAGTAGCCGTCGAGCACCACCGGCTGCGGCACCACGCACCAGACGATGAGCGTCGTCCCGCAGATGACGAGCACGTCACCGACGTCGTCGGCGCCGGCCACGAGCTGTTCGCCGATCGCGTCGATCGTCCCGGGCTCCAGCACGCAGCCGCGGTACCCCGTCACCTCGCCGACGGCGCTCCCGCTCGGAGCGACACGCGGCATCTGCTCCGGCCGAGCGCCCGCCTGCGCGAGACGAGCCGAGTCCCAGCCGACCCAGTCGAAGAGGGGCACCGCAGTCGCGGCGGTCGTGGTGGAGATCACACCCTCCCCCGCTATCGCGTTGTTCGCCACCGCCTGCGCCGGCCAGTACCCGGCGGCGTCGGGGTACTCGCCCGCCGTCCAACGCAGGAACTGCTCCAGCTCACCGCTCTCCGACGGGTTGCCACGAGATCCGGTGTAGCCACGTTCGTCGCCGTACAGGAGGCCCGGCGAGCAGGGGACGCCGAGCGCGTCGACGGCGCAGAGCGAAGGGACCATCGCCGACGTCGAGACGCCGCGCGGCTCGATGCGCCCAAGAGCCGCGAGCGCGGCGCGCGGACCGTCTCGCCAGGCTCGCTGGGCGTCGTGCTCGAAGCGGAGTGGCGCCGGTACCGCGAACGGGTGTGGAACCCGGGAGCGCGCCACGACGCGCCCTTCGCCGTCGGCGGCCACGGCCTTGACCGAGGAGGTGCCGATGTCCACGCCGACCGTGACGTCCGACTCCGCTGACACTGCTGCGAATGCTACGAGATGCGGCTACGACCCGACGGGATTCCCGGGCAGGTCAACCGTGCGACGCTCCCGCGGGGCCGGGACCGGTCGCCAGTGCCGAGAGCACGGCCTCGTGGAGTCGCCCGTTCGTGCACACCACGCTCCCTCCGTCGATCCGCGCCACGCCGGCGAGGTCGCTGAACCTCCCCCCGGCCTCCTCGATGATCGGCTGGAGCGCGGCGACGTCCCATGGCGAGATGACCGGTTCCGCCGCTGCGTCGAAGGCGCCCTCGGCGACGAGCACGTGCTGCCAGAAGTCGCCGAGCGACCTCGACCGCCAGCACCGGCGCGCGAGCGCCGCGGCGTTCTCGTCGAAGCCGCCCTGCTCGGAGCGCTCCGTCGTGTCCCACGAGAACGAGATGTGTGCGTCCTCGATCGCTGCGACGTCCGAGACGTGTATCGGCTCGCCGTCGCGGAACGCACCCAGCCCCTTGCCCGCCCACCAGCGCGCGTGCAACGCCGGCGCCGAGACGACCCCGACCACCATCTCCCCAGCCCACTCGAGACCGACGAGCGTCGCCCATATGGGCACCCCGCGCAGGTAGCTCTTGGTCCCGTCGATCGGGTCGATGATCCACCGGAACTCGCTCTCGTCGGAGGCGTCGTACCCGAACTCCTCACCGAGCACGGCGTGCTCCCGCGCGTAGATGCCCAGGTGCTCCCTGATCGCCCGCTCGACGCCGTGGTCCACCTCCGTCACCGGGGTGTCGTCGGGCTTCGTGGTGATGACGAGGTCGGTCGCGCGAAATCGCCCCATGGTGATCACGTCGGCGATGTCGGCAAGATCGAGTGCGAGTGCGAGACAGGACTCCACGTTCATCGACGAGAGCCTATGCGCCCCACCCGCTCACTCCCGACGGCGTGGCTCGGCGAACGCCGAGGCATGTACGCGAAAGCCGCCGTCGTCCAGGAAGACGCCGAGCAGGGTGAACGACACGGTCGACCGCAGGGTCACGGTCACGACTCCGTCGCGCGTCTCGATCGCGACGTCGTCGATGATCCCTGCATCGGACTGCCCGGCCAGCTGCTCGCGCGCCAGGAGCGAGGTCCGGTCCGGGTCGAGGACGAGATCTCCCGCGCGCAGCGACGCCTCGTCGATGCCGTCGGCCGCAGCGGCAGCCGCCCCGTCGGCCATCGTTGCGAGGTCTCGCCGTACGGCGACAACACGCCACAGGTCGACGCTGAGCCCGCCGAGGAACAGGACGGCCACGCAGAGGCCGAGGACGTAGAGGGTCACGGTCCCCCGCTGGTCGCGACGCACTCGGCGACGCACTCCCGGCTCGACCACGACGCTCGCCGTCACGCACCGCTCCGATAGTCACCCGTGCGGCGAGTGTGCGTCGTGCTCCAGCTCCACGCCCCGACGCTCCCGATCGCAGGCAGCACGAGCGCCGGCATCCGGACGGTCACCGTCGCCGAGACCGATCCGGAGCCCCCTTCTCCTGTCCGCACCTCCACACTGATGTCCTCCGCCGGCACCCCGTGCGCCGCCGCCACCGACTTCGCGGCCGACTCCGCCTCGTCGCCGACGTCGCCCGGGAAGCCGTTCGCAGCCACGACCGAGGCCTCGCGCGCCGCAGCGATGGCGGTGTGCCTCCGCTCCGACCACGTCGGGATCGACGCGACGAGGAGCACCACCGGCAGGAGGAGCAGCCCGACCGACGCGACGAGCTCGATGGCGGCCTGACCGCGCCCCTCTGCCGCCTTCCCGCAGCTCACTTCTCGCGCACAGCGATCGCCGAGAGATCGAAGGTCCAGTCCGGGACGAGCCAGGGAATCCACGACGCGAGGGTCACCTCTGCCGACGCCCGCACGCGGTCCTGCTCCTCTGTGCAGCTCACGGTCACGCTGTCGCCCGACGAGCCGCCGAGTGTCGCTTCGAGCGCCTGCTCGGCGCGCACCTCGCAGGTGCCCGGCGGTGCATCGAGGCGCGTCGCGGCTCGTGTCGCCTCGTCGAGTGCAGCGCGCACCGCTCCGCGTGCATAGAGATCGACCATGAGGTTCGCCACCGCGACGAGGAGCAGCAGGCCGAAGGCCGTGGCCACCACGTACTGCACCGTCGCGAATCCCACTTCGCGACGTGCAGGCTCTGCATCGCGCGTCATCGTGGCGCTCAGCGAGCGCCCATCAGGTCGCTCCGTATCCAGTCGACGACGTCGAGGCCGAGCTGGCGGAGGCCGGCCCAGACGACGATCAGGGCGAAGACGCCGAGGGCCGCGTTGCCCAGGAGCTCGGCCGTCGTCATTCCCCGCTCGTCACCTCGCCGTCCGGGAGTCTCCCTGGTCCCGTGACGCATCCCTATGAGTCGTGCATACAGACGATCTCGCACTGTGTCCTCCTGTCTCTTCGTCGTTCGCTCACTGCCGGTGACGCGCGATAGCGGGTGCTCACCGCTGCCCCAGCACGATCGAGGGAAGTGGCGCTGCGATGAACAGCAGCATGATCGGCGCGAGGATCGCGATCGTCGGCACGAGCATGGCGGCGCGACGACGTACCGCCGCCTTGCGCAAGTGCTCGCGACGCGCCTCTCGCAGATCCTCGCTCAGGGCGAGAAGCGCCTCGGCCAGGTCGGCGCCCCGCTCCGATCCGGCCGCGAAGAGGCGGTACGTGCGCGCCGCGCTCGGCTCCGGCGTGAGCTCCGCGGCCCTGCGGAACGCATCGGGCTCACGCATGCCGCGTCGGGTCCAGGAGAGCAGTGCGTCGAGCTCCTCGACCACCGCTCCACGGCAGCGGTCGACTACCCGCTGCGCCGCTTGGACGGGTCCGGCCCCGGTGCGCACGTGAAGTGCCAGTAGCTGGTTCACGGTGTACAGCTCCTGGCGGATGCGCTCGGATCGCTCCGCTATCGCGCGATCGACCCGCGAGCGCGAGCGCGTGGAGCCGAAGGTGAAGCCCGCCACTACCGCCCCGAGCACCGCAACGGGGGCACGGAGCACGAGGGCCGCGCCGAACCCGAACGCCGCGGCTGCGAGCGCCCCCTGCGTCACCTGCCGGAGTCTGTACTCCTCCGGAGCCATCTCGAAGATGCCGGCCTGATGCAGCCTCAACGCCAGGTGCTCGTCGCCGCGCGACTCGATCATCCGTCCGAGGCGCTGCGCCACCGCCATCACCGGCGGCCCGAAGAGCCGCTTGACGGTCCCACCGCCGGCCGCCGCCGCGGGGCCCACAAGCCCCGGTGCGTCGGGCCGCCGGCCGAGCGCCGAGCGCGTGACCACCGTGTACGGCCGCACTCGCGGCCCCAGCCGCCGCGTGGGGCGCACGGCGAGCCGTGCGAGGGCCGCCAGCGCCGCTCCGACCGCGGTGGCGGCGAGCACCGCCGTGCCCATCACTTCGTCGCCCCTCGACCGAGCACGCGCGGCTCGTCGGGCTGGCGTCCCAGCCGCCCGAGAACCGCCACGCCGATTCCCGACAGCACCGCCGCCACGACCAACACCGTCACCCCCGCACCGCGTCGGTAGAACTCTCTGAACGGCCCCTCGGTCGCCGTGAGCGCGACGAGGACGAGCCAGGGAAGCACGACGACGGCGCGCGCGTTGATCCGCATCTCGAGCCCCTCGGTCTCCACCTCTTCGAGGAGTCGGAGGTCTCGCGTGGTGGCCCACGCGAGGTCCTCGAGGATCGGTCGGATGATCCCCCCACCGCTCACGTGCGCGAGTATCAGCACCTCGAGCACACGATCACTCGTCGGGTCGGCTATCTCCTCGCGCACGATCTCGAGGGCGGGGACGGTGCCGAGCATCCTCGCCAGCGACGGGAAGGCGGCGAATGCCTCCCGTAGCGGTTCGGGGCCCGTCTCGGCCAGCGACTCGACCGCCTGCCCGAGCGAGCGGCCCGCGGAGATCGACGCGAGCAGGTCGCGCAGGCCGTCGGGCCACGCCGCCTGGACCAGGCGCATGCGCTGCGCCCTCCTACGTCCGAAGTAGGCGCGCGGGAGCAGCGCGACGGCGATCGCCGGCACCGCAGCGACGAACGGCGACCCGCAGACGACGGTCAACAAGGCGAGCGCAGTGAGCCCGACGCCGAGGGAGCCGAGTCCGAACTGCGCCGGACCGAGCCCCACGCCGGCCTGTTGCAGCCAGACCTCCCGGCGTGCCCGCCCGCGGCCACGCCGTGCGAGCCGCATCCGGAACTCGACCCGTTGACCGGTGAGCACACCGGCGAGCAGCGCGAGGGCCAGCCCGGCGCAGGCGGCTGCCAGGAGCCTCATAGCGGCGCGACCTCCCTCTCGACCACGCGACGCAGGCTCATCCCGCTCGGCAGCGCCCGGTCGACGCGGTCCTCCAGGCCCGGAGGCAGTGCACCCGTCCACTCGAGCGGGCGGCCGAGAGCGCTGCGGACGAACACCGGCTCGCAGGTGAACCCCTCCGATAGCGCCGGAGCGACGGCAGTGATCTCCGACACCTGCCGCCTGATCCCCACGCCGTCGCGCGGAACGTCGTCGCGGTCGATGTGCACCACCAGGTCGAGCGACTCGGAGAAGACCTTGCGGACGACGCGCTCCGTGACGTTCTCACCCGCCATGAGTGCCGCGTTGACCATCGCGTTCAGCGCCTCGGGAGCGCTGTTCGCGTGGACCGTGCAGAGGAACCCGCACCCGGCATTCACCGCGCGGGTCAGCTCGAAGGCCTCGCCTCCGCGCACCTCCCCCACCACGATTCGGTCAGGCCTCATCGCGAGCACGAACTTGAGAAGTGCCCGCACCGAGATCTCGCCGGTCCCGTCGACCGAGGGCGGCCGGACCTCGTAGTAGGCCCCGTGCGCCACCGGGACGGCGATCTCGCGGATCTCCTCGCAGCATCGCACGCAGTGCGCAGCCGGCGCAGCGGCGAGCAACGCAGCGAGCAGCGTCGTCTTGCCGGCCCCGGGCTCGCCCGACACGACGACGCGCGACCGGATCTGCATGACCGCCCACAAGAAGCCGGCGGCCTCCCGCGACAGCGAGCCGCGCTCGACGAGGTCGGCCAGGGACACGTTGCGCACGGTGTAGCGCCGCACGGTCGCCGAGAGGCGGTCGGCGATCGGCGGTATCGCGGCGGTCAGCCGCGCGCTCCCTGCAGCACGCGAGCCTGGACGATCGGGTTCTTGACGTTCAGCTGCCGGTCGGTGCTCGCCAGGAGACGGTCGATGATCTGACGGTTCTCGTCCTCGGTGGTCGGCACCGCCAGCCCACGGACCCGGCCTTCGGTGTCGAGGAAGGAGACGTGCGAGCCCTCGATGAAGATCTCCTCGACATCGCGCCGCGCCACCAGATCCGTCAGGGGACCGAGATCGTTGATCGACCTGAGGACTCGCTCGGCCATCTCGCGGGGCTCGCCGAGTGGGATCTCCTCTCCGAGGTGTGCGCGGCGCTGGTAGTCGTCGACGGCGCGATCGACCTCGGAGCGCATCTCGTCTAGGTCCGACTCGATGCGCAGGCGGCGTCGCTCGATCCGACCCAGCGAGTCGCGACGGATCGTGTCGTAGGCGTCGGGTCGCCCGCTCAAGGCGCCACCACCCGCGCTGGCAGCGCCGACGGCCCGCGTGAACGGACCGCGCCGCACGACGCTCCCGGCCCACGCCGCCGCTTCGACGCGCCGGTCGAACGGAGTGAACGACAGCGACGCCGGCGGGAAGGTCCTGTAGATCTCGTCGTAGACCTCTCCCCGGCGGAAGCGGTCGCGGGGAGCCCTGTTCACGACGACGTGCATCTGCGCATCGGGTGCGATCGAGTGCGCCGACGCGAGCCATGCGAGAAGGCGCGTCACTCCGACCGGATCGGCGCCGCCCACCGCTACCACCTCGTCTGCCTCCTGGAGCAGAGCGCGCGCCAGGGCGTAGCGACCACGACTCCCTGCACCCACGTCGTCGAGTGGCGCGGCGACGTCGACGACCACCGCCTCGAACGAGCCTGCGAGCCCGCGGAGTACGCGCGCGACCTCGCCCGGACGGACCTGCGACCACGCGGCGACGTTCGGCAGGCCGGCGACGAGTGTGAAGCCGGCGTGCGGAACTGATCGGAGAGAACCCGAGAGCGTGCCGAGGCCGAACTCGACGGCGTCGATGGCGCTGCGGAGGTTCGGCTCGATGGGAGTCGAGAGCCGCGCAGCGACCGACGGGGCGACCTCGTCGGCGTCGAGAAGGGCCGTGGCACCCTCCCGACCAGCGAGCGCACGCGCCAGCTCGATGGCGATCTCGGTCTTGCCCGCCCCTGCGGGCCCCCCGACGAGGATCGTGCGCCCGGCCGAGGTCGCGTCCGCCGACGACACGGAGGTCGGCTCCCCTGGGGCCACGATCGGAGCGTCGTCGGGTTCGCGGGTAAGCAGCAGCAGCGACTCGAGGAAGGCCCGCGGGCCGGCGTCGGACTCCACCACCGCGTCGACGCCGAGGCGGTCGAGGATCTCGCGCGCGGCCGGCTCTTCGCGGTCGTAGACGCCGAGGATCCGGCGGCGCCTGTCGTGCAGGTCGGCGACGAGTGCACGCGTGAGGGCCGGCCACCGGTGACTGACGACGAGCGTGTCGTAGTCGTCGTCGAGCGCCAGGGCGGGGTCGACCAGGACCTGGCGGACCCTCGCCCCCCCGTGATCGGCGAAGTGCCTGTGGAGCTCCTCCACCCACGCCTCGGGGGAGAAGACGAGCGCGATCTCGGGCTCTCTCATGGAGCGCCCCCGTCCACCGGCGGGGGCTCGCCGACGACGGGCTCCGCTCCGGTCGACCGCACCAGCGTCACAGCCGAGCCGTCGAGGGCGGCAGCGAGCCGGATGGCGTCATCGGGCTGGACCGCCAGCGTCACCGTCAGGGCGTCGTCGCCCGCGCGTAGCGCTCCCGATCCTCCACCTCCGCCGACTGCGAGGACCTCGACATCGGCGAGCACGTAGCGGGCCGCGCCGTCGGACGCCGCGAGCACGTCGACCCTGTCGCCGGCGTCGAGAGCGCCACCGACGGCGCGCGCCGCGTCGATCGGGAAGCTCATCGAGCGCGGTGCAGCGCCCGCGCCCGCCGTGCGGAGATCGGAGAGGGCGACCAGCTCTCCACGCCCGACGCGGCGCGCGGCCACTCGTCCGTCGATCGAGTCGATCAGGTCGGCGACGACGAGCGTGTCGAGCACGCTCCCACCGGCGTGCACGTCGACCAGGTCGAAGGAGCCGGCATCTACGCGCTCACCCGCCTCGATGTCCGCGGCGGCCACCGCTACGGGCACGGTCCGGTCGGCGGCCCTGAGCAGGCCCAGCGTCAAGAGGAAGCCGAGCAGGCCGGCGACGACCATGACCACGTGACCGGCGGAGAGCCGCGACGCCAGGGGGCGCCTCGGTGCCGGCAGGCGGGCGATCGCCTCTTCCTGTCGGAGCGTCGCGGCCGCCATCGAGCCCACCTCCCCTTTCCGGCCTCGCAGAGCGCGAGCACGACTGCCGACCGCGCCGGAATGTCAGCAGATCACGCCTTCGCGTGCAAGAGGGCGTTTCTCCTGATCGCCCTTGTCCGGGCGTTACGCGCCCCCTTATGGATCCCTCGGAGGGTGTCAGAGTATGTGACGAGATGTCAAGTAGCATGCTGTACTGAATCAGATGGTCCGCGGAGGCGCTCAGGCTCCTGCGATTGCCCCTCCGGTACGTAGTGTCTGCGCCGCCCGGCTCTCATGCTGCGCCTTCACACGTCTCACTGCGACAGAGCACCTCCATGTCGTACGCCACGGGTACCATCGCCCCATGACCGCCGACGACGGACCTGCGACCGCCGACGAGGGCGCCGCGCCTGCCGCCTTCCCCGAGATCCTCACCACCGCCATGGCCGCCGAGCTGCTCCACGTGCACGTCGAGTACCTGCGCCGCATGGTGCGCGAGCGGCGCATCCCAGCCCACCGGTTCCCCGGGGGACGCGAGATGCGCTTCCTGCGCGACGAGCTCGTCGAGTGGGTGCGCAACCAGCCCGGCTTCGACCGCTCGCCGTCGGCGGAGGCCCGACAGGCAGGATCCTGAGGCTCGACGTCCTGAGGCGCGCCTCTACGGGCGGCGCGGAGCCACGAACGCCACCGACGAGAGCTCCAGGAAGACCTCGCCGCCTCCCCGGCCCGTCACGCAGACGTGGTCGGCCCCGACGCCGAGCGTCCCGTCGAACGGCTCGGGGAGGAACGCCGTCCCCACCGTCACCTCGACTCCCTCGGCCTCGCGCGACAACAGACAGGCGCGGAACCCACCCGACGACTCGCCACCCGAGCGACCTCCCGAGCGCATGCGCTCGGCGACCTGCAGGACCACCGGCACCGCGTCGCAGAGGTTCACGTCGACCCTGCCGGCGACCGTCAGGATCGAGAGCAGGTCGTCGGCCACCTCGACGACCTCGCCGGCGAATCGGTGTCCGGCGACGATCGCCGCGACCGGGTCTCCCCTGTGCATGCACTCGAGAAGGCGTTCGCGCAGCGTCCTTCGATGCTGCCAGTGCTCTACGGCGTCGGCACCCGCCGCCTCCTCCTCCGACCGCCACTCCTCGCGCATCGAGGCTCCGGCACCCGCCAGGTCGGGGTGCCCCGCAACAGGGTCCGCGTCGTCTGCCATCTTCTAATGGTGCCACCGTCGCGTCGGCGGGCATAGACCCCGATTCCGGTGATGCCGCTCAAGGGGTACTCTGAGGGCACGCTCGCGCGGGCACGACACTGCTCGGCCCGCGGGCGGTGCGCCCGGCGCGCCCTTCGAGGCTGCCCCGGTCGTCGCGCCGCCCGCGGCCGACTCGAGAGCCCGGGACGGCTACTCGATCCGTGACGCTCGGCTGCGCTGCCGGCTAGAGGCCGAAGACGGCGCGGAAGAGCTCCCGGTCGTTCACGTTCGGGAACTCCTCGTCGGGCACCGGGACGCCCAGGAAGTCGCAGAGCGGCCCCCAGCCCTCGGCGACCCGGTACACCAGGAGGCGCTCGGCCGGCACCCCGGCCACGACAGCGTCGTTGTGCGCCTCGAACGCCGCGGTGAACCCGGCCTCCTTCAGGTCGAACCCGGCGAAGCTGCGCGGTGCGACGACGCTCATCCCGACCCTCTGGATGCTCCGCACCCCGGGGTCGTCCGACGGCGGCAACGCCATCTGCTGGAGGATCGTCGAGCTGAAGCTCTCCCACCACTTCTTCGGTTCGCGGACGCCGAGGACGACCTTCGCATCCGGGAACGCGACCATCAGCTCCCGCCAGAACGCGCAGCCCGGCCAGTCGACCGTCGCCACGTAGTCGCCGTAGATCTCCGACCAGTCGACCGGCTCGCCGGAGCCGGCCCGCTCCCAGAGGTCGGCGGTCTCGGGGTGGGCCCATACCTCGATCATGTGATGACAGGGTGCGAAGCCCAGTCGCTCCAGCGCCGTCTTCAGCGAGAGGGTGCCCGTCCGTCCGAACCCCGCCCCGATCACTTGCAGTGCCACTGTCGTGCTCCCGCTCTCTCTTCCCGAGTTGCCCCGGAGGCGTCAGACTTCGGCGATGACGATACGACACAGCCTGAGAATCCGTCGATCGAGCTGGCGCCACCACCCGGCCGTGCGCAGTGGTGACCAGCTGACCCGCGGTGAGCGTGCCGCAGACACGCTCCGCAACACCATGGGCTCGTGGGGCTTCGTGTTCGGAGCCCTCACGTTCCTCGCCGGCTGGATGATCGCGAACCGCAACGTCGGCTTCGACAAGTACCCGTTCATCCTCCTGAACCTGATCCTGTCGTGCCTCGCCGCTCTCCAAGGGGCGATCCTGCTCATAGCCGCCAAGCGTGAGGACCAGATCAGCAGCGCGCTCGCCCAGCACGACTACGAGACCAACCTCGAGGCCGCTCTCATGGTCAAGGAGATCGAGAGGCTCACTCGCGAGATGCATGCCCGCACCGTCTCCGGCCCACCTCACCCGCCCGCTACGACCAGCAGGTAGCAGGTGGCGAATCCCGGCATCAAGCCGACCGAGTGCCTCCCATGTCCGCTTCTACTCCGATTCGGGGATCGGGCGACGTACATTGACTTGATGGTCGATGCGGCCGATCCCTCGGCGCTGCCGGTGAAGGTTCGATTCGAGGGCTCGGTCGTCGTACCGGTCAGTCCCTCGACGGCGTTCACGATCGCCGACATGGCCATGTTGAGCCTGTGGAACCCGGCCGTGGCGACGTCACGGCTGGTCGACGGCGGATCGATGGAGGTGGGTGCTCGATACTCCTGCACGCTCAAGCGCGGCCCAGTGCGACTGACCGTCGCTCCTGTACTGGTCGAGGTCGTCGCCGACGAGTTGGTCGTCTACGCGGGGAAGTTCGGGTTCGCCCACAGCATCGACTCGATCCAGTTCCGACCCGAAGGGAGCGGAACCCGATTGACCTTCCGGAATGAATCATCTCTACCGCGATGGACTCGCCCGCTTCGGTGGGTGATCGCCAAGGCATTCCACCGGCAAGCGCAACGATCTCTGGAGGGTGCAGCTCGCTATCTTTCGGCCGACTCCCGCGCGTGGTCCGGGGGTTCACGAACCGCAGGGCCCCACTCTCGTGAAACCCTCATCGAGGCGGCGGTGGGAATTGAACCCACGTCCAGGGTTTTGCAGACCCTTGCCTGAGCCACTCGGCTACGCCGCCGGGAGCCGCAAGGCTAGCCGCAGGGCCCGCGCGAGGTCGTCCTGCTGCGTAGCGTGGTCGCCCAGCGGGTACCGTCATGCGGTGGACGCACCGGCGGTGGGACTGGAGCACGTCACGCGATCGTTCGGCGACGTGGCCGCGCTCTCCGACTTCACTCTCGACGTGCCCGCCGGCACCATCGCGATGCTCCTCGGCCCCAACGGCGCCGGCAAGACCACGGCCGTGCGCGTCGTCACCGGGGCGCTCCCCGTCGACTACGGCGGTGTGCGCGTCCTCGGCCTCGACCCCCTCTCCGACGGCGAGGAGGTCCGGCGCCGGTGCGGCGTGGTACCCGCCAGGCCGGCGCTCTACGACCGCCTCACCGGGTACCACAACCTCCGCTACGCGGCCGACCTATTCGAGGTGGCCGACCCCGACTCCGCGATCGGCGACGCCGCAGAGCGCTTCGACATAACCGACGCGCTCGGCCAGCGGGTCGGTGGGTACTCCACCGGGATGCGGGCCCGCCTCGCACTCGCCCGGGCCACACTGCACGACCCCGACCTCCTCCTCCTCGACGAGCCGACCGCCGGCCTCGACCCCGAGTCGTCGCGCGCCGTCCTCGACCTCATCCGCGAGATGACGCGCGACGGCAAGACCGTCCTCATGTGCACGCACCTACTACTCGAGGCCGAAGGGATTGCCGATCACGTCGTGGTGATGGACCACGGCAGGACACTCGTCTCGGGCTCACCCCAGGAGCTGACCCGCCGCTACTGGACCGCCGCGACCGTCGTGATCGACGCGGAAGACCCTTCCGGCCTAGACCGTCTCTCGACGATGGCCGGCGTCACGTCGTACCAGCGCGACGGGGTCGCACTGGTCGGCCTCGACTCCCCCGAGCGGGTCGCCGACCTAGTCGGTGAACTGGTGCGCGACGGCGTACGGGTCACCCGTGTGGAGCCGCGGATGCCGTCGCTCGAGGAGCTCTACTTCGCTGTACGGCGCGATTCGCGCGGGGAGGCCCTCCGATGATCAGCGGCCTCACACCACGCGCGTGGGTCATCGCGCGCACCGACCTACGCGCACTGCGCAACAGCCGCGACTTCTGGCTGCCTCTCGCCGCCATCTCCGCGCTCTTCTTCGTCGTGCTGCCCACCGCGCTCTTCCTCGCGCTCACGACCATCCGCGACCAGGGGATCGTCCAGCAGCTCGGAGACGTCGTGAACGTGCTGCCGCAGGCCGTGCGTGACCAGACGCCGGCCGGCGACCCCGACGTGCAGGTCGCGTACGCGCTCGCCGTGTACCTGTTCGCCCCACTGGCGATCATCGTTCCTCTGACCGTGTCGTCGGCGATCGGCTCGCACACCATCATCGGCGAGCGCGAACGCGGGAGCGGCGAGTTCCTGGCCCACTCCCCTGCCTCGGAGAACGAGATCTTCGTCGGCAAGCTCATCGCCAGCCTGCTCCCCGGCTACGCGACCGCGGCGATCGGCTTCGGCCTCTACTCGCTCGTCGTGAACCTGATCGTCGGCCGGAAGGTCGGGGGCTGGTTCTTCCCGACCCCGAACTGGTGGCTGATGATCCTCTGGGTCGTGCCGCCGTTCCTGGCCCTCGTCGTCGCCCTCATCCTCCGGATCTCCGCACGAGTGTCGAGCTCGGCCGCCGCCCAGCAGGCGTCGGCCCTCGTCACCCTCCCACTGGTGATCGTCGCCTACGGCCTCTCGTCGGGCTCCCTGGCGCAGGCGCGCACGTACGGGATCGTGGTTGGCGCGGTCGCCTGGGTCGCCGCGGCTCTGGCTCTCTGGCGCGGTGCGAAGTCGGTCCGCCGCGAGAGGCTCCTGGGCCTCGGCGGGTGAGCAGGTGCGCACCTCGCCCCATCGACGCGCCCGCCACCGGCGCGCGTGCCGTGTGGCTACGTGCACCCTCGCCTTGGCGGTCCCTCTCACCTACGGGTGCTCCGGCAGTGACGACGCCGCGAGCCCCGTCTCCGCCACCGCAACCGTGCCCTCAGCGCAGACGACAGCGATGACACGCGCCGACCGGCCCTTCGCGGTGCAGAAGAAGGCCGTGACGCTCGTCGACACATCGCGCCCGACCGACGACCCGATAGACCTGCTCGACTCTCCTCACCGCTCGCTCGCCACCGACGTCTACCTGCCGGAGTCGACAGAGGCACACCCCCTGATCGTGCTGGCCCACGGGCGCAACGGGAATCCCGCAGGGCTCTCGAACCTCGCTACCACCTGGGCTTCGGCGGGTTACGTGGTCGCAGTGCCCCTGTTCCCCCTCACTCACGACGTCGCGCCCAGCGCGTCGCGAATCGCCGACTACGTGAACCAGCCCGGCGATGTCTCCTTCGTCATCGACGACCTCGTCCGCCGCTCGGGACTCGGGGCCGGCGGCTTCTCGGGGCGGATCGACTCCGAGCGAGTGGGAGCTGCGGGCATCTCTCTCGGCGCCGCGACCACGTATGCAGTCACCTTCAACTCGTGCTGTCGCGATGAGCGCATCGGCGCGGCACTCCTCATGGCCGGGTACCGCTTCCCGTTCGACGGCGAGTACGACCTCGACGGCACTCCGACCCTCTGGATCCACGGCGACGCCGACCTGAGCCTGCCGTACACCGACTCCGTAGAGGCCTACTCGCTCGCGGCGCCACCGAAGATCCTCGTCACGCTCCTGGACGGCATGCACTCCGAGCCCTTCGAGAACGACCCGGACCCCCACGACGACGTCGTCTCGTCAGTGACCCTCGACTTCTGGGACGCCTACCTCCTAGGCGACGATGCCGCTGCCGAACGCCTCGCCGCCGACGGCGACGTCCCCGGCCTGGCCACCGTCGACCACGAGCCCTAGTAGGTCGACGACGCGCCGAGAGCCGGCCGCACCGATCAGTGGCGCCCGTCGACCGCAGGCGGGAACGCGATCACCGTCGCCGCGCGGTTCGCCGCGTCGGCGACGGGACCGGTACCGCGCACGCCTTCGAGCAGCACCGCCCCGACCTGTTCCGGAGGCAGCGCCGGGGACCAGAGCCATCCCATCGCGCGGTCGCACCCGAGTGCGCGCAGCCGCGCCGCCTGTTCGGCCCGTTCGACACCCTCGGCCGTGACCTCCATGCCCAGCGCATGCCCCATCGTGATGACGGCCTGCGCGATGGCGACGTCGGAAGCGTGCGTGTCCATGCAGTCCACGAAGGTCCGGTCGAGCTTGACGACGTCGACCGGGAACCGCTTGAGGTAGCCCAGAGACGAGTAGCCGGTTCCGAAGTCGTCGATCGCGATCCGCACACCCAGATCGCGCAGCCGATCGAGGGTCTCGACGGTGCGATCGACGTCGGTGAGGGCCGTCCGCTCGGTGATCTCGATCTGCAGTCGGCGCAGATCGGCGCCCATGTCGCTCGCAACCGAGACGAGGTCCCCGACGGCGTCAGGCTGGGCGAAGAAGCGCGGGGAGATGTTCACGCTCACCACGACCCCCGCGCTGTCGTCGTCACCGGGCGGGTTCCAGATCCGCGCCCACCTGCACGCCTCGCGAAGCACGAACCGGTCCACCGCGACTATCAGGCTGGACTCCTCGGCGAACGGAACGAACGCGTCGGGCTCCAGCAGCCCGCGCCGCGGATGGTCCCACCTCACCAGCGCCTCGACGGCGACGATCCGGCCCGTCACCAGCGACACCTCCGGCTGGAAGTGGACGGCGAGCTCGGCGTGCTCGAGTGCGTGCCAGAGGTCGCCCTCCAACTCGAGCCTCCCCACGACGTCGGCGGCGTCGATGGCATCGAACATCTCCCACCGCGAGCGCCCGTTCTGCTTGGCGAGGTACATGGCGAGGTCCGCCTGGCGTATCAGGTCACCTGCCTCGTCATTGCCTTCCGAGGAGATGGCGATGCCGATGCTCGTCGTCACATGGAGATCCCGATCGTCGATCGAGAGCGCTTCGTTGAGCGAGTCGGTGATGCGCTGGGCGACCGTCACGGCCTGATCCGGCGAACCCAGGTTCTCGAGGAGCACCGTGAACTCGTCTCCCGCGAAGCGCGCAACCACGTCGCCCGGGCGCAGGCAGTCGCGCAGACGGTCCGCGATCTCGATCAGGAGACGGTCGCCGACGTCGTGACCGAGGCTGTCGTTGACGAGCTTGAACCGGTCCAGGTCGAGGAAGAGGACGCCGACAGGGAGCCCGTCGTGTCGAGCGCGCGCCAGGGCGCGCTCCAGACGATCGAGGAAGGCCGAGCGATTCGGCAGGCCGGTGAGCTCGTCGTGGTTCGCCTGGTGTGCGAGCTGGTGCTCGAACTGCTTGCGCTCGGTGATGTCGTGCAGGTTGCAGACCATTCCCCCGACACTCGGATCTGCGGCGCGGTTGGTCACCCCCACCTCGAACCACCGCCACGACTGATCCGCGTGTCGCAGCCTCATGTCCATCCACGCGACGTCACCCGCGCTGGAGATCATCGCCGCGAAGAACTCCACTGCCCGCTCGCGATCGTCGGGGTGCACCCACCCCTCGGCCGCATCCGACACCTCGTGCTCCTCGTACCCGAGCGTCCGCCGGACGGACGGGCTCGCGTACTGGACGTCACCGTCGATGCCGACCACCATGATCACGTCGGAGCCGTGCTGCACCAGCGCCCGGAAACGCTCCTCGCTCGCGCGGAGATCGCCTTCGACCTGCTCCTTCCGGCTCGTCGTCCAACCGAGCAGCGCGATGATCAGCGACGCCCCGACGGCTGCGAGCACGGCGAGACCGTGGCCCTCCGGCTCGGGCAGCAGCGTCGGGATCCGATCGGTCGCTATCGCGAACTCGCCGAGGGCGATCGACGTGCAGGTCAGCGCGATCCCCGACCGGGCGGCGTGCGCCCCTTCCACCCTGATGCACTCAGCAACCCCGAAGACGAGGCCGACGGCGAGGGTCGCACCCCATCCGGTCAAGTAGATGACGAGGCCTATCGGCAGGCACATCGCCCCGACGCGCACCCACAGCTTCCATCCGCTGCTGCCCGGGAGCACCAGCGCGGTGGCGAGGTTGCTCGCGACCTGCGCGAAGACGAGCGCTCCGATGAGGCCCCACAGCGGCACGTCGGCGATGAACCCTGCGTTCTGGCCCATCGCGAAGAGTGGGACCACGAGCAGCGGCGCGAGCTGCGCCGGGTTGAGCACGGCGCGCCACGCGGCGCGACGTCTCTCGTCCTGCGGCTCGCGACCCGCGGGCGATGCGAGCAGGCCCGTGCCCGTCCCCTCCATGGCGTACTGATCGGCAGACGATCCGGCGCACTTGACCCGAAACGCCCCGCAGTCGGACACCTCTCGGGCGCCACGGCCGCGGACCGGTAGCGTCTCGCCCAGTGACGGTCGAGTTCTCCAGGATCAAGAGCCTCGCGGGCGTCGAGGGGCTGCGGGGCCGCCTCGCCGAGCTCGGCGTCGACCTGCCCTGCGACGACGCCCCGCTCCCATCACCCCTCTCGCCCCTCTCCGCACCCTGGACGGTCGCACCCGGCCTCGTCGCCCCCAACCGCTGGGTCGTCCAGCCGATGGAGGGGTGGGACTCGCTCCCCGACGGCTCCCCGTCGGATCTCACCCTCCGCCGGTGGCGCAACTTCGGCCGCTCGGGAGCGGGGCTCGTCTGGGGCGGAGAGGCCGCGGCTGTGACCCCCGACGGTCGCGGGAACCCGAACCAGCTCATCGTCTCCGACGACACCGCAGCCGGCCTCGGAGCCCTCCGGCGATCGCTGCTCGCGGCGGCCCGGGAGTGCGGCAACCCGGCGCCGATCGTCGGGCTCCAGCTCACCCACAGCGGCCGCTGGGCGCGCCCCGACCGCGGCCGGGCCGCGCCCCGTGGTCGCGTTCCGGCACGCGGCCCTCGACTCCCGAACGGGAGCCACCGACGACGACGTCGCAACCGATTCGGCGGTCGACTCGCTCGTCGCGGCCTTCGCCCGCTCCGCGGCGCTCGCCCAGTCTGAGGGCTTCGACTTCGTCGACCTGAAGCACTGCCACGGCTACCTCCTCCACGAGTTCCTAGCAGCGCGCAGGCGTCAGGGCGCGTGGGGCGGTCCGTCGCTCGACGACCGGGTGCGCCTCCTCGAGCGCGTCGTCTCGGCTGTCCGCGAGAGCGCACCCGGCCTCGTGATCGGAGTCCGGCTCTCGCTCTTCGATCTCGTTCCTCACCGGCGCGGCCACGACGGGCGCGGCGAGCCGGAGAGCGTCACGCTCCCCTACTCCGATGCGTTCGGCGCCCTCGCCGACGACCCCACGCTCCCCGATCTCGCGGAACCCCTGGAGCTCGTCCGCCGCCTCCCCCGGCTCGGCGTCTCCTTGCTCAACGTGTCTGGCGGGAGCCCCTACTACGTACCGCACGCACAACGCCCCGCGGCGTTCCCTCCGAGCGACGGTTACGACCCGCCCGAGGACCCGCTCGTCGGAGTGGGGCGACTCCTCGACGCGGCCAGGGCCGCTCAGGCCGCCGTGCCGGAGATGCCGATCGTCTCGACCGGGTGGTCCTACCTCCAGGAGTACCTGCCTCACGTGGCTCAGGCCTGTGTGCGCGAAGGGTGGTTCGGGGGCATCGGACTGGGCCGGATGATGCTCTCCTACCCCGAGCTGCCCGCCGACGTCCTCGCCGGCCGCGACATCGACGCGAGTCGGCTCTGCCGGACGTTCAGCGACTGCACCACCGCACCGCGATCCGGCTTCGTCTCGGGCTGCTACCCGCTCGACCCCTTCTACAGAGCGCGCCCCGAGAGAGCCGGCGTCCTCGCCGCGAAGCGCGCCCGCCGAGCGCGCTCAACGGACGGCCGGCAGTGAGCGCTCCCCGGCTCTCCGAGGTTCTGAGGCGACGACCTGCGCGTAGCGCTCCCGTCCACGGCATCTCCGCAGTTCTGCTACCCCACCTGTTCGATGGATCCATCGACTGGGTGTCCTTCGAGCAGCACGTGGTGCGGACGGCCGAGTCCGGTCTCGACGTCGCCTTGAACATGGACACGGGCTTCGGCGACCTTCTCGCGCCCGGCGAGCGGCTGACCGTGATCGACGCGGCCCGCGGCGTCCTCGGGTCGCGCCACTCCGTGTACGCGGCGGCCTTCGCCGGCGACGGTGACCCGGTCGAGGGCTACCGCGTTGCGATGTCGGAGATCACGCACCGCGGATGCGTCCCCGTGATCGTCCAGTGCACCGCGATGCGGGGGCTCGGCCCCGAGGGCAAGGCGGCTCTCTACCGCGACGCACTCGATGGCGTGGAGCGTGCACTCGCGTTCGAGCTGAGCCCCGTCTTCGCGCCCCACGGCGAGATCTGGGACGACGACACCTTCGCCAGGCTGCTCGACATCCCCTCACTCGTCGGGGCGAAGCACTCGTCGCTCGATCGCGCCACCGAGCTCCGACGCCTGGAGACGCGCGCCTCGCTCCGGCCGGACTGGCGCGTGTACACGGGCAACGACCTCGCCATCGACATGATCCTCGACGGCTCCGACTACCTGCTCGGCCTCTCCACTCTCGCCCCTCAGGTGTTCGCAGATCGCGACCGGGCACTTGCGAACGACGATGTCGCGTTCCTCGCGATCAACGACGCCCTTCAGCACCTGGGGAACGTCGCGTTCCGAGCGCCGGTCCCCGCTTACAAGCACTCGGCTGCGCAGTTCCTTCACATGACCGGTGCGCTGCCGGGTGACTCGATCCACCCGCTCGCCCCACGGCGGCCCGACTCGGATCGCATCCTGCTCGCCGACTGCGCCCGCAGGCTCGGCCTCCCGGTGGTCAATCACCCGGCCGGCTGACCACCCGCCCCGACCCTCCCTGCGAGGTCTCGGGTGCACCCAGGCCTCGGAGTCGGCTCGCGATGAGGCACAACCACTCGAGGGCGAACGACGCGGCTGCGAGCGATGTGATGCCGGCGGTGTCGTAGGGGGGCGACACCTCCACTACGTCCATCCCGACGAACCCGATCTCCGGCGCCGAGGCGAGGGCCCAGAAGACGCCCTGCATCTGCGCGGTGCTCAAGCCGCCGACGACCGGTGTCCCCGTACCGGGTGCGTACGCCGGATCGAGGCAGTCGACGTCGATGGTGAGGTATGCGGGGTGGGAGCCGACGACTCGCCTGATCTCGGCGGCGACCGCGCCCGGGCCGTGCTCGTGCACCCACGGAGCCGTGAGGATCGAGTAGCCGTGATCGTCCTCGTTGAACGTCCGCACGCCGATCTGCACCGAGCGGTCCGCGTCGACGATCCCTTCCTCGACTGCATGGAAGAACATCGATCCGTGGTTGTGTCGATCGTCGCGCCACGAGTCGGAGTGCGCGTCGAACTGCACCAGCGCTACCGGTCCGTGCCTGCGAGCGTGGGCGCGCAGCAGCGGGAGCGTGACGAAGTGGTCGCCCCCGAGCGTGAGCATCCGTGCTCCCGCCGCGAGGATTCCGTCGGCGTGCGACTCGACGACCTCGACCATGCGCTCGGGGTAGCCCTCGTCGAAGACGACGTCGCCCCAGTCGATCACCGTGAGCGTCTCGAAGGGGTCGAGGTTCCAGGGCCACACGCGCCCGAACGCAAGGTTCGCCGAGGCCTCGCGGATCGCACGCGGACCGAACCGCGCACCCGGGCGGTTCGTCGTGCCGAGATCGTACGGGATCCCGCTGACGACTACCTCGGGCTTGTCGGCGGCCAGATCACGCGAGTACCGGCGCCGAAGAAAGCTCGTGGCACCGGAGTACACGGGCTCCGGGTAGCTGCCCAGGGCGCCCGGAGCCGTGAACGCAGCGTCTCCCTCGTGCAGTGGCACGCGCCCTCCCGTCGGAACCAGCCTGCCGACCGAGCGAACGCTACCCCGACCACCATTCCCGCGTGGGCGTCAGGGGGCACCGTCGAAGAGGCCCGTGAAGCCGTAGGGCTCGTACGCCCCGAGCACGAGCTGCTCGAAGACGCCGACGCCGACGCGATCACCCCAGGTCGCCCGCACTAGCTGCTGGACGTGGAGGTAGAAGGGGTCCATCGGGTTGGTCTCCGCGACACGCCATCTCTCGGCGTGCACTTCCAGGTCGCCGTGCCACTGGCCATGGCCCCACTCGGGGTGCAGGTAGCCGAGGCCGCGCATCTGGAATGTCGCCAGCGGCTCCAAGTGGACGTCGATCGACTCGCCCTTGTGCATGTGCAGCCGGATGTCGGCCGACTCCGACCAGCGCGTACCCGGCTGCCACTTCACCGAGTGCTCGACGGCCGTGGCCCACTCGACCGTCGCGTCGGCTCCCGGCACGGCCTGGTCGGGGGAGTCGAGGAGGGGGATGTGCGCTCCCGACGAAGTGCCAGGGCCGTCCGTCGCCGTACTCGTTCGCGTCGAAGTGGACGCAGCAGTCGTCGAACCACAGTGGCGCCCACAGCCAGAAGAACTGCGGTTCCATCCCTCCACCCGGCGGCTGCTGGCCGACCGGGCGCACACCCCAGGAGCGGTCGCGGCACCCGACGTGCTCCGACGGGACGATCTGATGCGCCTCGCCGTCGACCGAGACGCTCCCCGACCACTCCCCCCACTGCGTCAGGCGCGTGTAGTCGAACGTCGTGACCGGGCCGGAGCGCAGCGTGTAGCGCGGCTCCTCGATGGCGGCCGTTCGCGACGTGAAGACCACGTCGGCCTCGACCCCCGCGTCGTTCGGCTCGACCGTGATCCGGAAGCGCTGCATCGGCTCCTCGATCGCGACCTTGATCGGACCGACCTGTGTCTCGATCGGGTCGAGCGGGGCCCGCCGTCGACGCGATCACCGAGACCACCTCGCCGTCGCGCAGCACCGCGAACGCGGCATCCATGACACGCCGGTTCGGATAGAGGCCGAGAGCGCAGCCGAAGTACAGCGAGCCGTCGTGGTTGTACCCGTTGAAGAAGTACCGGTCGTACTGGTTCAGGCTCGCACCTGCGCCGTGCGCGAGCGGCTCGGGTGTCTGGTGGATCGGGTAGTCGTCGAGGCGAGTCAGCATGGGCGGCGATGCTACGGCCCCTCCGGCTCCCGTGTCGCCCCGGCGACTGTCAGGTCACTCGCCGCAGACCTGACCCGCCTCGATCGCGGTCACGGCATCTGCATCATCCGTTCCCTCGAGGAACCCGTACAGGCCGCCCGGCCCGTAGTCCCCGACCGAGAACGACGGGCCGAAGACCTCGTCCCCGCGTTCACCTGGAGCGCAGAGCCGTATGCGGCGCGCAGGTCGGCCACCGACGAGCCGGGACCCACGCCCTCCTGGGTGAGGAGACTCGGGTCGCCGCCCGATCGGTAGAGGTACGCGAAGAAGTGCGGGCCACCCTCGACCCCGTAGGCCGTGGCGCCGTCGGTGATCAGCACCGCGAGCCCGCCCCACTCGACTGCGCGCAGAGTCGTCCCTGGACACGTACCGAACGACGAGAACGACGGCTCGGTGGCGTCGCTCGTCGGCTCGCCCAGCGCCACGGTCAGCGCTGCGACGGCGTACTCGGGAAGGTCGCCGAAGGCGGTGACACCGAGGCCATCGGCGCGAAGCGTCACGGACGGGCCGCTCGTCGCCGTTGTCGACGTCGCGGCGGTTCCAGCCGGGGCGGTCGTGGTCGACGTCGCGGCGGTTCCAGCCGGGGCGGTCGTGGTCGACGCCGCGGCGGTTCCAACCGGAGCGGTCGTGGTCGACGTCGCGGCGGGTCCGTCGTCGCCGCCGCAGCCACCCGCAACGACCATCGCCAGCCCCACCGCCAGCACTCTCGCCCGCACGGGACGCCACGCGCGGACAGACCCGAGCAGGAGCTTTCCGGGCACGGGCCGCGCTGCGATCACGCTCACAGAATAGTCAGAGAGCCTGACGTCGAACGCTTGCGACGCGCTCACGTCGGAACGTCGTCCACGATCCTGCCGCCCGCAAGCTCGATCTTCCGGGTCGTCGCGACCGCGTCGAGCATGCGTCTGTCGTGGGTCACCAGGAGAAGCGTCCCACCGAAGGTCTCGAGCGCGCTCTCGAGCTGCTCTATGGCCGGGAGATCGAGATGGTTCGTCGGCTCGTCGAGCACCAGGCAGTTCACGCCCCGCGCCATGAGCAGAGCGAGCTCAGCTCGCGTGCGCTCGCCGGGCGAGAGCGTCGACGCAGACCGCCCCACGTGCGCGGCGCCGAGACCGAGCTTCGCAAGGAGCGAGCGCGACTCCGAGGTCGTCATCGCGGTCTCGGCCTCGAAGACCCCGAGCAGCGGCTCGTCGCCGAGGAATCGCCCGCGCGCTTGGTCGAGCTCACCCACCATCACTCCCGGGCCCGACCATCGTTCGCCCTCGTCGAGCGCGAGCCGGCCGAGGATCACGCGCAGCAGCGTCGTCTTGCCGCTCCCGTTGACACCGAGGATCGCGACCCGCTCCCCCCATCCGATCTCCAGGTCGATCGGGCCGAGGACGAAGTCGCCCCGAGAGACCCTCGCGCCGGCCAGGCGGGCGACCACAGCCCCGCTGCGCGGCGCGGTGGCGATCTCCAGCCGGAGGTCCCATCCCTCCCAGGGCTTCTCGACGACATCGAGTCGCTCCAGAGACTTCTCGGTGATCCGCACCTTCGCCGCCAGCTGCTCACTGCGCTGCGACCTCCACCCACGCACGTACTTGTCCGGCTCGTCCTTGCTGGTCTTGCGCGCCTTGCGCGCTCCCTCAGCGGCCCACTGCTTCTGGGTTCGTGCGCGCGCCTCGAGAGAGTCGCGCCTCGCCCTGAACTCTCCGTAGTCGTCCTCGGCGTGCTTGCGGGCAGTGGCGCGCTCCTCCAGGTACGCCGACCAGCCACCCGAGTACTCGGTCACACGATGCGTGTGATCGTCGATCTCGACGACCGTCCGGATCGTGCGGTCGAGGAACGCACGATCGTGCGACACGACGACCGCGCCCCCGGGCAGCTCGTCGAGGAACCGCTCCAGCCGGTCGAGCCCTGCGAAGTCGAGGTCGTTGGTCGGCTCGTCGAGCAGGAAGAGGTCGAACCGGCTGAGGAGGATCGCGACCAGCGACGCGCGAGCGGCTTCGCCCCCCGAGAGCCCGGTCATCTCCACGTCGACGAGGCGCGCTTCGACGCCCACGTCCGCGCAGACCTCACCGATGCGCGCCTCGAGGTCGGGCCCACCGAGCGCCAGGAACCTCTCGAGCGCCGCGGCGTAGCGGTCGTCGGCGCCTTCCCGCCCGCCCGCGAGGTCGTCGGCAGCCGCCTCGAGCGCGCGCTCGGCATCCGCTACCCCGGTGCGTCTGGCCAGGAAGGCCCTGAGAGTCTCGCCGTCGCGGCGCTCGGTCTCCTGAGGCAGGTAGCCGACGGTGGCGTCCGGCGGCATCGACCGCACCGATCCGGAGTCGGGCCGGTCGAGGCCCGCGAGGATCCGCAGCAAGGTGGTCTTGCCCGCTCCGTTCGGGGCGACGATGCCCACCCGGGCCCTCGGGCCGATCGTGAGGGAGACGGCGTCGAGCACGACGCCGCGGTCCGTAGGACTTCGAGATGTCGCGGGCGACGAGGGTGGCGTTGCCGAGGGGGTGTGTCATGGGGCGACCTGCCGGGCGTGTGAGGTCGGGCAAGGGCATCTTCGGCAGGTCAGAGGCGCACAGGTAGAGGCTACCCGGCCGCGTCGCCCGCACGTGCCCCTCGATGAAGTGGCACATCGCTCGCGGTAGACGACAAACGTCCCGAACCGGACGCGAACTGGGCGGGCCGGAGCACCCCGACGCCTGGACCGACATCCCCTTGCACCCCTCTTCCGCACCCACCGGAAGCGTTGCGCCCGATTCCATGGCATCGCTCGGTCGGGAATATCGTGAAGACAGTCACAAGCGTCTACTGCCGATCGGAGGCACCGTGACCGAGGACCAGGTTCCCGTCTCGGGCGTGTCGAGGCGTTCCTTCCTCAAGTACTCGGGCGCGGCCGTCACAGCGACGGCATTCGCCCGGTACGAGGGGGGCCTCTCCTTCCTGCGGCCCGCGCAGGGCGTTGCCAACCCCCTCGGGGAGTACCCCGACCGCGACTGGGAGCGGGTCTACCGCGACCTCTACGCGTACGACGACACCTTCACCTACATCTGCGCTCCGAACGACACCCACATGTGTCGCATGCGCGCGTTCGTCCGCAACGGCGTGGTGCTGCGCAGCGAGCAGAACTACGACGGCGACAACTACAGCGACCCACAAGGGAACTGGTCGACCGCACACTGGAACCCGCGAGGATGCCCCAAGGGCTTCACGATGCACCGTCGCGTCTACGGGCCCTACCGATCGAAGTACCCGATGCTCCGTCAGGGCTGGAAGCAGTGGGCCGACGACGGCTTCCCCTCGCTCTCCGACGACCCAGCGTTGCGCACGCAGTACAAGTTCGACGACCGCGGAGACGACGACTTCGTGCGCGTCTCCTGGGACGAGGCGAACGACTACTGCGCACGCGGGCTCCAGGCCATAGCCGAGACCTACAGCGGCGAGGAGGGCAGGGCCCGACTCATCGAGAAGGACGGCTACCCCGAGGAGATGCTCGAGTTCTGGGAGGAGTCGGGCGTCCGCACGATGAAGTTCGGGTCGTCACTCCCGATCCACGGGGTGGCGGGCAAGTTCGGCCTCTTCCGCTTCGGCAACATGCTGTCGCTCCTCGATGCCTCCGTTCGAGGTGTCGGCGAAGACGAGGCGAAGGGCACGCGCGACTGGTCCGAGTACACCTGGCGCGGCGACCAGGCTCCAGGGTTCCCGTTCGTGCACGGCCTACAGACCACCGAGGTCGACATGAACGACATGCGCAACAGTCGCCTCGTCGTCATGGTCGGCAAGAACCTCGTCGAGAACAAGATGGCCGACAGCCACTGGTTCCACGAGACAATGGAGCGCGGCGGCAAGATCGTCTCGATCATCCCCGAGTACGGAGCACCGTCGAGCAAGTCCGACTACTGGATCCCCGTGCGCGCCGGGCTCTCCGACACGGCCCTGATGCTCGGCCTCGCCAAGGCCCTCATCGACTCCGACCGGTACGACGCCGACTTCCTCAAGCGCTTCACCGACATGCCGCTGCTCGTCCGCCTCGACACGCTGCAGCGCCTCCGCGCCGACGAGGTGATCGCCGGCTACCAGAACGCCCTCGACCCGAGCGGCCCGAGCTTCACGCTGCACGGCCTGACGGCCGAGGACTACGCGAAGATCGGCGACCGCGTCGTGTGCGACGAGGGTCGCGGTGCCGCCGCCCCGATCACCCGCGAGGACGTCGGCGACAAGATGAGCGGCAAGGGCATCCGCCCGGCGCTCGACTGGTCGGGCACGATCACGCTCGCAGACGGCACCACCGTCGAGGTGATGACGACGATGGCCATGTACCGCGAGCACCTCGCCGACTACGACCTCGACACGGTCTGCGAGATCACCGGGTCCCCCAAGGATCTCGTCGAGCGACTCATCGAGGATCTCGCCACCATCCGGCCGGTCGCGTTCCACGTCGGCGAGGGCGTCAACCACTACTTCCACGCGACGCTCCACAACCGGGCGATCTACCTGCTCGCGATGCTCACCGGCAGCATCGGGGTGCCCGGCGGGTCCGTGAGCACCTGGGCCGGCAACTACAAGGGCGGCGTCTTCCACGCGGCCCCGTGGTTCGGCCCCGGCGTCGGCGGATACGTGAACGAGGACCCGTTCAACCCGATGGCCGACCCCACGGCCAAGTACGTGCTCGAAGACCTACGCCACACGATCCACGGCGAGGAGATGAGCTACTGGGGGTTCGGCGACAGGCCGCTGATCGTCGACACGCCGAAGGAGGGCCGCAAGGTCTTCACCGGCAAGTCCCACATGCCCACGCCCACGAAGGTGATCTGGTACAACAACGCCAACCTGATCAACCAGGCGAAGTGGCACTACGAGCTGATCCACAACGTCATCCCGAAGATCGACATGATCGTCGACCAGCAGATCGAGTGGACGGGGTCGGCCGAGTTCGCCGACGTCGTCCTCCCGGCCAACTCCTGGATGGAGATGCAGACCGTCGAGATGGCGGCCTCCTGCTCGAACCCGTTCCTCCAGATCTGGAAGGGTGGCATCGAGCCGCTGCAACGACTCGAAGGACGACATCGCGATCTTCGCCGGCGTCGCCGACGCGCTCAGCGCTCTCACCGGCGAGCGAGCGCTTCGCCGACTACTTCCAGTTCTCCGTCACTCCCGAGGTCTACCTCGACCGTGTGCTCGCGGGATCGTTCACGACCGAGGGCTACACGGTCGACGACATCATGGCGGGCAAGTACGGAGAGCCGGGCGGCGCCCTGATGCAGTACCGCACCTACCCGCGAATCCCGTTCTGGGAGCAGATCAAGGACAGCCTCCCCTTCTACACCGACACGGGCCGGATGCACGCGTACGTCGACATCCCCGAGGCGATCGAGTACGGCGAGAACCTGATCGTCCACCGCGAAGCCGTCGAGGCGACCCCGTACCTCCCGAACGTCATCGTCTCGACGAGCCAGCACCTCCGCCCGAACGACTACGGGATCCCGCTCGACGCCATCGACGCGGACGAACGCGCCGGTCCGCAACGTGATGATGTCGTGGGAAGAGGTCAAGCAGACCAAGAACCCCTTGTACGAGCAGGGCTACCGCTTCTTCTGCCTGACGCCGAAGTCGCGCCACAGCACGCACTCCTCCTGGGCGGTCACCGACTGGCACTGGCTCTGGAACACCAACTTCTCCGACCCGTACCGCGTCGAGACCCGCATGCCCGGCGTCGGGGACCCGCAGCTGCACATCAACCCCGACGACGCCAAGGAGCTCGGGATCGTCGACGGCGACTACGTATGGGTCGACGCGAACCCCGCCGACCGCCCGTACGTGGGGTGGACCGACGACGACGGCTTCTACGAAGTGACGCGCCTGCAGGTGCGCGCCACGTACAACCCGTCGTACCCCCGTGGCGTGACCATGCTGAAGCACGCGTTCTACATGGCGACCCCCCGCACGGTCGCAGCATCGAAGAGCCGGACGGACGGGCGGGCCCTCTCCGAGACCACCGGCTACCAGGCGAGCTTCCGCTCAGGGAGCCAGCAGAGCATCACCCGGGGCTGGGCGCCACCGATGCACCAGACCGACTCGCTCTTCCACAAGAGGGCCGGCGGCATGGGTTTCGTCTTCGGCTTCGACGTCGACAACCACGCCATCAACACCGTGCCGAAGGAGACGCTGATCAAGATCACCAAGGCCGAGCCCGGTGGCCTCGGGGGCCAAGGCGCGTGGCGCCGCGGAACGCTGGGCACGACGCCGGGCGACGAGGGCGACTTCATGAAGAGATACGTCGCCGGCGACGTGATCGAGGTGAAGGGCCGCTGATGGAAGAGACCTGCACCACTATGGGCGGCGCCCTCACAGCCGCCGACAAGGACATCGAGCAGGACGACCCGTACGAGCTCGTCGGCGTCCGCTTCCCGCTCCCCGAAGGGGCCGACGGCGACCGGGTCACCGCGCTGTGCTTCGTCGAGGAGTTCGCCCTCATGGGATCGTCGCCGGCCGAGGTGCGCCGGCTCTTCACCGACTCCCACTACCGGGGTTCGTACGACGTCGCTCAGCGCCGTGGCATGGACTTCGTCGACGACCTGATTGCCGAAGTCTTCGGCCCGTTCGAAGGAGAGCGCTGATGCCGCCCGTCTACAACTGGCAGCTCGGCCGCGAGATGAGCTACGCGTACGAGGGCGGCAAGACCGACCGCCAGTTCGCCGCCGTGTTCAACATCAATCGCTGCATCGGCTGCCAGACCTGCACCATGGCGTGCAAGTCGACCTGGACCCACGCTCCCGGCCAGGAGCTGATGTGGTGGAACAACGTCGAGACGAAGCCGTACGGCGGCTACCCGCGCAACTGGGACGTCGAGATCCTCCAACGACTCGACGCTGCAGACCCCGGCGGCATGACCTGGGATCCCGACCGCCGACGGATGAGAAGGCGCCCTACGGCCGCTACGAAGGCAAGACGATCTTCGAGGCCGCCGACCAGTCGACCGAGCGGGTCCTCGGCTACCTGCCGACCGAGGAGGACTGGAAGGGCCCGAACGCCTTCGAGGACCACGCAACGGCCGCTCCGAAGGAGGGGGTCTCGCTTCCCGAGCACGCAGGCTGGTTCTTCTACCTGCAGCGCATCTGCAACCACTGCTCGTACCCGGCGTGCCTGGCTGCCTGCCCTCGCAACGCGATCTACAAGCGCCCCGAGGACGGCATCGTCCTCATCGACCAGGAGCGCTGCCGGGGCTACCGCAAGTGCGTCGAGGCGTGCCCCTACAAGAAGTCGATGTACCGCCCGACCACGCGGACGTCGGAGAAGTGCATCGCGTGCTTCCCACGCGTCGAGGGCGGAGACCCGCTGACCGACGGCCTGCCGATGGAGACCCGCTGCATGTCGGTCTGCGTCGGCAAGATCCGGCTGCAGGGCCTGGTCGAGACCGACGACGACGGCACCTGGGCCGACGATCCGAAGAACCCGCTCTACTACCTCGTCCACGAGGCGAAGGTCGCGCTGCCGCTCTACCCGCAGTTCGGCACGCAGCCGAACATCTACTACATCCCGCCACGATGGGTTCCCCGTCCGTACCTGCACCAGATGTTCGGTCCGGGCGTCGAAGACGCGATCGCCGCGTACACGAACCCGATCGCGAGAGCTACTGGCCGTCCTCCAGCTCTTCCGTGCCACGCAGCACGATCGTCTTCTCCTTCGAGATCGAGCAGGGACCGAAGGTCGGCGAGCTGAACGTCGACGGCCGGACGCGTCGAGCTCTTCGACGACACGGTCATCGGCTACGACGAGGCCGGCAAGGAGATCGTGCGCGTGAGCGTTCAGGAACCGATTCACGAGCGGCCCAGCAAGATCAACTCGATCTAGGAGAGACCGTGCGCCACGACTCCGACGCCGAGCACACCACCGCAGTCGCGCGAAGCGCCCTCTACGCGTTCCTCAGTCGGGCCCTCGCCTACCCGACTCCTGCGCACCGCGAGGAGCTCTCCGAGATCATCGTTCCCATGGTGATCGGAGTGCAGACGGGCGACGACGACGCCGACCGCCTGGTGCGGGAGGTCGTCGCGGGCCTCAACGCGCCGCTCCCGGACTCGAGGCAATCGCACAGCCGCGTGTTCACCCACATCGAGCCGCCCGACTACCCACCGTACGAGACGGCATTCGACTCGGCCGACGCATTCCGCCAGTCCGACGTGATGGCCGACGTCGCCGGCTTCTACCGCGCGCATGGCCTCCAGGTGGGCGGCGCGGAGCGGGAGCGCCCCGACCACGCCGTCACCGAGCTCGAGTTCATGGCGTTCATGGCGCGCAAGGAGGCCTACGCCCTCGAGCACCTCGGGGCAGAGCAGGTCGAGGAGTGCCGCCGGACCCAGGTGTCGTTCCTTCGCGACCATCTGGGGCGCTGGGCGCCCGCATTCGGCAGGCGTCTGGCAACGTTCTGCGACGACGCGTTCTTCCGCTCGGTCGGCTCGCTCCTCGAGACCTGGATCGAGACCGAGATCGTCGCCTGGGACGCCGAGCCCGAGACGAGGCTCGAGACCCCCCACCCCCTCCCCCCGCCCGACGACGGCGGATGCGGCATCGACCCGTCGGACTGCCCGGCGACTGCAGACACCAGGACCCCCATCGAGATCGGGAGCAAGCCGTGAGCGACACCGACAGCGTCGAGAGCGCCCCGCGCGCACGCAGCCGACGCCCACTCGCCGTCCTGGCAGGCGCGCTGGTAATGGCCGCCGCCCTGCAGACGCTCGGGGCGAACCCGGCGACCTCCGCGGTGACCACCCTCGTCGCACACCGGGTGGGCGACGGGCCCGGCCTCGATCCGGGTGCCGGAGTGTGGGACCGCGTCTCACCCGTCGAGGTTCCTCTGACCGCCCAGCAGACCTCCTACCCCATGGGAGGCGGCGCGGTGAAGACGATCGACGTCCAGGCCCTGCACGACTCCGACGCTCTCTACATCCGCCTGTCCTGGAACGACGCCGTGCGCGACGACACGACCGCACGCGCCGAGGACTTCAGCGACGCCGCCGCCATCGAGCTCCCCGGCACGGCCGGTGCGTCAGTACCCGCGATCTGCATGGGGCAGGCCGACGGCGCAGTGAACATCTGGCAGTGGCGTGCCGACGCCCAGGAGGGCCTGCCTTCGTCGTCGTCCGACCTCGGTCTCGGGGTCTCGGACATCGAGCCGTCCGCCGACGACGACCTCAACTACCCGGCCCGCAACGCCGGCAACCCCTACGCACTCACCGCTGCCGGCGCCGTGCAGAACCTGACGGCCGTCGGCTTCGGCACGATCGCTCCGCTCGCCGAGCAGGCCGTCGAAGGCAAGGGCGAGTGGGCCGACGGGCGCTGGTCGGTGGTCTACAAGCGGACGCTCGAGGCCCCCGGCACCGACCAGCCGTCGTTCGCCGGACTCGACAAGACCGACATCGCCTTCGCCGTGTGGGACGGAGCCAACGACGAGCGGAACGGCATCAAGTCGGTCTCGCAGTTCCTCACTCTCCAGGTGAGCGAGAAGGGCGTGCCCGGAGAGAGCCTCACGGCTCTCTGGGTGGCTGTCGCAACGGTGCTGGTGGTCGGCGCGGGTGTTGTCATCATGGGATCGGCCCGCCGAAGGCGCAAGGTGGCGTGACCTCGGCCCCCGCAGTCGAGGCCGGAACTGCGGCCCTGCGCCCCACGGGCGTCGTCGACGCCGCGACCCGCGACCTACTGCTCCGGGCGGGCCTCGTCGCCGGCGTCGTCGAGCTCGCGTCACTGCGGATCTTCACGCGCACGGCGATCCACATCCCTGCGCTCGAGCAGCTTCACGGGCTGTACGAGGTCGTCTCGACGCTGGCTAGATACGCCTTCTTCGTCTCGGTGCTCCTCCTGGGCGCCAACATCGCGGTCCAGGGGTGGGAGAGGCTCGACTCCGCAGCAGTGCGCACTCGCATCGGCGCAGGTCTCGCAGGGGCCTTCCTGCTCGTCGCTGCCGCTGCGCGCGCCGGGCTAGTCGACGGCGTCGCCCTCTCGGCATCGCTCTCCACCATCGTCGTCGGCGCCGCAGCCGGCGCCGCAGCCGCCCGCCGTGGCCTCGAGCGAGCAGCTCTCGCCCTCCTCGGTCTGGCGCACCTCCTCGCGGCCACGCACGGGATCATTCAGGACGGGGCACGCTACGGGTGGAGGATGGACTCGGGCGGCGGACTCCTCCTCGCCGGCGAGACGGCGGCGCTCCTCGCGGTGATCGTTGCAGGTGCCGCGTGGGGGCGGAGCCCGACGCGCCGACAGCTCGTCGCTGCCGGGGTAGCGGCGCTCCTCGTGCTCGGCGCCCTCGTCGCGAACGGGTCGACCGTCAAGATCCTGCTGCTCTGGAACTTCGGCCTGGCCGGCTACTACCCGTCGATCGCCTACGCGGCGGCGGCCGCCGCGCTGATGCTCGCACTGACGGGCGTCCGCCGGGACCGCGATCCCCTTGTCCTCGGAGGCCTCGCGCTGCTGCTCGTCGGAGGCCTGGGGCTCCACAGCACCTACCAGAGCGGCCTGGTGCTCCTCGGGTTCCTGCTCCTCACCGGGCAGTCGCGGCTCAGAGCATCCGCTCCAGCGCCGCTATCCCGGATCGCACCTCGCTGAACACCGGCCACAGTGTGACCACCGCTGTCCGCAGGTCGGCGAGCACATCCCTTGCATCTCCGGAGTCCCAGTCGGAGGGAGCGATCGCGAGAACCTCGGCGATTAGCGCCGCTGCCTCGGCATCCAGGTGCGAGAGCGCCTCGGACAGCGCCGCCATCACCGCCGTGACGTCACCCGCGTCGCCCGAGACTCGTGCACCCTCGAGCGCCGTCGCTACCGACGCGAGCCTGTCGGCGAGATCGGCGAGCATCGACTCGGCCTGGCCGGCACGGTTCATGATCGCCAGCTTGCGAACGTCGACGGCGACGATCGAGCGCGTCCCGCCGAAGGCGACACGGCAGGCCTCTAGCAGCTCCTCCGCGTAGGGGGCTCGCTGCACCGCCGAGCGGTACGCGGCGACCGCCGCGATGTCGGCCTCGAGATCGGCGGCGAGCGCTTCGGCGCTCTCGGCGGTCAGCCACTTGCTCTTCGCAGCCTTCGCCGAGATCCTCGCGAGGTTCGCAGCCCGCTTGTCGACCTTCTTCAGGCATGCCTTCCGCACCGCTGCCGGAGCACCGTTGCCCGAACCGGAGCCCGAGGCGGCGGCCGGGCCGGCGAACGAGACGAGCAGGGCCGCCGTCGCGAGCGAAGCGACGAGTCGGGACGTGCGGCGTGCGTTCCTGCGGGGGCTCTGGGGGGTCACCGTTGCTCCTCTTGATCAGGGCGTGATCGGGGCTTCTGCCCGGCTGACCGCTCTACACGGCAGACCCCCTATCGACGGTGACTCACAGTGACTTGTGGGCGACGTGACCGAGATCACATCGGCGCCCGCGTCCTCCTTCCTGTCAGGAGCAGGGGGTCCAGGGCGTCGCGCGCAGGTCGAGGCCCTTGCGGATCGCGCTCCTGCCGGCCGCGTTGGCCGCGTTGCAGGTGGCCGAGAGCCCGGCGGAGTACTCGATCTGGTAGACGGCCCGGCCCTCCCCGATCCACAGGTCGTAGCCCCCGCACTCGGAGTACTGCTGGCACTGCTCGTTCACCGCGTAGTCGAACCACGGCAGCAGCTGCACGAGCTGGTCGACGTCGTTCTTGAGTGCGACCGAGAGACCGTGGTCGTGGGCCAGGTCGGCGATCGCACGGTTGAAGACGATCTGCTGCGACGCCGTGAGTGGGAAGCCGGTGCTGTTCGTGTAGCCGTCGACGTTGTCGAGCTCGACGCCGTCGAAGCCCGCCGCGGCGCAGGCGGCGAGGCGCGCATCGATGATCGGCACCAGCACGTCGGTCCGTCGGATGTCGAGCCACTTCTCGCCCGGCCAACCGTTCGAGTGCCCCTTGACCTCCGCCGGGTACGAAGCAGCGTCAGGCCGCCAGTCCTCCCACGACCCCGCCGAGACGTAGCAGATCGCTCGCGCCCCACCGCGTGGACGTCGTCGACTGCGGCGGAGGCCGGAGTCACGCCGTCGGGCGAGTAGAGATCGAACTCGTAGACCTCGGGGCGCACACACGCTCCTCCGGTGAAAGGCACCGTGCACAGCGACGTGTCGATGGCGTCCTGGAGCTGGATCTGGAACCGGCTGCCGACCGCCGGCTTCCATCCCGGGTGTACTGGCAGCGGGCCGTGGTCGACGACGACCGACTCGTCGTCGAGTGCCGCGGCGTACGGCTTGTTCGGAGAGACGAGCCGTACGCGGATCGCGCGCGTCGTCGGGTCGACGTACCCCGCGAGGTCTCCACCGGCGTAGAACGTGAGCGGCTGCCAGGGGCCGGAGTCGGGTGCCTCCGCGTTGTCGCCGAGCGAGGCCCACGCTCCTGCGGCCCAGTCGTACAAGTACCAACGCCAGCGCTGCGTCGCCTTGTCGGGGCCCAGGTAGCCGGCGGAGACCGTGAGGCCCCAGATCGAGGCAGGGTCGAGGCCGGCAGGCAGCGTGTAGGAGCGGTAGCCCGCATACGCGCCCGGGCCGAAGACGACCGACCTCGCCGGGTCGACGGCGCCTCCGGACTGGTCACGCACCGCCAGGTTGCCCACCGGTTGGCCGCCGGTCGTCCCCTTCGTCGTCGTGATCGACTCCGGAAGCAGCGTCAGAGCCCCGCCACCACCCGGGAGGGTCGTGGTGGTGGTCGTCGCGGTCGCGCCAGTGGTCGTGGTCGTGCCCGGCCAGGTGGTCACCGTCCCGCACGCACCCGCGGTCACGACGAGGGCCGCGACGAGGCTCGCGAACTGCCGCCGACGCGTCCCCCGGCGCGCGTCCCGTCGGCCCGCCTCCGTGCTCGCCCGGCTCGCATCTCAGAAGCGTATCCACGCGATCCTCGCATGAGTAGGGCGAAGCGGGCAGACTGCGCGTATGCGCCCGACCCGGAGCCTCAACGCAGCACTCGCCTCGCTCCTCCTGGCCTCGTTCGGCCTCGTCGCTCCCGAGTCGACGGCGGCGGCGACTCCACGCCGGCTCGCGGCGGAGACCGCTCCCGGCGGGGGCATCGCCGCTCACGGCGATCCGGGCGACGCACGTCGCGCAGCGATGCGCGACTTCTTCGACGTGTACTCCCATGCCCCCACCGTGCCGGTCCCCCCGTGGGTCGCCGAGGCCCGCGACGAGTCGCCGCACGGGACTCCCGAGGGTGAGCCCAAGGTCGTGCACGGGTCGAAGGCCGACGTCTCCGACTGGCCGTGGATCGTCTCGCTGCGCGACACCGACTACACCGGCCGGCCCGAGCACTTCTGCGGCGGCTCCCTCATCGACCCCGAGTGGGTGCTCTCGGCCGCTCACTGCTTCGCCATGCCCGCGCCGTACAACCCCGATCGCGTGGTCCTCGGCAGCTCCCGCCTCGACTCAGGGGCCGTGCAGAAGATCAAGATCGACCGCGTGGTCGAGTGGCCCTTCGGCTTCGACTCGTCGTTCGTCAACGACTTCGCGCTCGTGCACCTGGCCGAGCCTGCGAACGTCGCGCACCCCGACATCGAGGTGATCCCCCTGCTCTCTGCTGCGGAAGCCGCTGCGGGATGGGCCGACGCGGCCGACGACGCTCACGTCGCCGGCTGGGGGCTCACGGATCCCGACGGGTTCGCGCTACCCAACCGCCTCCGCGAGGCCGACCTGAAGGTCGTCGGCGACGCCTCCTGCGAGCGCTCCTACGGCCCGTACTACACCGCCGACTCGATGATCTGCGCGACCGGCGACACCGTCTTCCCCGACGGCATGGTCGCCGACTCCTGCAACGGCGACAGCGGCGGCCCGCTCGTCGTGTTCGACCCCTCCGATCCGTCGCTCTCCGGGGCGCGCCTCGCCGGAGTCGTCTCCTGGGGCTTCTACTGCGCGACTCCCGGCTTCCCGGGCGTCTACTCGCGCGTCACGTCGGCGCTCACGACGATCTCCGGCATCCTCTCGGGCGCGACACCAACATGGCCGTTCGAGGTCGACTACGACGCGCCGACCCGTACCGTCGAGGTGAGCGGCACCAACTTCGACGACCTCTTCCTGCTCGGATGCGAGGCCGGGTACCTCAAGGTCGGCCTCGGGTCGATCGAGACACCCGGTGGGCCGGCTCTCTGCAGCGGCCCCGTGCGCGAGGTCGACTTCCGCGGACGCTCCGGCAACGACGCACTGATGGTCGTCGAGGCCGACACCCGGCACCTCCTCGATCTCCGGAGGATCGGATTCGACGGCGGAGGGGGCTCCCTTGAGTGGTGGGGCTACGGCGACCAGGTGATGCTCGCCCTACCCGGGCAACCGGGTGGCGGGCAGGTTCGTCGCCACCTCGGGCGCTCTGCGCGTCCCGGCCGGGGCGGGGCCCTCGATCGCGCTCGCCGGCATCGAGGCCGTCGCGCTCTACACCGGGCCGGCGTCCGAGACGATCGACCTCAGCGGAGCCACGTTCCCGACAGGGGTCGACAGCGGACGCGGCGACGACTCCGTGCGCGGCGGACCGCGCGGCGACTACCTGTTCGGGGGCCCCGGCCACGACCTGGTGCGCGGCGGTGGCGGCCGCGACCTCATGAGCGGAGGGGGGGGATCCGACCGGATCTCGGGCGGATCCGGCCCCGACATCCTCGTCGACGAAGCCGGGTCCGACCGGATCTCCGGTGGCACCGGTGCAGACCTGCTCGTCAGTGGCGCGGGCCGCGACCGGGTGTCGGGAGGGGGCGGCGACGACCGGATCTGGTGGTACCTGGGCGGAGGCGCCGACATCGTGCGCGGCGGGGCGGGCACCGACACCCTCCGGGCGAACCTGCAGGCCCCGGCCCCGGACGACTGGGATACACCGATGGCGACCTCCGGCGCCGTCGCAACCCTTCGCGGCGGAGGGCGCCACCCCGTGCTCGTCGGCAGGTACCGCGCGGGCGGGCGTTTCCGCGTGCCGCTCGGCGACGCGGAGCGCGTCGCGATCACGGGGACCCGCTATCGCGACCGGATCGAGGTCGACCGGTCGCTGGCGGGGCCTTCGCGGGTCGCCATCGACACGTCGCGAAGTACCGACAGCGTGCGCGCTCCGGCACTCCCTTCCACTCTCCTGAGACTGGATGGGGGCACAGGTCACGACGCCCTCACGATCGACGCGCGTGGCCGCGACGCGGGCGGAGTGGTCTCGCCCCTCCGCCTTCCCGGACTGAGAAGGGTCTCCTTCGAAGGCTTCGAGTCCAGGCGAGCCGTGCACGAGCAGGGCCTCCGACTCGCCACCGCGACCGGTGCCGTCTACGCGTACGGCGACGCCGCATACATGGGGGGCGCGCCCGCAGGCACGATCGACGTCGTCGGCATGGCCGCGACGCCCACCGGCCGCGGCTACTGGCTCACCACGGCAACCGGAGCTGTCTACGCGCGGCGACGCCCGCAGGCACGGAGGCGCACCGACTGCGACCACCGGCATCGTCGGGATCGCCGCGACGCCCACCGGCCGCGGCTACTGGCTCACCACAACAACCGGAGCCGTCTACGCCTACGGCGACGCCGCCTACCTGGGAGGTGCACCGGCAGGGACCACCGGCATCGTCGGGATCGCCGCGACGCCCACCGGCCGCGGCTACTGGCTCGCCACAGCGACCGGAGCCGTCTACGGGTACGGCGACGCCGTCTACGAGGGGGGCCTCAGCGGGCTGACGCTCACCGCCGACATCGTCGGGATCGCTCCTGGCGGAAGCAACGCGGGCTACCTGCTCGCGGGCGCCGACGGCGCCGTCTACACGTTCGGCCATCCGCGCTTCGCCGGCTCTCTGGCGGGCGCCGCCGCCGACGGCGGCGTCTCCGCGATCGTCAGCCCTCCAGGCGGCTCGGGATACTGGCTGGTCTCCGGGCACGGCGCGACGTTCGCGTTCGGGCGCGCCCGCTACCTGGGTGGTGCGCCATCGGGGACCACCGACGTCACAGCCGCCGCCTCGGGCTAGGCGGCGACACGCCTCGACCCCGTGGGCTCAGTAGCCGAGCACGCCCTCGACGGCGAGTGCCAACGCCACCCCGAGCACCGCCACGCCGACCACTCTCCCCCCGACGCGGTTCAGCAGCACCGGGTACCGCAGCACCGCCGCCGACGAACCGGTCGCCACGACCGCCGCCGAGACGAGCGCGACCACCGCCGCAGCGGCGACAGCGGTACCCGTTCCCCGGGTCAGCGCCAGCGACATGGTCACGAGCACCGCCCCAGGGCCCGCCATCACAGGGAACGCAACCGGCACGATCGCCCCCCTAACGCCGCCGCCACCCGGCGCCGGCGCCAGGACCCGCCGGTCGCCGCGCGCCAGCAGCCAGGCTCCCGGCACGACCAACACCACCGCCGCCGCGAGCGTGACGCTCCCCGCCGACGTGCCGAGGACCCCGACCGCCGCGTCGGCGCCGAGGGCCGCCACAGCCAGGACCGCGAACGCCGCGCCCGACGCCACGGCGGCGAACCGGCGCATCGCCGCCCGGTCGGCCCCCTCGCACAGGGCGCCGGCGAGCCCGAACGCGCCGAGCGGATCGCAGACGACGACGAGGAGCACCACCGCACGCACGATCGAGCTCAACCTCTTACCTCCCGAGCTTCGAGCAGGGCGGCCACGGCGAGGAGTCCGGAGATCGCGTGCTGCTGGTCGTCCATGCGGGTCACACCGTCGACGAACCACGCCCCGTGGGTCGAGGCCGGCCCGCTCATGTTCTGGCGCTCGACGAGGATCGCCGCGCCGCAGGCAGCGCGGTCCGTGATCTCCTCCTCCAGCCCGGCGAGGCGACGGTCGTCGCCCGCGAGACGCGCGAGCGCGGCCTGCCCCTCGACCCACGTGCCGAGCGCTGCGGCACGGCGCGCAGGGCCGTGAGTGAGCGCGTAGAGCGCGCCTGCATCGCGCTGCGCCTCGCTGCGGATCAACAGATCGAATCGGAACGAGACGCGGCGCGCGTAGTCGATCACGTCGTCGTCGAGGCGTTCGCGCTCCCCCATCTCCGCGAAGCCGTAAGACGCCCAGTGGTCGTTGAGCGGCGGGAACTGCACGCCCTCCACGTCGTCGCGGTCTCGTGCGATGAAGAACGCTGCACTCAGTGCTGCGTCTCCGAAGCCCTCGCCCGGGAAGATCGCGTCGAGACGGGCGAGCGCCCAGAGCGCCTCCCCCGGGTAGTAGGGCGACGTCCCCTCGGTGTCGGGGTCACCGGTCGTCACGTCGGCGCCCACATGGAAGCCGCCGTCGTCACGCTGCATCGCGACGAGGAAGCGCCCGATCGACCTCATGATCCCGTCGCGCCGGTCGCTCCCGTCGATGTCGCGGCGCTCCTCGAGCGCCGTGAGCATCAACGCCCCTGCACCGAGCGACGCCCACCCGTTGACTGCCAACGTCTCCCAGCCGTCCTGTCCGTCGAGGCGCGCGCGCATCCAGTCGAGCGCCCGGTCGGCGTGATCGAGGAAGGTGTCGTCGTCGAGTGCCGCTGCCGCCTGATAGAGCGCCGTCGTCACCCCGGCGTGCCTGACCTCGTTGTAGCCCCCGAGCGATGCGCCCTCGGTGTCCTGCTCGTACACGTAGGTGCCGTCGCTGCTCTGGTTCACGGCGGTCCACTGCGCCGCTGCGCCCACCGCCTCGCGGATCCTGTCGGGGCTCGGCGCGTCGCACCGCTCGGGAGCCGCGATCGTCACCCGCGCGAGAGCGAGCGCGACCAGGTAGGCGACGAGGATGTGTCTCAGCGGACGGCTCAAGCGGGCACCCGGCCGTCAGCGCCCGTAGGTACCGGTCAGGACGACGCTCTCGACGATCGAGCCCTCGACCGCTCCTCGCAGCTCTTCCGCGCCCGCTCCGGCCTCGATGCTCGGCTCGGTCGAGAGGGCGAGCAGCTCGAACCTGTAGCGGTGCGTACCCGACGGCGGGCACGGGCCGCCGTAGCCCGGCGCCCCGAAGTCGCTCGTCCCCTGCACTGCACCCTCGGGCACCTCGCCGGCGCCGAGGTCGCCGTCGGCGGGGTCGATTCCCCAGACGACCCAGTGCGTGAACGTGCCGCCGGGGGCGTCGGGGTCGTCGACGATCAGGGCGAGCTCGGTGGTGCCGCCCGGCGCACCCGACCAGGAGAGCGGCGGCGAGAGGTCGTCGCCGTCGCAGGTGTAGCGCTCGGGGATCGCCTCGCCCTCGCCGAATGCCCCGCTCCCGATCGTCAGGCCTTCGACCGCGTCGGTCGTCGGCGCAGCGCCTGCGCTCGACGACGGCTTCTCGGCGGTCGCTTCGTCGCCGTCGTCACCGCCGCACCCGGCGAGGAGGGCGACCAGGACCACCACGCCCGCGAGCGCGAGCGACGGCCTGCCGCCCACCCGAACGTCTCCCGCCGATCGCACGCCGTCGAATCTACCTGGATGCCGCCCATCCCGGGCCGAGGGCCCAGCCACCCCCGCAGCGCGCACCACCCACGCCATGAATGTCTCACCCCCCTGTTACGGTCCGGACTCGGTCGGATTGGGGACCACCACCCGGAGGACACGCATGGCCCGCTTCCTTCACACGAGCGACTGGCAGCTCGGAATGACCCGCCACTTCCTGGGCCCCGACGCGCAGCCCAGGTTCACGGCGGCGAGGGTCGACGCCGTCAAGGCGATCGGCCGCATCGCAGGCGAGCACGACTGTGAGTTCGTGGTCGTCTGCGGCGACGTCTTCGAGTCGAACCAGGTCGACCGTCAGGTCCTGGTTCGGTCCCTCGAGGCGATCGCGACCATCCCCGTACCGGTACTCCTCCTCCCCGGCAACCACGACCCCTTCGACGCGGGCTCCGTGTACCGCTCGCCGACCTTCGAACGCAACCGTCCCGAGAACGTGGTCGTGCTCGCCACAAGCGAGCCCTACTCCGTGGCCGGAGTCGAGGTGGTCCCAGCGCCGTGGCTCACGAAGCGGCCCCTGTCGGACCTCGTCGGGGAGACGATCTCCGACCTGTCCCCCTCCGGCGACACCCCGCGCGTCGTCGTAGGTCACGGTGCGGTCGACAGCCTCTCTCCCGATCCCGGCGACCCCGCGATCATCCACCTGTCAACGGTCGAGGAGGCGCTCGACGACGGGCGCGTCCACTACGTGGCGCTCGGCGACCGTCACTCCCTCACACCCGTCGGCTCCACGCAACGGATCTGGTACTCGGGAACGCCCGAGGTGACCGACTACGTGGAGACCGACCCCGGGGAGGTCCTGGTCGTCGACCTGACCTCGGCCGCCTGCCGGGTCGAACGGCACCGGGTCGGTACGTGGCGCTTCATCAAGCAGCGGGTCGATCTGAACGGCGCCGAAGACGTGTCGGCGCTCGAACAACTGCTCACCGAGCTCCCCGAGAAGGACAGGACCGTCGTCAAGCTCAGCTTCGTCGGGACACTCTCGCTCCGCGAGTCGACCCGGCTCGAGGAGATCCTCGACCACCATCGCGACCTCCTCGCCGCGCTGGAGACCTGGGAGCGCCACACCGACCTCGCGGTGCTCCCTGACGACGGTGACTTCGGCGCCCTCGAGCTGACCGGCTTCGCGCGACACCTTCGCGGAGCTGGCCGAATGTGCTCGCTCCACGGGCGAGGGAGCCACGGCCGCGAGCGACGCCCTGGCACTTCTGTACCGGCTCGCAGGCGGTGCGCTATGAGGATCCATCGCATCAGGCTCCGCAACTACCGGGGGGTCGCGGACCGCGAGGTCGAGTTCGCGACGACCGGTGTCACGATCGTCGAGGGTGGGAACGAAGTCGGGAAGTCGAGTCTCGCCGAGGCCATCAACCTGCTCTTCGAGGAGCGCGACGACACGACCAAGTCCCGGGTCCGTTCGGTCAAGCCCGTCGGACAAGACGTCGGTGCCGAGATCGAGGCCGAGGTCACAACCGGTGAGTACCACTTCGTGTACTCGAAGCGTTGGCACCGCGATCGATTCACCCGGCTCGAGATCATCGAACCACGTCGTGAGCAGATCGAAGGGCGACCGGCTCACGATCGGGTGAGGGAGATCCTCGATGCGACCGTCGATGATTCCCTCTGGAGGGCGCTACGCGTAGACCAGAACGCAGCCAACGAGCAACCCACCTGGGGAACCGACTCGTCTCTCGCGCGGGCGCTCGACATCGCGGCCGGCGGATCCGAGGCCACTGCGCAGGACGGCGATCTCTTTGCGCGCGTCCGCGATGAGCGCGACAGGTACTGGACCTCGGCGACCAGTCGGCCCAACGCCGGGCGATTGGCCGTCGAGCGGGAGTGCACCGAGGCGCGGCATCAAGTCGAGGAGGTCACCGAGGCTCTGAAGGCGCTCGAAGCCGACGTCGATCTCCATGAGCTGCTCACGCGCGAGGTCAAAGACCTCCGGGAGAAGCTCGCCTCGATCACGGAGGAGCGGGACCGCCTGGCCGACGAGTGGAGCGCCATCGAGAAGCGCAAGGCCGAGGTCGAGAGGCTCGGATCCTTGGCCGAGGTAGCGGCCGGTGTTCTCGAACGATCGCAAGATGCCTCCGCCGCCCGATGCGACCTCAAGACGGACGTCGATCGACGGCGCGCCGCGCAAGAGGAGATCGAGAGAGAACGGCTGCGAAGTGACCCCGCTCTCGCGGCCGCCAGGAGCAGCGTCGAGGCGGCCGAATCGAAGCTCAAGGCCGCCCAGGAGTCGCTCCGTGCAGCGCGCGCCGCGTCGGAGCGGGCGGCCACCGACCACCAGCACCTGCGCGATAGATTCGACCTCGAATCCCTCACCGAGCGGCACGGGCACGCCATCGAGGCAGGGGCGGACACCGCCTCCGCCGACGAGCTGCTGTCGGCGTCCAGAGTCGACGATGGGGCCCTCGAAGCCATAGAGGCCGCACACACGAGGGTCACGACGCTGCGCGCCTCGCTCGACGCTAGCGCGGTGGTCGTCCGCACCGAGGCGCTGCGCGACATCTCACTGCAGGTGGGCGACGAGATGATCTCGCTTCGCGGGGGCGAGGCCGATGTGCGGCAGATCTCCGGTGAGGTAGACCTGCTGGTTGGCGATCACGCCCGCATGGTCGTGACCCCGGGCGGTGATGCGCAGGCCCTCGGCTCGCAGCTCGCGACCGCTCGCGACGAGCTCGATCGTCTCTGCCGCTCCGCGGGAGTCGACGATGCCGCGTCCGCTAGGCGGTCCCACCAGGCTCGGCAGATGGCGACGCAGGCCCGCGACGCAGCGATCCAGCGCCGCAGCCAGAGCCTGCGCGACCTGACCCTCGACGAGATGGCCGGCAAGATCGAACGGCTCGAGGTCGCGATCGCCTCGTACCAGGCCTCACTCGACGCCGGATGCTCTCTCCCGACCGATCTCTCGTCGGCGCACCGGCGCGCCGACGACGCCGCGGGCGATCTGCACGACGCCGAAGAAGAAGCAGGCAGGTGTGACGAACACCTACAGCTGACTCGGGATCAGTGCCAGAAGCTGCTTGTCAATCGCAGCGGCCTCGACGAGAGACTCAGGTCGTCGGCGGAAGAGCTCTCCACTGCGGTCCGACGCCTCGAAGCGGCCCGAGCCGAGGAGTCCGACGATGCCCTCGAGGAGCGCGTCGCCGCTGCTCGCTCCGCAGCGGAGACAGCCTCAGAAGCCCTCCGATCGGCATCCGAGATGCTGGATGAGGAAGACCCGGAGTCCGTTCGGCTGCGCTGCGAGAACGCGAAGCTCGCAGTGGCGAGGACCAGCTCGGACATCCGCGATCGCGAGAAGGAACTCAGCGGCACTCAGGCCCGCCTCGAGGTCCGCGGCGAGGACGGCCTCCAGCACGACCTCGACGCCGACCTCGACCCGCCTTGCTCACGCTCAGCCAGCCTTTGAGCGGCTGGAGGCCCGCGCCGAGGCCGCGCTCCTGCTCCACGCCACCATGACCCGCCATCGCGACGCCGCCAGGCGGCGCTATGTCGCGCCGTTCCGCGAGAGGATCGAGGGCCTCGCGCGAGTCGTCTTCGGGCCCACTCTGGAGGTGGAGCTCGACGACGACCTCCAGATCATCCGGCGCACACTCGACGGGAAGACCATCGGCTGGGACGACCTGAGCAACGGCGCCAAGGAACAGCTGGCCGTGATCTCCCGCCTTGCATGCGCGGCAATGGTGAGCGACGACGGTGGCGTCCCGGTCATCTTCGACGACGCACTCGGCAACACCGACGTCCCTCGTCTGGAGCGCATGGGGGCCGTCCTCGCCGCAGCCTGCGGCGATTCCCAGGTGATCGTCCTGACGTGCATGCCCAACCGCTACCGCAACGTCGGAAGCGCCAGGGTCGTCCGAGTCACTACCTGAGCACCTCCGCCCCGGCCGGCCCGACGCCGAGGTGTCACAGGCGTCCGCGAGAATGACGCCATGAACTACCGGGCCCTGCTCCTCGACTTCTACGGCACCCTCGCGGAGGCCCCCGACTGGGGGCCGTCGTGGGAGGAGGTCCTCGCCGAGCACGGGATCGACCTGCCCGAAGACGTGCGCGACCGCTGGTGGGGCGACGGCATCGACGGCGCCGAGCACGACGAGCACTCGCAGAGCCGCGACCACTACGTGGCCTGGCAGCGGGCGCGCATGAGCGGCCTGCTCTCCGACTGCGGCGTCGCCGACGACCGCCACGACCCGATCATCGATCGCTTCCGCTCCATCGGGGCCCACCGGCGGATCGTCGCGTACGACGAGGTCGCCGCCGTGCTCGCTGCCGCCCGCGACCGGGGCCTCACGCTCGCGATCTGCTCCAACTGGGACTGGGACCTCGCCGAGGCCGTGGAGTCCGCCGGCCTCCTGGGCCACGTCGACCTCATGGTCTCCTCTGCCTGGGTGGGCGCGCGCAAGCCGCACCCCCGCATCTACACGCACACGCTCGAACAGGTCGGCGTCGACCCCGAGGAGGCCCTCTTCGTCGGCGACACCTGGGGGCCCGACGTCGACGGCCCCCGTGCGGCCGGGATGACCCCGGTCTACGTCCGCAGAGTGCACCGGGAGCCCGACCACACCGCGCCCGACGACGCGCACGACCATCCGGTCGTCCGCCTCCCCGACCTCCACGGCCTCATCGACCTCCTCGACACCCTCGATACCTCTGTCGCGGGCCGCCCGTAGCCCGATGCGGCTGATCCCGGCCTAACCTCGGGGCGTCGACCGCAGGCGGAGGGAGCAACCATGACTGTCACGGGACCAGCGACCGACGTCTCGACGATCCCAGCGACCGTCGCGCGGCTGCGAGCCGCCTTCGACAGCGGCCGGACGACCACGCTCGAGTGGCGCCGCGCGCAGCTGCATCGCCTCCGCACTCTCGTCACCGAGCACGAGCGGGAGCTCCTCGACGCCCTGGCGGCCGACGTGGGCAAGCCCCCGATCGAGGCGTACGCCGCCGACCTCGGGTTCGTGACAGGCGACGTCGACCTCGCGTTGAAGCACCTCGACCGCTGGACACGCCCCCGGCGTGTGCGCACACCGATGACGAGTCAGCCGGCGAAGTCGTCGATCGTGCGCGAGCCCCTCGGAGTTGTCCTCGTGATCGCTCCGTGGAACTACCCCATCCAGCTGCAGCTCGCCCCCATGGTCGCGGCCATCGCTGCCGGCAACGCCGTGGTGGCCAAGCCGTCGGAGGTCGCACCCCACTGCTCGGCGTTGCTGGGACGGCTCATCCCCGAGTACCTCGACCCGGAGGCGATCGCCGTGGTGGAGGGCGGCGTGGCCGAGACCACTGCGCTCCTCGAGGAGCGATTCGACCACATCTTCTACACGGGCAACGGCCGCGTCGCGCGCGTCGTAATGGCGGCCGCGGCGAAGAACCTCACGCCGGTAACCCTCGAGCTCGGCGGCAAGAGCCCGACGATCGTCGCGCGCGACGCCAAGATCGAGATCGCCGCGCGACGAATCGCGTGGGGCAAGTTCCTCAACGCCGGCCAGACCTGCGTCGCCCCCGACTACGTGCTCGTCGACAAGGAGGTCGAGGCACCGCTGCTCGACGCTCTGGCGTCGACGATCCGCAAGTTCTACGGCGCCGACCCTCGCCACAGCCCCGACTTCGCCCGAATCGTCAACGACACGCACTTCCGACGCCTCGAGAAGCTCCTGCACGACGGGCGCACCGTCGTCGGCGGCGATACCGACGAATCGGCGCGCTACATCGCCCCGACGATCCTCGCCGACATCCCACCCGACGCTCCCGTGATGGACGAGGAGATCTTCGGGCCGATCCTCCCCGTCATAGCGGTCGACGGGGTCGGAGAGGCGCTCTCGTTCGTACGCGAGCGCGACAAGCCGCTCGCCCTGTACCTGTTCACCGAGTCCGACGAGATCGCTGATCTCGCCGTTGCGGAGACCTCGTCCGGCGGTGTCTGCGTGAACGCGACGCTCCTGCACATCGCCAACACGGAGCTGCCGTTCGGCGGGGTCGGTGAGAGCGGCATGGGCGCATATCACGGCGAGTCGGGCTTCGAGACGTTCAGCCACCACAAGTCGGTGATGCGCCGCTCGACGCGCCTCGATCCGCCCGTCATGTACCCGCCCTACCGAAGGTGGAAGGAGCGGGTCCTGCGCCGGGTCCTGTGACCCGACGCGGGTGGTCGGCGACTCCCCCGAGCCCGCACTGCACCGAGGCCAGTTCCAGAGGAGACGCGTGGCCCACGACGACCGGCTGGAGCAGAAGCGGCAGACCTGGGACGCGCTCGCGCCCGCCTGGGAGCGGCACCGCGACGAGCTGGCGATCACCTCCCGTTCGGTCAGCGAGTGGCTCGTCGAGCACCTCGACGCGCGCCCCGGCGACGTCGTCTTGGAGGTCGCGGCCGGCAACGGTGAGACCGGCTTCTTGGTGGCGCCGTTGGTCGGCGACTCGGGGCGCCTGATCGCGACAGACCTCTCTCCCGCGATGCTCCAGACGGCGCGCAGCGCCGCCGCAGCGATGGACCTGCGCAATGTCGAGTTCCGTGTCGCCGACTTCCAGGAGATCCCGCTCGAGGACCGGAGCGTCGATGGTGTCCTGTGCCGGTGGGGTTACCAGCAGGCACCCGACCCGCGGCGCGCGCTCCGCGAGGCCCATCGCGTGCTCCGCCCGAGGAGGCGGCTCTGCCTCTCCGTGTGGGCCGACGACAGCCGCAACCCGCTCGACGCGGCCATCAACACGGCCCTCGCCGACTTCGACGCTCCCGCCGCAGCAGCGACGCCCCGTCCGACTCCCTACTCGGCTCCCACGCCGACGCTGGAGAGCGCCGAGGAGGTCGGAATGATGCTCTGCGAGGCCGAGTTCGTCGACGTGCTCGTGCAGGAGCACGATCTGCGGTGGCGCTTCGCCGACGAGGCGACCCTCTGGGAGTTCGTCTCCGACATCTTCGGGGGCGCCGCCGTGCGCATCGCAGCGCTCGAGCCGGCCGACCGGGCGACCGCCCGCGCGAACCTCGCCGCCGCGCTGGCCGACCACCTCACCGACGATGGTCGATACGAGGTGCCGGCACTCTGCCTGAACGCGACGGCCACACGCCCTTGAGACGCGCGGACTCCACCATCCTCGTCAGTTGACGCCTCGCTCGCGGCCCTCCCAGTAGGGTGCACGGAGGTCGCGCTTCAGCACCTTCATCGCTCCCGACAGTGGCAGCGGCTCGTCGCGGATCTCGACCGACTTCGGAACCTTGTATCCGGCGATCGAGAGGCGGGCGTGCTCGATGAGCTCCTCCTCGGTGACCGTCGCCCCGTCGCGGAGCACGACGATCGCGTGCACTGCCTCGCCCCAGGTCTCGTGCGGAACGCCGATGACGGCAACCTGAGCGACGGACGGGTGCGTGGCGATCGCGTTCTCGACCTCGACGGAGTACACGTTCTCGCCGCCCGAGACGATCATGTCCTTCACGCGGTCCACGAGGTGCAGGTAGCCCTTGGTATCGGAGTACCCGGCGTCGCCGGTGTGGTACCAGCCGCCGCGGAACGCATCCTCGGTCTCCTCCGGCTTCTTCCAGTACTCGCGCATGTACTGCCCGCCACGGAAGCACACCTCGCCCGTCTCACCTGTGGGCAGGATTCCCCCCTCGGGGTCCTGGATGCTCATCACCGTCCCGATGACGGGGCGCCCGGCCGACTTGAGGAGAGCCCCCCCGCCGCGGTGCTCGTCGGGACCGAGGAGCGTAGAGATCGACGACCCCTCCGTCATCCCGTAGCCCTGGAAGACCTCGACGTTCGGGAGCATCTCGAGCGTCCGCTCGAGCAGCGTGGTCGGCATCGGCGAGGCCCCGTAGACGAGCCGGGTGAGGCTCGCCACCCTCTCGGGGCTGAAGCCCGGATCGTCGAGGAGCATCGCGAGCATCGTGGGGACGACCACCGTCATCGTCACACGGTGCTGCTCGATGGCGTCGAGCACCTCCGGGGGGTTGAACATCGGCACGAACACCGACGTGCCCCCGCTGCCCGGGATGCCGAGGATCCCTCCCATCGATGCCGCGTGGAACATCGGCGTCTGGTGCAGGAAGACGTAGTCCTCACCCAGGCCGACGCCGACGGCGATGTGGTACATGTTCAGCATCTCGGCCCGGTGCTCCAGGAGCACCCCCTTCGGCAGGCCCGTGGTACCACCCGTGTACATGAGCACGACCGGATCGGTCTCGTCCGGCTCCGGCGGCACGCTCGCGTCGGCCGTCGCGATCAGGTCCTCCATCTTCGCGTCGTGCTCGACGTCGCCGTCGCCGATCAGTACGACGTGCTCCAGGCCGACTTCGTCGCGAACAGCATTGATCATGCCGGCGAACGGCGCGTCGACGAAGCACACCTTCGTCTCCGAGTCGGCGAGGATGTACGCGAGCTCCTTGGCCGCGAGCCGCAGGTTGAGAGGGTTGACGACTCCGACGCCGAGGAACGCAGCGTGGTAGAGCTCGAGGAACTGGTGGCTGTTGAGCGCCATGACCGCGAAACGGTCGCCCCGGGAGACGCCGAGGTCGTCGCTCAGCACCGACGCGAGCCTGCAGACGCGGTCGAGGTGCTGGGCGTAGGTCGCCTCGTACGCTCCGCCGAAGAACGCGACCTTCTCGGCGTTGCGCTCGACCGCGGGTAGAAGAAGCCTGTGGAATACGAGCTCTTGCATCACGACCTCCGCATCGACCTGGCAGGCGCTTCAGAGCTGCTGCCGGGCTCCTACATTCCGAAGCGGGCGGCGATCACGAGGGCGACGGCTTCCGGCGGCCCGTCGACGGTGACGTCGGCGGCCTCCTTGCGACCCGACATGTAGAGGGCCACCTCGCCGGTCGAGCCCGAGACCGTCACCCGGGGCTCCGTCTTCGAGAGCGCCTTGCGGCGACCGTAGCCGTCGACGATCTCGATCCCGGCACCCTTGACCCTGCGGACCGCGAGGCGCCCAGACAGGCACGTCATCTTCCACAGGAGGCCGTCGACGTCGGGGTCATCGGGCCTCGGGGCGCTCCCGGCTGCCCGCCGGACGTCTTCGTGGTGCACCCAGTTCTCGTAGAGGTTCATCACGGCCAGGGGCCCGAGGCGGTGCACCAGGGGCGGTCCGCCGCGCAGCCTCTCGACCATCCACTCGAAGCCCTTGTCCTTCGCGGCCTCCGTCAACCGCTCGGTGTGACGCTTCAACGCCCCGCCGAGGGCCACGCCCGGGTACGAGTCGGGGCGCCTGTCGAGGACCACGAGGTGCGCGGCGAGGTCGGCGACGAGCCAGCCCTCGCACAGCGTCGGCCCGTCGGGCCCGACCGTCTCCAGTGTCTCGCAGAGGGCGTCGCGCTCTGCCCTCAGTAGCTCCGCTGCACCCATACCGCACCCTTCGTCCCGAACGGTGCCTTAGAGCATGCCACGTCCGCCCGCCCTCCGCCGACCGGCGCCGTGCGCCCATCCTGCCCCGGTCGCCCTACGCTGGGCGCGTGGACAGCGACGCGTGGAACGAGCGGTACCGCTCACGCGACGACCTCGTCTGGGCCGAGGCACCCAACCGCTTCGTCGAGGCCGAGTGCGCAGGACTCCCTCCCGGTCGGGCCCTCGACCTGGCCTGCGGCGAGGGCAGGAACGCCGTGTGGCTGGCCGGACTCGGGTGGCACGTGACTGCGGTCGACTGGGCCGAGGCCGCGATCGACAAGGCGAGGGCTCTCGCGCAGCGCCGGGGCGTCGAGGTCGAGTGGGTCGTCGCCGACCTCGTCGCATTCGAACCGGTACGCGACTCCTACGATCTGGTCGTCCTCTCGTACCTCCAAGTCCCCCCCGAAGACCGCGCGGTCATCTGGCCGGCCGCCGCCTCCGCCGTCGCGCCGGGCGGCACCATCCTCGTCGTCGGCCACCACAGCCGGAACCTGAGCGAAGGGTGGGGCGGCCCTCGCGATCCGGCGGTCCTCTACACGCCTACCGACGTGGTCGCAGTCCTCGACTCCTGCGGCGGCTTCGAGGTCGCGCTCGCCGAAGAAGTGCAGCGACCCGTCGACCTCGAGGACGGCGACCGGGCTACGGCCATCGACTGCCTCGTCACCGCCGTTCGGCGCCGATGAGCGGCGGTCCCGCTGCGGACGACGGTGCGGACTTCACCCCCGCACCCACGTGGCGGGGACGCTGGATCTGGTTCGAGGCACCGCGAATCGCGCTGCCCACGATCACCGGGCCCGAGCTGGACCCCTCCGCCTACGACCGCTACGGGATGCTGCGCCGCACCTTCCATCTCGCCACGCCGCCCGCCGGCGCCCCGGCGCGCGTGACGGCCGATTCGCGCGTACGTGCTCTGGGTGAACGGCACCGAGGTGTCTCGCGGGCCGGTCCGGTCGAACCCGCGCCTTCTCACCTACGACCCCGTAGACCTCTCCCCCCATCTGCGCGCCGGCGAGAACGTCGTCGCGATCCTCGCCCGCTTCTACGGGCACCCGACGCCGTGGTGGATGCCTGCGCCGGTCACGTACAGCCTGGGCGCCGGGAGCACGGCGTTCGAGGCGATGATCGGTGACGAGTGGATCGTCTCCGACGCGTCGTGGCGTGCCACCCCGGCGCCGGCCTGGACTCCGGCGGCGCCGCGGGGCATGGGCGGCTCGCTGCCCGAGATGGTCGACGCGCGGTTGCTGCCGGAGGGCTGGACGGGGCCCGGCTTCGACGACTCCGGCTGGGATCACGCGTTCGAGATCACCCCGATGCACGTCGGCGCCGACGGTTCTCCCAACCCCCCGAGCGCGCCGTACGGGCCGCTGCATCGCCGACCCGTTCCGCACCTCGTCGGCGATCCCCGCCGAGCGCACGTCGCGGCGCACGTCAGGGTCGCCGGCGGCGCCGACGAGCCCGACCCGGTGAACCAGGTCGACTCCGACGAGAGGTCGGCGGAGGACCGCGCCGGCCCCGTCGAGCTGCTCACGTTCGACTTCGGCGAGGTCGTCTCCGGGATCCTGGAGATGGAGATCGACGCTCCCACGGGGACACGCTTCGACATCTCGGCAGCCGAGTCACTCCTTCCCGACGGGGGGCTCTGCCGGCTGTCGCAGGAGACAGGTGTGAGGTACACCGCCCGCGGTGGCGACGAGACCTTCCGGGCCTTCGACCCGATCGGTACCCGCTACCTCCGCGTTGCCGCCCGGGGCCCGGGCCCGATCGAGGTCTTCGACGTGGAGATGCTCGAGCGCCACCGACCACGGCCTCCCGGAGCGTCCTTCGAGTGCAGCGACCCACTTCTCGATCGGATCTACGAGGTCGGTCTCCGCACCGTAGACCTCTGCGCGCACGACGCATACGTCGACTGCCCGACTCGCGAGCAGCGGGCCTGGACCGGAGACGCCGTCGTCCACCAGATGGTCGACCTGGCCGCGAACCCCGACTGGTCACTTGCGCGCCGCCACCCCGTCCTCACGGCATCACCCCGGCCCGACGGCATGCTCCCGATGGCAGTCGCCTGCGACTTCGAGCACTCCGACCGGGCGTTCATACCCGACTGGCCGCTGCACTGGATCCGCTCGGTGCACAACCTCTACAGGTGGACCGGCGACCGCGCGCTGGTCTCGTCGCTCATGGGGTACGCCGAGGGAGTCCTGAGGTGGTTCGTTCCCTACACGCTGGCCGACGGGCTGCTGCACGACGTCTCGGGCTGGGTGCTGATCGACTGGAGCAGCGTCTACTCGTCGGGCGCCTCTTCGGCACTGAACGCGCTGTGGGCGCGCGGGCTGCGCGACTTCGCCGAGATGTCGGAGTGGCTCGGCGACACCGGCCGCGCCGAGTGGTCGCGGGCCCTGTACGCAGCAGTCGATGCGGGCTTCGACGCGTTCTGGGACGCCGATCGCGGCGTGTACGTCGACCACGTGGTCGATGGTGTGCAGCGGCGTGCCGCCGCACAGCACGGTGGTGCGACGGCGCTCGCCGCCGGACTGGTGCCGCACGAGCGCGAGGCGCGCGTGGCCGAGCGACTCCTCGACCGCTCGCGGCTCGTCCGCCGCTCGTGGGTCATGGACACCGTCACGCCAGAGGGTGACTCGTCGGGGTACGCCGCTCTCGTCATGCCCCGACCCGAGCCCGACTGGGACGTCGAGGAGCAGATGGTCGAGACCCAACCGTTCTTCCGCTACGTGCTGCACGACGGCCTCGCAGCCATCGGCCGAGCCGATCTCGTCGCCGAGGCTTGCCGCGACTGGGCCACGTTCCTCGATCGCGGGGAGACAACCTGGCCCGAGTGCTGGATCGGCGGCACGCACTGTCACGGCTGGTCGTCCACACCGACCCGCGACCTCGTCTGGTACACGCTCGGGATCACTCCCGCAGAGCCGGGATTCGCACGCGCACGCATCGCACCGCGACTCGGCGACCTGGAGTGGGCCCGCGGCGCGGCGCCGACCCCGCACGGCCTCATCACCGTCGAGGCGCACTCCGACGGCCGGGTCCTGGTCGACTCTCCCGTCCCCTACCTGGTCGAGTGACCGGACGCGCCACGTCGACATGTGAGGAGCGGCTCGCTGTCGTCAGTAGCCCTCTTCGGGATCAACGATGCCGTGGAGCGGCTCGCCGGCCACGCGACGCCGCAGGTTCTCCACGAACATGCGCGTCGCGGCCTCGCCGCCCCGCGGTGACGCCCAAGAGACGTGCGGGCTGACCCGCACCTTCGGGTGCTCGTAGAGCCAGTGCCCCTCGGGCAGGGGCTCCGGATGCACCGTGTCGAGCGTCGCCAGCGCGACCCTGCCGTCGTCGAGCGCGGCGCGCAGTGCGTCCTGGTCCAGGAGCGCGCCCCGGGCGATGTTCACCAGGTGCGCACCCGGCTTGAGGAGTGCAAGTGCAGCGGCGTCGATCAGTCCCCGCGTGCGTGCCGTGGCGGGTGCTGCCAGCACCAGGTGGTCGACCTCCGCCAGCATCTCGCCCAGCGACCCGACCACCTCGACGCCCTCTACGGGGCTCGGGCTCGCCGTGCGCCGCACGGCGAGGACCCGCATCCCGAACGCCAGTGCCCGTTCGGCGACGGCCGTCCCGATGCCGCCCAGGCCGACGAGGCCGAGAGTGCGTCCGTCGAGCGTCCCCAGGCTGGCGAAGTTCCAGTGCTCCGGTGGCGCCTTGACCCACACCTCGGGGATCCGCTTCTCGAACGCGAGCATCGCGGCCAGCACGAACTCCGAGATGGGCACAGCGCTCGCGCCACGTGCGCACGTCACCACCCGGCCGTCGAATAGCTCCCCCGGAACACGATCGACCCCCGTGCCGGCGAGCTGTACCCACGGCACCAGTTCGGCCCACTTCCCGATCATGCTCCAGTCGCCCCAACCGCCGTACAGCACGTCGGCCGTCAGACCGGGGTCGGGGCCGTCGGCGGTGACCGGGAACATCAGTGCGTCGGGGAATGCCTCGTGCACGGCGGCGGCCACGCTCTCACCGAACTGGTTCACGATCCTCAGCGCCACACTGCCTCCCTATGAGCCGGAGGACAGGGTAGGTCGTGGCGGTCGCGCAGCGGCGACCTGCGCGACCACCCCTGCCTCTGAGAAGATCCGACGATGCGACGCACCCTCGTGACGTTCCACGCCCATCCAGACGACGAGAGCATCGCCACCGGCGGGGTGACCGCAGGAGCGGCGGCCGAGGGCCACCGAGTTGTCCTCGTGGTGGCGACCCGTGGCGAGGTGGGCGAGGTCGCCGAGGGCCTCCTGGCACCAGGAGAGGACCTCGGAGCCCGGCGGACCGAAGAGACGCTTCGCGCAGCCGAGATACTCGGAGCCCACAGGGTCGAGTTCCTCGGCTACCGCGACTCGGGCATGTCGGGCTCGCCCACGAACGACCACCCCATGGCGTTCTGCGCCGCCGACCAGGAGGAGGCTGCCGCCCGCCTGGCAAAGATCCTCACGGAGGAGCGCGCCGACGTGCTGACCGTCTACGACAACCACGGCGGGTACGGGCACCCGGACCACATCGGCGTGCACCGGGTCGGGCACCGCGCGGCAGTTCTCGCCGGAACCCCTGAGGTCTTCGAGTCGACGATGAACCGCGACCACATCCGCGGGATGATGGAGCGGCTGATGGACTCCTACCCGGAGTCGGTCGAACGCCCCGACGTAGACCTGGATGACTTCGGTACACCCGACGCGCAGATCACGACGGCGGTCGACGTGCGCGACTTCACCGACCTCAAGCGATCCGCGATGGCAGCGCACGCGAGCCAGATCGGCGAGAGCTCCTTCTTCCTGCAGATGCCGCCGGAGGCCTTTCGCGAGGCATTCGGCTGGGAGTGGTTCATCCGCCGTGACGCGACTCCGGGACCCGCGGCTCCAGCCTCTTCGAGTACCTGCGGTGAGAACGATCCGGGCCGAGATGCGTCGCGTCGGGCGAGTCGCCTGCCTCCTCGCCTCGTCGGCGCTCGTCGTCGCGGCGTGCGGCGGAGGGGGCGACGACGAGGCGGCCACGTCCACGACCGGCGCGGCCGGGCGGACGACCGTGACCGCGGAGGCCACCACCACGACCACCGGTCCACCCGTCGCCGCATACCGAGGCCCGGGGCCATACGCCGTCGGAGTACGCACGTTCGACCTAGCCGACGGGAACAAGGTGGAGGTCTGGTACCCGGCCGCCGACGGAGCCACGGACGGGATCGCGAAAGACGTCTACAACCTCGCGTCGTGGCTCCCCGAAGACCTGCGCGCCCTGGTGCCGCCCGACACGGACGGCTACGAGCAGGACGCCTACCGCGACGTCGACGCCGACCCGGGTGGACCGTTCCCGCTCGTGCTCTTCAGCCACGGGTACGCGTCGTTCCGCGACCAGTCGACGTTCCTCACCACACACCTCGCCTCTTGGGGGATGGTGGTCGCGGCACCCGACCATCCGAGCCGCGGCCTCTTGAGCGTCATGGGTGGAGGTGACCCCGACGACGCCACACTCTCGGTCACCGACCTCGCGAATGCACTGGCGCTGGTGGAGGCGGAGAGCGCGAGGAAGGCCGGCCCGCTGGCGGGGACAGTCGACGGAGAGCGCATCGCCGCCATCGGCCACTCGGCCGGCGGGGGGACGATCCTCGGGCTGGCGTCGGACCCGGGGATCGGACCACGCGTCGACACGTATGTGTCGCTCGCCTCCGGAGCCCTGACCGACGGAGACCTCCCGGGGATCCCATCGCTGTTCATGCTCGGAACCGACGACGACGTCGTGGTGCCGGGGACCACCATCGACGCCTACGAGCGCGCGCCGTCCCCGAAGCGCTTCTACTCGTTCGAGGGGGCAGGTCACCTGGCCTTCAGCGACATCTGCCTGATCGGTGCGGATCAGGGCGGCGTGCTGGCACTCGCCGACGCATTCGGGATCGAGGTCCCCGCGTCTCTCGAGCGACTGGCCTCCGACGGCTGCTCGCCCGATGAGACCCCGCCGCCCGAGGTCTGGCCGGCAATCAACCACTTCACCACCGCGCACCTCCGCGCAGTGTGGGGAATCGACACCGCACCCGTAGGACTGACCGCCATCGGCGGGTTCGACGGTCTCGCGATCGAGGAGCGCCACTCGCCGCGTTGACGCGCCGATCAGCCCACGAGGTGCTCTGCGGCCTTCCGTAGCTCCGCGAGCGCGTCGGGTATGCGCGCCGTCAGATCGTCGAGGTCGGGCACGAGCTTGCGGCACGCCACGAACCCGAAGTCGACGTGATCGAGGTAGCTCATCACGGTGATGTTCAGCCCTGCCCCGTCGAATATCGGCCCCATGGGGTGGAAGGCCACCAGCCGGGCACCGGCCAGGTAGAGGGGGAAGGCCGGCCCGGGCACGTTCGAGATGACGAGGTTGTGGATCGGCCGGTGCCGGTCTGCCAGGTGGAGTCGTGAGTACAGGCGAGCGGCGCGACCGAAGATCGAGGGCGCGGCGATCTCCACCCACTCCTGCAGGGTCTCGGCCCCGATGTCCTCGTGTACCAGCTTGGCGCCGGCCGTGGCGTGGTGGACCTCGACCAACCGCTCGACCGGGTCGGCCAGCTCGACCGGTAGCGTCGTGAACAGCGCCGAGACACGGTTCCCCATCGCGCCCCGCTGATCCTCGGCGCGCACCGACGTGGGAACGGTCGCCGTCAGCGACCGATCGGGGAGCTCCCCCCTCTGCTCGAGATACGACCGGAGTGCGCCGGCAACGACCGCGAGCACGACATCGTTCACCTTGACGCCGAAGGCGTTCTTGACCCGCTTCACGTCGTCGAGGGGCAGCGATGCGAATGCGATCTTCCGGCGCGGGGAGATCGAGGCGTTCATCGCGAGCCGCGGGGCCGTGAGCGGCGCCGTCATCTCCACGGCGTCGTCGCCGACCCGCTGGGCCAACCGCACGAGACTCTTGCCGAGGTTGCGAACCGCCCGCGACGAGCAGCGGCTGCTGCACCAACGAGACCACCGCGTGCCCGATGAGCTCCTGGCCCGTCGGGACGCGCTCGGGTACCCACTCCTGCGAGTCCGGTGAGCCCGGTCCGGGCTCCGCCTCGAGGTCGAAGAGCACCGACATCAGCTCGACACCGGACAGACCGTCGATCGCCGAGTGGTGGACCTTCACGACGACGGCCTGGTATCCGTACTCGAGGCCGTCGACGACCGTGAGCTCCCACAGCGGCTTCGTCCTGTCGAGCTGCTTCTCGGCGATGAGGGCCACGGCCTCGGCGAGCTCTGCGGGCCCGCCCGGCGCGGGAAGCGTCGTCTGCCCGAGGTGATCGTCGAGGTCGAAGTCGGGGTCGTCGATCCACAGCGGGTTCTGGATCCCGAGCGGCACTTGGACCACCCTCCGCCTGAACGGCGGCAGCAGAGGAAGGCGCTCCTCGAGCAGGGAGCGCACCGTGGCGAACGAGAAGCCTCCGGGAGCCGTCAGCGGATCGACCACGGCGACCCCGAGGATGTGCATGTGACTTGAGGGCGTCTCGATCGCCAGGAACGCAGCATCGAGACCTGTGAGCCTTCTCACCGGCACCTCCTACCCTGTCGCTGCCACCCGGCCCCTGCGCGCCTGCCCACGCACGCCGGGCTCCGATCACCCCTGCGCGCCGCCTCGTCCCCGGTTCCGGCTCGACGATAGCCCGCTTTTCCTGGCCGCCAGCGAGGACTTCCACATGGCCACGGACGCTCGCCCCGCGGATCCTCTCTGACCGGTTCCGGGAAGCATCGGTAGGCAGGCGATCCATCACCGAACCGGCCGGCGGCATTGCTGCACCAGCACCACAAGGTGCCGCTGGTGCGAGTCGCGCACGTGCGGAAGGTGCCGACGCAGACCTCGGCTCAGTTGGTGGTGTTGATGACGCGCGTCGGCGTGTGACGGTCGGTGGTCGTGCCATCGCCGAGCTGCCCGGCCCAGTTGTCACCCCAGCACCACAGGGCGCCACTTGTGCGAGTCGCGGCACGTGTGGTCTCTACCGAGGGCGACGCTCGCCCAGCTGGTGGAGTGGCCGATGCGCCTCGGTGTGTGCCGGTCGGCAGTGGTGCCGTCACCGAGCTGCCCATCGTCGTTCCGGCCCCAGCACCAGAGGGCTCCGCTGGCGCGAGTCGCGCACGTGTGGGAGTTGCCACCGCTGACGGTGGCCCACCTGGTGGAGGCACCGACGCGCGTCGGCGTGTCTCGGTTGGTGGTTGTGCCGTCACCGACCTGCCCGGAAAGGTTCCGGCCCCAGCACCACAGGGCGCCACTTGTGCGAGTCGCACACGTGTGCGAGTAGCCGGCGCTGACGGTGGCCCACCTGGTGGAGGCACCGACGCGCGCTCGGCGCTCGACGGCGGTGCATAGTCCCGTCGCCTAGCTGCCCGGCCGCGTTGAAGCCCCAGCACCAGAGGGTGCCGTCGGTGCGAGTCGCGCACGTGTGCCCGGTGCCGGTTCTGACGGTTGCCCACCCGGTGGAGGAACCGACGCGCGTTGGCGTGTGTCGGTCGGTGGCTGTGCCGTCACCGAGTTGCGCGTGGATGTTGTCGCCCCAGCACCACAGGGCGCCACTTGTGCGAGTCGCGCGACGTGTGCGCGGTGCCGGTACTGACGGTGGCCCAGCTCGTGGAGGCACCGACACGCTCCGGGGAGAGTCGTTCGGTGGTGGTGCCATCGCCGAGTTGCCCATCGGCGTTGTAGCCCCAGCACCACAGGGCGCCACTAGTGCGAATCGCACACGTCTGACCGCCGCCGGCACTGACCTCGGCCCAGCTCGTGGAGTGACCGACGCGCTTGGGGAAGAGCCGGTCGGTGGTCGTGCCATCACCCAGTTGCCCATCGGCATTGTTGCCCCAGCACCACAGGGTGCCGTTGGTGCGAGTCGCACAGGTGTGCCCGGACCAAGTACTGACGCTTGCCCAGCCGGTGGTGTCGCCACCGTTCCTCGGGGTGTACCGGTCGGTGATCGCGCCATCACCCAACTCGCCGGTGCCGTTGGCACCCCAAGCCGATGACGTCGACCCCGACGAGCTCGCACGCGCCTCAACTGAAACACGCGCCCGTGAAGCCCCCGCACCACTCAACGGCAAGACCATCCCCGTACCCACAACGAGCAGCACGACCCCCGACATGCGAACGCGTCCGCTACCGACAATCGTCATGGCACACCTCCACCACTCAGGCGTCGTGATCACCTCCGGATCCGTAGACTATCGACGCACCGATGGTATCGCCATCGTGCCGGCAGCCCTCCTCACCGCATGAACCATCCTGGCGAAGATCCGAGGCGACAGCCCCGGGTGGATAGCCGTCAGTGGCGGCATCGAGTACCGCCACGAGCGACCCTGGGAACCCCAAGAACGACATCTCCGATCGCATAGTGCCTTCCGCATTGGCAGGGCGCCTTCGCAATGTCAGCTGTCAGGTGCTGTTCCGAGCGCCGCCTCGAGTTGTTCGACGGTGACGCCAAGCGCATCGCTGGCGGCGTCGAGGTCGGGCGGCTCACCGGGACTGGTCTCGCCCAGGGCGGTCGCGAGCTCGTCTTCGGTCACGCCGAGCCGAGCTGCAGCGGCGGCCATGTCGGGTCCCTCGGGTCCGCCGGCTCCGTCCGCGGGTCCGCCGCCTCGGCCGCCGACGCCCGTGTCGCCGTCGTCGAACTCGACGACACGATCGGGGTCAACCGTGGTTGGGTCACCGTCTGGCGATCTCGGTCACATCGCCGTCGCGCACGAGGCGCACGTGGTGGTAGATGACCTCGAAGTCGGTGCCGTCGGAGACCGCTTCCGCTTTCGTGTCGAAGACAACCGAGCCTGCACCATGCAAGTCCCAGCCTGCTGTGTCCGGGTTGTAGCCGGCGGCGAGGAGCCATGCGTAGGTGTTGCCAGCTTCGGTCGCGTCATCGCCATCGCCTGCGACTGGATTGGACGTACTCGACCAGTACGTCGGATAGGTGATCTGCGTGTCGATCTCGTCACCGGTGTCGGTGTCGAACACGACATTGGTGAGTTCTGTCAGATTGAACACGCTTGTGTCCATTGCTGGGAAGACGCCGGAGTAGTCGGCAATGCTCTGCAACTCCTTGGCATTGGGCAGGCGCCAATCGTCGTAGCCGGCGATGGTTGCGTCCATCCGCGTAGGCAAGCGCCGTTTCCCAATCGATGGCCTCGCCGTTGTCGTCTTGTGCCCACATCAAACCGGTGGCGTTGTCGCTGACGGTTCCGTCGCCGTTGTCGGCGAAGTCGTTGATGCCGTACTCGTCGCCGCTGACGCAGCGCACGAACCTGCGACCGCTCATCGCCTTGATGTGTCCGGTCCAGTCGTTGACGATCCAGTGAGGATCACCGATGACCTGCTCGTTCTGGTACTCGCTTTCGACGAGATAGGCATTGCTCGTCCACGAGTGATGCCGACCCATGTCCGAACCGTCACCGACCAGGTAGAAGTAGTCGGTATCGACCCAAGGCCAACCTTGAGAGAAGTCCCTGATCGACCACAACTCCTTCACGCTGGGAAGGCGCCAGTCACTGATATCGCCGGTCGTGGCCGAATCGCAGTACGTGGAAGCCTCGTCCCAGTCCATCGTGGAGGTCGACAAGTCCTGTGCCCACACAAGACCGGTGACGTTGTCCGTCACCGTACCGTCGCCGTTGTCGGTGTAGCTCGGCGCATTCCCGGTGTACTGGGCGTCCTGTCCGTAGAACGCTTCACCTTCGGCTGGGCAGTCGATCAGTTCGCTGTTGTTGTAGCAGAGTCCCTGATTGGTATCGACGATGGGGTAACTGGCGGAGGCGGTCGATTCGCCTTCGGGCGTCGTGGTCTCCGTTGCGTCGTCGTCCGATCCACACGCCGCGGCAAGTATCGCTAGTACGGACACGACCAGGAGGAATGGGCGCAGTCTCGGGGTCATGCGGGTGTCCCTTTCGATGGTCGAAATCTGGGTGCCGAAGGCCAGCTAGTCGGCGTCTCGGACGAGACGAACGAAGTTGTAATAGCGCTCGCCGCCTTCACCGTCGGGCCCGTCCCGGTCGGTCTTGGTGTCGAAGCGGACCGCTCCGGCGCCGTGGGAGTCTTCACCGTTGCCGTCGACGGCTCGGCCGAACGCGACGTACCAGGCGTAGTAGAAGGGCTCGGCGTCGTTGAACTGTGCCGAGGTGCTGGACCAGTAGTAGCCGTAGTCGCTGTCGCCGGCCTCGTTGGTGATCTCGGTGGCTGAGAACAGCTCGTTGATGGCCGGCCCAACCGCGGAGACGTCGGCGGCCGAGGGGGATCGGGAGTAGTCGACGATGCTCTGGAGTTCCTTCACATTCGGCAGCCGCCAGTCGGTGAACCCTCCCAGCTCGGAGTCCTCGGCGTAGGCCAAGGCGTCTTGCCAGTCGAGTTCGACGCCCTCGTCGCTCTGTGCCCACATGAGCCCGGTGGCGTTGTCGGTGATCGTGCCGTCGCCGTTGTCGACGAAGTCGTTGATTCCGTACTCGTCTCCTCGAACAACGCGCACGTAGTTGCCGCCTGCGGGGCCGCGGGCGACGGCCGGGTAGGCCTTGATGTGGCCGGTGACGTGGTTGACGCCGAACGCAGCCTCCGAGCCGCCCTCCGTCGTCGTGCCGACGTAGTAGTTGCTGGTCCAGTACTGCTCGTCCTTGGTGACCTCGCCGCTGGCCAGCGTGAAGTAGTCCGTGTCCAGATAGGGCCAGCTGAGACCGAAGTCGCTGATCGTGAACAGCTCCTTGGCCGATGGCAGTCGCCAATCGTCGTAGCCGGCGAGCTCGAGCTCGTCGGCGTAGTCGACGGCTTCTTGCCACGTGAAGCCATCGCGAAGACGGGACCTGCTGCCAGGTGAGTCCGGTGTTGGGGTCCTTGACGGTTCCGTCGCCGTTGTCCTCGAACGACATCGCAGACCCCGCCAGGTAGTTGGCGTCCTGGCCATAGAAGTCTTCACCCTCGGCCGGACAGGTCATCATCCTCGCCCTCGGCGTCATAACAGGCTCTCTGCCCGGTGGCGACAACGGAATAGCCGGAGCCGGTCGCGGTGTCGGCCCCGGTGGCCGTGCTGGGCTGCGTCGTTTCCGCATCGGTTCCGTCTGACGTCGTGTCGGCTGCATCGGAGCCGCACGCGCCGGCCACCAGCGCCACGATCGCGACGACCGAGAGCAAGCGCCGCGCGGCTCCGCGCTTCGTCGGTGTTCGCGACGCGATGTTGGTGCCCCTTCGAGTGGTGGGGTTTGAGGGCGGAGGTGCGGGCCTGAGGTGCCGGGTTCTTCTAGGAGCTCTCCGGTGATCTGAGGGGCCGGATTCGCGAGGGTCCACCCGAGAAGGGGGCCATCGCGGGATCTTCGACGTGTTCCTAGCCGGGTTCACGAAGGAGAACGTCACGATGGCCCTTGACCAGTCTGCCTTGACCGAGCTGCTCGACGCGCTGCGCGCGGGTGGTGATATTGACTTCATGCGCGACGCGATGCAGCTCGTGCTCCAGGAGCTCATCGAGCTCGAAGCGTCCCAGGTGATCGGCGCGGCCCGCTACGAGCGCACCGAGGCTCGTACCACTCACCGCAACGGCAGCCGTTCACGGTTGCTTTCGACGAAGGCCGGTGATGTCGAGCTGGCGATCCCGAAGCTGCGTGAGGGCAGCTTCTATCCGAGCCTGCTCGAGCCGCGCCGCCGCATCGATCGGGCGTTGTGGGCGGTGATCATGGAGGCGTTCGTGCACGGGGTCAGCACCCGCAAGGTCGACGACCTCGTCGCCGCCCTGGGGATCGACGCCGGTGTCTCCAAGAGTCAGGTGTCGCGGATCTGCGCTGAGCTCGACGGTGCGGTCAACGAGTTTCGGGAGCGGCGTCTCGATCACATCGAGTTCCCCTATGTGTTCCTCGATGCCACCTACGTCAAGGCCCACGAAGGCGCTCGGGTCGTATCCAAAGCGATCGTCGTGGCAACTGGCGTCGCCGCGGACGGCAACCGTGAGGTTCTCGGTCTCGCTGTCGGCGACAGCGAAGACAAGGCGTTCTGGACGGGCTTCTTGCGGTCGTTGCGCGCTCGCGGTCTCGCCGGGGTGCGCCTCGTCATCTCCGACGCCCACGAGGGGCTGCGCCAATCGATCGAGAAGGTCATGCTCGGTGCTTCCTGGCAACGCTGCCGGGTGCACTTCCTGCGCAACGTCCTGGCCAAAGTGCCCAAGGGGTCGACCGAAATGGTCGCGGCTGCGATCCGCACGATCTTCGCCCAGCCCGACGCCATAGCAGTCGCCGAGCAGCTCGACTCGATCGCCGAGAAGCTCGGCCGTCAGTTCCCCGCCGTCGAGGCCATGCTCGCGCGACGCGGCCACCGACGTCAGCGCATTCGCCTCGTTCCCCCAAGCCCACTGGCGCAAGATCTGGTCGACGAACCCGCTCGAGCGCGTCAACAAGGAGATCAAGCGCCGCACCAATGTCGTGGGCATCTTCCCCAACGAAGCCGGGGTGCTGCGCCTCGCCGGCTCGGTCCTGCTCGAGGTTCACGACGAGTGGCAAGTCACCGACCGCCGCTACCTCTCCGAAGGCTCAATGGCACAGCTCTACGAGATCGGCAACGATGTACTCGAAACCAAGGAGGTGGGACCGAGACACCACGAGCTGCTCGCCGGATAACGGGCAGCCACACCAACGTCGACGATCACGCCGACGCTCTCATTCCCACCACTCCACGGGGCACGGCCGACGCGATCGGCGATGTTGCGTCGGGCGACGAGGCTTGTGAGGGCTGCGTGGTACCAGTCATGGCGCAGGCTCTCCGTGTCGGGAACGGTGGCGACGGCTCTTGACGAAGCAACCTGCCGATCGCCTGCTCAGACGAAGGTCGCGTGGGGAACGCAGCCGACTAGGGACGAAGGACCTCTTTCTGCCGCCGGGGTCATCGGCAACCTTCGGCGGCGAGGTCCGCAGAGCCGAGCCGAGACATCGTGCACGGGCGCGTCGCGTTGTGCGCTCCGAGCTGCAAGCAACACGCAACTGACCACAAACGACTGCACCATTCCTGAAGCACCCCCGCCCTGGTCGGCGATTCTCGGCGCTGCTGCCGATATCGAGCGATGTCGACGAACCCGGTGACGGTCAAGAGGGCACTCGAAGCGTCACGAATGCTGGCCCGATCTCGCTCTATGTCGCTGCGAAACGTAAGCACTCGGGGCCAGGCGCGCACCACTCGCCCTCTTGAGAGTCGCTCAGGGGAGCGAGGAGCGGGATGGCGGATCTGTCCATGATCACGAGTTGGATGGCTGCTCCGGGAGTCGATGGGCACAGCGTGTGAATCAAGACGGGGTCATCGATCGCGAGGCCGAGCTCGGCTGACAGGTCCCACACCCGGTTCTCGCTGAGTCCGCAGGCCCGGGTGAAGGTCCCGCCGTCGGCCGAGATGGTCATTGTGTCGCCCGAGTCGAGCGTGAAGCCAACGTGTTCGTCATCGATCAGAATCGAGTCGATGGGGTTCTCTTCCAGCTGCGGGTCGTTCGCATCGGCGTAGCTGCCGCTCGGGTCAACGCCGGACGAAAGCAACAGGCAGGGTTCGTCGGCGTCACAGGAGACGTCGGGGCCGCGCTCCTCCGAACTGCGGGGTTTGATGGCGATCACCGGACTCGCTTCGAAGCTCCCGGGCCAGATCACCGGCTCGGCCATGGTGAGTCCTCCCAGAACCAGCGGTGTGTCACTCAGGACGAGGATCTGCTTGGCGGCTCTGAAGGGTCCGGATCCTTCACGGTCGGTGATCTCGACTCGATCGATGATGCGAAGCAGCGCGGCCTCGACCCCATCGAGCCGGACGGTCACGCTATCCCCGCTGATGTCGACCTCGATCTGGTCGATGCCCTGCTCACTCAGGGTCGCCAGCCCGCCAGGTAGTTCGCCGGCGACGTCCAAGTTGAACTGATCGACTGAGGGCACGAGCGACAGGTAGGAGCCGTCAGCGACTTCGTTGATCGTCCCGCCACCACAGGCTGCGGCCGACATTGCAACGGTGAGCGCGGCAGGCAGAACCCGGCCGACGATGCGTCGGGTTGCTCGCCTAGGTGCCACGGCGCCTTCTGCGTCTGCGCCGGCCTCGGTGTGGACCTTGTTCGTCAGCGCCGCGTTGGACGCATCGGCAGAAGGCGGCGAGGTGGTTGTCTTGTGAGGCACGCCGGAGGTTCTCGAACACCTCGGAGTCGGTGAGCGATTGCTGCGCCGATGCCATCGCTGCGACTCTGACGATGGGGGCTGATGCGGGTCAGAGCCCAAGGTCCCAGCCATGCCGCGCGGTTGGGCAGTAGCGGAGGGACGTTGGCCTCTGACGCCACCTGAAGGCGAGCTGAATGATGCCGTGGTGGACCTCGAGCAACTCCCCGGGCACGACCGTCTCGCTATGAAGGCCCAGTTGCAGCGTGCGCCCCGTTGCCGTGCACTCCGATCAGCGTCGTCACGAGGCTAGACACACAGCGTGAAGAATGCAGTCGGAGAGGGCAGTCGCTGCTCAGTGAGTCCGTGACGACGCTCGCATGGATCCTCGTGCTCGGCGTCGCCATGAGCGGCATCGCCATGGTGGGCAGCGTCACCCTGGCCTTGTCCGAAGCGGCCTTGGATCGCTTGCTCGTCCCTCTGGTTGCGTCTCGCGGCAGGTTCGTTGCTCGGCGGCGCCTTCTTCCACATGCTGCCCAACGCAATCGACGAGCTTGGCAATACCCAAGCCGTCTGGGTCTGGTTCCTCGCTGGATTCACCGGGTTCTTCCTGTTGGAGCAGGCCCTGCACTGGCACCACTGCCATCGGGCAGTCTCGAAGCACCGCTCGATGGGCCACTTGATCTTGATCGCGGATGGCCTCCACAACTTCGTGGGTGGCCTCTCGGTCGCGAGTGCGTTCTTCATCGACCATCGTGTCGGTCTCATCGCCTGGGCGGCAGCGGCAGCGCACGAGGTTCCCCAGGAGCTCGGCGATTTCGGCATCCTGGTCAACAGCGGATGGGACCGTCACAGAGCGCTGCTCTACAACGTCGCCTCCGGATCGACCTTCCTGGCCGGCGGCCTTGTCGCGTACGCTCTCTCGGGCACGGTCGACATCGTCTTCCTCGTACCCTTCGCTGCCGGCAACTTCGCCTACATCGGAGCCACCGACCTGCTCCCCGAACTGACCACGGACCCAGCACTCACGAACAAGGCCACCGGCTTCGCCGCCTTCCTCGCTGGACTCGCCATCCTCTGGATCGCAGCCGGATTCGCGTGAGATCCCCGATGCAGACCCGGATTCGATCTGCGAGGATGACGAGATGGCAGAGTTCCTGACTGACGTGGAGACGCTCCGGCAACGGGCGCGAGCGAACATCGAACAGGGTCCGATCACGTCCGCCTACGGTGCTGACCGTGAACGCGTCATCGCCGTTCTGAACGAAGCGCTGGCCACCGAGCTGGTCTGCATCCTGCGCTACAAGCGCCACTACTACACCGCAACCGGCCTCAACGCCGGACCCGTCGCGGCAGAGTTCCTTCAGCACGCGAACGAAGAGCAAGCTACACGCCGACCAGATCGCACTACGCATCACCCAGCTGCAAGGCGAACCCAACTTCGATCCCGAAGGTCTCGCCTCCCGTTCCCACGCGGAATACGACGCCAGCCTCCAACTGCTCGACATGGTCCGCGAGGACCTCATTGCGGAACGCGTCGCCATCGAGAGCTACAGCGAGATCATCGCCTGGCTCGGGCCCAACGATCCGACGACACGGCGCATGCTTGAAGACATCCTCGCCATGGAAGAGGAACACGCCGACGACCTCCTCAGCATCCTCGAGACCATCAGCCGCTAGCCGGCCTCGACGAGACACGATGCGTTGCGCTCAGGCCCGGTGACAACGTTGCCCAGACCAGCGTGACGGGCATGGACGCACAGACCTGGGTGATCGTGTTGTCCCTGGCGTCGTTCTCGATCGTCACCACGGATCCGAACCCGCACGTCCCACCCAGACGCGTAGAGCCCGATGGCCGTCCGGCTCCCACGCCACCCAGCGCGCCGCTGTGCTCAGTCCTCGGCGATGGGGCGTCGGCGCAGCTGCTTCGACTCGCCTCGGCGGCGCTTCTCACCGAGACGCTGCTCGCGCGCTCCACGGGAGGGGGCCGTCGGCCGTCGCGGAGCGTCCACGTGCAATGCGGCCGCGAGCCGCGCACAGAGGCGCTCCAGGGCCAGATCCTTGTTGCGCGCCTGCGACCGCCTCTCCGACGCCGAGGCCCGGGCGACCGGCCCGATCCGATCCAGCAGGCGCGCTCTCTGTCGAGGGCCGAGCGAGCTCGACTTCGCGATGTCGAGTCGCACCTCGACGGCCGTGAGCGAGCGGTTCGCGTGCTGCCCACCGGGGCCGCCCGACGTGGTAGCCCGCCACTCGAGCTCGTCGGCGTCGATCACGCACGTCCGCGTGACTCGCACGCGCCCTTCCACAGCGCTCCCCTCGTCATCGGGTGCCGGACGCGGAGGTGCGCGGTGCGCAGCGCGTCGCCGCGTACCATCGTAGGGTCAAGTTCCCTCCAGTGAGGTCGCTGTGCCCTTTCCTGCACCGATCGTCCGACCAGCACCGGGGAAGTCCGCCGTCAGCACCCTCTCGCCCCTCATCCTCACGGCAGTCGCGCTCTTCTCCGCGGCCTGCAGCGGGTCCGACGACGCCACCGGGTCACCTGCGGCGACGACCCTCTCCTCCTCACCGCCACCCGCCGCGGCGGCGCAGACCGACGGGCAGGCCACGGACTCGACCCGCGGCACCGACTCGACAGCCGGCGGAGCGCCCGGAAGCAGTGCGCCCGACCCGGGCCCGAACCCCACCACAATCGACCCGGGCCCGAACCCCACGACCTTCGACCCCGGTCCGAACGACACCAGCGGTGGCCCGCAGACGCTCCAGGGCACCCTTACGCTCGACCCGGCATCCGGCTGCATCTCGATCGAGACCGCGGCGGGCCCGGTCGACCTGAGGTTCGCCGGCGACGACTACTCGCTCGGCGACGACGGTGCGCCCGCTCTCGTCGCGAGTGACGGGGTCGCGATTGCCCACGGCGGTGACACCCTGTTCGTCGCAGGGTACGGAGGCGGCTCGGCCGGCGCCTGCGGCGCACGCTTCGACGTCGAGAGCCTCGTCTCGGTCCTGCCGGGGCCGTGACCCATCCCCACACGAACCGGTAGGGCGGGCCCTCAGCCGCGCACCAGAGGCTTGTACTTGATGCGGTGCGGCTGGTCGGCCTCGGCGCCGAGTCGCTTGTGCCGGTCGGCCTCGTAGTCGCTGAAGTTCCCCTCGTACCACCGCACCTCGGAGTCGCCCTCGAACGCGAGGACATGGGTCGCGACCCGATCCAGGAACCAGCGGTCGTGGCTGATGACGAGCGCGCAGCCCGCGAAGTCGAGCAGCGCCTCTTCGAGAGCCCGGAGCGTGTCGACGTCGAGATCGTTCGTGGGCTCGTCGAGGAGGAGCACGTTGCCACCGAGCAGCAGCGCCTCCGCGAGATGGAGGCGGTTGCGCTCCCCGCCCGACAGATCGCCGACACGCTTCTGCTGGTCCGAGCCCTTGAAGTTGAACCCGGCCACATAGGCGCGACCGTGGATGTCACGGCCGCCGACCGTCAGGTGGTCCACTCCTCCCGTGATCTCCTCGTACACCGTCTTCGAGGCGTCGAGCGCCTCGCGCGACTGGTCGACGTACGCGATCTTCACGGTGGCCCCGACTGTGAGGGCCCCGCCGTCGGGATCCTCCTGCCCCGTGATCATGCGGAAGAGCGTCGTCTTGCCGGCACCGTTCGCTCCGATGATCCCCACTATCGCCGCCCTCGGGATCGCGAAGGAGAGGTCGTCGATCAGCAGCCTGTCGCCGTACCCCTTGGCGAGATGCCCGGCCTCTATGACCGTCTCACCGAGCCTCGGTCCGGGCGGGATCGAGATGAGCAACCGGTCGGTGCGGCCCTCGGCGGAGGTCGCCTCCGCGAGGAGTCGGTCGTACACGTTGAGGCGGGCCCTACCCTTCGCCTGGCGGGCGCGCGGCGCCATCCTGACCCACTCGAGCTCGTGCTCGAGCGTACGTCGCCGCGCGGCGTCGACCTTCTCCTCCTGAGCGAGCCGCCTCTCCTTCTGCTCCAGCCACGACGAGTAGTTGCCCTCCCACGGGATCCCCCGGCCGCGGTCGAGCTCGAGTATCCAGCCCGCCACGTTGTCGAGGAAGTAGCGGTCGTGGGTCACGGCCACGACGGTTCCCGGGTAGTCGTGGAGGAACCGCTCGAGCCAGGCGACCGACTCGGCATCGAGGTGGTTGGTCGGCTCGTCGAGGAGGAGCAGATCCGGACGGCGGAGCAGCAGTCGGCAGAGTGCGATCCGTCGGCACTCGCCGCCGGAGAGATTCGCTACCTCGGAGTCGCCGGGAGGCAGGCGGAGAGCATCCATCGCTATCTCCACCGCGCGGTCGAGGTCCCAGCCGTCTGCAGCCTCGATGCGGTCCTGCAGGTCGGCCTGGTCGGCGAGGAGCGAGTCGAAGTCGGCATCCGCCTCGCCCATCGCCGCGCAGACCTCCTCGAAGCGGTCGAGGAGGGCCTTGGTCTCGCTCACGCCGTCCATCACGTTTCCGAGGACGTCCTTCGCAGGGTCGAGGGTCGGCTCCTGGGGCAGGAAGCCGACGCTGAACCCGGGCGTGATGCGGGCCTCGCCCTTGTAGCCGTCGTCCTCGCCCGCCATGATCCGCAGCAGGGTCGACTTGCCGGAACCGTTGGAGCCGAGGACTCCGATCTTGGCGCCTGGGAACATCGAGATGTTGATCCCGCGCAGCACCTCCCGGTCGGGCGGATAGAACCGGGACAGATCGTGCATCGTGTAGATGAACTCGTGCGCCATCGGGCGAGCGTACCGGTGGGCACCCGTCACGGCCCGATCTGCGATAAGACGTCATGGAGAGGTGCCGACGTGGGGCACCCGCCGAGCGAACGGGGGACCAGTGGTCGGAGCGGAGCGGGGAGACGGGCGGGGAGACGTGACGGGAACAGCGTCGAGGGTCTACGAGATCGCCGACGCGTACGTGGAGAGCTTCGCCGCGCTCGACCCGATCGCCGCCACCGGCATGGGAGTGTCCGGACAAGACCATCTGCTCACCGACTACTCGCCCGAAGGAGCCGAGGCACGCGCGGCCCTGGCCCGCGCGACCCTCGCCTCCCTGGCAGCGGCACCGATCGACGATGATCGCGATCGGATCGCGTCCTCCGTGATGCAGGAGCGACTCCGCACGGCGCTCGATCTCTACGACGACGGTGAGCGGCTTCGCGACCTTCGGGTCATCGGCAGCCCTCTGCAATCGATCCGCCAGTGCTTCGACCTCATGCCGCGCGCCTCTGAGAGCGACTGGGCAACGATCGCGGCACGCATGGAGGCCGTCCCCGCCGCACTTCAGGGGCTGCGCTCCGCACTCTCGGAGGGACTCGGCCGCGGCCTCGCCGCGGCGCGCCGGCAGGCGCTCGCCGCCGCCGACCAAGCCGCGGCATGGGGCGGTACGGCGGGGCCCTCCGATGCGGCGACGAGCCCGTTCTTCGTGGGGCTCGCCGAGCAGCACACGGCGCAGGCCGAGGCGCCCGATGCCCTCTCCGAGCGGCTCACCGACGCCGCGGTGCAGGCGACCGAGGCGTACGCCGAAACCGCCCGCTGGCTGCGCGACCAGTATGCGACGCTCACGACTGCGCGTGAACCAGCCGGTCCGGAGCGGTACGCACTGAACGCACGTGCCTTCTGCGGCGTCGACCTCGACCCCGCCGAGACCTATGCCTGGGGGTGGGACGAGCTACGCAGGATCGAGCACGCGATGACGGAGGTCGGCGAGCGGATCCTCCCCGGCCAACCTCTGAGCGCGGTGATGGATCACCTGGAGAACGACCAGCACCGCTCCATCGACGGTGCCGACGAGTTCCGCAGCTGGCTCCAGGACCTCCTCGACTCGACCGTCGCCGATCTCGACGGCCGGCACTTCGACATCGCCGAGCCGGTGAAGCGGGTCGAGGCGTGCATCGCGCCGCCCGGAGGGGCGGCTGCCATGTACTACACGGCACCGAGCGAGGACTTCTCCCGGCCGGGCCGGACCTGGTACCCGACGCTCGGCAGGACGCACTTCCCGCTCTGGCGCGAGGTCTCGATCTGCTACCACGAAGGCGTGCCCGGCCACCACCTCCAGGTGGCACAGGTGCACCATCTCGCGAAGACCCTCTCCCGGTACCAGCGACTCCTCGGCTGGGTCTCCGGGCACGGCGAGGGCTGGGCGCTCTACGCGGAGCGGCTGATGGGCGAGCTCGGCTATCTCGACGACCCGGCCTTCGAGCTCGGCATGCTGACGGCTCAGGCCATGCGCGCCGTCCGCGTGGTGGTCGACATCGGGATGCACCTGGAGCTGACGATCCCCGAAGACGAGCCGTACCATCCCGGCGAGCGGTGGACGCCCGAGCTCGCCCTCCCGTTCGTCATCGAGCGCAGCCGCTTCCCGGCCGACTTCATGGCGAGCGAGGTCGACCGATACCTCGGTTGGCCGGGCCAGGCGATCTCCTACAAGGTCGGCGAGCGCGTCTGGCTGCGCGCCCGCGACGACGCCCGACGTCGTCACGGCGCCGACTTCGACCTCAAGGCGTTCCACGCGTATGCGCTCGACCTCGGGAGCATGGGGCTCGAACCGTTCGAGGCGGAGATCGCCCGCTTCTAGCGGGTCCCCGCCCGATCGCATGCACGACGACTCGATCCTCTCGTCCCGCAGGTCCCGACGCCGTCTGTGGCGGCTCGTGGCCCTGGTCGTCGCGGGTGTCGTGCTCACGTCGCTCGCCTCGGTCCTCTGGTCCGGCCTGCGCGACGACCTGCGGGCCGTCGACGACGAGCTGACCCTCACGGCCGATCGTCTCGATGCCACGGGCAGCCGGATCGTGCGCAGGTACGCCGCTCTCGCCGCGGCGAGGGCCGACCTGGACTCGGCGCACGACCTGCTCCGTCGCCGCACCGGTGCGCGCGACGCGGCCGAGGACCGCCTGATCGCCACGCACGCCGCCCTCGAGAAGCGGAACGGCCTCGTCGGCGAGCGAACCTCGGAGATAGGGCGACGAGAGGCAAATCTCGTGCTGCTCAGTCGCTGCTTCGTAGGGGCCTCCGAGGCACTCAATCAGATCGCCGTGGCCGACGTCGCCGGCTTCACCGCGACCCTCCGCGACGTGGAGGGCGCGTGCTCCGCCGCACGGGCCGAGATGTGAGCGTCACGAGGCAACGCGTCGTGCTCGCCGTGCTCGCGGCCGTCGTCGCCGTGAATCTCGGTCTTCACGTGCAGCAGTACTTGCGCACGCGTTCGTTCCTCCACCAACAGCAGCAGCACTCGGCCCGCGCGCGCTACGCCCTCGAGAGCGCCAGGGAGACCGCCGCCTGGACCGTGCGCGAGATCCGAGCAGCGCGCGACGAGTCGATCGACGTCCGCACTGACGCCGAGCGCCGCGTGCGCGAGCGCGACCTGCTCCTGTCGGGGCTCGAGGCGACACGCGTCCGCCTGGCCGACGCGGCGACGCGCCTCAGCCTGACCGATACCGCCGTCTTCGTCACCAGGCTTCACCAGCTGGAGGTCGCCGGCTGCCTCGACGGGATCCAGGCCGCGACCGAGGCCGTGGGGCTCGGCGACGACGTGACAGCCGTCGCCGCCCTGAGTCGTGCAGCGCCGTCGTGCTCCGCGGCGCTCACGGCCGCAACCGGCGCCCGATTCCCGTTCGACTTCGCCGATCCCGCGATCCTGCTTTCCAATGGCAGCTACTACGGCTACTCGACGAACGCGGGCGTCGGCGACATCCAGGTGATCCGATCGACCGACCTCTCGTCGTGGGCGATCATTGGCAACGGCCTCGCGGCGCTCCCGGAATGGGCCGAGGAGAACCGGGTCTGGGCACCGTCCGTGACCGCGATCGACGGAACCTTCGTTGCGTACTACACGACCCGTGACAGGGCCAGCGGCCGGCAGTGCATCAGCAGGGCCATCAGCGCCGCACCCGAGGGCCTGTTCCTCGACGATTCGGACATGCCTCTCGTCTGCCAGCTCGAGCACGGCGGCTCGATCGACTCCAGCGCCTTCGTCGGCGATGACGGCAGGCCCCGGCTCACATGGAAGAGTGAAGGGCTCGGCGCGGAGCCACCGTCGATCTGGTCGCAGCGACTGAGCCGCGACGGCCTGCGGCTCGTCGGGGACCCCTCGCGCCTCATAGTCGCCGATCAAGCCTGGGAGCACGGTGTGGTTGAGGGACCGTCGATGATGAGCGACTCCGGGAGCTGGTACCTCTTCTACTCCGGAGGGGACTGGAAGACGAGGGAGTATGCGGTCGGCTACGCGCTCTGCGAGGGACCGGCCGGCCCGTGCGTCAAGCCGGGTGATGCTCCGGTGCTGGCCTCCGACGGACGCATCGCCGGTCCCGGCGGCCAGGAGATCTTCCGCGATGCCTCCGGACGACCATGGATGGCATTCCACGCCTACACCGAGCCAGACGTCGGCTACCCGAGCAGCCGCACGCTCCACCTGCTGAGGCTCTCCTTCGACGGTGGCGCTCCCTCCTTCGAGGCCGGAACGTGACCGCTCCGCCCGACGAAGCAGCCGCGAGCGCCGAAGACCGACCCGAGACGATCGAGGTCACCCCGACCACCCTCGTAGCCGGAGGCGACGCTCTCGCACGCGACGCCGACGGGCGGGTCGTCTTCGTCCCCGGCGCGCTCCCCGGTGAGCGGGTCCGCGTCGCGCTCGGCGACGTGAGGCGCGACTTCGCGCGCGCAGATCTCGTCGAGGTCATCGAGGCCTCCCCCGACAGGGTGGAGCCCCCCTGCCCGCACGTGACACGCGGCTGCGGCGGGTGCCCGTGGCAGCACATACGGGTCGACGCCCAGCGCCGACTCCGTCGCGACATCGTCGTCGACGCGCTCCGTCGCATCGCAAGGATCGACGACCCTCCTGTGCGGCAAGCCGTCGAGCTCCCGTCCGAAGGGTACCGAACGAGCGTCCGGCTCCTCTCCGAGTCGGGGAGCCCCGCCTATCGACGTGCGGGCTCACACGATCCGGTCATCGTCGACTCCTGCCTCGTGCTTCACCCGCTGCTCGCCGAGATGCTGAACGGCTCCCGCTTCGAAGGGGCGAAGGAGGTCGAGCTCCGCGTCGGGGCGCGCACTGGTGAGCGACTGGTGGTTGCGCATCCACGCGCGTCGCGTCTGAAGCTGCCGGAGGGAGTCATCTCGGTGAGCACCGCGGAGGTCCGTCGCGGAAGGCGCGTCTGCTACCACGAGGAGGCCGCCGGACGGCGCTGGCAGATCTCGGCCGGATCGTTCTTCCAGGTGCGCCCCGACGGCGCCGACGCGCTCGCCGGTCTCGTCGTCGACGCCGCGTCCGAGGCGCAGCAGGTCACGGATCTCTACGCGGGAGTGGGCCTCTTCGCAGGTGCTCTCGCTGCGTCGGGTCGCCGCGTCGTCGCCGTGGAGGCGAGCCGGATCGCGGCTGCAGACGCCCGGCACAACCTTGCAGGACTCGACGCCCGCATCGTGGTCTCCGACGTCGCGCGCTACAAGGCCGTACCGGCCGACCTCGTGGTCGCCGATCCGAGTCGCGCCGGCCTGCGGGACGTCGGGGTGGCGGCCGTGCTCTCGGCCGGACCGGCGCGGCTGGTGCTGGTCAGCTGCGACGCCGCTTCACTGGCCCGCGACACGGTCCTCCTGGCCGCCGAGGGCTACGCCCTCGTGTCGGTCGAACCGGTAGACCTGTTCCCCCACACGGCTCACGTGGAGTGCGTCAGCGTCTTCGACCGCTCACCCGAGTGACGATCCGGGGTCGGTCGCGACAGGCGCACCCGGCGCTCAGGCGAGCTGTTCCTCGAGGCGCGTGGAGCGCGTCGTCCTCCGACACGTCGAGTGCGAAGCTCAGTTCCGAGACGAGCACTCCGCGGGCCTTGACGAGCATCGACTTCTCACCCGCCGAGAGGCCCTTGTTCTGCTCCCGCAGCGCCAGGTTCCGCACTACCTCGGCGACCTGGTAGACGTCGCCCGACTTGAGCTTCTCCTGATGGTTCTTGAACCGACGGCTCCAGTTGGTCGGCTCGCGGACGTCTTTCTTTCCCAACAGCTGGAAGAGGTCGTCGACGTCCTCCGACGAGATCGGAGGGCGCATGCCGACCTCTTCCGCCTTCTCGGCCGGGACCGAGAGCATGAGGTCGCCGTGGGCCATCCGCAGCACCAGGTACTCGGCCTTCTTGCCGTCGAAGACCCGCGTCTCCTTCTTCTCGATGACGGCGGCGCCGTGATGCGGGTAGACGACGCGGTCACCGACCTTGAAGGACATCTGGGCTGCTCCCGGGGGGCTCGACGGCGGACGGAAGAAGCCATTCTACCAGCACCCCCGGCCGTGCCTCGTGGCGGCCACGGGCGGGTGAGGCCCGGCTCAGAGGTACCCGGCCGCTCCGGGCTTCTCCGACGGCACCTCGTCGGCGGCGCCGGCGCCCCCCGGCGGGTTGAACACGCGTCCACCGAAGGCCGCGGCGATCCGGTCGTCGAACTGATCGGCCGTCGACGCGACGATCTGCACTACGAACGTCAGCTCTTCGTCGGCGACGAAGTCGCCCAGAAGGGTCTCCTCGAACCACACGGCGCGTCGCGGCGTGTCGAGAGCGAACCGCCCGAAGGCGAGCGCGAAGTTGGTCTCCGAGAGGAAGAGCCCCAGGGCCGGCGTAGGGTCGATGTCGACGTTCGTGACCGCGAAGACACGCACCGCCAAGGGTCCACCCGGCAGGCCACGCGGAGCGACCCACACCCGCGTGCTCTTGAAGGGGAAGGTGAAGTCGCCGTCGGCGTCGACCTCGAACGCGTTCGGTTCCAGGAGCTTGGTCAGAAGGGCGGCGAGCCTCTCCCGCAGCGCCGCGAGCTTGCGCTCACGCTCGACCTCGTCGCGCCGGCTCCCGTTGCGTACATCCATCCGGGCGCCGGTCGGCGCCTCGAGCGGCCCGGTGAGCGCCGCGTCCACCTTGCCTGCCAGCGCCGCCACGTCCTTCGACTCCAGGAACGGGCGGGCCTCGCCGGCAGCGAATCCGAGAGCGGTCAGGGCAGATGCAACCGGCTCTGCGAGCGCCGGTTCGACACCGACAGCGGCGCGGTAGCCGCCGCCCTCCTCGTCGCGTGTGACCTCGACGAAGCCGACACCCGGAGGTACCGGCACGACGAAGGCGACGAAGTCGAGCGGGGCGAGCGCCCGAATCTGCTCTTCCACGAAGTCCCGCCTGGCGCCGGTCACAGCCGCAGCCTACGGGAGTTCCGTTCCGGCGCGTCGCTCCTGTGCGAGAGCGGAGCGCCGGACCTTTCCTGCATCGTCACGCAGCGGCTCGTCCACCATCTCGAAGGTGCGCGGGATCTTGTAGCGGACCAGACGATCGGCGAGGTGCGCTCGCAGGACGTCGATGTCGAGGTCCCCGGTCGCGTGCACGAGGGCGTGCACGCGGTTGCCGAGATCCTCGTCGGGTAGCCCGATGACGACGCTCGACTGCACCGCCGGATGCTCCTCGATGGCGGCCTCCACCTCGGCCGGATAGACGTTGGAGCCCCCGACGAGGATCATGTCCTTCTTGCGGTCGCTCAGGTACAGGTAGCCGTCGACATCCATCCATCCGAGATCACCGAGCGACTCCCATCCGTCGTCGATGGCCCGCGCCTCGGCGCCGACGTAGCGGTACGTCTTCTTCTCGCGATCTGAGGGCCGCATGAACACCTCCCCCACCTCGCCCGGCGGGAGATCCTCGCCTCCATCGCCGACGATCTTCATCTCGCCAGAGATCGGACGCCCCACGGATCCGCGGTGCTCGAGCCATTCCGTGCCGCTGATGATCGTCGCCGCCTGCGCCTCCGTACCGGCGTACAGCTCGAAGATCTTCTCGGGCCCGAGCCAGCCGATCCAGGCCTCCTTGAGCCACGGCGGGCACGGAGCGCTGAGGTGCCAGACGACGCGTAGCGACGAGACGTCGTAGCCCTCCCGTACCTCCTCGGGCAGCTTCCAGATCCTTCCCATCATCGTTGGGACGATGTACATCGAGTCGGCACGATGCCGCTCGATCAGCGCCAGCGTCGTCTCCGCGTCGAACCGGCCTCCCAGGACCAGATGAGCGCCGGCGAGCAGCGCGTGGGTGGACCATACGAACGGGCCGTTGTGGTAGAGCGGCCCCGGCATCATGTGGCAGCCGTCGTTCGCGATCGCGAAGGGCGAGACGAACTCGGCGTCGATACGGCCCGCTTCACCGACCAGGATGAGCTTCGGATGACCGGTGCTCCCCCCCGAGGTCATCGCCTTCCACGGATCCGAGGTCGCGTCGGGAAGCGCTTGCACCTCGTCACTCGCGTCTCCGGGTGCCCACCCCCTGGGGAGGCAGACTCGCCCGGCGAACTCGCCCGGCTCGGCGCCGACGATCACGACCGGGTCGGCGAGGTCGACGATCGCCTCGACTTCCAAGTGGGGGGCCATGAACGACACCGGCTGCGGTGTGGCGCCGATCTTCCAGCAGGCGATCACCGCAGCCACGAACTCGACGCTGTTGGGCAGAGCGATCGTCACCATCGAACCGGCGCCTGCGCCGTGCTCCGAGAGCTCGCGCGCCGTGCGGGTAGCGAGGTCGTCGAGCGCGGCGCGCGTCAGCGTCCTCTTCTCGTCCGTGACGGCGGGCATCTCGGGGGCGCGCTCCGCCAGCTCTCTCAGCCGTCGGGCGAAGGAGATCAACGTCATCGCGACATCGCAATCAGGCCTGTGCTTCGGTATCCAGGAGTCGCGCGCACAGCAGGTCCGACCTCGGCGGGATCCCACCGCCGGTCGCGGTCCTCCTGTGGCCCCCGGCTCCAGGGGCGGGCGACTCCGATGCGCCCGCCCGCCACCAGGAAGACCCGGCCCGTGATGTCGCGCGAATCGTCGGATCCGAGCCACACGACGAGCGGTGCGATGTTCCCCGGGTCCCGCGGATCGAACTCGCCTTCCTCTGGCGGCGGTCGCGACCCGGCGAGGTTCTCGGTCATCCGGGTGCGCGCACCGGGGGCGATCGCGTTCACCGTGACCCCGTATCGCCCGAGCTCCTCGGCCGCGATGACGGTGAAGGCGGCGATCCCCGCCTTGGCAGCCCCGTAGTTGGTCTGGCCGACGTTCCCGAAGATCCCCGACGTCGACGACGTGTTCACGATCCTGGCGTCGTTGCTCTCCCCGTTCTTCACCATCTCACGCCAGTAGCCCGCAGCGTGACGCGTCGGGGCGAACGTGCCCTTCAGGTGCACCGACATCACCGAGTCCCACTCGTCCTCGGTCATGTTCACGAGCATCCGGTCGCGCAGGATCCCGGCGTTGTTGACGAGCGTGTCGAGGCGTCCGTAGGTGTCGATCGCCTGGCGGACGAGTCTCCCGGCCCCCTCGAAGTCGGCGACGTTCTCCCCGCTCGCGACCGCTTCCCCACCGAAGCCGCGGATCTCCTCGACCACTCTCTCGGCGGCATCGCTCGACGCTCCGCCGCCGTGAACGTCGGTACCCAGGTCGTTGACGACGACTCTCGCACCCTGGCGCGCGAACTCGATCGCGTGACCGCGACCGATGCCGCCGCCGGCGCCGGTGACGATCACGACGCGGCCGTCGCAGACGCCCGTCACTTGCGGATCTCGGGCTGCGGTTCCTTCGGGAGCCCCAGCACACGCTCGCCGACGATGTTGCGCTGGATCTGGGCGGTCCCGCCCCAGATCGTCCCGGATCGGGTCTCCAGGAACGACGCCTGCCAATCCCCGAGCTCGTACTCCGCCCCGTGTCCGCCGCTCGATGTCGGGCAGATCATCGCGTCGGCGCCGACGACGTTGATCAGGCGCTCGGTGAAGGTGCGCACGTACTCGGACCAGAACATCTTGTTGATCGACGCTCCGGGCCCGGGCTCCTTGCGCGACGCCATCTCTGCAAGGAGCCGGAGGCCGGCGAAGCGCATGATCTCCACGTTCGAGTAGGCCCACGCCATGAGCTGGCGCACCTGGGGGTCGCCGGACCTACCCAGGCCGCGCACCGTCGCGAGCGCCTCGTCCCACTGCTTGCGGTACTCGACGTGCTGGGTCGTCGCGTGCCCGCCCCGCTCGTTTCCGAGCGTGGTCATCGTGACCTTCCAACCCTGGTTCAGACCACCGATCACGTTGGCCACCGGTGCACGGGCATCGGTCAGGAACGACTCGGTGAAGTGCGCCGACCCGGTGATCTGGCGAATGGGCCGCAGCTCGATCCCGTTGGAGGAGCCGTCGTCGCGGATCATGGGAAGGAGCACGTAGGAGATCCCGCGGTGCTTCGGTGCCTCTGGATCCGTGCGGCAGAGGACGAACATCATGTTCGCCACCTGAGCGCCCGACGTCCACACCTTCTGCCCGTTGATGACGATCTCGTCGCCGTCGACGATGCCACGCGTCTTCAGGCTCGCCAGGTCGGAGCCGGCGTCGGGCTCGGAGAAGCCCTGGCAGTAGCGATCCTCTCCCGAGATGATGCGGGGAAGGAAGCGCGCCTTCTGCTCCTCGGTGCCGTGGACGATTATCGACGGCCCGACGAGCCACTCGCCCATGCCGCGCGTGACCCGTGGAACCCCGGCGCGCGCGAGCTCCTCGTTCATCACCGCGACCTCGATCGCGCCGAGACCCCGGCCTCCGTACTCCACGGGCCAGGCGACGCACATGTAGCCGCCCGCCGAGAGCCGCCCGGTCCACTCGTCGAGCGCCGGATCGTCGACCGCTCGGGCCAGGTAGCGGGCGTCGACGTGCTCGAGGCCACCCATCCGGTTCTCGCCGAGCCACTCCCGGATCTCCTCGCGGAACCCCTCGGCCTCCGGCCCGAGATCGATGTCTGCAGCCATGGGGCCCGCTCCTCTCCCGAGGTGTCAGCGCCGCAGCGCCGGTTCGAACAACGGCAGGTTCCGCCCGTCGGACAGCGCCTCCCACGTCAGGCGCACAGCCATTCCCGGAGTGACGTCGTACGGCTCGCAGCCGACGACGTTGCTCATCATCCGCACGCCCTCCGCGAGCTCGACCATCGCGACCGTGTAGGGGACCATGTCGGCCATTCCCGGGCTGCCCGGCCGGTGCATGACCGTCACAGCATCGACGGTGCCCTCGCCCGCGGAGTCTCGCCACTCGTGCTCACTGCCGAGACAGGCCGGGCACGTCTCGCGCGGGTACCACACCGGTGATTCACAGTGCGTGCACCACTGGATCACCAGACGGCGCTCGCGCGTCGCGTCCCAGAACGGCTGCGTGTGCTCCGTGACGTCGGGCTCGAATCGACGTCGCGTCTCTCCGGTATCCGCAGTCACAGGGTCGCCTCCGTCCCCAGCACGCTCGTCGCCATGACCGACAGCACACCCCCCGATCCGTGCGCAACTGCGATCGAGGCATCCGGCACCTGCCGGACCCCGCACTCGCCTCGGAGCTGGCGCACCGCTTCGACGAGCAGGAACATTCCGTACTGCCCCGGGTGGGTGTAGGAGAGCCCACCGCCGTTGGTGTTCATCGGGAGCGAGCCGCCGGGCCCGAGGTTGCCGTCCATGGCGAACGGCCCGCCCTCTCCCTTGGCGCAGAAGCCGAGGTCTTCGAGGTGGAGGAGCGCGGTGATCGTGAAGGAGTCGTAGCCCATCAGCACGTCGACGTCGGCGGGCTTCACCCCTGCCATCGCGAAGGCAGCCGGGCCCGAGACGGTGCCGGCCGTCGTGGCGAGGTCAGGCATCTGGCTGATCATCTGGTGGTCGGTCGCGGTGCAGGCGCCGAGGAGGAACGCAGGCGCCTTCGCGAGGTCGTGTGCGCGCTCGGCGCTCGTCACGACGATCGCGCCGGCCCCGTCTGTCACGAGGCAGCAGTCGAGGAGGTGGAGGGGCGACGCCTGCATCGGCGAGCCGAGCACGTCGTCGATCGTGATCGGCTCCCTGTAACGAGCCCGCGGGTCGAGGCAGGCCCACTCGCGCGTGCTGACGGCGATCTGTGCGAGCTGCTCCGACGTGGTGCCGTAGCTCGCCATGTGACGACTCGCGGCGAGGGCGTACGAGCCCATGAGCGCATTGCCGTATGGAAGCTCCCAGTCGGCCATCGGGTTCGGGCCCATCATCTGCGGTCGCCAGGCCGGCCGCGACCTCTTCCTGTCGCTGCGGGGCGTGCTGGCGTAGACACTGACGACGACCTCGCAGAGCCCCGCCGCTATCGCGGCTGCCGCGTGCTCGAGGTGGATCTCGTAGGAGGATCCGCCGACCATCGTGCCGTCGAGGAAGCGGGGGCGTATCCCCAGGTACTCGGCGAGGCCCGTGGGGTTCGGCCCTCCCACACAGACGCCGTCGACGTCGGAGATGGAGAGACCGGCGTCGTCGAGCGCCTCCTTGACCATCGCAGCCTCGAGCGCCCTGCCCGTCAGCTCGAGCTCGCCGGTCGGCGAAGCGGCATCGGCGACGCCGACGATCGCCGCCTTTCCGCGGAGGGTGCGTCCCGTCATCGGCGGGATCGTAACGAGCGGTCCGGCAGCGACGCACAACGGGACGCACAACGGGTCGTCCTGCGGGCCGGGCCGACCCGCCGCACCTCCGCCCCCGGCGGCGACCGACCGCGACTCGCCGCATGTACCGGCGACCGTCCAGTGCTGGTAGCCTCGCAGGTTGACGTTCGGTGGCCACCCCTGGCCACCGGCAGGAACGAGTACCCATCCGACGATCCGACCTCTCCCGACCGGCCCCGCGTCGGCCCGAGAGGCTCGCCGACGGCCCGGAGACTCCCTAGGTCCGATCCCCCGACAGTCAGATCACATTCACCTGTGCGGCGCAGCGTGCGTCGCGCCTCCGGATCGCAAGGCGAGACGGAACGTGCTCGGCCGCCATGCACGGCGACCGAGTGCCGAACATCAAGGAGCAACACCGTGGCAACCGGCACCGTCAAGTGGTTCAACGCCGAGAAGGGCTATGGCTTCATCTCGCGCGAGCAGGGTGGGGACGTATTCGTCCACTTCTCCGCCATCCAGGGGACTGGCTACAAGTCCCTCGAAGAGGGCCAGAACGTCGAGTTCGACGTCACCCAGGGGCAGAAGGGCGAGCAGGCCGAGAACGTCCGCCTGATCTGAGCGCCGTGTGGGCGGGGCCGGTGGTCCCGCCCACACGCGCCATCGCCAGCATCCGAAGAATCTCAGCGGATCCTCGTTCGAGGTCGCTACTCCGGGTCGGCCACACGGTGGAACGCTATTGCCGCAGCGCTCGCGACGTTGAGCGAGTCGGCGCCGCGTGACATCGGGATGCGGACCCGCATGTCGGCACGATCGATCACTTCGTCGCGGAGACCGGGGCCTTCCGCGCCCAGCAATAGAGCGACCCTCTCCCCCGCATCGATACGAAGCTCCGTGATCGGAGTGGCGTCCTCCCGCGGCGTGAGCGCCGCAACGAGGAAGCCGGCGTCGCGGAGGAGGTCGAGCGCGTCGGGCCACGGCTCGAGCCGCGTAAACGGCACGGTCAGCACGTGGCCGACCGACACCCTCACCGAGCGGCGATAGAGCGGGTCCGAGCACTCCGGACAGAGCAGCACTGCATCGATACCGAGGGCTGCGGCGTTCCTGAAGATCATCCCCAGGTTCTCGTGGTCGTTGATCCTCTCGAGCACGGCGACCCGGTCCGCCCCGCTCAGCAGCTCGGCCGGGCCCTTCAGCGGGAATCGGTCGGCTGCGGCGAGCGCTCCCCGATGGATGTCGAAGCCGGCGACGGCGCGCATCACGGCCGGGCTCGCGACGTAGACGGGGGTGTCGGGGAGATCGAGGACGTCGGAGAGCCGCTCCAGCTCGCGAGGGGTCACGAGCACCGATCTGACGCGGTGCGGTGTCGTCAGGAGGCGGCGTATCACCAGGTGCGTCTCGGCTACGAAGAACCCGCCGCCGATCTCGACCCTGCGGCGCAGGTCCGGGTCGGTGAGCCCCACGTAGTCGGCCACACGCGGATCACCGGGGTCGTCGATCGCGATCGGGCCCTCCACTCCCCCATCTTGGCGCACTCCCACAACCATGTTTGGAGATCGATGAGGAGCGAACACGGTGGTCAGTCCCGAACATGATGGACCCGCTCGAGTGGTTGCGCAAGCATCTCGCGCACGCCGACAGCACGGATCTGCTCCGCGTCGATGCTCGCGGCGTTCGCGGAGCAGTTGATGTCGGCGGAGGCGTCGGCGCGCGTGCAAGCGGGCTACGGCGAGCGGAGCCCGGAGCGCGTGAATCAGCCGCAACGGCTATCGGACCCGCGCCTGGGACACCCGGGTCGGCACGATCGATCTGGCGATCCCGAAGCTGCGTCACGGCAGCTACTTCCCGCACTGGCTGCTCGACCCGCGCCGGCGGGCGGAGCAGGCGCTGGTCGCGGTGGTCGCCGAGTGCTACGTCCGAGGCGTGTCAGACCCGCCGGGTCGATGATGCTGGTCCAGGCGATGGGGATCGAGGCGATCTCGAAGTCCCAGGTCAGCCGAGCTGGCCAGCGAGCCTCGACCGATGGTCGCCGAGGCGTTCCGGAGCCGGCCCCTCGATGCGGGTCCGTACACGTACGTGTGGATCGACGCGCTCACCCAGAAGGTCCGCGAAGGCGGCCGGATCGTCAACGTCGTCGCGTCGTGATCGCGGTCGGCGTCAACGCGCGACGGGCACCGCGAGGTCCTCGGCGTCGACGTGATCACGACCGAAGACGGCGCCGGCTGGACTCAGCCTTCCTGCGTGGCCTGGTCGCCCGGGCCTCTCGGGCGTGCAGCTCGTCATCTCCGACGCGCACGCAGGCCTGGTGGACGCGATCGCGTCGATGCTCGCCCGGCGCGACCTGGCAGCGGTGCCGCACCCACTTCATGCGCAACCTCTCGACGCGTGTCCCGAAGTGCCGCGCAGGCGATGGTCGCGACGCTGGTGCGGACGATCTTCGAACAACCCGACGCCGCGTCGACGTGCGGCCCAGCTCGCCCGCGTCGTCGACCAGCTCGAAGCGAACGTTCGCTGACGCCGCCGCGATCTCGCCGACGCCGCGTCCCGACGTGCTCGCCGTTCACCGGCGTTCCCGAAAGAGCACTGGCGGCAGATCTGGTCGAACAACCCCCAGGAACGGCTCAACAAGGAGCTCCGCCGCCGCACCGACGTCGTCGGGATCTTCCCCAACCGCGCCGCCGTCATCCGCCTCGTCGGCGCCGTGCTCGCCGAACAACACGACGAGTGGGCCGTCGCCCGCCGCTACATGCACCACCGCCCGACGTGTGAGCACCACCTGCGCATCGACATGCTCGGAACGCTCGGTCCAGGTCTTCGCGTCGCACGCCCGTTCGCGGCATCGCCACCGCCGCTTGATCCACACCAGCCGTGCAGGCCGACCGAAACACGCAAGGTCGCGGATCTCGACACGCATCCGAGCGTGCGCCTCCGCCCGCACCCCACAACGCTCACAGCCAACGAACTCGGCGGTCGTCTCGATCGTGACGACCAGCTCGTCGGGCACCTCGCGCACATCCAACACCCGGAAACCGTCCAGTCCCAGCAGAGCCTCAGCCAGACCAGTACCGTCGCACATCGTCAGGGGTCTCCCGTCGTCGTAGCCGTAGAACAGCCATGACGATCGCGGGACCCCTGACCCGCGCGGTGGACCCCCCGCTACCTCACACTCCCCACTTCAACGCGGAGCGCCGGGAATCCTTGTCTTCTCAAGCAGCGGCCCGAGGGTCGTATCTTGCCTACGCGACGGTTGGTGCCCCTTCGAGTGGTGGGGTTTGAGGGCGGAGGCGCGGGCCTGAGGTGCCGGGTTCTTCTAGGAGCTCTCCGGTGATCTGAGGGGCCGGATTCGCGAGGGTCCACCCGAGAAGGGGGCCATCGCGGGATCTTCGACGTGTTCCTAGCCGGGTTCACGAAGGAGAACGTCACGATGGCCCTTGACCAGTCTGCCTTGACCGAGCTGCTCGACGCGCTGCGCGCGGGTGGTGACATTGACTTCATGCGCGACGCGATGCAGCTCGTGCTCCAGGAGCTCATCGAGCTCGAAGCGTCCCAGGTGATCGGCGCGGCCCGCTACGAGCGCACCGAGGCTCGTACCACTCACCGCAACGGCAGCCGTTCACGGTTGCTTTCGACGAAGGCCGGTGATGTCGAGCTGGCGATCCCGAAGCTGCGTGAGGGCAGCTTCTATCCGAGCCTGCTCGAGCCGCGCCGCCGCATCGATCGGGCGTTGTGGGCGGTGATCATGGAGGCGTTCGTGCACGGGGTCAGCACCCGCAAGGTCGACGACCTCGTCGCCGCCCTGGGGATCGACGCCGGTGTCTCCAAGAGTCAGGTGTCGCGGATCTGCGCTGAGCTCGACGGTGCGGTCAACGAGTTCCGGGAGCGGCGCCTCGATCACATCGAGTTCCCCTATGTGTTCCTCGATGCCACCTACGTCAAGGCCCACGAAGGCGCTCGGGTCGTATCCAAAGCGATCGTCGTGGCAACTGGCGTCGCCGCGGACGGCAACCGTGAGGTTCTCGGTCTCGCTGTCGGCGACAGCGAAGACAAGGCGTTCTGGACGGGCTTCTTGCGGTCGTTGCGCGCTCGCGGTCTCGCCGGGGTGCGCCTCGTCATCTCCGACGCCCACGAGGGGCTGCGCCAATCGATCGAGAAGGTCATGCTCGGTGCTTCCTGGCAACGCTGCCGGGTGCACTTCCTGCGCAACGTTCTGGCCAAAGTGCCCAAGGGGTCCACCGAAATGGTCGCGGCTGCGATCCGCACGATCTTCGCCCAGCCCGACGCCATAGCAGTCGCCGAGCAGCTCGACTCGATCGCCGAGAAGCTCGGCCGTCAGTTCCCCGCCGTCGAGGCCATGCTCCGCGACGCGGCCACCGACGTCAGCGCATTCGCCTCGTTCCCCCAAGCCCACTGGCGCAAGATCTGGTCGACGAACCCGCTCGAGCGCGTCAACAAGGAGATCAAGCGCCGCACCAATGTCGTGGGCATCTTCCCCAACGAAGCCGGGGTGCTGCGCCTCGCCGGCTCGGTCCTGCTCGAGGTTCACGACGAGTGGCAAGTCACCGACCGCCGCTACCTCTCCGAAGGCTCAATGGCACAGCTCTACGAGATCGGCAACGATGTACTCGACACCAAGGAGGTGGGACCGAGACACCACGAGCTGCTCGCCGGATAACGGCAGCCACACCAACGTCGACGACTTGAACAGCGCGATCACGCTTTCGGCCATCGCGTTGTCGTAGCTGTCGCCGACGGTCCCGATCGAGGGTGCCGCGCCGATGTCGTCGAGGCGGTCGGTGTAGGCGATCGAGGTGTATTGACCGCCGGCGTCGCTGTGGCAGATCACGCCGTCGATGTCGATCCCGCGCCGCGTCCACGCGGCCATGTTCAATGCGTCGACGACGAGGGAGCTGTGCATGGTGCGCGCGGCTTTCCAGCCGACGATGCGACGCGAGAACACGTCGGTGATGAACGCGACGTACACGACGCCGGACCATGTCGAGCAGTAGGTGAAGTCGGCGACCCACTTGTGGTTCGGGCGGGTCGCGGTGAAGTCGCGCTTGACGAGATCCGGTGCGCGGACCGCCGCCGCGTCGGGGTGAGTCGTGAACCGCTTCTTCGCTCGACTGGCGCCCCGGATGCCCTCGGCGCGCATGAGCCGAGCGACCTGATCACGACCGATGTCGAGGCCGGCCTTGCGCGCCGCCTTGGTGAGCTTGCGTCTCCCGTAGACCGAGTAATTCCGTTCCCAGATCGCGCGCAGCCGCGGACGCAGCTCCGAGTCGCGCACCGCCCGCGCCGACGGTACGCGTGTCTTGGCGTCGTAGTAGCTGGAAGGGGCGACCTGCAGCATCTCGCAGATCGGCTCGACCCCCCATCGCAGCCCACCGGACACGTTGGTCCGGTGGGCGTCGATGAACGCGACTACTTCCTCGGTCGACCGTCGAGCTCGGTCGCGAAGAAAACCGACGCAGCCTTGAGAATGTCGTTCGCTCGGCGCAGTTCGCGCACCTCACGTTCGAGCTGCGCGATCCGCTGCGCGTCAGCGGTCGTCGTGCCGCCACGGCGGCCCGAGTCAACCTCGGCCTGGCGCACCCACCCGCGCAACGACTCCGCACCGACACCCAGCTCGCGAGCGACGCGGGTGATCACGCCGTGCTTCTCGCCGGACTGCTCGCGGACCTCGAAGACCATACGCACCGCCCGCTCGCGCAGCTCCTCCGGATACTTCTGCGGCCTACGCCGCTGCCCTGTACCTGCCATGGCTCCATCCTCGCTTCCAAGGTATGGAGTCTCCGGGGATCCCAGTCCGTGGCCCACGCCCACAACCTTGTTTGGACGCAACTGGTCGCTATGGCTCCGCTGAGGTCCAGACAGGGTTGGTGCCGCGCCGGGATGGCTGGAATGCTCGGGCCATGAGCGCCGCGGTGATCTTCGACCTCGACGGCCTGCTCATCGACTCGGAGCCGATCTGGCGTGAGGTCGAGACGCGCGTCTTCGGTGAGCTCGGCGTCGCCCTCACCGACGACCTCTGCCGCACGACGATGGGGCTCGGCGTGGGCGAGGTGGTCGCGCACTGGTTCGAGCGGAGACCGTGGTCCGGCCCGGGCCTCCACGACGTCGCCGAGACGATCGTCGACGAGGTCGTCGCGACGATCCGGGAGCGCGGAGTCATGATGCCCGGTGTCGAGCACGCCCTGGGCCTCGTCGGGTCGCTCCGGCTGCGCCGAGCGATCGCGTCGTCGTCGCGCGAGGTGCTGATCGAAGCCGCGCTCGAGCGTCTCGGTCTCACCGACGCGTTCGAGGTCGTCGTCTCCGCCGAGCACGAGCGCTTCGGAAAGCCCCATCCAGGCGTCTACCTGACCACCGCCGTCCGCCTCGGCATCGGGCCCGAGGAGTGCGTGGCACTGGAGGACTCCCCCAACGGTGTCCTCGCCGCGAAGGCGGCCGGGATGCGCTGCATCGCCGTACCCGAGAACGGATCGGACGCAGAGGCCGTGGCCGACGCCGACGTCGTGCTGGGATCGCTCTCCGAGCTGGTCGAGGCGCACCTGGTCCCCTGACGCCGGTCGCGTCCGTCTGTACGCTGGCTGCCATGACCGACGTCGCTGCACCCGAGACGGCCCGCGAGGACGACTCGCTCCCGCGCAAGTGGCTCTACGTGCTCGCCACGACGAACCCACCGCAGGGTCACGTCGACGTCGTCTCCAAGTGGCTCGTCCTCACCAGGGCGAGTGTCCTGCCCATGACCCTTGTCGCAGCCTCGGTGGCCGGGCTGCTCGCGGTGTTCCGCGGCGACGACGTCCGCTGGGCGCTCTTCGCCCTCTCCGCCGCTCGGCCTGGTGCTCGCGCACGTCGCCAACAACCTGATGAACGACCTCTTCGACCTCGAGGTCGGCAACGACACCGAGGACTACCCCCGGAACCTCTACTCGCCGCACCCGATCCTGTCGGGCATGATCACCAAGCGCGGTCTCGCAGCATCGGCGATCGTCGTCAACCTCGCCTGCCTCGCGATCATGGTCTACCTGACCATCGAGCGCGGACTGGGCCGTGACGGCGTTCGCGCTCGGCGGCTTCCTGCTCTCGGCCGCGTACACGGCGCCGCCCCTGCGGCTCAAGAAGCGAGGGCTGGGCGAGCCGACGGTCGTCGTCGTGTGGGGGCCGCTCATGGTCGGCGGCACCTACTACGCGGCTACCGGCGGGATACCGGGAGCGGTCCTGCTCGCATCGCTGCCCTACGCGATCCTCTGCACGACGGTTCTGATGGGCAAGCACATCGACAAGCTCCCCTGGGACGCCCCCAAGCAGACCAACACGCTGCCGGTCATGCTGGGCGAGGCCCGCGCCCGGAGGGTGACGCAGGCGATGTTCGTCGCGTTCTACGTGCTCGTCGCGGCATCGGCGGCGACCGGTGTCCTGCCCGTCGCCACGCTCCTCGTCGCCCTCTCCATGCCGCGGCTGCTACCGGTGTGGCGCGCCTTCGACGAGCCGAAGCCCGACGTCTCTCCGGTGCCGAACCCCGTGTGGCCGCTCTGGTTCGCGCCTCACGCCTTCCTGCTCACCCGGCGGGCCGGCGGCCTGCTGGTTCTCGGCCTGGCAGCAGGCGCCGCTCTCGGCTGGTAGGGCTGCGGCGCGTCACTCCCTGGCGCGCCAGTCGAGGCCGCTCTCGCCGGCGCGCATGCTGAGCCGGTCGGCGTCGATCTCGTAGGTGACCTCGCCCGTGAGCACCGCGACGACAGCAACCTCCACTTGCATCGCGGGCTCCTCGCACGCCATCGTCGATCTGGCGATCTCACCGAAGACGAGCGCCCCGTCGGTGATCTCCACGCTCCCGCCTCCCGTGTTGCACCCCAGCATCACGGCGAAGGTGCCGTCGTCGGAGATCTCGAACGTCGCCTCGATGCCCGACGGGACGTTCGAAACGGCGTCGCCCTCGACTATCGACTCGAGAACCCACTCCTGCCCTGTGAGCTCCGCATCCGGCTCGGCAATCTCGCGGTCGACGAGTGCAACCACGGAGTCACCCGCTGTCAACGTGAGCTCCGGCTCCGAGAGCCTCACCTCGGGCGAGTCCGCGAGGAAGCCGGCGAGCCACGCGTCCTGGTCGTGGCGCTCGGGGTCGCACCCCATCTCGGTCGTCGCGAGGCCGCCGACGTGCAGCACGTCTCCGTCGAGCGAGTAGTCGCCGCTCATCGAGTTGCACCCGGCCGACGCACCCACGGTGCCGTCGGCGAACGTCAGCGTGATGTGGGTGCCGTCCACCAGCGGCCGGTCCCGCCCGCCGGCAGTCACGGTGTGCGAGAGAAAGGTGCGTCCGTCGAGGTCGACAGGTGCGACCGTCGCGGCCCCTCCTCCACCAGCACCGTCGTCGTCGTCCCCGCCGCACGCGCCGAGGAGGCCCCCGGCGAGAACGGCGGAGACGGCGGTGGCTGCCAGTGCACGTGTGAGCCTCATGCCCGTGTGACGTCCGTGGGCTCGGCCCCGGTTCCCCCGGGCCCGAATCGATGGGTCACCCGATCGCCACGATCTCGCCGCCGATGTCGGTGGCGGCCATCCCGGCTATGTAGCCGCCGTCACCGAACCCGAAGACCCCACCGTCGCGAGCCGCCAGGCGGTAGCCGCGCCCGGTGGGGGTGCCGGCGATCCCCACGATCGGAGCGACGAGAGTCGAGCGCGCCGAGCGACCCGGAGAACCGCGCGTCGCCGAACGAGAAGACCCCACCGTCGGATCCGACCATCCAGTAGCCCTTCCCCGAAGGCGTGGCATCGATGCCGACGATCGGGGCGGCGAGCGTGAGCGCACCCAGCGACCCGCGGAACCGCGCGTCGCCGAACGAGAACACCCCGCCGTCCTCGGCGACCAGCCAGTAGCCCTTGCCGGTAGGCGTCGCCGCCATGCCGACGATCGGCTCTCGCAGCGTGAGTGCGCCGGCCGATCCCCTGAACTGCGCGTCGCCGAATGCGAAGACCCCACCGTCGGCCGCCACCAACCAGTAGCCACGCCCCGAAGGCGTGGATGCCATCCCCACCACGGGTGACCTGAGCGGGATGCTCCCCGCAGACCCGCGGAACTTCGCGTCGAAGAACGCGAAGACCCCGCCGTCGGACGACGCCAGCCAGTAGCCGTGGTTCGACGGCGTCGTCTCCACGTCGACTACCGGCGGCACCGGCGAGAGCCTGGGCGGCCATGTAGTGGGGATGCCGAACGAGTACGCGCGCCCGTTCGTCGCCGCCAGGCGGTAGCCGGACGCCGGCTCACCGAGGCGCCTCACGGCCGGGTCGCCGCCGAAGCTGATCGGCACCTCGTCGTAGCGGTCGGCGAAGGTCGTGTACCCCCACGAGAGCCCGATCGAGCAGACGCCCGGCCCCGCAGTGCAGTCGACGACGTCACCCGCGGTGGTGCGCAGCATCGCCTGGACTCGGAACCGTGTGCGGATCGCGCGGTTCGTGTTCGGCAGGATCATCTTGGCGCCGTCGAAGTCGCAGAGCCCCGGCTCGACGCCCGTCTGGCACTGCCACACCACCGCGTTCTCCCTGGCGAGGGAGAGGTTCCGACCCCTGACGGTGATGACGTCGCGATCAGCGAGGCCGGTCCGCCTGCTGAGCGACGCGCGGACCGGAGGCATCAGGCGGGCCGACGGATCGAAGGTGAGGGGCGCGACGGCGGCCTCGTCGTAGTCGACGAGGAAGCCGACGCCGATCGCGCATGCTCGCGGGGCGGTGCGGCAGTCGAACGGCCCGCCCCAGCGATCGAGGATTCGTGCGTCGACCGGGAACTCATAGGAGATCCGGCCGTCGCCGTCGGTGTCGATGAAGTAGGCGTTGAGGCCGTCGCAGACGCTCTCGTCGACCGGGGTCGCCTGGCACTCGAATATCTCGAGGAGCGCGTTCGGCTCGAACCCCTCGCCGGTGACGGTCACCACCTGGCCGTCGACTAGGCCCGTGTCGGGGGTGATCGTGATCGTCGGACCGCTCAGAGCGACCGCAGGGCCCGCTCCCGTCACCCAGGCTCCCGGGGCCGCCAGGGCCATCCCCAGGACGACCGTCGTGATCCGCGACCTCAATGTGGCATTCCTCATCTTCTGTACGCCTTCCGTCCGCAGGTCACTCTCCCGCTCCTACGCACACAGACGCTGACAGGGCCCGGCGCGTTGTCAAAGGGTCCAGGGTCCGCGCGCCGACAATCACATGTCACCGCATCGAGGCCCCGCATCGAGGCCCCGCTGCGCACGTGTCGTGTGTCGGAGCCGCGGGTCGAGGCAATACGCTCCGCAGCGTGATCAGGCAGACCCGCTACGTCGTCCCGCTGGTGCGCGTCGTCGTGCCCACCCTGCTCGCCCTGCTGGTCGGGGCGTGCGGCGGCAGGGACTCCACGCAAGGCCCCTTCCCGGGGGGCACCATCCCCACATCGGCGACCGGAGCCCCGCCGGCGACCGAGGGGAGCGGGGTGACACTGCCGACGACGTCTCCTCCCCCGACCAGCTCCACGACGACGCTGCCTCCCAGAGGCCTCCCCGAGCACCACCCCGTACCCGCCAACGGCATCATGACCCTCGGCGGCGACTCCACCCTCGTCCAGTCGCTGACGATCCGCGGCGTCCCGATGGCCGAGGTGCACGACTGGTTCGTCGGCGGCCTCCTCGACAGCGGTTACGTGATCCTCAACGACCAGCCCACGCACGTGGAGTTCGCGGGCACGGGGATCTTCGGCACCTCGGACCTCACGAAGGGCGACGGTGAGGTGCAGGTCGTCTTCGTTCTCGGCGCCCCGATCGGGTAGTGCGGAGATGAGGCCCGACGGTCGGCCCGGGTAGCGTTCCCGCCCATGGAGAAGATGCCTGCCCTCGCACTGGTTGCCGTGCCCGGACGCCGACGCACGATCCTCGACCTCGCCGTGGAGATCGAGCGGAGGGGCTTCACCGGCATCTACACCCCCGCCCTGGCCGACGCGGTCTCGTTCTGCGCATCGCTCGCGCACGTCACCGAGACGATCACGTTCGGCACGGCCATCCAGTCGATCTACCTCCGCAACCCCACCGACCTCGCGCACGCGGCGAGCTACATCCAAGAGGTGAGCGGCGGCCGGTTCGTCCTAGGCCTCGGCGTCAGCCACGGCCCCGTGCACGACCGCCAGGGCGTTCAGGTCGGCAAGCCGCTCTCCGACACACGCGAGTACGTCGCGGCGATCCGCTCCAACGCGAGCGAGAAGGCCCCGCTGCCCCCCGTCGTCCTCGCGGCGCTCCGCAAGAAGATGCTCGGGCTGGCGGCCGAGGTCGGCGACGGTGCCATCTGGGCGAACGGCGCGCGCAGCCACATGGCCGAGTCGCTCTCGGGCGTGCCGCGCGACCGCCGCGAGGGGTTCTTCGTGGGAGACATGATCCCCACCGTGATCGACGACGATCGGGCCGCCGCGGCAGCGGTCAACAGACGGACGCTGAGCGGCTACGTGAGCCTCCCGAACTACCGCAACTACTGGAAGGAGGCCGGGTACGTGGAGGAGATGGAGGCGATCGAGGCCGCCCTCGCCGCTGGTGAGCGCGACCGGTTGCCCGAGCTCATGTCGGACCGCTGGCTGGCCGACGTGACGCTCTTCGGCAGCGTCTCGGAGGTGCGCGCCGGCTACGAGGCCTGGCTCGACGCCGGGGTGAGCACCCCCATCCTCGTCCCCTCCTCCACCTCGGGCGGACAGGTCAAGGCCCTCGAGGAGCTCTTCGCCGCCTTCGCCTAGCCCCCAACCGGGGGTGGGCAACTAGGTTGGGCGCATGGCCAACGACGAGAAGCCCACAGTGTTCGTGCCCTCCGCCGAGACACCCCCCTCCGATCTGTTGATCGAAGACCTCGAGGTCGGCGACGGTGACGAAGCAACCGCCGGCGGCACGGTCGACGTCCACTACGCCGGCAACGCATGGTCGACCGGCAAGCAGTTCGACGCCTCCTGGGACCGCGGCGAGGCCTTCTCCTTCCGTCTCGGCGCAGGCCAGGTGATCGCAGGTTGGGACAAGGGGGTCGCCGGAATGCGGGTGGGCGGCCGCCGCCGCCTCGTCATCCCGCCCGGCCTCGGCTACGGCATCGCGCGGCGCCGGCGGTGCGATCCGCCCGAACGAGACGCTCGTCTTCGTCGTGGACCTGCTCGCCGTCCGCCCTTGACGTACGACGACACCTCGCCCCTGGCACCACTGCCCGAGGACTGGGAGCGGGCACTCGCCGTCGTCGCCCACCCCGACGACGCCGAGTACGGCATCGCGTGCGCCGCGGCGCGCTGGACCGGGGAGGGCCGCGAGGTCGCCTACCTTCTCGCCACGCACGGCGAGGCCGGCATCGACTCCCTCTCGCCCGACGAGTGTGCGGTCGTGCGCGAGGCCGAGGAGCGCGCCGGTGCGGCACTCGTCGGCGTCACGGCCGTCGAGTTCCTCGACCACCCCGACGGCACCATCGAGTACGGACTGCAACTGCGGCGCGACCTCGCAGCCGCGATCCGCCGGCACCGGCCCGAGATCGTGCTCACGATCAACCACCGTGAGACCTTCGGTGGGCGCGCTCTCAACATGGCCGACCACCGGCACCTCGGAACAGCACTTCTCGACGCCGTGCGCGACGCAGCGAACCGCTGGGTCTTCCCCGACGCGGGCACGGCGTGGAAGGGCGTGCGGATGGTCGCTGTGAACGCGTCGCCTACGCCCACGCATGCCGTGGACGTCACCGGCTTCCTCGACCGCGGCATCGCGTCGCTCTGCGCGCACCGCCGGTACCTCGAGCACATCGGCCAGACCCCCGAACAGGTCGACACGATGCTCCGCGGCTTCGCCGAAGCGGCCGGAGCGCGCCTCGGTGTCGAGCACGCCACCGCATTCGAGGTCTTCGACTTCTAGCGCCGACCCCGCACCACAGACTCCCGTGTTCCGGGGCGTTGCATCACGAGCAGCCGCTGGTGGCCCCGCAGCTCGGACAGGCGTAGCAGGAGCCGGCGCGCTGCATGATGTCGCCGCAGATGTTGCAGATGACCACCTCGCGCTCCCGTAGCGGGTGCGTCGGCGGTGCCGGGGGCGCCGGCGCGTCGAGGGCCGCCGACGGCGCACGGTCGGCCAACGGCAGGTCGTTCGAGTGCGGCGGGTTCGCCGCCGCCTCCTCCACCCCGGGCAGCGTCGGCTGGATGCGCTCCCCTACCGTCAGGATCCCCATGTCGGCACGCCTGTCGTAGGGGATGTACTCGACGGCGAGCCGGCGGAAGATGTAGTCGACGAGGCTGGCGGCGAATCGGATGTCGGGATCGTCGGTCATCCCGGCCGGCTCGAAGCGCATGTTCGTGAACATCTCCGACGAACGCCTCGAGCGGCACGCCGTACTGCAGCCCGTGGCTCACCGAGATCGCGAAGGCATCCATGATCCCGGCGAGCGTGGAGCCCTGCTTGGCGACCCTGAGGAAGATCTCGCCCGGCCGCCCGTCTTCGTACTCGCCGACGGTGACGTAGCCGTGGCAGTCGGCGACGCGGAACGAGAAGGTCTTCGACACCCGGCGCCGCGGCAGCTTCTGTCGCACCGGCTCCTGCACGATGACGGTCTCGATGATCCGCTCGACCATCTGCCCGACGTCGGGGCCCGCCGCAGCTCCCGCCTTGGTCTGTGACGAGAGCGGCTGCCCGACCTTGCAGTTGTCGCGGTAGATGGCGACGGCCTTCAGCCCCAGCTTCCACGCCTCGAGGTGGAGCCGTTCGACCTCCTCGACGGTCGCCTCCTCCGGGAGGTTCACCGTCTTGGAGATGGCGCCACTTATCAGCGGCTGGACTGCACCCATCATCGTGACGTGGCCCATGTAGTGGATCGTGTTGTCACCCATCGAGCAGGCGAAGACCGGCAGGTGCTCCGGATTGAATCCGGGAGCGCCGACGATCGACTTGTGCTCGTCGATGTACCCGATGATGGCGTCGACCTGGGCAGCGTCGTACCCCAGCTTTCGCAGCGCGCGCGGCACGGTCTGGTTGACGATGTACATCGTGCCGCCGCCGACGAGCTTCTTCGCCTTGGTCAGTGCGAGATCGGGCTCGATCCCGGTCGTGTCGCAGTCCATCATCAAGCCGATGGTGTTGTGGCTCACGAAGCCGTTCGCGATGTAGGTGACGTTGTCGGGCACCGACAGGTCGTAGGTGAGCTCCTCGTCGCCGAGCACTGCCGTCGATACCGTGTCGTAGAAGAACGACAGCATGTGCGCGAGCTCGGGATCGGCGGATCGCTGCCAGAGCTCTGTCGCCGCACGCCTCGACACCCGCCCGCGGGCGATCTCGGCAAGCAGCACCTTGCGAAGCCGGTCGTTCTCCGGCGCGAGCCGGTCGACGGAGCTCACGTGTGAGCGGGATGTGATCCTGACGCCCTGCCTGGCGGCCCTCGGAGCGATGCACCGCCGAGCACTTCCGGTCGCCGACGAACCCGATGTCGTCGAGCCAGCGCGAGTGGTACGACGTGTTGAGCAGGCGCAGGACCGCTAGCGGGGAGTCCCCCCAACCGGTCGTGTCGAGCTTGCGAGTCGTCGGGTAGCCGAGGGCGAGAAGGAGGACCTGCACGTCGTAGGAGAAGTCGAGTGATGTGGTCGCCCAGTGCGGAATACCCGAGGTGACGGTGCCGTCGGCCTCGAAGAGCCCACGAAGGAACGCTCCGTAGACGCTCCGGTCGTTGGCGTGGAGCACGGCGTCGGGGATGTGCGGGTGCCAGCCCTTTCCGGAGTGGCCCTCCACCGGCGCGTGCCTCGCGAAGCCGGCAGCCTCCCACCACTGAGCGAGCCGCACCGAGTCGAATCGCACCTCGACGTATCCGGTCTTCGGTGTCATCTTCGCGGGCAGCCCGAAGCACGCCTTGCCGAGCTGCTCGATCCGCTCGGCGACGTCGAAGTCGCCGTCGGCGACGCAGAGGCGGATGCCGCGTGCGTGCAGCGAGCCGTCGCCCATGAAGTAGCCGACGAGCTCAGCCAGATCGGCGGTCATTACCCGAGGCACGCAGACGTCCCACTCCGCAGTCCAGTGAGCGTCGCCGAGCGGCGGGAGGACGACCTCTTGTGCATCTCCCACTAGGTTGTCGAGGGCGAGCGGCACCCGGTCGCCGGCACGCAGGTCTCCGAGCCTGCGCCACGCCCACGCGCCACCGGCATCGACGACCTTGACACGGTGCTTTACGGTGCCGCGGATCCGGTATCCCCTACGTGTGGTCACGTCGACGACCGGCTCGACGCCGTTCACGTAGAACTGCGTTGCCTCTCGCGCGCCGTCGTCGGTCTGCACGTCGACGCCGAGCGGCTGCCACTGGTCGCCGGCTGGATTGCCGAGCGATCCGAGGCGGACGAGGCCGCGCTCGGTGGGAACGAGCGTTCCGCCGACCAGGCATCCGGTAGGAGCCAGGACGCTGGCCTGCGCGTTGCGCACGCCGTGCTGCTCACCCAGCTCGACGGCGTCGTCCCAGGCCTGCTGGGCGGCGCCGAGCAGGTCGGGCGGGACGAGGTCTTCGTCGATCTTCGCGACCTCGGATCGGTGCATCCGAAGCACGTTCAGCATCGGCTCCGCGTTCTCGGCGAAGCCTGCGAACGGCCCCATGCGCGCCGCGGTGCGCGCACTCGTCGCGTAGGCGTGCCCGGTCATGAGCGCCGTGATCGCAGCCGCCCAGGCACGACCTCCCTCGGAGTCGTAGGGGAAGCCCTCGGCCATGAGCAGCGCGCCGAGGTTCGCGTAGCCGATCCCGAGCTGGCGGAACTTGCGCGTGTTCTCGGCGATGGCCTCGGTCGGGTAGTCGGCGTTGCCGACGAGGATCTCCTGCGCAGTGAAGACCACCTCGACCGTGTGCCTGAACGCGTCGACGTCGAAGGCGCCGTCGTCGGTCAGGTACTTCAGCAAGTTGATGCTCGCCAGGTTGCATGCCGAGTTGTCGATGTGCATGTATTCCGAGCAAGGGTTGCTGGCGTTGATGCGCGCGGTGTTGGGCGCGGTGTGCCAGCGGTTGATGGTCGTGTCGAACTGCATGCCGGGGTCGGCGCAGTCCCAGGCCGCCTCGGAGATCTGGCGCATCAGGTCGCGCGCCTTGACGGTGCGCATGACGTCGCCGGTACCCACTGCACGCAGCGGCCAGTCGGCGTCGTCGACCACCGCCTGCATGAAGTCGTCGGAGACGCGCACGGAGTTGTTGGCGTTCTGGTACTGGAGCGAGTGGGAGTCCTTGCCGTCGAGGTCCATGTCGAAGCCCGCGTCGCGCAGGGCACGCGCCTTGCGCTCCTCGCGCGCCTTGCACCAGACGAACTCCTCGACGTCGGGATGGTCGACGTCGAGGATCACCATCTTCGCCGCACGCCGCGTCTTGCCCGCCGACTTGATCGTGCCGGCAGACGCGTCGGCGCCGCGCATGAAGCTGACGGGACCGCTCGCGGTGCCGCCGCCCTTGAGCGGCTCGACCGACGAGCGGATCCTCGAGAGGTTCACCCCGGCGCCGGAGCCGCCCTTGAAGATGATCCCCTCCTCGCGGTACCAGTTGAGGATCGAGTCCATCGTGTCGTCGACCGAGAGGATGAAGCACGCCGAGGCCTGCCTGCGCTCGCCCTCGACACCGATGTTGAACCAGACGGGGCTGTTGAACGCCGCTCGCTGATGGACGAGCACGTACTTCAGCTCGGCGCTGAACGCCTCGGCCTCGGCCCTGTCGAGGAAGTAGCCGTCGCGCGCACCCCATTCGGTGACGGTATCGACGACCCGGTCGATCACCTGGCGCAGCGACGACTCGCGGCCGGCGTCGCCGAGGTGCCCCCGGAAGTACTTCTGGGCGACGATGTTCGTCGCGTTCAGCGACCAGGTCACCGGGAACTCGACGCCCGCCTGGAAGAAGGCGTCGCCGCCGTCCTTGAAGTTGGGGATCCTGGCGTCGCGCCGCTCCCACGTAACGCTGTCGTACGGGTCGGCACCCTCCTCGGTGAAGAAGCGACGGATCCCGATTCCGACCTGCTGCGGCGCCATGGCCATGCGCACTACCCCCTGATGATCCTGTCCCACGCCCGGTGCGGGTGGTCCCTGATGTTGCGTTGCCGCCCCGCAACCGGCCGCTACCACAAGATGTTGTGGTTACCTGGACCTGCGCCACAAGGTGAGGGTGCATTACAGCACTGGAATTCCATGCGTGTCAACGCTTCGGGCGCGCGGTCGGCCCAGGTCAGGGACCGCTCGCGAAGGTTCCCACTCGTGACCGCGCGCACATGCATCCGCGCGGTCAGCGCCGTCGCTTCGGCGCCGTGGTCTTGCGGAGCTCGACCACCTCGCGCTGGAAGTCCTCGATCCCCGCGAAGCCCTTGTAGACCGATGCGAACCGGAGGTAGGCGACGTCGTCGAGCGCCTTGAGGTGCTCCATGACCGCCATGCCCACCTGGTCGCTCGGAACCTCGGCGCCACCCGCCCGCAGCTCCTCCTCGATCTGCTCCACCATCTCGGCCACGGCCGGGCCGTCGATCCGGCCCGTCGCCGCCCTCTCGATCCCCGAGCGCAGCTTCCCACGGTCGAAGGCCTCGACGGCGCCGGAGCGCTTCCGCACGGTCAGGGGGAGCTCCTCGGCGCGCTCGAACGTCGTGTAGCGCCGCCCGCACGCGCGGCACTCCCTCCGCCTCCGGATCGAGGCCCCTTCCTCTCCGGGGCGGGAGTCGACGACCTTGTCGTCGTTGGCCCTGCAGAAGGGGCATCGCACGCGGCCAAGGTACCCGCCGGCGTCGCCCCTCCGCCGCCCTCAGCCGCCGAGCCACTCGATCGTCTCGCCGGGCACCACGACGTCGGTGCCGCGGGCATCGACCAGAGCGTCGACGACGGCGCGCCTGTCGGCGTCGGGGGCGAGGCGCCCCGCGATCGCCCAGAGGGTGTCGCCGGGCCGCACGACGTGCGTGACGACCTGCGGGAGGCGCTCGGGGGCCGCGAGGGGTGGCCCTCCGAGCGCACTGCCCGCGTGGCCCACCGCCATGACCGACCCGAGCGCCAGCGCTGCGGCGACGAACCTGCGGCGCCGGTAGACGGCGGCGGAGGTTCGGTGGCTTCGCGTGGCCGGCGACGGGCGGCGGCGCACGGCGGTGGTGGGCACCGTGCGTCGCACTCTCCCGAACCCCGGGTGTGTCGTGGTGATGACGGCGGACATGTCCTTCTCCTCGGATCCTGTGCTGTTCCTGCCTGCGTAGCGAATCACAGGGGTGTGACACTCACCCTGAGCGAACGCCCGTTCGATGTCAAGGGGAAATCGAACGGGTGTTTGCCCCGAACGGGCGATCGTGTTACCTTCTCGTCATGCTCGAACTCACAGACAGGCAGCGCCAGGTTCTCGAGTTCATCGAGACGGAGATGAGCCACCGGGGCTACCCGCCCAGCGTGCGGGAGATCGGCGAGGCCGTCGGCCTCTCCTCGCCCAGCACGGTCCATGCGCACCTCGCCGCCCTTCACGAGAAGGGCTACATCAAGCGCGACCACACCAAGCCGCGAGCGATCGAGCTGCGCCGCGAGCCGATCTCGGGGGCCAGGGTCGAGCGCAGACCGGTCCGGTTCGTCCCGCTGCTCGGCGACGTCGCGGCCGGCACGGGCGTCATCGCCGCCGAGAACGTGGAGGAGATGGTCCCCATCCCCGAGGACTTCGCCGGCGACGGCGACCTCTTCATGCTCCGGGTCCGCGGCGAGTCGATGATCGAGGCCGGCATCTTCGACGGCGACTTCGTGGTGGTGCGGTCTCAGCAGACGGCGGAGGCAGGCGACATCGTCGTGGCCGGGATACCCGGCGACGAGGCGACCGTGAAGACCCTCTTGCGCCGACGCGGCAAGGTCGTCCTACGACCGGCCAACTCGGCGATGGAGGAGATGCAGTTCGACCCCGACGAGGTGTCGGTCTACGGGCGCGTCGTGACGGTGATGCGCCGCCTGTAGGCAGCCGGCGCGAGGCCCTGCGGCCGCCGGCTGCCTCTCACCCGCCCGGCAGCACCATGCGCGTCTCCCCGGCTGCGTCGTCGTCGCGCACGAAGGCCAGCACCACGTCCGCCACCTCCCAGGGCGAGAGCAACGTCGCTACGTCGAGCATCGGCTCGAGCCACGCTGCGGGCCTCGTGCCGTCACCCGTGCGATTGAGCATCGGGGTGTCGACCATCGCAGGGAGCACCGCGTTGACCCGGATGCGCTCGGTCTGAGCAAGGCGCGCACACGACTTCGTGAAGCTGACCACCCCGGCCTTCGTCGCCGCGTACATCGGGTCGTCGGGCATCGGGACCTCGGCCGCGATCGACGCCGTGTTGACGACTGCACCGCCACCGCGCCTGCGTAGATGCTCGACGGCGAGTCGCGTACCGACGATCGTCGCCCCGAGGTTCAGCGCGACCCCCAGCGCGAGGCGCTCCGGGGGCGTGTCGGGCCACGACGGCTCGCCACCCACCATGCCGGCGTTGTTGTGCACGATGTCGACCCCGCCGTACTCGGCCTCGGCGGCCGCGAAGACGCTGCGCAGCGCCTCGATGTCGGTCACGTCGGCCCGCACGAAGAGGCCCCGGCCCCCGGCATCGCCGATCGCCTGTGACACGGCCTCCCCGCCGACGACGTCGACGTCTGCGACCACCACGGCCGCTCCGGCCTCCGCCAACGCCGACGCGGTCGCCCGCCCGATACCCGACGCGCCACCCGTGACGAGCGCGACCTTCCCCTCGATCTCCATGTGGCGCTCCTGTCAGATGATCTCCGGCTGCACCGGACAGCCGACAGGGCGAGAGACGGCGACGGCCCGGCAATACTGAGGCACGACGCTATCCAGCCGCTCGGAGGCCCGCCGCCATGCCCGACGACCATGCAGCAGTCGCCAACATGCTGGCGCAGTATCCCGAGCGTTTCGACGCCGGCGACTTCGCCGCCTTCGGCGCTCTCTTCGACCACGGCACCTGGTTCGCCACCGCTGCCGAAGGGCCCGGCTCCGAACCGGTGCGCAGGTGGTGCGAGGCGAACATCTGGTTGTACGACGGGGTCCCTCGGACGAGGCACGTGCTCAGCAACCTCCGCGTCGACTTCGATGCCGGCGGGCAGACGGCGACGGCCCGCTCCGACCTCACCGTCTGGCAGGCCCTCCCCGACTTCCCTCTGCAGGCGATCTTCGTCGGAAGGTACCTGGACAGGCTCGAGCGGATCGGAGGCGAGTGGTGCTTCCGGGATCGGACCGTCATGCCCGACCTCATGGGCGACCTCGGTCGCCACATGCGGAACCCGCCCTGAGGCGGTCAGCCACCCAGGCCCAGGAAGCGCGCCAGGAGCCCGTAGCAGCCCTCCAGGTCGTCACGCTGCACGCACTCATCCGCCGTGTGAGCGATCTGCGGGTCGCCGGGGCCGAGGTTCAGCGCAGGGATTCCCTGCCCTGCGAAGCGTGCGACGTCGGTCCATCCGAGCTTCGGACGCACCGCGAGATCCAGCGTGCCGATCAGCTCCGCGACGAGGGGGTCTCGCAGGCCCGGCGCAGCCGCCCCTGACGCGTTCACCACCTCGATCTCGTCGGCTCCGCCCAGCAGGGAGCGCGTCTCCTCGACCGCCTCGTCGAGTGTCATCGACGGAGCGAAGCGCCGGTTGACCGTCACCGCGCACTCGTCGGGAACGACGTTGTTGGCCACACCGCCCTCGACGCGCACCACCTGAAGCGACTCGCGGAACGCCAGTCCCTCGATCTCGACCGTCCTCGACTCGTGAGACGCGAGGCGGCCCAGGAGCGCGGCCGCGGCGTGGATCGCGTTCACGCCCTTCCACGGTCGCGCTGAGTGCGCCCTCCTGCCGCGAAACGTCGCCCTCATGGTGATCGTCCCCTGGCAGCCTGCCTCCGCCCACCCACCCGTCGGCTCCAGGAGCACGGCGAGGTCGCCGCCGACCAGGTCGGGCCTCTCGCGCGAAGAGCCGCTTGAGCCCGTTGTGCTCGTCGGCGACCTCCTCGCCCTCGTAGAAGACGAAGGTGAGGTCGTGACGAGCCCGCGCCCGTGCCGCATCCTCGGCGAGGCGGAGCATGACCGCCACCCCGCCCTTCATGTCGGCGGCGCCCAGGCCCCGAAGAACGTCACCCTCGATGATCGGCGTCTCGTTCCCGTTCGCCGGCACCGTGTCGAGATGACCGGCCAGCACGACGCGGCGCGTCGCACCGTGCTGCGTGCGCGCGACCACGTTCTCCCCGAGGCGCTCCACCGTGAGTCCGGCTGCCCGATCGCGGAGCCTCGCCTCAACCGCGTCGGTGATCTCCCGCTCGCTCCCACTGACCGACGGCACCGCTACGAGCGCCGCGGCGAGGCCGAGGAGGTCGGCGCCGTCTTGCGCGACGAGGTGCTGCGCCGCGGGAATCGGGCCGGCCTCGCTCACGTCAACGCGCTCACGTAGCCACACCGTGCTCGCGGAGGATCGCGTTGAGCTTCAGCTTGTCGTGCTCCTCGCCCTCTTCGAGGTAGCGCAGTATCAAGGCACACGGCATCCCGAACTTCCCCCCGGCGAACTCGCGGGCCCTCGCTGCCTGCACGACGATCGCACGCTCGGGTACGACGCCGCGCCCGACCTCCCTTCCGGTCTCGGCCTCGACCACCGGCGTCGACGAGGTGAGCATCACCCCTGCGCCCAGCTTCGCCCCGCGCCGGACGCGTGCCCCCTCGACGACCATGCAGCGCGACCCGATGAAGACGTCGTCCTCGACGACGACCGGCGACGCCTGCGGCGGCTCCAGCACACCGCCGATCCCGACCCCGCCCGAGAGGTGCACACGCTTGCCGATCTGCGCGCAGGATCCGACCGTCGCCCAGGTGTCGACCATCGTCCCCTCGTCGACGTACGCGCCGATGTTCACATATGACGGCATCATCACCACGCCCGGTGCGAGGTAGGCGCCGAAGCGCGCCGACGCCCCCGGCACCACCCGCACGCGCCCTGCGAGGTACCCGGTCTTCAACGGAAGCTTGTCGGCATACTCGAACGGCCCTGCCTCGACGACCCTCATGTCCTGCAGCCGGAACCAGAGGAGCACGGCCTGCTTCGTCCACTCGTGGACCACGACCTCCTCCCCGACCACCTCCGCGACGCGTGCCTCACCACGGTCGAGCGCGCCGATCGCGCTCCGGACCGCGTCGTGCGCCTGGGCGTCGGGGGAGCACTGACTCGAGGTCGTCGCGCGCCTCCCAGAGGCCCTTGATCGTCGCAGCCAGGTCGCTCACGGTGCGCCGCCTCCCTTCGTCGTCTCGATGTTCGCGTCGACCGGCCGCGGCATCGGTCGGTCTCAGCTCGCGGTGTCGAGACGCTCGATCGCCATGGCGAGGCGATCGACCGGCTGCACGAGCGCGAGGCGGGCATGGTCGGCACCGGCAGGGCCGAAGGTGTCGCCGGGGGTCACGAGCGTCCCGGCGTGCGCCAGACGGGCCGCGATCTCCCACCCGTCGTCGGGTCCGTCGTCGGAGCGCAGCCAGAGGTAGAACGTCGTCGGCCCGCCGTCGTGGACGAGACCGTGGCGCCCGAGGCCCTCGAGCACGATGCTCCGGCGCTCCGCGTAGTGTGCTCGCTGCTCGGCGACGTGCTCGTCGTCGCCGAGCGCGACCGTCGCAGCGGCCTGGACGGGCGTCGGTACCATGAGGCCCGCGTGCTTGCGCACCTCCACCAGATACCGGACGAGCGACTCGTCGCCCGCGTAGAAGCCTGCACGCATGCCGGCCATGTTCGACCGCTTCGAGAGGCTGTGCACGGCCAGGACGCCATCGGTCCCCGCGGTGAGCACCGTCGCCTGCTCGGGGGCGAACTCCACGTAGCACTCGTCGGACGCCACGATCACCCCGCGCTCGCGCGCCCAGCCGACGACACCCGCGAGCCACTCCGACGACGCAGCGGACCCGCTCGGGTTCCCGGGCTCGTTGACCCAGAGCACGAGGGCCCGCTCGGCGTCGCTCGCAGAGACACGCGCGAGGTCGAGGTGCCAGCTCTCGTCGAGCGGAACCGGGACCGCCCGCAAGCCGGCGAGCGTCGCCCCCATCTCGTAGGTCGGGTAAGCGACGGCCGGGTACAGGACCGTGTCCCGTCCCGGATCCCGCAGGTGGAGCATCTGCGGTAGGGAGGCGACGAGCTCCTTCGTCCCCACGCACGCGCCGACGCACTCCGGATCTACGGCAACGCCGAGCCGCCGATGGATCCACGCGGCCGCCGCCTCGCGGTACGCGGGTGAGCCCGCCGACGCCGGATAGCCGTGGGCGCGAGCGGCGGCCTCCGACGCAGCGCCCGCCACGGCGTCGGGCACCGGATCGCACGGTGTGCCGATCGAGCAGTCGACCACTCCACCGGGGAGCGCGTCGGCGAGCCGCCGCAGGGCGTCGAGACGCTCGTAGGGGTAGGGCGGCGGGATGAAGCCCCGGGAACCTGTTCCTGTCACGGCGACGGAGCCTACCCGGCTAGGGGATCCCCACCGCCCGCGATCAGGTAGGACCGGGACGCTGTAGACGCGCTCCCCTGCGACCCATGTCTCGGCGACTCGGGGCACCTCGTTCGGGTCGAGTCGCCCGTCGAGGACCACGAGGTCGGCGCGCTTCCCAGGCGTGATGCTGCCGCGCTCGGCCTCCTGGCCTCCGGCGTAGGCGGCACCGATCGTGTACGCGCGGATCCAGTCCTCGAACGGCAGCGCCTCCCCCGCCTCGAGGACGTTGCCCGCATCAGTCGTCCGGGTCGCTCCCTTGCCCGCTCCCCAGAGCGGCGGGAACGGCGCGCACGGGTCGTCCGACGACGCCGCGAGGGGAACTCCGGCCGCCGCCATCTCCCCGAACGCGAGCCACGAGTGATCGTCGAACGAGGTACCCCCCGTCAGGTCCCCGATGTGCTCGACGAAGCACGGCTGCACGACGGCGACGCTCCCCACCTGTCGCATCTGCGCGATCTGATCCTTCGACGCCACAAAGGCATGCTCGATGCGGAACCGGTGGTCGTCGTCGGGTCGGCGCCGCGAAGCCGCCTCGAAGGCCTCGATCGTCCTCCCCAGCGCGACATTGCCCTCCGCGTGCACCGCGACGCGCCAGCCGCGCTCGACGGCGCGCTCGACGTGCGCCGCCATGTCGTCCATGACGATCCCCATGGTCATCCTCTCCCCGCCGATGCGCGCGTCGATCGCCATCGCCTGCCCACCGTCGGCGAAGAACTTCATCGGCCCGACCCGCACCCACTCGTCGCCCTCACCGGTGCGTGCGCCCTCGAGTCGCGAAGTCTGCTCGTTCACCAGGATGGCCGCCGGGTGCGGCATCGTCAGCACGGAGACGGGCAGGGTGCCGGCCGTCGCCATCGACCGGTAGAGGTCCTCGGCCGCCGGGGAGGACGCGGCGTCGTGAACGGCGGTGATCCCTTCCGAGTGCAGCACCCTCGACCGTGCGACGACGTGCTCCGCCCAGCGGTCGGGGTCGGCGTAGGCCGCCATGGAGCGGGCGTGCGCGTGGCTCCATGCCCGCTCCAGGAGGAATCCGTTGGGAGCGCCGTCGTCGCCGCGGCCGATCTCACCGCCCCGGGGGTCGGGCGTGGAGCGCCCGAACCCGATCACGTCGAGGCCGGCCGAGCTGACCACGCACTGGTGGAGCGAGTAGTGGGCCACCGCTATCGGGCGGTCGATGCCGAGGGAGTCGAGATCTGCGGCGGTCGGGAAGACGCCGTGGTCCCACTCCGTCCAGCCCTGAACCCTCACCCACTCGCTCTCGGGCACGGCCTCCGCCTGCGCACGCACCGCCTCCAGGAGGTCGTCGAGCGAGGCGGCGCCCGAGACGTCGCGCCAGCGGGGGTGGAGGGCCGCTATCGACAGGTGGTTGTGGGCGTCGATGAACCCCGGGACGAGGGTGCGTCCCGCCAGGTCGTGCACCGCAGCGCCCGGGTGCGCATCCACCAGGGCGCGCTCGCCGACGGCGACGATCCTCCCGTCGTCGACGACCACGCTCTCGGATTCGGCGTACGCCGCATCCATCGAGAGGATCCGGCCACCCGTGAAGACCGTGGCTGCCATGGTGGGGCATCGTACGTAGGGGCCCGCCCGCCCCCCGCATCACGCCTGTCGACGATCTTCAGGCAGGGACGTGGAACTCGGCGAAGCGGGCGAGGATCGGGTCCGGGAGTCGGCAGCGCACGTGGGTCACGGTCGAGTCGTGCACCTCCACGAGCACCTCCCCCTCGCGGTGGAGCGCTGCGAGCACGTCGCCCCGGTCGAAGGGGATCTCCAGCTCCACTATCGGGGCCGACGCCCTGAGTCGCTCGCCGATCGCGACGAGCAGAGCGTCGACTCCTTCGCCCGACCGCGCCGACAGCGCCACGGAGCCCGCGTTCGCCGCCAGCAGCCCATCGACGTCCGACGCCGCCGCGACGTCGGCCTTGTTCCACGCGAGCAGCTCGGGGACCTGCCCTGCCTCGATCTCGGCCAGCACCTCGCGCACCGCGTCGATCTGTGCTTCGGCATCCGGCGCGCCCGCGTCGACGACGTGCACCAGCAGGTCGGCGTCGGCGACCTCCTCGAGCGTCGAGCGGAACGCCTCGACCAGCTGGTGCGGCAGGCGACGGACGAAGCCGACGGTGTCCGACAGGAGGACGGTCTCTCCCCCTGGGAGACGGAGTCGGCGCGTCGTCGCGTCGAGCGTCGAGAAGAGGAGATTCTCCACGAGCACGCCCGCCTCCGTCAGACGATTCAGCAACGTCGACTTCCCGGCGTTCGTGTAACCGACCAACGCGACCCGCTGCAGGCCCCGTCTCGACCTGGCCTTGCGCTGCGTGGCCCTGGTGCCCGCCAGGGCCGACAGGTCGCGCTCGAGCTTCTGGACCCGCCGCTGGATCCGCCTGCGGTCGACCTCGAGCTGCGTCTCACCCGGCCCGCGGGTGCCGATGCCTCCCGCCTGCTGGCTGAGCTGCAGCCCGCGGCCCCGAAGCCGCGGCATGCGGTACCGCAGCTGGGCGAGCTCCACCTGGAGCATCCCCTCCTGGCTCGTCGCGTGCTGGGCGAAGATGTCGAGGATGAGGGCGACGCGGTCGACGACGTCGCAGCCGAGCGCCTTCTCGATGTTCCGTTGCTGTGCGGGCGTCAGCTCGTCGTCGAATACGACGAGGTCGACGTCGAGTGCCTCGACGTCGCGCTTCAGCTCGTCGAGCTTCCCCTTGCCGATGTACGTGGCCGGATGCGGCGCATCGCGTCGCTGCATGACGCTGTCGATCGGCACCGCGCCCGCTGTCTGCACCAGCCTCGACAGCTCCGCTAGCGACGCCTCGGCCTCCGAGGTGTCGTGCGCCCCGCGCCCCGTCCCCACGAGGATCGCGTGCTGCACGACGACGCCGAGGTCGACCTCGGTGGCTGTGAGGCGCCGGCGCTGCCGCCCGCTGCGCGACCGCGACTGAGTCACGCGTGTCGACCTCGCGTCACGGCGTGCCCCTGGCGAAGAGCGCCGTATCGACGTCGACCTCGACGTCGAAGACGTGCTCGACCGGCCCCTCGAGGAGGACCGTCTCGCCTACCGTGACCGTCAGCCTGCCACCGGGGACCTCGACCACCGAACGGGCGCCGGCCAGACCGCGGTGGTTCGCCACCGCAGCCGCTGCGCATGCCCCGGTGCCGCACGAGAGCGTCTCCCCGACGCCCCGCTCCCACACCCTCATCACCATCTCGGTGTCGGATTCGAGCGCGACGAACTCCACGTTCGCCCTCTTCGGAAGCCTGGGGTCACACTCGATGAGCGGACCGTGCAGGTCGACCGGCACCTCGCTCGGATCGGCGACGAAGAGCACCACGTGGGGGTTGCCCATCCCCGCGGCGTCGCCGCGGTACGCGGTCCCGTCGGCGTCGAACTGCAGGTCGAACGGGGACGGCGCATCCAGCGGGATCAGCACGGGGTCGAAGGTGACCGGCCCCATGTCGACCTCGGCGGCCACCACGTCGCCCGATGCGTCTCGCACGAGTCGCACGGAGCGCCGACCCGCGCCGGTGGCGACCACCAGGCCGCCCGGGGCGCCGCGCCCCGCCAGCGCCGCCACTCGGGCCAGGCAGCGCACGCCGTTCCCGCTCATCTCAGCGACCCCGCCGTCGGCGTTCTGGAGGATCATCGAGCAGTCGGCGCCGTCCGATCCGGGCCCCAGTGTGATGAAGCCGTCGGCGCCGATGCCACGGTGCCGGTCGCAGAGAGCGGCGACCGTCACCGCGTCGGGGTGCCCCATCCCGGCCGAGAGCGCGTTCCACACGATGAAGTCGTTCCCCGTGGCGTGGAGCTTCGAGAGGTTCAGGGCTGTCATCGGCGACCTGCGAACGGTGTCGGCGCGGTCCGGCGGCTGCCGGGCCCCGCAAAGGTTGCCAGGATCGCGGGGGCCAGCGCCTCTGCATTCCCCCCGGTACCCGTCCAGATGATCCTAGGGTCGCGCCGGAACCACACCCGCTGGCGTCGCCCGAGGGCCCGGGTTCGCCGCACGGCTAGGTCGAGCGCCTCCTCGAGTCCGCTCTCCCCCTCGATGTGGGCGAGGACCTCCTTGTACCCGATCGCCTGGCGCGCGGTGCGCGACATGCCGCCCGGGGCCCCGGCCAAGGCGCGCACCTCCTCGACGATCCCCGCTTCGCGCATCGCGGCGAACCGCTCCGCGATCCGCCGCGACATGGTGTGGCGCGGGATCCAGACGCCGACCATCACGACGTCGATCAGCGGCGGCCCGTAGTGGTCGAGCCCGGCACCGAACGAGGAGAACGATCGGCCCGTGATCCTCATCACCTCGAGGGCCCGCATGACCCGGCGCCGGTTGCCCGGCTCGATCCTGGCCGCCGCGGTCGGGTCGCGTGCCTCCAGCTGCGCGTACGCGCCGGCGAGCCCCGCATCGCCCGCCCACTCCGCCTCGAGCGCGTCGCGGACCGCGGGGTCCGATGGCGGCACCGCGATGCCGTCGAGCACCGCCCTCACGTACAGTCCCGTCCCACCCACCAACACGGCTCTGCGGCCGCGCTCCTCGATCGCGTCCATTGCTGCGCGCACTGCACGCTGCGTCCGCACCACCGACCACTCCTCGGCCGGTTCCGCTAGGTCGACCACATGGTGCGCGACTTCCGCACGCTCCCCGTCGGACGGCTTCGCCGTCCCGATGTCCATCCCCCGGTACACCTGCATCGAGTCGAGTGAGACGATCTCCGCTTCGCCGAGGGCCCGGGCGACGGCGAGGGCGATCGCCGACTTCCCCGAGGCCGTCGGGCCGACTATCGCCAGGTGCCGCGGTCGCCTCGCCGGGATCGGCTCGGAGCCTCTCACTCCACGACGAGCGGGATGCGGGTGCGCGCCCGACGCGCGCCGACACGCAGCTCCACGGGTTCACCCCGCAGCCAGTGGGGAGCCGCTGCGACAATACGGACGTCGACGTAGTCGCCCGGGCGGATCGCCGCCCCGCCCACGCCCCCCGAGAGGGGAGGGAAGTTCACGACCTTGTTCTGGCGGGTCCGGCCGGTTAGCACAGCGCTGTCCTTCTTCGACGGTCCTTCGACGAGCACCTCCTCCACGCCGCCGACCCGGGCCTCGTACCGGCGCAGCGCGTGACGCTCCACGACGTCGATCAGGCGCCCCATCCGATCGCGCACGACCTCCGCCGGCACGAACTCGTCGGTCATCGCCGCGGCATCTGTACCCTCACGCGGCGAGTAGACGAAGGTGTAGGCCGCGTCGTACGCGGCCTCCTCGACGACTTCGAGCGTGCGCTCGAAATCGGCGTCGGTCTCCCCGGGGAACCCGACGATGACGTCGGTCGTCACTGCGAGATCGGTGGTGGCGGCGCGCGCCGCGGCGAGGCGCGCCAGGTACCGCTCGGCCGTGTACCCGCGGTGCATCCGGGCCAGCACCCTGTCGCTCCCCGACTGGAGCGGGAGGTGCAGGTGCTCGCAGACGGTCGTGCACTCCGCGATCGCATCGATCGTCGCCGCTCCGAGGTCCTTGGGATGCGGTGACGTGAACCGGACGCGGCGGATGCCGTCGATCGCATCGACGGCGCGCAGGAGGTCGGCGAACCGCGGCCTGCGCTGACCGGCGCCGAGGTCGCGGCCGTACGAGTTCACGTTCTGGCCCAGAAGGGTGATCTCGCTCACCCCGTCGGCGGCGAGCACCTCTACCTCGCGGATGATGTCGCCCATCCTCCGGCTGATCTCGCGCCCGCGCACCTTCGGGACGATGCAGTAGGTGCATGTGTTGTCGCACCCGATCTGGATCGTGACCCACGACGCATGGTCGACTGCGCGCTGAACCGGGAGCGCCGACGGGTAGGCCTCGTGCTCCTCGACGATCTCGACGACCGGCCCGTCGGACCGCGCCCGCTGGAGAAGGGCGCCCACGTCGGCGAGGTTGTGCGTACCGAAGACGACGTCGACGTGGCCGGCGCGCGCCCTGACCACCTCGCGGTCCTTCTGTGCGAGGCAGCCACCGACCGCTATCTGCAGGTCGGGCCGCTCCGCCTTGAGCGCCTTGAGCCTTCCTAGGTGCCCGTAGAGCCGGTCGTCGGCGTTCTCCCGCACGCAGCAGGTGTTGAAGACGACCACGTCGGCCGTATCGACGTCGTCGGTGGCCTCCATGCCCTCGGCCGCGAGCAGACCGGCGATGCGCTCGGAGTCGTGCTCGTTCATCTGGCACCCGAAGGTGCTGACATGGAACCGGCGGGTCACGGGGGCCCAGTGTACGGGGCGCCCGTGACCCGCCGGCCTCGGATCTGCTCGGTCGCCGGGGAGCTGCCCGGCGCCCTGGTCAAGCGTTGTTGATCGACCTGACGTAGGCGACGATCGACTCGAGGTCGCCGTCGGTGAACGACGGGTTCCCTCCCTTGGGGGGCATGTCGACGCCCGTGGTGTTCAGCGGGTCGCTGGCGGGACGGCCGACCTTCAGGAACGCGAGGAGATCGGCGTCAGTCTGCTCTGCCACCCAGGAGCTCCCGGTCAGGTCCTTGCCCAGGTCGGGCATCCCCTTCGCGTCCTGCCCGTGGCACGACGCGCAGGTGCCGCCGAAGAGCTGCTTGCCCTCGTCGGCGCTGGGAGCGGCCGTGTCGTCACCGTTGCCGCCACCGCCGCTGTCGTCGTCGTCACCGCCGCCGCAAGCCGCGATGGCGAGCCCGCCGGCCAGCACGAGTGCCAGCAGTCGAGTCCTCTTCACTGGTCGCCTCCTAGGTTCCCTGCCCCGTCCGATACCGGACCTGTCCCTTGGCCCGCACCTGGCTCCAGATCACCCGAGCGCGCCATCCCGACGAGATCCTCCCACGCCACGATCCTGCCTCGGGAATCGTCGGCGAAGGCCTCCGCATCGGCCTCTTCAGCGTAGGCGACGATACCCCATCCCATCGGGCTCTGGACCCCTTCGCCCCCGACCACGTAGAAGGCGCTCTCGGCGTCGACCCACTCCTTGGTGCCGAAGTCGTGGACCCAGACCTCCGCGTCCTCGAGGCCGCCCCCCTTCAGTGCGGAGGAGAGCAGGTCTCCCGGGTCGTCGAAGAGGTGCTCCTCACCGTCGGCGTCGCGATAGGCGGAGGCGAACCGCTCGTCGCTGATGATCATGTGGCACTCCTCGCACATGTCGCGCCCGTACTCGATCTCCGGCGGGCCGCTCGCGTCGCTCCCGCCGCACCCCGCGGCAGACGCGGCCGCAGCCAGCACCACGAGACCGATCACCAGCATCCGGCGTGTCACAGGTCGGACCCCCTGCGGAAGAAGACGAGTGCGACGGCGGCGGGCACCACCGCCCAGGCGAGGAGCATCGCTCCTGTCACCCATCGCACGCCGTCGCCGAACCTGTCGACCGCGTAGGTCCCGGCGGGGCCGAGCACGTCGAGCGAGCCGTCGAGGACGCCCATGGCGGTCAGCCTGAACGACTCGACCGGGTTCGCGATCGTGGTGAAGAAGAGGGTGCTGACCGGCAGACGCGTCGCTATGGCGGTGCCCATCAAGCCCAGGTCGCCGACGATCACGAGCACGAACCACGCGAAGAGAGCGGTCCCGAGCGCCCCCGCAGTCCGGCGCGACAAGACGCTGATCAACATGCCGATCCCGACGGTCCCGACGGAGAGCAGCCATGCGAGCAGCGCGATCACGACGAGGTCGCCGCCCTCGACCGGCGTGGACCGGCCCGCAGCGACGAATCCCGCGACGCCGAACCCTGCCGCCACCGTCGCGAGCATCGCGATGACGTTCCCGCCGAGCACTCCCAGGTACGCCTCGGTGCGGCTCACCGGGTGCGACAGGAGGAAGGCGAGAGTGCCCCGCTCGCGCTGCCCCGCGATGCTGCGCGCGCCGAGAGTGAGCCCCATCAGCGGGACCACGAGCTGCACCAGGGCGATCAGCGATGCAGCAGTCCGGCCGAACCCCTCGAAGCCGATCGTGTCGGAGTCGGAGAACGTTATCGAGGTCAGGGCGACCGCGAGCGTCGCGAAGGCCGCCACATAGAGCCAGAACCACCTGTCGCGAACGGCGTCCCTGAGCTCCTTGCGGACGAGGATGACCACGGTCCGTCCGTCGGGCCGCTCGCGGCGCCCGGTGCGCATCAACCCGACACCGGCCTCGCCCGCCGCGACGCTCACCGCCACACCTCCAGATCGAGGATCTCGAGACCGCCGGAGTGGAGCAGCGCCAGAGCTGCGCCCTTCTGCTGTGCCGATACCTCCACGAGGATGCCCCGACTGTTCATCCTCGTGCGGAACCCGCCCTCGTCGAGCAGCGTCCGCGCGCGGGCCAGCTGATCATCGGCGACCACCAGGTGCAGCCAGGATCGCAGCCCCAGCTCCTCGGCGAGCGCAGCGGGCTCGCACTCCAGGGTCACCCTGCCGCCCTCCATCGCGAGCACACGGTCGACGAGCATGCCGACCTCTTCGAGATGGTGCGAGGTCAGGAGGATGCAGCGGCCGGCTCTGAGGCCCTCGAGGAGCTCGATGACGCTCTCGCGCGCTGCCACGTCGAGATTCGAGGTCGGCTCGTCGAGCAGGAGCACGGGCGGATCGTGCAGCAGGGCGAGAGCGATGGCCAGCCGCTGCTTCATCCCACCGGAGAGCGCCCCTACGCGCTTGGAGTGCTCCCCCTGGAGGCCCACGGTCGTGAGAGCCTCGTCGGCGCGCCCGGCATCGATCCGGCGCAGGCGCGCAGAGAGGTCGATCGTCTCGCCGACGTCGAGGTCGTCGTAGAACGAGAGCTCCTGCGGCACGTAGCCGATCATCTGTCGCACCGCCTTGCCGGCGCTGCGCACGTCGAGTCCCGCGATCTCGGCCGTGCCCTCGAAGCGGGCGAGGCCCAGGAGGCAGCGGACGATCGTGCTCTTTCCGGCCCCGTTCGGGCCCCAGAGGGCGACGGCCTCGCCCGATCCGACCTCGAAGCTCACGCCGTCGACGACCGCCACCGCCCCGTAGCTCTTCCGCAGGCCCTCGACGCTGATCACGGGGACACCCCGACATCTCGGCGTCTCGGGCCTGCGCCCGACGCGAAGACGATGAGCGCGGCGACGATCAGCAGCGCTGCCGAGACCCCCAGCAGGCCCAGAACGGATGGACCTGCCGGGGCGCCCGGGGCCGGCGGCAGTGACGGCACGTCGATGAGCGGCGCATCGTCGATGGCCCTCGGCTCGGGACGGAGGACAGGGAAGGCCTTCGCAGCCATGTCGAGGACGCGCGCCGCCGGGGTGTCCGAGAAGAAGCTCAGATCCGGGTGCCGGTCGGTGACGTCGCCGAAGAGGTCCTCGGCCCGGTAGGGCATGTCGCCGATGCCGTCGCCGTCGGCATCGAAGCCCGCATAGTCGCCCCAGTAGTTGCCGACGCCGTTCTCCGTCCACACGTTCGACTCGGGAACGAACCCGCCGCCACGCACCGCTACCTGCTGTCGGTTGTCGATGAACGCGTTCCCCGAGAAGACGTTTCTCTGGATCGATGGCTGGAAGATCACACCGACGTCGTTGAACGCGAAGACGTTCCGCCGGTAGTAGATGAACTCGTCGAGCGAGAAGGGCGAAGTGTCGACGAAGACACCGACACGGTTCCCGACGACACGGTTCTCCTCGAGCACGGCGCCGTCGCAGTCCTTGAAGCCGACCCCGTAGCCGCTCGGACCGTCGCTCGCGGCGATGACGTTGCCGCGCACCTCGAGGTGGTGACTGAACATCAGGAACGCGCCGACCGAGTTCTCCTCGAAGCGGTTCCCTTCGAGCACCCCGCGGTCCGAGTACATGTAGTGGAGTCCGTAGCGCCCCTGGCGGAAGACGTTGTCGCGAACCACTGTGTCGTCGGAGAACCAGATGACCGCATCACGTCCGCCCAGGATCGAGTTCCGCTCCACGACCGTGCCTGAGCTCTCGAAGACGTGCAGGAGATCTCCGCGTCGGGCGATCATCAGGTCCTTGGCGGAGATCTCGTTGTCGGTGACCACCGAGTCGTCGGCGCCGTCGAGGTACACGCCGAAGAGGACATCCTCGAGCCGGTTCCCGACGATCTCCACACCGGGCGCGAGCGCCTTGACCCCGGAGTCCTCGTGGTCAAGCGTCGAGCCGCTGGCCCGGATCACGAACCCCTCGATGCGGACACCCGGCGCGGTCACCTCTACGACGGTTCCCTCGCCGTCGCCGTCGAGCACCGGCCACTCCTCCCCCCGGAGGCTCACCTGCTTGTCGACGACGATAGGCCCCTCGTAGGTCCCGGCCGGCACGACGATCTCCTCACCGATCTCGGCCGCGTCGATGAGAGCCTGGATGCCGGACGCCGGAGCCGCGCCGGCTGCCGCGGTCGGAGCACCGACAAGAAGCGGCAGGAGCAACAACCCCACCGCGGGTAGCGCGCGGTGCACGTAGATGTTCTACACCGACTCGGCGGACGGCTGAGGTGCGCCCCCGCTCGCCTCGTCGCTCTCCGCCGCCTCCACCAGCGGCTTGTAAGCCTTTCGGTGGAACCAGAGTCCGACGATGATGGCCAACGACGCGAGCGTCGCGAGATAGAGGCCCGGCCCGGGTAGCGCGTTCGTGTCGAACTGCGCGATCTCCGCCCTCCCGAGGATGTGTGGCGTGAAGTCGCCGACGGCGTCCGCGAACGGCGCCCGCGGGTCGAGCTCGTGCCCGTACTTCCAGAGCCACCACTGCAGGTCTGCCAAGAAGATCACAGGGAAGAGCAGTGCAGGTGTCACGAAGACCGTCACCCACCGACTGTGTATCAGCATGCTGGCGAGGATCAGGCCCGCCATGGCGATGATGCTCACTACGGCGATCGAGCGCTCGAACTTGGCCCCATCGGCGAACGACGCCATGCCGATGTAGTGATTCAGCTCCTCGAGCTGGATGACGTCGCCCTCCAGGCGGTTCACGAACGCCTGTATGTGAAGCCCCGACGGGAACTGGGGTGCGACGAGGTGGAGGTTCCAATAGGGGAGCACCAGCGAGACGATGAGCATCACCGACGCGAGCCCGAAGAGGAGCTTCGGCAGCCGGTACTGGACGCGTCCGGATGCCATCTCCTCGGGAGGTACCCGAGGCCCGAGAATCCGATCGACAACTCGCATCTTCGCGGCTCCATCCTTTCATGCTGATCGCGGCTGCACATCGTCGCGCCTCTTGCGCTCCGACCCGCGTCACCCCCGGTGAGCTCGTGGCCGGTGTGGTCCCGCCCACGAGAAAGGGGGGCCTCCGGACCCTGTCCGGAGGCCCCCCTCGATGCTTGGTCGGGCTACGGCTCTACGAGGAAGTAGCCCATCATCTCGAGGTGCAGCGCCGAGCAGAACTCGGTGCAGTAGAAGGCGAAGACGCCCTCGTTGACCGCGTCGAACTCGATCGTCTGGGTCTCGCCGGCCTCGAGGCTGAGGGTGATGTTGTACCCCGGCAGCGCGAACCCGTGCGTGGCGTCGAGCGTCGACTCGATGTTGGTCAGGTGCCAGACGACGTGGTCGCCCTTCTTGATCTCGATCTGCTCGGGGTTGTAGTGGCTCCGGATCAACGTCTGGAAGATCTCGACGTTGTTGCCGTCGCGCTCCACCCGAGCATCCGCCTCCGCCTTAGGTGCATCGGGGTCGACGGCCATTGCCTCGGGGTCCCACCCGATCTCCGGGTAGACCTCCCACGGCTCCAGCTTGTCGGCCTTGATGATCTGGGCGTAGTGCGGCTCCCCGATGCCCATCGGCATGTCGTAGACCACCGGCATGTTCTCACCGGGCTGCGAGATGTCGAGGAGCTGGAAGTTCTGCGGTAGCAGCGGACCGGTCGTGAAGAAGCGGTCGAGCGACCACTTGTTCAGCGCGACGACCTACTTGCCGTCGGGGCTCGCAGTGTCACCCTCGGCGGCGGTGATGTGCCCGATGTTGTAGTGGACGGGCGTCTTGGTGATCAGGCTCCACGGGTCGTCACCCTCAGGCGGGTCCGCCAGCGACCAACGGGCCACTGCGGAGTCGAGGAAGAGGCTCGTGTAGGCGTAGCCCTGGTCGTCGTAGACGGTGTGGAGCGGCCCGAGACCGAGCTCGACCTGGGCCTCCATCGTGTCGTCGAAGTCGAGGATCGGGACGCCGTAGTCGTCCGTCTCGGACGACCCCGCATCGATCGCCGCCTTGATCTTCTCGAAGGAGTAGATCGTGACGTGCGGGTCGAGCTTGCCCGACACCATGATGTACTTCCCGTCGGGAGTCACGTCGGCGCCGTGCGGGCTCTTCGGCTCGGGGACGAGCGTACAGGAGGCCCTCGTCGATCGCCGTCTCCAGCGTGATCACCTGCATACCGTTGATCTCGGTCGTCTTGCCGGCCTTGAAGACCGCTTCGGCCATCTGCCAGTTCATGACGTGGAGGTAGTCCGTGTCGTTGGCGCTGGCTCCGGCCTCGAAGGGCGGGTTGCCGTCCTCGACGCCGCCGGTCGCCAGCTCGGTGTTGAACGAGTTGCAGAAGAACCAGCCCTCGGAGACGAGCTTGCCGGCGTCGCAGAGGTCCTGCCAGTACGGCGGCAGCTCGATCGCGAAGGACTCGTCGGTGAGGATTCGTCCGGCTCTCCTGGTCGAACTTCCACAGCGTGACCATGCCGCGGTACTTCTCGTTGTAGTCGCTCAGTGGTGCGTACTCGCCACCGAGCGGCTGGGCGTACTGCCCGCCCTCGATCACGTACTCGGTGTTCGGCGTGACGAACGTGCCGCCGTGGTCGATGATGGCGATAGGGTTCTTGACGATCTGCTTCGTCTCGAAGTCGCGCAGATCGATGACGCCGAGCCGGGCGTTGGCCTTGTCGTTGATGAACAGGCGCTCACCGTCGTACTCGGCCGCAGTCTCGGTCAGCGCCGGGTGGTGCGTGTCACCCCAGCGGATCTCGGTCTCGTTGAAGTCGCCGGCCGAGAGGATCTCCTCCTGGCCCACCGCTCCGAACCCCCAGCCCTGCCAGGGCTCGGGCGTGAAGACGGCGATCGAGCGGAGGATCCGCATCGAGGGCATGCCGACGACGAAGACCTGGCCGGCGTGGCCACCGCTGGCGAACATGATGTAGTCGTCCTTCTGACCGCTGGGCATGTACGTCATCACAGCGGCCCTGACGTCCGCGTCGGCTCAGCTTGCGGTCCTCGATGATCTGGTCGGCCGAGCCGCCCACACCACCGCTGCCGCCGCTGTCGTCGTCACCGCTGCACGCGGCGGCGATGAGCCCGAGTGACGCGACGAGCGCCACTACGGAGATCCACCAGTGGCGCTTCCTGCGAGCCTGCCTCGACCGTGCTACCGGCCCATCATTTCCGACTGCCTGCATGCGCTGTACCTCCCCTATGCGACCCACCGGTCTGCCCCCGGTTGCCGCGCCCGGTCCACCCGAGCATGTGAAATATTTCCCGAGACCCGCTCTCCACGGCAGGGCCTTGGGTCCCGAAAGACCCGGGACCGCTTGCCCGAGCCTGTGAGATCTGGCCGCGGCAGCGGCAATCTAGACCAAGGGAGGTCGCTTCCCCGGAATCCCCTAGGTCGCCGTATCCTGCCGAGACCGACCCCCCGAAGAACCCGGAGCACCGCCATGAGAAGCGCTCTGACGGCACGCCCGGGCAACTGAGCCGTGGGCCTCTCCGCCGCGCACCTCGCGATCGCCGTCGTGGCCGTCTTCGCAGGTGCGACCGTGCAGGGCTCGATCGGGTTCGGCATGAACCTCGTGGCCGTCCCCGTGGTCGCCCTCGTCGACCCCACGGCCCTCCCTGCCACGCTCGTCCTCGCGGGGCTCCCCGTCAGCACGCTGATGGTGCGTCGGGAGCACCACGCCATCGACAGGCCCGGCGTCGGCTGGATCCTCCTGGGCCGCATCCCCGGGACGATCCTCGGCGCATGGGTCGTCACCGTCGCATCCCGAGGTGCGCTCTCGGTCATCCTCGGTGCGGGCGTGCTCCTCGCCGTCGCGATGACCTCGCTCGGCCGGCCTGTCCCGATAACGGCTACGACGTCGACCGCAGCCGGTCTCGTCTCCGGGACGATGGGCACCGCCGCCGCCATCGGCGGGCCTCCGTTGGCCCTGCTCTACCAGCACCGCGACGGCGAGACCATGCGCTCCACGCTCGCGGCGAGCTTCCTGATCGGCACCGCCATGTCCGTCGCGACGCTCTCGATCGCCGGCGCTCTCACGTGGCGGCACGTACGGCTCGCCCTGGCACTGACGCCCGGCATCGGCGCCGGCGTCGCCCTGAGCACGCGTCTCGCCGCCCGGATCGACGCCACCTGGCTCCGCCCCGCGGTCCTGACCTTCGCCGCAGCCACCGGGATCGTGGCCATCCTCAACGGCCTGCTCTGAGACGGGGCGGCGCCCGGGCTCACCCCTCGGCGTCGGCCGGCACCTCAGCGCCCCCCTCGGAGGTCACGTCGTCGAGCTCCACCACGTCGTCAGGCTCACCCAGACCGACCGCCTTGCGGATCTTCTCGGCGATCTCGAACATCATGTCGACGTTCTCGGCCAGGAACGTCTTCACGTTCTCCCGGCCCTGCCCCAGCTGCTCGCCCTCGTACGTGAACCACGCCCCCGACTTCTTGACGATGCCGAGATCGACACCGACGTCGAGGAGAGAGCCTTCACGGCTGATGCCGCGGCCGTACATGATGTCGAACTCGCTCAGCCGGAACGGAGGTGCGCACTTGTTCTTGACCACCTTCACGCGCGTGCGGTTGCCGACGACCTCGGCACCGTCCTTGATCGCCTCGATCCGACGGATGTCGAGCCGGACCGACGCGTAGAACTTCAGCGCTCGGCCGCCGGGGGTCGTCTCGGGTGAGTTGTGCACCATGACGCCGTCGGCGAAGTAGTTGTGACTCCCCTCCACCTCGATGTCGAACCGGTGCATGGAGCGCGTCTTCGGCTTCGGCGCGATCTTCACCACCGGCATCGGGACCAGCTCTCGCCTCATGGGCGCGAAGACCGGCTCGACAGCGAAGCGGCCCCGGTAGCGCGCGAGGAGCTTGTAGTCCATCGCCGGGTGCACGAAAGGCGCAATGAGCGCCTGGAGCTTCGCCGTCTCCGCGGTCGGAAGCTGCAGCACGGCCTTGCCGCCGCGTTCGACGATCTTGCCCCTGATGCCCCAGGCGTCGGCCAGGTGGGCGACCACTCGGGCGCGGGTGGTGACCTCCATTGCCTCCACGCAGATCTCGGCGCGGCCGCTGCCGCCCTCGGTCCGCTGCTGCGCACCCTTCGACCGCAGGGTGAAGCACCCGTCGTCCATGAACCAGACCGCCAGCGAGAGTGGGGTGAGACGCTTCAGGTAGTCGTCGGAGAAGACCTTCTTCCCGCCGACGTACACGGCGTGCCGGAGCTCGGCGAGCTCGGGGAGCGGCTGCACGTCGTGGAAGACCGCGCCCTCGGCGTTCGTCGATCTGCTGACCGTGAGGTTCGCGAAGAGTGACGCCTTCCAGTCGCCGTACTCAGCCTGCTTCGCACCGTGACCCCACCGGAGGCGTGCCCCGAGGCCCGAGCGGGTCGGCGAGAGAGAGCCGTCGCCCATCAGGCCACCGAGAAGGACCTGCCACTGGAAGTCGGAGAGACGCTGCGGCACCGCCTGCAGGACCCGGTCGCCGACCGCGAGCTCGCCCGCCTCGCGCCATCCACCGGGAGTCCGCACAAGGTGGTTCGCGGTCAGCCCGAGCTGTGCGCGCCCGTTGCCACCGGGCCGGGCGACCGTCACCTGCAGGAACTCCTCGGTCACCCCGTTGTCGAACCAGTTCACGACCCGCCTCGGCACGACAGCACCGATCTCCGGATCGTAGGAGAGCACCTCCACCGGCATCCTCTGGTTGACGATCTTCCCGATCTTCTCCTGAGACCCGTCGGCGAGCGTCACGCGGGTCCCGTAGGACAGGCAGCCGAACATCACACCGATCTTCTCGCGCAGCTGGTTGATGAAGATCGCGATGGTGCGGGAGCGGCTCAGGTTCCCGGTGAGCTTCCGCAGGGCCTGGCTCATGAGGCGCGCCTGGAGACCGACGTGGGTGTCGCCCATCTCGCCCTCTATCTCGGCGCGCGGCACGAGGGCCGCCACGGAGTCGATGACCAGCACGTCGAGGGCGCCGGAGCGGATCAGCATGTCGGAGATCTCGAGCGCCTGCTCCCCGGTGTCGGGCTGCGAGATGAGGAGGTCATCGACGTTGACGCCGATGGCCGACGCGTAGACCGGGTCCATGGCGTGCTCCGCGTCGACATAGGCGCAGACGCCCCCGTTGCGCTGTGCCTCGGCGACCACGTGCATCGCCAGCGTCGACTTGCCCGACGACTCCGGCCCGTAGATCTCGACGATCCGCCCGCGGGGCAGGCCTCCGATGCCCAACGCCAGGTCGAGAGAGAGCGCCCCGGTGGGGATCGCCTCGATGCCGACGTTGGCGTGGTCGCCGAGACGCATGATCGCGCCCTTGCCGAACTGCTTCTCGATCTGCCCGAGGGCCATGTCGAGTGCCTTGTCACGCTCCACTGCCGATCCCCTCCTCGCCGCTCCTGGCGGCATTCTCACGACTCTTGCTCCGGGGGAAGTCCGCCGCCGTTGCGGCACCTGATGCGACGACTCCTGTCGCGACCACTTCCGTTGTAACTGCCTCTGTTGCGAGGACTGCGTTCACGACCCTAACGAGGGGGTGTGACAGTCAACCGGCACCCCCTGCGACACCACCTGCAAGCACCTGCAAGCACCTGCGACACCCGTGGAACTTCACGCGTGTGACACGCTAGTCCGAACACTCGTTCGGGGCAAGGACCGCCGCCCTCACCCCAGCGGCATCTCGGCATGCACCCTGTATCGGGGGCCCTCCCCGCCGAGCCGGCTCTCGACCAGGGCGACCGAGGCGGGTGTCCACTCCGGGCCGACCGGGTCCGGCCCCAGGGCATCGATCACGCCACGCATGTCTGCCGGGGCCGTCAGCCGTGCCAGCGAGAGATGAGGCCGGAACGATCGCCCGTCCGGCTCGTGGCCCAGGTGTGCGAGCAGGCCGCCCACGTCCGCCGCGAGTCGCCGGAGCATCTCGGCGCCGGCGGTGAGCCCCAGCCACAGCACCGTCGCCCGCCGTGGGCGCGGGAACGCGCCGGCGCCGCCCAGTCGCACCGGCCCGGAGACGGCGTCGAGAGCCCCCAGGCCCGCCGCGACGGCGTCGAGGTCCGCTTCGTTCCCGAGGAACTGCAGGGTCACGTGACACTGCTCCCGGGACGACCAGCGCGCCCCCCGCACGTGCAGCCGGGCCCTCGCCACCGCCCCCTCGACCGCGTCGAGGACCTCGCCGGGCGGCACGACGGCGACGAAGGCGCGGGCCATGCCTCAGGCGCCGACCGGAACCAGGCGCCGAATGCCGGCCGCCGTCACTGCGCGCAGACGCAGAACTCGTTCCCCTCGGGGTCCGCCATCACGATCCACCGACTGCCCCACTCCGTCATCTCACCGGAGAGGCGGGTGGCTCCGAGGCCCTCGAGACGCGTCGCCTCCGCACCAATGTCGAAGCTCGCGTCGTTGTCGAGGTCGAGGTGCAGACGGTTCTTCGTGACCTTGGGCTCGGGAACCTGCTGCAGGATGAGGCGCGGCCCCTCCCCCGAGCGCGGGCGGAGAACCCGGTACTGCCCTGCGCCGGCCGACGGCTCGTAGTCGATGGCCGCGCACCAGAACGCGCTCATCAGGTCGAGGTCTGCGACGTCGAGGTTGGGCGTGAGCATGTTTGCCATCGTGGTCGCTCCCTTGATCAGCGGGCCCGCGCAGCGGCGTCGTCGGCGTCGCGCAGGCCGTCGAGGCGGAGTCGCAGCAGGTTCAGCAACGAGATCGTCCCGTACTGCCTGATGCGCTCCCGGTCGCCGGGCAGGCGTACCTCCAGCGACTCCGTCGGTGCTCCGGGAAGCGCCATGGCGAGACAGATCGTCCCCACGGGCCGGCCGTCCTGCTCCGACGGTCCCGGCGACGCCGGTGATGGCGATCCCCACGTCGGCCCCGAGCACACGCTGCGCCCCCTCGGCCATCTGCGCCGCCGCCTCCTCGCTGACGACCGACTCGGCCGTCACGCCGAGCACGCGGCGCTTCACGTCGGTCGCGTACGACCCGATGGTCCCGCGGAACACGTCACTGGCGCCCGGCACGTTCACGAGCCGGGCTCCGACCAGACCACCGGTCACCGACTCCGCCACGCCCAGCGTCCACCCGCGCTCCGCCAGCCTCGCCACGACCGCCGTCTCCATCGTCTCGTCGTCGACGGCGAAGACCAGGTCGCCGAGGAGTGCCAGCACCTCGGCCTCCTCCTTCGCCACCATCGCGCGCGCCTCGGCCGCCGAAGGCGCCTTCGCGGTGATCCGCACGACGAGGCCCTCGATGCCCCGCGCCAGAAAGGCGATCGTCGGGTTGCCCACTACGTCGAGCACGTCGACGCGCTCCCCGACCATCTCCGCCAGCGCCGCCTCCGAAGTCCCCCACGTCTTCAGCGACCGCGACACGAGGGCCGATGCCTCGCCGCTCCGGGAGAGCAGGTCGGGCAGGACGAGATCGGCGACCATCGCCCTCATCTCGTACGGAACGCCGGGCACCGCATAGACGACGCCGTCACCTACCGGGCAGCGCAGACCCGGCGCCGTCCCGAGCGGGTTGGGCAGCGCCTCGCCACCCTCGGGGACGTCGGCCTGGCGCAGGTTGCTCTCGGGCATGTCGCGCGCCACGGGAGGAGAACATCGACGAGATGTGCGCCACCAGATCGGCGCGGCGCTCCAGTGACACGCCCATGACGGTGGCGATCGCATCACGCGTGATGTCGTCCTGCGTGGGGCCGAGCCCACCGCAGACGATCACCGAGTCGGAGCGGGAGAGGAGGTCGCGCAGCGCGCCGACCATGCGCCCCAGGTTGTCGCCCACGACACGGTGCTCGTGCGAGTCGATCCCCGAGGCTGCGAGCTGCTCCCCGATCCAGGCGCTGTTGGTGTCGACGATCTGCCCGAGGAGCAGCTCGGTACCGACGGCAAGGACGTCGCAGCGCACCCGTCGACTCTAGGCCCCCGTCGCCGCGACCATTGGCGATCTGCCCTCCGATTCGGTGGGCAGACGCGACGAGGACGACCCGGCTGGACCCGTCTACTCGCGCGCCTCGCCGGCTGGTCGCATGTTCATCAGGATGTCGACGCCCGAGAGGACCGTGAACGCGACGGCCGCCCACAGGACCGACTCCTGGAAGCCCACGTACCCGGCCGTCCACGGCAGGAGGACGAACCCGATCGCGCTGTTCTGCAGGAACGTCTTGTACTTGCCCAGGCGACGGGCGGGCAGCGAGACCCCGCGCCGACCGGCGACCGCCCTGACTGCCGAGATCGTCGAGCTCGCGCGCCGAGATGACGACGAACGGAGCCCACGGCAGGTCGCCACGGCCCGCGAGGACCCAGAGCGCACCGAGTACGAGGACCTTGTCGGCTATCGGGTCGAGGAACGCGCCCGAGCGCGTCGTGCCCTCCCTGCGGGCGAGGTACCCGTCGGCGAGGTCGCTGATGCTGAGCACGAACCACAGCCCCACCGTCGTCCACGTGGAGCCGTCGCGGTGCACGAGAACGAGGCTCGGGCCGGCCAGCACGAGGCGTCCGATCGTCACCATGTTCGCCGGCGTCCGAAGCGCGCTCTGCCCGAAGCGCCGAGCGGGCGGCGCGGGGGCCGTCACCCTGCCCTCCGCTCGGCGGATCTCGACTCGAGGGGGACGGCCTCCAGGTCGGGTCCGGCCGCCGCGGTGACCAGTGCCGTAACGAGTGCGCCCGCACCCGGGGACTCGCCACCGAGGTGGACCACGCCGTCGATCTCCGGGGCTTCCCTGTGCGTCCGCCCCACCCGTCCGCCGGGGCCGTCGCCCGCCTCGGCGTCGTCACGGGCCTCGAGGCCGTCGACGAGGACCTCGACCACGCCGCCCACCAGCGCGTCGCGCGCCGCCGCTGTGATCGGGTCCTGGGCCTCGGAGAGCTCCCGCAGCCGCTCGGCCACCGTGCCCGACGGCACCCCGCCTCCGAGTGCCGCGGCCGCAGTGCCCTCCTCCATCGAGTGCGGGAAGAACCCGGCCCAGTCGAGGCGCGCCGACCGCAGGAACGCCAGGAGCTCCTCGTGATCGGCCTCGGTCTCACCCGGGAAGCCGGTGATGAACGACGACCGGAACGCCGCGTCGCGTCGGGCAGACCGGACCTCCTCGACGAGCGCGAGGAACGTCTCACCGCTCCCCCACCGCCGCATGCTCCTGAGGAGCCTCGGCGATGCGTGCTGCAACGAGAGGTCGAAGTAGGGGACCACGGTCTCCAGCCCGAGCATCGCGTCGAGCAGCGCGCCGCGGACCTCCGACGGGTACAGGTAGAGGAGCCGCAGGCGCACGAGGCCGTCGCGCGACAGCCTGTCGAGCCTGTGCAGGAGCAGGGCGAGAGCGCCCGACTCTCCCGCGTCGCGCCCGTACGACGCGAGGTCCTGGGCGACGAGGACGATCTCGACCACGCCGCGCCCGACGAGCGAGCGGGCCTCCGCCTCTATCGACTCCGGCGCCCGCGAGCGCTGCCGTCCACGGAACGAAGGTATGGCGCAGAACGCGCACGCCCGGTCGCACCCCTCCGCGATCTTCAGGTAGGCCCACGGCGCCGACGGCGCGGGACGGGGCAGCTCGAGCAGGTCGCGCACACCTTCGGGAGCGCGACGCAGCACCACCTGTGACAGCGACCCCTCGCCCGAGAACCCGACGACGGCGTCGGCCTCCGGCATCGCGTCTGCGAGCTCATCTCCGTACCGCTCGGCCATGCAGCCTGTGGCGACGAGCTTCGCCCCCTCCTTGCGCTCCCCCGCGAGCCCGAGCAGGACGCCGATCGACTCCTCCCTAGCTGCCTCGACGAACGCGCACGTGTTCACCACCAGGAGGTCGGCGTCGGAGGCCCCCTCCGCGGGCACCAGGCCGTCGGCGAGAAGGGAAGCGACGACCTTCTCGGAGTCGACGACGTTCTTCGGGCAGCCGAGAGTCTCGACGTGGAAGCGTCGGAGGGACACGGCGTCATCGTACAAGCCGCCTTCCGTAGACTCGCAGTGCCCTCAGGAGGAGCCCTCATGGACAGTCCGACAGTCTGGTGCCCGTCGTGCGGAGCCGAGTACCGCGCCGGCTCGCTGCGCTGCTCGGACTGCCGCGTGGCCCTCGTCGCAGACCAGCCCGACGCGCTCGGGCCGTCGGAGGGCGTCGCCGACCTCGTGGAGCTCGGCGACTGGCCGAGGCTCTCCGCTCAGATCCTGCGGCGGCGCCTCGAGTCCACCGGCATACCGGTGATGATCGAGTGGACCGGTGCGGGCGGCGACGCTACCGGGACGATCGTCGTGCCCGAGGAGCACGCCGAGTTCGCTGCGGCCGTGGTGAACGAGGTCGGCGTGGTCGAGGAGATGCCCGACACCTCACCCGACGCGTATCTGGGAAGGATCGAGGAGCACCTGGCCGCCGTCGCGGCCCTCATCGACGAGCTGCGGACCCGGCTGGAGGAAGCGGAGTAGCACGACGGCACCTGAGCGGTGGCGCGGTTCACGCCCCGCACGTCTGCACCTGGTCGGAGTGCCGGTCCCTTCAGACCTTCGAGCGGAGGTCGTCGAGCTCCTCGACGCTCATCAGCACCGACCGCGCCTTCGAGCCCTCCGAGGGGCCTACGACCCCGCGCCGCTCGAGGAGGTCCATCAGCCGCCCCGCTCGCGCGAACCCGACTCGCAGCTTCCGCTGCAGCATGCTCGTAGAGCCGAACCCGCTGCGCACGACCAGATCGAGCGCCTGGTCGAGGAGGTCGTCGCCGTCGTCGTCGTCGGAACCTCCCGCTCCGCCCGGGCCATCGTCGCCCTGCAGGCCTTCCACGTAGGAGGCCTCGCCGACCTGCCGCCTCCAGTGGGCGACCGCCTTGCGCACGCACTCCTCGTCGACCCAGGAGCCCTGGATGCGCTCGGTACGGCTCGACGACGCCGCCAGCAGGAGCATGTCGCCCTTGCCGACCAGCTTCTCGGCACCGGGCTGGTCGAGGATCACGCGGGAGTCGGCGAGGCTGCTGACGGAGAACGCAAGGCGGCTCGGCACGTTGGCCTTGATCACGCCGGTGATGACGTCGACCGACGGCCGCTGTGTGGCGATCACGAGGTGCAGGCCGACGGCGCGGGCCATCTGCGCGATCCGGCAGATGCTGTTCTCCACGTCGCGCGCGGCGACCATCATCAGGTCGTTGAGCTCGTCGACGACGATCAGTATGTACGGCAGCCGCTCGTAGCTCTTGCCGCCCATCGGGTCGGGGTTCGACTCGGTCGGGAGGTCGCCGCGGTCGTACATGAGGTTGTATCCGTCGATGTCGCGGACCCCGACCTCGGCGAGCAGGTCGTAGCGCATCTCCATCTCGCGCACGGCCCAGTCGAGGGCGTTGGCCGCCTTCTTGGGGTTCGTCACCACCTCCGTCAGCAAGTGAGGCAGTCCGTTGTACTGACCGAGCTCGACGCGCTTCGGGTCGACGAGTATCAGGCGCACCTGGTCGGGGGTGGAGCGCATGAGTATCGACGTGACGATGCTGTTGATGCACGACGACTTGCCCGCACCGGTCGCTCCGGCGATGAGGACGTGAGGGAAGGTCGCGAGGTTCGCCATCACCGCCCTGCCCGCGATGTCGCGGCCCATGCCGACCTCGAGCGGGTGCTTCGCCTGGCGCGCCTCGTCGCCGGCGAGGACGTCGCCCAGGGTGACCAGGGGCCGCTGCCTGTTCGGGACCTCGACACCGATGGCGCTGCGCCCGGGGATCGGGGCGAGGATGCGCACGTCGTGGCTCGCCATCGCGTACGCGATCTCCTTGCTGAGGCCGGTGACCTTGCTCACCTTGACGCCCGGGGCAATCTCGAGCTCGTACCGGGTGACCGTCGGGCCGATCGTGCGGCCGACGAGCCGCGCGTCGACGCCGAACTCGCGCACGGTCGCCTCCAGGGTGCTGCCCCCGCGTCGACGAGCCTCTCGTCGACCTCGCGGTTGGCGCTCCGCTTCAGGATCGACTTCGGCGGGAGCTTCCAGCTGCTGGGCCGCACCCCCGGCCCGAGGTTCAGCGCCAGCTGGCCGTCGTCGTCGGCGATGATCGGCTCGCCCGCCCCGAGGTCGACGCCGGCGGGGACCGCCGACGAGGTCGCCGCATCGGCGGCCTCGATCGGCTCCGGCGCGACTCCGTCCGCCGGCTCCGCCCCGCCCATGTCGTAGGCGTCCGCGTAGTCGTGTTCGTGGTCGTCTTCCGGCGCGTCGGCGACCGCCAGCTCGTCGTAGAGGTCTGCCGGAGGCGCTCCTGGCCCGGTCTCGGCCGGACGGAGGGTCACGATGGACCGCCCCATGCGCGCCATTCCGCGCCCGACGCCCCGCGCGGCGGCCGTGAGGCCACCCGCCACCTGGCCGAGCCCCGCGCCGACGACCAGCATCACACCGAAGCCGGTCAGGGCAGCGAGCACCACGACGGCGCCGACCCGGCCGGCCGCCGCACCGAGCGAGCCGCCGGTCGCTGCCCCCAGGACTCCGCCGGCGTCGCGTAGGGGGTCTAGGGAGTCCGCCTTCGGGCTGCCGCCCGCGATGTGGAGCATCCCCGCCGCTCCACCCACCACCAGGGCGATGCCGAAGCCGACGCGCAGGCCGGTGCGGATCTCGTCATCGTCGTCGTCCTCGGTCGGGCGCCGCCCGACCAGGATCAGGCCTGCACCGACGAAGCATGCACCGGGCAGGAGCAGCCTCCCGCCACCGAGGACGGTTCGGGCGGCCGTGTCGAGCCCGGCGCCGACGGGGCCGGCGAGGTCGGAGTACGCGCCGAGCACGGCAAGCAGGCCGACCACCACGAGCGCGAGCGCCCCGGCATCGGCGGCGTGGTCACCGAGCTGTCCCGCCAGGCGGCCCCGCCACGACCTCAACGTCTCCGCCCACGCCGAGCGGGCGCTTGAACGCGTGCCGGTGCGCGCCCGGGCCGAACCGGCCCTGCCGGCCGCAGCCTTGCGGGCCGCAGGCTTACGGGTCGTCGACTTGCGGGCGGTCGACTTGCGGGCGGTCGGGGCGCGCCGTGCCGTCGTGGACGCCATGCCCCAACCGTAACACCGGCCACACCAGGCCCACACGCATCATCTGCACCGGGAGGCCCGGCGCACCGGGCCGGTCTCAGCCGGCGACCGCGGCCGCCCGGTCCTTCGCCACCTCGTCGAGGGCGATGTACTCCTCGCCGGTGTCGACCCAGTCCTCGAAGCCGATCACCCCGAGCTCGGTGAACCGCTTGCGGAGCCAGCCGTCGGCGGCGTCGAGGAGGCCGAGCTTCTTGCAGTTCGGCACGATCTTCGAGAAGAGCGCCGACTGGAAGAGCTGACGCGTGTCGTCGAGCATGACGAGCTGGACCGCCTCCTTGACGTCGACACCCATCCGCTCCCAGACCTCCTGCTGGAGGAACCGGTCGCGCATGCGCACAGCCGCCTCGAACGCGAACTCCTGCCGCTCGCGGATCTCGGCCGAGCTCAGCTCCTCGTAGAACTCCTGGAGCGAGAGCACGCCGAAGGCGACGTGGCGCGCCTCGTCGCTCATCACGTAGCGCAGGATCCGCTTGAGCAGCGGCTCGGTGGTCATCTGGTGCATGAAGCCGAACGCAGCGAGGGCGAGGCCCTCGACCATGATCTGCATGCCCAGGTAGGTCATGTCCCAGCGTGAGTCGGTGATGATGTCGTCGAGCAGCATCTGCAGATGCGCGTTGATCGGGTAGTGCCCCGAGAGCTTCGTGTCGAGATACTTGGCGAACACCTCGACGTGCCGCGCCTCGTCCATCACCTGCGTCGACGCGTAGTACTTCGCGTCGATCCACGGAACCGTCTGGACGATCTGGGCCGTACAGATGAGCGCGCCCTGCTCTCCGTGCATGAACTGCGAGAGCGTCCAGTTCTGCGACTCGATCCCGAGCTGGATCCACTCCTTCTCGGTCCACTTCGCGAACGCGGTCCCCGACAGGTCGACCGAGCCGCTGAAGAAGCCACCGCCGTTCTCCTGCGCCTGCGCAACGTTTGCGAGGACGACCTTCTCCTGGTCTACATCGATGCTCCAGTCGATGTCGGTCTCCACGTTCCACTGCGAGGTCTTGGCCTTCTCGTACAGCTTCACGAGCGCCGGCTTCGTACGGTCGTAGTCCCATGTGAAGAGGGTGTCCGGCGCCGAGCTCACGGCGTGGACGACCGCATCGACGTCGGCGTTGGACACAGCGAGGATCGCCTCGATGTCGTTGACGTCGGCGCGGCCGATCAGATCCTGGTTGTCGCTCATCGGGGCTCCCCTTCGAGGGTCGTTGTACGTGCGGACGGAACGGCGCCGTGCATCGGGGAGCGACCTGATCCCGGCCGAACCGACCGTAGAGCGGAGGCATGCAGCCGCGCGTGGGCCGCGAAAGGCGCGCGAGCCGCAAAGGCCCCCCGTTCGACTCCCCCCGAAGTCATCGAGGAGACCGTACGGCGCCGATCGTCGCGCCGTCAACGTGTCGTGGGTCACACCGCCGTGTGCGGCGGCGGGCGCGGTCCGCGCATCGAAGAGCCGGGCCGTGGAACGGGGCGGGCAGTCGACCGTCGGCGCATCGCCGGGCGCGGGTGCGAGAATCAGCCCGATGGGAACCCACGACGACTGGGTGGCGCGCGACGCCGCGGTGGTGTGGCACGGCTTCACCCAGATGGGCGCCTACGCCTCCGGGTCGCCCGTTGTCGTGGAGTGCGCGGAGGGGCACGAGGTGATCGGCACCGACGGCCGGCGCTACCTCGATGCGATCTCGTCGCTCTGGGTGACGACCCTCGGCCACAGGGTCCCCGAGCTCGACGACGCGGTGCGGCGCCAGCTCGAGCGGGGTGCCCACACCACGATGCTCGGCAACGGGAACCGAATCGTCGTCGAGCTCTCCGAGGCCCTCGCCCGCGTGGTCCCCGTGGACGACCCGCACTTCCTCTACGCGTCCGACGGCGCCGCCGCCGTCGAGCAGGCACTCAAGATCGCGTTCCAGTACTGGTGGAACCGGGGCGACGTCGGCCGGCAGGGGTTCCTGGGGTTCGGTGGCGCCTATCACGGCGACACCATCGGGGCTCTCTCGGTCGGCGACGGCGGCTTCGGCACCGCGCTCTTCGACCCGCTCCGCTTCCCGGTGCTGCGCGCCCCTTCGTTCGACGAGCCCGGGTGCTTCGACACAGCGTGCCGGATGGTCACCCAGAACGCTTCCTCGCTCGCCGCGGTGATCGTCGAGCCGCTCGTGCAGGGTGCCGCCGGGATGATGCTCGCCGAGCCGGCAGGGCTCGCAGCCCTGGGCGACGCGTGCGCCGAGAACGGGGTCCTGCTGATCTGCGACGAGGTGGCCACCGGGTTCGGGCGCACGGGGACGCTCTTCGCCTCGGAGCAGTGCGGCCTCCGCCCCGACCTGCTCGTCCTCGGCAAGGGCCTGACCGCCGGCTACCTGCCGATGTCGGCCACCGTGTCGTCGGACCGGGTCTTCTCGGAGTTCATCGGCGACGACCTCGGCCCGCGCACCTTCTACCACGGGCACTCCTACAGCGGGAACGCCCTCGCCGCCGCGGTCGCGCTGCGCCACCTCGAGCTGATCGAGGCGCACGACGTGCTCGCCAACGTGCGCGAGCGCTCCGCCGAGCTCGCCGGCCTGCTCCACGACCGAATCGCGCCGAACCCCGCCGTACGCGAGGTGCGCCTCCGTGGGCTCATGGGCGGGGTCGAGCTCGCACCGCCGGGCGAGGGACTGCGCTGGGGGCGCCGGGTGTGCGCCGCCGCCGTGGAACGGGGCGTGCTGCTGCGCCCGCTCGGCGACGTCGTGGTGCTGATGCCGCCGCTAACCATCACCTCACCCGAGCTGCACCGGATCGTCGACACGCTCGCCGCCGCTCTCGACGACGTCACTCGGGCCGGACCGTGACTCCGCGCTTCGCGCCGCGTCGGCCAGGCGGTGACGCCGCCGACGACGCTGGCTCACCTCGACCGGAGGATGGCGCCCGGCCGGGAATCTGGCCGGCCTGGGCCGATGCGGAAGCCCTCGCGATCCGCTCCGCCGAGAGGTGGCGGGAGCCCCGCGACTTCGACGCCGCCGGACCCTCGGGAACGCTCGGCACCGACGGCGTCGCGGTCGTCTCCTTCGCGTCGAACGACTACCTGGGTCTCAGCCAACACCCGTCGGTTGTCGCCGCGGCCCACGCGGCGCTCGACCGCTGGGGCGCCGGCTCGGGCGCGGCCCGGCTCGTCGTCGGCTCCCGCCCCGTCCACAGCGACCTCGAGGCGGAGCTCGCCGCCTGGAAGCAGGCCGAGCGCGCAGTGCTCTTCCCCACCGGCTACTCGGCGAACCTCGGCGTCATCGCGGCCCTGGCCGGGCCCGGGGCCCTGATCTGCTCCGACGAGATGAACCACGCGTCGCTGATCGACGGCGCCCGGCTGGCGCGCGGCGAGGTGGCGATCTACGGACACTGCGACCTCGAACACCTCTCGTCGCTCCTCTCCGAGCGCGGCGATCGACGAGCTCTCGTGGTCAGCGACGCAGTGTTCTCGATGGACGGCGACGCCGCTCCCGTCGAGGCGCTCGCCGAGGTCTGCGCCCGCAGCGGAGCACTCCTCCTGCTCGACGAGGCCCACTCGGTGCTCGGGCCCGAGATCCCCGCAGTGCCATATCGCAGCGCCACCCGTTCCGGCGTCGAGCGCACCGACCCGATCGGCCCGGACACGCCCGTTGGGCTCGATGGGCTCGAGCTGCTCCGCCTCGGGACGCTCTCCAAGACGCTCGGCTCGCTCGGCGGCTTCGTCGCGGGGCCGTCGCGCTACACGGACCTGCTCGTCAACAGGGCGCGCCCGTACATCTTCACGACGGCCCCCACTCCGGCCGACTCGGCCGCGGCACTCGCCGCACTGCGGGTACTGCGCTCCGCCGAGGGTGATGGGCTCGTCGCCCGGCTGCGCGCGCACGTGGACCGCATCGCGCCCGGGCACCCGTCGCCGATCATCCCCGTGGTCTGCGGCGACGAGGCGCGCGCCCTCGACGCCGCGGCGGCGCTCCTGGAGCGCGGGATGCTCGTCCCTGCGATCAGGCCGCCGACGGTGCCGGTGGGCACCTCACGCCTGCGGGTGACAGTCTCCGCCGCGCACTCCGACTCCCAGGTCGGCGCGCTCGCCTCGGCGCTCGCCGACCTCTTCCCCGACCTGTTCCCCGCTCGCACCTCCGACCGCCCCCCCGACCGCCCCCCGACCACCCGCGCGGCTGAGATGGGACAGAAGCGCCCACCCCCCGCGGCAGAAACGACCCATCTCGACGCCCCCGATCGCCCGCGTGGCCGAGATGGGACACAAGCGCCCACCCCCCGCGGCAGAAACGACCCATCTCGACGGGAGGCGGGACGATGACGATTGTGGTGGTGACGGGGACCGGAACCGACGTGGGCAAGACCTGGTTCGCTGCGGCGACACTCCGGGCGGCAGCCGGGATGGGCGCCGGCGTCGCGGCACGCAAGCCCGCCGAGTCGTTCACCCCCGGCGACGGCCCGACCGACTCCGAGGTGCTGTCGGCGGCCACCGGCGAGGAAGCGCCGCTCGTCTGCCCGCCGCACCGACGCTTCCCTGTGCCGATGGCACCCCCGATGGCCGCCGCTGCCCTTGGGCTGCCACCGTTCACGATCGCCGACCTCGTCGGCGAGGTGAGCGCGAGCCTTCCGTCGCCTCCCCCGTCGGGCCGGAGGCTCTTGGTGCTGGTCGAGGGTGCAGGTGGCCCGAGGTCACCCCTCGCCGACGACGGAGACACCGTCGACCTCGTCGACGCGCTCACGCCCGATGCCGTCGTGCTGGTGGCCGACGCCGGCCTCGGAGCGATCAACTCCGTCCTCCTCTGCGCCGAGGCGCTCGCCGGTCGCCGCCTCGTCGTCGCTCTCAACAGGTTCGACCCATCCGACGGTCTGCATCGGCGCAACGTCGCGTGGCTCCGCGACCGCTCGGGGCTGCACGTGGTCACCGATCCCCCGGCTCTCGCCACCGCTCTCCTCACCCCCTGATCGCCGCACACGACGCCCCCGACCGCTCCCGCCCTCGAGATGGGACAGAAGCGCGCACCCCCCTCGGCGAAAACGACCCATCTCGACGCCCCCGACCGCTCCCCCGACCACCCGCGCGGCTGAGATGGGACAGAAGCGCGCACCCCCCTCGGCGGAAGCGACCCATCTCGGGACGGGGCGCCGCGCGCGGAGAGGGGGCGCGGCTCTCGCCGCGCCCCCTCTCTGTGTTCCGGGCCCCGGTCTGCGGGGCGTCTCGGCTCCGTCAGCCGTTGACGAGGTCCTCGGGCGTGTACGCGGCCGTGTTGCCGTCTTCGTTGATCATCTCCCCGACGGGCGAGAAGTAGCCGTCGGCGGTGCTGTACTGCACGAGGTTGAACGTCTCACCGAGGAACCAGTCGTCGGCCGAGAGGTTGTGGACCTGGCCCTCGAGCATGAGGCCGATGCCCTCGATCGCCGACATCGTGCGGGCCGTCTCCATGACCGCGATCCGGTCGAGGGCCGGTGAGCGCTGGAGCAGCTCTGCCATGAGAGCGCCGGTGGTCCACCCGTACGCCACGATCCCGTTGGTCGGGTCGGCCTCCGGCTGGTACTTGGCGATCATCTCCTTGAAGAGCTTCATCGAATCGACGTCCGCGTAGAGCGGGTTCGCCGGGTCCATCAGCGGTCCGACGCTGAGCACTCCGTCACCGGGAGGGCCGGCCATGTCCATGAGCGTCTTGGACGTGCAGGTGCCCGACATGTAGGTGATCGGCTTCCATCCGGCCGCATCTACGTTCTTCAAGGCGTCGGGGCACGCGAGCAGCGTCGTACCGAGGATCAGGGCGTCGGCGTTGGTTGCCGCGAGGCTGGTCACCTGCGACTTCGTGTCGAACTGCTCGGGGTTGTACGTCTCCTCCTTCACGACCTCGAGGCCTGCATCAGCGGCGAGGCTCTTGAAGGTGTCGGAGTACGCCCTGCCGAAGTCGTCGGACGCACGCAGGATCGCGACGGTCGCGCCGGGCTTCGTCTCCTGCAGGTAGTCGGCGAACGCCTTCATCTCGAGCGGGTACGGCACGAGCTCGCTGCCGAGGAGGAACGGGTAGTCGGCGTTGCCCCATGCCGGCGAACCAGTGCCGGCGAAGAGGTTCGGGACGCACTGCTCGTTGACCAGGTCGCGGACCGCGAGGTTGTTCTTCGTGCCGACGACGTTGAACAGAGCGAAGACCTTGTCGTCGTTGATGAGCGAGTTGACGTTCGACACCGTCTTGTCGGCGAGGTACTCGTCGTCCATGTTGACCAACTCGATCTTGTACGTGCTGCCGGCCACCTCGACGCCACCCAGCTCCTCGTTCAGGTACGAGAAGTACGCCTCCTCGCCCTTGAGGATCTCGGCGAAAGCCGAGTACAGACCCGACTGGGGAAGGCTGGTGCCGAGCTTGATGGTGTCGCCCTCCACACCGGTCGTCGGGTCGGAGGGGCAGTCCGCCGCGTCGATGATCGGCTCTGCGGGGGGCTCGCCGCCGGTACCGGTCGTCGTCGCTCCCCCGGCCGCGGTCGTGGCGCTCGTGTCGTCGGCCTTGTCGTCGTCGTCGCGCCCGCCGCCGCATGCCGCTGCGACGAGGCCGACGACCATGACGAGTGCCAGGGGCCGCAGGAGGCGCTTCAGCGCGGCTCCCCTTCGGGCTTCGCGGAGATCGTGCATGGTGGTTCCTTTCAGGTAGAGGCGGAGTCGGTGACCGATCCGGGCCGCATCCGCCCACGGATCCGTTGGAACAGGCGGCGTGAGCCGCCGACGAGCCCGTCGGGCAGCACGTACATCAGCAGGATAAGCGTGATTCCGAAGAGAGCGGGCGACAGCGTCGGCTCGTCCTTGATCAGATCGGCCGTCCGGTCCTGCAGCAGCACCACCACGAAGGCCCCCACGACGGGTCCGAGCGTGGTGGCGGTGCCCCCGATGACGACCGCGACGAGGAAGATGATCGACTGTTGGAAGACCTCGACCTGCCCGGCATTGGCCTGCAGACGTACGAGGGCGGCCAGGGACCCCGCCACGCCGGCGTACAGGGCGCTGATCGCGAACGCCGAGATCTTGACCCTCGCGAGGTTGATGCCCAGCGTCTCCGCCGCCGCCTCGTGCTCCCGCACCGCCACGAGCGCCCTGCCGAACCTCCCTCGCACCAGGTTCGCCATCAGCGCGAAGAGGAGGCCTGCGACGACCAGAGTCACGTAGTAGCGCCACTGGTCCTCCGCCCCGGCGAACGACGACGCCCACTCCGGGGGCTTCGGCCGCACGCGGTAGAGCTGGACGAGGCTCGTGCCGCCGGTGCTCTTCACGAACTTGTTGACGAGCGCGGGGAAGAGCGCTGCGAGACCGAGAGTGATGAGGGCCAGGTACAGCCCCTTCACCCGCAGAGCGGGGAACCCGACGGCCGCCCCGACCACAGCCGCGAGCAGTGCAGCGACAGGGAGCGTCGCCAGGAACGGCCAGCCGTGGTCGAGCATGAGGATGCCGGTCGTGTACGCACCGAGCCCGAAGAACGCGCCGTGCCCGATCGAGACCTGGCCGTTGTAGCCCGTCAGCAGGTTCAGGCCCATCGCGGCGACCGCGATGAAGAGCGCCTCGGCGAAGAGCGTCGTCTCGGTCTGCCCGTACTGCTGGGGCAGCCAGCAGAGCACCCCGACGATGACGGCCGTCGTGGCGGCCTTCGTCGCGAACGGGCGCCACGCGCGAATGTCGGGCTTCACACTCGCTCCACGACGCGGCGGCCGAAGAGGCCGGTCGGACGGAACAGCAGGACCCCTCCGATGAGGGCGAACGGAACGACCAGCTCGATGTCGTTCAGCGGGTCCACGTACTGGATCGCGAGCGCCTGCGCCACGCCCACGATCACCCCTCCGACGACCGCTCCGAGCGGGCTGTCGAACCCACCGAGGGCGGCGGCGGCGAACGCGTAGATGAGGACCGCCTGCATGGACCCGGCACTGAGGCCGGGGGTCATCGGGACGATCATCGCGCCGGCCAGGGCGCCGAGCGCCGCCGCTATCGCCCACCCGAGCATCAACATGTTGCCTGTGCCGATGCCGACCAGCCGGCTCGAATCGGGGTTCGACGCCACGGAGCGGAGAGCGAGACCGACCCTGGTCTTCTGGAGGAGGAGCCAGAGCAGCAGGCACTCTCCGGCGAGGACAGCGACGAGGCCGACCGTCTGGGCCGTGACGCGGACTCCGCCCACGATCCAGGCCGCATCGGAGAACACGCTCGGGAGCTGCTTGGTGTCGGTGCCGAAGATCGCCTGCGCGATCGAGTTGATCGCCAGGAACATCCCGATGGTCACGATCACGATCACGAGCGGCGACGACCGCTCGACGGGCCGGATCACGATGCGCTCTATCAGAGCGCCGCCAACGAACGCGATGGCCATCGAGATCCCGATGGCGGCTGCGACCGGGAGTCCCATCTCCGAGTCGTCGACGAGCTTCCAGGTCAAGTAGGTGGAGAAGAGGGCCATCTCTCCCTGGGCGAAGTTGAGAAGGCCCGTCGTTCGGTAGATGAGGACGATGGCGAGCGCGAGCGACGCGTAGATGACGCCGTTGCCGAGTCCGTTCATGAGCTGGGAGAGGAAGAGCTGCATCAGAGCCCCAGGTAGGCTTTGCGGACGTCTTCGTTGCCCTCGAGCTCGGCCGCCGTCCCCTGCGCGACGATGCCGCCCGTCTCGAGCACATAGCCGCGCGACGCGAGCTGCAGGGCCAGGCCGGCGTTCTGCTCGACGATGAGCATCGCTGTGCCCAGCTCACGGTTGAGCATGCCGAGCTGCGCGAAGAGCTCCTGCGTGATGATCGGCGCGAGACCCAGAGAAGGCTCGTCGAGCAGCAGGAGCCTCGGGCGCGACATGAGACCACGCGCGATGGCGAGCATCTGCTGCTCGCCGCCGCTCATGCTGCCCGCCTGCTGCGTGCGGCGCTCGGCGAGGCGCGGGAAGACCTCGAACCATCGGTCTATGTCGGCCGCCACCTCGCGGTCGCGCCGCGTCCACGCGCCGACCCGGAGGTTCTCCTCGACCGTCAGCTCGTCGATGGTCCCCCGACCCTGCGGCACGTGGGCCACTCCACGCCTCGCGAGCACCTGTGGCTTGCGACCGGCGACGTCCTCACCGTCGAAGACGATCTCGCCGTCGCTCGGGATCATGCCGCTGAGAGCGCGCAGCGTCGTGGTCTTGCCGGCGCCGTTTGCGCCGAGGATCACCACGATCTCTCCGTCGTCCACCTCGAAGTCGAGGCCGTGCAGCACCTTGACCGGTCCGTAGCCACCGGCGAGCGCCGTTACCGAGAGCAGGGTCATGCGGCAGGCGACCCGAGGTAGGCCTCGATGACACGCGGATCGTTGCGCACCTGCTCGGGCGTCCCCTGGGCGATCTTGCTCCCGAAGTCGAGGACGACGACCCGGTCGGAGATGCCCATGACCATCGCCATGTGGTGCTCGACGAGGAGCACGGTTATGTCGAACTCGTCTCGGATCGAGCGGATCGTCACAGCGAGCTCGTCGACCTCGCTGTGCGTGAGGCCGGCAGCCGGCTCGTCGAGCATCAGCAGGCGCGGCTCGGCGGCGAGGGCGCGGGCGATCTCGACACGCTTCAGCGTTCCGTAGGGCAGGCCGGCGGCAGGGTGCTCGGCGAGGTGGTCGAGCGAGAGCCGATCGAGGAGACGCCGCCCGCGCTCGCGCAGCCGGTTCTCCTCGCGCACCTTGCCGATGCGCAGCGCGCTCCGCAGGGGCCCGAGGTGCCCGAGTGTGTGCGCCCCGGCCATCACGTTGTCGAGGACGCTGAGGGTCGGGAAGAGAGCCAGGTTCTGGAAGGTCCGGGTGATCCCGAGCCGCGCGATCCGATGAGGGGCCGCGGCGAGCAGGTCGTGCCCGTCGAAACGGATGCGTCCGGCCGTCGGATCGTAGATGCGGCTGACGCAGTTGAAGAGCGTCGTCTTGCCTGCCCCGTTGGGCCCGATCAGCGCGCAGATCTGCCCGGTCTCGATCTCGAAGGAGAGGTCGTCGAGCGCGACGACCCCGCCGAACTCGACCTTGACCTCCTCGACCTCCAGCAGCGGCACTGCACCCTCCGCGTCCCCGGCAACCCCGGGTTCCTCCGGTGGGTCCGGAAACTAGCCGCTGTCGCACCTCCTGTCGTCCTCCCGGGCCCGCTCGAGGCGCTCGGGATCAGAGGTCGAGGACGGATTCGAGGCCGAGGCTGAGCCCCGGGGTCTCGGCGATGCGGTGCACAGCAAGCAGCACCCCCGGCATGAACGACGAGCGGTCGTACGAGTCGTGACGGATGGCGAGTGTCTGCCCGGTAGTGCCGAGCATGACCTCCTGATGAGCGACGAGGCCCTTCAACCTCACGGAGTGGACCGGTATCCCGTCCACCCGCCCGCCGCGCGCCCGTCGGCGACGAGGTCGCGGGTCGGGTCGGGATCCCACTCCTTCGACGCCGCCGCCATGCGTCGCGCTGTCAGGCAGGCCGTGCCGGAGGGGGCGTCGACCTTCTCGTCGTGGTGCAGCTCCACGATCTCGGCCGTCTCGAAGTACGGAGCGGCGAGCTCGGCGAAGCGCATCATGAGGACCGCACCGATCGCGAAGTTCGGCGCGATCAGCGCGTTGGCCTCGCCACGGCCGAAGAGCCCGGCGAGCTCGTTCAGGTCGGGGTCGGAGAAGCCGGTCGTGCCGACCACGGCGTGAACGCCGTTCTCGGCGCACCATCGCAGGTTCTCGCGCGCGGCGTCGACGACGGTGAAGTCGATCGCCACTTGCGCGCCCGCATCGGCTAGGGCGCCGGCCTTCGACGAGATCTGCAGGCCCGTTCCGTGCAGCCCGAGCTGGTCGATGTCGATCCCGGCGTGCTGGGGATCGACCGCGGCGACGAGCTCCATGTCGGGCGCACCGTGAACCGCGTGGCAGACGGTCGAGCCCATGCGCCCACCCGCCCCGAACACCCCGACGCGGATCATGATCCTCCCGTCTGCGATCTGCTTCTCAGAAGGATACCGAGGGTCGCATCACACCGCCCCGGCGGCCTCCCTAGCCGGCGAAGTCGGCGAAGTCGGACTCGTCGAACGGGCCGATCACGGCCAACGACCTGGGCGCCCCTTCGATGACCCGCTCGACCACTCGGGCCACGTCGTCTGCGGTCACGGCATCGACTCGCGCGACGACCTCGTCGATCGACGGGATCTCACCCTCCACGAGCTCCGAGCGGCCGATGCGTCGCATCCGGCTCGCCGAGGTCTCGAGTGACATCGTCAGCGCGCCCCTCAGATGACCCTTGGCGGCGGCCAGGTCGTTCTCGGGCAGGCCCGCGTCGTGAACGAGCCTCTCCAGCTCCGCCTCGATGAGGTCGATCGTCTCGCGCGCCTTCCCGGGCGAGGTCCCCGCGTACACGGCGAGCACCCCCGTCTCGTCGTATGCCCCACGGTACGAGTAGACGGAGTACGCGAGGCCACGCTTCTCGCGGATCTCCTGGAAGAGACGCGACGACATGCCGCCGCCGAGCGCCTGGTTGAGAACCGTGAGCGCGTATCGGTCGGGGTCCAGCTGGGAGAGAGAGCGCACGCCGAACACGACGTGCGCCTGCTCGGTCGCCTTGTGCTCGACGGTCAGCGTGCTCACAGGTCCGGGGTCGGGGTGCAGGCGTTCGGGCCGGCCACCGTCGGTCGTCGGGAGGTGCGGGGCGAGGCGCCTCAGGAGATCATCGTGCTCGAGGTTCCCCGCGGCCGCGAGCACCACGTTCGACGGCCGGTAGTGCGCGGCGTGGTACTCCACTATGGAGTCGCGCGGCATCGATGCGATCGAGGTCTCGCTCCCCAGCACCTCGCGTCCCAGCGGGTGAGCAGGGAAGACCGTCCCGGCGAAGAGGTCGTGCACGAGATCGTCGGGCGTGTCGTCGCGCATCCCGATCTCCTCGAGGATGACCTGCCGTTCCGACTCGATCTCGTCGGGTCGGAACGCCGGTCGCCACACGACGTCGGAGATGATGTCGAGCGCGAGATCAAGCTCCGTGTCGGGCACGCGCACGTAGAAGGCGGTCTGCTCGTGCGACGTGAATGCGTTCATCTCGCCGCCGACGGACTCGACAGCCTCTGCTATCTCCCGTGCCGTCCTCTCGGGCGAGCCCTTGAAGAGCAGGTGCTCCAGGAAGTGGCTGGCGCCCGCGTGCACGTCGTCCTCGTCGCGGGCGCCCGTCCCGACCCAGGCCCCTATGGTCACCGACCTCAGGCCCGGTAGGGCCTCGGTGACCACGCGGAGCCCCGAGTCGAGCCGCGTGCGGCGGATGCCCTCCAACGTGTCAGCGGCGGCGCGGCCTGCGAGGCCCACGCCCGCCACCGCCGTCGCCACCACGACCACCGCCCGCCGTCTCCTCGGCCGGGCCGAGGTCGCCGAACTCCTCGCGCGCCTGTCCCTCCCAGAACGACTCGAACGAACCCGCGGGCGCCGGCTCTGCTCCGCCGCCGGAGCGCTCGGATCGGTCACCACGATCGCCCCGGTCACCACGATCGCCACGGTCGCCACGATCACCACGATCACCACGATCACCACGATCACCACGGTCGCCACGATCACCACGGTCGCCACGATCGCCCCGGTCACCACGATCGCCCCGGTCCTGCGGCTCGGGACGGGAGTCGCCGCCGCCGCCGCCGCCGCCGCCGTCGCCACCCTCTTCGCCCGCGAGGGAGAGCGAGAGCTTGCCGGAGCTGTCGATGTCGTCGACGCGAACCTCGAGCGTCTCGCCGAGCGAGAGGACGTCCTCGACGCGGTCGATCCGCTTGCCCCGACCGAGCTTCGAGATGTGCACCAGGCCGTCGCGGCCCGGAAGGATGTTCACGAACGCTCCGAACTTCGTGATGTTCACGACGCGCCCGGTGTAGGTCGCCCCGAGCTCCGCCGTCGGAGGGTCGAGGATCAGCCAGATTCGGCGCTTCGCCTCCTCCACGGCTGCTCCGTCCTTCGACCCGATCGACACGAGGCCGACCATGCCGTCGTCGGAGACGGAGACGTCGGCACCCGTCTCCTGCTGGATCGTGTTGATGACCTTGCCCTTCGGCCCGATGACCTCACCGATCTTGTCGATCGGGATCTCGAAGCTCACGATCTTCGGGGCGGAGTCGCGCACCTCTGCACGCGGCTCGGGCATCGCCTCGCTCATGACCGCCGAGGATCGCGAGCCTGGCCTCCTTCGCCTGGTGCGAGCGCCGCCGAGAGCACGTCGGCGGGAAGGCCGTCGATCTTCGTGTCGAGCTGCAGCGCCGTCACGCAGTCGCTCGGTGCCCGCGACCTTGAAGTCCATGTCGCCGAACGCGTCCTCGGCTCCGAGGATGTCGGTGAGGGTCACGTAGCGGCCCTCGTGGTGGACGAGACCCATCGCGATCCCGGCGACGGGGGCCTTCAGCGGGACGCCCGCGTCCATCAGCGAGAGCGACGATCCGCAGACCGACGCCATCGACGTGGACCCGTTCGACGAGAGCACGTCGGAGACGACGCGCAGCGTGTACGGCCACTCGTCTTCGACGGAACGACCGGGATGAGCGCCCGCTCGGCGAGCGCGCCGTGACCGATCTCGCGCCGCTTCGGCGTGCCCACACGCCCGGTCTCCCCGGTGGAGAACGGCGGGAAGTTGTAGTGGTGCATGTAGCGCTTGCGGTCGTCGAGCGTGATCGTGTCGAGCATCTGCTCCATGCGCGGCATGCCGAGTGTCGCGACCGAGAGCACCTGCGTCTCGCCTCGCTGGAAGAGCCCCGTGCCGTGTGCGGTGGGGAAGATCCCGACCTCGGCCGAGAGCGCCCGGAGGTCGGTCGGGCCGCGGCCGTCGATGCGCACGCCGTCGGTGACGATCCGGTGCCGCACGACCTCCTTCTGGAGCGAGCGGAACGCCTTGCGCACCTGGCCGGCCCTGTCGGCGAAGGCGCCCGGGGCGTCGCCACCTCCCACCAGGTCGGCGAGGAGCATGTCCTCGATCTCACCGAGGCGGGCGTTGCGGGCCGTCTTGTCGGCGATGGCCATCGCCTCCGAGGTGGCCTCGCGCGACCTTCGCGCCGACGGCCTCGAAGACGTCGTGCTCGTAGTCGAAGCGGGGCTCGTAGGCGACCGTCTCGATCGGGCCGTTGGCCTCCTGGTACTTGCGTACGAGCTCGACCTGGAGGTCGACCGAGGCGGCGATCCAGCGCTTGGCCTCGTCGAGGCCCTCGGCGAGGACCTCCTCGGTGACCTTCGGTGCGCCCCGCCTCGTAGAGGTCCCACGAACCCTCGGTGCCGCCGGCCTCGACCATCATGATCGCGACGTCGCCGTCGTGCAGGCGTCGGCCCGCCACGACGAGCTCGAAGGTCGACTCGTCGCCCTCCTGGTAGGTCGGGTGCGCGATCCACGCGCCCTCGTGATGCGCGAGGCGCACGGCACCGATCGGCCCGTTGAACGGGATGCCCGAGATCATCAGCGCAGCGGAGGCTCCGTTGATCGAGGCGACGTCGTGCGGGTTCTCCATGGTCGGCGCCGAGGATCGTCGCGATCACCTGCACCTCGTTGCGGAAGCCGTCGGGGAAGCGACGGCCGCAACGGCCGGTCGGTCAGCCGGCAGATGAGGACGGCCTGCTCGCTCGGCCGACCCTCCCGGCGGAAGAACGAGCCGGGGATCTTGCCGGCGGCGTACATCCGCTCCTCGACGTCGACCGTCAGCGGGAAGAAGTCGATGCCCTCACGGGGCTTCGACGTGCAGACGGTGGACAGCAGCGTCGTGTCGCCGATCTGCACGACCACGGCGCCGTCGGCGAGACTGGCCAGCCGGCCGGTCTCGAACGAGCAGCTCTTTTCCGGCAGCGTTGACAGGACCGGAAACGCGAATCGCTTCACCCATCGGGGTGCTCCTCTTCTGTTTGGGCGAGGAGCCCCGGTTCCCAGTTGTCATCGTCCGGACCCACGGTCCGGGCGGTGGCGACTGACAACCGACGCGCCCCTCGCAGTGCTCTGCTGTTGTTGCTCGACGCGAAACGAGGAGCGGATCCACCGCTCCCCGTCCCCACTCAGCGGCGCAGACCGAGCTGGCGATATGAGTGCCCGATACCGTCGACGTCGTTGCGACGCAGGTAGTCGAGCAGGCGCCGACGGCGCCCCACGAGGATCAGCAGCCCTCGGCGCGTGTGATGGTCCTTCTTGTGGACCTTCAAGTGCTCCGTGAGGTGGTTGATGCGCTCGCTGAGTATCGCGATCTGGACCTCGGGCGAACCGGTGTCGGTCTCGTGGAGGCGGTGCTCCGCGATCGTGGCGGCCTTGTTCGGCATGCGCGCGTAGATACCTTCTGTGGTGGGGATCTGTCGTGTGGATCTCGCGATACCGGGGACGACCCCCGGCACGGACACTCAGGGTACCACGGCACCTGCCGGAGCGGCCCCGCAGGGCCCGAGGCCGACCCTGTCGTGCTCGACGCGTCAGGCCGGGGGCTCGGATAGCCCGAGGACCGATCGCGTGGCAGCGACGTCGCCGCGCATCCGCTCGACGAGGTCGTCGACGCTGTCGAAGCGCTCCTGGCCCCGGAGGCGCTCGGCGAAGCGCACCCGCGCCCGCTGCCCGTAGAGGTCGCCTTCGAAGTCGATCAGGTGCGCCTCGAGCAGTCGGAGCCCGCCCTCCTCGTAGAACGTCGGGCGGCGCCCTACCGAGAGCGCCGCCGCACGCTCCACACCGTCGTCCGCAATGAACGTCCCTGCGTAGACGCCGTCGGCCGGCAGGCACGTGCTGCTCGGCACCGCGAGGTTCGCCGTGGGGAACCCCAGCTCGGCGCCGCGGCCATCACCGTGCTCGACCGTACCGATGACTTCGTGCATCCGGTCGAGCATCTGCGCGGCCCCGGCCACGTCTCCTTCCGCGAGGACCGCACGCACCCTCGTCGACGAGTAGGGCGGCGCCCCGCCGGCGGCCTGGCCGCCGTCGGGCGTGGAGACGAGGCCGAGCCCCAGCACCTCGAACCCGAGCTCGGTCCCCAGCGTCTCGAGGAACGGCACGTTTCCGGAGCGTCGGTGACCGAAGTGGAAGTCGGCGCCGACGACCACGAGCCGGGTGTGCAGCGCCGCGACGAGGATCTCCCTCACGAAGTCGTCGGCCGACTCGTGACGCCGGGTCTCGTCGAACGTGATCACGAGGCAGGTGTCGACCAGGCCAGTCGCGTCGAGCAGGTCCAGCTTCTGATCCAGTGTCGTCAGCAGCTTCGGCTCCGATCCGGGGCGCACCAGCTCGGCGGGGTGCCGGTCGAAGGTGACGACCGCCGACTCCAGGCCGCGGACCGTCGCGAGCTCTCTCACCAGTCGGAGCAGCGCGTGGTGCCCCAGGTGCACTCCGTCGAAGACGCCGATCGTCACGGCGCGCCCCGGCCCGCCGGGCCCCATCGACTCCGGGTCGCGCAAGACCCTCACCGCCGGGCCCTCACGTGACCGCCATCACTTCGCTGCATCCGGCTGGGCTATCACTACCGACGGCCGCAGTGCGGTGCCACGCCGCTCGTACACGGCGAGCAGAGCCCCGCTGCCGTCGACGACGGCGAACGGCCCCGGCCCCTCGGCGCCGGCCAGAGGCGTGGCGGCGAAGACGACCCCGTGCGCGACCGCCACCGCCTCCTCGTCCCCCACCGGCAACGGCGCCAGGTCGCGCATCGCCACCGCGGGCGGGAGCAGCGCCGCCGCCGGGTCGGTCTCGATCTCCTCGAGCGTACGTGCCTCGTCGATGCCGAACGACCCGACGCGCAGTCGGCGGAGCGTCGCGCAGGTGAGCCGCGCCGCCGAGCGCCGACCCCAGGTCGGCGGCGAGCGTGCGCACGTACGTGCCGCTTCCGCACTCGACGAGCACGGTCGCCTCGGGGTAGGGGCCGTCTACGAGGCACTCCACGTCGAAGCGGTCGACGCGCACCGGGCGCGCCTCTCGCTCGACCTCCTTGCCCTCGCCGGGCGATCTCGTGCAACCGGCGTCCGCCGACCTTGACGGCCGACACCATCGGCGGAACCTGGTGAATCGAGCCGACGAACCGGCGTGTCGCCGTCGTCACCTGCTCCTCCGTGAGGGGCATCGGGTGCTGCTCGAGTATCGAACCGGATGCGTCGAGCGTGTCGGTCGCGATCCCGAAGACGACGACGCCTCGGTACACCTTCGTCGTCTCCTGCAGGTACCGCAGCAGGCGCGTGAGGCGCCCGACGCCCACCAGCAGCACGCCCGTCGCGTCGGGATCGAGCGTGCCCGCGTGACCGACGCGCCGCTGGCCGTAGGCGCGCCGCAGCCTCGCGACGACGTCGTGTGACGTCATCCCTGCCGGCTTGTCGACAACGACGAGGCCGTCGTGCGTCACGGCTGCTTCCCCGCTCCTGGAGTCAGAGGAATGCCCGGATGCGATCCATGACCACGTCGATGGGCTCGTCGGACGTGAACCCGGCGGCGTAGCGGTGCCCGCCGCCGCCCTCGCTCTCGGCGACGCGGCGCACGTCGACCTCTCCGAGCGAGCGCAGGCTCACCCTCCAGGTCCCGTCGGGCGCCTCCTTGAGCACGCACGCGACCTCGGCCTCCCGCGTCCCGCGAACGACGTCGATCAGTCCTTCGACCTCCTCGAGGCTGACGTCGTGACGCCGCAGGTCTTCCTGGGTCACCGACGTCCACACGAACCGGCGCTCGGGGTCGATCTCGGCACGGGCGAGGATCTCGGAGAGCAGTCGTAGATAGGCGAAGCGGTGCTCCTCGAACAAGCGTCCGCGAGAGCTCGGCCACCGGGACGTCGAACGCGACGAGCTCCCGCGCCAGCTCGAAGACCGCAGGCGTGGTCGTCGAGTACTGGAATCGACCGGTGTCGCAGACGAGAGCCGCGTAGAGGCAGATCGCCGCGTCGCGATCGAGCGGCAGGCCGAGCGCGGCCGATGAGCCGCCGGACCGGCACCGCGCTCGCCGCCGCGTCGGGCTCGATGATGTTGATGGACCCGAACGCATCGTTGGAGAGGTGATGGTCGATCACGACGAGCTCGCCGGCTGCCTTGGCCGCACCGCTCGAGATCGCCGAGGCGCTGCATCGACGAGACGTCGAAGGTGACCATGACCTCCGGCTCGGGCGGGAAGTCGGCCGGCCGGGCGAGCAGATCGAGGCCCGGCAGCAGCCTGTAGTGGGGTCCCGTGACGAACGGCTCGGAGAACGACGCGACCGACCGGATCCCGGCGGCGCGCAGCACGTGGTGCAGGGCGAGCATCGAACCGAGAGCGTCGCCGTCGGGGTTGACGTGGCAGGCGAGAGCCACCTCGCGCGCGTCGGCGATGGCCGACGCAGCGCGGTCGAGCTCCGTGTCGAGACCGTCGCCGCGCAGCTCCGACCACCCCGTCACGACGCCGCCTCTCCGCCGGCGCCGGCTCCCTCTGCCGAAGCGCCACCCGACGACTCGTTCCTGTGGATCTCCCTGATGATCGCCTCGACTCGCTGACCGGTCGCGATCGCCGGATCCTCCACGAAGGTGAGGCGCGGCACGTACTTCAACCTGACGCCGCGTCCGAGGACCGCTCGCAGGTGAGACGCCGCCGACTCCAGGGCGGCGGCCGTCTTGGCAGCGGCCTCTGCGGGGACCGTCTCACCGTGCTCGCCGACGGACGAGTAGTAGACGGTCGCCTCGCGCAGGTCGGAGGTGACGTCGACGCCCGTGAGGGTGACGAATCCGAGGCGCGGGTCGGAGAGCCGCTCGACCTCGTTCGCCAAGACCTCGAGCACGACCTCGTTCACGCGCGCGGTGCGCGGATAGCGGTGGACCGACGCTCGGCGGCTCACGCGACCGTCTCCAGCCACGTGACCTCGGACCCGAGCAGCTCGACGTCGGCAGCGGCCGCGACGAAGCGCTCCACCGACTCGAGCACCTCCCGAAGGTGTCCTTCGCTTCCCGACACGAGCGCCACCCCGATTGCCGCACGCTGCCACTTGTCCTGATGGTCGACCTCCGCCACGCTCACCTTGAATCGGTGTCGCAGCCCGTCGACGACCGGCCTGATGGCCGCCCGCTTCGTCTTGAGCGACCGGCTCTCGGGAACGTGGAGGTCGAAGCAGACTGCGGCGGCGTGCACCCGCCCATTGTCGCGCCCGGCGCCGCGACATGGCCCGCGCCGTCGGTCGGGCCCGCCTCAGGTGCGGGCGATCTCCCGGTCCTCGTAGGTCTCGATGATGTCGCCCGACTTCAGGTCCTGGTAGTTCTCCAGGCCGATGCCGCACTCGAAGCCCGCCTGCACCTCGCGGACGTCGTCCTTGAAGCGCCTGAGAGAGGCGATCGACCCCTTCCAGATGATCGTGCCCTCGCGGCAGGAAGCGCACCTTGGAGCCACGGGTGATCACGCCGCTGCTGCACGTAGCAGCCGGCGACCTTGCCGACCCGCGGCACGCCGAAGACCTCGCGCACCTCGGCCTCGCCCGTGACGACCTCCTCGAACTCCGGCTTGAGCAGGCCGAGGAGGGCCGACGTTGACGTCTTCGAGGACGTTGTAGATGACCTCGTAGAGGCGCAGCTCCACGACCTCTCGCTCGCGCGAGCTCCCGCGCCTTGCGGTCGGGTCGCACGTTGAAGCCGATGACGGTGGCGTTCGAGACCGCTGCGAGGCTCACGTCGGACTCGGTGATCCCGCCGACCCCGCGGTGCACGAACGACAGCCGGACCTCGTCGTGCTCCTGGTCGAGCTTGCGCAACGCGTCGGTGAGCGCCTCGAGCGAACCGTGGACGTCGGCCTTGACGATGAGGTTCAGCGTCGCGACCTCGCCGCGCTGGACCATCGCGAAGATGTCCTCGAGCCGCGTTCCCCCGGCGAGCGACATCGGGTGAGCGAGCGAGGCCGTGCGACGCCGCCGACCGCGGGCCTCCGCGACGGTGCGGGCGACCTTGTCGCTCGGGCGCGACGCGCAGCTCGTCGCCCGCGAGCGGCACGTCGTCGAGACCGAGCACCTCGACCGGCGTCGACGGGGCCCGCCTCCTTGACCTGGGCTGCCGTGCTCGTCGAACATCGCGCGGACCCGCCCCCAGGCCTGCCCGGCGACGATCGTGTCGCCGACGCGCAGGGTGCCCCGCTCGACGAGCGCCGTGACGACCGGGCCCCGCCCGGAGTCGAGGTTCGACTCGAGCACGAACGCGCGGGCCGGGCGCCGTGGGGTTTGCGACGAGCTCGTCGGCTATCTCCGCGTCGGCGACGAGCAGGATCGGCGTCGAGGAGCTCGCTCGACTCCCAGCCCGACGGGTGCCGCGACCTCGAAGACGATCGTCGTGCCGCCCCACTCCTCGGGGACGAGCTCGTGCTCGACGAGCTGCTGGCGGACACGCGTCGGGTCGGCGTCTTCGCGGTCGCACTTGGTCACCGCGACGACGATCGGCACCTCGGCCGCCTTCGCGTGGTTGATCGCCTCGATCGTCTGCGGCATCACACCGTCGTCGGCCGCGACGACGAGGACCGCGATGTCGGTCACCTGGGCCCCCCGGGCCCGCATGGCGGTGAACGCCTCGTGACCGGGGGTGTCGATGAAGGTGATCGCCCGCCCGTTCGTGATCGACCTGGTAGGCGCCGATGTGCTGCGTGATGCCGCCGGCCTCGCCCGCCACGACGTTCGCCTTGCGGATCGTGTCGAGGAGCGTCGTCTTGCCGTGGTCGACGTGACCGAGGACGGTCACGACCGGGGCGCGGGGCTCGAGGAGCGCCTCGTCTTCTTCCTCACCCTCTTCGAGCAGCGCCACGCAGCTCGAGCTCCTCCTCGGTGCCGGGCTCGACGAGCAGCACCTCGGCGCCGAGTGTCTCGGCGATCAGCTCGATCATCTCGTCGGCGAGCGAGACCGTCGCGGTGACCATCTCGCCGGCGTCGAAGAGCAGCCGCACGAGGTCGGCCGCCGTCGCGGTTGAGCTTCGGCGCGAACTCCTGGATCGTGATGCCGCGCGGCACGACGATCTCGCCCTCGGGTACCGGGGCGTCCGCGGGCGTGAGGCGCGTGCGCCTGCCGCGGGTCCCGAGGTCCTCGAAGCCACGACGACGCTTCTTGCGCCGGGGCCGCGGCCACCCGGGCGGCCTCGACCGCCTGGGCCACCACCGGGTCGACCGAACCCGCCGGGGCCACCACCGGGACGACCTCCACCGGGGCCACCACCGGGGCCACCCCGGGCGACCTCCGCCGGGACCACCCCGGGACGACCGGCGCCGTATCCACCGCCGGGACCACCGCCGGGGCCACCGCCGGGACGACCCGCGCCGTATCCACCACCGGGACCGCCACCGGGGCCACCACCGGGACGACCGCGCCGGGACCACCTGGGCGCCTGTCGCCGTAGCCGGCTCCGCCTGGACCACCGGGACGCCCCGGGGCCCGGCTGTCCGCCCCGGCGGCGGCGGCACGCGCTGGCCCGGAGGCGGCGGGATCGGCCTTCCCGGTGAGGCTGCAGCGGCGGCGTGGCCGTCGCCTCCGGCGCCCGGGCGGCACTGCGGCCGTCGGCCGGCTGCGCGGCAGGCGCTCGGCCTCGGCCGCGATCGCCGGCTCGGCCTGACTCGCGGGGCCGTCGGCGTGACCGGCGGGCAGCCGGCGCGACCGGCGGGGTCGGCCGCGGCCGGGGGCGGCCGCGGCGGGTCGGAGCGACCGCGGGCTCGACGGGCGAGCGACGCCGCGGTAGGGGCCGGCGGTCTCGGCGGGCGGCGCCACTCCGCCGGTGCGAGCTCACGACGCGGTGCGCCGGTCGGGGCGGCTCCGGCGGCGCTGTCTCGCCCTCGGGGCCGACACGGCCGTCGGCTCGGCGGCGGTCGGCTCGGCGCCGGCTCGGGCTCCGCCGCGCGGCGCCTCCTCGGCGCCGGGCTCCGGCTCCGGCTCGGGCTCGGGCTCCCGCTTGCAGGCCGCGGCGTCGGCGAGGCGGCGGACGCGGTCGGCCGACGGGTCGTCGATGCTCGAGGAGTGGCTCTTCACGCCGATCTTGAGCTCGTCGGCGAGCTCGAGCACGACGTGGTTGTCGACGCCCAGCTCTCGGCGAGCTCGTAGACCCGGATCTTCTTGGTGGCCAAGACCTGTCTCGTTCCTGTCTGTCGCTCTCTGCCGCCCTCGGGCGGTCGAACCCGATAGTGTCGCGCACGCAGCGCGCCACCTCGTCCTCCGACAAGCTTCGTCGCAGCGCCCGGCCCAGCGCCCCCCGTCCTCACCGCCGAGTCGAAGCACCCGACCGAGCAGACCCATGCCCCTCGGCCGGGCCGCCCCGCTCCGGCGCCGACGGTCCCGTCGGGCGCCGCCGCGATTCGGAGGAGCTCTCCGCTGGGCGCCGTGCGCCTGCAGCCGACGCACGTGCGCTGCGGACCCGTCACTGTGGGCCGCCGGCCTCCTCTATCTCGTTCTCCATCTCGGCCACCACCTCGTCGGGCTGGCCAGCGATGTCGTCCGCGGAAGCGATCTCGTCGGCCGCTTCGTCGGCGGCGCCGTCGTCGACGTGCATGGCGGCCTCCTCGGCCGACGCCACCGGGGCGTCGTCGCCGCCGGGCACACCGGTCGCCTCGTCGGCGACTCCCGACGATCCGAGCTCGCCGGCTCCCGTCTCGGCTCCGCCCGCTGCGGCCTCGCCCTCCGCAGCTTCGTCGGACGGCGCGTACCCGGCGTCGACCGCCGAGATCGTCTCGCCGCCACCCGCCGGCTGGCAGACCAGCTCGCCTTCGGGCGTCTTGACCCACTCGCCCTCGGCGTAGACGGCTGCCTTCGACTCCTCCTCCGCGAGCTGCGACTCGCTCTTGATGTCGACCGCCAGCCGGTCAGCCGCGCGGCGAGGCGGGCGTTCTGGCCCTCCTTGCCGATCGCGAGCGAGAGCTGGAAGTCGGGCACGATCACCTCGGCCATGCCGGTGTCCTCGTGGATGCGCACCTCGCGGACCCTCGCCGGCGCGAGCGCCTTCATCACGAAGTCGGACGGGTCGTCGCTGTAGGGGACGATGTCGACCTTCTCGCCGCGCAGCTCGTTGACGACCTGGCGGACCCGCATGCCACGTGCGCCCGACGCACGCGCCGACCGGGTCGACGTTGGTGTCGTTCGACGCGACCGCGATCTTGGTGCGGTGGCCCGGCTCGCGGGCGACGGCCTTCAGCTCGACGACACCGTCGAGCGAGCTCGGGGACCTCGAGCTCGAAGAGGCGCCTCACGAGGCCGGGGTGCGTGCGGGACACGACGATCTGCGGGCCCTTGGCGGTCTTGCGCACCTCGACGATGTAGGCCTTGAGCCGGCTGCCGTGCTCGTAGCGCTCGTTCTGGACCTGCTCGGCCTGCGGTAGCAGCGCCTCGACCCGACCGAGGTCGAGCAGCGTGTAACGCTGGTCGGTCTGCTGGATGATGCCCGTGACGATGTCGCCCTCGCGGCCGGCGTACTCCTCGTACTTCATCTCGCGCTCGGCCTCGCGGATGCGCTGGAGGATCACCTGCTTGGCGGTCTGCGCGGCGATGCGACCGAAGTCGTTCGGGGTGTCGTCCCACTCGCGCACGACGTTGCCGTCCTCGTCGAGCTCCTGCGCGATGACCTTGATCTCGCCGGTCTCGACGTCGATCTCGACGAGTGCCTCCTCGGCGGCGTCCGGCATGCGCTTGTACGCGGTGACGAGCGCGTTCGCCAGCGCCTCGAGCATGATCTCCTCGGAGATGCCCTTCTCGACGGCGAGGGCCGTGAGCGCCTCCATCATCTCGATGTTCTTCATGACCGCGCCTTCTCCTCCTGGCGTCCGCTCCCGCCTCGGCCTCGCTTCGCGCCGCCCGGGCGCGGTGCCGGGCCCCACTCGAAGACCGTGTGGGCCGCCGTGACGTCGTGATACTCGATCCGCTGCTCCGCTCCGTCGACGTCGAGCGTGCAGGCTTCGTCGTCTGCGGCGGTTAGCACCCCGTGCACGCGGCGCGCACCGTCGGGCGTGTGGTGCTTCACGCTCACCGTGGCGCCGATCGCCATGCGGAAGTGCTCCGGTCGCCGCAACGACCTCTCGACGCCGGGGCTGCTCACCTCGAGCTCGTAGGGACCGGAGACGACCTCGGAGTCGTCGATGATCTCCGAGACGGCCCGGCTCGCCGCGGCCACCGACTCCAGGTCGATCCCGCCCTCGCGGTCGACCGTGATCCGAACCGTGCGCCCCGGCCCGCCCGGGCCCGCGCTCAGCACCTCGACGTCGTAGAGGGTCACTCCGAGCGCGGCGAGTGCGGGCGCGACGGCCTCGCTCACCACCTCTGCGGTCTTCGTCCCGCTCGCCATGCCACACCTCCTCGGGCGCCGTGCGGGCCCTTCACCCGGGCCCGCGCACAGAAAAACGTGGGCGTAACTGCCCACGTCGCCGGCCGCGGGCTCTCGCCCACGGCCCTCCGATCCGACCGAACCGTACGACTATACCGGCATGCCCCTCCCCCCGCCGGAGCGCCGGGACATGATCGGAGGCCGCCCGAAGGATGCCGTCGTTCCCGATCGGCGCCTCCCGGGCGCCCGCAACAGCGCCCGCGGCGCCCTGCGCGCTCCTGTTACCAGCCGCAACGACCGACAACAACGCTGTGGAGATCCGCAGTGGAGATGATGCCGCTCTGAGACGGCCTGCTTCGACCACAGAGCGCGCCCGACACCGGATTGCGGCGTCGGCGCTCGTCGCGGTCGCGCTCGTCGCGGGTGGGACTCCCACCGTCTCCGCCGCGGAGCCGGTGAGAGCTGTCGGGCTCTCGCCGCGCGCCGTCTCGATCGGCGCGACCAAAGCCGTCGAGCGGCCCTGGTCGCCTCGGCAGGGCTCGGAATGGCAGTGGCAGCTCACAGGGAGGATTGACACGAGTATCGACGTCCCCGTCTACGACATCGACCTGTTCGACTCGCGCGCACGCGTCGTGACCAGGCTGCACGCGCTCGGCCGCAGGGCGATCTGTTACGTCTCCGTCGGCTCGTACGAGGCGTGGCGCCCCGACGCCGACCGCTTCCCCTCCTCGGTCCTCGGGAGGTCGAACGGCTGGCCGGGCGAACGCTGGCTCGACATCCGCAAGATCTCGCGTCTCGCGCCGATCTTCAGGGCGCGCTTCGACATGTGCGCGCGCAAGGGCTTCGACGCCGTCGAGCCCGACAACCTCGACGGCTATGCCAACAGGACGGGCTTCCCGCTCACCGCAGGGGACCAGCTCAGGTTCAACCGCTGGATAGCTCGCCTGGCGCACGCCCGGGGCCTCGGCGTCGCTCTCAAGAACGACGGCGACCAGGCCGCTGCGCTCTCCCCCTGGTTCGACTTCGCGGTCGTCGAGGAGTGCCACGCGTACGACGAGTGTGACCTCTTCAGGTCCTTTGTGAGGTCGGGCAAGGCGGTGCTGCACGTCGAGTACGACACTCGCGCCTCGCAGTTCTGCCCGGTGACGGCGCCGATGGGCTTCAGCTCGATGCGCAAGCACTGGGCGCTCGGCGCATGGCGGAGGCCCTGCTGAAGCCTGTACCGGAAGACCTCGACTCCCTCGCACTCGGCATCGCCGGAGTCCCCCGGGCGGTCTCTGTGCTGCGTCGCTGTGTGGACCTCGTCCGCAGGGATGGGACACTGTGCGTCTACTGATGACCACACCTTCCGAGACTGCCATCGAGACAGCGGCCATCCGGCACGCAGTGGCCGCGCCGTCCTCCGCGCCCCGCGGCGGTGAGGCGTTCCCCCCGTGGGCCCCCCGCCCGCGCAGGTGGCCGTTCGCGCTGCGTCTGCCTCTCGCCGCGGCCCTCGTCGTCGGTGCGATCGCGTGGGCGACCGGCGATCCGCCCCTCCCTCAGGGCCCGGTGCTCCTCACCATCACTTTGAATCACGGGGTCGACCTGCGCGACCTCTACGCCGCGCCGCTCCTCGTCGCCGCGACGGCCGCCCTGCTCCCCCGCCGCGGATTCCGGCGCCGATGACAACCCCTGGGCACGAGCACGACGCTCGCAAGGGTGGTGACGACCCGGACCGGCCTTCGACCGTCGACGCTGATTCTGTAGAGGCGCCGATCCCGGAGCACCACAAGTGGTCGGAGATCCACGATCCTGCACCCGTCACCCGGTTCCTAGTCGTCTGCACCGCGAACCGCTGCCGCTCCCCCATGGCCGAGGAGCTCCTGCGCGAGCGCCTCCGGTCGGTCGCCACGCCGACACTGGTCTCCTCCGCGGGCACCCACGCCGGTGAGGGGCTCCCCGCCACTCCCGACGCCCTGGCCGTCGCCGGAGGCCCCGAGGGTCACGTGAGCAGGCCGCTCGTTCGCGGTCTCGTGGAGGGAGCAGACGTGGTGCTGTGCATGACCCGCGACCACGTCAGGACGGTCGTCACCCTCGTCCCCGACGCGTTCTCCCGCACCTACACGCTCAGGGATCTCGTGCGGCGCGGCGCCGACGCCGGACCCCGGCGGCCCGGGGAGAGCATCGAGACGTGGCTCACCTGGGTCGGCACGGGCCGGCGCCCCTCCGACCTGGTCGGCTACGACGACGCCGACGACGTGGAGGACCCGGTCGGCCGGCCGGTCGGGGCGTACCGTCGCTGCGCCGCCGACCTCGACTCGCTCCTCGCGGAGATCGTCACCCTCGTCTTCCCCCACGGGTAGCACCGGCGCGTCGGTCTCGTGGCCGCGCCGGTCTCGCTGCGCCGACTGGTTGAGCGGCACGGCCGTGAACCTGCCCGTGTACCCCGGACCGGCCGCTCGGCGGGCTCCGACGCCACGCTGCGGATCCCCCAGACGGCGCACCCACTTGACGATGTCACATGCCGTCGTTATGATACGAACATATGTACGTCTCTCCCACAGCCGCACCCCGCTCGCCCTGCGATGACGCCCCCGGCGCCACCGTCCTCGGCGCCACGCCCGCGCCGGGCCCCGCCACGAGCCCGGCGCTCGACTCCCTGGCCTCGTCGGTCGAGGCGTACCTCACTTCCGACGAGCCCCGCAGCGAGGCCGAGACGGCCGGCGACCTCCTCGCGATCGGCGTGGTCATCGAGCGCCTCGAGGCCGCCCGGGTCGGCCTCCTCGGCGACCTCGACCGCAGCGGCGCCTACCTAGCCGACGGCGCTGTCAGCCCGGCTGCCTGGCTGCGTGCCCGCGCGGATGGGCCACGGCGCCGCCCGCGACCGGATGGCGCTCGGCAGGAGCCTCCCGGAGATGCCGGCGACCGCCGAGGCCTTCGCCGACGGTGAGATCTCGATCGCCCACGCCCGCGTTCTCGCCGCAGCCGTCGCTCCGGGCACCGACCCCGGCGCACGCGCGCACTTCCTCGCAGCGGAGCCGGCCTTCGTCGACGCCGCCCGCGTCACTACTCCCCAGGAGCTCCGCAAGATCGTCGAGCGCTACGTGCTCGACCTCGCCGGCGACGACGGCGTCGCCCGCGCCGAGGCGCTCCACGCACGCCGGCGCCTTCACGCCTCCCCCACCTACGACGGCATGGTCGCCGGCAGCTTCCTCCTCGACCCCGAGAGCGGCGAGATCCTCCTGACGGCGCTCGCCGCTCGCGTCGGCGCCGACCGCGACGCCCCCGGCGACCCTCCCCGCACCCCCGCGCAGCGCCGCGCCGACGCCCTGACCGACCTGCTCCGCGACTCCCTCGACGCCGGAGAGCCCACGACTACCGGAGGCGAGCGGCCCCACGTCGCTCTCGTCGTAGACCTCGCGACGCTCGGGGGCCACAACCCCTACAGCTCCGACCACACCCCGCACCCCGACGACTGCCCCACCTGCAGCCGCCCGCCTCGCTCCGGATCCACGGCCCCGTCGGCCACGTCGGCCTCGCTCGCCGGCGTCGACACGCCCACTTTCCCCGGGTCCTGGTTCCCTCGCCCTGCCGCGGACTCAGCGCGCGACCCCGCCGCGGGCTCAGCGAGCGACTCCGGGCGAGACCCCACCTCCGACCCCGACCGGGCGACGCAACACACGAGCAAGGAGCGCGACCCCGCCGCGCTGTTCCTCCTCGAGGCGCTGCGCGCCGACCTGCCTCCCCCCGAGGTGATGCTGCAGGCCTCGCCGGGGAGCGTCGAGCGAATCTGCGAGCTCGAGCACCTAGGGCCGATCAGCGCAGAGACAGCGCGCCGCATCACCTGCGACAGCGCGATCAGCCGGATCGTCGTCGCAGGCAGCAGCGAGCCCCTCGACGTCGGCCGCCGGACCCGCACGATCCCGCCGGCCATCCGCCGAGCCGTTTCCTATCGCGACCGGCACTGCCAGTACCCCGGTTGCGACCGCCCCCCTCGGTACTGCGACGTGCATCACTGCGACGAGTGGTGGGCCGACCGTGGGTGCACCGACGCCCGTCGCCTCGTCCTCCTCTGCCGCCGCCATCACCGCATGACCCACGAGGGCGGCCGGCGGATCAGCCGGGACGAAGACGGACGCATCCATCTCACCGGCCCGGGCCCGACGAGCGCGCTCGCGCCGCCACCCACTTCAGCCCACGGCGCTCCAGGCCGATCACACTCCTGACGGCGCTGCATCCCTCGGCCGGCGCGTCGTTACGCTGTGAGAGCCCTCGTGGGGAGGTCCCGCCACACATGCCCGACGACAGCGCACCCGAAGGCAGCGCGCCCGACGACACCGCACCCGCACCGCACCGATCGCGGCCGCCCCAGGTGCTCCTCGTCTGCACCGCCAACGTCTGCCGGTCGCCGATGGCGGAGGCCCTGCTCCGACTCCACGTCCGCGCCGCGGGCGTGAGCGCCACCGCCGCATCCGCCGGCACCCGCGCGGAGGCGTCGCTTCCGGCCACCCCGAATGCACGGCGTGCCGTCCCCGGTCTGGGCGACCACCGCAGCCGCCGGGTCACCCCCGAGATGATCGCCGCCGCCGACCTGGTGCTCGCGATGGCGAACGAGAACCTGCGCGAGGTCGTCGCGGCGGAGCCCGACTCGTTCGTGCGGTCCTTCACGCTGCGCGACTTCCTGTCGCGCGCTACTCAGCACGGCGCGCGCAGCAGCGGCGAGACGTTCGCCGACTGGGTACGCGCGGTCGGAGCGGATCGCTCGGTCTCCGGCCTGGTGTCGACTTCGTCGCAGGCGGCCGACGACATCGCCGACCCGATGGGCGGGGGGCTCGTCGACTACCAGATCACCGCTGCCGAGCTGAACCACCTGCTGCGCGACCTCGTCGGCCTCGCCTGGCCGCCGCGGGACCTCAGAGCATCCGGCGCGACACCTGACCGTGCCCGACCCTCAGCCGACTCCCTGCATCACCGCCGAGCGCACACTGCCGGGACCTGACGAGAGACGGCCGTCGGCGAGCGCTATCTCGCTGCGCTCGCCGCTGGCGCGCACCTTTCTCTCCACGACCCCACGCTGGAGGCCCTTCGCCCCGAGCACGATCTGAACCGGCATGCCGAGGAGGTCGGCGTCGGCGAACTTGACGCCGGGGCTGGCCTCCCGATCGTCGTAGAGGACCTCTAGGCCTGCGGCGCGCATCTCGTCGTAGAGCGAGTCGGCGGTCGACGTCACCTCGGCGGCGGCATCTCCCCTCCCCGGAAGCGCGATCAGGTGGACGTCGTAGGGGGCCAGCGCCGTCGGCCAGGCGATGCCCGCGTCGTCGTGGTGCTCCTCGACCACCGCCGCCACGAGGCGCGTGACCCCGATGCCGTAGCAGCCCATCAGCATCGGGTGCGACTCGCCGGCGTCGTCGGTGTAGCGCGCGTCGAGCGCCTCGCTGTACTTCGTGCCGATCTGGAAGACGTGCCCGACCTCGATCCCGCGGTCGACCGAGAGCGGACTGCCACAGCGCGGGCACGAGTCGCCGGTCACGATGGTCACGAGGTCCGACCAGACCTGCACCTCGAAGTCGCGACCGAGCACTGCGTTGCGGACGTGGTGGTCGACCTCGTTCGCTCCGGTCACCCATCCGCCAGGACGCCTGACCGACGGGTCGGCGACGACGATCGTCGCCCCCGCGAAGTGCGGACCGATGTAGCCCTTGGGGATCCCGGGCCGACTCTCGAACCCCGCGTCATCGAGGATCCGCACCGTCTTGCCCGGCAACGCCGCCGTGAGCGCGTACTCGTTGACCTCGCGGTCTCCCGGTACGAGGGCGAGGCCGAGGTCGCCGTCGGCCTCGAAGGCGATGCACTTCAGCAGGTCGGCGGCGTCGGCACCGAGCATCTCGGCCACCGCCGCGATCCCGGGGAGGTCGGGCGTGTGCACCTTCTCGACGGGCGGCACGCTGGTCTGTTCCGCCTCGGCCGCCGGCACCTCGGTGTGATGCCACGCGTGATCGCGGCGAGCGGCCTCGACGTTCGCCGCGTAGTCGCACGATCGGCACCACACGAAGTCGTCCTCGCCAACCGCGGCGACCGCCATGAACTCGTGGTTGACGTCGCCGCCGATCTCCCCCGCCTGCGCCTCGACCGGCCTGAACGTGAGCCCGCAGCGCTCGAAGACGCGGTGGTAGGCGTCGTACATCGCCTGGTAGGTCGCGCGCAGGCCATCGAGGTCGGCGTCGAACGAGTAGGCGTCCTTCATGAGGAACTCGCGGCAGCGCAGGAGGCCGAATCGCGGGCGGAGCTCGTCGCGGTACTTCCACTGGATCTGGTAGAGGTTCACCGGCAGGTCGCGGTATGAGTCGAGCTCCGCCGCGACCGTCGCGGTGATCACCTCCTCGGCGGTGGGAGCGAGGCAGAAGCCGGTCGCCTTGCGGTCCTCGAGCCGGAACATGAGCGGCCCGTACGTCTTGTCGCGCCCCGAGCGCTGCCACAGCTCGAGCGGCTGGGCGATCGGCAGGAGGAGCTCCTGGGCGCCGGCGGCGTCCATCTCCTCTCGGACGATCTGCTCGGCCTTGCGCAGCGCCCGGTGGCCCATCGGGAGCCACGAGTACATCCCAGCCGAGACCCGGCGTATGCACCCCGCCCGGACGAGGAGCCGGTGGCTGTCGACCTCCGCGTCGGCGGGGTCGTCGCGAAGGGTGCGGAGGAAGAGTCTCGACATTCGCATCCGCGCAGGCTAGCGAGGCGCCGTCGCCGTCCTCGTGCCATTCGCCGAGACAGCACGATCGACGCGTCCGGACACCCCCAGTTGAGACCAAGCTCTGTCAGACCGGCGAGCCACCACGCGCCAGGAACTCCGCGGCGGAGAGGATCTCGAAACTCCTGTAGCGCCTCAACCGCTGCAACTCGCGGTCGCCCGTGATGACGAAGTCGACCGACCCGGCCACGGCGGCCTCGAGCACGCGGTTGTCCGGTTCGTCTCTGAGAACTGATAGCCGCTCCGTCGGAAACACGATCTCGGCCACTGTGGCGATCGCATCGACGATCTCATGGCACTCCCCTATCACCGCAGCGAGCTTCGGGTATGCGAGGACGCGCGCGAACTCCCCCAGAAGATCCGCGCTCGTCACCAAGGTGAGCCGGCCTGCGAGGGTGGCGTCGAGCACACGGGCGGGCGCTCCCTGCCATCCCAGTCCAGAGACGAGCGTGTTCGTGTCTAGGACTACTCGAATCACGCGATGCCGCGGGCAGCGGCGATCGCTTCATCCACGACCGCGGCGTCAAGGCCCGCTCGCTCTACCTCGTGGCGGACGGCGGCCAAGCGTTCGTCGAGCAGCGCTCTCGCTCGCGCGACCGCCGCATGGCGCATCGCCTCGTACTCGCTCCTGCTCACGAGGACGGCCATGGCGTGCCCCCGCTTGGTGAGCGCCACAGCCTCGCCGGTGGCGGCCACCTCCTCGACGAGGCGGCCGAGAACGCCTCGGGCCTCCTCGACGCCGACAAATCGTTCCATCGCGCACCTCCTGCGATTCCGCACGTATCCGGACCGCGCTCCCGGCCCGCGTCATCTACGTCATACTGACGGCTCCCCATAAGGTTAACCATATGGATCAGCATCAGGAAGTTCGTGGGGTCTTGACCCGCGAGGCCGGGGAAACCCGAGCGGCGGGGTCGGATAAATTCCTGACTAGTTGACTGGTATTTTGCCGGCGGCGTCGTTAGGCTGACGGCCGTGATCAGGGACATCGGCGCAGCCAGCATCCACATGGGGCGGACCCCCCACGAGATGCACGACGAGCTCTGTCGCCGGCCCGCCGGCCGCCTGTAGCAGCGACGGGCAGACCGGCCACCCGCTCCCGGCCCGCTCCGGGAGCCCGCACCACCCCCCTCTGCGCTCCCCTGCGCGCCCACGGCCGCGCGGGCACGCACCCCACGCCGCACCCCTCGGCGCTCCCGCGCCGCATCCTCCAGATCGAGGCGACGATGTCGATCAACCTCTCCCAGCTCCTCCTCAGGCCCCTCGAGCCCGCCGTCGAGGCAGACCTCGACACCTACGAGCAGACGCTCGCCGACTACCAGGCGGGGCGCGTAGACGACGAGGTGTTCCGGGTCTTCCGGCTCACGAACGGCATCTACGGCCAGCGCCAGGGCGGCACGAACCAGATGGTGCGCGTGAAGGTCCCCCACGGGCGGCTGACGCCGGAGCAGCTCGAGATGCTCGCCTACGTGGCCGACGCCCACTCCCGGGGCTGGGGCCACCTGACGACGCGCCAGAACGTCCAGTTCCACTTCGTCGACCTCGGCCAGACCCCGGAGGTGATGCGCCTCCTCGCCTCTGTCGGACTCACGACGAGGGAGGCCTGCGGCGACACCGTCCGCAACGTCGCCGGGTGCCACCTCGCCGGCGCCTGCCCGCTCGAGGTGCTCGACATCACCCCGTGGGCCGAGGCGACGACCCGGTGGTTCCTCCGGAATCCGCTCGCACAGCGTCTCCCGCGCAAGTTCAAGATCAACTTCTCGGGCTGCGCGACCGACTGCGGCCAGGCGATGTTCAACGACGTCGGCGTCGTGGCCGTGATGAGGCCGCTCCCCGACGGGACCACCGAGGCCGGCTTCCGCGTCTTCATCGCGGCGGCCTCGGCACAACGCCGCACCCTGCACAAGCACTCGAGGACTTCACCTCGCGCGAAGACCTCATGCCGACGATCGAGGCCGTGCTGCGCACCTTCGACCACTACGGCAACCGTGACAAGAAGCTCCGCGCACGCATGAAGTGGCTCGTGGACACGATGGGGATCGACGAGCTGCGCGAGCGCATCGTGAAGGAGCGGCGCTTCCTGCGCGCCTCGGCCACCTGGCCGGGTGGGCTGCCCGACGTCGTGCGCGAGCGGGGTGACGAGCCGGCCGGAGGCACGCCCGAGACCGGCAGGATCACGACCGAGGTCGCCGACGGCGCGGGCAACGGCGCGGGCCGACCCGTCGAGCTGCGCGCCACGGACCCCTTCCGCAGATGGGAGCAGGCGAACGTCGTGCGCGGAGTCGCGAACGGCACGGTCAGCGCCGTCGCACACGCCCCGCTCGGCGATCTCACCGCCGAGCAGCTCAGGGCGCTCGCCGACGTCCAGCGGGACTTCGACGCCGACGTGCGCATCACGAACCGGCAGAACCTCGTGCTTCGAGGGCTGACCGACGCCGACCTGCGCGGCGTCTACGACCGGCTCGCCGACGTCGGCATGGCGGCGCCCGGCGCCGAGCTGGCGCGCGACGTGGTCGCGTGCCCCGGCGCCGACACCTGCAACCTCGGCGTCACGCAGTCGCGTGGCCTCGCAGATGCGATCGGCGAGTCCCTCGAGGAAGCCGGCCTCGCCGAGACGGGCGGCGTGCGCGTCAACATCTCCGGATGCACCAACTCGTGCGGCCAGCACCACGTCGCCGACATCGGGTTCTTCGGCGCCGAGCGGCGCGCGCACGGCGCGTCGGCCCCCGGATACCAGATGCTCCTAGGTGGCCACCTCGGCGACATGGAGGTCGAGTTCGGGGAGAAGGCCACGAAGCTCCCCGCCAAGCGCGCTGCCGAGGCGGTCGTGCGCGTGGTGGGGCGCTTCGCAGCCGAGCGGGAGGCCGGCGAGGCCTTCGCAGGTTGGCTCGCCCGCTCCGGAGGCGCGCAGGCGGTGGGCACGACCCTCGCCGACCTCGACGACCTCCCTCCCCCCGACGCCGCCCCGGATCTCTACGTCGACTACGGCGAGACCGGTCCGTACGTGGCCGAGATCGGCGAGAGCGAGTGCGCGACATGAGGGTTGCGTCGAACGGTACGGCGACGACCCCTACGACCGAGCCCAGCGGGGCGCGTACCGGCGTCGCGCTCGCGGGCGACGCGGCCCTCGACATCTCCCACGGCATCGAGCTCGAGGAGCTGGCAGAGGTGAACGCGCGCCTCGAGCTACAACCGGCCTCCTCCGCGATCGAGTTCGCCGTCGATCGATTCGGAGAGCGCCTGACGCTCGCCGCGTCGTTCCAGGACTGCGTGCTGGTCGACATCGCGACCCGGGTCGCCCCCGGCATCGAGGTCGTCTTCCTCGACACCCGGATGCACTTCCCCGAGACGTACGAGTACGTGGAGACGGTGCGGAGCCGCTACGACCTGAACCTGCGAGTCGTCACTCCACTGATCGAGGCCGACGAGATGTGGCGCGACGACCCGAACGAGTGCTGCGTGCTGCGCAAGGTGGAGCCCCTCGCCCGCGCCCTCCGGGGAAAGGACGCATGGATCTCTGGACTCCGCCGCGCCGAGGCGGTCACCAGGGCCGACGCCCCGATCGTCGGGGTCGACCACGGCCGCGGGATCGTGAAGCTCAACCCCCTCGCGCCGTGGTCCGACGCCGACATCGAGGGCTACGCGCTCGACAACGCCCTGCCTCTGCACCCCCTGCGCGCACGCGGCTACGCATCGATCGGCTGCGCACCCTGCACCCGGCCCGTCGCGCCCGGCGCCGACCCGCGCTCGGGGCGGTGGGCCGGCCAGGGCAAGACGGAGTGCGGCCTCCACGGCTGGCCCGAGCCCCGATAGCCCCAAAGGCGGCTCCCTGGGCACCAACCGCCCGAAGACGGGCGCTGCCACTGGCAGTGACCCCGGTGTCGGCCGGTATCCTTGCCCGCTCACGCCCGACTCCCCCGGGCGGAACGCCCGACAATCCCTACGGTGACCCACGTGCAGACCCAGCTCTCCCACCTCTCGGCCCTCGAAGCGGAGTCGATCCACATCTTCCGCGAGGTCGTCGCCGAGTTCGAGCGCCCCGTCCTGCTGTTCTCGGGCGGCAAGGACTCGATCATCATGCTCCGCCTGGCCGAGAAGGCCTTCTGGCCGGCCAGGGTCCCGTTCCCGATCATGCACGTCGACACGGGCCACAACTTCCCCGAGGTCCTCGAGTACCGCGACCGCCGCGTCGCCGAGCTCGAGGTGCGCCTCGTCGTCGCCTCGGTCCAGGACTCGATCGACCAGGGGCGCTCCGTCGAGGAGACGGGGCCGCGGGCGTCGCGCAACCGCCTCCAGACGATCACCCTGCTCGACGCGATCACGAGCAACGGGTTCGACGCCGTCTTCGGAGGGGGCCGCCGCGACGAGGAGAAGGCGCGCGCCAAGGAGCGGGTGTTCTCGTTCCGCGACGAGTTCGGCCAGTGGGACCCGAAGAACCAGCGGCCCGAGCTCTGGGACCTCTACAACGGGCGGCACCGAAAGGGAGAGCACATCCGCGTCTTCCCCATCTCCAACTGGACCGAGCTCGACGTCTGGCAGTACATCGCCGACGACGAGATCGAGGTCCCGTCCATCTACTTCGCCCACCGCCGCCGGGTGTTCATGCGCGACGGCATGTGGCTGGCCGAGAACCCGTACGTCACGCTCATGGACGGCGAGGAGATCGAGGAGCGCCAAGTGCGCTACCGAACGGTGGGCGACATGTCCTGCACGGGAGCCGTCGAGTCGCCGGCCGCGACCGTCGAGCAGGTGATCGAGGAGGTCGCCGCCTCGACCATCACCGAGCGGGGCGCCACGCGGGCCGACGACAAGTTCGCCGAGGCGGCCATGGAAGACCGCAAGCGCGAGGGGTACTTCTAGTGGAGATGATGCGGTTCGCAACCGCCGGTTCCGTCGACGACGGCAAGAGCACTCTGATCGGACGTCTGCTGCTCGAGAGCAAGCAGATCTTCGAGGACCAGATGGAGGCCGTCGAGCGCACCAGTCGCGAGAAGGGCTTCGACTACACGAACCTCGCTCTGCTCACCGACGGGCTTCGCGCCGAGCGCGAACAGGGGATCACGATCGACGTCGCGTACCGGTACTTCGCGACGCCGAAGCGCAAGTTCATCATCGCCGACACCCCCGGCCACATCCAGTACACGCGCAACATGGTGACCGGTGCGTCCACCGCCGACCTCGCGCTCGTCCTGGTCGACGCGCGCAACGGCATCGTCGAGCAGTCACGGCGCCACGCGGTCATCGCGTCGATGCTGCGCGTCCACCACATCGTGCTGTGCGTCAACAAGATGGACCTCGTCGACTACGACGAGTCGGTCTACGAGTCGATATGCAGCGAGTTCACCGAGTGGGCCGCGAAGCTCGACATCACGGACCTCACCTTCGTGCCCGTCTCCGCCCTGCTCGGCGACAACGTGACGGCCCACTCCGAGAACATGCCCTGGTACGAAGGCCCGACGCTCCTGCACCACCTCGAGCACCTCTACATCGGGTCGGACCGCAACCTCATCGACCCCCGCTTCCCCGTGCAGCTCGTCATCCGCCCCATGTCCAACGAGCACCACGACTACCGGGGGTACGCCGGACAGGTCGCCGGCGGCATCTTCCGCCCGGGCGACGAGGTCGTCGTGCTCCCGTCGGGGTTCAGCACCACGATCGCCGGGATCGACGCCTACGGTGGCCCGATCGAGGAGGCGTACGCCCCGATGTCGGTGACCATCCGCCTCTCCGACAACCTCGACGTGAGCCGTGGAGACATGCTCTGCCGGCCTCACAACCAGCCGACGGTCAGCCAGGACGTCGAGGCGATGCTCTGCTGGTTCAGCCCCGATCGCCCGCTCTCGGCCGGCTCGCAGTACGCGATCAAGCACACGACGCGGAACGCCCGATGCCGGGTGCAGGACCTGCACTACCGCCTCGACGTGAACACGCTGCATCGCGACGAGGTAGCGACGACCCTCACGTTGAACGAGATGGGCCGCGTCGCGCTGCGCACCACGGTGCCGCTCTTCGTCGACGAGTACCGCCGGAACCGCACGACGGGCTCGTTCATCCTCGTCGAGGAGGCGACCAACGAGACCGTCGCCGCCGGCATGGTCATCGGAGCCGCGTGACCTCGGTACGGAGCGAGGCGGGGAACGATGGTGACGCCGACCGCGGGTCCGCGGGCCCGCCGCGCAGCGAGAACGTCGTGTGGCACGAGGGTGAGGTCTCCCGCGGAGAGCGGTGGAGTGCCGCCTCCGTGGCGGGGGCGACGATCTGGTTCACGGGGCTCTCCGGATCGGGGAAGTCGACCGTCGCGGCCGCTGTCGAACGACTCCTCCTCGACGCCGGCCGCATCTCGTACCTCCTCGACGGTGACAACCTGCGCCACGGACTGAACGGCGACCTCGGCTTCGACGCCGCGTCCCGTCACGAGAACGTGCGCCGGGTCGCCGAGGTGGCGCGCCTGTTCGCCGACGCCGGAGTCGTGGCACTGGTACCGGTGATCAGTCCGTACCGGTCGGGGCGCGACCACGTGCGGTCGATCCACGAGGCCGTAGGTCTTCCCTTCCTCGAGGTCTTCGTCGACACCCCGATCGAGGTCTGCGAGCGGCGCGACCCCAAGGGCCTCTACCGAAAGGCGCGCGCCGGGGAGATCAGCGGCTTCACGGGGATCGACGACCCGTACGAGGCGCCGATCTCGCCCGACCTGCGCATAGACGGCGGTGCCACCCCGGTGGCCGACGCCGCGGAGAGCGTGCTCGCCGCTCTGGCGGAGCGCGCCGGGCCCCACGGCCGCGCCTGACCCCGAGGGCCTCGGCACGCCGGATCGCTGCAGGCACCTGCTCCGTGTCGCGGCGCGAGTCCCTCAATGTGTCACGATCTGGACATGGTTCACCCGGTGGCGGAGGCGGGGTTCGGCACGCAGGCCGACCTCTACGAGTCGACTCGTCCGACCTACCCGGCCGCCGCCGTCGAGTGGCTCTCCGCCCGCCTCGACCTCGGCCCTGGGGCCCTGGTCGTCGACCTGGCCGCAGGGACGGGCAAGCTGACCCGCCTCCTCCTCCCCCAGGGGGCCTCGGTGGTCGCGGTCGAGCCGGTGGCAGGGATGCGCGCAGCACTGCGCGGGGCGATCCCGACGGTGCCCGTGGTCGCGGGTCTCGCCGAGGCGCTCCCCTTCGGTGATGCCACGTGCGACACCGTCGCCGTCGCGCAGGCGTTCCACTGGTTCGACTCCGCCGCGACCGTCGCCGAGCTCGCCCGTGTGGTCCGCCCCGGCGGCGGCGTCGCCCTGATCTGGAACGCCCGCAACCGCGACGTCGAGTGGGTCGACCTGGTGTGGACGATCATGGACAGGGTGGAGAAGCACGCGCCATGGCGCGACCACGACCGTTGGCGCGAGGCCGCCGAGGTGGCCTGGCCCGGCTTCGGGGCGCTCGAGACGGCCACGTTCCCCAACGAGCAGGTTCTCTCGCCCGAGGGGGTCGTGGGGCGGGTCGCGTCTGTGAGCCACGTCGCGACGCTGCAGCCCGCCGAGCGCGACGCCGTTCTCGACGAGGTGCGCGAGATCGTCTACCGGCACCCCGACACGCGCGGTCGCGAAGCTCTCTCGATCCCGTACCGGGTCGACGTCTACGCCGCGCCGCGGGTCGGCTGACGTCTCAGCCCGAGATCTCCCGGATCCGCGCGATGCGCTCCTCGGAGTGGTTCGGATCGAGCCCCTGCGCAGCGAGCATCTCGGCGCGCGTCTCGGCTGCGATCGCCTCGGCGCCCGCTTGAGCCGCGGCCACCCGTGAGTCGAGGCCCTCGGCCATTATCCGCTCGGCCTCCTCGACGAGCGCCGCGACCATCTCGTCCTCCGGCACGACGCGCACCACGTGGCCCTTCACGAAGAGGTGCCCCCGGCCGCGACCGGCGGCGATCCCGAGATCTGCTTCGCGAGCCTCACCAGGGCCGTTCACCACGCACCCCATGACCGCGACCTGCAGTGGAATGCTTCGGCCGTCGAGGGCCGCCTGGGCGTCGGAGGCGACCTTGATGACGTCGACCTCCGCCCGGCCGCACGAAGGGCACGCGATCAGGTCGAGGCCGCGGCGCTCGCGCAGGCCGAGCGACTCGAGGAGCGTCCGACCGGCTCGGACCTCCTCCACCGGGTCGGCGGTGAGCGAGTAGCGGATCGTGTCGCCGATGCCCTCGGCGAGGAGCGCGCCGATGCCGGCCGTCGACTTCACGAGGCCCTGCGGGGGCGGGCCGGCCTCGGTGACGCCGAGGTGGAGGGGGTGGTCGGTGGTCTCGGACAGGAGACGGTAGGCCTCGATCATCAGCAACACGTTCGAGGCCTTCACCGAGATCTTCACGTCGTCGAAGCCGACCTCGCGGAACAGGTCCAGCTCGTGCATGGCCGACGCGACCAGCGCCTCGGGGGTGAGCCCGCCGTGGCGCTCGGCGACGTCGGGGTCGAGCGAGCCGGCGTTCACGCCGATGCGGACCGGTACGCCTCGATCTCTCGCCTCCTTGGCGACGAGCTTGATCTGATCCGCCTTGCGGATGTTGCCCGGGTTCAGCCTCAGCGCGTGCACGCCCGCCTCCAGCGCCGCCAGCGCGAGCCTGTGCTGGAAGTGGATGTCGGCCACGAGAGGCACAGGTGAGCGCGGAACGATGCGAGCCAACCCCTCGGCGGCCGCCTCGTCGTTGCAGGTGCACCGAACGATGTCGGCACCCGCGCCGGCGAGCGCGTAGATCTGCGTGAGCGTCGCCTCGACGTCGGCGGTCCGGGTCGTCGTCATCGACTGGACGCTCACCGGCGCACCGCCGCCGACCGGCACATGGCCGACCATCACCTGTCGGGTCTTGCGCCGCTCGATCACTCGCCCAGCCTACGACCGAGCGCGTGAGCCCGGACAACCGCCCTAGAACGGGTCGGGCACGGGGCGAGCGACGTCGAGGAAGAGCGCCGACAGGAAGATGAACGCGAGGACCCCGACCACCGCGACCGTCAGCGGGAGCAGCTTCGCGGCATCCACCTGCACCCGGCGCCGCCGGACCGACGACATGATCCGCTCGTACGTCGCGATCGCCACGTGGCCCCCGTCGAACGGGAGCAGCGGGGTCATGTTGAAGAGGCCGACGAAGACGTTGATGGAGATCAGGAGGAACAGGGTGCTGACCCAGCCGGCGACGACCGCCTGGTTGGCGAGGCGCCCGAACCCGACGGGCGAGATGAAGCGCTCCCCCTCTGCGGCCCCACCTGCGTCGTCGCCTGCGTCGCCGGCATCCGTGCCGACGAGCGCGTCCCTGTAGGAGCTCAGCCCGTCCAGCGAGAACATCCGGCCGAGCGCAGCCAGCGACTCCTTCGTGAGATCGGCGATCGCGAGGGGCGCCTCTCTCAACGACCCGAGCACGCCCGGCTGCGGCACGTACGCCGTAGGGCTGACCCCGGCGTACCCGGTCTCGCCCTCCACCTGCGGGTGGCTCTCCGCGAGGGTGACCGGCAGCGTCAGCCGCTCGCCATCTCGCTCGACCACGAAGTCGACCGTCTCGCCTCCGCGCGGGCGCACGGTGTCGGGGACGCCCTGCCACTCCTCGATCGCCACTCCGTCGATCTCGAGGATCGTGTCGCCCGCCTCGATCCCTGCGGCGTCTGCCGGCGCGCCCGGCTCGACCCCGCTCAGCGTCGCCCTCAGCTCGCCGTTGCGGAAGTCGCCGGCTCCCCACACCACGATGAACATGAGGACCAACGCGATGACGAAGTGCATCACCGAGCCGGCGAGCGCGACTCCCATGCGCGCCAAGTACCCCTTGTTCCGGTATGCGCGCGGCTCGTCTTCGGGGGCGACCTCCTCGAGGTTCGTCATCCCGATGATCCTGCAGTAGCCGCCGAGCGGCAACGCCTTCACCCCGTACTCGGTCTCGCCTCGGTGGACGGACCAGATGCGCGGGCCGAAGCCGACGAAGAACTCGGTGACCTTCATGCCGGCGCGCTTCGCCATCACGAAGTGCCCGAACTCGTGGAGCACGATCATGACGAAGAACGCGAGGACCACGAGGATCGTCCCGAAGACCGTCGGACGCGCGATCGCAAGCGCAACCGCCACTGCGGTCAGCAGCGCCACGGTTACGACCGCGCGCCTTCGGTCGACGTCGTACTCTTCGAGTGGATCTCTCACGCGCTGCTCCCACCTGCGGTCGTACCGGCCCGACGCTCGACTGCCTTGCGGGCACGGACCCGGGCGCTGCGGTCGGCGTCGAGGAGCTCTGCCATCTCGTCGGCCCGGCCGATCGGCCCGTCGAGTGCCTCCGCGACGATGTCGGAGATCGCGACCCACTCGACCGCACCGGAGAGGAACGCCTCCACGGCGACCTCGTTCGCGGCGTTGAGCACCGCGGGTGCCGCGCCTCCGGCCCGTCCCGCCTCGTAGGCGATCCCCAGGCACGGGAACGCTTCGAGATCGGGCGCCTCGAAGTCGAGTCGGCCCAGACTCGCCCAGTCGAGCGACCCGAAGGGCTCGTCGAGTCGATCGGGTGCCCCGAGGGCGAGCCCTATCGGGAGACGCATGTCGGGCATCGAGAGCTGCGCGACCGTGGCGCCGTCGACGAACTCGACCATGCCGTGCACGACCGACTGAGGGTGCACCACGACCTCGATGCGGTCGTAGTCGATGCCGAAGAGCTCATGTGCCTCGATGACCTCCAGGCCCTTGTTCATGAGAGTCGAGGAGTCGATCGTGACCTTCGGGCCCATGTTCCACGTGGGGTGGGCGAGAGCGTCGTCGACCGAGACGCCTGCGAGCTCCGCGGACGACCGTCCCCGGAACGGACCGCCGCTCGCGGTGAGCACCACGCGGCTCACCTGTGCCTGCCGGCCGGCTCGCAGGCACTGGTAGACGGCTGAGTGCTCCGAGTCGACCGGGACGATCTCACCGCCGCCCGAGGCGAGGGCCTTGGCGACGAGTGGGCCGCCGGCGATCATGCTCTCCTTGTTCGCCAGGGCGAGCCGCTTGCCGTGCTCCAGGGCGCTCAGCGTCGCCGGGAGGCCCGCGAACCCGACCACGGCGTTCACCACGACGTCGGCGTCGGGGTGCGCCGCCAGCTCGACGAGCGCGTCGGGGTCGTCGCCGCAGGCCCGGGCGAGATCTGCGGGGACGCCGTAGCCGGCCGCCTGCTCGGCGAGAAGGTCGGTGCTGCGCCCCGCAGCGAGAGCGACCACGCGGAACAGGTCGGGGTGTCGTGAGATCACGTCGAGAGTCTGAGTCCCGATCGAGCCGGTCGAGCCCAGAATCACCACGCCGCGCGGCATCCCGGAAGCCTACGCGACGGTGGGACGCCGCCCGGAGGCGGGCGCCCGCCCTCAGAGCACGTTCAGGTGGAGCGCGAGGTAGTAGGTGATCGGGAGGCAGAAGAGCAACGCGTCGAATCGATCGAGTACACCACCGTGGCCCGGCAGGAGTGCACCGAAGTCCTTCATGCCCAGGTCGCGCTTGAGCATCGACTCGCAGAGGTCGCCGACGAACGCACCGATCGCGACGAGCATGCCCAGGGCGAGGCCGCTCTTGGAGTCCCACGGGAAGATGCCGTCGCCCGCCAGGCCGCCACCGACGACCGCCCATCCGAGAACGACAGACGCGGTCATCCCCGCCAGGGTCCCCTCGAAGGTCTTGTTCGGCGAGGTCTTCGGCGCGATGCGTGACTTGCCGAACTGGGAGCCGACGAAGAACCCGAAGACGTCGTAGGCGACCGTGCAGATCACCACACCGAGGAGAAGGCCGACGCCGTCTTCCGACTGCAGCAGCAGTCCCGCGAAGCCGCCGAGGCCGCCGACATAGCCGAACGTGAACAGGGTCGTGGCGACGCCGAGCAGCGGCCGGCCGGGCGTGACCTCCCACAGGAACCAGAGCATCGAGAAGACGACGACGAGGCCGAAGAAGACGGGGTACGCACCGACGCCGTATTCGCGCGCCGAGACGACTAGCCCCACCGACCCGAGTATGGCCAGCGGCGCCGCGGGCTTGAACCCCTTCGTCCGCAGGCCCTGTGCGAGCTCGACCGTCGCCAGGCCGAGGATCGTCGCGGCGAGGTATCCGGTGGCGGTCGTGCCGGAGTTGAAGCACGCGAAGGCGATGACGGCGATGATGCCCGCCGTGAGAACGGCCGTCGGGACGTCGCGTCCACCGGGCTGGGACCCTGTCGCCTCAGGTGCCGACTCCGGAGCCGACGGTGCCGGCCTGGGGCGCGGGCGCTGAGCAGCCGTACGCTGCGCGGCACCCGAAGAGGTCCGCCGTGTTGACACCCGTCGGCGCGCGGCGACCTCTTCGGCGAATGTCGCGTCGCTGTCGGGCGGGGCCTCGGCGGCCACACCGACCTGTGCGGTCTCGTCGGTGAGATCGGCGCGGTAGTCGGCGCCGGCCCAGTCGGAGCCCTCGGCGCGAAATCGCGGGCCGGGACCGGCGAGCGCCGCCCAGGGGTCGTCGGCGCCCCCTTCCTCGGGCTCGACGTCGTCGTCGACGAAGATCGCCGGCATGGCGCCCGTGGGCGGCTCCGACCAGTGCGGCAGAGGTGGCACCGCCTCGGTGCTCCCGGTGCCGCCCGCGGTGGCGTTCGGCGTGGCCTCTCCCTCGGGCTCCTCGGGAGCGGTGGGGTCGGACGGGGCCGACGACGCCGACCAGGTCGGTCCGGTCGACGAGGGGAACGTCAGCGAGGGGCGGACGGTCGGGTCGGGAGCAGGTGGACGGTCGCCGTGACGCGGCTGTCCGGACGGCACTCGCCCGCTCTCGCCCTCGAGCGCCGACTGCGCCTCCTCGGCGCCGAGTATGCGGACGCCCTCGGGCGCCGCCGGCTTCTCGTCGTCGTCTGAGTCGGCCACAGCATTCCTCCCGCGGAACTGCTTCGCCAGGCTAGACGGCGTGCACTCCGCCGCGCCCGACCAGGACTCCCACCCAATGCCACCTTCGCCCGGGCAGGCCTCGCAAGGCCTTGGCCGGGCCGACCCGTCACACCTCCAAGAGCTCCTGCTCCTTGTGGGCCAGCATCCGGTCGATCTCGGCCACGACCTCGTGGGTCACCTTCTCGAGCTCCTTCTCGACCCTGGCCAGATCGTCTGCCGAGATCTCCGCGGCGCGCTCCATCGCCTCGAGCTCCTGGCGGGCGTGACGCCTGACGTTGCGGACCGCGACGCGGCTCTCCTCGGCCCGGTGCTTGGCCACCTTCACCATCTCCTTGCGGCGCTCCTCGGTCAGCTCCGGGAACGTCAGGCGTATGACGGCACCGTCGTTCGACGGGTTGATGCCGAGGTCGCTGCCCTGGATGGCCTTCTCGATCGCCTTCATCGCCCCCTTGTCGTAAGGGGCGACGACGAGCACTCGCGGCTCGGGCACGGAGAACCCGGCGAGCTGCTGCAGGGGGACCTCGCTGCCGTAGTAGTCGACCCTCAGCTTCTCCACGAGGGCGGGTGTGGCCCTACCCGTGCGGACCGTCGCGAACTCCTCCTGCAGGTGCACCACGGCCTTGTGCATGCGGTCCTTGCAGTCCGCTATCCGACCTTCCATCAGGAGGCCTCCCTGGAGCTCACGAGCGTCCCGATCGGCTCCCCGATGAGCGCTCGGCGGATGTTGCCGGGCTCCATGACGTCGAAGACGATGATCGGGAGCCGGTTGTCCATGCAGAACGTGATCGCCGTCGAGTCCATCACCTTCAAGCCGCGGTTCAGCACCTCGAAGTGACTCACCTCGGAGAGCTTGACCGCCTCGGGATCGAGCTTGGGATCGGCGCTGTAGACGCCGTCGACCCCGGAGTGTGTCCCCTTCAGGACCGCGCCGGCGCCGATCTCCGCAGCACGCAGCGCCGCCGTCGTGTCGGTCGTGAAGTAGGGGTTGCCGGTGCCTGCAGCGAAGATCACGAGACGCCCCTTCTCGAGGTGCCGGACCGCACGCAGCGGTATGTACGGCTCGGCGATCTGCGACATCGTTATCGCCGTCTGCACGCGCGTCGGGTGTCCGAGGGCCTCGAGGGCGTCCTGCATGGCCAACGCGTTGATGACGGTGGCGAGCATCCCCATGTAGTCGGCGCGCGCCCGCTCCATGCCGCGCGTGGCGCCGGTCATGCCCCGGAAGATGTTGCCCCCTCCGACGACGATCGCGACCTCGACGCCGAGCTCGATGCGGACGCCGGCGACCTCCTCGGCGATGCGCTGCACGACGGCGGCGTCGATGCCGAAGCCGATCCTGCGATCGGCGAACGCCTCACCCGAGAGCTTGAGCACCACCCGGCCGTACCGGCTCTCGCTCATGATCTCCGCTCCTGGCCCTGCGGGCCGGGCCGCTCGGGCCACGCTCGGCCGCAACGCGTGCAGTCTGAGGATCTGTCGGCGGCCTCGCTCATGATCTCCTCGTCGCGCACTCGGTGGCCCGGGCGTCGCCCGTCTAGTCCTCGGCGATCTTGACGCGGGCGAACCGCCTGATGCACGCGTCGCCGCCCAGGCCCGCGACCAGGGCGCCGACCGAGACCTTCGGGTCCTTGACGAACGGCTGGTCGATGAGGCAGTTCGCCTTGAAGAAGCCCCCGAGCTTGCCCTCCACGATCTTGGCGAGCGCCTGCTCCGGCTTGCCCTCCTGGCGCGTCTGCGCCTCGAGCACCGCCCGCTCCTTCGCGACCTCGTCGGCCGGCACGTCGTCGCGTGACAGCCACCGGGGCGCCGAGTTGGCGACGTGGAGCGCCACGTCGTGCGCGACCTCGCGGACACGGGCGTCGCCCTTGTCGACCCCGCCCAGCTCGACGAGCACGCCGATCACGCCACGCTCGTTCTGCAGGTGCCGGTACGCGTCGAGGACGCCGTCGGTCGACTCGAAGCGGACGACCCTGCCGAGCTCGATCTTCTCGCCGATCTTCCCCGACATCTGCGTGATCGCCTCGCCGACGGTGCTGCCGTCGAACGCCTGGACCGACACGTCGTCTGCTCCCTGCTGTGCGACCTGCCCTGCGAGACGCGCGACGAGGTCCTTGAAGTCGGAGCCCTTCGCCACGAAGTCGGTCTCGCAGGTGAGCTCGCAGATCACGGCGACGTCGTCGCCTGCCACCACGTCGATCGCCCCCTGCTGTGCCGCCCTACCGGCGCGCTTCGCCGCACCCGAGAGGTTGCGCTCCCGCAGCCAGTCCTGGGCCGCCTGCGGGTCGCCGCCGCTCTCCTCGAGCGCCTTCTTGCAGTCCATCATCCCGGCGCCGGTGATCTTGCGCAGCGCCGCTATGTCCTTGGCCGAGATGTCAGCCATCGCTCTCTCCGTCCGATGTCGCTTCGATCGAGTCCGTAGTCGCCGCCGCGGGCACGTCGGCGCCCGCTTCAGGTGCGGCCGCTTCAGGGGTCGCCGCCTCCGTGGCGGCATCTCCTGCGTCGGCTCCGCCCGCCTTCGCGGCCTCCTTCTGGGCGACGAGGCGCTCCTCGCGGAGCCTCTGTGCCGCAGCGGCCTCGGCGCGCGCTTTCGCCTGCTGCTCCGCACGGCGCTTCTCCTCCTCGGCGCTGAGGGGAGTGGGCGCCTGTGTCTTCTTCGCGGGGGTGCCCTCCGCGCGGGTACCCGCGCGGGCGCCCCGACGCTGCGCGAGGAAGCGCCCCTCCTCCACCGCGTCGGCCATGACTCTGCACATCAGGTTCGCGGCACGGATCGCGTCGTCGTTGCCCGGGATCACGAAGTCGATGACGTCGGGGTCGCAGTTGGTGTCGACGACCGCGACGACCGGAATACCGAGGCGGTTGGCCTCGGTGACGGCGATGTGCTCCTTCTTCGTGTCGATCACGAAGACGACGCTCGGAGCGCTGCTCGAGGTTCTTGATGCCGCCCAGGTTGCGCTCGAGCTTCGCGACCTCGCGCCGCACCTTGAGGCCTTCCTTCTTGATCATCTGGTCGACTTCACCGGTATCGATCACGCGCTGGAGCTCGCGCAGCTTCGAGACGCGGGAGTGGACGGTCTGGAAGTTGGTGAGCATCCCGCCGAGCCAGCGGAAGTTCACGTAGGGGCTGTTCGATCGCAACGCGTGCTGCGACACCGGCTCCTGCGCCTGCTTCTTCGTGCCCACGAAGAGGACGGTTCCACCATCGGCGACGCTGTCGCGCACGTACCGGTAGGCGGTGTCGATCAGCTCGAGCGTCTGGTTGAGGTCGATGATGTAGATCCCGTTGCGCTCGCCGAAGATGAACCGTCGCATCTTCGGGTTCCAGCGCCGGGTCTGGTGGCCGAAGTGCACTCCGGCCTCCAACAGCTGCTTCATGGTCACGACGGCCACGGCCGCGCCTCCCTTGGTTCGTGTCTTCCGCCCGCGCGAGCGCCGTCGGAGCCTCCGGCGGCGCCACCTCGGGTTAGCGGGCGTGCTCAATCCCGGTCCAGGTGGTCCGGGTCGCAGGGCAGTGTAGTCGCCGCCGTCTCCGGCCTCCCAAGGGGTTCCCGGCCCGTCGGTGCCCACGACGGCACCCCGGGTGCACCTCAAGGGTCGAGCGCGGGGCTCGCGACGGCAGCAGCGGCGGCGGTGACCAGGCCGGCAGCGTGCTCGGCCCGGGAGATCACCTCAGGTGCCACGGCAGCCACCAGTGCGTCTCCGAACGCAACGCACGGGGGCGCCCTGCCCTCCAGGGCCGCCCGCACGGCTCGCAGTGCCTCGGGGTCCTCGACGATCGCGCTGTGCGCGCCGAGCGACCACGGGTTCACCACGACGTTCGTCGCCCCGTCGAGGTCGGTGCTCGTGGCCGGCACGACCAGGTCGAGGGCCGCCCCGATCGAGGTCACCTCGACCCCCTCGGGCAGGCCCGCCGCGGTGAACGCCGCCGAGGAGGCCGGAGCCCTCGGCGAGGTCGCCGATCGAGTCGGCCGGCGGCGGGGGCACCAGATCGTCGGGCAGCCACTCGAGCAGCGCCCGGCCGGCCGGCGTCGCGGCGACGAGGACCTCGGCCGTCGCGAGCGGGGCTCCCCGGTGAGGCGAGGAGAGGGTGACCACCGGCCCCAGGGGCGGGTACGACGGGTCGGCCGGGTCGTAGAGGAGAGCCAGGAAGGCGACTGCGACGACGCCTCCCTGTGAGTGCGCGATCAGGTCCACCTCGCGGCCCGGGTTGGCCGACTGCATCTCGCGCAGCTGCGCGGCGAGGAGCGACGCCGACTCCTCGATCCCGATCTGCGAGTCCTCGCTCTCGTGCGGACCGCCTCCCTCGGCGTAGGAGTAGTACTCGACCTCGTCGGCGGCGTAGCCCAGCAGGTCGACTGGGAGGCCGGTCGTCGCGCCGCCGGGACCGGCCGAGCTGTTCAACCCTGCGACGACCATCACGTCGTGGCCGGAGCCGCCGCTGCCGTCGGCGGGGGGAGCGTCGGGGTCGCACTCGTCGAGCGTGCGCGCCCATCGGAGCAGCGAACCGCCGATGTCGAGGGCGAGCCCGGGAAGGAGCCGGATCGGCGCCAGCTCGCTCAGCCAGTCGGCCACCCAGGGGACGCTCGCCGCCCCGGCACTCAGCGCACCGGCCATGGGCTCCAACGCCAGCGCGAGCGTGCCGACCATCGCCGACAGCGCCCCCGCTGCGTCGGCTCCCTCGCCGATCAGGTCGGCGACGGCTGAGACGGTGGCGTCGCCCAAGCCCCCCAGGAGACTGCCGAGACCGGCGAGCAGGCCGTCGGCCTCGACGCCCGCCGGGGCCGGGGCTCCGGCCGAACCGACCGGTGCGAGGCGCACTGCGGCGACGAGATCGACGGGCCGGAACAGGACAAGGGGGTCCACGTACGACTCGCCCACCCGCAGGCCGAAGTGCACGACGCCCTCTCCGTGGTTGGACCCACTCCCGCCGCTCCGCCCGACAACCTCGCCGCGGACCACCACCTGGCCGCGCCGCGCATGAACCTCCGAGAGGAACGAGTACGAGGTGCGCAGACCCCCGGGATGGAGCACGGCCACGTGCAGGGATCCCGCCACCCGGCCCGCGAAGACGACGGTGCCCCCGCCCGCCGCAGCGACCTCGCTCCCCGGGCTCACGCGGTAGTCGACGCCGAGGTGACCGGCACCCCACCTGACTGCCGGCGGGTCGAAGGCCTCCACGACCGGCCCGTCGACCGGAGGGGACCAGGCACCTGTGCCCGTTGCTGCCCCGGCGGCGCGTGCGACGGCAGTCGCGCCGGCCACGGTGCCGGCCGCTGCGAGGAGGGCGGCGAGGAGCGCGACGGCCGGGCCGCGCAGGCGTGCACCGGCTGACGGACGATCGGACACCGCTGGTGGTAGGCGGACCATGGCTGCTCCCCCGACGCGACGAAGCCGACGAATGCATGGGGGAAGCAGCCGGGGAAGCAGCCGGGGAAGTAGCAGGCGAGGTGCGCGGGAACCGGGGAGACATCACCCGCAGCCGCGCGCCGACCCTATCCGGGCACCGGTCCGGAGTCGAGTGGCCGGAGTCGAGCGGCCGGAGGCGAGGGGCGTGAGCGGGAGCGTGCGCCGGCTGCGGGCCGCCCCGGCCTCCTCAGACGGGGGGTTCGGAGATGCGTCCGCGCAGCTGGAAGATCGCCTTGGTGTGGATCTGGCAGACGCGGCTCTCCGTCACGCCGAGGACGCCGCCGATCTCGGCGAGCGTCAGGCCCTCGTAGTAGTAGAGGGTCAGCACGAGCCGCTCACGGTCGGGCATCCGGTTGATCGCGTCGGCGAGAACGTGCCGCAGCTCGGCCTTCTCGAACGCGTTCGACCGGGTCGTTCACCGTGTCGGCGACCGTGTCGCCGAGGGTCGCGCCGCTCGACCGCTCACCGGCGGAGAGCAGCTCGTCGAGCGCCACAATGCCGACGAAGGAGATCTGCGACATCGTCGCGGCGAGGTCGTCCTCCGACATCCCGAGCTCGGCCGCGACCTCTCGGTCCGTCGGGCGTGCGGCGCAGCTCGTTCTCGAGCTTCGAGTAGGCGCGCTCGATCGAGCGCGCCTTCGCCCTGACCGAACGCGGCACCCAGTCGATCGAGCGGAGCTCGTCGATGATGGCGCCCTTGATGCGACTGATCGCGTACGTCTCGAACTTGAACCCGCGTGACGGGGTCGAACTTGTCGATGGCGTCGATGAGGCCGAAGATCCCGTAGGCCGACGAGGTCGGCCTGCTCGACGTTCTGCGGCAGACCGGCAGCGACGCGGCCCGCCACGAACTTGACCAGCGGCGAGTAGTGGAGGATCAGGCGCTCGCGGGCCCGAGGGACTCCGACTCCTTGTACTCGCGCCATATCTCGGCGACGACATCGGGTGACTCGTCCACAGATTCCCTCATGCCCGGGGGTGCGCATCGTCGTACACCCGCCGGAGCCGGTCGCGGGTCACGTGAGTGTAGACCTGCGTGGTCGCGAGGTCGGCGTGGCCCAGGAGCTCCTGCACGACGCGGAGGTCGGCACCGCCCTCGAGCAGGTGCGTCGCGAACGCGTGTCGGAGGGAGTGCGGGTGAATCGCCCGGCCGTCCGGGAGCCTGTAACGATCGAGGATCCTCCGCGCGTCGCGCGTACCCAGGCGACGACCACGGGCGTTCAGCAGCAGTGCGTCGGACGGTGTGTCGGGTCCCGAGAGGGCGGAGCGCGCCTCCCTCAGGTAGCGGCGCACGGCGTCGCACCCCGGCTCGCCCAGCGGGACGCGCCGAACCTTCGAGCCCTTCCCGGTCACGGTGACGTGTCCCCTCCGGGTGTCGACGTCTCCCGGCGCGAGGCCGCAGCACTCGCTCACCCTGAGCCCCGCTCCGTAGAGCAGCTCGAGCACGACCAGGTCGCGCAGCGCCGCCGCGACGACTCCGTCGCCGGAGTCGACCGCTCCGGCCGCAGCGTCGATGATCATCTCGGCGTCGGGGCGCCTGGGCACCCGGGGCAGGCGAGCCGTGCCCTTGGGGGTCGTGAGGTGTCGGCCGATGTCGGAGGCGACCAGGCCGTGCCGGCTGAGCCACCGCGTGTACGCACGGACCGACGCCGCCTTGCGGGCGATGCTCGGCCGAACGAACCCGCGGGTCGTGAGGTAGGCGAGGTACCGGCGCAGGGTCTTGTGGTCGAGGGCTCCGGGCCCCGCGCAGCCGCCCCGCTCACACCACTCGACCAGCTCGCGCGACGTCGTGCTCGTACGCCGCGGCGCGTGTGCTCGCTCACGGCGGTCAGCGAGCTCACGTACTCCTCGACCGGCCACGCCATGGCCCCAAGGTACCGGGGGTCGTGGCGCCGACAGAGCCACAGCCGCGGACGGCACCCACATCTTGACTGTCACACCCCCGGTCTAGGTTGCCGGGAACGTTCGTGGCCGCGGTGAAGGGCCTCCCGATGCATCCGTCTCCCGGGAGGTCCCGCCGTGCTCGCAGCGATTCGGAGCGCAACCCTGTTCGGCCTCGACGGGCAGGTCGTCACCGTCGAGGTTCACGTCTCGACCGGCCTGCCCGCGTACACCGTGGTCGGGCTCCCCGACGCGGCGGTGCGCGAGTCCCGGGAGCGCGCCCGCGCGGCGGTGATCTCGTCGGGCCTCGACTGGCCGATGAAGCGCATCACCGTGAACCTCGCTCCGGCCACCGTCCGCAAGTCGGGCTCCTGTCTCGAGCTGGCCGTCGCCCTGGCGGTCGTCGTCGCGGGCGGCGATCTCCACGAGGCGGCGCTCGACGGCATCGGCGTGATCGGCGAGCTCGGCCTCGACGGCAGCATCCGGGCCGTCGCCGGCGTCCTCGTCCTCGTCGACGCCATGCACCGCGCCGGTTGCGACCACGTCGTCGTCCCGCAGGCCAACGCGGCCGAGGCGGCACTCGTGCCGGGAGTGACGGTGCACCCCGCGCGGCGCCTCGACGAGCTGCGTGCCTGCCTCAAGGGCGAGGAGGCCTGGCCCGAGATACCCGCCGCGGCACCGGCGACCGCGCCCGTCTCCGACGAGCCGCTCGACCTCGCCGACGTCCACGGCCTGCCGGTCGCGAGGCGCGCTCTCACGGCGTCCGCAGCCGGCGGCCACCACCTCCTCCTCGTCGGCCCTCCAGGAGTGGGCAAGACCATGCTCGCCCGGCGCCTGCCGTCGATCCTGCCGCCGCTCGGCCCCGAAGAGGCGATCGAGGTGACCCGCATCCACTCGGTGGCGGGCGTCGCGGGCGGCGGGGAGCTGATCAGGGCACGACCGTTCCGCTCACCCCACCACACCGCCACCACTGGGGCGCTGGTCGGCGGTGGCGGTGCCCACATCAGACCGGGCGAGATCACGCTCGCGCACAGAGGCGCTCTCTTCCTCGACGAGCTCGGCGAGTTCGCCCCCACCGCGCTCGACGCGCTGCGCCAACCACTCGAGGAGAAGAGCGTCCGCATCAGCCGCGCCGCCGCGTCGCTCGTCTTCCCCGCCGACTTCACGCTCGTCGCCTGCTGCAACCCGTGCCCGTGCGGCCTCTCCGACACCGCGTGCCGGTGCAGCGACGCGATGCGTGCGCGCTACCGCCGCCGCCTCTCCGCTCCCCTCCTCGACCGGTTCGACCTCCGCCTCGCCGTACGGCCTCCCGATCCGTCCGACGCGCCCGGCGCCTCCTCCGAGGAGGTGCGCACGAAGGTCGACGCCGCAGTGGCACGCCAGGGTGCCCGCCTCGCCGACTGGCCGTGGAAGCGCAACGGCGAGATCCCGGCGGGCGCTCTGGAGCGCCTCGTCCCCCTCGACAGGGAGGCGGAGCTCCTGTGGAGAGCTGCTGCGCCGTGAGCGGTCGTGGAGCGCCCGGGGCGCCGCTCGGGTGCGGCGCGTCGCGCGCGCACGCTCGCTGACCTCGGCGACCGCGCCGCTGTCGGCGAAGGCGACGTCGGCATGGCGGCCGACCTGCCGCGAGGAGATCGTGTAGCCGTGTTGGCCTCGCTCACCGACACCGTCGCAGCCGTCGCGCTCCTCGCCCTCCCCGGGATGTCGCCTTCGCGGCTCACGTCGCTCCTCGATCGCTCCGGCGGCCCCCGGCAGGCCCTCGCGTCGATTGCGCGCTTCGAGGGTGACGACGGCGACGAGGGTGCCGACCTCGGCCGAGCCGCCGCACTCGTCGAGCGGCGCCGCACCGCGCATGGCTCGCAGCCGACGACGGCTTCCCGATCCACGACGAGGTGCCACTGCGTCCGCCGGTGCTGTTGGGTGAGGGCGACGCGCCCGGCGTCCTCGACGCGCCCCGGGTCGCGATCGTCGGGACGCGCGCCGCCACCCCCCACGGGCTCGCCGACGCACGCGAGCTCGGCTCCGCTCTCACCGACGCCCGCATCACCGTGGTGAGCGGTCTCGCGATCGGCATCGACGCCGCCGCCCACGAGGGTGCTCTCGAGGTCGCGTCGGCGACGGACGGCGGCGCGGCCGGGCCCGTCGGAGTGGTTGCAACCGGCCTCGATGTCGTCTACCCGCGCCGACACCGCGCACTCTTCGATCGCGTGCGACGAGGCGGCCTCGTCGTCGGCGAGGTCGGGTACGGGGTCGGGCCGGCCGCATGGCGCTTCCCGGTGCGGAATCGGATCATCGCGGCCCTCGCCGACGTCGTCGTGGTAGTCGAGGCGACCGAGAGCGGCGGCGCGCGGATCACAGCGGAGTACGCCGCCCAGTACGGCCGGCCGGTGCTCGCCGTTCCCGGATCGAGACGGAACCCCGCCGCCGCCGGGTGCAACGCCCTGCTGGCCGACGGCGCCCACCCGCTCCTCGAGCCGTCCGACGTCCTCCTCGCTCTCGGCCTCGCTGCCGGGGGACGCGCCGGCTGGACGCTACCGCCGGGCGCGGCGCTCTCCGACGACGCCCGCTCCGTCCGTCACGCCTTCGGCGGCGAACCCGCGACGGCCGACCAGCTCGCCGGCAGGTCCGGCCTCCCGCCCGAGCGCGTCTCGGGCGCCCTGCGGGAGCTGGAGCGGGCAGGTTGCCTGCAGAGGAGCCGCGGGCTCCTCTGGCCACGCTGAGCCCGGCGTCGCCACACGCCGCCACCGGGCGCCATCGGGCTCCGGGACTCGCCACCACGGGGCGTCATCACGCTCAGTGGCAACAGTGCTTCACTTCCGTCCCGCGCGTGCCGAAACACTGCACGTGGACCTGACCCAGTGCCCCTACGACAGCACTCCGATCGAGGCCGAGGCCTACTCGGGCGGCTCGGTGCTGCTCGACTGCCCGTGTTGCGGCGCAGCCTGGGAGTGGCACAGCGCCCTCGTCCGGCGCGTGCGCGAACCCGACCGCGAACGAGTGCTGCGGGCCCGCGAAGCCGCGGTCGCCGGCGCCGAGGTGACCGCCGCCGCACGCTCGTAGAGCGCAGTCGGACCCGCCCTACTCCCCGGTGAAGCGCGGCTCGCGCTTCTCGGCGAACGCGATGACGGCCTCGACCGTGTCCTTCGACTGGAAGCTCACGGTCTGAGCGACGCCCTCGGCCTCGAGGGCCTGCGCCATGGAGACGGCCAGCGACTGGTTCAGCAGCTTCTTCGACATGGCCAGCTGCAGCGGGGGCAGTGCGGCGAGGCGAGTCGCCATCTCGCGCACCACGGTCATCAGGTCGTCGTGCGGCACCACCCGGTTCACGAGCCCGATGCGATCGGCCTCCGCCGCGTCGATGATCTCGGCGAGGAGGACCAGCTCCTTCGCCCGGTGCATACCGATGAGACGCGGCAGCAGCCACGAGCCCCCGTAGTCCACCGCGAGCCCGCGCTGGGCGAAGATCTCGCTGAAGCGCGCCCGGTCGGAGGCGATGACGATGTCGCAGCCGAGCGCGAGGTTCAGGCCCGCGCCGACGGCTACCCCGTTCACCGCGGCGATCGTCGGCTTCGGAAAGTCGTGGAGCCGCATCGCGGCGGCCCCGACGAGTCGCATCCTCCTCCAGGTCCCGCCCACGCCTCCGATGGCGGCCTCACTGCCCTCGCTGTCGGTCAGGTCGGCACCAGAGCAGAATCCGTCGCCGGCGCCCGTGATGATCACGGAACGGTCGGCGACGTTCGCCTCGATCTCGTCGAGGACCGCGATCAGCTCGGTCCACATGCGCGCAGTCATCGCGTTGAGCTTGCGCGGACGGTCGAGCGTGACGGTGACCACGCCGCCGTCGCGTTCGACTAGCAGTGTCTCCATGCGGCCTCTGTCCTCCTGCGCGGGCTGCGGGCACCGTTGCCGAGCCGGGTCGCCGCTACCGTAGCGGGGTGCGATCGACGCCCACTCCCTCGCAGCCCGGCCCGCACTGACGGCGGGGGCTCGCGCGCGATGCACCATAGAGACGCCCCCCCCCGACGACGAGGTCGAGGTCCGTCACGTGCAGCCGTACCGGGCCGTCAAGTCGTACTGGTGCCCCGGGTGCAACCACGAGATCTCACCGGGCGTCGGCCACGAGGTCGTGGTCCCCCTGCACGCACCCGACCTGCGCCGGCACTGGCACACCCCCTGCTGGCGCGCCGAGCTCCGCGCCCGCGGCTAGCCGACCGCGCCGTGCGCGCTCAGAACGCGGCCTCGATCACCTCTACGACGGGGCGGCCGGCCCGGTCGGGGATGACCGACGCGACGTCGAACCGCAGGTTCGGGGCGCGCGACTCGTGCTCCTGGAGCCAGCGCGACGCGAGTCGCCTGAGCCGCTGCTGCTTGGTTCGGGTGACCGCCTCCACCGGCGAGCCGAATCGGTCGCTGCGGCGCGGTCTTCACCTCGCAGAAGACGATCACACCGGAACCCGCGACGACGATGTCGATCTCGCCCTCGCGGCACCGCCAGTTGCGGTCGAGGATCCGGTAGCCCGCCGCCGCGTACCACTCCGCAGCAGCGTCCTCGCCCTGTGCGCCGAGGGCCCGCCGACCATCGGGTGGCAACCGCTACAGCTCCCGGCTCGCCAGCTCCTCGACGTTGACGTCCTTGAAGCTGACCACCTTCACGCTGGTGATGAACCTGTACGGCCGGTACATGTCCCACACCCATGCGTCCCTGAGCTGGAGCTCGACGAACGTACGGCCCTGGTCTGTCTTCACGGCGACGTCGACGTGGTTCGCGAGGTAGAAGCGCCGCTCCGTCTCGACGACGTAGCCGAACATCGGCAGCACGTCGCGGTACTCGCGGTAGAGAGCGAGCTCGATCTCCGTCTCGTAGCGCTCGAGATCCTCAGCGCTCACGACGTGCTCCGACTCGGAACGTGGCCATCGCGCACGAGTGTACGCAAGTGCCCGACCCGGGACGCGAGAGTCCGCCGGGCGGTCAGACCCGCTTCTCCTTGACCTTCGCGGCCTTCCCGACCCGGTCGCGCAGGTAGTAGAGCTTCGCCCGACGCACGTCGCCGCGCGTCAGCACCTCGATCTGGACCACCATCGGCGAGTGCACGGGGAACGTGCGCTCGACGCCCACGCCGAAGCTGATCTTCCTGACGCTGAAGGTCTCGCGGATCCCTCCGCCCTGACGGCGGATTACGACCCCCTGGAAGATCTGGACCCGTTCCCGGGCGCCTTCGACGACGCGCACGTGCACCTTCAGCGTGTCGCCGGGCCCGAAGTCGGGGACGTCGTCCCGGAGCTGGGCGCGGTCGATGAGATCGGTGCGATGCATGGAGGGGCTCCTCGGAGAGGTGGTGCAGGCGCAGCCGGTGATGCTAGCGCCCGGGCGACACCCCGGTCACTCCGGGGGCTCCTCGAGCAGCGCCGCCTCCTCCGCCGTGAGCTCGCGGGCGCCCAGGAGATCGGGCCTCAGCCGCAGTGTCCGGCGGAGCGCAGCGGCCGCCCGCCAGCGCGCGATCCGGCCGTGGTCACCCGATCGGAGCACTTCGGGGACGGCCCAGCCCCTGAACTCGGCCGGGCGCGTGTACTGGGGGTACTCGAGCAGCCCCCCCTCGAACGACTCCTCGGCTCCCGAGGCCTGGTTCCCCATCACGCCGGGCACCAGGCGCGCGACCGCCTCGATCACCACGAGGGCAGCGGCCTCGCCGCCGGCGAGGACGAAATCGCCGACCGACACCTCGCCGTCGCAGAGGTGGTCGCCGACCCGCTGGTCGACGCCCTCGTACCTTCCGCAGATCAACGAGAATCCCTCCCCGCCGGCGAGTGTGACCGCCATCGTCTGGTCGAACGGTCGCCCTGCGGCGGAGAGCAGATAGAGGGGCGCGACGGCTCGACGGACTCGACGGCGTCGAAGAGCGGACCGGGGGTCATCACCATTCCGGCGCCGCCGCCGAACGGAGCGTCGTCGACGGTGCGGTGCCTGTCTGTGGCCCAGCCGCGGATGTCGTGGACCCGCACGTCGATGACCCCGTCGGCGGCGGCGCGTCCGAGCAGCGAGGCGCCGAGCGGTCCGGCGAGGTACTCGGGGAAGATCGAGAAGACGTCGATGCGCACGGGCGTCAGCTATCGCGTCGATTGACTTCGAGGAGCCCGTCGGGAGGGTCGATCACGACCTCGCTCGGAGTGCCCGCTCCCTCAGTGCGCACCTCGACGACGAAGACCATGGGGACGAGGGCACCGTCGTCGAGGACGAGGATGTCGTGCGCGGGGTTCGCCTCCACTGCCACCACGCTCCCGAGGTCGGTGCCGTCGCGGCCGCGGGCGCGGGCACCGATCAGCTCGTGCACCCAGACCTCGCCCTCGGGCGCATCTCCTGGTAGGTCCGCCGTGAGGACGGTGCCCCGCAGCACCTCGGCAGATGAGCGGTCGTCGACTCCCTCGAAGCGGACCAGCCACCGGCCCTGGTGGGGTCGGGATGCCGCGACGACCAGCGGACCACCGGGAGAGTGCAGCACGGAGCCGGCGGCGAAGCGACCGGGCACGTTGCTGACGGGGTGCACCGCGACCTCGCCGGCGAGGCCGTGCGCCTTGCACGATCCGCCCGACCTCGAGGCGCCGCGGATCGGTCACGTCGTGCTACTCGACGACGTCGACGCTCGCCCTGACGCCCTCGACGGCCCCTGCGGCCCTGACGACCTGCCGCAGCGCCTGGATGACCCGTCCTCGCCGACCGATGAGGCGACCCAGGTCGCCCCTGTCGGCATGGATGAGCAGCATCACGCCGTCGCGGCGCTCCTGCATGTCGACGTGCAGCGCGTCGGCGTCGTCCACGAGGCCTGCGGCGACGTGCTCCACGACGGCGAGCGCCCGCCCGCCGACGACCCGGTTCCCCTCGGCGCCGACCTCGTCGTCGTCATCGTCGTCGTCATCGTCGTCGTCATCGTCGTCGTCATCGTCGTCGTCATCGTCATCGTCGTCGCCATCGTCATCGTCATCGTCGAAGTCGTCATCGTCATCGTCATCGGCGTCGGCGTCGGCGTCGGCGTCGGCGACGTTGCCGTCAACTTCCTCGTCGTCGAAGTCGTCGTCGTCATCGTCGACGGTGTCGTCGCGATCGCTCACTCGCTCGACTCCTCGGTTGCGGCTTCCTCTGCGGCAGGCTCGTCGGCCGGCGCGTCGGCTACGGCAGGTTCGGCGACCGGCGGGTCCTCGGCTGCGGGCTCCTCGCTCGGAGCCTCTGCGGCGGCGACCGGTGCGGCGGCGCCGGTGCGCGGCGGCCTGCGGCTTCTCGGTCTTCGGCTTCGGCGTTCTCGGCTTCGGCTTCATCTTCGCGGGCTTGCCCGTCGCGGTCTCGAATGCGTCCCACACGCCGGCGATCTCGAGGAGGCGCGCGACCTGGTCGGTCGGCTGGGCGCCCTTCTGGAGCCACGCGACTGCCTTGTCACCGTCGATGACGACCTCCGACGGCTCCTGGCGCGGCGAGTAGTGGCCGAGGATCTCGATGAAGCGGCCGTCGCGCGGGCTGCGCACATCGGCCACCACGACGCGATACGTCGGCTGCTTCTTCTTGCCCACGCGCATCAGGCGGATCTTGACAGCCACGTTCGCGGCTTCCTCTCCTAGGTGTCCGGCGACGAGTGCCGCCACGAGGGCGAGAGTCTAGGTCACATGCCCGGGACAGGCAGCCTCGGCCGCTTCCCCTTCTTCCCCGGCCGGCCGAACCCCATGCCCCGCATCATCTGCTGCATCTGCTTGAACTGCTTGAGGAGGTTGTTCACGTCGGAGGTGGTGGTTCCGCTGCCCCGTGCGATCCGCACCCTCCTGGAGCCGTTGACGAGCGCCGGATTCCTCCGTTCCTCCATGGTCATCGAGTGGATGATCGCCTCCACGCGGGCGATCTCCCGGTCGTCGATCTGGGCGTCCTTCACCTCTTTGGGGACACCCGGGAGCATCCCGATGACGCCCTGCAGCGGGCCCATCTTCTTCACCTGCTGCAGCTGGTCGAGGAAGTCGTCGAGGTCGAACTGCCCCTGGCGCAGGATCGTCTCGGCCTTGCGAACCTGCTCCTCGTCGAAGGCCTCCTCGGCCTTCTCGATCAGGGTGAGGACGTCGCCCATCCCGAGTATCCGACTCGCCATGCGGTCCGGGTGGAACGGCTCGAAGTCCTCGAGCTTCTCGCCGGTCCCGGCGAAGAGGATCGGCTTGCCCACGACCTCCTTCACCGAGAGGGCGGCTCCGCCCCTGGCGTCGCCGTCGATCTTGGTGAGTATCACGCCGTCGAGGCCGACGGCATCGTTGAACGCTTCGGCGACGTTGACGGCCTCCTGGCCGGTCATCGCGTCGACGACGAGCAGCGTGTTGTGAGGAGACACGACATCTCGCACGTCGCGCAGCTCGTCCATGAGGGCCGCGTCGATCTGCAGCCGGCCGGCCGTGTCGACGATGACGACGTTGCGGCCGAGGCGCGCGGCCTCCTCCATCCCTCCGCTCGCCACCTCGGCCGGCGAAGACGGTCGTGAGTAGAACGGCACCTCCACCCGCTCGGCGAGGATGCGCAGCTGCTCGACCGCGGCCGGGCGCTGCAGGTCGGCGCCGACGAGGAGCGGCTGCAGCCCCTGAGCCTTCAGCAGCCGCGCGAGCTTGGCGGCGGCCGTCGTCTTCCCCGAGCCCTGGAGACCGGCGAGCATCACGACGGTGGGCGGCTTCGGGCTCATCGTCAGCTTGCCGGTCGTACCACCGAGCGTCGAGACCAGCTCGTCGTGCACGATCTTGATGACCTGTTGCGCCGGGCTGAGGCTCTTCGCAACCTCTGCTCCCGAGGCCTGCTCCTTGACGCGGGCGATGAACTGCTTGACGACGCGCAGGTTGACGTCGGCCTCGATCAGCGCCAGGCGGATCTCGCGCGCGACCTCGTCGAGGTCCTTCGGCGTCAGCCTTCCTCGGCTGCGCAGTCGGCCGAAGATCCCTTCGAACCGTTCTGAGAGCGCGTCGAACACGGTCACCAGCCTCGCTCGGGTGCGCCGAGTGTACCGGCGGCTACTCGAAGAGGGCCGCCGCGAACTCGGCGGGGTCGAATGCGACGAGGTCGCCGACACCCTCGCCGACGCCGACGGCCTTGACGGGTACGCCCAGCTCGCCCTGGATCGCGAGGACGATCCCGCCTTTGGCCGTGCCGTCGAGCTTCGTCAGGACTATCCCCGTCACGTCTACCGCCTCCGCGAACTGGCGCGCCTGAGCGAGACCGTTCTGCCCGGTGGTGGCGTCGATGACGAGCAGGACCTCCTTGCACGAGCCCTCGGTGCGGTCGACGATGCGGCGCAGCTTCGTGAGCTCCTCCATGAGGTTCACCTTCGTGTGCAGGCGCCCGGCAGTGTCGACGAGCAGGAGGTCTGCCGAGCGGCTCGACGCCGCCGACATGGCGTCGTAGAGCACCGAGCCGGGATCGGCCCCCTCCTGGCCTCTCACGACCTCGGCGCCGACTCTCTCGCCCCACAGGGCGAGCTGCTCGGCCGCCGCCGCGCGGAAGGTGTCGGCGGCGGCGAGCACCACGCGACGGCCCTCGCCCACCTGCTGCGCCGCGAGCTTGCCGATGGTGGTCGTCTTGCCCACGCCGTTGACGCCGACGAAGAGCCAGACGTTGAATGCATCCGACTCGATCACCATGTCCCGGCCGGCGGAGGTGTCGAGCATCGACGCGATCTCTTCGCGCAGGATCGCAAGCACGGCGGCCGGGTCGGAGACCTTCTCCTGCGCCGCACGCTCACGAACGGAGTCGAGGAGCCGCGCTGTGGTGGGCAGGCCGACATCGGCGAGTAGCAGTGCCTCCTCGAGCTCCTCCCACGTCGCCTCGTCGACGGCGCGGCCCGAGATGCCGCGCACGTACCCGCTGAACGCGATGCGCGTCCGCCCCAGGCGATCGCGGAGCCGCGGCCTCTCCGGTGGCGCCTCCACGACCGGTACCTCGGGGAGCGCCGCCTCTGCGACCGGTACCTCGGAGACCGGGACCTCGGGTGGTGCGCGCGGCGGCTCCACCTCGGCGCCGCCGCGTCGACGGGAGCGCCGGTACGCGACCCGCCCTCCCGCGACGACGGCGACCAGGACAGCCAATATCAGGATTGCGAGCAGGATCTCCATGGCGGTGCCGGATCGTACCGGCGGTTGCCTCCGGCCCGGTCATTCCCCGCCGGGGCCCCGTGGCCCCGACCGTCAGAAGGACCCGGTGTCTTCGTCGTCCGCGGAGCCGGGAGCGCCGGGCGTCGTCGGTCCCCCGACCCACAACCCGGGGGCCGTGGCGGGCATCTCGATCCCCGCGGCGTCGAACGCCGCCTTCAGGCGGGCACGCAGCTCTCTGGCGATCTTCCACTGCTCCAGGGGCTTCGTCTTCACCACCAGCCGGATGACGATCCCACGCGTACCCAGGTCTTCCACGCCCCACACTTCGGGCTCGCCGAGGATCAGAGTGGAGTAGACCTCGTCTCGCGCCATCTCCACCGCCGTCGCCTTGATGACGCCGCTCGCAGCGGGGATGCTGGTGCTGAACGCGACAGGGATGTCGAGAACGGCGCGCGCCCACTGCTGCGACTTGTTGCCTACTCGATGTATCTCACCGTTGGGTACGTGCCAGACGACACCCTCCACGTCGCGAAGGCGCGTGGCGCGCAGGCTCATGTGCTCGACGGTGCCCGACGCGACGCCGGTGTCGATCACGTCGCCGACACCGAACTGGTCCTCGAAGATCATGAAGGTCCCCGCGATCAGGTCGCGCAGGAGGTTCTGCGCGCCGAATCCCAGCGCGACGCCGATCAGCCCGGCGCCGGCGAGCAGCGGACCCAGCTCGATACCGAGCGCGCCCAGTATCGCGACCGCCGCCGCCGTGAAGACGATGATCGTGGCGAAGCTCTTCAGTCCCGCACCGATCGTCTGCGCGCGCTGGTGGCTGCGGACGGTCGGCGTCGACTCCGTCGTGTCGAGCAGGCCGAGACCCGAGCGCTTTCGGATGGTCCTGAGGCGCTGGCGCGTGGGCTCGTACTCGAGGCGGCGCACCGCCTTGCGTATGGCGAATCGGACCAGGCGGTTCACGACGAAGGCGAGCAGGACGATGACGAACGACGTGACGATCGGCGAGACCCGGTGCGCGACACGCCCGGCCGAGACGCTGTCGGTGAGGTTCACGACCGCCTCGCAGAGCCAGCGCCGATCGCGCTCTACGGTGCCGCACGCCTCGGCGAGCGGCGAGGGGGCTGCGGCGAAGACTGCAGTAGACCCTGCGAGCGGGCTCATCGGTGCCGACCCTACAGCGCCGCCGGTGTGCCCTACGCCTCCTCGAGCTGGAGGTCGCGCATCCGCTGGCTCACAACCCGGCTGGACCCGCCCGGAGGCATGGAGATCCCGTACAGGACGTCGGCGGTCTCCATCGTCCGCTTCTGGTGCGACACGATGACGAGCTGCGCCTCGCCCCGGAACTCGTGGACCAGATCGAGGAAGCGGTGGAGGTTCACGTCGTCGAGCGCAGCCTCCACCTCGTCGAGGAGGTAGAACGGCGACGGCCGCGCGCGGAAGACGGCGAAGAGGTAGGCGAGCGCGGTGAGCGACCGCTCGCCTCCCGAGAGGAGCGAGAGCCGCCGCACGTTCTTCCCCGAAGGGCGGGCCTCGATCTCCACTCCGGTGTTCAGGAGATCCGACGGATCGGTCATGACGATCCTTCCGGCCCCCCCGGGGAAGAGCGTCGCGAAGAGCTGCTCGAAGTGCACGGCGACGTCGGCGAAGGCGGTCTCGAAGAGGCCGACGATCTCCGCGTCGACGGCTCGAATCACGCGGTTCAGCTCTCGCCTGCTCTCCTTCACGTCGTCGAGCTGGGCCTGGAGGAACTCGTGGCGCTCCTGGAGCGCCTCGAACTCGGAGAGTGCCAGCGGGTTGATCGGCCCGAGCATCCTCAGCTCGCGTTCGAGCTCCCGGCCCCTCGCCGCAAGGGTGATCCCCTCGGGTACGTCGGGCGGTGGCGCATCGAGCGCGGCCTGGGGCTCGCAGTCGAAGTCGCGACGCAGGGTCTCGACCGCCGCCTCGAGGCGGAGCCGTGTCTCCGCCTCCTCGATCTCGAGTCGCGACGAGCGCTCGCGGTTCTCGGCGAGCTCGCGCTCCGCCGCTGCCCGCTCCGTTCGCAGCGCATCGAGACGGACGCCGGCGTCACGCGCCGCGGCGGACTGCTCCCGGCGCTTCTGGCGCAGTCGCTCCGCGAGGGCGTCGGCGTCGCCGACGCGGGCCGCGAGCGTCGAACCGACAGCGACGGTGGCGGCTCGCCTTCCGGCGACGGCCTCTCTGCGCGCCTGCGCCGCCGCCTCCTCGTCGGGCCTGGCTGCGAGCCTGCTCTCGACCTCTGCGAGCCTGCGCGCGAGAACTCCCCGGCGCTCCTCTACCGCGGACAACCGCACCTCGACGTCGCGCCTCAGGTTCGCTGCCTCTCCCTGCAGCCGCTCGACCTCTTGGCGCCGCGCGCTCAGCCGCGCCGCTGCAGCGTCGTCGGCACGCCTGGCGGCTTCTACCCGCTGCCTCGCGGCATCGAGGGCCAGGCGCGTCTCCGTGCGCCTCTCCTCGAGCGCTGCGCTGCGCTCGGGGGCGCCGGCGAGGCTCTCCTCGATGGATCCGAGGCGGCGAACCAGTCCCTCGCGACGCTCCTCGAACGCCGCTGCGCGCATCTCGACGGCGTGCCGGCGGCGGCCGGCCTCGACCTGCTCACGGTCGACCTCGGCGCGCCGTTCGCGTTCGGCCGCCGCCTCCTCCTCCAACGCTCTCCGAGCGGCATCGAGCCTGGAGCGCGCGCCCGCCAGTGCGACCTCGGCGTGGGAGCACTCATCGGCGGTTCTCTCGGCCTCCTCACCGGCCTCGGCCAGGGAGGCACGCGTAACCGCCGATCTACCGGGCGGGCCCGCCCGCCACGGTGTCGCACCGCCGAACCGGTCGCCCTCGGGGGTCACCACGACTACGGCCGGATCGCCGAGCGCAAGGTCGAGTGCCGCACGCCAGCCCGACTCGACCAGCGCGACGTTCGCGAGGAGCCGCCGAAGCGCAGCGTCGAGCGCCGGAGACGCGCAGCGTACGCACTCGATGAGCGGCCTCGCCCCCGGCGGGAGCAGCACCCCCTGGATGCGTCGGTCCTCGGCGGAGTCGGCGACGACCAGCAGGGCCTGCGCGTCGCCCGCCTTGACGCGCTCCACCGCTGAGCGCGCCGCGACGGAGCCGTCGACCACGACCGCATGCATCGCGTCGCCCAGAGCGGCGGCGACGGCTGCCTCCGCGCCTTCGTCGATCTGAAGACCGTCGAGAAGGGGGCCGACTACTCCCGACAGCCCTGATAGGCACTCCCCTCCCGCAGACGCCTGCGCCTCCGCAAGCGCGAGTGCAAGCGTCTCGGCCCGCGCCCGCCAGCGGATCGCCTCACTCTCGGCCGTCCGCAGCTCCTCGTCGGCGGTGCGGACCGCTACCTCGGCCTCGTCGACCTCGACGGCAGCGGGAGTCGCGGCCGACCCGGCGCGGGCCGCGTCGTCGAGGGTGGTGCGCACCTGCGCCAGCGCCTGCTCCGCCGTGGCGGCGGCCTCCTGTTCCGGGAGCAGCTCCGCGAGCGCAGTCTCGACCGACGCGAGCCCCGCTCGGGCCGCCGGCAGGTCGGCGGCGAGCGCCTCGGCGCGCGCTTCGTGGGCCTTGGCCTCTGACTCCGCGTCGCGCCAGGCATCCTCGAGCTCCCGTGCCGCGCCCTCGGCGACACGCCGCTCGCGCGCCTCGACTCCACCGTCGGGGCCCGACTCCGCAAGGAGGTCTTCGCGCGCTGCCGCAGCGGCCTTGTCGGCAGCGTCGGCGTCGGCGCGCAACGGAACCAGACCCGCCGACTCGGAGTCGACCACCGCGAGGTCTTCGCGCAGAGCTGCTGCATCGGCGACGAGCGACTCGACCACTCCCTCGTCGGCGACGGCCGCAAGCTCGCGGTCGAGGCCGCGCAGGCGCTCGCCGACGAGCGCCTGCAGCCCACGCGCCCGCTCCCGGAGGGACTCCGCGCGCGAGAGGAGGTCGGCTACGTCGTCGTCGCCGGGGAGGCTGAGCGCGCGCTCGGCTTCCAGAACCGCCGCATCCAGATCGCGCAGCCGTCCTCGGATCTCTGACTCGACCTCGGCGAGCTCGGCGCGCGATCCCTTGCGCCGTTGCAGCCGCGTCTGCAGGGCGTCGAGCTCGCGTCCGGAGAGGTGCAGGCGTACGGCGCGCAGCTCGGCGACCAGGCCGTCGTGGCGTCGGGCAGCGTCAGCCTGGCGCTCCAACGGGCGGAGCTGGCGGCGCACCTCGCGCAGCAGGTCGGTCAGGCGCAGGAGGTTGCCCTCCGTCGCCTCGAGGCGCCGCTCCGCCTTCTCCTTGCGCCGACGGAACTTCAGGATCCCGGCGGCCTCCTCGATCACGCCCCGGCGGTCCTCCGGGCGGGCGTTCAGCACCGCGTCGAGCTGGCCCTGCCCGACGATCACGTGCTGCTGCCGCCCGATCCCGGTGTCGGAGAGCAGGTCCTGGATGTCGAGGAGGCGGCACGGAGCGCCGTTGATCTGGTACTCGGACTCCCCGGTGCGGAACAGCGTCCTCGTGATCGTGACCTCGGAGAACTCGATCGGGCAGCAGGTGGGTCGAGTTGTCGATCGTCAGCGACACCTCGGCCCGGCCCAGAGCCGGCCGGTCGGCGGTTCCGGCGAAGATGACGTCGTCCATCTTGCCGCCGCGCAGCGCACGCGCTCCCTGCGCGCCCAGCACCCAGGCGACCGCGTCGACGAGGTTCGACTTCCCCGAGCCGTTCGGACCGACGACGACCGTGACGCCGGGCTCGAAATCGAGGATCGTCTTGTCGGCGAAGGACTTGAACCCCCGCAACGTGAGTGACTTCAGGAACACGGCCCCTCCTCCGAGGCGGATCGTAGAGGGAGGCAATCCGCACGCCGCGGATCACCGCGAAGACCCAGGTCAGGACCGCGGGTCTGCGCCGGTCTTCCGGCGGGGTGCCTGCCCGCATGCTGGGGCCGACCGCCGTGGCTCAGATCTGGCAGGCGTCGCAGAAGAACGTGGACCTGTTGCTGAACCGCTGCCGCACCACGGTGTGCCGGCAGCGACGGCACGACTCGCCCTCACGGTCGTAGACGTTGTGGTGGTTCTGGAACTCGCCCGGCTGGCCGAAGAGATCCACGTACTGCTCGTCGGCGAGCGACGAACCGCGGTGCTTCACGGCGTCCTGGAGGATCTCGACGATCGCGCGGTAGAGGCGCCGGATCTCCTGGTCGGAGAGCGAGTCGCTCTCACGGTCGAAGCGCAGGCCGGCGGCGAAGAGGATCTCGTCGCTGTAGATGTTCCCGATGCCTGCGAGGAACTTCTGGTCCATCAGCATCGCCTTGAGGCGGCACTTGCGGTCGGCGACCATCCTGCCGAACCGGTCCCACGACATCGTCGTCTCGAGCGGGTCTATACCGAGGTGCGCCAGCTCCTCGACCTGACTGTCGATCTCGTCGAGCTCGGTCACGAACACCTCACCGAACGTGCGGGGGTCGACGAAGCGGAGCTGGCCGCCCTGGGTGAACGTGATCACGACGTGCGTGTGCTTGGGGAGCTTCTCCCGGGCCGACTTCGCTCGCAGCAGCCGCCCCGACATCCCGAGGTGCACTACGAGAGCATCGGTCCCGTCGAGACTGAGCACCAGGTACTTGCCGCGCCGCTCGACCTTGGTGATCTTGCGCCCCTCGAGCCGCGAGGTGAAGGCCTTCTTGGTCTTGTGCCGTCGCACCGATCGGAGCCCGTTCACCTCGATCGCCTTGATCTTCTTGCCGACGACCTCGCGGTCGAGATCGCGGCGCAGCACTTCCACCTCAGGCAGCTCCGGCATCATCGTCCTCCTGCTCACCGAGGTGTCGGTACGCGACCCAGGCAGCAGCCTGCTCCGCTTCCTTCTTCGAACGGCCCTCGCCCTCACCGCTCAGCACACCGTCTACGTACACCGTCGCGAAGAACGACTTCGCGTGGTCGGGTCCTTCGTCGCGCACCGCGTACCGCGGCCGGCCCAGGAGGAGCCGGGCGGCACGCTCCTGAAGGCGCGTCTTGTAGTCGCGGCCTCCCGGTCCTGCGGCGGCGTCGTCGATCCGGCCTCCGAGGCACCTCAGCACGAACGCCTCGGCAGCCGCGAACCCCGAGTCGAGGAAGACCGCCGCGATGACGGCCTCGAGCGCATCTGCGAGGATCGACTGCTTCTCGCGCCCACCGGCGGCGTCCTCGCCCTTGCCGAGGAGCAGGTGCCGCCCGAGCCCAAGTTCGGAGGCGACCTCTGCCAGCACCCTCGCGTTGACGACGCCCGCCCGCACCTCCGAGAGCTGGCCCTCGGGCAGCTCCGGGAAGCTGCGGAAGACGTGGTTCGTGACCGCGAGGCCGAGGACCGAGTCGCCGAGGAACTCGAGCCGCTCGTTGGAGGCCGGCGCGCCGTTCTCGGCGCACCACGAGCGGTGCGAGAGCGACCGCTTCACCAGCGACAGGTCGTTGAAGGTCACGCCGAGAGCCGCGGCGAGGGCGCCGAGGTCGTCGGGGCCGCCTTCGAGATCGTCCGCTCCGGCCGGCTCCGAGCCGTCGCCGTCGAGCTGCGCCATGACGCACTCGACGACGTCGCCGACCGTGGCGAGATCGACGATGTCGTCGTCGTCGATCCGGAATCCCACCGTGCGCTCCCCCAGCTCCGCCTCGACGAACGTAGCGAGGTCGAGGAGCATCAGATCGCCTGCACCGAGGTCGCGGCGGAGGTCGGCGTCGTCGCGCAGGGCGCCGTCGTCGACCGCGAGCACCTCGGCGAGCCGCTGCACGACGAGATCACGGACGTCGTCGCGCGAGACCGGCACACGGTGGCTGTGCGTCTCAGCGGGCATGGGCCACCGCCCCTGCCAGGCGCTCGACGACGTCTTCGGACGCTGCATCGCGAGCGACCCGGATCGCGTTCACGATGGCTCGCGACGACGACGAGCCGTGGGAGATCACGCATACCCCCCGGACTCCAAGCAGCATCGCCCCGCCGGTCGCGTCGGGATCGAGGTCGGCGGCCGCGTCGACGAGCAGAGGCAGCACGACGCGCGCCGCCTCGCGCGCAGCCGGAGTGGAGTCGAGCACGCCGAAGACGAGAGTCGCGAACATCTTCAGCGCGCCCTCGAGGGTCTTCAGCGCCACGTTTCCCGTGAAGCCGTCGGTGACGATCACGTCGACGCCTTCACGGGCGAGCTCCCGCCCCTCCACGTTGCCGCAGAACCCCTTGACATCTGCTAGCAGCGCGGCCGCTTCCTTGCGCAACGCGTCGCCCTTGCCCGCCTCCTCCCCGTTGGAGAGCAGCCCGACCCTCGGCTCGTCGATTCCCAGGCGGACCCGTGCATACTCCGCGCCGAGCTCGGCGAACTGCACCAGCCACTCGGGGCGGCAGTCGACGGTCGCCCCGGCGTCGACGAGGAGCTGCGGGTGATCGGAGCCCGGCACCGGTATCGGGACGGCGATCGCGGGCCGCGCCACGCCCGGTATGCGCCCGAGCCGGAGCAGGGCCGCGGCCATCGTGGCGCCCGTGTTCCCGGCGCTCACCATCGACCCCACGCGCCCGTCGCGAACCGCCTCTACGCAGCGCACCAGCGAGGAGTCCTTCTTCGACCGGACGGCCGCTGTGGGCTCGTCGTCCATCGCGATGATCTCCGAGGCGGCGAGCAGAGAGACGCCCGGTGGCGGCTCGCCGCCGGGCAGGTGCTCGGCGACCACGTCGGGCCGGCCGACCAGGAGGACCTCCACACCCGGCTGCGTCGCCGCAGCGAGCGCGCCCGAGACGATCTCGCCGGGCGCCCTGTCGCCGCCCATGGCGTCGACGGCTACGACCCCGCGGGCGCGGCGCTCTGCCGGTGCGGTGGTGCTCACGTGGTCACTCGACGTCGATCACCTGGCGCCCGCGATACGTGCCGCAGTTGGCACACACCGTGTGGGGCAGCTTCGACGCACCGCAGGTCGGGCACGTCGACTGCGCCGGTGCGTCGAGGCGTCGGTTCGCAGATCGGCGGGATCGGGTCCGGGACCGACTCGTGTTCCTCTTGGGGACGGCCATGGTTGCTCCTGGATCTGGTCAGGGCTGGAGCGAGCGGAGGGCCGCCCAGCGGGGGTCGGTGTCGTCGAGGGTGCAGTCGCAGCCGGCCTCGTTGAGGTCGGTCCCGCACTCGGGGCAGATACCGGCGCACTCGGGCCGGCAGAGCGGCGCTGTGGGGAGCTCGATCAGCACCACGTCGCGCACCATCTGCTCCAGGTCGATCACATCGTGCTCCAAGGGGTAGGTCTCCCCCTCGAGCGGCTCAGGTTCGAACAGCTCGTCGAAGTGGACCTCGAGGTCGCCGGCGATGGGCTCGAGGCATCTGCCGCAGGTCGACTCCCACCGCGTGCGAGCGGTTCCCCGGGCCACGATCCCGTCGTTCACCCGCTCGAGGCCGACGTGGAGCTCGACGTGCGCTCCCGGCGGCACCGTGACCAGCCCCGTCGCGAGGCCCTCGACGGGCTCCGACAGCTCGACGGCGCGCCGCGATCCGCGCCGACGGACCAGGTCGGCGACCACGAGGCGCAATCCGGCTGAAGCAGGCATATCGGTCGATCTCTCGTCGAAAAACCTCGAGGGGTCCCCGAGGACGGGTGGCATCGACCCAGCCGCCGAGGAGGCCGCCGCGATTGCCGACTTGGACTGCCGACTTGGAATGCCGACTTGGAATGCCGACGCCGACCCGGGCGGCAGCCCCGGCAGGGTCGTCCGGGCCGGATCGTAGCAGGTAGGAGCGGTGCGGTGCCTCGCCGGAGCGGCCCCGCGGCCCCTCCGGGAGCAGTGCCTCCGGGCCTCCTAGGGCACGTCCTGGTCGAAGAAGGCGGCCTCGTCGAGGGTGGCGTCGGCCTCCTCGTCCTCCTGGGACTGGCCCACGTGTGCGTGGAGCCGCTCGCGCCCCTTCTGCACCGTCTGCATCGTACGGTCGAGCACGACCTCGAAGCTCGCGAGCTTCCGGTCGACGTAGTCGTCGGCCTCGTGGCGGACCTGACGGGCCCTGCCCTCGGCCTCCTCGACAATCGCGGAGGCGGCACGGCGCGCCTCCCGCACCACCTCCGTCCGCTCGACCATCCGCTCCGCCCGGACCCGCCCCGTCTCGATGATCCGCTCCGCCTCCCGCTGCGCCTGCTCGAGGTAGTCCTCTCGCTCCTTGAGCAGCCACCGCGCCTCGCGCAGCTCCTCGGGAAGGGTGTTGAGGATGTCCTCGACGATCTCGCCGACCTCCTCGCGGTTGACCATCACCGAGGCCGACAGCGGCATCGCCCGCGCGTTCTCCACGATGTCGCGCAGGTGGAGGACCAGCTCCTCCACCTCGAGCTGCCCGGGTTCGGCAGCTGGGTCCGCAGGCACGCCGGCGTCCGTCATCGTGCACCTCCGCTGAAGCGTTCCACCAGGCGTTGCGCGACCGTCTCGGGGACCATGCTCGACACGTCACCGCCGAACCGGGCGACCTCGCGCACCAGGCTCGACGACAGGAAGGAGTGCTGGGGGCTCGTCGAGATGAAGAACGTGTCGATCCCCGAGAGCCGCTGGTTCATCTGGGCCATCTGCAGCTCGTAGTCGAAGTCGGAGACGGCGCGCAGGCCCTTGACGATCGCCTCGGCGCCCTGCTTCACGGGCGAAGTCGACGAGCAGCCCCTTGAAGAACGCGATCCGGACGTTGTCGAGGTGGGCGACCACCTCGGAGAGCATCTTCTGGCGCTCCTCGAGGCCTGAAGAGCGACTGCGACTTCTGCGGGTTCCGGATCACGGCGACGATCACCTCGTCGAAGTGGCGTGCGGTCCGCTCGATGATGTCGAGGTGACCGAGGGTCACCGGGTCGAACGAGCCCGGACAGAGGGCGGTCGCCACGTGAGGAGGTCCTCCTGCAGGTCGGGGAGCGACCGGCGCCATGCCTCAGCCGGCCAGGAAGAGCACGAGCGTATCGCCGAACGACCGCTCCCACACCACCCGCCAGGGCTCCGGGAGAGCGGGCGGGGCCCCCGACCTGCACTCGAGCACGACCCGCGCTCCCTCGGCCGTCCACCCCGCGCGCTCGAGCGCGACCAGCACCTCGCCCAGAGTGCCCTCATCTCCGCTGTAGGGCGGGTCGGCGACGACGAGGTCGAAGGGGGCCTCCGAGGGGACCGGCCCCCCCACCATGCTCGCGACGTCGCCGCGCACCACGCGCGCGATGCCCCCGAGAGCGCATGCCTCGAGGTTCACCCGGATCGCCTCGACTGCCGCCGCGTCGCGGTCGACGAGGAGCGCACGCTCGCGCGCCGCGGGAGAGCGCCTCGATCGCCAGCGAACCGCTCCCCGCCCAGAGGTCGAGGACCGACGCACCCGAGACGAGATCGCTCGACTCGAGCGCGGAGAAGATCGCCTCCTTGACCCTGTCGGCGGTGGGGCGGACTACTTCGCCGGCGGGGACCTGCAGGCGCCGCCCCCGCGCCGCCCCCGCGATCACCCGCAAACCCCTCCTCGCCACGCCCGGATCGTCTCACAGGCCGGGGCCCCATGACGGCTCGCGCGGTCGCGGCGCTACGCCTTGAAGAGGAACTCGACGTCGTCGCCGAGCAGGTCCTCGACCTCCTGGCGCAGGGCGGCGAGGCCGGCGAGGTCCGGGTCGTCGGTCGAGAATCTCCTCCGCCACGCGTCGCGCCTCGACGACCACGTCCTCGTCGCGGGGGATCCGCCCCAGCTTCAGGTCGCTGAACCCCGACTGACGGTCGCCGAACACCTCCCCCGAGCCACGGATCTCGAGGTCCTTCTCGGCCAGCGCGAAACCGTCGGTGGACTCCTCGATCGCCGCCAGGCGCGCCTCGGCGTCGGGGGTCGCTCGGGTCGGCGAAGAGGAAGCAGTGGGAGGTCGACGCCGCCGCGACCGACCCGTCCCGCGGAGCTGATGGAGCTGCGAGAGGCCGAAGCGATCGGCGTCCTCGACGATCATCACCGTCGCGTTCGGGACGTCGACGCCGACCTCGATGACGGTCGTCGCGACCAGCACGTCGAGGTCGCCGTCGCGGAACCGCGCCATCACGGCCTCCTTGTCGCGCGACCGGCATCTGGCCGTGCAGCAGACCGAGGCGGAGCCCCGCGAGATCCTCGGTCGCGAGCCGCTCGTACTCCTCGGTCACCGCCTTCGCCTCGATCTTCGGCGACCCCTCGACGAGCGGGCACACCACGTACGCCTGCCGGCCCGCCGCCACCTCGTCGCGGAGCACGCTGGTACGCGCGCTCGCGCTGCGATCGGATCGGGACCGACGACGGTCGTCGCTATCGGCGTACGCCCCGGCGGCATCTCCCGCAGCTCGGACTTGTCGAGGTCGCCGTACACGAGCATCGCCGCGGTGCGCGGGATCGGCGTCGCCGTCATCACGAGCACGTCCGGGACGATCGGCGCGCCGCCGGCTGAGCCGGAACCGGCCGTCCCCTTCTCACGGAGCAGCGCACGCTGCTCGACGCCGAAGCGGTGCTGCTCGTCGATCACCGCAAGCCCGAGGCGTCGAGAACACGGCGTCGTCGTAGAGAAGCGCGTGCGTGCCGATGAGCGATGTCGACCTCACCCGACTCGAGGCCCGCCGCGATCGCGACGCCGCTCCGCAGCCGTAGTGCGATTCGTGAGCAGCTCCAGCGCGCACCGGGCGGTCGCCGAGCAACGACTGCCTCGGCCGGAACGGTCAGCCCGTCGAGCAGGCGCCTCGACGAGAGGTGGTGCTGCTCGGCGAGCACCTCCGTCGGCGCCATGAGTGCACCCTGGTAGCCGCCCTGCACCGCCATGAGGAGCGCCGTCAGGGCAACGACCGTCTTGCCCGAGCCGACGTCGCCCTGGAGCAGGCGGTGCATCGGCGACGGCGACGCGAGGTCGGCGGCGATCTCCTCGATCGCCGAGCGCTGGTCGCCGGTGAGCATCGAACGGCAGGCGTGCGTGGAACTCGGCAACGAGACGGCCCTCGACTACGTGGCGGATGCCTCCCTGCTGCGCCTCGAACGCGCGCTTGCGCGCCACGAGCCCGACCTGCATCCGCAGGAACTCGTCGAAGGCGAGGCGGCGGCGCGCGGCTCTGGCCTCGGCCGACGCTTCGGGTCGGTGGATCCCGCAGTAGGCGGCGTCGCGGTCGACGAGGTCGTGCGCGTCGAGCACCTCCTCGGGCAGGGGCTCGCCCAGGCCGCGCGCGCGGGACCGCGCACGCGCCGGAGCGTCTGCAGGACGAGCGAGCGGAGCTGCCAGGTGTCGACGGCCGCCTTGCCCGACTGCGGGTACACCGGAACGAGCACGCCGGTCCGGTCGTCGCCCGAGCCGCCGCGACCGACGACGTCGACCACGGGGTTCGTCATCTGGCGGCGGCCGTTGTAGATCTCGACGCGCCCGAAGAGGGCGACCTCTGTCCCCACCGGCAGCTGCTTCTCGCGCCACGCCTGGTTGAAGAACGAGCACGCGAGGTACGACTCGCCGTCGTGCACCGAGACCTCGACCAACGCCTTGCCGCCCCGGGTCCGCCTGCCGTGCACCTTGCGCACCTCGCCGAGGACCGTCGCCTCCTCTCCCACCGCGAGATCTGCGATCTCGCGCGCGTTTCGTGCGATCGATGTAACGGCGCGGGTAGTGCTGCAGCAGGTCGAGCACGGTGCCGAGACCCATCTCCTCGAGCCGTCGCGACAGCGAGACGCCGACCTTGTCCAGGCGTGTGACCGGGATGGCGGCGAGCTCCCGCAGCGTGAAGGGCGGCGCCGGCGCTCGGGCGGCCTCGCTCACTCCACGCCGACGAGGTAGGGGTAGAGCGGCTGGCCGCCCTCGTGGAACTCGCTCTCCACGTGCGGGTGTGCGAGCGCGATGTGCTGCCTGATTCGATCGGTGTCGGCAGAACGGGCGTCGTTGCCGAGGAGGACGGTGACGATCTCGCGAGTCACCGTCTACCAGGCGGTCGAGGAGGAAGATCACGGCGTCGGGCGCGCTCGCTGCCGCGGCGCAGACACCCTCCCGGTCGAGCGCGATCCAGTCGCCCTCCTTGACCGCCCCGCACTCCGCGACGGTGTCGCGCACTGCGCGGGTCACCTCGCCGGTGCGCACGCGCACGACTGCCTCCGACATCGCCGCCACGTTCACCCCGATCGGCGCAGCGGGGTCGTATCCGACGAGCGCGGCGAGGGCCTCGATCACCGCCGTCGTGGGGACGACGTCGACCGAGCGTCCCGTGAGCGCGTCGACCTGTTGGGCGACCGGGATGATGTTCTTGTTGTTCGGGAGCACGATCACCGCGTCGGATGCGCAGCGCTCAACGGCATCGAGGATCTGAGCCGTCGACGGGTTCATCGACTGGCCGCCGGCGACTATCGCCTGGACCCCCAGGCTCGACAGGAGTCGCCGCACCCCTTCGCCGACCCCGACCGCGACGACCGCGGTGGTGACCGGCGCCGGAGCGCCCTCGCCGGCCGCGGGGCCGCCGGATCCCTCGTTCTCCACCCACCCGTGCTCGGCGGCGACCTCGTCGTCGAGGTCGGTCACCCTGATCTGGTGCGGTCGTCCGGAGGCGATGCCCGCCTCGACGGCGCCACCGATGTCGTTCGTGTGGATGTGGCAGTTCTAGATGCCGTCGCCACCGACCACGACGATGGAGTCGCCGATGGCCGCCCAGGCGTCCTTGAACGCCGGGATCGTCTCGTCGGTGGCATCGAGGAGGAACATCACCTCGTACCGGAGGTCGGAGACCTCGGAGCCGCGCGATGTGGGCAGCGACGACCTCGGGTGTCGCGACGATCCGCGGTTCGGGGATCGGCCTGCCGGAGACGACTTCGAGGAGGGCGTCGAGCAGGAGCGTGAAGCCCTTGCCCCCGGCGTCGACCACACCGGCGTCCTTGAGCACGGGCAGCAGCTCGGGAGTGCGCCGCACTGCGTCTGCCGCCGCGTCGGCCGCGAGGTCGAGCAGGCCCGCCAGGTCGCGGTCGCCCCCGGTTGCATCGGCCGTCTCGAGCGGCCTCGGCCGCCTCGCGGACGACGGTGAGGATCGTGCCCTCGACCGGGCGGAGCACCGCCTGGTATGCGGCGTCGGCTGCCCGGCGGAGCGCGATCGGACAGGTCTGCGGGCCCGACCTCGGACAGGCCCGAGAACGTGTCGGCGAGGCCGCGCAGGATCTGCGATGTGATCACTCCGGAGTTGCCGCGGGCACCCATGAGGGAACCGTGCGCGACTGCCCGGCAGACCTCCTCCATGCCCTCGGCGGTCGCGAGCTCCGAGGCGACCGACTCGAGCGTGAGGGCCATGTTCGTCCCGGTGTCGCCGTCGGGCACCGGGTACACGTTGAGGCTGTTCAGCTCCTCCTGGTGCATGCGGAGGGCGTCGCGGTAGCGCAGCACCGCTCGGCGCAGGTCGGCGGCCCCTAGGAGCGTGAGCGTCGGCACGGGATCGAGCCTACTCGCCCTGCTATCCTCGCCCGGTTCCTGTACCGGCCGTCCCCACGGCCCTTCGCGAGGTAGTGCCATGGCGTCCGTGTGTGAGCTGTGCGGCAAGAAGCCGCTATTCGGCATGAACGTCAGCCACTCCCACCGTCGGACGAGGCGGCGCTGGAACCCCAACGTGCAGAAGGTCAGGGCGATGGTCGACGGGTCTCCTCGCCGGCTCCACGTCTGCACCTCCTGCATCAAGGCCGGCAGAGGTCGTCAAGCCCTGAGGAGACGTGATGCAGGGCGTCGTCAAGGCCTACGACCCGGCCAGCGGTGAGGGCGTCGTCGTGAGCGACACCGACCGCCGCGAGTACGTGCTCGCAGCGGGGTCGCTCGAGGGCTCGGTCTTCCGGATGCTCCGCCAGGGCCAGAGGGTCGTCTTCGACCTCGACGACTCCGGCCGGGCGCGCTCGGCTGCGCACCGGCGCCGAGCCCGACATGGGCCTGCCGACCGCCATCGTCTGAGCTCGCGCCTGCAGGGACCGGGCACCGCCGGCCCCCTGTCCGCTGGGAGCGCGCTGCCCGCTGCCGTGAGCGTTCGACTCGGGCTCCGTCGACGCCTCAGCGGCGGTCGCGACCGCCCACGGCGCCGACGACGAGGAGCAGCAAGCGACGCGCCGACGAAGGCCACGAAGAGCGACCGGAGGCCGAACTCGCCGATCCCTTCGTTGCCGGCGAGGTTGAACATCATCCCGCCCAGCAGGCCGCCCGCCACGCCGACGACGATCGTGCCGAGGCAGCCCAGGCGCAGATCCGCACGCCTGTTGGCACCCGTCACGCCGCGGGCGAGCAGGCCGGCGACGAGGCCGACGACCATCCAAGCCAGAACACCCATGCGCCGACGCTACCCGCGCTCCCGGGAGGTCGGCCACGCCCCCACCTCGCGCGAAGCGGGCTTCGGGACTACACGCCGAGGCGGAGGCGGAGCGCTACGAGCTGCTCGGCGAGCCGTGCGGGGAGTCGCTCGCCGAAGGCAGCGAAGTGCTCCTCGATGAGCGGGAGCTCCGCCTTCCACGCGTCGGGATCCACGTGCAGCAGCTCGCGCATGGCACCGGCATCCACGTCGAGACCGTCCATGTTCATGGCGCCCTCTGCGGGCAAGCGCCCGATCGCGGTGTCGACTGCGGCGGCGGCGCCGTCGCAGCGATCGAAGACCCACGCGAGCACCCGGCCGTTCTCACCGTAGCCCGGCCACAGGAACTTGCCCTCGGAGTTCTTTCGGAACCAGTTCACGTAGAAGATGCGGGGCAGCTTCTCGGCGGTCGTACCGCCTCCGATTCTCAGCCAGTGGGCGAAGTAGTCGCCCATGTGGTAGCCGCAGAACGGCAGCATCGCGAACGGGTCGCGACGCAGGTTCCCCACCGCCCCGGCCGCCGCCGCGGTCGTCTCCGAGGCCATGATCGAGCCGAGGAAGACGCCGTGCTCCCAGTCGAAGGCCTCGGTGACGAGCGGCACCACCGAGGCACGCCGACCGCCGAAGAGGATCGCCGATATCGGCACACCGGCGGGGTCCTCCCACTCGGGGGCGATCGACGGCACCTGAGCAATGGGAGCGGTGAACCGGCTGTTCGGGTGCGCTGCCGGGAACACCCGACCCGGGGGTCCAGGAGTTGCCCTTCCAGTCGATCAGGTGATCGGGCGCGTCGTCGGTCAGGCCCTCCCACCAGACGTCGCCGTCGTCGGTCAGCGCCACGTTCGTGAAGACCGTGTTGCGGTGCAGCGCGGCGATGGCGTTCGGGTTCGTGTCCATGCCGGTGCCCGGTGCGACACCGAACATCCCGAACTCGGGGTTGATCGCTCGCAGGCGGCCGTCGTCGCCGTACTTCATCCAACAGATGTCGTCGCCGATCGTCTCGGCCAACCAGCCGGGGACCGACGGGACGAGCATCGCGAGGTTCGTCTTCCCGCACGCCGACGGGAACGCAGCAGCGACGTACTTCGACTCGCCCTCGGGGTTCGTCAGCTTGAGGATCAGCATGTGCTCGGCTAGCCAGCCGCCGTCGCGCGCCATCGTCGACGCGATGCGCAGAGCGAAGCATTTCTTGCCGAGCAGCGCGTTCCCGCCGTAACCGGAGCCGTACGACCAGATCTCGCGCGTCTCGGGGAAGTGGACGATGTACTTGTTGTCGGGGTTGCACGGCCAGGCGACGTCTTCCTGGCCCGGAGCCAAGGGGGCGCCGAGCGAGTGCACGCAGGGAACGAACCCACCGTCGTCGCCCATGGCGTCGAGAGCCGACTCCCCCATGCGAGTCATGGTGCGCATGCTCGCTGCGACGTATGCCGAGTCGGTCAGCTCGACCCCGAGGTGAGCGATCGGCGAGCCGATCGGCCCCATCGAGAAGGGCACCACGTACATGGTCCTTCCACGCATCGCACCGTCGTAGAGGCGGAGCATCTCTTCGCGCATCACCGCCGGCGCCCGCCAGTTGTTCGTCGGGCCGGCGTCTGCCTCGTCTTCCGAGCAGATGAAGGTGCGATCCTCGACTCGAGCCACGTCGCCGACGTCGGACCGCGCGTAGAAGCAGTGGGGACGCTTCGCGGCGTCGAGGCGGGTGAAGGTGCCGGACGCGACCAGGCGGTCGCAGAGCCTCTCGTACTCCTCCTCGGAGCCGTCGAGCCACTCGACGCTGTCAGGCTTCAGGATCCCCGCCCACCGGTCGACCCAGTCGCGGAGCCTCCGGTGGGTTGTCGGCGCCTCTCCGTCACTCATCTCGGTCCCCGTCCCAATCTCGTCTCACGCCCCGTCGGCGCCGGTCGTGCCCCCGGTTCGCCCCGGCCCGAAACCGCGGCCAGGGGGCTTGGGGCACGGGCGGTCCGCGAGGGTAGAAGAGACTACGCGCACGCCTTCGGCGGCGGCCGAAGCGGGGCACCCGAGCACGGAGCCGCCGACCGGGCAGAGGCGAGTGCCCGCCTGTACGATTCGTCCCATCCAGCCGGAGGAGGCCCGATGTCGGTGACCGCTTACATCCTCATCCAGACCGAAGTCGGCAAGGCTTCGTCCGTCGTCGCGGCGGTCCGAGGCCTCACCGGCGTCGACGAGGCCGACGACGTGACCGGCCCCTACGACGTCATCGTCAAGGCGACGGCCGACACCATGGACGATCTGGGAAAGATGGTCGTCTCACAGGTTCAGCTCGTCGACGGGATCACGCGCACGCTCACCTGTCCCGTCGTCCGGCTCTGACGGAGCGCCGACACCCTCAGCCCGCGCGGCCCGGGCGCTGCCGGCCGGCGCGAGTGGCGCGGCGGGTGCATCTGGCGATGGCCAGGTCGATCAGGCGGTCGATGAGTGCCGGATACGCGACACCGCTCGCCTCCCACAGCCTCGGGAACATCGAGATGGGCGTGAAGCCGGGGATCGTGTTCAGCTCGTTCACCAGGAAGCCGCGCCCCGCACCTGCTTCCTCGTAGAAGAAGTCGACACGCGCCATCGCCTCGCAGCGGCAGGCGTCGAACGCGTCGACGGCGAGGGCGCGCACCTCGGCGGATCTCACGTCGTCGAGGTCTGCCGGCACGACGAGCCGGGCGGTTCCGTCCTCGTACTTGTCCGAGTACGAGTAGAACTCCGCACCCGGAACGACCTCGCCGGCGATCGACGCCTCGGCAGGGTCGTCGCCGAGCACCCCGACCTCGATCTCGCGTCCCGCGATCGCCTCCTCCGCGAGGATCCACTCGTCGTACTCGAGAGCGAGGCTGATCGCTTCGTCGAGCCCGTCCGGTCGTGCGCCTTCGACACCCCGACCGACGAGCCCATGTTCGACGGCTTCACGAAGCACGGAAGGCCCAGCTCGGACTCCACCCGGCCGGCGAAGTCCGCCCGGTCGTGTCCGTCGCGAAGTGCCAGGTACCTCACGTGCGGGATGCCGCACGCGGCGAGCATCCGCTTCATGGCGATCTTGTCCATAGCGACCGCCGAGCCGAGCACGCCCGCCCCCACGTACGGAATCCCTGCCAGCTCGAGCAGTCCCTGCACCGTGCCGTCCTCGCCGAACGGCCCGTGGAGCAGCGGCAGCACCACGTCGATGCCCACGGCCTCCGGCGCCGCACCGGCCCTCACGATGATCGACGGCCGCCCCGGGTCGACGGACGGCTCCACCGAGGCGCCCTCCACCTCGAACTCCGAGGGGAGCGCGTCGGGGCCGCCGGCGAGCGCCTCCCGGGCCCGGTCGGCGCGGAGCCACCGACCGTCCTTCGTGATCGCGACGGGAACGACCTCGTAGCGCTCGGGGTCGAGGGCCTTCGCGACCGCGACGGCCGTGACCCGCGACACGTCGTGCTCCGCGGAGCGCCCACCGAAGAGCAGCATCACCCGCAGGCGCCGGCGCTCCGCTACCACCACTGCTCCCTCCGCTCACGGCCCACGTCACGTGACCTGCAGGACCGCGCGGATGCCGACGCCCATCAGGAACAGGCCGGTGAAGCCGTACAGCATCTCGACGCGACCCTTCAGCTGGGCGCGGTACGAGTAGGCGAGGGCGACGGTCACGAACGCCACGAATCCGTAGAACATGTGGAAGCGCGCAAGACCGGGGTAGTCGCCGCTGGTGAACATCGCGACGCCGAGAACCACCTGCAGCAGGATCGCTACCTCGGCTGCGATCGTCGCCGCCCAGACGGCCCGGCCCCGCAGCGCCGGGATTCGCCAGGCCACAAGGGCGACGACGCCCGCCACCCCGTTGGCGACGATCGCGACGTAGCCCCAGACCTCGTGGAGCTCGCGCAGACCTTCGATGACTCCTACACCTCCCCTAGAGGACCGCGTCGTCGGCCGAATCCGCGAACGACGTCTCTCCGCCGCGCAGGATGCTCTTCAAGATCTTGCCCGCCGGGTTGCGCGGAAGTGGCTCGGACCGCATCTCCACGTACTCGGGCACCTTGAAGTCGGCGAGGTGCAGCCGGCAGAACTCGCGGATCGCGTCGGGGGTCGCGGTCGCGCCGTCTCTGAGCTGCACGACCGCCTTCACCTCCTCGCCCAGCTCCTTGTGCTCCACTCCGACGACGGCGGCGTCGACGACGTCGGGGTGGTCGAAGAGGACGTGCTCGACCTCGACGCAGTAGATGTTCTCACCTGCCGCGGATGATCATGTCCTTGGCCCTGTCGACGATGTACAGGAAGCCGTCGGCGTCGAGGTAGCCGATGTCGCCCGAGTGGAACCAGCCGTCGGTGAGAGCCTCCGCGTTGGCCTCGGGGCGCCTCCAGTAGCCGCGGGCCATGATCGTCGGTCCCTTGACCCAGATCTCGCCGCGCTCTCCGTCGGGGACTCCGTTGCCGGCTTCGTCGACCACTCGGATCTCCACGGTCGGCACGGCCCGGCCGACAGACCCCGGGTGCGCGAAGTAGTCGTCGCCCGCGTTGAGGGTGGCCACCGACGCACTCTCGGTCAACCCGTAGGCGGTGCTCAGCGTCTTGCGGAGTGCGGGGAAGACCTCCTCGATCCGCGCCACGAGCTCAGGTGCCGCCGGCGCGCCCCCGTACGAGGCGCGCTTCACCGACGAGAGGTCGTACCGGCCCAGCTCGGGCGACTCGACGATCCGCCACATGACCGTGGGGACGCCGCCGATGCTGGTGACCCTCTCCCGCTCGATCACCTCCATGGCGCGTGCGGCCTCGAAGCGCCCCGGCGGCATCAGGACGAGCTTCCCGCCGGTCGCGTACGTGACGACCATCGTCGCAAGGCACCCGGTCACGTGGAAGAGCGGGACGATGAGGAGCGAAGCCGACTGGAGGCCCGCCGACGCCTCCGGCGGCGGCGTACCCCTGAGAGCCTGGGCGTACCCGGCCAGGATGATGTTCTGCAGGTTCGCGATGGCCTGGCGGTGGGTGATCGTCGCCCCCTTGGGCTGACCCGTGGTGCCGGACGTGTACACGATCGCGAGGAGGTCGTCCTCGTCGACGGGGGTCTCCGGAAGGGCGGGTGAGTCGTCTCCGAGGAGCTCGTCGAACGGGCGGACCGGATGGTCTCCGGCCTCCCCGATCGAGAAGACGTGGAGCAGCTCGCGCAGCTCCGTTAGGCGCGGCCGCAGCACCTCGATCCGGCGTGCGTCGCCGATGAGCACCTTCGCGCCGGAGTCGACGATCCCGAACTCGAGCTCCTCCGCCTTCCACCAGGCGTTCAGTGGGACCAGCACGGCTCCGAGTGCCGCCGTGGCCCAGAACGTGACCACCCACTCCGGGCAGTTGGCTGCCGCCAGAGCCACCCGGTCTCCGCCGCGCACACCGAGTGCAGCGAGCCGCGTCGCCACAGACCTCACATCGGCGTCGTGCTCGCCGAACGTGTACCGCCGGTCGCCCTGCACGAGCCAGTCGGCGTCGCCGCGCAGCGCGTTCTGCGCAATCAGCTCACGCATGGAGCGCATCCGCTGCGCGAAGACCTGAGTCGGGACGCCGCAGACGTCGTCGACGACGATCTCGAACGCTCCGCCGGGGCCGGTCAGCTCTTCGATGACGGGGTCTGTGTGGGGCACGCGGTCTCCTGGGCTGGTCGGCGACGGCGAGCGTACCCAAAGCGCCCGACGCAGCCGACGGCAGGGGACACAACTCCCGCTCAACCCGGGCCCGCACCGCGTCGATGGTCAATCGCAGGTGAAGCGACCACGCGCGACCAGCGCGTGCCGACGGAGGTGCATGTGTCCCCTGGTGTGTTCCAGACCGCGGCGTCCCCCAGCCCGGGGCTGCCCGACCACCTCGATCCGGACACCGCTATGGGCTCGCCGCCGGGAGCGGTGGCGGAGCTCCGCGAGCCCCTCGACGGAATCGTCCGGTCACTCCACAGGCTGAGCCTCCACAGCGCCGTCGAGCTGAGGCCGACGCCCGACGCCCCCCGCCTGCTTCATCGGGCGCGCTCTCTCGCCGGCGAGCTCCGCGGCGTGGTCGACGAGCTGCTCGGCCCTGATGGCGACGGCGCGCCGGGCGAGAGGCGGATCCGGTCCGAGACGCTCTCGGTCGTGCGCGCGTTCGAGGACGCATCGGCCCGGGCCGGCGACGTCCTCCGCGGGCGCCACGTGACCGTGTCGTGCCCGCCGAGGCTCACCGTGACCACCGACGCGGAGCACTTCGAGGAGCTCCTCGCTCTACTGCTGTGCGAGTCGGCACGTGAACCCGGAGAGGTCCACGCCGTCGTGCGCGTCGAAGCCGGCGAGCTCGTCGTCAACTTCGCCGGGCTCCGCTCCGGGGCCGAGGCCGGCCGCGTGCTCGACCTGATCCAGGCCCGCGCCGCTCGTCTCGGCGGGAGCATCGACGTCGTGGCGCACCCGGACGCGTCTGCCGGAGTACGGGTCCGCCTGCCTCAGCAGCGGACAGGCGACGGTACTCGCATGACCGCTCAGTCCTCGTCGGGCTGCGAGCGCAGGTAGCGCTCGATCTCGCTCACCAGCTCGACCCCCGACGCGACCCTCGGGGAGCGCGGCGTCGAGTCGGTCGACGATCTCGAGGACGTCGGGGCGTTCGGCCAGGCCGTCCTCGAGACGCGTCGAGTAGGCGTCGCAGCGCTCGTCGTGGACCCTCAGGTCGACTGCTACGCCGAGGACGTCGGCGATCCTGGCCAGGACGGCGCGAACGCCCGGCGGAGAGAGCGAGCCTGATACGTACTGCGGCACCTGAGCCCACATGGCCATCGACCGGATGCCGGCCTCGCCGAGCGCGTGCTGCACAACGGTCTGGAAGCCCGTAGGCCCCTCGTAGTCGGCGCGCAGCGGCTCGAGCTCCTGGGCGAGGGAACGACTCGTCGCCGAGGCCAGGACCGAGACGGGTCGACGGTGCGAGGCCATTCCGGGCATCCCGCCCACAGCGACAGCCTCGGTCACGCCGAGGCGCAGGGCTGCGGCCACCAGCTCATCCGCTACTTCGCGCCACCTGATCGACGGTTCGGGCCCGAATGCCAGGACGACGTCGCGCTGAGCTCGGCCGGCGATCAGCTCCATGTGGGGCCACTCGATGCTCCGGATGCCCCCCTCGTCGAGCTTCACCGTCGGACGTACCTGCTGGAGGTCGAGCAGGTCCGTCAGGTCGAGGGTCGCGAACGCCTTGCCGGCATCGATCTGCTCGGCGAGCGACGCGATGGTCCCTGAGCCGACGTGCCCGGAGTCGACCCATCCCGCGAACGCGTAGACCATCGCCGGGTCTCGCAGCTCGGGCCACCTCTCCACCTCCAGCACGCCTCAACCTTAGGTGACGACCGCGACGCTGCCGCTCGGCGACAGTGGCCCCGTGGAAGGCGAAGTAGCGTGCACACATGCGAGTCCGGGTATTCACCGAGCCCCAGCAGGGCGCCACCTACGAGCAACAGCTCGCGGTGGCGGGCCTCGCGGAGGACCTCGGGTACGACGCGTTCTTCCGCTCCGACCACTATCTGGCCATGGGAGACGGCGACGGACTCCCCGGCCCGACCGACTCCTGGGTGACGCTCGGAGCGCTCGCGCGAGACGTCGAGAATCAGACTCGGCACCCTGGTCACCTCCGCGACGTTCCGGCACCCGGGCGTGCTCGGCATCTCGGTCGCACAGGTCGACGCGATGAGCGGTGGGCGCGTCGAGCTCGGGCTGGGCGCCGGCTGGTACGACACCGAGCACGCCGCGTACGGCATCCCGTTCGGCGAGTCGTTCGGTGAGAGGTTCGAGCGGCTCGAGGAGCAGCTGGAGATTCTGACCGGCTCCTGGTCGACGCCGCCGGGCGGGCGCTACTCGTTCGCGGGCAGGCACTACGCGCTCACCGACTCGCCCGCCCTGCCGAAGCCCGTGCAACAGCCGGTGCCGATCATCATCGGCGGCTACGGGCCGAAGCGCACCCCGCGCCTCGCCGCGCGCTTCGCCGCCGAGTTCAACGTGCCGTTCCCCCCCCTCGACTACTACGGCACGGCCGTCGCCACCGTGCGCGCCGCGTGCGAAGCCGCCGATCGCGATCCGTCGAGCATGCGGCTCTCCGTCGCGCTCGTCGCCTGCTGCGGCGCGACCGAGTCGGAGGTCGAGCGCCGCGCCGGCGCGATCGGGCGCGACCCCACGGAGCTGCGCGAGAACGGCGCGGCCGGCTCGCCGGCAGAGGTCGCCGAACGGATCCGAGCATTCGCCGCCGCGGGTGCCGACACCGTGTACCTGCAGATCCTCGACCTCGACGACCTCGACCACCTGCGTCTCATCGCCGCCGAGGTCGTGCCGGACCTGCCCGCCTGACCCGAATCGAGGAGCCGGCCCGATGCGCTTCGGTGTGCACACAGGACTACAGAACACGAGCATCCCTGAGCTGCAGGGCCTCTGGCACCGCATCGAGGCGCTCGGCTTCGACTGGATCTCGATCTGGGATCACTTCTACGCGGCCGACGGCACCGGCGACCCGCACTGCCTCGAGGCAGTGGTGTCGCACGCGGCGCTCGCAGCATCGACGTCGCGCGTCCGCTGCGGGAGCCTCGTCTACTCGGCCGGGTACCGCCATCCCGCCGTGCTCGCGAACGCGGCCGTCACCCTCGATCAGCTCTCGGGCGGCCGGGTGACCCTGGGCCTCGGTGGTGGCTGGTCGAAGATCGAGTACGACGCCTACGGGATCCCGTTCGGCACGGCGGCGTCGAGGCTCCGCATGCTCAACGAGTCGATCCAGTGCGTCAGGGGCCTCCTCACCCAGCACTCCACCGACTTCTCGGGCGAGTTCTTCACGCTCGAGGGAGCGCTCTGCGAGCCGAAGCCCGTCCAGGAGCGCCTGCCGATCTGGGTCGGCGGCGGCGGCGAGAAGGTGACCCTGCGCATCGTCGCCGAGCACGCCGACGGCTGGAACGTGCCGTTCATCGCGCCCGACGCCTGGGCTCACAAGTCGAAGGTCCTCGACGCCCACTGTGACAGGGCCGGCCGCGACCCGTCGACCGTGGAGAGGACCGTGAACGTGGGCATGGCGTCGTCGGAGGACGACCTGCGTGCCCAGTTCGGCAACATCTCCGAGCTGGTCCGCCCGGGTGTGCTCACCGGGGGCGCCCAGGAGATCGTCGACCGAGTCGGCGCCTACCGCGACGCCGGCGCCAGCTACCTAGTCCTGGCCATGCGCGCGCCGTTCGACCGCGACGGGATGGAACGATTCGCCGCCGAGGTGATGCCGGCGATCGCAGGCTGACAGTGGCGACGCGTGCGGCCCTGATCGGAACCGTCGGCGGCCATCGGGCATGACCGGCGTCGACGCGCGGATCGAGCGCCTGGTCCGGGCGATGCCGCCGGGAGACCGCCACGAGGTCGAGCTCTTCCGTGCTCCCGGCAGGGTGAACCTCATCGGTGACCACACCGACTACCAGGAGGGCCTCTGCCTCCCGATGGCGATCGACCGCGACGTCTTGGTCGCGTCGCGTGCGCGCCACGACGACCGCGTGGTGGTCAACTCGCTCGACCTCGACGGCGTGGTCGACGTCGTCGCCGACGGCTCCGCGGACCCGCCCACGATCGTGCCGGCGTGGGGGCGCACCGTCGCCGGGGCGCTCCGAGTGCTCGCCCGCCTGGGGAGGCCGCCGGTCGGCGTCGACGCAGCCGTCGCTTCGACCATACCGATCGGCTCCGGGCTGTCGTCGAGCGCCGCCTTCGAGGTCGCGATCACGATCGCGCTGGCGGCGAGGGCCGGCCCGCCGCTCGCGGGACGCGACCTGGCGCTCACCGCCCGGGAGGCGGGCCGGATAGCGACCGGCGTGCCCTGCGGCGTGCTGGATCAGATGGCCTCGGTCTTCGGCCGCGCCGGGCACGCCCTTCTGCTCGACTGCCGCACGCTCGATGTCGATCCGGTGCCGCTGCCGGCTGACATGGAGGTCCTCGTCGTGCACTCCGGGCTTCCGCGAACCCTGGAGACGAGTGAGTACGCGGAGCGCCGCGGCAGCGTGCGAGGCGTCGGCCGAGCGACTCGGCCTCGCCTCCCTGCGCGACGCGGTGCAGGCGCAGGTCGCCGACGACCCGCGCGCCCGCCACGTCGTCTCGGAGAACGCACGCGTCGTCTCGTTCGTCGACGCGCTCCGTGCCGGCGACGTCGACGCGCTCGGGCCGCTCCTGCTCGCGAGCCACGCTAGCCTCCGCGACGACTTCGAGGTCTCGACGCCCGAGCTCGACCTGCTCGTGGACCTGCTCGTCGAGCACGGCGCGCACGGCGCCCGACTCACCGGCGCCGGCTTCGGGGGCTGTGTCGTGGCCCTGGTGCCGGCCGGTTCGGCGGCCGCCGTCGGCGACCGGGTCTCGGCCGAGTACCGGTCGCGCACCGGGATCTCACCCGACGCGTTCCCCGTCGTCGCCACCGACGGCGCCGCCCCCGTCGACCGAGATCGGTAGCCTGGGGCGATTGGCTGCATGCAGGGAGGGGCGATGCCGAGCATCTTCACGCGCATCATCGACGGTGAGCTTCCGGGGCGCTTCGTCTGGCGCGACGACGTCTGCGTGGCCTTCCTCTCGATCGCACCGCTTCACCACGGCCACACCCTCGTGGTGCCGATCGAGGAGGTCGACCACTGGATCGACCTCGACGCGCAGACGGCTGCGCACCTGATCGCGCGTCGCCCACATGATCGGCCGCGCCCAGCAGGCCGAGCTGCGTCCGCTGCGCGTGGGGCTGATGATCGCCGGCCTGGAGGTCCCTCACACGCACGTGCACGTGGTGCCGATAGACGGGATGCGCGACCTCGACTTCGCCAACGCCGACAACGACCCGAGCCCCGAGGGCCTCGACGCGGCAGCCGAGACGCTGCGACGAGCACTCAGGGAGATGGGCCGCGAAGAGGTCCCCGGCGACTAGCTCCCGCCGTCACATCCGGGTCACATCCGGGTCACATCCGGTCGAGGAGCTCCGCCTTCTTGGCCTCGAACTCCGCGTGGCTGATGACGCCCTTGTCGCGCAGCTCCGCGAGCTGCTCGAGCTGCACCGGTACCGGTACCGGCGCGGGCGCAGCCGCCGGTGCAGGTTCTCGAGCCGGAGCCGCCGGTGCCGGAGCTGTCGCAGACGCCACCGGTGCGGCAGGCGGTGCCGACCAGGACGCGCGCTTCCTGGCGTACGACTCCATCTGACGGTAGATCTCCTGCTGGACGCCGTCGGGGTGGCGCACGTCGTTGAAGACCGACTGACCGTCGCGCCCCGCCGACTCGATCGAGAGGTCGCCGGCGCCGATCATGCGTTCCCAGATCGTCTGCGCGAAGTTGATGTTGTTGATCCGCTCGAGGGGTATCTCGACGCCCTTCTTGGCGAGCACTCCAGTGCGGTAGACGACGCGGTCGCCGGTCACCACGAAGTAGGTGAAGGTCCAGTCGAGGTACTTGATCCCGAGCCACCCGGCCCACACGATCGCCCCGATCCCCCAGACCCACAGGAGGATCCCCCGCAGCGTGTCCTGGCTGTCGGGTATGCGGAGCAGCAGCAGGAAGACGAGGAAGAGCGGTAGCGCGGAGAAGACCTGCTTGGAGAAGAACCACCAGTGGGGCTTGAGGTCGAGGGCGACCTCCTCGCCCTCGTTCAGCAGTCGCTGTGGGTACGGCATCGCCGAATAGTACGCCCGTGGCGCCTCACTCGCCGCACTCCCCCGGGTCGCCACGCCGCCGCGGAGCAGCGCGGCCGCTTCAGCCCTCGCGCCCGGGGTCGAGGTCCTTGGCGATCAGGAAGCCTCGCGCACGCTCGGCGAGCGGGTAGCGCGCCACCAGGTCGTGGAAGGCGGGGCCATGGTTCGGCTCGACCAGGTGAGCCAGCTCGTGCACGATGACGTAGTCGAGCACCCAGACCGGGAATGCGGCGAGGCGCGACGAGACCCGGATGCTGCGCGCATCGGGCGTGCACGACCCCCACCGCTCGGCCTGGTTCTCCGCCCACACGACCGAGCGCGGCGGCGGCAGGCCGTGCCGGCGGGCGAGGTCGTGGACACGGCGTTCCAGGTCGATCCGCTCGGCGTGCGACGCTGCCGCTCCATGCGCTCCCGCAGCTCGTCGGCGATCTCGCGCGCCTGCTCCAGCGGCATCCACCGCGGAAACGACACGCGGAGCCGGTTCGCCGACGAGCACGCCGGCGACGTGCTTGCGCCGCCGCGTCCCTCGCACCAGCTCGATCTCCACGATGCCCTGAACCTAACGCGGGGCTGAGACAGCGCGTGCCGAGACGGTCACGGTCCACCCGTGTCGAACGACCTCGCCGCGACCACAGCCGCCTGGGTCGACCGCCACTGGGACCACGAGGCATCCCTGCTCTGGAACCCGCCGGGCGCGTTCGGCGACCTCGCGCCTTCGCACTCGCTCCACCTCGTCCCCGGCAGCGCCTGGTACTCGCTCGCGCTCCTGCACCGCGACGCGGCCCGGCGACTCCGAGCGGGCGATCCGTGGTGTCGACGCGCTGCTCGACCTGCAGTACGACGAGCCGGGGACTGTCCTGCACGGCACGTTTGCCCGCTTCGCCGAATGGCCCCACCCCCCTGCAGACCCGGTCATGTGGGACGACTACGACCCCAACTGGCGGCAGTTCCTCGGCACCACCCTCGGACTGCTGCTCCGGTCGACGCCCCGGCGCACTGCCCGGCCGTGTCGAGGAGCGCGTCGTGCACGCGATGGATCTCGCCGTGCGCGGCGAGCCGGAAGGCAGGGTCGCGCCCTGGTACTCGAACATCGCCTTGATGAAGGCGTGGCTGGAGGTCGACCACGGCGACCGCACGGGCGACGAGCGCCTCGTCGAGCGCGGTGAGGCCCTCGCGGAAGAGGTGGTCGCGCTCTTCGACAGGCACGGGGCCTTCGACGAGTACAACTCGGCCACCTACTACGGCATCGACCTCTTCGCCCTGGCCCTGTGGAGGGACTGGTCCGCGTCGCCACGTCTGCGCGAGTGGGGCGGGCGCATCGAAGCGGCCCTGTGGCACGACGTCGCCGGCTTCTACCACGCGGGCCTGCGCAACCTGGCCGGCCCCTACACGCGCTCGTACTCGATGGACATGACGAGCTCCGTCGGTCTGCTGGGGCTCTGGATCTGGGCCGCCATCGGGCGGACAGGCGCTCCGGTGCCGGAGCTCCCCGCCGACCCCGACGCCCCTCTCGACCACTCCCACGACCTGGCGCTCGGCCCTCTCGTCGCGCTGCTGGCGCCGCGGATCCCCGACGACGCCGTCGCCGATCTGAGATCGTTCCGAGGGGAACGGACCGTCGAGCACGACCTCGGCTCCCGGCGCGTCGCATCGGCGTGGGTCGCGCACGACGTGATGATCGGCGCCGAGCGCGGCCCCGCCGACTGGGGCGGGTGGGACCAGTACCACCCGGCGACCGTCCACTGGAGGCGCCCCGACGGAGGCGTCTCGTGGCTCCGCCTCCTGCACGGCGGGGGCGTCGACGCGGTGGCGTCGTCGGGCGTACTCGAGGTCACGGCCCGACCGCCGGCGCCGGGCCGCGGAGGCGCCGCGCTGCTGGGCGAGCTCGGGCCGGGTGCAGCCCGGCCGGGGAGCGACGGTCGTTGGGTGCTGCCGGGGCTCGCGGTGGCGATCACGACCGACGGCTCCATCGGAGAGCCGGCCGCCGCCCCGGGCGGGGGCGTGGGCGGAGCGGGCGCGAGACGGGACTCCGGCCAGGTGCGGATCCCGATCGCGCCGCCGGGGGCGGGAGAGCCGCTACGGATCCGCCTGGAGGTCGATCCCGCGGGCCTGAGTCGTCGACCCGCTGCCAGGGTGCTGCTCCGGCGCGCGACCGCGCTCGGGATCCGGAGGGGCGCTCTAGGCCCAGCCGAGCTCGTCGAGCCGGTCGTCGTCGATCCCGAAGTGATGCGCGAACTCGTGCAGGAGCGTCTCGTAGACGTTCCCGTATAGCGCATCCTCGTCGTGGCTGATCGAGCAGAGCGGAAGACGGAACAGCGTCACGCGATCAGGCATCGTCCCCGAGTAGCCGAGCGGGCTGCGGCGCGTCTGGTCGATGCCCTCGTAGAGACCGAGGAGGGTGCCGGACCGGCCGTCGAGCTGCCGCGCCGTCGGCTGGTCCTCGACGAGCACGGCCACGTTCTCGATCGTGTCGAGCAGGTCCTCGGGGAGCGCGTCGATCGCCTCGGAGACGAGCTGCTCGAAACGCCTTCGTGACAGTTTCACGACATGACGGTAGCGAACGCGAAAAGCCCTTGACCTCGTGCGCGCGCGGGCTTACTGTCGCTCGTACCGGAACTCGGTTTGCAGGCTCCCGAGACCCCGCCGCACGGTGGGACTCGTAGCAGGCTGATCGGGAACCGGCCCGAGGCGGACTCCTCCGGGAGCGAGTCACGGCGAGACCGTCTGATCATGGCGACGTGCGGTCCGCGAGGGCCACTGCGGCGCCGAGGCGGACGGTCACGGGGATCGGCCCCGAGGAGCTCGGAGCTGCGCGAGCGGCGATGACTACTCGGGGCCTTCCCGCGTCCGGGGCAGTACGCCGGGCGGGCGCCGACGGTGGCTGTCGCATGCCGCCGGTAAGGTCCGTGGGTGGTGCGCGATCCCCTGCTCGACGACCTCGACGAGAGCCAGCGCGCCGCCGTGACGGCGCCCGGCGCCCCGCTGGCGATCCTCGCCCCGGCCGGCTCCGGCAAGACCCGGGTCCTCACACGTCGCATCGCCTGGAGCGCGCGGCGAGGGGCGCGCCGACCCGCGCAGGGTCCTCGCCGTCACCTTCACACGCAAGGCCGCCGGGGAGCTCGCGGGCAGGCTGCGCTCACTCGGGGTCGACGGCACCGTGACCGCCGGGACGCTCCACGCGCTCGCGCTCGCCCAGCTCCGCCGGCGCGCCGCCGACCAGGGCCGGGAGCTCCCGTCGCTCCTCGACCGCAAGGGCCGCATCCTCGGGCCACTTCTGGGGCTGCGCGGGCCGGAGGCCGCCGTCGCCATCACCGAGGTCGCCTCGGAGATCGAGTGGGCCAAGGCCCGCTGCCTACGACCCGAGGATCTCGCGCCCGCAGCCGACTCCTGCGGCCGGCGCCTTCCGCGGCCGGCGCACGAGATCGCCGACATCTACGCGCGCTACGAGGCCGAGAAGCGCCGCCGCCGGGTGCTCGACTTCGACGATCTCCTCTGGTGGTGTGCCGAGGCGATCGAGACCGACCCGGAGTTCGCCGCCAGTCAGCGGTTCCGGTTCCGCCACCTGTTCGTCGACGAGTTCCAGGACGTCAGCCCGGCGCAGCTCCGGCTCGTGCGGGCGTGGCTCGGCGAGCGCCGCGACCTCTGCGTCGTCGGCGACGACGCCCAGTCGATCTACGGCTTCGCCGGGGCCGACCCCTCGGCGCTCTCCGGCTTCGAGCGGCACTTCCCCGGGGCCGAGGTGGTCAGGCTCCGTCTCAACTACAGGTCGACTCCGCAGGTGATCGCCGCATCGGCCGCCGCCCTGTGGGGCGGCTCGGGAGTGCGCAGGCCCGTCCCCGGCGCGGTCGTCGACGCCGGGCCGGTCCCGACGGTCAGGGCCTACCCCTCCGATACCGCCGAGACCGAGGGGGTTGCGCGCGCTCTCGCCGAGGCTCACGCGAGGGGCGTGCCGTGGCGGGCGATGGCGGTCCTGTACCGCGTCAATGCGCAGTCGGCCGGCTTCGAGGTGGCGCTGCAGCGGCGAGGTGTCCCGTTCCGCGTCGCAGGGGCCGGGCGGTTCGCCGACCGTCCCGAGGTGAAGGCCGCCCTGGCCTCGATGCGCGCCGCCGGCGAAGGCGCCCCCGGGCGCCTCTTCGCCGACCTCCTCACCGACCTGGCGGCCGGCACCACCGGCGCGGGAGGCGCCGAGCGCGAGGAGCACCTCGACGCCCTCCTGCACCTCGGGCGCGAGTACCTCGACGCCGAAGGGGGTTCCGGTTCGGTGCCCGGGTTCCAGTCATGGCTCGCGACAGCCACGCGGGGAGAGGGCGACGTGGCCGGCGGCGACGCCGTAGACCTCCTCACCTTCCACAAGGCGAAGGGCCTCGAGTGGCCGATCGTCTTCGTCACCGGCATCGAGGTCGGGTTGGTCCCCATCTCGTACGCGAAGACGCCCGATGCGAAGGCCGAGGAGCAGCGCCTCCTTCACGTGGCACTGAGCCGCGCCGAGCGCGAGCTGCATCTGTCGTGGGCCGAGGAGCGCGTCTTCGGCGGGCGGGCCGCCCGCCGCAAGCCGAGCCCGCTACTCGCCGGGATCGAGGAGGCCAACACGCCCGGCGCGGCCGACCGCGTGCCCGACGCCGTGCACGAGGTCGAGCGGATGCGTGCGACGCTTCACGGATCCGGCGGCGAGGGCCGGCGAAGGTCGCGTTCCTCACGCGCGGGCGGCGGAGCCGACCCGCCGCTTCTCGCCGCCCTCAAGGCATGGCGCCTCGAGCGGGCACGCGTGGCCAACGTGCCCGCATACGTCGTCTTCACCGACGCGACGCTTGCGGCGGTCACCGAGTCCCTCCCGTGCACCCCCGACGACCTCCTCGCGATCTCGGGAATAGGCCCCGTGAAGGCCGCCCGGTTCGGCGCCGACCTCCTCGAGCTGGTGGCGCGCCACGCCCCCGACCCGTCGCCTACCCGTCGGTAACACGTACTTCGCCGGCAGGCAGCATCGAGAGGGCAGCATCGAGAAGGCATTGACGCGGGCGTCGCGCGGGCAGAGGATCTGTGTACGACGACCCAGGAGGTCGGCAATGTCGAGATCCACGCTGCCCCGGCACCGCACCGACGGGGGCTGGCCGTACCCGGACTCGACGAACGCCTGCGACCTGGTCGACGACGCCGAGGTCGACCTCGATGCCCTCGAGCTGCGCGCCGACCCGCACGCCTTCGACTCCCTCTCGTCTCTCGAACGCACTGCCCTCTTCCGCCGCTTCGGGCTCCGGGGGGAGACCTGTCTCACGATGAAGCAGCTCGGGCCCTCACTCGGCTGCACCCGGTCGGAGGCGCGACGGCTCGTGGGCACGGCCATCGACAAGGTGCGCACACGCCTGACCGCCTCGTAGCGGTGCGCACACCGACGCGGCCGGCACGCCGGTAGCGTCGGCCCCGTGCACCACTACGACGAGTCGACCGACCGTATGGCCGACGCGGTCCTCGCGTACGCGCGCGAGCGCCTCAGGCTCGACCCCGTCCCGCTCGACGGCTCGGCACACCCCGAAGACCTCGCGCAGCGCGCGGCCTCCCTCATCACGCCGAGCGGCCACGACCCCGAGCACGTGCTGCGCGTCTTCGCCGAGATCCTCGCCCCTGCGGTGATCTCCTGCGACAGCCCGCGCTTCCTCTCGTTCATCCCCGCCGCTCCCACGAAGGCGTCGCTCCTCTTCGACATGGTCGTCTCCGCCTCGTCGTTGCAGGGCATCTCCTGGCTCGAGGCCGCCGGTGCCGTGCACGCCGAGAACCATGCGCTGCGCTTCATCTCCGATCTCGCGGGCCTACCCGACGGCGCCGGCGGCTGCTTCGTGGCCGGAGGGTCGGCCGGGAACCTCTCGGCGCTCGCCGTCGCGCGGGACACGGCTGCGGCGAGTCGTCGAGCGGCTCCCGAGCGGTGGCGCGTCGCGGTCAGCGCGCAGACCCACTCGTCGGTCGCCAACACGCTGCGGATCCTCGGCTGCGCGCCCTTCGACGTCGCCACCGACGGCGAGCGGATGACCGGGGCCACGCTCGCCGCCGCTCTCGACTCCGACCCCGACGCAGGCTCTGTCTGCGCCGTCGTCGCGACAGCGGGAACCACCAACGCCGGCATCGTCGACGACATCGCCGGCATCGCCGAGGTCTGCCGCACGAGGGGGCTGTGGCTCCACGTCGACGGTGCGTACGGGGCAGCGGCGCTCCTCGCGCCAAGCGCGCGCCATCTCTTCGACGGCGTCGAGCACGCAGACTCGTTGGTGGTCGATCCCCACAAGTGGCTCTACGCGCCGTTCGACTGCGCCGCTCTCCTCTACCGGGAGCCTCGACTCGCGGGCTGTGCACGCACAGGAGGCCTCCTACCTCGACGTGATCCACGGCACCGACGGCGGCTGGAACCCCTCCGACTACGCCTATCACCTGACCCGTCGCGCACGCGGGCTGCCGCTGTGGTTCTCCCTGGCGGTGCACGGCACCGATGCGTACCGCGACGCAATCGAGGCGACGCTCACGCTTCCGCGCTCCGCCGCTCGCGCACGTGCACGCAGAGCCGCAGCTGGAGCTCGTACCGCGAGCCCGACCTCTCCATCGTGCTCTTCCGCCGGCCGGGCTGGTCTGCCGACGACTACTCGCGCTGGTCCGACGAGCTCCTCGCCGCGCAGGTTGCGTTCGTCATGCCTACCAAGTGGGCCGGTGACACAGTCGCGCGTCTCGCGTTCCTGCACCCTGGCACGACAATCGAGATCGTCGACGAGATCATCGCCACGACGCGGTGAGCCCGACGCCGCGGGCGAGTGCGCCCGCCGGCATTCAGCACGCCCCCCAGAGGCCACGCCGCACGCCGCGCGCTCCGAGCTCGGCAGCCAGGAGCGCCCGGGAGTGAGCCCTGTTCGGCGGTATCACCAGCAGGCGTGCATACCCGAGGGCCAGGAGCTCGTCGTTCACTCGCGCACGTCGTCGACGTACACGTAGGCGAGGAGTCGCCCGTAGCGGTCGCGCTCCTCGCGATCCTTCTCCAGGCGCACCTGGCGACCGTCGAGACGTGCGTGGGTGAACGCCGACGCCTCCGGCCCGTAGCACTCGACCGGTTCGTCGGGGTCGACGGTCTCGGGCGTGTCGACTCCGAGAAGGCGCACCGTCTCGCTGCGCCCGCCCGGGAACGCGACGACCACCGTGTCGCCGTCGACCACCTCGGTCACCGTCGCGAGCAGGGCCGGCACGGTGCGTCCGCCCAGCCACCAGCCCGCCGCTGCACCCCCGGCCAGGATGGCGGCCACGACGGCCACGACCGCGGCCCGGGAGCGAGCCACTCGCGCACACTACCGGTAGGGTTGGCGTGATGCTGCGCACCTTGCGGCGCGCCGTACTGGTGCTCCTCCTCCTCGCCGTCGTGGCCGGCGTCGCGACCGCCGTGACCGCCCGCCCCGGTCTCGATGGGGCGCGCGACGACGCGACCGCGACGTGGCGTTCCGTGCGCGGCCCGTTGACGGCGCGCTACGCCCTGCTCACCGCCGCCGGAGATGCCGTGCGCGCCGCCGGCGGCACGGGGAGCGGCGTCGTCGACGACCTCGATTCGGCGGCCGACCGTTGGCGGGCGGCCGCGTCGGGAAGCCCGGTCGCCGAGCAGGTCGCAGCGGCGAACGCGCTCGAAGGCCTGTACCGGCGCCTCGTCGCGACGATCGCGTCGTCGGAGCGCCTCGGCGACGACGACGCCGTCGCCGAGGCAGCCGCCGGCCTGGCCGCAGCCCACGTCCCCGAGGCGGCGAGGGCGTTCAACGATGCCGTGCGCGACTACGAGGCGGAGCGCGCCGGGCTCTTCCGCGGCATCGTCGCCGGCCTCCTCGGCTACGACGAGATCCCGGTGCTCGACCTGGGCGACCTGCCCGCTCCGTAATCCTCGTACACGTGGTCCTTGTACAATCACGGCGACTCCAGGAGGTACGAGCGTGACCGATACCGTCAGCGACACGCCCGGATCGCCCCCTCCTCCCCCGCCTCCCCCGGTCGGCGACTCCCCCGGCCCCTCGGGCGGAGGTGGACGACGCGGCCTCACGGTCGCGCTCGTCGTGCTCCTCGTCGCATCCCTCGCCGGCGTCGGCCTCCTGGCCAGGTCGCGCCGCGACGAACGCCGTCGTGCCGACCGCCTGGCCGACCGCCTCTCCTCGGTCGAGAAGGATCTCGAAGACCTGCGCGACCGCGCGGGCGGAGGAGGCTCCGGCGGCGGTGACGCGCCGAACCTCGACGACCTCCTCGGAGGAGACCTGGAAGACCTCCTCGGCGGGCTGCTCGGAGATCTCGGAGATCTCGGCGGCCTGGGCGGCCTCCTCGGCGACGACATGGGGGCGATGCTCGAGTGCATGGGCGGCGCGGGCTCCCTCGGCGGGCTCCTCGGGACCGGCGGCGACGGCGACGGTCCGGCCGGAGGCGGTGCCGCGATCCCCGACGACAGCCTCGACTCCCAGTACGACGCAGTGGCCGACTGGGTAGCCACCGAGCGCGACCTGGAGTTCGACGAGGTGCCGGATCCCACGTACGTCACGTCGGAGGAGATGACCGAGCGCGTGCAGCAGGAGATCCGCCGCGAGTACCCCGACGACACCGCCCGCCTCGACTCCCAGCTTCTCTCGGCACTCGGCGTCGTCGAGCCCGGCACCGACATGCGCGAGATGCAGGCGGAGTTCGTGGGTGGACAGGTCGCCGGCTTCTACGACCCCCGCGACGGTGAGCTCGTGGTGCTCACCGACGACCCGAGCGAGCCCCTGGCCGGATCCGCGCTGATCGCCCTCGCCCACGAGCTCGAGCATGCCCTGGCTGATCAGTCACTCGACCTGCCCATCGACGTCGACGAGATGAGCGGATCGTCCGACGAGCAGATGGCCGCGACCGCTCTCGTCGAGGGCGACGCGACACTGCTCATGTACCGGTTCGGCGCCGACGCGCTCACGTTGGCGGATCAGATGGGCATGGGCCTCGACCCTTCGTCGCTCCAGGCGCAGGAGGCGCTGGCGGACGCGCCCGCGTACCTGGTCAGCCAGCTCCAGTTCCCGTACCTCGACGGACTCCTGTTCGCCTGCGGCATCGAGGCCGACGGCGGCTGGGGAGCCGTGGACGACGCGTACGCCGACCCCCCGACCACGACCGCCCAGATCCTCTTCCCGGAGCGGTACGCGGCCGGAGAGGACGCCATCGACCCGCCGGATCCGGCTGCGCCCGGCGGCACGTGGAAGGAGGCGCGCGTCCGCACCCTCGGGGCCGCCGACCTCTACTGGCTCTTCCAGGCGCCAGGTGACGACCCCTCGGCTGCTCTCGACAATCCGCGTGAGCGCGCCGCAGGTTGGGCAGGCGGGGAGGTCGCTCAGTGGACCGACGGCGACGACGCCGCCGTCGGGCTCTCGTTCGTGCAGCACGACGACGGTGCCGACCTCTGCGGGAGCGTCACCGACTGGTACCGAGCGGCGTTCCCCGACTCGGACGAGGCCGACATCGACGGCGGCCTCGCGTTCGAGGGCGACGACCAGACCGCAGTCGTCCGCTGCGACGCCGACAACGTGAGACTCGGCATCGCCCCCGACCTCTCCACCGCGACCCGCATCGCCTCCTGAACCACGACCCACGACCCCCCAACGCGCTTTGGCGTCACTTACTCGCAACTATCGTGAGTTTCTGACGCCAAAGCGGGGGGTCGGGGGGGTGGGGTCAGCGGATGGCGTCGGTGGCGCGTAGACGGGAGATCTCCTCGGCGGATACCCCCCAGTCGGCCAGCGCCTCGTCGGTGTCCTGACCCGGCCACGAGGGCCCGCGACTGATCTCGCCGGGCGTGCGCGAGAAGCGAGGCGACGGCGCCGGCTGCGCGACGCCGTCGCGCTCCACGATCGTCCCGCGGGCACGTATGTGGGGGTGCTCGGCCGCCTCCGTCATCGTGAGAACCGGCGCGAAGCAGACGTCGGTCGCCTCCATCAGCGCGCACCACTCGTCGCGCGTCTTGGTCTTGAAGAGCGCCGTGAAGCGCTCCTTCGTCGCCGCCCAGCCCGACGGGTCCATCTGCTGGGGGAGCTCCTCGCCGGCGATGCCGGCGCGCTCCAGCAGCTCGGCGTAGAACTGCGGCTCGATCGACCCGATCGCGACGTACTTGCCGTCGGATGTCTCGTACGTGTCGTAGAAGGGCGCGCCGGTGTCGAGGAGGTTGACGCCACGCTCCTCGCTGAACATCCCGATCGCACGGAACCCCCACATCATCGCCATGAGCGTCGCCGCACCGTCGACCATCGCAGCGTCGACGACCTGGCCCTCGCCCGACCGCCCCGCCTCGACCAGCGCGCACGCCACGCCGAAGGCGAGGAGCATCCCGCCGCCACCGAAGTCACCGACGAGGTTGAGCGGCGGTGTCGGCTTCTCGCCCTTCCGGCCCAGGTGCGCGAGGGTGCCCGCGAGGGCGATGTAGTTGATGTCGTGACCCGCGGCCTGCGCGTACGGGCCGTCCTGGCCCCATCCGGTCATGCGCCCGTAGACGAGACGGGGGTTGCGCGCCATGCAGGCGTCGGGCCCGATGCCGAGGCGCTCGGTCACCCCGGGCCGGAAGCCCTCGATCATGGCATCGGCCTGCTCCACGAGCGTGAGGACCGTCTCGACGCCGTCGGGGTTCTTGAGGTCGACGCCGATCGACCGGCGACCGCGGTTCAGAACGTCGAGGTTGGGTCGCGAGAAATCGCCGGAGACGCTCTGCGCCCGGTCGACACGGATCACGTCTGCACCCATGTCGGCCAGCATCATCGCCGCGAACGGTCCGGGCCCGATCCCTGCGATCTCGATGATCTTCACACCGTGTAGCGGTCCCACGCGTCTCTCCCTGTCGTAGTGCCCGGCTCGGATCCAGCTCTCGGACTTGCGGTCACTCTGTCACCCCGGGTCATCCACCCGACGCATCCGGCGTCGCCGGCACCGTTCACCGGTCGCCGGTCACCGGCCGGACGAGCGCTCTCAGTAGCTCAGCCTCAGCCCCGGGCACCTCCAGGGAAGCGAGACGAGCCTGCCCGTCCCCGAGAGGGTCACGAACGCGGTGCGCAGATCATCGCCGCCGAAGCAGACGTTGGTGACGAGCAGGTCGGGCATCGGCAGGTGCTCGACGCTAACGCCGTCGGGCGAGACGACCGTGAGGCCGCCGTTGACGATGGTGGCCACCACGACGTTGCCCTCGCCGTCGACCGCCAGCGAGTCGAAGAGCTGCCAGCCCGGCAGCCCGCACCAGGCACTCGCCGCCGTGCCCCGTGATCGGGCTGCGCTCGCCCACCTCGCCCGGCGCGGTCACGTCCCACGACCAGACGCGCCCCGTGTGCGTCTCGGCGACGTAGAGGCGCGGTGCCGTCGGGAGAGAGCCCGATCCCGTTCGGCGAGTCGAGCGGGTAGATCACCTCCCGTATCGAGGAGCCGTCGTGCTTCGCGTAGTACACGCCCCCGTGGGTACGCACACGCTCGCGCTGCTTCCCGTGGTCGGTGAACCACATGCCGCCGTGCGCGTCGAAGACGAGGTCGTTCGGGCCGACGAGCGGGTTGCCGTCGCACTCGGTGTAGAGGACGTCGACCGACCCTGTCTCGAGGTCGACCCGCTCGATCCGGCCGCCGGAGTAGTCGGCCGGCTCGAGCATCGCGCTGATCGTGAGGCCCATGACCTCGTGGAAGTCCCAGCCTCCGGAGTTGGCGACGTACCCGGCACCGTCGGGTCCGATTGCGAGGCCGTTCGGGCTCCCGCCCGGCTCCGCGATGCGCTCCAGGCGAACCATCGGGGTGGACGCGTGTCGACGGCGCGCCCCTTCAGCTCGACGCAGACGACGGTGCCGTCGGGCATCCAGACCGGTCCCTCCGGGAACTCGAGACCGCCGGCGATCTCGGTCATCTCGGTCTCGCTCATGCTCGACTCCCGGGCTCCGTGGGCGCTCGAAGACGGGCTGCCCTGCCGGTGGCAGAGAACCACGCGCTTGACCGCGCGGTCAAGTATCGGGTGGGATTCGAGCCCGGATGCAGCCGCCCGGACGCAGCCGTGGGACGCAGCCTCCCGAGCGCGAGGAGAACACGATGCAGATCCGACTGGACCCGTCCGACGAGTACATGCACCCGCTGGAGTCGGCGACGAACTTCAACGAGTCGATGTACTTCAACGTGTACGACCCGAAGGAACGAGTCGGCGGCTTCCTGAGGCTCGGCAACCGCGCCAACGAGGGATACGCGGAGCTGACCACCTGCCTGTACCTCCCCGACGGGCGGGTCGCGTTCATGTACGCGCGCCCCGAGATCTCCGACAACGACGCGTTCGACGCGGGCGGGACGCGCTTCGAGGTCGTCGAGCCCTTCGAGACGCTGCGGACCACCTACGAGGGCAAGGCCGTGATCCTCGAGGACCCGCTGCAGATGGCCCACCCACGCAAGGCCTTCACCGAGAACCCCTGGACCGACTGCCGCGTCGAGTGGACGCACAGCGGCGTCTCACCGATGTACGGCGGCGAGCCCGTCAACGACGACGGCAGCCCGCTGACCGAGGACATCTCGGGCGGCTTCGCCAAGGGCCACTACGAGCAGCACATGGCCGTCAAGGGGAGCATCAGCGTCGGCGAGGAGGCGTGGTCCGTCGACGGCTTCGGCCTGCGCGACCACTCCTGGGGCCCCCGCTTCTGGCAGGTCCCGTGGTGGTACCGCTGGCTGACCGGCAACTTCGGCGCCGACTCCGGGTTCGTCGTCTCGATCGTCGCCCGCAAGGACGGCTTCCGTCACATGGGCGGGATGATCCTGCGCGACGGGGAGTACGAGCACATCCGCAAGTGCGCGATCACGACGGGGTGGGAGGGCGACGACGTCTACCACCGCACGATCCACGCGACGGCCGAGACCGACGGTGGCAGCTACGAGATCTCCGGGAAGGTCATGAACCTCATCCCGCTCCGCAATCGTCGCAAGACCGACGACGGCGAGCAGCTCGTCACGCGCATCTCCGAAGGCATGACCGAATGGACCTTCGAAGGCCGTACCGGCTACGGGCTCTCGGAGTACCTCGACCAGATCGTCGACGGGAAGCCGGTCGGCGCCGCCGAGGAGCAGTCGTAGCGCTAGAGCATCCGGCCGGGGCCGGCGACGACGCCGTCACCCGAGAGCATCCGGTGCTCGACCACCTGCTCGACCGAGATCATCGCGATCCGGTGCTCCTGCGCGAAGAGCTGCAGGTACGGCATGCGTGCGGGCGAGCCGTCGTCGTGGAGCACCTCGCAGATGACCGCCACGGGAGGGAGCCCGGCGATCCGCGTCATCTCCACCGCGGCCTCGGTGTGCCCGCGACGCTCGAGGACGCCTCCTGGGCGCGCCCGCAGCGGGAAGACGTGACCCGGCCGCAGGAAGTCGCCGGGCTGCGAACGTGCGTCGAGCACGTGCTTGATCGTCATCGCCCGATCTCCCGCGCCGATGCCGCTGCCGGCGCGGTGATGGTCGATCGAGACGCAGAACGCCGTGTCGGTGGTTGCTGATCCGTCGGGCACCATGGGTCCGATCTCGAGGTCGTCGAGCACCACCGCGTCGCACGGCATGCAGACGAGACCGCGAGCGAAGCGCAGCATGAAGTTGACGGCCTCGGGCGTCACCCACTCGGCCGACATCGTCAGATCGCCCTCGTTCTCGCGGTCCTCGTCGTCTACGACCAGGACCATCTCGCCGCGACGGATCCTGCGGACGGCGTCATCGATCGATGTGAGAGACAAGTCGGTTTCCTTCCATAGCGGGTGTCGCCGGCGGCGTGCGACCGGCTCTTGCAGATTGCGGTTCGGCGCTCACGAAGGACGTCCGGGGATCGTCACGACCATGCGGCAGCCGTGCGGATCACCGCGCTCGGGGCGGATCTCGCCTCCGTGGAGGTCGACGATCCCACGCGCGATCGCGAGGCCGAGGCCGGCGCCCCCATCTCGCGACGAACGCGCAGGATCCGCTCTGTAGAAGCGCTCGAACACGCGCGGGGCATCGGACTCGGGGATGCCGGGCCCTTCGTCGGCGACCGCGATCGCGACTCCCCCGCCGGTCCTCGTGGCCGAGACCGCCACCACCCCGCCGCGCGGCGAGTGCCTGACGGCGTTCTCGACGAGGTTGGCCACGACCTGGTGCATCCGCTCCTCGTCCGCGTCGATGCGGAGCCCCGACGGATCGACCCTGACGGTCATGTCGACCTCCGGTGCGTTGAGTCGCGACTCCTTGATCGCGCGCTGGAGCATCGGCTCGACCGCGAAGTCGCCGCGGTCCAACGGCACCGCTCCCGACTCGAGTCGCGACAGGTCGAGGAGCTGCCTCACGAGGCGTCCCAACCGCTCGACCTGGTCGAGCATCGTCCGGAACGTCTCCGGGTCGGGATCGTCGACCCCGTCGATCAGGTTCTCGAGCACGACCTGCAGCGACGCGATCGGAGTCCGGAGCTCGTGGCTCACGTTCGCCACGAGGTCGCGCCGTAGGCGGTCGGTCTCCGCGAGCTCGGCGGCCATCGCGTTGAACGAGGCGGCGAGGACACCGACCTCGTCGCGCGACGAGGTTCGGATGCGGCTCGAGAAGTCGCCCCTCGCCATCGCCTCGGTCGCCGCCATCATCTCGCGAAGCGGTGAGGTCATCCCCCGGCTCAGGAACCAGACCACGATCAGGGCGATGGACCCTGCGAGAACCCCGCTGACCGACGGCCAGAGTCCGAGGTGGGTGCCGGCCCAGAAGACGACCACGGTCACACCGACCGCAGCGGCGATCACGACGCTCAGCTTCAGCTTGAGCGAGGGCAGCGTGTCGAGCGGGCGCTCGGGGCGCGCGGTCGCTTCACGTCGCCCGCTCCCCCACCGCGTAGCCGACGCCGTGAACGGTTCGGATGACGTCGGCACCGACCTTGCGCCGCAACGAGCGCACGTGCGAGTCGACGGTCCGCAACCCGAGCGCGACCGCGTAGCCCCAGACCTGCTCGAGCAGCTCCTCTCGCGTGGCGACGCGGTCCGGGCGCTCGGCAAGGTATCGGAGCAGGTCGAACTCCGTAGGAGTCAGGTGGACCTCCTTGCCTCCCACACGCACCCGACGCGCCCCGGCGTCGATCGCGACCTCGCCGACCTCGATGACCGAGCCCGTCCTGGGCGAGCTGTCGGACCGTCGCAGTATCGCCCGGACCCTCGCGACGAGCTCGCGGGCGCTGAACGGCTTGGTCAGGTAGTCGTCGGCGCCGACCTCCAGGCCGACGACGAGGTCTGTCTCGCTGTCGCGTGCCGTGAGCATCAGCACGGGTACCGCTCTCTCGCGCTGGATGCGGCGACAGACCTCGAGGCCGTCGAGGCCCGGCAGCATCAGATCGAGCACGACGAGGTCTGGTCGGAGGTCTTCGCAGAGGGCGACTCCGGAGAGCCCGTCGCCGGCCGTCTCCACGCGGTATCCCTCGCTGCGCAGGCGCGCGGCGACGGCAGCGGCGATCGAGGATTCGTCCTCGATGACCGCGATCGTGCGGGCGGGGGCCTGCGTGGTCACCCGGTCAGGATACGGAGAGCCCGTGTGGGAGTTGGTCTCACGGTGTGGAGAAACCGTGGAGATCGCCTGCCGCGGTGCCGAGACGCCGAGATGGGTCGGTTTCGCGCAGGGGGTCAGCGGAAGTGACCCATCTCGGGCCGGTCAGATGGGGCGGGTGAGAGCGGGCTCTCAGGCGGCGGCCGGCGATGCCGATCGAGCGGACACGACCCGGGCAGAGCGCCGGCTGCGACGCTGCGTAAGGACGCGCACGAGCGTCAGGAACATCGTCGCCGAGACCAGCGCCACCGATGTGACCCTGTAGACGACGTTCGTCGCGTCGGTGCCCGCCTGGGCACCGTGGACGGCCGAGACTACGAAGAGCCCGAAGCTCGAGAAGTGCACCGCTCGCCAGATCTTCCTCGACATGCGCTTCATCAGCAGCGACGTGACCTCCACGGCCACGAGGAGATAGAGGCCGACGATCCCCCAGGCGACCGGGCCCGGCTTCCACTCCGACGCCATCGGAACGAACACCTCGCTCCAGCCGAACTGCACATAGGAGTCGGCGACGAGTCCGCCGACGTGCACCAGGGTGAAGACGAGAGCGAGCGCTCCCAGGAACCTGTGCAGGTCCAGGAGCCAGGCCGGGGCCCCTCGCCGCGACACCAGCCTCGTCGAGAGCAGGAGGCCCCACGCGACCGAGAGCGCCAACAGCACCCATGCGACGATCCCACCGGCACGCGCTGTGTACCACCAGATCTGCTCGTTCACCTGCTCGTCTCCCCCGGCTCTCCGGTCTGCGCGCGCGCCCATCGGGGCTCCGGAACGCGTCGAAGCCGTCGACGGCACGCTCGGCGCCGGCGCCGTCGACCAACAGCCCGGTCGCGCCGGCCGCCGCCACGACCTCTGCACCCCCGATCATCCCGGCGACGAACGCCGCCTTGGCGAGCACCTCGGCCCACCATCCCTCTCCGGCCACGACGGTCGCCGAGACGACGTCGCTCGACGAGACGTCGCCGGTCGACGGGTCGACGATGTGGTGCACCGACCGGCCGCGATGCTCCCATCTGCGCCACGTGATGCTCGACGTCGCCACAGCACCGTCGAGGAGCGCGACCCGAGCGAGCTCGCGCCGCGGGTCGAACGGGTCCTCGATCGCGATCTTCCAGGCGTGACCGTCGGGCGGGGAGCCTGCGACGCGCAGGTCGCCTCCCAGCTCGACGAGGACGCCGTACGCGCCCCCTGCGATCATCTCGGCCGCGACGATGTCGCAGGCGAGGCCCTTGCCGATCCCGCCCGGATCGATCCGCACGCCATGCGGGAGGGTCACCGCGCCGACGACCCGATCGAGCTCGATCCCCCTGCAACCCGGGGACGGGTGGGCTGCACCGTCTTCGGCGGCTCGGGGATCCGTCTCCTGCCCCGCGGCTTGCCTCCCGACAGCGCCTCTCTCGAAGGAGAGCCGCTCGAAGGAGCGGTCGTAGCCGAGCGCGGCGACCGCTCCGCCGACCGTCGGGTCGTACAGCCCGCCCGTCGCCGTCCACCCGCGAACCGCGCGCTCGACGAGCGTGAGGGTCTCGTCGGAGACCACGACCGGCCGCCCGGGCAGGTCGCCGAGCTTGTTCAGCTCGCTCTCCGGCCTGAACCTGCTCCAGCGGCGCTCCAGATCCTCTATGCGGTCCCTGGCGGCTCCGACGAGGGCAGGCGAACCACCTACGAGAACCAAGCGGGCTGAGCACCCCATGGCGCGGAACCGCGCCTCGGCGCCCGCCGGCCCGGCCTCGACCGAGGTCGAGGCCGAGGGCTCAGCGGGCACCGCTGCTCGCCGCCGGTGCGGGTGCTGGCGCCGGAGCAGGGGCCGGGACCGGCACCGCTACCCGCACCGGAGCGACTGGCGAGGGCCGCTCTCAGTCATCGTCTTCGCCGCCCTCGTACTCGTCGTGATCGTCGTCGTCGTGATCGTCGTCATCGTCGTCGTGATCGTCGTCATCGTCGTGATCGTCGTCGTGATCGTCGTCGCCGGGCGAGGTCGAGACCGTCCCGTCGTCGCTGTCGTGATCCTCACCCTGGTCGTCCTGGCCCTCCTGGCCCTCCTGGTCGTCGTGACCGTCGTCGTTGTCGCCGTCGTCCGACCCAGGAGCGGTCACCGGAGGTGTCGACGGGACCACCACGGGCGGCGCTTCCGTGAGCGCATCGCCCGTCCGGGGGGCCACGGGCACGTACTCGTCCACGTAGACGGTCTCCACCTGGGGCGGCAGGGTCGCGGCCGTGCTCTCCGGCGACCGGCCGTCCCGGGCCCGCCCGTCACGAGCCGCCGTGTCCGGCGTCTCGAGGTTCACGACGGGAGAGAGCTTGCCGACGGGGTTGTTCGACCCAGTGCCGAGAATGCCCACATTCGCGGCTATCGCCGTCGATCCGGCCAGCACCGTCACGGTGATCGCACCTGCGGTTGCGATGATCTTGCGTCGATCCATCTCGACTCCTTGGCTGAAATCGCCGACTGTTGCGCCAGCGTCCGATGCGCCCTGCTCGTGGGACCTACCGTAAGGCGGCCCTGGCCAGCGGCCGCCCTGGCCCGGGCAAAGATTCGGCAAACTCACCCCCACGCGGCTCCCGATCATGCGACGGTGGCGCCATGGACATCCTGCTCGTCGAGGACGACGACACCATCGCGGAGCCTCTCGTCACCGGCCTCGCCCGCGACGGCTTCCACGTGAACAGGGTCGCGACCGGCGCCGCCGCGCTGTCCGCCGACTCGCCCGAGTTCGTACTGCTCGACCTCGGCCTCCCCGACATGGACGGAGCCGACGTCTGTCGCGAGCTCCGCGCCCGCACCGACGCCCCGATCATCGTGATCACCGCTCGCTCCGACGAGATCGACCGCGTCGTGCTGCTCGAGCTTGGGGCCGACGACTACCTGGTGAAGCCGTTCGGCTTCCGGGAGCTCGCCGCACGCATCCGTGCGGTAGCGCGTCGGAGCCAGCCGCGCTCCGACGCCGGCGGCACCGTTGCTGTGGGTGTGCTCGAGATCGACCGCCGCACGCGGCAGCGTCGCGATGCAGGACACCGAGCTGACCCTGACCCCCAAGGAGTTCGATCTCCTCGCGTTTCTCGCCTCCGACCCCGGCGCCGTCTTCAGCCGACAGAGCATCTTGGAGGCCGTCTGGGACACGCACTGGTACGGCCCGACGAAGACCCTCGACGTGCACGTCGCCGCCCTGCGCAAGAAGCTCGGCGATCCGTCGTGGATCGAGACGATCCGTGGCGTCGGATTCCGCCTGACCGAGCCGGGCGAGTGACGATGCTGCGACGCCGACTCGACCGAGCAGTGGCGCGACGGTGACACGGCGATGACTCGGCGACTCATCTTCAGCTACCTGTCGATCACGGCGTTCGTGCTGCTGATCCTCGAGATACCGCTCGGCGTCACGTTCGCCAGGAGCGAGCGCGATCGGCTGGAGGCGGCGATCGAGCGCGACGCGCGGGTGCTGGCGACGTTCGCGGAGGACATCCTGGAGGGTCGCCCGGGCGCCGACCTCCAGGGTCGCATCGAGGAGTACGAGGAGGAGACGGGGGCCCGAGTCGTAATCGTCGACGACGCCGGCGTCAGCATCGCCGACTCCGAGAACCCCGGGACTCCCAGGCAGTTCCTGTCGCCGACACGCCCGGAGTTCGAGCTCGCCATCCGCGAGGGGCTGGTCACGACGGGATCGCGCTACTCGGAGACCCTGGGGCAGCGAATCCTCTACGTGGCCGTCCCGGTGACGTCGGGTGGGAGCGTCTTCGGGGCCGTGCGGATCACCTTCCCCGCCGGTGATCTCGAGAGCCGCATCAGGCGCAACACCCTCTCGCTCGGGCTGCTGGCCGCGGTGGTCATGCTCTCGACCGCCGGGGTAGGCGCGCTGCTCGCTCGGTCGGTCACGAGACCGATGCGATCCCTGGAGGTCGCTGTCGCCGCGATAGCCGGCGGTGACCTCGCAGCCCGCGCCCCCGTCGACGCCGGCCCCACCGAGGTTCGGACACTGGCCCGTCAGTTCAACGACATGGCTACGAGACTCGAGGAGCTCATGCGGGCTCAGCGCGCATTCGTGGCCGATGCGTCACACGAGCTGCGCACTCCGCTGACCGCGCTCAGGCTCCGGATCGAGAACCTGGCGTCTGCCGACCCGGTCGAGATGCGACGCGACGTCGAGATGGCTACAGAGGAGATCGGCCGCCTCGCGCGGCTCGTCGAGGGGCTGCTCGCCCTCGCCCGCACCGAGGGTGACCGCCCCGAGCGGGTCGCGGTCGACATCGCGCAGGAGGCCGCCGAGCGCGTCGAGGCCTGGCAGGCTCTCGCCGAGGAGCAAGGAGTGGACCTCACAGTCGAGTCCGACGGTGCGGCGCGCGGCCTGGTCGTCCCAGGGGCGATCGCGCAGGTGCTCGACAACCTGCTGGCAAACGCCCTGGAGGTCGCCCCGGGGGGGTCGACGGTCACCGTCCGAACCTCGCGCGCGAACGGCCGTGTCGAGGTGCACGTGATCGACGAGGGGCCAGGGCTCTCCGACGAGGAGCGCAGCAGGGCGTTCGACCGCTTCTGGCGTGCCGCCGGCGCCGCTCCCGGGCAGGGCTCCGGCCTCGGCCTCGCGATCGTCGCCCAGCTGGCGGCCGCCTGCGGCGGGACGGCGCAGATCGGGCCGGGCCCCGGCTCCGGCTGCGACGCGTCGGTCTCGATCCCCGCCGCCGCCCCCTGAGCCCTGGGGTGTGCAAGGATCTCGCCGCCGTGAGGGGCAGAGCCTCGACGCCGCAACACCCGCCGCTGGCTGAGATGCCTCTGCCCCTTCGGCGTCGAGCGCAGCGGTGCCGCAAGGGTCACGAGGGCAGTGACCGGGTCCGCTCCTCGTCCGGCTCCTCGTCCGGGTAGTCCCTCGACGCGGCGAGAACTGCGCTCCCGATCAGTGCGGCCGCGATCGACGCCGCGAGGATCCCGATCTTCACCCACGCGAGCACCTCCGGGGTCCCCCCCAGCGAGAGACCAGCGATGAAGAGCGCAACCGTGAAGCCGATCCCCGCGAGTGCCGCGCCACCCACCACGTCGAGCGGCCTCATGCCTCCGGGAAGACGAGCCCAGCCGAGCCGGACCGCGCCGAGAGCGAAGACCGAGATCCCAAGGATCTTGCCGACGACCAGGCCGAGGATCACGCCCCACACCACCCTGCTCGTGAACGCGTGGCGCATCTCCGACGCCGACAGCTCGACTCCCGCGTTCGCGAGCGCGAAGACCGGTACCGCCACGAATGCCGACGACCTCACGAGTCGGTGCTCGAGCACCTGCAGGACTTCCCGGCCACGGACCGGTGTCGCCGGTGTCAGCATCCCCAGGGTCACCCCCGCGATCGTCGCGTGCACGCCTGAGCGGTAGACGAAGTACCACAGCACCGCGCCCACAACGACATACGCCGGGATCGCGACGACCCGACGACGCATCAGGGCGATGGCGACCGTGAGCGCGGCGGCCGCGGCGAGGTACTCCGCGGAGAGGCCCTCGGAGTAGAAGAGCGCGATGACGACGATCCCACCCAGGTCGTCGACGATCGCGAGCGCGAGCAGGAAGAGCTTGAGCCCGGACGGAGCGCGACGTCCGAGAACGGCAAGGACACCGAGGACGAAGGCGATGTCGGTGGCCACCGGCACCCCCCAAGCCTTCGCCGAGTCGGTGCCCGCGTTGAGCGCCAGGAAGATCGCCGCCGGGACGATCATCCCCCCCGCGGCAGCGATTATCGGCAGCGCCGCCGCCCGCCGGTCGCGCAGCTCGCCGACGACGAGCTCGCGCTTGATCTCCAGACCGACGACGAAGAAGAAGAGGGTCATCAGCGCCTCGTTGACCCATTCGCGGGCGTGCTCGCTGACCCCCAGGGAGTCGCTGCCGACCGAGATCGTCTTCTCCCAGACGTCGTGGTAGCTGGACCCGTGAAGGTTCGCCCAGAGCAGGGCCACGACCGTCGTCGCGAGGAGCACGACGCCGCCCGAGATCTCCTCGGCGATGAAGTCCTGGAGCGCGGCGCGTGCCCGCCTGACCCTGCTCATGACCCGAACGCTACTCCCGCGCTCTCCGGGCTCAGTCCTCGCCGATGGTGGCGGGTAGCGTGACGACCCGATGGGCAGATCCACACCGGACCCGGACCGAATAGCCGTCGCACTCGAACGTGACCTCGGCGCGGGAGTGCGCGTCGAGAACCTCCGACGCCTCTCCGGTGGCGCATCCCGCGAGACATGGTCATTCGACGCCGTCGACGAACGCGACACCGCCCTGGGGCTCGTCCTGCGGCGCGACCCCGGCTCCCACACCGGCCAGTCGGAGCGCTCCACCGAGTACCGCCTCTTGGCCGCGGCGGCCGCTGCGGGCGTTCCCGTGCCTCCCGTGAGACTGCTCCTGGAGCCCGACGACGGGCTCGGCTCGGGCTTCGTGATGGATCGGGTCGAGGGCGAGACGATCGCCCGGAGGATCCTGCGCGACGACGAATACGCGGGCGCCCGCCCCCACCTCGCCGAGCAGTGCGGTGAGATCGCCGCGCGCATCCACGCCATCGACACCACGACACTGCCCGAGATGCCCGTGCTCTACGGCCCCGCGCAGGCAGACCAGTACCGCGACCTCATCGACCTCTTCGGCGAGCCCCATCCCGCCTTCGAGCTCGGCCTGCGCTGGCTGCACGACAACCCGCCGCCCGAGCCGGACGAACCGCGCCTCGTGCACGGCGACTACCGCAACGGGAACTTCATCATCGGCTCCGAGGGCGTCAGATCAGTGCTCGACTGGGAGCTCGCCCACCTCGGCGACCCCGTGGAGGATCTCGGCTGGCTCTGCGTCAAGTCCTGGCGGTTCGGCGTGAACGACCGCGTGGTCGGCGGGTTCGGCGACGTCGACGACCTCCTCGACGCCTACGAGCGCTCAGGCGGAGCACGCCCCGACATCGACGCACTCCGCTACTGGGTCGTCTTCGGCACGCTCAAGTGGGGCGTCATCTGCATTGCCCAGGCGTTCACGCATCTCCAGGGCATCGTGGCGTCGGTCGAGCTTGCGACCCTCGGGCGGCGCGTCGCCGAGATGGAGTGGGATCTCCTCACACTTCTCGATGGAGGATGGTGATGGCACAGGACCGACCCACGGCGGCCGAGCTGGTGGAGGCCGTGCGCGACTTCCTCGAGAGTGAGGTGCAGCCGTCCCTGGAGGGCCGCCTCTCGTTCCACACGAGGGTCGCGGTCAACGCCCTGGGAATGATCGCCCGCGAGCTCCGACTGGGGCCGGACCTCGACGCCGCCGAGGGTGCGCGCGCCGCTGCACTGCTCGGTCACGGCGGCGAGCCCCGCGAAATGGAGCGCGAGCTGGCATCGCAGATCCGCGACGGCTCCCTCGATGACCGGCGTGCAGAGGTGCGCGACCACGTCAGGCAGACCGTGAGGGCGAAGCTCGAAGTCGCGAACCCGCGGTACCTCGACGACGGAGCGGCCGGCTAGCGCCGCCACGCGAGCGCACGCTTCCGCCGCGCCCGCGGCTGCGACAGCGCAATGCCTCGGCGTGGCTAGCCTGCGCCCATGAGGCTGGCCACCTGGAACGTCAACTCGCTCAAGGCGCGACTGCCCAGGGTCGAGGAGTTCCTCGGCTACGCCGACGTCGATGTGCTCTGCATTCAGGAGACGAAGCTCTCCGACGATGCCTTCCCGCACCTTGCATTCGCTGCGCTCGGCTACGAGACGGTCCACCACGGCCAGGGCCGCTGGAACGGAGTGGCCATCGCCTCGCGCGTCGGACTCGACGACGTGGCCATCGGCTTCGGAGAGGATCTCGCGGATCCGTACGCCGGCGAGGCGCGACTCGTCGCCGCAACCTGCGGCGGTGTGCGCTTCGTCAACCTGTACGTGCCGAACGGTCGCGAGGTCGACAGCGACTTCTACGTCCGCAAGCTCGCGTGGCTGGGGACGTTGCAGGTGTGGCTCGACGCGAGATGCTCCCCGCAGGACGCAGTGGCGGTGGTCGGCGACTTCAACGTCGCGCCGGACGACATCGACGTCTGGGATCCGGCGGCGTTCGCCGGCTCGACGCACGTGACGCCGGCCGAGCGCGAGCGAGTTCGGGAGCTAGAGGCGTGGGGCCTCACCGATGCTCTCCGTCTCGCCTTCCCCGACGACGACCGCATCTACACGTTCTGGGACTACCGCTCGGGCGACTTCCACGCGCACCGCGGAATGCGGATCGATCTGGTGATGGTCACCGCGCCACTCGCCGGGCGCGTGACGTGGGCCGTGGTGGACCGAAACGCCCGCAAGGGCACCCAGCCCTCCGACCACGCGCCGGTGATCGTCGACCTCTCCGAGGCGAGCGACCCGGGCGACGCAACGAGTTGAGCCCCGGACGCGTCTCGGCGCTGCAAGACGGGCGGTCCCTTCCGTCGTGCAGCGCCGAAACACCTAGCCGGACCAGGCGGTGGTCCACAGGGACGGCGGCGAGCAGGCCACCCTCCCGAGGAGAGTCTGCCGGAGCAGAATCAACGAGTCAACAGATTTCTTCATGTATTGACATCAATCCCCTCTTCCGTAGTCTGGCCCCGTGGACTCCGCCCACGCCCCCCGAGCAGCCGACCCGCACGACGTGGCCGACGAGGTGACACTCGCCGGCCCCCCACCGGGTGGGAAGGGCGACCGCACCAGGCGCCGCCTGCTGGAGATCGCCGTCAGGCGCTTCGCGGCAGACGGGTACCGGAGGACGTCCGTCTCCGACATCGCCCGCGACGCCGGCCTCACCCCGGCGGCGGCCTACGCCTACTTCGCCGGCAAGGAGGCGCTCTTCTTCGCCGCCATCGACTCCGACGCCGCCTCCCTGATCGAGAGCTCACGACGTGCGGCATCCGGGGAGACCGTTCGCGACCGCTGGCTCGGCTTCCTGGCACAGCTGCGGGTCCTCATCGACGACCACCCGCTGGCGCGCCGCGTGCTCGCCGGCGAGGAGTCCGACATGGTGCGGCGCCTCCTCGACCTCCCCTCGCTCGCCGCGGTCCGCTCGGACCTCGCCGACGACCTGCGCACCGGGCAGGCCACGGGGGAGATACGCGACGACGTGAGCCCCGAGCTCCTCGCCATCGGGATCGAGACGCTCTCGATAGCGGCGATCATGGCCGAGCTGCAGGTCGGTCCGGTCCAGCAGACCGATCGGGTGCTCGGCGCGATCACGGTCTTCGACGCCGCCATGCGCGCCCCCGGCTGACCCCGAACCCTGTTTGGACGGATCTGGTCGCTATGGAGCGGCGGGCTCAAGGGGTCGAGATCAGGGCGCCGGGACCAGTGACCAGCGGAAGCGCGGTGGCCGGCGCAGGCTCGGCAGGGTGACGACCTCATGGTCGGTCCCCAGCGCAGCGGCCAGGCCGCCCTCCTGCGTGCAGGCGGCCTCCATCTCCTCGAACGTCGCCGTGGCCGGGTCGCAGCCCTCGGCGGCGAGGGCGGCGTCGCGCGCCTCTCCCAGCCGGCCGTCGAGGAGCTCCCCGACGATCGCCGGGAGCGTCTCGGGGCAGCGCAGCAGCCACGAATGGCTCCCGCCGTGCACCCTCACGAGGTCGCCGCCGGATCTCCTCGCAGCGTCGCGCCCGGCCGAGTACGGCACCATGAGGTCCTTGTCCCCGTGCGCCACGGTGACCGCTACGCCCGACGTCCGGAGCCGGTCGAGGGCGCCGTCGCCCCTCTCGGCGCGCAGGATCGCCTGCCCTGGAGCGAGAGCCCGCCACGGCCGCGCCACGTGCAGGTTCACGGACCTGCCGACCCGGCTGCCGAGCTTCAGGGCCTGGCGCAGGTCTTCGAGGAGCGGCACGGTCCCCGCCGTGTCGAGGAGGAAGATCGTGCCGTACGCGAGCAAGGCGGGGGGCGACCATCGGAGCAGAGTGCGGAGGCGCTCCCATGACTCGCCCAGTATCGCGTCCATGAGGACGACCCCGATCGTCTGATCGGGTCGATCCGCCCCTACCTCGGCGACGAGCCTCCCGCCCATCGAGTGTCCGGCGAGGATGGCGCGGCGGATCCCGAGTCCGTCGATCGAGCGCTCCAGGAGCCGGGTGTAGTCGTGCAGGGCGGGGAGCCCGCCGAGACGCTGCGTGTCTCCGTGCCCCGCGACGTCGATGGCCACGACCTGCAGCCCGAGTGCGGCCAGCCGGGCCAGCGCCTGGGCGTAGAGCAGCGACTCGACCCCGAAGCCGTGCACGACCACGAACGGCACTCCGCGCCCCGCGATCGCCACTCCGACGCGATGCCCGTCGTCGAGGGTGAGCACGTCACGAGTGACGCGCACCGGTGGCGCCAGCTCGAGCGCCGAGTCGGCGGCCTCGTGGACGCGATCCGGGCGGCCCGGACCGTGCAACAGGTTCACAACCGCCATGGTCGCGGAGATCGGCCCGCAAGGCCCGGTCGTACGGTATATGATCATCGATAACTTATCGTTGGGCAGTCATACCCCGGCTCAGAGCCGGTTCGAACCACTGCCCACACATGCACCTCCGACCGACGACAGGGGCAGCAGAATCTTCGAGCGACTGGCCAGGACGGTCGTCCGCCGCAGGCGCGTGGTCCTCGCCTCGACCGCCCTCGCCTTCGTGGTCGCCGCCGTGATCGGCAGCGGCGCGCCCGGCGCGCTCGTCGACGGCGGCTTCAGCGACGACTCCTCGGAGTCGAGCCGTGCCGCAGCCCTGATCTCCGACGAGTTCCGCACCCGCGAGCCGAACCTCGTCCTCCTGGTGACCGCCGCCCACGGCGACGTCGACGACCCCGCGGTCGCCGAGGCCGGGACGGACGTCACCGCCGAGCTCGCCGCAGAGGAGGGCGTCTCCGACGTCGTCTCCTACTGGAGCCTCGGCTCGGCGCCCCCGCTCCGCAGCACCGACGCCCGATCGGCGCTGATCCTGGCGGTCCTCGACCGCAAGGGCGACGGCGGGGGCAACCGGTTGGCTGCGATCTCCGACAGGTACACGAGAACGAGCGGCGGCCACGTGACCGTGGCCGTGACAGGCGGCGCCGAGATCTTCCGGCAGGTGAACGGGCAGATCAAGCGAGACCTCACCCGCGCCGAGCTGATCGCGTTTCCCGTGACGCTGGTGCTCCTCGTCCTCATCTTCGGCAGCCTCGTCGCGGCGGCGCTCCCACTCGCCGTCGGCATGCTCTCCATCGTCGGTTCGCTCTTCATGCTCTACGTCATCGCGTCGCTCACCGACGTCTCGATCTTCGCCCTCAATCTCGCGACGATGATGGGCCTCGGCCTCGCGATCGACTACAGCCTCTTCATCGTCTCGCGGTACCGCGAAGAGCTGAGACGGGGGCTAGAGCCTCACGCCGCCGTCGAGCGGACGGTGATGACGGCCGGTCGCACGATCGTGTTCAGCGCGGTCACCGTCGCGATCTCGATCTCCGCCCTCCTCGTCTTCCCCCTCGGCTTCCTTCGCTCGTTCGCATACGCGGGGATCGCCGTCGCGATCACGGCAGCCGTCGGCGCGACCGTCTTCCTCCCCGCTCTCCTCGCAGTGATCGGCACGCGCATAGATCGCTTCTCCATACGGCACCGAAGCGCCGCGACCGATCACGAGGGTGCATGGCATCGCATCGCCACTCTGGTGATGCGGCGTCCTGTCCCGATCGCACTCGCCGTCATCGTGCTGCTCGTCGCTCTCGGCACCCCGTTCCTGCGGATCCAGTTCGGGATCCCCGACGACCGCGTGCTCCCCTCTCACCTCTCCAGTCGCGCCGCTATGGACGAGATCCGCGAGAGCTTCGAGGCTCGCGAGACGGGGGCCCTGCACGTCGTCACCACCGGAATCGGCGACCTCGCCTCCCGCCGCGACGAGATCGACGCCTACGCGCTGCGGCTCTCCATGCTCGACGGCGTGTCGCGCGTCGATGCACTCACGGGCGTCTACGCCGACGGCGCCGCGACATACGCCAGCGACCTGCCGAAGGGCGAGCTGCGAGACGCGATCGCCGCGACCGGAAGACGCTTCGAGGGCGACGGGGCGACATGGTTCTCCGTCGTCCCGTCGGTGGAGCCGATGTCGCCCGAGGGTGAGGACCTGGCGCGCGCCGTACGTCGCACCGACGCGCCGTTCGAGGTCCTCGTAGCCGGGGCGTCGGCGGAGCTTGTCGACTCGAAGGCGTCGCTCTTCGCACGCCTGCCCCTGGCCGTGGGGCTGATCGCGCTCGCCACCTTCGTGCTCCTCTTCCTGCTCTTCGGGAGTGTGGTCGTGCCGCTCAAGGCACTTGTGCTCAACGTCCTCAGCCTCAGCGCGATGCTCGGTGCGCTCGTCTGGATCTTCCAGGACGGCAACCTCGCCGGCCTCCTGGGCTTCACCCCGACCGGCACGATCGCGGTGAGCATGCCGATCCTCCTCTTCTGCGTCGCGTTCGGCATCTCGATGGACTACGAGGTGTTCCTGCTGTCGCGCATCAAGGAGGAGTACGACCGCACAGGGGACAACGCCGCATCGGTGGCCGTGGGGCTGGAGAGGACCGGGAGCATCGTGACGGCCGCAGCGGTGCTCATCAGTGTCGTCAACGCGGCGTTCGCGACGTCGGGAGTCAGCTTCGTGAAGCTGATGGGAGTAGGCATGACCCTCGCCGTGCTCGGTGACGCCTTCATCATCCGGGCGACTCTCGTGCCCGCGTTCATGCGGATCGCGGGAGACGCGAACTGGTGGGCGCCTCCTATCCTCCGCCGGATCCACTCGCGAATAGGGATCAGCGAGTCGGGCGTCGAGAGACCAGCACCGTGACCTGTTCATCGAACGGTCACGACGCGCCCGACAGCGCGCCCGACAGCGAGCCCGCCGGCCGCCGCCACCGTGCCCGCCGGGGCGAGGGCGACCTGCTGCGCGCGGAGATCCTCACTGCTGCGGCACGGCTCCTCCACGAGAGGGGCGACCCGGCGCGCGTCTCGATCCGGGCCATCGCGGCCGCCTGCGGTGTGACGTCACCCGCGATCTACCTCCACTTCCCCGACAAGGAGTCGGTGCTCTTCGAGGCCTGCGCAGGCGCGTTCCGGGAGTTCGCCGGCCGCATAGCGGACGCCGCATCGAAGATCGACGACCCGGTCGCCGCGCTCGGCGCCGCAGCACGCGAGTACGTGCGGTATGCGATCGCGCGCCCCGAGCAGTACCACGTCCTCTTCATGCAGCGGCCGCCGCTCCCCGCGGGCATCGACGTCGACGACCTGCCGGGGATGAGCACGTTCCGGATGCTCGAGGACCTGATCGGGCGGGCGTGCGACTCGGGGAGGCTTCGTCGAGTCGATCCGTTCCTCACCGCGACGACGTTCTGGCTCGCTCTGCACGGGATCGCATCGCGCTCCGTCACCGACCACGGGCCTCCGGCGTTCCCGTGGCCGGACTCCGAGGCACTCGCCGAGCACCTGATCGAGGTCGCCCTGCTCGGACTCCTCGCCCGCTGAAGCAGGGGCGCGGGTTCCGGGGCGGGATGCTTCCGCCCCGGAACCCGCGGGGGCATGCGACTCGGTCTAGGCCTCCCAGAAGGAGCCGTCGATCGAAGGATCGTCCGTCTCGGAGCCGGCGTCGTTCGCACCGTCCCCGGCTGCAGGGTCGCATGGCCGCATCATTCCGTGACCCGCGCCCGGGCCCCCGGCTCCGCCGTGATGACCGCGGAACCCGGGTGCGCGGCCACCAGAGTGCGGCAGGTCGAGCTCCTCGGCACAGGTCTGCAGCGCGGCACGCTGCTCGTCACTCAGCTCGGGGCGGTCGTCTCCGGGCTCCTCCGGCATGTCGGGGAGCGTCGATCCCTGCTCCTCGACGCACTGCGCCAGCTCCTCGTGGCGCGCGGCACGCTCCTCCTCCGCGCAGGCCTCGAGCGCCTCACGCTGCTCGTCGGTCAGCTCGGGCCGGTCGTCTCCGGGCTCCTCGGGGAGGTCGACTCCCGAAGCTTCCGCGCACGCCCGCATCTCCTCGCCGACGGGCCCGTGCCCGAACCCGCCTCGCGCGAAGCCCTCGGCTCCCCGGCCGAACGCCCCCGGGCCCGGAAGGCCGCACTCCTCTGCGGCGGCGCGCATCGACTCGCGCTCCTCCCCCGAGAGCGGGTCGGCGTCGCCGCCCCACCCGTGGCCTGAGCCCCGCTCGGGAAGGGCGACGCCCTGGTCCTCCATGCAGGCCCGGAAGTCGTCGACGGAGAACCGATCGTCGCTCGACTCGGTGCCATCGGCGTCGCCGCCAGGGTCGTCGGTCGCACCGGCGGGCCCGATCACGGTGGCCGCGACCAACGCAGCTGTCGCCACTGCCGTCGCCCCCCCCAGTGCCGCAACCACACGTCGTGTCCGGGTCATCTCCATGAGCTCCACGTCCTCCTCGCAGGCTTCGCACCGCTCATACGGTGCTCGTGCGTTCCGTGCGACCCGACCGGGCCTCGCACACCGCCATCATCCTCGTGCGACCTGAGAGGAGGTTGAGTCGAGCGAGACCGGCGCCAACGCCCCAAACCGTACAGGGGCTCGCCGCCCGGCCTGTCCGGGCCAGGTTCGGGAGGCACCCCATGAACGCGCGACTCCCCTGGCGAGAAAAAAAGGGATAACCTGACAGGCGCGATGGCATCAGATGTGGCCCCCACCCGCATCGCCATCGCCGTGCAGTCGGCGAAGACCAGCGTGCCCCCACCATGCTGGGGCTAGCCGGCTGCCTCGAGTGGGGGCGGCGATGCGAACCCCACACGCATCGCCGCCCCGCTCACTTCCTGCCGAGTCCCGGTAGGGCCTCCACGACGGCGGAGAACCGCGTCGTGCCTCACGTGTACCGCGTGATGTAGCCGCGGCGGCGGAACACGCCGAGCATCCGCACCAGGAACGCCGCTGCCGCCGCGAGGAGCACGACCGCGCCCGCGGCCGACCACGCGAGGAGGCCCCAGTCGAGGGAGTCGCCGTCGACCAGGCCGCGCAGCGCCTCGAACGCCGGCGTGGTCGGCAGCAGGTGGGCGACGGGCTGCAGCGCTCCCGGAAGAGCGTCGATCGGGTAGAAGACGCCCGACAGCGGCATCACGACGAACATCACTCCCCATGCGAGCGCCTCGGCACCCGAGCCGAACCTCAGCACGAGGCCCATCACGAAGAACGAGATCGCCCACCCCACCACGAGCAGCACCGCGCCGATCGGCACCAGGCCCATCCCCAACGTGGCGACGTCGAACGAGAAGAAGGCGAACGCGGAGATAGCCATCACCGAGACCCCGATCGCGAGCTTCACCATGCCGAAGAGCGCGACCCCACCCACGTACTCGACCTCACGAACCGGCGTGACCATCACGTTCAAGATGTTGCGCGTCCACGTCTCCTCCAGCAGTCCCGTCGAGACGGCGATCTGCGACTGGTAGACGACGTGCCACAGGATTACTCCGGCCAACAGGTAGCCGAAGGCCTGCTGCCCGCCCGACGCGTCGCCAGTGCCGACATACGACGCGATCGAGCCGAAGAGCAGTACGTCGACGAGGGGCCAGAGCGTGACGTCGAAGAGGCGGTGCGGGCTGCGCAGCGAGCACGAACGCGTGGCGACGCGCGATGGCACGCATGCGCAGCCACGACGCCCCTCTGCCGGCGAGCATCGGGGGTGTGGGGGCGGCGACGTCGGTGTCCGTGCTCACAGCGGGTGATCCGTCTGCTGGGCGGCGATCTCCTCGTGGCGCGCGGCGAGCTGCAGGAAGACGCCTTCGAGGTCTCCGTGGCCGTGGTCGCGCGCGACCTGCTCGGGGGTCCCGTCGGCGACAACCCTCCCCTGCGAGAGGAAGACGACCCTCTCGCAGAGGCGGCCGACCTCGCTCATGTCGTGGCTGGTCACGAGCAGCGCCGTGCCCTCCTCCTCGGAGATCTCGCGCAGGCCGGTCCGCACCCTCAGGGCGACGTCGGGATCGAGCGACGCCGTCGGCTCGTCGAGGACCAGCAGACGCGGCCGGTGCAGCGTGGCGCGCACGATGCCGACGAGCGTGCGCTGCCCCGACGAGAGCTCCGTGCCCATCGCCCCGGCGAGGTGCGATATGCGGAACCGTTCGAGGCCCGCCTCGATCTGCGGAGTCGGGTCGGCGAGGCCGTAGATCTGCCCGAACATCCGCAGGTACTCGCGCACGCGCATCCGCTCGGTGAGTGGTAGGTAGCCCGCGGCGAAGCCGACCCGCTCGGCGGCGCGGCTCCGGTTCCGGGCGAGGCTCCTACCGAGGATCTCGACGGACCCCTCGTCGGGAGCTACGACGCCGAGGATCATGAAGAGGGTCGTCGTCTTGCCGGCGCCGTTCGGGCCGAGCAGCGCGACGCGCTCGCCGGCGTGAACGGTGATGTCGACGCCGTCGACCGCCCGGGCGCGCCGGTAGTCCTTCACGAGGCCGCGCGCCTCGAGGACCACCTCGCCGGCGGTAGCTCTCCCGTCTGCCCGATCGACGTCTCTCACGGAGAGGATGCTTTCAGATCCCCGGGCACCTGCACCCACGGTTTACCGCGAGCCCCCCGTCACCCCGCCGCCGAGATGGGTCAGAAGCGCGCACCTGTCCTGTAGAAGTGACCCATCTCGGCGGTAGCGTCGGTCCCCGGTCGAGCCGAACTGGAGACGCCGATGCCCGACGCCGTCGAGACACAGCAGGCGGGAGATCCGCGAGACCACTTCCGGGGCTGCCTCATCGCCGGCGCGGTCGGCGACGCCATCGGAGCCCAGGTCGAGTTCTCGTCGCTCGACGAGATCCGGTCGCGACTCGGGCCTGATGGCGTCGTCGGCCACCTCGACGACGCCTACGTCACCGACGACACCCAGATGACGCTCTTCACGGCGGAGGGCATGATTCGAGCGTCCGTCCGCGGTCGGTCGAAGGGCATCACCGATACGGCCGGTGTCGTTCACCACGCCTACCTGCGGTGGCTGCACACCCAGGGATACCCATGGGAGGAGGTCGGCGGCGCGCATCGCGGAGATCCACCCGATGGCTGGCTCGTCGATGAACGACGGCTCCATCACCAACGGGCTCCCGGCAACACCTGCCTCTCCGCCCTGCGCTCCGGCGAATGCGGCACGGTCGAGAACCCGCTCAACGACTCCAAGGGCTGCGGCGGCGTGATGCGCGTCGCACCCGTCGGCCTTCTCGTCGCCGATCCCGCCGAGGCCTTCCGCATCGGCTGCGCGACGGCGGCGATCACGCACGGCCATCCCGACGGGTGGCTACCAGCCGGCGCTCTCGCCGCGATCGTCGCGCTCCTGATCGACGGCGCCGATCTCGCAACGGCCGTCGAGGCTTCGCGCCCGCTGGTCGCCCGCTACCCACGACACGAGACGACACTCGCGGCGATCGACGACGCTGTCGTGCTCGCCCAGGCCGGCCCTCCCCGGCCGGAGCGTCTCGAGCGGCTCGGCGGCGGGTGGGTCGGTGAGGAGGCGCTCGCAATCGCCTTGTGCTGCGCGCTGGCCGAACCGGATCTCCGTGCCGCTGTGCTCGCCGCGGTCAACCACTCAGGCGACAGCGACTCGACCGGCGCCATCTGCGGCAACATCGTCGGAGCGATGCAGGGTGCCTCAGCGGTCCCGCCCGAGTGGACGGCTCCCCTCGATGTCGGCGACATCGTCACCGCTGTCGCCACCGATCTCTGGACCGAGCGCTTCGAGCCTCCGGGCCTCGAGGCCGGCGGCGAGTCGCCATCCTGGTGGGACCGCTACCCGGGGACCTGAGGGCCCTCAGTCGATCAGCGGCGCTCGGTGTCGGGGAGCTCCGAGTCGCCGACGTGCTTGGCCAGCCAGTTGTTCAGAGGCTTCGACGCCTCCAGGAGCTCGACCACGCGGTCCATGGCGGAGCGCTTCGCGAGCCACGCGCCGCCGGGCCACTGCTTCCAGGCGATCAGTCCCTTGAGACGCAGCAGCTCGATGCGCGGGTGATCCTTCGGGTAGCCCCTCGGCGCCGTCTTCAACGAGTCGTGCGCGGTCACCTCGATGCGAGCACCCCGCAGATCGGCGACGACCCCCTCGAGCGACCTGCCCTTGCGATCGTCGGAGACTGCGCGCCGGTACCGGTCGAGCTGGTCGGCCGCCATCGTGTACATGCCGCATCCTGCTCCGAGGCCGTCGGCGGAGAACTGCACGTAGCCGCCGCGCAGCAGGGTCGCACCGATCGCTGCCTTGTACGGCGACTTGTCGGCGCTGAAGCGCACGTCGCGGTACGGTCGGAAGACCTTCCCCTCGCCGTGCTCCGCCTCGAGCTCTGCGAGCAGCGCCTCCATCGGGGCGAGCACCTGCTCCTCGTAGACGTCGCGGTGCGCCTGCCAGTACGCCTTCGAGTTGTCGGCCTCGAGCCCCTCGTAGAACTCGACGGCGCCCTCCGACCAGCCTCTGAAGTCCATGAGACACGACGCTACCGGCGGCACTTCTTCATTGGGCCGCGGGGCCCCGGACGCGGCTGTGGCGCCCCTCGGGGCGCCACAGCGGAGACAGCGGAGCGATCGACGTTCAGCCGGTCTTGGCCTTGATCGCCTCGATCAGCGCGGGGACGACCTTCTTGCAGTCGCCGACGATCCCGAGGTCGGCGACGGAGAAGATCGGCGCCTCGGAGTCCTTGTTGATCGCGATGATGTTGTCGGAGTTCTTCATCCCGACGAGGTGCTGTGTCGCACCGGAGATCCCGATGGCGATGTAGACCTTCGGCTTCACGGTCTTTCCGGTCTGGCCGACCTGGAGCGCGTAGGGGACCCAGCCGGAGTCGACGATCGCGCGGGAGGCGCCGAACGCTCCCTTGAGGAGCTTCGCAAGCTCCTCGACCAGCGTCTTGTAGTTGGCTTCGTCGCCGAGACCGCGGCCACCGGAGACGACGATCGCCGCCTCCTCGAGCTTCGGGCCGGTCTGCTCCTCCGCGAAGCGGTCGAGCACCTGCGCCTCACCTGCCGCGGCCGGCGTCGACGGAGCCGACCTCGACGACCTCGGCTGCGCCACCACCGGAGGGCTCCGCCGTGAACGACTTCGGGCGGATGGCGACGAGGTGCGGGCCGGGGCCGGTGAACTTCGTGTCGACGAGCGTCATGCCGCCGAAGATCGCCGTGCCGACGGTCACGCTGTCGCCGTCGACCGAGAGCGCGAGTCCGTTGGTGAGGGTGGGGCGGTCGAGGCGGACCGAGAGCAGCGACGCTGCGTCGCGGCCGTCGTAGCTCTGGGAGAAGAGGACCAGGTCGGGCGACTCGCTCTCTGCGAGGCCGGCCATCGCCGTCGCCGCGGCGACCCCGGGAAGCATCTCGCCCGGGTCGACGTGGTACAGCTTCGTCGCCCCGTGCTCACCGGCCTGCGCGGCGACCGTCGCGGCGTCGTCGCCGGCGTAGACGCCCTCGAGCGTCGCGCCGAGCTTGCGGGCCTCGGTGAGCAGCTCGAGCGTCGACGACGTGACCTTGCCGCCGGCGGCCTCGACGTGGACCCACACCTTGGAGATCGACATTGTCGGCGTTCCCTTCTGCGTCTCTAGTGCTGCGCGGCTCAGATGACCTTGAGGTTCTCGAGGAACTCGACGACCCGCTCGTGGGCGGTACCGTCGTCCTCGATCTTCTCGCCGGCCTGGCGTGCCGGCGCGGCCTCCACGTTCGTGATCTCCTGGCGGGCACCGGCCCAGCCGACCTGGTCGGCGCCCGAGGCCGAGGTCGGCCGCCGTCACCGCGTCGACCGGCTTGTTCTTCGCCGCCATGATCCCCTTGAACGACGGGTACCGGGGCTCGACGACGCCGGCTGTCACGCTGACCACCGCCGGCAGCGACGCCTCGACGGTGTCGTACCCCGCCTCGGTCTGGCGCTGGATCTTGACCTTGCCGTCGCCGGTCTCGACGTGCTTCGCGAACGTGAGGGCCGGCCAACCCAGGAGGGCGGCCACCTGACCCGGCACGGTCCCGGCGTAGCCGTCGCTCGACTCCGTGCGCGGTGAGGACCAGGTCGACGTCGCCCGCACGCTCGATCGACTTCGCGATCACCTTCGAGGTGGAGAGCGAGTCGGAACCGGCGAGGGCGGGGTCGGAGACGAGCACGGCACGGGCGGCACCCATCGCGAGCGCCGTCCGCAGGCCGGAGACCTCGTCGTTCGGCGCCATCGAGACGAGCACGACCTCTCCGCCGCCGGCGGCCTCCACCAGCTGGAGCGCCATCTCCACTCCGTAGCTGTCGGATTCGTCCAGGATGAGCTTCCCCTCCCGCTTGAGGGTGTGCTCCGATGTGAGCTCTCCCGGCACGGCCGGGTCCGGAATCTGCTTCACGCAGACGACGACGTTCATGTGACTCCCGAGGTCGTGCGCGCGGCCGGCCGGCTCGACCGGGACCCGACGCGGCTCTTCGATGCGGCGATTCGATGCGGGGTGATCTCTGCGGGAGTGATTGTGGCGCGGCGGGCAGGGCGGCGTCGAAACGGGCTTCCGGGCGCTCCGCCGCCCTCCGCCGGGGGCCAGGGGCGCCTCCGCTCACGGGCAATGGTCGCCGTATGGGCACGGAACGTGGCATCTTGTCCGGATGGCGGCTATAGAGATCCACGACCTGCACAAGACGTACCGGTCACGCCGCGGACCGATCGCGGCGCTCGACGGACTCGACCTCGAGGTACCCGAGGGAGGGGTCTTCGGCCTCCTGGGGGCGAACGGCGCCGGCAAGACGACCACGATCCGGGCGATCGTCGGGCACCTCCGGGCCACCGGCTCGGTACGCCTGCTCGGCGCCGAGGTCCCCAGGGAGCTCCCGAAGGTGATCGACAAGATCGGCGCCCTCGTCGAACAGCCGTCGTTCTTCCCTGGCTTCTCGGGGCGTCGCAACCTCTCGCTCCTCGCCCGCTCCCGCGGCCTGCCCCAGGCGCGGGTCGATGCGGTGCTCGAGCAGGTCGGTCTGACGGCCAGGTCGTCGTCGAGGACCGCCACCTACTCGCTCGGCATGAAGCAGCGTCTCGGCGTGGCCGCTGCCCTCCTCAAGGAGCCCGAGATGCTCATCCTCGACGAGCCCGCCAACGGGCTCGACCCCGAGGGCATCAAGGAGATGCGCGAGCTCCTGCGGCGTCTCGGCGAAGAGGGGCGTACCGTCTTCGTGTCGAGCCACATACTGAGCGAGGTCCAGCAGCTCTCCGACCGCGTCGCCATCGTCCACGCCGGCCGCTGCATCGCAACGGGGAGCGTCGACGACCTCCTCGCGGCAGGACCGTCGAAGTACAGGGTGCGTGTGCCGGGCGACCTCCACGAGACGCACCTCGCGGCCGCGGTGCTCGAGCAGGCCGGCTTCGCGGTCTGGGCCGACCAGCACGGCGACATGGCGGTCGACGTCACACCCGTTGACTCCTGGAGGGTGGCGAAGATCCTGGCCGACGCGGCCGTGTACGTGTCGGAGCTGAGCCCGATCGAGCGGACGCTCGAACAGGCATTCCTCGAGATAACCGGCGGAGCGTCTCAGATCGCCGCCCGTGGTCCCGATGTGGGGTCCGAGCCGGGCGCCGCGGCAGAAGCCGCACCGGAGCGCCGAGCGGGCGCCGTGGGTGCGGGCGAGGGCCAGGGCGCGGACGCGGGCAAGGGCGAGGGCGCTCAGGAACGGGTGACCGACGTCCTCGACTACTACGGGGGCCCCGCAACCGCCGACGCGACAGGCCGCGCCGAGGAGCCAGACGACGGCGGAGATGCGGACGGACCCGGCACCGGCGAGGTGGGGGCATGACCTCGTTCCTGCGCCTCCTCGACGCCGAGACCAGGCGGTACTGGGCTCGCCGCCTCGTGAGGGTCCTCGTCGTCCTCGCAATCCTGCTGCCGACCGTCGTGATCGCGGTGCTCACGGCGCGCTCGAACGTCACCACCGAGACGCGCGAGACGTTCGTGTACTCCGAGGACGACTGCTTCGAGGAGCTGCCCGACGGCTCCTCGGTCTACTTCCCCGACTGCAACGACGCGTCGGCGCCCGCGACCACCAGCGAAGTGGTACGTGTCGACAACAGGATCGACGTGGTCGACGACCTCGACGACGCAGTCAACGGGAGCGGCACCGCCCTCATGTTCTGCGCCGTCCTCATCGGCGCATCGTTCCTCGGGGCGGAGATCGGCGCCGCATCGCTCAGCACGCAGCTCCTGTACGAGCCCCGCCGCACCCTCGTGTGGACGGCCAAGGCCGTCGCCGTGGGCCTCGGGTCGGCCGCCTTCAGCCTCGCGGTGCTCACGCTCCTGGCTCTCGAGCTCTGGGGAGGTGCAGCCTGGCGCGGCGTCGTCGAGGGCGCCGATTCCGAGTGGTTGACGGCGCGCGTCGGTGACCTGCTGCGCACCTCGGGTGCGGCCGCGCTCGCCGGGATGCTGGCGTTCGGCGTCACCGGCATCGCGCGTCGCACGGTGGCCGCCGTCGCCGGGTTCCTCGCGCTGGGGATGATCGTGGAGCCCGCGCTGTACGGGCTCTTCAACGCCTTCGACGGCCGCCTGCCGATCGGAGCGCTCTTCGCCCTGGCCAGCAACAGCCTGAGCGGCGACGGCGGGGTCGACGGCTTCGAGTCGCTCGCGCGAGCCGGCGCAGTCGGCGCGATCTGGACCGCCGCCTTCTTGACCGTCGGCGGTGCCCTCTTCGCCCGCCGCGAGATCCGCTGACCCCCACACCCCTGTTTGGACCTGAGCGGAGGGCGGGGCGACCAGTTTCGTCCAAACATGGTTGAGGTTGGGGGTGCGGGTAGCGTCTGAGAAGTGCGCCCTTCGAGCATCAGCACCGATCTCGTAGTGGCCGGAGCGGGGCCCGCAGGGGTCGCAGCCGCGGTCACCGCCGCGCACGCGGGGCTTCAAGTCGTGCTCTGCGACAAGGCCGTCTTCCCTCGCGACAAGACCTGCGGCGACGGGCTCACCACCTCAGCGCTACGACAGCTCGAGCATCTCGGCCTCGACATGCGAGCACTGGCCGCCGACTACACCGCCGTCCGCGAGACCGTGCTCGTCTCGCCCAGCGGCAGGCGCGTCGTGCTCCCGGCGCCCGACGACGGCGGCCTCCACGTCGCGGTGATCCCGCGCGCCCGACTCGACGCGGCGCTGCTCGACGTCGCCCGCGCGTCCGGCGTCGAGATCCTGGAGGGTCATCCGGTCACCGCAGTGGTCGCCGGCAGCGGCGGAGTCACCGTCAACCTCTCTGGCGACGGCGACGGCGACGCGACGTCGGACGGCACGCGACTGCACGCCCCGTTCCTTGTCGCCGCCGACGGACACTGGTCGTCGGTACGACGCCTCCTCGAACCCGGTCGGCCTCCCGACCTGGGCGAGTGGCACGCCGTCCGCCAGTACTACGACGGCGTCGCCGACCTCGACGACCGCATCTGGGTCCTCTTCCAGGCCGACCTGCTGCCCGGGTACGCCTGGGTCTTCCCGCTCCCCGGCAGACGTGCGAACGTGGGGTTCGGAGTGCTGCGCGAGGGCGGGCGCGTCGGCCCACGCTCGGGCAAGGAGATGCACGCGCTCTGGCTCGACCTGCTCGACCGCCCGGTCATGCGACGGATCCTCGGCCCCGACGCCGTGCCGCTCGAGAGCGCACGCGCCTGGCCGATCCCGTCGCGATATGACCGCGAACGCCTGACCGACGGCGACTCGGGCCGCGTCCTCTACGCGGGTGACGCGGCCGGCGTCGTCGACCCGATGACCGGCGAGGGGATCGGTCAGGCCCTGGAGACCGGGATGCTCGCAGCGCGGGCAGTGGTCGACGCGACGCGCACCTCGGGCGCAGACGACTACGGCAGAGCCCGCGACGCCGCAGCACGCTACCGAAGGGCAGTCGAGCAGGACCTCGGCGTCGATCTGCGCTTCAGCGGCCTGCTCAGGCGCGCGCTGCGCCACAGGAAGGGCGCCCGCCTCGCGATCCGAGCGGCTGGCCTGTCTCCGTGGACGCGCCGGAACTTCGCCCGCTGGATGTACGAGGACTACCCGCGGGCGATCCTCGTGACACCCCGGCGCTGGCACCGCCGAATGCTCTCCGGCCCCGGCGCGTACCGCTGATCACCTGGGCACCCGTTCAAGTGATCGCGTGCTCGCCCGGTGGTCCGCAAGATGGCGGGTCGGTCGATCGCCGTGCAAGAGTTCCGTCTCCGGCGAGAAGGGGGCCTCAGATGGCTACCAAGCAGACAGTGATCGCGATCGACCGCTCACCCTCCGACGTGTGGGCGCTCACGGGCGACTTCGGCGCGCTCGGTTGGATGCCGGGTGTCGAGTCGTGCGAGGTAGAGGGCGACGTCCGCACCATCTCGCTGATGGGCATGTCGATCAAGGAGCGGCTGGTGCGCCGCGACGAGGCGTCGCGCACGCTCGCGTACACGATCACCGAAGGCCCCTTCCCGATCGTCCGCCACGAGTCGTCCGTCGTCGTCGGCAACGGTGCAGACGGCGGGGCCGACGTCACCTGGACGGTCGATGTCGAGCCCGACGAGCTGGCCGACGCGATGATCGACATCTACGGGAAGGCGCTCGAGGCGCTCAAGACGCACCTGGAGGGCTGAGCGCGCGCGCTACTCGACGCTCTTGCGGTCGGCGTCGCGGATCCGGCGCGACAGGCCGGCGAGCAGTCGCTCGTTCATCGCAGGGACGCTCCGGAGCATCCGTCGGAACGACGCGGAGCCGAGGCGCGCGACCTTGATTTCGGTGAGCGCCACCACGTCGGCGTTGCGCGGCGCTGGGTCGAGGAGCGCCAGCTCGCCGAAGTAGTCGCCGCTGCCGAGCTCGCCGACCTTCCGGTTGTTCCTGCGCACCACGGCGGTTCCTTCGAGCAGCACGTAGAAGGCGTCGCCAGTCTGCCCCTGCGCTATCACAGCGGCGCCGCCCTTGATGTCGCGCACCTCGACGTGGCGCGTCACGGTCTGGAGATCGCGCTTCGAGCACCTGGAGAAGAGCGGCACCTCGCCGAGGTGGGAGATCAGTTCGTCGTGCTGTCCCATTTCGGCCCCCGTGCTCGTCGCCCGAACGCCGAGCACGTTACCGCCTCCCGACCGGGGATGTGACCGGTATCCGGCGCGTCGCTTCACTCACGCAGTCGCAGCAGCGACGGAAGTACGCCGTGCGAGCTCGGTCCGCCGGCCGTCGGGCGTCAGTGCGGAAGCGGAGTCGGCGCCGGCGGGCCCCCGGGTTCGACGAGGATCTTCACGTGGTCGTCGGGTCGGCCGAGCGCGTCGAAGGCGGCTGCGACGCCGTCGATGCCAACCACTCCGGTGATCATCGGCGTCACGTCGACCGCACCGGAAGCGATCGCGTCGAGCGACTCCCCGAACTCGATGGGGTCGGCTCCGAGCACGAAGGAGAGATCGAGCTCCTTGACGACGGCGAGCATCGGGTGGATGCGGTCCTCCTCCATGCACACCCCGACCACGCAGACCCGCGACCGCGGCGGAGCGGCGGCGATCACCTGCTGCAGCATGCCGGGGATGCCGACCGCCTCGTAGATCACGAGCGGGCGCAGCCCGTCGACGCGTCGCCACGCATCGATCGCCGGCTCGTCCCGCGGGTCGACGACAACGCTTGCCCCCATCGCCGCGGCGATCGAGCGCCTGAGCGGCGAGTAGTCGGCGGCAACGATCACCTCCACGCCGCGCCGGTGCAGGTCGGCGACGACCGCCAGACCGATCGGGCCGCACCCGTACACGAGGGCGGCGTCGCCGGCACTGTGACCCACGCGGTTCACGGCGTGACGGCCAACCGAGATCGGCTCGGTCAGGGCTGCGCGGCGGTGGTCGAGGCCCGCGGGGATCTTCGAGCACAGGGCCGCCGTGAGCAGCATCCGCTCCGAGTACACGCCCGGGTAGTCGTTGGAGAACCCGAGCATGACGGGGCCGGATGCCGGGAAGAGCGCCGGCAACGAGGTGACCAGATCGCCCGGTGCGATCGTCGCTCCGTCGTTGTCGGGCCCCAGCTCGAGCACCTCCGCCGTCAGCTCATGACCCATCACGAAGTCGCTGTCGGGGTCGAACGGCATGTCGGCGCCGACGGCCTCCGCCATCTCCAACACGCCGCGGGCGTGGCGGAGCGTGTGTAGATCGGAGCCGCAGATGCCGCACGACTTGACCGCGACCAGCACCTCGCCGGGCCCCGGCACAGGTTCGGGTACGTCGTCGGCGACCATGACGCCGCTCCGAGTCACCGCCGCGCGCATACCGACCCCTCTCGCTGATCCGTGCGCGATCTCTACCACCATGCACGCCCACCATGCACGCCAACCATGCACGCCAACCATGCACGCCAGCCATGCACGCCTCTGGTCCGCCGCCGCGGGTACGTTTCGGGCTGTGACCTCCCCGAGCCCCCTGTCCCCTCGCCCGCGCACGTCGCACCTCGCCGCCGGGCCCGTCTCGCTCGCGGTCCACGACTGGGGCGGGGAGGGCACGCCGGTGCTCCTCGCGCACCCGACCGGCTTCCACGGACGCATCTGGGCGCCCGTCGCGGCCCGCCTCGTGGCAGCCGGATGGCGCGTCTGGTCCTTCGACTTCCGAGGGCACGGCGACAGCGACGCCCCCGACGGCCACGACTACTCATGGCACGGGTTCGCGGACGACGCCCGCGCAGTCGCCGCCCACGTCACGGCGGCCGGCGGCGGGCGACCCGTCGCCGCCGGCCACTCGAAGGGCGGCGCGGCACTGGTGCTCGGAGAGGCCGCCCACCCGCGTACCTTCGCCCGCCTCTGGTTGTACGAGCCCGTCGTGCTCCCCGTCGACGACCCGCTCCCGCCGATGCCCGACAACCCGCTCGCCACCTCGGCGCGGCGGCGACGCAACGAGTGGCACTCCGTCGACGAGGCATTCGCGGCCTACTCGTCGAAGCCTCCGCTCGACGCCATGTCGTCGGAGTCGCTGAGGGCCTACGTCGACTACGCGTTCCGGGACCGCGGAGACGGCGTCCTCTCGCTCAAGTGCGACCCCGAGGTCGAGGCGCAGGTGTACGCGATGTCCGGTAGCCACGGTGCCTTCGCACAGCTACCCCGCGTCGGGTGCCCGACCCGCGTCGTCGTCGGCGAGACGACGAGCTCCATCGACGCGTCCATCGGCCAGCAGCTGGTGGACCGTCTCCCGCGCGGAGACCTCGAGATCATGAGGGGCTGTGGCCACTTCGGCCCCCAGCAGGACCCCGACGCCACCGCGGTGTCCATCACCGACTTCGCCACCCCAACCCCCCCACGCTTTGGCGTCACTTACTAGCGACTATTGCGAGTAAGTGACGCCAAAGCGTGAGAAGGGGGGCTAGGCGGCCTTGAGGGAGGCGATCACCGCGGACCAGCGGTCGGGGTCGCTCTTGTACGGCGCGTAGAACGAGCAGCGGTCGACGATGCCCCCGAACCGGCGCTTCAGGCCTTCGGCGACGCGCTCCGGCTCCGCGACGACAGCGAACGTCTCGAGCATCTCGTCGTCGATCGCCTCGCCCATCTTCACCCACTCACCCTGCTTGGAGAGCGCGTTGAGCTCTCCTTGGAGGTCACCCCAGCCGTGGAGGTCGAGGACGCCGCGATAGGCGGGCGTCGACCCGTAGAACGCGATCTGCTGCTTCACCATCTGCTTCGCGTTGGCCATCTCCTCCTCGGTGGCACCGGTGACCACGAAGAGCGGGCCGCTCACCTCGAACGACGAACGATCGCGACCCGCCTTGGCAAGGCCCCGGTCGAGCGCGGGCAGCGTCACCTCGCGCACGTAGCGTTCGGTTGTGAAGCCGTGGACGATGAGGCCGTCGCAGACCTCGCCGGCGACCTCGGTCATCAGCTCACCGACCGCTGCGAGGAAGACCTTCGGGGCGCCGAACTCGCTCCGACCCGGGTTGAAGAACGGGGTCATCAGCGTGTGCCTGTAGAACTCGCCGCGGAAGTCGAGCTTCTCGCCGTCGTTCCAGCACGCCCAGATCGCCCTCATCGCGTTCACCATCTCGCGCATCCGCGCCGCCGGATGGGACCACGGCATGGAGAACCGCTTCTCGATGTGCGGCTTGATCTGAGATCCGAGGCCGAGGATGAAGCGGCCCTTGGAGAACGACTGGAGGTCGTAGCCGATGTTCGCGAGGGTCATCGGGCTGCGGGCGAACGCCACGGCGATTCCCGTGCCGAGCTCGATCCGCTCGGTGTGCTCGGCCGCGAGGAGCAGCGGGAAGAAAGGATCGTGGCTCGTCTCAGCCGTCAGCATCCCGTCGTAGCCGAGCTCCTCGAGCTCCCGCGCCGCCCGGGCGACGCCGTCGAGCCCCTGCACCATCAATCCGCCATCGACCTTCATCGGCACCCCTCCTGTGAGGATCGGAGGCTACCGCCCGCCACCAGAGAGACGCCTGCCTCCCCGGCCAGGTCCTTCCCGCTGCGCCCCCGCCCCGGCTCCTCCGCGCTGTCCCAACCCCCGGGTACCCTCCGAGCATGGAGCAGTCGACACCGACGAGCACGGGTGCACAGGCAACCGAGACGACTGCAGCGCTGCGGCCACCGCGTTCGCTCTCCCCCAGCTCGATGTCGTCGTTCACGTCGTGCGCCCTCGCATACCGCTTCGCGTACATACAGCGCCTGCCCGAGCCGCCCTCCGCTCCCGCGAGCAAGGGCACGCTCGTTCACCTCGCGCTGCAGCACCTGCACGCCGACCCCCCCGAGCTACGCACCCTCGAACGCGCGCTCGCGCACCTCGACCAGGCACGCGCCGAGCTCGCGAACGACCCCGACTTCACGGGCCTCCAGCTCACCGACGACGAATGGAGTGGCTTCCACGCCGCTGCAGCGACCCTCGTCGAGAAGTACTTCGACCTCGAAGACCCGAAGGCGGTTCGGTCGATCGGTCTCGAGCTGAAGCTCGAGGCCGAGATCGACGGCGTGAAGCTGCGCGGGATCATCGACCGGCTCGACCTGGGTCCCGACGGCGAGCTGATCGTCATCGACTACAAGACGGGAGCGGCGCCGAAGGAGCGCTGGGTGCAGAAGAGCCTCGCCGGCGTTCACGTCTACTCGCTCCTCTGTGAGACAGCCTTCGGCAAGCGGCCCGCACGGGTCCAGCTCCTCTACCTGGCCACACCGCAGGCGATCGTCGCAACCCCGACCGACGGCTCGACCCGCGCCGTCCGATCCAAGTCGGTCGCCATCATGCAGGCCGTGCAGACGGCGTGCGAGCGCCGCGACTTCCGCCCGAGCAAGAGCGCTCTCTGCAGCTACTGCAGCTTCCAGGAGTTCTGCCCGGTCTTCGGGGGCGATCCGGAGCAGGCCGCGCCGGTCCTGCTCGGCAGGGCCACCACGGCTCCGCACGCTGCTCTCCCCCTCGCCGCCACCCGGCACTGATACGGCCACATCGAGGCGCAAGACAGGCCGAACGGCAACCGGTCGCAGACGGGCCTCCCGGTAGGCTGCGCTCCCGCATGCCTCCCCCTGCCCCCACCGAGCCGTCGCGCCGCGGCCTGATCGACGAAGCCGACGCCAGGATCGACGAATGGGTCGGCCGGTTCCGCACGCCGACTCTCGACCACGTCTTCTACCCGCTCTCGTCGGCCGCCGATCACAGCCTGCTCTGGCTCGTCGCAGGCGCATACCGGTCGGCGCGAGAGGCAGACACGACGGCGGCGCGCAACCTCACGACGGCGATGGCGATCGAGTCGTTCACGACGAACGTCGTCGTCAAGTCGCTCTTCCGGCAGCGTCCGGCCGCCCCGGCCGATCGAGGGCCCCCTCCCCTACGGGATGCACACGCCGATCACGAGCTCCTTCCCGTCGGGGCATGCGACCGCCGCGTTCTGCGCGGCGGCTCTCCTCGGCCACGGGCGGCGCAGCGCCCCCGCCTGGTACGCGCTCGCAGGCGCCGTCGCCGCGAGCCGCGTATACGTGCGGATGCACCACGCCTCCGATGTCGTCGCCGGTGCGGCGTTCGGCTGCGTCCTCGGGAACGCGCTGCGGCGGGCCCTCCCACTCGACGGCCGCACCGGCCGGCGACGCCCCCCGGGAATGCCACGGCGCTCCACCCGAGTTGAGCAGTGGTGACCAGACCATCCGAGCCGGAGACCCCGTGACCCGTTCCTTCGCAGTCAGCTTCGACTACCGATGCCCATTCGCGCGCAACGCCCACGAGGCGGTCGTCGCCGGCCTGCGTGCGGGCCGCGACTGGGACGTCACCTTCACGCCGTTCTCGCTCGACCAGTCCCACGTCCCCGAAGGCGAGCCGCCCGTGTGGGAGCGACCGGCCGGCGAGCGCGGCACCGGCGTACTCGCGTTGGAGTGGGGCGTCGCCGTACGCGACTCGTTCCCCGAGGAGTTCCTCGACTGGCACGTCGCCGCCTTCGCCGCGCGTCACGACGCCGCGAAGCAGATCAAGGAGGAGGCGGTCCTGCGGGAGGTCGCCTCCGAGGTGGGCCTGGATGCCGATGCCGTGGCGGCCTCGGTCGCTTCCGGCGATCCCCTGCGCGCTCTCGCGGAGGAGCACACCGAGGCCGTGGAGCGATGGGAGATGTTCGGCGTACCGACCTTCGTCGTCGGCGACGACGCCACGTTCATCCGCTTCATGGAGCGGGGCCGGGTCGACGACCTCGAACGCGCCCTCGACCTCCTCGACTGGCCCCGCCTCAACGAGCTGAAGCGCACGCGCATACCACGCTGAGCCCCCGGGAAGGCGACTCGCCCGGCCGCGGAACCGGCGGCCGACGCTGCGCCTTGCGACGGCGGCGCGGAGCCGCGACGCTTGCGCGGTGCGCATGTCGGACTCCGAAGCGATCATGTGGGCCGTCGACAAGGACCCCGCGCTCCGCTCCGACTTCTGCAACCTCACTCTCCTCGAGGCCCCGCCCGACCGGGCCCGCCTGCGCCAGAAGATCATCTCGGCGGCCGACGCCGTCGATCGCCTCCACCAACGCGTGGTCACTCCGCCGCTACGGATCGCTCCACCCGAGTGGGTCGACGAACCGGCACTCGACGTCGACTACCACCTCCGCCACGTCGCCGCGCCGACGCCCGGAGGGATGCGCGAGCTCCTCGATCTCGCCGCCTCGCTCGCCGAGACGCCCCTCGACCGATCGAGGCCGCTCTGGGAGTTCACGCTCGTGGAGGGTCTCGCCGAGGGGCGCGCCGCACTGCTCCAGAAGGTGCATCACGCTGTCACCGACGGGGTGGGCGGCCTGCGCCTCTCCATGCACACCGTCGACCTCGAGCCCGATCCGCCGGTCGGCGTCGTCGCAGCGGAGGAGCTGCGCGCCGAGCTCGGGGCCGAGCATCGCACGGAGGCCGCGTCGAACCCGCTGGCCCGACGCTCGCCGCTCGACGTCGCACTCGACGCCGTCACCGACGCGGCCGCCCGACGCGCCGCGCTCGTCGGTCGCGCGCTCTCGAGCGGCGCCCATCTCGCCACCCACCCTGCCGAGATCCCCGCCATCGGTCGCGAAGCCGCCCGACTGGCCGCCTCCGTCCGCCGCCAGATGCTGGTCGCCGGTCGCGGGCGGTCCCGCCTCTTTGCTGCGCGGTCGGTGCGGCGACGCTTCGAGGTCCGTTCCTACCCGCTCGCCCCCGCGAAGGCCGCAGCGCACACGCTCGGCGGCAGCGTCAACGACCTCTTCGTGGCGGCCGTCGGCGGCGCGCTCGGCCTCTACCACGATCGGATGGGCCGACCGTGTGAGGCGCTCCGCATGGGCATGCCGGTGAACCTCCGGGAACGCGACCCCGGCGACGCCGGCACATCCAACCGATTCGGCCCCGTCCGCGTCGTGGTACCCGTCGCGCCCAAGGACCCCGCGGTGCGCTTCGAGGCGGTGCGATCCTGCCTGGCGACTACGCGCAACGAGCCGGCTCTCGGCGTAGTCGAGGAGCTCGCGGGCCTCGTCTCCGGCCTGCCGACGTCGGTGCTGGTCGCGTTCGACGCGCAGCCAGGCCCGGACTATCGACTTCATCACCTCGAACCTGCGCGGCAGCCCGGTCCCCCTCTACCTCGCCGGCCGCAGGATCCTCGCCAGCTACCCGTTCGGCCCGCGCACCGCCAGCGCCGTGAACGTCACGCTCATGAGCCTCGTCGACGAGATGCACCTCGGCGTCAACCTCGACCCCGCTGCCGTCACCGACGCCGCACTCCTCCTGGAGTGCCTCGACGAGTCGTTCGGCGCTCTCCTCGACCTCGGGCGCTGACTGCCCAGCGCACGAGCGCACAGGGCCGCCGGGCCTCGGACGTGCGCGGTCGGGGCCTGCGCACTCGTCAACGATCCGCGACGGGCCTCAGTGACGAGCATGCATGCCCGGGAAGTCGGTCACTTCGGCCCACTCCGCAAAGAGTGGATCGCGCCACGTCGAGTGCGAGCAGCCGGAGACCGTGTCGACGACGAAGAGGTGGAGCGTCGGTGCGTCGTCAGCCAGGTCGACCAGGTCCGCTCCCCGGACGTGAGGGCCGACCTCGGAGAGCAGGTCGACGAGCGCGACGGTGGCGAGCACTCGGCTGCGGCAGCGGGGGCACGCCGACACGGTCGCCGCCTCGAAGCAGCGTGTGAGGTCGATCAGCGACTCGGTCTCGGCGGCATCGAGTCCGACCTCGTAGCCGTCCTCGTCGATGACCCGCAGCGCGACGCCCACGCTCCGACCGTAGCCGTCTGCGATCGCGCCGGATCGACGTCCGGGGGCAGGCAGCGGCGCGCCACGGACACCGCCGGCAGGATCCTCACGAGAGGCCGCCGGAGATGCGCGCCGGACCCGGGGCTACCATCGCCCGCACCACGACAGGGGGAATGAGATGCCGCTAGCCGACAACGACGTCGTGATCGTGGAGGCTGTCAGGTCTCCCTTGGGACGCCGCAACGGCGGCCTCTCGACGATGCACCCGGCCGACCTGCTCGGAGCAGTGCAGCTGGCGGCCATCGAGCGCTCCGGCATCGACCCTTCGGCCGTCGGCCAGGTGATCGGTGGCTGCGTGAGCCAGGTCGGCGAGCAGACGTTCGACATCGCCCGCACGGCGTGGCTCACCGCCGGCCTGCCCGCTTCGGTGGCCGGCACCACCGTCGACTCGCAGTGCGGATCCTCCCAGCAGGCCACGAACCTCGCCTCCGCGCTGGTGTGGTCGGGCGTGGTCGACGTCGCCATGGCCTGCGGAGTCGAGTCGATGAGTCGCATCCCGCTCGGCTCTGCCGTGCGCGGCGAGTACGGGCGTCCGCTCTCCAAGTCGTACTTCCCTCGATACGAGCCGACCTCGCAGTTCGAGGCCGCTGAGCGGATCGCCACCAAGTGGGGGATCACCCGTGAAGAGGCCGACGCGTTCGGCCTGGAGTCGCAGAGGCGCGCGCAGAGAGCCTGGGAGGAAGGCAGGTACGAGCGCGAGGTCGTCGCGCTCGATGCTCCCGACCTGGGTGACGACGGCAAGCCGACCGGCACTACGCACCACGTGGCGAGAGACGAAGGGCTCCGGGCGACCTCGATGGAGGCACTCGCCAAGCTGAAGCCCGTTGCGCGCGAAGACGGGATCCACACGGCCGGTACCGCCTCGCAGATCACCGACGGGGCAGCAGCACTGCTGCTCACCACGGCGGCCAAGGCGCGCGACCTCGGGCTGCGCCCCAGGGCGCGCCTGGTGGACCAGTGCCTCGTAGGAGTCGACCCGGTGATGATGCTCACGGGGCCGATCGACGCGACACGCCACCTCGAGCGCCGCACCGGGCTCGACGTCGGCGACATCGACGTCATCGAGATCAACGAGGCGTTCGCGTCGGTCGTGCTCGCATGGGAGCGCGAGGTGAAGCCCGACATGGAGCGCGTGAACCCAAACGGCGGGGCCATAGCCATCGGCCACCCGGTCGGGGCTACGGGAGCCCGGCTCGTCGTATCGGCGCTGCACGAGCTCGAGCGCACCGACTCGCAGCTCGCCCTCGTCACCATGTGCTGCGGCGGCGGCCTCGGATCGGGCACGATCATCGAGCGGGTCTGAGCAGGAGACCGACATGACCACCTTCGGGTTCCAGATTCCCGGCTTCGCCCACGCAGGCGAGACCGACACCGAGATGTTCGACCATGTCGTCGCCCTCACGCGCGCCGCAGAGGCCTCCGGCTTCGAGTCGATCTGGGTGATGGACCACTTCTGGCAGCTTCCTGCTCTCGGAGGACCGACCCAGCCGATCCTCGAGGGCTGGACGCTCCTGGGCGCACTCGCCGCGCTGACGGAGCGAGTGCACCTCGGCACGCTCGTGAGCGGGGTCACCTACCGCAACCCGGCGCTGCTCGCGAAGCAGGCGACGACGCTCGACGTCATCTCGAAGGGTCGAGCGATCCTCGGCATCGGCGCAGCGTGGTACGAGCCGGAGCACGACGGACTCGGTTTCGACTTCCCACAGGTCGGCGAGAGGATGGATCGCCTCGAAGAGGCGATCCAGATCTGCAGGCTCATGTTCACCCAGGAGACACCGAGCTTCGACGGCCGCTACTACCGGATCAGCGACGCGCACAACGTGCCGCGCCCCATTCGGTCCGGCGGGCCGCCGATCATGGTCGGAGGATCCGGTGAGCGCCGCACGCTCCGACTGGTCGCGCAGTACGCCGACCTCTGCAACGTGCACGGCAGCCCTGCGACCGTCAGGCAGAAGCTAGAGGTGTTGCGACGGCACTGCTCCGAAGTCGGCCGTGACCCCGACGAGATCACGAACACCCGCCTGGGCACGATCGTGCTGACGCCCGACGCCGACGAGACAGCTCGCGTCATCACCTTCCTGCGCGGGATGGTCGGCGACGACTTCGAGGAGAGCTTCACCGTCGGAGTGGAGGACGAGGTGCTCGAGCAGGTCGGCGCTCTCGTCGATGCCGGTCTCGACACGCTCATCTTCAACTCCCCGCTCTCCGACCCGGCGACGGTGGAGCGCACCGGCCGCCTGCTCGTCACGGCCTTCGGGTAGCGGCCGGGCGCAGGTCGGCACGCGTGGCTGCCGAGTAGCCTGCCGCACGTGAGAACCCTCGCGGAGAGGCTCGGGCACGCACCCGACGCGAAGCTCCTCATCCTCCACTGCGACGATCTCGGCTCGAGCCGCTCGGCCAACACCGCCGCATACGACGCGCTGCGCAACGGCGTCGCGACCAGCGCCTCCCTGATGGTTCCTTGCCCCTGGGCCCGAGATGCCGCCGCCATGTACCGGGGCGAGGACGTCGGCGTGCACCTGACCCTCAACTCCGAGTGGGAGACGTACCGCTGGGGACCGATCACGCAGTCGCCGAGCCTCCTCGACGGCGACGGCGGGTTCCCACGGACCATTCAGGACGTGTGGGACCACGCCGACCTCGACGAGGTCCTCAGGGAGTGCCGCGCCCAGCTCGAGCGGGCCATCCTCTGGGGCTTCGACGTCAGCCACCTCGACAGCCACATGGGGACCCTCCAGCTTCGAGCGGACTTCTTCGACGTGTACCTCGAGCTCGCCGTCGAGTTCCGCCTCCCGCTGCGGATGGCCGGAGCGAGTGCCGAGCGCGTGATCGGGTTCCCGTACCGGCGCCTGGCGGCGGAGGCGGGCGTCGTCTTCCCGGATCATCTGATCACGACCCCGATGGGCTCACGCCCGACGATCGAGAAGGCCCTCGCCGAGCTGCGCCCGGGGGTGACCGAGGTGTTCCTCCACCCCGCCGTCGACTCCGACGAGCTCCGCTCCTCGCACCCCGACTGGGCGACGCGGGTCGACGACCACGCGCTGCTCACCACCGACGCAACCTTCCGGGAGCTGCTCGAACGCTCGGGCGCAGGGCTCGTGGGCTTCCGCGAGCTCCGCGAGCTTCAGCGATCCGGCGACTGAGCCGAGAGGCACTCCCGGACGGCGTCGAAGCCCGGGCCCCGCGCGAGAGGGAGGAACGACATGAGCAGCGCGAAGTCGCCCTCCATCTTCATCTGCCCTCTCATGAAGGCGACGCTCGGATCGAGACCGCCGGCGGCCACCAACGCGGCGTCCGGTGGGGTCAGGGTCAGCGTCACATCTCCCCGCGGTTCGTCGTCGCCGGAAGCGGATCCGGCCGATGCAACCAGCGACCCGTCTACCACGCGAACGATGCATCGCTGCAGCACCTGCTTGCCGCGTGCGACGACGAACTCGACTCTCCGGTCACCGGCCGTGGAGATACCGGCCACGTCAACGCGCTTCGACGGCGGGTGAGCGCAGGCCGGCGAACATGTCGGTCTCCGGCTCACCCTCGGGCACTCCGGTCTCGACGAGACTGCGCGCGAGGACGTACTCCTCCCAGGGGAAGACTTCGCGCACGACGTCGTCGGGCAGGCGCATCCAGAACCCGTTCGGATCGACCTGCGTGCGATGGGCGAGGAGCGACTCGCGCCGCCGGTGGAGGTAGTCGCCGACGTCGATCACCGTTGTGAAGTGCTCGTCGCGGTCGGGGAAGCCGCGCTCGAACCAGGCTGCGTACGGGCTCTCCTCGCCGCGCGCCCGGAAGGCGGCGTCGAGGGCCTTCAGCCTCCGCAGCGACCACGACACGTAGTACAGCTTCGACGGCTGCCACGGCTCGCCGGCCTCCGGATAGCGATCGGGATCACCGGCGGCGTCGAACGCCGGCACCGAGATCTCGTGCACCCGTATGTGGTCTGGGTGCGGATACCAGTCGCGGTCCTCGTGGTAGGTGATGACCACCTGGGGGCGTTCCAGGCGGATCAACCGAACGAGCCGCTCCACCGCCTCGTCGAGCGGAGCGTTCGCGAAGTTGTCGGGGCGGTGGTTGACCTCGGTGTCGGGCATCCCGGAGTCGTGATAGCCGAGGAGGTGGATCGAGGCGTAGCCGAGCGCGGCGGCACTCGTCTGCAGCTCCTGGAGGCGCACGGTCGCGAGGTTCTCCCGCACCTCCGGCCTGTCCATGGCGGGGTTCAGGATGTCGCCGGCCTCGCCGCCCGTGCAGCAGACCAGCACGCAGCGCACGCCCTCGGCGGAGTACCTGGCCGTGGTTCCCGAGCCCTTCGACGCCTCGTCGTCGGGGTGCGCGTGCACCTGGAGCAGGCAGAGATCGCCGTGGGGATCGTCGTGGGAGCCCATGGTCCGACGCTACCGCAGGCCCGGCGCACCGGAGGGCTCACCCCTCGGCGCGCCTCACCCGGAAGAGCCCGACCTCGCCGATCCCGCGCAGCCGCCGGCGACCGACGCTGTGCCACGCGAAGTCCGCGTCTCCCTCGAGGGACTCCTTCAGGCTCTCGGAGGCGAGCACCGTGCCGGGCCGCGCGCGATCGGTCACCCGGCTCGCCAGGTTCACTGCGGAGCCGTAGAAGTCGCCGTCGCGCGCGATGAGGGGGCCGCTCGCGACTCCGGCGCGCACGGGGGGAAGAAGCGCATCGTCCGACGCCCGCTCGACGATCTCGAGTGCGATGAGCGCCGTCGCCTTCGCCAGAGCCGCGAACATCACCTCGTCACCGATCGTCTTCACCACGCGGCCACTGTGCTCGACGACCGCGTCGGAGGCGAGATCCTCGAACCGCGTCAGCATCTCGGTGAGCTGCCTGTCGTCTATCTCCTCGCTCAACGCCGTGTAGCCGACCAGGTCGACGAACCCGATTCCGATCTCGACCTTCGAACCCGCGACGTCGCGAGCCAGGCGCCTCCACACAGCAGCGCGCAGCTGGAGCCGGTGCACGTACTCCACGAGACGCGAGATGACCGGCCAGTCGAGCTGCTCCAGGAGCACCGCTGCGGTCGCAGTGGAGTCGCCGGTCTCCTCCTCGATCGCTTCGAGCACTTCGGCGATCATGTCGGCCTCGACGGCCGCTATCCGCGCCAACGACGCGCTGATCACCCGCACCTGGCGGTCGAAGAGCTGTGCCGCATCCTCGGTGTCGACCCGGCCCACCGCGACCCCGAGCATCTCGGCATCCTGGTCGGTGAAGGACGCGACCCCCTCCGGCACGTCGGGAAACCCCAGCGACCTCCAGACGCGCCGCGCCGTCTCGGTGTCGGTGCCGGCGGCGCGCGCCAGGCCCACGATGTCGTACTCGGGCCTGCCCGGCATCAGGATCCGGTCGATCGCGAGCAGCGGGAGCCAACCCTCTTCGGCGGCTCGCTCGATGTCGTCGTCGGACGCACCGGCCTCGGCCAGGAATCGGCGCAGGTCCTCTGCCACGCCCCGAATCGTCCCACGCGCGCCGATCCGAGACCGTGATCTCGCGTCGTCGCACTGCGACACTCTTCGGTACCCTGGCGGCAATGGGGGGCTCCGACGCGGCGCGGCCGCACGCCAATCCGTCGCGCAACCCGTCCCTCAAGCGGCGTCGCGCGAAGTCATCTAGGCGTGGGCTCTCGTCGGTACGGCACCCTGACGCCATCCCCCTTCTGATCAGGCGGGCGCTGCGGGTGCTCGGCTACGCGCTGCTCGCCCTCCTCTTCCTCTCCGTGCTCGAGCGCTTCACCTACTCGGGGCGCGTCCTCCCGGGGGTCCGGGTCGCGGGAGTGAGCGTCTCCTCCGAGGGAGAGAGGGCCGCCTTCGCCGAGATCTCCGCTCTGGCCCGCGACCTGGAGTCGAGCCCGATCGAGGCCCGCGCAGGCGACACCGACCTCTCCGCGGACCCCTCGACCCTCGATCTCGAGGTCGACGAGGTCGCCACGCTCCGGGCGGCGCGGAGGGCCGGGCGGAGCCGGAACCCGTTGGAGCAGATGGCGGGGACCGCTCTGAGGCGGTTCCGCTCCGACAGCGTCGCGCTGGAAGTGTCGTACGACGAGCGCGGCCTCGAAGGGGTGCTCGACGGCTGGATCAGCGAGACCTCCGCCGGTGTCGGGGAAGGGGACCTCCGATTCGAGGGGACGACCGTCGTCGCAGTCGAACCCAGATCGGGCGTCGGCATCCGGCGCGACGAGGCACGCGAGATGGTCGACGCCCTCCTCCGGGGCCCCACGCGACGGCGTCTCGATCTGCCGGTAGGGCGCATCGAGCCGCGCCTCGACACCGCGGAGGTGGAGAGGGCCGCAGCGAAGGCACGGGAGATCCTGGCCGAGGCATTCGTCGTCGTCGCCGACGGGACGACGATAACGATCACCCCGGAGCAGCTCGTCACCGCCCTGCAGACGGAGATCGATGGCGACCGGCTCAGGCTCCGCGTCGACCCGCTGCTGCTGGCGCAGTCGCTAGGTGACGCCGTCGAGTCGTTCACTCAACCCCCCGTCGACGCCCACTTCGAGGTGAGCTCCGACGGCACGGTCGACGTCGTCGCGTCGCAGACCGGGCGCTCGCTCGACTTCGCGAAGATCGCCGAGGAGATCCTCCAGGTGCGCCGGCGGATCGACGCTCCGCTGGTCGACGTCGAGCCGGAGCGCGACACGGAGTGGGCGGAGTCGCTCGGGATCGAGCGCCAGGTGTCGTCGTTCACCACCGAGCACCCCGCCGGCCAGTCGCGCGTCACGAACATCCACCGGGCGGCAGACCTCCTCAACAACTACGTGATCGAGCCGGGCGAGGTCTTCTCGCTGAACGACGCCGTCGGGCCGCGCACCGAGGAGAGGGGATTCGTGACGGCGCCGGTCATCTACGGCGAGTTCACCGAGGACTTCGGCGGGGGCGTGAGCCAGCTCGCGACGACATTCTTCAATGCGGTGTTCTACGGCGGGTACGAAGACGTGACGCACAAGCCGCACTCCGTCTACATATCGCGGTACCCGATGGTGGTCGAGGCGACGGTCAGCTACCCGAACCTCGATCTGAAGTTCCGCAACGACACCGACGCCGGGATCCTCGTGCGAACCGGGTACTCCGAGACGTCGATAACCGTCACATTCTACGGCGACACCGCGGGGCGCACCGTGACGAAGGAAGGGCCGAACATCCTCGAGGAGAGGGCGATCGAGACCGAGTACGTCGACTGGCCGATGCTCCCCGTGGGCGAGGAGGACGAGATCGACAGCGGGCACACGGGCTACACGGCCGAGGTGTACCGGATCATCGAGCGCCCGGGTGAGGAGATCGAGCGCCAGCGCTTCGTGTGGAGCTACCGCATGCTCCCCCGCAAGATCCTGCGCGGGACCATGGAGCCGACGACGACCACCAGCACCACCGACCCGTCCAGCACGACCACCCGTGGAACACGGCCCGCGACGACCACCACGGGCGGTGCCGGTCCGACGACCACCTCGCCGGCCACGACGACCCCGGGGACGACGGTTCCGCCCCCCTGACCCGGACCCCGGCGCTTCTGGCGACTCCTGCGCTCAAGTGGGCCGGATGACCCCGCCGATACACCCGGTACGGCACATTCCGTCACCGGAGGTGCCCCGAACGTCCATCTCGGGACCGGGGTCGCATACACCGCATGAGCTCTGTGAAGTGGAGAGGCAGTACTCCGGGACACGCGCGGAGAGTGAGCTCCGTGCTCGTAGCGCTCGCGATCGGCGCGACCCTGGCCACGGTGCCCGTCGCCGAGCACCCCGCGTCGGCGGGCGCGGCCGTTGTCGACGCCCGCCTCTACGCTCCCAGCAGCAAGACCCCGTCGGTCGGCGTCACGGGGATCGGCATCCACCCGAACGGTCGCGGCTACTGGCTCGCGTCCGACGACGGCAGGGTCCTGAGCTTCGGCTCGGCGGTCCACCGCGGTCCGACAGCGAAGCTGCGGAGTCGCCGGCCCGTCGTCGCCATCGCCCACACGCCGTCGGGCAGCGGCTACTGGCTCGCCACGGCTACCGGGAGGGTCCTCGCCTACGGGAATGCCCGTTCTCGCGGGAGTGTCTCCGCAGTCGATCTCGACACGCCGATCGTGGCCATCGCCGCGACGCCGACGGGGAGGGGCTACTGGCTGGCCGCCCGCGACGGCGGTGTCTTCGCTCTCGGCGACGCCAGGTTCCACGGATCGGCGCGAAGCATCGGCGTTCGGAGCCGGATCGTCGGGATCGCGCCCAGTCGCAGGGGCAACGGCTACTACCTCGCGTCGGCGGACGGCGGCGTCTACTCCTTCGGCGACGCCCGATTCCACGGCTCGGCGACGCGCTACGCGCCCACCACGCCGGTCGTCTCGATCGCACTCAGCCGGACAGGACGCGGCTACTGGCTCTCGACCCGCGACGGCAGCGTCTTCGCGTTCGGTGACGCCCCCTACTACGGGGGCCTCGGTGGTCGCTGCCCCGACGTCCCCGTCTCGGCCATCTCCGGGGGTCCGCGAGTCCGCGGATACTGGCTGGCGCTCGCCAACGGAGGCACCTTCGCCTTCGGTCCGGGCAACGGCGGCAAGGGGAAGTGCGGCGGCACCCGAGCGCAACGCGCGGCACGCGACATCTTTCTCCAAGCCGACGCCGAACGGGCCGCGCGCGGCCTGCCCGCTCTCCGATGGGATGGAAAGCTCGCGCGGCACGCCACGTCGTGGAGCGCGGAGATGGCCCGAACCGGGTTCCGGCACAGCAACCTCGCGCCCCTGATCTCCGGCGATCCCCCCCGGTTCAACTCGGTCGCCGAGAACATCGCCTCGGGCCGTGGCCCCGGCGTCACCTCAGCCACGATGCACGACATGTGGCTGCGCTCCGACGGGCACCGCGTGAACATGCTCCACCCCGGGCTCGAGGCGATGGGAGTAGGCGTCTTCTGCGGGCCCGACGGCACCCTCTGGGCGACGCAGAACCTCGGGCGGTACTTCACCTCCGGCCGGGGCCCACAGGCATCGACGCCGCCCGCGCAACCGCAGTCGTCCTATGCGGGCAGACCCGTCGCCTGCTGAGCGCTACCGGTCGAGCGCCGTGACGGCCTCGACGCCGCGCCCGGAGCTCCCGCCTTCCGTCCCGGCTGCATCCGACCAACTGTTGGGAAGTTCGGCCCTGTGCAGGTGGCCAGGCGCCGAGGTACGGTCGGCTCGACGAAGGGGGCTCGCATGAGCACGACTTCGAAGGGGCATCGGGCGGAGATGCGTCCGTCGAGCGCTCCGGGGCTGGGGGCGCTGGTGCGCTGCCCCGAGTGCCACTCTGCCGAACTCGAGGTGGTGCTCGACGACTGCGACGTCAACTTCTACTGCGCTGCTTGCTCGCGGTGCTGGCACCTCGAGCTCAACCGGGTCGTGAGGATCGACCCGGCGACCTGCTACGGGTGCGCTCACAAGTCCGAGTGCGCGCCGCGGTTCGCCGCCGACCACTCCACAGGCGTCGCGGCGTCGCCCGTCGGGGTGTAGGGCGCGTCACGTGCGGGCCGGTGCCGCCACGGTCGGCAGCAGCAGCACGGGCACAGGAGACGAGCAGAGCAGCGACCGCACGACGAGGGCCCGGCCGGGCGAGAGGTCCCGGCCCCACCCGACGGCGACCAGGTCCGAGTGCACCTCGGAGACGACGTCGCGCACCACGTCGGCGGGGGCGCCTACTCTCAGTTCGAGCCTGAGGCCCTCCGACGCCACGGGAGAGAACCTGTCGAGGAACTCCTCGGCCCACGTCTCGGTGTCGTAGACGGCGGAGTCGCTGAAGGCGGGCAGCGACGACGGCTCGAAGACGTGGAGGCCTATCAGCTCCGGCCCGTCCATCGCCACGACGGGGCGCAGCAACGCCCTCAGCGCCCGGGTCGTCGAGCCACTGCCGTCGAGGGGGACCAGCACGCGCTCCACGGCGTTCACCTGGACGACCGCCGGGGAGACCACCAGCACCGGCTTGTCGACCGCCCGTATCAGCTCCAGAGCGACGTGCCCGGCGGGCCGGGGACCCGCCGGCAGGCCACGGCAGCCCACGGCGACCGCGACGACGTCCGCGTCGGTCGACGCATCGATGATGCAGCCCGTGGGATCGCCCTTCGTCTCGCGCAGGGCCACACCTGCGGCAACGGCCACTCCCCCGGCCGTCTCACCCGACCCGTCCTCGTGGACATGTATCGCGACGACGTCTGCTTCCAGGAGGCGCGCGAGACCCTGGGCGGCGTTGACGACGCACCGGGCCGCCGCCGAGTCGTCGAGTGCTGCCAAGACGATGGCCATGGTCACTCCTCCCTGCCCCGCGCCGCGGCGCGCGCGGCGTCGGGGAGCGCGAACTCGCTCACTCCTGGACCTACTTCGACGATCTCGCCCGCGACTTCGGCCCTCACAGGCCCATCGGTGGTCAGGCGCACCGCGCCCGACTCCGCGCGCACACGGACCGCCGTGCCGTGGTACCTGACGCGCACATCGAGCGCGTTCCATCCGTTGGGAAGGCGCGGATCGACGACGAGCCGGTCGGGCCGCGCACGCATCCCCGCGAATCCGAACACCAGCGCCTGCCACACGCTCCCCATGGCCGCAAGGTGCACGCCGCCCGCGCCCGTCGCCGTCAGGTCGTCGAGGTCGATGCGTGCGGCGAGTCGGAGCGCGTCGACCGCCTCGGCGGTCCTCCCGGCCCTGGCGAACAACGACGCGTGGACACCCGGCGACAGAGACGAGCCGTGAGCGGTGCGCGGCTCGTAGTAGTCGAGGTTCGGAACGAGCGAGCCGGGCGCGACCTCCTCCGGCACGAGATGGTGCAGCATGACGACATCGGCCTGCTTGACAACCTGTGAGCCCCGAACGCGTTCGCGGCCGAGGAGCAGGTCGGCGGTGATGGGTCGCCGAGGAGCGACCTCCGCGAAGATCAGGGGCTCCAGGTCGTAGAAGCCAGCGAACTGCTCGTACACACCGGTGCGTTCGTCGTAGCCGTCGACCAGCGACTCGGCGAGCTCCGCCCAGTGGCGCCGCTCGTCGTCGGTGACTCCCGCGCGCTCCAGAGACGCACCCACCGCACGCCTCAGGTTCCAACGCGCCATCACGTTCGTGAACGTGTTGTCGTCGACCGGTTCGTGGTATTCGTCGGGACCGATCACCCCGTAGAGGTGCCCGGCACCCGACGTGTCGCGGCGGATGCGCGACGCCCAGAAGCGCGCAGTCTCTGCGAGCAGCTCGCAACCCGGCCCGGAGGCGAACTCCTCGTCACCGGTCCAATCGAGGTAGCAGGAGGCCGCCCAGGCGACCTGCGCCGTGATGTGCAGCTCGTCTTCCCCGGTGCGGATCGGCACGACCTGCCCCGCCTTGTTCCGCCCCGACCTGGGCGTCACGTCGTCGCCGTTGTCGGCCGACTCCCAGGGGAATCGAGCACCCGCGTTCCCCGAGGCCCCCGCCGCATCGCGGGCCGCGTCGAGGCGACGGACGCGGTACTCGAGCATCGATCGCGCCGATCGAGGATGGGTTGCCGCGAGGAACGGCAGGACGAACGTGTCGGCGTCCCAGAACACGTGACCGCGATACGCGTGGCCCGTGAGGCCGCGGGCCCCGACCGCCGCCTCGTCGCGGTCGGCGACCGAGCCCATGAGGTGGAAGAGCGCGAGGCGCGCCGCCAGCTGGAGCTCGTCGTCGCCCTCGATCACGACGTCGGAGCACTCCCACCGCGACGCCCAGGCGGAGCGGTGCTCGGCAAGCAGCGCCTCGAAGCCGAGGGAGCCGGCGCGTTCGACATCGGCGATCGACTCGACTCGACCATCACCTCGCTCCCCCCTGACGTACGCGACGAACCGGTCCATCGATGCGGTACCCGGCGGCCGCTCCTCCGTGGCGGCTGCCGTGACGGATCCGCGGGAGCCGTTCACCGTCATCCACTGCACGCCTCCGCGCGTCCCGTCGGCAGCGCCGGTGTGCCCGGGCGGCACCAGCGGGCGACCCTCGGCAACGTCGCGTCCTTCACCGGTCACACGCAGCACGGCGGTCCCCGGCCGCGCGAGCGAGGAGAACCTCAGAGCCCCGAACCGGCCCCTCGGACCCGTTACCTCTTCGCCGAGCAGACCGGCGCGCAGGTCGAGGACCCGGCGGATCCGCTCGTCGGGCTGCACAGCCTCGGCGACACGGTCCCAGAGAGGCGCGGCGAGGAGGTCCGTCTGCGGGCCCTCGCCGTCGTAGGCGCCCGCGACCAGGACGCTCGGAGTCGTCTCCTCGTGGCCGAGCACCGGCGCGCCCGACGTGCCCAGGAAGCCGTCGGAGATGGTCATCAGCGCCTCGCGTGACCGCTCGCTCAGTGGATCGATCCCTTCGACCACCATCGCCCAGCCGGCTGTCTCACCCGCTCTGGGCACGTCGCGCCCGATCCGGCGATCCACCTGGTCGGCGAGGACTGCGCAGAAGACCTCCGGTCCACCCGCGACGTGCAGCACACCCTCGGGTACCCCTCTGGGCTCGACACCGACCGAGAGCACGGTCGCGTCGCTCGCCTCGGCGACGATCATCAGCGAGTCGCTACCCACCACTCCACCGAGCGGACCGACTTCGTCGCCGGCGACGAGCACCGAACCGGGAGCGACGCCGCGGCGCCACAGATCACCGAAGATGTAGCGCGCCGAGTCGGACTTGTCGGTGAGGCCGATCTCCACGTGCTTCGCGTCGCTCGTCACACGCGGATCGGGAACACCGGACTCCCGCGCGCAGACGTGGGCGAGGTCCACCACATCCGGAAGCCCGCCGAGTCCGGCCGCCTGCAGGCGCTCTTCGACCGCGCCGAGGAGCTCGTCGATGCGCGCCTTCGGAGGGTCCTCCCACTCCGGGAGCGGGATGAGGTCGATCTTGCGCCGGTTGAGCCGCTCGGAGACCACCGCCGCGTCGAGGCCTTTCTCCGCGAGCCTCGCAACCGTCAGCCGTGCCGCTCTGTCGAGGGCGGCCTCCTCCTCGGGGGTGGCCTCCCGCCGCTCCACGATCACCGGTCCGTCGGGCCCGACGAGGAAGACCTCCGACCCGCGGTTGAGCGCCAGCAGCAGTCGACCGGGCCCGCTCGGTCGTGCGCGCAGCTGTCCGTCGATGTTGCCGACGTGGGTGCCGCTGACGACGACGACATCGGCGCCCAGCGAGCAGAGCGCTTCGACGAGGCCCCGCACCGGCGTCGCATCGGCGTCGCGATCGGGGACCGCAGTCCCGTCCCAGTCGAAGACGAAGGCCTCGAACCGCCTCAGCAACGGCGACGGCAGCGTCATCCCCGCGTCGGAGGCGTCGCCCCCCGTGCCGCTGCGAAGGTGCGCTGCATCGACAGTGATCAAATCGCCGGATCACGCACCGGGGCGAGAACGCACTCGTTGCCGAACCCGAGGCCCTCCGATAGCGCTGCGTCGAGCGCCGCCCTCAGCTCCCGGGGTGTGACGGGCTTGTGGATGACCTCGTCGACACTCACGTCCGGGGCGATGCGTGCGATGCTCGTCGCGTGCGTCAGGGCCACGACACGCGAAGGTCGAGGGCCGCGCGACAACCGACGCAGCAGGTCGACCCCGCCCGCTCCCGGTAGGAACAGCTCGATGAGGAGCAGGTCGACCGGCTCCCTCTCCAAGTGGTCGAGGGCCTGGTAGACGTCGGGGAGTCCGACGACGATCACTCCCGTATCGAGAACAGACCGGACCACGATCGCGGTGCCGGGATCGTCGTCGACGACCAGGACATGCGGGATCCGCCGAACCATCTCGGCCGCATCGGGGACGACCGGCCGGTCAACGACCGGCGCCTCCCTCAGGCCCCCGACGAGCGCGACTCCCACATCGTCGACGACTCCGACACGCAGGAGACCCACTCCTGACCCGGTACGCATCTCACGCTCCAGGGTGGCCACGGCTCCCCCTTCCCACGGCCGAGGCAATCCGCTGCTAGCTACATCAAACGCCGATGCGGCCCGCGATGCGAGGGCCATTGGTCACCTAGTGTCCATCTGAGGTCGGCACCGCCCGCTACCCCCGCGCGGGCGCACTTGCAGTCCGACGGCGAACCCGTCTTCCGAACGATGCGCTCGCAACCGCCGGCGTGCTTGAGTGGGGGCTGTGAGCGAACCCGTGGGCACACATCCGGGGAGCCTCGGCCTAACCTCGCAAGAGGCCGCCGCGCGCCTCTGCCGCGACGGTGCAAACGCTCTCCCGACCGTGCGGGTCCGACCGCTCTGGCTCCGTCTCGTCGCTCAGCTCGTCCACTTCTTCGCCCTGATGCTCTGGATCGCCGGCTCCCTGGCCATGGTCGCGGGGCTCCCTCAGCTCGGTGTGGCGATCTTCGCCGTCGTCGCGCTGAACGGCCTGTTCTCCTTCGCCCAGGAGTTCCGCGCCGAGCGGGCCTCCGAGCGTCTACGCGACCTCCTGCCCCGACGACAGACCGTCGTTCGCGACGGCGCGCACCTCGACATCGACGCCTGCGACCTCGTGGCAGGTGACCTCGTCGTCCTGGCTGCAGGTGACCGAATCTCGGCCGACCTGGCGACCACGGAGAGCCACGGCCTCTCACTCGACACCTCGATGCTGACCGGGGAGAGCACTCTCTCCCCCGCGGGTCGCGGCGAAGCCCTGTTCGCTGGGTGCTTCGTCGTCGAGGGCGAGGGAACGGCCATAGTGACGGCCACCGGCTCGCGCACGCGGCTGGCGCACATAGCGGAGCTCACGCGTGCCGGGCGTCGCCCGCCCAGCCCCTTGGCCGTCGAGCTCCGCCGCGTCGTACGCACCATCTCGCTTGTGGCGGTCTCTGTGGGAGTCGCGTTCTTCGCGCTCTCTCTAGTGCTGGGCACGCCGCGCCGCGACGGCTTCCTCTTCGCTATCGGCGTGACCGTCGCGCTGGTCCCCGAGGGGCTGCTGCCGACCGTCACCCTCTCGCTGGCCATCGGCGCGCAGCGAATGGCGCGTGACCACGCCCTGGTGCGCCGGCTCGAGTCGGTCGAGACCCTCGGATCGACGACATTCATCTGCACCGACAAGACGGGCACGCTCACCGAGAACCGGATGTCTGTCATCGAGGTCTGGACACCCAGGGGCAGCGCTCTGGTTCACGGGGACGGGTACGCGCCCGAGGGGACAGTCGAGACCGACAGCGCCGAGGTCCGTTCCCTTCTTCCGGCCCTCGCCCGAGTCGCCCGACGGTGCTCCACCGGGCATGCGGTTCTCCGCGATGGCACCTGGACAGCACAGGGAGACCCCATGGAAGCCGCCATCGACGCCTTCGCGCGGCGCGTCGGCTTCGACGTTCGTGGCGACGCCGTGGTGACCCCCGACAGTCGCCGGTTCCCGTTCGATCCGCGGCGCCGCAGGATGTCGGTCGTCGCCGGCGACGAGGTCCTCGTCAAGGGCTCGCCCGACTCCGTGGTGCCCCTCTGCGTCGACGAGCCCGGCGACGCCCTTTCGGCACTCGCAGCTATGACAGAGCGGGGCCTCCGGGTGCTCGCCGTCGCGCGCAGGCCACTCGACGGCGCGGTGCCGGCCGACGCGGCCTCCGCCGAGGTCGCCCTGTCCCTCCTAGGGCTGCTCGGGCTGGAGGACCCTCCACGGGTAGGCGTCGCCCGCGCCATAGCGGCATGTCGCGAAGCCGGCATCCGGGTGGCGATGGTCACGGGCGATCACCCCGCAACCGCGCGCGCAATAGCGGACGAGGTCGGCCTGCTGACCTCCGCCGGCCTTGTCGTCACGGGCTCGGACCTCCCTGCCGACGACGACCGTCTGGGAGCGCTGGTCGATCGTGACGGCATCGTCATCAGCCGAGTCACCCCCGAGGACAAGCTGCGGATCGCGCGCGCCCTCAGGAGCCGAGGGCATGTGGTTGCGATGACGGGGGACGGGGTGAACGACGGCCCGGCCCTCCAAGAGGCCGACATCGGGATCGCAATGGGGGCTTCGGGGACCGACGTAGCGCGCGAAGCCGCCGACCTCGTCCTCCTCGACGACAACTTCTCGACGATCGTCGCCGCCGTCGCCCAGGGACGCACCACGTTCGCGAGCATCCGGCGGTTCCTCACCTATCACCTCACGGACAACGTCGCAGAGCTGACCCCCTTCGTACTGTGGGCGTTGTCCGGCGGGCGCTTCCCTCTCGCACTGGGCGTCCTACAGGTGCTCGCGCTGGACATCGGCACCGACACGCTCTCGGCCGTCGCCCTGGGCGCCGAGCCGCCCCCCGTGGGAGGCCCATCGCGCGCGGCCCTTGACGCGGGCGCATGCTCGACCGGTGTGTCGCTCGGCGAGCGTTCTTCGTGCTCGGGCCCACAGAGGCGCTCGTCGAGATGGCGGCGTTCCTCGCGACGTTCCTCGCCGCAGGGTGGCGGCCCGGCAACCCGTTTCCCGAGGGAGGGGTCCTGCTGGCTGCCTCAGGGGCCGCCTTCTCCGCCGTGGTCATCGGTCAGGGGGCGAACGCCCTTGCGTGCCGCAGCGCCACGAGCCTTCCCTGGCAGCTGGGCTGGCTCTCGAATCGCTTCCTGGTCGGCGCGATCCTCGCAGAGGCGGTCTTCCTGGCGGCGTTCCTGTTCGTCGGCCCGCTCGCGTCGCTCCTCGACCACGCGCCGCCGAGCGTCGCAGGCTTCGCCGTCGCCGTCCTCGCCGCACCGGCCGTGCTGGCGGCCGACCTCCTCGACAAGACCCGCTGCCCGGCGGTCCCGGGAACGTCAGCCGTCGGACGGCTTGGCGGGGTGAATCACGTGGGCATCGGAGCCCGGGAAGAAGATCGACTCGTGGCCGTCGTCCCAGCGGACGCGGTAGTGGACCACTCCGCCCTCGTCGAGCACCTCGAGCACCTCGCCTGCGCGGCGAGGATCGCCCAGGTGGGGCCCGTCCACGACGATCTCGTCACCCGCACTGGCATGCATCTCAGACCTCCGTAATGCCGCGACATCGACATGAGCCACTCCGAGCCTCCCCGCACGGGCGGCCTCCGACAAGGGGTACAAAGTCACGTGGGCCTCGGCCGGTCGGCGGAGAGGCCCTCAGCCCATGCGGCCTTCGGCACGTTCTACCCTGGCCGCGACACGGGCTCGGCCGCCCGCGGCGGACGGGCCACCAGGGGACGGCGACGGGGAGGCACGGGTGGACGGCGAGCCGGTCCGCGAACCCGATACCCGCGCTGCGCTGCTCGGTTGGCTGCGCCGACGCGGCGGGGCGGCCGAGATCGTCGAGACGCACGTCTCGGTGCTCGGCTTCCAGGGCGAGCGCGCGTTCAAGGTCAAGAAGCCCGTCAGCTTCGACTTCCTCGACCTCTCCACCGCCGAGCTCCGGGCCGCCGCCTGCGAACGCGAGGTCTCGCTCAATCGCCGGCTCGCTCCCGACGTGTACCTCGGCGTCGTCGACGTCACCGACGCCGGTGGCAGCGTCGTCGAGCGCGCAGTCGAGATGCGCAGGATGCCCTCGGCGCGCCGGCTCGCGACACTGGTGCGCGCCGGCGCCGACCCGGCACCGTGCATCGACGCCGTGGCCGACACCGTGGCCCGCTTCCACGACGGCGCCGAGCGATCCGCGGTCATCTCCGCCGCAGCGAGTCGTGACGCCGTCGCAGATCTCTGGGAGCGGGGCTTCGCCGAGACCCGGCCCTTCGTCGGCTCGGTGCTCGACGCCGAGACAGCCGGCCGGGTCGAGACCCTCGTCCGCCGGTACCTGTCGGGCCGCGGCCCCCTCTTCGAGTCGCGCATCGCCTCGGGGCGCGTCTGCGACGGCCACGGGGATCTCCTCGCCGACGACGTCTTCTGCCTCGACGACGGCCCACGCATACTCGACTGCTTGGAGTTCGACGACCGCCTCCGATCCGGCGACGTGCTCGCCGACGTCGCGTTCCTGGCGATGGACCTCGAGCTCCTCGGACGACCCGACCTGGCCAGGCGCTTCGTCGACCGCTACCGCGCCCGGGCGTCGGACTCCTGGCCGGCCTCGCTCGAACACCACTACGTCGTGTACCGGGCCCACGTGCGAGCGAAGGTCGCGTGTCTGCGCCACGGTCAGGGTGACCCGGCAGCGGCCGATCGCGCCCGGATGCGCTTCTCCCTCGCTGCGTCCCACCTCGAGGCGCAGCGCGTGCGCCTGGTCCTCGTCGGCGGTCTGCCGGGTACCGGCAAGTCGACACTCGCCGCAGCGCTCGCCGACCGCACCGGGGCAGTCCTGCTCCGAAGCGACTCGAGGCGCAAGGAGTCGGCGGGTCTCGCCGACGCTCACAGGACCGGAGACAGCTACTCCGAGGGGCTCTACGCGCCGTCGGTCACCGACGCCGTGTACGACGACCTCGTGGGAACGGCCCACCGTCACCTCGGATCCGGCGAGAGCGTGATCCTCGACGCTTCCTGGGCCAGTGCCGCCCACCGTCCCGCCGCCGAGACGATCGCGCTCGACACCGCCTCCGATCTGCTGCAGATCCGCTGCGTGGCCCCGGTCGCCGTCGCGGCCGAGCGGATCTCTCTGCGCGCCGCCGAGGGCACCGACCCGTCGGATGCGACCGCCGAGATCGCATCCGCGATGGCGCGGAGCTTCGACCCCTGGCCCGGCGCGGCCACGCTCGACACGTCGTCGCTCGCACCCGAGGAGGTCCTCGAGCGAGCCCTGCGCCTCACGGTCGGCTGACGGTGATGCCGGTGCACTCCAGATCGGCCTCACGGTGGCCGCCGAGAGCCCCGGGCGGCCCTCGGGGACGACGGACCAAGCGACGCGGACCATCGGCCCTGGCCCGGTCCTCGCCGATTCGGGACCATTGCGTGGAGCCTCACGGCCGCCGATGGGGCAGACGGCCGATGACCGCCGACCTTCGAGCTGGGAGGCACCCGTGGGAGACACCTTGAACATCCTCTGGTTTCGCGACCTCTCGGCTCGCGACGTACCCGTTGCGGGTGGAAAGGGCGCCAACCTCGGCGAGCTGACAGGCGCGGGCATGCCGGTGCCGCCGGGATTCGTCATCGCCGCGTCCGCATACCTCGACTCGATGGAGCTCGGCGGGTTCCGTGCCGAGATCGCTCGCGAGGCGGCGGAGGTCGACGTCGACGACCCCGGCGCACTCGCAGCAGCCTCGGCACACCTCGCTGAGATGGTCCGCGGCGCCGGACTGCCCCCTGCTCTGCGGCGTCAGGTGCTCGACGCGTACCACGCTCTCGGCGACGACGTCTCGGTCGCGGTCCGTTCGTCGGCGACGAGCGAGGACACCGCCGACGCGTCGTTCGCCGGCATGAACGCGACGTTCACGAACGTCTCCGGCGACGACGCGCTCATCGGCCGGATAGCCGACTGCTGGGCGTCGCTCCACGGCGAGCGCGCCGTCGCGTACCGGCGCGGCCGGGGCGTGGTCGAGGAGCCGGCCATCGCAGTGGTGGTGCAGCAGATGATCGACTCCGAACGATCAGGGGTGATGTTCACCGCCGACCCCTCTACGGGCGACAGGGAGCGGATAGTCGTCGAGGGGGCGTTCGGGCTCGGGGAGGTTGTCGTCGGCGGGCAGGTCGAGCCCGACACCTACACGGTCGCGAAGGACGGCCCCCGGCTGCTGACCGTTCGCGTCGGCCTGAAGACGCACCGGATCGAGCGTGGGCCCGACGGCGCCGACCTCCGTGTCGAGCTCTCCCCCGAGGAAGGTGGGCGCCGAGTGCTCTCCGACGAGGAGATCCTCGATCTGGCGCGTCTCGGGGCGAGGATCGAGGCGCACTACGGGCGCCCGCAGGACCTCGAGTGGGCTCTGGTGGGCGGGAAGATCTACATCGTGCAGAGCAGACCGATCACCACCCTCGCCGACGAACCCGGCGGGGAGGTCGCCGCGACGCCGGGAGCACAGCTGATCCGCGGCCTCGCCGCTTCCCCGGGGTTGGCGGCCGGGAGGGTACGAGTGGTGCGTGCAGTCGCCGACGGCGACGCACTTCTGGCCGGTGAGATCCTCGTCGCCGAGATGACGAACCCCGACTGGGTCCCGGTGCTCCGGCGGGCCGCCGCCCTCGTCACCGACGGCGGCGGCATGACCTGCCATGCAGCGATCGTCAGCCGTGAGCTGGGAGTGCCGTGCGTGGTCGGTACGCGCACAGCGACGCAGGTGCTTCGCGACGGGGAGGTCGTCACCGTCGACGGACGACGCGGCACGGTCTCCGAAGGAGACAACGTCGCCGCGCTCACGGCGCCGGCTCGCGCAGGCGGCGGGGACACGGAACGTCGCGAGCCGGGCGTGTCGACGGAGCCGCTCGGCACACACCTCTACGTGAACCTCGCCATGGCCGATCACGCCGAGAGGGTCGCGGCGCTCCCCGTCGACGGAGTCGGGCTGCTGCGAGCCGAGTTCATGGTGACCGACGCCCTCGGAGGACGCCATCCGAGAGACCTCCTCGCCCACGGAGGCCGCTCCGAGTTCCTCGCGAAGATGGAGGAGTCACTGCTGCGGATCACGTCGGCGTTTGCCCCGCGTCCCGTGATCTACAGGACCATCGATTTCCGCAGCAACGAGTTCCGCGGGCTCGCGGGGGGCGCCGAGTTCGAGCCGATCGAGGAGAACCCGATGATCGGCTACCGCGGCTGCTACCGCTACGTGCGCGAACCCGATCTGTTCGCGCTCGAGTGCGAGCTCCTGGCGCGCGTGCGCGACCAGACCCCGAACCTCCACGTGATGATCCCGTTCGTCAGGACGCTCTGGGAGCTCGAGGCCTGCCTGGAGCTGATGGATGCGAGCCCACTCGGCACACATCGCGGACTGAAGCGGTGGGTCATGGCCGAGGTGCCTTCAGTGGCCTACCGGATCCCCGAGTACGCGGCACTCGGCATCGACGGCGTCTCCATCGGCTCCAACGATCTCACGCAGCTGATGCTCGGAGTCGACCGCGACTCCGAGATCTGCTCCGACCTCTTCGACGAGTCCGACGCGGCCGTCCTCGACGCGATCGGCCGCATCGTCGGCGCCGCACGGGCCGCGGGGATCACGTCGTCGCTCTGCGGCCAGGCTCCCTCGAACCGGCCCGAGTTCGCGGAGCACCTGGTGAGGTTCGGGATCACCTCGATCTCGGTCAACCCCGACGCGGCCGATCGAGCCCGTCAGGTGATCGGGTCAGCGGAGCGGCGTCTGCTGCTCGACGACGCCCGCCACGGGGGGTGAGGCGGCCGATGCCCTTCCGAGACCGACACGACGCCGGCATGCAGCTTGCGGCCCTCCTCGGAGACCTCGCCGCGGAGCACCCCGTCGTGCTCGCGCTGCCGCGCGGCGGAGTCCCGGTTGCATTCGAGGTCGCACGCTCCCTCGACGCGCCGCTCGACGTGATCGTCGTGCGCAAGCTCGGGTTCCCCGGCCAGCCCGAGCTTGCGATGGGGGCGATCGGCGAGGACGGTGCACGGGTGGTCAACGAAGACCTTCGACGCCGCGCCGGGGTGAGCGATGCCGACCTGGCCGTCGTCGAGCGACGGGAGCGCTCCGAGCTGGAGCGCCGTGCGGCGCGCTTCCGCAGCGGCCGGAGACCCGTCCCGATCGCCGGCCGCACGGTCGTCGTGGTCGACGACGGCCTGGCGACGGGATCGACTGCACTCGCTGCCCTTCAGGTCGCACGCGCCCACGGCGCGGCGCGGGTGGTGCTCGCCGTCCCGGTCGCGCCCCCCGAGACGATCCACGAGATGCGGCGGCACGCCGACGACGTCGTCTGCGTCGAGACCCCCGCGAGCATGGTGGCGATCGGGCCGTGGTACGACGACTTCAGGCAGACCTCCGACGAGGAGGTGGTTCGGCTCCTCGACGCCGCCCGGGGCGGCACCGGCGCCGCGACGGAGCGCGACTCCGACGTCGACCTCCTGGTCGGCCGCGTGACTCTGAGAGCTCACCTCACCGTCCCGACCGGCGCCTCGGGGCTCGTCGTCTTCGCTCATGGAAGCGGCAGCAGCCGGCTCAGCCCGAGGAACCAGTACGTCGCCACGGTGCTGAACGAGGCGGGGCTCGGCACCCTCCTCTTCGACCTCCTCAGCGAGGCGGAGTCGCTCGATCGGGCCAACGTCTTCGACGTCGCGCTCCTCGCCTCGCGGCTCGACGGCGCCATCGACGCCACGCAGTCGGACCCCGACCTCCGCGCACTGGCGATCGGCGCCTTCGGGGCCAGCACCGGGGCCGCGGCCGCCCTGTGGGCGGCGGGTGGGCCGTCGAGCCCCATCGCCGCGGTCGTGTCGCGGGGAGGGCGTCCAGACCTCGCCGGTGTCCGACTCGAAACCGTTCGCGCACCGACCCTCCTCATCGTCGGCGGCGCAGACCACGACGTGCTCGACCTCAATCGGGAGGCCGCCCGGCACCTTCAGTGCCCTGCCCGGATCGAGGTGGTGCCCGGCGCGACGCACCTCTTCGACGAGCCCGGTACCCTCGGGATCGCAGCGGCGCTCGCACGCGACTGGTTCGTCGAGAACCTCTCGCGTCCTGGTCGCAACGCAGGCAACAGGCCCGTCGGCACCTGAGGGCGCCGCGCGGCCCCGGCCGGGGTGACCTAGGGCCCTTTGCGGGGAGGGGCCCGCGCGTGCAATGTGGTGTTTCAGATGAGTTGCATAGCCACCACTACCCAGCCGGCGGAGCGTTGATCCAGGGCGTCCCGGTCGGGCGCATCCTCGGGATCCCCCTCCGCCTCGACTGGAGCCTGGGGATCATCTTCTGGCTCCTCTCCTGGGGCCTTGCGACGGGGGCCTTCCCCGAGCTGGCGCCGGGCTCCTCCGACGCCACCTACTGGGCGGCCGGAGCCTTCACGGCGGCACTCTTCCTGGCCTCGCTGCTGACCCACGAGATGAGCCACTCGCTCGTGGCCCGCGGCTACGGGATCGAGGTCGACAACATCACCCTCTGGATCTTCGGCGGGATAGCGACGCTGCGCGGTGAGGCCACCGAGCCGCGCGCCGACTTCCGGATCGCGATCGCCGGACCGCTCGCGAGCCTGGCGATAGCCGCCGTCTGCCTCGGCATCGCCGGGGCACTCGCGCTCGTGGGCGCGCCCGACCTTCCGATCACCATGGCGGTCTGGCTCGGCTCGATCAACGGGATGCTCGCCGTGTTCAACCTCGCACCCGCCGCGCCGCTCGACGGCGGCCGCATCCTGCGCGCTTGGCTGTGGAAGCGCAGGGGCGACCGCGCCAGCGCCGCCTTGAGCGCGACCCGCGCCGGCCGGGTCTTCGGTCAGGTGCTGATCGCGGCGGGCCTCGTGGAGTTCCTGGTCGGCGCCGGAGTCGGTGGGCTCTGGCTCATCTTCCTCGGTTGGTTCGTGATGACCGCCGCGCGCGGCGAGGAGACCTCTATCCGCATCGTCCACGATCTGACGGGCGTCCGGGTCGGCGACGTCATGACGCCCGACCCGGTCGTGGCTCCGGCATCTCTGACCGTGGCCGAGCTGCTCGACAGCTTCGTTCTGCAACAGCGCTGCTCGGCTTTCCCGCTCGTCGAGCCCGACGGCAGCGTGAGCGGCCTCGTGACGTTGACGAGACTCAAGGCGCTGCCTGCGGCCGCGCGCAGCGCGACCGCGGCGCGCGATGTCGCGTGGCCGGTCGCGCAGGTGCCGTCTGCTGCTCCGTCCGACGCCCTCATCGAGCTCGTAGCGCGTCTCGGCGACGCCGGAGACGGCCGCGCCCTGGTGTTCGAGGGAACCCGGCTCGTGGGAATCGTCTCACCCACCGACGTCTCGAGGGCGCTCCAAGTGGCCGAGCTTCGCCGCCGCGGAGAGCGTCTGTCCGCATGACCGAGAACCAGTCCCGCTGAAGAAGGAGGCTCCATGCTCCCGTCCGACCTGGAGAAGCTCGTAGGCACGCACGCGTTCCCCGCGGTGACGGTTCTGCTCCCGACGCAGCGCGAGAGGCCCGGGAACGCCGAGGACCGGCTGCGTCTCCGTCATCTCGTGGACCGCGCAACCGAGGTTCTGCTCCGCGAGTTCGATCGGCGCGAGGTCGCCCCGCTCGTGGAGCGCCTGAGCTCCGCCGCCGCCGCGGTCGACTTCTCGCACCCCGGCTCGGGTCTCGCGATCCTGGCGACCGTCGACGAATCGCATGTCTTCGCGCTCCCGTTCACCCTGCCCGAGCGTGTGGTGGTCAACGAGCGCTATGCAGTGCGCGACCTCCTGATCGGCGCGCAACGCATGCCGCGCTACCGCGTCCTCGTGCTGTCGGCGAAGAAGTGCAGGCTGCTCGAGGGCTCGGGAGCCCACCTCTCCGAGGTGCGGCCCGGCACGTTCCCGATCGAGATCGAGCCTCCACGCGAGGAGGACACCCCTCACAAGGACCTCCCCATCCACGAGTCCCAGCGCGAAGAGGCCTACCGGTTCGTGTTCCGCGCGGTCGACCGTGCGCTCGACGAGATCGACGCCGCGGACCCGCTGCCCGTCGTGCTCGTCGGTGTCGAACGCGACCTGTCGTTCTTCCGCGAGGTAACTCGCCACGGGCGCTCCATCGTCGGTCAGGTCACCGGCAACCATGTAGCCGGCACCCCCGCGGAGCTGGGTGGCCTGGTCGCTCCCGCGATCGATGCCCACACCGAGTCGCTCGAATCGGCGGCCGTCTCGGAGCTGGTGGAGGTGCTCGGCACGGGGCGCGCCGCTAACGGCATCGACGACGTGTTCGCACCCGCGCGCGAGGGACGCGGGCGGCGGCTGGTCGTCGAGGAGGACTGCCGCTACCCGGCCCGCATCTCCGACGGTCACCCCGTGCCGGTCGGCGCCGCCGAGGCGTCGGCAGTCGGCGTCGAGGGCACCGATGTCGTCGACGCGGTAGAGATCGTCGTCGATGCCGTCCTCGGAGCCGGCGGCGAGGTCGTCTTCGTGCCGTCGGGTGCCCTGACGGAGTACGGCGCCATCGGATTGCTTCTCCGATACTGACTGCTGCTCCATGAAGATGTGGCGACTCCGGGAGCAGTACCGACACCTCTTCCCGACCTTCTACCCTGCAGATGTGACAGAACGCTCCGAGAGGCTCTGCGCGTGACGGCCGGAAGCGCCGCCGCGGGTCCCGTGGTGCTCGACACCGCCGGTCTCGCGGCCGCAATCGAGACCCTCATCGGCGACGGCTACTCGGTCGTCGCGCCGACGGTGCGCGACGGCGCGATCGTCCAGGAGGCGATCGAGTCGATCGCGGACCTGCCCTCGGGGTGGGGCGACGACCAGAAGGCCGGCCACTACCGCCTGCGGCGGCGAGACGACTCCGCGCTCTTCGGATATGCCGCACCCGCGCAGTCGTGGAAGCGCCGGCTCTTCCCACCGCGGACAACACTCTGGCGGGCGCGACGCACTTCGACCGGTTCGCCCGATCCTGAGACCACGGACTTCGTCGTGGAGGCCGACACCGCGGCTCCCCTCTACGCGTTCGTGGGCGCCCGTGCCTGCGAGGTGCGCGCCATCGAGATCCAGGACCGCGTCTTCCTAGGCGGCAGCCACGCCGATGCCGACTATCGAGCAGTCAGGGAGCCGGTCTTCGTGATCGGCGTCAACTGCGGATCGCCTGCGGGTACCTGCTTCTGCGCCTCCATGGACGCAGGCCCGCGGGTCAGGGGCGGAGCCGACGTCGTTCTGACGGAGGTCACCGAGCCGCAGCGTGCCGAGCCCTGGTACTTGGCCGAGCCCTTCACGGATCGTGGGGCCTCCTTTCTGGCGCGCGTCCCGTCGGTCGAAGCTACGCCCGCAGCCGTCGACGCTGCCGATGGTGTCATCGAGCGTGCAACAGCCGAGATGGGGCTGGAGATGCCGGCCGTCGATCTCCACGACCTCCTGTCGGGGGCGTTGGACCACGCGTGGTGGGACGACGTCGCCGAACGCTGCCTCGCGTGCACCAACTGCACACTGGTCTGTCCGACCTGCTTCTGCAGCTCGGTCGAGGACGTGACCGACCTGACCTCGACGGAGGCCCGCAGGGAGCGACGCTGGGCGTCGTGCTTCGAGCTCGACCACTCCTACCTCCACGGCGGCAGCATCCGTTCCAGCATCCGCTCCATGTACCGGCAGTGGCTGACGCACAAGCTGGGCACCTGGATCGACCAGTTCGGCACCTCGGGCTGTGTCGGCTGCGGGCGCTGCATCACGTGGTGCCCGGCCGGCATCGACATCACAGAGGAGGTCCGAGCCATCGCCGGACCCGACCTGCCGGAGGCGACGCCATGACGAAGCGGACCATCCGTGACCTGCTCGACGATCATCCCTTCTTCGCAGGTCTCGACTCCGAGTACCTCGACCTGATCGCCGGCTGCGGACGCAACGTCGTGTTCGACGCCGGTGCGACCGTCGCACGGGAGGGTGAGCCGGCCGACTCCTTCTACGTTCTGCGCGACGGCCGCGTCGCTCTCGACGTCCACGAGCCACTACGCGGACCGATAGTCGTGGCGACGCTCTCGCCCGGCGACGTCCTCGGCTGGTCGTGGCTCTTCCCGCCCTACCGCTGGCGCTTCGATGTGCGCGCCCTAGAGCCCGTCCACGCCGTGGCGCTCGACGGAGTCTGCCTGCGAGGCAAGTGCGACGATGATCCCCGGCTCGGCTACGACCTCGTCCATCGTTTCGCCGGCATCATGGTCGCCCGCCTCGAGGCCACCCGGCTGCAGCTCCTCAACGTGTACGGACAGGGTTCGTGACGGCGACCGCGAACACACACGGGCACACCGCACCCATGATGCCGAGCCGGTACCGCGTCGCGTCGCGTCGATCCGAGACCGCCGACACGGTGACCATCGCGCTCGAACCGCTCGACGACCCGATCGCCGACCCGGCGCCCGGCCAGTTCTCGATGCTCTGGGCCTTCGGCGTCGGTGAGGTCCCGATCTCGTTCTCGGGCCTGCCTGGCGACGGACTCCTCCTGCACACCGTTCGCGCGGTGGGAACCGTCACGTCGGCGCTGGCCTCTTCCGAGGTCGGTACGGTCATCGGGGTGCGCGGACCCTTCGGCAACGGATGGGGAGTGAGCGACGCCGAAGGTGGCGACGTCGTGATCGTGGCCGGTGGTCTCGGGCTCGCGCCGCTCCGCCCTGCAGTCGAGGCCGTACTCGCAGCGCGCGATCGATACGGGCGCGCCGTCCTGCTGATCGGTGCACGCTCCCCCGAAGACCTCCTCTTCCACGACGACCTCGCCCGCTGGCGCAGCCGTCTCGATTTCGACGTGCAGGTGACCGTCGACTCGTCGGGCGCCGACTGGCACGGTGACGTGGGCGTGGTGACGAACCTGATCGGTCGCGTGCCGGTCGAGGCGGCGAAGACGCTCGCCCTCGTCTGTGGACCCGAGGTCATGATGCGCTTCACGACGCGTTCGCTTGTCGACCGCGGCCTCGACGCCGAGCGGATTCGCGTCTCGCTGGAGCGGAACATGCAGTGCGCCGTCGGACACTGCGGGCACTGCCAGCTCGGCCCCGAGCTCGTCTGCCTCGACGGTCCCGTCTTCTCGTGGAGCCGCGTCGCCGCCCAGACAGGGGTGCGGGAGCGATGAGGGCGGACAGACCGACCGTCGCCGTGTGGAAGTTCGCATCGTGCGACGGCTGCCAGCTGACCCTCCTCGACTGCGAAGACGACCTCCTCGAGGTTGCCGGTCAGGTCGAGCTCGCGTATTTCCTGGAGGCCGGCCTCACCTCCGTGCTCGGCTCCTACGCTCTCTCGCTCGTCGAGGGCTCCATCACCACCGCCGACGACGCCCTGCGCATCCAGGAGGTCCGCCGTGTCTCCCGGACGCTCGTGACGATCGGGGCATGCGCGACCGCTGGAGGCATCCAGGCGCTGCGCAACTTCGCCGACGTCGAGGAGTTCCGTTCCATCGTCTACGCGCACCCCGAGTTCGTCGAGACGCTGGGCACGTCGACGCCGATCGCCGCCCATGTCCCTGTCGACTTCGAGCTGAGGGGGTGTCCCATCTCGAAGTCGCAGCTCCTCGAGACCATCAGCGCCTTCCTGCACGACAGACGGCCCAACATCTCCGGCCGCAGCGTCTGCGCCGAGTGCAAGGAGCGGGACAACGTCTGCGTCACCGTCGCGCACGGGACGCCGTGCCTCGGTCCGATCACGCACGGTGGGTGCGCTGCACTCTGTCCGAGCTACAACCGCGGGTGCTTCGGCTGCTACGGCCCGGCCGAGACGACGAACGCAGCATCGCTGGTGCAGCGGCTGCGCGCGGGCGGCATGGCCGACGACGACATGGTGCGCGTCCTGCGCACGTTCAACGCCTACGCCGACGACTTCCGCGACGCTAGCGACGCACTCGCGTCGGGCGAGGGGGCGGAGTGACCCACCGGACCCCGGCCAGCCGCACACTCGAGGTCAAGGCGCTCGCCCGCGTGGAGGGCGAGGGCGCGATGTTCGTCGACATCCGCGACGGCGCGGTGCACGACGTCCAGCTGCGGATCTACGAGCCGCCGCGGTTCTTCGAGGCGTTCCTGCGAGGTCGCAGCTACACCGAGCCACCCGACATCACGGCCCGGATCTGCGGGATCTGCCCCGTCGCGTACCAGATGAGTGCCGCACAGGCGATGGAGGCCGCTTGCGGGGTCGCGGTCGAGGGGGCGCTGCGCGACCTGCGCTTGCTCCTCTACTTCGGGGAGTGGATCGAGAGCCATGCGCTCCACGTCTACATGCTCCACGCGCCCGACTTCCTCGGCTACGAGAGCGCCATAGCTCTCGCCGCCGACCACCGCCCGATCGTCGAGCGGGGCCTGGCTCTGAAGAAGACGGGGAACGACCTCGTCGACCTCGTCGGCGGTCGCGCGATCCATCCGGTCAACGTGCGCGTCGGCGGCTTCTACCGCGTGCCTACGAGGCGCGAGCTGAAGCCCCTAGCCGAGCGCCTGCGCCGAGCCCGCGACGCGGCGCTCGAGACCGTCAGGTGGGTCGCCGGCTTCGACTTCCCCGACTTCGACCACGATCACGAGCTCGTCGCCCTTCGCCACCCCGACGAGTACGCGATCCTCGACGGCCGGTTGGTCTCGACCCTCGGCCTCGATGCATCACCCGACGAGTACGAGGCGCACTTCGCCGAGGAGCACGTCGAGCACTCCACCGCGCTCCACTCCGGAATCCTCGAACGGGGCCACTACGCAGTCGGACCACTGGCGCGCTACACGCTCAACTCCGACAAGCTCGCTCCCGTGGCGCGCGAAGCAGCCGCCGAGGCCGGCCTCGGCTCCGAGTGCCGCAACCCGTTCCGCAGCATCATCGTTCGCAGCGTCGAGATCCTCCACGCCTGCGACGAGGCGCTTCGCGTCATCGAACGCTACGAGCCGCCCGACTCCCCGGCGGTCGAGGTCGTACCACGCGCAGGTGCGGGCTGCGGGTGGAGCGAGGCTCCGCGCGGCCTCCTCTGGCACCGGTACGAGCTCGATGCCGCAGGAGTGATCACCGACGCGCGGATCGTTCCACCTACATCGCAGAACCAGCCGACGATCGAGCACGATCTCTGGCACTTCGTCGAGGCGAACGTGCACCTCGACGACGACGAGCTGCGGATCAGGTGCGAGCAGGCCATCAGGAACTACGACCCGTGCATCTCGTGCGCCACCCACTTCCTCGACATGGTCGTGGAGCGCTCGTGAAGGGCGATCGCGCCCGCGCGGCGCTCCGCCGTCGTCGCGTCGGGCCGTCGGGTCGCATCGTCGTCATCGGGATCGGGAACGCTTTCCGCGGCGACGACGGCGCCGGGCTCGCAGTCGCCCGCGCGGCGCGCGCCCTGCTGCCCGCGGCCGTCGAGGTGGTCGAGCTCGACGGTGAGCCGGCGAGGCTCGTGGAGGCCTGGGACGGCGCCGCGGCGGCGTTCGTCGTCGACGCCGTCCGCAGCGGAGCGTCGGTCGGTTCGCTCCACCGCCTCGACGCGATCGAGGAGGCTCTCCCCCGATGGGCGCCGTCGGGTGGCAGCCACGCACTCGGCGCCGCCGAGGCCGTAGGCCTGGGCCGCGCCCTGGACCGCCTCCCCGCGCACCTGGTCGTCTACGGAGTCGAGGGCGCGACCTTCGATGAGGGGGCCTCTCTGACCCCCGAGGTCGCGGCCGCGGTGCCGGTAGCAGCGTCGCTCCTGGCAGCAGAGGCCGGGGCGCTTCTGGCAGGCGCCGCAGAGCGCGGGGAGCGCTGACCCGTGTGCATCTCCTGTGCCGGGCGGGTGGTCGAGATCGACGCCGAGCGTCACGAAGCCGTCGTCGAGGTCGACGGCGCCGAGCGGACCGTCTCGCTGGCCGTCCTCACCCTCGACGGCCGCGCAGTCGCCGTCGGCGACTGGGTGCTCCTCCATACCGGCTTCGCGATGGAGGTGCTCGACCCGGAGGCCGCCGCAGACCTGGTCGCGCTCCACCGCGACGTCGCCGGTTCGGGGCGGGCAGAGTGAAGCCGTGGAGAAGAGGGAGCATCTCATGAGTCCCATCAGCAGTCCCGGCACTTCACGGAGAGCCGCACATTCGGGGCTCGCGCTCGCATTCTGCACGGCGCTGGTGAGCGGCGTCGCGGTCTTCGTGAACTCCTACGGTGTGAAGCGGGTCCCGAACCCGACCGTCTACACCACAGCCAAGAACCTCGTAGCGTCTGTGCTGCTCCTGGGCGTGCTGGCGGCTGTGTCTCGCGCGAGGCCGGGTGCGGGTTGGACCCGACCTGCTACGCGGCGCGAGTGGTCGGGACTCGGTGCGGTCGCGCTCCTCGGTGGGAGCGTGCCATTCGTGCTCTTCTTCGAGGGGATCGCCCGCGCCTCGTCCACCGACGCCCAGTTCATCCACAAGACGCTGGTCGTGTGGGTGGCCCTCCTCGCAGTCCCCCTGTTGGGCGAACGCGTCGGCGGCCTCCACGTAGCGGCCGTCGCACTTCTGGTCGTGGGGCAGGCCCAGATCGTGGGCGGCGTACCCACGATCGGCGAGAGCGGCCGCGGCGAGACCATGGTCCTCGCCGCGACCCTGCTCTGGTCGGTCGAGGTGGTCGTCGCGAAGCGACTGCTCGCCACGCTCTCGCCCGCGACACTGGGAGCGGCGCGGATGGCCGCGGGAAGCCTGGTGCTCGTGGTGTGGCTCGGCGTCACCGGCAGGCTCGGTGATCTCGCCGGCCTGTCGGCTTCGGGCTGGGCGTGGGCGGCGCTCACCGGCGTACTGCTGACGGCTTACGTCGCGACCTGGTACTCCGCACTCGCCCGGGCGCAGGCGGTCGACGTGACCGCCGTGCTCATGGCCGCCGTGCTGGTCACCTTCTCGCTCGACGCTCTGGTGAACGGCAAGGCCCTCGCACCACAGCGCACAGGCCTCGTCGTGATCGTCGCCGGGAGCGTCGTCGCCGGCGCCGCGGCGTGGCTCGCAGGCCGCCGGGCCCCGACGCCGGAGAGCACCGCCGGCGCAGCCTCGCCGTGAGCAGCCTCGCCGCGGACCACGCTGCCGGAGACGGCCCGATCCGGTTCGCCCGCTTCGCCTACCCGCCGAACTCGATGGGGCTCTGCGGACCCGACGACCATCGTGCCCTCCTCGAGTACGGCGCCGCCGGCGTCGCCGACGGCGGCCTGAGAGAGCTCGCCCGGTGCTTCGAGGGCGCGTGGCCGTACCTCGAGCTGATCGCCGGAGCCAACGGCCTCGACGATCCGCTCGACGGGCGCGTCGTGGAGGCCTACTGGACGGGCAACAGCCTTCTCCGCAACGTCACGCCGCCCCTGTTGGGCGCCTCGCTCGAACAGCGGTTCCGCGGACCCGCGGGCCGCGACTGGGCTCGCCTCGTCGAGGCCATCCCGCACGCCCCGCTCCCCCACCACGGGTTCCACGTCTTCTCCGTCTACCCGTGGACCGGCCTGCTGCGCAGCGGGGTAGCCGGCGAGGCGCTGCGCGTACTCGATCGCTGCCGCATCCGGTGGGGCACCGTCGTCTCCGTGGAGAGCGCGACAGCGGTCGTGCGATCGCGCCCTCTCTCGTGGGACGGGCGGTCGCTCACCCTCGATCCGCCGCGGCCGGAGACGGCGGTCACCGCCGACAGCGGCTACGGCCTGGCCGGACCGATCGCACCGGGCGACCAGGTCGCGCTGCACTGGGACTGGGTCTGCGAGCATCTCACACCGAACCGGCTCCGGTGGCTGCGCCGCCTGACCGCCGCCCAGCTCGACCTCGTGAACCGGCGCCTCGCGCACTCACCTGCGGCGGCAGTCCTGGAATAGCGGCGAAGCGCGCCGCCGCACGGTTACCGTGCGCCAATGCTTCGGGCATGGCGGTACACCCAGGGAGTCGCCGGCCGGATCGACGTGGCGGCTGAGGCGCTCTCCGACCTCCGGGGCGCCGGGTCGTTCCTCTGGGTCGACATCGAGCACCCGGGGACCGGCGAGATCGAGCACGCCGCTGAGGCGCTCGGTGTCCATCGCATCGCGGCCGAGGACCTCGCCCACGCCGGCCAGCGCACCAAGCTCGAGCACTACTCCGACCACCGCCACGTCGCGCTTCACGACGTGGCGCTCGACGACGCGGGTGTGATGGTCGACGGCGAGATCGACGTCGTCTTCGGCAACGGGTGGCTGCTGACGGTGCGCCACCCGCGCGACGGCGTCGACGCGGCGCCGATCGACCCCATCGTCGAACGGTTCGAGCGGCAGCGGATCGAGCACTCGAGCACCGACGAGGGCTTCGCCCTCTGGTCGATCCTCGACGACGTCGTCGACCGGTACTTCGTCCTCCTCGACGCCGTCGACGACCGGCTCGACGAGATCGAGGAGGCGGTCTTCGCCCCCGATTCCGGCGACCATCCGCCTCAGGCAGCGTTCGCCCTGCGCCGCACGCTCGTGGCGTTCCGCCGCACGGCCTCTCCGATGCGCGAGGTCGTCTCGGCACTGCTGCGGCGCGAGGCGCCCGAGATCGGCGAGGCCGCTCTCGTGCACATGCAGGACGTCTACGACCACGTGCTCCGGGCACTCGACCTCCTGGAGTCGCAGCGAGAGCTCCTGTCGGGGCTTCTCGAGGCCCAGCTCTCCGTCGCGTCGATGCGCATGAACCGCGTCATGAAGGCGACGTCGTCTTGGGGCGCGATCCTCGTCGTGAACACGCTGATCGCGGGCGTGTACGGCATGAACTTCCGTCACATGCCCGAGCTCCATTGGTACTTCGGCTATCCGCTCTCGCTGTCGCTGATGGCCGTCGCCACCGTCGTTCTCTACATGATGTTCCGACGACGCGACTGGTTGTGAGGTCCCGGCAGGCGGTCGGCCCGCCGGGCCCGCTCACGCGCCGGGGCGCCTCACCAGGCGGCGTGCGGCGATCACCCCGCCGAAGCGTGCCGTGCGCTCGGGGGCCGGGAGCCTGTGCTGCAGCGCCGTCCAGCCGACTTCGAGAAGGACGATTGCGCCGGCCGCGACGAGGATCCCCCACACCAACGCCTCCCACTCCGGGAGGTCGAGCGCGTAGAACTCGCGCAGATCCGGCACGGCGAGGATGACGACGAAGGCCACGACCATCCACGTGACCAGGCTCGCCCTCCAACCGGTGATCGGCCTCGCCAGGAGCACCAGGATCCAGAGTCCCACGACCAGCAGCACGAGGGTGGCGGTCGTACGCGACTCGTCGAGACCGACTCCCGCCCCGACCCTCGCGGTCGCGTAGGCGCCGAATGTCGCGACCGAGGCCACCAGGCCGACGGGCAGGGCGAACTTGAGCACCCGTCGCACGAACCCGGGCACGTACCGGCGCGGGTTCGGGGCGAGCGCCAGGAAGAACGCGGGGATGCCGATCGAGAGGCTGCTCACGATCGTGAGGTGCCGCGGCAGGAACGGGTAGGGCCAGCGCGCCACGCCGACCGCGACGGCGAGGAGCATCGCGTAGACGGTCTTGGTCACGAAGAGGTTCGCCACCCGCTCGATGTTCGCGATCACCCTGCGCCCTTCGGCGACGACCCCGGGCATCGTGGCGAACTTCCCGTCGAGCAGCACGATCTGTGCCACCGCCCGGGTCGCAGGGGCGCCGTTGCCCATGGCGACGCCGATGTCGGCGTCCTTCAGAGCGAGCGCGTCGTTGACTCCGTCGCCGGTCATGGCCACCACGTGGCCGCGCGACTGGAGCGCCGCGACCATCGCCCGCTTCTGGTGCGGCGTGACCCGTCCGAAGACGCTGTGCGTGTCGAGGATCTCGGCGAGGGCATCGACGTCGTCTGGCAGGTCGCGGGCGTCGTAGCCGTCGTCGGCGTCGGGCAGGCCGACCCTCCGGGCGACCGCAGCGACCGTGCGGGGGCTGTCGCCCGAGATCACCTTCAGCGCCACACCCTGCTCCGTGAAGTAGCGCAGCGTCTCGGCGGCGTCGGGCCGGACCTTCTCCTCGAAGAGAACCAGGGCGGTAGGGCTCAGGCCCGGTGGCAGCCGCTCGTCGTCGAGCGACTCACTCGTCCTCGAGAGCAGCAGCACGCGCCTGCCCTCGGATGCGAGCACCTCTGCGCGCTCTCGAACCGACTCCGACCTCCCGTCGGCCCCGAGGACCATCTCGGGGGCGCCGATCACCCAGGTCCCGCGTTCGCCGAACGACGCGGCGCTCCACTTGCGAGCCGACGAGAACGGGACCGACCCGGTCCGCTCCCAGCCCTCGGGGACGGGGAACGCCGTGCAGAGCGCCGCCATGGTCGCGTTGCGCTGCTCGTCGGACGCGAGGGCGCCGAGTGCGGCGGCGACCGGGTCGGGGTTCGTGAAGGTCTCGATCTCGTCGAACGCGATGGTCCCCTCCGTCAGGGTGCCCGTCTTGTCGAGACAGACCACGTCGACCCGGGCCAGGCCCTCGACGGCGGGGAGCTCCTGCACCAGGACCTTGCGGCGTGCGAGCGACACGGCCGCGACGGCGAAGGCCAGGTTCGTGAGGAGCACCAGACCCTCGGGGACCATCGCCACGACCCCGGCGACGACTCCGGACACCGCCTCCCGCCATCCGGAGTGGGCGCGGAACTGGCTCACCGCGAGGAGTGCCGCCGTCGGGAGGAGCGCGTAGGTCACGAACCGCAGGATGGTGTTGATCCCCTCGGCCAGCTCCGATCTGACGAGTGTGAAGCGCCTCGCCTCTTCGGCGAGCTTGTAGGCGTACGCATCGGCTCCCACGCGGGTCGCCTGGAAGCGGCCGTGTCCGGCCACGACGAAGCTTCCCGAGAGCACACCGTCGTCGGGCTCCTTGTGGACCGGGTCCGACTCTCCCGTGAGAAGGGACTCGTCGATCTCGAGGCCCTCGGCGTCGCGCACCGTTCCGTCGGCCGGGACCTGATCGCCGGTGCGCAGATCGAGGAGGTCGTCGAGGACGACCTCCTCGACGGCGACCTCGAGCGCGACACCGCCGCGTACGGCACGCGCGCGCGGGGCGTTGAGCACTGCGAGGCGGTCGAGGGTCCGCTTCGCCCGCAGCTCCTGGACTATGCCGATCAGTGCGTTGGAGACGAGCACGATCCCGAAGAGCGCATCCTGGACAGGCCCCACGACGAGGATGATCGCCAGCATCGACCCCAGGATCGCGTTGAAGCGCGTGAAGACGTTCGCCTTCACGATCTCGGAGAACGTGCGGCTCGTGCGCGCCCCTGCGTCGTTGACAGCGCCGCGCTCGATGCGCTCGCGAACCGCGGCATCGGAGAGCCCGTCCGGGCCCGTGACCCACTCCGCAGCGGCCTCGTCGCCCGTCTCGATCCCCGGCGTGCCCGCTGCCATCCGCCGAACGTAGCCTTCCACCAGGCGCGCCCGCGACCACAGGAGGATCCGTGAAGGCATTCCAGCTAGTCGGATGGCAGAAGCCGCCGGAGGTGCGCGACGTACCCGTCCCCGAACCGGGCCCCGGTGAGGTCCTCCTCTCGGTCGACGCCGCAGGGGCGTGCCACTCCGACCTCCACTTCATGGAGTGGCCAGAAGGGCTGCTTCCGTGGACCCTCCCGTTCACCCTCGGCCACGAGACAGCCGGACGCGTCGCCGCGGTCGGCGCAGGCGTCACCGCCTGGAAGGAGGGCGACGCGGTCGCCGTGTACGGGCCCTGGGGCTGCGGCTTCTGCGGGCCGTGCCGAGAGAGCGCTGAGAACTACTGCGAGCGCGCCGCCGAGCTGGGCGCAGGCGGGAGCGGCCTGGGGCACCACGGGGGCATGGCCGAGTACCTGCTCGTGCCCTCTGCGCGCCACCTCGTCGCGATCGGCGACCTCGACCCGCTCCAGGCCGCGCCGCTCACCGACGCCGCGCTCACCCCGTACCACGCCGTAGGTCGCTCGATCTCGAAGCTCGGCCCCGGATCCACCGCGGTCGTGATCGGCGTCGGCGGACTGGGGCACATGGCGATCCAGGTACTGCGCGCGATCACGCCTGCGCGCATCGTCGCGATCGACGTCTCCGAGGAGAAGCTCGCTCTCGCCCGCGAGATGGGCGCCGACGAGGCGATGCTCGCCGACGACGATTCCGTGGCGCGGATCCGGGCGCTGACAGGCGACGTCGGGGCAGAGTGCATCCTCGACTGCGTCGGATCCGACGCGTCGATCGCCCAGGCGGCGCAGATCGTGCGGGTGCGAGGAGACATCACGGTGATCGGGATCGCGTTCGGGACGTACCCGTTCAGCTTCGTCACGATGCCCTACGAGGCGTCGCTCGCGACCTGCTTCTGGGGCACCTCGCGTGAGCTCGTCGACGTCATCGCGCTGGCCAGGGCCGGCAAGCTGCACGCCAAGGTCGAGACGTTCCCGCTGTCGAAGGCCGCCGACGCCTTCGACAGGCTCCGTTCCGGGACGATCGACGGGCGTGCAGTGATCGTGCCCGACTGACGGGTTCAGCACTGGGAAGGGGAGGCACGATGGCGGTCGAGTACCCGTCCGAGTGGGAGGCCGACGTCGTCCTCTCCGACGGGGGCACCGTCCGCCTGCGGCCGATCGTCCCCGACGACGACGACCGCCTGCTCGGCCTCTACGAACGCCTCTCAGAGGAGTCGCTGTACCTGCGGTTCTTCTCCCCGGTTCCCCGCCCTACCGCGCGCCAGCTCGAGCGCCTCAGCCGCGTCGACTACCACGACCACATGGCGCTCGTCGCGCTGCTCGGCGACGACATGGTCGCCGTCGCACGCTACGACCTCGTGGGCGTGGGAGAGGCCGAGGTCGCGTTCACGGTCGACGACTCGCAACAGGGGCGTGGCCTCGGCACAGTGATGCTCGAGCACCTGGCGGTGATCGCCAGGTCGCGCGGGATCAGGCGATTCGTCGCCGACATCATGCCCTCGAACCGCCGGATGCTCGACGTCTTCCGCAACGCCGGTTTCGAGCTCGACCGCTCCTTCGAGTCGGGCAACGTGAGGGTCGCCTTCTCGATAGAACCGACCGATGCCTCGATCGCAGCCGTTCGGATGCGCGAGCACCACTCCGAGGCCGCCTCGATCGCCCGCATCCTCGCTCCGCGCTCCATCGCCGTCGTGGGCGCCGGGCGCAGGAGCGGCTCGATCGGGCGCGAGGTCTTCCGCAACCTGATCCGGTACGGATTCGAGGGCCCCGTCTATCCCGTCAACCCCGCCACGAACCACGTGGCCGGAGTGCGAGCGTACGACTCGGTGCTCTCGGTGCCCGACGACATCGATCTCGTCGTCGTCACCGTCCCGTCCGCTGCCGTGCGATCCGTCGTGGAGCAGTGCGCGCAGAAGCACGTCTACGGTCTCGTCATCATCTCAGCGGGCTTCGCGGAGGTGGGGGACACAGGCAAGGGGCAGGAGCGCGAGATGGTCGCGTTCGCGCGCCGCAACGGCATGAGGATCATCGGTCCCAACTGCCTCGGGATCGCGAACACCGCTCCCGGCGTGCGCATGCACGCGACGTTCGCGCCATACGAGCCTGCGCCCGGCCGGGTGGCATTCCTCTCGCAGTCGGGTGGGCTCGGCATCGAGCTGATGGCGCGCGCCGGACAGCTCGGACTCGGCATCTCGTCGTTCGTCTCGGTGGGGAACAAGGCCGACGTCAGCGGCAACGACCTGCTCCAGCACTGGGAGGAGGATGCCGAGACCGACGTGATCCTGCTGTACCTGGAGTCGTTCGGGAACCCCCGGAAGTTCTCGCGCCTCGCCCGGCGGATCGCCCGGCTGAAGCCGATCGTCGCCGTCAAGAGCGGGCGGACCAGCGCTGGGACGCTCGCGGCGTCATCGCACACCGCAGCGTTGGCGGCACCGGACGCCGCCGTCGAGGCGCTCTTCCGCCAGGCCGGAGTCATCAGGGTCGACACGCTCGAGCAGCTGTTCGACACCGCGCAGGTGCTCGCGCACCAGCCGCTCCCTCCCGGCCGGCGCGTCGCGATCATCGGCAACGCCGGGGGCCCCGGGATCCTGGCGGCCGACGCGTGCGAGGCGGCGGGGCTGGAGGTGCCGGCGCTGAGCGACTCCACACAGACGGCGCTCCGCTCGTTCGTCGCCGAGGGCGCTGCCGTGCGCAACCCCGTCGACCTCGTCGCCGCGGCGAGCCCGGAGCACTTCGGCGCGGCGATGCGATCGATCCTCGCCGACGAGTCGGTCGACGCCGTGCTGGCGATCTTCGTCCCGCCCCTCGTCACACACGCCGACGACGTGGCCTCGGCGCTCGCCGACGCGACGGCGGAGGCCGCCGGCGAGAAGCCCGTCGTCGCCTGCTTCCTCGCTCTCGGGACCGTCCCCGAAGCCTTCCGCGGCGGCGACGGCCGCCGCCCGATCCCCACGTTCCCGTTCCCCGAGAGCGCCGCCCAGGCCCTCGGCCGCGCAGCCGGACTCGCAGACTGGAGGCGTCGTCCCGAGGGCGCCGTCCCTGACCTCGACGGCGTCGACACCGAGAGGGCGCGCCTCGTCGTCGACCACCTGCTGGCCGACGCCGGGCCCGAGGGCGTCTGGCTCTCGCCCGACGACACCCGAGCGATCTGCGAGTCGTACGGGATCCCCGTCGTCGAGACGCGCCGGGTCACGACGGCCCACGACGCGACGGCGGCAGCGGCGCAGATCGGGTTCCCGGTCGCGCTGAAGGCCGCCTCGCCGGCTCTCGTCCACAAGAGCGACGTGGGAGGCGTCAGGCTCGATCTGCGCGACGCCGCCGAGGTCGCGTCGGCATTCGAGGAGATGGCCTCCGCTCTCGGCGACGCCATGGGCGGTGCGACGGTCCAGGCGATGGCACCGACGGGGGTCGAGACGATCGTCGGAGTCGTGCACAACATCTCGTTCGGCTCGCTGGTCCTCTTCGGTCTCGGCGGGACCACCGCCGAGCTGCTCGGAGACACCGCTCTGCGCATCCTCCCCATCACCGACAACGACGCCCACGATCTCGTCAGGTCGCTTCGCGGCTCACCGCTGCTGTTCGGCTACCGCGGCTCCCCGCTCGCCGACGTGGGGGCGCTGGAGAACCTGCTCCTGCGCGTCGGCCGGCTCGCAGACGACCTCCCCGAGGTGGCCGAGATGGACGCCAACCCCGTCATCGCGTGGGAGAGCGGCGTCGTCGCGGTCGACGTGAAGATGCGCGTCGTGCGCGCAACCGCCGACCTGCCGCCCGACCTCCGCCGCATGCGCTCGTAGGCGTCGCCGAGCACGGGGCGGGGCGCCCACCCACTACCTTGTGCACGCCATGGCGACCTGCTTCAACCACACCGACCGCGAGACGGGCCGCGCATGCACGAGATGCGGGCGCCCCGCCTGCGCCGACTGCCTACGGCAGGCCTCGGTGGGGTCCCACTGCTTCGAGTGCATACGCGACGCGCAGCCGCCTGCGAGCGAGCGTCTGCGCCGCAGATGGCGGTCGGCCGACCTGATCGGCGCCAAGATCCTCATCGCGTCGAACGTCGTCGCATACCTGGCACTCAGCGCCTCGAACGGCGGCAGCCCGATGGGCGGCGGCTCCGCGAACCTCGACTGGGCGCTCTTCGGTCCGGCGGTCCACGACGGCGAGTGGTACAGGCTCGTCACGTCGGGCTTCGTCCACTACGGCCTGCTGCACCTGGCCATGAACATGTACATCCTCTACATCGTCGCCCTCGCGCTCGAACGGAGCGCCGGCACCGCGAGGTTCCTGCTCATATACGCCGTCTCGCTCCTCGCGGGGTCCTTCGGCGCCCTGCTCCTCGACCCGCTCGCGCTCACCGGCGGAGCATCGGGCGCCGTCTTCGGCGTCGCCGCCGCTACTACCGTCGCCATGCATTCGCGGGGAGTCCGCTTCATGGAGACCGGGTTCGGGCCACTCCTGCTCATCAACGTCGTGCTGTCGTTCGCGATCCCGCAGGTGTCCATCGGCGGGCACCTCGGTGGCCTCGCGGGCGGGGCGACGGCCGGCTACGCGATGCTCCATCCCCGCGCCACCGCGCGCACTGCAGCGGCGGGCATCGCAGCGGTCACCGTGATCTCCGTGCTGGGTTCCGTGTGGGCGGCGGCCGGGTCGGTTCCCGGCTGATCCCGCCTACTGCGCGGAGAGAGGGATGAGCTCGACCTCACCCGTGTCGTCGTCCTCGCTGAACCTGAAGCCGCAGAGCTCGGCGAGGTGCGGCCGGCCCTCGCACGGACCCGACCCGACAACCTCGTCCCCGGCGTGCAGCTCTACCCCACCGCGTGGTCGATACGTGTACCGACCGCCACGCCGCAGCGCGAGCAGCTGGAACCCCGTGTCGTCACCGAGCTGGTCGCCGGTCACGACGGCGCCGTCGAACGGCGAGCCCACGGCCACGGGGTACCTCACGATCACCTCGTCGGCCTCGCCCAGGGCCACAGCGAGGACGGGATGCATCTCCTCACCCTGCTCGACCAGCCAGACCATCTGCTGCGCGGCGTCGCCGATCTCCTCGGCGGCGCCACCGAGGTGCAGCAGGCCGCGGAGCTGAGACGGGTCGATCGTCTCGGCCGCGGCGCGCAGCACCCAGAGCTCGAGGCGCTCCCGCATCTCGTCGAGGCGGTCCTCCAGATGGGTCACCTCTGCTGCGAGGCTCTGATCGTTGAAGAGCAGCGCCGAGTAGGCGAGCCCTACCGCCGCATCCGAGAAGTTCTTCATCTCGACCAACACGTCGACCGCCCGGTCGAGATCGCTGATCGCCGGCTGCTCCTCGACCGTCGCGGCGCTCCACTCCGGTGCGCCGGCCAGCATGCGCACCTCTGGTATTCCCACCGCCGCGCCCCTGAGGATCAGCACGTCGTCGGGGAGCAGCACGTCGTCGCCGTCGGGGTCGATCATCCAGTCCTTCGACCGACGTATCGCCACCACGCGCAGGCCCGTGTCGGTCGGCAGCTCAACGTCGGCGAGCGACCGGTGGGCGAGCGCCGACTCCTCACGGACCCGCACCCGGTGCGACACCTCCTTGGCGGCGGCGAGGTCGGCTACGAGCGCGCCCGGGATGCCGAGGTCGTGCGTGACGATGTGGGCGATGTCGACCGCTGCGTTGCCCATCCGCTCGATCGCCGAGACGAGGTGGAGAACGCTCGAGATCCTCTCGGCATCTCGAGGTGAGCGCGCCGCGAGCACGCAGACCTCGCGCATCTCGTGCACGAGCGAGTTGAGGCGCTCCTCGAGGTCGAGGACCTCCTCGGCCATGACCCCGTCGGAGAAGAACAGGGCGGCGTAGCCGAGGTCCACCATCAGCTCGGAGGTGTCCTTCGCCTCCGAGAGCATGGCCTTGAGGTTGCGAGGTCGCTCGTCCATGTCCTTCGGGATGCGCATCGGGATCAGGTCAACCCCAGGAGCACCAGCGACAGCATAAGCGCGATGGCGCCGAGCAGGTCCGAGGCGGAGGAGACGATCGGTATGCCGAAGTTGTCGGGATCGAGGCCGAGTCGGTAGGTGACGACGGCCCCGAAGTAGCCCGCCAGCCCCGCGAGGGTCGTCGCTAGGAGGCCGGCCAGCAACGTGACCTCGACCACGTCGACCCACCCCGGGGTCGCCATCGACAGCACCTCGCCGAGCGACGCTGCGGCGAGGCCCAGAACCGCGAAGACGACGCCGGCCAGCAGGTAGACGAGGACGACGTCCTCCGCGATCGACCGCAGGCTGAACCGACGCGGATCGATGAGGCCCAGGTGCAGCTTGCTCGACAGTCGCGACGCGAGTATCCCGGCGAGTGAGCCCGAGAGCGAGAGCAGGGGCGGCACCAGCACCAACAGGACCGGGTACAGGAGAAGCGGTTCGAGGCGCCCGTCGAGCGTGAGGCCCGCGAGCATGCTCACCATCCCCGCCACGAGCAGGATCGGGACCGACTCCCGCACGATGCTCCGCAGCATCGGCAGCCGACTCCTGACGCCGCGTACGAGGCTCGCGACCCCCGCTGCAGCGCAGAGGGCTGCGAGGACCGGTGTGACTCCCCTGACCGAGACCAGGTAGGTGGCGAGGAAGAGGCTCGGCAGGGTCACTGTGTCGGCGGCGGCGGTGACCACCGGCGCCGTCACGTTGTCGAGGTCCCATTCGCGCTTGACGCTGAGCGACGTGATGCCGACGGTCATGCCCATGACCACCACGATCGGGATGAGCCCCCCGATCACCGATACGACCACGAAGTCGGCGATCGAGATCGACGCGTGGATGCCGAACACGACTGCGAAGCCCTTCGCCGCGACCGCCAGCAGCAATGCGAGCGACATGGAGAGCAGCACCGCCGCCTCGAGGTTCTGACCGACGAGCGTGTCGCGCCGACGCGACACGCGGAAGGTGCCCGCATGCGCTGCCGTGCCCAGTCGGCTCCCCAGCGCCCCGAAGACGTTGCCGCGCAGCCCGACGGCCGCGGGCACCAGGAGCAGCAGGCCCGGAAGCCGGTCGAGGGTGCCGGTGATCGAGCCGAGCGTGACCCCGGCGATCAGCCCTGTCGCCGTGGAGACCAGGAGCGCGCCGAAGCCGGCGCGGAACCCGGCGGGGTCCGCGCGCAGGAGCGCGACGAGGCGCGCGACGACGCGTCGAGACAGGCGCAGCATGTCGGACTCGGAGGCTCGGCCATCCCCTCTCCTTCGCCCGAGAGGCTACCGCCTCACCCGTCGCCGGTACGCTGACCCTCATGGAGACGGCGTCACCGCTCGAGTGCCGCGGCGTCGTCAAGCACTTCGGCCCCGTCGTCGCGCTCGACGGCGTCGACCTCACCATGCGGGCCGGATCGGTCACGGGGTTCCTCGGTCCGAACGGCGCAGGCAAGACCACGCTCCTGCGGATCGCGGCGGGGCTGCTGCATGCCACGCGCGGTGACGTGCTCGTCTTCGGAACGCCGTCCGACCGCCCCGAGGCGCGACTCGGAGTCGGCTATCTCCCGGCCGACCCCGTCTTCTACCCGTCGCTGACCGGTAGAGAGAACCTGGATCTCCTCGCGCGCCTGCAGGGCGAAGGCTCGCCGGATCGCGCTGAGGCGTGCGAGCGTCTCGAGCTCGCCGACGACGTCCTCGACCGCCCTGCCGGCACCTACTCCTCCGGCATGCGTCAGAAGCTGGGCATCGTCCAGGCGGTGCAGCACCGGCCGCGGCTCGTGATCCTCGACGAGCCGGCCAACCGCCTCGACCCGATGTCGCACCGCGCGTTCGAGTCACTCGTGCACGATGTGGTCGCGACGGGGAGCTCCGTCCTCCTGTCGTCGCACACGCTCTCCGAGGTCGAGGAGGTCTGCGACACCGTCACGATGATCGACACCGGCCGGATCCTCCTCGACGCGGCAGCCCGCGAACTGACGGCACACGCCCTCCGACAGGTCACCGTCCGGTACAGGACCACTCCCCCTCCGCCTCCCGATGGTCTCGTCGACGCGCACGTCGTCGCGAACCGGATCGAGGCGCGCCTCGCGTCCGGGCGCCCCGACGTCCTGCGGGCGCTCCTCGCCGACCCCGACGTCGACGACCTGACCGTGGAGCCCGCCAGTCTCGAAGACGTCTTCTTCGACCTCTACAGGCGCGACGGCCGATGAGGCAGCCGCGCCGAGGCCCCGATCGGGCCACGGTCCGCCTTCTGGTGTCCGCTGAGCTCAGACAGCGGCGCCGGGTCTTCGCGTCGCTCGCAGCCGGCACCTTCGTCTTCCTGCTCGCGATCGCCGGAACGTACGAGGCGTTCGGAGGCGCGGCGGGCCTCGGACGCGCGTTCGGGGCCGAGACGCCGTCGTTCTTCTCGGCCTTCGCCGGCGCCCGCGACGCCAACCTCTTCGCGCCAGCGAGCTTCGTCGCATTCGGTTTCGTGCACCCGCTGTTCCTGGTGCTCACGCTCACCGTCGGCATCGGTGTCGGCACGGCATCGGTCGCCGGAGACGTCGAGTCGGGCCGGTCCGAGACGCTGTACACGCGCCCGGTGCGCAGGACGATGATCCTCGATGCCCGGCTCCGACTCTGGCTTGCTGCACAGACGGCAGTAGTGGCCGCCGGGGTGGCAGGCTCCTTCCTCGGCACGCGCCTCTCGCCCGACCTGAGCGACGTCGGAGCGGCGGCCCTCGGGCGCGTCGGCGCGCAGTACATGTCGCTCGCGCTCTTCCTCGGCGCTGCCTCGTTCGCGGCGTCGGCGTTCGCCAGCACCCGTGGTCAGGCCCTCGGGGTCGCGGTCGGCGTCGCCTCGCTCACCTACCTCGTCAACTTCGTCGCGCTGCTGTGGCACCCGCTGGCGTGGGCACAGCGCCTGTCACCGTTCGGCTACTACGTCCCCGTCCGATCCGTCGAGCGGTTCGACACTCCCGCGGCACTTGTGTTGGCTGCCGGGACGATCGTGCTCCTGATCGTGGCGCGAGAGCGCCTGGAGCGGCGCGACCTGGTCTGACCGCGTACCGAGCGGCGGTGCATGGCGACACTCGGACAGCGCCGCAGGGACCTTGGACCCTGCCTTCGGGTGCGGCGACGCCCGAACCTTGAGTTCCCGCTAAGTCAGGTTCCTGCATGAGGAGCTCCGAGTGGCCCACCTCACCGGCGCGGCATCCAGGCGGGGCACGGGCATGAGCAGCCCCGAGGCGGGCCGATGCTCGTAATCGTCGCACTGGGTGGCAACGCGCTGCTGCGGAGAGGCGAGGCCCCCGAAGCCGACGCCCAACGCGCCAACGTGCAGCGCGCCGTCGCCGCCATCGCCGAGGTGGCGTCGGACCATCGGGTCGTCGTCACCCACGGGAACGGTCCCCAGATCGGGCTCCTCGCGTTGCAGAGCGAGGAGTACCGGGACCTCCGGGCGTACCCGCTCGACGTTCTCGGAGCGGAGACCGAGGGGATGATCGGCTACATGATCGAGCAGGAGCTGGGCAATGCACTGCCGGGCAGAGATGTCGCATCGCTCCTGACGCAGGTCGTGGTAGACGCGATGGACCCGGCCTTCCGCTCTCCGACGAAGCCGATCGGCCCGGTGTACAGCGAGAAAGAAGCGCGCAAGCTCGCCGCCGACCGCGGGTGGCAGGTGGCCGCTGCGGGAGGCGGCTGGCGCCGGGTCGTCGCGTCGCCGACCCCGCGGGCGATAGTGGAGCTCCCTGTCATCCGGATCCTTCTCGATGCAGAAGTGCTGGTCGTGTGTGCCGGCGGCGGCGGGATCCCCGTCGTCGTCGATGCCAACGGCGTCCGCCACGGGGTCGAGGCGGTCGTCGACAAGGATCGGTCGTCGGCCCTCCTCGCGCGCCGGCTCGGCGCAGACGCTCTCCTGCTCCTCACCGACGTGCCCGCCGTCGAGCGCCACTGGGGGGCACCCGACCCCTGCCCGATCGCCTCCATCACCGCCGACGAGCTGCGGTCGCTCCGGCTCGACGCCGGGTCCATGGGACCGAAGGCGTCGGCGGCGGCCTGGTTCGCCACGACTACGGGAGGGCTCGCGGCCATCGGAGCCATCGAAGATGCCTCCGAGATGCTCCGAGGCCGTGCGGGGACCGTCGTCACGGCGTCGGTACCGGAGCACGTGTGACCGACACCGCAGCCGGTCTCAGGCGAGTCGTCATCATGGGCGCCGGCGGACGCGACTTCCACGACTTCAACGTCTGCTTCCGTGACGACCCCGGGCGCCGGGTGGTGGCGTTCACCGCCGCGCAGATCCCCGGCATCGACGGCCGCTCCTACCCCCCGTCTCTCGCCGGGCCCCTCTATCCGTCGGGGATCCCCATCCACCCCGAGGACGACCTCGAGGCCCTGATCCGCGGCGAACGCGTCGACGAGGTCGTCTTCGCGTACTCGGATCTCTCCCACACCGAAGTGATGCACCGGGTGTCTCGCGTCCTCGCGGCAGGTGCGGAGCTCCGAATGCTCGGGCCCCGAGAGACGATGCTGCGCTCCTCGAAGCCGGTGGTGGCCGTCTGCGCCACCCGCACGGGCGCGGGCAAGAGCCAGACGAGCAGGTACATCGGCAGACTCCTGCTCGATGTGGGACTTCGCGTCGCTCTGGTCCGCCATCCGATGCCGTACGGCGATCTCGAGGCGATGCGGGTGCAGCGCTTCGCCTCTCTCGCCGACATCGACGCCGCCGACCCGACGATCGAGGAGCGCGAGGAGTACGAGGCTCCCGTGCGCATGGGAATGGTCATGTGGTCCGGGGTCGAGTACTCCGAGATCCTCGAGGCGGCCGAGTCCGAGTCCGACGTGTTGATCTGGGACGGCGGTAACAACGATTTCCCGTTCCTCGTCCCCGATCTCATGATCACCGTCGCCGATCCGCTGCGCGCCGGCGACGAGATCGCGTCGCACCCCGGCGAGACGAACCTGCGCATGGCCGACGTCGTGCTCGTCAACAAGGTAGACAGCGCCGCGCCCGGCGACGTCGAGACCGTGATCGCGAACACTCGCTCCGCGAACCCCGACGCCGTGATCGTGCGCGCCGCGTCGCCGGTCCACCTCGACGACGGTCCGTCGCTCGCCGGCGCGCGCGTGATCGTCGTCGAGGACGGCCCGACCGTGACGCACGGCGGCATGCCGTTCGGTGCCGGCACCGTCGCCGCACGCGCAGCCGGAGCGTCGATCGTGGACCCGCGCCCATGGGCGGTCGGGTCGATAGCCGCCGTCTACGCGGAGTATCCGCACCTCGGCCCCGTCATCCCGGCGATGGGCTACTCCGACGCCCAGGTGGCCGACCTCGCCGCCACGATCCGGGCCGCACAGTGCGACGCCGTCGTCGCCGGTACCCCGATCGACCTGGCGCGCCTCGTCGACGCCGACACGCCCATCCGCCGCGTCTCCTACGACCTCGCCGAGGTCGGCACCCCCACCCTCGCCGACATCCTCGCCCCCCACATCGCCCTCTGGACCTCCCGCCCCTGAACCCTGTTTGGACGGATCTGGTCGCTATGGCTCGGCGGGCTCAAGGGGTCAGCGGAAGTCGCGGGAGGTGAGTGCGCCGGAGAGGCTGATGGGGAGGCGGGTGATCCGGCCGGCGACGAGGTTCGTGACGCCCTGGTGACGCTCGAGCACCCCGCGCACCCGCAGCGCGGGGGCGCCGCGGGCCACCGTCCGGAACCGCTTCCAGGTGCCCTTCGCGCAGATGACGTTCATGAGGCCGGTCTCGTCCTCCAGGTTCAGGAAGACGGTGCCCTTCGCGGTCGCGGGCTGCTGGCGGTGGGTGACGATCCCGGCCACCTCCACCACGCTGCGGTCGGGCAGCGTCCGCAGATCGGCGGCGGTGACCACCCCCTGGCGGGCCAGCTCGTCGCGCACGAACTCGGTCGGGTGACGCGACCGGCGACAGCCCCATCGCCCACAGGTCGGCGGCGAGCGTCTCGGGCTCGCTCATCCCCGGCAGCGTCGGAGCGTCGACACCGGTCACCACACCCGGCAGCGTCTCGGCGACCGTGCCGTCGCGACGCACCTCCGGACGTGCGGAACCGAGAGCACCCGCCGCCCACAACGCCGTCCGGCGCGACTGGCCGAAGCACTGCTCGAACGCCCCCGCCGTCGCGAGCGCCTCCACCTGGTCGACGGTCGCGCCGGTCCGGCGCACGAAGTCCTCGAGATCGACGAAGCGACGCAGCGCGCGCTCGTCGTCGACACGGTCGAGGAGCGCGTCGTGCAGGCCGCGCACGGAGCGCAACCCGAGCCGTACCGCCAGGTGCGACGGCTCCGCGTACCAGCCGCGCAGAGGGCGCCCGACCGGCTCGACGTGATCGGGACGCGGCTCGAGCGTCGCGTCGCGCAGCGAGGCGTCGAGGTCGGGGCCGAGTACCTCGACGCCGTGGCGCCGCGCGTCGCGCACGATCGTGTGCGGCGAGTAGAACCCCATCGGCTGCGCGTTGAGGAGCGCCGCCGTGAACTCCGCCGGATAGTGGTACTTGATCCACGCGCTCGCGTACACGAGGTACGCGAAGCTCACCGAGTGGCTCTCGGGGAAGCCGAAGTCGGCGAACGCCTCCAGCTTCCGGGAGATCTCGTCGGCGGTCTCGCCGGTTATGCCGTTGGCGGCCATGCCGTCCATGAGCCGCTGCCGCATCTTCGCCATGCGCGAGTGCGACCGCTTCGAGCTCATCGCCTGACGGAGCTGATCGGCCTCGGCGGCGCTGAACCCTGCCACGTCGATCGCCATCTGCATCAGCTGCTCCTGGAAGAGCGGCACGCCCAGCGTCTTGGCCAGGCAGCGTTCGAGCAGCGGATGCGGGTACGTGACGGGCTCCTCGCCGTTGCGCCGCCGCAGGTACGGGTGCACCGAGCCGCCCTGGATCGGGCCCGGCCGGATAAGGGCGACCTCGACCACCAGGTCGTAGAACGCGCGCGGTCGCAGGCGGGGCAGCGTCGCCATCTGCGCCCGGCTCTCCACCTGGAAGACGCCGACGGTGTCGGCCGCGCAGAGCAGGTCGTAGACCTCGGGCTCCTGCGGGATCGTCGCGAGGTCGACCTCGACCCCCTCGTGCTCGCGGACCAGGTCGACGGCGAGGTGCAGCATCGTGAGCATGCCGAGCCCGAGCAGGTCGAACTTCACGAGCCCGGCGGCGGCACAGTCGTCCTTGTCCCACTGCAGCACCGACCGCCCCTCCATCCGCGCCCACTCGATCGGGCAGAACTCCACGAGGGGCCGGTCGGCCATCACCATCCCGCCCGAGTGGATGCCCAGGTGCCGTGGGAAGTCGAGCACCTGGCCGGCGAGGTCGAGGGCGAGGCGTGGGATCGCCGGCGGGCGGGTCGTCGGCACCGACGACTCCGTCAGGGCGGCGCCGTCGCGCATGCGGTCGCGCTCACCCCTCTCGAAGCGGCGGTGCGTGCGCGCCGTCATCCGCACGTGCGGCGGAGACGGCGCGACCCCCGCGCTCCCGTCGCCGTCGTCGGATGACAGGGCGGCCTCGGCCAGCTCGGAGAACGCCTCGGGCCCGGCGGCCCAGCGGTCTACCCAACGCCCCAACGCGTCGGCCTGACCGGGGGCGACGCCCACCACCTTCGCCATCTCGCGCAGCGCCGATCGCGGCCTGTAGGTGATCACGTTCGCCACCTGCGCGGCACGCTCGCGCCCGTAGCGCTCGTAGACGTACTGGATCACCTCCTCGCGCCGCTGGTGCTCGATGTCGAGATCGATGTCGGGGGGGCCGTCGCGTTCGGGCGAGAGGAACCGCTCGAAGAGCAGACCGAGGGCGACGGCATCGGCCTTCGTGACGCCGATCGAGTAGCAGACGGCGCTGTTCGCCGCGCTCCCCCGCCCCTGGCAGTAGATGTCGGAGCGGTGGCAGAACTCGACTATGTCGAAGAGCACCAGGAAGTAGCCGGCGAACCCGAGCTCCTCGATCACCGAGAGCTCGTACGCGAGCTGCCGTTGTCGCCTGCTCGTGCTGCGGGTGGCTCGGTGGGTAGTGGACGGCGCCGCCACGCCTCACCAGCTCGCGCAGCCACGACATCTCGCTGTGGCCCTCGGGCACCGGGTGGTCGGGCAGCGTCGGGGCGGCGAGGCGTAGGTCGAACGCGCACGCCGCCGCGACCTCGGCAGAACGTCCGACCGCTCCCGGCCAGCGTGCGAAGCGTCGCGCCTGCTCGGCCGGAGAGCGCAGGTGCGCCAGGGGTGAGGCAGGGAGCCAGCCGTCGAGGTCGTCGAGCGGGCGGCGGGCACGGACCGCTGCTAGAGCAGTGGCCAGAGGCCGCTGCGCGCCGGTCGCGTAGTGGACGTTGTTCGTTGCGACCACGCCCGCCCCGACAGCGAGGGCGGCCTCGGCCATGGCGTCGTTGCGGTGCCGGTCGAGCGGGTCGCCGTGATCGCACAGCTCTACGAGCACCCGGTCGGCCCCGAAGGCGTCGAGGAGCCGGAGCAGCTCGTGGCGGGCCGCCGACGGGCCGTCGGCGGCCAGCGCCCGCGCCACTACCCCTTTGCGGCAGCCGGCGAGGACGAACCAGTGGTCGTTCCCCAGGGCGGCAGCCCCGCCGGTGGCGTGCACGGGGGCACGCGACGCCGCGGCGAGGTCGGCCATGGTTGCGCGGGGGGCGCCCTTCTCGCCGGCGAGCTGCGCCCCGCTGATCGCCCGGGAGAGCCGCGCGTACCCGATGGGCCCCTCGGCGAGGATCACGAGGTGGTCGCCGGGCGGATCGGCCACCCCGCCGGGCGATCTGACCGCCCCGAGGGTGATCTCCGCCCCGAAGACCGTGGGCAGGCCGAGCGGCCGGGCGGCCTCGGCGAAGCGGACGACCCCGTAGAGACCGTCGTGATCGGTGATCGCCAGCCCGGCCAGGCCCAGGCGCGCCGCCTCCTCGGCCAGCTCCTCGGGGTGGCTGGCACCGTCGAGGAACGAGAAGTTCGAGTGGCAGTGCAGCTCGGCGTACGGCGTCATCTCGGTTACGTCATCTCGGTGATGTCATCACGGCCTCGCGCGGGCGCACCGCAGTGGGGGCTCGATGCTACCGAACATCTGTTCGATCCACAACCCGTTCCGGGGCGTTCCGTGGGCGGGGTTGAGCTGCGCGAGCCGCTCGACCCGCGTCGGCTCGCGGAGACGTGACCCCTTCCACCCGGGCCTCACAAAGCCCTAAAGGGGGTCTCGGGCGGCGACGATACCGACCCCGTGCGTGCAATCCTCTCCCCTGGCCCCGCGAGGCGACGAGCCTCCGCTATCGCCACCCGCGTCGTGGTGGCCGCCCTGGCCACCACGATGCTCCTCTGGACCGAGCTGACGCCCTCGGGCGCCGGTACCACGAGGCCATCGGTCTACATGTACGGCGACTCCCTGGCGCGCGAGTCGGCCGACTACTGGAAGGACCTCGCCACCGATCTGGGATACGAGGCCAGGCACAGCACCTACGGCGGCACGGCGCCCTGCGACTTCCTCAAGATGTTCCGCAAGGACATGCGCAGGCGCACCCCGCGCTACGCGGTCGTGGCATTCACCGGGAACAACATGACCTCCTGCATGGCCGACGAGTCGGGGCAGGCACTGACCGGCGACGCCCTCTACGCCACCTACCGGCGCGACCTGAACCGCTACACGCGCATCGCCACCCGGGCCGGGTCGACGATCATCCTCGTGGGCCCGCCGGAGTCGCACGGTCGCGACGCCGGCGAGATGAACTCCGTCTACGAGACGATCGCCGACAGGTACAGGGGCGCCCGGTACGTGTACGGCGGCACCTACCTCACCCCGCAACGGCGCTTCAGGGCCACGGCGCCCTGCCTCGCCGGCGAGACCCCCGACCGTGGCTGCGGGCCCGACCACCGCATCAAGATCCGCAACCCCGACGGCACGCACCTCTGCCCCGAGTCCCCCGACGAGTACGCGCAGTCCTTCAGTGGATGCCCCGTGTACGCGGGTGGCGCGCTGAGGTACGCCGAGACCCTCGTGTACGACCTCCCACCCGCGACGTGCCGCCTCTTCTGCCTCGCCGAGCGCGGCGACGGACGCTGACGCCACCCGCCCGGAGACCGGCGCGCCCGGCGCCTCAGTCGTAGACGGCCTCGACGCCGAAGCGACCGGCCTCGGCCGAGATCAGGCAGGCGACCTCGCCGCACGGCCCGGCCTCGACGACCACCTGCCACAGCACGCGGCGACGGTGACCGGCAGGGTCCCACCAGCGCACGTCGTGCGGCCACGGCCCCGCCCAGCCGCGCACCTCCCCCCCACCGCCGGGGAGCACGGTGGCCCGTAGGAACGCCGGCGGCGCCGACGCCTCACCGCGGCCCGTCACGACCACGGGCCCACCGGCCGAGTCGAGGAGCTCGGCGGGTAGCGGCGGCTCGAAGACGCGCGCCGGCGACGGCTGCGGGACCGCACCGGGCCAGCCGGGCGTCTCCCCACCGACGGTGAGCGGGAGCATCGGCTCTCGCGGCTCGCCCCACGGCACCCACCGCACACGCTCCCCCGGTGTACGGCCCCCCTGAGGTACCGCCGTGACCACCGCTCCGTGCCCGAGCATCCCCTGCACCCTCGCGAGGACCCGGTCGGCCCGGTCGCGCACCGCCTGGTCGCCTCCCCAGAACCCGAGCTGACGCCCGTCGGCCGGCAGGACCTCGTCGGGAGCTATGCGCAGCAGCCCGATCGCACAGGTGTGCGCCGCGTCGCCGCCGGCCGGGCGCTGCGCGAGCCAGCCGTCGAGCTGCCAGCGCACACGCTCGGCGAGGGCCGCCGCCGTGAACGCGCCCTCGTGACGCCAGCACCGGGCCAGGCGCTCCCCCTGCTCGGTCTCGGCCTCGACCATCACCCGCGTGCACACGAGCCCGCGCTCCTCCAGCCGCTCGAGGAGCCGGTCGGCGAGCGCCTTCGCCGCGAACGCCGCCGTGTCGACACGCGTAGCGGGCGGATCGAGCTCGATCTGCTCCACCAGGTCGGGGGGTGGCTCGGTGAGCGCGAGCGACGCGTCGTCGAGCCCGCGGGCCAGGCAGTGGAGCCGGTGCCCCTCCGGGCCGAAGCGCCCCGCCACCGCGCCGGCAGGGAGCGCTGCGAAGTCGCCGACGGTGGGCAGGCCCAGGCGCTCGAGGAGGTCGGCCGTGCCCGGGGCGCCCAGCACGACCACCGGGAACGGGGCGACGAACGCCGCCGCCCCGCCGGGGGCGACAACGAGAGCCGTCGGGAGCCCCGGGGCCTCCGGCCCGGCGCTGCGCGCCGCGAGCTGTGCGGCGAAGCGCCCGTCGGCGATCCCGACCCGCACCGGCGCGCCGGCGCCCGTCGAGATCAACCCGTGGACCATCTCGGCCAGGGCCCGGTCGCCGCCGAAGTAGCGCGACGGGCCGCGCGTGGCGAAGGTGAGTAGGCCGGGCCGTACGATCTCGACCCGCGGGGTGACCTCCTCGACTGCACGCACGACCGCCTCGAACTCGGCGGCCTCGCCGTGCGGGTCGGCGTCGAGCACCACCAGCCCCGGGCAACGCGCCTCGGCCTCCCGGCGGCGCATCCCACCGACCACCCCATCGGCGCGCGCCTCGGCCGAGGCGGCCCGCACGACGTCGCGGCTGCCGGTGCGCTCCCGCACCACCACCGCCACGCCGCACAGGCCCTGGTCGCGACGGCGGGCAGCGGTGACCGGCCATCCGGGGCTCCACACGCAGCAGGAGCGCGTCACGACCCCCGGGCCCACACCGTCACCCCGCACGGGCCAGGGGGGCGACGTCGCCGCTGCGGGCGCCGTCGCGCCCCTCCACCCCTACCCGCAGCGGCCGCGGGGCGAGCAGGCCGGAGCCGGCGGAGAGGCCGGGCCAGGGGGACCCCTCGGCGACCATGTGCAGCGCCGCCTCGACCGGCCACACGCCGGCACGGCCGGCGGCCCCCGCACCCGGAGGCGCCTCGATGGCGACGAGCACCGCTGCGCGCTCACGGGCCCGGGCGGCGAGACGCCGGGCGTCGCCCGGCCGCAGGCCGGTCGGGACGGTCGCGGCGACGAGAGCGACACCGTCGAGGAGGGCTGCGACCACCGTCGCCCAACGCCCCGGCGGGACCCGGCGCACGAAGGCGCAGCGGTCGAGCGAGACCCCGGCCTCAGCGGCCGCCGCCCCGCCCAGCGTGGAGCGGGGGTCGACGAGCGCGGCCCACTCACCCGCGGCCGTGGCGGCCGCAGCGAGGTGGAGCACCAGTGAGGTACCGCCACCCCCGACCGCCCCGCCGACGGTGACGACCGACCCGCGCCGCAGCCCTCCCCCCGGGAGCAGCGAACCGAGATCACCGGCTACGGGCAGGGTGCGATCGGCGGCCGCGACGGTCGGCCGAACCTCGCGGGCCAGGACCTCGAGGCGGGCACGAGAAGCAGGGTCCCTCCCAGGCAGGGAGGCCCGTCCGGCGGGGGCGGCGACGCTCACCACTCGACTCTAACGAACAGGTGTTCGCTCTGCAAGAGCCCGGCACCTACGACGCGCCCCGCCCCCGTCTCCTCGTCCGGCTACCAGACCCAGCGGGTGGCCCGGGAGGCGAACTCGTCGGGGCGCTCGACGATGCCGAACGCCCGCTCCGGGGTGACCTCGAAGACGGCGTTGCGGCGCAGGAACTCCCCGAGCTCTGTTCTCTTCTGCGGGTCCTGCTCGTACTTCGCGACGTACTGCGCGATCGCCGGCTCACGCGCCTCGCCCGATACCTCGCGCGTCCGCCCCTCCACCGAGACACACTCGACGGTGTCGTCGACGGCCACCGTCGCGCGGGCCACGGCGCGCAGGTTGCGGGCCTTCCGCGACCCCGGCGCGCACGAGAAGGCGAAGCGGTCCGGCTCGCGTAGCCAGACGCCCCACACCGGCAGCGCGTGCGGACGACCGTCGGAGGAGACGGTCGCGAGCCAGTAGTTGCGGCAGGCGACCAGCCGCTCCTCGGCCCACGACCACGGCAGCACGCCGTCGAGATCGGTCGGCACGCCGTACTCGCGCATGTCTGGGCGCTCGGCTCGGGGCACGTCGGTCAGGGTACCGACGCCGGCTGGGCACGCACGGCGCGGGCCTCGGGCATCGGGCATCGGGCATCGGGTTCACTGGCACACGGCTCGCTGTCGTACGCCCGTGCGATCATATGTTCGTGATAGACAGACCCGATCTCGAGAGGCTCCGAACCGTCGGTGACGGGCTTGCGGACCTGGTCGCCGTCCTCGACCCCGACTCGGTGCCGCTGCCCGAGGCGCCCCGCTGGTGGGAGGCCCTCGACCGCATCGAGCGCCTCGCCGCAGCAGCCAAGACCCTCCTGGCCCGCCGGGTGGAGGAGTCGGGTGCCTGGGAGCGTTCGGGGTGCCGGTCCGCCGCCGAGCACCTCGCGCGGATCTCGGGGACCGGCGTCGGTCGCGCCCGCGACCAGCTCGCGGCGTCGAACGCGCTCCCCGGCCTCCCCGGCACCGACCCCCGGTACCTCGCGCTGCTGCGCATCGACCTCGACGCACTCACCCGCGGGGCAGCCGAGGGCGACGAGACGTGCGAGATCACCGGCATCGGCCCCATACCCGTGCGCGTCGCACGCGAGCTCCTCGGCGAGAGCATCATCAAGCTCGTCGTCACCCGCGGCGTCGACGTCGCCAACGTCACCCACCTCGGCCGCGGCCCCACCGCAGCGCAACGCATCGCCCTGCTCTGGCAGTCGCCCGCATGCAGCGTCGAGGGGTGCGCCCGAACCCGCGTCGAGATCGACCACCGGGAGCCCTGGGCCGCCACCCACCGCACACGCCTCGATCGGCTCGACCCTCTCTGCGCCCACCACCACGATCAGAAGCATCGCCGAGGATGGGCTCTCACGCCGGGCACCGGGCGCCGCCCCTTCGTCGCGCCCCACGATCCACGCCACCCCTGCAACACCGACAGGGCCGACGCACCCCCACGCGCCCCACCCTGACCCGGCCCCGGGGGGCTGCGCCCGCTAGGCGGGTGAGCGCGAAGCCTCGAGGGCGAGCTCGTCAGGCGTCATCTCGCGGGCCTCGGGCGACCAGCCGGCGTCGTCGCCGTAGTAGTGGAGGAGGTTCTCGATCACGTCGAGGGCCTCGGCCTCCAGCGAGGGCCACGCGCCCGGGGCGGCCTCCGCGACGACGACGTTCGAGTACGCCGTCACCCCCGTCGCACCCGCCTCGATGAGTCGGCGCGCCAGCACGTCGACGACGCGCCTGCCCGCAGCGGCCTCGGCCGACGCGTAGCGCTCGATCCCCATGCCGGTGATCGAGCGGTCCAGCTCGAAGATCATGACCTCCGGCCGGGAGCCGGGGCGTGCCTTGGCGGTGATCGTCTGACCCATGCAGCCCAGCGTAGAGCGCCCGCCACCCGCCACGGAGAACCGCGGGCGGCGCCGGTGCCGGCCGTACGCTGTGCGCGAGCCCAGGGGACGGGAGCGATGGACGACGCGCAGACGGCCGAGGCAACAGCCGGCCGAGAACGTGAGCCGATGCCGCGGTGGATCCTGCGTGCGGTCCTCCTGTTCTGGCTCGCCTACGCCTCGCTGCGGGTCATCGAGGGGGTCCTCCACGCCCTGCGGGGGCTCATCATCACAGTGCTGGTCTCGCTCTTCCTCTCGTTCGCGATCGAGCCCGCAGTCAACTGGATGGCACGGCGCGGCTGGCGGCGCGGGCCTGCGACCGGCCTCGTCTTCCTCGCCCTGCTCGGTGTCACCGCGCTCTTCGTCACCGTCATGGGCTCGCTCGCCGTCAACCAGGCGCGCGACTTCATCGACGAGGCTCCCGCGTACGTGCAGGACATCGAGGACTGGGCGAACGACCGCTTCGACGCCAACATCGAGTTCGACGACGTGATCGACGACCTCAAGGATCCGCAGGGAACCGCCAGGCAGTTCGCGAACGACCTCGCCGGCGACGTCGTCAGCTTCAGCGTCCGCGCCCTCGGGGTGGTCTTCCAGATCTTCACCGTCATCCTCTTCACGTTCTACCTGGTCGCCGACGGCCCGCGGCTGAGACGCGCCATCTGCTCGGTCCTCCCGCCGGAGCGCCAGCGCAGCGTGCTGCGGGCCTGGGAGCTCGCGATCGAGAAGACCGGTGGCTACCTCTACTCCCGCGTCCTGCTCGCCGGCCTCTCCGCCCTCGCTCACTGGATCGCGCTCAGCATCATCGGGGTCCCCTACGCACTCGCCCTCGCACTCTGGGTCGGTGTCATCTCGCAGTTCATCCCCGTCGTCGGCACGTACCTCGCGGGCGCGCTCGCTGTGCTGATCGCCGTCCTCAACGACCCGATCGACGCCGTGTGGACGCTCGGAACCGTCGTCGTCTACCAGCAGATCGAGAACTACCTCTTCGCGCCGCGAGTCACAGCGCACACTCTCTCGCTCCATCCTGCGATCGCGTTCGCGTGCGTGATCGCCGGCGCCGGCCTCATCGGCCCCGTCGGCGCGCTGCTGGCGCTACCCGCCGCTGCGGTCATCCAGGCCTTCATCTCCACCATCGGCGAGCGCCACGAGGTCGTCGAGTCGGAGCTGACCGCCGAACGGGCGCGCCCAGCGCGGGGCCGGCCTCCTCCGGAGCTCAGCCCCGAAGGCTGAGGCAGGCAGCGCAGCGAGAGGGCTGGTCAGACCGGGAAGAGGCGGGCGTCCGTCTCGCGATGCAGGCTCGGCCAGGGCAGCGCGTCCATGAAGACCCACGACCGCCTGTGGATCGTGCAGGGACCGTAGGCGTCGAGGGCGACGCGGTGCACCGGAGCCGGGTAGCCCCGGTTCGACTCGAACGAGTAGGCGGGGAAGTGCTCTGCCTCCTGCGCCATCAGGGCGTCGCGGGTGACCTTGGCGACGACTGACGCCGCGGCCACGGAGAGCACGGTCGCATCGCCCTTCACGACGGTCACCACCCGCTCCCCCATTCGCAGGTAGTCGTGCCTGCCGTCGAGGATGATGCGATCGGGTTCGAGTCCCTGCTCGGCGAGCGCGCTGAGCGCGCGTCCGGCCGCGACGCGCAGTGCAGCGGTCATGCCCAGGCGGTCGCACTCCTCGTGGCTGGCGTGCCCCACGCCGACCCCGCGGGCCCACGCGCGCACCGCCCCGGCGCTCACCTCACGCGCCGCCGGCGCGAGCATCTTGGAGTCGCGCACACCGGCGAGGTGCTCGTCGGCCGGCACGACGGCGGCGACGGTGACGGGCCCCGCCCACGAGCCGCGGCCCACCTCGTCGATGCCGCAGACGACCCGATCACCCGAGCGCCAGCACTCCCGCTCCTTGCGCAGCGTCGGGCGGGGTGTCGGCGACGTGCCGGACGGGGCCACCCGTCGACGCTACCAACCGTAACCAGGAGTTCACGCGCATGGGGGTCACAAGCGCCGGAGGCGTTGTTACCATCGGAGACGTGAGGCAGGGCACTCGGGTCGAGGTGAGATCCCGTTTCGACGACCACTGGGCCCGTGGGTTCGAGGTCTGCGACACGGTCGACGAGCAGGGCGGCGTCCGCTACCGGCTGAGGCGCCGGTCCGACGGGTCCGTCCTCCCCGTTCTCTTCGCCGACGCCGACGTGCGCGAGGAGAAGCGCCGCGAGATGTGGTGGATGTGACGACCCCAAGCAGCTTTGGCGTCACTTACTCGCAATAGTCGTGAGAAAGTGACGCCAAAGCGGGGTCTTGGGGCTGCGGGGGGCGGGGCGGGGGTGTCAGGCCTTGAGGCTGGCCACCAGGTCCTCGACGGCGATCGCCTGCATCGTCGTGGTGCGCATGGTGCCACGCGCTGCCAGCTCGATCGCCGCCCTCGCCATCGTCTTCTCGTCGGGCGCCTCGATGACGTTGAGGAAGTCGTACTGGCCCATCAGCGCGTACTGCGCGATCACCTTCAGCCCGAACGACTCGACCTCGGCACGGACCTCGAGGATCCGGTCGGGGTTCTTGCTCAGTGTCTCCCAGCCGCCGGGGCCGAGAGTCGTCAGCATCACGTAGGTCGCCACGCAGCCAGCCTACCTACCCACCCGACTCGAGGCCCGCGATGCGCTCCGCCTCGGCCGGGTCTGGCTCCGTGGCGAACCAGGCATCGAGCATCTCGCGGGCGACCGCGACGCTCGTCGTCCTCAGGCTCATGACGAGCACGTTCGCGTCGTTCCAGCGTCGGGCACCGGCCGCCGTCGCAGCGTCACCGCAGAGCGCGGCGCGCACCCCCTTCACCTTGTTCGCCGCTATCGAGACCCCGGTTCCCGTCCAGCAGAAGAGCACGCCGTACTCGGCCTCGCCCGCGGCGACGATCTCTCCGGCGCGCCGGCCCACCTCGGCCCAGGCGATCTCCTCACCGGCCGGTGGCCCGACCAGGGTCACATCGACACCGCGTGCGCGCAGCTCCGCCGCGACGGCGTCGGTCAGCGGCGTCCGCTCATCTGATCCGAGGACGGCGCGCATGGGGCCACGCTACCTGCGCCCGCGGGGAGGCTCTACAGGCGACCGCGGGAACTCGGTCGCCGTAACCTGACGCACATGAGTCAGAACGTCGCCATCGTCCCCCACACGCACTGGGACCGCGAGTGGTACTCGCCGTTCCAGACGTTCCGCCTGCGCCTGGTCCAACTCGTCGACGACCTGCTGCCGCTGCTCGAGGCAGACGAGTCGTACGCGCACTTCCACTTCGACGGTCAGACCGTCGTCGTCGACGACTACCTGGAGGTGAGACCGGGGGCCGAGACGACGATCCGGCGCCTCGTCGAGTCCGGCCGCCTCGCCGTCGGGCCGTGGATGATCCTCATGGACGAGTTCATGGTCTCGGGCGAGACGATGCGTCCGCGACCTCCAGCTCGGTCTCGCCACAGCAGACCGGCTGGGCGGCACCTCGGAGGTCGGGTACCTCCCCGACATGTTCGGGCACGTCGCGCAGATGCCGCAGATCCTCCGGCTCGCCGGCATCGGCGACGCCGTCGTGTGGCGCGGTGTCCCGGCGGCCGTGGAGCAGACGGCGTTCCGATGGCTGGCGCCCGACGGCTCGTCGGTGCAGGGCCGAGTTCCTGGTCGGCTCCTACTCGAACGGCCGCGACATGCCGCGCGACGCGCCGAGCCTGATCGCCCGCGCCCGCGACTACGACGCCTCGCTGGGGCCGGCGCGCCTGGGCGACCTCCTCTTCATGAACGGCACCGACCACCAGCTCCCCCAGCCGTGGCTCGGCAGCGTCGTGGCCGACGCGAACGCGATCCAGGACGAGTACCGCTTCACGGTCACCTCCCTCGCCGACTACCTGGCCGCGCAGCCGAGCGACGGGCTCTTCGAGTGGGCGGGCGAGCTGCGTTCGGGCGGCCCGCTCGAACGTGCTCATGGGCGTCGCGTCGAACAGGGTCGACGTGCATCAGCTCTGTGCGTCGGCCGAGCGGTCGATCGAGCGCCGCGCCGAGCCGCTCCAGGCCCTCCTGACCCCGGCCGATCGCTACCCGGGAGCTCTCCTCGACATCGCCTGGCGCAAGCTCGTTCTGAACAGCGCCCACGACTCCTCGTGCGCGTGCAGCGCCGACGAGGTGGTCGAGCAGGTTCGCGTCCGCTACGCCGAGGCGCGTCAGATCGGCGACGGCCTCACACGCGACGCGCTGCACACCTTGGCGATCGGCAGTCGACGCGCCCGCCGCGTCGACGATCGTCGTCAACCCGACGGCGCGCGACCGTGGCGGGCTCGTCGAGGTGACCGTACCCGGGTCGGGCCCGGTCCACTTCGTGGCGTCCGACGGCACGCAGCGGCCGGCCCAGGTCGTGTCGGAGAGCGGCGGCGAGGCATGGTCCATCGATGTGCAGCGGCGACGACTTCTCATGGGTCCTCGACCTGGCGAACGGGACCGAGTTCGCGGGCAGCCAGGTGCGCCTCGTTCACGCTCACTCCCCCTACGGGCGACGACGGAGTGCACGAGGTCAGCGTGCACGCGACCTCGCCGGGCGACGGCGGCCATCGACGTCGGCCCGCTGCGCGAGCAGCTGGTCGCTCTCGCCTCGACCGGTGAGCCCGTGCGGATACGCCTCTTCCTCGCCCCGGTCTCCACGGTGCTCTTCGACCCGGGCGAGGTGCCCGGGTTCGGGTGGGCGACGTTCCGCCCGGCAGGAGGTGCCGCGCAGCCCGGCACGGTCGCGGCGACCGCGGCGGGTCTCGGCAACGAGCACCTCCGGGTGGCCGTCGACGCATCCGACGGCACCTTCACCGTCGCGATCAACGACGGCCTCACCGTCTCGGGCCTCGGCCGTCTGGTCGAGGGCGGCGACGGCGGCGACACCTACAACTACTCCCCGCCGGTCGAGGACCGCGTGGTCGAACGGCCCGACTCCGTCGCCGTCACGACACTCGAGTCCGGGCCGATGCGCGCCCGGCTGCGGATCGACTCCACCTACACGTGGCCCGTCTACGCGATCGGCGACCAGCACCAGTGCACGCGCCGCAGCGCGGAGACCGAGTCCGTCGCCGTCCGCACCACGCTCGAGCTCCGCTCGGGCGAGCGGTTCCTGCGAGTGCGCACCGAGCTGGACAACCGGTGCCGCGACCACCGTCTCAGGGCGCACTTCCCGCTGCCCGCGCGCGTCGGCGGCTCCGACGCGGAGTGCGCGTTCGCCGTCGTCCACCGTGGCCTGGCGCCAGAGGGTGGACCTCACGAGCACCCACTCCCCACCTTTCCGTCAAGGCGGTTCGTCGACGCATCCGACGGGCGCAGCGGCCTCGCGCTGCTGCACGACGGGCTCCTCGAGTACGAGGTGGTCGGCAGACGGCGCAGAGATCGCGCTCACGCTGCTGAGGGCCACGGGGTACCTCTCGCGCTCGGGGCTCGCGCTCCGCCCGCTCCCCGCCGGCCCGCTCGACCCGCTCGAAGGGCCGCAGCTCCAGGGGCGTCTCGCCGTCGAGTACTCGGTGCTCCTGCATCGCGGCGACTGGCGCGACGCCGACCTGTACGCGCGCGGCCGACGAGGTCCTCGTGCCGCTGGAGCGGGTGCGCGGCGGCGGCGTCTCCGGCGCCCGGCTCCCCCTGATCGGCCGGCCACTGAGCGTCGCGGGAGCCGAGGTGTCGGCGGTGCGGCGCGAGGAGGGTCGCCTCGTCGTGCGCGTCTTCCGTGCGGACCCGACTCCGGGTCCGCACGGATCGAGGTCGACGGCGCTCCGGCGAGCGGGACCGTCGTCGATCTTCGTGGCAACGAGATGGCGGAGTTCTCCGGTGAGATCGAGCTCCGACCCTGGCAGATCGTCACGCTCAGGCTCGACTGATCCGAGGCGCTACCCGGGCCTCTCGGGCCGCCGGGGGGAGCCTTCTCCGCGCAGGAGCTGGTAAGCGCTCACGGGCTCCTCGAACCCGGCGAGGTCGTAACGGCCGCTCGGCAGGAACGAGAGCCGACCGCCGAGATCGCTGAGACGTTCGGCGAGAACCGGCCCGGCGAGGATCGTCCCCGGAGCGGCCGCATCGACGAGTCGCGCAGCGAGGTTCACGACCGGGCCGTGGGCGTCGCCTTGGAGCAGGACGACCGGGCCGAACGCGACTCCGATCCGCACGCGCGGCAGCAGCGGGTTCGCGGCGCAGGCATCGAGAATGTCGAGCGCGAGTACGCACGCGGTTCCGGGGGCAGGCGTCATGTACATCACGGCGTCGCCGATGCGCTTGACGACGTTCGCACCGGCACCGGAGATCGCATCACCCGTGGTCTCCTCGAACGCCGCCAGCATCCGCCCCAGCTCCAACGGGTCGAGGTCCTGTGAGAGCGACGTGTACTCGGAGAGGTCGGCGAAGCCGATCGCGAGGTCGACGACGCTGGCCTGTGTCGGGTTCGCCGCCGAGTCGCTGTAACGCCGGCTGATCGACTCCAGATGATGTCGGTGAAGCGTGTCGACGACGGAGACGACCCGGGGCAGCAGCTCGTCGGCTATGTCGGCATAGATGCGCGCGACGCCGACCGGTGAGCCGTGGGCGTACCCGGGCGCCTCGACGTTCGCCCGCATGAGCGCGACCTCCGCCTCGGCCAACCGCGCCGTGGTCTCGCCCAGGGTGCGAGCGAACTGCACCGCGAGCTCGAGACCGACGAGCTCACCGAAGGACGCCAGGAGCGACAGCGCCTCCACGTCGTGCTCGCTGCACCTCCGGTCGCTCGAGATCGGCTCGGCGAACCCGAACGCCCTCCAGAAGCGGAGAGCCAGGTCGGAGCTCACTCCCGCCCTTCGCGAAGCCTCGGCGAGGGTGATCCTCTCCACCCCCGGCCGGATCCTGCGGAACGCGGCGATGCTCGTGAGCCGGTTCTCCTCCTCGGCCTGCACGAGCTCAGGGACGCTGAACCCGAGGCTGAGCAGGTACTCGAGGAGCTCGAGGCGCGCAGCGGCATCCGGCGCCGAAGGATCGTAGAGGCCTGCGGTCTGCAGGTCGGCCACGCTCAAGCGAACGACTCGGGCGCGTCGCCGGGCACAGCGGAGCGCGCATGGGAACTCAGTGCCCCCGAAGGCAGAGCGAGCAGCGTCTCCCCGCGCCCGCCCGGCGCGGCGAAGCCCGGATCGAGGACCGACGCGGTCACGCCCAGGCCGTCGGGGGCATCCCACAGCAGTGCCGGCCGCTCACCGTGCCACCGGAGGGCGAACGAGACGCGACCACCGCGGACAGGCACGTCGTGCACGGCGAGGTCGCGACCCAGCCACTCGGGCGGGAACCCGGGGAGCAGATCGACCCGACCATCGCAGTCGTCAGCCAGGACTTCCCGCAAGGCCGCGAGGAAGGGGGCCGGCCCGCCCGGGAACGTGACCGCGGGTGAAGCCGCGGCGAGGAGGGAACACGTGCGCGACCACGGATCGCCCGCCGGATCCGCCCGACGGCTCACGGCCCGACGACCGCGGAGCCCGAGCGCATGCCACGCCGCCTCCGCCTCGCGGTCGAAGCCCCAGGCCTCCAGGGCTGCGAAGGTCTCGGGTGCACAGTCACGCCTGGAAGGCTGTGCGAGCAGCAGAGTCGCCCGGCAGACGTCGGTGGCCCGTTGCAGGGCCTCGTCGGGCAGGTCGGTGCGCAGTCCGCGCTCCAGGTGCGCGAGCCAGCCACGGGCAGTCGCTTCCGCGTCGGGGATCGCCGACGGGTCCAGGCCCCGGGTCGCACGCCGCGGGTCGAGAAGGATCAATGCACGCAGAGCGGTGCGGTGCGGCACGGGGAAGACGAACGCCACCTCGACCCCCCGACGATCGCCGTGCCGGCCGAACTCACCCTCCGATGAATCGCCGCCTACGACTCTGGAGCGAGTCCCGCCGAGCGCCGTAGGTGCGACCACCCACCTGCGCGGCGCACGCGGAAGGATGAGCGACTGCCGCCCGTCGACGACGACGGTGGCATCGCGCACCTCGATGTTGCGGAGCCGCCTACCTGGCACCGGACGCAGCACGAACGCGACGGCGAATGCGGCCGCCGACCTGTTCTCCACCTCGACGGCGACGAGGCCGCCGCGGTCTCCCACTCCCCACGCCCGTTCCACCGCCTCGCCGCCGGGAACGCGAACGGTGGTCTCGAGCACCGGAGCGATCCCTGTACGGCTCTGCACGGCGGCGTCGCCGTCGTCGCATCGCCACCCGTCGTCGGCACCGATCCAGCAGGCGATCTCGAACGGGAGGCCGTCGGCAGCTACGACTCCACGATCGTCGACCTCCGCGGTCGCCGCACCCAGCGCACCGACCTTCGCGGCGGCTCGGCTCGCGCCAACGAGCGGGGGGCTCACCGGATGCCGTGGAGCTCGGATGTCGCCTTGCGCAACATGAGCTCCGGTACCAGGTCCGCTGGGTGTGCTCCCTCGTTCAGGACCCGGCCGACGAACGATGCCAGTGGCATCTCGATCCCCTGCTGCGAAGCGATCTCCAACACGGCCGCCGTCGTCTTCACGCCCTCGGCGACCATCTTCATCTCCGTCACTATCTCGTCGAGGAGGCGCCCCTTGCCCAGCTCGACGCCGACGTGCCGGTTGCGGCTCTGGGGGCTGCTGCAGGTCGCGATCAGGTCGCCCATCCCCGCGAGGCCCGCGAAGGTGAGCGGGTCGCCGCCCAGCGCAGCGCCGAGGCGCGCCAGCTCGGCGAGGCCGCGCGTCATCAGAGCGGCCTTGGTGTTGTCGCCGTACCCGAGTCCGTCGGCGATGCCGGCGCCGATCGCGAGCACGTTCTTGAGGGCTCCGGCGATCTCACAGCCCACGACGTCGGGGTTCGTGTACACACGGAACGACGGCCCCCAGAAGAGCTGCTGGAGCATCCGGGCCGTCGATTCGTCGCGCACCGCCACGACGCTGGCCGTCGGCTGACCGGCCGCCACCTCTCGCGCGAGGTTCGGTCCGGTGAGCACCCCGATCCGGTCTGTCGGGTGGCCCTCGAGGACCTCGGCGGCGACCTCGGTCATGCGCTGCAGCGTCCCCTGCTCGACGCCCTTGCAGAGGCTGACGACCGGCACAGCCGAGCCGATGTGCTCGCCGGCATCGGTGAGGACCGCGCGGAACCCGTGCGAAGGCACACCCATGACCACGACGTCGGCGCCGTCGCAGGCCTCCGCCAGCGACGCAGTCGCCCGCAACTGCTGGGGCAGCTCGACGCCGGCCAGGTACTCGCCGTTCTCGTGGTCGCGGTCGATGCGCTCCGCCAGGTCGGCGCGACGCGCCCAGAGCACGGTGTCGGAGTTGGCCGCGGTCAGTGCAGCGACGGTCGTGCCCCACGAACCCGCGCCGACGACGGCTACCTTCACGGAGCCGCCCCGGCCTCGTCGGCGTCGGCGATCTCCTCGGCGCTCCCGTCGGAGGCGGGCTCCGCAGCTGCGACCGCGCGACACGACCGAAGGACGGCCGACTCCGGGCCACGCCACCACCACTCGTCGCCCGAGCGCGGACGATCCGGGTACATCTCGCGCGCTCTGGCCACGCACTCGCAGATCGACGCCATGATCCGATCGGTGGCTTCGCGCACGTTGTCGTCGGGTCCGACGTGTACCGGCGGACCGACGACCGCAGTCTGCGCCACTCCCCATCGCCAGTTCGGCTTGCGCCCCTTGAAGAGGATCCGGTGCGTCCCCCACAGGCCGACCGGCGTGATCGGCACGCCGCTCGCCTTCGCGAGTCGCGCCGCCCCCGACTTGCCGGCCATGGGGTCGAGATCGAGGGAGATCGTGCCCTCCGGGAACACCGTCACGCACTCGCCACGATCCAGTGCGCCGAGCGCAGAGTCGAGCGATGACGCCGCCGAGCGCGATCCCCGGTCAACCTCGATCTGCTTGATCTGGCGCAGCAGGAACCCGAGACCCTTCTTCTCGAACAGCTCGGCCTTCGCCAAGAAGCGGACGCGCCGGTTCCGGCGATCGGCCACCCACGCAAGCGTCAGGGGGTCGAGATACGAGACGTGGTTGCCGGCGAGCAGGACCGGCCCCTGCTCCGGGATCCGATCCCCGCCTTCGATCGTCCATCGCAGGCCGTAGCGCAGCCAGGGGTAGAACGCTCCCTTCGCGACGACGTAGACCGGTTCCACGATCAGTAGCATACGCGGGCCATGCCGCCCCGTTCCCCCGACGTTTACGACTCGGCCGTCGTCGTACCTCTGCGCTCGTTCAGCGTGGGCAAGGCGAGACTCGCCGGCCGACTCGAACCAGCGGCACGGTCCGCGCTCGCACGCGAGATGGCCGAGCGCGTGCTCGGTGCGGCACAGACGGTCGCGACCGTCGTCGTGTCCAGCGACCCCGATGTGATCTCGTGGACCGAGGCCCGCGGGGTCGAGTGCCTCGACGATCCGGGCACGCTCGACGGCGCGGCGTGCGCCGGGCGTGCATGGGTTCGTGAACGCGAGATCGCGCGAGTCGCCATCGTGCACGCTGACCTGCCTCTTGTCACCTCCCTCGACCCGGTCCTCTCACAAGGCGCCGACTCCGTGGTGGTGGCCGTACCGTGCCATCGGGGCGACGGGACGCCGGTGCTCTCCATCCCCGCCGCGATCGACTTCCGATTCGCATACGGGCCTGGCTCCTTCGCCCGTCACTGCGCCGAGGCCGACCGGCTCGGCGTCGCGCTGAGCGTCGTGCGCGACCCGTCGCTCTCCTTCGATGTCGACATCCCCGAAGACCTCGACCTGCTGGCGAGCCGAGCGACGATCCCCGCGACGGCCCGCGTGCTCCCGTGATCGACACCGGACACCCTGTCCCTACACGGGCGCTCGCCATCGGCGCCCACCCCGACGACGTCGAGTTCGGTTGCGGCGCGACGCTCGCCAAGTGGGCTGCGGCCGGCTGCGATGTCCACGTCCTGGTCCTCACGGACGGCTCGAAGGGCTCCTGGGACGAGGGACAGGACCGCGATGCGCTCGTCTCGGTCCGCCAGGACGAACAGCGCGCTGCTGTGGCCGCACTCGGTGGAGCCGGAGCTCACTTCCTCGGCCTCGTCGACGGCGAGCTGCAGAGCGGACTGGCCGAGAGGGCGCGCGTCTGCGAGGTGGTTCGGGGCGTCCGACCGGAGGTCGTGCTCGGTCACGACCCGTGGAAGCGCTACAGGATCCACCCCGATCACCGGCACGCCGGCTTCCTGACCCTCGACGGCATCGTCGCGGCGCGCGACCCGCACTTCTACCCGGAGCAGCCCCACGCGCCGCACCGTCCCGACCAGGTCCTCCTCTTCGAAGCAGAGATCGTCGACCGCGCCGAGGACGTCGAGGCGTACCTCGGGGCCAAGATCGCGGCGCTCCTCTGCCACCGCAGCCAGTGGCGCTCGACGATGCGGATACACGACGATCCGGAGAGGGAGATCGCCGAGTTCGAGGCGTTGATACGTGGGCGCGCCATGACCGCGGGCCAGGGCGTGGGCCTCGCCGCCGCCGAGGTGTTCAAGCAGATCGACGAGGTGTGAATCACCTCCGGGCGCGACGGGGGGCCCGGATGACCGGGCCCCCCGTTCGCTGCTCTGCGTGGTTCGGCTAGCCCTTCTTCGCGGTCCGCCTCTTCGCGGTGCGCTTCTTGGCCGGAGCCTTCTTCGCGGTCCGCTTCTTGGCGGCCTTCTTGGCGGTGCGCTTCTTGGCCGGAGCCTTCTTCGCAGTCCGCTTCTTGACGGCCTTCTTGGCGGTCCGCTTCTTGGCGGCCTTCTTGGCGGTGCGCTTCTTGGCCGGAGCCTTCTTCGCGGTCCGCTTCTTGGCGGCCTTCTTGGCGGTGCGCTTCTTGGCCGGAGCCTTCTTCGCGGTCCGCTTCTTGGCGGCCTTCTTGGCGGTGCGCTTCTTGGCCGGAGCCTTCTTCGCGGTCCGCTTCTTGGCGGCCTTCTTGGCGGTGCGCTTCTTGGCCGGAGCCTTCTTCGCAGTCCGCTTCTTGGCAGCCTTCTTCGCGGTGCGCTTCTTGGCCGGAGCCTTCTTCGCAGTCCGCTTCTTGGCAGCCTTCTTGGCAGTTGCCTTCTTTGCCGGAGGCACGGTCACCACCTTTCCGGGAGAGCTCTGATAGCCCTTCGCACGTGCAGGGTCACTCAGGGCTTACGTGCGGGTTGCGATCCCGCGCCCCTACTCGGACTACGCCCCTGCCACCTGGGCCTTGAACCTCGCCCCAACGGTGAACTTGGCGCTCTTGCGCGCGGGAACCCTCACCATGTCGCCCGTCTGAGGGTTGCGGGCCATCCGCTCCGCGCGTTGCGTCGGAGAGAAGGACCCGAATCCTGGTAGGGCGACCTTCTCACCCGCGGCGACAGTGCTCTGGACTGTGTCGATGAACGCGTTGAGCGCTTTCTCGGCATCGCCCTTGCTCAGATCCGCAGATGAGTGGATCGCATCGATCAACTCGGCCTTGTTCACAGCTACCTCCGACGCTTTGCGTGTATCCACGAAATGAGAACGTATTCGCGTGCATAGGTCAAGCATTTCCGCCGCCCGACGCACGCGCCGAAGTCGACGGAGTCGGCCGGGAACGCGCAAGCCCTCTCATCGTCGAGAGGGATCTCCGCCGCGCAACACGCCGCACCGAAGGTGGCGGAAGCGCGAAACGCGCGCTCTCCGTTGACAATCGGCACCGGGATCCACCAAACCGCGCGCTCACAGCGCGACAATGTCTTTCGGCGTGGCGACACCATCGACGACGAACGCTTCTCCGCGCCGTTGCTGCGCGCTCCCGATCACCCGCGAAAGTTCATCGAGAAACTTTCCCGCGCATCGTGATTCCGGCGCACTTCGCGCCACGTTCGCGCCACGTCGCTGTCGCGATCGCGGCGCGAACGTGGCACTCGTGCGACGGGTGCAGTGCCGTGACGCGACGGAGCCCGGGTCTCTGACCCGGGCTCCGAGCAGCCCCGAGCGGATTCGAACCGCCGCTTCCGCCTTGAGAGGGCGGCGTCCTGGGCCGCTAGACGACGGGGCCAGGATCAGCCCGGCGCGCCTGCACGCGTGCCGGGCAGCTCGGGGGGGAGGACTCGAACCTCCAACCTCCTGATCCAGAGTCAGGCGTTCCGCCAATTGAACTACCCCCGAACGGGTGCCCCACGCCGGGAAGACCCTCTCCGGAGCGGCGGCTGTCACAGCATAGCGAGTCCCGGAACCAGCCTCTCCACCTGGCCCCGTCGCTCCAACCGGCCGTAACCGATGACACGGCCCGCCGCTACGCGCAGGGTCTCGGTACCCAGGCGGCGCCATGCGGCGGCGCCCTTGATGGGGCTCGTGCGCGTGGGAGACGTCACGGCATCGAGGCCGAGCTCCTCGGCTATCGCGTCGATCCGGGCGGCGTGGAACGGGTCGGACACGAGGACGACACGCGTCATTCCGCGCTCTCGCAGGAACCGGGCCGAAGCTGCCAGGGACTCCCACGACGACCGGCCCTCGGTCTCGCGCAGGATTGCGGCGTCGGGCACTCCCTCACCGTGCAGGTAGGTCGCGGCGGCGCCGGCCTCGGTGAACCGGTCACCCTCCTGGCTGCCTCCGGTGACGACGATCACCGGAGCTATGCCGTCCTTCCACAGGTCGACGGCGTGGTCGAGGCGCGCGCTCAGCACCTGGGAGGGCCGTCCGTCGTACTGCGCCGCGCCGAGAACAACTATCGCGTCGGAGGGCCGTGCCCCGTCGCGCCTCGAGGCGAGCCACACCTGGACGAACGTCACAGAGACGTAGACGAACCCGACGACCGACACGGCCGCGCCGACCTTCAGCGCGCGCCGCAGCCACCTCATCGGTCGGGTCCGAGCCTCTCGCGCGCTGCGACGAGCCGCGCGACTGCCGACTCGCGACCGAGGAGGTGGATCGAGTCGAAGAGCGGCAACCCCGCATGGCTCCCCTCGATCGCGGCGTAGACAGCGGGGAGCGCCTTGCGCGGCTTCAGGCCCATGGGCTCGAGCACGGGCCGGAGGTCGATCCCCTCGGGCGTCCACTCGCACTCCTCGAGGTGCGCGATCACCGCGTCGAGAACCTCTCGGACCCGCTCGGTAGCCACGAGGCGCTCCCACGAGCTCTCGGCGATCTCGAGGTCGCCATCGGGCACGAACAGGAACTCGGCCTGATCGGCGATCTGCACCAGCGTGGTGGCCCGTTCGCGGGCCAGGCCGACAGCCGCCTCGAACACCCTCACATCGAGACGCTCGCCGTAGCGCTCACGCGCGAACGGCAGGACGCCCGCCGCGAGCTCGGGCACCGGCAGCCTGCGTATGTGCTCGCCGTTCATCCAATCGAGCTTCTGGTAGTCGAAGAACGCCGGCGAGTGCGTGACCCGATCGAGGTCGAACTCCGCGACCATCTCTTCGATGCCCATCACCTCGCGGTCGTCGTCGGGGGCCCAGCCGAGCAGCGCGAGGTAGTTGACGAGCGCGCGCGGCAGGTATCCGCGGTCGCGGAAGTCCTCGAGGGCAACGGCACCGTGTCGCTTCGAGAGCTTGCCCCGATCGGCGCCGACGAGCAGCGGCAGGTGCGCGAACTGCGGTCGGCCCGGGAAACCGAGGGCACCTCGGAGCGCGAGCACGCGGTGCGTCGAGTCGATCAGATCCTCTCCTCGGACCACGTGGGAGATCCCCATGTCGGCATCGTCCACGGCGTTCGCGAGGAAGAAGACGGGAGTGCCGTTCGACCGCACGATCACGAAGTCGTGGATCGTCTGCCACTCCACGCTCACCGGGCCCCGCACCGCGTCGTCGAAATCGCTCGTGCCGGTGTCGGGGGTCCTGAAACGTATCGACCTGGGTCTGCCTTCCGCAGCCATCGACTCCCGACGCTCCGCGGCGAGGTCGCGGCAACGGCCGTCGTAGCCCGGCGTGCGGCCGGCGGCAAGGGCCTCGTCGTTGCGCGCCTTGACCTCGTCCTCCGTGCAGAAGCACTCGTAGGCGTCTCCGGCCGCCACCAGTTGATCAGCCGCCTCGAGGTAGCGGTCGAATCGCGTGCTCTGAAGGACCGGGGCATCGTCCCAATGGAGTCCCAGCCACTCGAGTGTGTGCTGGATGCCGTCGACCCACTCCTGTCGGGATCGCGCTACATCGGTATCCTCGATCCGCAGGAGGAACGTCCCCCCGTGACGCCGGGCGAAGAGCCAGTTGAACAATGCGGTGCGCGCGCCGCCGACGTGCAGGAAGCCCGTGGGCGCGGGCGAGAACCGGACTCGGACGTCGGTCATCAGACCCCGAGTCTACGGTGTGCCGACGTTGCTGCGGCCGCACGCCGCTGTCGCCCGCGCCTCTATCGGAGGATCTCGCGGGCTATCACGATCCGCTGGATCTGGTTCGTTCCCTCGTAGATCTGCGTGATCTTCGCGTCGCGCATCATTCGCTCGGCGGGGAGATCGGTCGTGTAGCCGGCACCGCCGAGGAGCTGGACGCAGTCGGTCGTCACCTTCATCGCTGCATCCGACGCGAAGAGCTTGGCCGTCGACGAGGCCGCGGCCGTGCCGGGGAGTCCGCCGTCGAGGCGCGCACATGCCCGATACACGAGGAGACGCGAGGCGTCGACGAGCGAGGACATGTCGGCGAGCATGAACTGCAGACCCTGGAACTCCGCCAGCGGGCGGCCGAACTGGTGGCGCTCCTTCACGTACCCGGCCGCAAGGTCGAGCGCTCCCTGCGCGAGGCCGAGGGCCTGAGCCGCTACCAGGGGACGGGAGCGGTCGAGAGCACCCATCGCGTAATAGAAGCCCCTGTTCTCCTCGCCGATGAGGTTCTCGGCCGGCACGGCGCACTCATCGAGGACCACCTCGCCCGTCGGCGACCCACGAATGCCCATCTTCTGCTCCAGCTTCCCGATCGCGAACCCGGGGAAGCCCTTCTCGACCAGGAACACGCTGATGCCGCGGTGCCCCGCGTCGGGGTCGGTCTTGGCGAAGACGGTGTAGAAGTCGGAGATCCCGGCATTGGTCGTCCACGACTTCGTGCCGGTCAGCAGGTAGTGGTCGCCTTCGCGCACCGCGCGGGTCGTCATCCCGGCGACGTCGCTTCCAGCCCCGGCCTCCGAGAGGCAGTAGCTCGCCTGACACTCACCCGAGACGACGCGCGGCACGTAGCGAGCCACCAGCTCGTCGCCACCGTGATCCAGCAGCACCGTCATCCCCAGCTTCGAGATGAACGTGAAGAGAGACGACGCCGCGCAGACCCTGGCGACCTCCTCGACGGCGATCGCATGGGCGAGGAACGTCCCGCCGTCGCCTCCGTGCTCCTCGGGCCACGGGAGTCGGGTGAACCCGGCGTCACGCCAGGCCTCCCACGATCGCCACGGGAACTCCGACCGCTCGTCGGCGCCTGCAGCGTTCGGGGCGATCGCCCCCTCGGCCAGGCGCCGGACCGAAGCCCTCAGGTCCTCGTACTCGCCGGCCAGCTCGAACGGCGTCACCCCGCTACTCGGGCGCGGCCGCCAGGGGCCCGCGCACATCCGAGTCCCGTGCGACCATCGTCGAGCGCCACTCCGACGCACGTGCAGCGATGTCGGTCACCGCGACGCGCAGCACCTCCTCGGGCACCGAGTCGACGATCGACCGACGGACGGCGTACTCGTGATCGGCTCCGTGGACGAGCGCCGTACGCTGCTCGACGAACTCGGGATCGACTCCACCGTCGTACCCGAGAAGCGTCAAGGCCACGTTGATGTCTCCGACGACGGGCGCCCGGCCGAACAGGGCGGCACGCCGCATCGCTATCTCTGCGACGACCGACACCGCATCCGACGGGCTCTCGTGGGGGCCGACACGCAGCCGGTCCTTCGCCCGACTCGCGAGCGTGTACCCGAAGCCGACATCCGGGCCGGGGGTGCCGAGAAACCGGCCCGACGGCCAGACAGGTCCCAGCTCGCCGGGCCTCGATCCCCTCCGGCCGCGGAACGGAGGGTACGCGGTGCCCGACGGGAGGTTCTGCTGCTGCCTCGGGCTGTCGTCGAGGTCCGGGGAGACGAAGGGATCTGTCGGCACGGGCCCTGCCTACCCGCGCTCGTCGGCGCGCAGCAAGCCGAAGACGATCGAGTCGACCAGCGCCTGCCACGACGCCTCGATGATGTTCTCGTTCACGCCGATCGTCGTCCACGTGCCGTCGCCGTCGCTCGAGTCGATCAGCACGCGCACCACTGCCCCCGTGCCGCTTCCCGTGTCCAGGACACGGACCTTGAAGTCGGTCAGGTGCACGTTCTCGAGTGCCGGGTACTCGCCGTTCAACGCCCGGCGGAGCGCCTGGTCGAGTGCGTTGACCGGACCGTTGCCCTCGGCCGTCGCCACGAGCCTCTCGCCCCCGACATGCACCTTGACCGTGGCCTCGGTGTTCACGGTCGCATGCGCGCCCGACGGGTCCTCCCAGCCGGAGCGCACGTCGTCGGTGATCACGCGGAACGACTCCACGCGGAACCACGGCTGCTCCCAGCCGGTCGCCCTGCGCATCAACAGCTCGAGCGACCCGTCGGCGACCTCGAAGTGGTAGCCCTCGTGCTCGAGGCGCTTGAGCGTCTCGACCACCTCGTTGAGCTGGGGGGCATCGAGGTCGAGGCCGAGCTCGACGGCCTTCAGACCGAGCGTCGAGCGGCCCGCAAGCTCCGAGACCACGAAGCGGGTCCCGTTGCCGACGGTGTCGGGAGGTATGTGCTCGTAGGCATCGGGACGCTTCGCGATCGCGCTGGCGTGGAGGCCGGCCTTGTGGGCGAACGCCGAGTGCCCCACATACGGGGCCTGCGGGTTCAGAGGCATGTTGACGAGCTCGGCGACGTGGTGAGCGACCGGCGTCAGCCGCTCGATGCGATCGCGCGGGATCGTCTCGATCCCCATCTTCAGCGTCAGGTTCGGGATGATCGTCGTCAGATTGCAGTTCCCGGTCCGCTCGCCGTAGCCGTTGATCGTGCCCTGCACCTGGATCGCGCCACCCAGGACACCGGCGATGGCGTTCGCCGCTCCCGTTCCGGCGTCGTCGTGCAGGTGGACGGCGACCCCGACGTCGTCGCCGAAGTAGTCGACCACCTCTCGAACGGTCCCCTCGACCTCGAAGGGCATCGAGCCCCCGTTGGTGTCGCAGAGCACGAGTCGTGTCGCTCCCGCGGTGGCCGCCGCCTCGAGCACTCGCAGCGCGAACTCCGGGTTCGCCCGATAGCCGTCGAAGAAGTGCTCTGCGTCGAAGAAGACCTCCATGCCCTGCTCGCGCAGGAACTCGACCGAGTCGCCCACCATCGCCACGCCCTCGTCGAGCGTGGTCAGGAGCGCCTCGGTCACGTGGTAGTCCCACGACTTGCCGACGATGCAGGCGATCGGGGCGCGCGACGCGACCAGGTGTGCGAGCGTCTCGTCGCTGTCGACCTTGCCCTTCACACGTCGGGTCGAGCCGAACGCGACCAGGCGGCTGGTCGAGAGCACCAGATCCGTCGTGGCCCGACGGAAGAACTCGTCGTCCTTGGGGTTCGCACCCGGCCAGCCCGCCTCGATGAAGTGGACGCCGAGCCAGTCGAGCTGCTCCGCGATCCGTAGCTTGTCCTCGACAGTGAGCGATATGCCCTCGAGCTGGGCCCCGTCGCGCAGAGTGGTGTCGTAGATCTCCACGCTCCGCGGGAGCGTCTCATCGGCACCTCGCGTGGCACCTCCTGATCCGCGCGCTCGCCCGACGTCACTCATCCACGTACTCCAGCCATCCCTTGTACCGGTCGACCTTGCCGTGCACGGCGTCGAGGTACGTCGTCTGGAGGGCACGGGTGATCGGGCCGGGCTCGCCCAGATCGCGGTCGTCCACCGACCGTATCGGGACGACCTCGGCGGCCGTTCCCGACAGGAACGCCTCCTCGGCGATGTACAGGTCGGAGCGTGCGATGTTCCCGATCTCGGCTCCGTGGCCCAGGTCGCGAGCGATCGTCAGCACCGAGTTCTGCGTGATGCCCTCGAGCGCCCCGGCCGCCACCGGCGGCGTGAATATGGTGCCGTTGCGCACGACGAAGATGTTCTCGCCGGTGCACTCGCTCACGTATCCCTGCGGCGAGAGGAGGATCGCCTCGTCGTATCCGGCCTTCAGGGCCTCGACCTTCGCCATCGACGAGTTGATGTACATGCCCGTCCCCTTGGCCGCGGGAGGCATCGAGTTGAGCCCGTGTCGCTGCCAGGAGGAGATCTTCATCCTGACGCCGTGCCGCAACCCCTCGTCACCGAGGTAGGCACCCCACGGCCAGACGGCGATGGAGACGTTGACGGGGCACGGAAGCGTGTTGAGCCCCATCTCGCCGTACCCGTAGTACACGATCGGACGGATGTAGCACGACGGCAGCGAGTTCGCCCGAACGGTCGCCTTCACTGCCTCCACGAGCTCCTCGACCGTGAAGGGGATCTCGATCATGAAGATCTTCGCCGAGTTGAAGAGCCGGACGATGTGGTCGGTGAGCCTGAACACGGCCGGCCCGCTGTCGGTCTCGTACGCGCGAATGCCCTCGAAGACGCCGCATCCATAATGCAGCGAGTGGGTCAGGACGTGGATCTTCGCGTCGTCCCAATCGACCAGCTCACCGTCCATCCAGATCTTCTCGACCTTCTGAATGGGCATCTCCTCAGATCCTCCCTGCGATCACTTCGCCGACCTGCGACGTGCTTCCTGCGACGTCGTCGGAGTCGGCTACCGCCTTGCGGATTCTCGCAGCCGGCTCCGACTCACCCAGGTACTCGAGCATCATCACCGCGCTCATGATCGCTGCGCGCGGGTCGGCGGCGCCTGTTCCCGCGATATCGGGAGCCGAGCCGTGCACCGGCTCGAACAACGAGGGCCCGGTCCGCGCGGGGTTGAGGTTCGCGGACGCGGCGCGTCCCACACCTCCCGAGACTGCGCCACCGAGGTCGGTGAGGATGTCGCCGAAGAGGTTGTCGGTGACGATCACGTCGTAGCGACCGGGGTCCTGCACCAGGTAGATGCAGGCGGCATCGACGTGATGGTAGGTGGTCTCGACCTCCGGGTGATCGTGGGCGACGTCGTCGAAGGCGCGTTGCCACAGATCGCCCGCGAAGGTCAGGACATTGGTCTTGTGGACGAGCGTGACCTGCTTGCGATCTCGGGACTCTGCAAGCCCGAACGCGTATCGGATGCAACGCTCCACACCGGTCCGGGTGTTGACAGATCCCTGGGTGGCGACCTCGAGAGGAGTGCCTCTGCGGAGGAAGCCACCCTCGCCCGCGTACGTACCCTCCGTGTTCTCGCGGACCACGAGGAAGTCGACGCCGTCGTTGTGACGCCCCGGCCCGCTGCGGAACGGGCGCAGGTTCACGTACAGGTCCAGCTCGAATCGGAGGCGCAGCAACAGTCCCCGCTCGATGACTCCCGGCGGAACCTCCGGCGTGCCCACGGCACCCAGGAGGATCGCGTCGAAGCCGCGGAGCTCGTCGAGCACCGATTCGGGCAGCACCTCGCCGGTGCGGAGGTAGCGAGAGCCGCCGAGGTCGTAATCAACCGCGTCGACGGCCACGCCTGCGGTGCGCACGACGTCGAGCGCCACGCCGATGACCTCGGGGCCGATGCCGTCGCCTCCGATGACTGCGATCCGGTGACTCACAACCCTGCCTCTCTTCCCGCGTCCTTCTCCGTGCGCTCCAGGCCCGACCACGGTGGGGCCCTTCTCGCGAGAGAAGTGCACGGCACCTCTGTCGGCACTTCGGTGGATGACCCGGAGAACGAAAAACCGCCCACCGAAGTGGACGGTCGACAGCGAACGCCGGGGTGCGGCGCTCGCTACTGAATGACGATTACGGCGGAGAAATCGTGCATGAACCAGGGATGGTCCCACAGAAACAGCCCACTGGTCAAGCGCCGTCCGCGCCGTCGCACGCGCCGGGTGAGCTTGACCGGGACGTGCGGCGCTGCTTCGATTCGTCCACTCAGGTCGGTGCGAGGGGGCGACGATGCGGTCCCGAATGGCGCGCCTGGTCGGGTCGGCGCTCATCGCAGCCGTCGCCGTCACGGGCTGCAGCGAGAAGAAGGATCTCGTCGCGTCGACCGACTCGTCCGGCGAGGTGCAGCCGCGCTCCACGACGACCCTGGACCCCGAGGGCTGCGACCCGGCGCAGCCGGTCATCCCCTGCCTCATGGCCGGGGGAACACTCGCGCCGTACCTGCCCGACGTCCCCGTCGAGGCCGACGGTGAGCCGATCAAGGTAGGCACCATCAACCAGGAGACCGGGGCCACCGGCGCCTACCCCGAGCTGACGATGGCCGACAGGGCGGCCGTGCGGTTCGTCAACGAAGAGCTCGGGGGGGTCGATGGCCATCCCATCGAGCTCGTCTCGTGCGACACGGAGTTCTCACCAGCAGGATCCCAGTCGTGCGCGCAGATGATGGTCGACGAAGGCGTGGTCGCCGTCGTCGGCGGCATCGACGTCTTCGGCACCGGCATCGACGTCCTCGAGCAGAACGGCATCCCCTTCGTCGGCGGGATCCCGATCAGCATGGCGTCGGTGCAGAACCCGATCTCGTTCCAGTTCTCGGGCGGATCGTGGGGAGCGATGCTCGCGTTCGCCGACTACGCGGCGAACGACCTGGGCGCGGACCGGGTCTCCGTCCTCTACGGGGACTTCGGTTCGATAGCCGACGCCGCGCAGTACGGAAAGCGGGCGCTCGAGTCGCTCGGGGTCTCAGAGGTGAAGATGGTCCCGATGCCGCTCTCCGGAGCCGACTTCCTCCCGCTGATGACCACGGCCGCCGACATCGACCCCGACGCCGTGATCTCACTCACAGCCGACACCGGGTGCGTTCCGACCTTCCAGGCCGCCCACGACCTCGACCTGAGGGCGGACATCTTCATCACCGGGGCGTGCGCCGCGCCGAAGATCGTCGACGACGCCGGGGAGGACCTCGTCGAAGGCACCTACTTCAACACGGAAGGTCCCGTGAACCCCGAGCCGCCGCTCCCCGACAGCACGCTCTACTTCGCCGTCATCTCCCGGTACGGCGACGGTGTCCCGCCCGCGAGTGCGGCGACAGTGAGCTTCCGGGCATTCATGAACCTCTACGTGCAGATGCGGGTGATCGGCGCCGACGCGCTGACACCCGGTGCGCTGGTCGACGAGTTCCGGGCGGCGCGCGACTTCCCATCCTTCAACGGGCACCCGTACACATGCGACGGCGAGCAGATCGCGGGTCTGCCGGCCATATGCTCACCGCAGCAGATCATCGCCCGACGGGAGGGCGGCACCCTGCGTCAGGTCACCGACTGGATCCAGGTAGCCGACCTGGCGGAGCCCTCCGCCTGATTCGGGCCGGGAGCCGGTCTCGGCCCCGAGGAAGGCGGCGAGATCAGCGACTATCCCGGATTCCTCCTGGTCGGGCTCGGAGCGGGGTCGGTCTACGCGCTCCTCGCGCTCGGCCTCGTGCTCACACACCGCGCATCCGGGGTCGTCAACTTCGCCCACGGCGCCCTCGGGGTCTTCGTCGCCTACGCGTACTACGAGGCACGTGAGACCGGAGACCTCGTCCTACCAGTCCTCGGGCTCCCGGCGCGACTGCCCCTCGCCGCACCGGGGTCCGTCCCCACCGTCGCGGCGGCGTTCGCGGCCTCGCTCCTCCTCGCGGCGGTCATGGGCCTCCTCTGCTATGTCCTGGTCTTCCGACCGCTGCGCAGCGCACCACCGCTCGCGCGCGTCGTCGCGTCGCTGGGCCTGCTTCTCTACCTGCAGGCCACGGCGAGGCTCCGATTCACGAAGTCGGGCGCGGCCTCTTTCAAGATGGAGTCGTTCCTCCCCGACGGCGGTGTAGACGTCCTCGGTGTCAGGGTGCCGGTCAGCCGGTTCGTGCTGGCCGGCGTCGCCATCGCCGCGACGGCGGCTCTCTGGGCCGTCTTCCGCTACACGCGCTTCGGGCTGACGACGCGTGCAGCCGCGGAGAGCGAGAAGGGTGCTCTCCTCCTCGGCCACTCCCCCGACCGCATCGCCGCGCTCAACTGGGTGATCGCCGCGCTTCTCGCCGGGTCCTCGGTGATCCTCGTGACGGGGATGACGAAGCAGCTCGACCCGCTGACGACGAGCCTCCTGGTCGTTCCCGCACTCGCCGCGGCTCTGCTGGGAGGCCTGACGTCGTTCTCGATCACCACAGCGGCGGCGCTCGGGATCGGGACGGTGCAGTCGGCGATCCTCAACTTCGCGTCGCGCGCCGAGTGGATCCCCGACTGGCTGCCGCGAGGGGGGATAGAGCGATCTCTGCCGTTCCTCGTGATACTCGCAGCCATGACCCTGCGCGGGCGGCTGCTGCCGACGCGCGAGGCAGTGATCGAGGCGCGTCTGCCGCGGTCGCCGACGCCGCGAGCCGTGCTCCCGGTGGCGGCCCTCCTGGGCGGGCTCGCGGCCACAGGGCTCCTCACCCTCGACAGCAGATGGCGGCTCGCGATCGTGGTATCGACCATCGGTGCACTCATCGCTCTCTCCAGCGTCGTGCTCACAGGCTATGTAGGCCAGATCTCACTGGCGCAGTACGCGTTTGCCGGTGTGGCCGCGTTCACGACGGCGAAGCTCGCGACGTCGGGCGGCGTGCCGTTCCCGTGGTCGCCGATGCTTGCGCTCGCGACGACTGTCGCCGTCGGGGTCGCGGCAGGGCTGCCGGCGGTGCGCGTCCGCGGCATGACTCTCGCCGTCGCGACGATCGGGGCCGCTGTGGCGATCCAGGAGCTGTTCTTCAACTCGTCCGCGATCGGTGGCCTCGCCGGGCAGCCGGTTCCGCGCCCCGTCATCTTCGGCGTCGACCTCGGGTTCTCGGCCCCAGGCGCCGACAACTTCCGGCCCGCGTTCGGGCTCTTCGCCCTCGCGGTGCTGCTCCTCGCGGGGACCGCTGTAGCCAACCTGCGTCGCAGCGCCACTGGGCTGAGGTGGCTGGCGGTCCGCTCGAACGAGCGGGCGGCGGCGGCTGCCGGGGTCGACGTCGCCGTCTCGAAGCTCTCGGCGTTCGCGATCTCGTCGATCCTCGCCGGGATGGGCGGCGTCCTGCTCGCCTACCAGCTGCAGCCCCTCTCACCCGACGCGTTCATGGTCTACAGCGCCCTGGCGCTCCTGGCTCTCACCTACCTCGGAGGCATCGCGAGCATCGGAGGTGCGATCGTCGCGGGGCTGCTGACCGCCGGCGGAGTCGTCGAGCGCCTCAACGGTGGTGGAGGCACCACCGCCGCCAAGTACCAGTTCGCCGTGAGTGGCGTAGCCCTGATCGTCGTCGCGATCGTCTACCCCGATGGCGCGACCGGCGCGCTCGGGAGGTTCCGGCGTCGGAAGCCGCACGGAACGGGGCGCCCGGAGTCGGCGCAGCCTGAGAGCGATCTCAGGTGGTGAGCACCGCCGGCGGCCGTCCGAAGGCGCCTCGCGCCTAACCTTTCGTGTCGGGTCCCGTCCCACGCGCTTTGCGAACGCGACCCGGCCCGAACCCGAACCGCGACGATCGAGGCCCCGGTGTCCAAGATCCTCAAGCTCTTCCTCGCCGCCGCCGCCCTGGTGCTGCTGGGCGGTGCGGCGCTGTGGTGGTTCGTGATCCGGGGCGACGCGCCGCCGCCGGCGGCTCTCCCCGACCGAACCACGCAGACCACGACCGCGACCACCGCGGCAGGCAGCGCCGATGGCGACTCGACCACTACGAGCGCCGCGGCGCCGTCGGGCGATGCCGACGGCGAGTGGGCGGTGACGGCCGGTGACGAGGTGTGGGTCGGCTACCGAGCACAGGAGGAGGTGGGACCGAGCGCCTTCCACCAGGAGGCAGTCGGACGCACACCCGCAGTTGCCGGCACGCTCACGATCTCCGACTCGACCATCGAGAGCGTCGCGATCACCGCCGACATGACGCAACTGGTGAGCGACAAGGATCGTCGAGACGACAAGATGCGCTCCGAAGGCATCGAGACCGACGTGTTCCCCGAGGCCACCTTCGTGCTGACGGAGCCGATCGACCTGGGCTCGCTGCCCGCAGTCGGCGAGGCGGTGTCGGTGGACGCGACCGGGGACTTGACGATCCACGGCGTCACCAAGAACGTCACGATGGAGCTCGAGGCACGCTGGAACGGCGACACGATCGACGTGGCCGGAGGGACCACGATCGTCTTCGTCGACTACGACATCGAGAACCCGTCGGTGGCCGGCATCATCAGCGTCGAGGACGAGGCGGTCATGGAGCTCCAGATCACCTTCGGGCGCTCCTGAGGGCACCCGGCCCGGTGATCCCGCGGGCTACCCTGCGCGTCATGACCCAGCCCCATCTCTCTCCACAGGCTCACGAGCGGCTGCTCGCAGAGCTCGAGCAGCGGTCTACTACCGGTCGCCGCGAGATCTCGTCCTGGATCGAGCGCGCGAGGGAGCACGGCGACATCAGCGAGAACGCCGATTACGACGCTGCCAAGAACGAGCAGGGTCACAACGAGGCCAGGATCCGTCACCTGGAGCAGCTGCTGAAGCAGGCGGTGGTCGTCGAGGGCGCCAGCGGCGACAACGTCGAGCCCGGTGTCGTGGTCGAGATCCGCGTCGAAGACGACGACGAGACCGAGACCTATCTCTACGGATCGATCGAAGAGCGTCACTCCGACTTCGACGTGCTCACTCCGACCTCACCACTGGGCCTGGCCATCGCCGGCAAGGGGCCCGGAGACGAGGTCTCCTACGAAGGCCCGAAGCGCCCCATCCGCGTCGAGGTGGTGAGCATCAGGCCGCTCGCCTGACACCTCCGGGGGCTCATCGGGTCGCCCCCATGCGTCGTGCCAGGTCGTCGGCCGCGGCCGTCACGGCGGCGCCCAGACGGCCTCCCGGCCGGCGACCGAGGCGGTCGAGTGGTCCGCTGACACCGATCGAGGCCAAGACGGCGCCGTCGCCTCCGAGCACGGGCGCGCTGACGCTGGCGACTCCGCTCTCACGCTCGGCGACGCTCTCGGCCCAGCCCCGCTCGCGCACCGCCTGCAACGACGCCGGGGCGACGCCTGGGAAGCGCTCGGCGTCGGCCGCCCACGCGAGGAGCACCTTGCCGCCCGATCCGCGATCCAGCGGGAGGACCGCGCCCAGGGGCACCGTGTCGCGCAGGCCGCTCGGCCTCTCCTGCGTCGCGACGCAGACACGGCTGTCGCCGTCGCGCACGAACATCTGCGCCGACTCGCCCGTCGCCTCGACCAGTGCGGCGAGGACGGGCGCGGCGACCTCCGTCAGGCCCAGGGTCGCGGAGGCCCGAGCACCCCAGCCCACGAGCCGGCCCCCGAGCCTGAACCTGCCGTCGCGATCCCGTCCTAGGAGCCCGTGGCGCTCGAGCGCGACGGCGAGGCGGTGCGCCGTCGGCCGGGCGAGCCCTGTTCCGGCGACGATCTCGGCGAGGCTCGCCGGACCGCGCTCGGCCACCGCGCCGAGCACCGAGACCGCCCGGTCGAGCGTCTGGACGCCCGTCGTCGCCTCCGGCGGGATGCCCGACACACCCGGGCCCGACTTGCCGACGCCCGGCGTCGGTCCTACTCTGTCCATCAGACGATACTAGTGTCTCACTATTTGAGATGCCAACCACTCGAGATGCCAACCACCGGGAGCAGCGATGTCCCGCACGGCGACGCACAGAGAAGCGACTCCCCGGACGCTGTCGCAGAAGGTCTGGGACCGGCACGTAGTGCGACGCGCCGAGGGTGAACCGGACCTGCTGTACATCGACCTCCACCTCGTCCACGAGGTCACGTCGCCGCAGGCCTTCGACGGGTTGAGGCTCTCCGGGCGCACCGTGCGCCGACCCGACCTCACGGTCGCGACGATGGACCACAACGTGCCGACCTCCGACGTCGACCGTCCGATCGAGGACCCGGTCTCGGCGCAGCAGATGGACGTACTCGCGCGGAACTGCGCCGAGTTCGGCATCCGGTGCTACGCGATGGGTGATCCCGGGCAGGGAATCGTGCACGTGATCGGGCCCGAGCAAGGCCTCTCGCAACCCGGCATGACCATCGTCTGCGGCGACAGCCACACCTCCACGCACGGCGCGTTCGGCGCGCTCGCCTTCGGCATCGGGACGAGCGAGGTGGAGCACGTCCTCGCCACCCAGACCCTGCCGCAGGCGACACCGGGGGCCATGGCGATCACCGTCGACGGCGACCTCCCGTCAGGGGTCACGGCGAAGGACGTCGTCCTCTCGATCATCGGCCTCATAGGGACGGGCGGTGGCATAGGCAAGATCGTGGAGTTCCGCGGGTCGGCGATCAGGTCGCTCTCCATGGAGGGACGGATGACCGTCTGCAACATGACCATCGAAGGCGGCGCGCGCGCAGGCCTGATCGCGCCCGACGACACGACGTTCGCCTACCTGGAGGGCCGGCCGTTCGCACCGAGGGGAGCCGACTGGGAGGCGGCCCTCGACGACTGGCGTTCCCTCGCCACAGACGACGGTGCGACCTTCGACGACGAGGTGCTCCTCGACGCGGCCACGCTGCGACCATCGGTCTCATGGGGCACCAACCCGGGCCAGACGACGACGATCGACGACGTCGTGCCGGACCCCGACTCGTTCGACGACGAGGCCCAACGTGAAGCCGCACGGCGCGCCCTCGCGTACATGGGACTCGCAGCGGGTACGCCGATCCGCGACATCCCGGTAGACACCGTCTTCATCGGGTCGTGCACCAACTCGCGCATCGAGGACCTGCGTGCGGCGGCGGAGGTGGCCCGCGGCCGCCGCGTGACGGCCGGACTGCGCACGCTCGTCGTACCCGGCTCCGCCGCGGTCAAGAAGCAGGCCGAGGCCGAGGGCCTCGATCGGGTCTTCACCGACGCCGGCTTCGACTGGCGCGAGCCAGGCTGCTCCATGTGTCTCGCGATGAACCCCGACAAGCTCGCGCCCGGGGAGCGCAGCGCCTCCACCTCGAACCGCAACTTCGAGGGCCGTCAGGGACGAGGCGGCAGGACCCACCTCGTCTCCCCCGCGGTCGCCGCGGCGACCGCGATAGCCGGACACTTCGCCGCCCCCACCGACCTCGCCTGACCCAGCTCCGAGGAGAAGAAGGAGAGAGATGAAGGCCGTACGCGTGATTGCCGGACGCGGGGTTCCCCTGGTGCGCTCCGACGTCGACACCGATCAGATCATCCCGAGCGACTGGCTCAAGCGTGTGGAGCGCACCGGCTTCGGAGCCGGGCTCTTCTCCGAGTGGCGCGAGAACAGCGACTTCGTGCTCAATCAGGCGCGCTACTCGGGAGCGAATGTTCTGGTCGCCGGCCCCAGCTTCGGTACGGGCTCGTCGCGTGAGCACGCTGTGTGGGCGCTCCAGGACTACGGCTTCGACGCGGTTCTCTCGTCTCGATTCGCCGACATCTTCCGCAACAACTCCTTCAAGATCGGCCTGGTCACTGTCGAGCTCCCCCAGGACACGATCGAGCGCATCCAACATGCACTCGACAACGACCCGTCGATCGAGATCGTCGTCGACGTGGAGCAGCGACGCGTCGCCGTTCCCGCTCTCGGCATCGACGTCGCCTTCGACCTCGACGACTTCACCCGTCACCGCCTGCTCAACGGCCTCGACGACGTCGGGATCACTCTCCAGCACGAACCGGACATCTCGACCCACGAGGCGACGCGCCCCTCGTGGATGCCGGTGGTCGCGCAGCGCTGAACCTCCGACGGTCTCCTGCCTAGGGCCGCCGAGCCGCGAGGAGCGCGAGCTCGCGCCACTTCCAGAGGCAGTCGGCATCGGTCACGGCCCGACCTCGCTCTCGCGAATCGTCGCCGCGTCTCCGCGTTCGCGGATGCGCACAACCTTGTTCACGGCATTCAAGTAGGCGCGCGCGGAGGCCTCGACCACGTCGGTCGCGACTCCCCTTCCGGAGGCCCTCACTCCGCCCGCTTCGAGCTGAACGACCACCGCGCCGAGGGCGTCGGACCCACCGGTCACCGACGCCACGCGGAAGTCCTCGAGCTTGCCCTCCACCCCGGTCGCCTTGGCGATCGCGTCGACTGCGGCGTCGATCATGCCGTCGCCGGTGCCGTGGGCCTCGCTCTTGCCCTCGCCGTGAGCGAGCACGACACGCGCTGTCGGCCGTGCCGCCGTGCCGCCGTGGAGCTCCAGCTCGGCGATGGCGTAGCGGTGCACCATGCCGGCGCCCACCTCGTCGGCGGCGATCGCCTCCAGGTCGGCCTCGGTGATGTCGACCTTGAGGTCGGCCAGCTCCTTGAACCGCACGAAGGCGGCGTTCAGCGCGTCCCCCTGCAGGTGCAGACCCATCTTGTCCAACGTGTCGGCGAATGCGTGACGACCGGAGTGCTTGCCCAGCACGATCTGCGCGGCTTCCTGGCCGACCGTGTTGGCGTCGATGATCTCGTACGTCTCGCGGTCCTCCAGGACGCCATGCTGGTGAATGCCGGCCTCGTGGGCGAACGCGTTGCGGCCGACGATCGCCTTGTTGAACTGCACGTGGTACCCGGTGAGACGGGATACGAGCCTCGACGTACGCGACAGCTCCTCCGTCCGCACTCCTGTGTGCACCGAGTCGAAGTAGTCGCTACGGGTGCGGATCGCCATGACCACCTCTTCGAGCGCCGCGTTGCCCGCCCGCTCACCGAGTCCGTTCATGGCGCACTCCACCTGACGGGCGCCGTTCGTGACCCCTGCGAGCGAGTTGGCGACGGCCATGCCCAGGTCGTTGTGGCAGTGGGTGGAGACCACGTAGTCGCCCGAGACCGTGTCGATCACGTACGCGATGAGCTTGCCGTACTCCTCGGGCACGGCGAACCCGACCGTGTCGGGGATGTTCAACGTCGTCGCCCCGTTGTCGACGGCGATCTGGCAGACCTCGCACATGAACTCCGGGTCTGATCGGTAGCCGTCCTCGGGTGAGAACTCGACGTCGGCCGTGTAGCCCTTGGCTCGCGCCACGCCCGCCGCCGCCTCCGCCTTCACCTGGTCGGGCGTCATGCGGAGCTTCTTCTCCATGTGGATCTTCGAGGTAGCGATGAAGACGTGAATGCGCGCCTTCTCTGCGTGGCGCACGGCCTCCCAGGCCCTGTCGACGTCCTTGAACCCGGTGCGCGACAGCGCCGCTATCGTCGGGCCGCTCACCGACTTGGCGATCGCCTCGACCGCTTCGAAGTCGCCCTGGCTGGCGATCGGGAACCCGGCCTCGACGACGTCGACCTCCAGGCGCGCGAGCTGATCGGCGATCTCCAGCTTCTCGGCCACGTCGAGCGAGATCCCGGGCGACTGCTCGCCGTCGCGCAGCGTCGTGTCGAAGATCATCACCTGGTCCATCTGGTCCTCCCTGGTGCACTTGGTGAGCTGGATTCGGGCAACGAAAAACCCCCCGGCCACAAGGGCACGGAGGGCGTCCGCGAGCACCGGAGGGGTGCCCGCAACTAGATGAGAAGGAGGTTCTGGGTCCGCAGTTCCTTCGCCATAGGTCCGATCAGAGTGCCATCTCCGAGACGCGTAGTCAAACCACCTCGGCCGGGGCGCGCGAGAATGGCGAGGTGAGCAGAGACCGCAGGCGCGCAATCAAGCGCACGCTCGGGGCAGGCATGCTGGTCGGCGCGGCGTACGCCGGCTGGCGGTGGTACCGGTCTCGGGTCCCCGAGAGCAGCGCAGGCGAGGATTGGCAGCCGCAGCCCTTCCCTTACCCGCCGATGCCGCGCGACACCGACCGGGTCGGCGATGAGCATCCTCATGTGCACGTGCCCGCGGAGGTGGTGCCGGGCGGCGGACCGGAGATCGGCGAGGAGAGCACGACGCTCGCACCCTGGATGGACCCGATCGAGGGCACCTGCCCGGCCAGCCATCCCGTCAAGGCGAAGCTCTCGAGCGGCATCTACCACTCCCCCGGGAGCTCGAGCTACGAGCGCACCCGACCCGACCGCTGCTACCTCGACGGGGAGTCCGCCGAGGCCGATGGGCTGAGGGCGCCCAAGAGGTAGCGGATCGCGCGCCGGGCGCTATTCGAGCTCTATGGCGCGGGCGTCGACGATGCCCGGGTGCGCGCAGATGCGGGCAACCGTCTCGGACGGCACGGTCTCCGTCGTGGCTATCGCCATGAGTGCCGCTTCGCCTGTCGCGGTGCGACCGACATCCATGTCGGCGATGTTCACTCCCGCCTCGCCGAGGATCGTGCCTACAGCGCCGATCATGCCCGGGATGTCGGCGTTGTGCACTACGAGCATGTGGCTCGACGGCGGGAGGTCGACGATGTGGTCCTGCAGGCCCACTATCCGGGGAGCGTCGTTCTTCCCGTAGAGGGTCCCGGCTACGTGGGCGGTGTAGCCACCGCTTCCCGCACCCCTCACGGTCAGGAGGTTCACGTAGTCGCGCGCCGCCGACGACTTGGTCTCGCGCACCGTCAGACCGCGCATCTCGGCCAGCTGCGGAGCGTTCACGAAGGTCACAGGCTCGTCGACCACCGGACCGAGGACCCCTCGCAGGATCGAGAGGGTGAGGACGCGGCAGTCGTAGTCGGCGATCGAGCCCTCGTACGACACCTCGAGGGTCTCGGGCGCGCCGCCTGCGAGACCCGTGAACAGCCTCCCGAGACGCTCTGCCAGCGGTAGGAACGGCCGCACGGTCTCCGACGCCTCCGACGCCGCGACGTTCACGGCGAACGGCACGAAGTCGCCGTGCAGAGCGAGGATCACCTGTTCGGCGATGGTGTTGCCCGCCTTGTCCTGCGCCTCCGCAGTGGATGCGCCCAGGTGTGGCGTGACCACCACCGCGTCCAGGTCGAAGAGGGGCGACTCGGTGGTCGGCTCCGCTACGAAGACGTCGAGCGCGGCACCCGCGACGACCCCGGACCTCACCGCCTCCGCCAGTGCATCCTCGTCGACGATCCCACCGCGCGCTGTGTTCACCAGGCGCATTCCCGGCTTCGCCTTGGACAGGGCCTCACTGCCGATCAGGCCCACGGTCTCGGGCGTCTTCGGGAGGTGGACGGTCAGGAAGTCGGCCTCGGCCACGAGCTCGTCGACAGTCGGGACGAGGGTCACGCCGAGCTGTCGAGCGCGATCGGGGCTGACGAACGGGTCGTACGCGACAAGGCGCATCCCGAACGCGAGCGCACGCTGTGCGACGAGCACACCGACCCGGCCGAGCCCGACGATGCCGAGGGTCTTCCCGTGGAGCTCCACGCCCACCCAGCGGGACCGGTTCCACCGGCCCGCCTTCAGATCTGCGTGCGCCTGCGGGACGTTGCGCGCCTGGGCCAGTAGCAGCGCCATCGTGTGCTCGGCGGCCGAGAGGACGTTCGACTGCGGTGCGTTCACGACCATGACACCGCGACTCGTCGCTGCGGCGACGTCGACGTTGTCGAGGCCTATCCCGGCCCGGCCGACCACGACCAAGCCGGCCCCGGCGGCGAGCACCTCCTCGGTCACCCGAGTGGCGCTGCGGATCACCAGCGCCGAAGCCCCCCGTACAGCGTCGAGCAGGTCGTCGGGGCTCAGGCCCGTTCGGACGTCGACCTCGAGCCCGGCCGCCCGCATCGCATCGAGTCCTCGGGCGGCTAGAGGTTCGGCTACGAGGACGCGCTTCTTCACGCCGGCGAGGCTAGACGGCCGCGACCGTCAGCGGTCGATCATGGCGTCGAGCGTCACCGGCCGAGCAGGTCCGCGATCCGCCCGACACCCTCGACCAGGTCGTCGTCCCCCAGCGCGAACGAGAGCCGCGCGTACCCCGGAGCACCGAAGGCCTCCCCGGGCACCACTGCGACCCTGGCCTCGTCGAGGATCACCTCGCACAGATCCAGAGTGCTCCCGACCCGCCTACCTGCAATCTCGCGACCGAGGTGCTCCTCGAAGGAAGGGAAGCAGTAGAACGCGCCCTGAGGTTCGACACACGCCACTCCGGGGATGTCCGAGAGCATCGAGTGCATCACGCGTCCCCGCCGCTCGAAGGCCTCCCGCATGACGGCGACGGCTTCGAGGTCGCCGGACACGGCGGCGAGCGCCGCTCGCTGCGAGACGTTGGCGACGTTCGATGTCGAGTGCGACTGGAGGTTTGCGGCCGCAGCGATCACGTCGTCCGGTCCGATCATCCACCCGACCCGCCATCCCGTCATTGCGTAGGTCTTGGCGACTCCGTTCAAGATCACGCACGTGTCGGCGAGCTCCGGACACGAGTACCGGCATCGAGCTGAACCGGTGTTCTCCGTAGGTGAGGTGCTCGTAGATCTCGTCGGTGACGACCCACAGTCCGTGCTCGACCGCCCACCTGCCGATCGCCTCGACCTCGTCGGCGCCGTAGACGACTCCGGTCGGGTTGCTCGGCGAGACGAAGAGGAGCGCCTTCGTGCGCTCGGTGAGCGCTGCGTCGAGCTGGTCGATGGTCACCTTGAAGCCCGCGGCGGCAGTCGTCGGCACCGGCACGGGCACGACCGCCGGGAAGGGCGATGCACTCGGGGTAGGTCGTCCAGTAGGGCGCCGGGCAGAGCACCTCGTCACCTGGATCGAGAAGCACCTGGAAGGCGTTGTAGACGGCGTGCTTCCCACCGTTCGTCACGAGGACGCGGGCTCCCGAACAGTCGAACCCGGAGTCCCGCTTGGTCTTGTGGGCGATCGCATCGCGGAGCTCGGGAATGCCGGCTGCGGGCGAGTACCGATGGTTGCGAGGGTCTCCGCAAGCCTCCACGGCGGCCTGCACGATGTGGGGTGGCGTGGCGAAGTCGGGCTCTCCGGCGCCGAAGCCGATCACCGGCTCCCCCGCCGCCTTCAGGGCCTTGGCCTTGGCGTCGACGGCGAGCGTCGCGGACTCGCGGATCGCGCCGATCCTTCGGGAGATTCGTGTCACGCCCCCATCCTCGCACGCGACCCCGGCGGCGGTCGGCCCAGTTCCCGTCGAATGCCGCCCGCCGAAGCGCCGAGTTCCGGTCCGAGCCGCCTAGCCTGTCGCACACCATGGTCCGAGTTCGCGCCGTCGTCGCGCTCGCCGCCCTCGCCGTCGCGATTCCTTCGTCGATCGCTGCGACGGCGTCGCCCGCGGGCGCGGCCCCCGCCTCCCCCGAGCCTCAGGCGTGGATCATCGCCGACGCCGACACGGGAAGGGTCCTCGCTGCCAAGGACGCGCACACCGCTCTGCCGCCCGCCAGCACTGCGAAGGTCATGACCGCCCTGACAGCGGTCGAGCGCCTTCCGGCCGACGGCCTGATCCCGGTCAGCGACCTCGCTGCCTCGCAGCCCGCCAGCAAGATCACGATGCTCGCCGGCGAGCAGTGGCCGATCGACCAGGCTCTCGCCAGCCTCCTGATGGTCTCCGCGAACGACGCCGCGTACGCGATCGCCGAGGCAACGTCCGGGAGCCTCGAGGGCTTCGCCGACGCACTCGCGGCGACGGCCGCCCGCTACGGGATGAAGGACAGCACTCTCTCCGACCCGGCCGGCTTCGACGATGCCGCGTCGTTCAGGGGCGGGCCGCGAATGAGCGCGTACGACATCGCCGTCGCCACGCGGAACGCCCTGGCGGTGCCTCAGCTCGCCTATCTCGCTGCCCTGCCCGAGCTCGACTTCACGGACCCGTCCGGGACGGCTCGGAACCTCGTCAACCACAACAAGCTCATCACCGGCGCCGCCGGATACCTCGGCGCCACTGGCTTCAAGACCGGGTACACCCAACAGGCCGGCCACACCCTGATCGCCACTGCTTCGCCGCGAAGGCCGCACGCTCATCGTCGTGATCCTCGACACGTACGACACATACGGATGGGCATGGCAGCTCCTGGATCAGGGGTTCGCGATCCCTGCCGGCGACCCCGGTACCGGAGAGGACCTCCCCCCGGTAAGGGTGAGCCCCTACGCGGAGCGATTGGCGGACCAGCTCGCGTTCTTGCGGCTCACCGGGGGCGACTCTGCTGCCGAGTCCGCCGATCCCGCTGCAGCCGAGGTCGCACCGTCCGCAACGGCTGCGACCCCCTCCACCTCGTCACCGCCGACCACGGCAGTCGCCGCCGATTCGCGGGAGGATCGCGGGTCGTCGAAGGGATCACTGGTCTCGCTGCGCAACGTCGTTCTGTTCCTGCTGGCTCTGCTGGCGACGCTCTTCGTCCTGCGGCGACGTGCTGTGCGGCGCCAGCGCGCCCGCCGGCTCGCGCGGCGGCGCGCGACCGCGGAGATGATGCGGCGCGGCGGGCTCCCGGTCGTCGACGGCCGGTACCGTACGGGCACCCGCACAGGGCCGCCGGTCCAGTCGAACATCAGAGTCGAACGGATCGATCGGCGTTCACAGCCCGCGCGAGGACCACGGGGCATCCCACGAGGAGGAGCATGAGCGAGCAGCCCGGAGCATCGGAGCAGGAGTGCCTCTACGAGGTGAGTGACGGGATCGCAACGATCACCCTCAACCGCCCACACCGACGCAACGCGATCTCGATCGGCATGCTCACGGAGCTGACCGGCCACCTGCTCGAGGCCGAGCGCGACTCCGCGGCGCGCGTCGTTGTGCTGACCGGAGCGGGCAAGGGGTTCTGCGCCGGACTCGACATCAAGGACGCGATGGCCGGAACCGGCATCGGCGGTGGCGGGCAGGTGAATCCCGGGGGTGGTGGCGCGCTTCTGATGAACACACGCGACCTGCCCACAGTGCTCCTTCACGAGATGGACACACCGGTGATCGCAGCGATCAACGGCGCCGCTGCGGGCTACGGCCTGGATCTGGCGCTCGGGTGCGACATGAGGATCATCGACGCCTCGGCGCGCCTGCTACCCGGATTCGCCAAGCGCGGCATAGTCCCCGAGAGCGGCGGCACCTGGTATCTGCCGCGGCTCGTCGGCTGGGCGCGTGCCGCGGAGATCTCCTTCCTCGGGCGCGACCTCGACGCGGCGGAGTCGGAGCGCCTCGGCCTCGTCAATCGCGTCGTCCCCGACGGCGAGGCGCTCACCACGGCGCGCGAGTGGGCAGCGGAGATCGCCGCCAACGCTCCGCTGGCGATCCGCGCCATGAAGCGGCTCTTCCGCTTCGGGCTGTCGGAGAGCTTTCCGGCCCACTCCGACCACGTGCTTGCGGCCCTCAAGGAGCTCATGGCGACGAAGGACTTCCAGGAAGGACTCTCGTCGTTCATCGAGCAGCGCCCCCCTGAGTTCCAGGGCCGCTAGACGCTCCGCGACGGACGCGGTCAGGCGTTCGCTGTCTCCGACGCGGGATCCCACGACGCCAGGTCGGCGAGCCGCGGGTCGTTCGAGAAGACCTCGACCATCGGCTGCTGCACTCCGATACGGCGCATGAGCATCCGCACGGTGTTCTCCTGATCCCACATCATCAGGGTCACCGCCACGCCCGTCTCACCGGCGCGGGCCGTCCGCCCGGACCGATGCAGGTACGCCTTGTGATCGTCGGCCGGGTCGTAGTGCACGACGACGTCGATTCCCTCTACGTGCAGCCCACGAGCTGCGACATCAGTGGCGACGAGTGCGGCGATCTTGCCGTCGGTGAAGTCCTTCAGGGCCTTCTCCCTCGCCGCCTGACGCAGATCTCCGTGGATGGCAGCACAGGAGACCCGCTCCTTCTGGAGGTCGTGGACCACCCGATCCGCTCCTCGTTTGGTACGCACGAAGATGAGGGTCCGCTCCACGCCGGCGATGATCGCGGCGGCGACACGCACCTTGTCCATGTGGTGCACCAGTAGGAAGCGGTGCTCCATCTCGTCGACGGTCACTTCCTTCGCCGCGACCTCGTGGAAGACCGGATCGGTCATGTAGCGGCGAACCAGCTGATTCACCGCGCCATCGAGCGTCGCAGAGAAGAGCATCGTCTGGTGCTCCGCCTCGATCCTGTACAGGATCTTCTGGACCTGCGGCATGAACCCCATGTCGGCCATGCGATCGGCCTCGTCGAGCACCAGCACCTCGACGGCCTCCACGGAGAGCTCGCGGCGCTCCATCAGGTCGATGATGCGGCCCGGCGTGCCGATGACGACATCGACGCCCTTGCGCAGCGCATCGACCTGCTTGTCCATCGGCACGCCCCCGTACACGGCGCGAACGCGGCGCTTGCGCACCTTGCCGAGCGGCCGGAGCACCTCGGTGACCTGGTTCGCCAGCTCTCGCGTCGGCACCAGGACCAGAGCGCGGGGGCAGCGAGGATCGGCCTTCGACACGCGCCCGAGAAGCGGCAGGCCGAATGCGAGCGTCTTGCCGGAGCCCGTCTTGGCCTTGCCGCAGACATCGCGTCCGGCGAGCGCGTCGGGGATCGCGAGCGTCTGTATGGCGAAGGGTTCGTCGATCCCGGAGGCGGCGAGTGCCTCCACGAGATCCGGTGAGACGCCAAGCGTCTCGAACGTGGTTGTCACGGTGCTGTCACGGTGCTTTCGGAATCGGTGCTGTCGGGATCGTTGTGCCGACAGTGCGCGCACTTGTTGCCGCGTACGCCGAAGCCTACCCGGACCGGCGTCCTCCGCCCGGATGACGGGCACCCGCCGCACCGCCTCGACCTGTGCTGCTCACTGAGAGCCTGCTGAGGATGGGCGGGGCCCAACCGCCTTCTCGGGCAACAATGGGCAGGTCATGCGTGTGCTGCTGGTAGAGGACGAGGTTCCGCTCGCCGAGGCCATAGCCCGCGGCCTCACCGCCGAGGGCTTCGACGTCGACACCGTCCACGACGGCCTCGACGGGCTCTGGCGGGCCCGCGAGGGGGGCTACGCAGTGATCGTCCTCGACATCCTCCTGCCGGGGATGAACGGCTTCAAGGTCTGCGAGACGCTCCGCGAGGAGGGCGTCTGGACCCCGATACTCATGCTCACGGCGAAGAACGGGGAGTGGGACGAGGCGGAGGCGCTCGACACCGGCGCCGACGACTTCCTCTCCAAGCCGTTCTCCTTCGTCGTTCTCTCGGCCCGACTGCGCGCCCTGTTCGCGGCGCACGCAGCAGCCACGCCCTACCCGGCTGACCGCGGGGACGCTGGTGCTCGACCCGGCGACACGCATCTGCGCGCGTGCGGGGACTCCGGTCGAGCTGACCGCCCGCGAGTTCTCGCTTCTCGAGGCACTGATGCGCCGCGACGGGCGATGTCGCAGCGAAGCCGGCACTCCTCGACGAGGTCTGGGGCCACGAGTTCATGGGCGATCCGAACATCGTCGAGGTGTACGTCGGCTACCTGCGGCGCAAGATCGACGACCCGTTCGACATGAAGACGCTGCTCACCGTGCGGGGCGCGGGCTACAGATTGGTGGCCGATGAGTGACGGCTCTCGCTCTTCGGTGATGCGCGTGGTTCGCTCCGTGCGATTCCGCATCGCCCTGGCTGCGACGATCGCGTTCGGCCTCGCCTTCGGGCTGGCCGCGCTGGGCCTTGTGCGCAGCGTGAAGAGCTCCGTGGAGGACCGGATCCGCAGCGACGGCAACCACGCCATACGCGACGTGGCCGCGAGGTTGGAGGCCGGCGAGTCCCCGGAGGCGCTGCACCTACCTGCGCGCCCGCCGATCGCACTGGTCGTCATGGGGCCCGACGGCGAGGTCGTCTTCACCAGCCCCGGTTACTACGGCGGCGACCTGCCGACCGAGGACCTCCCGGATCGGGCGACAGTGGTTCGCCAATCCACACCGTACGGCGAGCGCCTCCTCTTCTACAGGCACGTCGCAGCTCCCGGAGGCCGATACACCGTGGCCGTGGCGAGCCCGCTCGACAGCGTGCGCCGGAGCGTCGACGCCCTCAGTGGAGTGCTGTGGGTCGGCACCCCCCTGTTGATCGTGCTCGTAGGCATGCTCGCGTGGGTGCTCGTCGGCCGCGCGCTGCGCCCCGTGGAGGCGATCCGCGCAGAGGTCGACGAGATCACGCACACGACGATGCACCGGCGAGTGCCGGTACCCGCCTCCGGCGACGAGGTCGCTCGGCTGGCCTCGACGATGAACGACATGCTCGACCGACTGGAGCGGGCATCCGACCGGCAACGCCAGTTCGTCTCCGACGCGTCGCACGAGCTGCGCAGCCCAGTGACGACGATCCGCACCGATGTAGAGGTCGCTCTGACCCACCCCGAGGGCACCGACTGGTCGCAGGTCGCCGAGCGGGTGCTGGGCGAGACCGGACGCCTCGGGCACCTGGTCGACGACCTGCTCGAGCTCGCGCGCATCGACGAGGGCCGCTCGCGCCGCGTCTCCGACGTCGATCTCGACGAGGTGGTGCTGAGCGAGACATCGCGTCTCAGCGGCGGGCCGACGATCCGCACAGAGGGCGTCTCGGCCGGACGGGTCCGCGGCGACGGCCAGCAGCTGACGCACGCCGTCCGAAACCTCCTGGACAACGCTGCCCGACACGCACGATCAGCTGTCACCGTGACCCTCGGCGAGGCCGCCGGCACCGTCGTTCTCACGATCGACGACGACGGGCCGGGCGTGCCGCAGGAGGACCGCGAACGGGTCTTCGAGAGGTTCACCCGCCTCGACGAGGCGCGGGACCGTCGCCGTGGCGGGGCAGGCCTCGGCCTCGCGCTCGTTCGGCGCGCGGTCGTCGCCCACGGCGGCACGGTAGAGATCACCGAAGCACCTTCCGGCGGAGCCCGACTGGTGGTCCGCCTCCCCGCCGCCTAGCCGAGAGCGTCGACGGCGACCTCGAACGCCGCAAGCGCAGGCTTCGGAACGCCGTCATAGGAGACGAGCCCGAAGGTCTGAGGGCCGTTCGGGTCGGGGCTCTCGTCGCGGTACGAGAACCACAGCATCGGTCCCGCCCACCGGTAGCGAGCCCACGCAGCGAAAGCCTCCGTCGCGGTACGCGCCTGCACCTCGGGGCTCACTGCTCCGGCGCCTCCGGTCGGCGCGCCCATCTCGGTGGCCCAGACCTCCTTCCCGCCATCGCCGTGCTCCTTCATCAGTGCGTGAACGGCACGCACCCCGTTCACACCGAAGTCGTCGGTGGCATCTTCGGGGAGAGCCGGGTAGGAGTACGGGTGGACGGCCACCGCGTCGAAGGAAGCAGCGACGCCGGCGGCGTAGAGGCGACCGAGATACTCGGCGTCGCGCACCTGGCTCCCGTCGCCGACGTCGTTCCCCGGCGCAAGCCCACCCGAGATCACCACGGCTCCCGCATCGGCCGAGCGCACCGCCTCCGACGCCGTCGCGAGCAGCGACGCGTAGCGCTCCGCATCGGGTCGTGGCTCCCAGAAGTCCGAGATGTTGGGCTCGTTCCAGATCTCCCAGTGGTGGACCCCGACATCGGCGTAGCGCATCACTGCGGCCGCGGCGAACACGGCGAAGCGGTTCGGGTCGACAGGGGGGTGCTTGTCGGAGGTCCCGGGCGGCCTCGCCCACTCGGGTGTGTACGCGAGAAGGCCGACGACGGAGAGACCGCGCGCGGTGGCTTCCCGCACGACTGCGTCGACACGCGACCAGTCCCATTGCGAGGGCCCGCCGCGTTGCACGAACGACCAGTCGATGTCCGCCCTCAGCCACCGCACTCCCGTGGCGGCAATGCCGTCGAGATCGCTCCGGACACCCTCGAGCGATCGGCCGATCAGCGCGCTCCCCGTCGCGAAGCCGGCGAGATCCGCCCGCGGCTCGCTCGGGACCTCGGACGTCGTCTCGGGAACGAACGGGAGCGCGGCAGCGGAGGTCGCCGTCCGCTCCTCAGCTCCCGACCCGTCTCCGGCCCCGCTCGCGCACGCGCCCACAGCCAGGACCAGGAGCACAGCGACCAACAGGCGCGCAACCGGTCCTCGACGAGGGCGTCGCCACGGCGCAGCAGATCGGATCGTCGACAGAGGGCCGATTCTCGCAGGGGCGCGGCACCCCGGTGCGTCGGAGGGGCGGCCACTGCTGCACAATGTCGCGCAGATGCAGCTCCTACTCGCCTGGATCCCGGTGCTCGCGCTCGAGCGGATCGAGCAGGTGAGCCCGTTCTCCTACGCCGTCGCCTTCCTGGGCGGGGTGGTCTCGTTCCTCTCGCCCTGCGTGCTGCCGCTGGTTCCGGGCTACCTCTCCATGGTGACGGGACTCGACGTCAGCACCCTGGAGAAGGACTCGCGCTCCCACCTCGGCGGCATCGCCGCCACCACCGGAGTCTTCGTCGCGGGCTTCGGCGCAGTCTTCGTCCTGCTGGGTCTCTCCGCATCGGCGGTAGGGGCAGCGCTTCGCGACCACCAGGACACGCTCACTCGGTTCTCCGGTGCGCTGATGCTCGCGATGGCCATCTTCCTGGCCGGGTCGACCTTCCTCCGCCTGCCGTGGCTCTACCAGGAGAAGCGGTTCCAACCCCAGTTCGGCAGGTTCGGGAGGGCCGCACCCTTCGTCGCGGGCGCCGCGTTCGCGTTCGGATGGTCGCCGTGCATCGGCCCGGTGCTGGGCTCGATCCTGACCATCGCCGCCGACTCCGGGAGGGCGTGGTCCGGGGCGACGCTCCTCGGCGCCTACACACTCGGGCTCGGTCTGCCGTTCCTCGCCACCGGCCTCGCGCTCGGCAGTCTCGGCGGAGCGCTCACGTGGGTGAGGCGGCACTCCCAGACGATCGTCCTCGGCTCGGCCGCGCTCCTGGGTGCGTTCGGCGTCCTGCTCATGCTCGACCAGCTCAGCACCCTCACACGCGAGCTCCAGCGGGCCCTCGACGGCACACCACTGGAGTGGCTCGTCGAGCTGGGCTGACCGCCGCGCACCGCCCGGGCGCGAAGCAGGCGTCACGGGCCGGTCCGCGAGGTGGGGGTCTCGCGCCGACCCGGACGCCTGAGACGATTCTGACCTATTTCGATCCAGTAATCCAGCGGGGTCTCGTATCGTCCGTTCCGGGCGTTCGCGGAGCCACCTGTCGTGGCCGAGAGCCCCGTGCGGCCCCGGCGCGCCTGTCTCGGCAAGACTGCGGAACGTGAGCGAGATGCTTTGGGTAGCCGACGAAGACGCCCTCGACGACCTCGTAGGCGACGTCGCTGCGGCCGAGGCCTACGCGCTCGACACCGAGTTCCACACCGAACGCACGTACTGGCCACGGCTGGCGCTGGTGCAGATCGCATGGCCCGGCGGCATCGCCCTGGTCGACCCCCTGGCGGTCGACATCGCACCCATGGGCGCCTTCCTCGGCGGCCCGGGCACGATGGTCGCCCACGCAGCCGACCAGGATCTCGCGATCCTCGAACGCGCGTGCGGCCTCGGACCGTCGTCGCTCTTCGACACGCAGGTCGCAGCGGGCTTCTGCGGGCACGGCACACCGTCGCTCGCGGTCCTGGTCGAGAAGCTCCTGGGCGTTCGACTGGCCAAGGGCGACCGCCTCGCCGACTGGACGCATCGTCCGCTCAGCGCCGGTGAGCGCGCCTATGCAGCCGCAGACGTCGACCACCTGCTCGCCCTCCGCGACAGCCTGGTCGATGATCTCGAAGCGGCCGGTCGTCTCGACTGGGCCGTCGACGAGTGCGAGGAGCGGCGCATTCGCGACCGGACACGGCCCGACGCCGAGGCTGCGTGGTGGAAGCTGAAGGGTTCGCGCCAGCTCCGGGGCAAGTCGCGCGGGGTCGCCCAGCTGGTCGCCGCATGGAGGGAGCGCTCGGCGATGGCCGCAGACGTCCCGCCGCGCTTCGTACTGCCCGACCTCGCTCTCGCCGGGATAGTGCAGCGACCTCCCCGGTCCAGAGATGCGCTGCAGTCGGTGCGCGGCCTCGACGGCCGTCACCTCCGCAACGGCGCCGCGGCCGAGATCCTCGCCGCAGTCGAAGAGGGCCTGGAGCTCGACCCGTCGCGCCTTCACCTTCCCGACGCCGCGCCCGTCGACCGGTCCCTGGGAGCTGCGGTCACGGTGGTAGGCGCGTGGCTGTCGCAGCGCGCCTCGGAGCTCGACCTGGACCCGGCGCTGCTCGCGACGCGCTTCGATCTCTCGCTGCTGCTCTCGGGCATCGAGGGGCGGCTCTCGCACGGGTGGCGTGCGGCGCTCATCGGCGAGCCGATCCGCCGTCTCATGCAGGGTGAGGCGGTCCTCGCCCTGGCCGACGGCGGCCGCCGGCTGATCCTCGAGGACCGTCGCCACTAACCTGCCCACCGGCGGATGCACTCGACGAGCACAGAGAGGGCAGATGGCGAGGTTCGAAGTAGGCGTGCAGCTTCACCCGCAGGCGACGTCCTTGGACGATCTCCGTGCCGCGTGGAGGGCGGCCGATGCACTCGGAGTCGACAGCATCTGGGTGTGGGACCACTTCTTCCCGCTCTACGGCGATCCGTGCGCACCGCACTTCGAGGCGTACACGCTCCTGGCAGCGATGGCGGTCGAGACGAGCAATGCGCAGATCGGCGCCCTCGTCACCTGCAACTCCTATCGCAACCCCCACCTCCTCGCCGACATGGCGAGGACGATCGATCACCTGAGCGGAGGACGGTTCGTCCTCGGGATCGGCTCCGGCTGGTTCGAGCGCGACTACACGGAGTACGGGTACGAGTTCGGCACCGCCGGCGGCCGTCTGCACGCACTCGAGGCCGCCCTGCCGCAGATCGCGACCCGGCTCAGCCAGCTGACTCCGACGCCCGTAGGACGCCTCCCGATCCTCATCGGCGGGAGCGGGGAGCGGGTCACGCTACGCCTCGTGGCGGAGCACGCAGACATGTGGAACACCTTCGGCCCGCCGGAGGCCTTCGCCGCCAAGAGCCGGATCCTCGACGAGTGGTGCGCTCGAGTGGATCGCGGACCGTCGCAGATCGAGCGGACGGTCGCGATCCAGCCGAACGAGATCGACAACGCCGACGCCTACCTCGAGGCCGGTGCATCGCACCTCATCGTCATGGTCGGACACCCCTACGATCTCGATCCGGTCGCACGCCTGCTCGAGTCCGCCCGCGGCTAGCTGCGCCGCGGGATCAGGAGTCGAACCCGAGCCCCATTCGATCCAGCAGGGAGAGCCACGGCCGCGCCGCCCCTCGCGCCTGTCCGCCCGCGCGATGGCGCGACGGGTGAGAGTGATGCCGAGCCACTTGACCGGCTCCGGCGGGAAGGGGAAGGGGCGCGACCGCACGAGGTCGAGCCGGATCGACTCGGCAGAGGGCTCGTCGAGCAGCGTGAGTGCGACGCGCGCGCCGAAGCGGCTGGCGGCGACTCCGAGACCTGTGTACCCGACCGAGTACGCGAGCCTGCCATCGAGCGCCGCGCCGAACGACGCGCAGAAGCGGGTGGTCGTCGCGATCGGCCCACCCCACCGATGGGTGAACCGCACGCCCTCGAGCTGCGGAAACACCTCGAAGAACTGCTCCGCGAGCAGCGACGCCGTGCGACGACTCTGCTCGCGACGCGCCGAAACTCCGCCACCGAAGTAGTAGACCGCGTCGTAGCCCCCCCAGAGGATGCGGCCGTCCGCGGTCAGGCGGAAGTAGTGGAACTGGTTCGCGGAGTCCGCCAGGCCTTGCCGGTTCGTCCACCCGATCGACGCGCGCTGAGCCTCGCCGAGCGGCTCCGTCACGAGTACGTAGTCGTAGACGGTGGCGACGGTACGCCGAATCGGTGCCACCAGGCCCCGGTAGGCGTTCGTGGCGAGAACGACTCCCGCGGCCTCTACGTGTCCCGTCGCCGTGTCGATCCTGACCGAGGCACCGTCGGCACGGACGTCGGTCGCCCGGGTGCCCTCGAACACCCGCACGCCCAGGGAGACCGCCGCGCGCCTCAGCCCGAGGGCGAGTGCCGCCGGATCGACAAGTCCGATGTGGCTCCGTTGCCAGGCACCGCCGAGGAACCTCGGTGAGTCGACCTCGGCGCGCACCTCGTCGCGATCCAACAGAACCGCGTCCTCGCCGTACCTCCGGCGGGTCGTGACCGACTCGGCGAGGCCGGGTACCTGGTAGTCGTCGGTGGCGACGATCAGCTCCCCGGTCGCTTCGAACGCGGCATCGATCCGATACCGGTCGAGAGTGTCGAGGAGGCCCCGGTAGTTGTCGCGTCCGATTTCGACGAGGCGCTCGATCTCTCCGGGGAAGTGGTCGATGCCGTTGGCGAGGCCGTGAGTGATCGATGCGTCGAGGAACCCGCCGTTGCGTCCCGACGCACCGTGCGCCACGCGGTCTCCCTCGAGCACCACGACGTCGCGATCCGGGTCATCCTCCTTCGCCAGGATCGCCGCCCACAGGCCCGTGTATCCCCCGCCGACGATGCAGAGGTCAGTGTCGACGCGCCCCGAAGGTGGTGGAGCAACCTCGGGGATGTCGGGACGATCCAGCCAGAACACGACGGGCTCCGCGTCGGCCACTGCCCGCGCACCGGGCGCGGTGGTCGCCACCGATCGCCGCGACCGCGGGCTCAGACGGGCTCCGTCGCGAGGATCCGGCCGAGTCGAAGGAGCTGCGGCGTCGCCGCGCCGAGCGTCGACTCGATCTGCTTCATCCAGAGGAAGTAGCGGTGGATCGGGTAGTCGTTGTCGATGCTGACGCCGCCGTGGACATGCAATGCAGCGTGCACCACCCTGCTGCCGCCGTCGGCAGCCCAGAACTTCGCCGTGGCGATCTCGGAGGGGATCTCCCGACCCTCGTCCAGATGGGTCGCGGCCGCCTGCATCGTCAGCTCGATGGCCCGATTGTCGATGAACGCGTCGGCCAGGCGCTGCCCGACAGCCTGGAACGACCCGATCGGACGGTCGAACTGGTGCCGTTCGGTTGCGTACTCCGCCGTGATCCGCAGCGCCTCCGCGCTGACGCCCGACGCAACGGCCGCCAGCGCGACCGTGGTGCGCGCGATGATCCAGCTCAGTATCTGCTCACCCGAGAACCCGTCGCCTGCGAGCAGGGCATCGCCCCGTGCCGTTGCGCCGTCGAGGGTCACCCGAGACTGCGGCTCCCTGCCGATCGTCTCCTGCCGCTCCATCGACAGCCCGGGGTCGGCGGCATCCACTACGAATACCTGCGTGGTGCCCCCCTCCGAGGCCGGCACCAGGATCGCCTCGGCCAGGTGCGCTGCCGGAACGGCGGTCTTCACACCCGAGATCCGCCAGCCGTCGCCGTCTCTCGTGGCCTCGGCGGAGGGGCTGTATGGGTCGCCTCCCGGCTCCGTGAGCGCCGCCGTCAGGATCGTCGCACCGGCGGCCACCCCCGGAAGCGCCGCCCTCTGCGCCGGAGCGCCGAAGGCGGACAGGGCCATCGCTCCGGTGGCGAGGCAGGGCACCGCCGGCAGGGGGGCGACGTGTCGCCCGACCTCGACCAGCAGTAGGCACAGGTCGGAGAACCCCATCCCCAGGCCACCGTCGGCTTCGGGCAGGGCGACGCCGAGCAGGTTCGCCTTCGCCAGCTCCGCCCAGGTGTCGCGGTCGAACCAATCGGTCGACGCGTCGATCTCCTTCAGCCTCGCCGGCGTCATCCTGTCGGAGAGAATCCTCCGCGCGAGGCCCCGCAGCTCCAGCTGCTCCTCGCTCAGACCGAAGTCCATGTCGTCCCTCCGCGAGTCATGCTCCTCATCGTGGCGAGCCCGGCATGTCGAGGCCGAAGATCGCGATGAGGTCGCGCTGCATCTCGTTGGTACCGCCACCGAACGTGAGGATGTGCATCCTGCGGATCAGCTGGGCGAGGGTGCCTCGCCTCACCGAGTCGGGCGAGTCGCCCTCGATGTGGGCGAACGGCTGCACGACTTCCATGAGCAGCCTGAACGCCTCCATGTAGAACTCGGTGCCGAAGACCTTGATGCTGGAAGCGTCAGCGGGATTGAGGGGCATCCCCTGGGTCGCCTCCCAGGCAACCCGCCAGTTCGCCAGCCGCAGGAACTCGAGCTTCGCGTGGACGCGGGCGAGGTTCACCTGGACCCACTCCTGGTCCACGACGCGGGTGCCGTCCGCGAGGGTCGTCGCCTGCGCCCACGCCCTGATGTCGTCGAGGACCCGCTCGATAACTCCCGACGAGCAGAGAGTGACGCGCTCGTGATTCAGCTGGTTCGTGATGAGACGCCAGCCCCCGTTCTCCTCACCGACCAGGTTCTGCGCGGGCACGCGCACGTCCTCGTAGTAGGTGACGTTCGTGTTGAGATCACAGAAGTTGTCGATCGGCGTGCACTTGTACCCGGGGGTGTCGGTGGGGACGATGAAGATGGAGATGCCCTTGTGCTTCTTGACATCCGGATCGGTGCGCGCGGCGAGCCAGACGTAGTCGGCGTCCGTGGCGAGGCTCGTGAAGACCTTCTGGCCGTTGATCACGTACTCGTCTCCGTCGCGAGCAGCGGACGTCTTCAGGGATGCGAGGTCGGTTCCGGCGTCCGGCTCCGTGTAGCCGATCGCGAAGTTGATCTCGGCGGCGAGGATCTTCGGCAGGTAGTAGTCCTTCTGCTCGACACTCCCGAACGCCATGATCGTTGGTGCGACCGTGTTGATCGAGAGGATGGGCACCGGCGCCCCCGCTCGCATCGACTCGTCGTAGAAGATGAACTGCTCGATCGGCGTGCGGCCCTGGCCGCCGTACTCCACGGGCCAGCCGATGCCGAGCCATCCGTCCTGCGCCATCCGGCGCGCAATCGACCGCGCGGCCGGCCCCACCCCCTCGCCTTGCCGCAGCTCCTTCTGGACCTGTGGCGTGAGGAGCCGCTCGTAATAGGCCCGCAGCTCGTCTCGTAGGGCCAGGTGCTCCTCTGAGTAACCGACGTACATGCATCCCCCCGGGGCGCCTGCCTCGACGATCCGCCTCGACAACTGGGCCCATCGTGGCGCGCCGGCGCGCGCCGTGTCGACTCCCCGCCCCGTCGTGCCGCCGATCTTCTTTGCCGAACCTTTGCCTTCCCCTGGTGCTGAAGATCCCCGCCGTGGTCGATAGTTGGTACAGACACCCGGGGGGGCAGGACCGATCGACGAGCAGGGGGAGTCATGCAACGACGAGCAGCGCTGACCGCCGCAGCCACCGTCTCGCTCGCGGCCGTGGCCGTGAGCACCGGGATCGCCGTGAACCTGGGCATCCTGCGGTCTGGCACCACCGGCGCCGGCGATCTGGCTCTGGCGGCGGAGAAGTCGCCGGTCGCGAGCGCCACGACGGGCCAGAGGGCCGCCCGTGCCGCCCGGGCGACCTCGACCCTGCCCGCCGTCCCCGAGACCGAGTACCAGACCTACTACCAGGACGTCGCCGTCCCGGTCGCCGCCCCTGCGGGGGATCCCGCGCCGGAACCTTCGGATCCGCCCGCTCCCGCGCCTACATCGGGGACCCAGCCGCCCGGTGGCGGCAACGACGACGGCGACGGCCACGAAGCCGGGGACGACGGCAACGACGACGACCCCGACGCCGGAGCAGGCGACGGCCACTCACCGCCGTCGGGCGCGCCCGCCACAACGAGCCCGACGACCCGGCCCGCAGCGCCACCCACCACGTCCGCTCCGTCGTCGCTCGTCACGTACAGCGCCGGGGGTGCCGGAACGGTCACCGCCGACGTCTCCGGGAACTCGATGTCGATCGTCTCCACCTCCCCGGCGAGCGGTTGGACAGCGCACGTGGTGAGGTCGAGCGGACACGAGGTGAGCGTCGAGTTCCAGGGTCCCGACGCCGAGATCAAGTGGAAGGCCAAAGTGGAGAACGGACGCGTCGAGGTCGAGGTCGAGTACGAGGACCGGGGCGACGACTGATGGCAGCAGAAGCCCGAGGGGACGCGGCACCCACGCTGCCTGCGGCACGGGCGCGCTCCAGGCGCCGTCACGCCGCGCTCGCCACTCGCGTCCTCGTAGGCGGCGGGAGCCTCGCCTCGACGGTCCTCCTGATGAGCGCGATGTACGCGCCGAACGAGTGGGACAGCGGATCGGTGCCGGTCGCCGGCGCCACCACCGGCGAGGCCTACGCACCCCCGGCCGGCGTGACGCCTGCGACGCCTGCGACAACGGCGCCGCCTGCCGCAGCACCACCGCCCCGCCGGATCGTGCGGATCATCGTCCGGCGCCATCTCGTCGCCGCCGCACCTCCTGCGACCGATGCGTCGATCCCCGGAGCGACAGGCGCGCCGGCTGCAGCGCCACCTCCTGTCGCGACTCCGGCCCCCCAGCCGGCTCCGGCGCCCGCTCCCGTCTTCACCCCGGCTCCTGCACCGGCGCCGACCCCGGTCGCGACCCAGCCTCCGCCGCCGCCTCCGCCTCCGCCTCCGCCGCCCCCTCCGCCCGACGCGACTTCAGGCGGCAGCAACTGAGGTACTCCACGACTCCCGGACGTGCGCGCCGGGCCGAGCCCGGCGCGCACGCACGACGTCACAAGGCGAAGCAGTTCGTGCGGACTCTCCCACCCTGTAGGGACGTCTTCACGAGTCCGTAGACGGAGCCGTCGAGGATCAGCCCGAGGTGACCGACGATCCGGAACGGGCAGTACGACTGGAGCTTGATGTTCTTGGCTCCGTCCTGCAGCTTCGCGTTGGCCCAGGGCTGCACCAGCTCGTCGAAGACCGTGTAGATGGCGTAGTACCGGACGCTCCCCGGAGTGTCGTCGCCTGCGTTCAGGGCGGCCAGGAATGACGAGCCCGTAGCCATCTGGACGCACGCCACCACCGTCAGGCAGTCGCCGAACCCCAGGAACGTCCCGAGATTCGCCAAGTACGTCCCGTACTGGGGAGTACCGAGGCTCACGTAGGCGCCCACCTTGGCGGTCCCGCCTAGGAACTTCAGGTAGTAGCGGTTCTCGAGGCCCCCTTGCGAGTGACCTACGAGGTCCACCTTCGCCGAGCCGGTCTCGGCGCGGATCGCATCGACCGCCGTTGCCACAGCCTGTGCGGACTGCGCGATGTCTCCGACGCCGAGGCCGGGCAGGGCCATCGTGTACACGGTGAAGCCGTCGTGACGGAGGCGGGCAGCGAGCGGTTCCACGGCGAACTCCGGCGAGAACGTTCCGGCCACGATCAACACCGGGTTCCCGGTCGCCGGCGCGGCAGCGGGCGCCACTGCCACCTGGGCGGCTCCCGTGCCGGACGCAACCCCGATCGCGACCACGAATGCGAGGAGTCTCTGACGCACTTGTCCTTCTCCAGTCCGGACCGCTCCGAAGCACGCAAGTTACGCATCGCGGTCGCTGTTATCAACAGGATCCGGATAGATTCCCGCGATGGCACCCAGACGCAGGATCGCCAACACGACCTGTGTGGCAGCGGCGCTCGGTATGGCGCTGGCCGGTCTCGCCGCATGCTCGTCCGGCGACGGCACCGGGGACGACGCGTCGAGCACCTCGGGCGCCTCAGTGCCTCCGACGACCGCCGACGCCGGGTATCCGTTCGACGACACGCTCCGCCTCGACCAGGTGCAGGTGCTCGGGTCGCACAACTCGTACCACGTGCAGGCCGAGCCGGATCTGTTCGCGGCGATGATGGCCGCCGCACCCGAGATCACGGGCACACTCGAGTACTCGCACTCCCCCTTGACCGAGCAGCTCGACACCCACGGCGTACGACAGATGGAGCTCGACGTCTTCGCCGATCCCGACGGCGGCCACTACGCCACGCCTGCCGCCCTCCCGATACTCGGGAAGGAACCGCCGGCTGACCCCGACTGGAGTGAGCCGGGGCTCAAGGTGCTGCACGTGCAGGACGTCGACTTCGGCACCACGTGCGTGCTCTTCACCACGTGCTTGGAGGAGATCAAGGCCTGGTCGGACGCGCACCCGGGTCACGTACCGCTGCTCGTGCTCGTGGAGCCCAAGGACGAGGTGATGACCCTCGAAGCGCCGCTCGAGTGGACGGTTCCCATACCGTTCGGCGCCGAAGAGCTCGACACGCTCGACGCCGAGATCAGGTCGGTCTTCGACGAGGCCGACCTCGTCACCCCGGACATGGTTCGCGGAGACAGCGAGACCTTGGGCGAAGCCGTCGAATCGGCGGGCTGGCCCGTGCTCGGAGCGGTACGCGGACGAGTGGTGTTCGCGCTCAACAACGCCGGCCTCCGCGACCTCTACCTCGTAGGCCATCCCTCCCTATCCGGCCGCGCGATGTTCACGAACACGGATCCGGGCCTCGAGGACTCCGCGTTCACCAACCGCAACGATCCTGTCGACGAGGCCTCCGAGATCGCCGCCGTGCTCGCGGCGAACATGCTGGTCCGCACCCGAGCAGATGCCGATACCGTCCAGGCGCGGGAGAACGACACCACACAGCGGGATGCGGCATTCGCGAGCGGCGCGCACTTCATCAGCACCGACTACGAGATCCCAGACCCCGGCTTCGGTCCGTACTCGGTCGAGATCCCCGCGGGGACGCCCGCCAGGTGCAATCCGGTCACAGCTCCCGCTGACTGCACTCCGGCCGACGTCGAGAACCCCGAGCTTCTGTCGGGTTGAGCGCGCTCACACAGCGTCGGCCCAGTCGCGTTCCGACAGCACCGCGCCAACGTGCGCCAGGAACGCGGATGCGTAGGCCGGGCCGATTGCGCTCCGGTCGTAGCTGAGGCCGAGGTACCCCACCGGGCAGATCGAGAGCGCCCCGTCGCGCGCGACGACACGTCGGCGCACCCCGTCGGTCGAGAGGATCGCTACCGCGGGTCGGTGGATGATCGGGACCGAGAGCCACGTGCCGGCCGCTCCAGGATTCGTGATCGTGAAGGTCACCCCCACTACTTCGTCGGGCAGAAGGCGCTTCGCACGCGCGCGACCCGCGAGATCGTGCACCGCCAAGGCAATCGACCTGACCGTGAGCCCATCTGCATCGCGCACCACGGGCACGACCAGGCCCTGGTAGTCGAGGTCTACCGCGAACCCGAGGTTCACTGTCCGGTGGACGACCGGCTCGGTCGCGTGGGTTCCCGGCCCACCCGCGACGGTCGAGTTCAGCAGCGGATACTCGACCAGTGCATCGGCGACAGCGCGCGCGACGAAGGGCAGGTACGTGAGCGAGAACCCCTCCTCGGAGCGGAAGGTCTCGCGCGACGCTGCCCGCGCGTCTTCGACGGCCGAGAAGTCGACCGGCAGCGCGCACCAGGCGTGGGGGGTGCTCGCCTTCGACGCCACCAGTGCTGCGGCCGCTCTTGTGCGGACCCTGTTGAAAGGGACGACCTCGTCGGACGCCTCGACCAGCGGACCCGACGCTCCACCTCTGCTCTGCGACGACCCGGAGATGGCACGGGAGCGCGGCCGGCGCAGGCGCCACGGCGGCGGGTCGGTGCTGGGCTCGACGTCATCTGCCACTGCGCACGAGGGTACGCCGGTCCCGTCACCCGCGCCGCCGTATCCTGTGATGCCGGGACACCGAGCTGGGGGTGAGCGACCCGCGATGGCCACGACGCCGACCCGACTCCTAGCCGACGGCGTCCCCGCCGACGAGGCAATCGCCGACTACCGACTCGCCCTGGTCTCACGCGAACTCGACGACCGCGAGATCGCACTCAGGCGGCAGAGCCGCGTCTACTTCCAGATCTCTGGTGCCGGGCACGAGGCACTCGGCCTCGGCCTCGCCCGCTCCCTGCGCCCCGGCTACGACTGGTTCTACCCGTACTACCGCGATCGAGCTCTCGTGCTCGGCCTCGGTGTCACGCCGACCGAGATCCTCCTCCAGGCAGTCGGGTCCGCCGACGACCCCGCATCCGGCGGTCGGCAGATGCCTTGCCACTGGGGATCCAAGCGGCTCAACATCGTCAGTCAGACCAGCCCTACGGGGAGCCAGTGCCTCCCCGCCGTCGGCTGCGCCGAGGCTGCGCGCTATGCGAGCCGCCGCTCCTTACCCGGGTGCACCGCCCACGGCGACGAGCTGGTCTACGTCTCACTCGGCGAGGGCGCCACTTCGGAAGGCGAGTTCTGGGAGAGCCTCAACACGGCATGCCGCCTGCACCTGCCCGTCCTGTACGTCGTAGCCGACAACGGCTACGCGATCTCCGTGCGTGCCGCCGAGCAGTCGCCTGCTCCCGTATCGGAGATGGTCGCAGGCATCCGCGGCCTGCGCGTCACCCGCATAGACGGGCGGGACTACACCGAGGTGCGGCATGCCGGTGCTGACGCCGTCTCGCACACCCGCGCCGGCATAGGCCCGTGCCTCATCCACGCGACCGTCACGCGGCCCTACTCGCACTCACTCTCCGACGACCAGAAGAAGTACCGAGCGGGCCCCGAGCTGCTCGACGAGGTGGAGCACGACCCGATCCTCGTCCTCGAACGCGCGTTGATCGAGGCGGGTGCGACTACGGGCGACGATGTCGCCCGCATGCGCCAGGAGGCCAAGGACCTCGTGCGCGCAGCCGCCGAGACCGCACTCGCAGGAGCGCGTCCCGACCCGCGCTCCGCGACCGACCGGCTCTTCGGTTCGGTTCCCACACATCGTGCTCCCCCGGATCCACCGGTCGGCGGCGAGCCCGTGACGATGGGCGACGCGATCCGAAGCACCCTCCACGAGGCGATGGAGGCGGACGAGCGGATCCGGGTCTTCGGAGAAGACGTCGCCGACGCCGACCCGGCCGTCCTCGACCAGGTCCCGGGCAAGGGAGGGGTCTTCGGGATCACTCTCGGCCTCCAACGCGAGTTCGGCGACGCTCGTTGCTTCAACACGCCCCTCGCCGAGGCCAACATCATCGGCAGGGCAGTCGGTCAGGCCGTAAGGGGTCTGCGCCCCTGCCCCGAGATCCAGTTCTTCGACTACGTGTGGCCGGCCATGAACCAGATCCGCTCCGAGGCCGCCACGACTCGCTGGCGCTCGAACGGCGAGTTCAGCTGCCCGATGGTCGTGCGCATCGCGATTGGTGGCTACCTGACCGGCGGTTCGATCTGGCACTCGCAGTGCGGTGAGTCGATATTCGCCCACTGCCCCGGACTCCTCGTGGCATTCCCTTCGCGCGCGCGCGACGCCGTAGGCCTCCTGCGTACCGCCTTTCGCTGCGAAGACCCGGTCCTCTTCCTCGAGCACAAGCATCTGTACCGCCAGGGCTACAACCGCGACGCGATGCCGCCGATGGGCTGGGAGCTGCCGTTCGGGCGTGGCGCGTACGTGACGCGTGGCGACCGTGCGACGGTCGTGACCTGGGGGGCGACGGTGCACAGGGCCGTTCTCGCCCTGCAGGATCTCGGCGCTGACGGGTCGGGAGTGGAGGTCGTCGACCTGCGTACCATCGCCCCGTGGGATCGCGAGATCGTCGCGGAGTCGGTTCGACGCACGGGCCGCGTGCTCGTGCTGCACGAGGACACGCTCACCGGTGGCTTCGGCGCGGAGGTGGCCGCGTTCGTCGCCGACGAGTGCTTCGAGCACCTCGACGCGCCCGTCTGGCGACTTGCGGCCGCCGATGTTCCGGTCGCCTACGAGCCGACCCTGGAAGACGCGATCCTCCCCCAGGTCCGCGACATCACCCGCGACCTGCGCGCCCTGTTGTCGTACTGACCGCCGGATCGGGGCGCGTCTGCCAGGTGTCAGTCGTCGTGAATCGAGATCGCCTGCTTGGGGCAGGTCCTGACCGCCTCCTCGACCAACGGGCGGAGGTCTTCTGGCGGGCTCTCCTGCAGCAAGTAGAGAAAGTCGTCGTCTCGGACCTCGAACACCTGCGGCGCGATGTCCATGCACACGGCGTTGCTCTCACACCGGTCGAAGTCGATCTCGATCCTCATGGCACCCCCTGTCAGATCGCGCTCCGACCCTACCCGGGCCGCGGCGCCGAGGTGCTACCAGGTAGTCGACTCGATCTCGGAGACCACGCGTTCGTACTCGTCGCGCATCGGGCCCGGAACGAGTCCTGCATAGGCATCGGCGAGGGCGCGGTGATACCACTGCAACGCACGCCCCTGCTCCGCGCCGTACGCGAGCGGACCATGTTCGCGCAGCTCGACGAGCACGTAGCGGGCCTCACTGAGGGCGTCGGCAAGTGAGACCCGCCAGGACTCCGGCGGAGCACTCGGGATGCCGGCTACATGCTCCGACTTGACCTGGCGCCAGACGCTCCAAGGTGGCCGCCGGCCACCATCCACGGCTCTGACGATCCGCTCGACACGTGATCCGAAGAGCCTCCCGACCTCGGCGATCGAGTCGTCACCGTCGATCGCGACGTCGTGAAGAAGAGCGGCTATCGCCTGGTCGGTGTCGCCACCGTCGTCGATCACGAGCGACGCCACTGCGAGCAGGTGCCCGATGTGCGGCACCGAGGTCTCCGCCCGCGGTCGCAACCGGTGCGCCCGCACTGCAAGATCCAGTGCCTCGTCGAAGCGGTTGTCGAGGAGGTTCGTCATTCTCGTCCTGGGTGCCCCACCCACCATGCGCGCAGTCTGACACATCGCGTGGAACGCGTCCGCCGCTTCGACTCATTCATTCCGCCGTAGGTGCGCCCCGGGATCCCGGCTTCCGCGGTGGGGGGCACTACAGAGCGCGCGAACCGCACTCCGAGTAGCCTCACCGCGACAGTCCGCGCTGCTCGGTGCCTCGTTCGCGTAGCCGCTATCGCGTTGCACGGCCGAGAAGATGTCAGATCAGTCGATCGACGGCTCTCACATGAGCGGCCACGCAGCACCACCCACGGGAGACCTAGATGAAGCTCACCGCCGCGAGCCGGAGCGCCGCATGCCTCGCCCTCGTCTTCACCATCGCGCTTCCCCTAGGCAGCCTCACTCCGATCGCGTCAGCAGGAGCGGCAGGACCGACGCGACGGGTCAACGTGTCGTCGGCGGAGCACCAGGCAGCCGACTTCGGCGGCCTTGTAGAGCGATTCGGTCGGAGAACCGTCGACGTGAGCGCTACCGGGCGCTTCGTCGTGTTCGTCTCGGAGTCACGCAATCTCGTCCGCAACGACACGAACGGACAAGCCGATGTCTTCCTGCGCGATCGGGTGGACGGTACGACGCAGCGCGTCAGCACTCGTGCGACGGGCGGTCAGGCCAACGACCAGTCGACCCAGCCTGCGATCTCCGACAACGGCCGGTGGATCGTCTTCGAGTCGGAGGCAACGAATCTCGTTCCCGGTGTCACGACCTCGGATCAGGTGTATCGGAAGGACCGCCGTACCGGGGCGATCGTCCTCGCGAGTGCGCGGAACCACACGGCGATCACGGCAGCGAACTACGGCGCCGACGAACCCACCGTCAGCGACTCCGGCATCGTTGCGTTCGCGTCGGGCGCTACCGATCTGCTCCCCGGCATGTCGCCCATACGCGATCGCGTGTACGTGCGCGACCCGTCGACCGACAGAACGAGGCTCGCATGCCGTCCGACCGCCGGGTATCGATCGGCCGACGGATCTCAGGCCTGCGACAGGCCGGTCATCTCCGCCGATGGTCGCTCAGTGGCGTTCACTTCGACGGCGAGGCTCGTGCCGGCCGACACGAACGGCAAGGGCGACGTGTATGTGCTCCGACGTTCCACAAACGTCGTGGAGCGTGTGAGCGTCGGAGGCCACAGCGGGCGGGTGCAGAACAACGGTCACTGCGACGGTGAGATCCCCGCAATCGACCGGGACGCGAGCGTCGTAGCGTTCGTGTGCAGCCACCAAGGGCACCCGATCGTCGGCGGCGCCCCCACCAACGGGCAGGTCTACGTGCGCAACCGCTCTACGGGCCGCACGTACCTGATCTCACGTCGTGTCTCGGGGACCAACTACGGAGCCACCTTCCCCTCCATGAATGCCGGAGGTCGCTTCGTAGCCTTCACTACCGCGACCGATCTGACCTCCAGGCCGACGCACGGGATCGACCAGGCGTACGTCTGGGACCGACGAACCGGTTCGCGCAAGGTCGTCAGCCGCAACACTTCCGGGCGTCTGGCCGATGGGACCTGTCTCGCGACCGTAATGACGGGCGATGGATCCGACGTGGTGTTCGAGTCGTCCGCGACGAACCTCGTGCGCGGCGACACCAACGGGCTGATCGACGTCTTCGTGCGCGCCGATTGGAGGGCCTAGCGCTGGAGCCGTAGCTGAGTCCGCTCGGCACGCGCCTTCGAGGCGGGGGGTGTCGATGCGGGAAGCCGCCCTTCTCCGGGAATGCGAACGGCCGTTCGGCTTGTTCTCTCGGGAGATGAGCTACGCAGCGGGCGCCCCCACGAAGTACTGGCACGCCCTGACCGACGGTCGGGTCCAGTGCGACGTCTGCCCGCGGGCATGCAAGCTCCGTGACGGCCAGGCCGGCCTCTGCTTCGTCCGCGCTCGCCGCGACGACGGGATCGTGCTGACTACCTACGGGCGATCGAGCGGCTTCTGCGTAGATCCGATCGAGAAGAAGCCACTCAACCACTTCCTGCCGGGCTCCGGGGTGCTGTCGTTCGGCACTGCGGGGTGCAATCTCGCCTGCCGCTTCTGCCAGAACTGGGACATCTCCAAGTCGCGCGAGACCGACACCCTGGCCGACGCTGCCTCGCCCGAGACCATCGCCCGCGCCGCCGAGTCGCTCGGTGCGCGGCAGCGTGGCATTCACCTACAACGACCCCGTCATCTTCCTCGAGTACGCGATCGACGTCGCCCGGGCCTGCCACGAGCGCGGGGTCAAGACGGTCGCCGTGACCGCCGGGTATGTCTGCGAAGAGCCGCGCCGAGAGCTCTTCGAGCACGTCGACGCGGCGAACGTAGACCTCAAGGCCTTCAACGACGACTTCTACCTGCGCCTCTCGGGTGGCCACCTGAAGCCGGTCCTCGACACTCTGGAGTACCTGGCCAACGAGACCGACGTCTGGCTGGAGATCACCACGCTCCTCATCCCCGGGAAGAACGACTCCGACGAAGAGCTCGACGCGATGACGCTCTGGATCGTCGAGCATCTCGGCCCCGACGTCCCGCTCCACTTCACGGCATTCCATCCCGACTTCAAGATGCTCGACATCGCGCCGACCCCGCACTCGACACTCCGCCGCGCCCGGGAGCTCGCCAAGCGGAACGGGATCCGTCACGTCTACACCGGGAACGTCCACGACCCCGACGGCGGTAGCACGTACTGCCACACCTGCGACCGGCTCCTGGTCGAGCGCGACCAGTACGTTCTCGGGAGCTACCGGGTCACCGACGAGGGTCGTTGTGCAGCATGCGGAACGCCGGTTGCGGGGGTCTTCGAGGGCTACCCCGGGTCGTGGGGCGCCCGCCGTCTCCCTGTCCGCCTCGCCGACTTCGAGGTCGTTCGGTGAGATCCAACGAGGCCGGCATGAGGACCCGCGCGCCCGCGGTCGCCGACACGTTCTACCCGGGAGAGCCGAAGTCGCTCAGCGCCGGAGTCGACACCTACATCGCCTCTGCACGCTACGAAGGGCCTGCGCCGAAGGCACTCGTCGTGCCTCACGCCGGGTACTCGTACTCGGGACCGGTGGCAGGCAGCGGCTACGCGACGCTTGCGGCCGCCCGCACGACCATCACCCGTGTGGTGCTCCTCGGCCCCGCGCACCGCGTCCACGTCGGCAGACTCGCCGTTCCGGCGGTAGACGCGTTCCTGACCCCCCTGGGTCCGGTCGAGATCGACGGCGCAGCACGCGAGATCGCACTCACCCTGCCCGGCGTCGAGATCGACGACGCGGCCCACGCTCCCGAGCACAGCATCGAGGTGCACCTGCCCTTCCTGCAGCGCACTCTGGGGAGCTTCAAGGTGCTCCCGCTCGTCGTCGGCGCGCCCGACGTCGAGATCGTCGCCCGTCTGCTCGACTCGCTCTGGGGCGGCCCCGAGACCCTCGTCGTCGTCAGCACCGATCTCAGTCACTACCTCGACTACGAGTCCGCCGCCGATTGCGACCTGCGCACCGCACGAGCCATCACCGCTCTCGACGTCGAGGGCATCGCAGACCGCGACGCCTGTGGCGCCTACGCGCTCCGGGGACTCCTCCGAGTCGCCGGTTCCCGGGGACTGGAGGCGCGCCTCCTCGACCTACGCTCGTCCGGCGACACAGCGGGATCACACGATCGCGTCGTCGGCTACTGCGCTGTCGGGTTCTGGGAGTCGGCGACATGACCCTCCCCGACGCTCCTCGGCTCGACGCGGCGCACCAGCGGACACTCCTCGACATCGCGGCGGACGCGATCGGTGGCGCCCTATCCACAGGCGTACAGGCTCTCCCGGACCCCGCCGACTGTCACGCCGATCTACAGGTGGAGGCCGCCACCTTCGTGACGCTGGAGCGAGACTCCGCTCTCCTCGGCTGCATCGGGACGCTGGAGGCGTGTAGGGCGCTCGCCGTCGACGTCGCGTACCACGCGTTGGGCGCCGCCTTCTCGGATCCTCGGATGCCGGCCGTGACAGAGCGCGACTTCATCGAGATGTCGATCAAGGTCTCGGTGCTCTCGGCAGCCGAGCCGATCGCGGCGGACTCCTGCGCCGAGGTTGCCGGTGCCGTCCGTCCCGGCATCGACGGTCTCCTCCTCGATGCTCCCGGCCACCGGTCGACGCTCCTCCCGTCCGTCTGGCCGAAGGTCGACGACGTCGCCGAGTTCCTCTCCGTTCTGTGGCGGAAGGCCGGCATGCACCCGGGCGACTGGCCACGCGGCACGCGGGTGTCTCGCTACGTCACCGAGGAGTTCGGCGACCCCGGGCCACGCGCGCTGTAGTTGACGCCCCACACCATCGCCCCGGTCAGGCCGCGAGTGCACCACCGCTATCAGCCCGCGACACCGCAGACTCTGCGGCACCGCCGCCGGGCGCCGCCGGGGCGAACGGCCGGAACGGGAACTGCGCCAGCTGCCACGACCGCGACTCCGGCCGGGCCACGACCAAGACGGCGACGCCCGAATCCGCTACGCGCTGCGCACGCTCGGCAAATATGTGATCGCCGCTGCCCACGACCATCCGCCCGGCGCGCCGGGCGACGAACTCCGGAGCGGCGTGCGCCAGCAGCGCGATGTCGGCGCCGTCGGGGCCACGCGCCGCGTGCAGGCTCCAGCCGACCGGCGGGTCGAAGCAGAACTCCTTGACGAGGTGAGGGTTGGCGGCGACGTACACGAGGTCGCCCGTCCGCCAACCCGCCACCTCGAAGTACTGCTCGAGGGCCCACCCCACGCGCGGGCCGGTGGCCCAAGGGTCCCCGAGCAGGTTCTCCAGGTCGACCAGGTGCAAGGTGCGCTCCTGTGCGACCAGAACGATGTTGTCGCCGGTCGTGCGCCGTGCCGACCGAGCCCCGTTTGACTTCGCCATGACCCCTTCCCTCCCACTCGTCGCTGCCGCTTCCAACGGTCTGCAGTATGAATGGGGGGTGGGACGATTACAGGGGTGTGATTCGCGAGCGACGCCTCGTCGCCACATGGCTAAGCTCCCCGACCACGAGAGCCGCCAGCGAGGTGGGTGGGACGGTGCAATCGACCGACAGCTGGGGCTGGGCAGGCACCGTCAGGGAGTTCCTCTCGACCCCACGTGATGCCTGGCTCTCCTCCCTCGCCGATCACCTGCTGCGGCTCCTAGACCTCCACGCCTCGCAGTCGCAGCAGGCCGCCTGGCGCGACGAGCACACCTGCCTCTTCGAGTCGCTGCAGCAGTGCGTGGGTGTCGACACCGACGCGCTCGACTGGGGCATGGCGTGCGAGTACGAGCTCCCGCTCGAGGGGGGCCGACGGCCCGACGTCGTAGTCCTCGCAGGGCGCTCGGTGATCGTGCTCGAGTTCAAGAGCGCCGGCCTCGTGCGCGCCGGCGATCTCGACCAGGTCCGGGCTTACGCCCGCGACCTCGCCGACTACCACGAGCAGACACATGGTCTCGTGGTGCAGCCAATCCTCGTACTCGCGGGCGCCAAGGCGTGGGCCGACCGGCTCGACGACGGCACGATCGTCACTTCGGCGGACTCGCTTGCTCGGTACCTCCACGAGTTCGCAGGCGAAGGCGCGATTGATCTCGACCGATGGCTCTCGTCTCCCTACCAGCCACTACCGACCCTCGTGGCCGCCGCCAAGCGCATCTTCCGACACGAACCCCTTCCCCACGTTTTCACCGCGCTCTCAGCCGGCATACCGCAGGCCCTCGAGTACCTGCTCGGCCTCTGTAGATCCGGCGAAGCCGATGGGGGCCGGACTCTGGCGTTCGTCACCGGCGTGCCCGGATCGGGCAAGACCCTCGTCGGGCTGCGCCTCGTATACGAGGGCAGCACTCTCGAAGGCAAGGCGACGTTCCTCTCGGGTAACGGGCCGCTGGTCGAGGTGCTGCGATACGCGCTCAAGAGCACCGTCTTCGTCAAGGACCTCCACAAGGTGATCCTCGACTACGGCAAGAAGGGACGAGTGCCGCGCGAGCACATCATCGTCTTCGACGAGGCGCAGCGAGCGTGGGACCGAGAACACGTCTCTCGCGAGCGGGGCATCGACGCCTCCGAGCCCGACCTGCTCATCGGAGCCGCTACACGGGTCGAACGCTGGGCGGTTCTCGTAGGACTCGTCGGGGAGGGGCAGGAGATCTACGCCGGCGAGGAAGCAGGGATGGATCAGTGGCAATCGGCCATCTCGCATCGAGACTCCCCGGCATGGGATGTGCACTGCCCGACGAAGCTGCGCGCGGTGTTCGCGGGGCAGAGAGTCCACACCAACGACGATCTCGACCTCACCGTGTCGCTCCGCTCGCGTCGTGCATCGACCCTCCACGACTGGGTCGACCATCTCCTGGCCAATGATCTGGCCGGAGCAGCGCGGCTGGCAGCACGCGTGCAGGCAGAGGGATTCCCCTTGTACCTGACCCGCGACCTCGATGAGGCACGGGCGTACACGCGCTGGCGGTACGAAGACGAGCCCGCCACCAAGTACGGGATCATCGCCTCCTCCCACGCGCGGAACCTCGAACGGCATGGCGTCGAGAACGGCTGGATGGCGACAAAGCGGGTCAGGTTCGGCCCGTGGTACGACGCGCCGAAGGATCACCCCCAATCGTGCTGCGCGCTCGACTCGGTCGTAACCGAGTTCGGCTGTCAGGGCCTCGAGCTCGATCTCCCGATCGTCGCCTGGGGCGCCGACCATCGTTGGGACGGCGGCTCCTGGCTTCTCACTCCGGTGCGCCGGAAGAAGCCGATCGATGAGCCCGAACGCCTGCTCCGCAACGCGTACCGGGTCCTCCTCACCCGCGGGCGTGATGGGCTCGTCGTGTTCGTGCCCGACGACCGGGCGATGGACGGCACCGAGGTAGCGCTGTTGGCCGCCGGCATTCGCCCTCTGCCGGAGCCGATCGAGCTTCCGGCGCTACGCACCGCCGGCGGCGCCGCGTAACAGCGCCGAGCGCTGCCCTCTACGCCTTCAGGAGCGCGAGGGGGAGGACGGGTCCGGAGCCGGAGTCGCGGAGCAGCGCACCGACGACTGCGAGGGTCCAGCCGGAGCGGACCTCGTCGTCGATGAGGAGCACGGGGCCGTCGGGGGGCGCCGACCCGGCCGAGACGGTCCAGTCGATCGCGAACGCGCCGAGGACGTTGCCGGCCTGGTGCGCGCTGTTGACAAGGGTGTGCTGCCGGCGACCGTCGCGCACCCGGCGTATCACCTGGTGGACGGGGAGTCGGCCCAGCTCGCCGAGGCGGGCGGCGAGAGCGTCGACGATGGCCTGACGCGCCGGCCGGCGCGACGGGATCGCGGCGATCCAGGTCGGTCGCGCAGCCCAGTCCCAGCGCTTGAGGACAGCCGCCACACCGCGCACCACGTCGTCGGTGAGCGGCGCCTCGCCGGCCAGGAGGTGCTCCACGGCCGGCGACCAACCTCCGTCGCCGTGCTCGGCCAGCGCCCTGCCCGTCTCGCAGCGCGAGTCGGGCGCTATCGCTCCCCTCACCTCGTCGAGGCCGGTCGGCCAGCGTTTGCGGGGCACGATCGGGTGGTCGACCCCCCTGAGAAAGGCCGCTGCCTCGGCGAGGAGCGCCTCCGGCACCTCGGGCGAGACCGGATTTCGCGTGCAGTTGGCGCAGCGGCCGCAGTCCGGCGGGTCGGGATCGTCGAGGTGGCGACGCAGGTAGGCCATGAGGCAGCGATCCGTCGTCAGGTACTCGAGCATCGCCGCCGCCTCGGTCGCCCGTGCAGCATCCACGCGCTCGAGTCGCTCGGCGTCGTACTCCCATGGCCGGCCGGTGCGCGCCCAGCCCTCCGGCGTGCGCTCCACGACACCGTCGACGTCGAGGATCTTGAGCAGCGCGTCGAGCCGACCCGCCCCGAGGTTCACCTGGGCCTGGATCGCGGTCGGCCCGAGCGGGCCGCCTGCGTCGTCGAGAACGGCGAGCACCTCTTCAACGACCTTCCGGGGCGGGAAGGCGGCCGAGGCGAAGTACTCCCAGATCGCCTGGTCTTCGTCGCCGCTCATGAGGATCGCCGTCGCGTGAGGTATCGCCCGTCCGGCGCGCCCGACGGCCTGGTAGTAGGCAACCGGAGACGGCGGCGACTGGTAGTGGATCACGAACGAGAGGTCGGGCTTGTCGTATCCCATCGAGAGGGCAGTGGTGGCCACGACCACCTTGACGGCGTTCTCGCGCAGCGCCCTCTCGACTCGCTCGCGCTCCTCCGGTTCGGTCTGCCCCGTGTAGGAGACGGCGTCGATGCCGCGTTCTTCAGCCACGCGGCGACCCGCTCGGTGTCGCCGATGGTCAGGCAGTAGACGATCCCGGAGCCGGCCAGCTGCGGAAGATGATTTGCGAGCCAGGCGAGACGGGTGGGGCGATCGGGCGTCGGCAGCACTCCGAGGTGCAGCGACTCACGGTCGAGCGGGCCGCGCAGCACGAGCGGGGCGTGGCCGAGCTGCTCGGCGACGTCGAGGGTGACCCGCTCGTTCGCGGTGGCGGTCGTCGCGAGCACGGGGACGTCGTCGCCGAGTCCGGCCAGCACGTCCCGCAGGCGCCGGTAGTCGGGGCGGAAGTCGTGGCCCCAGTCGGAGATGCAGTGCGCCTCGTCGACGACGAGCATCCCGACGCCCTGCGAGAGGTGCGGGAGGATGTCGCGCCGAAAGCCGGGGTTGTTGAGCCGCTCGGGGCTGACGAGGAGCAGGTCGACCTCGCCCGCGAGGACCGACTCGTTGATCTGCCGCCAGTCGTCGAAGTTGGTCGAGTTGATCGTCGCGGCGCGCACCCCGATGGCCGTAGCCGCTCGGATCTGGTCGCGCATCAGCGCGAGGAGCGGTGAGACGAGGAGCGTCGGCCCCGCACCCCGTTCGCGCAGGAGGTGCGTAGCGACGAAGTAGACGGCCGACTTGCCCCAGCCGGTTCGCTGGACGACCAGGACCCGGCGGCGGCCTTCGACCAGCGCCCTGATGGCCTCGGCCTGGTCGGGGCGCGGCACCGCCCCCGGGCCCGCGAGCGCCGTCAGAAGGTCGCCGATGCGACCGTCGAGGGCGTCGGGACCGGCTGCGACCGTCATGGCACCGAGTATCCACGAAGGGTGCGACACATACGTCGAGTGGGGCCGGAGCCTCAGCTGAACTTCGCGGCGCTGAACGCGAGGCCGACGCCTACGAGCATCGACGGCACCAGCGTGGCCACGAGCTTGAGGTACGTGTCGCGCAGCTGGTCGGTGAGCGTGATCCTCGTCTCCGAGATCTGCTCCACCAGAGCTCCGCGCAGGTCGTGCATCTCCATCCGCACGCCGGAGATCTCTTCCCGGAGGCGCGCCCTCGACCGACTCGAGCTTGAGGTCGGTGCACTGCGTGATGAACGCAGAGTGACGGTCCAGCTCGGCCTTCACGTCACCGCGGAGCCCCTCGATGTCGGCCTTCACGTCACCCCGAAGGCCCTCGATGTCGGCCTTCGTGGCTACTCGGAGCTCATCGATGTCGGCCTTCGTAGTTGCACGGAGTGCTTCCAGGTCGCGCTTGGTCGCAAGCTCGGTCCAACGCTCGGGCGGGAGCATCTCCATCAGGGCCGCTGCCTCCTCGGCGCCGATCAGGGCGACGAGCTTCTCGTGGATAGCGGCGCGAATGCGCTCGTTCGGTGCCATTCTCCCCTCCAGGGGCCGGCGAGGCAACGCATGCCTCGCACCGGGTCATCTCGCAGGGGGAAGTGGCCCGGGGTGGCTACCGGGAAGGTGTCGGCCTCAGCCGGCCTTGGGGTAGGGGTGCCCGCAGGCCGGGCAGTCGTCCCAGCCGTCGAACCGATCCTCGCCGCAGACGGGACACTGCCCGCTCACGGCCGAATCCCCCGCGCCGCCACGACACCGACCGGCAGGCAGGTGCTGAACGCCCGTTCCCACATCGAGGTCATCGTCTCCTCCACTCCCTCGGTCCGGAACCTCACGGTCCGGTCGCTGCAGAGTAGAGGGTGCCTGGGACACGTCGGTCCGAATGGCGACTCACCGGGTCGAACTGTAACGTGTTCTAGTTGCATGACGACCGGGACGGCGCACGCAACAGGACGAGACCGCTCCCGGCATCGAGGAAGGCTCGGGGTGTGAAGATGGCAGAACCGGTGATCGTCGAGGCTGTTCGGACACCGATCGGCAAGCGCAACGGATGGCTCGCCGGCATGCACCCCGTCAAGCTCCTCGGTGCGGTACAGCGAGCGGTCGTCGAGCGCGCCGGCGTCGACCCGGGCCAGGTCGGCCTTGCCGTCGCGGGCTGCGTGACGCAGGCCGGCGAGCAGGCGATGAACATCTCGCGCAACGCGTGGCTTCAGGCCGGGCTGCCGTACCACGTCGGTGCGCTGACCGTCGACTGCCAGTGTGGGTCGTCGCAGCAGGCGAACCACGTCATCGAGGGGCTCATATCGACAGGCGCGATCGAGATCGGCGTCGCATGCGGAGTCGAGGCGATGAGCCGCGTGCCGCTCGGCTCGAACGTCATCAACGGACCCGGCGTCATGTGGACCGACGACTTCCCCTACGACATGCCCGACCAGTTCGGCGCCGCGCAGCGGATCGCGGAGAACCGTGGCATCACGCGCGAGCAGATCGAGTCGCTCGGCCTCGCATCACAACAGAACGCGGCCCGCGCCTGGGCAGAGGGGCGCTTCGACCGCGAGGTGGTGCCGATCGACGCGCCGGTGCTCGGCCCCGACGGCCAGCCGGCGGGCGAGACCACGACCGTGGCTCGCGATCAGGGCCTGCGAGAGACGACCGCCGAAGGGCTCGCGAAGCTGAAGCCCGTGGTGGAAGGCCACATCCACACCGCCGGCACGAGCTCGCAGATCTCCGACGGTGCCGCGGCCGTTCTCTGGATGTCGGCCGACCGGGCGAAGGCCGAAGGGCTGAAGCCACGCGCCCGGATCCGCGCTCAGGCACTCGTCGGCGCCGACCCCTACTACCACCTCGACGGCCCGGTCGACGCGACGCGGCGGGTCTTCGAGATGACCGGCATGACCATGGCCGACATCGACCTGGTAGAGATCAACGAGGCGTTCGCATCGGTGGTCCTCTCCTGGGCCGGGGTGCACAAGGCCGACCTCGACCGCGTCAACGTCAACGGCGGCGCAATCGCCCTCGGTCACCCGGTCGGGGCCACCGGTAGTCGGCTCATCACGACCGCTCTGCACGAGATGGAGCGAGCCGACCTCTCGACCGCGCTCGTCACGATGTGCTGCGGCGGCGCGGTGGCAACCGCGACGATCCTCGAACGGCTCTAGGCAGAGACACTCCAAGGAGGCGGCATGCTTCTCGAAGGCAAGGTTGCGATCGTCACGGGATCCGGGCGGGGCCTCGGGCGAGTCGAGGCCCTCGAGCTCGCGCGGCAAGGCGCGCGCGTAATCGTTCAGGACCTCGAAGTGACCCGCGACGGCGCGACTTCGGCCGACTCCGCGAGCGAGCAGGTGGCCGAGGAGATCCGGGCGGCCGGTGGCGAAGCGATGGTGAGCCACGGCGACGTCGCCGACTGGGATTACGCGCGCGGTCTCGTCCAGCTCGCGGTAGACACCTACGGGACCCTCGACATCGTCGTCAACAACGCCGGGATCCTGCGCGACCGAATGATCTTCAACCTCGGCGAGGACGAGTGGGACGCAGTGATGCGCGTGCACCTCAAGGGTCATGCCGCGATGTCGCGCTGGGCCACCGGGTACTGGCGCGACAAGTCGAAGGAGGCCGGCGGCGAGGTCTACGGCAGGATCGTCAACACGTCGTCGGAGGCGATGTTCGGGTCGCCCGGCCAGCCGAACTACGCGGCGGCCAAGGCGGGCATCAGCGCCCTCACCATCTCTACCGCCCGCGCAGTGCAGCGCTACGGAGTCACGGCGAACGCAATAGCGCCGAGGGCGCGCACGCGAATGACCGAGGACCTCGGGATGTTCGGCGCGCCCGAAGAGGGCTTCGACGCGTGGGCCCCGGAGAACGTGGCGCCGCTCGTGGCCGTGCTGGCGTCGCCTGCAGCGGCGAAGATCTCCGGCCAGGTCTTCGTCGTGTACGGGGGCATGGTCAACGTGCTGGCGGGGCCCTCCATCGAGCACCGCTTCGACACCGAAGGGCGTTGGGACTCGGCCGCGCTGGCGGCGACGATGGAGCCCTTCTTCGCCGGTCGCCGACCCATCGAGGATGGCTTCACGGGCACCGCGCTGGCGATGTGACCGCGGGAGGCGGCCGTCACCGACGCGTCGCCTGTGACCAGCACCGACAGAACTCCGGATCGGCGGTCTGAATGAGCGAGATGCGCATCGACGTGGGGCTCGTCGTCCCTCCCGACCGCGCCGCGAGCCGAGCGCGAGAGCTCGCCGCCACCGGCGTCGACGGTCTCTTCACGTTCGAGAACGCTCACGACGTGTTCTTCCCACTCGTCATGGCGACGACCACCACCGAGATCGACCTGATGACCAACGTCGCCATCGCCTTCCCACGCAGCCCGGTGCACCTGGCGCACAGCGCATACGACCTACAGACGCTGTCGCGCGGTCGCTTCCGACTCGGCCTCGGATCTCAAGTGCGCGCCCACGTCGAGCGCCGCTACGGCGCGACTTGGTCTAGGCCCGCCGCACGCATGCGCGAGCTGGTCCTCGCGATGAAGGCTGTGTTCGCGTGCTGGGAAGGCGAGGCGCCGCTCGACTTCCGCGGCGAGTTCACCACACACACACTCATGACGCCCTACTTCGATCCGGGCCCGAATCCGTACGGCCCTCCCCCCGTGCTCGTGGGGGCTCTGGGCCCTCGCATGACAGAGATCGCCGCCGAGGTGGCCGACGGGCTGCTCGTGATGCCGTTCAACAGCGAACGGCACCTGCGGGAGCGCACTCTGACGGCCATCGAGAGCGGCCTCGCCGCCGGCGGTCGCACCTCCGAGGATCTCGAGGTCGTCGCCGAGGTCATCGTCGCGACGGGTCGCACCGATCAGGAGCTCGCCGAGGCAGCAGCCGGAGCGAAGACGCTGCTGGCGTTCTACGGCTCGACGCCGTCGTACCGTCGGGTGCTCGAGGTCGAGGGCTGGGGCGATCTGCAGCCGGAGCTGAACGCCATGTCGAAGCGCGGCGAATGGCAGCAGATGACCGACCTGGTCGACGACACGATGCTGCAGACCCTCGCCATCTGGGGCACCCCAGAGGAGTGTGCACGCCGCATCGTCGACCGATTCGGGTGGCTCGCCGATCGAGTCTGCTGCTACTTCCCGTACGCCTCTATCACCGACGACACAATCGCCGAGCTCGTCACGGCGTTGCACTGACCCCAGCCCCGCCGGCGGGTTGGATCAGTGCCGCGGCGGGCGCTCTACGAGCAGCGATCCCTGCGACAAGTCCAAGGAAGAGCAAGCACGCTGCAAGGGCCAGAGACACCGCGACCGAGCCTCCAGTGCGGGGGAGATCGGAGTCGCGCCCGGGCGAGCCGCCTCCTGCGAGCGCGATGGCGAGCGACTGCTGTGGGGTGCCGTTCGCGCCCCTAGCCGATATGACCGCATCGCCGGGGACGGCGGTGAGCGGCACCAATACATCGGTCTGGAACTTGAAGTCGGCGCCGGCATCCACTGTCGCGAGCGTCGACGCCGTCCCGCCCTGTTCGAACACGATCCCGATTCCTGCATCCGGCACATTGGGCGGCGGGGATGCCTCACCCGGCGCGATCGTGTCGTTGCACCCGACGAAGAAGTTGCTGCCCGACACAGTGACCGTGTCCCCCGCTACCACCTCAGTGGCGGACAGGCCGATCTCCGGGCCAACACACGACGCGCCCGCCGGGACCGGCGCCACGACAGAGGCCACCGCCACGAGCGGTCCGAGCACTCCGAGTCGGACCCGGCGAACCTGCATGCGATCATCTTCACTCGACGCACTTCGCGCGTCAAGAACAGCGCGCCCACGCGCGCCCTCCCGTCATCGCGCACCGCGGCTCCAGGGCACCGACCGGGCCGCAGATATCATTCGGACATGAGCGACCTGGACCACTCGGCCGTCTACAGGGGCGTTCGCCTCCGCGTCGGCGAGCTCGTGCGCAGCGCGCCCGCTGACCACCTCGATCGAATCGCGCCCGCGACACCTCAATGGCGCGTGCGCGACGTCGTCTCCCACCTGGTCGGCGCGACCGCCGACATGATCTCCGGCAACACCGAGGGATTGCCGGGTGATGCGTGGACCCAGGCCCAGGTCGATGCCCGGTACTCGACACCGATGGGCGAGATGCTCGACGAATGGGAGCGCTGCTGCGAGACCGTGGAACCGATGATCGCAGGCTTCGACCCGATGCTGCGTCTGATGATGCTCACCGACGCCGTCACCCACGAGCACGACATCCGCGGGGCCTTGGGGCGACCCGGAGCTCGCGACTCCGACGCAGTCGCGTTCGGCTTCGAGAGCGTCTCGCGCGGGATCGGAGCGCAGAGGGGCGAGGCCGGAGCGCTGCGGATAGTCCACGACGCCGGCGAGGCAGTCGTAGGCGCGGGCGAGCCGACCGCGACACTGCGCGTCACTCGCTTCGAGGTGCTGCGGGCCGCCGTGGGACGCCGGTCCTACGACCAGATAGCGGCATGGGGCTGGGATGGCGAAGCGCTGCCGGAGAAGTGTGTCCTGGGCATGTTCACCCCGCCGCGCGAGACACCCCTGGAGGAGTGAGCCCATCCGCGCGCCTCCCCATCGCTGGCGCGGGCAACGACCAACCGGGCGCAAGACACTGGATCTACAGGCCGAAGTGACCTGAACCGACAACGACGACGGGGTCCACGTCACCCATTGTCCGACCCGCGAGGTGCTCGTCCAGCGGATCATGGTGACCGCGATCTCCGTGGGCATCTCGGTGGCTCCACAAGACGATGACCAGCTCGTGCCTTCGTGCATCCGAGCCTCGCGGGCATCCATACCTCAGATGTCACGCTTGTTCCGAATCGCGACGACCAGTACCGTGATGCGGTGTACCGAGGCGTGATCATCGAGGAGAGCCTCCTCGACCGTGCACCGCTCGCAACAATCACCATCGTGCACTCGAAGCGGTTCGACATCACTGATCCAACCGAAGGACAGCCCCCTGTCTGGACCGTTACAGACTTCGAGGTCGATGATGCGCGGGCCGCCGACCTCGCTGCCGCCTTGGCATCGAGCCTCTCTCCTGGCCCCTGGTACATCGACTACAACAACGGCGACCACACCTTCGTCGTCTTCGCCAGCCGGGTCTTCGGCTACGAGCGCGGTGACACAGCGACACTGGAGCAGGCGCGACAGCACGCGGTCGCCGTCGGCGTCCCGGCGTCGCAGATCGACTGGGCCGTTCCCGAGTAGCTCCGGCCGCCTCGGCACCACCGTACGGGTCATCTCCGCGCACCCGTACCGCGGAACCCTGCGCTCGCGAAGGCCGTACCGCTATCGACATGAGCCACGCTCCAGGACCCAGCGCGTTCGCTTGCCCACGTGGGGGCGGAGGTAATCTGGCGCCGTGGCTCGCATCGGGGTTGTGGCGACGAAGCGACATCTGAGCGAACCCGACTACTCGTGGGAGCGCCATTGGCGGGTGCGATCCCGCGAAGAGCGACTGGCGATGGCGACCGACCTCAGTCTGGAGTGCTTCGGTGCTAGTTCTGACACGCGACTTCAGAGAGTTCATCGAGTGTTGCGCCGCGCATGATGTCCGCTTCCTCATAGTCGGCGGCTACGCCCTCGCTGCACACGGTTATCCCCGTGCGACGAAGGACCTCGACATCTGGCTGTGGCCCGACCCCGATAACGCTGACCGGGTTGTCGAGGCACTCGATGAGTTCGGCTTCGGTTCGCTTCATCTGACGCGCGACGACTTTGTCGAGGCCGAAACGGTGATTCAACTCGGCTATCCGCCGCTTCGAATCGACCTACTCACTTCCATCTCCGGCGTCGCGTTCACCGACTGCTGGCAGCGCCGAATCGCTGTCGACGTCGGTGGAATCAACGCGGACTTCATCGCGCTGGAGGACCTGATCGCCAACAAGCTCGCCAGTGGGCGACCCCAAGATCTCGTCGACGCCGCAACTCTGCGGCGTGCTCTAGAGACGGAATGACCTAAGTGCGGAGCCGACGAGGCAGAAGTCTTCCCGGGTGTCGAACGCGGCCTTACGGAATCTGCAGGCCAGAGATGGTGCGGGCGATCACCAGGCGCTGGATCTCGGAGGTGCCCTCGAAGATCGTGTAGCTCTGACCCGCTTGTCCGCTGCGTGTCGCCATGTGCCGTGACCTCGGCATTCGCGTCCGCGCAGGCCTTCGAGTCCGACCCGTACCGCCGAGTAGTAGGGATGAAAGTAGGGACGCGCCACCGATCCGTCAGCGGGTATCGTCGTGGGCCTCCTCGTTGAGTCGGCCTGCGTGGCGGTTTAGGGGCTCCGCGCGATGAAGTGTGGGGTGGTGTGATGAGCGGGCCTGGTTCTTAGGGTCCACCAGCGTGGCCAAGGGCCTCGCGATTCTGCGGATGTTCAACGTCTGCAGAAGGAGAGACCCTTGACCGTGATGCACGGTAGTCAGGGCGCGACCGCGCTTGTTGGCATGGCCGGGTTCGTCGTTGGTGTCCAGGAGCTGGTCGACGGCGAGTGGTGGCTGTACGTCGAGACCGACGCGAACGTGGTGGGTTGCGCGTCGTGTGGCACTCGTGCGGTTGGCCACGGGCGAGCACTCACGGCGGTGCGTGATCTGCCGATCTCGGGCCGACCGACGGTGCTGGTGTGGTCCAAGCGGCGCTGGCGCTGCCCGGAGCGGGACTGTGAGAAGCGGACCTGGACCGAGACGTCGGAGCTGATTGGCCGGCGGGCGTCGCTGAGTGAACGCGCTCGGGTTCGTCTCGCCGCGATGGTCAACGTGGAGGGCGAGACGATCGCCGGAGCTGGCGCCCAGTTCGGTGTTGGTTGGCACACCGCGAGCGCTGCGGTGGCCGCCTACACCGACCCGGTCATTGAAGACCCTGTCCGCTTCGAGTGTGTCAGGGCGGTCGGGGTCGATGAGAAGCGGTTCACCAACGCGACCGCCGAGCATCGCACGACGTTCACGACCCAGGTAGTCGACCTGGATCGCCATCGGGTCCTCGACGTGATCCCTGGCCGCTCCCGTGCCGTACTGGGCGGCTGGGTCGCCGAACGCGGTGTCGAGTGGTGCTCGCAGATCCGCCTCGCGACACTCGACCCCGCGGCCGGCTATCGAGCCGCGCTCGATGAGCACCTCCCCAACGCCACTCGGGTCGTTGATCACTCTCACGCGATCCGACTCGCCAACCAGGTGATCGACGACGTGCGGCGTCGCACACAGCAGGCGACGCTGGCTCACCGGGGCCGCAAGCATGACCCGCTGTACCGGGTACGCAGGGTGTTGCTGTGTGCCGATGAGCGGCTGAGCGAGGAACGTTTCGAATGGATGCACAGTCTCCTCGAGGCCGGTGACCCCGAAGGCGAAGTCCGCGCGGCATGGGTCGCCAAAGAGCTCCTCAGAGACGTGTACTGCGCCGTTGATCACCGTCACGCCCGTCGGCTGCTCATCGTGTTCTTCCAGTGGTGCGCCGACGCCGAAGTCCGCGAGGTCACCCGCCTCGCCCGCACGATCGACCGGTGGACGAACGAGGTCCTCGCCTACCACCAGACCGGCCGGGCCTCCAACGGACGCGTCGAGAACGTCCACATGCTCGCCGAGAAGATCCGACGCAACAGCCACGGCTTCACGAACCACACCAACTATCGGCGGCGCAACATCGGCCGCCTCGGCATCCAATGGACTACCGTCCCAGCCCGCAGAATCCGAGGACGTCAACCACGCTCCGTCGCGTAGAGCCGGTTTAGGGCGGTGAGCAGGGTGGACGTGTCCTTGGCGCCGTTGACGCGGCGGAAGTTTCGTTCGGCGTTGAGCATCCGGGCGCTTGATCACCTTGCCGGATTCACCCCTTGGTCGGGACCTTCTGCTTCAGCGGCCTTCGCTGTCGGGCGAGGCGGCCTGCCCTGCCGGTCCCGCCTGCCCGTTGCGCTGCTGCTACCGCGCGTCGGGCGCTAGTCCTTCCCGCAGGTACGGGCGCCACACCTCGGCCCGCTCCTCCCAGGTCGGTCTGTCGATAGAGAAGAAGACCCGATCCCAGTAATGCCCGTCGTAGTAGTCGAAGTCCCGGAGGCGAGCCTCCTCGGTCATTACGCCGAAGCCATCACCCACATGCGAGAGGCTGTACCCGGGCACCTCCGCATAGAGCTTGCGCATGTTCCAACGGCGCCACACGTACTCAACGAAGTGGAACATGCCGACGAACATCTCACCTCCGCCCACCGAGCGGCCGAACCGCTGAAACGCCAGGAAGCAGGTGCCGTTCTCCGGGGAGGCGTCGTAAGCGACCACAAGGCCTTGCGGCGCCCCGTGCTCCTTCTCCTCGACCACGAACTGGACCAGCACCCCCGCATACAGCAGCTCAGCGAACGTCGCCGGTGATGGAAGCGGCCCGTGGAATCGCCACCGAAACGCCGAGCGCGGCGACTGCGCAGCCTCGTATAGCAGCGGCACGTCAGCCTGCCGGAGCGGGCGCAGCCACACGGGGCTCTCGGTCGGAGCACCCTTGGGAGGGATCTTCAAGTCGTCGGTATCAGTTGTTCCGATCCGCCGCTGCCTCACCCACTCCCACAGGTCGCCGAATGTCTCTGCCGCATCGAAGTAGGGCCGCTCGAGCCCGAATCCCATCTTCGCGATCGTCGTGAAGATGACCGCACGCTCCAACTTGGTCTCCGCGACCTCCCTCAGAGGCGTGTCAGCGCTCACCGTGCCCGGATCCACCCCGCATGCACCCGCAAGCACCTCGCTGAACCGCGCCCACGAGACTGGGCTCGAGAGCTCGGCTGGGATAGCGTCCTTGCCGGAAGGTAGCCCGCTCGCCGGGCGGAGGGTCGGTGGAATCTCCGTCATCCTGCCGCGAAATCCCCCGCTTTGACACCAAGTCCGAGAACCGCAACCACTTGGCCGCCCGGCCGCTCGACGCGCAGAACGAGAGTTCCCGGACCTGTTGGGTCGGCCCCGAGCTCGAGTCCGATCTCGCGGGGTTCGTCCTCGTCAAGGGAGGGGCCGCCTCCGGGCAGCACGGTCTCGCCCTTCACATTGCGGTACGTCACCGCAAGCCGGGTCGTGCACGTGGCGCAGGCAACAGGAGACCTGTACAAGCCCGAGACCCTTCGCCCTCTGATGGCCAGAGACGGCAGGTCGGGCCCTGTCTCGGACGGGTAGCGCAAGTGCTGCAGGACCAGCCCCTCTTCTTCGCCGTTCAGCGTGAACTCTGCGAGCCTGCCCTGTGGGCCGGACACCAAGATGGTGCACCCGTAGCGCCCATACGTCGTTCGCTCGACTGTCGCATCCTCCCATCCCAGCAGCGCCTCCGAGGCCGCCACGACAGCCCGCTTCGCGTCGGTGACGTCCGAAGCCACAACCTCGCCGATCTCGGGCCAGCGAAGCCGCGTCAGCCCGCCCTGCGCACACGATCGAGCGGAAGTCATCGAGGTGACGGAAGTCGCCGAGGTGGTCCCAGAGTCCGCCTTCACTCCACCGTCTCCGTCGCCCGAGCAACCGGGAAACACAACGAGCACGACGGCGAGCGCGACGGGCGTAGCCGCGCCCCTCATGCCCACCCGTGGCGCGCCGCCGCAGTGTACGAGCCACCGGAGCGATAGTTGCGCGACCATACCCCGGTACCGCGCGCTTCGTCTTTCGCCTCGAACATGTAGTCAGTGCCATCGCCGTTCACCTGATACACCAGCCCGACGTGCGAGCCGGAGGCGAATACATCCATGAACGTCGCGTCCTGATTGGCGATTGTCTTCCACGCAGTAGTCGCCGATCGGTAGCTCGAAGCCTGGTAGGGGCCGTGGATGAAGTAGAGGTTGTGATAGATCGTGAACGCGGTCGTGTCCGCGCTGGTGATTCCCCAGGTCTTGAACACGAGCCCCGAGCAGTCCGGGCCTTCCCCACGAGGAGAAAACGTCTCTTCCTGCTCATTCGGGGAGTCGTCCGTCTCGTTGTTGTTCCAACAGCCGCCACCCCAGTGATATCCCTCATTCACGGCCGAGTAGTTCCGCAGGAACATGTCGCCCTTGGTCTGCGGCGGGTAGGAGGACCCACCCGTGAACCAGCAGTTGTCGCCGGCCCAGTCTGCCTCTGCCGGGGCGGCGCCGGCGACGACCATCGCACCGCTCGCAAGAAGCGCAGCGCCCACCCCCAGGGTCCGCCTGCCGGTGCTCTCGACGGCACGTCCTGAACGGCGATGTCCGATGCCTTTGCGCCGCCGGTAGCTCACAGACCCACCTCCACGATCGTGTAGCTGCCATCATCGAGACGGCTCTGGTAGAGCCTCCCGTCGACGAACCGGAACCGCCCGCGGGGCGACGTCTCTGCCACCGCGGACTCCGGCAGCACCGTGACGGAAGTGATCTTGCCGTCTTCCAGCTGCAGGACAGCGAACACCGAGACGCGCCCGGTCGCCGTGTCCCCGTACATCGCCTGGACGACCAGCCCCCCGCCTGCCTCATCGAGATGAGCGACGTGAAGCGCTCCCTGGTTGAGACCGCCGCCCCGCAAGCTCACAATCCTTGCCGCCGCGCCGGCAGAATCGATCACAGCGAGACGAGTCTCATCCGGGCGGACCGAGACCCGAAGATCCCTCCCACCGTCGGAGCTGCCAGCCCAGTTGCCAAGGAGCACGACCTGCTCTTCAGGCGCGAGCACCGCGCGGTCGCCCGCTCGCACAACGAGGCGCCACTCCTGTTGCGGGCCCTCGAGTGCCCAGACCCCGGCGGCGTCCCGCCCGAGCCCACCGGCGATTGCGTTGCCGAGCCTGGCGCTGTCGAGCAAGACACCGTCGGTGGTGAACAGCTTCACAACTGCGGCGGGCGCCTCCTCGAACACAACGACATCACCTACTGCCGTGAAACGCACATCCGAGATCCCAGCGCTGATCTCTACGGGCACGACGCGACGGCCCCCGTTCGCGTCGACGAGTACGAGCCGTCGATTGGCCTGATCGACAACAACAACCGAACCGTCTTCGGCAACGTCGAACGAGGCCGGACCCACCGGTGTCTCTCCGGCGAAGTCCATGCCGAACGACGATTCGCCCGGACCCCACGGCCCTACGACGACGGGGGCCGCGCTTGCCGAACCGGCCAGAGCTGCAGTCAGATCCGGGAGCGCGATATCGACACGGGATGGGCCCTCGCTCCCAACAGTCAACTCGAATGCACGGTGACCCGCAGGCGGCCACCGACTTGTGGTTCCCCCCGTCGAGAGCTCCACCCAGTACTCGACGGCAGTCGCTCCGTCCGGGACCTCCAACGTCGCTGCGAGCAGACCGGAGCCGAGCTGCTCGACGAGCGGGACATCCCCCTTGGTCGTGTCGGCCCGCCAGTGGAGGAGCCCGGTGTAGGCACAGGTCTCCCCTTCGCTCGGGCAGGAACTGGGCCCGAACGCCAACGTGACCCTCTCCCCGGGAAAGGCGACCGAGGGCTGAGAGTGGGATATCAGGCCTGATTCGGTGAAACCTTTGGCATCAGCAAGCGAGTCGCCGGCGGCACCGCGCTCTCCGCCCGCCCGGGCTCCTGCCGACACCGAACGTTCACCGGGCCCGACCGTGGAGCAGGACGCAGCCGAAAATGAGATCACCAAGATAGCGCCCCACAGCCTCCGTACAGACCGTACCGTACTCGGAGAACCTGGAACGGCAGTCTCGCCGAGGCACAGCCGGCCGAAGAACCGGTGGCGGGTCACATGGTCCATCGTGAACCTCCCGACCAGCGACTACTCGCTCAAGATGTATGCAGACTACGCCCCCCCCGAGACCGGTCAATAGGTATCGACTGGTATTGCTCTTCGCGAATCGTCTGGCTCGTACCGTGGTTGCCGAGAGACCGCCGATCTCGACGCGGGCCCCGGTGTGAAGGCTCGCTCCTCCCAATCCCGGGGACTGCCGTGCAATGGCGTAGATCGACCACACCCGCTCACGCGGTACATGGTCTTCCACAACTTCTCGCCGGCTGCGCACGTGAGGAGGGTCTGCTTCGGCGGCGTCGTGCCATCCCCGTGTAGCTCATCGACCTACGCCCGCCGTGTGTCGCCATGTGCCGTGACCTCGGCATTCGCGTCCGCGCAGGCCTTCGAGTCCGACCCGTACCGCCGAGTAGTAGGGATGAAAGTAGGGACGCGCACCGATCCGTCACCGGGAGGCTCTCGGCGCATCATCCTCCCGGCGTTGCCACTCGGGCGAAGCCGCAGGTCATCGGCCCGCGCGAGTTCTTGGCACCCACAACCCCAGTCGTCATCGGGATCTCGCTGTGGCGCGCCGAGGCCTACTCGGCGACAGGTGTCTCGATCCTCACATCATGGGCGGACGGGCGGGAGCTGGTCTTCAGCCGCCCTGAGTCCGAGCAGCGTCGGCGGCGATCTTCAGGTTCTGATCCCAGTTCTCAGGCGGGCTTGTCGAGGCTGAGCCGACCTCCGCCGCGAATGACCTGAGGACTTCGGAGATGGTTAGCCCCATCGGGCTCTCTCCTTCGTATGTCGGTCCAGGCGGTTCGGTCACCGGGGTGCTGGTGCCCGTCAGTTCCTCTCCGCGGGCGTCAGCGGCAGCAAAGAGATCGTTGGCGGGACCGATCGGCGACAGGCGGCCGTCACCGGGCCACGCGGCGAGTACACCGTCCGGGCCGTTGTAGAAGTTGATCACGTACGTGACCCCAGCGTCCTTCTCCGGTGTCGCCCGGCGGAGAAACAGCAGGTACTCGGCACGGCCGTACAGCTTCTCGAGCCTTCTCAGGACCGTGGCCTGTATTTCCTTATCGGCGTGTAGTGGGAGCGTGACCGTCAACAGCCCATCGGTGAGTGAGGGCTGTTCGCGACCACCCACGATTTCGTCGACGGTGAACTTCGCGTGCAGGATCCCGGGGAGGAGGCCGTCCGGGCGGGGATCGGCTATCGGTTCAACCTCGTTGAGGGTCGCGACAACGACCGTGTCGCTGTAGTCACGCATCTGGGCGTAGGAGTCGTAGTGAAGCAAGCTGTTGCCGGTGCCCAAGTTCGAGAGACTGAGCAGGTCGCCAGGGTTGCCCTCATACATAGGTGCCGAGGCGCCAGCAGGCGCGGAACGATCGGCTGCCGTTGTCGCGTCTGGTCCGGCCTCGGCGCGCACTGACACCGTCGATCCACCGCAAGCGGCACCGACAACGACCACAAACGACGTTGCAATGAGCGCCTGCCGACTGATGCGCGTCATCGGACGGTCCTTTCAATAGTGCAGGTTGATGTTCTCGTAGTCGTAAAGGCTGAGAGAATGCGAGGCTTCCGATGCGTTGGGAGCCGAGTACATGAGTGACGTGTAACCCGGGGTAGGAACGAACGTATTCCACTGGGCCGTTCCGTTGGCCGACGTCCCGACGCAATAGTCATACAGGTAGGCACAGGGCGAGTCCGAATGGCGCAATCCGACCGCATGCCCGAACTCGTGGGCCAACACGTTGTATACCATCTGATCGCCGGTCAGGGCGCCGTCCCAAAACACCTGGAAGACCGTGACCTGCTTGCGGTCGCAGACCCTGTGGTGGTGTGAACCGTACTTGGACGCTGACCCGGTATCGCACTCTGTTCTAGCGGCAACGTTGGGGTCCGAGTAGTAGACCGGAACGGGCACGTACTTAACATCTTGGTCCTGGTTGTCGCCGGTCTGGCTGACGGTAAGGTCGGAGGGCTCGTAGGTGTTCTCGACACCCGTGTAGATCATTCCTCGGAAGAACGTCTTCTGATTCTCTGTCCAACCCATATAGCCAGGCCACATCGAGTATTCCTGGATATGTGAGTCGCCGAGCGAAATGTTGTTCTTGTCGGTGACCCCCGATCGTGATCCGAAGTTGTTCGTCGATCCGACCGTAGCTCCAGCAGGCGTCGGCCCCAGGACTACGGCAGACAAGGACAGGACCGCCAAGAGCGCGGCTGCCGACGTTCGTCCCGATCGCACTCCCGAACTTACGAATCCCATTGTCTGAACCCTTCGCCACGAGTGAACCGACAGCCCAACCTGCCAACTATGCACAATCGTCGCTTTCAACTCCGTCTGGGAACACCTGAACTATATGTCGCGTCAAGCACTGCTGTCTACGGTTCGGGTGCGTGATGAGCAGCGTCGGAGTACTGGCTTCGAGGGGAACGGCAACCACGAGGCGATCGTCAACGACCACTACTACGACGCGCTGGCCGGTGAGCAAGGGCGTGCCCTCGAGATCGATTCCTGGGGTTGGATCGTGCCCCGGCCGGTCGGTGAGGAACGCACTGGCCTTGCTGAAACATCGACGAGACGCCGTGGTGTGGCTCGACGGAGACGTGATCGCCGAGAGTTCGAGTCAGGACTGCCCATCACGGTTCCCCCTCGCTGGCAAGACGACACGCGACACCGCTCTGATCGGACCTGACCGTGTTCGACGATTCGCGACTCCTCCGATGCCGAAGTGCCGTCCGTACCGCACACGAGCGCGCTTTGACTGCTGTCAAGAGGTTCCACGCCCCTGCACTCTTCGAGGTGCAGAGCTCGCGCCGCCGTTGAGCGTCTGTGGACGTTGCACGGCTGTCTGCACGGCGCTCTGCACAAGGACCCTGCACGAGGCGCCCGCGGTCGCCTACGCGGATCGTCCGTAGGACGGGCCACACCCCCTTGTCGCTGTCGCCGTTGAGGTTCGCGTTGAGGTCGGAACGGTCGCGTTGAGGTAGTTCAACGCGCTTTTCCTTCTCGTTGAGGGCCGCGTTGAGGATCGCGTTGAGGTTCGCGTTGAGGGTGCGCTCCGATGATCGGGGCCCGACCGACGACCAGGAGGTTCGAAGCATTGATGAGTACGACGCATGATTCTCGGATTGTCAGCCTGACTGTGAGCGTGACCGAGGCCGCGGAGCTCCTCGGGGTTGGCCGCACCCTCGCCTACGACCTCGTGGCGCGCGGGGTACTGCCCTCGGTGCGGCTCGGACGGCGGGTCCTGATCCCACGACACGCCCTCGATGAGCTCCTCACTGTGGCGCCTGCCGACATCGTGGCTGCCGGCACGAACGCTGGCCGGTAGGGCGGCGGTGCTGGGGATCGCGTCGCTCGCGACCGGCGGGGCCGAGTACTACCTGGAAGCAGTCGCTGGGGGCCGGGAGGACTACTACCTCGGCTCGGGAGAGGCGCCCGGTGTCTGGGCGGGCCGCGACGCTGAGACCCTAGGTCTCACCGGCGAGGTCGACGCCGACGATCTGCGCGCGCTGCTCGACGGTGACGACCCGGTGAGTGGTGTCCGGCTGGCCCGGACCCGCAAGGGCCGCACACCCGGGTTCGACCTCACATTCTCCGCACCGAAATCAGTCTCGATCCTCCATGCGCTCGCCACACCCGACATCTCACGGGCGGTCCGTGCCGCCCATGATCGGGCGGTCGCCGGGGCGCTCGGCTGGCTTGAGGTGAACGCGTGTGTGGTCCGGCGCGGTGCGGGCGGGACCGACGTCCAGGCCGGTGATGGGTTCGTCGCTGCGGGGTTCCGGCATCGCACCAGCCGTGCGGGCGACCCGCACCTGCACACCCATCTCCTCGTAGCGAATCTGACACGCGGCCCTGACGGGCACTGGTTCGCTCCCGACGCACGCCGCTTCTGGGCGTTTGGGAACACCGCCAGCTACCTCTATGAGGCGGTACTACGCCATGAGCTGACCGTCCGCCTCGGTGTCGAGTTCGGACCGATCACCCATGGGATCGGCGATCTGGCCGGTATCGGCCGGGAGTGCATAGAGACGTTCTCGCAGCGTCGCGCCCAGATCCTCGAACGCCTCGATGCGCTCGGGCTCGACTCCGCTCGCGCCGCCCAGTACGCGACGCTCGACACCCGCGACCCGAAGATCGCGTTCGACCTCGAAGAGCTACGGGCAGACTGGGCCGACATCGCCGCCGACTTCGACATCACCCCCGACACGCTCGGAGCGCTCACCCACCAGACCAGACCCGAACCACCCGCCGAAGAGACGGTAGAGCGAACGATTGGTGGTCTCGTCTCCGACGCGGGGCTCACCGCGAACGCATCGACGTTCGATCGCCGCCACGTACTACGCGCCTGGTGTGAACACTCCCGACAAGGCGCAACGATCGAACAGCTCGAACGGCTCGCCGGCCGGACCCTCACCCACCCCCAGATCGTCGAGCTCAACACCACCGCAACCACCGCGATGCGCCGAGATGACCGGCGGCCCATGCGAGCCCCCGCGCTCGGTTCTCGCTACACCACCCGCGCGCTCCTGGAGCTCGAACAGCACATCCTCGACCTCGCCGAACATCAAGCGACCGCCCGCGCCGCGATCGCCGGGCCGAGCCTCGTCGAGACAGCGATCCGCCGGCGGTCCCTCAACGGCGAACAAGCCGAGATGGTCCGTGCCCTCACCCGTGGAGGCCGTGGGATCGAGATCGTGATCGCTCCCGCCGGATCAGGCAAGACCTACGCGCTCGGTGCCGCCCGAGACGCCTGGCACACCGCCGGCTACCAGGTCATCGGATGTGCGCTCGCCGCCCGCACCGCCCAACAGCTCCAACACGACACCGCCATCCCCTCAACCACGATCGCGTCACTACACGCCCGGCTCCGGCAAGGATGGGCGTTCCCGCCGAACAGTGTCCTGGTGATCGACGAAGCCGGAATGGCCGGCACCCGGACCCTCGCGCCACTCATCACCGCCGCTGTGGCCGCCAGAGCGAAAGTTGTCCTCGCCGGTGATACCCGCCAGCTCTCCGAGATCGACGCCGGAGGGCTCGTCCGCGGACTCGACCACCAGCTCGCCGGCATCCACCTCACCCACAACCGCCGACAGCACCACCCCTGGGAACGCGCCGCCCTCACCCAACTACGCGCAGGAGCCGTGAAACGCTCCCTCGACGCGTACCTCGCACACAACCGCGTCACCACCGCCCCAACCGCACGCGCCCTACGCGCCCAGCTCGCCGGCGACTACGTCGCCGCGTACCGCAACGGCGAACAAGTCCTCATGCTCGCCACCCGCCGCAACGACGTCAACGACCTCAACCGGCGCGCCCGCTGCCTCCTCGCCGACGAACACACCTTCACCGGCGCCATCCTCCACATCGGCGGGAAACCATTCCAGAGCGGTGAACGGATCATCTGCACCCGCAACCAGCATCGCCTCGGCATCACGAACGGCACCACCGCCACCATCACCAGCGTCGACCCCGACCAGCGGAGCATCATCGCACTCACCGACGGCGGCTCGATTCTCACTCTCCCCGCCCGCTACATCGACGCCGGACACGTCCAACACGGCTACGCCACCACCATCCACAAAGCCCAAGGCCAGACCCTCGACCGCGCATACATCCTCACCACCGGCCTCAACCGCGAATCCGGCTACACCGCACTATCACGCGGACGCCAAGAGAACCGCCTCTACACCATCGCCCCCGACAACGAACACGACCATGGCCACACCCACACGCCCGACCCCATCGACGACCTCCAACACAACCTCACCACCAGCACCGCCCAAGAGCTCGCCACCAACTACGGGCGGCCTGCCGCACCAACACCGAGCCCGGAACCCGACCTCGGAATCGATCTCGGCATCGACCTCTGAACGACTACAGGCCGCGATCGTTGATCGCGTAGTCGAGCGCGTCGGCGAGGCCGTCGGCGACATCTCGATCGGGAGCCTCGAGCGCGTGCGCGTCAGACGCGCAGCGTCATCGCAGCATCCGCATGACCGAGACGGCCCGCGACCGTGCGGACATCGTGACCATGGCTGATCGCGGTCGTGGCCGACCAATGCCGAAGATCGTGCAGCCGCCAGGATCGAGCGACTCCCGACAGTTTGCGTGATCGCTCCCACCACCCCGAGACACGCGCCGGCGACGGAGGCAGCGCATCATCGCCGAACACGTACGGGCTGCACTCGCCTCGACGGTCGCGCTCGGCGATGAACAGCTCGATGGTCTGCTCATCGAGGTGCACGAGTCGGCGGTTGGCCGTCTTCGTCTCGCCGTCGGTGTACTCGGGGGCGCCGAGATGATCGTCGGATCGCTGGGTAATGACCTGACTGTCGATACGGAGCCTCGTGCCTTCGAGATCATCCCAGCGCAGTGCCGCTAGCTCGGCTCGCCGTGCGCCCGTGACTGCGGCAAGTCGAAGCACAAGCTCGGCGGCGGGCCCGATCGAGTGGGCGGCGTCGAGAACCGCTCGCATCTCCTCTGCCGACATCGCTTCGCGCCCAGCTTGCTTGCGCTGCTTCAGGCGCGCCTTCGCCGCGACGTTGACCGACAGCCATTCCCAGCGCACCGCGAGCTCCAATGCCGCTCGAAGCACCGAATGACGATTCACGATCGCTGCCTCGCCGATACCCGACGAGCGCAAGCGCAGATGCCAGCGCTCGACATCGGCGACACTGATGCGCGCGAGCGGCACGCGAGCGATCGAGTCGGAAGCAATCAGCGCGACCCGGCTGCGTTGATCGCGACGGGTCGAGACCGCCCATGTCGGGTCGCTCGCTTCGACCCAGGCGTTCAGCGCGTCAGTGACGAGCCGCCGGGCCGGAGCCGCCGGCGGCTTCGCCTCGAGCTGAGCGGCGACGCGGAGGGCGTCGCGCTTGCCGCCTCGCACGGTGCGGCTGACCTGTGTCGGGCGTCCGGTGGCGTCCCTGCCCGTGAAGACGCGGACTTCCCAGACACCTGGCTTCTTCTCACGCACCGTTGCCACGTTCGTGAGTGTAGCCTCGGGCTAGTAGGGATACAGTAGGGATAGGCCCGGATTTGGCGATACTCGGCGGACGCCGGCCAACCCCAATAATCAGGGAATCTGCAGGCCAGAGATGGTGCGGGCGATCACAAGGCGCTGGATCTCGGAGGTGCCCTCGAAGATCGTGTAGATCTTCGAGTCGCGGTGCCACTGCTCGACCGGGTGGTCCTTCACGTAGCCGGCGCCGCCGAGGATCTGGATCGCTTCCTCGGTCACCTTGACGGCCACCTCACCCGCGTAGAGCTTGCTCATCGAGCCCTCGCCGGCAGTGAACTCCTTGCCGTTGCGCCCCATCCAGGTCGCGCGCCAGACGAGGAGGCGGGCCGCGTCGATCGCCATCTTCATGTCGGCGAGCTTGAAGGCGATCGCCTGGTTCATGATGATCGGCCGCCCGAACGCCTGGCGCTCCTTCGCGTAGTCGAGTGCGTACTCGTAGGCGGCCCGGGCGATGCCGAGCGCCTGCGCACCCACCAGCGGACGGCTCGCCTCGAACGTGCTCATCGCCGCCTGCACGCGCGAGCTCTTGCCCTCGCGCGCCCGTGCTATGCGTCCGTCGAGCTTCTCCTTGCCCCCGAGCAGGCAGCTACCGGGCACGCGCACGTCGTCGAGGACGACCTCGGCAGTGTGGCTGGCGCGGATCCCCATCTTCTTGTACTTCTGCCCCATCGAGAGCCCGGGTGTTCCCGGCGGCACGACGAACGAAGCGTGTCCGCGGCTCTTGAGCTCGGGCTCGACGGACGCGACGATCACGTGGACGGTCGGCACATGCGTGATACCGCCATTGGTGATCCACGACTTGGTGCCGTTCAGGACCCACTCGTCCTTCGCCTCGTCGTAGACGGCTCGCGTGCGCAGCGACGATACGTCGGAGCCGGCGTCGGCCTCGCTCACCGCGAAGGCCGCCATGTGGATGTCGTCGGCGGTGCCGAAGCACTGGGGGATCCACTCCCCGATCTGCTCGGGCGTACCGCTGCCGAGGATCCCCGTGACACCGAGGGTCGTGCCGAGGAGCGCGAGGGTGATGCCGGCGTCGCCCCAGCAGAGCTCCTCGGAGATCATTGCGAAGGTGATGCCGGTCGGATCGCCGAACGCCTGCGAGACGAAGTCGATCGAGTAGAGGCCGATCTTGGCGGCCTCCTCGATGATCGGCCAGGGGGTCTCCTCACGCTCGTCCCACTCGGGTGCCGCCGGGCGGATGACGTCGGCAGCGAAGTCGTGGACCCACTTCTGGATCTGGAGCTGATCGTCGTTGAGGTCGAGCGAGAAGTCCGACATCGGGGCCTCCTGATGCGGTGTGGGGGCCGCCACCGCCGGACGCAGAAGCGGTCTCGCCACACTCGCCGAGTCAAGTTACTGCCGGGTAGTAAACACTACCCGAACGCGCGGCGAAGTCCAACCACCCCCACTGCGATCGCCGTCACGAATCTCCTGGTGCAAGGTTTCTCGCCTAGGATCCTCGCATGCGCGAGCTTCGGATCGGTCAGGCAGCTGAGCTGCTGGGGGTGAGCGCCGACACGGTCCGACGCTGGGCCGACGAAGGGCGCCTGCCCTCCCGGCGGACCAGCGGCGGGCACCGGGTCGTCGACGCCGCGGGCCTCGCCGCCCTGGCCGCCGAGCACCCCCCTGTGCCCGAGCCGGGAGCGATCGTCGGGCGGTCGGCCCGGAACCGCTTCCCGGGCATCGTGACGCGCGTAGTCAGGGACGGCGTCGCCGCTCAGGTGGAGATCCAGGCCGGCCCGCACAGGGTCGTCTCGCTCATGACGCGCGAGGCCGCCGACGAGCTGCACCTCGAGCCAGGGGTGCTGGCGGTCGCCGCCGTGAAGGCGACGAGCGTGGTGATCGAGGTGCCCGAGATCGGCGACGCAGAGTGAACCACACCGGGACGGGCCCACTTCCCGCCCGGCTCCGCGGCTCGGCGTTGCCGGTCGCGATCATGCTGGCCGCGCTCGTGACGACTGCGGCGTGTGGCTCCGACAACCGCGACGGCGGGAGCGGCGGCGCTGCAGACGGAGAGCTGACCGTCCTCGCAGCGTCGTCGCTCACCGAGGCTCTCACCGATCTCGCCGACGCATTCGAGGGGGATCACCCCGAGATCGAAGTGCGCCTGTCGTTCGCCGCCTCGCCGACGATCGTCGCGCAGGTCCAAGAGGGCGCGCCCGCCGATCTCGTCGCCACGGCCGACGAGGTGACCATGCTTCAGCTGACGGAATCGGGAGATGTGATCGAGCCTCGCGTCTTCGCCCGCAACCAGCTCGCAATCGCAGTCGAGCGCGACAACCCGGAGGACATCGTCGGGCTCGCGGACCTCGCCGCGCCCGGGGCTGGTCGTCGTCCTCTGCGACTCCGCTGTGCCCTGCGGACGCCTCGCCGACGAGGCGCTGACGGCGGCTGGAGTACGGCTGACGCCCGCCTCGCGCGAGCAGAACGTGAAGGCAACCCTGGGAAGGGTCGAGCTCGGCGAGGCCGACGCCGCGATCGTGTACGCGACAGACACGGCCGCCAGCACCGCGGTGGACAGCGTCGTGATTTCCTCGTCGCAGAACGCCTCGACGTCGCTTCCCATCGCCGTGGTCGAGAGCTCCGGGAACCGCGCCGGAGCCGCTGGCTTCGTGGCGTTCCTCCTCTCCGACGCGGGCCGCTCGATCCTCGCCGACGCGGGCTTCCTGAAGCCATGACAACGAACGCACGCAGCCGGGGAGCCCACCGACCCCCGCTGCCCGTGATCCTGGTGGCGGTCGTCGGGGCGGGCACGCTCTTCGTCCTGCCGCTCGCCTCACTCCTCGTCAGGGCACCGTGGTCGTCGCTGCCGGACCTGGTCACCACTTCTTCGGCCCTGACCGCGCTGCGGCTCTCCCTCGTCTGCTCCCTGGCGGCGACCGCCGTCTCGATCGCCTTGGGCGTCCCTCTCGCGTGGCTCCTGGCCCGGCACGAGTTCCCCGGGAGGTCGCTGCTGCCGCGGCCTCGTGCTGCTGCCGATCGCGCTGCCACCGATCGTCGGCGGCGTCGTCCTCCTCCTCGCCCTCGGGCGACGCGGGCTCGCCGGCCAGTACCTCGATCAGTGGTTCGGGGTCCGACTGCCGTTCACGACGGCCGGAGCGATTGTCGCCGAGACATTCGTCGCGATGCCCTTCCTGGTCATCGCCGTCGAGGGCGCGCTGCGCCAGGGCGATCGTCGCCTGGAGGAGGCCGCTGTGACACTGGGTGCCTCTCAGTGGACCGTGTGGCGACGCATCACCCTCCCGTCGATCATGCCGTCGCTCGTCGCCGGCGCGGCGTTCTGCTGGGCACGCGCACTCGGCGAGTTCGGAGCGACGATCTCGTTCGCGGGATCGTTCCCGGGCGAGACACGGACCCTGCCCCTCGAGGTGTTCCTCGCGCTCGAGACGGATCGCGACGCCGCCGTCGCCCTCAGCCTGCTGCTCGTAGCGGTCTCGGTCACCGTGCTCGTGGTGACCGGTAGGCACGGCGTCTTCGGCAGCGCCGACAAGAGAGCAGCGGCCGCCGGCCCTGACACGGTCGGACCATGACGCTCGACGCAGCGCTGCAGCTCCGCCTCGGACGCCTCGACCTCGACGTCGCGCTGAACGCGGAGCCCGGCGGGCTCGTCGTGATCGTCGGGCCGAACGGCGCCGGGAAGACGACCGTGCTCCGCTGCCTCGCGGGACTACAGCCCTTGGACGCCGGGCACATACGCGTCGACGGAGTGACCCTCGACGATCCCGCAGGCAAGATCTTCGTCGCGCCGGAGCACCGACCCATCGGAGTCGTCTTCCAGGAGGGGCGGCTCTTCCCGCACCTCGACGCTGCCGACAACGTCGCGTTCGGGATGCGGTGCCGCGGTGTCTCGCGGCTCGAAGCCCGTCGCAGGGCCGAGGGGTGGCTGGAACGCATAGGGCTCGGCGGGCTCGGATCGTCGCTGCCGTCGACGCTCTCGGGTGGTCAGGCGCAGCGCGTCGCGCTGGTGCGCGCGCTCGCGGTCGGACCACATCTCCTGCTGCTCGACGAACCGCTCGCGGCGCTCGACGCCACGGCGCGCGTAGAGGTTCGCCGCGAGCTGCGCAACGCCCTAGCCGACTTCGCCGGGGTGCGCGTGCTCGTGACTCACGACCCGGTGGAGGCCCTCGCGCTGGCGGAGCGCATCGTCGTCGTCGAGGACGGCCGGGTCGTTCAGGAGGGCACGCCCGACGACGTCCGCACACGGCCGCGCACGCGATACGTAGCCGACCTCGTCGGTCTCAACCTGTTCCGCGGGCGTGGCGCCGGCGACCGCGTCGTCCTGGACGCCGGTGGTGAGATCGCTGCTCCCGATTCCGGCTACGGCGACGTGATCGCGATCGTGCACCCCCATGCGATCGCGCTGCACCGCAGCCGTCCGGAGGTGTCGGCGCGCAACGTGTGGGCGACGGTCATCGACGCCCTCGATCTCGAGGGCGACCGCGTTCGGGTGCGGCTCAGGGGGCCGGTAGACCTGGTGGCCGAGGTCACTCCCGCCGCGGTCACCGACCTGGCGCTGGCCCCGGGCCTGGAGGTCTGGGCCTCCGTGAAGGCCACAGAGGTGCAGGTCTCACCCGCGTAGGCCCTGTTCAGCGGCCCACTCTCCTCTCCGGCTGAAGATCTCCCACCCGGCTGCCGATCCATTACCAGATCCGCTTCCAGCCGCCGCCGTTCCCGGGGACAGGTGTGTTCGTCAGACGTCTCACAGCTCTTGCCTCCATGCTGCTGGTCGCCGGCCTCGTCGCGGGCACCGGCATCTCGCCGGCGGTCGCCGCCGGCGACCCGGTCGACGGCCCTCGATACCGCCGCATCACGTTCCCGGTCGACGGGTCAGTCAGCTACACCGACACCTACGGCGCCTGCCGAGACGGCTGCACGCGCAGTCACGAGGGCCAGGACCTCATGGGGACGAGGCTCCTCCGGCTCGTCTCGACCGTAGACGGGACCGTTGCCTGGACCCGGAGCGACGCCTCGGGCCTCTCGGGGAACATGGTCGCTATTCGCGACGCAAGCGGGTGGGAGTACCTCTACATCCACCTGAACAACGACACTCCCGGCACCGACGACGGGCTCAACCCGCCCGAGTGGATCTTCGGGCCCGGCATCTACGCGGGTGCCGCGGTCTCCGCCGGCCAGCTGGTCGGGTACATGGGAGACAGCGGGAACGCGGAGTCGAGCTCGCCACACGTGCACTTCGAGATCCGGAGGCCGAACGGCAACCCGATCAACCCGTGGACGAGCCTCAGGCTCGCGCAGGGCCTCTCGGCCGATCCGCGCTGCGACTACGACACGAACCCGCGCAGCAGCCCTCGCAAGTCGGCCGGCCCCGGATACTGGGTCGCGTCCCCCGACGGAGCGGTGTACTCCTACGGTCGAACTCGGCACTTCGGTGGGATGAACGGCAGACGCCTCGCGGCACCGATCATCGGCCTCACTCCGACGCCGACCGCGGGCGGCTACTGGCTCCTCGGGCGCGACGGCGGGATCTTCTCTCTGGGTGACGCGAAGTTCCGCGGCTCGACCGGAGACATGCGCCTCAACGCGCCCATAGTCGGGATGGCCGCGACGGCTCGCGGGAAGGGCTACTGGCTCCTGGGGAGCGACGGTGGCGTCTTCTCGTTCGGAGACGCGAAGTTCTACGGGTCCACGGGCGAGCGTGTGCTCACCTCTCCCGTCAACGCGATCGCCGCGACTCCGACCGGCAAGGGCTACTGGCTCGCCGATACGCGTGGACGCGTGTACGCGTTCGGCGATGCCCACAGCTACGGAGGAGCCGCGAGGCTCCAGCTACGTCGAAAGGTCGTGGCCATCGTGCCGACACCGACCGCTCAGGGGTACTGGCTTCTCACCGCGAGCGGACGCGTGCTTCCATACGGCGACGCGAAGTGGAACGGGGCCGTCAAGAACATCGGCCTCTGCTCACCTTCCAAGGCACGAGGGATGGTGCCCACACGCACCGGCGGCGGCTACTGGATCCTCCAGGGCGACGGCCACGTGCGCGCTTACGGCGACGCATACCCCTGGGGTGGGCCGGCGGCCTCGGGCGCCCGCGGCGCGGCGATCGCAGGAGTCCCGAGCGGGTCGGCGTGACCCGGCCATCTCACCCGAGGCGCGAGTCCTGCCGGTAGGAGTCGAGCGGGGGGCAGGTGCAGACGACGTTGCGGTCGCCGTACGCGCCGTCGATGCGGCTCACCGGAGCCCAGTACTTCGTGTCGCGAAGCCCCTCGACCGGGAAGGCGGCCGTGGCGCGCGAGTACGGGTGCGCCCACTCCTCAGCCATCAAGTCGGAGGCGACGTGAGGTGCGTTGCGCAGTGGGTTGTCGTCGGACTGCCACTCACCCGCGGCGACCCTGCGAATCTCCTCGCGTATCGTGATCATTGCGTCGACGAACCTGTCCAGCTCCGCGAGGTCCTCCGACTCCGTCGGTTCGACCATCAACGTTCCCGCGACGGGGAACGACATCGTCGGAGCGTGGAACCCGTAGTCGATCAGCCGCTTCGCCACGTCGTCGACCGTCACACCCGTCTCCCGGGTGATGCCACGTAGGTCGAGGATGCACTCGTGCGCGACCAAGCCGTTGCGGCCGGAATAGAGAACCGGGTAGTGCGCGGAGAGGCGGGTCGCGACGTAGTTCGCCGAGAGGATGGCCACGCGCGTGGCATCGAGGAGCCCCGTCTCGCCCATCATCGTCATGTACATCCATGAGATCGGGAGCACTCCTGCCGACCCCCACGGTGCTGCGGAGATCGGGCCGACACCCGTCTCCGGCCCGGCCTCCCCTCGCATCGGGTGGTTGGGCAGGAAGGGGGCGAGGTGTGCCCGCACCCCGATCGGCCCCACGCCCGGGCCGCCACCCCCGTGCGGGATCGCAAAGGTCTTGTGGAGGTTCAGGTGCGACACATCGGCCCCGAACCGCCCCGGTCTGGCGAGGCCGACGAGGGCGTTCAGGTTCGCGCCGTCGAGGTAGACCTGACCACCGTTCTCGTGGATGACGGCACAGACGTCGACGATCTGCTCCTCGAAGACGCCGTGAGTCGACGGGTACGTCACCATCACCGACGAGAGGTGCTCCGAGTGCTCCACCGCCCGCGCCTTCAGGTCGTCGAGATCGATGTTGCCTGACTCGTCGCAGGCGACGACCACGACCCGTAGGCCGGCCATCGTCGCGCTCGCTGCGTTGGTCCCGTGCGCCGACGCCGGGATGAGGCAGACGTCGCGCCGCTCCTCGCCGCGGCTCGCGTGGTACTTGCGGATCGCCAGCAGACCCGCGTACTCGCCCTGCGACCCGGCATTGGGTTGCAGTGACACGGCGTCGTAGCCGGTCACCTCGACCAGCATCCGCTCCAAGTCGTGGATCAGCTCCATGTACCCCTGCGCCTGCTCGACAGGCGCGAACGGGTGGATCCTCGCGAGCTCGGGCCAGGTGATCGGGATCATCTCTGCCGTGGCGTTCAGCTTCATCGTGCACGACCCGAGCGGGATCATCGTGCGGTCGAGCGCGAGGTCGCGATCCGAGAGGGACCGCAGGTATCGGAGCATCTGAGTCTCCGACCGGTGCACGCTGAAGACCGGGTGCGTCAGGATCTCCGAGGTGCGCCGCACCTCCGGCGGGATCGCAGAGGATGCGGCGCGATCCAGCTCGTCGATCGAGGCCGTGACCCCGAAGGAGTCCCACACCCGCTCTACGACGTCTCGGGTCGTCGTCTCGTCGAGCGCGACGCCCACTGTGTCGCCGTCGACGACCCTCAGGTTCAGGCCGTGCATGCGCGCTGCGCCGGCCACCGCGTCGGCTCTCCCCGGCACCCGCAGCGTGAGGGTGTCGAAGAAGGCACCGTGCTCCACCTCTACCCCACCGTCGCGGAGCCCTGCGGCGAGGATCACCCCGAGCCTGTGCACGCGCTCGGCGATCCGCCGGAGTCCGTCGGGCCCGTGGTACGCCGCGTACATGCCGGCCATGATCGCGAGGAGAACCTGCGCCGTGCAGATGTTGCTGGTCGCCTTCTCCCGGCGGATGTGCTGCTCACGCGTCTGCAGTGCGAGCCGGTACGCGGTACGCCCCTCCGTGTCGATCGAGACACCGACAAGACGGCCGGGGAGGGTCCGCCTGTGCTCGTCGCGCGTGGCGATGTACCCCGCGTGCGGGCCTCCGAAGCCGAGAGGGACCCCGAACCGCTGCGAGGAGCCGACCACGACATCGGCTCCGACCTCGCCCGGCGGAGTCACAAGCACCAGTGCAAGGAGGTCGGCAGCCACGGCCGTGCGCGCACCCGCGGCCGTCGCTGCCTCGACGATCGGACCGAGCTCGCGTAGCCGACCGCTGGAACCGGGGTACTGCACGAGGACACCGAACGTACCGGGCGGAAGCGCGGCCGCCGGGTCGCCGACGACGACCTCGATGCCGATCGGCTCGGCGCGCGTCTGCACGACAGCGATCGTCTGTGGGTGACAGTCGTCGTCGACGACGAAGACGTCGCCGGCGCCGGCGTTGAGACGGTGCAGCATGGTCATGGCCTCCGCAGCCGCAGTGCCCTCGTCGAGGAGCGATGCGTTCGCGATGTCCATTCCGGTGAGGTCGGCGACCATCGTCTGGAAGTTGAGGAGCGCCTCGAGGCGCCCCTGGGAGATCTCGGGCTGGTACGGCGTGTACGCCGTGTACCACGCCGGGTTCTCGAGCACGTTGCGCTGGATGACGGGAGGGGTGATCGTGTCGTGGTAGCCGGTGCCGATCAGGGAGGTGAAGACCTCGTTCTTCGACGCGATCGCACGGAGCCGGCCGAGCGCGTCGGCCTCGGTGCAACCTGCGCCGAGTGCCGGCACGTCGGGGGACCTGATCGCGCCGGGCACCACGCGATCGGCCAGGTCGTCGAGGGACGCAAGCCCCAGCGTGGCGAGCATCGTCGCCTGGTCGTCGGCGCCGGGCCCGATGTGACGACGCGCGAACGCCCCGCTGTCTTCGAGGTCTTCCAGCTCGCTCCGGACATCGGCCATGTCGAACCCCTAGTCGCCTCGCGCAGGTCGGGTGCCACCTCTGTGGTGGACCTCCCGGCTCTGTCGCGGGACCTGAGAGATTCGCCGGCCCGTCGCCCGGTCGGCTTTCCCCGTCGGTGAGGCCCGCGCGGCGGGCCTGCTCTCCAGAGGTGCCTCGCCCCGGCGGTCCCTTCGCCTGAGAGTTTCCCGGGAGGGTTGCTCCTTCGGCGCCCGGGCCGGTCGCCCGGTCCGGAGCTCTCCCGTCGGGGGTCGACGGCTTGTCACTCCGACCCTAGCGCGCCACCGACGAGCCGGGGGGCAGGGGCGGCTGCCGGTAGCCTGCCCGGCGTCCCCGGAGAGCGAGGTGCGCGCATGGGAGTCCCGGCCCCGGAGTTCGAGCGGTTCGACGAGCGCGTGGCGGCCGGCATCTCCTCCATGAACGACCGCCTGACCGGGCTGCCGGCCTTCCTCGGGCTGCGGATCACCGAGGTCTCCGCCGGGCGGTTGCGCGCCGAGATCGAGGTCACCGAGGCGCTGCACACGCCGTTCGGCAACCTCCACGGTGGGGTCATCGCCGCGCTCGTCGACCACGTGCTCGGTTCGGTGCTCTACCCGGTCATCGAGCCGGGGGCATGGGCCGCGACCACCGAGTTCAAGCTCAACTACCTGGCCCCGGTCACCACCGGAGCGCTCGTCGCCGACGCCGAGATCGTCTCGATGACGCGGAGCACCGCAGTGGTTCGGATCGAGGTGGCCAACGAGGCCCGCACCGTGGCCCTCGCTCAGGGAACCGTCCTCATCAAGGCTCCCAGGGCGGAGGCGTGACCGACGACGCACCGCAGATCGTCTACGTCGAGCGCGACGGGCTGCGGATACGCGCCCTCGACTGGGGCGGCACCGGTGAGCCCCTGCTGCTCCTCCACCCCAACGGCTTCGGCGCCGGGGTCTTCGAGCCGCTCGCACTCGCGGTGCGTGATCGCTTCCGACCGATAGCAGTGGACCTGCGCGGCCACGGAGGCTCTGACGCTCCGGCCACGAGCGAGGGCTTCGCGTACGCCGAGCTCGCTGCCGACGTCGCCGTGGTGCTCGACGCACTCGGGGTCACCGAGGCGGTCGCCTGCGGCCAGTCGCTCGGCGGCGGGATTACCGTTCTCGTCGACCGAGTGCGCCCGGGGATGCTGCGGCACGTGCTTCTCTGCGAGGCCATCGCGTTCCCGCGCGACATCGATCGGCAGCGGAGTCCCCTCGCGGCCAACGCCCGCAAGCGGCGCGCTGTGTTCAGAGACCGAGACTCGATCGTCGCCGCCTACGCGCGCCGCATGCCCCTCGCGGCGATGGCGCCCGAGGCTCTGGAGGCCTACGTGCGCTGGGGCACCGTCGAGCAGGACGACGGAACGGTCAGGCTCGCCTGCGAGCCGGAGCACGAGGCGACGATCTTCGAGTTCTCCGCGGGACCAGCGGGCGCGCCGGACGCCTGGGATCACCTCCCGGCGCTGTCGGGCCGGGCCGTGGTCGCAGCCGGCACGACGACCGACCTCGACGGCGACCTCTTCCGGTTCCAGGCGCTACGCGCCGACGCCCCGTACGTCGAGATCGATGGTGGCCACTTCTTCCTGCAGGAGAACACCGAGCGCGCCGCCGACTTCTTGCGCGCCCACCTGGCAGACTGACTCAGGCCATGAGGTGCGTCCGGAACCACTCGAGCTCGGTGGCGAGGACGTCGGAGTGGAACGGTTCGTCGTGGTAGACGTCGAAGTGGCCGCAGGGAACGACCTTCAGCGCCTTCGGTTCACCGGCACGCTCGAACGCGTCGCGCACAGACGCAATCGGTATCAACGCGTCGTGCTCTGCAGCGACGAGTAGCAGGGGGGTCGGCGCGATCAGCTCGATCGCCGCAGCCGGGTCGTACTCCACGAGCTGCTCCACCGACTCGATCGTCACCTCGTTCCGCCAGGTCGGAGCGAGCTGCGTGGCGCCGGAGACGAACCACTCGTAGGCGTCGGGTGTGCCGAGGACCGCGGGTTGGCCTTCGGGCGCGACCACCGGCATGTAGTGCGGCTCCTCGCCGGGGTAGCGCGCCTCGCGGTCGGCCGTCGTGAGCGAGAGCATCATCCGCATCGCCTCGACACCGTGCTGGGCGACGATCGACCGCCACGTCCCGATCGCCGGCACCTGCGCCACTGCTGCCCTGATCCGCCGGTCGAAAGCAGCGAGATAGAGGACGTGCCCGCCGCTGTACGACGTCCCCCACACCCCGATCCGCTCGGCATCGACCGTCGGCTGCTGCGAGAGCCAGGTGATCGCGTTGCGGTAGTCCTCCTGCTGCTCGCGAAAGAGCACCTGCGCGCGGGGCTCGCCGTCGCTCTCGCCCAGGTACCGGTAGTCGAAGACGAGCGTCACGAAGCCGGCCGCAGCGAACGCCTCCGCGAAGCGGGGCAGGTCGAGCTCCTTCACACCGGAGAAGCCGTGGGCCATGACTATCGCCGGCGCGGCGTCGCGGTCGTCGAGGCCGGGCGGCTCGTAGATCCACCCGCGACACGTGACTCCCTTGCTGGTGAACGAGACGTCGTGGCGCATGCCCTACTCCTTCGATCCGGTGTCGTCGGCCCCGCGCCCAGATCGGTGTCGATCCGGGAGAAGTCGATGGTCACGAAGAGCGCCTCCGCCGTCGCGAGCACGGCGTCGCCGTGGCGCACGTCGGCGTGAACCTCCACCTTGCGGCCGTCGCGGCCGTGCAGCCAGGCGCGGAACTCGACCGGAGTCTCCACCGGCACCGGCGCCCGGTAGTGGATGGTCAGTCTCCCCGTCACCGACATCGATCCGAGCATCACGGGTACGACGCCCGTGAGGTCGTCGAAGATCGCCGCAGTGACTCCACCGTGTGCGCGCCCCGGGGCCCCCTCGTGCGCCGGCCCGAGCACGACCGTCGCCTCGACCGCGTCGCCGTCACGACGGAGGTCGAACGGCAGGGCCGTGGGGTTCGCGGGCCCGGCCACCGCCCGGTGGGAGAACGCCAGCTCACGGCGGTCGTTCACCTCGCCAGTCGCGGCGAGCCCCGTCGCCAGCATCGCGCGGCGATCCCAGCGCGCAGTGCTGCGGATCTCGTCGGCGAGCGCAGTCGCCTGCGCAGCGACGCGATCGAGGACCTCGTCGCCGGCGTCGTGACCGCAGAAGACGTTCGCGAGATCCCGCAGCGCAGCGGCTGCAGCGAGCCTGGAGTCGGTCGGTGCCGTCATCGTGCTCCAATCGTCGCCGGCCCGGATCCGAGCGGCGGTACCGGAGCGGCGGCGTGCCGCGTCGTTTGGCCCGGTTTTGCGAGGGTATGGAAGGATGCCCGTCGCACGCAAGTGGTGCGGCGGAGCGCCGAGCGTCGTCGCCCCTGACCAACTGGAGAGCCGATGCGCACACGCGTCTGTGAGATGCTCGAGATCGAGTTCCCGGTCTTCGCCTTCAGCCACTGTCGCGACGTCGTCGCCGAGGTCACGAAGGCCGGCGGATTCGGTGTCCTCGGCGCGGTGGGTCACACGCCGGAGCAGCTCGAGATCGACCTGGCCTGGATCGAGGAGCAGGTCGCAGGGAAGCCCTACGGGGTCGACCTCCTCATCCCGAGCAAGTTCGCCGGGGCCGACGAGGGCGGGTTCAGCGGGGAGCAGATCGCCTCTCTCCTGCCGCCTGAGCACCAGGAGTTCGTCGGCGACATCCTGGAGCGGTACGGCGTACCCGAGATGACCGACGACATGGAGATGATGGGCGGGATGCCCCGCGGCCTCAACGTCTCGCCGGCAGGCTTCGCCCCCCTGATCGACGTCGCGTTCGCGCACGACATCAAGCTGATCGTCAGCGCGCTCGGCGCTCCTCCTCCGGACCTCGTCGAGCGGGCTCACAGCCAGGGCGTTCGCGTCGCCGCTCTGGCCGGCACGAAGGCGCACGCCGTGCGCCACGTCGCCGCGGGCGTCGACCTGATCATCGCCCAGGGAACCGAGGCCGGCGGGCACACCGGTGAGATCGCAACGATGGTCCTAGTTCCCGAGGTGGTCGACGCCGTCGCCCCGACTCCAGTCCTCGCCGCCGGCGGCATCGGGCGCGGCCGTCAGATGGCGGCAGCGATCGCCCTCGGAGCCGAAGGCGTGTGGACGGGGTCGGTCTGGCTCACCACCGAGGAGGCGGAGACGCACCCGGTCGTGAAGCAGAAGTACCTGGCCGCCGGTTCGTCCGACACCATCAGGAGCCGCTCCATCACCGGCAAGCCGGCGCGCATGCTCAAGAGCGCGTGGACCGAGGAGTGGGCGCGCGAAGACACCCCCGAGCCTCTCATGATGCCGCTCCAGACCGCACTGGTCGGCGAGGCGCTGCTGCGGGTCCAGCGGGCGGCCTTCCAGGAGGGGTCGGGCGCAGAGAAGCTCGTCAACTACTTCGTCGGCCAGGTCGTGGGCACCATGGACAGGGTCAAGCCGGCCCGCCAGGTGGTCCTCGACATGATCGACGAGTACATCGACGCCGCCGAGCACGTCACCGAGATCATGGGCGAGTAGCCCGATCGGTAGATGTGCCGCTGGATGACTACTCGAACACCTCGGGGACGTACCTCTGATCCTCACGCGGAGGACGCACGTAGTCCTTGCCGGCGGGGCGTGGCAGCAGCTCGATCTCGGGCACACCGACCTCCCTGTAGGGGATCAGGTCGAGCAGGTGCGTGATGCAGTTGAGTCGCGCTGCGCGCTTGTCGTCGGACTCGACGACGTACCACGGCGCCTCCTCGACATCGGCATGGGCGAACATCATGTCCTTAGCCTCGGAGTACTCGACCCAGCGCATCCGCGACTCGAGATCGATCGGCGAGAGCTTCCACCTCTTCGTCGGGTCGTTCAAGCGGCGGTGGAAACGGCGCTCCTGTTCCTCCTCGCTGACCGAGAACCAGTACTTGACGAGCCGGATGCCGGAGCGGACGATCATCCGCTCGAACTCGGGGCAGGAGCGAAGGAACTCGAGGTACTCGTCGTGCGTGCAGAAGCCCATCACGTACTCGACCCCAGCCCGGTTGTACCAGGAGCGGTCGAAGAGGACCATCTCCCCTGCGGCCGGGAGATGAGCCACGTACCTCTGGAAGTACCACTGGGTCCGCTCGCGCTCCGTCGGTGCCGGTAGGGCGACGATCCTGCAGGAGCGCGGGTTGAGGCGCTCGCTCATCCGCTTGATGGTGCCTCCCTTGCCGGCGGCGTCACGCCCCTCGAAGATGACGACGACCCGCTCGCCCTCCGACCGCACCCAGCGGAGCATCTTCGTGAGCTCGACCTGCAGCCTGGCAAGCTCCTGCTCGTAGACCTTCTTCTTCACGTTGCCTTCCTCAGGTTGCCTTCACCACACCGCTGCTCCCGATCTGCTCGAGCCGCCGTGGCGTCGGCCAACAGTCTCCCCGATCAACACGTCCCACGCGAGACTGTGTGCCCCCGCCCCACCGAGGGAGCCATGAGCCCGCCGAAGCACCCTATCCAGGTCGTCACCAAGCCGATCGGCCCGCTCTGCAACCTCGACTGCCAGTACTGCTTCTACCTCGCGAAGAAGGACCTCTACCCCGGCGGCGAGCACTTCCGCATGACCGACGAGGTCCTCGACTCCTACGTCCGCCAGCACATCGCCGCGCAGCCCGGCCCCGAAGTGCAGTTCACCTGGCAGGGGGGCGAGCCCACGATGATGGGCCTCGACTTCTTCCGCAGGGCGGTCGAGCTCCAACAGAAGCACCTCCCCGAAGGCTGGAGGTGCACCAACGCGTTGCAGACGAACGGCACCCTTCTCGACGACGAATGGGGGGCGTTCCTCTCCGAGCAGCAGTTCCTCGTTGGGATCAGCATCGACGGCCCCGCATGGATCCACGATCGCTTCCGCGTCGACCGCGGTGGCGGACCTACTCACCAGCGGGTCATGGCCGGGCTGCGCACACTGCGCGAGCACGGGGTCGATCACAACGTGCTGTGTGTCGTCAACTCGCTGAACGCAGAGCACCCATTGGAGGTGTATCGGTTCTTCCGCGACGAGGGCGTCGACTGGCTGCAGCTCATCCCCATAGTGGAGCGGGAGGGCGAGCACGGCCTATCGGATCGAAGCGTCGGCGACGCCGCATGGGGGGAGTTCCTCGTGGCGATCTTCGACGAGTGGATCCGCAACGACGTCGGCCGCATCTTCGTGCAGCACTTCGAGGAGTGCGTCCGCATGTGGCTAGGGCAGCCCGCGACGCTCTGCGTCCACGCGCAGACCTGCGGCGCCGGCCTGGCGATGGAGCACAACGGCGACCTCTACTCGTGCGACCACTACGTGGACCCCGAGCACCTGCTGGGCAACATCACCGAGACTCCCCTGCGCGACCTGGCCGACCTACCCCTACAGGTCGAGTTCGGTCTCGACAAGCGTGACGCGCTCCCCCGGTTCTGCCTCGAGTGCGACGTGCGCTTCGCGTGCAACGGAGGCTGCCCGAAGGACCGCTTCGCCGTCACCCCCGACGGAGAGGAGGGCCTCAACGTCCTCTGCGCCGGGTACGCGCACTTCTTCCGCCACGTCGACCCGTTCATGCGCCGCCTCGCCGACCACTACCGCCGCGGCGTCCCGGCCGCGACGATCATGGTCGAGATCGCCGAGGAGGAGGCGGCCCGCTTCCGTCGCGCAGGGCGGAACGATCCCTGCCCCTGCGGCAGCGGCCGCAAGTACAAGCACTGCTGCGCCTGAGAAGGGGTCCCGGCCTTCGCCTAGCCCGCATCCCGAGCTGCGGAGGCAGCTTCTATCCGAGCCTGCTCGAGCCGCGCCGCCGCATCATCGGCGTGTGGCGGTGATCATGGAGGCGTTCGTGCACGGGGTCAGCACCCGCAAGGTCGACGACCTCGTCGCCGCCCTGGGGATCGACGCCGGTGTCTCCAAGAGTCAGGTGTCGCGGATCTGCGCTGAGCTCGACGGTGCGGTCAACGAGTTTCGGGAGCGGCGTCTCGATCACATCGAGTTCCCCTATGTGTTCCTCGATGCCACCTACGTCAAGGCCCACGAAGGCGCTCGGGTCGTATCCAAAGCGATCGTCGTGGCAACTGGCGTCGCCGCGGACGGCAACCGTGAGGTTCTCGGTCTCGCTGTCGGCGACAGCGAAGACAAGGCGTTCTGGACGGGCTTCTTGCGGTCGTTGCGCGCTCGCGGTCTCGCCGGGGTGCGCCTCGTCATCTCCGACGCCCACGAGGGGCTGCGCCAATCGATCGAGAAGGTCATGCTCGGTGCTTCCTGGCAACGCTGCCGGGTGCACTTCCTGCGCAACGTCCTGGCCAAAGTGCCCAAGGGGTCGACCGAAATGGTCGCGGCTGCGATCCGCACGATCTTCGCCCAGCCCGACGCCATAGCAGTCGCCGAGCAGCTCGACTCGATCGCCGAGAAGCTCGGCCGTCAGTTCCCGCCGTCGAGGCCATGCTGCGCGACGCGGCCACCGACGTCAGCGCATTCGCCTCGTTCCCCCAAGCCCACTGGCGCAAGATCTGGTCGACGAACCCGCTCGAGCGCGTCACAGGAGATCAAGCGCCGCACCAATGTCGTGGGCATCTTCCCCAACGAAGCCGGGGTGCTGCGCTTCGCCGGCTCGGTCCTGCTCGAGGTTCACGACGAGTGGCAAGTCACCGACCGCCGCTACCTCTCCGAAGGCTCAATGGCACAGCTCTACGAGATCGGCACGTGTACTGTGGCGGTTGATCTTGGGCGGCAGGAGGAACGGGTACTGGCGACGGCGGACCGTGCGCTGCCAGACGCGGTCGGCCTTGCGGAGGCGGACCATCGTCGCCCACAGACGCGCATCGGACGCATACGTCTTGTCGACCTCCTTGCGCGTGATCGCCGGTTCGACGCGCTTGTTCGCCTCCTCGATCGCGTACGGCAGCCAGGCCGAGAGGCCCTCCTTGTTCAGGTTGCCCAGGAAGTCGACAAACGCCGAGCGCGCCTCGTGGAAGACGCTGACGGCATCCCGCACCACGAAGCGCTTCACGGGCCAGCGCATCAGCCACGGCAGCGCCGACGTGAAGAGGCCGAAGTCGAGCTCGTCGGCGCCGCTCTCGTCTCTCATGAAGGGCGTCGTCACGTCGATCTGGACGGCTTCGCCGTCGATCCACGCCCAGTTCGCGAGCTGCTCGTCGAGCGCGAGCGTCGGTGAGGCGACCGCGACGACGTGGTCGAAGATCGCCGCAACGAGCGGGTGACCGTCTGTCGGGTCGGCTGCACGGAGCTGTGCGGGGCCGAGACGGTCCTTCGGGAGCACCGGCTGCACGAGGTAGGCGGCTATGCGCCCGTCGGGCCGCGGCACGTCGTGGAGCTCCGAGTCGACGACCTTGACGCCGGCGGCTCGGAGCCCCGCCACGTAGCGCCCCACCACCTCGCCGTAGCGGTCGAGGGAGGCTCTGTCGTCGAAGATCGGCAGGCGCTTGCACGCGAATCGCGGGGCCTCGCGTGGCCAACCGAGCACGAGCGAGATCTCTCCGTAACCAAGCACGGCGAGGCCCGACTCGTCGAGGGTGTCGAGGGCCCGCTGCACCTCCGCTTCGAGGACGGGCAGGTCTGCGGAGAGGTCCATCGCGGTCACGCGTGCACTCTACCGACGGGCCACCGGGTCCGATGTCACAGCTTGTCGGCCGCGACGATGCTCAGCACCTCGTTGCAGCCGTCCTCGATCATCGAGGCGCGCGCGTCGCGCAGGATCTTCTCGATCGGGTACTCACGCGTCAGACCGTTGCCACCGAAGATCTGGAGCGCCGAGCTCGCGACGTCGAAGGCCGTCTGCGTGGCGAACGTCTTCGACGCCACAGCGAGCTCCAGTCGCGGTCCGTTCAGCGCGAGGGAGGTGATCGCCCTGCGACTGAGGGCCGTGGCGGCCTCGACACGGCGGTACATGTCGAACAGCCGCGCCTTCACGCTCTGGTGCTCGATGATCCGCGCCCCGCCCTGGACCCTGTCCTTCGCGTAGTCGATCGCGAGCTCGAGCGCCGCTCTGGCCAGTCCCGAGAACGTCGAGCCCATCCCGCTGTTGGCGTTGGAGAGCACTACGTCCATCCCGATGCCCATCACCTCGGGCGGCATGATCATGTAGCTCTCCGGGATGCGCACGTCGTCGAAGAAGATCTCGCCCTGGTTCAGCGCGCGCTGGCCGATCTTGTCGAGCGGCTTGCCCTTGGTCACGCCCGGTACGTCCAGCGGCACCAGGAACGACCCGACTCCGAGCTTGCCGTCGCCCATGTCGACCGCGCAGAAGAGAGACGTGGCCGTGGCGATCGTGCCGTTGCTCACCCAGGCCGACTTCTGGCCGTTGATGACGAACTCGTCGCCCTCTCTGCGCGCGACGACGTTCGGGGGCTTCGTCCACTCCCCCACACGGTCGCCCTGAATGATGAAGTCGGAGCCGTGGTCGGGTTCGGTGGCGCACCAGCACCCGACTTGACCCTCGCCCGAGAACCGCTCGATGAGGTCGGCCCTGCCGGTCATCGTCGCCGCCATGCGCGGGAACCCGTGCACGCCGAAGCTGATCGAGAGGCCGGAGTCGCCCCAGCCCTGCTCCTCGCTGATGATGCAGCGCACCCTGGCCTGCTGGAGCGGCGTCAGGTCGGGAGAGGCCGAGATCTCGTCGAGGCCCAGCTCGTCGTGCCTGCGGAACACGTCCCAGAGCTCGGAGCCGGGCGCGATCACGTCGGCGGGGTCTGCCAGCTTGTCGAGGCGCTGCCCGACCGGCCGCATGACCTCCTCTGCGAAGCGGTGAATCGTGTCGCGAACCTGTTGCTCCTCGTCGGTGAGGGGGGTCTCCCACTCGATGAACATCTACGCGCTCCTTCCGCTGCGCCGACCTACCGTCTACGAACCGGGTGCTCCCAGGAACTCACCTTCGAGCCCCAGAGCCTTCATCACGTATGCGAGCTCCTCGTCGCGCCAGGGCAGCGGCGCCTCCTCCTGGAGCATCCCCGCGGAGCGCAGCTCCTCGTCGACCGACGGGTCCGGCTCGAACGGCGACCCGTGCGTGTCCTCGAAGAACAGGTCGGTGAACGGGCGCTTCTTCGTCTGGCCGCCCGCCTCCCACGACTCCGCCGGGTACCCGACCGACTGGAGGCAGACGGGGATCGCCGTCGCGGGCAGCTCCAGGAGCCCCGCGACCTGCTCCAACCGCGGGCTGCTCATGAGGCACGTGCCGAGACCCTCGTCGTAGGCGACGAGGGTGGCCTGGGCGACGGCCTGGCCGACGTCCATCATCGCGAGCGGCGACACCGCCGCCTCCTGCCACATGGCCTCGAAGAAGGGGCGCAGCGCCCGGTTCACGAGCCCCTTCGTCGCCTCGGCGTCGACTCCCAGCCGACGCTGGTCTGCGAGGTCGCAGAGCCTCTCGATCCAGTTGTCGATCTGGTACGCGTCGGTGTCGGCGTACCAGAGGATGAACGCGGGCGCGGTCTGCATCTGCTGGTAGCCGAGCGGTGGAGTGATCGCCTGCATCAGCTCCGGTGAGGCGTTGGCGCGCCAGATGACTATCGCGCTCGTGTTGCCGACGTTGCCGACGCACGAGGCCCGGCGCGCGGCCTCGAGCATCTTCTGGATCTTCTCCCGCTCCACCGGTCGGTGCGGCAGGTAGAACCTGATCGACCGCCTGCGCCCGACAACTTCCTTCAGCTCCATGCGCTACCCCTCTCTGTGGACCTTCACGCCCGACCGCCGGCGGCTGCCCGCTCGCGGTCCCATGTGTCGGGCCCGACACCGTCGCGCTTGAGGACACCCTTCTGCACCCGGTGCGTCTCGGTCTTCGGGAGCATGTCACGGATCTCGATGTATCGCGGGGCCATGAACTTGGCCATGCGCGGCTCCACGAACTCGAGAAGATCTTCCGGCGCCAGCACCTCACCCTCTTTCAGCACGACGACGGCCATGACGTCGTCTTCGCCGAGCTCGGACGGCACGCCGAAGACCGCCGACTCGAGCACTGCCGGATGTGCGTTGATCTCGCGCTCGACCTCCCATGACGAGATGTTCTCGCCACGGCGCCGCATCGAGTCGGTCTTGCGGTCCACGAAGTAGAGCCAGCCCTCCGCGTCTCGGGTCACGAGGTCACCCGTGTGGAACCACCCCTGCTGGATCCTCGCCGCACCTGCCTCGGCGTTCTTGTAGTACTCGACCTTGCGCCGCTCCGGGTCGTCGACCTCGAAGATCAGCTCTCCGGGCTCGCCCACCGGCACGTCGGCACCGTCGTCGTCGATGATGCGGTACGGCGCCGGGGACCTTCCGATCGACCCCTTCGGGCCGTCACCGAAGTTCATCGTCGCGAAGCCGCCTCCGTCTGTGGCGGCGTAGCCCTCGATGATGTGCACACCGAATCGCTCCTCGAAGGCCGCCCACACCTCCGCCGGGCATGCGGCGGAGAACACCGTCTTCACCAGGTTCTCGCGATCGGAGTCGCGCTCGGGCTGCTTCATCAGGATCGGGATCATCGCCCCGAGCGCGTTGAACGTCGTCACCTTGTACTTGCGGATCTCGTCCCAGAAGCGGCTCGCCGAGAACTTGCGCGAGAGGGCGACCGGAGCGCCGACCGCGAGTGCTCTGGTGCAGGTGAGCCAGAGCGCGTTCGCGTGGAAGACGGGCAGACAGGTGTAGATCACGTCGTCGGGTTGCACGAAGGCGCCGAACGCCTTCAGCCCATCGGGGTTCACCGTGCCGTAGCGTTGAACGACACCCTTGGGCGCCCCGGTCGTTCCCGAGGTGTACATGATCGCCGAGATCGCTCCCGGGTCGATCGCGAGGCCGGGATCGGAGTCGGATGCGTCCATGACCTCGGCGAGCGTCGTCCAGCCGTCGGGCGGCACCGCGTCGGGCGACTCGGTCGTGTCGAGCACTATCACGCGCACCTTGGAGAGCCCGTCGGCGACGGCGGCGACCGCGTCGGCGAAGTCGGGGTGGACTGCGAGAACCTGTGCGTCGGAGTGGTCGATGACATGGCGCAGGCTCTCGCCCACGAGGCCGGTGTTCACCGGCACCGCGTACGCGGAGAGCTTCTGCGTGCCCCAGTAGAGGTACAGCCACTCCGGCTCGTTCGGCATCATGATCGCGACACCGACGCCGGTCCCTACTCCAAGGGCCGCCAGGCCGTTTGCGGCGCGGTTCACCTCTCGGTTCAGCTCGGCGAACGAGATCACCCGGTCGTCGAAGAACATGTACGGCGAGTCGCCCTTCGCCGCGGCCTGCTCCTCCAGGAGCGCCGCCATCGTGGACGACGCCGCGGGCTCCGTAGTCGTCACCCCGCTCCCCCTGTGCCTTCGAGAATGTGAACGGCGACGGCGGCCTCGCCGGTTCCGATGAAGCCACCGCCGTTCTCGGTCATCCCGATCCGCGCTCCATCCACCTGCCTGTCGCCGGCGTCACCGCGGAGCTGGTAGACGATCTCGGCGATCTGCGCGAGCCCTGAGGCTCCGATCGGGTGCCCCCGGCACTCCAGGCCCCCGGACGGGTTGACGGGCTTCGCCCCGCCGAGCGCCGTCGCACCCGACTCGGCGTAGCGCCCGCCCTCGCCCTCACCGCAGAAGCCCAGCGCCTCGGTGAGCGCCAGCTCCCCGAAGGCGGTCGCATCGTGTACCTCTGCGACGTCGACGTCCTCGGCTCCGATCCCGGCCTGCTCGTAGGCGCGACGGGCGGCCCTGCCCGACTCGCCCGGGGTACCGCCCGAAGCAAGTATCGACGCTCTGACCTTCACGGGGCGTGCGTCGGCGAAGCGCGCCAGCGCGTCGCCCGAGACGAGGATCGCCGCAGCGGCGCCGTCGCCCATGGGTGCGCACATCGCGCGCGTCAGCGGATAGGAGACCAGGCGGTCGGCGACGACCTCTTCGACGGTCATGGTCATCCGGTACTGCGCGTCGGGGTTCAACGACCCGTGGTGGTGGTTCTTCGACGCGATGATCGCGAGCTGCTCCTGCGTGGAGCCGTACTTCTCGATGTGCGCCCGCGCACCGGTTGCGTAGATGTCCATGAATGGGCTGCGCGCGCCGCCGCCCTCACCCTTCTTCAGCTCCCCACGCTCCTCCATCTCGGCGCGCTTGCGCTCGGCCTCCGCCTGCATCGCGGCGATCAGAGCACGCGTCACCTCGACGTCGGTGCCGGCTATGAACGAGTCGAAGCCCTTCTTCTTCTCCTCGGGTCCGGCGTCCCTCGGAACAAACGTCTTCTCGGCACCGACCGCCAGCGCGACGTCGTACGCTCCGGCAGCGACGCCGAGCCAGGCGCCGTGGAAAGCCGACGATCCGCCCGCGCAGGCGTTCTCGACGTTCATGATCGGGATCTCCGCGTACCCGAGCGGGCCCAGCGCGACCTGACCGCGGATGCAGTGCTGGCCGATCTGCATCCCCCAGCCGGCGTTGGAGAACCAAGCGGCCTCTATGTCGGACTGGGCGACCGGGCTGTGCCGCATCATGTTCCGCATCACCGACTCGGTGAGGTCCTTGATCCCCGACTCGGGGTACTTGCCGAACGGGATCATCCCGACCGCGGCCACATACACGTCTCTCATTGCGCCTCCCCGCTGCACGCGGTGTGAAAAGTCGTCCGCATCATCGACGCTGGCGCGCGCACCGCGCAAACGGGCTGCGCCCGGCGTCGATCCGGTGCCAGACTCCCCGCCATGACGAAGCTCTCGGGCGCTCACGCGATCATCACCGGTGGCTCCGAGGGGATCGGGCTGGCGACCGCCCGGGCGATGATCGCCCGGGGGGCACGCGTCTCGCTCGTGGCCCGCGATGAGGAGAAGCTCGCGGCGGCAGCGGCCTCTCTGGGCGGGTCGACCCGGACCGAGGCGGCCGACGTCGCCGACCCCGACGCGCTCGCCGCGGCGGTCGCCAGGCTCACCGCCGAGCAGGGCCCCTGCGACGTGCTGGTCACGTCGGCCGGCTACTCGCACCCGGGCCACTTCGCCGAGATCCCCCTCGAGCAGTTCCGGCGGCAGATGGAGGTCAACTTCCTCGGCACCGTCCACGCGGCCCGCCTCGTGATTCCCACGATGATGGATCGGCGGAGAGGGCACGTCTGCGTCGTGTCGTCGGTGGCCGGCTTCCTCGGCGTCTTCGGCTTCACGGCCTACTCGCCGACGAAGTTCGCAGTGAAGGGATTCGCCGAGTCGCTGCGCGACGAGGTCCACCCCTACGGCGTGCGGGTCTCGATCCTCTACCCGCCCGACACCGAGACGCCCGGCTTCCGCACCGAGAACGAGGGCAAGCCCGAGGAGTGCGCGCGCATCTCCGCGACGATCAAGCCGATCACCGCCGACCGTGTCGGGCGGGCGGTGGCGCGCGGCATCGAGCGCAACAGGATCCACATAACCGCCGACCCGCTCTCGGCAGTACTGCTGCGCGCTGTCGGAGTGCTCGGCCCGGTGCTGCGCGGCATGAGCAATCGCGCGGTCCGCCAAGTGCGGCGAGAACGAGGTCGCGGTTCCGACCCGGCCCGCTGACCCGGCACCTGACCCGCCGCCCTACGAGTAGCGCACTTCCTTGCCCTTCGACTCGCCGTGGTTCGCCACCGCGAACTCCAGGTCGGCGAGCAGCTCGTCGGCGACGGCCGTGTGCGCGGGCGAGAGCATCAGGTGCAGGCCGGCGGGGTCGGTGTTGCGGTTCAGGCTCCAGCCGCGGTCGTCCATCACGTCGGCGACGGCGTAGAGGTCGTAAGACGTCCGACTCGAACGCGAGCACCGGGCCGACCGGGTCACCGCAGATGCGCAGACCGTCGATCGCGGCGATGCCGTCGCGCACCTTCGCAGTCGTCGCCGCGAGGTCGCGCATGATCGCGAGGTAGCCGTCGACGCCGAGGTACGACATCACGGCCCAGGCCGTCGCCAGCGGCGCAGCAGGCCGGGCCCCGGCAATCGCGGGCGAGCCGTAGAGGCCGGCCGGCCACCGGTCGAAGAGGAAGACCTGGTGGCCGAACCAGTCGGAGTCGCGGTGCAGCACGACCGACGCGCCCTTGGTCGTGTAGCCGTACTTGTGCACGTCGGCCGAGACCTCGGTGACGCCCGGCACCCGGAAATCCCATGGCGGCACGTCGTGTCCGAGGCGCTCCAGGAACGGCAGCACGAAGCCGCCGATGCAGCCGTCGACGTGGCAGCCGGCGCCCTGCTCGGCGGCGAGCGCGGCGAGGTCGGCGACCGGGTCCATCACACCGTGCGGGTAGGAGAACGCCGACGCCACGACGACCGCCGTGTCCGCGTCGATCACCTTCGCCGCCTTCGTGACGTCGGCCCGATAGCCGGAGTCGAGCGGGACCGTCACGACCTCCATGCCGAAGTAGTGGGCCGCCTTCGAGTACGCGGGGTGCGCCGAGACTGCGGCGACGATCTTCGGCCGCTCGACCCCCCTCGCCCTGGCGCGCTCCCGGCTCACGAGCATCGACATCAGGATCGACTCCGTGCCGCCCGAGGTCATCGTTCCACCGCCGCCTTCGGGGAGGTGAACCAGGTCACCGGTCCAGGTGACGACCTCCTTCTCCAGCGCCGCCAGCTCGGGGAACTTGAACGGGTTCAGGGCATTGCCGAAGAGGTAGCGGTTGTTCGCCTCGACGATCAGGTCCTCGAGGTCGCGCCTGCCCGTCGGGTAGACCAACCCGAAGAGGCGCGCGCCGTGCACCGAAGGCTCGCGCGCCTGCCGGTCGTCTAGGTCGGCGAGGATCTCGTCCGCGGGACGACCCTGGTCGCGCATGTCTGCCTCCTGGCTCTCCGACTAGCGGTTCGCCGACGCTGCCGGCGCCGACGAAGTAGCGGGATCATCGAGGGCCTCCGCACAGTGGCGATCGTGAGCCCAAGTGAGGAAGCGCTCGACGCCGCGCACCATGTAGTCGGTCCGCAGCGAGTGGAAGATCTCGAACGCGTGTTGGGCACCGCGCAATGCCACGAAGGCGACCGGCTCGCGCGAGACATCCCGCAACGCGTCGACGAAGTCGACTGCACCGTCGAAGGTCGCTAGGGAGTCGCCGGTCCCGTGGACAACCAGGAACGGGGGCGCGTCGGCGTTCACCCGGCACAGGGGGGAGCCACGCTCGAATGCTGCGGGGTCATCGTCGAACCGGCGCTTCAGCACGATGCGCTCGATGAACCCACCGAGGCCGTCGCGTCCGCGACCGTGCCGGCCTCGGTTGGTCCAGTCGTAGACGCCGTAGAACGGCACGGCGGCGCGCAGCGAGGTGTCGACCTGCTCGAAGCCCGGTTGGTACTCGGGGTCGTTCGGAGTGAGTGCAGCCAGGGCGGTGAGATGGCCACCGGCCGAGCCCCCCGTGATGCAGACGAAGTCGGGGTCGCCACCGTGGTCTGCGATGTTCTCCCGGATCCAGGCGATCGAGCGCTTGACGTCTTCGATGTGGGCGGGGAACGTCGACTTCGGGCTTAGGCGGTAGTTGATCGCGACGACGACCCATCCGCGCGCCGCCATGTGCATCACCAGGGGGAGAGCCTGCTGGCGCTTGTTGCCGACCGTCCATCCTCCGCCGTGCACCTGGAGCAGGACCGGGGCGCCGCTCGTTCCCCCGCGGGGCCCGTACACGTCGAGGAGGTGACGGCGTCCGGCGCCTTCGGCGTACCTCAGGTTGCGCGTGACCTTCACTCGCCGGTCCCTCAGCAGGAACGGGATCATCAACGGGAGCCGCGGCAGCCGCCCACGCTCGGGCTCGGGCACGGCACCGAGGGCTCCGGCGATCGCCGTATCGACCTCGGTCGCGGAGCGACGTGAAGAGGCCACGAGCGCGAGCAGGCCGGCCCACGAAGCGAGCGTGATGCCCAGGCCCACCCAGCCCGGCCATGCATCGAGTGCTCCGAGAGCGACGAAGATCGCCGTCGCCCCTGCCTGCCAGGAGAGATGGTGGGCCGCCAGCTCGCCCGTTACCCAGCCCGCGAAGAACGACGGCACGAGGAAGAAGGAGCGCGGCTTGCGCGGCCAGTGCGCGTTGACCGTGAACGCCGCGCCCCAGATGCTCACCGCCAGGAACGCCCAGGACATGCCCACATTCTCCCCCACCGGAGCCGCCCCTGCCTATCCGACGCCCGGCGTCAGGCGCGCGGAGGGACGTAGAGCCGGTTGAAGTACTCGACCAGGAGGCGGCTGGCGAGGGCGGGAGGGCAGGCGTTGAGGATGGCGTTGATGCCGGCCGTGCGGTCCGGCAGACCCGCCGCGTCGCCGATCCCGGCACCGGCGAGGAGAGCGTCGAACGTCGCCGCGTCGAGGGTCTCGGGATCGAGTCCCTGCAGGAGCGAGACGATCCCCGGATCGGGTGTCGGGTCGGGCAGGCCACGGGAGCGCTCGACGGCGTCGGCGAGGTCCTTCAGCAGCACCGGGACCAGCGGGAGGCTCGCGCCGGTGACGCTCAGGTGCACGTTCTCGCGCGAACCCATCAATCCGAGCTGCGGTTGGACGAACCAGCGCAGCTCCCTCATCTCGTCGATCACGTGGAAGACGCTGACCGTGTCGGAGGTGAGCGCGACGAGGCTGGCCTCGGGCTCGCCCATCACCTGTAGGTCTTCCATCTCGCCGATCCCGTCGATGATCGCCCGCGTCGCGTCGTACGTGCGCCTGGCGATGTCGAGGTACCCGTCGTCGCCCAGGTAGTTGAGCACTGCCCAGGTCGCCGCGAGCGGCCCACCCGACTTGGTGCTCTGGAACGTCGTGTTGATGACCGTGTAACCGGTCCACTCCGCGCACGCGAAGAGCTGGTGCCTGCGCAGCGCCGAGTCGCGGTACAGGACCACCGAGGCGCCCTTGGGGCAGTACGCGTACTTGTGGTAGTCCATCGACATCGACGTCACGCCGGGCACCGCGAAGTCGAAGTCGGTGACCTGCGCGCCGAGCCGACGGAAGTACGGGAGTATGAACGCGCCGATGCAGCCGTCGACGTGCAGCAGGAGTCCACGCTCCTGAGCGAGGGCCCCCATCTCCGGTATCGGGTCGATGACACCGTGCGCGTACGACACGGCCGAGCCGACCATCAGGATCGTGTTCGGCGTGATCGCCTCCTCGACGGCCCGGAGATCGGCCTTCCAGTCAGTCGGGTCGACCGGGACGAGCACAGGCTCGACGTCGAAGTAGTGCGCGGCCTTCTGGAAGGCCGCATGCGCCGTCACCGGCAGGATCATCTCGGGGGCGTTCACGTCTGGGCGGTTCTCGCGCGCCCAGTCGCGCGCCGTCTTCACTGCGAGCATGCAGCTCTCGGTGCCCCCGCTGGTGAAGTTGCCGACCACGTCCTCGTCGCCTCGAAGGTGATCGACGGCCATTCCGACGACCTCGTTCTCCATCCGCAGGAGGCTCGGGAAGACCGTCGGGTCGAGTGCGTTCTCGGTCAGGTACTCCAGGTAGGCCCGCTTCGCGATCCTCTCCACGTCGGCACGGCCGGGGTCGTACACGTAGGCCCAGGTGCGGCCCCCGCGCGTGTCGAGGTCGTGCTCCCGGTAGTTCTCGAGCGCGGCGAAGACGTCGTCCTCGGTGCGCCCCTTCGAGGGGATCGCGATGGTCATGGCCGGGCATCGTATGTGACGAGGCCGTCACCCTGGCCGGGGGTCAGTTCCGGTGTTCTTGTGGCGGGTCGGGTGGCGGGTTGGGGGGTAGGTGGAGCCAGTGGGTGTCGAGGTGTTCGCCGGTGGGGTGCCGGTACGGGCGGGTGTGGGGTTGTCGGAGGGGTGGTCGGGGTTGGGCGGCGGGGCCGATGGGCCGGCCGCGCTTGTCGGTGAAGCGCAGGACGTTCGGGTGGCCGGGTGGCCGGTCGGGGTTGCCGGTGATGGTGAGGTGGCCTTGGTGGTGGTCTCGGTGGTGTGCTCGACACAGGGCCACGAGATTCTCGGTGTCGGTGGTTCCGCCGTCCTCCCAGTGGGTGATGTGGTGGATCTGCAGGAACCTGGTGGTGGGGCACCCCGGCACGGCACACCCGCCGTCGCGGTGCTCGATGAGGCGCCGGGTGCGGCCCGCCACGATCCGCATCGCCCTGCCGACACTCACCGGGAGCCCGCGGGTCTCATGCACGGGCCGGATTGTGGTGTCGCACCCGATGAGGCGCCGTAGAGCGTCGGGGAGCCGACGGCCGAGGTGCACTGCGAGCCCTCCGGGGGCGGTGGGGTCTGTGGGGTCGGTCTCGAGGTGAGCGTTGATCAGGTACCTGCCCGCTGTGGGGAGGGCGGCCTCACCGCAGCGCAGGTAGCTCTCCGAGACACAGACGAGCGCATCAGCCCAACTCACCCGCGCCCGCCGGCCGCCAGGAGTCGTGTCGGCGGGCTGCTGGTGGAAGAGGTCGTGGTGTGCGGCGGTGAGGGCCTGCTCGACGAGCGCGCCTTCATCGGCGGGGAGATCCGCCCGTAGATGCCAGCGGCCGTCGTCGCGCTCACCGAACGAGACACGGCCACCCTCCGCCGCGGTAGCCGCGGGAGATGCGTCGTCGGGGCCGGCGGGGTCGTCGGGGCCGGGGCCGGGACCGGGGGTGAACGAGTACCGGGAGAGCGCCCGGGTGAGCTGACGCACGGTGCACAAGCGGGCCAGGGCGGCGGCGGAACCCTCGAAGCCGGCAGGGACGTGTCGTGCGATGACCGCGACCTGATCGAAGGAGAGCTCCCCGGCCCCGAACGCCTCCATCGTCGCGGGCAGCTCCCGGGCCCTGCGGGCAACCCCCAGGAGCCTGCGGGCCTGACCGGCTGAGACCCCCAGCTGCCATGTGAGCCAGTGAGAGGCCGACTGCACCCCGCCCTGCTGCCACACACCCCTGGCGAGACCGTCGGCGACCAGGGCCACCAGGCGCCCCTGCGCCGCGTTCACAGCACCCGCAGCCCGGGCCATCGCGGCCTCGACCTCCACGATGTCGGGCTCCCTCGCAGCACACTCAGCAGCGAACATGTGTTCGACTCTACAGGGAGGGTACGACAACGAGACCCGAGGGCGACCCGGCAATCCCCAAGACACATCCGTCCTCGCATCGCGGGACGCCCGTCTCGCCGCTAGCCCGGGCCGCCTCCGATCGCGCCGAGGATCGAGCCGACGGCCCGCTCCCCGTAGCTGAGGCCCTCCTCGTACCCGTCGCCGAACGGCACCGGCAGGTACCCGAGCCAGTGCGGGGCCAGCCCCGCCAGGAGCACCGGCCCCGGCCGTCGTTCCAGAACACTCGTCGCGAAGGCTGCGAACCCCTCTCCCGGCACGGTCAGCAGGCGCACCCCGCCGACATCCCACTCGACGAGCTCCACCGCGAGCGGCCCGTCGTCACCGGCGAGGGCGGCCAACCCGCTGCCACCTACCTGCACGTCGAGCACGCGGCGCGCCACGACCCCTGTCGGGCCGCGAACGACCTCCGTCGCGGCGAGCGCATCGAGCACGGCGGCTCCGAACGCGGCTCCGACCGACCTCACCGAAGCGAACCAGTCGTCGGGCCCGCCGTCGAGCCGTCGGCCGCGCGGGTCGACGTCGCCCGCGCATCCCTGGACGAAGAGAGCCCAACCCCCGGCGTGCTCCTCCACGAACCTCCTGCACTCCCCGACCCAGTCGGCGGAGACGAACAGGTTCAGCGGGCCGAGCACCACAGGATGGACTCCGATGTTCGCGATCGTCCCGATGCGCGACCCGTCGTCGCGGGTCAGGTCGACTACGGCAAAGGTCGGCTCGTACGGATGGCCCCGCCGGTCGAACGAGAGCCCGTCGGCCAACGGCACCCGCGCGAACCCGAGTGTCGCCGGCTCCGACGACGACAGCGCGCGAAGTGCGGTCTCCACGCATGCATCCGCAAGTGGTCTCCGGTACCCCTGCGGGACGATCCATCCCAGAGCGTCGGTGCCCGTCAGCGTGCTCGGGGCGGAGTGAGTGTGGATCGTCTGGGTGACCACGGCCGCACGGTCGACGCCGAGGGCTACGGCCACCTCGTCACGGATCGGTGTGGCCCAGTCCTCGCTCATCGCCATCAGGTCGAGAACGAGAAGGCAGAGCGTCTGCGCACCGCAGCGGGCTACCAGGGCCCGCACCTCGAGGTCGTCGTGGACCTCGGAGGCGACTCCGACCCGGTCGCCGTAGCCCGAGAGGTGCACCGGAAGCTCCGGGGTGATGGCCGAGCGCGCGGAAACCGACGCGCAGGCGCTCGTGGTCGCGACCAGCATCGCTGCCCGGCGCCGTCGAGGTCACGATCGCGGCCGTTCCGCTACGCGGTCGGCACGCGGTCGGCCGCGCCGCTCACGCGGCGGCCATCTCCCCGAGGCGGCGGACCATCTCCTCGATCCCTTGCGCGATCTGCGGGATCGATGCGTCGCACATGTAGGCGGGCGTCGAGAGCACCCGCTGATCTTCGTCGGTCACGAAGGAGTCGGAGAAGCACTCGACGTGCTGCGCCCCCATCTTCTCTATCGCCTCCGCTGTTGCCGGGTCGTTGCCGATCGTCAGCTTCGCTCCGGGGATGAGGCGCGCTGCAATGGCGGGCGCGATGCAGATGAAGCCGATCGGCTTTCCCTGTGCGTGCGTGTCGTTCACGAGTCGCGCCACCGACTTCTCGACCTCGCAGTCCGCGCCCGCAACCGCGAAGTCGCAGAGGTTCTTGGCGGCGCCGTAGCCTCCGGGGATCACGAGCCCATCGAACTCCGAGGCGTCTGCGTCGCCCGTCGCGCGGATGGCACCGCGAGCGATGCGCGCAGCCTCCTCCATCGTGTTGCGCGTCACCAGGGGAACCACCGACGCGTCGATGTGGTCGACGACGTCGCGCTGCTCGACATCAGGGGCGAGGCACTCGTAGTCGATGCCCGCCTTCTCGAGCGCGAGGAGGGTCAGGACGGACTCGCGGATCTCCGAGCCGTCGAGGTACCCGCAACCGGACAGGATCACTCCGACCTTCGTCATCGCTGCCTCCTCGACATCGCTGCCTCCTCGACGCCGCAGCGCCCTGGGTTCCGTCTGTTGGACGTGCCTCTCGGTCGCACGTTACCGGCTCCCACCGTGGCGGGGGACGCCGAGGGGCCGGGCGCCCCGCCCGTCAGGGCGATCGGCCGGCGAGATCCGTGAAGCAGAATGCCCAGGTGCATGTCCGCCGTCCGTACGCCCGCGACGCCATCGCCCTCGGCGCCGCGGTCGGCGTGTTCGGGGTGTCGTTCGGTGTCCTCGCCGTCGCCGCCGGGCTCAGCGTCCCGAAGGCGTGCGCGATGTCGTTGCTCGTGTTCACCGGGGCCTCGCAGTTCGCCGCCGTCGGTGTCGTCGCGTCGGGCGGACCGGTCGGGACGGCGCTCGGCTCTGCGCTCCTTCTGGCCGCCCGCAATGCCGCGTATGGGCTCGTGCTCGCACCTCGCCTGGGAGGTGGGCGCTCGCGTCGTTTCCTCGCCGCGCACCTGACGATCGACGAGTCGGCTGCGATGGCTGCCGCGCAGAGCGACGGCGGTCACGCCCGCGGCGCGTTCTGGTGGACCGGCTTCGCGGTCTTCGCGTTCTGGAACCTCGGTACGTTGGTCGGGGCCCTCGCGGGGACGGCGATCGGCGATCCCCGGAGCCTCGGCCTCGACGCGGCGTTCCCTGCCGGCTTCGTTGTCCTGGTCGCGCCGCACCTGAGGTACCGGCAGGGGCGGATCGCGGCCGCGGCGGGTGGCCTTCTCGCTCTGGTGCTCGTCCCGCTCACGCCGGCCGGCACACCGATCCTCGCTGCCTCGCTCGGGATCCTCCCGGCGCTCCTGTTCGCGCGCGGCGCCGGCGACACGCGAGGCCGAGGGGACAGCGGGGTGCCGGCTTGAGCTGGGCGGCGATACTGGGGCTCGCTGCAGGGGCGTACACGTTCAAGGCCTTGGGCCTCGTCGCGCTCGGTCCCCGATACTCGTCTGCGAGCACGCTCCGCGCCATCGCACTCATGCCGCCGGCTCTCCTCTTCGCTCTGATCGCGGTTCAGACGTTCGGTGCCGAGCGCGCACTCACTCTCGACGCCCGCGCCGCCGGGGTCGCGGTCGGCGCGGCTGCCGCCTGGAGGCGGGCGCCGTTCGTCGTGGTCATCGTCGCCGCGGCTGCAGTGACGGCCACCGTGCGCGCCATTTCGTGAAGCACCGCCTCCCCATGGCGTGACATGCCGCCCTACTCAGTGAGCGAGTCGACCAGGGCGGCAAGGTCTTCGATCGCGGCCGCGGCGGCGTCGCGGTCGCGAAAGACGATCCACTGGAGGATCAGACCGTCGACGGCGGCCAGCAGGAGGCGGGCAGCGCGACGTTTCGACTCGGGAGCGGCAGCATCGCCACCTATCGCACCCTCGATGATCTCCAAGTACTCCTCGTACTGACGTCTGGCAAGCCAGGCCTTGGCCGGGTCCCTCACCGCGTGCGTCGTGAGCTCGTACTGGAGGAGCTGGAGGTCGGGGGTCTCCTCGACATGCGCCCAGAACGCACGGAGCAGGTCGGTCACGGAACCGGGAGCCTCCGACGGTCCGGACGCGCCCGAGAGCGCGCCGCGGATCCGCGCTGCGACCTCCGCGATGACCGCTGCGAGGAGGGCGTCCTTGTCGTCGAACGCGTAGTGGACGATGCCCTGTGAGACTCCGGCGCGCGTCGCTATTCGGCGGGTGCTCGCCCGCTCGACTCCGTCTTCGGCCATGACCTCCACGGCGGCCGCGACCAGCTGTGCGCGGCGCTCCGAGGCGGAGATGCGCGACATCGGACCTCCGGGGTTGCGCTCCTGACGCCCGAAGCATATCTTGGTCGCGCGACCAAGATCATCGGCGGCACGCGCCGACCCGACCGCCACGGAGGCGAAGATGCTGCAGAACCTGGGCTCCTCTTCCTACTGGCACGAGACCTCACGCCGCGTCCCCGGCCCCGCTCTCACCGGCCGCCTCGACGTCGACGTCGCCATCGTCGGCGGTGGCTACACGGGCCTCTGGACCGCCTACCAGCTCCGGCGGGCCGAGCCGTCGATCAAGGTCGCGGTCATCGAGCGCGAGGTGATCGGCTTCGGTGCAAGCGGCCGCAACGGCGGATTCGCCATGACCCTCCTCGACATGAGTCTCGCCCACCTCCGTCGCAACCACGGTGACGCCGCGGCGAAGGCCGCCCACGAGGCCGTCGCCACGTCGGTGGAGGAGATGGGGCAGGCGATAGCGGAACACGGCATCGAGTGCGAGTGGAAGCACGGCGGGCTGATGGTCGTCGCGACGAATCGCGGTCAGCAGCGGCGTGTGGACCTCGACCTCGAGGCGGCCGAGGCTCTCGGGCTGGAAGGGTTCACGAGGCTGTCGCGCGAAGAGGCACAGGCAGAGGTCCACTCGCCCACATACGTCGGCGGCCTGCGCGAAGACCACTGCGCAGTCGTCCACCCTGCGAAGCTCGTGCGCGGTCTCGCCCGGGTGGTCGAAGGGCAGGGCGTCGATGTCTTCGAGGGGACCGACGTCGAGACCATCGACGAGTCGGGCAACAAGATCCGCATCGTCACGCCCAAGGGCGTCGTCTACGCCGACCAGGTCGTGCTGGCGACCAATGCGTGGGCCATCCGGACACCGTGGTTCAAGCAGAAGGTCGTCCCGCTCTACACCTACATCGCGATGACCGAGCCCCTCACCGACGAGCAGTGGGCCTCCGTGGGATGGGAGAGCCACTGCGGGATCGAGGACAAGCGCAACTACGTCCACTACTACCGGCGCACCCTCGACGGACGAATCCTGTGGGGCGGCAGCGACGGCATCATCCCCTTCAAGGGACGCGTCGCTCCGCGCTTCGACCGGAACGACAAGATCCTGGAGCGCCTGACGGGCACGTTCCGACGCACCTTCCCGCAGCTGCGCGACGCGCGGTTCACCCACCATTGGGGCGGCCCCGTGGGGATCACCGTCGACTTCGTGCCGCTGTTCGGGTCTCTCCTCGAGGGCCGACTCCACTACGGCCTCGGCTACAACGGCCACGGCGTCGCGCCTTCTCACACGGGCGGCAAGATCCTCCGCGACAAGGTGCTCGGGAAGCCCAGCGAGCTCACGGAGCTCTGCATCGTCGATGCGCACGAGCCGGGCTTCCCGCCCGAACCACTGCGCTGGGTCGGTGGAGAGCTCACCCGCAAGGCACTCCTACGTCAGGACGCGCAGTTCGACCAGAACCGCGGCGGCGACGGCGAGATGGACCCGCTCCTCCTCCGGCTGATGAAGAAGGTCGGCTGACCAACCCGCTCAGCTCTCGCGGGGTGGGCGGCGGGCGCCGCGCTCGCGGGCACGGTCGCTCGCCGCGAGCATGCGCTTGCGGAGTCGCACCGAGTGCGGCGTGACCTCGACGCACTCGTCCTCGGTCACGAACTCCAGCGCCTGCTCCAGCGAGAGCACCAGCGGTGGAACGATCCGCACGTTGTCGTCGGATCCCGCGGCCCTCATGTTCGTGAGCTTCTTGTCCTTCGTCGGGTTCACGTCGATGTCCTCGGCGCGAGCGTTCTCGCCGACGATCATCCCCTCGTACACCTCCACACCCGGGCCCACGAACATCGCGCCGCGCTCCTGAAGGTTCATCAGCGCGTATCCGGTGGTCATGCCTCGCCGATCCGCTACGAGACTCCCCGTCGGGCGGGTGCGCACCTCTCCGAACCACGGCTCGTAGCCACTGAAGACGTGGTGCAGCTGGCCGGTGCCACGCGTCTCGGTCAGGAACTCGGTACGGAACCCGATCAGCCCACGCGCCGGCACCAGGTAGTCGATCCTCACCCAACCGGTGCCGTGGTTGACCATCTGCTCCATCCGGCCCTTGCGAAGGGCCAGCATCTGCGAGACGACTCCCAGGTAGTCCTCGGGCACGTCGATCGTCACCCGCTCCACCGGCTCGTGCACCCTGCCCCCGATCTCACGGGTGACCACCTTCGGCTTGCCGACCGTCAGCTCGAATCCCTCCCGCCGCATCGTCTCCACGAGCACCGCGAGCTGGAGCTCACCGCGCCCTTCCACTTCCCACGCATCCGGGCGCTCGGTCGGCCGTACGCGCAGCGACACGTTCCCCACGAGCTCCTGAGCGAGACGTGTCTCCACGAGTCGCGCCGTCAGCTTCTTGCCGTCGTTTCCGGCCATCGGCGACGTGTTGATTCCGATGGTCATCGAGAGACTCGGCTCGTCGACGCGCAAGATCGGCAGCGGGCGCGGATCGTCGGGGTCTGCGAGAGTCTCGCCGATCGTGATCTCGGGGAATCCCGCGACGGCGATGATGTCGCCGGGTCCCGCCTCCTCCGCCTCCACTCGGCTGAGCGCGTCGGTCAGGAAGAGCTCGCTCACCTTGGCGCGCTCGACCGTGCCGTCGGCGCGGCACCATGCGACCGGCTGGCCGCGCCGCACGTAGCCGTTGCGCACCCTGCAGAGAGCCAGCCTCCCGAGGTACGGGGAGGCGTCGAGGTTCGTCACCAGCGCCTGGAACGGGTGCCCCTCCTCGTACTCCGGGGCAGGTACGTGCTCCAGAATGAGGTCGCGAAGTGGCTGCAGGTCCGTGCCCGGTGTCGCGGCGTCGAGTGATGCCCAGCCCTCTCGGGCGTTCGTGTAGACGATCGGGAACTCGATCTGATGCTCATCGGCTCCGAGGTCGATGAACAGGTCGTACGTCTCGTCGACGACCTCTGCTATTCGAGCGTCGGGCCTGTCGACCTTGTTGACGACGAGGATGACAGTCAGATGCGACTCGAGCGCCTTGCGCAGGACGAAGCGCGTCTGCGGCAGCGGCCCCTCGCTCGCGTCGACCAGGAGCAGCACGCCGTCGACCATGGCGAGACCCCGCTCGACCTCTCCTCCGAAGTCGGCGTGCCCGGGGGTGTCGATGATGTTGAGGGTCACGTCCTGGTAGCGGACGGCGGTGTTCTTGGCGAGAATCGTGATCCCCTTCTCACGCTCGAGGTCGTTCGAGTCCATCACTCGCTCCGCTACGTCCTGGTTCGCACGGAACGCGCCCGACTGCCAGAGCAGGGCGTCGACGAGCGTCGTCTTGCCGTGGTCGACGTGGGCGACGATGGCTACGTTGCGCAGGTCGGTGCGCGCGGGCATAGGAGATCCTTCTCGTGTCGGGATTGCCCAGGGACGGGGCTGCGGCCACGGCGGTCACGGGGCTCCAACAGGGTACCGGAGGCCGACGCCCGTCCGGGCACCGCACCGCTGCCTCCTCCCCCGCCGGCGGTGACCGCAGCACCCCGCGCCTGAAAGAATCCGTCTCTCGGCGTCGACGGACGGCGGCCGGGACCAGGAGGGCTGAGGAATGGCGACGACAACCGGCGGCGAACGCATCGCCAGGCTGCTGGCCGCCGAGGGCGTCGAGGTCGTCTTCGGGATCATCGACGGCACCTACTTCGGCCTCTACTCGCGCCTCGCCGAGAACGGAATCCGGTTCGTTACCCCGCGGCACGAGACGAGCGCGGTGCACATGGCTGGCGCCTACGCGCGCCTCACCGGGCGACTCGGCGTCGCGATCGCCAGCAACGGCCCTGGCGCTGCGAACGCGCTTCCCGGAGTCGCCGTGGAGAACGGCGAGGGGAACAGGGTGCTGTTGATCACGTCGTGGCGCCGCTCCCCGATCGTCGGCCCGGACCGGGGTGGCACCTACCAGTACTTCGACCAGACCGCCGTGACGAAGCCGATGACGAAGTGGAGTGGAGCGGTGACGGGCTCCGACCGGGTCGACGAGCTGTCGCGCCGGGCGCTGCGGATCGCGTGGACGGGGCGACCGGGCGTGGTGCACCTCTCGGTCTGCGAGAACGTGATGAACGGCGAGGTCGACGATCCGCAGCTCCCGCCCGTTCCCCCGGCCCGCTATCGGCGGACCTCCCGCCTCGCACCCGACCGCGCCCTCGTGAGTCGCGCCGCCGACCTCCTCGCCGCAGCAGAGTCGCCGACCATCCATGCCGGCAGTGGTGTACTTCACAGCCGAGCCACAGCCGAGCTGCGCGCCGTCGCGGAGCTGCTCAGGGCACCCGTGACCACGAGCTGGGCGGCGCGCGACGTGATCGACGAACGCTCCGACCTGGCTGCTCCGATGCAGTGCACTGACGTCGTCAACCGCGCCCGGACCGAAGCCGACGTGGTGCTGTCGATCGGCAGCCGCCTGGGCGAGACCGACTGGTGGGGCAAGCCTCCCTACTGGCGCTCGGCGTACGAACAGCAGCTGATACAGGTCGACGTCGACGACGAGATCCTCGGCTTGAACAAGCCCGTCGACCTCCCCGTTCTCGCCGATGCCCGGGAGTTCCTGCGGATGCTCGTCGCCGAGCTGGAGGTGCGCGACTTCGCCGACACGATCGCAGCTCGCGAGGCTCGCCTGATCGGCTACCGCGACGAGCGTGACGCCCATCGCGCCGTGCTCGACACCGCGCGGCTGGAGGTCGGGTCGCCGATGCACTCCTCGCACGTCGCTGCGATCTGTCGGGAGGTGATGGAGGACGACGCGGTCCTGGTGGTCGACGGTGGGAACACGGCCGTGTGGGCGCAGACCTACCACGAGGTGCGGGTACCGCACACCCTCCTCTCCACGTACAAGTTCGGGATGCTCGGCGCCGGGATCCCGCAGGCCCTCGGAGCGAAGGTCGCACACCCCGAGCGCCAGGTCGTCTGCATCACCGGGGACGGCGCCTTCGGCTTCCATCCGCAGGAGATCGAGACGGCCGTCCGCGAAGGCCTGCCCATCGTCGTCCTCGTCCTCTCCGACCGGGCCTGGGGGATGGTGAAGATCACCCAGGAGTTCACGATCGATGCGGAGCGCACCCTGCGCGACGGCGGCCTGCCTCCGGAGGAGAACATCAAGACCGACATCGGCGAGATCCAGTGCGACCTGCTCGCACAGGCAATGGGCGCGCGCGGCGAGAGAGTCTCCCACCCCGACGATCTGCGCGTAGCGCTCCGGCGAGCGCTCGACTCGGGGCAGCCATCCGTGATCCACGTCGACGTCGATCCGAAGGCCCACAAGTTCGCACCGAACCTGATGGTCTTCAAGGACATGCACCAGGAACCGGCCGGCGAGCAGCCCCGGGTGCCGGCACCGGCGGCCGGGGCGTGAGCCGAGAGCAGACCTCGGCATCGCTCTCAGGCCGGGTCGTCTTGATCACCGGAGCTGCCGGCGGCATCGGCACGGCCCTCGCCCACCGCTTCGCCGCAGCCGGCGCTCGCATCGCTCTCGGCGACCTCGACCCGGACCGGCTCGCTGCGACAGCCGAGGGGCTCATCGCCGGACCGACCGCGACGCTCGCGATTCCTTTCGACGTGACCGACGCCGACGCGTGCCGTAGGGCAGCCGACGAGGTCGCGGAGGAGTGGGGCGGGATCGACGTCCTCGTGAACAACGCCGGCATCACACACCTGAGCCTCTTCCGCGACACCGACCCCTCTGTGATCAGGCGCGTCGTCGACGTCAACCTGTTCGGGGCCGTCAACATGACGAGCGCCGCGCTTCCCTCGTTGCTGGAGAGCAAGGGGAGAATCGTCACCATCTCGAGCGTCGCCGGCATCGCTCCCCTGGCGTCGCGCACCGGCTACTCCGCGGCCAAGCACGCACTGCACGGTATGTTCGACTCGCTGCGGGCGGAGCTCCGCAAGACGGGAGTCAGCGTGACGATCGTCTGCCCACAATTCGTCAACACTGCGATCGGCGACCGCGCCCTGGGAGGCGACGGCGGCCCCCCGACGATGCCGCGCACCACGACGGGCAAGGCCGTCGAGGCCGACGACGTCGCCACCGCGATCTTCGAGGCGACCGTACGACGGCGGCGCCTGCTCCTCTACCCGCGCGACGCGAAGGTCTCTTACCTCGTGGCCCGGTTGGCGCCGGCGTTGTACGAACGGATGATGGCCAAGCGGATACTGGCCGGCACCGGCGCATGACCCGTCGCATCTCCGCCGAGCCCACCCTCTACGACGCCGACGAGGGTGCTCCGGCGACTCTGCACGGCCGCCGGTGCTCGGCCTGCGGTCGCGCGTTCTTCCCTCCGCAGGACTACGGCTGCGAGGCATGCGGCGCGCCTGCCGAGCTCCTGTTGCGGGAGGAGATGCCCGGCGCCGGGACCCTCGTCGCCTCGGCAGCGGTGACGCGTCACCCGCTTGCCCCGTTCACGGTGGGGATCGTCGTGCTCGATGCGGGCCCGGCGATTCGGGCGTTGATGGAGGCTTCCGATCGCACGCTCTTACCGGGCACCCGAGTGCGCGCGAACTTGGTCGCGACCGGCGAGAGCGGCGGCGACGAGGTTCTCGAGCTGCGCTTCGTCGCATCCGAGGCGTGATGGGCGCGGCACTCGGCGACCTCCGGCCGGTACACGTCGTGGGAGTCGGTCTGCATCGCTACCAGCGCGGGTCCGACACCACGTTCGTGACTCTCGGCCTCACCGCAGTGCGCGGCGGCGCTCGCCGACGCAGGTCTCGAATGGCCCGCGGTCGAGGCTGCCTACACCGGCACCGCACTTCTCGGCTTCGCCCCCGGGCGCACGATGCTCAGGTACCTCGGGGCGACCGGGATCCCCATGGTTCAAGTGGAGAACGCGTCGGCGTCGGGCTCCACCGCCTTCCGCATGGCATGCCTCGACGTCGCGACAGGCATCAGCGAGATCTCGATCGCCGTCGGGGTCGACAAGCCCGAAGCGCCGCGGTTGGCACCGGCGCGGGCGGGACTCCGCGACCTGGTGGGGCCGCGGATGCTGCCGGTGACCCACTTCGCGCTCCTAGCCGACGAGTACATGCACCGCTACGGAGTCACAGCCGAGCAGGTCGCGCTCGTCGCTGTGAAGAACCACCGCAACGGCTCGCGCAACCCGTTCGCTCATCGGCAGAAGGAGCGCACGCTCGACGAGGTCCTCGGCGAGCCACCGCTAGCGGGAGTGCTGACCCGACTCCAGTGCTGCCCGATCGGCGAGGGAGCCGCCGCCGTCGTCGTGGCCTCCGACTCGGCTCTCGAACGGCTCGGGCTCGACCACTCGAGAGCGGTGCGCGTCCTCTCCTCTGTCCTGACCTCGGAGCGCGTCTACCCGGGCGCGGCGAACTGGGACGCCGAGCTCACCCGCGAGACCACGGCGCGCGCCCTCGCGGAGGCCGGCGTCGGCGCCGGGGATCTCGACGTCATCGAGGTCCACGACGCGTTCAGCATCGAGGAGCTCCTGTACCTCGAGGCGATGGGCGTCTGCGGGGAGGGCGAGGCGGCCGGGCTCCTCGCCGACGGCGCCTGGGACATCGGCGGCCGGTGCGCGGTAAGCCCCTCCGGCGGGCTTCTCTCCATGGGCCACCCGATCGGCCCGACCGGGGTCGGCCAGGTGGCCGAGATCACCCGACAGCTCCGCGGGGAGGCCGGCGACCGCCAGCAGCCCTCCGCGCGCACCGGTCTGGCGCACATGGTCGGAGTCGGTGCGGTCTGCGCCGTCCACGTGCTGCGGCGCGACTCGTAGGCTGTCTCCCCACTCGAAAGCCACATACGCTCCCCACAGCTGCTCAACCGCCCGTGTTTCGACTCGCACCGGAGGACCCGAATGCCGCACGACACGATTGCGACCCCGACCGTCAGGATCGCCGATCACCGCGAGCCGGCATTCGTCAACCCCGCCCAGGACGACCTCGCGCGTGCCCGCCTGGACGACTACGTAGCTCGCAACGGGCGGCGACCGAACATCCTCGTCGTGCTCTTCGACGACGTCGGCTGGGGTGACTTCGGCTGCTACGGCGGCGGCGTCGCCGTCGGTGCGCCCACACCGAACATCGACCGGCTGGCGCGCGAGGGCGTGCTGCTCACCTCCTGCTACTCGCGAGCCCTCCTGCACGCCGTCGCGCGCGTCGCTGATGACCGGCCGGCTCCCGATGCGCCACGGGCTGCAGCGACCCGCCGATGTACGGCGAGCCGGGCGGCCTCGACGGCGAGGTGACGATCGCCGCAGCTGCTGTCGCGACGCCGGCTACGTCACCCAGGCGGTCGGCAAGTGGCACTCGGCGAGAACCGTCGAGTCGCAGCCCCAGAACGTCGGCTTCGACGACTTCTACGGCTTCCTCTCGGTCTCCGACATGTACACCGAGTGGCGGGATCCCTACTTCTTCCCGGAGATCGTCTACAGCGAGGAGCGCACGGCTTGGGTCGAGAACCAGCCGTTCAACAAGTGCTTCGTCCACGCGGCGCGGGGCGGTGAAGTCGGAGGAGGTCGAGGAGGTGACCATCCCCGTCCTCTCCACGCTCGACGACAAGTGGGCCGACTACTCGATCGACTTCCTCCGTCGCATGGCTACCGACGAGCGGCCGTGGTTCCTCTACCACAGCACGCGTGGCGCCCACTTCGACAACTACCCGCACGAGAGGTTCCTCGGGTCGTCGCCGGCGAAGCACCCGTACAAGGACACGATCGTCGAGCTCGACGACATCGTCGGGCGCCTCGTGGAGACCCTGCGCGAGACCGGGCAGCTCGAGCACACGATGATCGTCGTGACCTCCGACAACGGGCCCGAGATGGAGACGTGGCCCGACGCCGCGTACACGCCCTTCCGCTGCGCGAAGGGATCCACCTGGGAGGGCGGCGTGCGGGTGCCGGCCGTCGTCTCCTGGCCGGGGATGATCGACGCCGGGCCGATCGTCCGACGGGCTCTTCGACCAGATGGACCTCTTCCTGACCGTGCTCGACACTCGCCGGCGTCGACGACGCCGCTGCCCGACCGACCGCTACATCGACGGCGTCGACCAGACATCGTTCCTACTGGCGCCCGACGGCGAGTCGAACCGCAAGTTCCAGTACTACTGGCTCGGCCAGACCTTCTCGGCCCTGCGGGTCGGCGAGTACAAGTTCATGATGTCGTCGATCTCCGACAACGACACCGACGTCCACAACCCGGGTGGATTCACCGGAGTGCTGCAGAAGTACCCCTACGCCGCGCCTCTACAACCTGTACCTGGACCCGAAGGAGACGCACTCGTACCTCATCCGCAAGCTCGCGTATCTGGAGGTCTTCCGGGAGGGGGCCGCCGGTCACATCGGGAGCTTCGCGAAGTACCCGCCCCGCGTCGTCGTCGGCCTCAACGCCTGACCCGTGTTTGGACCTCAGCGGAGCCCTGGCGACCACCTGCGTCCAGACAGGGTTGTGGTTCTTGGGTCAGGCGGCGGAGAGGGCGGCGTGCTCTGCGGCCGCGAAGTGGCCGAGGAGATCGATGAGGGCCCGGTAGAGCGACATCGGGTCCTTCTTCGCCAGTCGGCCCGCGATAGCCGGCATCCACTTCGTCACGTGACGCTCGAGGATGTCGCGCTGCACGGAGCGGAACGTCTGCACCGCCTCCGCGTCGGCGGCCTCGGCCTCGCCGGTGCAGAGGAACGAGAGGAACTCGAGCACCGTCGGGATCGCGTCGGGGAGGTCGCGTTCGGGAGCGTCGGCCACCGAGAGGCCGAAGTGCCTGTAGAAGCGCAGCAGCTCCTCCATCACCTGTCGCCGATCGCCGCCGTGCACGCCTCCATATAGCGGGACCGGGGCGCCTCCCGACGGCACGTCGAAGAGACGGATGAACTCGACCTCCACCTCGGCCGGGTCACCGCCGGTCAGGGCGTCGGAGTCGAGTGGGAGCGGGTACGGGAACGGGTAGGCGAGGGCGTCGACGAGCCTGCGGGCCTCCGTGGCGATACGGCCGTTCGCGAAGTCGGCGATGAACTCGTCGCTCGGGAACGTGAGCCAGTCGGCCAGCTGCGCCCACAGCTCACTGCGCGCAGCCGCTCCGCCGTGATGGTCGACCGCTCCCGCCGCTGCCGGTGCCACTTCTAGCGCTGGGGTGGGCGGTCGAGCTCGCCTGGGTCGATGGTGAAGGGGCCGAGGAGGTCGTTCCAGTTGCGGGCGATGAGGATGTCCATGAGCTCGGAGCGTTTCCCGGTGTGTGCTCTGGCGCGTTCCTTGGCGATCGTCTCGAAGGCCTTGTGGACGCCTGGGCCGAAGAGCTTCTCGAGCTGTTCGGTGGGCATGCGGGAGGCGTCCTCGTCGAACTCGCCGTTCTCGTCGAACGCGGTCGGTAGCGTCGGCGGGATGTAGAAGACGTTGGGGAGCACCTCGAAGTCGGGGCGCAACGGCAGAGCGACCTTCCACTTGTGGACCAGCTTGTAGATGTCGGAGTCGGGGTCGTCGACGTAGCCGACATGGCGTAGACGTCCCGGGCACTGCCGCACACACGCCGGTGCCGCGCCCTCTTCGAGGCGCGGGTAGCACGAGATGCACTTCTGGGCGATGACTTTCTGCTCGTTGAAGTAGATCCGCTTGTACGGGCATGCCTCCGCGCAGAACCGGTAGCCGTGGCACCGGTCCTCGTCGATCAAGATGATGCCGTCTTCGTCGCGCCGGTAGATCGTGTCGCGCGGACACGCCTCGAGGCACGCGGGCTCCGAGCAGTTCATGCACAACAACGGCAGGTAGAAGAAGTGCGAGTTCGGGTACTCGCCTCCCCCCATGTCCTCATCCCAGTTCGGGCCCCACTGAGGCGCCCCACCATCTTGCTCACGCGGCTTCAGGTACGAAGACCCGTACTTCGAACCGAACACGTCTTCGTAATCGAACTCCCAGGCCTCACCCCACTCGCGCTTGCCAGGAAGCTCACCGGGCACCGGCTTCCCATCGCGGTACCCGCCACCCATCTCGAACGCATCACGCGGGAGTGCCCCGGCCAGGGATCGTCGAGACGATGTTCCACCACATCGGCTCCATACCCGGCCCACGCGTCCACTGCGTCTTACACGCAATCGAACACGTCTGACACCCCAGACACTTGTTCAGATCCAACACCATCGCGAACTGGTGCTTCGGACCACCCGCCCCAGCACGCGCAGCCTTCCCCGCAGCCTTCTTCTTCGCGGGCGCTCGCTTCGCGGACTTCGTCGAACGCACAACCGTCTTCGACGCCACAGCCTTCTTCTTCGCGGGCGCCTTCTTCGCGACAGTCTTGGTCGCGGACTTCTTCGTGGGACTCATCGCCGAGACGCTCCTGAATCTGCGAGCTGCAGCTCACACCACTGCGGCGAGTACGACTTCAACCCGGCCCGCTCCTTGGCAGCACCACACCACACCGCGAACCCGACCGGCACACTCACACCAGCCGACAACCCCACACCATCAGCACCGAGCGGCCGGCCCAACACAACCTGCCAACGACCCTCATCCCACTGCGCCCGAGCCCTCACCCCATGCTCGACCGCACGCTCCACCGTCCCCAAACCCTTCGCCCTCACCTGGAACGGCAGCTCCGTACCCGCACGCCAGAACCAGCCCTCAACAGGCTTACGCGACGAACCCATCGTCGAGATCTCCGCCGACCGCCCATCAGCAGGGAACAACACCGCGCACCCATCCGCGTACACGTTCCAATCATCGATACGCCGCTGCGGACTCGCAGCCTCCCACTCCAAACGCAGAGCAACCGCGTCCTTACCCGCAAGAGCACGAACCCTCACCTCACGCACATCACCCCGATGACGGCGCGCCCACGCAACCTGCACATACCCCGAAGGCTGATCACCCAACGGAGTAGGCACCAACCCGACAACCTGCTCCGACGCCTTACCCCACTCAACAGCATCAGGAGCCAACAACCCATCCAACCCCACACGCACCCCACGCGCCACAACCAGACCATCCGTCGCCACAACCATCACACAGGCTCCCGAACCTTCTCGATATCGATCGCAACTTCCTTCGGCACATGGTTCTGGCTCATGTACGCGCCGCGGTACTGGAGGTGGCCGTACCCGCCGATCATGTTCGTCGGCTTCATCGGATTCGCGCCGACATCGTTCTGCGTGCCGCCCTTGGGGAACTGGTAGCCCTCCCAGGCGTGATAGCAGATCACCTCACCCGGCTGCACCGACGCGGCGACCTTCGCACGCAAGACGAACTCACCCACGTCGTTGTACACACGGATGAAGTCGTTGTCGTCGATGCCACGCGAACGAGCATCAGCGACACTCACATACGCGACCGGCCCGCCACGCTGCAACCTCAACAGCTGCTCGTTCGCACGGAAGATCGCATGCTGGCTCCAACGCGTGTGACCACCCGTCAACCGCAACGGATAAGGACCACCCGCCGGCAGCGGCTCCTTGTGCACACAGAGCTGCTCACCGACCTCCATGAACCACGGATGATCGATGTAGAACTGCTGACGACCCGTCAACGTCGGCCACGGGTTCTTGTCCTTCACGAACCAGTGGAACTGATTCGTCGGACGGCTCTCGTCGTAATCGCTCATCACCGCGTTCAGACCGACGGCGAGGTGTACGGGTGAGATCTCCTTGATCTTCACCATCCCCTGCTCCACAGCCTTGTTCCACGGCTGCTCACCCAGATCCGACGCCTTCGTTATCGGCGCGTTCTGCATGATGTAGTCGAGAGCGGCGACCTCACCCTCCTCGCCCTCCGCGTAGAAGCCGTCGGCAGAGAGCTCGTCGTACAGATTGGAGAGACCACGCTCGACACCGTTGGAGTCGACGAATGACTCGACACCCCGGGCACGCGCACGCTCCTGAATCGCCTTCGCCATCAAGAAGACGATGTCCCACTCGTGCTTCGAGTCGTACAGGGCCGGCACCGCACGATCACCCACGACCACATACGGCAGATACGACTGCACGTACTTGATCCCCGGCTTCTCGTAGTAACCGCACGCCGGCAGGATGTAGTCGGACTGCATCCCCGATGTAGACATCCGGAAGTCGCACGTGACGATCGTCTCGATGCTCGCCCACAGGCTCTCCCGGATCGTCTGAGGGCGAGGCCAACGGCGCAGCGGGTTCGGACCCGAGAAGTAATAGAAACGAGGACGCTTCGGCGGACCGCGGCCAGATCGGCTGCCAGTTGTTCTCGAAGATCTCGTCCATGTACTCCGACACCGGGCGCGTCAGAGCAGGGTCTGCGTACGAGTCGTTCGACGCCCCCTCACGCCACTTGGGGTCATGCGCGTACAACCACGGGATGGTGGGTGTGGAACGCATCAGAGGTGTCATCTCGAACATCATCTTCGAGACGGACTGCATCTGGATCCGATCCACCGGAAGGCCTTCGGGAGGCTCCGTGCGCAGGCGGGCCGTCTCGCTCGAGATCACGAACCCCGGCATCGGCCACCAGGTCGAGACCTTCATCCCAGAACCGGGCTTCCCGCCCGTGTTCCCCGTCAGAGCGACGAGGTAGACCATGCCCCGCTGCATCAAGTCGGAGTGGTAGTGCTTGCACGCGCCCCACGACGAGTAGATCATCGCCGACTTCGCGGCCGCGAACTCGCGGGCAACCGTGCGGACGTTGTTCGCGTGCACACCCGTGATCTCCGCAACAGCCTCGGGCGAGTACTGCTGCACGTGCTCGCGCAGCAGATCGAAGACCGTACGCACCTTCACCTTCGACCCGTCGGCCAGCTTCACGGTGCGCGCACCCGAGAGCGCCGGATCGTCGTTGGGACCGAGCTCGATCGACATGACGTCGGAGCCCCACGTACCATCGGCGAGCTGCGCGCGCTTCTTCTTCGCGTTCCAGAAGTAGAACTGGTCGTCGGCACCGCCCTCTACGCAGTCGCTCTCGCGTAGGAAGAGTCCGGTGTCGTCGCGCACCAGGAACGGCAGGTCGGTCTGCTCCTTGACGAACTCCTCGTCGTACAAGCCCTCGTTGATGACCACGTTGACCATGCCGAGCGCCAACGCCGCATCGGTGCCCATCCGCGGGTTCAGCCAACGGTCGGCGTGCGGAGTGGACGGTGAGAAGTCCGGAGCGATCGATACGACCTTCGCGCCCCGATAGCGGGCCTCCCAGATGAAGTGCGCATCAGCCGGGCGCGTGTAGTTCGGGTTACCGATCCAGATCAAGATGTAGTCGGAGAGGAACCAGTCGTCGGCGGTGCCCTCCGACATGTACGTGCCCCACGACTGGATCAACCCGACCGGCAGGTCGCCCACACCAGCCCAGGAGTCGATGTTCGAACCCGCCAGCGCATTGCTGAACAGATGCATCTCGAGCGTCGAACCGATCCCGTTGTCGATGTTCGTCGTGCCCGAGTCGTAGACGATGCACTCCGCACCGTCTTCGACGATGACGTCGATCAACTTGTCGGCGATCTCCGAGAGAGCCTTGTCCCACGACAACCTCTGCCACTTCCCCGCCCCACGCTCCCCCACCCTCTTCATCGGGTAGCGGATACGGGTCGGGTCGTACATCTGCACGCTGTACGCACACCCCGACGGACAACCACGCGGATTGAAGTCGGGTACGTCCTCGAACGCCTGCTCGTAGTTGGCGTTCTGCTCCTCGCGCCAGACGATCCCGTCCTTCACGTACGCATCGAGTGAGCACGCCGAGATGCAGTTGACCCGCAGGTGCGAGACGTGGACGACGTCGTCCCACGTCCAGGTCTCCCGATACACGTCCTCCCAGCCCCGATACGCATAGGGCTTGCGGAGCATCTCCTGAAGGCGCGCGCCGGCATCGATCGGGGCGAGACGCCGAAGCCTCGCCGCCGTTGTGGTCTCAGCCATGAGAGAAGACGACCGCGAAGGTCAGGACTTCGAGCCCTTGGCGGGCTCCGTCTTCTCGTCCGCCTCGGCCTCGGCCTTCTTCGCCTTCGCCGCGTCGTCCTTCGCCTTCTCGTCCTTGAGCTTGTCGGCGTCGAGCTTGATCTGAAGAGCGAACACGCTGCCTCCTACGGTGCGAACGGAGGCACTGACGACCCCCGGGCGGATTCCCTCGTATTGATGGCTAGACTATACAGGAAATCCTCGGCTGGGAAGGCCGAGCGGCGGATTGCCGACGTGTCGTGGGTCACACCCTCCGATCCGCGGTCGACTCGGGGCCGGGAGGCGGCTCACGTGGGATCGACGGTCCTCGATCCCGACATCGTACCAGGCGGCTTGGTCGGTCTGCTCAGGCGACTCGTCAAGCTCCAGCAGGGCGATTCGGACAGGTCTCCAGATGGCTGTTGGCGGCGCGTTGCACCTCGTCGGCGCGAAGAGCAGTGCGGCAGGCCACACCTAGTCGTGCGATCAAGTGTCTCTTGACGCGACACCCAGGGAACCCTAGGGTCCGTGGAGTTCGCCGTTCCAGAGCTGGGTTGGGGCCGGGCGGAAGGGCATGATGGCGAAAGAGGGCGTTAGCCCCGTTTTTCTCCTTCCGGGCTTTGCGGCGCAAATCGGCCGTGTGAGGCCCTCGAGGTCGCAAGCGCTAACGCTTCGGACTCTCGGGGGTGCGAAATGCGCTTGATCGACCGTCGACGTTTCCTCACGGGAGTCGCAGCGTCCGCAGCAGGTGCCCTTGTGCTTCCCTCGCAACTCCGTACTGCTGGGGGGGCCGTCGTGCGGCACGCCTCCTCGCACAGCTCGGCTCAGCCGCTCGTACGTTCGGCGACCCTTGTCGATGGCGCGATTGTCGCCGTGGTTGACGACGGTTCGGGGATCCGGCTCGCTGCATTGAGCGTCGATCAAGGCCTCCAAGCGAGCTCTTCGATCAACGTGAAGTTGCCCGAGAACTTCGCGTTCCTCGCAGTGTGTGCCTCCGCAGATGACGTATTCCTCGGCGGATACGTCGGTTCAGTCGTAGAGGGCGAGACCTTCGATGCCCGCCCAAGCGCCGAGGTGCTCGCAGAACTGCAGACCGTGCCTGAGCACATGTCCGAACACGTCGAGACGGTGACGATCGGATACTGGAGAGCTGAGCCGGCGATCGTGACCTTGTCGAAGAGTTATGAGCTTCGTCGGATCGATGGGGGTGCCGCCATGGAAGATGCTTCGGCATGGGTGACCGCGGTGGACATCGCGCCGGACGGCGGAGTGCACGCGCTGATCGAGTCAGGCGCCCCCGGGCTCGAAGAGCACTTCGGGTCACGCCTCGGCGTCTCGTCTCCCTCAGCGAGCGGTGGCCGGCAGGTCGCCGTGCTAGCTGAGGCCCTCGGCGAATCTGGCCCCTCTGGAATGACACAGGCAAACGGCAAGCCCGCGGTGGCCTGGACGGTCGACGGCCAAGGCCTCGCCCGGCTGTTTGTTTCCGCACAGGGCGGCTGGGAGGACCGATCTGCGTCGCTCCCTCCCGGGCAGGTGGTGCACGCGGAGGTCACCGAAGAGGGAATCGCATTGCTGCACCGCGGGCTAGACGGCCTGGTCACCCTCTACCTCTCGGATGCCTCGTCGTGGAAATCGCCTGACGGTGCCGCGACTCTGGGTGCGGCTGGCGTGGTGCCAATAAACGGAACTACGGATGCGCTTCTCATCGCCGACGGCTCAGCGCAGGTGATGTCCCTTACGAGTGTGCTGAGCACGGGCGCGGAGGCGAAGGTATGAGCTGTCAAAACGCTGACCCAGTCTTTATGACATGGATCGGAACCACTCCTTGGGGCCTCCGGCACAGGACCGGTTACTACCTAGGGGTTGGGGTCCACGGGCCGGAACCGCATTCCGAGGAGTTCAACGGGACCTTCTGGTGGCGGTGCACTGAATGGACCCAGAACACGGAGACCTACGTAGAGGATTACTGGGGCAAGATATTCAACTGGTTTGGCGATATCGGCGTCACCGCGTGCAACCCCGGTGCCGCGCATCAACAGGGCCGCGCCTTTGATCTCACCGCTGTCTATGTCACCGATGTCTTCGGAGCCGAATACTGGATGGACTGCAACTTCTCTTGGAAGACCACCTCGCCTTTGGGCCATCGTCGGCGATACCTCGCGATAGCCGCAAGCCTGCGAAGGTACTTCGGGACAGTAATCACAGCTTGGTATCCCGACACCGCCCACGACAACCACATTCATTTCGACAATCTCGTCTCACCGTGGCCGGCAATGAGAACCACGGCGCAGACCGACGTGTCACTCATCCAAGCAGCGTGTAACTATCTCAATAGCGCTTCGCTCACGATCAATGGTAACTGGAACACTCCCACGGCCGCCGCTTACATAGACCTCATTGTCAAATTCAATCTGGAGTGTTGGGATCCTTTCTCGAACACGTGGCATGCTCAGATCTTTCTGGAACTAATTGAAAAGCATGGCTTCAAGAACAAGGCGGCCGGGTACTACACGTCGACCGCCTGTTGAGCGCCGCTGAGCCGCGGGAGTCGCCGCCGGGTGATGGCTCGCAGCTGCAACCTTTTCGAGCGGTTGCGCGTCTCTAGTAGGTGATCTAGTAGGTGATAGTGACGATGACCGCAGGCCCGAGCCCGCCCCGCCAGAGGCCAGCGCCAAACTTCCGCCGATCGGACAACGGCCCGCTTGGCGCCGAATCCGCGCAGTTCGACGACCTTTACGCTCGCCTTCGGCGAAACGCGCTACGCCTCGCTGGAGTGCTCACGGGCGACCCGGACCAAGCCGAGGACATTGCGGCCGAGGTCGTCGCGCGTGTACGAGCGGTTGCGAAAGAGCCCCATCGATCATCCCTGGGCCTGCGTGCGTGTATCGATCATGAATGAGGTGCGCGGTCGTCGGCGGAAGCTGCGCGTACGAGCACGGGCGTCGCCTGGTCTCGTCGGTGAGAAGCCTCAGGCCGATGTCTCGGAACTGACGAGCGAGCGAGACGAGTTGCATCGCGCGCTATTGGCACTCCCCACCCGCCAGCGCATCGCGGTGGTTTTGAGGTTCTACGAAGACCTGTCGGAAGCGCAGGTTGCCACTGTGATGGATTGCAGCCTTGGGGCTATGAGGAGAATGAACGGTGGAAGCGCCGCGACGGGTTGGTCATGCGGTCTGCTTGAGGGTGACTTGGTAGCCGAGGTCCGTGGAGCTGCTCGATGGCTCGATCGCGTGCGCGGTCGGGGTTGGTGCGACGTGTGAAGTAGTCGCCGCCGAGGTCGTCGTAGTCGCAGTCGTCGGTGATGAGGTGCCAGCAGATGACGAGGATGGAGTGGCCGACGGCGACAGCGGCCTTCTTCTTGCCGATGCGGCGGGCGAGGCGCCAGAACTGGGCCGACAGGTAGGTGTCCCGGGTCCGGGCCGCCGCCCAGGCGCACTGCACGAGGATGTCGCGCGAGCCACACGTCGCCCTTGGTGGTCCTGCCCGAACCGCGTTTGCCGCCGGTGATGTTGTTGCCGGGTGCCATCCCCGCCCACGACGCCAGGTGCCCGGCGGTCGGGAAGCGGGTCATGTCGACGCCGATCTCGGCGATGATCGTCTCGGCGGCCCGCTTGCCCGACCCCGGTGATGGTGTCGAGGTGGTCACGGGCCCGCTCGAAAGGGACGCCGGCCTCGCTGGTCGTTGGCGGCGAAGACAGCTTCGACCACGCTGGCGTCGAGGGTGGCGATGGCCGCCTCGAGGTGGGCGGTGTGGTCCAGGCTGCAGGCCGATGAGCAGGGCGTGGTGCTCCCGGAACCGGCCTCGCAGCGCCTCGGCGCAGCTCGGGGATCTTCTTGCGCAGCCGTCCCTTGGCCAGCTCGGCGAGCACCTCGGGGTCCCGCTCGCCGGCGACGAGGGCCGCCAGCATCGCCCGCCCCGACACGCCGAGCACGTCAGAGGCGACCGAGTCGAGCTTGATGCCGGCGTCCTCGAGGGTCTTGTGGATCCGCTGGCACTCCGCGGTGTGGGCCTGGACCAGGCGCTTGCGGTAACGGGTCAGGTCCCGCAGCTCGCGGATCGACCGGCGGCGGCACGAAGCTGCCCCGCAGCAGGCCGTGCTCGAGCAGCTCGGCCAGCCACTCGGCGTCGAGCGACGTCGCTCTTGCGGCCCGGGAGGATCTTGACGTGGTGGGCGTTGACGAGCTTCAGCTCGAAGTCCCGTTCCTCCAGCACATACCACACCGGCTTCCAATACGGACCCGGTCGCTTCCATCACCACCTCGGTCACGCCCTCCGCGGCGAACCAGTCGGCCATCGCTTCGAGGTCACCGGTGAACGACCGGAAGGTACGGGTCTCCTTCCGTCGCCCCTTGCCTCCGAGGCCGGGTGTCCGCACGCAGGCGACCACCTCGTCCTTGCCGATGTCGATCCCAGCGCATCGTTCCAACAACAGGTCCATCAGGCGGCTCCTCCCTCGGGTTGCGAAGGGGACCGGCAGGGCCAACCGATCAACGACGCTATGAGACGTGCTCGAAACAACAGTTCGTGGTGCCGGGAAGGCCCCTGGCGTCAGTCTGTGACTCGGGTTCAAGCGCACCAAGCAAGAACGAGCTCAGCCGGACCCGACACCATTCTCATCCGTCGTGGCGGCCGAAGACCATGAAATCTGTGACGTCATCAACGGCGCGTGGTCTTGAGCCGCTCCGTAGTTTGCTGGAGGACTCGTGAACACACCTAAGGATGAGAACGCGATACATCTCCGTGCGGGGCTCCACGAGATCGCCAAGCAATTTGAGCCAACCGCGTCGCTCGATCACAAGCTGAATCACAACCTCCGCCTGCGACGCCGTCGGCGCAGGTTGATTGTCCCCGCGATTGTTGTGGCGATAGTTCTCGCGGCTGCGCTTGCTGGCGTAACCGTTGCTTCGCTTTCCGGAACGAACGGAGACGTGAGGGGCGGCGCGATCGGTGGACGCCCTTCGACGACGCAGACAAGTTCGCCTGACGTGAGTGCTCCTCCGGCGAGCCGGAGTGTCGCGTGGCGGCAGTGGCCATTCGGCCCCTTGGATAGAGCAATTGTGCAGGCCAGCGCATGGACCGGGAGCGAGATGATCTTCTGGGCACAACGACCGGAGGGCGACTCAGGCGTCAACGGCGTCGGAGTTCTCGCAGCGTGGTCTCCGACGACCGGCAACTGGCGCGAACTCGCTCTTCCGGATCCGGATTGGCTTTTCGCAACGATCGCCGTCGCTGATGGGCAGCTGATCGCACTTTTCGGTGCCCAAGGGCCATTTCACGAAGTCAACCAGTACGAACTCGACGCCGGCGGCTACGTGATGGCACTGCCTGATGGGCCATGGGAACGCCTCCCAAACGCCCCTGTCCAGCCGCGAACCTCTCCGACACTTGCATGGACGGGATCGGAGCTGCTGTTTTGGGGTGGCTACGCGGGGCCCGTCGATGCCGCTGGCCTCGACGACGGCGCGGCACTTGATCCCGCTGCGGGAAGGTGGCGGGTGCTGTCTCCAGCTCCGATTCCAGGCGGCAGTGGGCCAGCGGTGTGGTCCGGAAGCGGACTGCTCGTGTGGGGCGGTCATCGCTCCGCAGACAGCTGGTCCGAAGTTGTAGGCGATGGTGCGGTGTATGCACCGAATGCTGATACGTGGCGAATCATGGCACAGTCAACCCTCGGACCGCGAGACGACGCGGGGGTGGCCTGGACCGGCGAAGAGATGATCATTGCGGCTGGGAGATCTCCCGTGGGAGACCAATTCCAAGACGTTGCGGCGTACGATCCCAAGGCTGACGACTGGCGTGCTCTACCGGAGCTGCCTACCGGCGCGGGAGGAATAGCGCTGGGTTTCTGGACAGGCACCGAATTCGGTGTGGTGACGTTCACAGGGACCGGGCCACCCGTTGCTGTCGTTGCACACCCAGATGCATCAGCATGGACAACGCTCAGCGATCCCGACGGTGACGTAGGGGCCTTCGCCGGGAATGGCGCATGGGCGGGAGATCGTCTCGTAGTCTGGTCGGCCGCCGGGAATGGACAGCTTTGGACGCTCGATCCCTGACCTGAGTTCCGCAGAATGTGTGAGCAGACGGGAGGCCGGTAGAGGGGCCCTGACCGAAGTTTGGTGGGTGAACGGCGTGTCCGTGGCCATGTGAAAGTCCTCGCTGGTGGCCAGGAAAAGTCCTCGCGGTGGTGAGGGG
>CAVPMX010000003.1:0-242841 GCA_963706745.1 uncultured Actinomycetes bacterium | reverse complement strand
TGACGCCTGCCCCCCGTCGTCATCGGTCACCGTGAGCGTTCCGACGTACGTCGCATCCGGCGCATAGTCGTGCACCAGGACAACCGAGTCACCTCCTGACGCCGCAGAAGAGACCTCATCCGGCGGACGGCCGTCGCCCCAGTCAACCGAGATCATGTGCGTGTCGAGGAGGCCGACGTCGGTGTAGGCAACCGACAGGGTGGCCTCGGTTGCGTCGATCGTCACATCGGCGACACCGATGACGGGATCGGCGTTTGACGTGTCAACCTGAGTCGTTGCGGTGTGGCACGACCCGTCCGGGTCACATGCCCGCACCGTGACCGACTGCGTCGAGGGGCCCTCAGCGCCATCGAACGACGCCGGATCCGATGCATCGAACGTACCGTCGTCGTCGAGATCCCACGACAGCGTGACAGCGTCGCCGTCCGGGTCGCTCGATGCCGACCCGTCCAGAACCACCGACGATCCCTCGGTCACCGTGTAGGGCCCGCCGGCGTCGGCCACCGGCGGCGTGTTGATCGCGGCGATGACGAACTGGAACGGCGCGGAGGCCTCACCCCCGTCATCGTCGGTCACTGTGACCGTTCCGTCGTACGTCGCACCCGGTGAATAGGAGTGCGCGGCGACGACTGTGCCGCCCCCCGGCGTCGGAGAGGGGACCTGATCAGGCGCGCTCCCGTCATCCCAGTCGATGGACACGACGTGAGTGTCGAGTGCGCCGACGTCTGAGAACGTGACCGTGAGCGTCGCCGTCGTGACGTCGATCGACGTTCCGACTACACCGATCACGGGATCGACGTCGGACACCACGACCTGAGCCGAATCGGTGTCGCACAACCCATCCGGGTCGCACGCCTCGACGGTGACGACCAGTGAGCTGGGTCCGTCCGATCCGGCGACACTCGGTGCCGCGTCGAGCGTCTCGAAAGTGCCATCGTCGTCGAGATCCCACGACAGCGCGACGGTGTCGCCGTCCGGGTCGCTCGAGGCCGACCCGTCCAGAACCACCGACGATCCCTCGGTCACCACATAGGGACCGCCGGCATCGGCGATCGGGGCTCGGTTCGACGTGCCGTCGTCGCCGACGACGAGATCTTCGCTCGCACAGCCTTGCGTTCCGGCAGTATCGGTGACGCAGACGGTCACGGTGTAGGTCCCCGGAACGGTGTAGATGACGCCGATCCCGGCAGAGCCGAAGGCGCCAAGGTCTTGGCCCACGCCCTCGATCGCGCCCGTTCCGTCGCCGGGATCGATCGTGACCGTGTGCGTGTCGTCAGGGTTGGGATCGGTGAACCCGCCACCTATCGCGACATCCTGGTTGATCAGCACCGCGGCCGGCAGATCGACGAACGCGCTCGGCGCCTGGTTCGCGACGCGGACGTCGACGGTGAGCGTGTCGCAGTCGGTCAGCCCTGGGTGATCGGTCACGCAGACCTCGACGTCGTACTCGCCGTCGAGGAGGTAGGTGTGCGAGCCGGTCACGGTGCCTCCGGTCGACCGGTTCTCGCTGACGACGCCGACCTCGATCGAACTGCCGTCACCCCAATCGACAGTCGCCGTGTGGTCGTCGTACGCCCCGGGGTCAGTGAACGTCGCCTCGTCGAGATCGACGGTCGCACCGGAGATCACGTCGGCCGCGCCGGTGACATCCGGACCGGCATCGACCACCGGCGGCAGGTTGGCCACCGATGCCCGGAACGTGAAGCACGTGCCGTCACCGGTGTCATCGACCACGCAGACCTCGCCGCGGTAGTTGCCAGTCCGCTTGTAGACGTGGTCACCACTCGCGTTGTACCAGCCGACTCCCGTCGCCGGGTCAGCAGTCGGGGTGCCGGCAGTTGCCGACGTCTCGTCGCCCCAGTCGATCGTGACCGTGTACGTCTCGTCGAGACCACCATCGGTGAACGGCATCGTGATGCCACCGCTCGTGCCCTCGACGAACGCGAACTCCGGCTCGGGCCGGGTTGCGGTGGCGCGAACGCCGGACTGCGACCAGTAGAACACGCCGAGTGCACCCGGCGGGAACGGGTCGGCCGGGTTCGGCGGAACGATGTCGGTGACGAGCGTGCCGTTGGCCGTCCACATGCGGAGCCGGTCGGGTCGGTAGTCGACCGTGTACCGGTACGGCACCTTCACCGGCCCGTAGGGGGCTGTGCCAACCGTGTTGTCGCTCAGCGCGAGGCGCAACCACGGACCTGTGTTCGCACCCCTGTCGACGATCTGGCTGCCCTCCGGCCACGGCTCGATCCGTTGCAGGTTCTCGACGCCGAAGTCGTCGTAGCACAGCGGGTCCTCGGTTCCCGACCCGTCGTCGGGAATGTCGAACTGCACGTTCCAGATTCGCTCCGAGTACGACGACGGACCGCGGTTGCGAGACCAGGTCGTGGTCTTGATGCGGGCATCGAGCCCGTTGGTGATGAACCCGTTGCATTCGGTGGGGTTCGTGCTGACTCCGGTCGAGGTGTTCTGTCCGAACCAATCGAACACGAGGAAGTCGTCCGAGGCTCCGTTCAGGCCACCGATCTCGTCGTCCTGGTAGCCGAGCACGAAACCCATGGCGTCGTTGTCACTGAAACCGCTGAGGATGGACAACTCGACCATCGCCCTGCCGTAGCCACCTTCGGGCAACTCGACCGGCGAGAACCCGACGATGTCCTCGTTGGGATTGCCATTCGACGAGAGCGCCCGACCGTCGGGATCGTTGGGGACCCATGTGGCGGTCGTATTGCATCCGGTGGGACCGAACACACAGATGCTGGGATTGATCACGCCCGAGTTGTCCGCCGACCAGGTTCGGTGATCTGCGGTGTTGACGAACGGCCCGTTGTTGACGATGTTGATGCGATCGGCGTCGTAGCCACAGCCGACGACCGGTCCGCCGGTCCCTGTCCCTTCGTAGATGCACCAGGAGAAGTCCCCACTGACAACCTCGCGTCGATAGTGATGGCTCGAGACGAACGTCGTGTCCTCGTAAGTTGTGCCCTGAACGGTCTCGGTCGAGGTCGTGCCATCACCCCAGGCCACCTCGACCGAGAACGGTACGTCGGTGTAGCGGTTCACGTGCGCCCAGGTCGCGATCGAGATTGTGCGATGGTCGCCCTCGACTCCGCTGAAGTAGGTCGGCGAGACGAATCCAGCCGACGTACCCGGGGCGCCGGGAGTGTCGGGTGTCAACGAGTTGCAGTCGTCGTCGATGGTGTTGCCGATCACTTCCACGCGATTCGGATGGACCACTGCACTCGTGTCGTCGCAATCGGGGCCTGGAGATGCCTGGTAGGTGTCGCCGTCGGCGTCGATCCCGCTGCGCACGAACAGCTCCCACAGGCCGAGTGCCCGTGCACCGTGTTCGTCGGTGGCGATGAAGGTGACTGCCTTCTGGCCGAAGAAGCCGACCGGCACGGCGACGTCGAGCGTGGTGCCGCCGGTCTGGACGACGACATCATCGACCAGCCATTCCACGGTAACGGCGTCGCCGTCCGGGTCGGTGGCGGTGGCCTCGAAAGTGGTGGTCGCACCGGCAGTGCCGGTTGCCTCTCCCTCTGCGACAGCACTGACGGCCGGTCGCTGGTTGCCGATCCCGATCGGAACGGCCTGGTAGGCGGTGTCTGCGCCGTCGGGTGTCTGGACCTCGGCACCGATCACCCAGAGGCTGCCCGCCACCGCTGTGCCGGGCACGTCCCACGTCGGTGTGTCGCCGAACGCATCGTCGAAGGCACCGTCGCCGTCGAGGTCCCAGCTGACCGCGTCGGCGGCGACACCGGCCGGGAGGGTGATGGTCAGAGGCACCGAAGCAGCACCTGCCGCACCGGTCACCGGAGCGATCCCGACCACGGGATCGTCGACGTCGTTGACGACATCGAGCTCGGTCAGCAGCCCTGGCAGGGTTGCGTCGGCCCACGCCCGCATCGCGGTCGAGAGCTCGAGCCCTGCCTCGGCGGCGTCCTGGGCCTGGGCCGCGTACCCGACCACTCCGCTCAGCATGCCCGGGTTGGTCGGGGCGTCAACGAGGCGCCACCACTCGGCGAGCGCGGCTTCCGTCTCAGCCGGCGATGCGCCCGAGTTCCACCAGCTCGCGCGCGACTTGTATCCCCCTTGCGTATACGGCACAAAGGTGGTCCAGTAGGCGTTATTGAGCTTGATCGACTTGGTGTACGGAGGATCGACCGAGTTCTCGTATGGCGATGTCAGCGTCGTCATCGCCGCGACGAACGCCGTGCTGAGCTCGTCGTGCAGCGTGGCGAGCTCGTCGAGTGTGCGGGCATGCCGTGCGGCCCAGGTGGCATTGCCGCCTGCCTGCGCACCTTGGTATCGCTCGACCGCTCTGACGAATGCATCCTCGACCGAGCCGAGCGCGTCGAACAGCGTCACCCGCGACCTGGAGGTTCTCGAGGCCGGCGATATCGGCCGGCTGGGCCGGAGCGAAGCGCGTCGGAGTCGCGAACTGCTGGAACGCAGGATCCGGCGGATCTGCCCGCGAGGTTGCCCACCGCTCGCCGGCGCGACGTGGCAGTCGCACGGATGAACTCCTTGCCCTTGGCGCGCGCCTTCGCGAACGGATCGTTCTGGCCTATCCAGTAGCTGACCGCGAATCCAGCGAATGCCGTCGGGCTGATGAGTGCGCCGCCGAACCCGTTGAGCTGGTCGAACAGCTCCGCCGCGACGATCTGGACGTAGAGCTTCTCGAGGTCCGTGATGCCTCCCCCGAGCTGGGCCTTGGCCACCCGCTTGAGGTTGTTCCACTCCGCAGCATCAGTGTCGAAGCCCGGCACGATCTCGTCGACGTCGACGCTGAACGCGTCCCGTACAACGGTGTCCTGCCCGGTGTCGTACATCCCGTTCTGGCACTCGTCGACGACGACGTCGTATGTCCCCGACGGGATCCGGCCGGCCGGCTTCGTCAACCCGAGCGGCAGGTTGAAGAACGCCCCGGCGGTCCCTCCGATCGCCGTGTTCGCCTCGCCGGCGACGTCGACGAGCGGTGTCGTGTTGGTGAAGGTCCGACCCGCGTCGACGATGTACAGGTCTGCGGCGGGCTGGAGGAAGTCGGGGAACCCGCCCCGCGACGGTCCCGGAACACAACCACGTATGAAGTTGATGTTGCCGATCTCGATCCGAACGATCTGGTTCGCGCCGTACCTGGCGGTCGTGCCCGGCCCGCTGAAGAGCAGGTTGACGAAGCCCAGCGCCGGCTCGGGAAGCGGGGGTGGTGTCGGTGCTCTTGCCTCAGCAGGTCCGCTCGTCACCGTCGGTAGCGCTGCCGCCACCAGCGCAAGCACTAGGAGAAGTCGAAAGTACCATCCGCTACGTCCGCCCATACGCTCTGGATACCATCCAAACTGGACAACACCCAAATCGGTGCTCCGCGAGCGACCGCAGCAGCACGCATTTCGCGACACTGTCGGCGGTCATCGGTGCCGGGGCCAATCGACCAGGTCGCGGGCGTCGTGGTGGTGGCGGCAGACGTAGCCGCGCGGCTTCTCTGCCAGTGGCGACGGGTCGCCCCGGTCCCCGGAGTCGGCGAGCCCACCGAGAGGTGGGCCTACGGGTCTCCGAGCGCCTCGGAGCGCCTCGCTCTGCTCGCGTAGCGTGACGGCTGGAGTGGAACGTGTGATCATTCGCGAAGTCCGGCGGCGGTGCCCGGCCGCTCCGAGTGCAGGCGACGCCCCGCGAGGGATCACCATGCTCACACTCCCAACGCCCCCCTGCCGAGACAGCGGCCGCGGTGTGCCACCCGGCCCGCACGCCACACGTCGCGGCTCACTCCTCTGCACGGAGATCAGCGATGTCGTCGGTTGAGCCCGGTCGATCGGGCGGCAGCGGTGCCCCCGCGCTCTCCCTCGAGTCGGTCGTGGTGCGCTTCGGCGGCGTGACCGCACTCGACGGCGTCGGCCTCGCCGTCGAACCGGGCGAGCTCTGCGGGCTGATCGGGCCGAACGGCGCCGGCAAGACGACGCTCTTCGACGTCGTCTCCGGGCTCACGCGACCGGACTCGGGGAGCGTGCGCCTCGCCGGCCGCGACGTGACGGGTTGGTCGCCGACGCGCCGTGCCGCGCGCGGGGCTCCGCCGCACCTTCCAGCGCGTGCAGACCTACGGATGGCTCACCGTGGAGGACAACGTGGTCGCCGCGCTCGACTGGCGGGGCGGCGGCAGTGGCCTGCCGGGAGATCTCGTCGGCGCTCCCGGGCGCCGACGCCGCGAGGCAGAACGGCGCGAGCGCTGCACGCGAGGTCCTCGACCAGTGCGGGATCGCCGCGCTGGGCAGAGACGCCGGCGGGTTCGCTGCCGATAGGCGCCGCGCGGCTCGTCGAGCTCGCGAGGGCGATCGCCGACCGCCCCCGGGTGCTCCTCCTCGACGAGCCGACCTCGGGGCTCGACGAGGCCGAGGCGGACCGTCTCGGTGAGCTCATCGACGCCGTCCGCCGGTCGGAGGGCTGCGCCGTGCTCCTCGTGGAGCACGACGTCGGGTTCGTGCTGGGCCGCTGCGACCGCGTGGTCGTCCTCGACCTCGGAGTGGTGCTGACGGCGGGCAGCCCGGAGGCAGTACGCGACGACCCCTCCGTGCGCACCGCGTACCTGGGGTCGACGGCATGAGGCGCAGGTGGGCAAGATACCGGCCCACCGCCGTGCAGAACCCGTAACGTGTGCCGACCGAGAGAACGCAGCGTCACCCCGGAGGCCAGGATGAGCACGAGGATCGCCAGTCGAGTCGCCGACGCCACCGAGCACCGTCTCCGCACTGCGGACCGACCCCGCCGAGCCACGCGTCTCCGCTCGGTCGTGCCGGTGGTGCTGATCGCGCTCCTCGTCGTCGCCGCAGGGTGCACCAAGACAGAGGACGACGCCGACGGATCTGCAACCAGTGCGGGATCGCCCACGACCGCCGGGAGCCCGACCGAGACCGACTCGACACCTACCGAGCCGACCGAGCCTGCAACGCGCACCACGCGTGGCATCACCGACACCTCCGTGAAGGTGGGGGGCATCGTGTGGATGGGGCAGTTCGGCGGCATCGAGGCCGGTGTCGCCGCCCGCCTCGACCGCGCCAACAGCGAGGGCGGCGTCAACGGCCGAACAATCGACCTCGTCGCGGTCGAAGACGACGGCAACGAGAGCGCTGCGAACCTCGCCGCCGCGGAGCAGCTCGTCCGCCAGGAAGAGGTCTTCGCGATCCTGCCGATGCAGAGCTCCGCGATCGGCGCCGTCGACTTCCTCATCGAGGAGCAGGTGCCGTTCTTCGGCTGGGGGGTCAACCCGGCCTTCTGCCGCAACGACATCGGCTTCGGCATCACGGGCTGCGTGAGCGACCCCAAGCTGGAGCGCGGCAGCAACGCGATGGGTACGGCGCTGAAGCAGCGCTTCGACGGCGACACCGACAAGTCGATCGCGATCCTCGCCGAGGACAACGACTCCGGTCGCGGCGGCATCGTGCTCCTCCAGAACTCGCTCGAGGCGATCGGATTCGAGGTCGTCTACGCGGAGGGCGCCGTCCCCGCGCCTCCCACGGCCGTCGGCGACTTCACACCCTTCGTCAACTCCCTCGTCGAGAGCGACGCTGGTGGGCCTCCCGACATGATCATGCTCCAGCTCTCGACGACGAACGCCATCTCGATGGCCGACGCTCTCCAGGAGCGCTACGACGGGCTCGTGATCACCCCCTTCTACGACCCTCGCCTCGTCGGCAGCCCGGCATTCGACGGTCACCTGGTCCTCACCCAGATGCTCCCCTACGAGTGGGCCGACGAGAACGAGGCGCTCGCCACGATGATCGAGGATCTCGACGCGTACGACGCAGCGAACGGGACGGAGACCCTGCACAGCCTCCCCGTGGCCGCGGGCTACTGGGCCGCCGACTTCTTCCTCTCGGTGCTCGAGGCCACCGGCGAAGACCTGACCGTCGAGACGTTCCTCGCGGCCGTCAACGGCGGCTTCGAGTGGGAGGCTCCCGGGGTCATCGGGCCCTCCACGTGGCCCGAGAACCACGGCTACCCGGTTCCCTGCGCAGCGCTCTCACTGGTGGAGGGCGGCGAGTACGTGCGCGACACGCCGCTCGTCTGCGGCGAGAACTTCGAGCTGTAGGCGCGCGCTCTGAGCGAGCTCCTCAGCCTCGTCCTGAGTGGCGGGGTCTCCGGCGCCATCTACGCGGTCCTGGCGTCGGGCCTCGTCCTCACCTACCAGACGTCGGGCATCTTCAACTTCGCTCACGGCGCGATCGCCTTCGCGACCGCCTTCTTCTACTTCCAGCTCAACCAGCCGACGGCGAGCGGCGGTCGCGGCCTGCCGATCGCGCTCTCGGCGCTGCTCTCGGTCGGTGTCTTCGCACCCGCACTCGGCCTCCTGCTCGACCGCGTCGCGTTGCGGCGCCTCGGCGCGCGCCCCGGAGTCGGCGAGCGCGGTGGGCACCATCGGGTTGCTCGTGGCCCTACCCGCGCTCGCGCTGTGGTGCGTGGAGCAGGCGAACGAGGTACTCGAGTGGCGCCTGCCGACGAACGAGCAGGTCTTCCAGCCTCCCGGCCTCGGACCCACGCCGAAGCTGACATGGCGGGTACTCGAGGGGGTGACCGTCGACTCGAACCAGGCTGCCGTCTTCGCCGGAGCGGTGATCGCGGCCGTGGCCCTGTGGGTCGTCCTGCGCCACACCCGACTCGGGTTGGAGACCAGAGCAGCCGTCGACCGGCCCGCCCTGGCGCAACTGCGAGGGATCGACGTCGAACGGCGATCCGCCGTCTCCTGGATGCTCAGCGCGACCCTCGCCGGCCTCGGGGGCGTCCTCATCGCGCCGATCTTCCAGCTCGACTGGTTCGTGTACGTAGCGCTCGTCTTCGCGTCGTTCACCGCCGCGGTCTTCGGCCGCATGCGCTCCATCCCGCTTGTCTTCGCCGGAGGCCTGCTGCTGGGGGTCACGCAGAACCTCGTACAGGGGTACGCACCCGACGCCCTCACCGACATCTCCGGCTTCCGGACCGCCGTCCCCTTCCTGCTCCTGCTCGGCCTCCTCGTGTGGCGCGGCGCGGAGAGGGGCAGGGCCGCCGGGAGCGTCGCGGAGGAGGCGCCACCCCCCGATCCGCGTGCCGGGCTCCCGACCTGGCGCCGGCGCCTCCCCTGGGTGCTCGCGACCGTCGGGCTCGTCGTCTACGAGCAGTGGATCGCCGACGACTTCTGGGCGGGGCTCGTCACGCGTGGGCTCGCGCTGGGCATCGTCTTCCTCTCCTTCGTGGTCGTCACAGGCATGGGCGGCATGGTGAGCCTCGCCCAGGCGGCATTCGTCACCGCCGGCGGGTTCACGGCGGGGTGGCTGCTGAACCACCAGTGGCCGTCGACGATGCCGGTGCTGATGAACAACGGACGCGTCTCGTTCGTGGTGGCCGCCATCGCGGCCGCCGGAGTCGCGGCGTTCGCAGGCGTCGTCGTGGCTCTGCCGTCGCTGCGCCTCGGGGGTCTCGCCCTCGCACTGGCGACCCTCGCCCTCGCGTTCACCGGCGACCAGCTCGTCTTCCAGGTCGACTCGGTGCGCAACGGGTCGGCGGGATGGTCGGTGGCGGCTCCGTCGCTCGGGCCCTTCGACTTCTCCGACGACCGCACGATGGCGATGCTCCTGCTGGTGCTCGTCCTCTCGATCTCCTGGCTGATCCACAACCTGACGCGCTCGGCCACCGGCCGGGCGATCTTCGCGGTGCGCTCGTCGGAGGTAGCGGCCTCCACTGCCGGCATCTCCCAGGTGCGTGCCAAGCTCGCCCTCTTCGCCGTGTCGGCGGCGATAGCCGGCTTCGGCGGAGCGATGCTCGCGTCGGTGATGAGCCCCTTCTCCAACACGACCACCCCTGCATTCGCGGGCCTCGTGTGGCTCGCCGTCACGGTCACCTTCGGCGTGCGTCGCCCGGCGGGAGCGATCCTCGCCGGACTCGTCTTCGCCCTCTTCCCGGCGATCCTCTCGGCGCTCACCCGCTGGGAGACCGCACCCTGGGTGTGGATCCCCACAGACCTACGCCTGGCGCTCGACTCCTCGCACACCGCCCCGATCCTCTTCGGCCTCGGTGCGATATCGCTGGCCCGCGAACCCGACGGCGCGCTGGCCCTGACCTCACGCCGTCTCCGCGAGCGACGCGAGCGGCGGGAAGCCGGGCGGACCGGCCGTGTGGAGCCGACCGTGCCGCACACGGTGCCGCCCGAGGCCGGGACACGGGACGAGAGTGCGCGCCGGACACCACGGTGCACGCGGCGACGGCACCCGCTGCGCACGCGCCCGCCCGGCCTCGACCGGGCCGGCGGCGACATCTCGCCCTCCCGACGCAGCCGTGACCTCCGACCCATCGCCCCCGGCCGCGTCTGTCGCATCGAAGGGGTGCGTGCGGGCTACGGCGAGGTGGAGGTGCTGCACGGCGTAGACCTCGCGGTCCCGGCCGGGAAGGCCGTGGCACTCCTCGGTGCGAACGGCGCGGGGAAGTCGACTCTCGCGGCGGTCGCAGCCGGGCTCCTCGCCCCGAGCGCCGGCCGTGTGCTGCGAGACGGCCGCGACGTGACGGGCGAGCCGGCGTTCGTGCGCGCCCGCGGGGGCCTGCTGCTCGCACCGGAGGCCCGCGGGGTCTTCCCCGGGCTCACAGTCGACGACAACCTCGCGATCAGGCTGCGCCACCCTTCCGAGCGGGAGCGTGCCTACGAGCGCTTCCCCATCCTCGGAGAGCGCCGGCGACAGACCGCCGGCCTCCTGTCAGGCGGTGAGCAGCAGATGCTCGCGCTCGCAGCCGCTCTGGTCGCCCCTCCCGCCGTCTTCGTGGCCGACGAGCCGTCGCTCGGTCTCGCACCGCTCGCCGCCGAGGCCGTCTTCTCCGCGCTCGCGGAGCTGCGCGGCCTCGGCGTCGCTCTGCTCATGGTTGAGGAGAAGGCCCGCGAGGCGTTCGAGCTCGCCGACACCGTGGCCCTCGTCCGTCTGGGGCTGATCGTCTGGTGCGGGCCGCGCGACGACGCCGGCGACGCCGTGATCGACGCCGCCTACCTCGGCGGCACCTGAGGTCGCGAGCTGTCGGACGGCACAGTCGTCGATACGCGCCACCGCCGGCATCCGCTCCTGAGCCGAGTGCCTACGACTGCTCACCCGTAGCCGAACCTGCTCCCCGCAGCCGCGAGACGCCGTTCGAGCTCGGCGACCTCGTCGGGCGCCATCTCGTCGACGTGCCCGCCCACGCGGCCCCGTCGCACCCGGCGAGCCTCGTCGTCGTCACCGTCGCGCACCCGGAGGGCCTTCGTCTGGAGCGTCCCCTCCTCCTCGAGCCCCCTCATGTTCTCGAACGCGGCGAACTCGGCCGCCTCGGCGACCACCGAGTCGCTCACGTCGGTGGCGCCGACGAAGTCGAGGACACGACGGAGCTCATGCGCCGGGTTCGCGTGCAGGTCCTCGTAGCGCACCAGCAGGAAGCCCTTCGGTACTTCGTGCGCGTCGTCCCAGACCTCGTAGAAGCGCAGCAGCGACTCGAGGCCCCCGACCTCTTCGTGGAGGAACTCGCCGAGAGTCCCTTCGTACGCCATCGCCTCCCCCCGGTGCCAGCTCGCGCGGTGGTGGTAGAGCGACACGATCACATCGCGGGGTCGCGAACGAGGAAGATCACGCGCCGGCGCCTGTAGGCACGCTTGCTCGCGAAGATCTGCTTCGGCGACTTCGCCTGTGGAGAGTCGTCGTGCGTCGCGAGAATGCGCGGCACACGCGTGTCATCGACGCGCGCCGACGTGTATCGCAGGAGGTTGCGCCCCTTCAGGCGGAAGTGGCGCTTCAGCGCCCGGCCCAGCATCACGCGCAGCCAAGTGCGGCCGGTCTTGGGGAACGACACCAGGAAGATGTCGGTACGCCGGGCCAACCAGCGGACCTTCAGCGAGTAGACGACCCGGTTGCGCTCGGCGAGACGGGCGAAGCGGTCCTTCGCCGCCTGCGGGACGCGCTTGCCGAGAGATGAAGGGCCGGTCATGGCACCATCATCGCGGCTCCGGGACTGCTCCCGCCGGTAGTGCGGTCGGCGCCAGATCGGACCATTGAGCTCCTGCCCACCGTCTGTGTGGCCAGAAGCGACATGAAAGCCCGCGAGCTCGGGGCGTCAGTCAGCCGTTCAGCGCTACGGTGAACCCGTCGCCGACTGCGACCTCGTTCCACCGCGTCGAGCTGCCGACCTTCTTGGGGGTGTGGCGCTCGGAGGTCGAGCCGTCGCCGATCTCCCCGTCGTCGTTGTCACCCCAGCACCAAAGGGTGCCACTCCTGCGCGTCGCACAGGTGTGGTCCCACCCGGTGGCCACCTCGGACCAGAGCGACGAGCTCCCGACGCGAACCGGCGAGTGCCTCGCCGTGGTGGTGCCGTCGCCGACCTTGCCATCCTCGTTGTCGCCCCAGCACCACAGCGCACCGCTCTTGCGCGTCGCACAGGTGTGCCGGAACTGCCCTGCGGCGACCTGCCCCCAGCTGGTGGAACCACCGACCTTGACCGGGGAGTGCCTCTCGATGGTCGTGCCGTCACCGAGCTGGCCGTAGATGTTGGTTCCCCAACACCACAGAGCACCGCTCTTGCGCGTCGCGCAGGTGTGACCACCGCCCGACGACACGCCCACCCAGCTCGTGGAGCCGCCGATCTGCACCGGGGAGTGCCGGTCGAAGGTCGTGCCGTCACCGAGCTGGCCGTATGTGTTGACCCCCCAGCACCAGAGAGCACCGCTCTTGCGGGTCGCACAGGTGTGGGTCGTACCCGCCTCGACAGAGACCCAGCTCGTGGAGCCGCCGATGCGCGTCGGCGACGGCCGGTCAGTACTCGTGCCGTCGCCGAGCCTCCCGCCGTCGTTGTCGCCCCAGCACCACAGAGCACCGCTCTTGCGCGTCGCGCACGTGTGGTTGTAGCCGGCCGAGACCTGCCGCCAGCTTGTCGCCCCTCCGACGCGTACCGGCGAGTGCCGATCGGTGGTAGTCCCGTCGCCCAGCTGGCCGGCACCGTTCCATCCCCAGCACCACAGCGCACCACTCGTGCGCGTGGCGCACGTGTGCTCGTCGCCTGCGGTGATGTCGTCCCACTTCGTCGAGCCGCCCGCTGTGTTCGGGAAGTAGATGTCGACGGTCGTGCCGTTGCCCAGCTCTCCGTAGTAGTTCGATCCCCAGCCCCACAGCACCGATCCGGATGCCTTGGCACTTCCTGGCATCATCGGCGACACCTCCGCCGGTTGGGGCGCAGCGCCCGCGCCCTGTGACTGCACGAGGACGGCCGACGCGACGACCAGCGCCACCCGAGCCCCCCGAGACCGCCAAGCCGACCCGCACCTGTGCATCGTCACTCCCCTGGACGGCGACTCGCCCGAGTGGGCCCTCTGACTACCAGCCAAGCCCGCGATCGGCTAGCCGTCAACCGCCTGAAGCGGTCTCCCATCCCCGACTGTCTACGCGATGCCCGACCATTGAGCGTCCTGCCAACCGCATGTGTGGCCAGAACCGACATGAAGGCCCGCGGTCACGTGATCATCGCCGCAGAGCGAGGGTGAACCCACCGCCCACCGACACCTTGACCCAACGGGTGGAGCTGCCGACGCGCACCGGCATGTGCCGGTCGGTCGTCGATCCGTCGCCGATCTGGCCTCCGAAGTTGTAGCCCCAGCACCAGAGGGCGCCACTCGTGCGCGTCGCACACGACTGCGCGTAGCCGGCTGAGACCCGCCTCCAGCTCGTCGAGCCGCCGACGCGCGTCGGCGAGCGGCGATCGACGATGGTGCCGTCGCCGAGCGCTCCCCTCCAGTTGTCTCCCCAGCACCACAGGGCGCCACTGCTGCGCGTCGCACACGTGTGCGCGCTGCCTGCGGAGACCCCCGTCCAGCTGGTCGATCCACCGATGCGCGTCGGTGACTTCCTGCGGTTGGCGGTCGTACCGTCGCCCACCTGGCCCTGTCCGTTGTAGCCCCAGCACCACAGCGAGCCGCTCACCCGCCTCGCGCAAGTGTGGGTACCACCGGCAGCGACCCCGGCCCAGCTGGTGGAGCCACCTACGAGCGTCGGAGTGAGCCTGCGGACGGTGGTGCCGTCGCCGAGCTTGCCGTCTTCGTTGTCGCCCCAGCACCGGATGGCGCCGCTCTTGCGCGTCGCGCACGTGTGGTAGTTGCCGGCCGAGACGTCGGCCCAGCCGGTCGAGGCGCCGACGCGCGTCGGCGAGTGGCGCTCGACCGTGGTGCCGTCGCCGAGCTGGCCGTACGCGTTCTCGCCCCAGCACCACAGCGAGCCGCTCTTGCGAGTCGCACACGTGTGCTCGCGTCCGGACGACAACCTGACCCAGCTGGTGGACCCACCGATGCGCGTCGGGGTGTGGCGGTCGGTAGTCGTACCGGTGCCGAGCTGGCCGTAGGAGTTGCCTCCCCAGCACCACAGTGAGCCGCTCGCACGTGTCGCGCAGGTGTGGAAGCCGCCCGCCGAGGCCCTCACCCAGCTGCTGGATCCACCGACGCGGACCGGCGAGTGTCGTTCGGTCGTGGTGCCGTCGCCGAGCTCGCCGGAGCCGTTGTAGCCCCACGCCCACAGCTCGTACTCGGGCTGCTTCGCACGGGCATCGACGTCGTCGGGGGCCGCCGGCACTCCGCCCACGGCACCCGACGCCGGCACCGACCAGGCCGACGCGAACAGCGCTACCGAGACTGCGATTGCGGCCGAGGCCCGCGCGCAGCGCCCCCTACCGTCGGCCGTCTCGCCGTCAACGTTCCCCATCGCCGCACCCCTCAGGCCTCGGTCACCAAGGTGCGCAGTGTACCGGCGCGACGGCGGGATCATCTGAGGTCCGGTGCCGATCCCGAGACCGGTGAGGCCGAGCCCCGGCGATCTGTCACACCCTCTAGTTACCCTGTGCCCGTGCTTCACATCAGCAGCGCGGACCGAGTGGGGCCGCTCGCAGGTGCGCTCGCCGAGGTCATGGCGCAACCTCTCGCCGACCCGATGGCGGCGGAGTGGGTCGCGATCCCCACGCTCGGCATGCAGCGCTGGCTCGCGCTCGAGCTGGCCCGCACGCTAGGTGCCTCGGCCGGGACCACGGGAGACGGCGTCGCCGCGAACATATGGTTCGCCTTCCCCGGCGCCCTGCGCCACGCAGTGCTCGACGCGCGAGCGCGCCGCCGGACGCGACGGCCGGAGCTCTGATCCGTGGCAGATCGACCGCCTGGTCTGGGCCGTTCTCGATGTGCTCCACACACACGGAGACGATCCACGCCTCGGGCCGCTGACCTCTCTGCCCGCCGGTGCGACCCGGTTCGGGCGCGCACGGCGCCTCGCCGACCTCTTCGACCGCTACGCGATCCACCGGCCCGACCTCGTGGTGCAGTGGCACTCCGGGCACGACATCGACGCCGGCGGTCGCCCTCTCGCCCCCCACGACGCGTGGCAGCCTCACCTATGGCGCCTCACCCGCGCCCGCCTGGGTGAGCCCAGCCCGCCGGAGCGAGTCCCGGCACTGCTCGACGCCCTCCGTGTGGGGGCACTCGATCTGGACCTCCCGCCACGCCTCTCGGTCTTCGGCGTCACGACCCTGCCCGGAGGTGAGCCGTTCCTCGACCTCGTAGATGCAGTGTCGGCCCACCGCGACGTCCACCTCTTCCTCCTCGACCCGTCACCCGCGGCGACCGCACGCGTACGCGAAGCGGTCCTGGCCACACCCCCACAGCCCGACCTGCTACGAGCCGAGGACCGGTCCGACGACGCGGTGCTCCACCCGCTCCTGAGGTCGTGGGGGCGCCCGTGCCGCGAGCGCACGGTCCTGCTCACGGCCGCGGAGAAGCGCGGCATGCCGAGCCCACAGACCCTCGACGCCTCCGAGAGCGGATCGAGCGCCTCCGCGACATCGCTACTGGCGCGGATCCAGCACGACCTGCGCGCCGACACAGCGCCCGCCGGCGACTTCGCCCTCCGTCCCGACGACCGATCGGTGCAGGTCTACTCGTGCCACGGCGAGGCTCGGCAGGTCGAGGTGCTGCGCGACGCGATCCTGCACCTCCTGGCCGACGACCCGACGCTCTGCGAGGACGACATCGTCGTGCTCTGCCCGGCGATCGAGAGGTTCGCCCCTCTCGTCGAGGCCGGGTTCGGCTCGTCGGTCGTCTCGGCTGACGACGCGGCCGAGAGGCGCCACACCCCGCCTCCTCTACCACGTCACCGACCGGTCGCTCCGCGAGGCGTACCCGGTGGTAGCCGCGCTCGACGCCCTCCTCGAGCTGATCTCGGGCCGGTGCACGGTCCCCGAGATGCTCGACTTCCTCTCGCTCGCCGCCGTTCGCGAGCGGCTCGGGCTCGACGACGACTCACTGGCCGACGATCGGCGACTGGGCGGTATCGGCGAACGTCCGCTGGGGACTCGACGCCGAGCACCGCGCATCCTGGGGACTCCCTCCGGAGCACACCGCGAACAGCTGGCGGGCCGCTGTCGACCGGCTGCTCATGGGTGTGGCGGTGAGCGACGACGGCATCGATCTGGCTCCCGGCGGCGTCGCGGCGTTGGGTGTAGAGGGCGACCACATCGCCGCTGCCGGGCTCCTCGCCGACGCGGTGATGCGACTCACCGCGATCACCGCCGACTCGAGAGCGCGCGAGGACCGCTCGGGAGTGGTGCGGAGTCCTGACCGACTGGACCGGACAGCTCTTCGCCGTCGACGCATCGCAGGAGTGGCAGTTCGAGAAGCTCCGCCGGATGATCGCCGATATCGGCGACCTCTCGATCGTGGGCGACGAGCCATCACCCGTCGAGCTCACGCTGGCCGACGTCCGCCGGCTGCTGGCAGATCGCCTGCAGGGCGACCCGCGCCGCCCCGACCTCTTCCGCGGCGGAATCACCATCAGCTCGCTCACCCCCCTGCGCTGGATCCCCTTCCGCGTCGTCTGCCTCCTCGGCCTCGACGAGGCCGCTACCGCGTCGGGATCGGCCGGCCCCGACGGCGACGATCTCACCGCGACGGCCCCGCGTCTCGGCGACGGCGACGCCCGGTCGGAGGCGCGCCAGTCGCTCCTGGAGGCGGTCCTCGCGGCGGGCGAGCACCTCGTCGTCACCCGGACGGGCCACGACGTGAGGAACAACCGAGAGGTCCCCTACGGGGTCGCCGCGGCCGAGTTGCGCGACGTGGTCACCGCCACGCTCGCCCCGGGCAGCCTCGGCGACTACTACCGCCGGATCGACACCGCGGTCCCGCGCCAGCCCTTCGACGAACGCTGCTTCACACCGGGCGCGCTCGGCCGACCGGATCCCTGGAGCTTCGATGCAGGCTCGCTCGAAGGCGCCCGCGCCCGCGCCGGACGGGCCGGCGACCCACGCATGCACGACTGGCACCCGCTCACCGGGGATTGGCACGACGGGCGTCACGTCACGCTCGACGAGCTTCGGGCCTTCTTCCGGAACCCGGTGAACGCTTACCTCCGGCGCCGCCTCCGCCTGCGGCTACCCGAGGAAGACGCCACCTTCGCCGACGCTCTGCCCATCGACCTCGACCCCCTCGAGAAGTGGTCGGTCGCCGACCGGCTCATCCGCGCCCGGCTGGCAGGCAGCGAGAGGCCGGCGTGGGAGGCCTACGAGCGGGCCATCGGAACGCTCCCCGCCGGAGGTCTCGGCGACGCCACCGCCGCAGCGATCGCGGGCACGGTGGAGGCCCTGCTCGCCCACGCCGAGGCGCTCGGCGTGGAGCCGGCCCGCGACGACCCCGTCCCGATCGACCTCGAGATCGCAGGTGACCACCGCATCGTCGGGGTGATCGAGTGCCGGTCCGCTCCCCCGGCACGGGGCCCGGCGGCCGTTACCTACAGCAGGCCGAGCCCCAAGCAGCACCTCGCCGCATGGCTCGACCTCCTCTGCCTCGTCGCCACCGACCCGGAGACCCACTGGCGCAGTCTGGTCGTGCGCCGCAAGGCCAGCGGCGAGAAGACCGACGCTCTCTCGCTCGTCGTTCCCGGCGCGACCCCCGATGAGCGCCGGACGCGCGCCACAGCAGGCCTGGAGGTGGCGGTCGACATCTACCGGCGCGGGATGTGCGAGCCGATCCCCCTCTTCGCATCGCTCTCCCAGAAGCTGCACCAACGCAGAGCGAAGCCGAACGACTGGAAGGAGTTCAAGGGCATCGGCGACGGTGATGACGATGCGAACAAGCTCGTATACGGCCATCTCGACCTGAGCGGGTTGAGGGAGATCCCGGCCCGCGGCGACGACCCTCCGGGATCACAGCCCGGCCGGGCGGAGCGGTACGCCGATTACCTCTGGGGCGCCGTCGCCGAGAGCACGGAGCCCGGCCGATGAGCGCTCCGCCCATCTTCTCGCTCGCTGATCCTCTACCGAGCGGTCGCGTCGCGATCGAGGCGAGCGCCGGCACCGGAAAGACGTTCACGATCGCGGGGCTCGTGGTCCGGTACGTGGCCGAGGCCGCGGTGCCCATCGAGGAGATCCTCGTCGTCACCTTCACGCGCGCGGCGACCGCAGAGCTGCGCGACCGCGTCCGGTCCCGGCTCACCGAGGCCGCAGCCGCACTCCGGCTCGCCCCGGAGGTGCAGCCGGACGACGATCTCTTCAAGGCCCTCGCCGCGACCGATCGTGCCGGCCGTCTCGACCGCCTGGAGCGGGCAGTGGCCGACTTCGACTCCGCGACCATCACCACGATCCACGGCTTCGCCAGCTCCGTGCTCAGGACCCTGGGCTCCAGCTCACCGGGCGATCCCGACGCGACGCTCCTCGACGACACGAGCAGACGTCGTCAAGGCCGCCTGCGCCGACGTTCTCTCCGCGGAGTCGCTGGCCGATCCCGGGTCCGTCGACCAGCTGCCGACAACTCGGCATCCTGAACAAGCTCGTCCTGAAGGTGATGGGGAACCCCGACATCCGCGTAGTCCCGAGCACCGACGAGGCGGAGTCGACGCCTGCGGCGGCGCGCCTCCGACAGCTCGTGGATCGCGTCCGCAACGAGGTGCACGCACGCGCCGGAACGCGGCGGGGACGCTCTCCTTCGACGATGTCCTCACGAGGCTCCGCGACGCCGTGAACAGTGATGCTTCGGCTGCAGCGACGCTCCGGCAACGGTTCGCCATCGCCCTCATCGACGAGTTCCAGGACACCGACCCGGTGCAGTGGGGCATCTTCTCGACGCTCTTCGGTGACCCCGATGCCGACGCGACCCTCGTCCTCGTCGGCGACCCGAAGCAGGCCATCTACGCCTTCCGTGGCGCCAACGTGCACACGTACCTAGAGGCCGCGATGCAGCCCGGCACGTCGCTCTCGACCCTCGGCACGAACTGGCGCTCCGACGGCGCCCTTCTCGATGCACTGGAGTCGCTCCTCCGTGGAGTGACCTTCGGCCACGAGGACATCGGCTTCATCCCCGTCGAGCCGGCCCCCGACCACGCCGGCCGGCGCCTCACGAGCGCAGCCGGCGACCCGCTCCCAGCTCTGCGCCTACGCCTCGCCCTCGGCCCCGACCTACCGCGGAACAAGTCCGGGCAGGTCGCCGCCGCCGACGCGGGCTACGCGATCGCCCGCGATCTCGCGCGGCAGGTGCGCTACCTCCTGGACGACGCGGTGCTGACCGACTCCGGCGACGCGAAGGCGACGCGCCGCGTGCGTCCGGGCGACGTTGCGGTGCTCGTCCGGGCGCGCTCGGACATGCCGGCGATACAGGATGCACTGCTCCGCCACGGCATACCGGCAGTCGTCGCAAGCGGCGACAGCGTCCTCGACTCTCCCGCAGCCTCGCAGTGGCGCAGGCTCCTGAGCGCGCTCGCACGCCCCGCCGATCCCTCGCGCGCCCGGGCGGCCGCCATGTCGTGGTTCTTCGACTGGTCGGCCGGCGATCTCGATCACGCCGACGAAGGCGCTCTCGGCGATCTGCAGGAGCAGCTTCATCGGTGGGCGGCGACCCTCGACAGGCATGGTCCCGTCGAGCTCTTCTCTCGCGTCAGAGCCGAGAGCGGCGTCATGGCTCGGCTCCTCGCAGCCGCCGGCGGTGATCGCAACCTCACCGACCTCGAGCACCTCGCCGGCCTGCTCCAGGCGGGCGCCACCGGCAAGCACACAACAGCCTCCACCCTCCTCAGCATCCTCGATCGACTCTCTGAACAAGCCTCGACGAACCCCGACGAAGACGTCACCGCCCGCCGCGTGGAGTCGGAGGCCGAGGCCGTGCAGATATCAACGGTGCACGCGGCGAAGGGCCTGGAGTTCCCCATCGTCTGCGTCCCCTCACTATGGAGAGGAGGCGACTTCAAGTGGCTCGACGTCATCTACCAGGACCCCGAGACCAACAGACGAACGATCGACATCGCGACAGCCCACAAGTGGCCGACCGGGGCAGACGCAGACGCACGAGTCCAACTTGCGCGAGAAGAGGAGATCGGGGGGAGGCTCCGCCTCCTGTACGTCGCCCTCACCCGTGCCCGGCACCAGACACTCGTGTGGTGGAGCAACTCGCAGAGCTGCGAGCTCACGGGGCTGGCGCGCGTGCTCTTCGCACGACGAAGGCGGCGCAATCGACCCCGTCAAGTTCAACAAGGCGAGCGTCGACCTGCCGCCCGACGAGGATGCGGTTGGAGTCCTCACCGAGGCGCTTGCCGGCTGCGGCGATGCCGCCGTCGTGGAGGTCACCGGCCTCGCACGCGATCGAATCGAGCCCTGGTCCGACGACGCATCACCGACGCGGCCGGATCGTCTGGAGATCGCGTCGCTGGATCGCGCGCCGGATCGCGCTCGCCGGCGTTGGTCGTTCAGCGCCATCACCGACCGTGCGCCGGAGGTGAGCCTCGACCCCGACGACGCGAGCCTCGGCGACGCCGGCGCCGCCGACGAGCACGACGACCACGGTGGCGTCGCCGGCGTAACGGCCACCGACTACGACCTTGCCGGGAACGGATCGGAGACCGGTGACGGCACCGCGCTCGGCACACCGGCCTCGGCCGACGCTGCGAGCGATCTCCCGCTCGGAGCGATAGCCGGTGGTGCGGGGTTCGGGAACCTCGTACACGACATACTCGAGCACGTCGACTTCACCGGCGCCGACCTCGACGCCGATCTGCGTGAACGCGTGGCCGACGGTCTCCGCCGGAACCCTTGGCCGGTCGACGAGGCGACGCTCGTCGACGGTCTGCACGCCGTGATCGCCACCCCCCTCGGGCCCCTCTTCGCCGGCAGGCGCCTGCGCGACTTCGCCCCCGGCGACCGGCTCGCCGAGCTGATCTTCGAGCTGCGCCTCGGTGAAGGCGGTCGCCACGCCACCGACCGAGACGTCGGTGCGCTCGCGCTACATCACCTCGCCGGCGACGATCCGCTCCGGCCCTGGGCCGAACAGGCGGCGGCGGGCCCCTTCGGCGTCGAGCTGGCCGGGCACCTCACTGGGTCCATCGACTCGGTGTTCCGAGTTCACGACCCGGCCGACGCGCACGTCCCCGCAAGGTTCGTCGTCGTCGACTACAAGACCAACAAGCTCTCGGAGCGTGGGCGTGAGCCGATCTCGATCGACTACCGGCCCGACCGGCTGGCCCCCGCGATGGCCGAGCACCACTACCCCCTGCAGGCACTCCTCTACTCCGTCGCCCTCCACCGCTACCTGAGATGGCGCCTCCCCGACTACGAACCCGGGGTCCATCTCGGCGGCATCGCCTACCTCTTCGTGCGCGGCCTGGCAGGCGCCGCCACCCCGCTCTCCGACGGGTCGCCCCACGGGGTCTTCGCCTGGCAGGTTCCTCCGGGTCTCGTCATCGACCTCAGCGACCTCCTCGACGGTCGCGAGGTGACGACGTGAGACCCATGAACATCTCGCCACCGCTCCTGAACCGCAACACGGCGGTCCTCGCCCCGTTCGTCGATGCCGGGATCCTCGACGCCTCGGCCGTGCACGTGGCCGACGCGATCGCGCGGGGCGTCGGCGGTATCGACTTCGAGCTGCTGCTCGGCGCGGCGCTCGCGGCCCGTGCGCCGACACTCGGTCACGTCTGCATCGTCCCCGCGACCGTCGCCGACTCGATCGTCATCGACGACTCCCGCGCGCCGGCGCCGGACGATCTTCCCTGGCCCGACCCCGATCTCTGGGCGGCACGAATCGCGGCGTGCCCCGCCGTGCGTGCGGCCGGCACTCCGCCCGGCCGAGTCGTCCTACCGCTGGTATGGGACGGCAAGCGCCTCTACCTCGAGCGCTACTGGCGCTATGAGCAGCACGTAGCCGACGACCTGCTGCGCCGAGCAGGAATGCCCGATGGTCTGGCCGGCGAGTCCCCCGAGCTCGACGCCCTCCTCGACCCGCTCTTCGGACCCAGCGCCGGCACCGGGGGCAATCGCCAGCGCGAGGCCGCGGCGCGCGCTCTGACGCGCCGGCTCGCCGTGGTCGCGGGCGGACCGGGGACCGGCAAGACCTACACCATCGCACGCCTGCTGACGGCCGCCCTCCACATGGCACTGGCGCGCGGGCAGACACTCGATTTCGCGCTCGCCGCCCCGACGGGAAAGGCCTCGGCCCGCATGACCGAGGCCGTGCGCGACGAAATCACGACAACGGACCTCGACCAGCGCGTCTCCGACGCGCTCCGCGGTGCCGAGGCGACGACGATCCACCGACTGCTCGGATCGACTTCGGGCATCCGCTTCCGGCACGACCAGACCAATCCGCTCCCCCACGATCTGGTCATCGTCGACGAGACGTCGATGGTCTCACTCCCGCTGATGAGCCGGCTGCTAGCCGCCGTGCGCCCCGACGCGACCGTGGTACTGGTGGGCGACCCGTACCAGCTCGCGAGCGTCGAGGCCGGTGCCGTGCTGGGCGAGATCGTGGGCACCTCGGCGCCCACCGGGCCCGAAGGGCCGCTCGCCCACGACGTCGTGCTCCTCGAGAGAGCGCACCGCTTCGGCGCCGACTCGCCGATAGCGGCCCTCGCCGACGCCGTTCGTGTCGGCGACGCCGACCTCGCCGTCGACCTCCTGCGCACCGACCGGTCGGGCGAGCTGACCTGGGTCGACGGCGACGACGCAGTCAGGCATCTCCGTACTGCAGGAGGAAGCAGCCGTCGACGCCGTCGAGGCGGTCCGCGCTGCCCGCTCCGGCGACGCCTCCGCCGGCATCCGGCACGCGTCCGACCTGAAGGTCCTCTGTGCGACCCGTCTCGGCCGTCTGGGCGTCGCCGCGTGGAGTGACCGCATCGAGGCTCTCGCCGCGCGGCCGTGCTGCCGGACGCCGGAATCGAACGGCGCTGGTATCTCGGCCGACCTGTCATCGTCGGGCGGAACGACTACCTCAACCACCTCAGCAACGGCGACGTCGGGATCGTCGTCGCCGGAGCCGGGCGACCGGTTGTGGCGTTCCCGGCCGCCGACGGCGTCCGCGAGCTATCGATCTCGCAGGTCGGAGAGGTCGAGACGTGGTGGGCGATGACGATCCACAAGAGCCAGGGCTCGGAGTTCCGGCGCGTGATCGTCGCGCTCCCCCCGCCGCCCTCACCGATCCTCACGCGCGAGCTCCTGTACACCGCTGTCACCCCGCGAGGGAGCAGGTCGCTCTCGTGGCCGGCGAGGCGGCGCTCGCGCGCAGCCATCTCGAGACCGGTTGCGCGGGCGTCGGGGCTCGGACAGAAGCTCTGGCCCTGACCGACTGGAGCACTCGGCTCCCAACCGAGCCACCGACCGGCGCCGGTCACGGCTGCACGCGGCCGCGTCACCGCAGGCCGAGCGTGTGGTACGCGCCGGCCGAAACCCCTCCCCATCCGACGGGGCTTCCCACGCGTGTCGGCGAGTGTCGATCGATGTTCGTCCCGTCGCCGATCTGGCCGTCGAGGTTGTCGCCCCAGCACCAAAGTGCGCCGCTCCTGCGAGTCGCACAGGAGTGCTCGCCGCTGCTCGAGACCGCGTTCCAACTCGTGGAGCCGCCGACGCGTGTCGGCGAGTGCCGGTCGGTTGTGGTGCCGTCGCCGACCTGGCCGGTCCCGTTGTAGCCCCAGCACCAGACGGTGCCACCGGTACGGATAGCGCACGTGTGGTAGAGGCTCGCTGCGACGCCGCCCCAACTGGCGGAGCCGCCGATCCGCATCGGGGAGTGCCGGTCGGTCGTCGTGCCGTCGCCCAGCCGTCCGGAGCTGTTGCTGCCCCAGCACCACAGGGTGCCGCTCCTGCGCGTCGCACACGTGTGGTAGCCGCCCGTCGAGACTGCGGCCCAGCTCGTGGAGCCACCGATGCGCGTCGGAGCGTGACGCTCCGTCGTGGTGCCGTCACCGAGCTCCCCGAACGGGTTGTCGCCCCAACACCACAGGGCACCGCTGCTGCGAGTAGCACACGTGCGCCCGCGCCCGGACGAGACGCGCGCCCATCTCGTCGAGCTACCGATGCGGGTCGGAGAGAGCCTGGTGGTCGTCGTGCCGTCGCCGATGCCTCCAAACGAGTTGTCGCCCCAGCACCACAGCGCACCGCTGGTGCGCGTCGCGCACGCGTGTGCGTGCCCGACGGAGACAGCCGCCCACCGCGTCGAGCCACTGATGCGCGTCGGCGAGTGCCGATCGGTCGTCGTGCCGTCGCCTACCTCGCCCTGACCGTTGTACCCCCAGCACCACAGCGCACCGCTCGTTCGAATCGCGCACGTGGAATAGGCGCCGGCCGACAGCTGCGCCCAGCTCGTCGAACCCCCGACCGGCGTCGGGGTGTTGCGGCTCACGGTCGTCCCGTCGCCCAGGAACCCCCATCTGTTGTTGCCCCAGGCCCGCGCAGGAGACCCCGCCGGGCCGGCGCGGCCATCTGCCCCGACCGACGCCTTGACGGTCCTACCTTGCTCGCCGGCAACGGGTCCCGAGGGCCCAGGGGAAATCAGTGGAGATGTCGGGAGACCCACCGCAGCCGGCGAGACTGCGGCCGCCGCTACTGCGACGGCCATCGTGAACAGCGCGCCGGCTCTCCTGCTCCTCATCGCTCGCAACCTGTCACTCCGGTCCTCTCGCGAAACAGCCGGGTCGTCATCGGCTCGGCCCTGTCGTGTGTGCCCCGCGGACGGTCCTCCCTCATCCGCGCAGCGCGCTCGTGTGATCGCCCCCGGCCGCGGGCATCGACCAGTCGGTCGAGTCGCCGATGCGCCTCGGGGTCGTTCGCTCCAGAGTCGTGCCGTCGCCCAGGCGGCCGGCGCCGTTGTAGCCCCAGCACCAAAGTGCGCCGCTGGTGCGCGTTGCGCACGTGTGCCCACTACCCGCCGAGACGGCGGACCAGCTCTCGGAGCCGCCGACACGCGTAGGGATGTGGCGTTCCGTGTTCGTGCCGTCGCCCAGGCGGCCGGCGCCGTTGTAGCCCCAGCACCACAGGGTTCCGTTGACTCGCATCGCGCACGTGTGCAGGTCGCCGACCGAGACGCTCGCCCAGTCGGCACGGTGGCCCACGCGCGTCGGCAGAGTGCGATCATCCGTCGTACCGTCGCCCAGCTGCCCGGAGTCGTTACCGCCCCAGCACCACAGGGCGCCGCCGGTACGTGTCGCACACGTGTGCGCGTAACCGGCGGATACGCTCGCCCAGCTCGTCGAGCCGCCGACACCCACCGGTGCGTCGCGATCGCTGTGCGTGCCGTCTCCGAGCTGACCGAAGGTGTTGTCGCCCCAGCACCACAGAGCGCCGCTCCTTCGCGTCGCACAGGTGTGGCTCCAGCCGCCCGCCGCCTGCACCCAGCTCGTCGAGCCACCGATGCGCACCGGCGCGTGGCGCTCGGTGGTCGAGCCGTCGCCGAGTCGCCCGGATCCGTTGCTACCCCAACACCAGAGGGCGCCGCTGGTTCGCGTCGCGCAGTTGTGTCCCAGACCGGCGGAGAGACTCGCCCAGCGCGTCGACCCGCCGACTCGCACCGGATCGAGCCGCTCAGTCGTCGTGCCGTCGCCGATCTGCCCGGTCCCGTTGTTCCCCCAGCACCGGATGACACCACTCGTCCGCCGCGCGCAGGTGTGGTAGCCACCCGCGACGACCTCGGCCCACCTCTTGGAGGTCCCGACGCGCTTCGGGGCGTGGCGATCGTTCGTGGAGCCGTCACCCACCTGCCCGTACTCGTTGCTCCCCCACGCCCAGGCGGTCGAGCCCGCCGCGGCCGCTCGATCCCCGCCGGTGACGCCCTGCCGTTCCGTTCGGCCGCCCCCGACGATGTTGGAGGTTGCCGATCCGGGCAGTTCCCGCACCCCTGTCGCGCCTGCGTCGGTCGTGGGCACCACCAGAGCCGCGACGGCCATGACCACGACGCCGCTCACAAGAGCGAGGCTGTTCCGGCCGGCCACTCGCATCTCCGCTCCCCGTCGGTGCCGATGGACGAGCACTCGTCGCCCGCCACCTCCATGAGTCGAGGATCCTCGACAACCTTACGTCTTCGCGTCCTGCCATTCGCGAGTCCCGACCTGATTCCGTTGGCATCAGTGCTCTCTCACCCCGATCTTGTGGCACCAGGACGCCGCCTGGGTGGCTGAACGCGCAATGATCGTGGCGAGCTCGCATCCGGCTAGCGTCCGGCCGTGGCGACCTTCGACTCCTTCGACGGCCTGACGCTCTACTACCACGACGAGGGCGACGGCGAACCCGTCGTGCTGCTGCACGGCTTCGCCGCCGACACCAACATCAACTGGGTACGGTCGGGGGTGTTCGACGCCCTCCTCGACGAGGGCTACCGCGTCGTCATGCTCGACGCGCGCGGCCATGGGCTCTCGGCGAAGCCGCACGAGGCCGGGGCCTACGCCGACGATGCGATGACGCGTGACGTCCAAGCCCTCCTGGAGCACCTCGGATTCGGGGAATGTCGCGTGGTTGGCTACTCGATGGGTGCGGCGACGGCGATGCGGCTCGCAGCCACGGACCCGCGTGTGGTGCGCGCCGTACTGCTCGGTGTCGGCGGCGTGACGATCGCCGACGACGGACGCGACCGTGGCGCGTTCGCGGCCGGCCTCCTGGCCCACGACCCGGCCGAGATCCACGACCCGATAGCGGCGCAGTTCCGAACGCTCGCCGACTCGGTCCGAGCCGATCGACTGGCCCTGGCCGCGTGGGCGAGCGCGGAGCACACCGACGTCGCCCCGCTCCTCGGCGAGATCCGGGTGCCCGTCCTGGTCGTCGCGGGCTCCGACGACGTGCTCGCCGGCTCGCCCGACGATCTCGCAGGCCGCATCCCTGGGGCCTCGGCGGTCACCGTCCCGGGCGACCACTTCACATCGAACGCGCAGCCGGCTCTGCACGAGGCCGTGATCGCGTTCCTCGCCGCAGATTGAGTCGTTGCTGCCGCTCGACCACCGGGCCGGTGGCGAGTCCTAGCGGACGACGCCGAAGATCGCGGCGTAGTGGCAGAGACCGGCCGCCACCACGAAGGCGTGCCACACCTCGTGGTATCCGAAGACGCGGGGATCGGGGTCGGGCTTCCGCGAAGCGAGGACGATCGCACCGACGGTGTAGAGGATCCCACCGGCGACGATGAGTGCGAGCTGCGCTGCGCCGAGGGTCTGCAGGAGCTGCGGTGTGGCCACGACGATGAGCCAGCCGAGCCCGATGTACATGATCCCGCTGAGACTGCGCAGCCGCTCCAAGCGGACGAACTTGAGCGTGATGCCGATCGCCGCGCCGGTCCAGGCGAGACTGAGGAGTGTGATCCCCCACGCAGGCCTCAGCGCCAGCAGGGTGATCGGGGTGTACGTGCCCGCGATGAGCACGAAGATCATCGAGTGGTCGAGACGCTGCATGAGTCGCAGGCGCCCCGGAGACCAGGGCACACGATGGTACAGAGCGCTGGTGCCGTAGAGCCCGCTGATGCTCACCGCGAAGACTGTGGCGACGGCGCGCGCCTCGGCACCCGAGGAGACGGCGAAGAGGGCAACGCCCGCCGGGATCGAGACGAAGAACGCGATCTGGTGCAGCCGGCCGCGCCAGCGCGGCTTCGCAGCCCGCGGAGCCTGCTCACAGGTCGTCGCCTCGCTCATCGGCGGGTTCTCTCGGGTATCCCGCGTCGAGCGGGTGTTGCCGGACAGGGTCTCCCGGGCGTCCGTACGGTGGTCGATCGAACACCCCGACCCGCGAACCGCCGCCCGGATCGCCCCACCACGGTAGAGCACCCGGCGCCGGATTGGAACAAGACCGCCGGAACGCGTCCCGGAACAGCCCGGGAACGGGCCTCCCGGCTCCTGCACCCGGGGTCGGCCCCCTCAGCCGGTGCCGGCCACCCTCACGAGCTGCTTGCCGATGTTCGCGCCCGTGAAGATGCGCTCCAGCGCTGCCGGGGCGTTCTCGAGCCCCTCGACGACATCCACCCGGTTCACGATCCGCCCTTGCTCGACCCACTCGCCGAGCTGCAGGATGCCGTCGAAGATGCGCTCCATGTAGTGGGTCAGCAGGAAGCCCTCCATCCACGCGTGCCGGCTCACCAGGATGCCCAGGTTGCTCGGGCCCGGGACGGGCTCGGTGGCGTTGTAGGTGGAGATGGCTCCGCAGAGAACGACGCGGGCGCGCATCGCAAGGTGGTCCAACGCCGTGGCAAGCATCTCGCCGCCGACGTTGTCGAAGTAGACGTCGACGCCGTCGGGACAGAGCTCGCCGAGACGCCGACCCACGTCGTCGGTCTTGTAGTTGACGCAGGCGTCGGCACCGAGGTCGTCGGTCACCCACCGGCACTTGTCGTCGGTCCCGGCGATGCCCACGACCCGCGCACCCATGATCCTCGCAACCTGCACCGCGATCGAGCCGACACCACCTGCAGCGCCGGAGATCACCACCGTCTGACCCGGTTCCGGGACTCCGATGTCGGTGAGCCCGAAGTACGCGGTCAGGCCGGTGATCCCGTAGACGCTCAACGCGTCGCTCGGCGAGATCGTCGCAGGGAGGGAGAGGGGCGCGATCGGATCGCCGGCGCCCATCAGCGCGTACTCCTGCCAGTCGGTGAACCCATAGGCGAGCGAACCCACCGGAAGCGACGCCGTCCTGCTCTCCACGACCTCACCCACCCCGAAGCACCTCACCGGGTCGCCGAGCGCGACGCCCGGCAGGTAGTTGCCCGCCTCCGTCATCCAGCCGCGCATCGTCGGATCGATCGAGAGGTAGAGGGTCCGCACGAGCGCCTGGCCGTCGGACGGCGCGGCGACGGGCACGGCGTCGATCGCGAAGCAGTCTTCGCTCACCGGGCCGTGAGGCCGCCTCACCAGCACGACTCGACGATTGGTGTCGGTGCGGGTCTCGCTCCGGTCCACGTGGGCGCCTCTCGTGTTCGCGATCGCGGTCGTCGTCACGCGAGCCTACCCAGGCATCGACTCTCGTCAATATTCGGCCCCGCGGCCGCGGTGCACTCCACGCGTCGCCCCGTAGAGGCTTCGCGAGTCACTCCCGCGCAACGAGCTCCTGGACCACGAGCACCGTGAGGTCGAGGGTCTTCTCGACGCGGAGGCCCGCGCGGGCGAAGAGGGCCGCCCACTCCCCCGCCGTACGCTCCCGACCGGCACCCGTCAGCACCAGCATCAGCAGATCGAAGGCGTGCGTCGGGTGCGGCACGCCGCCCTCGGGAACGATCGCCTCGAGCACCAGGACTCGAGCGTCGGCAGGCATCGACGCGCGGACGGCCGCGAGGATCCGTACGCACGAGTCGTCGTCCCAGTCGTGCAGCACCGACTTGAGCACATAACGGTCGCAGCCGCCCGGAACCTCGGCGAAGAAGTCGCCGCCGACGATCTCGCAACGATCGATGACACCGTCCCGCTCCAACGCGGAGGCGGCGCCCGCCACCACGGTGGGCAGGTCGAGCAGCACTCCCCTCACGTGGGGCTGGGCCGCCAGCAGATCGGCGAGAAGTGCGCCGGTGCCGCCTCCTACGTCGCAGACGCTCGACACGTCGTCGAAGTCGTACCGGGTCGCCAGCAGCGGCCCGAAGAAGCGAGACGTCTCGGCCATGGCCGCGTCGAAGACCGCCTGCTCCTCGCGGTGCTCCGCCAGCCACTCGAAGAAGCCGGACCCGAGCGCGGGCTCGGTGGCGGCCTCGCCGGTGCGGAACGAATGAAGAGAGTGGTTCCATATCTCGCCGTGCCAGGGCGACCCGGTGAAGAGCACCCACGACCGCAGGGTCTCGGGGTGATCCGCCCGCAGGTGCTCCGTTGCCGGCGTGTTGCGCCACTTCCCGCGCCGATCACTGGCGAAGAAGCCGCTTCCGGCCAGCAGGCGCATGAGCCTGCCCAGTGCGTCGGCGTCGGCACCCACCTCGCTGGCCAGACTCGCCGTCGTCCGCGGCCCTGCGACGAGGACGTCGGGAACCCGCAGCATCACGGCCGCGTAGAGGGCCTTGCCCTCGATCAACCCGGTGGCCGACTCGATGACCCGGAGTGAAGCCGGCGCGATCCCGCGCCGCAGGCGACCCAGCAGGTCGCGAAGCCGTAGGACCGGCGGCACCATCCACGAAGGCGGCAGGCGGGGGGAGGACGGCTGAGCGGAACGCGCTCTTGTCACTCGCGGAGCCTAGCGAGGGGGTCGGGACCGGACCCGGCGCGCGTCCACCGACGACTGCTCGCGGCGGGTCGGGACTGTTCGGGACTGCTCGCAGAGAGCGCCCGATGAGCGGTGCCGCTACGTGGTGGCGGGCGCCTCCTGCTCCGCGATCGCCGTGCGAACCTCGTCCATGTCGAGAGCGCGGACCTGACCGATGAGATCATCCAGCGCCTCGGCCGGCAGCATGCCCGGCTGCGAGAAGACGACGATCTGGTCACGGAAGATCATCAGCGTCGGGATCGACATGATCCCGAAGCTCCTTGCCAGCTCCTGCTGATCCTCCGTGTCGATCTTGCCGAAGACGATGTCGTCGTGCTGCTCGGCGACTCCCTCGAAGATCGGCCCGAACTTCTTGCACGGACCGCACCACTCCGCCCAGAAGTCGACGAGGGCGATCTCGCTCCCCGAGACGACCTCCTCGAAGTTGTCCTTTGTCAGCGTCACGGTCGCCATTGCGGGTTCCTCCGGTCGGGCTGCGGGCGGTTGTCTGAGACAATACCCTAGGGGGTATACGGCACCCAACGCGGCCGCCCTCGTCGGTATTCCCCACGCCACGCGGGATGCGCCGGGGTCACCTCAGGTAGCGATCCGTCGCCCGCTGCATCACTTCGAGGTAGTTCGCGCGCTCATAGGCGTCGGGGTCCGGGACGGATCCGCTGCTCACGCTTCCGCGCATCTGCTCGACCGAGTCGTACTCGTTCTCCACCATCCAGCCGACGAGGCCGTCGAGCAGCACGCGCACGTGCCCGGAACCGTGACGCAGAAGGGAAGACGTCGTCATTGCGACGTCGGCTCCGGCGAGCAAGGCCTTCACCACTCCCTCCCCGGAGTGCACTCCGCCGGACGCCGCCAGGGAGCAGCCGAGCCTGCCGCGCAGAATCGCGATCCATCGCAGCGCGAGGCGGAGGTCGGACGCCGTCGAGAGATCGAGCGTGGGCGCGACGTCGAGCGTCTCCGTGTCGATGTCGGGCTGGTAGAAGCGGTTGAACAGGACGAGGCCGTCGGCACCAGCCTCGTCGAGGGCGACCGCCATCTGCGCAGTCGAGTCGAAGTAGGGGCCGATCTTCACTGCCAGCGGCACCTTCACCGACTCCCGCACCGCAGCGACCAGATCGACGTAGCGCGACCGCACGTCGCCCGGCGCACCGGCCGGATCAGCCGCCACGAAGTAGACGTTGAGCTCCAGCGCGTCGGCGCCCGCATCGACGAGCTGCCGCGCGTAGCGGATCCATCCCCCCGTGGAGATCCCGTTGACGCTCGCGATCACCGGTATCGAGAGCGCCGACTTCGCCTCTTCCACCAGTCTGAGGCTCCTCTCGGCGCCGACCTCGAAGGCGGGCAGATCCGGAAGGTACGTCTGCGCCTCGCCGAAGGAGTGGGTGCCCTGCTCGAGCACGGCGTGCAGGGCAGCAGCGTCACGCTCGACATCCTCTTCGAAGAGCGACGGCAGGATGACAGCCGCGACGCCCGCCGCCTCCAGCTCTCGGAGAGTCCGCACCCGGCCGGTCGTCGGCCCGGCGGAGGCCACGACCGGATTCGACAGAGCGAGACCCAGGTACGTCGTCTCCAGAACCGGTTCGCTGCTCATCTCGCTGCTCCCTCTGCCGGAGCGGGCCCGTCGTCGATGAGCGAGGGAAGGCTCCGTTCCACACCTGCGAGCTGCCTGTAGTAGCGCCAGCGCTCGTCGACATCGGCCTGAGCGAGCGCGAGCAGATCAGCCGCATGCTCGGGGTTCACCCGCGCGAGCATCGAGAACCGCGCCTCTTGGAGGGCGAACTCGGAGACCGGCATCGACGGATCCTTGCTGTCGAGCCGGAACGGCCGTACATGCTCCCCGACAGCGGGCCGGTACCGCCACAACGGCCAGTAGCCGGACCGCACCGCGTCGCGTTGGTGCGTCATCGAACGACTCATGTCGATGCCGTGCGCGATGCAGGTCGAGTAGGCGATGATCAACGACACCCCCGGCCAGGCCTCGGCCTCGGCGAAGGCGTGAACCGCCTGCACGTCGTTTGCCCCGATCGCTACCTGCGCAACGTAGACGTCTCCGTACCGGCGCGCCTCGGCCGCGAGATCCTTCTTCGCGGTCTTCTTGCCGCCGGCCGCGAACTTGGCGACGGCCCCGCGGGGCGTCGCCTTCGACGCCTGGCCGCCCGTGTTCGAGTAGACCTCCGTGTCGAGCACGAGGACGTTCACGTCGCGACCCGATCCCAGTACGTGGTCGAGGCCGCCTTCGCCGATGTCGTATGCCCAACCGTCTCCGCCGACGATCCAGACGTTCTTGCGGACGAGAGCTCCCGTGAGGGGGATGAGTCGCTCGGCGAGACGTCGGGTCCCGGCGTCGGTCGTCGGGTCGCCGACGAGATCCGCGAGCCGCTCGTCGAGCTGCGCCACACGGACCCGATGCGCGGCGATCGCCGCGTCGTCGGTGGGCGCGGAGGCGTCCACGGCGAGGATGGCCGCAGCGAGGTCCAGTCCGACGGTCGCGGTCATGCTCAGCAGCAGGTCGCGGGCCGAGCGCGCCTGGTGGTCGAGCGCCAGCCGGATCCCGAGGCCGAACTCGGCGTTGTCCTCGAAGAGGGAGTTCGACCATGCCGGCCCCCGGCCCTCTTGATTCGCGCTGTAGGGAGTGGTCGGGAGGTTGCCGCCGTAGATCGACGAGCACCCGGTGGCGTTCGCGATGATCGCCCGGTCGCCGAAGAGCTGGGTCAGCAGCTTGATGTAGGGCGTCTCCCCGCACCCCGCGCAGGCACCCGAGAACTCGAAGAGTGGCTCGCGCACCTGGGAGCCCTTGACACTCGACGGATCCAGGGTTCCTGGGGCGACGGGCTCGACCGACATGAAGAAGTCGAACCGCTCCATCTCCCGTTCGAGATGCTCACCGATCGGCTCCATGTTGATCGACTTGCGCTTCACCTCGGTCTTCGACTTCGCGGGACACACGTCGACGCACACACCACACCCGGTGCAGTCCTCGGGAGCTACCTGGATCGTGAGCCGGAGGCCGGGGTGCTCCGCGGAGCGGAACGCCTTGGTCGGGTAGCCCTCCGGCGCCGCGTCGACCGATTCCGGTGGGAACACCTTCATGCGGATGGCTGCGTGGGGACAGACGAGCGCGCATCGAGCGCAGTCGATGCAGAGCTCGGGGACCCAGATCGGGATCTCGGCCGCCAGCCTTCGCTTCTCGAATCGGGCCGTGCCGACGGGGAACGTGCCGTCAACCGGGAGTGCGCTCACCGGTAGCAGGTCTCCCTCGTCGGAGAGCATGCGCGCCGTGACGCGCTGGACGAAGTCGGGCGCCTCGGCCGGCACCGGAGCACGCCGGCTGTGGGTGGCGGTCACCCTGCCGGGGATCGTGAGCTTCGAGAGTCCCGCGAGAGATGCGTCGACGGCGGCCTCGTTCGCCTCGACGATCGTCCCTCCGCGCCTGCCGTAGGCCTTCGCTATCGAATCCTTGATCGCTCCGATCGCCTCGTCGACGGGAACCACGCGGCATCAGCGCGAAGAAGCACGTCTGCATCACGGTGTTGATCTGGCCGGCCAGACCCGCATTGCGCGCGACCTGCGAGGCGTCGATCACGTGGACGTCGAGCGCGAGGTCGAGGATCGCCTGCTGCACCTCGGTGGGCATCTTGTCCCAGGTCTCGTCCGCGGGGTACGGGCTGTTGAGCAGGAAGATCGCACCGGGCTCCGCGAGCCTGAGCACATCGAGGCGGTCGAGAAGGGTGAACTGGTGGCAGGCGACGAAGCCGGCGCGGCGGATCAAGTAGGTCGAGGAGATCGGCTCGCGGTCGAACCTCAGGTGCGAGACGGTCATCGATCCCGACTTCTTCGAGTCGTAGACGAAGTAGCCCTGGGAGTGCATCCCCGTGAGCTCCCCCACGATCTTCGTCGTGTTCTTGTTCGCGCCCACCGTGCCGTCTGAGCCGAGCCCGTAGAAGACCGCCCGCACCTGCGCGCGGTCGGTGTCGAACTCGTCGTCGTAGTCGAGGCTCGTGTGCGTGACGTCGTCGACGATGCCGACCGTGAAGTGGTTGCGCGGAGCGGCGACGGAGAGGTTGTCGAGCACCGACTTGACCATCGCCGGGGTGAACTCCTTCGAAGAGAGCCCGTAGCGGCCCCCGACCACACGCGGCATCGGTCGGAGCCCGGCGCCGGCGGCCTCGGCAAGAGTGGCCAGGACGTCGAGATGAAGGGGATCTGCCGTCGCTCCCGGCTCCTTCGTGCGGTCCATCACCGCGACCGCGAGCACCGACTCGGGCAGCGCGGCGACGAGTGCCTCCGACGGGAAGGGACGGAAGAGGCGCACCTGCAGGAGCCCCACCTTCTCGCCCGCAGCCGTGAGTGCTGCGACTGCCTCTCTGGCCGCACCGACCCCGGATCCCATCAGGACGACGACCCGCTCGGCGTCGGGCGCGCCCACGTAGTCGACCATGCCGTACCTGCGGCCCGTGCGCTCCGCCAGGCGGGAGAACGCGTTCTCGACGATGGTCGGGACGGCGAGCGTGAACGGGTTGCCGGCTTCGCGCGCCTGGAAGAAGACGTCGGGGTTCTGGGCGGAACCCCGCAGCACGGGACGGTCCGGATCGAGCGCACGCATCCGGTGCTGTGCGATCCACCGCTCGTCGATCATCGCCGCCGTGTCGTCGTCGTCGGGCAGGGCCACGCTCCCGATCTCGTGAGAGGTCCTGAAGCCGTCGAAGAAGTGCAGGAACGGCACACGCGACTCGAGCGTCGCCGCATGAGCGACAAGGGCCAGATCGGCGGCTTCCTGCACGGAGCTCGAGCACAGCATCGCCCACCCGGTCGGTCGAGCCGCCATGACGTCGCTGTGGTCGCCGAAGATCGAGAGCGCGTGAGTCGCGACCGTGCGGGCAGCAACATGGACGACTGCCGGCGAGAGCTCGCCGGCGATCTTGTACATGTTGGGCAGCATCAGCAGGAGACCTTGCGAAGCCGTGAAGGTGCTCGCCAACGCGCCGCGCGTCGTCGCACCGTGCATCGCGCCCGCTGCTCCCGCCTCGGACTGCATCGCAACGATCTCGGGCACGGTCCCGAACAGGTTCGGACGGTCGGTGCTCGCCCACGCGTCGCAGTGCTCACCCATCGGCGACGCCGGAGTGATCGGGTACAGGGCGATCACCTCGGAGAGCGAGTAGGCGACGCGGGCGGCGGCCTCGTTGCCGTCGACGGTCGCTCGGTCTCCCATCAGCACTCCCATCGTGTCTGCGACCGCGGCTCCAGCCGACCCGGTCGGGCACCGCCGCTGAAGCCTACGGCGCAGGTGCTCGCGCACCGCGATCTGTGGTAATCACAGCACCATTCGGACCAGGGCCGGCATCGCGGGCCACCAGGAGGGATACCCATGGATCGCAGCGTTCGTGACGCCGACGTCGTCATCGTCGGATCCGGGATCGGCGGGCTCACCGCCGGCGCCTACCTCGCAGCGATCGGCAAGAAGGTCATGGTCGTCGAACGCCACTCCGTCGCCGGGGGCAACGCGACGGTCTTCGAGCACAAGGGCTACGAGTTCGACGTCGGCGTCCACTACGTGGGCGACTGCCAGCCCGGCGGCATGTTCGACCGCCTCCTGAAGCCGCTCGGGATCGACATCGAGTGGCTCGAGCTCGACCCCGACGGCTTCGACACGCTCATCTATCCCGACATGACGTTCAGGTTCCCCAAGGGGGTCGAGCGCCTTCGAGAGAGGCTGCTCGAGCACTTCCCGGCCGAGGCCGAGGGAATCGACGCGTTTCTCGACATCACCCAGAAGCTGAACCGGGGACTCACCGGAGGCGGCGACTTCGACGCGCTCGTGCAGAACCAGGACCGGACGCTCGGAGACCTCTTCGACGACCTGAGGCTCTCCCCGCGGCTGCGCGGCATCCTCTGCGCCCAGAACGGCACGTACACGCTCCCGCCGGGCCGGGTGTCGCTGATACTGCACTCCGTGCTGATGATGCACTACATCACCGCCGGGGCCTACTACCCGGCAGGCGGTGGCCAGGTGATAGCCGATGGCCTCAAGGAGGCCATCGAGCGCTGCGGCGGAGAGGTCTTCCTACAGACCCCGGTGAAGCGGATCATCGTCACCGACGGCGCGGTGCGAGGCGTCGAGCTCAAGCCCCCGACACCACTGCGCAAGCGAGGCGTACCCGACGAGATCCACGCGCCGATCGTGATCTCCAACGCCGACCTGAAGCGCACCGTCTTCGACCTGGTCGGGTCGGATCACTTCCCTACCGAGATGGTCGACAGGGTGCGCGGATACACGATGTCGCTCCCTCTCTTCGTCGAGTACCTGATCCTCGATCGCGATCTGGGCGCCGAGGGATGGTCGAACGGGAACGTATATGTGGGCTCCGACGACGACGTCGACGGCTACTACGCCGAGCTCGAGGACGGCAGGTGGCCCGACCACCCCGTCGCGTACATGACCTTCTCGAGTCTCAAGGACCCCTCGAACACGCGCCTCTGCCGTCCCGGCCAGACCAACATGCAGGTCATGACGGCCGCACCCCGGTCGTATGAGTTCTGGGGCATCGAAGCGGGCCCGGCGAGCGGTGGAAGGTACAGGCTCGGTGAGAAGTACCGGGAGCGCCGTGCGCAGGTCGGTGCGAGCATCCTCGAGGTTGCCGAGCGCGCCCTGCCGGGCCTCCGCGACTCGATCGTCTTCAGCGAGTCGGCGACGCCGATCACGCACGAGCGGTTCACCTGGTCCACCGGGGGAACGTCGTACGGGATCGAGTGCACGCCCGACCAGTTCCTCTTCAACCGCCCGTCTCCCGCGACACCGGTTCGCGGGCTCTTCCTCGCCGGTGCGAGCACCATGGGCGCGCACGGGATCGCAGGAACGATGGGCGGTGGGGTCATGGCCGCCAGCGCCGTGGCGGAGGCGAACGTCCAGGAGATGGTGAGCCAGCGACTGATCGGCTGAGCCCCGGCGCTGGTCCGCCAGGTCGACTCAGTTCGACGACGGGTCGGCCGGACACGACGCGAAGATCCGCAGTCGCCCGCGCTCGGCGCCCGAGCACCGCAGCCCACAGTCCCCCGGGATCGGGCGTGAACGCGTCGTCGGCGTCGGCGTCGACCACGAACCACCCGCCGGCCTCGATCTCTCCCTCGACCTGGCCGGCGGCCCACCCTGCGTAGCCAGAGAACACACGCACCGCATCGAGCCCGGGCCCTGCCTCCTCGGGGTCCAGGCCCACGTTCACTACGCCGATGCCGCCGAACAGGGGGACCCAGTGCTCCGGGTGGGCATCCGGGCAGGAGGTCCGCGCGAGCGTGACGACCGTTCCTGCGACCACCGGACCGCCGAAGAAGACGTTCGCAGGCGGAGCGGCCAGATCCCCCCACTCCGGGAACGCGCTCTCCACGTGGAGCGGCCCCGGACGGTTCAGGATCAGCCCGAGAGCGCCGTCGTCGCCGTGCTCGATCATCAGCACGACCGTGCGGTCGAAGTTGGGGTCGACGAGACCGGGCGTCGCGACGAGCAGCCGTCCCTCGAGGGTCCCATCCACGCCACAAGCATGCCAAGGCGGGCGCCCCCGGCGCACGGACGCCTCGCCGGGTCCGTGCTTGCGCCACAGTCGGCGGGCGTGGGAGTTTCGGCGGAACCCAGGCGTCTTCCGGGAGGAACCTCGTGGCCGACGAATACCGCGTCCGCGCCTTCAACACCGCGACCGAGTCCGAGAACCGCATCCACGACGACGCAGTAGCCAAGGACTTCGGCTTCCGCGGGGGCCTCGTCCCGGGCGTCGACGTCTACGCGTACATGACGCACCCTCCCGCGGCACTCTGGGGCCTCGACTGGCTCGAACGAGGCACGATGCACGCGCGCTTCGTCAAGCCCGTCTACGACGGTGAATGGGTCACCGTCGAGACGACCGACCCCTCCGTGACGGAGGCGGGCACGAGTGTCGATCTGACCGTTCACGACGCGATCGGCGACCTCTGTGCCACCGGATCGGCCGCCCTGACTGCTGCACCGCCGCCCCCCCTCGACCTGAGCGCCTACCCGGTCGCCCGGCTCCCCGAGCACCCGCTGCCCGCATCGGCCTCTGCGCTCCTCGCGGCCGACCCGCTGGGAAGCCTGGAGGGCGGGTTCCACGCCGAGCACGCGCCGTCGTACCTCGACGACGTCCGCGAGACCCTCCCCCTCTACCGCGACGAGAAGGTCGCACACCCGGGGTGGCTCCTCCGCACAGCCAACTTCATACTCGCGACCAATGTGGTTCTCGGGCCTTGGATCCACGTCGAGAGCTCCGTGCGCCATCTGGGACTGGTCCACGACGGCGACCGGGTCTCGACGCGAGGACGGCCGACCGACGTGTTCGAGCGCAAGGGACACAAGATCGTCACCCTCGACCTCGTCGTGGTCACCAACGAGACCACACCCGTCATGCAGATCGACCACACCGCCATCTTCGAGCCTCGCCGAGGAGGCCGGGAATGAAGACGCACCGCATCCGCAGGAACCTCACCGCGCTTCTCGCACTCCTCGTTGCCGCATCCCTCGCGGTTGCATGCTCGGGCGACGACGGCGACGACGGGGCCAGAGGCGACTCGACGACCGACGCCGACAGCGATCCGGCAGACCGCAACGGCGACGCCGGTCTCGTTCCGGCGGAGGTGTGGAACGCGAGAACCGACGACTACCTCGCGTTCGCCACGGAGGAGTTCTCACCGGAGAGCCCGAACAACGTCTCGTTGCACCTGGAGCGGCGGCGGCGCGACCCGTCGTTCGAAGTGGACACAGCATCAGTGGTGCCCGCCGCCTACGAGGAGATGTTCGCCGAGATCGACTCCATGGAGGACACGACCGACTTCGACCTCATGTACCTGCTGGCGCTCTGGTACGGGTATCGCGACGAGCTCGAACCCGAGATGGTCGAGGCGATAGAGGAGCGGTTCCTCTCGTTCAAGTACTGGTACACCGAGCCGCAGCCCGCCGGCGTGATCGACGACAAGTGGTACTGGAGCGAGAACCATCAGCTGATCTTCCACATGCTCGAGTACCTGGTCGGCCAGGAGTTTCCCGACGCGACCTTCACCAACTCCGGAATGAGCGGCCGCGAGCACATGGCTCACGCCGAGCCATTGATCCTGAAGTGGTTCGACGAGCGCGCGCGCTTCGGGTTCTTCGAGTGGCACTCCGACGTGTACTACCTGAAGGACGTATCACCGCTCCTGATGCTCATAGAGCACTCCGGTGACGACGAGATGGCCACTCTGGCGACCATGGCACTGGATCTCGTCTTCCTCGACGTCGCGCTGCACCTGCAGAACGGCGCCTTCGGGGCGACGCACGGACGCTCGTACATGAAGGACAAGCACAACGGGACGCTGGCCGACACGTTCGGCTTCCAGAAGCTCCTCTTCGACGACACAGACCTCCCCTACCAATCGCGCAGCGACGCCGGGCCCACGGGACTCACCCTGGCCACGAAGTACCGGCTCCCCGAGGTGATCAGGCGCATCGCCACCAGCGACGAGATCGGCATCGACCGGGAGCGCATGGGCGTGGCGCTGGATCCGCTCGCGCCTCTCGACTCGCCCACCCCGCCGCCCGAGGGCTATTCGTACGACGACCCGGAGGACGTCCCCTTCTGGTGGTCGATGGCGGCGCACACCGCATGGCCCGTTGTGCCGATCACCCTCGAGACCGCCGACGAGTACGGACTCTGGGAGACAGAGCTCTTCAAGGACTTCACAGGCCTTCGTGACCTGACCGGCGGCGACCCCGAGGTCGGGAAGTCGCTGGCTCTCGAGTTCGCGAGGATGATCGCCTTCGAGCTCCTCACCGAGGTCAACACGTACACCTGGCGCTCTCCCGAGGTGATGCTCTCGACCGCGCAGGACTACCGGCCCGGCGACTTCGGCATGCAGTACCACGCCTGGCAGGCGACGCTCGACCCCGACGCGTTCGTCTTCGCGACCGGACCCACGAACGACGTGAACGAGTCGCCGAACCTCGAGTGGCCCGACTCCGACGGCTACTGGACCGGCGGCGTCCAGCCCCGCTCCGCACAGGTGGAGCGGGTGGGGATACACCTCTACGCGCCCCAGTTCGAGTCGCCCGACGCTCCTCCGCTCGACGAGTTCGCGTACGAGCCGTACACGCACGCCTTCTTCCCCCGTGAGCACTTCGACGAGGTCGCCTCGCGAGACGGATGGACCATCGGGCGCAGGGACGACGGCTACGTCGCGCTGTTCTCGTGGCGCGACACGCGCTGGCAGCGCTACGACCCCGAGGTGCTGGCCGCGCGGGGCTTCACGGACACCTTCGACCTCGTCGCCCCCGGTGGCCCCGACAACGTATGGATCGTCGAGGTTGCCCGGTCGGCCGACTGGGACTCCTTCGATGCCTTCGTCGACGCCGTCGCCGGTGCGGAGGTAGAGGTGACCCCGCTCGGAGCCGACGGCGCCACCGCCAAGGGGTTCGACGTCGTGTACGAGTCACCCCAGCAGGGCATGGTGTCGTTCGGGTGGTCGAAGCCGCTGACCGTCGACGGCGACGAGATCGCACTGCACGACTACCCGCGCATGGACAACCCCTGGACCCACGTCGATCGCGGGTCGCTCGAGTACGACGTCCGAGACGGCGAGTTCGGGCTCGACCTCGACTTCGAGGAGGCGAGCCGCACCGTCACAGGCCCCTAGCGACCGGGCTGCCGCATCAGCCACGATCCGGGAACGGCACGCCCGCGTCTTCGGCGAGACCGTCGTCTCGTTCGACTCCGAGCGCGTTCAGCGCCATGGCGACGAGTTGGTACTGGCCCACGGTGAAGATCACGTCGAGCCGCTGCTGGTCGTCGTAGCGCTCCCCCAGCGAGGCCCAGGTCGCGTCCGACAGGGTGGCTTCGTCGTGGAGCTCGTCGGCGGCCCTGAGCAGCGTGGCGTCGAAGGCATCCCATCCGGGCGCGTCGGGTCCGAGAGCGACACGTGCGATCTCCTCGTCGGAGATCCCGCTCCTTCGCGCGATCACCACATGCTGCCCCCACTCGTATGCAGAGCGGCATCTCCAGCCGGCCCTCAGGATCAGGAGCTCACGTTCTCGGGCGGCGAGGGTGCTCTTGGCGAGCACGTGCGCACCGAAGACCATCCACCTCTTCAGCAGCTTCGGGTGATGCGCGAGCGTCGCGAAGATGTTGAGGATCTGTCCGTCGCCGACGGCGTTCGCGCGAGGAGAGCCGTCGTCTCGTCGTCCCACTCGGCTTCCGGCTTCGGGGCGAGGCGCGGCCCGTCCATTGCAGTCCTCCCGTCGAGAGCGCCCGGAAGTCGGTTCGCCCGGGCCGATGCGAGTCGCGATACTGCCCGCTCCGGACCACAGGAGCAGATCCGATGCCCTCGACAGACCCGGCGGCAGCCGGCACGACAGGTGATCTCGCCTCGAGCGGGGCGGCCGACCTCCTCGTCGATACCGCGCTGCGCGCCGATCCGTCCCTACCAGGTCGGTACCACTCCGCGATCCCGGTGGCCTGGCAGATCCGCTACGCGTTCGGCGGCGTGACGATGATGACGGCACTGAGGGCCGCCGAGACGGAGCTCGGCCGCCCCGATCTGCGGCCCCTCACCGCCTCGGCGCTCTTCTGCGCTCCGGTGCCGTGCGGGCCTGTGATCACCGACGCCGCGGTGCTCCGCAACGGTCGCACCGCGGCACAGGCAGCCGCCGACCTGCGAGTGCCCGGCGGCCACGGCGTCGCCCTCCGGCTCCAGGCGAACTTCGCCGCCGACCACGGCGACGCGTACGACTTCACCGACGTCGTCTTCCCCGACGGCGTCTCCGAGCCCGACACATACGACCCGCCGCCCCCGCCCCCCGACGACGCCCCGTTCAGTGTCAACTATCACGATCAGACCGAGTGGCGCTTCGTCACCGGCAACAGACCATGGGACGGCGGCTTCGAGGCGGGCCCCGCGCGGGCGCTGTCGTGGCACAGGCTCGTGAACGAGCCGCGGCACGACGACGGGCGCTACGAGACATCTGCTCTCTGCGTCCCCGGCGACATACTCGGGTCCGCGGTCGGCCAGGCGCTCGGTCCGCGCGCAGGCCACTTCTTCGTCCTCAGCCTCGAGATCGCGATCCGCTTCGTGGCATCACCTGTCGGGCCCTGGGTGCTCCAGGACGCGCGTGCCGACCACTCGAGCGGCGGTTACGCCACAGGGACGTCGTACCTCTGGGACACCGAGAAGCGACTCGTGGCCATCGCGACGCAGACGGCCTTCCTCAAGCCCTTCACCGAGTAGCGCACGTCTCGCACTCCTCTGTTCGGATCAGCGCCGATCCACCTGGGCGCGCTCAGAACGCGAGACCCTTCTGCCAGAGTGCCAGCACGTCCATCGACCCCGCGATCGCGATGTGCAGAGCGGCACCCCACCAGATGGAGCGGGTCTTGAGACTCAGCGCACCGAGGATGCACCCGCCCACGATCGCAGCCAGCGACTCGGCCATCGGCTTGCCGTAGTGCAGCATGTTGTAAGGGACCACCATCACGAAGATCGCCGCCCACCCGAACCGGCGCTTCAGTCCGTGCAGGAAGAACCCGCGGAAGAAGAACTCGAGCGCGATGAACTGCACGGCGTACACGCCCCACCAGAGCCACATCTTCGGCCAGTAGCCGTCACCCGGCGCCAGACTCAGGAACGGGTACTTCTCCTGGAACGCCGACGAGTACGAGGCCACGACGAGAGCCGGCAGCGAGAGGACCAGCAGGACCAGATAGGGGAGGGCGTGCTTCCCGATCCCTCTCGCCCGAAGGCCGTAGTCGCGCAGGCGCTCGCGAAACACGCCTGCCACCACCACGACCGGCAGCACGACATACCCGGCAACCTGCACCGCCCCCCAGAACACGAGACGGTTGAGCTCGGCGTGATCTGAAGTCGTCGTCGCACTCGCGAGGCGCTCCGACGCGCCGGTGAGGCCGACCCTGCCCAGGAGCGTCACCAACCAGGACGCATCGCGGCTCGCGGCCAAGTAGTTGTTCAACGTCAGACAGACAGCCACGGTCACCAGGACGACGATCATCTGGCGGTCGGCAACCGAGGCAGGAACTGACTGCCGGTACGCGGCCGACTCCGAGTCTGCGGCGTCGCGGACCTCCGTCACGTACCTGGCCCACACACGCATCAGCGGGCAGGCTACCTACGTGGAGGAGAGACCCCGAGCGGAGACCGTGTGCGGTGCGCATATCGGCGGGGCTCCCGGGCCGACGGGCGGCTCGGCCCTGGGAGCCCCTCCGATCCTGTCTACGCCGGTCGGGCACTGGCGCAGGTTTCGATTCGCAGCCGTCGGCGCGCGGTGCAATGCGTGCTTCACGCACCGGATGTCGTGAGACTAGCCGTGGTGTAACGGCCAGCCCGCAACCACCACCGAGTTCACTCCCGAGTCCCACCCCCGAGTCCGCCCTGGTCGACCCTCATGCAGGTCGCGTACGAGCATTCTGCTCCGCGGCACTCGACTAGGCAACCATTTCGGTGGCCGCTCCGACCGTTCCACCTCGTTGTGGAAGAAGCAACCAGATCGGCGAAACGCTCTCCGCGTGCAAGCGGGGCCACGTCGCTCACGTTCGGTGGCGACACCTCCCGGTCCGCCGCCGCCGCCGGTACTTACACTGACCCGATGCCCGAAGGCCGAAGGCCGATCCGAAACGTCCTCCTCGCTGACGGCCGACCAGCTCCGCGCCGACTCGCTCACCTGCGCCGGCCACCCCGTCGTCCGCACCCCCAACCTCGACCGCCTCGCGTCAGACGGCGTCCGATTCGCACGGCACTTCGCGCAGGCTGCGCCGTGCGGACCGAGCAGGGCGTCGTTGTACACGGGGATGTACCCGATGAACCACCGCGTCACCGGGAACGGGACACCTCTCGACGCGCGTCACACGAACGTCGCCCTGGAGGCGGCGCGCCTCGGCTACACGCCGAGCCTCCTCGGGTACACCGACACCAGTGTCGATCCCCGCACGGTGGAACCCGACGACCCACGCCTGACCACCTACGAGGGCGTGCTACCCGGCTTCGACCCGGTCTGCCACCTCCCCGAGGGCGACCCGCGCGCGTGGCTCGACTGGCTCGCCGGTCTCGGGTACCAGATCCCCGAGGACTGGCGTTCCTGGATCGAGACTCCCGCGGAGCCGGACGCCGCAAGCGACTCTCGGGCGCGCTCTCGTGGTGCCACCTGGCGGCCCGCGCGCTACCGGGCCGAGCACTCCCAGACTGCGTTCCTCACCGACCGCGCGCTGGAGCATCTCGAGTCCGAGGGCGACACGCCGTGGTTCGTGCACATCTCCTACCTGCGCCCTCATCCGCCCTACCTGGCGACCGAGCCCTACCACGACATGTACGACCCCGACGCCGTCCCGAATCCCGTGCGGGCGCCGACGCGCGAAGCGGAGGGTGCGCAGCACCCGCTGCTCGCCGTCGCGATCGACCACCCGGAGCTCGCGTCACCGGACGATGAGCGAGACCTCCGACAGCTCCGTGCCACCTACTACGGGATGATCACCGAGGTCGACGACCAGATCGGCAGGGTCCTGGACTGGCTCGACGAGTCGGGACGTGCAGCCGAGACGCTCGTCGTCTTCACCTCGGATCACGGCGAGATGCTCGGAGACCACTGGCTGCTCCAGAAGCTCGGTTGGTTCGACGAGGCCTACCACGTCCCCCTCTTGGTGCGGGATCCTCGAGCCGAGGCGGACGCGACCCGCGGTACCGCGATCCCGCACTTCAGCGAGCACGTCGACGTCATCCCGACGATCCTCGACCTCCTGGGCGCCGAGATCCCCCTCCAGTGCGACGGCCGGAGTCTCCGAGGATTCATCGAGGGAGACCCGGCTGCGGCGCCGCGCACCGAAGTCCACTGGGAGTTCGACTTCCGCGACCCGGAACACGCCGTCGTGGAGTCGGTCTTCGAGATCCGGATGGACGAGTGCACGCTGAACGTGCTGCGCGACGACCTCTACAAGTACGTCCACTTCACCGCGATGCCACCCATCCTCTTCGATCTGCAGTCCGACCCCGCACAGGTCGAGAACGTCGCCGGCGACCCGGCCTACGCCACAGTCGTCGCCGAGTACGCCGGTCGCCTCCTGTCGTGGCGGATGCGCAACGCCGAGCGGATCCTGACAGGCACCAAGCTGACACCGTCCGGCCCCGCCGTCCGCCGCGATCCACCCGAAGGGCGTGGATAGGCAGCACACCGTGTGGTCTGTCGACGCCCGCACCCGAGCATGCCGAGGTGCGACGGCCGGCTCTCGGTCCGTAGCCTCTGGGACCTTGGACGCGTTCACGTTCTTCGACCTGAGGCCCGACGACGCCCCGAACCGATGGTTGATGCCGGTCTCCCAGGGGCTCGTGTCCGGTCGCGGCACGCTCTTCGGAGGCGCCGGTCTCGGCGCCTGCATCGCCGTCGCCGAGAGCGCGACCGGGCGGCCCGTCGTCTGGGCAGCGGCGCAGTACCTGTCGTTCGCCCGCCCGGGTTCCGTGCTCGAGCTCGACGTCACCGAGCTGGTGCGCGGACACCAGACCTCTCAGGTGCGCGTCGTCGCCCGGGTCGGGGCCGAGGAGATACTCGGGGTCACCGCCGCCCTCGGCGAGCGCGCCCTACCTTTCGAGGGGCAGTGGCCGAGGCGGCCCGACGTCCCACCGCCGGAGGAGTGCCCGCCGCGTGACGTGCTTCCGAGACACGACGGCACGATGATGAGCCGGCTCGGAATGCGACTGGCGGACGTGCCGGATGCGGCTGACGCGACGCCGGAGTCGTCGGCCGGCTCTTCGACACCCTCGGACGCCGGCAGCTGCTCCGTCTGGGTGAAGCTCCCCGACGGCCTCGAGTCGTCGCCGGCAGCCCTCGCCGTCGTGGGCGACCTCGTCCCGTTCGGCATCCGCAGGGCAACCGGCCGTCAGCTCGGAGGTAGCAGCCTCGACAACACGCTGCGCGTCGCTCACAGCGCGCCGACGAGCTGGGTGCTCGCCGACGTTCGGGTGCACTCCATCGCCGGCGGCTACGGTCACGGCCTCGTCCACCTCTGGGCCGAGTGCGGCACGCTTCTCGGCACGGCGAGTCAGTCGATCATCATCAGGGGCTGGAAGGACGGGCCCCCGCCGCACGAGGAGGTTCCCAGATGAGCGTCCCGCAGCGATGGGGAGTGACCGTCCCTTTCGACGGAGTCCCACTGCACGCCCAACGCGAGCTGGTGATCGAGGCCGCCGACCTCGGCTTCACCGACCTCTGGTCGGCCGAGGCAATGGGTCACGACGCCTTCACTCCCCTCGCCCTCGCCTCTGTGTGGGCCCCGAGCCTCCGTCTCGGCACCGCGATAGTGCCCGCGTATACGCGCGGCCCGGCGGTGCTCGCGCAGCAGGTTGCCAGCCTCTGTGACGCCGCGCCCGGGCGCTTCGCCTTCGGTCTCGGCACATCGTCGAACGTGATCGTCGAGCAGTGGAACGGAATCCCCTTCGAGGAGCCGTACAAGCGCGTCCGCGACACCATCAGGTTCCTGCGCGCCGCGCTCTCGGGCGAGAAGGTCACGGCCGAGTACGAGACCTTCTCGGTGAAGGGCTTCCGCCTCGGGGTGAAGGTGGCACAGCAGCCGCCGATCCTGGTCGCGGCTCTCAGGCCGGGGATGCTCCGACTCGCGGGACGCGAGGGCGACGGGGCGATCGTCAACTGGCTCTCCGCCGAAGACGTGAAGACGGTCGTCCCCCATGTGGGAGCGGGCAAGGAGATCGCCGCCCGCATCTTCGTCCTGCCGGTAGACGATCGCGACCTCGCACACGGGATCGGCAAGCGCGCCATCGCTTCGTATCTGACGGTCCCCGTCTACGCAGCGTTCCACGAATGGCTCGGAAGGGGCGAACAGCTGGCGGACCTCTGGCGGCTGTGGGAGGAGGGCGACCGCAAGGCCGCCGCGGCATCCATCCCCGACGAGGTGGTCGACGACCTGCTGGTCTGGGGCCCGCCCGAGAAGATCCGGGAGCACCTCGGGCGCTATGTGGAGAACGGTGTGACCACTCCCGCTCCCGCGATCTTCGCCTCCGGCGCCGATCAGGTCGGGGCGATGCTGCGCGCGCTGGCTCCGCCCTGGCGGTAGTCGCAGAGGATCAGAACCGCGCGTCGCGCTGCCATCTCGCGAGGAGGTCTGCGTCGCCGAACGTCTCAACCTCCGATGCAGGGATCCGGCCGTAGAGGAGGAGCAGCAGATCGGAGGCGGGACCGCGGGCTGCCACATCGCCCTTTGCGTGCTCACGCGTGACCTCGACACCCGACTCGCCCAGGTGCACGAGCCACTCGCCATGGGCATCGGTGCAGTGGAGGTGGATGGTCTCACCCTCCCCGCGAAGCGCCTTGGTCGCGGGCCTGTACGTGAGCATGTCGAACGCCTCGTCGACCCCGTCGACGGCGAGACGCGCCTCGACCGGGGCGGCGGAGCCACTCCCGGGGCCCCTCGCCACGTTGCCCACCCCCCCGCCGCGCCCGGGGGCGCCGGCCGACTCGGTGTCCCAGCGGTGCACCGCGGTCTCGTGCGCCTGGCGGCGTGCCCAGAACCCGGCAGTGTGGTCATCGGTCCACGACCACACCTCTGCGTCGGCTCCCGCGCTCTCGAGGGCGGCCGCCAGCGGCTCGACGCCCGAGTCGTACCAATCGATCAGCTCACTCGCTCCGGGAACGGCGACGTCGCCGAAGAGCTCCGGCCCACCGGTGGGTCGCGCCTCCACCAGGCTCGTCACCCACCGGTGCAGGTGGCCGATGTGCGCAACCAGGTCGGCGACTCGCCAATCCCCACAACCGGCGACGGTGGCTTCGAGCCCCGACGAAGCTGCGGCTCTGCCCAGCTCGGCGCCCTCGATCCTGATCGCGGCGACGTGCTCTTCGAAATCCATGAGGGCCGACCCTACCAATGAGCGCGTCGGAGAACGTGGGCGCCTGCCTCACTCATCGACGGTTCGTTCGACGAGCGGCTCGATCAGATCGGGTCCGCGGTTCTGCGGACGATTCACGCTGGTGCTCACCGCGTGGAGTTGCAGCACTTCCTCGCCGGCGGGCACGAGCATCTGCGCGAGGGAATCGACGTCGTGGTTGTCGGCGTCGAGCCACGCGTCCCACACTGCGTCAGGCAGCACCACGGGCATTCGGTCGTGCACGGGTGCGACGAGTGCGTTCGCGGTGGTCGTGACGATGACGAACGACGAGATCCAGGGTGCTTCGGCATCGGAGGGGTCGCGCCACGACTCCCACAGGCCCGCGAACGCCAGGGGCAGCAGGTCGCGCGCGGAGATGTAGTAAGGCTGCTTCTGCCGCCGACCCGGTACCACCTGCCACTCGTAGAACCCGTCGGCCGGCACGATGCACCTGCGCCTCGCGAAGGCGCTCCTGAAGGACGGCTTCGACGCGACCGTCTCCGCTCGGGCGTTGATCAGCCGGTCGCCGATCTTGCTGTCCTTGGCCCAGGCGGGTATGAGCCCCCAGCGCAGCCTCTCCAGTAGCCGCTCGCCGTCGCGTTCCAGGACCACGGGGAGTGATCGCCTCGGTGCCACGTTGAAGTCGGCCTCGGACGCTTCCAGGCGCACCTCGTCCACGTGGAATCGCTCGGCGAGAACCGCCGGAGACGACGTCTGCACGTATCGACCGCACACGCGACGACCCTACCCGGCACCCACTCCGAAGGTACATAGCCCGGCCCGCTCCGATCAGCGAGCAGCGCGCCCGTGAACGAACCGCAGCCCCGACCACAGATCATCGATCGCGCCGGCCCTGCCGTCGATCAGGCCCTCGCGGCGGCCCGCCTCGCGCACCAGGCCCTCGTTGAGGTCGGTGGCGACTCCCGCCGTCCGCTTCGGCCACGCGATCCAGAGCCCACCCGCCGGTGCGACCGCCCGCGCCAGCGACGGGAACCGCCGCTGTAGCTCGGCACTTCGGGTCACGAAGAAGAGGACGACATCCTGCGGACCGCGGACGGCGGTGACCAGCCTCACGCGCGCGGGTAGCGGCCGCAGCGACCTGTCGAAGCCGTCGGGGGCGCGTATCGAGCGCGACGCGCGCGCCGTCGCCTACGCCGAGCCTGCGGTGCAGTGGGTTCCCCGAGGATGCCGCCACGAAGCCGCAGTCCACACGATCCACGGGTCGTCGGTCAACGTCGCCCGTGTCAGAGGTAGGGCGCGGGGTCGACGGGCGTCCCCAGCACCCGGACCTCGAAGTGCAGGTGAGGGCCGGTCGAGAGCCCCGTGGAGCCGACCTCACCGACCACCTGTCCCGCTTCCACGGTCTGTCCCACGGATACGCGCACGACCGACTGGTGCGCATACAGGGTCGCGAACCGATTGCCGTGGTCGATGATCACGGTGTTCCCGTATCCGTCGCGCCACCCCGCCCACACGACCTCGCCAGCGGCGGCGGCGGCGATGGGCGACCCGTAGTCGGCGTGCATGTCGACACCCGCATGCATCCTGACGGTGCCGAGTACCGGGTGCACGCGCTCTCCGAACCCGCTCGTGATCGCGCCCGGCACCGGTCGCACCGCCGCGAAGCCGGCCGCCGCCTGCTGTCCGGACTGCCCGGCGGCGAGCATCGCTCCGATCTCGCTCGACGTCGCCTGCAGCGACGCCAGCTCCGCCTCGTACCCAGCGACGCGGGCCCTGATCTCTGCGACGAGGCCTACCTCCGCCGCCTCCTCCCGAGCCGCGGCGTCCCGCTGTGCTACCTGCTCGGCTCTCAGCACCTCGAGCTGCGCCGCCTCCTCCTCGAGTGCGGAGCGCGCCTTCTCGGCCTCCTCCCGACCCCGTTCAGCCTTCTCTGCGAGCCTCTCCGCCGCCTCCTCCAAGGCGCGGAGCTCCTCGACAACGCCCCATCGCGCATCGGTGACTCCGGCCAGGTAGCGCGAGCCGGCGTAGAGCCGCTGGGGATCCGAGGAGTCGAGGACGAGCGACGTGTACGAGCCGGCGGCGCCGCCCGCCGTTCGATAGAGGGCCGCGACGGTCTCGTTGAAGCGTGCCCGCGCTTCGCGGCCCCGAGCCTCGGTCTCGTCGAGACGCCTCGACACGTGCACGTACCGCGCCGTCAGCCGGTCGTCCTCTCTGCGAGCCGCCTCGAGCCGCACAGTGGCCTCTAGCAGCGCCGTCTCGAGCGCGAGGACGTCGCTCTCCCGGGCGACTCGCCGCTCCCTTGCATCCTCGAGCGCGACGATCGCAGCGGCCTCCTCCGCGGAGGCGTGCCCGAGCTGCTCCTGAACGGCGAGGATCCGCTCGGCGGTGCTCGCCGGCTCGGCACCGGCCCCGAGGATCGCCCCCGTCGGAACGACGGTCGCGGAGACGAAGACCGCGCAGAGGGCCCGGAGCCACCGACGGCGGCGGTGCACAGAAGACATCAACTGCATCGTAGGCAACACCAGCCACATTGACAACAGAGCCGCGCGTCATCGCACGCCCGTCTCGGTATCGGCACGCGGCGGGACCCGCTGCAGTCCGGGAAGCGGCGACTCGGCCCCGGGGGCCCGGCTCAGGCCTCGAGGAAGCGGCGGAGGCCGATCGCGGAGCCGAGCATCCCGATGCCGGCCCCTATCAGGAGCACGACGACTCCGATGCCGACGGCGTCGCCGGAGGTCACGTAGAAGTGCGTGAAGAGGTTGTCGGCGTCCTTCACGAGGTCAGTGAGGATCACGCGCAGGCCGTACACCAGGCCGAAGGCGAGGCCCGCCCCGATCGCACCCTGCACCAGGCCCTCGGCCATGAACGGGATGCGCACGAACCAGTTCGATGCTCCGACGAGCTTCATCACCTCGATCTCGCGTCGGCGTGCGAACGTCGCCAGGCGGATCGTGTTCACGATCAGGAAGAGCGATGACGCCAGGAGCACCGCAGCGAGGCCCCAGAACGTGAGGCGGATCCACTTCGTGGCCGTGAGCATCCTGTCGACCTGCTCCTCGCGCGGTGATCACCTCGTCCACCCCGGTACGACCGGCGAATCGGTCGGCGATCGAGCCGGTGAACTCCGCCTCGGTCGGCACCACCCGGAACGACGTCGGCAGCGACTCCGGCTCGACCTCGCTCACCAGCGCCGGATCATCGGGGAAGATGCGCTTGAACTCCTCGTACGCGTCGGCCTTGGTGAGGAACCTGAACTTCTTCACCTCCGGTGAGTCGATCAGCTCCTGCTCCACCGCGGCTATCTGGCCACTCGACGCGTCGACATGCATGAAGATCTCGAGCTTCACATCGTGGCGCCAACGATCCGTGCCGTTCTCGACCAGCCGGGAGAGCAGCATCACGCCCCCGAAGAGGAACAGAGACACCGCTACCGTCAGGATCCCCGCGAGCGTCATCAGCAGGTTGCGTCGGAGCGAGATGAGCGTCTCGCGAGCGAAGTAGAAGAGCCTGGTCACGCCCGCACCCCGTACACGCCGCGCACCTGATCCCGGACGACGTCACCTCGGTCCAGCTCGAGCACTCGACGCCGCATGGCATCGACGATCCGCTGGTCGTGCGTAGCCATCACGACCGTGGTGCCGTAGCGGTTGATGCGGTCGAGGAGTCGCATGATGCCGACGGTAGTTGCCGGATCGAGGTTTCCCGTGGGCTCGTCGGCCAGCAGGATGAGGGGGCGGTTGACGAAGGCGCGGGCGATCGAGACCCGCTGCTGCTCTCCACCCGAGAGCTCGGTGGTGAAGTTGTCGGCCTTCTTGGTGAGACCGACGAGATCGAGGATCTGGGGCACCTGCGTGTTGATGATGTGGCGAGGCCTGCCGATCACCTCGAGAGCGAAGGCCACGTTCTCGTACACCGTCTTGCTGGGCAGGAGCTTGTAGTCCTGGAAGACGCAGCCGATGTTCCTGCGCAGCTGCGGCACCTTCCACGAGCCGAGGCGGCCGATGTCGCGTCCGGCCACGACGATCCGTCCGCTGCTCGCGACCTCGTCGCGCAGCAGCAGCTTCAGGAAGGTCGACTTACCGGACCCGGACGGGCCCACTAGGAAGACGAACTCCCCCTTGGCGATGTCGACCGACACGTCGTGGAGCGCGGTGACGCCGCCCTTGTAGATCTTGGAGACGTTCTCGAACCGGATCATGGCAGGCCCGGGGAGGGTATCAGCCGGGTGGTTGCGTGCACTGCACCCCTCCTGACCTGGCCAGTCCCGTCGGCCTGCCGGCCTGCGCGCCTAGTCGGGCGCGTGCCGGCGTCGCCACTGGAGCCACGACTCGATGAACCCGTCGATGTCGCCGTCGAGGACGGCCTGGACGTTGCCCGTCTCGTGTCGCGTCCGCTCGTCCTTCACGAGCTGGTACGGGGCCAGGGTGTAGGTGCGGATCTGGCTGCCGAAGGCAACGTCGCGCTTCTCGCCCGAGAGCGTCTCCATCTCCTTCCGACGCTCCTCGCGCTGAAGCGCCGCCAGGCGGGCGGCGAGGATCTCCATCGCCTTGGCCCGGTTCTGCAGCTGTGATCTCTGGTTCTGGCACGACACCACGGTCTCCGTAGGGAGGTGCGTGATACGGACGGCCGAGTCGGTGACGTTGACGTGCTGGCCACCCGCGCCCGACGACCTGAAGGTATCGATGCGCAGATCCTTCTCCTCGATCTCCGGAACCTCGGCCTGTTCCAGGGCGGGTACGGCGTCGAGCGAGGCGAAGGCCGTCTGGCGCCGCGCGTTGGCGTCGAACGGCGAGATGCGGATCAGGCGGTGGACCCCCTTCTCGCCCGAGATCATCCCGTACGCGTACCGGCCCTTGACGATGAACGTCGCCGACGTGATGCCCGCCTCCTGACCCTCCGCGACCTCGTCGAGCTCGACCTCGAAGCCCCTCCGCTGCGCCCACCGCGTGATCATCCTGAGCACCATCTCCGCCCAGTCCTGCGCATCGGTGCCGCCGGCTCCGGAGTGGACCTCGCAGATCGCGTCACGCTCGTCGTGCTCGCCCGAGAACAGCGCACGCAGCTCCAGGACGTCGAGATCAGCCATCAGCTGCTCCACCTCGGATTCGATCTCGGCCTCGACCGAGTCCTCGCCCTCCTCGTGGGCCAGCTGCACCAGGGTCGCGATGTCCGATCCGCGACTCTCGAGCCCCTCCACCAGGTCGACGTCGTCCTTGACGCGCGCCAACTCGGTCGTGACGCGACGTGCCTCACCGGGGTCGTCCCAGAGCCCCGGGAGACTCGCCTGTTCCTCGAGTGAGGCGAGTCGCCCGCGCAGGTCGTCGATGTGCAGGTAGGAGCGCGCTCCCCCGATGCGCCTGGAGATCTCGGCTAGCTCCTCGCTGAAGTCGCGCATCGTCGGGTTCCGGAGGCCGGGGCTCAGCGGCCGTGGCAGAGCTTGTACTTCTTGCCGCTGCCGCAGAAGCAGGGCTCGTTGCGACCCGGCACCTTGTCTACCTGCACCGGTTGCCGCACCTCCGGTTCGCTCCTCTCCCGCGGAAGTCGCACGGCTCCGACCCCGGCCGCAGCGGACGCAGCGGACGCCGGGGTCACGATCGGACCGCCGTCGCCGTCGCCGGACTCCACGGCGCGGCGTATCGCGCCGGAGCCCTGTACCGGGTCCTCCGGTGCGCTGTACGAGAGGTTGCGCGGCGCCTGGGAAGGTGCCTCCTCCTTCACGACCTGGAGTCGGAACACGTACCGGACGAAGTCGTCCTCGACCGCGTCCATCATCACGGTGAACATGTCGAAGCCTTCGCGCTGCCACTCCGTCAGAGGATCGCGCTGGCCCATCGCCCGCAGGTTGATCCCCTCCTGTAGGTAGTCCATCTCGTACAGGTGCTCGCGCCAGTGCTGATCTATGACCGAGAGCATCACGCGGCGCTCGATCTGGCGCAGCGCATCGGCGCCGATCTGTCTCTCCTTCTCCTCGTACTGTGCGACAGCGTCGTCGACGAAGAGCGGCTCGATGTCCTCGAGGCGATCGGCAGCCTCGACCTGCTCCTTTGTGATGCTCGTGGAGTAGTAGAGCCGGATCGCGGTCAACAGCTCGTCGACGTCCCAGGTCTCGACGAACTCTCCGGTGCAGTAGGTCTCGACCACTCGGCGAATCGCCCGCTCGATCGCCTCGATCGCCTCCGACCGCAGATCCCCTCCTTCGAAGATCTGCTGCCGTCTGCGATACACGATCTTGCGCTGCTCGTTCATCACCTCGTCGTACTTGAGGACGTTCTTGCGAATCTCGAAGTTGCGGTCCTCCACGGTGCGCTGCGCGCGTTCGATCGCACGCGTCACCATCTTCGCCTCGAGCGGTACGTCGTCGGGGAATGCAGCGCCCATCACGCGACTCATGATCCCCGTCGCGAAGAGGCGCATGAGTTCGTCCTCCAGCGACAGGTAGAAGCGGCTCTCGCCCGGATCTCCCTGGCGGCCGGACCGGCCGCGGAGCTGGTTGTCGATCCGCCGGCTCTCGTGCCGCTCGGTGCCGAGCACGTAGAGACCGCCCAGCTCGCGCACCTTCGCTCCCTCGGCTGCGCACTCGGCGTCGAATCGCCTCCGTAGCTCCAGGAGTCGCTCCGGCGACTCCTCCTTCGTGGCGCCCTCGCGCAGGAGCTCCGTCTCGGCGAGGCCTTCCGGGTTGCCGCCCAGGTGGATGTCGACGCCTCGGCCCGCCATGTTCGTCGCGACCGTCACCGCTCCCAGCCTCCCGGCCTGCACGATGATGTTCGCTTCCCGCTCGTGCTGCTTCGCGTTCAGCACCTCGTGCTCGACGCCGCGCTTGTCGAGAAGCCTCGAGAGAAGCTCGGACTGCTCGACCGAGATCGTCCCGACCAGTACCGGCTGGCCGGTCTCCCACTTCTCGGCGACGTCTTCGACGACCGCGTCGAACTTGGCATCGGAGGTCTTGTAGATCAGGTCGCCCTGGTCGGCACGGACCATCTCGCGGTTGGTCGGGATCTGCACGACCTCCAGGTCGTAGGTGTGCTTGAACTCGCCGGCCTCCGTGTAGGCCGTACCGGTCATGCCCGAGAGCTTGTCGTACAGCCGGAAGTAGTTCTGGATGGTGACCGTGGCGAGGGTCTGGTTCTCCTCCTTGATCCTCACGCCCTCCTTCGCCTCGACCGCCTGGTGCAGGCCCTCGCTCCATCGTCTCCCCTCGAGGACCCGGCCGGTGAACTCGTCGACGATCTTCACCTCGCCATCCTGGATGATGTAGTCGACGTCGAGCTTGAAGAGCTCCTTGGCGCGGAGCGCGGCCTGGAGCTGATGCACGTAGTTCTGGTTGACGTGGTCGTAGAGGTTGTCGACCTCGAGCGCCGATTCGACGCGGGTGATCCCCTCTTCCGTCGGCACGACGGTGCGCTTGGCCTCGTCGACCTCGTAGTCGCGGTCGCGCTCCAGGCCGCGGGCTATCCGCGCGAACTGGTGATAGAGATCGTGCAGCGTCGGTTGCCCGCCCGGAGATGATCAGCGGGGTGCGCGCCTCGTCGATGAGGATCGAGTCGACCTCGTCGACGATCGCGAAGTTGTGCCCCCGCTGGACCTGGTGCTTCGAGGCGGCCGGTCATGTTGTCGCGCAGGTAGTCGAACCCGAACTCGTTGTTCGTTCCGTACGTGATGTCGGCGGCGTACGCCCGGCGCTTCTCGTCGGGCGAGTCGTTGCCCGGAACGACCACCCCGACCTCCAGGCCGAGGAAGCGATGGATCTGGCCCATCCACTCGGCGTCGCGAGCGCGCCAGGTACTCGTTGACGGTGACGAGGTGGACTCCACGTCCGCCGATGGCGTTCAGGTACGCAGCCAGGGTCGAGGAGAGCGTCTTGCCCTCTCCGGTCTTCATCTCGGCGACCCACCCGTAGTGGAGGGCGGCCCCACCCATCAGCTGGACGTCGAAGTGCCTCTGCCCGAGCACGCGGCGCCCGGCTTCGCGAACCGTGGCGAAGGCCTCGGGCAGCATCGCGTCGAGATCCTCGCCGGCCTCCACGCGTGCCCGCAGCGTCGCCGTCGTGGCGCGCAGGTCGTCGTCGGACCGCCGCTCCATCTCGGGTTCGAGCGCGGAGACGGAAGGGACGAGGGTCTGCAGCTCCTTGAGCCTGCGGCCCTCGCCCGCGTGGAGGATTCGGTGGAAGACACCCATGCGGGTCGCAGTCTACCGGCGGCGGAAACCGATACCCGTCCCGCGACCGCCACAGATCGGGAGACCGTGCGGGATCAGGGCCGGGCCGCCGTCAGTCGACCTCGAGGAGCTTCTCCCGGACCGCGCGCATCGCGGCCTCCGTACGGGAACGGACCTGGAGCTTCTCCAAGATGTTCCGAACGTGGTTCTTCACCGTGTTCTCGGCGATCTGCAGGTCTCCGGAGATCTCGCGATTGGACATGCCCTTCGCCACGAGGCGGAGCACCTCGATCTCGCGGACCGTGAGGCGCGAGGCGGCGCCCGGTGCGGCCCCCGTGGGCTTCGACAGTCGGTTGAACTCGACGAGCAGCCTCGCCGCCATCGACGGGCTGACCAGGCCGTGTCCGCGTGCCGCCGCCCTGATCGCGTCGGCGACCTCCTCTATCGCGACCTCCTTGAGCAGATACCCGGTCGCCCCGGACCTGATCGATGCGAAGAGGTCCTCCTCGTCGTCGGAGACGGTCAGCATCACCACCTTCGTGGTCGGCAGCGCGTCGCGGATCCTCCTGGTCGCCTCGATTCCGCCGAGCTCGGGCATCCGAACGTCCATGAGGACGACGTCGGGCCTGAGGTCTGTCGCCGCCTCCACCGCCTCGTTGCCGTCACGCGCCTCGCCGACGATCTCGATGTCGGATTCCGGCGCGAGCACCAGATCGAGTCCCCTCCTGAAGAGCGCGTGGTCGTCGACGACCAGCACTCGGAGCCTCTCAGCGGGGCCCCTGGCCCCTTCTGAAGAGGCCTCGATCAAGGGCCGGCCTCGATGAGCCCGAGATTGCCGTCGTTGCGCCTGTAGACGACCGCCGCCTGCCCGTTCTCACTGCTGGTGAACAGGAAGAAGTCGTGGCCGAGCAGCTCCATCTGAAGCGCGGCCTCGTCGACCGACATCGGCTTCATCGTGAACCGCTTCTCCTTGACGATCACCGCCTCGTCACCGTCGTCGGAGAGAGCCCTCTCGCCGCCCGGACCGCCGGGCACGGACCCCGAGCCCTGTCCGGCATCGCTCATCGCTGCCCGACCGGGCCCGCCGTCGCGGCGACTTGCCCGACGAGTGGCGCGCCTGCTGTGCAGGCGCCGCATCTGGAGCTCCACCCTCTCGATGGCGGAGTCGAGGGCCTCGCCCGCCTCGGCGGCCTCGCCATGACCCTTGACCAGGTGGCCGGTCAGGTGAACGAGGATCTCGCACCGGTGCGGCTTCGCGACGCGCTGGTTGTGCGTCTCGTCGAAATCGATCTCGACGCGCCGGATGTCGTTCGCGAAGCGGGTCAGCCGCGCGACCTTCTCCTCGGCCGTGTCGCGCAGATCGTCCGGGATCTCCGTGTGCCTGCTGACCACCACAACATCCATGTTCTCACTCACCTGGGGTCCGCGACTGCCGACAATGGGGCTTCATCGGCGGCAGTATAGGTGTCGGCGGAATCGCACTCCGTGGCGCGCCCGGCGACCCGCGGCCGCCCGCTCAGCGGCCCGATACCCGTTCCCACTCGCGCGATCGGCCCGGTCGCTCACCGGCCGGGTGGCGGCGTTCGGGCGATCGTGACGGCTACGACCGAGACGGCACCGGCGCTCCTGAGCGCGCTCCCACACGACGCGAGCGTCGATCCCGTGGTCGCCACGTCGTCGACGACGAGGACACGTAGGCCGTAGCAGGCGCCGCGCGGCGCGAACTGGGGGCCCGCCCTGCGCGCAGCCGCGGACCGCCCCGTCTGCGGCGACCGGTCCAGTCGACCGAGCAACGGCCTGACCGCCGTCGCGAGGCGCCTGCCCACAGCTCCGGCGAGGATCTCCGCCTGGTCGAAGCCACGCACCCTCCTCCTCTCCGCGAGGGTCGGCGGCCAGGTCACGACGTCGGGCGGGGCTAGCCCGTTCGGGCCGCACAGGCACCGCTGCGCGACACCGGCCGCGACGTCGGCGAGCCAGGGCACACCCGCCCGGGCGTTGCGGTACTTGAGCCGCGCCACCAGCTCGCGAGCGACTCCTTCGTAGGAGAACGCAGCGGCCCAGGAGTCGATCCCGGTGGGCGGCGGCGACGGTGGGGCGCAGCGCATCCCGGCCGCGCAGGGGCGGCAGACGGGCTCGGCGCGGACCCCGCACCCCGGACACCGGGACGGAAGGAGCGCTGCCACGAGATCTCCGAATAGTCCTGCGTGCACCCGGCGAACGTATACGCGCGCTGCGACATCCCCCCGGCGTGCTGCGCCCTAGGAGTCTGCGGCTCGAGCCAGCCGCGCCAGGACCCGGCGGTACGGCGGCCGCACGACACCCTCCTCGGTCACGAGTGCCGAGACCAGGCGCGCCGGCGTGACGTCGAACGCGGGATTGAACGCCGGGAACCCACGCGGGGCGAGGCGGACTCCGCCGAGGCTCGTGATCTCCGCGCGGTCGCGTTGCTCGATGGCGATCACCCCGCCGTCGGGAGTCGCGACGTCGATCGTCGAGACCGGCGCCGCGACGTAGAACGGGACGCCGTGATGCCGGGCGAGCACCGCTAGCGCGTAGGTGCCGATCTTGTTGGCGACGTCACCGTTGGCCGCGATGCGGTCGGCGCCGACGACCACCAGGTCGACCTCGCCGGCCGCCATCAGCGACCCCGCCGCAGCATCGGGAAGCAGCGTCGCCTCGATACCCAGACGGTCCAGCTCCCACGCGGTGATGCGCGCCCCCTGCAGCAGGGGTCGCGTCTCGTCCACCCACACGCGCGGTGCCTTGCCGGCCTCCGCCGCCGCCCGGATGACGCCCAGCGCAGTCCCGTAGCCGACGGCCGCCAACGCCCCGGCGTTGCAGTGCGTGAGCACCCGCGCGCGATGAGGCACGAGGTCGGCGCCGTGGGCCCCCAAGGCGCGATTGGCGGCGACGTCGTGTGCGGCGATCCTGTGCGCCTCGTCGAGCGCACCCGATGCGCCGTCGGTCGCGAATGCGGCGAGCGCACGCTCAGCGCCCCAGGCGAGGTTCACGGCCGTAGGGCGAGTCGCCACGATGCGCCGCGCCGCGGCATGCACCCGCGACGCCGACCCATCCTGGGCGGCGAGCGCGACGCCGTACGCGCCCGCGGCTCCCAGGGCCGGCGCGCCCCGAACCGCCAGCGTGCTGATCGCCACGCAGAGCTCCGCCACCGAGGAGCAGTCGACGAACGCGAGCCTCGAAGGGAGCTCACGCTGGTCGACCAGACGAATCCGCCCCCTCCGCCACTCGATCGTCGGAGGGATCGGTTCGCCGGTCGGGGTCATCCCAACGCGGATGGGACCGGGTTGGTCCTGTCCCTCACCGAGTCGAGCCTGGCGCCCACGGCCGCCATCCACTCGTCGCCCTGGTGGGTGAGGATCCAGAACTGCTCGTCGACGATCGCGCGCACCACGTGGTCGGCCACCTCGTCGGGCGACATCCCGGCATCGAGGTAGCCCTGGATGATCCCGGAGAGCGCGGCGGTCTGGTCCTGCGCGATCTGCTCCTGCAGGTGGGGCGGGCGGTTCCGCTCGCTGGCGCCGATCCCCGTGTTCACCCACGCCGGGCAGAGCACGGAGACCCCGACGTTCGAGCCCACGAGTGCGAGCTCGTGGAAGAGCGACTCCGAGATGGCGACGACGGCATGCTTGGTGGCGTTGTACGGCGACATGAACGGCGGCGCGACGAGGCCGGCGACCGACGCCGTGTTCACGATGTGCGCCGCGTCCTGCTTCATCAGGAGGGGCACGAACGTGCGGATCCCGTGGATCACACCCCACAGGTTCACGCCCAGTACGAACTCCCACGTCGAGAGCGGCATCTCCCATTCGAGGCCGCCACCGGCCACACCGGCGTTGTTGCAGAAGACGTGGACGCCGCCGTAGGCGTCGACCGCGAGGTCGGCGAGCGCCTGCATCTGCTCGGGATCGGTGACGTCCATCACGAGCGCCCGCACGTCGGCGCCGGCGGACGCAAGCGCCTTCTCGGCCTCGTCCAGCCTCGGCGCCTCGATGTCGCCGATCACGACCTTCATGCCGTCGCCGGCGAACCGCTTCGCCATCGCGAGTCCGATGCCGTGTGCGCCACCCGTCACGACGGCGACCTTGCCGGTGAAGTCCTGCACCTTGTTCTCCTCCGAGGTTCCCGGTGCAACCGACACAGCCGCCGGTGCACGTCTCGGCTCAACCGTAGGCGCTGCGGCCGCGCCGGGTCGACGCGTCCACGACGCCCGCCGGGCCGGCACGTCTCACATTCCGGGAACCGGGTCGCGCCCCTCTGCGATGATCGCCGCCCTCTCGATCACCACGCGCCGGGTGTCGTCGTGGGTGAGGATCCAGAAGCGGTTCTCGACGATTGCCTCGAGCACGCAGTCGGCAACGAAATCCGGAGGCAGCCCCTGCGCCAGCACTGCGCGGAGGAAGTCGACGAACTCCTGCTGATCGGCGTCCGGTACCGCTCCACCTCCGAAGCGCTCCGGGCGGTTCCGGTACGAATCGGCGATGTTCGTCGCCACGGGCGCCGGGCAGAGCACCGAGATCCCGACGGGCGACTGCATCGCTCGCAGCTCGTGGAACGCCGTCTCGGTGAGGGCGACGACGGCATGCTTGCTCGCCGCATACGGAGCGAGCGTAGGGGTGGGCCGGAGGCCGGCGAACGACGCCGTGTTCACCATGTGCCCGACGCCGGCCTCCACCATCATCGGGAGGAACGAACGCATCCCGTGGAGCACGCCGTAGAAGTTCACCCCGAGAACCCACTCCCATTCGGTCAGCGGTAGCGACCAGGCCGGCGAGCCGTCGGCTCCCCCCACGCCGGCGTTGTTGCAGACGATGTGCACGCCGCCGAAGCGCTCGACTGCCCGGCGCGCGAGCGACTCGACGGACTCGGCGTCGGAGACATCCGTCACGACGCCGAGCACTTCGGCGCCACCCGAGCGGAGTGCCTGCTCCGCCTCGCCCAACGACTCCTCGCCGATGTCGGCCATGACGACCTTCATGCCGCGCTCCGCGAACTGGCGGGCCAGCGCGTTGCCGATGCCACCGGCGGCGCCGGTAACCACTGCGACCCTGCCACTGAAGTCGTCCATCAAGCCCTCCTTGATCGGCCGGGAACAACTGAGGTCGCGCCCCGACGAGTGCCAGGGACCCGCCGGCGCCGTCGGTTGGTCAGTAGCGGTAGTGGTCGGGCTTGTACGGGCCTTCGACGGGGATTCCCAGGTACTCGGCCTGGCGGTCGGTCAGCCGCGTCAGCTTCGCGCCGAGCTTGTCGAGGTGCAGGCGCGCCACCTCTTCGTCGAGGTGCTTGGGCAGCGTGTAGACCTGCCGCTCGTAGAAGTCGGTGTGGGTGAACAGCTCGATCTGCGCGATGACCTGGTTCGTGAAGGAGTTCGACATCACGAAGCTCGGGTGACCCGTGGCGCAACCCAGGTTGAGCAGCCGACCCTCCGCCAGGACGATCACGGAGTGCCCGTCGGAGAAGACCCACTCGTCTACCTGGGGCTTGACGTTCACGCGTTCGATTCCGGGGACCTTGGCCAGACCCGCCATGTCGATCTCGTTGTCGAAGTGGCCGATGTTCCCCACGATCGCGTTGTGCTTCATCCGCCTCATGTGATCGGCGGTGAGGATGTCACGATTCCCGGTCGCCGTGACGAAGATGTCCGCCGACTCGAGCACGTCGTCGATCGTGACGACCTGGTATCCCTCCATGCACGCCTGCAGGGCACAGATCGGGTCGATCTCGGTCACGACCACGCGGCAGCCCTGGCCCCTGAGCGCCTGTGCGCACCCCTTGCCGACGTCGCCGTAGCCGAAGACGACGGCGACCTTCCCGGCGAGCATGACGTCGGTAGCCCGGTTGATCCCGTCGACGAGCGAGTGGCGGCAGCCGTAGAGGTTGTCGAACTTCGACTTGGTCACCGAGTCGTTGACGTTTATCGCCGGGAAGAGCAGCGTCCCGTCGGCCGTCCTCTGGTACAGGCGGTGGACGCCCGTCGTCGTCTCCTCGGTCACCCCCCTGATGCCGGGAACGATCCCACGCCAGAGGCTCTCGTCCTCCGTTCGCAGCCGGGCGAGGAGGCCGAGGATGATCGCGTACTCCTCGCTGTCGTCGGCCGTCGGCGCCGGGACCGCTCCCGCCTTCTCGAACTCGACACCCAGGTGCACGAGGAGCGTCGCGTCGCCTCCGTCGTCGAGGATCATGTTCGGGCCCTCGCCGCCCGGCCAGCGAACCGCTTGCTCCGTGCACCACCAGTACTCCTCCAGCGTCTCCCCCTTCCATGCGTACACGGGAATGCCGGCGGGCGACTCGGGCGTCCCCCCGCGGCCGACGGCGACCGCGGCGGCAGCGTGATCCTGTGTGGAGAAGATGTTGCACGACGCCCAGCGGACCTCTGCCCCGAGATCGAGGAGCGTCTCGATGAGCACGGCCGTCTGGATCGTCATGTGAAGTGAGCCGGTGATGCGCGCACCCGTCAAGCGGCTTCGAGGCGCCGTACCGCTCGCGGAGCGCCATGAGGCCCGGCATCTCGTGCTCGGCGAGATCGATCTCCTTGCGGCCGAATGCCGCCGACGACAGGTCTGCGACCTTGAAGTCGCGCGAGAGATCGTGCACGGCAGGGTTCGTTGCAGAGGTCGTCATCTCGACTCCTTGTCGAACGGGCACGCCTCGGCGCGCCGGATCTGTTCGGTGGAGTCGGCCCGGATCACCGGGTGACAGCCTTCGGGGCCCGACCTGGCGCTCAGTGTAGTGCGCGGCCGACACGGCCTCGCATGCCGCGCCCGTCACTCGGAGGCGAGCCGCTCCTTGAGCGTCGGCGATCGCGTCGATCGGCCCGGGGTCCACCTCGTGGGCGAGAGCGAGGTAGCACGATACCCAGTCGCCGAGGTACATGAGGTCGAGGAGCTGGGCGAGCCGCCCCTCACCCTCGGCCTCGACTTGGATCACCTGGTGCACAGCCTCCTCGACTATCTCCCTGGTTATCTCGAACCGCCGCGCGATCTGCGGGTGCTCGAAGCCGTGCCGGAGCTCGACCAGGGTGATCAGCTGACGGGTGACGTCGCCGTGCTGTCCCCAGCCGCAGATCTCGTTGTGGTCCAGCTCGGGGTACGCGTTCCAGAACGCCGGCGCCTTGGCGTTCTCGTTCACGTCGGCCTTCCAGCGCATCGCGGCGACCGACGCCGATCAGGCCGCCGCCGTACACCAACGGGATCGTGCCGCCGATCCGGCGAGCGATCTCGCGCGCCGGGTTGGACGGCGCGGCGACCCCGGGGCGGCACTGATCGCGTCGGCGCGCCAGCTGCTCCTGAGCCTTCACCAACCATGCGTGCGCCTCGGGCGCGAGCCCGATCCGGTAGAGGGCGACGAAGAGCGGAGCGACCAGGGCGCCCAGCGCCGCGCTCGGCATGTATCCGGGGGGGCAGGCGACGTGAAGGGCGCCCCGCTCCTCGGCGAGACCGGCCAACGCGCCCCCGTTCGACACGACCACGACCCGCGCGCCGCGTGCCAGCGCGGACTCCGCCAGCTCGCGCCGTCTCCTCGGTGTCGCCCGAGTACGACACTGCGAAGGCGAGAGTCCGCGGCCCGACGAACCCGGGGAGGTGGTACTGCTTGTGAACGGTGACGGGTACCGACAGGACCGGATCGACGACCGCGGCCAGCACGTCGCCCGCGACTCCCGAGCCGCCCATGCCCAGCACCACGATGTGGTCGACCTCGTCGGCGGGCGGGAACAGGGACACGTCGAGCGTCCCGGCGGCCTCGTGCGCCGCCGCCAGCTGCTCCGGCAACCCGGCGACGGCCTCGACGAAGCCGAGTGAGTCGAGCGGGTCGTGGGAACCGGCAGGGCCCGCCATCATGCCTCGAAGGTCGGTTCGATCCCGTCGGCGGCCGCCTTCTCGAGGAGGCGCTCGTGCTCCGCGTCGTCGACCGTCTCCGCCTCGTCGATGAGCATGATCGGGATGTCGTCGCGCACGGCGTACCGTCGCTTGAGGCGCGGGTTGTACAGCGCATCTGCGTCGGCGAAGTACAGCAGCGGGCCCTTGTCCTCCGGGCAGGCGAGAATCTCGAGCAGCTTCGGGTCCAGTGCCATCGGGTCTCCCTCTTCGTGTTGGTGGCCGGCGCGCGGTTGGCGACGCCGTCGGCCGGATCGTGTCTATCAGGCGTCGCCGCGCACCAGCGCGAGGACCTGCGCCGTCCGCGCCGCACAGGCTTCGTCGTCGGGCGCCTCGAGATTCAGCCGTAGCAGCGGCTCGGTGTTGCGACGGCCGCAGGTTGAACCACCACTCACCTTGATCGACGGTGAGGCCGTCGACGCGGTCCTGCTCCGCGTCGGCGAACGCCGACGCGACACGCTCGATCACCGCAGCGGGATCGTCGACCCGGGTGTTGATCTCACCACTTGCCGAGTATCGCTCGAAGGGCCGCCTCAGCTCCGACAGCGGCACTCCCGAGCGGCAGAGCTGCTCCAGGACGACGAGCGCGGCGATGGAGCCCGAGTCGGCACGCCAGTTGTCGCGGAAGTAGTAGTGCGCCGAGTGCTCGCCGCCGAAGATCGCACCCGTCTCGGCCATCACCTGCTTGATGAACGAGTGCCCGACGCGCGTGCGCACCGGCATCCCACCGGCCTCACGGATCACCTCGGGCACGGCCTTCGAGCAGATGAGGTTGTGGACGACGGTCTCGCCCGGGTGCCGCTCGAGGATGCTCCGCGCGACCAAGGCGGTGGTCGTGGATCCCGAGACCGGGACTCCCTCGTCGTCGACGAGGAACACGCGGTCGGCGTCGCCGTCGAACGCGAGGCCGATGTCGGCGCGCTCGTCGATCACGGCGCGCTGCAGATCCTTCGAGGTTCTCGGGCTGGATCGGATCGGCAGGGTGGTTGGGGAAGGTGCCGTCGAGCTCCGCGAACAGCAGCTGTCAGCTCGAACGGGAGCCCCTCGAAGACCTTCGGCACCACGAGCCCACCCATGCCGTTGGCCGTGTCGGCCACCACGACGAGCGGTCGTGAGCACCGACGCATCGACGAAGGAGCGCACGTGGGCGCCGAAGTCGTCGAGCATGTCCCTCGCATGGACGGCACCGGGATCCTGTGCCCGCTCGATCACTCCGGATGCGACCGCCGCCTTTATGGCGCCGAGGCCCGTCTCCTCGCCGACGGGGGCGGCACCGGCGCGGCAGAGCTTGACGCCGTTGTACTGGGCGGGGTTGTGACTGGCGGTGAACATCGCCCCGGGAGCGTCGAGCCGGCCCGACGCGAAGTAGACGAGGTCGGTGGATGCCAGGCCGACGTCGACGACGTCGGCTCCTGTCAGCACAGCACCCTCGGTGAACGCCGAGGCGAGTGGCTCCGACGACGGGCGCATGTCGCGGCCGACGACGATCGTGGCTGCACCCGTGAACCGGGCGAACGCGTTCCCGAGGCGACGCGCCACGGCCTCGTCGATCTCGTCGGGGTAGATGCCCCTGATGTCGTATGCCTTGAAGATCGCGTCGAGCGACACTGCTGCTTCCTTGTCTACCGGGGACGGTCCGACTCCGCGGGGACGTGCCGGAGCGGGTCTACCGAGACGGCACCGACCCCTCGGCAGTCCGAGCGCGACGGGCCTTCGCGGCGATTCGCGGCTCATCGGGCCCATTCATGGTAGCGCCGGGTCGCCACCGTCCACCGGGCCGGGTGCCCCGACCGCCTCCGGGAGGCCTGCAGGCGGCATCGACAAGTGTCCGGCGTCGCCTCCCGGCAGGGCCTGCGAAGGCACCTGGTCGCGCCCCCGTCTGCGTCGTCGCGCCTCCTCGGGCGCCACCTGACGAGAAGGACCAGTCCGGCGATGCCCGCGAGGGTGCCGACGCGACCGGCCCAGTCGGCCCTGGTGAGACCGTAGGTGAGCGTGACCTGCTCGTCGGTCGGCACCACGACCATCAGGTTCGGCGAGAGTCGCCACGGCCCGTCGGCTCCCGAGATCTCCCAGTTCGGGAAGTACGAGACCTTGACCACGACCGGGACACCGACGCGGTCCACACGGAACCGGACCTTGTCGGGCTCCTCGGAGATCTCGGTCACCTCGACCTGCGGCAGGGCGTCGGGCTCGGCCGAGGCGAGGTCGTCCTGTGCGGCACGGGGCCACTCGTCGGGCCCCCCCGCCGCGAAGGACCGGTCCAGGAGGCTCTCGTCCATCCACCAGGGCGCGGCCGCGCACTCCCAGTCGGCCAGATGCGGGTCAGGTTGTCCGAGGGCAGGAGCCCCCTGGCCGAAGCACTCCGAGGTCGTCCCGGCCTCGGGGCTCACGACGATCGGCTCGACCTCGAGCCCTTCCACGAGTGGGGCGTCGGCGACCTCGTAGACCTTCCAGCCGCTCGGCGGCGCACCGTCGCTGTCGGGGATCTCGGCGACCAGGCTCAGACCCCTGTGCGCGTCGGCCTCGGTCTTCATCTCCTCGGTCTGGGCCATGTAGTAGCGCACCCCGAGCATTCGCAGGTGCCTGACCCCGCGGTCGAAGTCGGCGCTCGTCCCGTAGACGAGGCCGCGCACGGGGTTCGAAGGGCTTATCGAGAGCTCGCTCACCGTCAGGAAGTGGTAATCGGTGGTCGCGGCCGACTCGAAGTACAGGCCCTCCATCGAGCCGATGCGCCCGTCGGTCCAGTACGGGAGCAGCTCGAGCGCGAGCGTCGTGCCGTACTTGTCGATGTCGCCCGAAGGCTCCCACAGCGCCCTACCGGCGGGCAGCGCCGCCATCGTGTCGATGATCTCGCGGTACTCGGGGTACGCGGCCTTCGCCTCGTACCCCTCGTAGTTCCACTTCGCCCACCCCGACACGAAGTACCTGTGGCCGTCGACCCACCAGGCGGTCCACGCCCCGACCGCCAACAGCAGCGCCGTCATGGTGACGGCGCCGACGGTCGCCCGCCGATGCGCCCGATCGACGCCGGCCGCCTGCTCCTCCGTCTCGGCAACGGCGGTGTACGCATGGCCTCCGAGGTCTCGCGTCCCGGCTCCGGGCCCCGGGCGGGTGCCCTCATCGGTCTCCCGGCCGGTATCGGGATCTGGATCCGTGCCCTGCGAGGTACAGCGATCCGGGCCTGGGGGGAGTCGGCGTCGATCCAGTCGGCGGATCCGACCACCAGCAGGCCCGCCATCCGGATCATCTCGACGATGCCGGTGGCGGCCAGGAGCATCACGCTGAGCCAGTAGAACGGCAGATACCGGGTGTTCCAGACGTGGTGCTCGGGCCAGAAGCGGAAGAGCACAGCGAAGAGGGCCGCTAGGGCTACGAGCACGAGAGTCGGGACGCGGCGCCACCAGCCCGCCGCGACGATCGCGACTCCGCACAGGATCCAGACCCAGACCGGGTGGTCGAGCTGCTGGAGGTACCGTTCGACCTTCTCGTAGCGCATGTTCTGCGTGTAGCTCTGGGCGGCGAGCAACGGGAGCGACCAGACCGTCGTCAGCAGGAATGCGACGCCACCGATGGCGGCCGCGACGCCGAGAGTCCGCTGCGGCCGGCGCGTCAGCCACACGACGAGGGCACCCACCACCGCGAACGCCCCGACCACGATGTGGCAGAGCACCGTCAGGGCGAGCAGCAGGGCCGGCAGCCACTTGCGGTCGTCGTCGTCGAGCGATCGGGCGAGCGTCGCCAGGAACCAGAGCGCCAGCGCGAGGGCGATCGTGAAGGAGAACTCCCCGGCGAGCGTGCTCGCCAGGTTCCCGCCGTAGATGGTCCACGACTCCTTGTCGGGCTCGACGGCTCCACGCCTGATCTCGAAGAGGAACCTCACGGCGACGATCGCGAACGCGGGTGGTGCGGGCCATGGGAAGCGGAGGCCCCGGGCGAACGTGTACGCGGCCGCCGGCAGCGCCACGGCGCCGCTCACCGAGACGACCTTGAAGGCGACGTTGTACGGGAGGACGAGGTCGAGCAGGGCGATCAGGACTGCCGGGAGGGGGAAGTAGAAGTGCCCGGCCGGGAATCCGGCGTACCACGACGGCGCCCAACCCGAGAGGCGCCCCTTCCCGAACCAGTGGTCGCGCAGGAAGTCGGGCCAGAACACGTGTGCGCCGAGATCACCGCCGTTCGGCGTGGTGTCGCGCAGGACGAGGTTCCAGTGCAGCCGGTAGAAGACGTAGGCGCAAGCGAGGGACACGATCGCGAGGCCGACCCACCGTTCCCATTGCAGGCGTGGTCCGGACTCGTCGTCGTCGGGCGGCAGGATCGGCACGGACGACAGCATGCCAGCCCGGACACCGCGCGACGCTGCTCAGTGCGTTGCTGCCCGACGGCACCGGGAACGACCCGCCCGGGCGTACTCCGCCTGGACTGCCCGGCCGAGCACCGCCCGGCCCTCCCGGCCCGTCAGCGCGAGACGCGAGCCAGGTCGAGCACCTCTTCGAGGGAGATCCGGGCCTCGCCGGCCTCCCAGACGTTCACCTCGCACCGGGCACACCGGCGGAAGGTGATCTCCTCTTCCGCGATCCGCATCCGGATCGAGATGACCTCGGCCTCCGCACTTCCTGTGCATGCTGCGCACGCCATCTCAGCCTCCCTGCCGCGACGACTTCCTGCGCCCTATCGGCCCGCCACCGGTGTTGCTGAAGTGCCGGGCCCACCGGGTGTGGCATGTGCAACATCGGGCACCGCGGCTGCGGATCCGATCTTGACGGCGGGGCTCCCGGCGACGTCAACCGCCGCCGAGCGCGGCGACCAGCACCAGGAGGTTGAACCCGACATGGAGGAGGATCGGGCGCGACAGGTCTCCGTCGCGCACCGCCAGGACGCCGTTCACCAGCCCGACCAGGAGCAGCCCGGGCAGAACCACGATCGCGCCCGGATCGAGGAGATGCACCAGGGCGAACGCCAGCGCGGAGAGCCCGATCGCCGGGGTCGGCGGCACCTTGCGCAGCAGTGCCCTGAGCAGCAGCCCACGGAAGAGGATCTCCTCCACCACGGGAGCCACCAGGGCCGCCGTGAGCGCGATCACGGCCAGCTCCAGGCCACCGGCGCTCTCCAGACGCTGGACGACGTCCTGGGCAGCCTCCTCGTTGTCCGCGAGCACCGCGATCGGGATCAGGGCGAGGTTTGCGCCGATCTGGACCCCGAAGCCCACGGCCACCATCCACCAGTCGCGGAGGTGGATCCGCAGCCCGAAGTCGCCGGCGAGGCTGCGCACCCCCTTCAGGCGAGAGATCAGCACGAGGACCGCGACCATCCCGGCGTACTGCCCCGCGATGCTCACGGCGAAGACGACGGGGTCCGACCCCGCATCCGCCGGCTCGCGCCACGCATACGCGAACGTCGCGAAGAGCGAAGCGCCGACCACGCCCGCGCACCAGGCCCACGCTGCGTCGGGGAGCCCCCAGCGGACCCGCCTCGCGGAAGTGCGCGCCGGGGACGCGCCCGGTGGCGTCGCGAGGTCCATCACTTCAGCGTACCGGCGCTGCCGCGGGGCCCCGCCGGCCCTCCCGACCCGCATCGGTGCCCCCTCACGCGCTCCCGCGTCGACTCCCTGCCCGTAGCATGGGGCCCATCTCGTAACCTGGAGCACTCATGAGCCCCGGCCCCGAAGACAAGTGGCGCCCGCCCGAGCCTCCGGGCCGTCAGCCTCGCCCGCCCGCGGGCCCGAGGCCACCGACGCGATCTCGGTGGACCCCTTGGATCCTCGTCGGCGTCCTCGCGATCGGGTGGCTCGTCTGGCAGTCCGCTCCCGGTGGTGGCGCCGAACGCGCCGATCTCGACTACTCGGAGTTCCTCGCAGCCGTGGAAGACGGTCGCGTCGCGGAGATCAAGTACGACCAGTCGAACGGTCGCATCACCGGAGAGTTCACCGAGGGCGTGCAGGTCGACGACAAGTCGGAGTTCTCGACCGACGGCCAACCCGGCGGGCTACCCGACGCCGACATCGAGCTGCTGAACGAGCACGAGGTGGGGCGGAACTACAAGCCGCCCTCGAGTGACCTGCTGGGCACGATCCTCGTGTACATCCTCCCGTTCGTACTCATAATCGGGTTCTTCGTCTGGATGAGTCGCCGCGCACAGGGACAGATGGGCGCGGTCATGAACATCGGACGATCCAGGGCGAAGGTCTACAGCACAGAGAAGCCGAAGACGACGTTCGCCGACGTCGCGGGCTACGAAGCGGTCAAGGAGGAGATCAAGGAGGTCGTCGACTTCTTGAAGTTCCCCGGCCGCTTCAAGGAGATCGGCGCGCGGATCCCCAAGGGCGTCCTCCTGGTGGGTCCGCCGGGTACCGGCAAGACACTGATCGCGAGGGCCGTCGCGGGAGAGGCCGGCGTCCCCTTCGTCTCCGTCACGGGCTCCGACTTCATGGAGATGTTCGTCGGCGTGGGCGCGGCGAGGGTGCGCGACCTCTTCCAGACCGCCAAGAAGCAGGCGCCCGCGATCATCTTCGTCGACGAGCTCGACTCGATCGGACGCAAGCGCGGCGCCGGCCTCGGCGGTGGCCACGACGAGCGTGAGCAGACCCTCAACCAGATGCTCGCGGAGATGGACGGCTTCGAGGCGACCGAGGGCATCGTCATGATGGCGGCGACGAACCGGCCCGACGTGCTCGACCCCGCGCTCCTGCGACCGGGCCGCTTCGACCGACAGGTCCTGGTTCCGCTCCCGACTCAGTCCGAGCGCCTGGAGATCCTGCGCGTGCACTTCCGCGACAAGCGGATCGACGACGACGTCGACGCCGACATCGTCGCGCGAGGAACTCCGGGGATGAGCGGCGCCGACCTCGCGAACCTGGTCAACGAGGCCGCTCTCTTCGCCGTCCGACGCGGCGCGGCCGAGGTCCACGCAGTCGACTTCGAGGAGGCGCGCGATCGCGTCCTCATGGGCTTGAAGCGTGAGTCGATGGCCCTGACCGAGGAGGAGAAGGAGGTCGTGGCGTTCCACGAAGCCGGGCATGCGACCTGCGCGTACGTACTGGAGCACGCCGACCCCGTGCACAAGGTGACGATCCTGCCGACCGGCCTGGCTCTCGGCGTCACGCAGCAGCTCCCGCTGGAGGAACGTCACATCTACCGCCGCGAGTACATAACCGACTCGTTGGTCGTCCGCCTGGGTGGGCGTGTCGCCGAGCAGATCGTCTTCGGCCACCTCTCCACTGGCGCGAACAACGACCTGGTCGGCTGCACCGAGCTTGCCCGCAAGATGGTCCGCGAGTGGGGCATGAGCGATCGAATCGGACCGATGGCCTGGGGTACGCAGGGCGCCGTGTTCCTCGGCGAGGACCTCATGCACACGCGCGACTACTCCGACGAGACGGCGCGCGTCATCGACGAGGAGGTCGAGCAGATCCTCCGCGACGAGGAGGAACGCTGCCGAAAGGTCCTCACGGAGCATCGGGCAGGGCTCGAGTCGGTGGCCCGTGCGCTGCTCGAGCGCGAGACCCTCGACGGCGCCGAGGTCATCGGCCTCGTCGACGAGGCGATGGGCTACAAGGCGGGTGGCCCCCGCCGCATGGCGCACGCCGACGGCGGGCCCGAGGACGACCCCGAAGCGCCGCTCCCCCCGCCTTTCGCGCCGTCCGCTTGAGCGTCGAGCTCAGCCTCCGTCGACGTCTCCCGCCCGACTCGGCGGTGCCGCACCCGGCCCGGGCCCGTCTGCACGCTCATCGCGCGCCCGCGAAACGGCCGCCCACACGTCGCTCGCGGGCACGTTGCCGAAGATGTGCGCCCTGACGACCCCCTCGGCGTCCGCCACGACGAGCAGAGGGACCGCGTCGACCGAGTACTTCTCCTGGATCGCCCTTCGCGCCGAGAACTCGACCTCGCTCACCGCGACGTCGCTCGTCTCGAGGACGGCGACCTTGGTGGACATCTCCGCACATCCCCCACAGGCTGAAGAGGAGAAGAGCACCAGGAGCCACGGAGCGTCCGGCCGGGGGAAGTCGGACCGGTCCAGCTGAGCCGGAACGTGAGCCCGATCACCTGCACGTGCCGGCACCACGACCTTGCCCTTCGGGCGCCTCTCGAGTCGCCACGCGACGACCCCGGCAAGCACCAGGAGGACGGCGGCGACAGCGACTCGGGCGACCACTCGGCGAGGGTACCCGGCGGCCGGGCGGCCGGCGTCCTGCTACCGGCCGGGAATCAGCTCCGGTCGGGCACCCCGATCGAGCGGGAGACGGCCAGCGAACGCGTCACGAGGCGCTCGGCCACGACAGGGGCACTCGCCGTCACGATCACGCCGGCGTCACCCCCGTCGGGTGCCGCCGCGTCGAGCAGGTCCAGGAGGTCCACGACGAGCCGCTCACCGGGAGCGATCTCCACACCCTGGACCTCGGAAGGCTCGACGGGGCCATCGGGAACGACGAGGGTCAGGTCGACCGAGACCGGATCACCCCCCGGGTTCTGGACCGACAGGCTCGCCGAATCGGCGTTCTGAACGCTGGATCGGGCGAAGGCCCAGCGCTCAGCCGGCTCCCGGGCACCGATGAGCGCCGTGACGCCGGAGGGGTCGCTCTCACCGGTCCACGACTCCGCACTCTGCGCGAAGAACGGCACGTCCGTCGCCGAGCTGACGAGGACGCTGTAGGCGAGCCCGACCGGTACGCGAACGCAGCCCGACACGTCGCTCTCACCGCAGGCGCCGAGCACGACCTCCACAGCGGACTCACGCGGCACCGACACCGTCACCGGTTCGATCACGGCATCCCCGTCGGCGATCACCTGGATGTCCACCTCGGTGTCGAAGTCGCCCGGGTTGGCGATCCCAATGGAGCGCTCCTGATCTCGGATCCGCGAGCCGTCGGCGAACCACCACTCCTCGGACGGGGCAACGGCGCCGAGCGACGCCGCGACTCCTCGCCGGCCGGAGTCGGGGAGGTAGATCTCCGACTGCTGTGCGATGACACGTCCGACCCGAGCTTCGACGTAGGTCGCGACGAACTCCTGCCGCCGGACCGATTCGTGGACCTTGACCGCGACCCGTGACCGTCGAGGCACCTCGAATCCGCTCAGGTCGAGCGGGGCCTTGGGACCCTCGTCGGTGAAGAACGACACGTCGACGATCGCATCGTCGCCGAACGGATTGACGAGAACGAGCCACTGCTCCGCCCCGCGCACCGTCGTGCCGTTCGCGAAGTACCAGCGCTCCGACGGATGCGTCGCGCACGGCCCGACCTCGACATCGCCGTCGACGATCAGGGTCTGCTCGACGACGACCTCGCTCCCGAACGGCTCGACGATCACGGCGGAGTGAGGAGCGTCGGACATGTCCGCGGGCACCAGGTTCACGGAACCGCCGGCAGGGATCGTGACCTCCTCGCTCGTCGCGGCCCCACCCGGGACGAGAGTCACCGCGACGACTGCATCGTCTTCCGTCAGGTTCGTGGCGGTGACCACCTCCTTGACCCCGACCTCCTCGGACTCGGGCCCTCCGGGGCAGTACCAGACACTCGACCGAGCCCCCGCCGGCGGCATGGAGAACGCGTCCTTCGCCGACAGCGGCACCGGGGGCGGTGGCCTCTCGGCGTCGCCCGCGACAACCGCCGCGACAACGAGGGCAGCGAGCGTGACCACTAGCGGGGCACGACGTACGTGCCGCGACCCCGGGATCCCCGGGCGGCCCTGCCGACGTGCGCTCCCGGCCACGGCGCGCGCCGCCGTCGCTCGTCACGGTGCCGACCCCCCGACCTCGTCGGGGTCCGGGACTCCGTCTGCGACGTCCTCCCGTCGCATGCGCCAGAACGTGGCGCAGACGAACGCCCACGCCGCAGCCTGCACGGCGAGCAACGCCGGACGCAGCAGACCGCGGTCGTAACCGATGTCGATGCTCTCGCTCTCGGGAACGACGAAGCCGTTCGACCATCCGAACGTGCGGACGTGCTCCAGCGTCGATCCGCCCGCCCTGGCTGTCCACCGTTCGTCGTACTCCTGCGACCACAGCATCAAGCCCGGCCCCGCCGGCGTCGAGTCGCCCAGAGGTCCTCCGATCGGTTCGGCGACGTCGATCCGTGCCCGAGCCGCATCGGCTACTGGATCCACGGAGTCGAGCGGTACGCGATGCGAGAGGCTCTCGGGGACCATGGAGCGCGTGGAGGCCCACATGAAGTTCTCGTAGAGCAGCATCCCGCGCTCGGACTCGAGCTCCGGCGAGGTCGAGCTGGCCGCCGAGTGACTGAGCGAACCGCTGTCAACCGCCGTCCTGGCCCCGCTCCCCGGACCGGCCCTCGAGACGAGCGCCACGTAACGGATCCCCATCGGTGCCATCAGGTGCCCGGCTCGTGCTGTCCGGCCCTCGGCGAGGAGGCGCAGCACCTCTTCGATCACCGGGTCGGACGCGCCCGCCGACGGCTGGGCGGTCCTGACGTCTCCGACGCCGTTGAACGTGATTCCGTATCCGATGCCGGCCGTGGTGCGCGAGTCGAGCGGTAGCACGTCGGGGTCGCCGAGCCAGAGGACCCGGAACGCCCCGTCACGCCTCTCCTGCTCCATCCAGCCGAGCGCCTGCTCCCAGTTCGCGCTCGGGCATCCTGTACCGCCCTCCGAACGTGTCGGGGAGCAGCCCCAGCATCGGGAGGCAGAGCCCGAGCGCCGCGGCGACGGCGGCCACCTGACGCCAGCCGAAGAGGAACTGGCGGAGATCGTCGACGATCGCGGCGGTACCCAGACCCACGGCGAGAGCGAGCCCCAGAGCCGCACCGACGAGCACGCCGTCGTGCGCCGGTACCGGCAGGGTCGGATCGAGACGGGCGGGAAGCCATGCGAGCGCCACCGAGACACCGACGAGCGACCAGGCCCTGCCCGCCCATGCGAGACGCGGTCCCGTGGCGACGAGCAGCGGAAGGGCGGCCGCCAGGTACAGGCCCCAGGGCGCCCACCCGGCACCAGCGGGGCCGGTGCGGAAACCGAGCACGTCGGCCAGGCCCAGTGGCGCCCGTGGAACCAGTCCGAGAGTCGCGGGGTCGCCGCCGAGCACGTCGAGGCTCCACGGAGCGAGCAGCACGAATGCCAACGCGGAGCCTGCCGCCGCAATCCCGACTCCCCGCACCGCGATCCGCGCACCCCCGACAAGTGGAGCCGCGAGGACGAGGCCGAGAGCGACAGCCGGCGCGAAGAGAAACGCCGGCGGCCATGCCGCTGTCGCGATCGCGGTGATCACCGCAGTCGCCAGCAGGGCGCGCCGCCGGCCCGTCGGGGCGGCCCCGAGACCCCCCGCACCCCGATCACCCACGAAGCGCACCAACGCTGCGAACAGGACCGGTGCCAGGGCGAAGAGAACCAGAGGGCCGAGACGACCACGTGCGATCGCGTTGCGCGGCAGGGGGTTTGCGCTGTAGGCAACGGCCGCGGCGACGGCCGGCCAGGCCGACGGCGAGAGCCTTCGCACCATCCGATAGGCGGCGACCGCCCCGAACGGCAGCGCTCCGGCAACCACCACCGTGCGGGCCAGCGAGGTGGAGCCCAGGAAGGCGGCACCGAGCGCGCCCATGGCTGCGAAGACGGGCGGTGCAGCCGCGTCGGTCCCGAGTCCCGAGTACCGCCACGGGTCCCAGTAGGCGCTCAGCAGGCCTCCGATCCCCGGCCAACGGGCGAAGGTGCCGACCGCCGGTACGTGACCCGTGATGAGGCTGCGGGCCCCGAAGACGAGCACGACCAACAGCGCGAGCCCGCTCATGGCCTCGGGCCTCGTCAGGCGACTGCCGGCCTGGTCGACCGCCGCTCGCGTGCGCGTCGAGACCTCCGCGAGGCGGTCACCGGCGTGCAGGCGCACGGTCAGGAAGGTCCTCACCCGCGCGCTGCCGCGCACCATCAGGTCGCGTACGTCGTCGTCGCCGACGGTGCGCATCGCCTGCGTCTCCTTGCGCGAGCGAAGAACGCTCCGGAGCTCGCGCAGATTCGCCGACCAGCCACCGAGCGCTGCTCGCGCCTCCTCCCACCGACGGGTCACGGCGAGCGCGACCGACTCGGCGAGGCTCAGCACGAAAGCGACCGGCAGCACCCAGATCAGGGCGAGCGCCGAGTACGACTTGATCAGGAGCCGGATTCGGTTGCGGTTGACTCGCAGCGCGCTCCCCAGAGCGCGTTCACGGTCGCTGCCGATCCCGGCGCGACCGTGACCGACGCGCGCTTCGGGAGCGACCAGGACCCTCGCTCCGGCGAGGCGCGCGCGCCAGCAGAGATCGATGTCGTCGGAACCCGGGTAGGTCTCGGGATCGAAGCCGCCGAGCCCGGCGAAGAGATCCGCCGCGTACGAGCAGCGTCGCGCTCGACACGAAGAAGACGTCTCGTACGGCGTCGTGCTGCTCCTGGTCGATCTCACCGGGCTCGATCCCGCTGAACACGACCCCGTAGTGGTCGATCGCCAGGCCGACCTCCAGGAGGATGTCCGGGTTCTCCAGGTCGACGATCTTGGGGCCGACGATCCCGGCGTTCGACCGGTACGCCTCCTCGACCATGACGCGCACTGCCGAGGGCTCGACGACGACGTCGTCGTGGCAGAAGAGCAGGAACGCCGCTCCCTCGACCGCCCCCAGCGCCTCGTTCGCGGCGGTCGCGAAGCCCACGTTCTCGGGCAGGCGGCGCACGTAGGCGTGCGGAGCGACGGAGGCGATCCTGGCCGTGGGGTCCTCGGCACCGCCGCTGTCGAGCACGAGGACCGAGAGCACCGGATAGTCCTGGGCGACGAGCGAGGCCAACGTCGCCTCGAGGCCCTCGCCGTCGGAGGTCACCACGACCGCCACGACCGGCGGGGCGGGCGTCTCCGCGGGCTCCTCGGCCGTCGCGAGATCCTCGGCCGCTTCGGGCCCCACCTCGGGGTTCGTGGACTCCCCCGGGTCCGAGGCCGGGGCTTCGGGCTCGGGCGCCTCGTCGAGGCCGTCCGGCCCGTCGCCGTCGTGCCCCGCGGCCGATGCGGCATCGCCCACGCCGGCGGACTCGAGACCGGGCGGTTGCGCTTCGGGCTTCTCCATGGGCCGGGCGAGGATACCAACCACGCCCCCGCGAGCGGCGTTGGAGGTCGGAGGCGGAGCCACATGGTGCTTGCAAATGTTTAACACTTCTGTTATTGTCGCGAGCACTCGGGTTCGGCCGTCCCCTGCGCGAACCCGACGATGCAGCAACCCAGCGATGCAGGGATTCGACGACGACACGTTCGAGGCGAGGAGTGCGATCAATGGGCATCGACGTACGCAAGGTCATCACAGACGCCGGGTATGTGGCCATAGGGCTCGGCGTCCTCGGCTACCAGCAGGTGCAGACACGCCGCAGCGATCTAGGGGCACGACTCGGCAGCGCCGGCGAGTGCGTCGGCGGTCGCGCACGCGAGGTGCGGAGCCGTCTCGTCGAGGACGTTCCCTCGAGGCTCGACGAGCGCACGCAGGCCGTACGCGACCGATTCGAGAGCCGCATCCGCGAGCTTCCGGACCCCGACGAGGTGCGCGCCCTTATCGGCGAGCGCACCAAGGACGTCCGCGACACCGTAGACACCCGGGCACGCGAGATGCGCGGGGCCGTCGAAGAGCAGACCCGGGCGGCCGTCGACCGTGTCCAGCTCTTCGGAGACGAGCTCGGAAGGCGCGTCGAGCCGTTCGTGGAGCGACTCCCGGAGCCGGTGGCCAAGGCGGTCGAGCCGCTGCGCAGCAGGTTGCGCGCACCGGTCGCCTCCGGCGTCTGACCCGACCCCGCAGCAGGTCCGAGGCCCCCTCCCCGCGAGGGGGCCTCGTCGCGCACACCTCGTTGCCGGCGCAGCTCGCGACGCCGGTACGCTCGGGGCCGTGCTGGTGGCTCTGGCAGGCGGAGTAGGTGCGGCGAGGTTCCTGAGGGGCCTCGTGCGCGTAGTGGCTCCAGACGACGTGACCGCGATCGTCAACACCGCCGACGACGACACCTTCCACGGGCTCCACGTGTCACCCGACATCGACTCCGTCGTCTACACGCTCGCCGGCGCCGCCGACCCGGCACGGGGATGGGGCCTCGAAGGCGAGTCGTACAGGGTTCTCGACTCGCTGGAGCGCTACGGCGCAGAGACATGGTTCAAGCTGGGCGACCGCGACCTCGCGACACACCTCTACCGCACCAGCCGGTTGCGGGAGGGCGCGACCATCTCGACGGTCACAGCCGAGATCGCAGCGGCGTGGGAGGTCCGGTCGAGGCTGCTCCCGATGACCGACGATCCCGTCAGGACCCGGATCGAGGTCGAGGGTCCCGGGACGGGCGCCGTCGAGCTGCGGATGCAGGAGTGGTTCGTGCGCGACCGCTGCGAGCCGACGGTTCTGAACGTCAGATTCGACGGAGCCGAGGCGGCCCGTGCGGCCCCCGGTGTCCTGGAGGCACTCGAGTCGGCGGAGACGATCCTGATCTGCCCGTCGAACCCGGTCATCTCGATAGGCCCGATACTCGCCGTCGAAGGCATACGCGAGGTGCTTGCCTCTCGGCGACGTCGAGTCGTCGGTGTGAGCCCGATCGTCGGAGGCGCACCCGTCAGGGGACCCGCCGACCGACTCATGCGCGCGCTCGACATCGAGGTGACCTGCGCGGGCGTCGCGCGCACGTACGCCGAGATCTGCGGAACGATGGTCATCGACGCCGTCGACGCGGCCCTCGCGCCCGAGGTCGAGGCCGCGGGAGTGCGCGCGGTCGTCGCCGACACACTCATGCGCAGCCCGGAAGTCGCGGCGGGCCTGGCTCGCAACGCGCTCGAAGCCGTCGCGTAGGGCTGCGCCGTGCCCTCCGCAGGACTCTCTGTTCTCCCGGTCACCGGGGTCGGAGAGATCCGCCCCGGCGACGAGATCGCGACCCACCTCGCAACGGCCGCCGACGGCGCAGGAACTCCACTGACCGACGGCGACTGCCTCGTCGTGACCCAGAAGATCGTCTCCAAGGCGGAAGGCCGCCTGGTCCCCCTGGACCACTCGGATCGCGACGCCCGGCTCCGCCTGGTCGAGTCTGAGTCGGTCCGCATCCTGCGCAGGCGCGGCGAGTTGATCATCAGCGAGACCAGCCACGGCTTCGTCTGCGCCAACTCCGGTGTCGACCTCTCCAACGTCGAGGACGGCATGGCCGCCCTCCTCCCGGTGGAGCCCGATCGATCGGCAAGGCACATCCGCGACGCGCTCCGCGCCCGCCATGGTGTCGACGTGGCGGTGATCGTCTCCGACACCTTCGGTAGGCCGTGGCGGAACGGGCTGACCGACGTGGCCATCGGGGTGTGCGGCATCGCGGCGATCGTCGACCTGCGCGAGTCGACCGACGCACTCGGACGCGTCCTCCAGGTGACCGAGGTCGCGCTCGCGGACGAGATCGCGTCCGCCGCCGAGCTCGTCATGGGCAAGGCGGCAGGGATCCCGGCGGCGATAGTGCGAGGACTCGATCCCGCGTGGTTCCGGGAAGGCTCCGCCGCGCGAGCTGGTACGGCCCGCATCCGAGGATCTGTTCCGGTGAGCGACGGCGTCGCCCCGTTCGTCTCCGCGCGCCGGTCGATCCGGTCCTTCTCGCAAGCGCCCGTCGACCCGAGAGTCGTCGACGCCCTGATCGAGTCTGCATGCCTCGCCCCCGCCCCCCATCACACGCGACCTTGGCGCTTCGTGGTGATCCGATCGGATGCCGCGAGGGTGGCCCTCGCCGGGTCCATGGGTGTGCTGTGGAGGCGGGACCTCGAGGCCGACGGGGTCGAGGCCGACCGCATCGACGCGCTCGTCGGGGCATCGCGCTCTCGCATAGTCGGAGCCCCTGTCGTGCTGCTCGCCTGCCTCACGGGAGAAGGCCTTCACCGCTACCCCGACACGGAGCGCATGGAGGCAGAGTGGACGCTCGCCGTCTTGTCGCTCGGCGCCGCCGTCGAGAACCTCCTTCTGGCTGCCGCGGACGCCGGGCTGGGCGCCTGCTGGGTCGCGGCGCCGGCCTTCGCCTCGAACGCCGCGCGCGAGGCCCTGGCGCTGGCGGACAACTGGTACCCGCAGGCGATGGTCATCGTGGGCCACCCCGACGAGTCACGTCCCCCGAACGAGCGGCCTCCGTTGAACCTCGACGCGATGCGCGTCGTCATGTGACAGCTGCGACCTGCCCGGGCAGTGGAGCTCAGCGGGTAGAGGCCCGCGCCGCCTTGAAGTGCTCGACCGTGCGGGCGAGGCCCTCGTCGATGGAGGTCCACGGCTTCCATCCGAGGTGAATGCCGGCGCGACCCGGGTCGATCGCCGATCGGGCCAGCTCGCCCACCCTTGGCGGCTCGTAGCGGGCGGGCTCCTTGAATCCTGTCAGGCGTGCCATCACGTCGAAGAGCGTCTGCACGCTCGTCTCGACTCCCGTGCCCACGTTCATGAGCAGGCCTCCACCCTTCTCCGCCGCACGCACGAACGCATCGACCACGTCGTCCACGAAGACGAAGTCGCGCGTCTGCTTGCCGTCGCCGAAGATGACCGGACGCTCACGCGCGATGAGCTGAGCCGCGAAGATCGAGACGACCCCCGCCTCGCCGTTCGGGTCCTGGCGGGGCCCGTAGACGTTCGCGAGGGCCAGTGCGCTGTACTCGAGCCCGCGAACCTCGCGGTAGTAGTGGAGATAGTCGCCCACGGCCTTCTTTGCCACACCGTACGGCGACTCCGGACGTTGCGGATGCCCTTCCCTGGTGGGGATCTCCTCCGGTGTGCCGTAGATGGTCCCCCCGGACGAGGCGAAGGCAACCTTCCCCACCCCCGCGGCGACGCAGCCCTCGAAGACGTTCAGCGACCCGATGACGTTGACCTCGGCATCGAAGGTGGGGCGCGCCACAGAGACGCGCACGTCGGCCTGGGCAGCGAGGTGGTACACGACATCCGGACGCCGATGCGCTATGAGATCGACGATTCCTGGTGATCGGATGTCCATGCGATGAAACGAGAACCGACGTCCGGGCTGGTTGCGAGCGTCGCTGAGGTTGGCGAGGCTCCCGCTCGACAGGTCGTCGACGACGTCGACGCGCCATCCCTCTGCGAGGAGTCGGTCGACGAGAGTGGAGCCTATGAATCCGGCCCCGCCGGTCACCAGTGCCTTCGCGGCCATCAGGAGTTCCCCACCTCGATGGGCCGGTGCCGGTCCTCACGGGGACCAGGCTGCACCCTGCCGCCGGAGATCCGGCTGTGCGGCGGTACGTCGGCGGACGCTCCGACGATCGTCTGATCGCTCAGCACGGCATTCGGCCCGATCCTCGCTCCCGGACCGATGATCGAGTCGGACACCACCGACGCGGCACCTATCAGCGCGCCCTCCAGGACGACCGACCGCTCTATGCGCGCACCGTCTGCGACGGCGACGCGCGGCCCCAGGACGGCGCCTGCGAGCACCGACCCCCGCCCGACTGATGCTCCGGCTCCGATCAGTGCCGTCGGCGCTACGCGCGCAGTCGCGTCGATCGAGCCATCGCCCTCGACCCAGACACCGGGAGATACCTCCGACGCACCCGGTGCCGGCGGCACGCCGAGTCGACCTGCGAGCGCGTCTGCGTGCGCCTGGAGGTAGTTCTCCGACGTCCCGATGTCGAGCCAGTAGGCGTCGGTCGCGTATGCGAAGAGCTGGCCCCGCGTCTCCACCATGCGGGGAAAGGTCTCCCGTTCGATCGAGACCTTGAGCCTCGGGGGTATCCGATCGAGGATCGAGGGCTCGAGGACATAGGTGCCGGCGTTGATCCAATCGGTCGGGGCCGCACCGGGAGGCGGCTTCTCGATGAACCCGATGACCTCGCCGTCGGCTCGAGTCGGGACCACACCGAACGCCGACGGGTCGTCGACGCGCGACAGGCAGATCGTCGCTGCGGCCCCTCGGTCGCGGTGGAACTCGATCATCGAAGTGAGGTCGAGCGAGGTCAGGACGTCGCCGTTGCACACCACGAAGCGCTCGGTGATGCCCTCGGCCGCGAACCTGATGCCGCCCGCGGTCCCAAGTGGTTGGTCCTCGACCGCGTATCGGATCCGGATCCCGTGGTACGAACCGCCGCGGAAGTGCTCGACGAAGACGTCGGGTAGGTAGCCGAGGGAGAGGACCACCTCGTCGATCCCGTGCGATGCGAGCCACGAGAGCTGGCGTTCGAGGAACCTCTGATTGGCGATGGGCAGCAGAGGCTTGGGCGTCGTGAGTGTGAGCGGCCTCAGCCGCGTGCCCTCACCACCGACGAGGACGACGGCCTTCACGGCACCGTCGGAGCGGTCGGTGGTTCCGGCGCCGACACCTCGGTCGTCGGCGGAGTCGTCGCGCCGGGCGGCTCGGTGGTGGCAACGGGCAGCGTCGTCTCGACCGGGGCGGTGGTCGCCGGCGGTGCAGTCGTCTCACCGGGGGCGGTGGTCGCCGGCGGAGCGGTCGTCTCTCCGGGAGCGGTGGTGGCACCGGGAGCAGGGGTCGCACCCGGAAGCGTCGTCGCACCGTCGGCCGTGGACTCCGACACCTGCGACACGTCGTCGGGGGTGAAGACGCCGTTCGCCGAAGGGGGCTCGCCGATCTCCTCGCCGTCGGGGAGCAGCGCGATCGCGATCACCTCGAGATCGCCCAGACGGTGCTCCGACGGGTCTCCGCCCTGCTCGTCGCCGTCGACGGACCAGCGGACCTCTGCCTCCTCGCCACCGCACTCGTCGCCCGTAACCTTGGTCACGTCGCCCCAGACGCTGAACGAGTCGGCAGCAACGTCCCACCCACCGAACTCCATGAAGAGGCCGAGCGTGGCCTTCTCGCCGCTCTCGTCGGCGGCCGCGGGTTGGATGTGGATCAGGCCGTCGCCGTGGGTGTTGATGCCGGCCGGCGACGTCGGTGCCCGGCGCGCGTGTCGAAGGCGTCTGGGTGCGGGAGCCACTCGCCGCAGACATTGACACCGATGGCGGCATGCCAGTGGTCGAAGTCGGCTCTCGGCCTGTCGGTCGCGGCGCTGCCCGAGCCTCCGCCGTCGGTCTTCGTCAGAACGATGAGGAAGATCCCGATCACCACCACGAGCGCCGTGGCGACGTACCACCACTGCTGTGACCGGTTGCGCGGCTGTGGCATGCGCGCCTCGGCGCGCCGCTTCGCCCTCGATGCCTTACCCATCGCCCAGGAGGCTACCGCGCGTGCGACGACGCTCTGCGCCTGCCCGCACGGCGTGCTCGACCCACGCGGCGCCGCACCTCACCGCCAGGTAGATGCCGGCCGCCGGGAGCATGACCCTCCTGAGACCCGTGTAACGGCGCAGCGTGAACCGCCACGCCGAGCGGTGGTGCTCGAGGATCATCCGGTACGGACGCCTGGACGCGCTGACCCCCTGGACGTGGGTGACCCGAGCGGCCGGCTCGTAGACGACTCGCCAGCCGCGACGCCGGAGCCGCCAACAGAGATCGACGTCCTCCATGTACATGAAGTACCGCTCGTCCCAGCCCCCCACGTCGTCGAGGGCGGCGCGGCGCAGCCATACGGCCGCTCCGGAGACCCAGTCGACGTCGCGCGTGAGGGACGGGTCGGCGTCGAGATGCCGGTACCGCCGGGTGAAGGGATTCGACGGCCAGAAGAGCCCGAGAGCCCCGTGCCCGGCCGCGTCGACGATCGAGGGCAGCGACCGCGCCGACGGGTAGTCGGTCCCGTCGGTGTTCGTGATCCGCGGCCCGACGGCGCCGACCTCGGGCTCCAGGTCGAAGCGGCGCAGAGCACGCGGCCGCCGCTCCGCGCTCGATCTCCGCGTCGGCATTGACCACGGCGACGACGGGAGCGCGGCACGCCGCGATCCCGAGGTTCGCCCCGCGCGCATAGCCGACGTTGCCCGCAGAGCGGACGACGCGCACATCGAGATTCGACGAGAGCAACGCCTCGACCGAGCCGTCGGTCGAGGCGTTGTCGACCACCACCACCTCCGGCGGCCCTCCGCCCCCGACGTCGAGCAGGAGCGATCGGACCGCAGCGACGACCAGCGCTCCGGCGTTGTAGTTGACGACGACGGCCGCCCATCGCGTCGACCGCTGCGAATCGTCGTCTGCGGGGGGCGTCTCACCGTCGCCGGCTGCCGTGCTCTCCGACGCTCCCATCTAGTCGACGAATCGATACTTGACCAGAGTCCACAGCGCAGAGAAGCCGTCGCGCCAGGTGATCTTCTTGCCCTCCTCGAACTCCCGTCCGGCGTAGGAGATCGGCACCTCGTAGATGCGGATTCCACGGCGCAGGACCTTCGCCGTCATCTCGGGTTCGATGTCGAAGCGATCGGCCTTCAGGGTCAACGCTGTCGACGACGCGCCGGTCGAAGAGCTTGTAGCAGGTCTCCATGTCGGAGAGCGTCGTGTTGTAGAGGACGTTCGTCACGAGCGACAGGAAGCGATTGCCGACCCAGTGGAAGAAGAGCATGTTGCGTCGCTCGCCCGTGAAGCGTGATCCGTAGACGACCTCCGCCTTGCCACTGAGCATCGGGTTGATGAGGCGCGGCCAGTCCTCCGGGTCGTACTCGAGGTCGGCGTCCTGTATCAGGACCAGATCGCCCGGTCACGCTCGCGAAGCCCGTCCTCACGGCGGCACCCTTGCCCCGGTTCTCGCCGTGGTGCACGACGCGCACCGTGCTGTCGCCGAGCTGCGACAGAACCTCACTCGTGCCGTCGGTGCTGCCGTCGTCGACGATCACGATCTCGAGGTCGAGGCCGCCCGGAAGGTCGCACCGCGCGCATGCGGCGTAGGACCTCGGCGATGGTGTTCCGCTCGTCGTAGACGGGCACCACCACGGACAGCTTCCGGTACCTGGGAGCCTCGGCGACAGGATCAGGCTCCACCACGGGCGCGCTCCTCCAGGTACCAGGCGTGTGTGCGTGCCAAGCCTTCGCGCAGGTCGACGCGAGGCTCCCAACCGAGCATCTCTCGCGCACGGGCGATGTCGGGGCAGCGACGCGTCGGGGTCGTCGATCGGCAGGTCCTCGAACACGACCTCGGAGTGGGAACCCGTCAGCTCGACGACGATCTTCGACAGCTCGAGCACGGTGAACTCGTCGGGGTTGCCGATGTTCACGGGGCCCACGAGATCCGAGTCGAGTAGCGACACCAATCCGCGCGCCTCGTCGTCGACGAAGCAGAAAGACCTTGTCTGGCTGCCGTCGCCGTAGACGGTGAGGGGCCGGTTCTCCATCGCCTGCACCAAGAAGTTGGACACGACCCGGCCGTCGCCCGGTCTCAGCCTGGGGCCGTAGGTGTTGAAGATCCGCGCGATCCCGGCCGAGAGGGCGTGCAGGCGGAAGTAGGTCATGGTCAGCGTCTCGGCGAAGCGCTTCGCCTCGTCGTACACCGCACGAGGGCCGACGGGGTTCACGTTGCCCCAGTAGGACTCGCTCTGAGGGTGCACCAGTGGGTCCCCGTAGACCTCGCTCGTGGACGCCAGGACGAACCTCGCACCGTTGCGCGAGCGCGAGATCCAGGGCGAGCCGCGTACCGAGCGACCCGACGTCGAGCGACTCGAGGGGCATCCGGAGGTAGTCGGGAGGGCTCGCCGGGCTGGCGAGGTGCATCACCGCGTCGACGCGCCCCGACACGGGCAGCTCACGGCTCACGTCGGAGACCACGAGCTCATAGGCCGGATCGTGGGCGTGCGGCGCGGTCGTTCTCGCGCATCCCGGTGCTGAAGTTGTCGACGCAGACGACCTCGTCGCCTCTCGACAGGAGGACGTCGCAGACGTGCGAGCCGACGAATCCGGCTCCACCCGTTACGACGACCCGCGCCATCAGCGACCGACACCCGCGTAGGTGAAGCCTCGCCGTCGAAGGGCGACCGGGTCGAGCAGGTTGCGTCCGTCGACGATCGCCGGCCGGCGCATCGCCGCCTTGACTCGGTCGAAGTCGAGCCACCGGAACTCGTCCCACTCCGTGAGCACCGCCAGCACGTCGGCCTGTGCGCAGGTCTCGTATGCGTCCGTGCGGACGTCGAGCCCGGCGAGCACAGCGCGCCGCGCGCTCGCCGGCCGCAGGGTCGTAGGCCTGCACCGAGGCGCCCTCCTCGAGCAGGCGCCGCGCGATGTAGAGCGACGGCGAGTCGCGCAGGTCGTCGGTGTCGGCCTTGAAGGTGAGCCCCCACACGGCGACCGTGGCCCCTTCGAGCGTGCCGCTCACCGCCGCCCGCGTCTTCTCGACGATGCGCTCGTGCTGCTCGACGTTCACACGCCGGACACCGTCGAGCAGGTCGAAGTCGTAGCCCGCTTGTCGGGCCATGTGGAGCAGAGCGGCCGTGTCCTTGGGGAAGCACGATCCGCCGTAGCCCGGGACCGGGATGCAGGAACTCGAACCCGATGCGGCTGTCGTAGCCCATGCCCAAGCGCGACCTCGCGCACGTCGGCATCGACCTCCTCGCAGAGGTTGGCGATCGCGTTGATGAACGAGATCTTCGTAGCCAGGAACGCATTCGACGCGTACTTGATCATCTCGGCCGACGCCGGGTCGGTCACCAGCACGGGGGCCCGGACGCTGCGGTACAGGTCGGAGACCCGCACGGCCGCCGCCGGGTCGTCGCAGCCGACGACGATCCGATCCGGGTTCAGGAAGTCGCGGACCGCCGCACCCTCGCGAAGGAACTCGGGGTTCGACGCGACCGTGACCCTGTCGAGCCCGGCACCCGCCTCGGCGAGGATCCGCTGTACGAGTCGGGTCGACCCGACCGGCATCGTCGACTTGTTCACGACCACGGCTCCGGATCGCAGCGCCGGGGCGATCTCCCGGGAGACGTCTTCGACGTACGAGAGGTCGGCGGATCCGTCGTCGCCCTGTGGAGTCGGGACGCAGAGGAGTACGACCTCGGCCTCGCGAACGGCGTTCTCGGCACCGACCACGAACTCCAGCCGGCGTGCCGCCAATCCCTCGGCCACGAGGCGCGGGCAGCCCCTCTTCCAGGATCGGCACCTCGCCCTTCGCGAGTCGGGCGAACGCGCTCACGGTCGATGTCGGCGCAGACGACGTCGTGTCCCAGGTGCGCCAGGCAGGCAGCGGAGGTCAGGCCGACGTATCCGGCCCCGATGACGGCGATCCTCACGAGAGACTCATCGGCAGGTCTCGGCCGCTCCGCTCGGGTTTCCTACATTGGGCACGACCGGTGATCTTAGGGCTCACGGCCGGTGGGCAACGACGTGCCGCGCGCCCGGTCGGTCGTGCGTGCGCCCCCGGCGCAACCGCCCCGAGCGCCTTGCACGAGGCCGCGGCGCGGGCATCAGCAACCGACCGGCGGGAGGCCGCTCGACGGATCGTACGGGGTCGTCACACCGGGGAGGGTGCCCGGGTTCGGGGGCAGCGTCGTGGTCGACGTGGCGGCCACGGTCGTAGTCGGTGCGGTACCCGGTGCCCACACGCCCTCGAAGTCGCTCCCTACGACGAGGGTCACGTCGGCGCCCTCGGCGGCGTCGAGAGCCACGAGCTTCCCGGCCCCGGCGAGGTAGGCCTTCACGAGGCGTGCCGGGCCCTCCGCGCCGGGCGCGTACCTGATCTCGGTGACGTCGTAATCGAGGCGGTCGGCGTCGGCCGGGGGACCCACGCCGGAGAACCCCTCGGCGACGAGGGCGTCGAGCGTGTCGCCGGCCACTCCGGGTGCACCCGACCCGTTCTCCACCCGGACGCTCACCTCGGAGGGCTCCAGATCCGCCGGCGGCGGCACGTCTTCGGGCTCCTCGTCCGCGGGGCCGAACGACCGGAGCCGCTCGAAGAGCACCTGAGCCTCCTCCTCGACGAGGTCCTGCGCGTCGGCGCCGCCGTGGAACGCCCGCACCGTGGGGACGGTGGTCATCTCGACGACCGCGGGATCGACGTTGCTGAACGTGTTCGCCAGCGCCTGGAGATCCGAGAGGCCCAGGCCGGGGTCCTTCACGAGATGCCGCACGACCTCGTCGAGGAGCCTGTAGGCCTTGACGGGGTTGCGGCCGCCCTTGTCGATCGCGGCCTTCGCGATGCTGCGCATGAAGTACTGCTGCCGCCGGATGCGTCCGAAGTCCGACGTGGGGTCCGACCGCCACTCCGCCTGCTCGACGTCGTACCACTCGTAGTACCGCGACCTCACATAGGCGAGGGCCTGATCGCCGCTTAGGTGCATGCAGCCGCCCAGCTTCACGTCGAGGCCGGTCTTCGCGTCGCGTGCCGGAGTGGGGAAGAAGATCGGGACGCTCCCGATCGCATCGACGATCCCCTTGAATCCGGCGAAGTCGACCTCCAGGTAGTGGTGGATCGGTATGCCGAAGTTGGTCTGGATCGTCTCGATGACCTTCGTCGGTCCAGCGTTGAAGGCGGCGTTGATCTTCGACTCGCCGATCCCCGGGATGTCGACCCAGAGGTCGCGCGGGAACGAGACGAGGAGGCCGGTAGCCGTGTCCGGATCGACGTGGGCGATCATGATCGTGTCGGACCGCTGCCCCGACTGCGTGGCCGCGTCGCCGAACGACTCGGCATCCTTCGCACTCTCCACGAAGGCGCGGGTGTCCGACCCGATGATCAAGAAGTTCGCCGGGGCGCCCTTGTCGACGATCGGGTCGAGGACACCGTCCGCGATCTCGGCGTCCTCGATGTCGTCGACCTTGTCGTTGGCGACCCAGTAGGCGCCACCGATCCCGCCGGCGGTCAGGCTCGAGACCACGGCGAGAGCGAGGGCGAAGCGCCCGAAGAAGGCGCGCCAATGAGAGCGGGGGGCTGACGACACGGCAGGCGAAGTCTACCGACGCGACCGGTCACGCCGGTCGCCGGAGGTGTGGGGGAAGGGTGAAGATCTCGCGACGCTCAGCCGGGTTGCAGCGGCACGCCACCGATCGGCTCCGCCGCGACCGCAGCGCGAGTGCCGGAGCGGAGATGCACAAGGCCGGCGCGCGGACCCTCCGCGCGCCGGCCACTTCCTGGGCTCCCGTTGTCCGGGACCCCACGATCTCGGTGATCGTGCCCTATTGCCTCCTACCAGAGCGGGTCCGTGGGTACGAACTCCGCTGCGAGCCAGGCGCCGCCGCGCCAGCTGCGACCCAGCCAGGCGTCGCTCCGCCAGCTCCGGCCCAGCCAGCCGTCGCTCCGCCAGCTGCGGCCCAGCCAGCCGTCGCTCCGCCAGCTCCGGCCGTTCCAGGCATCGTCCCTCCAACTCCGACCGTCCCAGGGTGCACCGGTGACGTCGACCTCCCCGCTCAGGACGGCGTCGTCGGCCACGACGTGCTCGCTGCCCCGTGCTGCCTCCAGCGAGCCCAGGCCGGTGGCCCGCGTGTAGCGCTGTACGTACCTGAGCTCACCTTCGCGAAGGTCCTTGACGGCTTCGTGCGCCTTGGCGAGGTCGATGCTCAGTGCGTCATCGCCATCGTCATCGTCGATCGTCGTCATCGTCGTCATCGTCGTCGCCGTGCCGCTTCGCGATGCCCGGCGCGATGCCCGGCGCGATCTCCCTGGCGGTCTGGGCGAGGACGGCCTTGACCATGTCCGGCGTGAGGTGCGGGTACCGCTGGAGCAGCAGGGCCGCCGCGCCTGCGGTGACGGCGGTCGCCTGCGAGGTGCCGCTGCCCCGTAGCTGGGTCGTCCCGACCCGGGCGGCCGGGAAGGCCTCGTCGACCAGAGATCCGGGAGCGCGCAGGCCCACGATGGAGCGTCCCGGAGCGTCGACGTCGGGTTGCCGCTTGCGGTCGCCGCGGCTGGAGAAGTCGGCGACGAAGTCGTCGTCGTGCTTGGTGGTGCGGTTCGTGTCCGCGGCGCCGACCGCGATCACGTAGGGGTCGTATGCAGGGTTGTTCAGGCGTGGCGAGCCATATCCGTCGTTGCCTGCTGCCACGACCACGACGATTCCGTGCATCCAGGCGTTCTCCACCGCGAAGGTGAGCGGGTCGATCCGGTAGTCCTGGAGGCCGTCGGTGCCGTAGGCGAGGTTGAGCACGCGGATGTTCAGGCCGTTGGCAGTGCGGTTCTGGACCACCCAGTCGATCGCTGCGATCACCTGCGAGACGTCGACGGCACCGTCGGGCGCCGCGACCTTGAGGTTCACGATCCTTGCTCCGGGAGCGACGCCGACGAAGCGCCGCTTTGCGTCGTTCTTCAGCGAGCCGGGATTCAGCGCCACGGCGGGGTCCCGGCCGGCGATGATCCCTGCGAGGTGGGTTCCGTGCCCGAACTGGTCGTGGCCCGGCGGGGCGTCACCCGATCCGAAGGAGAGGTCCGGGCCGGTGACGAGGCGGCCTTCGAACTCGGGAAGGGGCGCGACGCCGGTGTCGATGACAGCCACGTCGATCCCGGCGCCGGTGTATCCCGCCTTCCAGAGACGGTCTGCCCCGACGTTCCAGCGCGACCTGGTACATCGAGCTCGAGACCTTCTCGGGGTCGTAGAAGGCCGGGTCGAAGGCGATGTCGAAGCCCTCGGTCACGGAGGTGACTCCGGGTATCGAGCGGATGCCTCCCAGCGCGGCGATCGGGACCTCCGCGACGAACCCGTTGAGGATCTCGAGCGGCTCGTCGGGTCTGCCTCCCAGGGCGCGCACCTCTGCGGCGACGACGGACTCCATCCCCGGCTCGACCTGGATCAGGACCTCGTCGGTCGGCACCCTCGCGCCGGCTGCCGAGATCCCCAGCATCGCCCCGGCGAGGAGAACGAGCACCAGAACGCAGGCGGTTCTGGCGCGCAGCCTCGGGCCTCTTGCTCTGCTCTTCGGAGTACGTTCCGACCTGGTCATCCCCCACCTCCGGCTGGCGTACGCTCGGTGGACGGTGGGTTCGCCACTAGCTCCCCGCGGCCCAGGCGACCAGATAGGGGCCCGCGGATCTACGCTCGTCCTGTGACCCATCTCGGGTCACTGGGTTGATCGGCCCGGAGCTTCCGAGACCTGAACAGGATCTCACTCAACGTGAGCACTTGCTCGTCCGGTGCGCGCTGGGAGCGTCGGATTCATGCCGGAATGCCGTTCTGGGGGCGGCCGTAAACCCGGACGGCCCGTGGCGTGACGTAGGTCACCCTCATCTCCCGGCTCGCGGACGCTGCCCGGACGGCCTCTCAGGCGAGGCGCCCCGGCCCGCCCGCGCCGTTCGAGACGGGTACCGCCGTCACGATCGCGGCCCGGAGCCCTGCGACCACCGGCTGACCGCTCTCGTGCAAGGTGACCGTCTCAGCCCCGCCCCTCCAACGCCACATCAGGCCGATCCACCGTGGACATCAGTCGGCGATTGCTCGCCCAGTCGGCTCGAGGCATCCGCGCCTCACGCCCCCCACTCACGTGTCGACCGGCAGGCCCAGTCCGCGGGCGATGACCAGGCGCTGGATCTCACTCGTCCCCTCCCCGATCTCGAGGATCTTCGCGTCGCGGTAGTAGCGGCTCACCGGCGACTCGTCCATGTACCCGTACCCCCCGAGGATCTGCAGCGCCTCGCACGTCGCGGTGACGGCTGCCTCGCTGGCGTAGAGCTTCGCCATCGCGCCGATCTGCCGGATCGGCTCACCCCGCTCGTGCATCCACGCTGCTTTCCAGACGAGGCTCCTCGCGTTCTCGATCGCGAGCGCCATGTCGGCGCACTTGAAGGCGACGGCCTGGTATCGACCGATCGGGCCCCCGAAGGCTTCGCGCGCCTTCGCGTGCTCGAGGGCCGCGTCGAGGCATGCCTGGGCGAGCCCTACGGATACGGCTGCGATGGCGACGCGCCCGAGTCGAGGATGCGCATGAAGAGCTTGAACCCGTCGCCCCTCTCGCCCAGGAGGTTCGACTCGGGGACCCTGCAACCGTCGAAGACGAGCTCGTGGGTATCGCTCGCGCGCCAGCCCATCTTGCGATACGCAGGGAGCACCTCGAAGCCGGTCGTCCCTGCGTCGACCACGACGTTCGAGATCTCGCCCGGGCCGGTGCGCGCCGTGATCGTCACGCACTTGGTGATCGCCGTTCCCGAGTTCGTGATGAAGGTCTTCTGCCCGTCGATCACCCACTCCCCCGCGTCGAGCTCGGCACGTGTCCCCACGTTCCCGGCGTCGGATCCCGACGTCGACTCCGTGAGCCCGAAGGCACCGAGTGCCCGGCCCTCGACCATGGGCACGAGGTACTCCTGCTTCTGCTCCTCCGTACCCGCCAGCAGGAACGGCATCGCACCGAGGCTGACGCCGGCCTCCAGCGTCATCGCGGTGGAGACGTCGACGCGCGCGAGCTCCTCGAGCGCGAGGCAGTACGTGAGGTAGCCGGCTCCTGCCCCTCCGTACTCCTCGGGGAAGACCAGGCCGAAGAGCCCGAGCTCCGCCATCTTCGCGACGGCGTCGAGGGGGAAGGCCGAGGTCCGGTCCCACTCCGAGCAGTACGGGGCGATCTCGGCCTCGGCGAACTCGCGCACGACACCGCGGAACTGCTGCTGCTCGGGATTCAGGTCGAAGTCCATCTCCCCATTCTGGCCGGGTTGTTAGCCTCCGAGCGTGGTCAATCGACCGGTCGACCCCTGCAGCATCCTGGCCCATCTCCCCGCCGCGGCCGGGATCGCCGCGCTGCGCGGACGGCGACCGCACGATCCTCTGCTGTGCGCCCTCGGAGATCCGGGTCGCGTCGGGGCCCGACGCCCTCGTCGCGCTCGACTGCATCGAGCGGGACGGCGGCTTCTGGGCGGGGTTCCTCGCCTACGACCTCGGTCGCTCGGTCGAACGGATCGCCCCGTCGGCCGAGGACGACCTGCGCCTCCCCGACCTGGGGTTCGCACGGTTCCCCTGCCGGCTGGTGCTCGGACCCCGGATCGCGCACGCCGACGATCGAGGGCGACGGACCCGGACGCGAGCCCCTCGAGCGCGCCCTCTGGCTCGCGCGGCGACGCGACAAGCGGCGCCGCCGCGCTCCCCGGTCTCTCTGGTTGGACGAGCAGCCTCGACGAGGACGGATGGTCGCGTCGCGTGCGGGAGATCCTCGACCTGCTCGCGGCCGGCGAGTGCTATCAGGTCAACCTCACGCGTCGGCTCACGGTCGCCGTTCCCGCAGACCCGGTCGCTCTCTTCACCGCGCTCTGGCGCCACAATCCCGCGCCGCACTCCTCGCTCATCTCGTTCGGTGCCGTGGCGCCGACTCGACCTCTCGATCGTCTCGGCGTCGCCGGAGCGGTACCTGGCGACCGACGGTCGCGAGCGTCGAGACGAGACCGATCAAGGGCACGGCCTCCGACGCCGACCTGCTCGCTGCCAGCGCGAAGGACCGCGCCGAGAACGTGATGATCGTCGACCTAGCGCGCAACGACCTCGGTCGCGTCTGCGAGTACGGGTCGGTCCGGGCCGACGCTCTCTGCGAAGTGGAGGCACACCCCGGGCTCTTCCACCTGGTCAGCACCGTGCGCGGCCGACTACGCGACGACGTCGGCCTCGCCGAACTGGTCCGCGCCACCTTCCCGCCCGCCTCGGTCACGGGCGCCCCGAAGCCACGCGTCCTGCAGGCGATCGAGGACCTCGAGCCCTTGCGACGCGGTGCGTACTGCGGTGCGGTCGGCTGGATCGACTCCGACCATGGCCGTTGCGACCTGGCCGTGGCCATCCGCACCTTCACGATCACGCGCGATGCGACCCACCTCGGCGTCGGTGGCGGGATCGTCGCCGACTCCGACCCCCTCGACGAGTGGCGCGAGACGGAGCTGAAGGCGAGGCGGATTCTCGACGCAGCCTCCCGCGGCAGCCGAGCGGCGAGCGGCGCGAGAGTGGCGTCCGACCGGAGCTCGGGGGTGGGGTCGTGATCATCTGGCTGAACGGCGACCTCGTCGACTCGGCCGAGGCGAGGATCTCCCCGCTCGACCGCGGGCTCCTCGTCGGCGACGGCGTCTTCGAGACGCTTCGCGTCTACCGCGGCATCCCGTTCGCCTGGAGCCGTCACCTCGCACGACTCGCGACCTCGGCCGCCGGGCTGGGGCTCGACCTGCCCGAGGCGGCGGTTCTGCGCCGGGCAGCGGACGCCGTCGTCGCCGCGAATCACCTCACCGAGGCGCGCCTGCGGATCACCGTCACCGGTGGCGAGGGCCCACCGGGCACGAGCCGTGCCGGCGCACGCCCGACCGTGCTGGTGGTGGCCTCCCCGTTCGAGCCCTGGTCCGACTACGTCGACGTCGTCATCGTCCCGTGGAGCCGCAACGAGGGCGGAGCGGTCGCCGGGCTGAAGACGATCTCGTACGCGGAGAACGTGCGAGCCCTCGCGTACGCCGAGGAGCGCGGCGCGGGCGAGGCGGTCTTCCCCAACACGCGAGGCAGACCTCTGCGAGGCCACGGGCTCCAACCTCTTCCTGGCGAGGGGCGGGGTGCTGAGCACCCCACCTGCTTCGGCGGGGTGTCTCCTAGGTGTCACACGGGCCCTCATCCTCGAGGTCTGCGCCGACTCGGGTGTGCCGGTCGAGGAGACCGACCTCTCGCCCGACGACCTCCTCTCCTGCGACGAGGCCTTCCTCTCCTCCACCACTCGCGAGGTGCACCCGATCGCACGAGTGAACGGGGTGGAGCTCCCGGCCGCTCCGGGACCCGTCTCGGCACGTGCGGCGGCAGACCTGCGCGCCCTCGTCGAGCGCGACCTCGACCCCTGAGCAGATCCGCGCGACTCCGCCGGCGACTCCGAACGCCGCGACCGCGGCGATCCGCGAGGGCTACGGCATCAACGGCTCCAGCTCGTCGAGCAGCGCCTCGGCGGCGAGCTCGGCGCCATCGCCCTCGTAGTGCCTGCCGTCGGGCCGCGCCGGCTCCCCGTCGATGCGGTCGTCGCAGGGCGAGACGTCGACACGGCAGACGGTGTCGGTGATCGAGACGAACGTCGCCTCTTCGGTGTGCGACGCGGCGTACTCGGCCAGGACCTCGTTCCATGGCGTGGTGAGATCGCCGTAGTCCTCGAGCAGGCGACTCAGCCAGTCGTTGCACTCATCCGGAGCGCACGAAGTCTCTATCCCTACGCCCAGCGGCTCCGTCCCCACGAGCGCAACCATCGCTCCGCCTCGTCCCAGTCGCTCCACCTCGTTCGCCAGCGACTCGCGTCTCAGAGACCAGAACTCGGGCGTCCCCGCACGCACCTGGTGCCCGTCCGGCGCGATCCAGTCGGCCAGGGAGAAGCGGTCCCAGCGAATCACCACTGTGGGGTCGAACTCGTCGACCATCTCGTCCTGCTTCGCCTTGATCTCGTCCGGGCACTTGTCGCCGCTCGCCAGCGTCTTGCCGTCGTCGTGGACGATGTGGTCGCCACTGACCCCGCAGCCGCCCCTGGCGGCCGAGACGACGACCCATCCGCGGTCCTCCGCCTCGCGCTCCAGATACGGGACGAGGTGCAGCGCCACCGAGTCGCCGGCGACGAGGATCACCGGGGTGTCCGCGTCGGGAGCGGGATTGCGGGTCGCCACCACGGCGATGACGGCGAGGCCTGCGAGGATCACCGGGACCGCCGCAACCACCCTTCGAGGAGTGAGCAACATGTTGGCGCGCGACCTCCTTATCGGCTGTTCCACGAGGTAGTACGAGGCGGCCGAGACGGCGAGCGTGAGACCGAGCGCGGACGCTCTGGGCAGGATCGCCGCTCCCGAGGCGGAGCCGACGTCGAGCCAGACGATGAACGGCCAGTGCCACAGGTAGATGCCGTAGGAGAGGGCACCGATCCAGACGACCGGTCGCGGCTCCAGGAGACGCGTCAGGGCACCTCCGCTGCGCGACCACAGCACGGTCACGAGCATCGCCGTCGCGACCGAGACGAGCAGCGCTCCGTAGGTGTAGTAGTTCCTCGGGTTCGAGGCCACGGCGAACGCCGCCAGGGCCATGGCGCCTGCGCCGACCTTCTCGATCACAGCCCCCCGCTGGAGCACGAGGTTCCTGAAGGCCGCATGCCGGAGAAGCAGTGCCGCCACGGCGCCGATGAGTGGCTCGAAGACGCGGGAGTCGGTACCCATGTACGCGCGCTCGACGGCGTCGGGCGCCCAGTGCGCAGCGAGCAGGAGGGCGGATGCGGCCGCAAGACCCACGGTCGCGACGAGCGGCACACGGGGCCGTCGCCTACCGAGGAGCAGGAGCCCCACGACCGTGACCGGCCAGAAGAAGTAGAACTGCTCCTCTATCGCGAGCGACCAGGTGTGCTCGAGCGCCGACTCGGTTCCCTCGTCGTTGAAGTAGTCGCTCTCATCGACGAAGTGCCAGTTCGCCACGTAGAACGTCGTCGACAGGAGATCGCCGCGCAGCGACTCCTTCTCCGAGCGTGTGGCCGTGCCGGCCGTCACGAACGACGTGACTACCAGTAGCACCGCGAGTGCCGGCATCAGGCGCCGAATCCGCCGGCTCCAGAAGTTCGCCAGTGAGATGCGCCCGGTCCGATCGTCCTCGCCGACGAGAAGCGAGGTGATCAGGAAGCCCGACAGGACGAAGAAGACGTCGACACCCATGAAACCGAAGCCGAACCCCGGCACGTCGAGGTGGAACAGGATCACCATGACGACAGCGACCGCTCTCAGTCCGTCGAGCGAGCGGACGTGCCGGGACTTGTTCAAGCGAGCTTCGTTTCCGGTAGACGGCTGGACCGAGTGGCTCCGCAAAAGATAGTCAGGGTCCTCCGCGCGGCCGTGAGTCCGGCAGGAGCCCCACGCTGCGTGCTCAGCGGGCCCTGAGGTTGACGACGTCGCCCGCCGTGACGATCTCGGCCGTGCCGTCGTCGCGGGTCACCACCAGGTGACCGTCGTCGTCGATGCCCGTTGCGTCGCACTCGAACGACCGGTCGTGGAGATCGACTCTCACGCGCATGCCCACGGTCGCGGAGCGATCGAGATACTCGGCCAGGAGTCCGGCACCACCGTCGACCGCGAGCCCGTCCAGCAGCGCGTCGAGCTCGCGCAGCCACGAGACGAGCAGCTCCTGGGGCGCCGGCTCCGCATCCGACTCGACGTTGCAGGCGGTCGCGATCTCGGCGAGCTCCGGCGGGAACGACTCCCAACTGCACATTGAGGCCCATTCCGACTACGAGTGCCGGCCCGCCCGAGGCCTCCGCCAGCAGCCCGGCGAGCTTCCGCCCGCCGACGACGAGGTCGTTCGGCCACTTCAGGCCGGCACGGATCCCGGCCAGCTCGAGGACGGCCCTGGCCGCGGCGACACCGGCTGCGATCGTGACGAGGTGCAGTCGCTCGGGGGACAGCGCGGGGCGCAGCAGGACCGAGACGAGCAGCGAGGCCCCCGGGGGCGCCTCCCAGCGGCGGCCCAGCCGCCCGCGACCGGCGGTCTGAACGTCGGCCACAGCGACGAGCCCCTCCGGGGCGTCCGCGGCTGCCTCGTCCAGTAGGTACCGGTTCGTCGAGTCGATCTCGGCGAACCACCTCACCTCGCCGAAGCGCGTTCCGCGGAGACGGGGGGTCAGCCCACGGTCCGACCAGGTACCGGCCGGCGACGCGGCATGCCCTGGTGCGGCGGGGTCGGGAGTCGCGGCCGGGTTGCGGGCGTCGGCGGGAGGAATGGCAGTCGGATCGGGCATCGCCCGTAGGATACGGGCCTTGTCCGACCCGATCGGGGGCTGTCCGTGCTGTCGAAGATCCTCATCGCGAACCGAGGCGAGATCACCCTGCGCGTCATGCGCACCTGCCGCGAGCTCGGGATCTCCACCGTCGCCGTCTACTCCGACCTCGATCGTGACGCCGTTCACGTGCGCTACGCCGACGAGGCCTTCTCGATAGGCGGCCAGACCGCCGCCGAGAGCTACCTGAACGTGCCCGCGATCCTCGACGCGATCGACGCGTTCCGGCGCCGACGGGGTGCACCCCGGGTACGGGTTCTTCAGCGAGAACGCCGACTTCGCCAGGGCCGTAGGCGACGCCGGGGCAACCTGGATCGGGCCGCCGCCCGAGGCGATCGAGGTGATGGGCGACAAGATCTCCTCCCGCCTGGCGGCGGAGCGAGCCGACGTCGAGTCGGTGCCCGGCACGACCGTCCCCGATCCGCGACGTCAGGGAGATCCTCGCCTTCGGCGAGGAGCACGGCTACCCGATCGCCATCAAGGCCGCCTACGGCGGGGGCGGCAGGGGCATGAAGGTCGTGCACCAGCCCGAGGATGCCCAATCCGCGTTCGACTCCGCCACACGTGAGGCGCAGGCCTACTTCGGGCGCCCCGAGGCGTACCTGGAGCGGTACCTAACCCGTCCGAGGCACGTCGAGATACAGGTCTTCTGCGACACGCACGGCGGCGCCGTCTACTTCGGCGATCGCGACTGCTCGACGCAACGGCGGCACCAGAAGCTGATCGAGGAGGCACCCGCTCCCGGGATCCCCGACGACACGCGCGCCGCGATGGGCGAGGCGGCGGTGAAGGTGGCCAGGGCCTGCGGCTACGTGGGCGCCGGGACGGTCGAGATGCTCTACCAGGACGGCGCCTTCTACTTCCTCGAGATGAACACCCGGCTGCAGGTCGAGCACTGCGTCACCGAGGAGGTCACCGCCAGCGACCTCGTCGCCGAGCAGATCCGGGTCGCGTCCGGCCTCCCGCTCTCGGTCGCACAGGACGAGATCTCGATGCGCGGGCACGCCATCGAGTGCCGGATCAACGCAGAGGACCCGGCCAGGCAGTTCATGCCCTCCCCCGGTCGCATCGACCGCATGCGGATCCCCGGCGGTCCCGGGGTCCGCTGGGACGGCGGCTACGCGGAGGGCGACACCGTCTCTCAGTTCTACGACAACCTCATCGGGAAGCTGGTCGTATGGGCACCCGACCGCGACCGGGCGATCGCCCGGATGGTCCGCGCGCTCGGGGAGCTCGAGATCGAGGGCGTGGCGACGACCACGGGAGCACACATCGCCCTGCTCCGCCACGCCGACTTCGCCGCCGCACGCCACTCGACCAAGTGGGTCGAGGACGAGGTCGACCACGCGCTCTTCCCTCCGGCCGCTCCGGTTGCCGAGGCCCCCGCAGACGACGGCGAGCCCCCGCTGATCGAGCGCAGCGTGCCGGTCGAGGTCGACGGCAAGCGCTTCACCGTCAAGGTGTGGCTCCCCGAATCGACCTCGCACGCATCATCGGCACAGCGCTCGGGAGCCCGAGCCCGTCCGAAGGTGGCGAGGGCCTCGTCGGCCGGCGGCGCGGGGAGCGGCACCGTCACCGCGCCGATGCAGGGCACGATCGTCAAGGTGCTCGTAGAGGTCGACGCACAGGTGGAGATCGGCCAGGCGCTGTTGGTCCTCGAGGCGATGAAGATGGAGAACCACATCAACGCCGAGATCTCCGGCACTGTCCGCGAGATCAGGGTCTCCGTCGGCGACTCGGTCGGCACCGGCGACGCCCTGGTGGTGCTCGAGTAGCACGGCATCCGCGCAGGCCGCCGCCGCTCGTCAGTCGGCGGCCTCTGCGAGCGACTCGGCCAGCGCCGGGTGCACGAGCAGTGAGTCGACGATGTCGACGGTCTTGAGGCCGTTCGTCACGGCTACGGCCAGGACGCTGATCAGCTCGGCCGCGTTCCGGCCCACTATCGATCCCCCGAGCACAACGCCCGTGGCGGGGTCGGAGAGGATCTTCACGAAGCCCCGCGCGTCGCCGTTGATCAGCGACTTCGGATTGGCCGAGAAGGGGACCTTCGTGACCCGCAGCTTGCGTCCCACGGCGAACGCCTCGGCCTCCACGAGCCCGACGTCGGCGATCTCCGGCTCCGTGAATATCGCCGACGCGGCCTTGTCGTAGTCGAGGTGCCGGTGCGAGCGGGCCGTCAGGCCCATGACGTGCTCCGCGATCTTCCGCCCCTGCATGGCAGCCACCGACGAGAGCGGGAGGCGACCCGAGAGATCACCTGCCGAGTAGATGTGGGGCACGTTCGTCTGGCAGTGCCGGTCGCCGGGGACACAGCCGCGTTCGTCGGACCTCACCCCGGCCTCTTCGAGACCGAGCCCCTCGCTGTTCGGCACCGACCCGATGCAGAGCAGGGCGTGCGAGCCCTCGGCGACCCGTCCGTCGTCGCAGATGACGACCACCCGGTCGCCCTCTCGCGCGATCGACTGCGCACGGGCCCCTTTCAGGAGGCGGACCCCGCGAGAGAGGAACTCGGCCTCGAGGACGGCGGCGACCTCGGCATCCTTGTACGGCAGCACCTGCTGCCGTGACACCACGAGGCTCACCGAGGATCCGAGCGCGCTGAACATGTGGGTGAACTCGACGCCGGTCACGCCCGACCCGATGACGACGCAGGTGGTCGGGGATCTCGGGAGGCGGGTAGGCCTGCCGGGTCGTGAGCACCCGCTCACCGTCGACCGCCACCCAGTCGGGGACGCGTGGGCGTGACCCGGTGGAGAGGACGATCGCGTCGGCCTCGATCTCCTCGGTGCCCTCCGCCGTGTCGACGGCGACGCCGTGTGACCCCGTCAGGCGGCCGCGCCCCATGATGATCCGCACACCCTGCGACTCGAGCAGGTTCGTGACCGACTCCTGAAGTCGTACCTCGATGCCTGCGACCCGCTCGCGAAGCGCGGTGACGTCGAGGCGCCCTTCTGCGTGAAGCCCCATGGAACGGGCCCTGGTCAGCTCGGAGAGCTCGCCGCCGGTCGCGATCATCGCCTTCGAGGGGATGCAGTCACGAAGGTGGGCCGCGCCACCGATCACGTCGCTCTCCACGAGAGTGACCTCGGCGCCGAGCGAAGCAGCGACCGTCGCCGCGGTGTTCCCTGCGGGTCCTCCCCCGATGATCGCCAGACGCACTGCCATCGGCTCAGGGTACGCGCCGCCACCCGTCGACGCGAGCACCGACACCGGCCGACGTGACCACGGCGGCGACTAGCGTCGCGATCGTGACCGAGCTGCGTACCGACCCGATCAGCGGGCGACTGGTGATAGTCGCCCCGGAGAGGGCGGCGCGGCCCGACACCTTCCGGATCGCTGCGACGCGCGCCATCCGCGGATCCCCATTCCTGCCCCTTCTGCCCAGGCAACGAGTCGATGACACCGCCGGAGGTCGCCCGGACCGGAGCAGGCGGACCGAACACTCCGGGTTGGGCAGTGCGAGTCGTCCCCAATCTGTACCCGATCGTCGGAGTACCCGACGACGCGACCGCGCGATCGGTCACGGGCGCACACGAGGTGGTGGTCCTCTCGCCGGAGCACGATCGGCACCTCGGCATCCTGAGCGAGGTAGCAGGCCGTCGAGGCCTTCACGGTGCTCCGCGACCGTGTCGGCCACCTTCTCGACTCCGGCCTGCATCACGCTCAGGCGTTCGTGAACCAGGGACGGGCGGCAGGATCCTCCATCGATCACCCCCACGCGCAGATAGTCGGACTCGACTTCGTTCCACCGGCCGTGAAGGCGGAGCAGGACCGATTCACCGCAGCCGGTCGCGACCTGGTCGCCGAGGCGCTGGCAGCGCACCGATCCTCCGAGCTCTCGGTCGTCGACGGCCCTGCCGTGGCGTGGTGTCCTCCGGCGTCCTCGTCACCGTTCGAGATCCTGGTGGCCCACCGTTCCACGCGCGCTCGTTTCGACGAGGCACCGGACGCCGAGGTCGCCGTGGTCGCGCGCGCGTCCCACGAGGCTCTGGCGCTCGTCGACGCGGCGCTCGGCGGAATCGACTACAACCTCACGCTCCACACCGCGCCGCGAGGCGCGCCGCCAGGGGGCCACTGGTACGTGCGGATCACACCGCGCGTGTCGGTAGTCGCCGGATTCGAGCACTCGACCGGGGTCTTCGTGAACGTCGTTCCCCCCGAGGTCGCCGCTGGAGCGCTCCGTGAGGCCGTCGGCCCGTCGGCAGCCCTGATGCGCATCCGGGTGCGGACGACGATCGACGTCCGCCCGGGTGACCTGTGGGCGCTGCTCGAAGACATCTCCGGACACGTCGAGTGGATGCGGGACGCGGAGTCGATCACGTTCCGGTCGTCCCGGCGCCACGGGGTCGGGACCGAGTTCGAGTGCATGACCCGCGTCGGCCCGCTGCGCACACGTGACGTGATGAGGGTGACCGAGTGGGAGCCGGGGCACTCGATGGGGATCGAGCATCGAGGGGTCGTCACCGGCCGCGGGCGGTTCACCCTCCGGGCTCGCCGAGGCGGCAGGACCCTCTTCACCTGGTCGGAGCGGCTGACCTTCCCGTGGTGGATGGGAGGGCCCGCAGGCGCGCTCCTCGCGGGGCCGGTCCTCCGCCGGATCTGGCGGGGCAACCTCCGGCGCCTCGAGCACCTAGCCGAGCAGGGGATCAGCGGCCGGTGAACCTGGCCTTGCCGGGGCCGTGCTCCAGGAAGCTGGCAATGCCGCTCCGCGCGTCGTGCGTCGCGAACACGTCGACGAAGCACTCGTGCTCGAGGTCGAGTCCCGCCGACAGGGGGCCGTCGAGGCCGCCGTCGATCGCGCGCTTGGCGAGCGAGATCGCGGCCGTGGGACCGGCGGCGAACGACTCCGCCAGTCGCCTCGCCACCTCCTCCACCTCGCCCGCGGGGACGACCCGATCGACCAGCCCGATCGCGAGCGCCTCGTCGGCGCGCACCTGACGGCCGCTCCAGACGAGCTCCTTCGCTCGGGCGGACCCGACGAGCCTCGGGAGGCGCTGCGTGCCGCCTGCGCCCGGGATGATGCCGAGCAGGATCTCCGGCTGGCCGACGCGCGCCGTGTCGGCCGCGACCCGCAGATCGCACGACAACGCGAGCTCCAGACCTCCCCCGAGCGCGTAGCCCCGCATGGCCGCGACCACCGGACACGGGATGCTCGCCACTGCGTCGAACGCGGCACGGAATGCCGACCCGACCCTGCGCGCGGCCTCCTGATCTCCGAACTCGTTGATGTCGGCGCCGGCCGCGAACGCCTTCTCGGAACCCGCCACCACTACGGCCCGCACGGCCGAGTCGGTGGCGACAGCGGTGGCGGCGGCCCCGAGCGCCTCCAGGAGCGCTTCGGAGAGCGGGTTCATGGGGGGCCTGTTCAGGCGCAGGACTACGACGCCGTCGCCGCCCCGCTCGGTGATCACGAGCTCGTCGGCCATGAGCGCCGAGGCTATCGGGCTTCCGGACCACATCGCACCCCGCCGGTATCCGTCACTCGCCGAGCAGCGCGTCGACCGCCGAGTACGGATCACACTCCCGGTCACCCACTCTCCGAAGCAGCGCTTCGAAGCGTTCGCCGCTGCACAACCCGGAGGCTCGCTCCGTGAGGCGCTCGGAGACGATCGTGCGCAGCTCGTCGCGCAGCCTCTCGAGGCGGCGCCCCGCGAGGAGACCGGTACGCACCAGGTGCTCACGATGACGGGCGATTGCTTCCAACACCTCTCCGACGCCCGTCCCCTCGGTCGCGATGGTCAGCACGACGGGCGGCCTCCACGGCCCGGAGCCGGCGAGGCTGAGCATCGCCTCGAGATCGCCCACCGTCTCCGCGCTTCCCGGGCGATCGGCCTTGTTCACGACGAAGATGTCGGCGATCTCCATCAGCCCTGCCTTCGCGGCCTGCACGGAGTCGCCCCAGCCCGGGTTCACGACCACGACCGTCGTGTCGGCCTGGGCCGCGATCTCGACCTCGACCTGGCCGACGCCGACCGTCTCGATCAGGATCCATGGCATCCCGGCAGCGTCGAGCACCGCGCGCAGCCTGCGGGACTGCGAGCGCCAGACCACCGAGGTGCCCCCGGGTGGCCATCGATCTGATGAAGACCCCGGGGTCCGTCGCGTGCCCCTGCATCCGCACGCGATCCCCGAGGATCGCGCCACCGCTGAACGGACTCGTCGGATCGACGGCGAGCACGCCGACGCGCTCGTCACCCGCGCGGATGTGGGTGACCATCTTGTCGGTCAGCGTCGACTTGCCCGCTCCGGGCGCTCCGGTGATCCCGACGGACCAGGCGCGTCCGGTCTCGGTATGGAGTAGCGCAATCGTCTCGCGCGCAGCCTCGCCTCCGGACTCCACCAGCGAGATCAGCTTCGCGATCGCCTGACGGTCGGCGGTCAAGGTGCGGGCGACGAGTGACGCCGGGTCCAGTGTCATGGTGTCGGGGATGTGACCGGCCGGATCACGACCCGATCGCGCTAGTCGTCGGCCACGACCTCGGTCACTCCGGGGACACGGTCCATGATGATCCGCTCGACGCCCGCCTTCAGGGTCATCGTCGACACGGGGCAGGAGCCGCACGCACCCAGGAGGCTCACGTGCACCACGCCGTCGGGATCGACGCTCCTGTAGGCGATGTCGCCGCCATCGGACTGCAGAGCGGGACGGATCGCATCGATCGCCTCGAGGATGCCTTCCTCCATGCCGACGAGGTCGAGAGCCATGGTCTTGCTCCTGTGCTTGCGGGCCGCTCGGGCGGCGCCGACGGGAATGGGAACTCGTCCAGTATCGCAGGTGCCGCCGACGCCGAGTCGACGCCCTGCCGCTTCAGGCCTCGAGGCGCTCCACATCGGCCCCGAGGGCACGGAGGGTGGACGCGAGATCCGGGTATCCGCGATCGATGTGGTGCCCGTCGTACACGACCGTCTCGCCCTCGGCGGCGAGGCCGGCGAGGACCAGAGCCGCTCCGGCGCGCACGTCGAACGCCCTCACGGGAGCACCCGAGAGACGCTCGACACCACGGACCACGGCGTGACGACCTTCGTTTCTCACGTCGGCGCCCATGCGCGCCAGCTCGTCGACGAACTGGAAACGGCCGTCGTAGACGTTCTCCGTGACGATCGCAGCCCCCTCCGAGACGCTGAGCGCAGCGGTCACCAGCGGCATGAAGTCGGTCGCGAAGCCGGGGTGCGGGAGAGTCGCGATGTCGACGGCGCGGAGACGGCGTGGAGCCCTCGCCCACAGGCCGTCGGGCGTCGGCGAGACCCGCATCCCCATCTCGCCGAGCTTGATCACGACCATCTCGAGATGCTCGAGGCGCGTGCCTACCAGCTCGATCTCGCCTCCCGCGATCCCGCACGCGATCAGCAGCGTGCCCGCCTCGATTCGGTCGCCGATGATCTCGCTCTCGGCGGGTGTGAGCTCTTCGACTCCCTCGATCTCGATGGTCGACGATCCGGCCCCGACGACATGTGCGCCCATGCGATTCAGGAACGCCGCGAGCTCGGTGATCTCCGGCTCCCGAGCTGCGTTCTCGATGACGCTCGATCCCTTCGCGACCACCGACGCCGTAAGCAGGTTCTCCGTGGCTCCGACGCTGGGGAACTCGAGCACGTGACGGGCGCCGAACAGGCCATCGGTCTGCGCCTCGATGAACCCGTGGCGGACGTCGATCCGCGCGCCCATCGCCTCGAGCCCGCTCAGGTGCATGTCGATCTTGCGCCCACCGATGTTGTCGCCGCCGGGCATCGCGACTCGCGCCTCCCCGCACCTCGCCAGCAACGGCCCCAGCACGTTGATCGAGGCGCGCATGCGCGAGACCAGGTCGTAGGGCGCCTCGGGCGTCAGGTCTCCCGAGGCATCGACGCACATCACCTCGGGCCCGGACCAGCGCACATCCGCTCCGATGGAGCGGAGCAGGTCCGTCATCACGTCGAGGTCGCCGACCCGTGGCAGATTCCTCAGCACGGTCTCCCCGGGGGCCAGGAGCGCTGCGGCCATCTGCTTGAGGCCCGCGTTCTTGGTCGCGCCGGAGACCTTGACGACTCCTTCGAGCGGCTGCCCGGGGCGCACGACGTACCGACTCATGTGCGATCGATGATACGACCCCACCGGCCGGTCGTGTCGCTCCGGCCGGAGTGCGCCACCCGGCCCGCTGCTAGCCCGCAGCAGGCGACACGTCGACGTGGCTGCAGCGCAGGCGGACGACCTCGACCGGCTTCGCCATGCCGGGGAACGTGCGCGGCCCCATCTGCTCGCGAGCCACGCCCTCGGGCGCTAGGTCGGCGACCGCCGGCGTGACGAGGATCTCGTGTGGAACCGCGACGTCGCAGAGCCGCGACGCCAGGTTCACCGGTCCGCCCGTGTAGTCGTCGCCCTCCAGGAGCATCACGGGGCCACCGGCGATGCCGGCGTGAATCGCCAACGGCAATCTGTCGGCGTTGACGATCTGCTCGAGCTCGAGGACCATGGCGACGAGCTGCACCCCGTCGATGGTCACGAGCATGCACCCGTCACCGAGCCACTTGGCGATTCGGACGCCGAAGTCGGTCGCGACGCGCCTCACCGCTCCCCGGAACTGGGTGAGCACCTGAACCGATTCCTCGTCGCCGTGGACATCGGTGAACGAGGTGAACCCCGACAGGTCGACGAAGGCGAAGAACCGCTCGACTCGCACGCGCAGATTCTCTCACCCGCGCCGGTGCCCGCACGGGATCGGGAGCATGAACACTCGTCGACTTCGCGGCGGGCCGAGCGTGGGCACCGGGGAGGAGGCTCTGAGGGCGCCGCTCAGCGGAGAAGCACCCACTTGCGGAGGAAGGCGTCGGTGCGCTCCAGCTCCGCGCTGACGCTCACCGGGTTGCGGAACCCGTGCCCCTCGCCCTCGTAGAGGTGGTACTCGACCTGAGCGCCGGCGTCGCGCATCGCGTCGACCATCGCATCGGCCTGCGCTCGCGGCACCACCTTGTCGTCGGTCCCCTGGTGCACCAGGACCGGCACCGCCATCCGGGCGGCATGCGCCACCGGTGACCTCGCGCGATAGCGGGCGGCGTCGCCGGGGAGCACGCCGACGATCCGGTCGAGGTAACGCGACTCGAACCTGTGCGTCGTCGCCGCGAGCTCGCAGAGATCTGTGACTCCGAAGATGCTCACGCCCGCGCGTACAAGGTCGCCGTGGAGCGCGCAGAGCATCAGGGCCGTGAGGCCACCCGCGCTCCCTCCGGCCACGGCGACGCGCTCCGAGTCGCACCAGCCCCGGCGCGCAGCGTGCCGCACACCCGCAGCAACATCGAGTACGTCGATCTCACCCCAGCCTCCTACGAGCGCCTGCGCATAGGAGCGTCCGTGGCCGGTCGAGCCGCGGTGGTTGGGCGCGAGCACGGCCCAGCCACGATCGACCCAGTACGCGATGCGCGCGTTCCAGTCGGCCTCGGCCTGTCCGGTCGGGCCCCCGTGGATGTGCACGTACAGCGGGGGCTTCTCCGAACTGCCCACCGAGACACTTCCCGCCGAGTGCTCGCCCGACGCCGCACCGGAGGTCGGTCGCCACAGCAGGCCGTGCACTGTCGCTCCACCCGACTTCCACGCGACCGGCTCGGGCTCGACGAGTCCGGCGGCCTCGAATCCCCCGACGGGTCCACGGGCCACGCTGCGCCTCCCGGAACCCGTTGCGGCTAGTGCCACGACCTGGCTGGGAGTGCGCGCCCCGGACCGCACCGTCGCGATGCCCCTCGGTCCCCAGTCGAGGAACCTGTGCCACCCCTTCGACACCTCGCGCGCCGAGCGCTTCCCCGGACGGCCGACTACGAGGCGGCCGAACCCGGCCTCGTTGCGGCACCACGCGATCTCGTCCCCGTCGGGCGACCACGCATACGACCGCTGACCCGGCCCCCACGACGGCTCCGCGTGCTCGCACTCCTCTGCGAGCACCGGGCGTGCTCCTGATCCGTCGGGCGACGAGACCCAGAGGTTCGTCCAACCGTCCGCATCGCTCGTGAACGCGAGCAGGTCACCAGCGGGCGAGAACCTCGGTTGACCCGTCGCTACGCCGTCACCTCCCGCGACCACGCGTGCGCGACCCACGGGCGCCCCGGCCATGTCGCGCGCGACGATGCGCGAGGAGTCCCACGGCATGTCCGGGAGGTCCCACTCGTGCCACACGACCGCAAGGCCGTCGGGCGCCCACGCCGGGTCCCACGCGAAGTCGGCGCCCTCCGACACCCGTACCGGCCACGACGATCCGTCGAGCGGCACGACCGCTATGTCGCACGCGTCGTCACGCTCGAGGCAGAAGGCCACCCGTGAGCCGTCGGGCGAGATGGCCGGCGCGAATGCCCGGCCGTCGCGAGAGAGCATTCTCACCGGACCACCATCCGCGTCGATCAGCACGAGACGCCCGTCGTCGGCGGCCACCACGAGGGAGTCGTCGCCGGCCCAGGCGTAGACGCCGCCGCCATAGGCCCCGGCGCCGGTGACCGCGACGTCGGCCGTCGCCACTACCGCAGGTCCCGATCCGTCGGCCGGCGCCACCAGCACATCGGTGCGGCCGCCGAACGAGTCGAGCCACGCCAGGCGCGTCCCCGCGGGCGACCACCGCGTCTCGGTGACCGCGCGCGAACGGGCGACCATCGCTGCACTCACACGCGCCATTGCGTCACGCCCCCGGGAGCGTCGATCGACCACCGACATTGTGGTCCATCTTCGCTCCCGGGGTCCGGTGCAGGGCGGGCGGAACCGGAAACGGCGGCCCAAACGGGAGGAGCGGGGCGGCTCGGACCAGGCGGACAGCCGCCCCGCTTGCCTCGGGGGCCCTCCGCCCAGCATCCTTGTCGGTTCATGCCCACTTCCCGCCGCCCCCTTCCGCGTCCCGGCGACCCCCTGCGGGTCGCCTATCTCGTCTACCGGGGCAACCCCCACTGCGGGGGTCAGGGCGTCTACACCCGCCATCTGACCCGCGAGCTGGCGGCCCTCGGTCACCACGTCGAGGTCTACTCCGGCCAGCCCTGGCCCGAGCTGGACGACCCCGTCCGGCTCAACGAGGTCGCCAGCCTCGACCTCTACCGCCGGGAGAACCCCTTCCGCGTCCCGTGGCCGCACGAGTTCCGCTCGGCCGCCGACCTCCACGAGTTCGGGATCATGTGCGCCGCCGGGTTCCCCGAGCCCCTACACGTTCTCCTCCGTGCGCGCAGGATGCTGCAGCAGCGCAGCGAACGACTTCGACCTCGTGCACGACAACCAGTGTCTCGGCAACGGCCTGCTGGGCATGATCGACGACGGCTGGCCGATGATCGCACACGCTGCACCACCCGATCACGGTCGACCGCGACCTCGAGCTCGAGCCACGCGACGAACCCGTTCCGCAAGCTCACCCTGCGTCGCTGGTACGGCTTCCTCAACATGCAGATGCAGCGTCGCCCGCCAGCTGCCGCGCCACCTGACCGTCTCCGAGAACTCCAAGACGCGACATCAGCGCGCAGATGGGCGTCGACCCCGAGACGCTGCACATCGTGCACGTCGGCGTCGACCAGGAGCAGTTCCGCCCGCTTCCCGACGTCGAACGGGTCCCGGGTCGCCTGATGACCACGGCGAGTGCCGACGTCCCGCTCAAGGGCCTCAACTACCTGATCGAGGCTCTCGCGAAGATTCGCGTCGAGCGCCCCGATGCACACCTCGTCGTAATCGGGCGCACCCGACACAAGAGCGCCACTCCCGCCCTCATCGACCGCCTCGGCCTCGACAGGCGCCGTCGAGTTCGTCAGCGGCGTGAGCGACCAGCGGCATCGTCGAGCTCTACGCCGAGGCGGAGCTCGCCGTGGTGCCGTCGCTCTACGAGGGCTTCTCGCTCCCCGCGATCGAGGCGATGGCATGTGGAACGCCGCTGGTGGCGACCACCGGCGGAGCGCTGCCCGAGGTGATCGGCAAGCACGGCGAGAGCGGGTTCCTCGTGCCGACGGCAGACCCATCGGCATTGGCCGCCCAGATCCTCCGCGCGCTCGCTGACCCCGCGATGCGCGCCCGCGTCGGCGAGGCCGGCCGGCGCCGCGTCCTCGACCGGTTCACCTGGCGACGGACTGCGCAGGGGACCGCCGAGCACTACTACCTGGAGCTCGAGGCCGACGCGAAGCGACGGCACGACGCGGCGGTCGGCAAGCAGTGCTGACCGTAGACTTCGACCGCCTCGGCCTGGCGCGCGGCGAGCGTCTGCTCGACCTCGGCTGCGGCGGCGGACGCCACGCCTTCGAGGCCATGCGGCGCGGCGCACGCGTCACCGCACTCGACTACTCGGCCGCCGAGCTCAAGGATGTCGGGGGCGTCGCGGCCGCGATGATCGAGTCGGGCGAGACGACGATCGAGTCCTGGGCGGGTGCTGTGAACGGCGACGCTCTCGACCTGCCCTTCCCCGACGGCGCGTTCGACCGCATCATCTGCTCGGAGGTGCTGGAGCACATCTGGGACGACGAGCGCGCGATTCGACGAGCTCGTTCGTGTCCTACGCCCGGGCGGACGCCTGGCTGTGACCGTGCCGACGCGCTGGCCCGAGCGCGTGAGCTGGGCCCTCAACTGGCGATACCACGACACGCCCGGCGGCCACGTGCGCATCTACCGTCAGCACGAGCTCGAGCAGAGTCTCGAGTCGGCAGGCCTCTTCCTGCGCGGCTCGCACCACGCGCACGCGCTCCACTCGCCCTACTGGTGGCTGAAGAACGTCTGCGGGCTCGACAACCCCGATGCCCTCCCTGTGCGCAAGTACCACGACTTCTTGTCGATGCTCATCGAGAAGAACCCGCCGTGGGGCGCCCGGCTCGAGAGGGCGCTCAACCCCGTCCTCGGCAAGAGCCTCGTCGTCTACACCGAGAGGGTCTCGCCGTCCATGGCCAAGTATCGAAGGGTGTCACGTGCCGCGCGCTCGAGCTGCCGTCCGTCGAAGGGATCATCACACGCGAGCAGGTCGCCGCGACCGTCGACGCCATCGCCTCGCACCAGCTGGCGAACGGGAACATCCCGTGGACACCCGGCGGCCACACCGACCCGTGGAACCTCGTCGAGGCGGCGATGGCCCTCGACGTCGGTGGCCGGCACGTCGATGCAGAGCGCGCCTACGAGTGGCTCCGATCACGACAGAGGCCGGACGGCTCGTGGCACGCCTACTACCAGTTCGACGACGTGAAGGAGCAGACGCTCGACACGAACGTCACGTGCTACGTGGCGAACGGCGTCTGGCATCACTACCTTGCCACCGGAGACACCGGCTTCCTCGACGAGTACTTCACGGTCGTGGAGCGGGCGATCGACTTCGCGCTCGACCACCAGCACCCGACCGGCGAGATCGAGTGGGACGCCGACCCGACCCGTTCCGAGGGCCGCGGCGCCCTCATCACGGGCTCTTCGAGCATCTACTCGAGCCTTCGGTGCGCCATCGCGGCAGCGGAGCGCCTGGGCCACGAGCGTCCCGACTGGGAGCTGTCGCTCGGGTCGCTGGCGATCGCCATAGCGCACCGCCCCGAGCGCTTCCTCGACAAGCAGCGCTGGGCGATGGACTGGTACTACCCGATCCTGGGCGGTGCCCTGCGTGGGCCCTCTGCACACGCCCGCGTAGCCGGTGGCTGGGAGACCTTCGTCGCAGCGGGTCGGGGCGTGCGCTGCGTCTCCGATCAGCCGTGGGTGACCGCCGCGGAGACCTGCGAGCTGGTGATGGCCCTCGACGCGATCGGCGCTCACGACGAGGCCCTGCAGCTCTTCGGCTGGGTGCAGTTCCTCCGTCACGACGACGGCGGGTACTGGACCGGGATGAACTTCCCCGACGAGCGGTTCGACGGGTGGGGCGAGTACTACACGTCGGAGCAGCCGACGTGGAACTCCGCCGCTGTCGTGCTCGCGGCCAATGCGCTGGGCGGCGACGGTCCCACCGCCGGACTGTTCCGCGGAGAAGGGCTACCGCGCGGGCTCACCGCCGACGAGCTCATCGAGGCCGGCGCCGCCATCGAGGAGGAGCGCGGCGCCTCTCACTCGATCGCCGACGACGCCTGATCGCCTGTCCCCCTGTCTGGACCTCAGCGGAGCCATAGCGACCAGATCCGTCCAAACAGGGTTGGGGCGTCAGCGGGGGGCGCGTCGTAGGACGCGCAGGCTCCCCGTCTGCGACACGGGGTCGAAGCCATCTGCCACGGCCCGCTCCCACACGCGGTACGGCGCCTGGCCGCCGTCGGCAGGGTCCTCGAAGACGTCGTGAATGGCGAGCACGCCGCCAGGAGCGACGAACCCCGCCCAGCTCACGTAGTCGGCCATGGCCACGTCGTCTGCGTGTCCTCCGTCGACGAAGACGAGGCCGAGCGGCGTCGCCCACACCGCTGCGACCGCTACCGAGTGCCCCACCACGGCCACGACGACGTCGTCGAGGCCTGCCGACTCGATCGTGCGACGGAAGAACGGCAGAGTGTCCATCCGCCCGGTCGAGGGGTCGACGACCTCGGGATCGTGATGGTCCCAGCCGGCCTGGTTCTCCTCGGAGCCCCGGTGATGGTCCACCGTGAAGAGGACGGTCCCGGCGTCGCGCGCGGCGGCGCCCAGGAAGACGGCCGACTTGCCGCAGTAGGTACCGATCTCGAGCAACGGACCGCTGCGCGCTCCGACCAGGCCCGCCTCGTAGAGCGCCAGGCCCTCGTCGTCGGGCATGAACCCCTTCGCGGCCCGCGCCGCCGCTCGCAGCGACGCGTCCATCGACTGCGCGCTCAGATCCTCGGCTCCTCGACGTGCCGCCCGAACACCGAAGCGAGCGCTTCCACGATCTCTCCGACCGACGCGTAGGCCACGGCCGCATCGAGGAGCGCCGGCATGATGTTGACGTTCGGGTCGGCTGCATCCGCACTCACCCGCGCGAGTACCCGCTCGACCGATGCAGCGTCGCGATCCGCTCTGACCTTCGCCAGTCGCTCCAGTTGCTGCTCCTCGATCTCCGGGCCGATCCGCAGCGTCTCCGGCGGCGGCTCGTCGTTCCCCTCCAGGCACGCATTCACCCCGACGACGAGATGCCTGCCCGAGTTCAGCTTCCGCTCCAGGTCGTACGCTGAGTCGGCGATCGCCCCTTGGAACCAGCCGTCCTCGACTCCCCGAACACAACCTTCGAGCATCGAGCCGTCGCCGAGGTCGTCGAGGCGCGCGAAGATCGACTCAGCCCGCCGCTCGATCTCGTCGGTGAGCTCCTCGACGTACCACGAGCCCCCCAGCGGGTCGGCGACGTTCGCGACTCGCGTCTCGTTCGCGATCACCTGCTGCGTCCGGAGAGCGAGACGGGCCGCCCTGTCGGTCGGGAGCGCGAACGTCTCGTCGAAGGAGTTCGTGTGCAGGCTCTGGGTGCCGCCGAGGACCCCGGCAAGCGCCTCGATGGCTGTTCTCACAAGGTTCACCTCGGGCTGCTGCGCCGTGAGCGACACGCCTGCGGTCTGGGTGTGGAACCGCAGGATCATCGACCTCTCCGCCGACGCCCCGTACCGCTCTCTCATCCACCGGGCCCAGATGCGCCGCGCGGCACGGTACTTGGCGATCTCCTCGAAGAAGTCGACGTGGGCGTTGAAGAAGAACGAGAGCCTGGGGGCGAACGCGTCGACGTCGAGGCCGGCCTGTCTGCCGAGCTCCACGTATGCGAAGCCGTTCGCCAGAGTGAACGCGAGCTCCTGTGCGGCGGTGGCCCCCGCCTCACGGATGTGGTAGCCGGACACCGAGATCGGGTGCCACCGCGGCATCTCGGCCGCGCAGAACGCGATCGTGTCGCGCACCAGTCGCAGCGACGGTCGCGGAGGGAAGATGAACTCCTTCTGCGCCTGGTACTCCTTCAGGATGTCGTTCTGGAGAGTGCCTCCGAGGAGCGCACGTTCCACACCGCTGTTCTCCGCGGCGACGACGTACATGGCCAGCAGGATCGCGGCGGGGCTGTTGATCGTCATCGAGGTGGTGACCGCGCCGAGATCGATGTCGGCGTACAGGTCTTCGACGTCGGCGAGCGTGTCGACCGCGACACCGCAGCGTCCGACCTCGCCGAGCGCGAGCGCGTCGTCGGAGTCCCGCCCCATGAGAGTCGGCAGGTCGAACGCAGTGGAGAGGCCGTCGCCTCCGGCGGCGAGCAGGTCCCGGAACCGCCGGTTCGTGTCGATCGCCGTTCCGAAGCCCGCGAACATGCGCATCGTCCACAGCTTCGAGCGATACATGGACGCATAGGGACCACGTGTGTACGGATGCTGCCCGGGGAAGAGCCCGTCGGCCGGGCCGTAGACGGGCTCCACAGGGATCCCCGACATGGTCTCGAAATCTGCATCCCGGGGAGGCGACCTGTCGAAGGCCTCTTGCCATCGCTCCTTGGACGTGCCCATCCGGTCATGATCCCACGGGCGCATCCCCCTCTCCCACTCAGCGCGCGGATCACTCGAGTGACGCGCCGCCGGCCTCCGCAACTACATTCGCGGGACCTGATCTCCAACTGACCGACAGCAGAGCCTCGAGGAGCAGACATGGAGCAGCCGAGATCCCCCGACCGCAGCCTGGCGCTCGAGCTGGTGCGCGTCACGGAGGCAGCCGCGCTCGCTGCGGGGCGTTGGATCGGGCGAGGTGACAAGAACGCTGCCGACGGAGCCGCCGTCGACGCGATGCGGGCGGTGCTGAACAGCGTCCGCATGAACGGCACCGTCGTGATCGGAGAGGGTGAGAAGGACGAGGCGCCGATGCTCTACAACGGCGAGCAGGTCGGCGACGGCAACCCGCCGGAGGTCGACATCGCCGTCGACCCGATCGATGGAACGACCCTCACCTCCCTAGGCCGGGGCAACGCCATCGCCGTGATCGCGGTATCGGAACGCGGCACGATGTTCGACCCCGGACCATGCGTGTACATGGAGAAGATCGCCGTCGGGCCGGTCGCAGCCGGCGCCATCGACCTCCGCGCCCCGGTGAAGGCGAACTTGGAGGGCGTCGCGAAGGCGCTCGGCAAGAACGTGCGCGACGTCACTGCCGTCGTGCTCGACCGGGACCGGCATGCCGGAATCGTCACCGAGTGCCGCGAGGCCGGCGCGCGCGTACGGCTCATCCCCGACGGTGACGTGGCGGGAGCGATTGCCGTCGCCTGGGAGGGCTCCGGCTGCGACATCCTCATCGGCGTGGGCGGCACGCCCGAAGGCGTGATCGCGGCCTGCCGCGCTCAAGGCGCTGGGCGGCTCGATGCAGGCGAGGCTCTGGCCTCGCAACGACGTCGAGCGCGATGCCGCTCTGGACGCCGGCTACGACCTGGAGCGCATCCTCCTCACCGACGACCTGGTCTCGGGCGACGACACCTACTTCGCCGCGACCGGGATCACCGACGGCGACCTGATGCGCGGCGTCCGCTACACCTCCGAGGGAGCGAGCACGGTCTCGCTCGTCATGCGGTCGCTGAGCGGCACCGTACGCAGCATCGAGACCACCCACCGTTGGTCAAAGATCGCGAAGATCCCGTCGGTCGGCTTCGCGTGATCGCGCTCTAGGCCCTGGGTGGGCGCAGCGCGGGCCAGGCCGCGCTCGACGTCGTCAGGAAGTCGTACACAGACCAACCCAGGGCGCCGTTCTCACGCGCCGCTGTGACGAAGCCCTCGTAGTCGGCGCGCGTCGCGAGGTCTCCGATCCCTCCGATCGGGTGCACCGGGACCTCGCTGTCCCCGAGGTTCGCCCGCAGGCGGCGGATGTTCTCGTCGGTGTAGCGCCTGGCGCTGCGGTACCCGGACTCCTCGGAGCGGAAGGTCCAGTAGCCCATCGTCATCCACACCTGATAGTGACTCGAGAGGCTCCGGTAGGGGAACGCCGGCCACAACGCGGGGTTGACCACCTCGGTCGCGACGGGCGGGAAGACGATCGCCCCGAGAGGGTCGCCGGCCGCCGCCTCCCCGACCCTCTCGGATAGTTCCAAGAGGCGTTCGTTGCGCGTCGCGGTGTCGGGCACGCTCTGCGTCCACTCGATGTCGACGGCGACACCGTCGAAGCGATGACCGCCGACCTCGTAGGCGAGGAGGTGCTCCAGGCGGGCCACGTCTGCGTCGACGTCGGCGAGCCTCGGCAGGAACCACGCAACCACGCGCACGCCCCGCTCGTGCGCCCTCAGCAGGAAGCGCTCCACCAACGCCTCGTCGACGAGCATCCCGGGCGATCGATCGTCGTCCTTCGACGCCTGCAGGTAGAGGGTCTTCACGCCGACCGCAGCCATGTCGTCGACCGAACCCGGCACCACGGGGGCACGTCCGTCCTCGGTGAAGGCCGGGGCGTAGTCGTACGCGTCGACCCATGTCCCGAGGCCGCCGTACGGGGACAGATCGCGCGTGCGAGGTACTGCGGGAGCCTGCGGCTCCGGTTCGCGCCCGGGCACCGTCGCCTCCGGCGCATCGCCAGGTGGCTTCGTCGCCGCGCCGTCGCCGCTCGAGCAGCCCGACGACTGCATCAGAACGAGCGCGGCGAGAGCGATCGGGACTGCCGTGAGACGCATCATCGCACCGTATCCGAGCCGGATGGAGGCTCCCGGGCGCTCTCGGCACCCGCGGCCACGACTACTGCGCGCCGACGACCTCGAGGCGGACCTGCGCCCGGGTGAGGGCGGCCTGTGCCTGCTCGTCGTCGGGGTCGGCGCGCAGAGCCTCCTCGGCGGCGGTCTTCGCCGCGCGCCGCGCTCGACGTCGATCTCCTCCGCCACCTCGGCGACGTCGGAGAGCACGATCACCCTGTCGCCAGAGACCTCCACGAAACCCCCGTGCACGGCGAAGCGCTCCTCGCCACCGTCTTCGAGGATCAGCCGCACGGGCCAGATCCCGAGCCCGCCCAGGAAGGGCTGATGCCCACTCTGGAACGCGATGTCTCCGCCGCTCGTCGTGCGCGCGACCACCATGGCGGCCTCGCCCTCGTAGAGCACGGCCTCCGGCGACACGAGATCGACCGTCAGCGTCACGCCGAATCCTCGAGCGTCCGAGCCTTCTCCAACACCGACTCGGCGCCACCGACGTTGAAGAACGCCTGCTCGGGCACGTCGTCGAGGTCGCCGTTGACGAGCGCCTCGAACGACTGGACCGTCTCCTCGACGGGGCAGTAGATGCCGTCGAGGCCCGTGAAGACCTTCCCGACGAAGAACGGCTGCGAGAGGAACTTCTGAACCTTGCGCGCCCGGGCGACGATGACCTTGTCCTCCTCGGAGAGCTCGTCGAGGCCGAGGATGGCGATGATGTCCTGCAGCTCCTTGTACCGCTGCAGCACCTCCTGCACCTGGCGGGCTACGGCGTAGTGGCGGTCGCCGACGATCTCGGGAGCGAGGATCGTCGAGGTGGACGAGAGCGGGTCGACCGCCGGGTAGATGCCCAGCGACGCGATCTGCCGCGAGAGCTCCGTGGTCGCGTCGAGGTGGGTGAAGGTGGTGAAGGGCGCCGGGTCGGTGTAGTCGTCGGCGGGCACGTAGACGGCCTGCAGCGACGTGATGGAGCGCCCCTTCGTCGAGGTGATCCTCTCTTGCAGCTCACCCATCTCGTCGGCGAGCGTCGGCTGGTACCCGACGGCCGAGGGCATTCTCCCGAGGAGGGTGGAGACCTCGGAGCCGGCCTGCACGAAGCGGAAGATGTTGTCCACGAAGAGGAGGACGTCCTGGTTCTTCACGTCGCGGAAGTACTCGGCGAGCGTGAGGGCTGCGAGGCCGACCCTCAACCTCACGCCCGGGGGCTCGTCCATCTGCCCGTAGACGAGCGCCGCCTTCTCGATGACGCCGGTCTCCTGCATCTCGATCCAGAGGTCCGTCCCCTCGCGGGTGCGCTCGCCCACACCGGCGAAGACCGAGACACCACCGTGCTGAGTGGCAACACGGTTGATCATCTCCATGATCACGATGGTCTTGCCGACGCCGGCTCCTCCGAACATGCCGATCTTGCCGCCCTTGACGTAGGGCGCGAGGAGGTCGATGACCTTGATCCCCGTCTCGAACATCTCCCTCTTCGGCTCGAGGTCCTCGAAGGGAGGAGATTCGCGGTGGATCTCCCAGCGGTCATCGATCTCGCCGAGCTGGTCCGCGGTGACGTCGAGCGGCTCACCGAGGACGTTGAAGACGTGGCCGAGCACCCCGGTGCCGACGGGAACGGTGATGCCGCGACCGGTGTTGCGCACGGCAGTGCCTCTTCGCAGTCCGTCGGTCGGCTTCAGGCAGACGACCCGCACCCTGCCGGCCCCGATCTGCTGGGCGACCTCGGCGGTGACGGTGATCCGCTCACCCTCCAGGTCGATGTCCATCTCGAGCGCCTGGTTGATCTCCGGCAGCGAATCGGGCGGGAACTCGACGTCGACCACCGGGCCGGCGATCGCGACGACGCGCCCGTCCTTCAGCTTCGGGTCCGCGGTCGTGGTCATCAGATTGGCTCCTTCGACAGTTCGTCTGCGTGCGACTCGGCACCCTGGCGCAGCGCCTCGGCACCTCCGACGATCTCCATGATCTCCGTGGTAATTGCATCCTGGCGGGCCCGGTTCATGACGCGCCGCAGGCTAACGATCAGCTCCTCGGCATTGTCCGTGGCGGCCTTCATCGCGCGCTGGCGCGCCGCGTGCTCCGAGGCGGCCGAGTTGAGAAGCGCCGCCCACACCCGCGCCTCCGCGTAGCGGGGCAGGAGTCGGTCGAGCAGGACTTCCGGAGCCGGCTCGAACTCGTAGAGCGCGGCACCGCCCGACGGGCGGTCGTCGGCCTCCTCGAAGCCCTCGCGGTCGAGCGGCATCAACGGCCTCACCACGACCTCCTGGCGTCCCGCCGAGACGAACCGCGTGTAGACGACCTGTACGAGGTCGACGTCGCCGCTGAGGAACCGGTCATCGACGGCCGCCGCGATCTGCCTGGCGTCCTCGTAGGTGGGGCTGTCGGTGAACCCCGTGAAGGCAGCCGCGATCCGGTAGTCGCGATAGCGGAAGTAGCCCTCCGCCTTTCGGCCGACGGCGATCAGGTCGTACTCCCGGCCGCGCTCGCCGTGAGCCCGGAGCTCCGCCTCCGCCGCCCTGATGACCGAGGTGTTGTACCCGCCGCAGAGGCCGCGGTCGGCGGTGAAGACGATGTGCGCCACACGCTTGACCTCGGGCCGCGGCTCGAGGAGCGGATGGTTGGCGCCGGCACCTGCTGCGGCGAGGTTCCGAGCCACTTCCGTGATGGTGGAGCTGTAGGGAACAGCCTCCTGTACGCGCGTCTGTGCCTTGACGATGCGCGACGCCGCGATCAGCTCCATGGCGCGCGTGATCTTCTTCGTCGCCTGGACGCTGCGGATCCTCCGTCGGAGGATCCTCTCCTGACCACCAGCCACTACTCGGTCTCCAGGGTCTCTGGCGACTCGGGCTCGCCGGCGCGCTCGGCGTCGGTGGCGGTCACGTCTGCGCTCCCGGTCGAAGCCCGGATCGCTGCGGTGAACTGGTCCTTGAAGTCGGTCAGTGCCCTGCTCAGGGCCTCGCCGTCGGGCATCTGACCGGTCTGCGAGATTCCGAGGAGCAGGTCGGCGTGGCGGGTACGGAACCACTCGAGCATCTCACGCTCGAAGCGCCCCACCTCGTCGACGGGCAGGTCGTCGAGGGCGCCGGAAGTGCCGGCGTAGATCGAGATCACCTGCTCCTCCACCGGCATCGGCGAGTTGAGGTTCTGCTTGAGCAGCTCGACGAGTCGAGCGCCGCGCTCGAGCTGGGCCTTCGAGACCGCATCGAGCTCGGAGCCGAACGTGGCGAAGGCCTCGAGCTCGCGGAACTGTGCGAGGTCGAGCTTCAGCGTCCCCGACACCGAACGCATGGCCTTGATCTGCGCCGCGCCCCCTACACGCGAGACGGAGATGCCGACGTCGACGGCCGGGCGGACACCCGCCTTGAAGAGGTCGTCCTGCAGGTAGATCTGCCCGTCGGTGATCGAGATCACGTTCGTCGGGATGTACGCCGAGACGTCGCCCGCCTTGGTCTCGATGACCGGCAGCGCAGTCAGCGAGCCCGCGCCCAGGTCGTCGCTGAGCTTGGCCGCGCGCTCCAGGAGGCGCGAGTGCAGGTAGAAGACGTCACCCGGGTAGGCCTCCCTGCCCGGGGGCCGGCGCAGCAGCAGCGAGAGCTGGCGATACGCCTCGGCCTGCTTCGAGAGGTCGTCGTACACGACGAGCGCGTGCTCGCCGTTCTCCATCCAGTGCTGACCCATCGCGCAGCCCCCGTAGGGCGCCAGGTACTTGAAGACGGCGCCGGCCGCCGCAGGAGCGTTCACCACGACCGTGTACTCCATCGCACCGTGCTGCTCGAGGACGGCGACGGTCTGCGCGACCGTCGAGCCCTTCTGCCCGACAGCGACGTAGATGCACTTCACGCCCTGACCCTTCTGGTTCAGGATCGTGTCGATGGCGACGGTCGTCTTGCCCGTCTTGCGGTCGCCGATGATGAGCTCACGCTGACCCCTGCCGATGGGGGTCATCGCGTCGATCGCCTTCATCCCCGTCTGGAGAGCCTCGTGAACCGGCTTCCGGCCGGTGATGCCGGGAGCCTGGATCTCCATGCGTCGCATCGTGGCCTGCGACACCGGGCCCTTGCCGTCGATCGGTACGCCCAGGGCGTCGACCACGCGCCCCAGCAGCGAGTCGCCGACCGGCACCGAGAGGATGCGGTCGGTGGCGGTGACCGCCATTCCCTCCTCGATGTCGCTGGCCTCTCCCAGGATGACCGCGCCGATCGAGTCCTCGTCGAGGTTGAGAGCGAGCCCGAGGACGCCGCCCTCGAACTCGAGGAGCTCGTTGACAGCAGCATTCGGGAGGCCGGCGACGCGCGCGATGCCGTCGCCCACCTCCAGTACACGGCCTACCTGCGCCTTTGTCAGCGAGGGCGAGAACCCGCCGACGTGCCGCTTCAGCGCCTCTGCGATCTCGTCGGCGTTGATGGTGAGTTCCGCCATCAGATCTGCTCCTTCAGCTGCTCCAGACGGTGCCGGACACTGCCGTCGATGACCACGTCACCCACGCGCGCGACGATCCCTCCAAGGACCTTGGGATCGACCACGACCACTATCTCGACCTGCTTGCCGGTAGCCGCTCCGAGCGCCTCGGCGAGCCGTCGCTGCTGGTCCTCGTCGAGCGGAACCGCCGATCGGACCTCGGCCACGGCGCGGAGCGCGACTCGGCAGCGATCTCGACGAGGCGATTGACGACGGCGGGAAGGTCGTTGACACGGCCGATCCCGACGACGAAGGACGCGATCGCCTTCGAGACAGCCAGCGCCTTGCCCCCCAGAAGCTCCTCGACGACGGCCTGCCGCCGCTCGGCCGGGATCGCGGGGTCGGAGAGCGCGGTGCGCAGCTCGTCGTTCCCCTCGAACACTCTGGCGAAGCGGAAGAGCTCGTCCTCGACCTCGCCCAGGAGGTTCTCCGCCTCGACGATGTCGAAGATCGCCCTGGCGTAGGCATCGACACGGTGGGCGACCCCGCCCGGCGTGCTCACTTGCTCCCGACCTGGTTGATGTAGCTCTCCACGAGCGCGAGCTGTGTCTCGCGGTCGAGGCTGCGCTCCACGATGCGCTCCGCCAGCTCTATCGAGAGGTCGGCGACCCGCGACTGGAGGTCGGCCATCGCACGGCTCCCGGCGAGCCGGATGTCCTCGGCGGCCCGGGCGCGCAGGTCGGAGGCCTCGCTCTCCGCCGCGCGATCAGGTCGCGGCGCATCGAGTCGGCAGCGGCACGCGCCTCCTCGATGATGCGGCCGGCCTCGTCGCGAGCGTCCGCGAGCTGAGCGCGGTACTCCACGAGCAGATCCTCCGCCTCGCCCTTGGCGCTCTCGGCCCTCTCGAGGTCACTTCGGATTCCGTCTTCGCGTGTCTTCATCATGGTGCGCACGGCAGGGAGCCCGAACTTCCACATGAACCCGAAGAGGACGAGGAATGCGGCACTACCCCAGATCAGCTCGTTGGTCGCGGGCAGGATCGGGCTGGGCGCCTCGTGGCAGTCCTCGGGATCGCCGCCACCCTCGAGGAGGTGGATGCAGTGCTCCTGAACCTCGGTGAGATCCGGTTCGGCGCCCTCGTCCGCCGCCGCGAAGGCGGGGGCAGTGAAGGCGACCGTCGAGAGCACGGCCACGCCGATGCCCGCGAGGCAGTGTCGGATACGCACGGTTGCTCCTTTGCCGATCGATCAGCCGGAGATGATGAACGAGAGGACGAAGCCGAACAGCGCGAGCGCCTCGGTGAATGCGATACCGAGGAACATCGTGGTTCGCACCACTCCGGCCGACTCCGGCTGGCGGGCCATCGCGGTGATGGCGTTGCCCACCACGATGCCGATTCCGATACCCGGGCCGATGGCAGCGCCGCCGTAGACGATGCCACGGCCGACGGCCGTGAGCCCCTCTACGAGCTCGCCGGGGTCTTGTTCTGCGAGTAGACGAAGCGCGGACACGCGTCCTCCTGTTGGTAGTGGTTCAGTGCTCGGGGTGTACGGCGCCACCGATGTACACGGCGGCGAGGATCGTGAAGATGAATGCCTGCAGGAAGCTGACCAGGATCTCGAACCCCATTAGGAAGACCAGCAACAGGAACGAGAAGGGCATGACGACGATGCTGATGCTCGCCGAGAAGAGGGCTGCCGACAGGACGGCGAACGTCGCGAGGATCAGGTGGCCCGCCAGCATGTTGGCGAAGAGACGCACCGACAACGAGAGCGGCCTGACCAGCAGCGTCGAGACCAGCTCGATCGGCGTGACCAGCAGGTAGAGCGCCTTGGGCACGCCCGGGGGGAACAGGATGCCCTTGAAGTACCGGATCGGGCCCTGCTTGACGATCCCGGCGACATTGAAGATCAGCCATACGAGCAGCGCCAGCACTATCGGCATGGCGATGCGGGCATTGGCCGGGAACTGCACACCGGGGATGATCTCGAAGATGTTGCTGAAGAAGATGAAGAAGAACATCGTCGCGAGCAACGGCAGGTAGACCATGCCCTCGTTGCCCATGGTCTGCATGATTATCTGGTTCCGCACGAAGTCGACGCTCGACTCGGCGATCGCCGCCACACCTGTAGGAACGCGCTGCTTGCGGCCCTTCGCGGCCGCGGTCATGAAGAAGGCGATGGTCAGAAGCGCGGAGACGACGTAGATGAGCCCGACCTTGTTCAGCCCGCCGGGGCCGAACGACTTCCACTCGACGAGCTCCGAGATCGGCGGGAATTCGAGTCCGAGCACCTAGGTCAGTCCTTTCCACCGTGTGCCGGACCTGCCGGCTCGAGGCCTGGGTAAGCGAGGGTCATGCTCACCGAGCGCGCCTCCCAGGCCAGAAGGCCGAGATGCGTCACGGCGAGGATCACCGCGAAGACGTTGAAATCGAGCCACGCGGCGTGACGCAGGAGCAGCAGGGCAACCGTCACGACCGCGAGTCGCACCACGTAGCCGCCCAGGACCACCCCACCGAGCACGGCAACCGATCTGCGCGCCGCCCAACCCTGCGCAGCGGCCGCGAAGACAAGATTCGCTATGACGATCGCGATGGCGATGGCGGCGCCCGTCGCGCCGCCGGCTCCACGGAGAAGCGCCGCCGCCAGGACGAGAACCGGCGCCACGAGAAGTCCTCTGCGTGCGAGATCGCGAGCGATCTCGCTCTCCACGGACTCCACGGACTCTACGGACGGGGTCGTGCCCAAGGCTTTCCCTCCTCTTCGAGGCGGATCCGCTCCTGGTAGGCGTAGTAGCTCCGCAGCGCCATCCCGACCACGGCGACGACGAGCAGGACGATCGTGAAGAGGGGCCGGGTGCCGAGGCGTCCGTCGAGCCACAGCCCCGAGAGCAGGAAGACGACGGGGACGGCGACCAGCTCGACGGCGAGAGCGAGCGCGTTACCGAAGCCCTGGTAGAGGCCTCTGCGCTCGTCGAGCCGCGCCTCGGCACGCGCCGCATCCGAGCCCGCGTTCGTCAGCATCAGCGCTCCCCCGCGCGCCACTGCGGCGCGCTTGTGAACCGTTTCGCAATGTACGGTCGCGCTCGCGGGTGAGTCAAACCGGGGCCGGCCACGGATCGCGCCTCGCCCTCCGGGTACCGATCGAGCCCTCGCCCGGCCGCCCACCGCAGCGTCCTGGCCCTCCTGGGCCGTCAGGCCCTGCGCCGATGCCGGCGGGACTCGAGGTCCACGACGGGGCCGGGGTCACCGCTCTCCACCGACTCCCCACCCGCGCCGTCGTCTCCGTCGGGCGCTCCGAAGACCCGCGACGGGTGCCTGGAGCGCGCCGACCGCCTGCCGGGGTGGAAGACGACGACCAGCACGAGACCGAGGGCCCCGAGGGCGAACGGCACCATGGCATTGCCGCGGTTCGTGTAGGTCGGGAGGAGCGCGACACCGGAGAGCAGAGCGGTCCACGCCCACAGGATCAGCACGGCCCTGCGCGGCCCGTGCCCCAGGCGCACCAGCCTGTGATGGAGATGCCCGGCGTCGGCGCGGTGCCACGGGTTGCGGCTCGCGAACCTTCGCACGAACGAGAAGGCGATGTCGATCATCGGCACACCGAGGATGATCAGCGGGATCAGGAGGGGGGCGAAGAAGAAGTACGTGTTCCCACTGAAGTTGAAGTCGGTACGACCGCCGATCGTGATGGTGGGAACCGCCACCAGCAGACCCAGGAAGAGCGCTCCGGCGTCGCCCATGAATATGCGGGCCGGGTTGAAGTTCCACGGCAGGAATCCGACGCAGACGCCCACGGCTATCGCCGCCACCAGCGGAGCCACGTTCGAGCCCTCGAGGAAGCCGGCGTCGAAGAGACGGTCGGCGAAGAGGAAGAGAGCACCGCCCGCAATCGCGACGATCCCCGCTGCGAGCCCGTCGAGGCCGTCCACGAGGTTCACCGCCTGGGCCATCAGCACTACCCAGAGCACCGTCACCAAGGGCGCCAGATCGGGGCCGAGTACCACCAGATCCGGGCTGAACGGAACCCGGAAGAAGAACATCGTCACGCCGAAGTACGCGAGAAGGCTTGCACTGAGCACCTGACCCGCGACCTTCGCCGGGGGCGACACCTCGATCAGGTCATCGAGCGCACCCACCAGGAACATCACACCTGCCGCCGCTACGACACCCAGCGGCTCCGAGTTGTCCTCGAACATCTCTCGGAACTGGCCCATCCGCGACGCGACGGCCATCGCTGCGAGGAAGCCTGCGAACATCGCGGCGCCGCCGAGCGTCGGAGTCGGTCTGGTGTGCACATGACGCGCGTCCGACGGGCTCACCACTGCACCGAAGCGCACCGCGAGAAGTCGCACCAAGGGCGTGAGGAGGAGCGTCGTCACCGCCGCCACACCGACGATGACGCCGTACCCCTTCATCCTCTCGCCCTCGCAATCCGGCCGGGCGGCCTCAGAGATCCGGGTACGGCGTGAACTTCGAGCAGAGCCGGGCAGCGCGCTCGCGCACCTCGGACCAGACTGCCCGATCGTCGATGTCCCGGAGAACCGTACCGATCATCGAGGCGATCTCTGCCATCTCGCCGGCGCCCATACCGGCGGTCGTGACGGCTGCAGTGCCCAGGCGGAGGCCACTGGTGACGAACGGCTTCTCGGGATCACCCGGGATGGCGTTCTTGTTGCAGGTGACCCCCGACGCGTCGAGGGCCTCCTGGGCGACCTTGCCGGTGACCCCGAACGGGCGCAGGTCGACCAGCATGAGGTGGTTGTCGGTGCCACCGGACACGATGCGAAGGCCCTCCGCGCCGAGAGCCGAAGCGAGGGTACGCGCGTTGGTCACGATGTCGGCCGCATACTGCCGGAACGACTCGCGCTGCGCCTCACGGAACGCGACGGCCTTCGCCGCGATCGCGTGCATCAGCGGACCACCCTGCAGTCCGGGGAAGACCGCCTTGTCGATCGCCGCCGCGAGCTCCTCGCGGCAGAGGATTGCACCCGCCCGCGGTCCACGCAGCGTCTTGTGGGTCGTGAGCGTCACCAGGTCGGCGAAGGGCACGGGCGACGGATGGGCCCCCCCGGCGATCAGCCCGGCGATGTGCGCCGCGTCGACCATGAGCAGCGCGCCGCACTCGTCGGCGATCGACCGAAACGCCTCGAAGTCGATGATTCGCGAGTATGCGGTCGCGCCGGCTATGACGAGGCGTGGCCGCTCGCGCAGCGCGATCGCGCGGATCTCGTCGTAGTCGAGGGTCTCGGTGTCGGGGTCGACTCCGTAGGCGACGAAGTCGTACAGGCGGCCGCTGAAGTTCACCGGCGCCCCGTGCGTGAGGTGCCCGCCCTGGTCGAGGCGCATCCCCATGACCTTGTCACCGGGGTCGAGGACCGCGAGGTACGCGGCCATGTTGGCGTTCGCGCCCGAGTGAGGTTGCACGTTCGCGTGAGCGGCGCCGAAGAGATCGCATGCCGCGGCGTCGGGCCAGCTCCTCGGCCTCGTCGACGACGGCGTTCCCACCGTAGTACCGCTTCGAGGGGTAGCCCTCCGCGTACTTGTTCGTCAGCACCGATCCCTGCGCCTCGATGACGGCGAGTGAAGTGAAGTTCTCCGAAGCGATGAGTTGAACTGTCGTGTTCTGACGCTCGACCTCGCGGCGGATCACGTCTGCGATCTCGGGGTCGGCGAGCTCCAGTGCGCTCGTCATGGCTGCTCCTCACTCTCGATGAGCGTGATCTGGTCGAGGCGTCGCTGGTGGCGGCCCCCCTCGAAGGCGGTGTCGAGGAAGAGAGCGAGGATCTCCTCGGCCAACCCCGCAGCGACGATCCTCCCACCCATGGAGAGCACGTTCGCGTCGTTGTGCGACCGCGCCATCCGGGCCGTGTACAGGTCGTTGCAGAGAGCGGCACGCACGCCGCGCACCTTGTTCGCCGCGATCTGCTCGCCCTGGCCGCTTCCGCCGAGGACGACTCCCAGATCGGCGCGCCCCGCGACGACAGAGCGCCCCACCTCGGCACAGTACGACGGGTAGTCGACCGTCTCGCCCGAGTGGGTCCCCAGGTCGTCGACCAGGTGGCCGCGCTCCTCCAGCCACCCGGCCAGATGCCGCTTCAGCTCGAATCCGGCGTGGTCGCCACCGATCGCGATGCGCACGCGGCGAGTGTACCGATCGTGGTCGATCGCTCCCCCGTGAGGGGCTGCCCGATCACCGCCGTCGTCAACCCGGAGGCGGCCTCAGGTGCTCGCGGACCTCACGCAGGATCGCCGTCCCGAGATGGAACAGCTCCTCGAAGTAGCGCTTGGCCTGCAGGGCCGAGATCCCGATCGAGCAGAGCAGTCCGCCCATCAGGACCCCTACGATCCCGGCCACGTGCGCATCGTCGCCACCGGACGCGCCATCGGCCCACGCCGCGGCGATCAAGCCCGCTCCCACCAGCGCCAGGACCAGGCCCGGGACGATGAAGAACATGAACGGCCGGAAGATGAAGGCCGAGAGCAGGGACCGGATCGTTCCGCTGGCGAGGCGGACCGTGGACCTGCGAGGCACGCCGTGGATCACGCTCCAGTCGAGGTGTGCGGGGATCTCCTCGACCAGCGCCCGCAGGATCTGGGCCTTGTAGATGATCTCGGTGTTGACCTCGACGCCCATCGCCTTCAGGTTCAACGCATTCACGAATCGCCTGTCGTAGGCGCGGACCATGCCCGTGAGGGTCTTGATGCGTCCACTAGCCGCCAGGGAGAGGATCGCGTTCGCGCCTCGGCTGGCCACGTACCGCAGGAGCGGCACTCCGGTGCACGACCCGCCCTTCGTGTACGGCGACGCGATGACCACCTTCGCCTTGGAGTCCACTATCGCATCCAGCAATCGTTCGATGTGCTCCGGCGCGTACGAGAGGTCGCAGTCGATCACGACCAGGTAGTCGCTCGAGCATGCGTTGAACGCCGTGCGCAGGGCCTGGCCGATCATGAAGTTGTGACGGTGCTGCAAGACACGCACGCGAGCGTCTGCCGAGGCGAACTCGACGGCAAGCGCACGAGTGGCATCCTCGCTGCCGTCGTCGACCACGACGATCTCCCACGAGTACTTGTCCTCGATTCCTTGCATGTACTCGGTCAGGCGAGTGAGGGTCGCGGTGATCATCCCGGCCTCGTTGAACGCCGGGACTATGACCGACACCGACGGTCTGCTAGCGCTCCCGGCGACCGGGATCACGTCGTCGGCACTCACGGTCGCCCCCATCTTGCGGCGCGCGATCGAGCGCGACGGGGGCGACGACGGCCGGCCGCGACGACGCGCAAGTCGGCACTCGCTGCGGCCGTAGCGTGATCGAGAACGGGTCGTACGTCGAAGTGCGAGCACAAGATGTCGACGAACCGGCTCACCATGGCCACCTTCTCCCCGCCTCTCATCGCCATGCCAGGAAAGAACGCTAGCGACGCGACGTCGTCGCCGCCGAGGAAGTCGAGGGGGTGGAGCAGGATCGACGGCTGCACGTGCAGGGCACGGCACATCGACAGGGCTCCGCGCAGGTAGGCGATCGCGAGTGCGGGCGACCGGTTGCCGAGCGCCAGCAGGTAGCTCACGTGCACCGGAACTCGCAGCAGCGGCAGCGTCGTCACCGGGACCTCGACCAATCCCCGCCCCCCATCTCCCATCGGTACGGCCGGATCGGGCGGAGGCACTCCGAGGCGGAGCCGAAGAGATCGGCTCGCTGTTCGCGCTCTTCGGCAGTCAGGTGCGCGGAGCGGAAGTAGATGGCGCGGGCAAGGGGCCCGATCACCGTGGGGAGCGTCGACGCGTCGTAGCGGTAGCCACGGTCCGCGAGGACTTCGAGGATCGCGGGAGAGAGGCTGTACCCCGGACCCCGGAACCCCACCGTCCGATAGGCCGTTGCACTCTCAATCGCGTCCTCGGCCCGCTCGATCTCGTCGGCCACCTCTCGGGAGGGGTTGCGGTGCATCCAGGGCTCGTGCCGGAAGGAGTGGTTCCCGATCTCGTGCCCGGCCGCGGCGAGTGACGCGAGGGCCTCCCGATTGCGGTCCAGCGCTGCGTCCTGCCCCACGACGAAGAACGTGATCCGCAGATCGCGCTCGGCGAGGAAGGCGAGCACCCGCGGGACCACGATGTCGAGATACGACGGCAGCTCCTGCCAGCCGGCATCGCCGTGGGTCTTCAAGTACGACCATTCGTTGTCCAGATCCAGCGAGAGGCTCGCGAGCGGCCCGGGCTCACCCGCCATGCTCACACCCGCTCCCGCTGCGCCGGACCCACCATTGTCGTGTCGGCGCCGGCCGTGGTCATCTCGCGCACCGCGCGCTCCGCCAGCGCGACCGTCTCGTCCACGTTCAGAGTCCCGTTCACGATGTTGGCGCTGCTCACGAGGTGCAGGCCGGGTTGGGAGGTCCGCATCGGAGGGACTCGCTTCGAGTAGCCGAGCCGGGGGAAGGGGAAGACGTTGCGGACGCGAGAGACCTTGAAGTGCGCGACGTCGTCGGGAGTCAAGTGCGGATAGAGGCGCAGGAGCGCGGGCACGAAGGCCGCCTCGAGCTCTGCGTCGGACGCCGCGAACAGGGGGTCGTCCGAGGGCACGTACTTCGGCAGGTACGCAAGGGTGCGCCCGCCGAGGTCCGCCGGGTCGACGAACGCCGACATCTCCACGACAGTGGTGAACGGCACCTCGTCGGCGATGTACGTCAGGTAGTGCCCGGCCAGCGGCGTGCGCAGCAAGACCGACGCGCAGACGATGCCGTGGTAGCGGACGGCGGAGAGCCGTGCGCGCTCGCGCTCCGTCAGGCCTGTGCAGAGCCGTGCGGCGACCGGTGGTGCGGCCGTGACGACCACGTCGTCGAACTCGGAGTAGGTGCCGTCGCCGAACGACACGACCACGCATCCTTCGGCGGACTCGACTCGCTCGACCGGTGTGCCCGTGCGGATCTCGACACCCCGATCGCGCAGGACATCGCCGAAGCGCGAGAGGATCCGCGCGTAGCCGCCCGGCACGTAGCCGAAGAGCTCCTCCTTCAGCCCGGAGCGTCGCGCCGCGTACAAGCGCTGCACCGTCGCCCATAGGAACGCGGCCGAGGCCTCCTCGTACGAGTCGCCGAGCTTCGCTCGGAGCTGCGGGCGCCAGAACTCCTCGAGGGCGCGCCGGCCCGACCAGCGCCGAAGCCAGCTCTCGAGCCCTGTCTCCTCCAGACGCTCCCATCTCTCGAGTCGCGACGCGAGGACGATCGTCGCGGCTATCCGCAGCTTGTCGATCATCCGCAACGGGAGCCTCAGGTACTCGATCGTGTTCGACGAGGGATAGAGCCGTCCGCCTGCGTAGTAGCCGGTCCTCGTCTGAACCCACCTCATCTCGTGCTCCAGACCGAGCTCGCGCAACAACCCGCGCGTGTGGGAGTCGGAGAGGAGGGTCACGTGGTAGTGCCGGTCCCATACCAGTCCGTCGAGCTCCCACGCGGACGCGAGCCCGCCGAGCTCGGCTGCCGACTCCACGACGGTCACCTCGGTGTCGGGGCCCACGAGCCGCAGAGCCATCGTGAGCCCGAGCACACCGCCCCCCACGACGGCGACTCGGCGTCGCGACCCGTCGCTCAAGACGGCCTCACCCGGCTGCGCCGAGCTCGGAGACCGCTCCGTCTGAGATGCTGTACCGCGCGCCACAGCGCCGACACACGCCCTCGACGTCGCGGGCCCACTCGACCGCTTCGGGGGCGGCGCGCAGGACTGGTTCACCACAACGGCAGACGACCCCGACCGAGCGCGCCGGGCCGCCGACCACCAGGTGGAAAGGCGGCACGGAGCGCGTCACCACCGAGCCCATGCCCACCATCGCCCATCTGCCGATGGTCAGCCCACTGCCGACAGTGCAGCCGGCCCCGATGCTCGCCCCCTCCTCGAGAGAGGTGCCGAGGGTGCCTTCGCCCGGCTCCGAAGGGCGCAGCCGTCGAAGTGTCGGATCGGTCGCTCTGGGATAGCGGTCGTTGGTGAAGACCGATCCGGCCCCGATCATGACCCCGTCACCCACGACGACTCCGGTCGGCAGGTAGACCATCGCGTTCAGCTTGACGCGATCGCCCAGCACGACACCCGGCCCCAGGTAGGTCTTCTCGCCGACGATGCAGTCCCTGCCGACGCGGGCCCCCGACCGGATGTGGACATGCGCCCATACGGCCGTGCCGTCGCCGATCTCGACACCCGTCTCGACGTCGGCCGTCGGGTGGACGCGGGGATCCATCGCCCGACGCTACGCGACTTGCGAGCCCTGAGAGGCCCCGTCGGCCGAGACCACGGACGCCGTGCACACCGGGACCCGAGCTCCATTGGCTACGGACCGGTACGCGGCAGCGATCACGTCGACCGAGGCTACTGCGTCCGCCGGCGTGATCAGGAGGTGCTCTCGACCCCGCAACGCATGCGCGAAGTTCACGACCTGAGCGCGAAGTGCCGCGCCCTTGTCGTAGCCGTTTCCGAACGCCGTCCACTCGTTGCTCGCGGCCTCCCGCCGACGTGAGCACTTCCACCCGATCTCGATCGCCCCTTCGGAGCCGTAGACGCCGATGTAGACGTCGCCGGCCGTCTCGGTGCTCCACGAGAGCGCAACAGAGCCGAGGGTGCCGTCGTCGTGCCGCAGGAGCATCTGTGCGGTGTCCTCGACGGCGAGGCCCTGGACGCGCCTGCCCTCGCTCGCACCGACCTCGACGACCGGCCCGAACAAGTAGCGCGCCACGTCGACCGAGTGGGTGCCGTTGTCGATCAGCACGCCGCCACCGCTCACCTCCGGGACCGAGTTCCAACGGCCGGCCATCGGGACGCGTGACGCGAACGTGTTCTCGTATAGGACCGGCTCACCGACGAGACCGGCGTCGAGCAGGCGCCGCGCCTGCACGATGTCGTCGACGTACCTGAACTTCGAGGCCATCGTCACCTGAACACCCGCGCGCTCGGCAAGGTCGATGAGTCCTCTCGCGTCGTCGGGGCGTATCGCGAAGGGCTTCTCGACCAGCACGGCGATGCCGCGATCCACGAGATCGCGCGCAATTCCGACGTGTGTCGACGGCGGCGTGCAGACGATCACCGCGTCGAGAGGAACGGCGTCGACGAGCGAACGGTGGTCGGGGAACGACACGCAGCCGAGAGCCGCCGATACCCGTTGGGCGCGGTCGGCGTCGGTGTCGGCGACGCCGTCGAGGCGCGCCTCGTCGAGGTCCGCGAAGACACCCGTGTACGCCTCGCCTATTCCGCCGGCACCCACTAGCCCGAATCTGAGAGGCGCACTCATGCCGGTGCCCCGGTCAACCCGGTGACGGCGGCTGCGATCGACTCACCCAGCCGGTCGACGTCGCTCCCGGAGTACCGCTCGTTCCAGGGGAGCACCAGGACGCTGTCGAGGGCCGCGAACGTCCCCGGGTACCTCGAAGCGTCGTAGTCGACGGCCTCCGGCCGGGCGATCGTGAAGGGCCACCGGCTCTTCCCGAACGTCTGCTGGTTGACGAACAGCCCGCAGCGGAAGGCCGGCTTCTGGATGTATCGGGGAGCCGACGCCACGCCGTGCAGGCGGAGCTCGGCGGCGAGTGCGCCCGGCCCCCCGGGGATTGCAGAGGAGTCGACATGGAAGGCGTAGCGCCAGTACGAGTGGACGTCACCGGCCGCCGGCACGGGCACGGAGATCCCCGGGATGCCCGACAGCGCGGCGCTCAGGCGACCGGCGTTCGAGATGCGCGTCGCGACTCCGGCTGCGAGCTTGTCGAGCTGCGCCAGCGCCACAGCCCCCTGGAGCTCCGTCAACCGGTAGTTCAACGCTATGAAGTCGTGGTCCGTTGCCGGGGCGTCGTAGTCCCACGCCTTGTTGACGAAGCGACGCATCCTGTCGGCCAGCTCGTCGGACGACGTGACGACCACCCCGCCCTCGCCGGTGGTGATGTGCTTGCCCTGCTGGAGGCTGAAGCTGCCGACCGCACCCGCGGTGCCTACCGGCGTCCCGCCGCTCGAGGCCAGGTACGCCTGAGCGCAGTCCTCGATGAGCGGCACGCCACGTGAACGCGCCAGCTCGCCGATCCCTTCGAGATCGCAAGGGTGTCCGAAGAGGTGGGTCACGACGATCGCGCGGGTCCGCTCGGAGAGCACCGCCTCCACGGTCGAGGCCGTGACGTTCAACGAGACCGGATCCACGTCGGCGAAGACCGGTATCGCCCCCTGGTAGAGGATGGGAGTGATCGCCCCCATGTCGGTGACCGACGTGGTCACGACCTCTTCTCCGGGCTCCGGGTCGATCGCGGCGACCGCGGCGTGGATCGCTGCGGTCCCGGAGGCACACGCGACGGCCCGGGCCGAGCCGAGGCTCTTCGCGAACCCGGCCTCGAACGCCCGGACCTTCGCGCCCTTCGTGCTCGTCAGGACCCCGCTCTCGATGACCTCGCGGAGCAGGGCGACCTCCTCGTCGCCGAGCGAGCGCCCGGAGGCATCCTGGTCGGAGGGCAGACGCATCGAGCCCGCGGCCGATCGCGCTCGTGGTCAACGCTCCCCCAGGGGCGGTCGCATCCTCACAGGAGCCCTCACTTCGAACTGCCTCCCAAGTGACTATCGTTGCGAGAGGGTACCTCTCGGGCGTTGTGGACAGCCCAGCGGTCTCGGCACCGGCCACCTCCTATCGGCAGCCTCGCCGCTCGCCGAACCCGACCGCTCGGAGTTCCCGTGCGCGCCGCGTCTGCGGTACTGCCGATCGACGTGCGCCGTCGTTAGTCTCGGGACGCAGCCACAGGCGCCGAATGGGGGAAGTGTGGAGGAATCGCTCCAGGAGGCGTCCGCGCCCTTCGCCGTGGTGCTCGGGACGCGTCCCGAGGCCGTGAAGCTCCTCGGGATCGTGCGTGGCCTCGGATCCGAGGCATTCCTGGTTCACACGGGGCAGCACTTCTCACCGACGATGGCGGCCGAGTTCACAGAGACGCTCGGGCTCCGCCGCGCCCGACGTCCAGCTCGACGTGGGCGGCGGGTCACGCGGACGCCAGATCGCCGACGCCACGTTGCGGATCGACGACCTGCTGTCACGCCGGCGCTTCCGCGGCGTGATCGTGCAGGGCGACACCAACGCGGCCCTTGCGGGCGCGCTCGCCGCGAACGCAGCGGGGCTGCCGCTCGTGCACGTCGAGGCAGGTCTGCGCTCCTACGACCGGGCGATGCCCGAGGAGCACAACCGCGTCCTCGTCGACCACCTCGCCGACCTCTGCTGCGCGCCCACCCCGACCAGCATGGAGAACCTCGCAGCCGAGGGCATCCACGGCCCCGAACGCGTCGTCGTCACGGGCAACACGGTGGTCGACGCCGTCGGGTGGCTGTGTCCTTCGGCAACCGAGACGGACGCGATGCTCGCATCCCGAGGCCTGGCAGCGAGACGGCTACGTGCTCGCCACATTCCACCGTCCCGAGAACGTCGACGACGCCCGGGCCCTTGCGGCGATCCTCGCCGAGCTGAGCTCTCTTGCGCTGCCCGTCGTGTTCCCCGTCCACCCGCGCACCGATGAGCGCGCCCGCGCCGCCGGTCTCTCCGATCTCCTCGACGGCCTCATCGTCGAACCGCCCGCCGGGTACGCGACCTTTCTGGGCCTCGCGTCGGCGTGCGCGCTGCTCGTCTCCGACTCCGGGGGCGTACAGGAGGAGGCGAGCGTGCTGAAGCGCCCGGTGATCGTCGTACGACGCTCGACCGAGCGCCCCGAGGTGCTCGGGACCTTCAGCGTGCTCGTCCCACCGGGGCCGCGTGTCGGCGACGTGGCGCGTGAGTGGCTCGCCGACATCGCCGGGCTGCACGCGCATCTCGCGACCATCCCCTGCCCGTACGGCGACGGGGACGCGTCGGAGAGGTGCCTCGACGCGATCCGCCGGACGGGCTGGTGAAGGCCGGCACCGCCTCACGATCACCGACCTGTCGACGGCGGTTCAGCGACGGACGAGCAACCTGATCTCCTCCTCGCCGGCGAACCAGACGTGGCGCTGGACCTCGTACGCGGCCAGCAGCCGGTTCACGTAGGCGTCTACGACGTCGCGGTCGTGATGCGCAGCGACGACCCAGAGGCGGTCCGGCCCATCCGCGATGGTCTCGTCGGCCTCCCCCTCGCTCGGCACCGCTGCGTCGGGCGGCTGGTCGCCGGTCCGGTACTCGCCCCATGGCTGGGGCGGGTACACGGGCACCGCTTCGGCGACGATGTCGGTGTGACGGGCCCAGAACTCGAATGGGAACCTGGCCCTGTCGGTCACGAAGACGATCCCGTCGCCGTGCTCGACCTCCGGAGACATCCACGCAACCATCTCCTCGGAGTGCGTCCAGGCATCGGTCCCCGGCACGCCTTCGTAGTCGTGCCCGGCTGTACGCCCCGAGCCGTGAGAACGAAGGCGACGGCGAGCACCACCGCCGACCACCTGCGCCCCTCGATCCGCGTCAGGCCGTAGCCGGCGAGCACGACGAGGGCGCCGAGGCTCGGCATCGCGTATCGGTAGTGCCAGATCGGGTCGAAGCATCGCGATGACCAGCGGAACCACCAACGGAGGCACGAGCCACATGAGCGGCATTCCGTGTCGCCACACCACATCGGACCGTCCATGGCGCTTCCAGGCGCCCAGCGCGGCGAGCAGCGCGACCCCTCCCCCGATCGCATACACCGGGATCGCCGTCACGGTGCGGCCCGCGAGGAGCCAGACGAGCTCCCGCAGGGTCGAGAGACTCGTCGTCTCGTTCCAAGCCCCGCCATCGGCCCGACCGGCGTGAAGCAACGGGAGCACGACCGCAGGTGCCGCGAGGAGGCCGATGTGCGCGGCGCCCGACACGAGGCGACGGCGGACACGGCCCGGCGGCAGGAGAATCACCGACACCACCTGCGCGCCGATCGCCAGCACCGCGAACCCGTGTGCGTATACGGCCAGTGCCGACAAGACGATCCACACTCGACGCCCGCCGCGCGTGGGCCCGTTCACCTCGCCCGCCAGACACGCCGCCGCGTACGCGCAGAGCATCATCGCGAGCGCGTACGAACGGGCCTCCTGCGCGTACTGGAGTGCGAGACCGTTGACGGCGAGGAGCATCCCCGCACAGAGCCCGGCGCGGTCGTCGAACAGCCGGCGCCCCGCGAGCCAGACCGCCGGTACCGCAGCAGCGAATGCGAGCACCGAGGGCGAGCGCAGCATCACGGGGGTGCTCGAGATCTGGTTCAGTGGCCAGAGCAGCAGCGAGTGGAGGATCTGGAACCCTTCACGGGTCACCAGCAGGTGGAGCAGGTCGGTGAACGGCCTGTCGACAGTGGACCAGGTGAACGCCTCGTCGAGCCAGAACCCCCGCTCTCCGAGGAAGGCCGCTCCGAGGACCAGGGCGAGGAGCGTCTCGCCGGTGACGACGGCGACGACCGCCCTCGTCGGCGCTGCTCTCAGCGGTCCCGGACCCACCGCTGCGTCGCTCACCGCACGCCGAGTGACCTGTAGACGTCGGCGGTGCGCCGCGCCGTCTCCGCCCAGGAGAGCCGCGCCACCGCCGCCAATCCGGCCGTCGACAAGTGCGCTCCGGTGCTCCTCGTCGACCACGAGAGACCGGATGACGGCGGCCTGGGCCCCCGGATCGCCAGCCGGCACCCACTCGACCGCTCCGTCGACGAGGTCGGGGAGCGCACCCACACGGGTCGCCACCACTGCGGCGCCGCAGGCCATGGCCTCCAGCGGCGGTAGCCCGAAGCCCTCGTACCGCGACACGTAGGCGACGGCCGACGCCGCCGCGTACAGCGCGGGGAGCCGGGCGGCGTCGACGTAGCCGAGAGGTCTCGCCCCCGCCGGGACCTCGACGGTCGCGATCGAACCGCCGGCGAGCACGAGGGGCACCCCGGCCTCGCGGCACGCCGCCGCCAGCGTCGGGACGTCCTTTCTGGGCTCGATGTTCCCGACGTGCAGGACGAACTCGGGCGGCAGTCCGTACATCTCGCGTACCTTCACGACGTCGTCCGGATCGGGGGCGCGAATCCCGGGCCGGGCGCGAGGTGGACCACGACCGCCTCGCGCCGGAAGTGGTGCCGGATCCGGTCTGCGGTGAAGCCCGAGACGGCGATGAGCGCGTCGGCACGCCGTACGGCGCGTCGCGTGGTGGTCAGCTTCGCGACGCGGCGGAGCCTGCCGTACGCCCAGGGTGCGTCGAGCAGCGACAGGTCGTGCACCGTGCTGACGGTAGGGGCCGCCGATCTCAGGGGCAGGTCGACGTCGAGGCCGTGGACGAGGTCGGCTGCTCCAACGGAGCGGAGTCCCTCGAGCGACCGTCTGACGCCGTCGCACGGTCGTCTCTCCATCGGGGTCACGACCGCCGGCAGCTCACGCGTCGCATCGGACTGCACGACCGCGGCAAGGTCGCCTTCTAAGCACCCGGGGAGGGCTCTGAGCAGCTGGCGGATGTACGTCTGCACACCGCTGCCGCCCGGCCTCAGGGCGAGCGCGTTGAGGACGATGCGCGCGCGCACGTCGTCACGACTCCCAGCAGCGTCCAGAAGTAGAAGTCCATGGGGAATATCTCGAAGTACGTCGCGACCCAGCACGCTACGCCGACCCCGAGCAGGTTCGCCGCGACGCCGTCGGCGAGTGCCCTGTCGGTGCCCGTGAGGTCACGGTCCACGCGCCGCAAGTAGAGGAACGCCGTCACCAGAGTGAGGGCGAACGCCCAGAGCCCGACCACACCCAGCTCGTACACCGCCTTGAAGTACTGATTGTCGGGTTGGTACACGTCGAAGTCGCGCTGCGTCACCTCGCGGGTCTTCTCCGCGGCGCTGCCGGTGGCTCCGATCCCGTTGCCGAGCGGCTCCGCCGTCACCTGCCCGAGGTTCTCGACCCACCCGGTCTGCCGTTCGCCGAGGCTCTCCGACTGGAACGCAGGCTCCGCGAGCTGTCCCGGCAGCATCACCAGTCCCAACGCGGCTACCGGGACGCCGAGGAGCAGCCACCGGTACCTGTGGATCGCGTGGTACAGGAGACCGACCCCGAGGACGACCCAGGCCGCGCGCACGAACGTGAAGGCGAGAGCGAGCACCATCACCGGTGCCGAAGCGAAGAACACCGCGCTCCGAGCGCGCCTCGGCTCCGACATGGCGACAGGTACGCCGACGAGCAGGACGGTGGCCAGGAAGAAGCCGAACGCGAACGGCAGGTCGAAAGTGGAGAACGAGCGCATGTACCCGCCGGTGAAGCGGATGGTCTTGTTGTACTCGTAGCCGAGAGCGTTCACGCCCTCGTGCCCCAGCGCCTGCTGCGCCAGGCCACCCAGCGCCGTGACGACTCCCACGCCCATCATGATGCTGATCATTCGGTCACGGTCCCGGGCGTCGAACGGCCGGAGCCACAGGACGACGAGAGCACCCGCGAACAGGTATCCGATCTTCAGGCCGACGAGTGCCTGTGCGCCGCTCACGAAGACAGCCGAGGCCAACCCGACACCTGCGTAGATCGCAAGCGGACCGACGAACTCCGGTAGCCGCGACTTCTCGCGCTCCTTGCCGACCGTTGCGAACACAGACCAGACGAGTGTCCAGACGAGCAGCGCCTCCTTCCAACCCTCGGCGAACGGGGGCGTCGGAACGATGTCGAGCAGCCCGTCGAACGGGACGAACGCGACGAGCACCAGCATCCCACGCTGCGGGCGGAGCGCGATCCAGAGTGCCACCGGCCAGGCGAGCGCCAGCAGGAGCAGCAGCGGGCCGGCGTCGACGAGGCGGGATGCGACGCCGTCGAGCGCCGAGACGAATCGCTCCGCCGATCCGGTCAGCACCGCAAGACCCGTCGCCAGCGTCGCTGCCGCCACCGCGACAGCGACGATCACGACCATGGGAGCAGGCCGTTGCCGTCGCGCGGTCAGTACGTACACCGGGCGGCAGGGTACCCCGGTACGCGAAGCGCGCCCGACACGCCGCTTAGACTGTGCCGACCATGGACCTGTCCGACCACCTGAGAGTCGTCGTCGCGAGCTGGTGGCGGATCCTCCTGGTAGCCCTCGTCGTGGGCGTGGCCACTACGCGTGGAGCGACAGCAGGGATCCTGTGTTCACGGCGGAGACGCTGCTCAGCGTCGCCGGCGACGACGTCCTCGATCCGCAGGCCGACATCACTCAGGACCAGCTCGCCTTCCGTGCCGAGTACTTCGCGGAGATCGGCATGACCACCACCGTCGCCGGGCGGGCGGCCGAGCTGGAGCAGCTCCCGTACTCCGACGAGGAGACGCTCGGCCACTATTCGATAGTCACCACCGACACCTCCGGGCTCATCCTCGTGCGGGCGTCGGACGGATCGCCCGAGCAGGCCGAGAGCGTCGCACGCGGCGTGGCCGGGGCGCTCCGCGACGTCGTCAGCGACGACCAGGCGACGGCGCGAGCCGAACGGGCCGATCAGATCGAGCGTCGAGTCGCCGCGCTCGAGGAGGCGATGTCACAGGTCGCGGAGGGAAGCTCCGAGTGGGCCGCATACGACCAGGCGCTCGCGGTGAACAACGCTGCCCTCATCGACGTCCAGTCGCAGGGCTTCTTCCGGGTCTCCGTGGTGACTCAGGCGCTCGCCGGCACCACCCCGGTGTCTCCGCGCCCGGAGCGCGACGCAGTGCTCTTCTTCCTCGTGGCCTTGATCGTCACGGCCGAGGGCCTCGTCGTGGGCCGCGCCTTCAGCGACCGCCTCGCTCGCACGACAGATGCGGCGGCGGTGACCGAGCTCACGGGCCTCCCGGTGCTCGCGATGGTCCCCCGAGGCGTCGGCCCCGACGTCGTCGAGGCCTTCCGCACGCTGCGGACGAACCTCATGCTCCTGGAGGGCGCCGGTAGGCCGCGCACGATCGCCGTCGTCAGCCCCAATCCGGGCTCCGGGAAGTCGTTCGTCTCCATGCACCTCGCCGAGGCCGCCGCCGGCGTCGATGCCCGGGTCGTCCTCATCGATGCCGACCTGCGCAGGCCGGTGCTCCACACGCGACTGCGCTGCGACCGCGAGCCCGGCTTGAGCGACGCGCTCCGGGGTGGGAGCGTCTCCGAGTCACTTCACGCGGTCCCCAACATCCCGAGCCTGCGGCTGATCCCGAGTGGTGCGACGACGAGCGACACGGTCGGCATGCTCGGCGGCGGATCCTTCCGCCGGCTGCTCGACGACCTCGACGCCGCCGACCTGGTCGTGATCGATACGCCGCCCGGGGCCGCGTACGCCGACGCTCTGGCGGTCGCGGCCCAGTGCGACGCCGCCATCATCGTCCTCGACGCTCGCAGCACCCGGAGACGCCCCGCCAAGACGATGGTCGCGGCACTGGAGAGAACCGGGGCGACACTCGTGGGCGCGGTGGTGAACAGCACTCGCCTGAACCGACGCGACACCTACGGCTACGAGCGGAGCTGAGGGTGGACTCCCCCTCCTTCGGGGGACTGCGCGTCGCCATCGTGCACGAGAAGCTCACGGTGCTCGCCGGGTCCGAGAAGACGGTCGCCCAGATCCACTCGATCTTCCCGGACGCTCCCATATTCACCGCGATGCACGATCGGGCCGTCTCCTCGCCCGTTCTCGCCGACGCCGACATCAGACCGAGCCCTCTGCAACGCCTCTACCGCGGGGGCGACTCCTACGCCCATCTGCTGCCGCTGCTGCCGTGGGCGATGTCCCACCTCGACCTGCGTGAGTTCGACCTCGTGATCACCAGCCATCACGCCTTCGCCAATCGAGTGAGGCCACCGAAGGGCACCCTGGTCGTCTCCTACACGCACACGCCGGCGCGGTGGATGTGGGATCCCTCTGCTCGCACTCACGAGATCGGTGGACGGGCCGGGCGCGCTGCGCTCTCGGTCTTCGCCGCAACTCAGCGTCGCGCCGACCGCTCTGCCGCCGCCCGCCTCGACGGGATCATCGCCAACTCCAGCGAGGTCTCCGACAGGGTCCGTCGGTGGTGGGGACGCGACTCCACCGTCGTCTGGCCTCCGGTCGACACCGGTCTCTACTCGCCCGGCCCCGACGCCGCCAGAGAGGACTTCTTCCTCGTCGCCGGTCGGCTCGTTCCGTACAAGCGGCCGGAGATCGCCGTGGCCGCAGCGCGCGAGGCCGGGGTGCGCCTCGTGGTCGCAGGTGAAGGTCGGGCACGCCGGGCCTGCGAGGCGGTCGCCGGGCCCCGCACAGAGTTCCTCGGTCGAGTCGACGACGACACGCTTCGCGACCTCTACAGGCGGTGCAGGGCGCTGCTCTATCCGGGCAAGGAGGACTTCGGGATCATCCCCGTCGAGGCGCAGGCATGCGGGGCGCCGGTCATCGCTCTCGCGGCCGGGGGGGCCCTCGACACCGTCGTCGACGGCGTCACCGGTCACCTCTACGACGCGGAGCACGACGGCGACCACATCGCCGAGCTCGCTGCGCTGCTGCGCCGGTTCGACGGCTCGGCGTTCGATCCCGACGCGATCAGGGTCCACGCCGAGAGGTACACGCCCGAGGAGTTCCGATCCAGGTTCGCGAACGCCGTCGCGGGCTTCCTCGGGCAGGTCGCGTGACGGAGGGCGACCGGAGGGCGACACCGTCGGCGTCGGGGTCGCTGCTCGGTGGAGCGGGGACCCTCGCCTTCGCGCGCTACCTCGTGGCCGCCCTCGGGTGGGCGGGAACCGCGCTCATCGCGCGCCGCCTGAGCGGACCTCAGTTCGGGGCGTTCACGACCGTCTTCGGCCTGCTGGGCCTGGTTGGGTTCCTCTCCGAGCTCCGCATGAGCCGCCTCGTCATCTCCGCGATGACCGGGGCGGACGACGACGAAGCCGGCCGCGTCGTCGGCTCCTACACGGCTCTGCGGATCGTGATCGGACTGGTCGGCTGGGCCGTCGCGATGGCCGTGGTGACACTCGGCGGCTTCGACCCCGAGGTCGTTCGCGCAACCGCGCTCGCTGGATCGGTCCTCGTGCTCATGTCGGCCTGGTACGCCCTGATACTCCTCTTCCAGGCGCGGCATGTGGCTCCGGAGCGTCGCAGTGAGCCAGGTGGTGGGTCAGGCCGCCCAGCTCGTCTCGATACTCGCGGTCGCGGCAGCCGGGATCGGCTCCGCGGTGTGGTTCTCCCTACCGGCAGTGATCAACGCCGTCGTCGGGCTCGTCTGGATCTACGCGACCGCTCGACGCGTCGTTCGAGTGCGACTCGCGGTGGACCTCCCTACTTGGTGGGCGTGGTTGAAGGAGGCGGCACCGCTCTCGCTCGGCTTCGCACTCGAGACCGCCTACTTCCGCATCGACGTCTTGATGCTCTCCGTGATGTCGGCGACGCTGACGCCGGTAGGCATGTACGGAGTCGGCTACCGGTTCTCCGATCTCGTCGGATCGCTGCCGGTCGCGCTGCTGGCGCCGGCGCTCGCCCTCATGGTCGACGCCTGGGAGCGCGACAGGCAGCGCTTCCACCAGACGTTCCGGACCAGCCTCATCATCCTCTTCCTCGTCGGCGTGGGGGTCGGGATCGGCTTCGCCGTCTTCGCCGAAGAGGCGATCACGCTCCTCTACGGCGACCGCTACGCGCCGGCGGCAGGGGCGGCCCGCCTGTTGGTGATCGGCCAGGTCCTCCACTTCTTCACCTCGCTCTCGTTCACGACGCTCGTCGCCGTCGGGCGCAATCGCCTCTACCCGGTCGCAGCACTCGTGGGAGTGCTGATCAACGTCGGCCTCAACCTGCTGCTGATCCCGGATCACTCCTATCGGGGGTCGGCGTTCGCGACGATCATTACTGAGGTGAGCGTGCTCGCAATCCTCTTCGTGGGTGTCTCCCGCATCCCCGACGTCAGGCCGCTCCCCTGGCGCGGCCTCTTGCGCATCTCGCTCGCCGGGGCGATCCTCGCAGCCGCTCTCGCCTGGTTCCGCCCGCTGCTTCCGTGGCCCGCCCTCGCAGTCGTCGCCGGGTCGGGGTACCTGCTCCTGCTCCACGTCTTCGCGATCGTCGGGCCGGGAGGCCTTCGGGCGCTGGCTCGCGACGCGCGGCTCGAGATGCAGGGCCGCCCGATCGGCGCCGATGACGACGCCGGGGACACCGACGACGACGCGAGCCGGCAGTCGCCTCCGACCGTGTCCGGCGGATCCGACGACGGACCGGGAGCCGTGCGCCCGATCCTCCGCCTGACCGCCATCTCCCCACACTCGATCGTCTCCGGCGCGGAGATCGTCCTCCTGCGTGCGCTGCACGCGGCGAAAGACTCGGGCTGGGTCGTGCGCTGCGCCTGCCCGGAGGGTCCCCTGGCCGAGAGGCTGCGCTCCGAGGGCATTCAGCGCGACGACATGCCCGACCTGAGACTGCCCTCCGCTCCCCGCCTGATCGGCGCCATCACCGTGGGGCTCCGCACGGTGCGCGCGGCCGTACGGATCCGTCGCGTCTCCAAGGGCTCCGACGTGGTGCTGGTCAACAGCCTCCACGCGCTCGTGGCGTTGCGACTGGCCCGCGTCAAGGCGCCGACCGCATGGCTCGTTCACGACGTGGTCGTGCGTCGCGACCGGCGCGCCTTCCTCCGCCTGGGCCTGCCCTCCGTCGACCTGGCGATCGCGGTCTCCGACGCTGCGGCGAGGTCGCTGCCCGATGGGGTGGTCCGCACAATCGTGGTGCGCAACGGGACGCCGTGGCCCGTCGATCCCGCCAGGCAGCGCGTGTCACCACCCAGGGTCGTCGGGTGCAGCGCCGTGCTCACGCCCTGGAAGGGGCAGGACGTCCTGCTCGACGCCGTCGCGATCCTCGGGCGCGACGACGTCGTCGTGGAGCTGATCGGCGGCACGCTCCCGAAGGACGGTGACTACGCGGAGCGCCTTCGTGCCCGCGCCGCTCGCCCCGACCTGCGCGGGCGTGTGCGCTTCCTCGGGCACGTCGACGATCCACTCGACGTCATGCGCGACTGGACGATCGCCGTCTGCCCCAGCGTCGACCCGGAAGCGGTGTCACTCGCCGTGCTCGAGGCGATGAGCATCGGTCTCCCCGTCGTGGGCACCGACCACGGGGGCATCCCCGAGTTCCTCGGGTCCGCAGGTCTGCTCGTAGAGCCGGGCGATCCGGAACAGCTCGCCCGGAGCATCGCCCGGCTGATCGACGACGACGACCTGCGTGCCCGATGCTCGGCCGCGGGGCGCGAAGCCGTCGCCTCGTCGCTGACAGTGGCGGACCAGCAGCGTGATCTCCTGGAGGCGCTGACCGATCTCTCGTTCGACATGCCCGGGACCCGGCCGGGCTCGATCGTCTTCGCCGTGCCCGACTACGAGCCCACACTCGGTGGCACGACCCGCCAGACCGGCAACGAGGCACGGGCCATGCTGCGGAGCGGGCACGCCGTGACGGTCCTGACCCAGCGCCTCGATCCGACCTGGCCCGGTACCGAGATCTCCGAGGGCCTCCGGGTGCGCCGTCTCCGCCCCTCCGGCCGCGGCAAGGCGGCGATGAAGGGATTCGTCCTGTCCACCGCGGTGTGGCTACGCCGCCACCGCGACGAGATCGAGGTCGTCCACGTCGTCATGTACCCCGACCTTGCGATCGCCGCGGTGCTCGCCGGGCTCGGGGACCGCACGGTGATGAGCTGGGCGGGGTACGGCGACGCCACCGACTCCGTCACCCCCTCCGAAGGGGCCCTGCGCCGCGCGCTCGGCCGTGGCCGGCGACGGATGCTCGCGCCCGTCGCTCACGTAGCCCTGACGCCCGCCATCGCCGACGAGCTGGGTCGGATAGGCCTCGGCCGCGACGTGACCGTGATCCCGACCCCCGTGGACACGGGCGTCTTCCGCCCGCCCACGGGCGACGGGCGCGCCGCGGCTCGAGAGGCTCTGCATCTGGCGGACGACGAGCTCGCCGTCGTCTTCACGGGCCACCTGCGCGCGCTCAAGCGCGTCGATGCGCTCGTCGAGGCTTTCGCGCTGCTCGTCGCCGACGACAGGAGCGCCAGGCTCCTCCTCGTCGGGGGAGGGCGCTCCGATCTCGACTACCGCGGCGACGCGCTGCGCCAACAGGTCCGGGACCTCGGCATCGAAGACAGCGTCACCTTCGTCGGGGAGGTCGGCTCCGTGATGCCCTACCTGCATGCCGCCGACGTCTTCGTCATGCCGTCGGACCGCGAGGGGCTACCCAACAGCATCCTCGAGGCGATGGCCTGCGGCCTGCCCGTTGTCGCTCCTCCGAGTGCGGCCGGCGATCAGGTTCTCGACGCGACGACCGGCATCGTCCCCGACAGCAACGACTCGGCACTCCTGTACGAGGCACTCGCGACGCTCGCCGACGATCCTGCGCTCCGCCGATCACTCGGCCACGCCGCGAGGGAGGCCACCGCCGCCTACGACCTCCAACGGGTCACCGCGATGCTGGAGCGCCTCCACACACGACTCGGCACCCCGGACCCCCAGACGGCCCGTCCTGAAGGCCGGCTCTCCTAGGCCATAGGGCGTCGGAGCTTCTGGGAGAGCACGTCGCGCGCCGGCTTGCCGGACCAGTCCCTACGCACGAGGCCCATGTTCTGCCAGACGTCGCCGCTGTTCGTGCCCAGGTCGCGGTACGAGTACCAGAAGAGGTTCGCGGCGAACGGGTAGGACAGCCACGCGTCGACGAGTCGCCACGCGTAGGTCGCCTGCGTCTCGTCACCGACGGCGCGACTGCTCGTGCCCGTGCCCCACCCGACCTCCGTCGCCCAGATCTTCTTTCCCCCGTCACGATGGCGGCTCATGATCCCGTGGATCGCGGGCAGGCGGTAGAAGGGGTTCCAGTCGGCGGCGTACTGGGGGGCATACGGGAACGTGTAGGGGTGGATTCCCACGGCGTCGAGGTGACGACGGAGCCCACGTCGATACATCTTCACGACGAAGGTCTGCGGGGAGATGCTCCCGCGCTCGACGTTCGCCGCCGGCGCCAGCCCACCGGTGATCACCGTCGCCCCGGGGTCGACCGCGTGGATCGACCTGGACGCCCGTTCGAAGAGACGCGCGTACACGCTCACGTTCGGCCGCGGCTGCCAGAAGTCCGGCATGTTCGGCTCGTTCCAGATCTCCCAGTGCCTCACTCCGAGTGGGCGGTACCGCCGCACGGCCTCCCGCACGAAGCGCGCGTAGTCAGCGGGGTCACTGGGCGGTCGCTTGTCGGTGGTTCCTTCGCGCCGCGCCCAGGTGGGCGTGTAGGCGGGCATGGCGAGCACCCTGATCCCGCGCGACCTCGCCGCCAGGACCGCCCGGTCGATGTGCGACCAGTTCCAGCTGTTGCGCCCGCTCGCCTGGACCGAGGGCCAGTCGAAGTCGACGCGCAGCCACCCGGCGCCGGTAGCAGCCATCCCGGCCATGTCCGCCTCTAGGCCGGCGTCGGAGATCCAGAGCGTCTCGTGGCCGTTGGCGAAGCCGATGCGCGTCCCGATCGTCTTGACCTCGACCGCCTTGGGGGTCGCGCCGGCGCCCGCGACCTCGACAGCCATGGCGACGAGCAGAAGGAGGGTCGGTACCAGTATCCTGAGCACTCTGCGGGTATCGGGCATCCGGCGCATCTCCGTCGACGACTCATCGAGACATCCGATGTGTCGTCACTCACCGTGAGGTCCTTGACCCGCTTCTGCTCCCCTTCTACGCAGAGCCACCCGAGAAGCCGAGATTCCTGGTCACCGTCAGCGAGGAACCCGCCGCCATCACCGGACCAACGGCTCACGGATCACTGTCGCACCGGGCATCTCGCCGCGAATGCTCCGATACCACGTCAAGCGGTGTGCGTACCGCCACGTGCCTTGCGAGGCACCGCCTGCGCGCCGATAGACCAATGGGTCGGGAAGCACCTTGCGCTCCCCGCCCTTGCGTAAGACAATCATCACCCTGAGTGAACAGACGTCTGGACAGCCCTTGACCGACCCCGTGAGATCGACTGCGACAGAGAAGGGACGGCGGCGCTCGCCGGCCAGGTCGCGGCACATCCGCCACGCGGTCCGGCCGAGACTCGACGCCGTGACTCCCGAGGGCTCGGTCGTCGGACGCGACCGCGACGCAGAGGCGAAGTCGGGGCGACTGCCCCAGCGCCTGGCGACGGCTGCGATCGTCGCCTGCGACATCGCCGCGCTTCTGGCGGCACTTGCACTGACCGGACCCGCCGAGGGCCTCGCATGGGTCTACCTGGCCCTGGTGGTCCTCGTCCTGACCGCCGCGTCCACCTACCGCTCGCGCATGAACCTCGGGGCCCTCGACGAGGCACCGCGCCTCGCGGCGCTCGTCGCGGTCCCGCTGCTGATGGTCGCGCCGATGGCCTCCGACCACACGGACCGGGTGTTGATGCAGGCGCTCATATCGGTGATCGCGATCGTGCTCGCGCGCTCCGCCGCGTACGGTGCGCTGAGAGCCGCCCGGCGGCGGGGCCTCGCAGAGCGCACCCTGATAGCCGGGAGCGGACACGTCGGCATCGAGCTCGCCCAGCTCATGCGGGCCCACCCCGAGTACGGGCTCGACCTGGTCGGGTTCGTCGGAGCGCCGTTCCCCAACCTCCCCGCACCTCTCCTGGGCGACATCGAGCACCTCGACCAGGTCGTGACCCGCTACAAGGTCAGGCGCGTCCTGATCGCCTTCGGCCCCACACGCGAGTCCGAGCTGGTCGGAGTCCTGCGCACCGCCGTTCTCCACGAAGTGGAGGTCCACGTCGTCCCGCGCTTCTTCGAGATCGGCGTCGCCCCTCGCGGCCCCGACGTCGAAGACCTCTGGGGGATCCCCGTCTACCGGGTCAGGCAGGCTGCGCTGCGGGCACGCGCGTGGCGGTTCAAGCGCGCCCTCGACGTCGTGATCTCGTCGATCGGGTTGGTGGTCGCTGCCCCGGTGATGGCCGCCACCGCGGCGGCCATCAAGGTGAGCAGCCGGGGACCGATCCTCTTCCGGCAGAGGCGGATCGGCCAGCACGGGCGCGAGTTCGAGGTGCTCAAGTTCCGCACCCTCCCCGTCGACCACGTCGACGACCAATGGAACGCCTCCGACACCGACTACTCGTCGGCCCTCGGCCGGGTGCTGCGGAGGCTGAGCATCGACGAGCTACCTCAACTCTGGAACGTCCTGCACGGCGACATGAGCCTCGTCGGGCCGCGGCCGGAGCGGGGCTACCTCGTGGAGCAGTTCAACGACAGCGTCTACGGCTACAGCGACAGGCACCGTCTCCCCGTGGGCCTCACCGGGTGGGCGCAGGTGCACGGCCTCCGAGGTGAGACGTCGCTTCGTGAGCGGGCCCGCTTCGACAACCAGTACATCGAGCACTGGTCGCTGTGGCGCGACATCGTGGTGCTGCTACGGACCACGACGACGCTCTTCCGCTCGTCGAACGACGCGTCCGACCCCGAGGAGATGGAGCGGGAAGCTCCGAGCCCTACGTCGCTCTCCCACAAGGGCAGGGTGGACGCGGGCCCTCAGGCAACAGGCGGAGCCGCCGGCGAGACCGCCTGACCCGCTCGGTCAGGCACACACGTCGGTCAGGCGCGCACGTCCGTCAGGCGCGCACCAGGCGGCGACGGCCCGAGCGGCTCAGCGCCGCTCCGCCGGCGACGGCACCCGCACCGATGAGGGCGAGACCCACGACGTCGCCACCCGTGAAGGGCAGTCCCGCACCGTCGTCGGCAGGGTCCGAACCGGTCTGGCCCGGCGTCCCATCGCTGCCGCCTGTGTTGCTGTTGCCGTTTCCGTAGGTCCCGACTTCCTGGGCGAACGCCGCTCCGGGGAGCGACGTGGCGAGAACAACGCCCGCGACGCCGACTAGGCGGAGAGCCCTCGATCGGATCTTCGTCGAGCTGGACATGATGCCTCCAAGGCCTGGTCCCCCAGCCGGGGATCCTTCTCGTCCGGATACACACTCATCCGGAAACACACTCATCCGAAAACGCACTCGTCCGGAAACACACTCATCCGGAAACACACTCATCCGGAAACCCTCTTGTCCGGAGACGCTCTCGTCCGGACACGACGCTCCCGGGAGCCCCTCTGGTCTGAACTCCTTCGCGGGCCCCGGTCCACCACGCACAGTAGTCGCCGTGACACCTGTCGGCAAGGGTACTACGTCCCGCCCGGGCCGTCCCCGCGGCGAAAGGCACCTAATCGTCCCACTCGATGCGGCGGCCCGCCTCGTCGCTCCACGCCCGTCCTTCGAAGGTCCACCTCACAGCGGGGACGCGTGCCGACGGCTCCACCACGAGGGCCCGACTCCCACTCGGAAGGCGGAATCTCACCACTACGCTGCGTGACCGACCGCGCGGAACCTCGACGTACGTCGCCACCACCCAGGCCGGCCCGTCGGCCCCCGCCGCAACCAGGTCGAGCCGCTCGCCGGCCTCGTCGGTCATGTACAAGTCTCGAGCGAGGTGAGGGAGCTCCGCCACCAGGAGCCCCTGGTAGAGGCCCTCGACGGCGCCCTCGGCCCCGGGGAACGGTCCCGCGACGTACTGCGGCAATCCCTCCGGAGTGTTGTTGAACATCTCCACGGTGACGCTGACATCCGTCTCGCCCTCCGCTGCAGCGACGGTCACCGCCGCCCGGACCTCCAGGAACTGATCGAGCTTGTTCCCGCCGCGGTTGTGCACCCCGAGGAGAAGCGACTCCCCCTCGAGGTCTCCTGCGATCCCGGCACCGAGCCAGCCGCGCTGATCCGCCTCGTGCGCAGACCACGCCAGAACGTGCCGACCCGCGGCAGCGACCCTGAGCTCGTCGACGAGGTCGACCGCCTCCCACTCACCCGACTCGAGGTTCTTCACGGCGGCCGACGCGATGGCGTTCAGGCGATCGCGGCGGGGCTGCTCCTCGGGGTACCCGACCAGCCCGCGGTACTGCTCGAGGAGGATCTCCGAGACCACGTTGCGCGCTCCGATCTGCACACCCTCGATCTCGACCGGGCCCGTCGCAGCGAGCAGCGCCCGCAGTGCGATCGGATCGAGCGCCAGGACGCCGTCGACCTGCTCGCCGGTCCGCGCCTTCCACATCTGCGCGGCGAGAGCGCCCTGCGTCTCGAATCGCGGGGACACCCCGAGGTTCCGCCATTCGCGATTCGGCTCCAGCCAACCCCATCGATCGGCGAGGTCACCGTCGATGGAGACAGCGCCGGCCGGCACTGCGAACTCCTGAGTGGGGTGCATCTCACCGAGCTCGAACTCGCCGTCCTCGACGGCCAGCACGCCGACGCTCAAGAAGGTCCCCGACCCGACGCGCATCTCGGCGTTGTTCGCGGCGAGCACGAGGTACCTGCTCGGGCCCGTGAGGAGATGAGCGAGTGCGTCGGTCGCTCCGGTCAGGTCGTCGATCGACCGCCGTAGGTCTTCCAGCTCCTCGTCGAAGCGCTCGCGTGCCCGTCGAACCGGGCCGACGAGGGCGTTTCCCGGCCCGAGATCCACCTCGCGCAGTCGGCCTGCAGCTCGCACAGCAACCGCACCGATGTGGCGGACGACCTCGATCCGCTCGGCGCCCGTCGGATTCACGCTGTCGAGCGCGTCGCCCGCTCCATCGATCGCCTCGATCCCCGTCGCGATCACCTCGGCGGCACCATCGGTCATACCCCCGACCGCGCGCACCTGGCGACCGAGTACGGGAAGCACCCTCAAGGGCGCGAGCAGAGGCGAGGCGACGCTGCCGTGGGCGCTCCTGAAGTCGGTCTCCGCGGCGTTCAGGAGCTCGACGCCTTCTCCCTCGACCAGACCCTTCGGCGTCAGCGTCTCACGGGCCTTCTCGAGCTTGTCGAGGCCGGCGTACGCGTGGCGGCGAGCATCGATCAGCAGGGCCAGGGCGACTACCACCCACACGCCGACGAGCACCGCCACGAGTCCCGCCACGAGCCTGCGCCGACGCCATCGGGACGGCGGCGAGGCGGAATCCGTCCCGACCATCCGGTCATGGTACGGAACCGCGGGCGACGACAGCGGCACGCTGCGTCCGTCCGACTCGGCGCACCTGGCGTGGCGCCTAGCGTGTGATCCCGATGGACCCGACCACGTCGCCCGACGAGCCGCCCCGCGTCACGGCCAGGCACCTGAGGCGGCCCGACTCCATCTGCCCCTTGAGGCTGGCGAAGGAACGCTCCGGCAAGAGGGGAGCGCGTTCGCCGTCGGCCGGATACGAGGTCTCCAACCGGATGACCGCCGACGCCCGCCAGGCCCACACGGAGATGCGAGTCGCGACCGAGGCCGACTTCCCCGTTCCCGACGACCTGACGGTCGAACAGCAGCGGGTGTACGCCACGTCGGCGTCCTGGTACCTGGCGCTCTTCGGCGCCACCGCGGCGTGCGTCGCCGACGTCGACGAATGGTCCACGACCGACGAGCCGACCGGGACGGTGCTCGTCGGGCAGGTCGGGATCGCCGTCGACTGTGCCGACGGCCGCGCCCAGCTGCGCTCCCTCTCCGTGTCGCGGAGCCCGCGCCCACCCGATCAGGTAGGACGCGCCTTCGCCCTGGTGCGCCTCGCGTCGTGGGCGCGTGGCCGCCCCGTCGAGGTCGTATGGGCCGACCTCGTCTCCGGCCGGGTCGATGTCGACGTCGTCGACGTGGAGTCGGGCCTCCCGCGTGCACGTGATCTCCTTGCACCGCGCATCGACCTGCTCGCCGCCCACGCGGACGATCCGCGACCGTGGCCCGGGCAGGACTGTGCCGACTGCCGCTTCATCGCGGAGTGCGGAGCGCACAGGTGAGCTCGCAGACGTCGATCCCTTCCGAGCGACTGCTGCCGTCGATCGTCGCGATCAGCCCCTCTTCGCTGGATGCCTGGATGCAGTGCCCGAGGCTCTTCCTCGACCGGCACCTGCTCCGACTGCCCGAGAGCGACCCGACCACCTCGACCGATCGCGGCAATCTCGTGCACGCGCTCCTCCGGTTCATCCACGAGCAAGGTTCCTGCCACGACGATGCGCACGTGCGCGCTGTGCTCGAAGCGCACGGCGTCGACGACGACGTCCATCGAGGGTTCGTCAGCCGCCACGCCCTCAGGTGCCCACGCGGAGCGAAGCGCGAGAAGCACGAGTACTCCGTCGCGCGGTTCCATCGGCGCCCGCCGCCGATGTTCATGGCGACCGCGCGCATCGACGCGATCTGGGGGTTCGACGACCTCGTAGACGTGCGTGACTACAAGACCGGATCGCTCTTCATCAGCCGTGTTGCCGATGATCCACGCGCGCGCCTCCAAGCCTGGATCCTTGCCCACGACCGCTACCTGCGCGGCCGTCGTCTCCGCATCCGCTACGAGTACCTCTCACCAGACGTCGACGAGGACCCTGAGCCGTTCGAGCCGACAACCGACGACCTCGAGGCGATCGAGGATCGCCTCCGGAAGGAAGTCGCGTCGATGTGGGGGTCGGACTGGCGCGGGCGCCCCGACGAAGGCGTCTGCCGTCGCTGCGCCTATCGGTCCATCTGCCCGGACAGCGCCGCGCCCAGTCTGCCGTCGTGGCCCGCACCGCTCCCTGCGGAGGCCGATGGCGACTCCTTGTAGTCTCCGACGGCCCGCTCGACATCCACTCGGAGTGTGACTGTGGACTCGCGCATCGACCCGCGCAGCCCGGTAGTGGTCGGCGTCGGACAGACACAACAGAGGGTGCCAGCAGCCGACGCGCTACCGCCGATCGACCTCCTCGAAGCCGCTACGCGCGCGGCCGAGGCCGACGCGTGCGCATCGGTCTCCCTGCTCGCCCGCCTCGACATCGCCGCCATCGTCCAGATCACGTCCTGGCCCTACCCCGATGCCGGAGCGCTCCTGGGGCGACGACTCGGTATCCGCCCCCGCCACACTGCGGTGACCACCGTCGGGGGCAACAGCCCGCAGATGCTCGTCACCGAGATGGCCTCGCTGATCGCGCGCGGAGAAGCCGACGTTGTCCTCGTCGGTGGCGCCGAGTCGATGTACACGCGCTGGAGAGCCCGACGCGAGCCGCGCGTCCATCTCGCCTGGCCGTCGGGCGACGACGACCCGTGCGGCTGGGTCATCGGCGACGAGCGCCAGGGCATCTCCGACTACGAGATGGCCCATGCGGCACTCGCACCGACCCACGTGTACCCGCTCTTCGAGACGGCGCTGCGTCATGCCCAGGGCCACGGCGTCGCCGAGCACCAGCGTCACGTCGGCGATCTGTGGTCGAGGTTCGCAACCATTGCCGCCGAGAACCCCCACGCCTGGTCGCGTACGGCGCACACGTCCGAACAGATCCGCACCGTGACGCCGGACAACCGAATGATCTGCTTCCCCTACCCGAAGAGGATGTCCGCGAACATCGACGTCGACCAGGGCGCGGCGATCCTCCTCTGCTCGTACGAGACCGCACGCTCCGCGGGGGTGCCCACCGACCGCATCGTGTTCCTCCACGCGCGGCGCCGACGGGCACGACCACTTCTTCATCTCCGAGCGAGAGACCCTCTGCGACTCCCCGGGCATCACCGCGGTCGCAGGTGACGCGCTCGAAGCGGCCGGGATCGGAGTAGACGACGTCGCCCGGTTCGACCTGTACTCGTGCTTCCCGTCGGCGGTCCAGATCGCGATGCCGCGCTCTCGGCCTGCGCGGCCTCCCGGGTGGCGACGAGCGTCCGCTGACGGTCACAGGAGGGCTCGGCTTCGCGGGCGGCCCGGTCAACAACTACGTCACGCACGCGATCGCACGCATGGTCGACGCCCTCCGCTCCGATCCTGGCTCCTACGGGGTCACGACCGGGCTCGGCTGGTATGTCACGAAGCACTCCGCCGGCGTCTGGTCGACCACCCCACCGACAGGCGGCTTCCGGCGCGCACCCGAAGCGGCTACCCAGGCCCGAATCGACGCGCTACCCGCACGCGAGGCTGCGGGCCTCGTCGACGGCGCTGCGACAGTCGAGGCGACGTCGGTCGTCGCCGAGCGCGACGGCTCGCTCTCCGTTGCCATCGTCACCTGCATCACCGACGACGGTCGTCGGGCGATCGGCGAACGTCCGCGACGCCGATGCGTTGCAGGCGATGACCCGTGAGGCGTGGGAGGGGCGCAGGGTCCGCGTGAAGAACGACGGGTCCACCAACTCCGCTGGTGATCTGAGGTCACGGTCGGCGGCGAGCCCTGAGAGCATCGCCCCGCCTGTCCGATCCGTGGGGACTGACGGGCCGCGTAGCGCTACCCGCGAGGGCTCTTCCACGCGTTCCAGTACGTCACCTCTTCGGCCGGCCGCCGGCTCGCCGACTTGAAGTCGTCGCCCGTGTAGTACGCGACGGGGAGGAGACCGACCTGCACCACCCCTTCGGGGATGGCGAGGAGATCGGCCGCCTCGCGCTCGCACGCCAGGTGCAGCGTCGTCAGGACCGACCCGAGGCCACGGCTGCGCAGCGCGAGCTGGAAGCTCCACACTGCGGGGTAGATCGACCCGTAGAGCCCGGCGGCGGCGATGTTCGCGTCGGTCAGGCCGCGGCCGTAGCAGCAGGGGACCACGTGCACCGGGACTTCGTGGAGGTGCTCGGCCAGGTATCTCGCCGAGTCGAGTATCCGACGGCCGGTGTCGTCGGCACCGCGTGCCGCCGCCTCGCTCGCGGCGAAGTAGGGCTCTGCATTGCGGCGGTAGAGGTCGGCGAGCGCCGCTCGCCGATCGCGGTCCGTGACCACGATCCACCGCCAGCCCTGCGAGTTGCCGCCGGTCGGTGCCTGCACCGCCAGACGGAGGCAGTCCTCGATCACCTCGGGCTCGACGTCGCGCGACAAGTCCAGCCGCTTGCGGACAGAGCGCGTGGTGGTGAGGAGGTGGTCGACGGTGGCGAGATCGAGTTCCATGCCCCCTATCGTGGCGCACGTGAACGAGATCCCCCAGCCGAGCCGGGCCACGATGCTCCTCAGGGGATGCACACGACGCTGCCCCAGGTGCGGATCGGGCCGCCTCTTCGACCGCTGGTTCGTGATGGTCGAGGAGTGCCCCGGCTGCGGGCTCCACTTCGAGCGGGAGCCTGGCTACTGGGTCGGAGCGATGGCCATGAACATCACCGCGGTCGGTGGCATCTTCGCCGTCGTCTTCGTGACCCTCCTGGCCCTGACGCTGCCCGACATCCCCGTGATCCCGCTGCTCGCGACGCTCGTACCGATCGCCGCGCTCGGCCCGATCGCCTTCTACCCGTTCTCCAAGACCCTCTGGGTCGCGGTGGACCGCGCCTTCCTGCACGGCCCCGCAGGGCACGCGCCCGCGGGCGGCCGATCTCACCGAGCACCTCCGGGCCGGGAGACGCGCTGACGTCGAGGTCCTGTTCGACGAGACGATCATCGGATGCCGCGAAGACGAGACGGCTGAGGTCCGCTCGCCGGCGACACTCTCGCCCGCCGGCGTGCCGAGTCCCTCGCCGATTCAGGCTCGGTGTCCGCCGAAGTCCAGCCGGACCGGGGGACGCTCAACGCGTATCCGGGAGCCGCGGTGCGGTCTGCCCGACGTGAGCTTCCTCCGTGACCGCGGTGGTCGGTGGGGACACCTCCGCGGTAGTCGGTGGGGACACCTCCGCGGTGGTCGGTGGGGACACCTCCGCGGTGGTCGGTGGGGACACGGCTTCTACGGCGAAGACCGTCCTGCTCTTGAAGTTGCCGATACGCGTGTCTGGGGCATCGCAGACGAGGGTCAGATATGAGACTTCGGCGGTCGCGGCGTCTGCGGGAACCGTGAACTCCGTCGCCCAGTTGCCAGAGCTGTCGATCGATGCCGAGAGGTCGAGGTCAACGGAAGGGCCGCCCGTGACGAACACCAGTTTGACACGCGCATCTGCCAGCGGCTCACCCTCGAGTATGCAACCCGAGCCGCTGAGCGACACATGCGTGCCAGCGCTGCCCGAGTTCGGCACAGCCCGGACAGGCAACCCCTCGACCGGTGCGCCCGCTATTTCGAAGGGCACGCCCCTCAGGCCGAGGCCGACGTGAGCACCGGGCTGGTAGCAGTACACGGCGAACGTCTTCTCGCCGATGGGTTCACTCGGTGGTATCACAAGCCCACCGCGGAACTCGCCCGCGCCGTTGATCGGCAACCCGAGCGACCCATCTGCATCATCGTTGTACGGCATCAGCATTACGGTCGCCGTTCCTGCAACGAATCCGTCTCCGCATGTTCCCGAGATCGGCAACACAGAGCCGGGGGGAGCCGAGGTGCTCGCAGGTGTAATGGTTATCTGATTGGCTGGATCAGTGCTGGTGGTGGTCGCGGCTACGCTGACGTCCGCGCTCGTCGGTAGGATCGCGCCCGCGGCGGCGACCGAAGCGAACGCCGTCGTAGCTGCGTACGAGAACACGCGACGGGAAATCAAGAGCGATCGTCTCGCGTACATCGTTGTCCTTCCTCATGCCTAACCGCCGCCAGCGAGAAACCGAGAGACGAGAACAACTCTGCCGCTTCCCGCCCGGCCATGCGTGCCTCCTAGCTCTCCGGTCTCACAATCGTGTCATTCAAGACACTATCGATGATCTGTGCTCCGTCAATTAGATGCGGCCCGACAAGTTGTTGCGCTCCCGACGCGACGATCGAGACTCGATCCAATCCGGCCGGGACCTTCGCGGCGAAGCCGAAGAACTCCTCCGTGATCACGGTAGTAGCCTTCACGTCATTCGTGAGGGTTACAGTCAGCGGCTCAGAGTTGACACCAACTACCCACCACTCGCCGTTGAGCTCCATTGATGCCCACGTGGGCTCGATGCCGTAGGCTCGAGCACAGCTGACCGAGTCGTCTTCTCGAACGCATACAGATGGATCTATGCCGTCTTGACCCCCGCGCGCCTCGACCGTCACACCCCCGATGTCCACCATCGCCAGCCTGGGATCCGACAACATATCGGACTGGACTGCCTGCCGCACCTTCAACCACTCCTGGTCACTAATGGCGTGAGCCTTCAGAACGAGCCTCTCGAGCCCCGCCGCGTCATATGGGGCGCGGATTGTCACGATGGTTCCAGACTCGACCCATTCCGCCTGTCCATCTCGTCGCAGGTTCTTTGGAAGTAGCGCGGTCAGTTGACCGCCGATCTCGGCGTAGATCGCCTCACTGTCAGTCTCGACCTCCAACACGCTGTTGACATCCGCAGCGAGACGACCAAACCCAATCACGAGTCTCCTTCCATCGGGTCCGGTGTAGGCAATGAACCCATTCCTACCGCTACGAACGGGGGCGCTCGAGCTCCGATCGCTGACGAGTTCATATCCAGTCAACGATGGGAGACCGGATTCATCGGTGACAGCGAGATCCTCGGACTCCAATTGGTCAGCGAGTTCAGCGACCAACTCATCGGAAAGCGATGTCGCAGCACCCGTCGCGATCGTGTCAATCTGTACATCGACTGAAGCGTCCCACGGCAGACGGCCCGTAATCTGCGCTGTGCCCATCCGCTTCCACACAATATCCCGGCTCTCGGGGACGGTGCCGGGTCGCGCAGGATCTACCGCAGTCAGCCGAACGAGGACGCCATCCGTGTTCTGGTACACCGATACCGCTCGACTACAGCAATCGACATTCGGCGTGCCGAACTCCTGCACGTCTGACGGCACCAGAGAGGCGTCATCTAGCACAAAATACGACAGTTCAGTCTCGGCAGGAGTCACTTGGAGGGTCGAGATCTCCGATCGCGACGCGCCGGCCCCACAGCCACCAGCAATCGCTGCCAGCATCAATATGCCGAGGATTCCGCCAAGAGCTCTTCCCGTGCGCGCCCGCCCCTTCCGCAGCCGCAACCTAGGCGATTTGATTCGTGAGTTCATGAAAAGACCCCTGTAGTCCTACGGCAGGTCTACCACGTACTGACGCGTGCCCACGAAGGTATTGATGTATACGCGGCCGCAGTCCTGACCTGGATTGTCCCAACCGTAGAGGTTGTTGGAATTAGCGCCTGTTGATCCGGAGGTATACCGAGGTACAATGTAGTTGCCATCCGGAGTGTCAGGGTGCACCTTGTCGCAGCCATTCGCCCATGGCTCTACGAAACTGAATGTATCCGCCACATCGCCGTACGCCCATATATCAGCTGCGATGGTTGCGATGAGGGTGCGCGTCAGCGGCTGCGACGTCAGACCAAAATAGCCCTTGTACAGGAGACAAGCATTCGGAGTGGACTCTGGGCACTTGTTAGGATTGGTTGAAAGCACAATATCTACGCTGAACCTATACTGCGCGGCGTACGTCCAATTGGTGAGATAGGAGCAACTCACACCGCCTCCTCCGTCCGCGTCAGGCGTGCATCTCGTTGCATTCAGCATCCGAACCTTGTCCCGCCCACTCGGGCTGAAGAAGGAAAACGCTATCAACTTCTGCGGATTGCAACCCCCGCTGCATTGGGTGCCGTGCGCCAAGCCGTCAGTCTGAGGGCCTATATAGAAGCCGCCTCCGTTCCGCTCTGTTCTCGGATTTGTAGCCCAGAACGAGTGGCCCGCCTGATTCGTGACCTGGATATCTTGATAGGTCTGCGAGATCCAGTTCCCGTACGGAATAGTGGTTGGCCGGTACCAAAGGAAATTCTGATTGTGCCACGGATCGGAAGGTGTGCCGCTACCGGCGGCGGCAGGAGTGGCCAGAAGGCAGACCAAGCCAATCCCCAGTAGACACCGCATTGAGATCCAGCTATTGGGATGGGCTCGGTACTTCGATCGAGGCATCAACCTTTCACGGGCACTGCCCACCCTTCTCGCCGACTTGATCCGTTTGGTATGCCTGGGGCAGTGTAGTCCGGTTCATGCCCCCTGTCGAGGGTCTGCTGTTCGTTGTGGCGGTGATCATCGAGGAGGTAGTCGATGACGCGCATGGTCGACGGCTCGAGGTCGCGACCGGCGTTGCCCGACGGGCGCAGCTCCGCCGGGCACATGCCGTCCGCAAGGGACGCGACGTGACGCGGCTTCGTGTTCGGCGTAGCCCGCCACAGCAGGTCCGCTCCTGTAGCGACCGCCCGAGACCACAGCGGGAACCCGCAAGACCCCGGTCGGCAAGCACCAAGATCCCGGGCTCGAGGCGATCAATCAACTCACGAGCAAGCGCATTCTCCGCCGTGGCGCATCGTGAACGAGATCCCCGAGCCGGGCCGGGCCGCGACGCTCCTCAGAGGGTGCACACGACGCTGCGCCAGGTGCGGTTCGGGCCGCCTCTTCCAACGCTGGTTCGTGATGGTCGAGGAGTGCCCCGGTTGCGGGCTCCACTTCGAGCGGGAGCCGGGCTACTGGGTCGGAGCGATGGCCATGAACATCATCGCCGTCGGGGGCTTCTTCACCGTCGTCTTCGTGACCCTCCTGGCCCTAACGCTGCCCGACATCCCCGTGATCCCGCTGCTCGCGACGCTCGTACCGATCGCCGCGCTCGGCCCGATCGCCTTCTACCCGTTCTCCAAGACCCTCTGGGTCGCGGTGGACCGCGCCTTCCTGCACGGTCCCGCAGAGCACGCGCCGGCGGGAGGCCGCTGAGACCGCGTAGTCACGACCTCCGCGTCTGGCCACCAGAACGCGATCCCGTCCGGCGAGGTCCTCTCGTACCAATGCTTCGGCGAACCCGACCGTCCGGGCCAGGGCGATCACGTCGGAGGCCAGGCGCGGGGCGATCTCGCAGACGAGCACCGACTCCCCGGCGAGCCATCCCACCGAGGTCGAGATGATCTCGTTCAGCGCCTCCAACCCGGTCGGACCGCTCACCAGGGCTCGGCGCGGCTCGTGGTCGGCGACCTCCGGTGGGAGCGACGCGAACTCGGGCTCCGACACGTAGGGCGGGTTCGTCACCACGAGGTCGAGTCGTCCGCGCAGGCTCGCGGGCAGAGCCTCGAACCAGGAGCCCTGCACCGTGCGGACCCGCCTCGCCGCGCACCCGGCCAGATTCGCACGGGCCACTGCGAGAGCATCCTCGCTGACGTCGGTGGCCCACACCTCGGCCTCCGGCAGCTCGGACTCCAGGGCGAGCGCGATGGCACCGGATCCCGTTCCTAGGTCTGCCGCGAAGTGGCGCGGCTCCGATGCGTCGAACGCTCCGCTCGGCCCGCGGCGCAGTCCGATGCGCACCGCCTCCTGCAGGGCGACTTCCACGACCCACTCGGTCTCCGGGCGCGGAATCAGGACACGTCGATCGACCAGGAGATCCAGGCTGCGGAACGACCACGAACCGATCACGTACTGCAGGGGCTCCCCTGCCAGCCGACGGGTGACCATCGCGTCGAGCCGCGCGACGGACCGGTCAGATGGTCGCTGCTGCTCTGCCTCGGGCCACTGCGCGCCCGCGTACCCCGAAGCCTCCTCGCAGAGCCAGCGGGCCTCAGCACCCGCCGCCTCGATTCCCCCCTGCGCCAGACGCTCCGCGACGGCTGCGCGCAGCTGTCGCCACGGTGCCCGCCGTGCTCACTCGCCCTCGAGCTGGCGCTGACGCTCCTCTGCTGCGAGCGCGCCCACGATCTCCTCGAGACCACCGGCGAGCACCCGGTCGAGCGTGTACAGCGTGAGGCCGATGCGGTGATCGGTGACCCTGTTCTCCTTGAAGTTGTAGGTGCGGATCTTCTCGGATCGGCCTCCGCCCTTCACCTGGTCGCGCCTCGCCGAGGAGAGGGCGTCGTCGCTGGCGTTGCTGCTCCAGCTGCATCAGGCGCGCCCGCAGGATCCTCAGCGCCTTCTCCTTGTTCTGGAGCTGGCTCTTCTCGTCCTGGCAGGACACGACCAGACCCGTCGGCCGGTGCGTCATGCGGACCGCGGAGTCGGTGGTGTTCACCGACTGCCCTCCGGGACCGCTCGACCTGAACACATCGATCTGGAGGTCGTTGGGGTCGATCTCGACGTCGACCTCCTCCGCCTCCGGCAGCACCGCGACGGTCGCCGCGCTGGTGTGGATCCGCCCCTGGCTCTCGGTCTCCGGTACCCGCTGCACCCGATGCGGCCCGCCCTCGTACTTGAACCACCGCCAAGCGTCCTCGCCCTTCACGGCGAAGGTGACGTCCGCGATAGCCGCCATGATCGGACTGCTGCCCACCCAGGGCCTCGAGCTTCAGGCCATGGACCTCGGCGAATCGCTGGTACATGCGGAAGAGGTCGCCCGCCCAGATGTTCGCCTCTTCGCCGCCCTCTGCACCCGCGATCTCGACGATCACGTTCCGACCCTCGTTCGGATCGCGCGGCAGCAGCAGCTCCCTGATCTCCGACTCGAGCGCACCGAGAGCCTCCTCCCGCCCCGCGATCTCGCCCTTGAGGAACTCGCGCATCTCCGCATCCTGCTCGCCGGCAAGCATCTGCCGGGCCTCTTCGAGGTCGTCGCCGGTGACCCGCCACGCCCGGAACGCGTCGACGACAGGCTTCAGCTCCGCGTGGCGGCGCCCCGCATCGCGCGAGGCGCGCCGGTCGCCCTTCGCATAGATCGCGGGTAGCTCCGCTTCGAGCCCCTCGAGCTCTGCCTCGAGGCCGGCAAGCTGTTCGAACATGGCGGTCAGGGTACCGGCCGGCCGCGACCCTCCCCGGCCCAACCACCCCCTGTTTGGACGTCAGCGGAGCCATGGCGACCACTTCGGTCCAAACAGGGGGTGGGGGTCAGGCGGTGGCGGGCCGCACGCTCCCGAGGGCGTGGAAGCCCTCGAGAATCTCGTCGCGGCGACGATGCCCTGCGAGGGCGTGCTCGACCTCGGCGACGGTCGTGCGCAGCTGCTGCTCCCGCCTCGGTCCGAGCGAGTCGGCGACGGCGTCGTCCCAGAGACGGCCAATGACGTCGACGCCGGGGTGCCCCCGGCCCGACTCGCCGACGAACGTGCGGTCACGCATCTCGGTGATCGCAGTCCTCAGGTACTCGACGTGCGGTGTCTCGTCGGCGCGGATGCACGCGACGAGGCGTGCCGCCTCGCCGTCGCCGGCCACGAGCTCGTCGTCGGCCAGCAGGTCTTCGGCCCACGCGAAGAGGTGGAAGGCCTGCACCTCTATCAGCAGGATCGAGATCATCCGGCGCATCGTCATCTCGAGCGCGAGGTCGATGTCGGGCAGGACCCTCAGCTCGCGAGGCGGCCTGCCGCAGAGCCTCGGGCGACGGAGGAGCGCCCGGTGCGGAGATCCCCATCCTCTCGAGCATGAGCGCCGTCTCGTCCTCGGTCACCGGGTGCTCGAACGCGATGTCGCGCGCGGCGAACCACATGTCTCTGTGGCCCGCCTCCGACTCCCACCCCGCCTCGTCACGCGCGTGGGCCTCGAAGAGGCCACCTTCCAGGTGAGAGATCGCCGTACCCGCAACGCTCTCCGCGAAGTGCAGCTGAGGATCGCCGAACCCGACGTGGCGGATCAGCGCGCCGAAGCCCTCGACCGTTCCGATGCGAGTGAGGGTCGTCACGATCGGGTCGCGTACGCCCTCGCGCAGCAGGTAGCGCGCCTGGTCGAGGTTCGGGTACGGCTCGGGCCAGGTCTCCAGCGGCGCGTCGATGATCTCGCTGCGGAACTCCTCGCGGTGTCGAGCCTGCCACGCCTCGATCGCCGGCGATCTGAACCGCGTCCGCGGCGGCAGGTACCGGCCATCGGCGCCGAAGCCGCCGTGGCACCTGACACCACCCGCCAGCAACGGCTCGGCCACGTCGTCGCTCGTGAGCAGCTCGTCGGCTGTCCACTCGGTCTGCTCGGCTCCCATGGGCCCCCCGGGGTCGGCGTCGCAGTCTGGCAGCGCATCGGGTCGTCGCTCTCGCGCGCTGCTCACCGCAGTGTCGCCCCCCGCCGGCAACGCGGCAACCCGGCGGCGCGGCAACGCACCCCCGGGTCGCCGTCGTAGAGGCTCTGCGACGGGCCGGAGGGTACGCGCCCGGAGCCCGAGGCGTACATATCTACGGTATTCCTGTAGGATATACGGATTATGAGCGAGCTCCTCCTCGTCGGCCTCGCCGGCTTCTTCGCCGCCATGGTCGACGGCGCCCTCGGGATGGGATTCGGTCCGTCGAGCGCCAGCATCCTGCTGGCCAGCGGGATCAGCCCTGCGGCGACCTCGGCCACGGTGAACCTCGCGAAGATCGCGACGGGCCTGGCGGCCGGCGTGTCGCACTGGCGGTTCGGGAACATCGACCGCCGAATGGTCCTGAGGCTCGCCCTCCCCGGGGCGGCCGGCGCCGTCGTCGGCGCCACCGTCCTCGCGAACGTCGACGGTGACGCCCTGCGGCCCGTCCTCGCCGTCCTGCTGATCGGGGTCGGCCTGCGCATCCTCATCCGCTTCAGCAAGGTGCTGCCTCGCTCGCAGGTGACCGACGCCGAGGCCGCTGCCGGACAGGCACCCCGATTCGAGGCGCGCGGCGTCGAGGTGGCCGGTGCCACGGGCGGCGTCACCAACGGACTGGTCGGCGCCTGGGGCCCGGTCGTCACCCCCTTCCTGCTCCATCGTGGCGTCCCCCCTCGTTATGCGGTCGGTTCCGTCAACACCGCCGAGGTCGCGGTCGCCGTCGTCTCCGTGGGTACCTTGATCTCCTCGCTCGGCGGCAAGGGGATCGAGGCTCGGAATCGTGGTCGCGATGCTCACTGGCGGCGTCGTGGCGGCGCCGCTCGCCGCATACGTCGTGCGCTACCTGCCTCCACGCGCGATGGGCCTCGCCGTTGCCGGGTTGCTGCTCCTGACGCAGAGCAGGGAGATCGCGGGCGCGGCCGACCTGCCGGGCAATCGCTGGATGGCCTACCTGGGCGTACTGGGGGCACTCGTGGTCGCCTCATTCCGACCTCGCATCGCTCTGCGGCTCCGACACCGAAGGTACGCAGGGGCGCCGGCCATCTGACCGGTCAGCGCGGCTGCCAAGAGTCGGGGTCGTCGACGAGGTCACGCACTGCACGGGGCAGCTCGTCGTTCAACAGATCTGCGATCGTCACCGACTCCAGAACGGAGCGAACGGCCGCGCGAAGTCCGATCCAGAGGTCGGGCAGGTGCCGGCACGCGCCCGGGTACGTGACGTCTTCGGGCCGCTGCCCCTGAACGAGGGCGAGGGGCCCGTCGACGGCGCGCGAAACCTCGGCGACGCTCATCTCGTCTGCCGGGCGACCCAGCGAGTACCCGCCCGACGATCCGCGCTGGCCGATCACCAGGCCCGCCTGGCGCAGCTGCATCAGCACTGCTTCGAGGTACCTGGGCGGAATCCCCTGGGCGGCGGCCAGCTCGTCGCGTGTGAGCCGAGCGGCCTCGCCCGCCGCGAGCTCGAGCAGGGCGCGAACCGCGTAGTCGACACGCGCGCCGTGACCTGCACCCCGCCATCATGCCACCCGCGCCGGCGGTCCCACGCCCTTGCCCGGGAACCGGGCGGCCCCCGGGAATGGCCGCGCGCACGTGGAGCAGTCCCCCCACTAAAACAATTCCTTGACGGTCTTTACATCTTCAGACATTCTAACGTACACCCGATCGACACCCTCCCCTTCGACGCTGGAGGACATCTTGCGACGAGTCGCCTGCCCACTCATCGCCGCCGTTCTGCTCCTCGCCGGCGCGCCCGCCGAGGCCTCCACACGAGGTGCGCTTCCCCAGGCGCGAGACCGCTACGGGTCGGCCGCCAAGACCGTCGTCCACGGCAGTGGGAGCCGGGTGTCGCGGATCACCGCATTCACCTCGGGCTACACGCGCGACTTCGCCTGCGGCTTCCTCCTCGCATACGACTGCGCAACCGTGAAGAACATCTACGGCTCCCTGCGGGTGCAGCGGATCGGTTCGCGGGCCAAGAACCCGAACCTCATGAAGATCTCGACGACTGCCGGCTTCGAGGGGGTCGGCCTGTCGGTCGGCGTGATGGCGCCGACCGGCGTGGCGGTCGGCTTCGTCGATGCCGGGAGCAGCTGCCGCAGCCCGGTGCTCGAGTCGATGCCGCGAGCCGGCGGCGTGAGCTTCCGGGCCGACGGAGAGATCTGCAAGGCGAAGACGGCCGGTTGGGTCAGCGCCGTGACGATCTCCGCCAACGGCTATTACCGCTACGGCAGCGGGTGGCGCGTCGTCACCGCCACACACAGGCGCACTGTGGGTGGGTTCTGAGATGTCGAACGTCGGCGACCGCGTCGCGCTCCACGACGTCGAGCAGGTAGCGAGACGCGCCTTCAGGGGCGCCCTGGTCGCATTGGTGGTACCGGCCCTCGCCGGCTGCGCACGCTTCGGCGGCTCCGCCGAGACCTGGTCCGCCCGGACCCAGGACCGCCTCCACGACCTCGTCCACGACGCGCACCCGTACCCCGCCGTCGCATGGCCCTCGGCCGTCGACTCCCCCTACGAACGCGCGATGGCGAGCATCGCCCTCGACGCCGCCGACAACGGCTCCACCGCCGACGTCGATCCCACGGGAGTCGCCTACGAGGATGCCTGGGACGACGCTGCGGGCGGATTCGCACAGGAGGCAATCCCGTCGGTCGACGTGAGCGCGGTCGTCTGGAGGGCACTCACGCACGACGGCCGAGAGGCATACCGCGGCCCGGGGAACGAGAAACGGCTCGTCGGGCTCGCGGCCGAGGCGTTACACGGCGGTGGGCGGCCGGACACCTGGGAGTCGCTCGCAGCGGCGAGGCTGCTCGCATCGATCGCCGAGCACGGGACGCAGGAGAGCGCTCGCTCCGGCGCGTCCGCTGCCCTCGACTCCGCCGATGGCGAGTGGGCATGCGATGCGACCGGCCCGCGCGACCTCGCCGAGGTCGCGGCGCGCGCAGAGCTGACGGAGCTGCTGGGTGATTCGTGCGAGTCGTACGCCCTCTCGCGCACCGAGGTCGATCGCAGGCTGACGGCGGCGCTAGCGGAGGAAGCGTCCGGAGGGCGGGTCGATCCCGGCGCACTCGAGACCATCGCCGCCGCATCGGTCCTCGCTGACGCCGGACTCGCGGATCCGGCGCTGGTCGACGACGGTGTCGACGCGATGCTGGAGCTCGCCGGCAACGACGCATTCGAGCCGGATCCGCGATACGCGCTGGAGCTAGCCGACCTCGCCGCTCGCTCGGGTCGACGGGTCTTCTTCGGTACCCGGATGCTGCAGATGCTGCGCTCGAGCGTGTGGGCCGACGGCGCGATGCCCGACGACGCGCGTCCAGATGCGCAGTCCCTGCTCGCCGTCGCCGACACGTTCGCCCTTCTCCCTGGCGGCCCGGACCGCCGGGATCTCGCCGGCAGGGTCGAGTGGGACTCGCCGTCGTGGCTCCCCCACGATCGTCTGGTGGTCACCATCGCAGTGGCGCCCGAGCGGATCTCCGTCGACGACCTGCACCCGCTGGTCGGGGTGGCGACCGACTTCGCATCTGCGCCGCTGATGCTGCGGGCCACGAGGGCCATCGGCTCCTGCCCCGATTCGGTCCGCACCTACGCCGGCCACCACCTCGACCTCCTGCGCGGTGGCGACCTGTCGCTCCTCCTCCGCGACGCCACCGCGCCGCAGCTTCGCGACCTGACGGCGCTACACGCCGTCGCGGGCCTCTGCGACGCTATCGGCGGTGACTTCGCGCGCTCCCTGCGAACAGCAATCGGCGAGCACATCGACGGCCTCGAGGCAACCGACGGCCTCTACGGCATCCACCGTGCGGAGCCCGACCTGGAGGTGACGGCGACGGTGATCGAGGCCCAGTGCCTCCTCGACGGCGACGCATCGGTTCCGTCGGAGAGCCTCCGCACGCTCGCCGCCACCCGTGAGAACACCGACGGCGGGAGCGACGCCGTCACCGGCGGGGTGAGCCTCGGTGCGACCCTCGCTGCTGCGCAGTCGCTCGCCTACGCCGACGGCGGCTGCGACGCGTTGTCGGCGGCCTGACGCCACTCCGCTGCACCGATCGTGGCGCCGGGAGGGGGACCCGCCCAACCCCTCCCGGCGCCGCACTCCCCCACGCGACGACCGGCGCAGCCGGCTACCCGAGGAGAACCGCGGCGCGCTACGTGTCGAGGTCGGCGAGGACCATGTCGGCGACGTTGAACCCGGAGTCGACTGCCTGGTGCGTGCCGCAGCCGTAGCCGCCTGCGTCGCAGCCGACGAGGTACAGGCCCGACAGCGGCGTGCGCGGGTCGGGCTTCGACCTCCCGGCCTGGCCGATCACCTGGGCGAGTCCGATGCACTCCCCACCCATCCCGGCAACGACGGAGTCGCGGCTCTCGGCGGAGACACTCTGCGACGTGTACGTCTCTTGGCGTACGACGTGTCCTTCGAGGTCGGGGAACCACCGGCGCATCGCGCGGTCTACCTGGCGGACGGCTTCTTCGTTCATCGGCGACGACGGGTCCGGCGAGCACATCGTGCCTGCGAGGATCGCCTGGTGCTGCGCGTCGGGTGAGAGGTCGGCGTCGTGCATCGAGGGTGTCACTACGAAGAGCATCGGGTGCTCCGGCCAGTCGCCGGCCTCGCACGCGCGGTATCTGGCCTCGTCCCACCACGACTCGTCGGAGAACTGAAGGACCATCGGCGTGCGCATCACGGCCGCGTCGGTGAAGTACCGGATGCCGGCCAGCGCCAGCGACGGCTCCAGCGACCGCACCGTCTCCACGTACTCCCGGGGGAACGACTGCTCGCCCGCGAGCTTCAGAACCGTCGGCTGGATGCCCGCGTTCGAGATGACGACCCGCGCACGAAGCTCGGCGCCCCCGGCGACGATCCCCACCGCCCTGCCGTCCTCCACGACGACGCTCTCCACGCGAGTGCGCGGTCTGTACTCCCCCCCGTTGCGCACTACGTAGGCGATCGCCGCCTCTGCGGGGAACCCGTAGCCGCGGCGGTGGTATCGGCCGCCGCCACCCCCGTAGAAGTCGCGCAGCGTGCGCACCGTCTCGGAGGCCGGGAGGCGGTCGACTGGCACCACGAAGAGGAGGTTGAGGACGATGAGCTGGTACGAGAGCATCGGACCGGAGAGCCCCATGGAGCGCAGCCACGCGTACGTCCCGACATCGTCGAGGGCGTCGATCTCGGCCTCGCTCAGGGAGAAGATCGCAGCGGCGACCCGCAGCGCGGCCGCGGCCTCGTCGTCGGATGCTCCGAGGAGCTCGGGGGTGCGCATCGCCGCCATCGGATCGGCCGACGGGCGCGCCGACATCGGCGCGATCGAGACCTCACCGTCGGCCTTGATGTAGCGGATCTCGCCGGCCGCCTCGGGCAGCAGGAGCTCGACCTCCGCCTCCAGGTCGAGCTCCTTGACGAGCTCCTGGAAGCGCCCGTTCTCCGACGGCCCACCGACGATCGGCCACATCTCGTAGCCGTGCCCGTCCTTGTGCAGAGTCATCGCCTTGCCGCCGGCACGCGGGTTCTTGTCGACCACACAGACCCGCAGGCCACGCTTGGCCAGGAGCGCCGCGCAGGTCGCCCCGCCGTAGCCCGCACCGATCACGATCACGTCGTACGACATCACACCTCACATCCCTGTTTGGACCACAGCGGAGCCATAGCGACCCCAGCGTTCGGCTGGGGTGATTCGGCCAATCGCTCGGTGGGGGCGCTTGTGGTTGTAGTAGGCGACAAACTCGTCGATGTGGGCTTGGAGCTCGGCGATGTCAGCCGCGACGGGTCGGCGACGCAGCCATTTCTTGAGGGTCTGTTGGAAGCGTTCGACCTTGCCGCAGGTCTGGGGGTGGTAGGGCCGTGAGGTCTTGGGCACGACCCCGATCGCGCGTAGGTGGATCTCGAAGAAGACCTCGAAGCCGCGGAGCTTGCCGGAGAAGTTCAGCCCGTTATCGGTGAGCTGACCGAGAGGAACTCCCCAGCCCTCGCAGGCCTCGCAGAAGGTCTCCCAGGTCGCTTCGCTAGTCGCTGCCGGCAGCGCCTTGACTCGTAGAGAGATTCGGGAGTGGTCGTCGATGAAGCTGAGGATCTTGACCGTGCCGGTCGCGATGTCCCATTCGATGCAGTCCGCTTGCCACAGTTCGTTCGGGGCGCTCGCCTCGAACCGGCGGAACGAGAACAGGAGCCATAGCGACCACCTGGGTCCAAACAGGGTTGGGGGTGGCGGGCGGATGGGCTCAGCGGGTGACTTCGAAGCCGGCGGCCTCCCGGTCCCACGTATCGGCGGTTATCCCCTCCGCGCGCAGGCCGGCCTTCTGCACCCGGTGAGTACCCGTCTTGTCGAGCTCGGTGACGACCCGCAGGTACCTCGGCACCATGAAGTACGCCATCGTGGCGTTCGCGTGCTCCATGATCGAGATCGGGTCGAAGTCCGAACCCGGCTGCATGACCAGGGCCGCCATGACCTCGTCCTCGCCGAGCTCGGAAGGGACGGCGTACACGGCGCTCTCGAGGATGTCGGGGTGCTCGTTCAGCGCCTTCTCCACCTCGAACGAGGAGATGTTCTCGCCTCGCCGGCGCATCGAGTCCTTCTTGCGGTCGACGAACCAGTAGTAGCCGTCCTCGTCGACGTACGCGAGGTCGCCGGAGCGCATCCAGCCACCGGCGACCTTCTCGGCGGTCGCCTCGGGGTTCTTGTAGTACTCGACGGTCGGCGGTCCTCCGGCCGGCCGCGAGATGATCTCGCCGACCTCCATGGGTTCGCAGTCGGTGTCGTCGTCACGCACGACGCGCATCTCGTTGATGACGAGCGGCTTGCCGATCGAGCCCGGAGGAGCGTCGGACCCCGCCATGGTCAGGCCACCCTCCACGGTCCCGTAGAACTCGACGATCTCGACCCCGAAGCGACGCTCGAAGTCCTCCCAGATCTCCTTGGGACAGGCGGCCGACACGACGAGGCGGCATGGGTTGTCGGCGTCGTCGGGTCTCGACGGCTGCTTGTAGAGGATCGGCATCATCGCACCGAGGGCGTTGAACTCGGTCGCGCCGTAGCGGCGGATCTCGTCCCAGAAGCGCGAGGCCGAGAACCGCGGGCTGAGCGCGACCTTCGTCCCGAGCCCGAACGCGCCCCAGATCGAGATGAGCGCGGCGTTTGCGTGGAAGAGCGGCAGGCACGTGTAGAAGACGTCGTCCGAGTTCAGTCCGGCCATCGCAGCGAGGAACGGGACGCCCACGATCTGAGCCTGCGGGATCACGACCCCTTTCGGCAGGCCCGTCGTGCCCGAGGTGTACATGACGAGCATCAGGTCGGTCGCGCCGATCGACTCGTCGTCGGCGCTCTCCGGCGAGGCCTTCATGCACGGAGTCCCAGGCGATGTCGTCGCCGGGCTCGCCCCCGATCACGACGACCCGCTTCAGCTTCGGGAGCCTGTCGCGCACGGGGTCGACCCGATCGAGGAGATCCGCGTGGACGATCAGGGTCTCCGAGTCGGAGTGATCGACGATGTGGACCAGCCCGTCGCCCTTGAGGGCGGTGTTCACGGGTACCGCGGGCGCACCCACACGTGACGCCCCGAACCAGGCCCACAGGAACTCCGGGCGAGTTCGGGAGTATCAGGGCGACGTGGTCGCCCTTCGTGACTCCGAGGTCGCGCAGACCGTTCGCCGCGCGCGCCGAGCGCTCCTCGATGTCGGCGTACGAGTAGACGTCGTCGCCGTACATCAGGAATGGACTGTCGCCGCGGCTGTCGCGGGCCTTCGTGAGCTCTGCTCCGACGGTTCCGTCTACCAGGGCCATGCGGGCGCTCCTCGTCTTCGACGTTCGAGTCCGGGCTTTCCGTTTCGGTGCGACGGCGCGGTCGCCCGCAGGTCGGCTAGGCGAGCAGGATGTGGACGGCCTGAGCCGCTGCGTCGTTGCCCAGGAAGCCGCCACCGTTCTGGGTGAGACCGATGCGGGCGTCCTCGACCTGGCGCGGGCCGGCGTCGCCGCGGAGCTGCCACGAGATCTCGCAGATCTGTGCGATTCCAGTAGCCCCGACGGGGTGGCCCTTCGAGACGAGGCCACCCGAGGTGTTCACCGGCAGTCGCCCGCCCAGTGTCGTGACCCCGTCCTCCACGAGGCCGCCGCCCTCGCCCCGCGCGCAGAAGCCGAGATCCTCGTAGGCGAGTATCTCGGCCGCGGCGGTGGCGTCGTGCACCTCCGCGACGTCGATGTCGTCGGGGCCGAGCCCCGCCATCTCGTAGGCGAGCTTCGCCGCTCGGGGCTCGGCCAGCTCGTCGCCGGAGTCGGGGAGGTTGCCCGAGACGATCACCGATGCCGCGACCTTCGGCCCGTCGAGCCCCTTGCGCTTCGCGTACTCCGGCGAGACGATCAAGGCAGCTGCGGCCCCGTCGCCGATCGGCGAGCACATCAGGAGCGTCAGCGGGTAGGCGACCTCGCGCGACGCGAGAACCTCCTCGACCGTCACCTCCTCCTGGTACTGCGCCCGCGGGTTGAGCGCCCCGTGGTGATGGTTCTTCACCGCGACCTTCGCGATCGTCTCCTGTGTCGTGCCGTACTGCGCCATGTGCCCGCGGATGATCGCGGCGTAGATGTCCATGAACATCGACTTGCCGCCACCGCCTCCGCCTCCGCCCTTCTCGCCCCCGGAGGACTCCGGCTTGGGTGCGTTCTTCAGCGACTCCATGAGCTGCATCATCGAGCTCGACGTCGACCGCCGACGAGAACGCCTGGAACGAGACGGCCTTGTCGGGGTGCGTGAGCTTCTCGACCCCGAGCGCCAGGGCGACGTCGACGCGACCGGCCGCAACCTGCGACCACGCGAGATGGAACGCCGACGACGCCGACGCGCACGCGTTCTCGACGTTGAAGATCGGGATGCCGCCGATGCCGGCCTCGCGCAGCACGACCTGGCCCCGGATGCACTCCTGCCCGGTGATCAGCCCGGCCACGGCGTTGCCCACGACCGCGAGCTGCACGTCGGACGCCTCGAGGCTCGCGTCCTTCGAGCGCGTCGTTGACGGCTTCCCCGGCGAGGCTCTTCAGGCCCCGGTCGTGGAACTTCCCGAACTTCGTCATGCCGAGCCCGGCTATGACGACCCGCTCGTCGGCTGCCACGTCGCTACCTCCAGTCAGGGCGCAGACGGGCCTCTCGACCCGGCCGAAACCTACGGTATGCTCGCAACATTAGCGAGAGTTAGGGCCGGCTGTCAGGGCCGGGGTCGCCTGCCGCGCGACCCCCGTCTCGACATGCCTGCGCCATCACGGGCATTCTCGCGGCGGTGAGCACGGCCGCGCACTCGCGGCCCGCTCCGGGGAGAGTGCCGACACGACCCGGGCCCGCCCGGGAGTCCGGGAAGGTGAGCCATGGAACAAGTCGATGCCGGCCGTCTCGTAGCAAAGGTGCTGGCGGAGTCCGGGGTAACGACGGCCTTCGTCCTCCAGGGGGGGCACGTCGACCCCGTCCTCTACGGCTGCGAGGCAGAGGGGATTCGCCTCGTCGACACACGCCACGAGCAGGCCGCCGCCCACATGGCCGAAGGGTGGGCCCTGGCCACCGGTCGAGACCGGGGTCTGCGTCGTCACCGCCGGCCCCGGCTTCTCCGACGCCGTCACGGGCCTCGCCAACGCGTACATGTCGGCGAGCCCGATGCTCTGCCTCGCCGGGGCGCGCCCGCTCCGTCGAGGCCGACACCTGGCCGCTGCAGGATCTCGACCAGGTCGGCATCGCACGCCCGATCACCAAGTGGGCGCGGTCGGTCTCGACGGCAGCGAGGGCCGGAGAGTACGCGGCGATCGCCCTGACCGAGGCGAGGACCGGCCGTCCCGGCCCCGTCTACCTCGACGTGCCGGTCGACATCGTCACGCAGCAGGTCTCCGTCCCCGGCGTACTTCCACGCGCCGTCGTACCGTCCGCGCCGGGCCCCGAGGCAGGTGCGCTCGCCGAGGTCGTGCGTCTGATCGAGCAGGCCGAGCGGCCGATCGTGATGATCGGGTCGGGCGCGCACTGGTCGGGTGCCGCAGACGCCCTCGGCCGCCTCGCCGAGACCGTCGGCCTCCCCGTCTTCTCCAGCAACGCCGGCCGCGGCCTCCTCCCCGACGCGCACGACTGGTCGTTCGGTGCGCCGGTGCCGCTCGGCAGCGCATTCATGTCGGCCCTCTCCGCCGACCTCGTGATCTGCCTCGGCGTCCGGCTCGGGTACCCGCTCCTCAACGGCGCGTACTTCGGTGCCGCGAAGGTCGTCCGCGTCGACATCGACGGCGCGGAGACCGCCCGCAACCGGCCGGGCGACGTCAACCTCTGCGCCGACGTGCGCGTCTTCTGCGAGGCCGTCGCCGATGCGTGGGAGGGCGGGGTGTCGCAGGGCCGTGCCGCTTGGGCCGACTCGTTGCGGGCAGCGAAGTCGCAGTCGCGCGCCGATCTGCAGTCGATGATCGCGAACCACGACGGCAAGCTTCCTCACCCGCTCGAGCTGGCTCTGGCGATCGGCGACGTCGTAGGACCCGACGCGACGATCGTCGCCGACGGCGGCGACATCCTCACCTGGGGGATCGTCGGGCTGCCCGCCCTCGGCCCCGGCCGCCTCCTCACGACCGGCGTCTACCTCGGGTGCCTCGGCGTCGGAATTCCGTTCGCGATCGCGGCGAAGGTCGCACGCCCCGACGAGCCGGTCATCCTCCTCTCGCGGAGACGGCACGTTCGGGCTGAACGCGATGGAGTACGACACGGCGGTCCGGCACGGCATCCCGTTCGTGACGGTGGTGAGCTCCGACGGGTCGTGGGGGATGTCACGCCATGGCCAGGAGATGCACCACGACGGCCACACGGTCGCGACCGCAGCTCGGGGTGCGGCCGTATCACGAGGTCGTGCGGGCTCTGGGCGGTCACGGGGAGTTCGTCGACGCTCCCGAGGAGATCCGCCCTGCGATACAACGGGCTCTCGACTCCGGGCTGCCCGCGTGCGTGAACGTCGGGATCGACCCGACGCTCTGCTCTCCGCTCACGCAGGCGATGGCCTCGCTCGGAACAGCGTAGGAACTCCGGGCTCCCGCGACGGCCGATCCGGTGGGCGCCCGCAGCGCCGGCGCCGGCCGTCATCGGCCGATCGCGACCGCCGCGATCGCCGGCAGACCCGTCGAGACCACTTCGAAAGTGTGGCCGGCGTCGCCGCTGACGAGTACCTCTCCGGCGGTCGTCCCCGCGACGACGAAGTCGCCCGAAGCCGCGAGCGCCTGGCGCTCCACGTTGCCCGCGAAGCCCTCGGCGACGACGGCCCAGCGCAGGTCGTCGTCGCCGGCGTCGGCACGGAAGATCGCGGCCTCCGGCCCACCCGACTCCCACAGCGGAGGCGGCCCCGAGGATGCCGTCGCGAGCACCGCGCCGCTGGTGAACGACGAGCCCCTGGGTGTAACGCGCGGTCGAGACCGTCGCTCTCGAAGACCCAGGACCGGCCCTCGTCACCCGAGCGGTGGCACCCCATCCCGGTCGTCGCATACAGGGTCTTGCGGTCGGCGACGATGCGGTGGACGTCGTCGTATAGGCCCGCGTTGCGCGCCTCCCACGTCTCGCCCCCGTCGTAGGAGACGGCGACGCCGCCCACCTCGACGCCGACGACGATCCGCGGCTCCTCGACCACGATCGTCGGCAGATCGGCGGCCCCCCACGGGGAGTCCCACTTCTCGTAGCCCTCGACCTCGCGCAGCCCCACCGAGCTCCCTCGCGCCACCCGTGCCCAGGAGCCAGAGGGCCGCAGGTTCGGTCCCCACGTACACGTCGCCTCCGGCACCGAGCGCAATCGTCCAGACGCGTCGCGCCGTCGAGCCCGAGCGAGACCCAGCCACCTCCGTCGCGGCGATGTACGCCGCCCTCGGCGAGGGCGACCGCGACACTGCCGCCCAGGACCGCCACCGAGACGACATCGCGGCCCGCATGCTCTGTGCCGACAACGCTCCCCGAGGCGTCGACCACGAGCATCCCGTCCGCTGTGGCCAGGTACGCCAGGCGCCCTCGCTGGTCTCCCGCGCTCACCACTGGATCACCACGACGGCAGCCTCCTCGCGGGCACCGAACGCCCGATCGCGCGAGGCTACGGCACCCGCGAACCCCTGGAAATCCTGGCTATCCCTGCTACGGTTGCGAGGAATACTCGGATGCTCGCAGCGGCCGCCGCGTCGGCCTCCCAGGACGAGTCGCTGGACGAGTAGCCGACGAGGGCAACCACGAGGAGGGGCACTCTTCCATGGCTCTGTTGAACTACGACACCGGCCTCAGCGACGAGCACATCGAGATCCGCGACACGATGCACCGCTTCGCCGCCGAGGTGATGCGCCCGATCGGGCAGCGCCTCGACAAGCTCGCCGACCCCGCCGACGTCATCGCCCCCGACTCCCCGCTCTGGGAGGTCTTCGAGAAGCACCGCCAGCTCGGCATCGACGAGCTCGACGCGGCCGACCCGGCGACCGACCCGGTCGCAGCCGGCACTCCTCGGCGGCATCATCAACGAGGAGATGGGCTGGGGCGACTCCGGCCTCGCAGTGAGCCTCGGCGTCTCCAACTTCCACAAGTTCTTCGCCACCATGTCGGGGAACACCGAGCTCATCGACCGCTACGTCACGCCGGCGAGAACGAGATCGGCTGCTGGGCGATCACCGAGCCCGACCACGGCTGCGACTCGCTCGCGATGTCCCAGACGCACTGGTCCGACGGGTCAACGTCACGGCCAACTGCATCGCGAAGCTCGACGGCGGCGACTACGTGATCTGAACGGCCAGAAGTCGGCGTGGGTGTCGAACGGGACGATCGCGACCGTCGCCGCCCTGTTCTGCACCATCGACGGCGACAAGGGCTTCCAGCACGGCGGCGTCGCGGTGGTGCCGCTCGACCTGCCCGGCGTCTCGCGCGGCAAGCCGCTCGACAAGATCGGCCAACGCGCGCTCAACCAGGGCGAGATCCTCTTCGACGACGTGCGCATCCCGCCGTCGTACATGATCATCCCGCCCGACTTCTACAGCTTCACGGTCGAGTCGGTGCTCACTCTCGCCAACGCGTTCATGGGCGCACGCTTCGTCGGGAACGGCGCGCGCCGCGCTGGAGATGGCGATCGACTACGCGAAGGAGCGCGTGCAGGGCGGCGTGCCGATCTACAAGCACCAGAGCGTCAAGAGCCCGGCATCTTCAAGCATGTTCTCGCGGGTCGAGGCTGCCCGGGGCCTGTCGCGTCGGGTCGCTGATGGGCAACGCTGCGAACCCGCCCGGTCAACGTGCAGTACTCGATCGCGTCGAAGACCTTCTGCACGCACACCGCATTCGACGTCGCCAGCGACGCGTTGCAGATCTTCGGCGGCAACGGGCTCACCAAGGAGTACCCGATCGAGAAGATCATGCGCGACGCACGCGCGTCGATGATCGAGGACGGCTGCAACGAGATGCTCTCCGTCGTCGGCGCCGGCCGTCTCTTCGACTGACCCACAAGCGTCGTCCGCTTCGCGACGACTGCCTGCTCTCCCGCCCCGAGAAGGAGCAACGATGGAGCTGCGTGAGACCATCGGCCGAAGGCGTTCGATGCGCTTCCTCGACCCCGATCGCCCGGTAGAGGTCGACAAGGTCCAGCGGATGCTCGAGGCGGCGCGCCTCGCCTCGCACTGGGGCAACGTGCAGAGCCTCCGGGCCGTCGTCGTCATGAAGCAGAGCGCACCCCAGGACGTGATCGACGCTCTACAGGCCCCCGTTGCCGGCTACCAGATCAAGCTCGCGCCCGTCGTGATCGTCTGGTACCTCGACACGAGCGCTGTCGACGAGCAGAGCGACCGCCTGCGCGAGCTGGTCGACTGCGGTGCGCTCGGTTACGGCGACGACAAGCGTGAGGCTCTCGAGCAGACGCTCATCCCGATGTTCAACTCGATCCTCGACTCGCTGAAGTCACCCGGCCTCGGCGAGGTCGACTGCGGCCAGGGCATTGCGCACGCCACCCTCGTCGCATACGAAGAGGGCCTCGGAACATGCTGCCTCGGCACGCCGTACACCGACCAGATCCGCCAGAACCTGGGCATGCCCGAGCACTGTCGCGTGCTGCTCCTGCAGACCGTCGGGTACCCCGCCGAGGACCCGGAGGCCGGCGGGCAGCGTCCGCGCCTCCCGTTCGAGGAGATCTTCCACCTCGACGGCTACGGCAATGCGTTCCCGCGCTCGCAGGCAGTGGTCGACGAGCTCACGGCCGACGGCATGTTCACCCCGCCCGCGCCCCTGCCGAGCAGGGACCAGGAGCTGCGCGACCTGAAGGAGCGCCTCGGTCTCAAGGGCCACGGCCTCTTCTGACCCACCCACTCCTCACCCACCGCTTTGGCGTCACTTACTCACGACTATTGCGAGTAAGTGACGCAAGAACGGTGGGGGAAGTGCTCGGAGTCGACCGCTGCTCCGCGACTGACACCGCATCCGCGAACTCGCCGGCCGCGGCGCCGGCCGGGTACGACGCTTGAGTACGTCCGCACTCGTGCCGTAGCGTTGCGAGCAAGCCACTAGAGGGGAAGATCCGTGACGAAGCCACGCCTGCGAGCAAGATCGCTGATCGGCGCGACGGCCGTCGCTCTCGCCCTCGCGAGCGCAGCGCCGGCTGCGATCACCACAGCCGGCGCTGCGGCCGCGACGAGCCCCGAGTGGCGCCAGGTCTCGGCGGGCACGCATCACTCCTGTGGAGTGAAGACCGACGGGAGCCTCTTCTGCTGGGGCTACAGCTCCTTCGGGCAGCTCGGCGACGGCACCACCACCGACCGGCACCGACCCCGCCAGGTCGGCACCGCCCGCAACTGGGCCCACGTGGACGCCGGCAACTTCCACACCTGCGGGGTGAAGACCGACGGCAGGCTCTTCTGCTGGGGCAACAACACCGACGGACAGCTCGGCGACGGCACCACCACCAACCGCCACCTGCCCACGAGGGTCGGCACAGCCCGCAACTGGGCGCGCGTGTCAGCCGGCAACCTGCACACGTGCGGGGTGAAGACCGACGGCAGGCTTTTCTGCTGGGGCAACAACGGCTTCGGGCAGGTCGGCGACGGCACCACAACTCCGCGACACGCACCCCGAAAGGTCGGCACCGCCCGCAACTGGGCGCGCGTGTCAGCCGGCAACCTGCACACGTGCGGGGTGAAGACCGACGGCAGGCTCTTCTGCTGGGGCCGGAACGCCTACGGGCAGGTCGGCGACGGCACCACCACCAACCGCCACCTGCCCACGAGGGTCGGCACAGCCCGCAACTGGGCGCGCGTGTCAGCCGGCAGCTTCCACACCTGCGGGGTGAAGACCGACGGCAGGCTCTTCTGCTGGGGCAGCAACGCCTACGGGCAACTCGGCGACGGCACCACCACCGAGAGACACGCCCCCCGCAAGGTCGGCACGGCCCGCAACTGGGCCCAGGTAGCCGCCGGCATGTTCCACACCTGCGGGGTGAAGACCGACGGCAGGCTCTTCTGCTGGGGCAACAACGACAACGGGCAGGTCGGCGACGGCACCACCACCGACCGATACTCACCCCGCAAGGTCGGCACAGCCCGCAACTGGGCCCGTATCGCCGCCGGCGGCTACCACACCTGCGGCGCCAAGACCGACGGCAGGCTCTTCTGCTGGGGCAACAACGGCAACGGGCAGGTCGGCGACGGCACCACCACCGACCGGCACGTCCCCACGAAGGTGGGCTGACCCACACGCTGCCCGGGCACTCGCTCTACCCCACTCCGGCGTCACCTACTCGCAACTGTCGTGAGCAACTGACGCCAAAGCGCGTCAGCGGGCGCGCTTCTTGGCGACACGGCGCTTGGCGCGCTCGACCTCGTCAGGCGTGGCGTTCTTCTCCGAATCGCCGGCGAACCGGACGCGCCCGTGCAGCACACACCCGGTGATCCCCGGGTCGCAGGAGCGCCGGAGGAGCCGGCACTCGCCCTGGTCCTCGTGCGGACACGCCCACCCACTCACAGCGATGACGGTAGCCGAGGGCGCGGCGATCACCGCCGCCGGCAACAACCCGGCATGCCAGTGGAACCCGACAGACGCCTGGGAAGAGTGACGGGAATCGGGCACCTCCGCACAGCGACGAGCGCTCGAGAGCCGGGAGTACCCTGAACGCCGTGGACGACCTCGACGTCAACGAGTTCCGGCGCTGGCTCGCTCAGGCCGAGAGCGCGCTGGCCTCGGCACAGATGCTCGCAGTCGCGCAGTCGGCGTGGTCATGCTTCTGCTGCGAGCAGGCCGCGCAGCTCGCAGTGAAGGGACTGCTGCACGCCGCCGGGCTCGAGGCCTGGGGCCACGACCTCGTCGAGCTGGAGAGCCGCTTCCGCGAGCCGCTGGGCGCGGCGTGGCCGGACAGCACAGAACAGGCCCGCAGGCTCGCCCGCCATTACATCCCGACGCGCTACCCGACGCGCATCCAGGGGGCTCACCCGCGGATCGTTACGTTCACGCAGACGCCCTTACGGCGATCACCGACGCCGAGTCAGTACTCCGATCCGTCGAGGCCGCCTGGTCGAGGCTGACGGAGGACCGTTGAGAGCGCCGATCATCGACCGGAGACGCTCTGATCGACGGAGGATGATCGAGCGCGCGCGCTCGTTCGCGTCGGATATGAAGGCGCGGCTGCCCGGAGTCCGTGCCGCCGTCGTCTTCGGATCCGTTGCGCGCGGCGACTGGAACAAGTGGAGCGACATCGATGTCCTCATCGTCGCCGATGACCTCCCCGACGACCCCCTGAAGCGGATGGACCTTTCCCTCGACACCGCGCACCCCGGCGTGCAAGCAGTGCTCTGGACACCTGCCGAGCTCGAGGATCGCCGCATCCGGAGGGATCCGATCGCGACCGAGTCCGACACCGTCGGAGTCCCCGTGCTCGGCGAGATGCCTGCATCCGATACGGCCGGGTAGCCGCCCGCGACACACTGAGCGCTACGCCTTTCTCGCATCGAGGCGGGTGGCGCGGTCGACCGTGGCGGGCTGCCAGCCCGTCGGCGCGTACGTCAGGTGGCCGTAGCCACCCGCGAGATGGAGCCACTTCACCATGCCGGGCTCCACGTCGTTCGTGCCCACCCAGCCCGTGAACTGGAACGGCTCCCAGCCGTTGTAGACGATCGCCTGACCCGGCCTCACCGACGCCGAGAGCTTCGCCGGAAGGACGCACGAACCGACATCGTTGAAGAGCTCGACCGGCGCGTTGTCGACGATCCCGCGAGCCGAGGCGTCCCGCGGGTTCAGGACGACGTGCGGCTCTCCCCTGTGCGTCTGGAGCAGATCGGTGTGAGCGATGTTCATCGAGTGGACCGACCACCGGTTGTGCCCCGAGGTGAACTTGAGCGGGTGGTCGCCTCCCATCGACGGCGCGTCCTTGTGCACGGGGAACGCCTCGCCGGCCTCGATGAACCACGGGTGGTCGATGTAGAACTGCGCGCGGCGGGTGAGCGTCGGATACGGCTCGAACCCCTCGACGTGATTGCGAAGCGGCACGTGCGTCTCGCCTTCGGGGAAGGGCGAGGCCTGCGCCATCGCGAACGGCAGGATCCCCCACGACGCAAACGGCAGGTGCCCCTTCTCGCGCACGGTGCCCAGATCGGTGCCCTCGGCCAGCGTCCCCGCCAGCACCGAGTCACGCACCATCTCGTCGGCGAGGCTCTCGCTGTCGGCGAAGTAGCCGTCGAGCGTGTAGGAGTCCCACAGGTCTGCATAGCTGCGAGGCATCCCGTCGCGGCCCACGTACCCCGTCAACCCTCGCTCCGCTGCACGCTCCCCGAGACGGCGGGCCAGCGCGGCGAAGATCTCCCACTCGCTCATCGCCTCGCCCTCCGGATCCTGCACTCGGTCCGAGAAGACGAGTTGCATGACGTGAGGCGTCGGGATGTGGAAGTCGAGCTTCTCGTAGCAGTTCGCCGCCGGAAGCAGCAGGTCGGCGTGCAACGCCGTGATGCTCATCCGCCAGTCGATCACCGCGATCAAGTCGAGCTTCGGCCACACGTTCTCGAGGATCGTGCGACGGCCCCCACGCGTGCGCCTGAGCATGTTTCCGCCGCACTCGATCAGGACGCGTGGGGGCTTCTCCGGCGGCTGCGCGCACAAGCCGTCCCACCAGCCCGACGCCAGCGCCTCGTCGACGTACTCGTCGAAGGTGCGTCTCATCGTCGGGTCGCCCCACTCCGGGTTGTTCCACCGCTCGCGATAGCCGGCGTGGTGATACCAGAAGAAGAAGGGCGGGACCATGTTCGACTGCACGCGCGCGAGCGACGTGGCCGCGATCTCGCGCGTCATCGTCGGGTCGTCGGCCTGTGCCATCCCGATCAGCATGTCGAGGCCGTTGATCACGTCCTCGGCTCCTTCGACCCCCGGACGCCCCTTCGCCATCGAGATCGCGGGACCGTCGAACATCCCGGCGCTCCAGGCGCGAACCCCGCTCCCCTTCTTCCCCCAGTTGCCGGTGAGCGCGAGCAGCAGGCAGAGCGACCTCTCGATCAGGTCTCCGTGGTAGTACTTCGAGGGCGCCGCACCGAGCAGGATGTTGGTGCGCTTGGCGGCAGTCGCGCGCGCCAGCCGCCGGATCACGTCGGGGTGCACACCGCACGCCTCGCTCGCCTTCTCCGGCCGGTACTGCGCGTCGAGCTGGTCACGGAGCACCTGCAGCGCGGGCACCGCCTCGGTGGTGGTGCCATCGGCGAGCTGCACCGAGAACCGCCCCTCGAGCGCGGGCCGCTGGGGCCCGTGGCGCAAGGATCCCCGGTCAGCCGGCACCGCCGCACCATCGATCCAGTGGAAGAACTGGTCGTCGCGCCCACCCGCCACCACGTCGGACTCACGGAGGAACCGTTGCGTGTCGGCACGCACGAGCAGCGCAAGATCCGTCTGAGCGGCGACGAAGTCGAGATCCGCGATCCCCTCCTCGAGGATCACCTGCCCCATCGAGAGCGCTAGCGCCGCGTCGCTACCGGGCTCGACGGAGACGAACGTGTCGGCGTGCATCGCGCTCGCGTTGTAGTCGGGCGCGAGCAGCACTACCTCGGTGCCGTGGTATCGCGCCTCGGTGATGTAGTGGAAGTGGGGGATGCGCGTGTAGGCCGGATTCATGAACCACACGAGCATCAGCTCGCTGTGGAACCAGTCGTCGACCGACGAGACGATCCCGTACTTGCCGAAGGTCACCTGCAGTCCGACGTTGAAGTCGTTCGTCGTCGCGTTGAAGTCGGTGATGGTCCCACCGAGCTGGTTGAAGAAGCGGTGTGTCGGCACGACCGTCGTCTGCTCCGGCGAGCCCTCGTGCATCACGCACTCGGGGCCGTGCTCCTCGATCGTCTCGATGATCGAGTCGGCGAGCATCGTCAGAGCGTCGTCCCAAGAGATGCGCTCCCACTCCCCGCTTCCTCGCTCCCCCACCCGTCTCATCGGGTGGCGCAGCCGGTCGGGGTTGTCGAGCTGCCGACTCCAGACCGCGCCCTTGTTGCAGCCTGCCGGGTTCATGTCGGGCACCCCTGGTTCCACGGTGCCGAAGTCGCCGGAAGGCTCCTCGCGCCACACCCGCCCGTCACGGGTGTACACGCGATACGGGCAGTTGCCCGGGTAGCAGTCGACGCAGTGGGTCCCCCAGCCGACACCGTCCCACGTCCACCGCTGACGGTACGACCCCTCACTCGTGCGCGCGACGCCGTCGCTCATCTCCTACCTCCGGAAAAGGCGAGGCCCGGCAGTCGCAACGGACGGCCGGGCCTCTGGGTTCTTCGACTGGCTCACACGGCTCAGGCGCCGAGAAGGCCCTTCACGTAGACGTGATCCGCCTCCACGTACCGGGCGAAGGCCGAGGCCGCCCAGCCGTAGAGGTTCGAGCCGCTCTTGTTGACGCGCTCGGCCATCTGCGGGACCCAGATCGAGAGCTGACGGTCGAGGAAGTCGAGCTGGGCTCGGCGGAAGGACCCCCGCAGGCGGTCCGACGTCGAGACGGCTTCCTTGTAGGTCAGGAACTGCATGAAGTCGATCTGCGTCACGAGGTGGTCTAGGGGACGCGCATCGGCAGACGTCTTCAGCCCGAAGTACTCGTAGAAGCGCACGACCTCGTCGCGGTTCTTGTCGACGTCGTCGGTGTATGCGCCCGACACCAGGGTGGCGTCGATCGCCGAGTACTCAGACCCGGCAGCCGCCCGATCGGCGGGCGCCGGCTGATCGCCGATCTCCCAGGAGTAGGTGAGCAGCGTGCCCGAGGAGTCGAGCTCCTTCGTCCAGCCGCTGTCCTTGGTGATGCCCCAGGTGTCGTCGTCGAGAGGGAGGAGCATCCGCCCGAAGGTCTGGTAGACGGCCGTGCGTGCGGTCGTCTCGTTGTCCTCGACCTCGATCGCCGCACCGGCACCGTCGCCGGTCAGCTCCAGGCCGGAGAGCGAGTAAACGAACAAGGGGAGCCTCCTAGCCGGACTTCTGGGTGAACCGCACTGCCACGGACTCGGGCTTGCGGTCGAGCTCTGCCGGATCGGCCGTGAACGGGCCGAACAGGTCGAGCCACTTGTAGACGATGAGCGTCTCGAGGATCTCCGAGGTACCGCCCTCGCGCACCCTGTCGAGCTCGCCCTGGATCGTTGCCAGGGCCTGGTGGACCTTGGGGCCGAAGAGCGACTCGAGGTACTCGGGCGGGATCCGCGGAGTCTCGTAGTTGATCGACATGTCGTCGTTGAGCTTGTACGGCGCCAACGGCGGTATGTAGAAGATGTTCGCGCCGGTTCCGTACTCCGGGTGCAGGGGAAGCGCGACGCCCCACTCGTTCACCAGCTTGTGGATCGGGCCGTCCTTGTCGTCGAGCTCTCCGACGAACATGAGGCGACCCGGGCACTGGCGGGCGCACGCAGGCGCCACGCCCTCCTCCAGCCGGGGGAAGCACATGATGCAGTGCTGCGAGACGTTCTTCGCGTAGTTGAAGTAGATCTTCTTGTAGGGGCACGCCTCGGCGCAGAACCGGAAGCCCTGGCACTCGTCTTCGTTGCGCAGGACGATGCCGTCTTCGCGACGCTTGTACATCGCGCCGGTCGGGCACGCCTCGGCGCAGACCGGCCGGGTGCAGTGGTTGCACAGACGCGGGAGGTAGAAGTAGTAGGCGTTCGGCCAGTCGCCGCCGCCCTGGTCCTCGTCCCAGTTCATGCCCCACTGAGTGGTGCCGTCACCAGGGTCGATCGGCCGGAGGTGCGTCGTGTTGCCCTTGCCTCCGTAGAAGACCTCTTGGTAGTTGAAGTCCCAACCGCCGCCGAACTCGGCGCGGCGTCGGCTGGTGGCCGGGGACGGGCTTGCCGTCGCGCAGCCCTCCACCCATGGTCTCCCAGTCCTTGGGAGCGCCCTTGCCGGGCTGGGTGTTGACCGTCATCCACCACTGGTGCTCCTCGCCCTCTTCGCGGGTCCAGAGAACCTTGCAGGCTACCGAGCACGTCTGGCAGCCCATGCACTTGTTTAGGTCGATGACCATCGCGACCTGACCCTGGGGGCCGGTCTCCGGTTGCATCACCTGCGTCACGGCGAACCTCCGCTACTCGATCTCGAGGGTGACCCACGAAGCGGTCGCGGCTCCGATGCCGGCCCGCTCTTCATTCGAACCGTCCCACACGGCGACCCCGAGCTTGCCGCCGCTCTTCGCGTCGGCGAGGTCGCCCGACAGCACCACTGCCCAGCTGCCGCCCTCCAGGGAGGACGACGCGCCGACACCGTTGCTGCCGCGCTGACGGAACACGCCCGGGCCGGAGGCCACAAGGCTCTTGGCGTCGGCGAGGTTCGCCTGCCAGTACCAGAGGTTCGCCGAAGCATCGGCGGACCCGATGGTCCCCGCGGGGGCGTCCGCCCCTGCCGGGAAGTACACGGCCGCCGCGTCGGCGAACTCGGCGTTCTTCTCCGCCGAGTCGGCCCACTCGAGCCGCACGTAGAGGCGGGAGCCGTCGCTCGCGGCGGCGACCTTCGCCTCCTTGACATTGCCGTAGGCCTGGCCGGCCCACTTGACCCTGATGTACTCGGTGGGCTGCGCGTCGAGGGGGACGGGGGTCAGGGCGACGCTCTCGCCCTCGACCGACGACCAACCCGACGCCGCCGGATCACCCAGCTCGCCACTCACTCGCTGCACGCGCATGCGATGCCTCCTAGCCTGCTCAGGCACTGTCGTCCCGCAAGCACTGTCGTCCCGCAAGGTCGTCCCGCAAGGCTTCAGCCCTCGATCCCCGGCCCCGAGAGGGCCTCCCGATGGGCAGCGGCCTAACGCTCGTTACCCTAGTAATCTTTGCAGGGTTTTGCAAGACGATCGTGCGGAAGCGTTCCGGGCGCTCACACGAACCCCGGCGCGGTCACGCGAGGGCCGTACCGGCCCACCCTGTCGGGCGGGTCAGCCCCCGATGCTGCGGAGCTTCGTGCCGGTCGTAGCGGCGATCTCGCGCTCCCGATCGAGCGTGTCGCGAAGGGTCGTCTCCGAGAGCGCCCGGATCGCCGCGTCGCGACCGTTGCTCCACGCCTTGTGCACCGCGCACTCGGGGTCCTTGTCGTGGCAGCGCCGGGAGTCGAGGAGGCAACGGGAGATCTCGAGCTGGCCCTCGAGCGCCTCGATGATCTCCAGCATCGAGACCGTCTCCGGCTCACGGGCGAGGCTGCACCCTCCGCCGCGGCCGGGGCTGCACATGAGGATCCCCGAGCGCGCCAGGATGTTCACGATCGTCGGCACGTTGCCGGCCGGCACGTCGCACGCCTCGGCGAGCTCGCCGGCCGTGAGCCGGCGACCCGGATTGTCGGCCAGGTGGAGGAGGAGGCGGATTCCGTACTCCCCACGCTTTGTCAGGAACAGGCGCACTGCGACCTCGGATCAGGGTTTCCCTCGCGCTGCGAGGCTCGACTGCGGGCGAGCGTAACTGCCCCGTACCCGCCTGCAGTGACACTCGCCGGCGGAGGGGCGGTGCGCCCGACGGCGCCCCGGGGGGCTTCGACGAGTCCCATGACGGCTGGCACATGAAACATCATAATGCTAGCCTGATTTTCTAGCAATACCATCCCCGGGAGCGGGCAGGAGGACCAGATGAGCTCTGGAGCCGCAACCCGCTCGGGGGAGGCGGGGTATCGCTCCCGCTATCTCATCGACTGGGACAGCACCGCTCGTGTGACCCACTGCGTCGACTGCTTCCCGGGCAACTGCCCTCTCGTCGCCTACGTGAAGGACGGCGAGGTCGTACGCGAAGAGGCCGCCGCGAACCTCGTGACCGTGGAGGACGGCGTCCCCGACGCCAACCCGATGGTCTGCCAGAAGGGGATCTCGTGGAGCCGCCAGCTCGGCTCCCCGGACCGGGTCCTCGCGCCGCTGCGTCGCGCAGGCGAGCGCGGGGAGGGGCGTTGGGAGGAGATCTCCTGGGACGAGGCCCTCGCCGAAGTTGCCGACTCCGTCATCGACGCCATCGAGGAGTCGGGGCCGGCGTCGGTCGTCCACGAGGTGTCGCCCGAGATCGGCGTCGTGGTCCCCGCCACTCGCTTCATGAGGACCCTCGGAGCGACGATGCTCGACGTCGACGGGTCGATCAACGACTTCTGGGCCGGATTCCAGCAGGTGTTCGGCAAGTTCACGTTCACCCCGTCGGTCGACGACTGGTTCCACTCGGACGTCATCTTCATGTGGCACGGCAACCCCGCCTACACGATGATCCCGTCGTTCCACTACATCACCGAGGCCCGCTACCGCGGCGCCCGCGTCGTGCTCGTCTCACCCGACGTCAGCCCGAGCCACGCTCACGCCGACTACCACGTTCCCGTCCGCCATGGCACCGATGCAGCACTCGCGCTGGCGATGGCACAGGTGGTCGTCGCCGAGGGGCTGGCCGACCTCACGTTCGTGCGCGAGCAGACCGACCTGTCGCTGCTCGTCCACACCGACACCGGTGCGTACCTGCGCGAGTCCGACGCTGCCGCCGGCGGACGCGAGGACCGCTTCTACCAATGGGATCCGGCAAGAGGCGCCGTACTCGCCGACAACGCGACTCTCCGCCTCGACTTCGAACCAGCGCTCGAGGGCGATCTCGGCGTGCCTCTCGCCGACGGACGAACCGTCACCGTCGAGCCGCTCTTCGCCCGAGTGCGCCGCATCCTCGACTCGTCGTACACGCCCGAGCACGTCGAACCGATCTGCGGCACGAGTCCCGCGATGGTCCGCACGATTGCGAGACTCGTCGCGTCGGGACGCTCGCGCATCCTCACACCGGGCGGGTTGTCGAAGTACTTCCACGGCGACCTGATGGCGCGTGCGATGCTCCTGCTCCTCGGCGTCACCGGCAACTGGGGCAAGAAGGGCGCGGGGACCGGCGGCTGGTCCACCGGCATGTTCGACGGCCAGTCGATCGCGATGAGCAAGGCCGTCGCCGGCGTCGAGGGCGCCGACCAGGTGCTCACGGCTCTCGAAGCCGCGACTGGTGCGATCAAGGCCATGGACCCCACCCTCACCGACGAGCTCGCGTCGGTTCACCTCTGGCGGATGATGGGCTCCGGCGTCGGGATGGTCCCTCCGGCGTTCTTCTGGTACTGGCACGCCGGCTACAAGGACCGGTGGAACGATCCGGCGCTCGCCGACCCGACGATGACCCGCACCTTCGACGACTACTTCCGCGAGGCGCTCGACAAGGGCTGGTGGGGAGCGGTCGCCGCTCCGGGCCCCGACCATCCGCCCCGCGTGCTCATCGAGATCGCGGGCAACATGCTCCGGCGGCAGCGCGGCGGGCAGACGATGCTCCTCGAGCACCTGTGGCCGCAGCTCACGAAGATCGTCGCAGTCGATACGCGCATGTCGCAGACGGCCATGTACGCCGACCTCGTCCTCCCCGCGTCGCAGCACTACGAGAAGATGGGCTTCGGGATGCCGACGCCCTGGACGATGACGCTCTCGTTCTCCGACGCCGCCGTCCCCCCGAGAGGTGGGTCGCGATCGGAGTGGGACATGCTCTCCGATCTCTGCAAGGTGCTCGCCCGGCGCGCCGGCGAGCGCGGGCTCGAGTCGTACGTAGACACCGCCGGTGTGCGGCGCCGCTACGACGAGCTGTGGTCGCAGTACACGCTCGGCGGCGCGCTCGACAGCGAGGAGTCGCTGATGGACGAGATGGTCCGCGACGCCGTCTTCGCGGGCTCCCTGCCCCCCGACACGACTCTCGACACCCTCAGGGAGAAGGGCTGGGAGGCGTACACCGGGTGGGGGATCATGAGCATGGCGAAGCAGCAGGCGTCACCCTTCCCGCGGGGCGAGACGCACTCGCCTCTACGCAACCACGTCGAGAACGGTGACCCGTACCCCACCCTCACCCGCCGGGCGCAGTTCCTCCTCGACCATCCGTGGTACCAGGAGGCCCGAGAGGACCTGCCCACTCACAAGGACCCGCCTCCCATGGGAGGCGCTCACCCGTTCCGGCTCTCGAGCGGCCACAACCGCTGGTCGATCCACGCGATGAACACCACCAACCCGGTCCTGCTCCAGACTCACAGGGGCCGGCCCTTCCTCTTGCTGAACACCGGGGATGCCGAGGCGAGGGGCATCGAGGACGACTCGGAAGTCCGCGTGTGGAACGACGTCGGCGAGTTCCGCGTCCACGTGCGGGTCAGCCCCGCCCAACGGCCGGGCGCGCTGACCGTCTACAACGGGTTCGAAGGCTTCATGTTCCCCGGCGGACGTGGTCCGAACGAGGTCGAGCCGGGCATGGTCAAGTGGCTGCACCTCGTAGCCGGGTACGGGCATCTCACATACACGCCGACCGAGTGGCAGCCGGCGCCCTTCGACCGCTGCGTCTTCGTCGACATCGAGCCCTCCCCCGGGGCAGGCGCGTGACCGATGCACGGCTCCGCGCCGCGCTCTCGCTCTCGCCCGCGGAGCGGGTCGAGACCGTCGCGCTCTTCTTCACCGCGCACCCCGGCGGGGGCGCCGGCCCACTCGGCTTGGGGCGCGCCGTCGCCGACTTCGTGGACTGGGAGATCGGCAGCGGGCGCATCGCCGACGACGGGCGCGGCTCACCGTGGTGGCGCGTCGTCAACGGCGGGATGATCCTCGACCTGCGCGACGCGCTCACGGGCATGCTTGCGCGCGGCGGGGACGGCTCGACCGGCGCTCGCGGCGACGGCGGCAAGGCAGGATCGAGTTCGCCCGCCGAGCACGGCCCCGTCGCCGCGTGGATTGCCTACGCACGCGGTACCGCCTCGCTCGACGGCGGGCCCGGCGACGCGGCCCGCGCCCAGGCCCTGATGTGGGATGCACACCAGGCCTCGCTGCACGCGGCCCTCGAATCGGCCGATACCGCTGCGCTCCTCGCCGAAGAGCGACCGGCCGAGCAGGAGTTCGCGAGACTCGTCGTCGAGATCGTCGACGCGACCGCACTGCACGGCCAGGCGACCGACTCCGACGTCCTGGCCCGGACCACCGCCCGCCACTACCCCGGCGAGTACCCGATCACGCCCGAGCAGTGGCGGGCCCTGCAGGAGCGATTCGCCCCGCTGCTCGGCGCTTGATCCGCGCTGCATCGAGGGGGAGTGTGGGTCTCCGGCGCAATGCCCTCCGCCGTTGTCGCCTCCGCCGCGACGATCTTCACCGAGATATATCGACATCCGTCGATGTATCTGGTACGGTGTGCATCGACGAACATCGATATTCACGCGAAGTCCCGTGGATGTGACAGGGAGGACCGAGATGGCCGAGAAGCCGGCCGGCGAGATCAAGGAGCGGGTCCGGGAGCGCTACGCGAACGCGGCGCTCTCCGTGCAGGCCGCACCGACCACGGGCGGCTGCTGCGGCGAGCCGGGGCCGACCGACTCCCGCTGGGGGCTCGGCCTGTACGACGGCGAGGCCGGCGAGGCCCCCGAGAAGGCGGCGACGGCGTCACTCGGCTGCGGGAACCCCGTGGCCGTCGCGGAGCTGTGTGAGGGCGACACCGTCCTCGACCTCGGCTCGGGCGGCGGGCTCGACGTGCTGCTCTCGGCCAGGCGCGTGGGCCCAACAGGCTTCGTCTACGGGCTCGACATGACCGACGAGATGCTGGAGCTCAGCGCGACAGAACCAGGCCGAGGCGGGCGTCACGAACGTCGAGTTCCGCAGGGGCGAGATCGAGGACATCCCGCTCCCCGACGACTCCGTCGACGTGATCATCTCCAACTGTGTCATCAACCTCTCCGCCGACAAGACGACCGTCTTCCGCGAGGCGCACCGCGTGCTGCGGCCCGGCGGGCGGTTCGCCGTCAGCGACGTCGTCACGCTGCGCCCGTTCACCGAGGCGGAGAAGGCCGACCTCGCGTCGTGGACGGGCTGCATCGCCGGCGCGCTCACCGACGACGAGTACCGCGAGGGCCTCCTGGCCGCAGGGTTCACCGAGGTCGAGCTGATCCACAGTCACAGCGTCGGCGACGGCAACGGCAACGGCGACGACGTCATCAGCGCCATCATCCGCGCCCGCGCCTGACTCCTCTCGCCACCGCTTTGGCGTCACTTACTCCCGATTATCGGGAGTAAGTGACGCCAAAGCGTGAAGGGCTAGGTGCGTTCTTGGGCTATCGACTCCATGATCTCGAAGCGGTTCACCTGGTTGGTGCCCTCGTAGATCTGGCAGAGCTTCGCGTCGCGCAGCAGCTTCTCGACCCCGTACTCGTGCATGTAGCCGTGCCCTCCCATCACCTGGATCGCGTCGGTCGCGTTCGCCACCGCCGCGTCGCCGGCGAACGTCTTCGCCATCGAGGAGAGCTTCAGCGACGGCGCTCCCCGGGCGACCGCCTCGGCGGCGTGCATCACCAGACCTCGCGCCGCCTCCACGCGGATGGCCATGTCGGCGAGCATCATCTGGATCGCCTGGTGCCCGACGATCGGCCTGCCGCCCTGAACCCGGCCCTCGGCGTACTCCAGGGCCTTCTCGTAGGCGGCCCTCGCCACTCCGAGCCCGATCGCGGCCACCGGGACGCGACTCACCGACATGATCACCCGATTGATCGGCCAGCCTGCCCCCTCCACGCCGATGCGGTTCTCCTCCGGCACGAAGACGTCGTCGAAGACGAGCTCCGCCGCAGGGCTCGCCCTCTGGCCCATCTTGTCGAAGACCTGCCCGACCGAGAACCCGGGAGTGTCACTCGGCACAGCGAGACAGACGACGCTCTCGCGCAACGGCTTCTCGGGATCGAGCCGGCCGAAGACCGTCACCAGCGACGCGATCGACCCGTTGGAGATGAAGATCTTCGTGCCGTTGATCACGTAACCGCCGTCGCGCCGCTCGACACGCGTCCGCATGCGCGCCGCGTCGTCGCCGAGGATGAAGTCGGAGCCCATCTCGGGCTCGGTCGCGGCGAGTGCAGCCATCTTCGGGTCGTCGGTCTGCCACGACTCCACGAGCGGCCGCACGAAGCGGTCGAGGAGCGACGGGTCGAACGACGCGAGGATCGGCGAGAGCCCGAGGCTCGTCGCCCCGAAGAGCACGGCGCAGCCCGAGCACGCCGCCGCGAGCTCCTCGGTAGCGAGCGCGCCGGCCACGGGGTCGAGGCCTGTGCCACCGAGCGCCTCGGGCAGCGACATCCCCATGATCCCCGCCCGGCACGCTTCCTTGATGAGCGCCGAGCGCTCCGGGCTCTCCGGCTCCTTGTCGAGGAGCAGGGCGCGCGGCGTGATGGAGCGCCGCGCGAACTCGCGTGCCCAGTCGCGGGCCTCGATCTGCGCCTCGGTCAGCTCGGTCACGCTCGAGTCCTCCGGTCGATGTCGCTGGATGCCCTATGTACTCTGATCGCGCAGCCGGAGCGGTTCGCCCGCCCGGCGATCCTCCGGCTGAGGCGCGTCACGATCCGGCAATCCTATGTACGCTCGGCGCTCCGAACGCATGGCGCGTCGACCCGCGCTTCGGAGCCCGTCGGGAACACGGCGCTCGGCGACGGCGCTCCGCGTCGGCGATGGAGGTCCCTTGTCGAGATCCATGCGGGCAGTCCGATGGCACGGCCCCCCTGCGGGCCTCCGGGTCGAGGAGGTCCCCCGCCCCGAGGCCGGGCCCGGCGAGGTCGTAGTGCGCGTGGCGGCGTGCGGCCTCTGTGGCTCAGACGTGCACTTCTTGGAGGGCATGCCGGTGCCCGGCGGCGTCCCCCTGACCCTCGGGCACGAGCCCGCCGGTGTCATCGAGTCGGTGGGAGAGGGCGTGACCGGCTGGTCCGTCGGAGACCGCGTCGCCGTCACGCTCGGGGCCGGCTGCGGCGAGTGCAGGACCTGCAGGATGGGGAGTCCCAACGCGTGCCTCTCGCTGATCGCTCCCGGCCTCCACATCGACGGCGCGTACGCCGAGGCGATCCGCGTCCCGGCGTCCACCCTCGTTCGCGTCCCCGACGGTGTGTCGCTCGCCGCCGCGGCCGTCGCCACCGACTGCGTCGCGTCTCCGTACCACGGGCTCAGGTGCCGCGCGAGGCTGCAGCCCGGCGAGCAGGTGGTGGTGGTAGGCGTCGGCGGCCTCGGCTCGCAGGCCGTCAGGCTCGCAAAGGTTCTCGGTGCCGAGCGGGTCGTCGCCGTCGACCGCTCCGAGACCGCTCTCGCACGCGCCGCCTCGAACGGCGCCGACGTCACTGTGCTCGTGTGCGACGGTGTCGACCCGGTCGCCGAGATCCGCGCCGCATGCCACGGCGGGGGAGCCGAGGTCGCCATCGAGTGCGTCGGGTTACCCGAGACCGTCTCGGTCGGGTTCCGCAGCCTCATCCCCGGCGGACGACTCGTCGTCGTCGGCGTCGGCATGGCCCCGCCGCCGATCGACCTGCCCCAGGCGCTCTTCTCGCTCTGGGAGCTCTCGGTCGTCGGCACCTTCGGTTCGCACCGCGAAGACCTCGAGGAGATCCTCCGGATGCAAGCCGACGGCGTCATCGACATCGACGCCTCGATCTCCCACCGCGTCGTCCTCGACGGCGTCGCCGCCGGCCTCGAGATGCTCCGCACCCGCGCCGACGAGCCCCAGCGCATAGTGATGGAGAACCCGCCGCCGCCCTAGGGCCCTGTTTGGACGGATCTGGTCGCCAGGGCTCCGCTGAGGTCCAAACAGGGTCTAGAAGCCGTCGGGGAGGAGGTAGATCATTCCGTTCGCGTCGGACGACGCGATCACGCCGGTGACGAAGCGGTCGTCGCGGAAGCGATCGGCGTGCGCGCCGCCGTCGTAGCCGACGGTGAGCATCGGCGAGTAGACGGTGACCATCGCCGACTCCACGAGCTCCCACAGCGTCTGGACCGGGGTGTAGGAGCGCGGGTCGACGGGAACGACGTGGGCGTTCGTCATCGGGATGCCGATCGCCTCGTCGATGTACCACGAGGGGTGCGCGGTGAAGATCGGACCGGTCTCGGGCATCCCGAATGTCGTGAGCGCCGGGCACTCGAACATCTTCGCGACGCGACGGCGCTGATCGGGGTCGAACATCCCACCGGTCGAGAGGACCAGTGACCCCAACACGCCACGCACCGCCTTGACATCGCGCTTGGCCTCCCGGCTCGCCTGGTACGCCGAGCCGAGATCGGTGAACGCGGTACCGACGCCCTCGCGCACGACGTACTCGAGCGCGCCCTCCCCCGCCGGGGCGAGGATCAGTGGCGCACCCGCAGCGAGCGCTGTCGTGACGCCGTAGATGCCCTCCCACGATCCGAGCCCGAACGTCGAGAGCCACGGGCGCTCCGCCCCGACCTGAAGGAAGGAGCCGAGCGAGAGAGCACCCGCCAGCAGGCCCCGCTGGGAGTGCCACGCCGTCGCGTCACGCGCCGCCAGGCTGACGATCGCACCGCGCAGGTCGGCGACCGACTCCCCGCCGACGGCGGCAGTACCTGCGCCGTCGAACCGCACCGGCGTCCCTGCAACGAGCGCACCGAGGAGCGCCACCACGCCGGCGACCGACGGCGTGGGCGACGACATCGCCGTCGCATCGGGCGACTCGGAGGCCTCGGTGATCCGCGCCAACAGCTCGGCGTTCGTGAGCCTCTCCGACGCGTCCACGACGGCCAGGCCCTCCGGGTCGCGTCGAGCGCGTCGCTCGACCAGCAGCTCGGGGAGGCTGAACGGCGGCACGCCGACTACGCGCGGAACCCGCGCCGGCCAGTACCACGACGGCGTGATGGCGATGGTCTTGGGCATCTAGTGCTCCCCCGTCAGAGAATTCCGCCCTGCGGCAGTGAGGCCGCAAGGAGCGTGGCGACGAGCGCCACGACGAGCTCGGATCGCAGGATCAGGTCCATGCGCCGGATGGCCCGGCCCACCTCCGCCCGCGCGGCCGCGCGGCCGTCGGGATCCAGATGGCTCGGCATCCTCACGTGCAGCGACGGATGCGCGAAGAAGGCCATCGAGCCCACCAGTGCGACGAGCAGGACCCAGCAGACGGCGAGCGCAGCAATCGTCCGCCCGAAGGGCGACGACAGCGTCAGGGTCTCCGGCGCGCGTCCGGGCAGCAGCGTGAGCGAGGTCGCCGCGATCACCGAGAGCATCGTGAGCGCTACCCACCGGTAGCGTCGCCCCATGATCTGGCACGCCACGCCGATCTGCGACATCGGCATGTGCTCCTGCGCCGGTCGCCACACGAGCTCCATCACCAGAGCGCCGCCCAGGTACACGGACCATGCCAGGAGCTCCAGGTACCACGCGAGAAGCGTCCACGACACGCCTCAGAGCAGGCCCGTGAGGCCTGTGAGTGCCGTCCCGGTGAAGACGCCGCCGCCCTTCAGGAGACCGGCGCCGAGCAGTGGGAGGAGCAGGGCGAGACCGAGGTCGATGCGCGTGATCCAGGTGATGTAGCGCGCCGCCTTGATCATCTCCTGCTGCTTCGCCTGGACCTGCTGAGCCCCAACCTGCGCCTTCATCTTCCCTGCGAGCTTCGGCCTGAGCACGAAGGTCATTATTGCGCCGTTGACCACCAGCACGAACCACAGGGCGATCATGAGGATCTGCGTCCACCCGTACGACGAGTCGAAGAAGTTCTTGCCCGGAGCACCAGGTCCTCGGTGCCCTTGTAGTACGCCTGCATGATCCCGCTGACGAGAAGCAGGCCGAGCGAGCTCCACACGATGACGAGGAACTTGTCGGCCGTCTTCTGCCCCATGACCTGGGCCTGTGCCGGCGGGATCGCCTTCTGGGCGGGGCCGACGACGAACTCCATGATCAGGGAGCCGCCGACGTACGCCGCCATCGAGATCAGATGGAGGTACGTCGCGCTGATTCCCCACCAGTAGCTCTTCATCTACGCGCTTCCTGTGGGGTCGGGCTCGCCCGGGTGCCAGGCGGCGAAGTGGTCGGCGATCGCGGGCGTGATGGCGTAGGGCCTGCCGTCGCCCGTCTGGTAGCGGTTGTAGAAGTCGGGGTCGACGTGGTGCACCTGAACGGAGAACTTCGCGCGCACGGGGCTCACGTATGCCGGGCACGACCCGTACTTCTTCACGATCCAGTCGACCGTCTGGATCGCGGCCTGCTCGACCCAGTCGGGGATGTGAGACTTCGGGTGCTCGAGGATCTCGCGCATGGCGTCGGCCTTGAACGGGCCGGCGTTGCGCTCGTCCCAGTTGTCCTCGCGCGCGAGCTGGGCTCCCCGCTGGTAGCGGAGCTCCTTCACGTACTTCACCGCCGACGCGGCGGTCGGGAACTTCGCCGACGGGACTACTACCGGTTCGAGCACCCCCGGGCGACCCAGGCACGTAACCGTCTTCGAGGGGTTGCGGTCGTTGTCGCGCTCCAGGAACGAGAAGCCGAGGCCGCGTGCGATCTCGGGGTACGCGCCCAGCACCATGTCGTCGGAGTAGGAGCCGACCGCCCACGCGCCGAGGCCGAGCGCCTCGCACGCGAGGCGGATGTTCTGGACAGAGCACGCGACCTGCGACGAGTGCAACATCAGGGCGAGCTCGTCGAAGACCGGGATGGGGAACCCGACCTCGAGGAAGCCGGGCCTGATCCACTCGTCGCAGCCGGCGGGCTTCCCGGAGTCGGGATCCTGTATGTAGAAGCCGGAGAACTCGTACGACGCCAGGAGCATGTTGAACCACTCGATACCGACATCGCCGACGGGGAGGAACCACGTGCTTCCGGGCCTGTTCAGGTTGTACTGGCCCGGCCCCATGGCATTGACGTTGTGCGTACCTTCCGGTGCCGTCATCCACCCGATGTCGGGCCGCGACGAGTCGACCTGCACACGGTCGTTGCGGTACCAGTGCAGCAGCTTCGCGTAGTCGTCGGGCGACTCGATCTCGATCGCCGCGAGGCGTTCCGAGATCGGCCTGTAGAGCGAGACACCGTCGTCATTGATGATCATCAAGTCGACGGAGAGGTCGTTCGAAGACGCCGGGATCGTCCTGCCTGCCCACGAGACGAGCCCCGACAGGGCTCCCTGCACCGGCACGTCTGCGAGGACGGTGCCGTTGGGGCCGAGGGCAGCCCAGGCGAGCAGCGCCTCTTCGAGCTCGGAGAGGCGCACGGGCGGGGCTTGCGACTCCCACGCGAGCGGCCCCTCCGGCTGAGTCACCGTGTTGCCGCCGGCCCACTCGAACGTCTCGGGCTTGCCGGTCTCGCTCTTGTAGCCGAGGCCCATCCGTCGGGTGCGCAGCGTGGAGAGCAGGCGGAAGAGCGACGGCGTCTCCTCGAACGCTCGCGCCACGTGCGACTGCTCCTGGGCGTCGAGCGGTGCGGGCTTCGTGCCCTGCTGGTATCCCGGCCTGTACTCGATCCCCGACATCAGGACTCCGCCTTCTCTACGTCGACGAACACGGCCCGGTCGGCCGGCACCGGCTGCCAGCCGAACGGGAGGTAGCGCAAGTGACCGTACCGGCTCACCAGGTGGAGCCACTTCACCATGCCGGGCTCGACCTCGTTCGCGCCGGCCCAGTCGGGGAACATGTACGGCTCGAACCCGTTGTAGAGGATCAGCTGACGGGGCATGACCCGGCCGGCGGTGCGGCACATCGCGATGTAGGAGCCGTGGTCGTTGAAGACCCGCACGTCGTCGCCGTCGGCGATGCCTCGCTCCTCCGCCTCGTGGGTGTTGAGGATCACGAGCGGGCGTCCGCGGTGCGTGCCGAGGAGGAGCTCGTTGCCCATCGCGATGGAGTGCACGGTCCAGCGCGAGTGACCGCTCGTCACGAGGAAGTGGTAATCGCCACCGGCCTTCGGGGGGTCCTTGTGGACAGGTAGCGCCTCGCCGGCCTCCAGGAACCAGGGGTGGTCGATGTAGAACTGCGCCCTCCGGGTGAGCGTGGGGAACGGAACGCCGTCGTCGACGTGCCACATGTAGGCGGTGAGCACCTTGTCGGGCTTGACATCGGTCGCGACCGAGAGGCCCGGGGCGAACATCCCGAGACCCGTGAACCTCACGCTGCCGTCCTGCCTGAGCGAGTCGAGCGACGTTCCGCGCGGGAGCGTGCCCATCTCGGCGGAGTCACGCACCCACTCGTCGACGATGTCCTCCTCACGTTCCCACGCACCGGTCGACGTGTAGGTGTCGAGGAGGGTGTCGAGGTGGCGGGGCTGCCGCCGGCCGTCGAGATACTCCGTCTCGCCGCGCTCGATCGCGAGCTCCTGGATCTTCGCCGAGAGGAGACGGAAGATCTCCCACTCCGTCTTCGCCTCGCCCGGCGGCTCGACGGCCTTGTCGGAGAACCCGACGTGGAACGTGTTGGTGATCGCGTACTGGAGATTGGTCCGCTCGTACTGCATCGCGGCCGGCAGCACTATGTCGGAGTGCAGCGCCGTCGTCGACATGCGGAAGTCGACACAGATGATGAGCTCGAGCTTCGGCCACAGCTCGTCGAGGAACCGCTTGCGCCCACCGCGCGAACGGCGCAGCGGGTTGGTGCCGACCGTCATGAAGACCTGGGGGTCGGTGTCGGCGCCGGGACGGGTCAGTCCGCCCCACCATCCGCGCTGTATGGCCTCGCTGAAGTACTCGCCGAACGGGCGGGTCATCGCGGGGTCGGACCACTCTGCCTTGTTCCACGACTCCTTGTAGTTGAGATGGTGGTAGTTGAAGAACGCCGGCGGAGTCGAGGTGCCGGAGACGACGGCCATCTGCAGAAGCTGATTCCCGATGATCTCGTCGCTCGCGTCGGGGTTCTGCTCCTTGAGCATCGCGATCGCGCCGTCGATTCCCTCGAGCACGCGGTTCGTCTCGTCGACGCCGCGACGCGTCTTCATAGGGAAGAGGAAGTAGCCGTCGAGGCCGGCGAGCGCGAGGCCCGTGATGCCCGTACCGGGTCGACCCCAGTTGCCGGTGAGCGCGAGCACCAGGCACATGGCCCGCTCCATCAGGTCACCGTGGTAGAACTTCGGCGCGTTGAACCCCTCGATGATCTTGACGCGCTTGCCGGCGATCAGGTGAGCGAAGTCCCTGATCATCTGCGGCGACGTGCCGCACATCTCGGTGGCCTTCTCGGGCGTGTAGTCGGCGAGCTGCGACTTGAGCAGCGCGAACACCGTCGTCACCTCGGCAGTGCTGCCGTCGTGGAGGGTGACCGTGAAGTCGCCCTCGAGCGCGGGACTCTTGCCGTCGAGCAGGAGGTTGGCGCGCGGCGCCTCGACGAGCCCGGACGACTCGTCCCACCAGAAGAAGGAGTCCTCCGCTGTTCCCGGCGTGACGTCGGGCCCGCGCAGGAACCTCCCGGTCTCCTTGAGGACCAGGAGCGGCATGTCGGTCTGCGATCGGACGAAGTCGAGATCAGCGAGGCCCTCGTCGAGGATCACCTGGCAGACGCCGAGAGCGAGAGCGGCGTCGCTTCCGATCCTCACCGGGACGTACATGTCGGAGAAGACCGCCGACTGGCTGTAGTCGGGCGCAACGCAGACGACCTGCGCGCCGCTGTAGCGCGCCTCGGCGATGTAGTGGAAGTACGGGATCGACGTGTACGCCGGGTTCGAGTGCCACAGGAGCAGGACCTCGGAGTGGAACGAGTCGTCGACGCTGCTGAGGCAGGAGAACTTGCCGAACGTGATGTGATGCCCGGTCGGGAAGTCGTTGACCAGTCCGTTGGCATCGAGCGTCACCGCGCCGATCAGGCCGGCGAAGCGGAGGAACGGCGCCTGCGTCAGGAGCCCGCCCTCGACCGTCTCCTCGAAGACGATCGACTCCGGACCCTCGAGGTCGATCGCGTCGAGGAATCCCTCGGCGATCTCGGTGAGGGCGTCGTCCCAGGAGATCTGCTCCCATTGGCCGCCGCCCCGCTCCCCCACACGCTTCAGCGGGTGGAGTATCCGGTCGTCGCTGGCAAGCTGTGCGCTCCACGCGTTGCCCTTCTGGCAGCCGAGCGGGTTCAGATCGGGGACGCCCTCCTCGATCCCCGCCAGCATTCCGCCCGGCTCCTCGAACGCGACCTTGCCGTCGCGCACGTAGACGCGATACGGACACGTCGCCAGGCAGTTGAGGCAGTGGGTGCCCCAGGTGACCTGGTCCCAGGTCCAGCGGTCGCGGTATCGCGACTCGGTGGCGGCTGCGTTGTCGGACACGTGGGTCCCTTCGGTCGGTTCGGTCAGCTGCGCCGGATCACCAGAGTGATCTCGCGCGGGTCGGCGGCGACGCCCTTCAGCTCGCCGACCATGCCCGCGACCGCGCCCGACAGGGTCCGGCGCACGAACTCGGTGATCGGGATCGGCCGGCCGTCGACCGTCAGGACGACGTCGGGGGCCTCGCTCTCGTCGACCATCGAGGCGAGCGTCTCGGCCACTGCCTCGACGTCGTCCGGTGCGGTCTCGGACGCATAGCCAAGCGGTTCGTCGGTCACGGCGAGAAATACCTCCTCGGGATGGGCCAGGGTCTTCGGCGTGGTGCCGCGTCTGTGAACGAGCAGCTTCTGTCCACCTTCCGAGGAGAAGCCCTCGGCGAGGACGATATCGGCGCCCGCGAAGTGACGCTCAATCAGCGCGTCGACGTGGGTCGAGGGGCCGGCCACGGATCCATGGGCGTGTAGTGAGTAGCCGCCGGGACCGACCACGACGACGGGCGAGGCGCCGGCGGCCGCGTGACGGTAGGAGTCGGAGCCGTCCTTGTCGGCCTCGAAGCCGTGGTGGGCGTGCTTCATCGTTCCCACCGAGAGACCTCGGGCCCTCAGGGCCGGCACGACGCGCTCGATGAGCGTCGTCTTGCCCGAACCGGATGCCCCGACCACGAGGACGGTCTGCGTCATTGCGTGCCCTCCGGTCGCGTGCCGGTGTCGCCGCCGTCCGCACCGTCCACGACCTATATCCTAGAAATCCTCGCTATAGTAGTCAACATCAGAATCCGGCCCTCGAAGGGGGCCGCGACGGCCCCTCGTACCCCCTGCGACTACCGTGACACGATGCTCACGGGCCGGACGCGCGCGTACGGGTGGCACAGGCGGTGAGCTTCGACATCGCGGCCGGCTGCGACGGCTGCGGCATCTGCGTCTTCGCGTGCCCCAAGGGCGCGATCCGCCGCTCCGTCGCCGACGACGCCCCGATCCCGTACGAGGTCGTCCACCTCAACTGCAACGACTGCGGCAAGTGCGCGATCGTCTGCCCCCAGCGGGTCATCAGCGCCGACCCCCAGTGGGCCGAGTGCCGAGGACGAGGCTGCCCGGTGGTCACCAACCGCATGGAAGGCTGGGCGTGCACCGAGGGGTGGGCGCGTTGCGAGCGCTGCAGCTCCGCCCTGTGGAAGGCGCCCGACTCGGGCAAGTGGGTCTGCGCCCGATGCGACCTCGAGACGAAGGTGATCTGCCCGAAGATCCGGCGCCACATCGTTGTCCACGGGGAGTCGAACGCGACGGCGGCACCGGCATCGGCGGGCGCCGACACCGACGCCGCCGCAGCCGTCGACGCGTCGTAGCCCACCCCCCGCCCCTCCCGTCGCGCCCCCGCCCCGCACCCGAGATGGGTCAGAAACGCGCACCTGTGCGGCACAAACGACCCATCTCGGGGTAGAGGTCGCGCGCGGGCGACGGGGGCTCAGCCGAGGAGGGCGCGGCGGATGAGCTTGCCGACGGCCTCGGTCTCGGTGAGGAACGCGTCATGCCCGTCGAGCGACGCGATCACCTCCACACCACGGGCCTGGGGGATCATCTCGCTCAGCTCGTACTGCAGGCGCAGCGGGTACAGACGGTCGGTCGAGATCCCGCCTATCACGACGTCGGCCGAGATTCGGGCCAGCGCGTCGGCCATGCCGCCGCGGTTCCGGCCGACATCGTGGTGGTTCATGGCCGTCGAGAGCACCAGGTATGTGTTCGCGTCGAAGCGGTCCATCAGCTTCTCGCCGTGGTGCTGGAGGTACGACTCGATCGCGTAGCGGCCCCCGTGGAGCGGGTCCTCGTCGCCCTGGGGCTTGCGGTGGAAGCGCCGGTGGAACTCGAGCTCGCTGCGGTAGGAGATCTGTCCGAGCTCGCGCGCTATCCGCAGGCCCTCCAACGGGCCCTTCTCCTTGTCGTAGTAGTCGCCGTCGTGGAAGTCCGGATCGGCGAGGATGACCCGGTTCTGCGTCGCCGAGAGCCCGATCTCCTCGGCCGTCGCGTACGCACCGACGGCAATGACCACCGCCAGGCCGACCCGGTCCGGGTAGCCGACCGCCCACTCGAGCACGCGCATCGCCCCCATCGAGCCGCCGATCACGGCCGCCCACTTCTCGATGCCGAGGTTGTCGGCGAGGGCGGCCTCCACCGCGACCTGGTCGCGGGGGGTGATCCACGGGAACCGGCTGCCGTAGGGGCGGCCGTCGGGGGCGATCGACGACGGTCCGGTCGTGCCCTGGCAACCCCCGAGCACGTTCAGGCAGACGACGAAGAAGACGTCGGTGTCGATCGGCGCACCCGGGCCGATCAACGGGTTCCACCAGCCGCGCGTGGCGTGGCCGGCTCCCTCGTATCCGTGAGCGTGCGCGTCGCCGGTGAGCGCGTGCATGACGAGCACGGCGTTCGACGCTGTCGAGTCGAGCTCACCCCAGGTCTCGTACGCGATGGTTATCTGCTCGAGCCGGTCACCGAGCTCCAACGCGCACGGCCGGTCTTCGTGGACCGTCGCGAACTCCCTGTTTCCCGGCGGGTCTCCAGGCAGCCAGGCTCCGGTCGTGGCCCGGTTGTACTCGAATGCCACGCGGCTCCCTCAGGAGCCCTTCGCCGCGCGGAAGCCGGCCTCGAGATCGGCGAGGACGTCGTCGATCGTCTCGATTCCCACGCAGAGCCTCACGAGGTCCGGCGTCACACCGGCACTCTCCTGCTCGGCCGCCGTCAACTGGCTGTGCGTGGTGGAAGCCGGGTGGATGGCGAGGCTCCGCACGTCGCCGATGTTGGCGAGGTGGCTGAACAGCTCTAGGCCCTCGATGAAGCGCTTGCCGGCGTCGCCTCCCCCCTCGATGCCGAATGCGAGGATCGCTCCGGCACCGCCCGGCAGGTACTCCTTGGCCCGCGCGTGCCACGGGCTCGACTGCAGGCCCGCGTACTTGACCCACGACACGTCGTCGCGCTCGTCCAGCCACGTCGCCACCGCGAGCGCGTTGGCGCAGTGCCGCTCCATGCGCAGGCTCAGCGTCTCGAGACCCTGCAGCATGAGGAACGCATTGAACGGCGATATCGCCGCTCCGATGTCGCGCATGTACTGGAGACGCGCCTTCAAGATGAAGCGCGCAGGCCAGAGCGGTTCGGGCAGCTGCGAGAAGACGAGACCGTGGTAGCTCGGATCGGGCTCGGTGAAGTTCGCGAACCGGCCGCTGCCCTCGTAGTCGAAGGTCCCGCCGTCGACGATCACCCCGCCGATCGAGGTCCCGTGCCCGCCGATGAACTTCGTCGCGGAATGAACCACGATGTCGGCACCGTGTCGCAGCGGCTGACAGAGGAACGGCGTGGCGACGGTGTTGTCGACCACCAGGGGAATGCCGTTCTCGTGCGCGATCGCCGAGACGCCCGCGAAGTCGAGGACGTCACCCTTCGGGTTCCCCATCGTCTCCGCGTAGAAGGCCCGCGTGTTCGGACGGATCGCGGCGCGCCACGAGTCGAGATCATCGGGGTTGTCGACGAAGGAGACGTTGATCCCGAGCTTCGGGAGCGTGTAGTGGAAGAGGTTGTACGTGCCGCCGTAGAGAGAGGCGCTCGACACGATGTGCCCACCGCCCTCGCAGAGGTTCATCAACGCGAGCGACTCGGCAGCCTGGCCACTCGCCGTTGCGAGCGCACCGACACCACCCTCGAGCGCCGCCATGCGCTGCTCGAAGACGTCCTGTGTGGGGTTCATGATCCGCGTATAGATGTTGCCTAGCTCCTCGAGGCCGAAGAGCGCAGCCGCGTGCGCTGTGTCGCGGAACACGTAGCTGGTCGTCTGGTAGATCGGCACGGCCCGGGCGTGCGTGGTCGGGTCGGCCTGTGCCCCCGAGTGGATCATGCGGGTCTCGAAACCCCAGTCGGACATGTCGCTCCCCGGTTCGTCGGGCGGTGCGGAAGTGGTGGTTGCACACAGACTGTACGGAGACATTCCTGACCGCTCAAGTCGTAATTGCGGGAGGCGGCCACAGGACGTGGCCCGCCAGCCGCGGGGGTGGACCGTACGTAGCCTCCGCGCCACGTCCGCTCCGCTCCTCGCCGTCTCCGCTCCCGCATCCGTGACCCGCTCCGCGCGCGGGGTCACGCTGACGACGACGGGACCTCGTCGGTAGGCTCGCTGAGCGAGAGAACGCGGCCGACCGCCGGTGCAGTGCGGACACCGAACCAGGAGGGCGAGTCGAATGACCGGAGCGGACAGAATCATCGAGTGGTGCGTCGCGGCGGGGCATCACGTGGCGCAGCGGCCCGGCGACCCGGCGCTCACGCTGACACTCGCCTCCGGCGGCGCCGAGGGTCGGATCGAGCCGAGCACCGGCGACGACCCCGTCCGCTTCGTCGTCCCGGTGCCGCTCGGCGACGAGTCGCTCGAGCGCTCGGCGCTCGTCGCGACGCTCGACGCCGTGGCCACGTCGCGCGGCCCTCTCGTTGAGATCCTGCCCGGATCCGACCACGAGCGGACGGCAGAGGTCGGCGTCGCCGTCTACCCGGACGGCATCACCCGGCACGCCGTCCTCGCCGCCCTCGACGAGCTGGGCAAGACCCGCCGCTCGGTCGTCGAGGCGGTCCGAGCCGCGCTGCTCACCCGCGCGCTGAGCGATGCCTTCTCGACTCCGGTGACCGACGGGTCGGCGAGCGACGCGACCCCTGCTCCGGCCTCGCACGCGGGCGCCACAGTCGTAACAGACGCAACGGTCGTCGCGCCTTCCGTACCCTCCGAGGAGACCACCGTCGTCGCACCACCCACCCCCGACACGGCTACCGCGCCCATCCCGGAGACAGACGCAACGGTCGTCGCACCGCCCGTACCCGCCGCGGAGACCACCGTCGAGACGCCGGTCGCCGCGAGCACTGCCGCGCCGACGCCGAGGTGGTGCTACGTGAACGCCGTCACCGAGGTGCGCGACTCCTCCGCGCCGGAGCGCGTCGCGGGACACCTGCAGCCCGGCACCTGGTACCAGGCCTTCGAGGAGTCGGGCGGCTGGCTGCGGGTGCGCTCAACCGACGGCGCCCTCGACGGTTGGATCGACGCCACCCGCGCCGGCTTCGACGACGGCCGGCAGTAGGCGACGCCGTCGTACGACCGCCCGGCCGCTCGGGTGCACACGTCGCCTCACTCCAGGAGCGCGCGCAGCAAGGCCGTGATCCCCTCGACCGTGGTGGTCGGGCCGGGAGCGACCGTGACGGCCGTGCCGGGGCCCGCGCCGGCCGCCACCGATTCCGCATCCTCCGCGTCGGCCGGGTCGATCACGAACGCGTCGATCATGCCCGCGTACAGGCCCGCCACCGCTGCGGGGGTGTGATCGAGGCCGAGCGTGAGCAGCAGCGCTGCGCGAGCATGAGCGCGACACCGGTCGCGCTCACTCTCGAGCGGGCGGCGGACGGCGACCGGAGTCACCGCGACCGTCCGGGTCCCCGGCGCGGATACCGCGCCCCCTGAGGGGGCGACGCGGCGAAGTCGGTCGCGCAGCACGTCGGCGTAGCCCGGGATCGCGAGGATCGGGGCGACCGATGCCACGGGACTCGAGGGTGCGATCAGCACCAGATCTGCCTCGCTCAGCGCCGCCAGCGCTTCGTGGTGGGCCTCCGCCGTATCTGCGCCCCCGAACTCGACGGCGGTCGGGACAGGAGCGGCGCGATCACGCACGAGCCACTCCTGCCAGGCGAGCACCCCGTCCTCGGTCACGACTCGGGTGCGCACGGCGTCGTCCGTGGCGGGCGACACGCGCGCGACTACACCCAGGTCGGCCGCCAAGCGCGCCGTGGCCGCGGCGAGGCTCAGGCCACTGTCGAGAAGCGCCCTGCGGCGCGCGTGGTGTGCGTAGTCGCGCTCGCCGAGGCTGAACCAGTGCTCCGGCGGCGCGCCATGCTGCGTGTCCGGCGCCGCGCCGAGGCTCGCGCCAACTCCGGTCGAGGGGTCACGGGCAGGGTCCGCGGGTCTGCCCGTCGCCCGCACCGCTCGCGCAGTCGGGAATTCGTCGCCCCTGATACCCCAGCCGCGCTCCTCGTCGAAGAGCCCGGCGAGTGCGTACAGCACGGCGTCGGTGTCGGGGCAGACGAGGAGTCCGTCGACGGTCAGGTCGTCGCCGACGTTGGTCACGAAGAAGGTGGACCCGTCGAGTCCCAGCTCTTTGACCGCGATCGCTATGCGCGCTCCTCCGAGCCCACCTGAGATGACGGCGATCCGCGGCGGCGTCGCGCTCACGGCACACCGGCGAGCGTCCGCGTCATCGGGTACCGGCTTCGACGGGCGCAGGTCTCGAGCGCATCACGCGCTACGGCATTCGGCGCACACGCCGGCGATGTCGGGACCAGGCCAGCAGAACGATCACCCCCACCGCGGACCCCACTGCGATCTGCACCTGCAGCCGGCGCTTGGCCACTGCCTCGTCGTCACCGTAGAAGGACGGCGGGACGGAGAGCGCGTAGCCGGCGGCGGCGAGGGCCGTGAGGCCGTGCGGACTGGGCGTGACCTTCAGCTGCTTCTGCGACACCGCCCTCACCGGGGAGAGCTGGCCGGAGCAGAGCTTCGCCATCTCCAGCCAGGCCCCGGCGACCACGGGAGCGCCCTGCTCGACACCATCGGTGACGACTACCTCTCCGCCGCGGAACGTCAGCGTCACCGAGATCCCACGATCCGCTGCGCACATGACGACCGAGCCACGAGCCAGGCCGGCGGCCCTCCCCCTGACGGGGTAGTCCTTCATGTTGTCGCGCAGGAGGTCGGCGAGCATCGTCGCCAATCCTGATGCCTCATCACCTGCGGAGAGGACCACTTCGGGGGCTGTCATGTGGGAGAACCTAGAGCAGAGCGGGGGTCGGAGTCAGACGCAGGACGATCGGCCCGACCCCGCGGTCGGCGGCGATCCCGCCGCTCGAGCCGGGCTCAAGCCGCTCGGGTGTCGACCTCGGCGATCTGCTCGTCGGACATCGCGGCGCGCAGCGAGGCGATCGCCACCTCGAGCTGATCGAGGCTCGGCTCCCGGGTCGTGAGCCGTTGCAGCAGCAGGCCGGGCCTCATCGCGGCCCTGACCCAGGCCCTGTGCATGTTGCGCGCCGAGATGCGGATCACCTCGTACGACAGACCGGCAATGACAGGGATGAGGACGACCCTCGACAACACGATCACCAGCAGGCTCGGCGAAGGCACGACCGAGTAGGTGAGGATCGCGATCACCATCACGATGAGGAGGAAGTTCGTACCGCAGCGGACGTGCGCCGTCGTGAAGCGCTGTGCCGACTGAGGTGTCAGCTCGACACCGTTCTCGTAGGCCGCGATCGCCTTGTGCTCGGCGCCGTGATACTCGAAGACCCGCCGGATGTCGCGCATTCGCGAGATGAGGAGTATGTAGCCGATGAAGATGAGGATCCGCAGCACACCCTCGGACGCCTGGAACGGGACGGCGTCGAGGACGTTGCGCAGGCCCCTTCCCGCGATCGCCGGCAACACGAGGAAGATCCCACTGAAGAGCACCATCGCGATGCCCATCGTCCAGCCCATCGCCTTGTCGGAGACCTGCTCGTCCTCGGGGACCTGACGATTCGCCGACCACGTCAGCGCCTTGTAGCCCAAGGACAGCGACTCTCCGAGCCCCATGACCCCTCGCAGGAGCGGGATCGCCCGGTAGCGCTCCGACCAACCCGGCACCTCGTGGGTGACGACCTCGACGTCGCCCTCGGGTGTGCGCACCGCCACCGCCCACGTGGTGACGCCGCGCATCATCACGCCCTCGAGGACCGCCTGACCGCCCATGTACCGCTGCTCAGGCTCGGCTGTCATCCCGGATGCCACCCCCGCCCGGACCGCCGCGCTCGTCGCGCCGTCCTACTTCTTGGCCTTGGCGGCCGCCGACTTCGCATAACGGCGCTGGAATCGCTCGACCCGCCCACCGGTGTCGACGAGCTTCTGCTTGCCCGTGTAGAAGGGGTGGCACTCCGAGCAGAGCTCGACACGCATGCTGGGGAGCGTCGACTTGGTCACGAACTCGTTGCCGCACGAGCAGTGGACGCTGCACTCGACGTAGTCGGGGTGGATGTCGGTCTTCATCAGGACTCCAGTCTAGGCCCGCAGGTCCCGGGGGACCACAGCGGGGGTGCTTGCCGTCTGCAGGCGCGGCTCCGGGGCGATCAACCCGAGATCGACGGCGCCTTCGCTATCTCGGCGAGGAACTCGTCGTTGCTCCGGGTGGTCTTGATCTTGTCGATCAGGAGCTCGAGGCCGGCCCCGCCCTCCAGGGCGTTGAGGACTCTGCGCAGCTTCCACACCTGCTGCAGCGCGCTGCGGTCGAAGAGGAGCTCCTCGTGTCGGGTACCCGACGCCTCGACGTCGATCGCCGGGAAGACACGGCGCTCGGAGAGGCGGCGGTCGAGCCGGAGCTCCATGTTGCCCGTGCCCTTGAACTCCTCGAAGATGTGCTCGTCCATCTTCGAGTTCGTCTCGACCAGCGCCGTCGCGATGATCGTGAGCGACCCACCTTCCTCGACGTTGCGAGCGGCGCCGAAGAACCGCTTCGGCGGGTACAGCGCCCCGGCGTCGATGCCGCCCGACATGATCCGCCCGGATGCAGGGGCAGCGAGGTTGTACGCGCGGGCGAGCCTGGTTATGCCGTCGAGGATGATGACGACGTCGGTACCCAGCTCCACGAGCCGCTTCGCCCGCTCGATGGTCAGCTCGGCGATGTGGCAGTGCTCGTCGGAGGGCCGATCGAAGGTGCTCGCGACGACCTCGGCGCGCAGCACGTGACGGCGCATGTCGGTGACCTCTTCGGGCCGCTCGTCGACGAGGAGCACCATCACATGACACTCGGGGTTGTTCCGCTCGATCGAGTACACGATCTGCTTCATGATCGTCGTCTTGCCGGCCTTCGGCGGTGACACGATCATCCCGCGCTGCCCCTTGCCGATCGGCGAGATCAGATCGACGATCCGGCCCGTCATCTCGAGCGGCTCGTCGCGCAGCTCCAGGTGGAGGGTCTCGTCGGGGAAGAGCGGCGTCAGGTCCTCGAATCGCGGACGCTGACGTGCGTCGTCGGGGGTCATGCCGTTGATCTCGTCGACGCGCATCAGCGCCGGGTACTTCTCGTTGCTGGCCGCGGGTCGCGTGGCGCCCTTGATGTGGTCACCCTTGCGGAGCCCGAAGCGTCGCACCTGTGACGCAGAGACGTAGGCGTCGTTGCGGCCCGCCAGGTACCCACTCGACCTGAGGAACCCGTACCCCTCGTCACGCAGGTCGAGGAGCCCTTCCACGTCGATCGGCTCGCCCTGCGGCTCATCGGACCTCTGCGAACCGCCCTCACGCGGTGCCTGTCCGCCCGAGTCACGGTCACGGCCGCGGCGCCGTCGGCTGCGGCGCTTGTTCCCCGTCCCCTCGTCGTCGCGCTGACCCTGCCGGCCGCCCCGGTCGTCGCCGGCCTTCTCGGGGTGCCTCTGAGCGGTCTTCTCGGCGGGCTTCTCGGGAGTCCTCTCGCCGGACTTCTCAGCGGTCTTCTCGGGGGCCGTCTGGCGTGAGGCGTCGGTAGTTCCCGCCCTGTCGCCGCTCTGCCTCTCGTTCGAGGGCGCCTCGGCTGCACCGCCGGCGCTCGACGCGGCGCTCTCGCCTCCGGCACGATCCGGCCGCCGGATCGGCGCGACGTCAGGTTCCACACCCGACGTCGCTGCGATGGAGTCCTCCTCCGCCGCCAGCGCCTCGATCGGGTCCACCTCGGAAGCACGAGCCGAGCGGATCTTCCGCGGCTTGGAGTCGGCGCCCGAGGGACCTCCGTTACCACCGTTCCCACCCTGTGTGGCCTCGACGATCGCGTCGACGAGCTCGGCCTTGCGCAGCCGGCTGATCGACTTGACGCCGAGTGCAGTCGCAATCGACTGCAGTTGCTCTCTGTCCTTGCCGTCGAGCGTCGTGCGCTCGAACGTCTGGTCGCTCATGACCTACTCCTCGCGGCAAGCGGCGCGCACGCCGAGTCGCCGTGATGTTGTCTTGGGGGTATTGCGATCTCTCGGATTGCCAAGCACTGGGTCCTCGGATCGCCGATCCGTCACCGGTTCACGACGACCCGTGGGAAGTACCGCACCGAACCAACCTCGGGATGCTCTCCGAGATGCGGAAGGGCGCCGGCAGTATCCACTCGCGGGCCGTGCGGGCGCGCCGGCTCCGGCACGGGCTTCGAGGGATCGTGCAGAGCATACACCCAGTGCAGTGTCGGCGCGGGCAGCCCGCCGTCGCCCAGTCTCAGATCGGCTCCAGCAACCGCTCCATGAGGAGATGCGCGTCAACCGGTTCCGACCCCAGAACGCCGGACTCGGAGTAGACGCCACCCGGGCCGGCTCGTCCGCTGTCGAAGAGAAGGTACGGGACGGGGGCCGAGGTGTGGGTCATGAGAGCGCACGGTGTCGCGTGATCGGGGAGCAGCAGGATGCGGTACCTCTCACCACCGGCGTCGAGTGCTGCAACGACCGGCCCGATCACGTCGCGATCCCAACGCTCCAACGCGTCGACCTTGGCGTCGACCCGACCCTGATGACCGGCCTCGTCGGTCGCTTCGACGTGCAGCAGGAAGAAGTCGCGGTCGACCAGGCTCTCGATGCACGCGTCGCGTTGAGCCGCGTAGTCGTTGTCGAATCCGGCGGTCGCTCCGGGAACGTCGACCACTTCGATGCCTGCGAGCACCCCGAGGCCGCGGACGAGGTCGACCGCCGACGAGAGCCGCCCGGGTGTTCCGAACCTCGACTCGAACGACGGCAGCTGCGGCTTCACGCCCTGGCCCCACAGCCAGATCTGCGTCGCCACCGAATCGACGTCGGCTGCGGCGGAGCGCACGACCGGCACCGACGCGTCCATCAGAGCCCGCACGCGGTGCGCAGCCGTTCCGCTCGGCCAGGCGACGGGCCTACCGGTGAGGTCGTGCGGCGGAGTGCACGACGCATCGGACCAGTCGTGAGGCACGACGCAGATGTGCCGGTACTCGACCCCCACGTGGAAGCGCACCCCTCCCCTCCCGCCGCCGAGCCGGTCGTCGAGCGCGCCGACGATGTGTCGAGCCTGATCGGTCGTTACGTGCCCGGCGGCGAAGTCGATCATCACGGGCTCGTCGTCGTCGGAGAGCGTCACCAGGTTGCAGCGGTACGCGACCTCCTCGGGACCGAGCTCGATCCCCATCGCCGCGGCCTCGATCGGGGCGCGGCCCGAGTGGTAGACGGTCGGGTCGTACCCGAGTATCGACATGTTCCCCACGTCGCTGCCGGGTGGCATCCCCACGGGGATCACACGCGCGAGGCCGACCTCGGAGTGCGCCGCGACGGCAGTCAGGTTCGGCATCGATGCCGCCTCGAGCGGCGTCCGGCCGTCGAGCTGTGCGAGCGGCTCGTCTGCACAGCCATCGGGGACGAACACGACGTGCTTCACGGCGGGGATCGTAGGTGCTCGATCGCAACCGCCACCGGCGCCGCTAGCCTCCGGCCATGCGTCGATCATGCAACCGGACGCCGTCGATCCTTCTCGCCCTCGTGGTCGTCGCCTACTCGTGCGGGGGCAACGACTCCGACGGCGCCGGAGCGGAGCGGCCCACACAGCCGCGTCGGCCTCCGACGACGGGGGCTCCACCGACCGACGAGAGCGGCGGCACGGACACCGGCGTTCCGAGCACCGCCGGCGGCGAGACCGGCGACCTGTCGTCGGCTGCGGTCACCCTCACCGAGATCGCCTCGGGCCTCGACAGCCCGGTCGCCCTCGCTGCGCGTCCCGGAACCGAGACCCTGTACGTGGCCGAGCGCTCGGGCACCGTTCGGGCACTCGGCGGCCGAGACGGCGACGAACCTGTGCTCGACGTCTCCGACGACGTGACCGCCGGCGGCGAGCAGGGCCTCCTCGGCATCTGCTTCTCGCCCGACGGCGACCTCCTGTACGTCGACTTCACCGACCTCGACGGCGATACCCGCGTGCAGGAGTTCGAGATGGGCGACGACGGGATCGCCGACAGCGGTTCGCGCCGCGAGCTGCTCCGGGTCGAGCAGCCCTTCGGCAACCACAACGGAGGTCACGTCGCCTTCGGTCCCGACGGCATGCTCTACATCGGTCTCGGCGACGGCGGGAGCGCGGGAGACCCCGAGGGGAACGGCCAGGACCTCGGCGTGCTCCTGGGCAAGATCCTGCGGATAGACCCCCGTCCCTCCGGCGACGCTCCGTACAGCGTGCCGGACGACAACCCGTTCGTGAACGACGCGGACGCGCGCGCCGAGATCTGGATGTACGGACTGCGCAACCCGTGGCGGTTCTCCTGGGACCGCGCAACACGGGACCTGTGGATCGGCGACGTCGGCCAGAACGAATGGGAGGAGATCGATCTGGCACTCGCCGGCGAGTCGGGCGTCAACTTCGGCTGGAACCCGCGCGAGGGCGCGCACGACTTCGAGGGCGCAGTCCCCGAGGGGGCCGTCGACCCGATCCACGAGTACTCGCATGCAGACGGCGGCGTCTCGGTGACCGGCGGGTTCGTCTACCGCGGCTCGGCGATCCCCGATCTATCGGGCGCGTACCTCTACGCCGATTTCGCGCTGGGAGACATCATCGCCCTGACACAGAGCGACGGCGCACTCGCCGACGTGCGCGACCTGGGCGTCAACGCCGGTCCGGTCTCCACGTTCGGCGAGGACTCGAACGGCGAGATCTACGTAGTCGACATCAGTGGGCGCGTGATGCGACTCGACCCCGCCTGAATCGCCGCCCGGCGCTCCGGCAGGACGGCTCAGGTCACCTTGCTGCGACGCATCACCAGCGACGTCACTCTGCGCACGACGCTCGTGGGCACGACCTTCGTGGCGGTCGCCGCCGCCCAGTTGATCCAGCCCGACACGACCATCGCTCGCCCCTTGGCGAGCGCGTCGAGGCCGGCCTTCGCAACCTCGTCGGGGCCCTGCAGGAGAACGCCGGGCACCCCGACCTCCTCGACACCGGCACGGGCCTGGAACTCGGTGCTCGTGAAGCCCGGGGCGAGCACCGTGATCTTCACCCCGCTTCCCCGCGCCTCCTCGCGCACGGCCAGGGTGAACGAGGTGACGAAGGCCTTGGTCGCGCCGTAGGTGGCCATCCCCGGAGTGGGCTGCTGCCCGGCCAACGACGACACGTTCAGGATCGCACCCCTGCCACGCTCCCGCATCGCACCGAGCGCCACATGCGTGAGTCGCACGAGCGCGACGACGTTGAGTGCGATCTCGTTCTCCTCGCGGTCGGCGGGCATCTCGACGAACGCGCCGACCGTCCCGTACCCGGCGTTGTTGACGAGGAGATCTACGGGGCGGTCCGGATCGCCGAGGCGGGCCTCCACTCGCGCCAGGTGCTCACGGTCGGTCAGGTCTGCGGCGAGCACCTCGACCGTCATCCCGTGCTCGCCCTCGAGATCCGTCGCCAGCTGCGAGAGGCGGTCGGCGCCACGGGCGACGACGACGAGATCGTGGCCGTCGGCCGCGAGACGTCGCGCGATCGCCTCCCCGATCCCTGCCGACGCACCCGTGACGAGCGCCACGGGACGCGTCGTCACGAGGGCGTTCCGAGCACGTCTCCGACGTGGAGCGCGATCGCGACGCTCGCCATGCTGGGCGTCGAGCGCACGAGCTCACCCTTTGCGACGATGCGCTGGCGAGCGCTGTGCTTCGGGTGACACCCGAAGATCGTCATCGTCGGCTCCTCGGTCTGGTCGACGATCCAGAGGTCTTCCGGCACGACGATCAGCGTCTCGGTCACCCTGTACGTGTGGCTCGCCTCCGGCATGTGGAACACGACCTCGTCACCGGGGACGACCAGGTCGAGGTCGTAGAACGGATGGCTGTGGGTGACGCGGTGACCCGGGAAGACGGTGTTGCCGCGGTCGCCGGGGAGCGCGGTCCCGGGCCAGTGGCCGGGGCCGCTGTCGATGACGGTGAGGGTCACACCTTCGTACACGGGATGATCGAGCCCTATCTTCGGGATCTCGATGCGCCCGATCTGGATGACCGGCACGTCGGCGTAGGGGTCGGCGGGTGGCGGCTCGGGCACCGGCAGGGGGAGCGTCGTGGTGGCAGTCGCCCGCCTCACCCCGGTAGTCGACGGAGGCGCAGACGTCGACGACGGGGCGACGAGCATCGGCGAGTCGTCGGCGGCACCTGCATCGGAGTCGCCGCCCCCAGCGAAGAGACCGATCGCCGCCAGCGCCCCGACCGACAGCACCGACCCCGCGAACAAGAAGCGTCGACGCCGCCGCACGCGACTCACAGCCCCAGCTCCGCGACGACCGCCTCGACGGTCGCGTCGACCGCCGGTCCGGCCTCGACTTCCTCGATTGCACGGCTCGGATCCTTGAGGCCGTGGCCCGTCACGGTGCACACGACCGTCTCGCCGTGCGCGACCAGCCCTCCCTCGGCGGCCTTCAGCAGCCCGGCGATCGAGGCGGCCGACGCCGGCTCGACGAAGACACCCTCGACAGAGGCGAGCAGGCGGTACGCGTCGAGGATCTCGGCGTCGGTCACCGCTCCGATGCTGCCTCCCGACTCGTCGCGCGCCGCTACGGCCGCGTCCCACGAAGCAGGGTTGCCGATGCGGATCGCCGTGGCGATCGTCTCGGGGTGCAGGACCGGCTCGCCGATCACGATCGGTGCCGATCCGGCCGCCTGCCAGCCCAGCATCCGCGGCAGCGTGGAGGTGATGCCGGAGTCGTGGTACTCGCGGTATCCCTTCCAGTAAGCGGTGATGTTCCCCGCGTTCCCTACCGGGATGCAGTGCACGTCGGGCGCGTCGCCGAGCACGTCGCACACCTCGAACGCGGCCGACTTCTGGCCCTCGATGCGGTAGGGGTTCACCGAGTTCACGATGGTGACGCCGCCGCGCTCGCCGAGGACGCGGACCAGGTCGAGGGCGTCGTCGAACGAGCCGCGGATCTGCACGACGCGAGCACCGTGGATCAGCGCCTGCGCGAGCTTTCCCAGAGCAACGTGGCCCTCGGGGATCAGGACCCCCGCGACCAGGCCGGCACGCGCCGCGTACGCGGCGGCGGAGGCCGAGGTGTTGCCCGTAGAGGCGCAGACGACAGCCTTCGTGCCCTCCTCGATCGCCTTCGAGATCGCCAGGGTCATACCGCGGTCCTTGAAGGACCCGGTCGGGTTGAGGCCCTCGACCTTGAGCAGCACCCGGGCGTCGACGCGCTCCGAGAGCCGCGGCGCGGGCGACGAGGGGGGTGCCGCCCTCGAGCAGCGTCACCACCGGGGTCGCGTCGCTGACAGGCATCCGGTCGCGATACGCCTCGATGACACCCGGCCATCCACCCCGGCGGCCGTCGGCTCCCGCGGCTCTCACTCCTCGCCTCCGACCACGCGCAGCACCGATCCGACGCGCACGATCACGTCGAGGTCGCGCACCTCGTGCACGGTCGACCTGAGGTCTGCCTCCCGGGCCCGGTGCGTGACGAAGATCAGGCGGGCGTCGGCGTCGCGTCCCTGTTGCTGCATCGACTGGATCGAGACGCCGTGACGCCCGAAGCAGTCGGCGATGCGTGCGAGGACGCCTGGCCGGTCGGCGGCGTCCATCGACAGGTAGAACTGCGACTCGACCTCGTCGATCGGGCGAATCGGCTTGTCGGCGAGGGCCCCGATCGTCGCTCCGCGCCCACCGCCGTGGAGGTTCTTGACGGCGTCGATGAGGTCGCCGAGCACCGCGACGGCCGTGGGACCACCGCCCGCCCCACGCCCGTAGAGCATCAGCTGCCCGACCGTGTCTCCCTCGATGAAGACGGCGTTGAAGGAACCGCGGACCGATGCGAGCGGGTGATCGTCGGGGACCATCGCCGGGTGCACCCGCACGGCCACCCCTCCATCGGACTCCTCGGCGACGGCGAGGAGCTTCACCACGTATCCGAGCTCACCGGCGGCGGCGATGTCGTCGGCCGTGATCTCCGAGATCCCCTCCCGATACACGTCACCGGCGACGACGCGCGCTCCGAAGGCGATCGACGCGATGATCGCCGCCTTGGCCGCGGCATCGAAGCCCTCGACGTCGGCGGTGGGGTCGCGCTCGGCGAACCCCAGGCTCTGAGCCTCGGCGAGGGCGTCGGCGAATGCCGAGCCCTCCTCGGTCATGCGCGTCAGGATGAAGTTCGTCGTGCCGTTGACGATGCCCATGACCCGGCGGATCTTCTCGCCGGCCAGCGACTCGCGCAGTGGGCGGATGAGCGGGATGCCGCCGGCCACCGATGCCTCGAAGAGCATGTCGACGCCCGCGCCTTCCGCGGCCTCGAAGAGCTCTCTACCGACGTTGGCAAGGAGCTCCTTGTTGGCTGTCACGACCGGCTTGCCGCGCTTCAGCGCCTCGAGGATCAGCGAGCGGGCCGGCTCGATCCCACCTATCACCTCGACGACGACATCGACCTCGGGGTCGACCACGACCGCCTCGGCGTCGTGGGTGAGCACACCCGGGGCCAGCTCTACCTCGCGGTCACGCGAGACGTTGCGTACGGCGACCCGGGTGACCTCGACCCCGACCCCGGTCCTCGCCGTGATCAGGTCGGCGTTCGAGCGGAGCAGGCCGACGAGGGCCGCGCCGACGTTGCCGCATCCGAGGATTCCAACCCGCACCACGTCTCGCTGCTCGTCCATCCGCACCATTCTCGCGGACGCGGCCGGCGCCGGCGCACACGGATCTCCGACAGCGTGGCATCTTGCAGGCCGGCGGGCCGCAGAGGCGGTCCCGGGGAGGCCGGTACGGCCGGGGTTCCCGCTACGCGTGCGCGGCCCCGGGACGCCCACGGCGCGACGCGAGGAGACGGCTCGCGAGCGCCGCGGCGCCGCACGTCGCCCACAGCAGGGGGATGACCGACATGAATGCCAGCCCTGCGGTGGACGGGCAGATCGTCGGATCGAACGCGACCGGTCCATCGCGCTCGTCGCGCACCACCGGGGCGACCACGCATCGCCCGCTCCCGGAGGTCGCTGCGGATGGCGCCTCGGTTCCTCGGTGTGAGTGTCTCACCCCCATGCGATCATATGTTCGTGCCCGCGACACTCGCCTTCGACGAGCTCGACACCTTCCCGGTCTCCGCCACGGCGCGGGCGGATCACGGGGCGCACGACGGGCATCCGTCGTTGCGTCAGGTCGTGTCGTGCACAGAGCAACTCGGCGGGCTCGTCGCCGGACTGGATGCCGACCAGGTCCCCCTGTCGGAGGCGCTGCGTTGGTGGGAGACCTTCAACCGCATCGAACGCCTCGCCGCTGCCGCAGAGACTCTGCTCGCCGCACGTGTGGAGCAGTCCCGGGCCTGGCAGCGCTCGGGATGCCGCTCCGCCGCGGAGCAGCTCGCGTGGATCTCAGGCACCGGCATCGGCCGCGCCCGAGACCAGCTCGCGACATCCAAGGCCCTCGAGCACCTTCCCGCCACCACCGAAGCGGTCCGTGGCGGGAAGCTGTCGGGCGCGCAGACATCCGAGATCACGGCCGCTGCCGCCGTGAACGCCGCCGCCGAGAAACGCCTCCTGGATGTCGCGTCGCACGACAGCCTCGCGGAGCTCCACAACGAGGCCCTGCGCGCCAGGGCCGCAGGCGACCCCGACCCCGACAGCACCCACCGGCGCATCCACACCAACCGGCAGCTCCGTACCTTCACCGACCCGGAAGGCGCATGGAACCTGCACGCACGCGGGCCCGCGCACACCGGAGCGCTCATCGAACGGGCACTCGACGAGCTCGTCGACCGCATCTACCGCTCCCGCCGCACCGCCGAACACGAGCCCCGCGAGGCCTACGCCTACGACGCCTTGCTCGGCCTCGCCGGGCACCCGGCGGGGAGGCACGGTCGCACTGTCGACCCGGCCACCGCGGCGACCGCCGCCCACACCGACGGCGCGTGCGCCGGCAGCACGACCGACACCGAGAGAGATGCCGACTCACCGGTCGAGACGCAGCCCGAGACCCAGCGCGAGACACAGCACAGCGCGAACCCCGGGAACGCGTGGCCGCGCAGCGAGCGATACCTCGCCCTGCTGCGCATCGACATAGAAGCCCTCGCACGTGGTACCAGGACCGGCGAGGAGCTGTGCGAGATAACCGGCATAGGACCCATCCCCGTCGACACCGCACGCCGCCTCCTCGGCGACGCCGTCCTGAAGCTCGTGATCACACGCGGCAACGACGTCGTAAACGTCACCCACCTCGGACGCGGACCGACCACAGCTCAGCGCATCGCCCTGCTCTGGCAGTCACCCACCTGCAGCGTCGAAGGCTGCGCGAGCACCCACGTCGAGATCGACCACAGCACCCCCTGGGCCGAGACACGCGTCACCCGTCTCGACCAGCTCGACCACCTCTGCGATTCGCACCACGACATGAAGCACCGACGCGGCTGGGCTCTCATACCCGGCACCGGCCCACGACCCTTCGTCCCGCCCGACGACGCCCGCCACCCCCGCAGCCGACCACCATGAGTCGGATGGACCGGCGGGCCGGCGGGCGGGTGCGGGCGGCGCGTCATCCGTGCCGCACGGTGCGACCCGGAGCACACGCGCCAGTCAGGCGGCTCGGCAAACTAGCCGGCGTCGTGGCGGAGAAGGTCGTCGGGCGTCTCGCGGCCGATGACGACCCGGGCGACTCCGTCTCGCACGAAGACGACGGCGGGGCGGGGCATCCGGTTGTAGTTCGACGCCATCGACACCCCGTAGGCACCCGTGCAAGGGGTGGCGACCACGTCGCCGACTCTCAGGTCTGCGGGCAGGTGCGCATCGTGGACGAGCACGTCGCCCTGCTCGCAGTGCTTGCCCGCGACGGTCGCGACGAGGGGACGCTCCGCCGTCGCCCTCGAGGGCACGAACGCCTCGTAGCGCGCGCCATACAGCGACGGGCGGGGGTTGTCGCTCATGCCACCGTCTACGGCTACGTACGTGCGTAGTCCGGGGATCTCCTTGATCGTGCCGACCCTGTAGAGGGTGAGCCCGGGCGGTCCGGCGATCGAGCGGCCGGGCTCGACCGTCAGGCGCGGCGCGGAGCGCACACCGGCGTCCGCGAGGGCGGAAGCGAGGCCCTCCTGCACCACCTCCGCGTACCTCGCGATGGACGGCGGCGCATCGTCGCTCACATAGCGCACCCCGAGGCCTCCCCCGACGTTCACCTCCTCGACCGGAGCGCCGGTCACCTCCTCGACGGTGTGCACGAGACCGGCCATCTTCTGCGCTGCGCGCGCGTACGAGTCGAGGCTGAACACCTGCGAGCCGATGTGGCAGTGCAGGCCCGCCAGGTGCAAGTGGCCGTCGGCGGCGATCCTCCGGGCGGCGGCGAGCGCCTCGCCGCGCTCCAACGACAAGCCGAACTTCGAGTCCTCGACTCCGGTCTCGATGTGCTCGTGCGTGTGCGCCTCTACCCCGGGCGTGACGCGCACGAGCACCGTCGGCGACGGCCGGCCGCCGGCGACCAGGGCGTCGAGACGATCGATCTCGTCGAACGAGTCGATGACGATCCGGCCCACTCCGGCGTCGAGCGCCGCGGCGAGTTCCTCATCGGACTTGTTGTTGCCGTGGAAGACGAGGCGCTGCGGCGGGAAGCCGGCGTGCAGCGCCACGTGAAGCTCTCCCCCGGTCGCTACGTCGAGGTTGAGGCCCTCCTCCGCGATCAGCCGCGCCATCGCGACGCAGAGGAACGCCTTGCCCGCGTAGGCGACGCGATCGACGCCGAACGCCGCCACGTACTCGCGGCAACGTTCGCGCAGATCGTCTTCGTCGTACACGTACAGAGGGGTGCCGTACGAGGCCGCGAGCGACTCGAGGTCGCATCCCCCGACGGAGGCGCGGCCGGAGCCGTCGAGACGCGTGTTGCGCGGGAGCAGGTCGAGGTCGATCGGAGCGGTCATCGTGGACGACGCTACGCGCTCGGAGCCCTGAACGGTCAGTACCCGCCGAGCGGGGTCGGAGGCGGAGCGCCCCGGGAGTCGCCCGGCGGTGTGTCGCCGGTGTCGTCGGCGTCCTCGTCGTCTCCCAGGCGGGCCATCTCTTCGGGAGCGTCTACGCCGAGGAGGCCGAGCGCGTCGGCGAGACCGATCCGGCAGGCCTCGACGAGCCAGAGCCTCGCCTGGGTGAGCGCACCGTCGTCGGTGAGGACACGGCAGTCGCGGTAGAAGCCGTGGAACCGCCCGGCGAAGTCGTGGACCCAGTGGGCGATCTGGTGCGGCGCCCGCCGCGCAGCGGCATCGGCAACGACGTCGGGGTAGTGCGCGAGCGAGCGCAGCAGATCGCGCTCACGGTCGTCGGCGAGGAGCGACAGGTCGACCTCGTCCTGCGGCCGGCGCACCACCCCCGCCTCCGCGGCCTTCCGCGCGATCGAGGCCATCCGGGCGTGCGCGTACTGCACGTAGTACACGGGGTTCTCCATCGACTGCGCCGTGACCACTGCGAGGTCGATCGTCTGCGCGGTGTCGAGGCCCTGGAGGAGGAAGGTCATCCTGCAGACGTCGGGATCGACCTCGTCGAGGATGTCGGCGAGGGTGACCATCTCTCCGGTGCGCTTCGACAGGCGCACCTCCTCGCCTGCCGCGTTGCGAGCTTCACGAGCTGACCGAGGATGACCTCGGGCTCGCCTGGCTCGTAGCCCAGGGCCTCCATGCCGGCCTGCACCGACTTCACCTGTCCGTGATGATCGGCGCCCCAGATGTCGATGAGGTGCGTGAAGCCTCGTGCGAGCTTGTCACGGTGGTACGCGAGGTCGTTGCAGAGATATGTCGTGGTGCCGTCGGAGCGGACGAGGACGCGATCGCGCTGGTCGCCGTAGTCGGTGGACCGCAGCCAGGTCGCACCCTCGTGCTCGAAGCTGACACCGCGGGCATCGAGCATGGCGAGGACCTCGGCGACGTCGCCCCGGTCGTGGAGCAGCTGCTCGGAGAACCATGTGTCGAACTGCACCCCGATCCGGCCGAGGTCGTCTCGCAGCTGCCTGACCACGTCGGAGAACCCCCACGCCCCGGCCTGCTCTGCAGTGACGTCGTCTCCGAGGTCTGCCCTCATCCTCTCGGCCATCTCCACCACGTACTCACCCATGTAGCCGCCTTCGGGGACGGCGTCGCCCCGGTACCGGGCGACGAGCGACCTCGCGAACTTCTCGAGCTGCGCACCGGTGTCGTTCAGGTAGTACTCGCGATGCACCTCGGCACCCTGCGACGCCAGGAGGTTCGCGATCGCGTCGCCCACCGCGACCCAGCGCCCACCCCCCGCATGGAGTGGACCCGGTAGGGTTCGCCGAGACGAACTCGAGATTCACGCGCTGCCCGGCGAGGGCGTCGCTGCGCCCGTAGCGGTCCCCCGCCTCGACAACCTCGCGGAGGACGTCGTCGAGCCAGGTCGGCGCCAGGAAGATGTTGAGGAAGCCGGGCCCGGCGATCTCCACCCCTTCGAGGTGGTCCGGCGGGGAGGCCTCCATGGCCTCCTTGATGCGCCCGGCCACGTCCCGCGGCGGCTCTCCCACCGCCTTCGCGAGCTTCAGGGCGACGTTCGTGGCCCAGTCGCCGTGCTCCCGCTGCCGGGGCGCTTCCAGCGAGATCGCTCCGTCGGGTTCGGGGAGGCCTGCGGAGGCCAGTGCGCAGCGCAGCGCGTCGATCAGATCGTCACGGATCACCGCCAGAGTGTGGCAGGCCGGGCGCCGGGGGCAGGGCACGAAGCCGGTGGCGGTCCCACGTAAGGAGCATCTGCACAATTCGGTAGCCTCCGCCCATTTCCGATTGGCGGGGGAGCCGTGTAACCTGCCTTGTAGGGCAAACGACCTATTCGAGAGGGGCGGGCCGTCGCGTGGGACGTCGGGAGCACCGCTGTGCGTGAAGGAGGACGGAAGTGTCGCGACAGTCAGGGCTCGGACGGGGCCTCGCGGCACTCCTCCCCGACTCAGTACTGCCGATGAGCGCCACGGATAGCGCGCGAACCGATCACGGAGCGCGACCTATGGCGCTGCTCAGCACCGAGCTCTCCAGCGAGCTGGCCAACACCGAGTCGGGAATCGCGCTCATCTACTGCGCGCTCGACGCCCTGGTGAAGCAGTTCGGGCTCGACGACGCCGCTGTCGTGATCGAGGAGGCGACGCTGGGCAGGCAGGTCTTCCGCGCCGGACGCCGGCCCCTCGACGACGACGACGAGGTGCTCCTGGCCGCGGCACCCGGCCTGTACACCGAGCCGGCGCTCGACGATCACGCTTTCGATCGCACGCTGGTCTACTCACTCTGCGTGCTGTCCCTCCGCCTCGACGTGCTGCGCTACGACGCGTGGCACGACCCCCTGACGAGCCTCTTCGACAGGCGCTCGTTCGACCGGCTGCTGGAGATGTCGGTCGCTCGCAGCACGCGCTACGGATGGCCGTTCACGCTGGTCATCATGGACCTCGACGGGTTCAAGGAGCTGAACGACCGCAGCGGTCACATGGCCGGCGATGCAGTCCTGCGCGACCTCGGTGAGAGGTTCCGCAGGGCGCTGCGCTTCGGCGACCATGCGGCGCGAATCGGCGGCGACGAGTTCGCCCTGATTCTCCCCAACACCGAGGCCGACCTCGTCCCGGCGCTCATCGAGCGCGTCCGCCAGGTACCCGGCCTCGCGACCGCAGCGCCGGGGTTCTCCTACGGCGCCGCGCAGTGCCCCGCCGACGCCGACGACGTCGAGCGGCTCTTCCAGATCGCCGACGCGCGGCTGTACGAGGCTAAGGAGCAACGCTGAAATGTCCGACGAGACCCTCGACGACCTCGAGCTCGAGCTGCGCCGCATTCCCGGTGTTCGTGCCGCCGGGTTCGACGAGCGCGACGACCTGCTCCTGGTGCAGCTGCAGGTGTCATCGGCAGGCCGGGTTCCCGGCCTCCCGGTCCAGGCCACGCGCGTGGTCGCACGCCACTCGGATCGGCCGGTCGCGGTGGAACTGGTGCGCTGGCGTGATGCGCCTTCCGGTCCCGGCACCGCTGCTGAGACCGCTCCCGGAGATGTCCCCGGCACTGCTCCCGGACCGGCACTCGACACCGCCGAGGCCGAGGCGACTCATGTCGACGACGTGATCACAGCGCCCGACACCGACGAGCACCGCACCGACGAACACCGCACCGACGAACACCGCACCGACGAGCACCGCACCGACGAGCACCGCACCGACGAGCACCCGACCGGCGACATCGTGCTCGACGAGCACGACGACACCTCGCTCGCCGGCGAGCCGACCGTGAGTGGCGCCGACTCCGGGCGCGCCAGGCTGCTCGCGGTCCTCTCGTTCCCCGACACGGAGGAGGTCGAGGTCCACCTGGTGCTTGCAGGACGGCGGACGATCGGCCGTGCACCCGTCAGCGGGGGGCTGCCCGCAGTGATCGATGCGACCATCGAGGCACTCGCCGGCCTCGGCGCCCCGATCTCGCCGCAGGTTCTCTGGGCGCGCCCGATGGACGGAGGCGCGGAGGGCGACGCGCTCGATCGCGACGGCGATCGCGTGCGGCGAGAGCGTGTGCTACGGCCTCGCGTCGGGTTCGAGCCCCTTGGAGGCCGCAGCGCGCTCCGCGCTCGACGCCCTCAACCGCCGCCTCTCCGCGGTCCTCTGAGCCCCGGGCGGAGTCCCGCTCAGCAGGTCGCTTCGAGGATCAACGACCCGGAGCGTCGCGCAGCGCGGATGGCGCGGACCCCGCGCAGGGTCGCACCGGCGATGGCCAGCCGCGAGTGCGACCAGGTGACGGCCGCCTTCAGGGTGAACCAGGCCAACTGGCCCCAGACCGATACCCAGAACGCCCGCCTGCTGTAGACGCCGGTCCCCGCCACGACCCGCTCGTAGCGCGACACCATCTCCACCACGGCGAGGTCCTCCGCCGTCCTACGTCCCTCGGCCGCCTCGATGTGGACGATGCGCGCACGAGGTGTGATGAGGAGCGGCCACCGCTGCCGCACCCGGTACGACAGGTCGAGGTCCTCGCCGTTCCTGTCGGACCCGCGCCTGGAGTCCGGGCGCACGGTGTCGAACACCACGCGTCGGAACGACATCGCACATCCCGAGAGCCAGTCGACCTCGACCGGCCACGCGGGCTCCTTGTAGAGCCTCGTGTTGCGACCGGACGGGAGCACGACCCCCTCCCGTCGGCTGTCGAGGCCCAGCCACTCGTCGACGACCGTGAACCGGTGCTCCGGCTGGTTCGTCACGAAGCCGCCGACGCCTCCGATCGCCGTCGCCCTATCGGCCGCGAAGAGATCGAGGATCGCCTCGACGTAGCCCGGGTCGAGCAGCGTGTCGTCGTCGACGAAGTGGACGACCTCACCGCTCGTCGCGTCGATCCCTACGTTGCGCTGCCGGGTGGTAGCCGGCTTCGAGCGGATGTGAAGCAGCGACGACGACCCCGGCCACGTCGGTGAGATCTCCTCGACGACGCGCAGCGTGAGGTCGTCTTCGCTCGAGTCGACGACAACGACGTTCACGGGGACCCGCCTCTGCGCGGCGACCGTAGCCAGGCAGGCGCGCACCTCCGCCGGCCTGGCACGCGTGCAGAGGATCAGGTCGTCGGTGATCGCGTGTGCCGTGCCGCCTGTGGACTCCACCGACGATTGCCTCCGATCCGGGTGGACCCACATTCTGGCGCGCAACCACACCGGCCCGACACGGCGGCCCGCCCGCGGCGTTCCGTCGGCGCCGCGCGGCGACTCCACGGGGCCTCGGCGCCGACACGCGCTGATACCATCGGTCGCCCCGCCCTCGTAGCTCAGGGGATAGAGCATCGGCCTCCGGAGCCGTGTGCGCAGGTTCGAATCCTGCCGAGGGCGCCACTGCGAGCGTGCGGGGGAGGGAACGAGTTGACCGGCGGCGACCACGCAATCCCGATCGGCGGCGACCAGATCACCACCGGCGACTGGATCGAGGTGCGCGCCCCGTACGACGGCGCCCTGCTCGGGCGCGTCCCCGCCGCAGGTGGCCGCGAGATCGACCTTGCCGTCGGCGCCGCCCGCGCATCGCTCTCGGCGGGCGCGCTCCCGCATGGCGTCGCGCCGAGATCCTCGACACGGCCGCCCGCAAGATCTCCGAGCGCGTCGAGGACCTCGCCCGCGTGATCTCGGCCGAGGCGGCGAAACCCCTCAGGACCGCTCGGGTAGAGGCGCAGCGCACGGTCTCCACCTTCACGTTCTCGGCCCTCGAGGCCAGATCGCTCACCGGCGAGATGATCCCGATGGACGCGAGCGCCGCCGGCGAGGGCAAGCTCGCATTCACACTCCGGGTGCCCGTAGGAGTCATCGGGGCCATCACCCCCTTCAACTTCCCCCTCAACCTCGTCGCCCACAAGGTCGCACCCGCGATCGCGTCGGGATGCCCGATGGTGCTGAAGCCGGCCAGCCAGACGCCGCTGTCGTCGCTACTGCTCGCCGAGATCCTCGCGGAGTCGGGTCTCCCGGGAGGGCACCTGAACGTCGTGACCGGCGGCGGCGCGACAGTCGGCAACGCGCTCGTCGAGCACCCCGACATCGCGATGATCACCTTCACCGGTTCACCCGAGGTGGGTTGGGGGATCCGTGCGAAGGCCGCCCGCAAGAAGGTCGGCCTCGAGCTGGGCAACAACGCGCCCGTGATCATCGAGCCGAGCGGCGACTGGGCCACGGCAGCGAAGAAGATCGCCGTCGCCGGCTTCAGCCACGCGGGCCAGTCGTGCATCTCCACCCAGCGCGTCTACGTGCACGAGTCGATCGCGGCGCCGTTCCTCGATGCGCTCGTGCCACTCGTCGACGCGCTCGTGGTCGGCGACCCCCTGAGCGAAGAGACAGACGTCTCTGCTCTCATCTCGACGGGAGAACGCGACCGCGTCGCGTCGTGGGTAGAGGAGGCCGTCGCGGCCGGGGCCGACCTATGCGCCGGCGGCCGGATCCGCGACGACGGCGTGCTTCTGCCCACCGTCCTCTCGGGCGTGTCGCCCACGCATGAAGGTGTGCGCGCTCGAGGTGTTCGGCCCGGTCGTCGCGGTACAGGCCTACACGCGACCTCGACGACGCGCTTCCGCCTCGCGAACGACACGCGCTACGGGCTTCAGGCGTCGATCTTCACCGCCGGCCTCGACTCGCGCGCTGCGCGCCGCACGCACTCTCGACTTCGGCGGGGTGCTCGTGAACGAGGTCCCGACCTTCCGCGCCGATCAGCAGCCGTACGGGGGAATCCGCGACAGCGGCAACACCCGCGAGGGCCCGCGCTACTCGGTGCGTGAGATGACCGACGAGCGAGTAGTCATCATCCAGACCTGAGGCCTTGCGCCCCATCCCGCTCCGAGGAGGAAGATGCCCGCAAGAACCGAGAGTCTCGACTCGGCCGCGTCTCGCATACGTGCCGTCGACCAGTTGGCGGTGCCCCTGGGTCCCGGTCAGCCCTCGGCGTTCATGCACGCGCTGGCAGAGCGCGACGACTGGGAGGACCTCCAGATCTTCGGAGCGCTCCTCGTCGACCTCTACCCGATCTTCCTGAAGCCCGGAGTCCACTACCTCTCCGGCTTCTTCGGTCCCGCCGAGCGCCTCCTGCGCGACATCGGGCGCCGACATCCAGTTCGTACCGTCCGACTTCCGGCGCTTCGCCCCGATCGTCGCCGACCTCGCACCCAGGGTCATGGCGACGGTCGCCACTCCACCGGACGACGACGGATACGTCAGCCTCTCGCTCCACGCCGGCGCGACCGTCGACGAGCTGCACCGGGCCGGCGCCGACCCCGACCGCGTCCTCGTCGTCGAGGTCAACGCGAAGTGCCCACGCACCTTCGGACTGCCGCCCGAGTGGCCACACCGGCTCCATCTCGACGAGATCGACGTGATCGTCGAGAGCGACACGACCCGGTGTTCACCATGGACGATGCCGCTCCGACCGACGTCGAACGGCGAATCGCCGAGTGCGGCGGCGACGTTCGTCTCCGACGGCTGCACTCTCCAGACGGGCATCGGCGGCATCCCGACGCAGGTGGTCAAGATCGCTCGCGGCCGGCAGCGGGGGCGACTACGGCGTGCACTCGGAGATGTTCACCACCGGCCTCATGCACCTGCACCAGGCCGGCAAGGTGACCAACCGCAAGAAGGGGACCTTCGACGGCTACTCGATCACCACGTTCGCCGCCGGGACGGCCGAGCTCTACGAGTGGCTCGACGGCAACGATCGTCGTTCGGTTCCTCCCCGTCGACGTCGTCAACTCGCCCGAGATCATCGCGGCGAACCACGAGATGATCTCGATCAACGGGGCGCTCACCATCGACCTGTCCGGGCAGGTCGGTCGCCGACACGATCAGCGGCCGGCAGTTCTCCGGCATCGGCGGCCACGAGGACTTCGTCGCCGCTTCGGGCCTCGAGCTCGAGGACCGGTCGCTGCTCTGCCTCCCGTCGACATCCACCGTCGACGGCGAGCTCGTCTCCCGCGTCGTCGCGGTGCTCCCCGCAGGTGCGGTCGTGACCACTCCGCGACACCAGCTCGACGTGGTCGTCACCGAGTACGGCGTGGCCGAGCTGCGCGGGCGTACGGTTCGCCAGCGCGCAGCCGCCCTGGCCGACATCGCCCACCCCGACTTCCGCGACGACCTGCACGCCCACGCCGAGACGCTCCGCTGAACCCATCGACGGCGCGGGCCGCTGGGGCCGCGCACTCCGTCAGGCCCTATTGTTAGGTCCAGGTATGAGAGACGAGACACCCTCCTCGATCCCCAACCCGAACGGCGACCGGCAGCCGTCCGGAGGTGATCCGCTGACGCCCGAGGTCGTCGAGGCCCTCCGCGACGGCAGCGACGAGGGCGACGGCGGCGAGCACGTATCGAGCCCGGCGAAGCTGATCCGAATAGCGACGATGGTGCGCTCGCTCCTCGAGGAGGCGCGCCGCGCGCCGCTCGACGACGCCGGGCGGCGCCTGCTCCGGGAGATACACGAGCGCTCCCGCCACGAGCTCGAGGAGATCCTCTCCGACGACCTGCGCTCGGAGCTCACCGACGTCTCGCTTCCCTTCACGATCGAGACGCCCACCGAGTCGGAGCTGCTCATCGCCCAGGCACAGCTCGTGGGCTGGCTCGAGGGGCTCTTCCACGGAATTCAGGCGACCCTGTTCACCCAGCAGGTCGCCGCACAGCACCAGTTCGAGGAGATGCGACGCCACAGGGCGCTCGGGACCGGCCGGGAGCCGGGGTCGGGGCCCGGCGACGAGCGAGATCCCGGCGCCTACCTCTGATGACCGGATCCCCCACTTCGCGGGCCGGCACGTGGGAACCCTCCTCGTGGCATCGCCACACCGCGGCGCAGCAGCCCGACTGGCCCGACGCCGCCGCGCTCGATGCCGCGCTCGCCGAACTGGGGCGCAAGCCGCCGCTCGTCTTCGCAGGTGAGGCGCGCACGTCTCCGGGAGTCGCTCGCGCGGTCTCCGAGGGCGCGGGTTCCTGCTTCACGCCGGTGACTGCGCCGAGTCCTTCGACGACCTGTCGGCCGACGGGATCCGCGACAAGCTGAAGGTGATACTCCAGATGTCGGTCGTCCTCACGTACGGCACCGGGGTGCCGTGTGTGAAGGTCGGCCGTATCGCCGGTCAGATGGCCAAGCCGCGGTCGGCACCCACCGAGCGGCGCGACGACGTCGAGCTGCCCTCGTTCCGCGGCGACATGGTCAACGACCTGGCCTTCACGGCCGAGACCCGCCGCCCCGATCCTTCGCGCATGCTCCGCGGCTACGACCAGGCCGCCGCGACCCTCAACCTCCTGCGGGCGTTCACGAAGGGCGGCTTCGCCGACCTGTCGCGGGTCCACCAGTGGAACCAGGAGTTCGTCGCCACCGAGCCGCGAGGGCCGGCGGTACGAACAGGTGGCCGGCGAGATCGAGCGGGCGCTGCGATTCATGTCGGCGTGCGGGATCGACCTCGACGCCGAGATGCAGCTCCACCAGGTCGACTTCTACACGTCTCACGAGGCGCTCCTGCTCGGCTACGAGGAGGCGCTCACCCGACGCGACAGCCTCACGGGCGACTGGTACGACTGCTCGGCGCACCTGCTGTGGATCGGTGAGCGGACCCGCCAGGTCGACGGCGCGCACGTCGAGTTCCTCTCGGGGGTCGGCAATCCCGTCGCGGTGAAGATCGGTCCCGACGCCACACCCGAGGAGGCCGTCGAGCATCTGCGAGCGCCTCGACCCGGAGCGCTCGCCGGGGCGACTGACGCTCGTTACGCGGATGGGGGCGTCGTTGGTGGAGGAGCGGCTCCCCCCCTGCTGGCCGCGATCGAGAGCGCCGGGCATCCAGTCGTGTGGGCGTGCGACCCGATGCACGGGAACACCTTCCAGCACGAGAGCGGGTACAAGACCCGCCACTTCGACGACGTGCTCTCGCGAGATCCAGCGCTTCTTCGACGTCTGCCGCGGGGCGGGAGTGTGGCCCGGCGGCGTGCACGTCGAGCTGACGGGCGAAGACGTGACGGAGTGCCTCGGCGGGGCCGAAGAGGTGCTCGGCGAGCACCTGGAGAACCGCTACGAGACCGCTTGCGACCCGCGGCTCAACGCCCGGCAGTCGCTCGAGCTCGCGTACCGCGTCGCCGACTGGCTCCGCCACTGACGTCGCTCGTCGCCGGGCTCACGTCGGGGCCCGCGGCCCACGCCGCCTCGACCTCTGCCTCTTCGGTGCCGCGCGCCGGCAGGTATCGGAACGCGACAGCGGCGCCGGCCAGGCCGACGATGAGCGAGATGAGCAGGCCGCGTTGCATGCCGTCGACGAAGGCGTCGCGAGCGAGGTCGGCGAGGAGCCTCCCCTGCTCGCCACCCAGCCTGTCCGCCACCCCGAGCGCACCCCCGAGGGACCCCTCGATCGCCTCGGCGAGCTCCGCCGGAACCTCTCCGCCCCGCAGAGCGCCCGCCATGCGCGGCCGGTAGACCGACGCCAGGACGCTGCCGATCACGGCGACACCGAGCGCCCCGCCGACCTGTCGCGTCGCGTCGTTGACGGCGGACCCCACCCCTGCCTTCGCCTTGGGGAGAGCGCCCATGATCGCCTCGGTCGCCGGAGGCAGCGCCAGACCGACACCCGTGGCCATGATCATCACACGCCATGCGATGTCGCCGTACGAGCTCGCCGGCCCGAGACTCATGTACACGCCCAGGGCCAGACAGATGGTGAGCAGGCCCGCCGTCACGACGATCTTCGCGCCGAAGCGCTCGGCGAGGCGCGGGCTGATCGGCCCGACAACCGTCATCGTCGCGGCAAGTGGGAGCATCCTCACTCCGGCCTCCAGCGGCGAGTAGCCCTTCACGAGCTGCAGGTACTGCGTGAACATGAACGTGCCGCCGAGAAGAGCGAACATCACGAGGGTGATGCTCACGCTCGCCGCACTGAAGCGCGGGTTTCGGAAGAACCGGATGTCGAGCATCGGGTGAGGACACCTGCGCTCCCACAAGGCGAACGCGACCAGGACCACCGTCGCTGCGACGAACCACGTCAAGACCGACGGGTCGCCCCATCCGCGCTCGGGCGCCTCGATGATCGCGTAGACGAGCCCGGTGAGCCCGAGGATCGACAGCACAGACCCTGTGGGGTCGAGCCGGGGGCGCGACGGGTCCCACGACGTCGGCACGACGAAGACCGCCGCTACCCCGCTGATGACCACCACCGGAAGGTTCACGAGGAACGTCGATCCCCACCAGAAGTGGTCGAGCAGGAAGCCGCCGATGATGGGGCCGAGTGCCACCCCGATGCCCGTGACCGCGGCCCACACCCCTATCGCTCGCGGTCGCTCGTGCGCCGGGAAGACGTTGGTGATGATCGAGAGGGTCGCGGGCATGATGAACGCGCCACCGACGCCCATCACGGCACGTCCGGCGATCAGCTGCGTCGGCGAGGTCGAGATGGTGCTGAGCAACGAGCCGGTGCCGAAGATGGTCAGCCCCGTGAGGAACGCACCGCGCCTCCCGTATCGGTCGCCGAGGCTGCCCGTCGTGAGCAGGAGGCCGGCGAAGACGAGTATGTAGGCGTCGATGATCCACTGCAGCTCGCTGTTCGACGCCCCCAGCTCGGTCACCAGGCGCGGGATCGCGGTGTTGAGGATCGTGGCGTCGAGGCTGGTGATCAGGAGCGAGAAGCAGAGGACCGCGAGCGTCCACCACCGCATCCGGTGGATCCGGTCGCCGGCCGCCGTGCCGCCCCCCGGGGCGTCTCCGGTCGCTCCGGCGCCTACCACGGTCTCGGCGGTATCGGCTTCGGGCACGCGGTGGCCTTCGGTGTGCGGTCGTCTCGGCGCCGCGCACGCTACCAGAAGATTCGGGTGCACCGAACTACTAGTTGCATGCTTGCTATCGAGGAGCGGCCCGACCGCTCCGAGGGCCGCCTACCGGCTCAGGACCCGGCGTCGCGCGGCGCTCCTGCCGGCCGCGCGCAGGCCGCGGAAGCCGATCCACCCCGCCGCCAGCCCGAACCCGATGGAGACCGCGGCGAGGGCGCCGTGCACGGCCTTGAAGCCGAACGACTCGTCCTGACCCGCCATGATCCAGACGCGGGTCACCCAGACGTACAGCGTCCATGCGCAGGCTGCGACCAGGGTGACTGCGGAGCGTCGGGTCATGGCGGGCAACCTACCTGCGCGACGCCGATCGGCGGGCGCGCCCCGCGCCGGCCGGGCTCAGCCGTCGTCAGCCGTCGTCAGCCCGCGGCGGCCACGGCGGCGAGGCAGCGCTCCACGGAGGGGGCCGACGCGTTGGTCATCGGCGGGCGCAGGTCGGGCGTGCCAATCCGACCCTGGGCGTGCAGCACGCCCTTGAAGACCGCAGGGTTCGGCTCGGCGAACCCTGCCTGCACGACGGGGAGGAGCCCCTCCGCATGCGCCCGCCCGTCGTCGACCTTGCCGGCCAGAGCGCACTCGACCATCGCCACGAACCGCTCCGTGCAGACGTGCGCGGCGGCCGCGATCGCACCGCTTCCGCCAAGGAGCACCGTCGGGAAGAGGAACAGGTCTTCGCCCCCGAGGACGTGGAAGCCTTCGGGCGCTCGCGCCAGGACCTCGAGCGTGTCGGCGTCGATTCCTCCGACCGACTGCTTCGAACCCCGCGACGTTCGGGACCGACGCGAGCTCGAGGAGCGACGCCGCTCCGAGGCCGCGCCCGGTGCGGTAGGGGATGTTGTAGATCACGATGGGAACAGGGCTCTCCGCCGCCACCATGCGGAAGTGCTCGACGATCCCGGCCTCCGAGGGGCGCACGTAGTACGGGACCACCACGAGCGCTCCCGACACCGCCGGCACCCCTGCGAGCGCTCCTGTGGCCCCGATCGTCGTCCGGGTGCTGTTGGTGCCGGTGCCGACGATCAGACGTGCGCCGCGTGCCGAGCAGAGCACGCGAGCAGGCGGCCACCACCGCATGCCGCTCGGGCGCGTCGAGCGCCGACGACTCTCCCGTCGTTCCGAGAGCGACGATCCCCGCAGCGCCGGCGTCGAGGTACTCACCGCAGAGGCGCTCGATGACGGGTACGTCGACCGCATCGTTCGAGTCGAACGGCGTGATGAGGGGCACCCATACGCCCCGCAGATCCAGGTCGCTGGCCATGTCGCCACAGTAGTACCGAGCGCTCCCACCTCACCCGGACGACGGCCTTCCGACGATCGAGCGCACCGCGAGTAGCCTCGCTCGCCGTGCCCGATGCGATACGAATCGTCCTGACCCTCCTGGCAGGTGTCGCGACGGGCGTGCTCTCGGGGACCTTCGGCATCGGCGGTGCGGTCGTGTCGAACCCCTCGATCCGGGCGCTCGGCGCCAGCCCCATCCAGTCGATCGGCTCCACACTCCCGTCGATCATCCCGTCTGCGATCAGCGGAGCACTCCGCTACAGGCGTGACGGCCTGCTGCACACGCGCGTCGTCGTGTGGACCGGGCTCACAGGGGCGGCGACGTCGATCGGCGGGTCGCTGCTCTCCGACCTGATCCCCGGTGAGGGCCACGCGCTCACGATGACGATCGCGGTACTGATGGGGTACACGGCGATCCGCACGGCAAAGGCGGGTCTGGCGACGCGCTCGGGCGACGTCGACGCCACTCCGGTGGAACCGGAGATCATCGAGGGCCCGATCGCCGAGGCGGACCTCGAGATGGCCGTCCTCACCGACGAGGACACGGCATCCGCCCCTCACGAGGAGACGTGGCGCCTCGTGCTGATCGGGTCGGTCGCCGGCGTCTTCTCGGGCCTCCTGGGCATCGGCGGCGGGCTCCTGATGGTCCCTGCCTTCACCGGTTGGCTCCGCCTGCCGCTCAAGGAGACGATCGGGACCTCGCTCGCATGCGTCGGCGTGATCGCGCTCCCCGGCATGGTCACGCACGCGTTGCTCGGTCACATCGACTGGTCCTTCGCACTCCCGCTCGCGATCGGCGTCATTCCGGGAGCGCGTCTCGGGGCGCACCTCGCGCTCACGACCGCGGACCGCACGCTCCGCCTCGTGGTCGCCGCCGGCCTAGCGTCGCTCGGTGCCGTCTACGCGACCACGGAGCTGCTCGCCCTCGTCAACTGAGACACCGCGCCGGTTACCCTCCGGCCCGTGCGCCTGCTACTGATCGTCAACACGACCGCCTCCGCTGTCACGCCCCGCAAGCGCGTCGTCATACGCAAGGCGCTCGCCGCCGATCACGAGGTCGAGGTTGCCTCCACCTCCCGGCGCGGCCATGCGATGCGCCTCGCGCACGCGGCCGCGATCGACGGAGTCGACGTCGTGGCCGTCCTGGCCGGCGACGGCACGCTCAACGAGGCGGCCGACGGCCTCGCCGGGACGTCGACCGCGCTCGCGCCGCTGCCCGGCGGCTCGACCAACGTCTACGCGCGCACGTTGGGCATTCCCATGGACGCGGTCGATGCCACGGGGGTGCTCCTCGCCTCGCTCGAGAGGAAGGCATTCCTGAGGGTCGGGCTGGGCGCCGTCGACGGGCGCCGCTTCCTCTTCCATGCCGGCTTCGGCTTCGACGCCGCCGTCATAGCGCAGGTCGAGCGGCGCGGCGACCTGAAGCGGTTCGCGGCGCACCCGATCTTCGTCGCGGCAGCGTTCGACACCTGGTTCCGGCACTACGACCGATCGCGCCCGAGGTTCTCGATCCGGCTCGACGACGGCGAGGTGATCGACGGCTGCTACTTCGCCGTCGTCTCGAAGACCACGCCCTACACGTACCTCGGGAACCGCCCGATCCACATCGCGCCCGAGGCCGGTCTCGACACCCCGCTCTCGCTCACTGCCTTCCGCCGCCTCGACGCACTCACCTTGATCGGCTCGGCCGCCTCCGCAATGCGATCCGGACGATTCCTGCGGCGCCGGCGCGGCGTAGTGCACCGCGACGGGATCGAGCACCTCCGCCTCACGGGCGACGGCCCGTTTCCCTGGCAGGTCGACGGAGACCACCTGGGCGACGCCGACCTCCTGGAAGTAGTCCACGAGCCGAGAGCGCTCACCCTCGTCGTCCCCTGACCCCCGGCAACCGGGCAGGGCCCCTTCAGCTCGAGACGACGGCGAGCGCGACCTCGGGGACGTTCGTGATCACGGCGTCGACTCCCGCCGCAGCGAGCGCACGTATGTGCTCCTCGTCGTCGACGGTCCACACGTCGAGCTTCACACCGAGCTCCCGGGCACGCCGGACCGCGTTTGGCGCTGCCGACGCCGTCAGCACTCCACAGTCGGGGTGCAGCCACTCGTGCCCGCGCGCCTCGGCGATCGGAAGCGTCGTCTTCGGATCCTGTCCCATGGTGAGCCAGCCGGTCACGACGCGCGAGTCGAGCGAACGCACGTAGTCGACGGCGTCGAGATCGAACGAGGACACGACGACGTCGTCGTGAATGCCGCGGGCGTCGATCGCGGCAACCACCGCGGCGACGACGGTGCGCTCGTCGTCGGCATCGGGCTCCCAGGGGAGGCACTTGACCTCGATGTTGACGACCATCCCCGCGAGGACGCCGAGAGCCTCGTCGAGCGTCGGGATGCCGGGCGCGGCCGCCCGCACGTCGCCGAAGCTCCGGGCGGCCAGCACGCCCACACCGTCGACCTCGGAGTCGTGATGGAGCACGAGCACCCCGTCGGCCGTCCGGCGGACGTCGAGCTCGACACCGTCGGCTCCGTCTTCACGGGCGAAGGTGAAGGCCTCGAGCGTGTTGCCGGGAGCGCGCCGGCAGGAGCCCTGATGAGCCAGGATCAAAGGACGCGACGTCACGGGAGCACACTACGCGCGCCCACGACCGCGCCCACGACCGCGTCCCGGCCAGGGCTGCTCGACCGGGTCGTCCTACGGCGATCTCGAGGCGACGACCCCTTGTGCGGCAGCCGACCGGCAGTTAGCCTGACCTGCCGATCTAGTGCCGACCTGTGTCGGCGCACCTTCGAACGGGCGCGCAAGCACGACGCTGCGCGACCCGAGGGAGAGCAGACGTGACACTGACCTGGATACGGACCCACGACTGGGACGCCGAGGCGTGGCGATCTCATGCCATATGCCGCGACTCGAACCCGGAGCTCTTCTTCCCGATCGGCACCACCGGAGTGGCCCTGGACCAGATCGACGCCGCAAAGTCGGTCTGCGACGCCTGTCCGGTGCACGGCCCTTGCCTGGAGTTCGCGATCGAGACGAACCAGGAGTCCGGCGTGTGGGGCGGCGCAACCGAGGAGGAGCGCCGGCAGATCCGGCGGGGATTCCTCTCAGGGGCGCGAGTCGCGGCGATCTGAACAGCCCGGGAGCACCGCGCCACGCCCCTCCCGGCCCCCGGCGGCTCCGTCGCTACAGATCTACGCTCGGCATCGCAACCGGGACTCTCACGCTCACCGTCGTCCCGTCGGCGTCGTGCATCTCGATCGAGCCTCCCAGCTCGCCGGTGACCAGCGCCTGGACTATCGAGAGACCGAGTCCCTTCGACTCGTCGAGCGAGAACCGCCCGGGGAGCCCCACGCCGTCGTCGGTGATGGCGATCACGACCTCGTCACCCTCGCGCGCGAGCCTGACGCTCACGTGGCCCTCGCGTGGCTCGTCGCCGGGGTATGCGTGATCGACGACGTTCTGCATCAGCTCGTTCAGGACTACCGCCAGCGGTGTAGCGACCTCGCCGGGAACCTCCCCGACGTCTCCCTCGACCGAGAACGTGATCGCGAGATCATGTGACGTGACGCTCTCTTCGACGACCCTGACGAGAGGCCTGACGATCTCGCCGAATCGGACGACGTCGCCGGCATCTCGCGAGAGCGTCTCGTGCACGATTGCGATCGACCGGATGCGCCGCTCCGACTCCGCCAGCGCCTCCCTGGCCTCGACCGAGCGCAACCTCCGCCCCTGGAGACGCAGCAGCGACGCGATCGTCTGCAGGTTGTTCTTCACACGGTGATGTATCTCCCGGATCGTCGCGTCCTTGGAGAGGAGCATCCGGTCTCGCCGCCTCAGGTCAGTGACGTCGCGCACCAGCAGGATCGCTCCAACAGCGTCTCCATGCTCCAGAAGCGGCATCACCCGGAGCATCACCGAGACCTGGCCGCGCTCGATCTCCTCGATCACGGGCATGCGCGTCTCGATCGCGAGGCGCGCGATGTCGTCGTCGAAGCCGATGTCGAAGAGGCTGCTCCCGGGGGCGTACGCGTGAATCCCCATTCGGTGGAGGCATGACACGGCATTGGGGCTCGCGAACTCGACGTGTCGCATCGCGTCGACCACGATCACGCCGTCGCCGACGCGCGGCGACCCCTCCGGCTCGGCCTCGTCGCGGTCGAAGGGGAAGGAGCCCTCCGAGATCATGCGGGCGAACCGCCAGAAGGCGCTGTGATACGTGCGCTCCATCACGCCGGGACGGCGGCTCGACTGGGTCGACATCTCGCGCGTCACCACCGCGATGAGGCTCCCCTCGCGCCGGACCGGGATGCACTGCAGCCGGATCCTCTCGCCGCCACCGAGCGCCGGCGTGTCGCCCTCGACGATCTCCCCCTGACGGAAGCACCGCGTGACCAGCGGTCGTTCGACCTCGTCGACGACGGTTCCGACCATGTCGGTCGGGTAGATCGTCTGGCCCGTCGTCGGACGGACCTGCGCCAGCACCACGAACCGGTGCCCCTCCTCCCCGGAGATGGGCGCGAGCAGCAGGAGATCGGAGAACGAGAGGTCGGCGATGAGCCTCCAGCTGCCGGCGAGCCTTCTGACGTGCGCCAGATCGGAACCCGTGAGCGATGTCCGCGTCTGGACGAGGTCGGCGAAGATGGTCACTGATCGATCGTACCGGTGACGGCAGTCAACGGCGGTCGGCGCCGGGAACCTCGTAGAGGCAGCGCCCGATCTGGACGAGCCCCCGCACGTCACCGATGTCCTTCTCGAAGGACGGGACGCGGGAGACGACCTCGGGAACGAGCTCGAGCTCGCCGCTCAGCTCGGCCTCGCGCTTGGCGACCACGGCGAAGTTCCGGAACGACGTCCCGACGTTGCGGAGAACGCGTGCGGTGCGCGTCGGGTCGTCGAGCGCGGGAGCATCGAGGTCGGCCAGCGCCCGGGCTATGGCGTCGGCGTCGACCGACATCGTGGTAGCGGCGTCCTCGCCCTCGGCCGCCAGGAAGTAGCCGGGGAGCGTGCGATTCAGGACCAGGGCTCCCAGATGGAAGTCGCGTGCGCGCAGCTCCGAGCAGAACGCCTCGGCCTCGCGCAGCGGCGCCGACTCCAGCGTCGTGACGACCGCGAACGTCGTCCGCCGGTCGTGCAGGAGGTGCTCCACCGCTCGCGCTCGCTCGACGAAGCCGTCGTACATCGCCTGGAAGCTCAAGAAGAACTCCGCGATGTCCTCGAGGAACTTGCTGCCGAGGACACGGTCGGCCAGCTGGTAGAAGGGGCGACTGGCCACGTTGAGCATCCGTGTGCCTCGCCGGCCGCCCACGCGGTACGGAAGCGTCAACCACCGCAGTAGACGACCACCGAAGAACTCCGCCATCCGCTTGGGTGCCTCGAGGAAGTCGATCGCGTTGCGGGTCGGGGGCGTGTCGATGACGATCAGGTCGTACTCGCCGCTCGAGTGGATCTCGTACAGCCGTTCCATCGCTATGTAGTCGTGGCTCTGCACGAAGCGGCCCGTCAGGTTGTGGTAGAGCCGGTTCTCCAGGATCCGGTACGCCGCCTCCTCGTCGGGCGCGTGCCGCATCACGAGAGCGTCCCACGACTGCTTCGTGTCGAGCATCGCCGCCCACAGCTCGCCCCGCGGCTCCAGCCCGGCCTCCTCCAGCACTTCGGGAGGTACGCGATGCTCGATGTTGCCGATGCCCTCGAGCCCGAGCGCCGTTGCCAGCCGGCGCGCCGGATCGACGGTCAGGACGAGCACCTTCCCGCCGAGCCTGACCGTCGCCATGACCGCCGCGGCGGCAGCGACCGAGGTCTTGCCCACGCCGCCCGAGCCGCAGAAGACGACGATCTCCTTCGTTGCGAGGAGCTGCTCGAAGCTCGCCGAGCCGCGGGTCGACGGAGCGTCGGCCCCGCTCAGAGCCCCATCTCCTGTCCGAGAGCCTCGGCGACCTTGCTGGTCACGCGCAACCCGTGGGCACGCACGAACTGGTACGGCACGTAGAGGACCGGCAGGTCGACGGTGTCGAGAAGGACCTGCAGGTACTCGGCCCGGTTCCGCCGCAGCGACACAGCAAGCCGGGCACCGTCGAGAACGGCGTCGGTCCCCGGACCTGCTCGGAGAGCGACCACCGACAACGCCTCGGACTCCCGCAGGGCCTCGAATGCGTCCTCGTCGGCGTGTGTGAAGAGCTCCGGCAGCACGCGGTTCACGATCACCGAGCCCAGTGGGACGTCGAGCTCGGAGCGGACTCGGGCCACGAGCTCGATCGTCTCGGCTACGGGCATCTCCTCCGGCGTCGTCACGACGTTCACCGCCGTGACCGCCGGATCCGAGAGCAGCTCGGACATCCACTCGGTCTGCGCCCTCACCGGGCCTACGTCTACGAGATCTCTGATGGTGTCGGCAGCGCCGAGCTGGGCGACGATGTGACCGGTTGCGGCCGCGTCGACGACGACGAGGTCGACATCGCTCCGACCGTCGATCATCTCGCGCACCTCCCAGCAGATCTTGCCGATGGTGAGGATCTCCTTGACGCCGGGCGCCGCGTTCGCGACGAAGTCGAGCACCCGCGCCAACGGTCCCAGGCGCCCGAGCACCGGCATCTTGAGGTTGAGCTTCAGGTACTCGCGGAGCGACGCCTCGGTGTTCATGGACATCGCGAGGATCCCGGGGTGCACCTCGCGAGGGGCGAAGCCGACCGGCGGCCGTTCGAAGAGGTCGGTCAGGCTCCCCTTGGCGTCGACCTCGACGAGGAGAACCCGCTTGCCTCGGGACGCCGCGAGGTGCGCGACTGCGGCCGCAACCGTGCTCTTGCCGACACCGCCCTTCCCTGTGAAGAACAGCAGGCGCCGGTCCAGCAGCGACGGGACAGGCGGCACGGCGCCTCGCCAGGCCCTAGGCCCGGCCGAACCCGACCTGGCGGAGAGCCTCGTCGCTGCCGATCTCGACGTAGGCGATCTTGTCGGTGGGGATACCCACGCGCCGGCCCTTGGAGTCGCTCAGCCACAGGAGCGGCTCCGCACCGCTCACGGCCGCCGTGACCGCCTCCGAGACCTCGGCGGCCGAGCCGTCGATCTCGAGGGTGAGCTCTCGGATTGTGTGGACGACGCCGATCTTCACTTCCATGTTCGGAACCCTACCGTTGTCGGGCGGGGCCACCGAGATCGGCGCACCCGCCGGCGGTGCTGCTCAGCCGGCGAGCGCACCGGTGTTGCGGGAGTCGTGCCCGAAGCGCGGCCACTCCGTGAGCGAGGCGGTGGAGGCACCCGTCTCCCAGACGAGGACCACGCCGTCTCGCCGTGCGACGGCGATCTCGGCCAGACCGTCGGAGTCGGCGTCGCCGAGGCCGGGGGTGCCGACGAGCCACCCGCCGGTCAGCTTGGGCCAGCCGGCCGGCCTCGAACCGTCGGCCTCGAACGCATCGGCCAGGTAGAGGCCGCCGCCGGCGATCGCCTCGTTGGAGCCGTCACCGTCGAGGTCGGCGACGGCCGGCGTCACGAAGAACGCGAGGTCCGACGTCGCCTGTGGGAACCCCTCGAGCGGGCGCCCGGTGTCGCCGTCCCAGGCCGTCAGATGATCGTCGTTCGGGGGCTGAAGGTCGCTCGCGAGCAGGTCGAGCAGGCGCGAGAAGCCGAGCGTGGGCGCCAAGGGGCTCGCTTCGGCGCCGTCGAGACGCCCGATGGAGGGTCCCCCGAACCCCACGAGCGAAGCGACGATGTCGTCGGAGTTGCGCAGCGCCCCGAACTCCCCGGCGTTCTGGAGCGAGAGGCCTGCGGCCCAGACTGCAGGGACGTCCTTGCCGTCGACCGATCCGTACACCGACTCTCCGAGCTCGTTCAGCACGTAGAGCGGCCCCGCCGAAGACGCAGCGACGATCTCGACTCCCGGATCGGCGGCGAAGACGTCTCCGACTGCGACCTGCGCGGAGACGCCGTCGCCGATCGTCGGCAGCACGTCGAGCACCAGCTGCGGGATGGCGAACGGCCAACCGGGCAGGTAGGACTGCTCGTCAGGGTGCGCATCCGAAGAGTCCGGGTACTCGGCGCCCGTGCCCGCGGACGAGACGGCGTAGAGGCGCGCGTTGCCCGCGGAGCCGGCGAGCTCGAGGAGGCCGAGCACGTCGTCGCCCGAACCGGCGTTGACCGTCTCGCGATACTGCTCCTGCGCACCGACGATGATCTCGGGCCGGCCGTCACCGGTCAGGTCTGCGAGCGCCGGGGTGGCCAACAGCTCTCCGCCGAGGTCGACACCGGACCCTTCCGCGAACGTGACGGAGTGCGTCGTCGGATCGACGGCCGCGACCTTCTCCGGATCGAACAAGGAGAACGGGGAAGCCCGGCACCGGCGTCCCGTCGTCGTTCCACGCGTACACGTGGCGGTCCATCGCGGCGACGACGATCTCGAGCTTGTCGTCGCCGTCGAGATCGCCGAGCGCCGGCGACGCCGGCGATGCCGCGCTTCGTGCGGTTGTGCTCGTCGTGCGTCGCCGGGTCGTCCGAGGAGTAGGCCGGGTCGACGTGCGCTTCGGAGACGGCGCGGCCGTCGAGCGTCGTCGCCTCGAACCCCTCGCGACGCGCGCCGTCGGAGCCCCACACCCAGACGTTGCCGTCGAGGTCGGCGGCGACGACCTCGGTCGAGCCGTCGCCGTCGAGGTCGGCGATCGCGGGTGCACCGATGAGGAACGCGCTCCTCGGCGCCGGGATCCCCTCCTCCGACGCCGTGGGCGATGACGTCGGCCAGTAGGGAGCCACCTCGGAGCTCACCGGCCACGATGGAAGCTCTGTCCCGTCGGCGTCGAACGCGTGCACGTATCCGTCGTCGGTCCCGACTATCAGCTCGTCGCCGGGGAGGCCGTCGATGTCGAAGAAGACCGGGCTCTGCCCTCCCGCGCCGTCGATGCGCCGCGGGAACCCGTCGCGCAGGTCGGGGTCGTCGTGCACGAAGACCTGCTTCTGCGACTCCCCGCGGAGGCCGTCGCCGCGTCCGCCGTGAGCCTTGACGACGACCCGCACTCGGATCGCGAACCTCTCCTCGTCGGGACGGCCGGTCGCCCGGTCGATCGGGACACCGCGACCCCGGCGAGGCAGAGCGGCCGCGACCTCCGCGAGGTCGATGCTCCCGAGCACGCCCGATCGTGCCTCGGTCTGCCCTCTCCTCCTGCGGACGACGTTCCATTCGTCGCGTCCGGGGTAGGGGGGCGGCTGCATGCCTACGGCCCACTCGACCTTGTAGTCGTAGGTGCTCGCCCTGACCGCGGCGACCGAGCCTCTCACGCGCATCGTCCCCTGCGTGCCTCGGACCGCGAACCATCGCGGCCAGGTCAGATCGGCCTCGGGCGGGATCCGGCGAGCCCGCACCGTCCGCACCATCTCGTAGGCGTTGATGCGGCCGTAGCCGTGCACCGCGTCCCAGCCCGCCGTAGTCGGGTACCGCACGGTGTCGAAGAGGCCACCGGACGCGGTGCCGAAGTTGTTCGCCGGGTCGACCGCGTTCGGCGTGGAGAAGTCGATGTCGTCGGCCGTCGAGCGCACCACCTGCATCGTCTCGTTCGCCGAGAGGCGGTTTCCGCCCCGAGCGAGGCTCGGGTGACGGGGAACGCGCGACATCTCGCGCCACCGACTCGACCAGCCCGACCATCCCCGACGAGAGCCCCGTGGCCTCCGAAGAGCAGGAGCTCGACGGCACCGACACGAACGTGCGCCCACCGAAGTTGGTGCAGCCGTTGAGCGCCAGGTAGCCCTCGACCGGGCCGCCGAGCACCGACTCCTTCTCCGTGATCGAGTTGACGGCCATCGTGTGCTCGAGGGACGAGCGGGAGGTTCGGGTGCTTCGAGGCCTCGTCGGCCATCGACGCGACCACCACCACGCCCCGCCGGTATGCGGCATCGATCGCCGCCTGCGCCTGCGGCGGGTTGTTCAGGCCGCCGAGCGCCTCCTGCACCACGTCGGCTCCGGAGTCGAGGGCGAAGAGCACCCCCGCGGCGAAGCGTCCGCCGTCGGCGATGAACGAGTCGGAGACCCGCACCGGCAGGAAGCGGCAGCGCGGGCAGGTGCCCACTCCCCCCGATCCGTTCTCCGCTGCGGTGGAGTCCTCCGCCTCTCCGGTGCCGTGCCCGTAGTCGACGGTGTCGAGGGGGTTGTTGTCGGCGTAGAGGAGGTCCCATCCGGAGATGTCGTCCACCTAGCCGTTGCCGTCGTCGTCGACCTCGTCGTTGTAGGCGGGGTCGAGGATGAGATCCTCGGGGTCCGCCAGGCCGTTCGCCGTTCCGGTCGGTGATCGGCGCCGAAGTCGGCGATGTCGAAGACGCCGTCGTCGTTGCAGTCGCCGTCGGCCGCGGCACAAGGCGGCCGGGCCTCGGCGAGGTTGATGTAGGCCTTGTGCGCGAGGTCCCCCATCGCTCCGACCGAGCGCCAGCGGATCCCCGAGTCGAGCACGGCGATCAGCACGTCGTCGCGCCCCTTCGTCACTCCCCACGCGAGGTCGACAGCCGCGCCCTTCCTGCCGCACTGGTTCTGGGGCGACGTACGCAACGCCGGATCGCGCCGGCTCGTGAGCTTGTAGCCGTCTCTGTCGTACTCGGCTGGAAGCACTCCTGCCGCCGGCTCGTCGGCGGGCCCGTAGCGCGAGCCAGCACAGGTGAGAGTGACGGCCGAGGAACGCTTCGTTGCCGACGGGAGTGCGCGCTCGCGTGCGTCGTACGCGGCCGTCGCCGCACCGGGCATCGCCGCGCCGACGAGCACCAGCGTCGCCACGAACGTGACCATCGGAGGTCTACCCGGCATCGCCGCCATCCTCGGCCGGCTTCAGGACGCGCGCACCCTAGCGGGGGACCCGCGGGCGGTGCCCGTCGCCCGGTGCGCGCCGATGGTGCGTGGGGCGCGCGTGTCTACGCGTCTGGTGCCCCGGGGCACGACTGCAGGTCTGCGACCACCCCGAACTTCTCTGCAGCAGAGCGCAAGCTCTCGCACTCTGCAGGAGTCAGCGGTCGCGCAGCCTCGACTTCGAGCAGGTCCGCGGCCTCGTCGACGGTCTTGCCGATCAGATCACGCGAGAAGTGCCATTCGCCTTCGATCTCGGTGAGCAGGTGTCCGCCCTCCTCGATGTAGAGGACACCGTCGAGAGAGACGTACTCATGCGAGATGCCTCCCGGGTAGAGAGCGCTCGTCTCCGCGCTGGTCGGCGCGAGGAAGAGCAGCAGGCGATCCCCGACGTCGGGCATCGAGACGCCGTCCCAGACGAGGCGCCTCACTCTCGCTCTCGTCCCGCCGTCGGTGACCTCGGTGATGAACGCGTCCCAGGCGATGGTGACTTCGCCGGTCGGCTCGGGCGCGCCTATCAAGGTCCGCTCGATGCCTACCGTGAGACCGATGTACTCGTCCGCGTTGGGGTCGTCGGACGCATCCGGAACGCCGAGCGACACCTGCGAGGTGACCTCGCCGATGACGACCAGCTCGGAGACGGCGGCGAGCTCGGCGAAGCTCTCGTAGACCGGCCCGTAGCTGTCACCGTCCGAGACGGGCAGATCCGCGCCGAGCGCCGCCGTTGCGGACCGCAGCGGCTCGCCGTCGGAGCCGCATCCCACCAAGACGCTCACGGCCGCCAACGCGCTCACGGCGACCACTCCGACACGGTTGACGCGCGCACCCACCATCGTCATCACACTCCCCGGGTCAC
>CAVPMX010000002.1:0-567333 GCA_963706745.1 uncultured Actinomycetes bacterium | reverse complement strand
GACGCTTCCGGCAGCGGCCCTCGCCGCGCGGACACCACGTCACGACCGCTGTCGGGGACGAGAATCGTCAGGGGCAGGCGGGCCATACCGTGGCCGGATCACCCGCGGCGGTGGCAGACGTGGATAGCGGCCGGGAATGACGCTCCGCTCCATTCGGTGGCAGGATGGTCGTGCGAGCAAGTACTGAGTGCTCGGGCGGTCAGGCTGACAGGACACTGCGCCCATCCAGGAAGAGGTACGACTCATGAGGCCCAGCACACACGGCCGTCCGGCGCCGACTTCGCGCGTACGTCGGTGGCAGCCGATCGGCCGCACGAGGCGACTCCTCCTGGTTGTCGTGTCCGTGACCGCCCTGGCAGCGTTGGCGTCGTGTGGTGGCGATGACGACGGGGAGAGCTCGGACCCGACGGCCGCAGACCCGACGGCCACTGGGAGCGCTTCTACAGCCGACACCTCGCCTACGAACACCTCCGACGACGTCGACCCCGGCGACACGGCGCTACCGAACGCGTGCGACGTGATCGATCTCCAGGAGTGGGAGGCGATCACCGCGCTCGACCTCGCCGTGCCGGATCAAGACACAGAGCTGCTAACAGGCGGCGGCACGATCTGCGGGGTGGTGGCCGAGGGCACCAATCTCCCGTTCCTGTTCACCGTGCAGGTCGCCGCGCTCGACTCGCCCGGCTCGTTCGCGAACATGGCCACCTTCCTCGACGACTACGTCGGCATGGAGGAGGTCGACGGCATTGGCGACCGTGCCCTGTACTGGGATCAGGACACCACCTACGACGGCGAGGCGATCGCCGACCGTCCGATGCTGGCCTTCGAGGACGGCGCGGCCAGCGTGATCATCGCGTTCGGAGCCGACGGCCTCGGTCGTGACGAGCTCGAGCAGCTCGCGATGGCCGTAGCGGACAGCATCTAGGTCGCTCGACGACCGACCGACGGACGGAACAACACGGCGCGGATCCCCGGGGCCGGGTTCGTCGAGATCGAGGGAAGAGGACATGGCACACAGGCCGACAACAGTCCTCGACCGCCTCGGGGCACTACGTGGCCTGTTGAGGATCAGCGACGCCGAGTTCCATGCCTTCATGGGCACCTACGATGCGCTGTTCACCGACTCACCGGAGAACACGCGAGCCGACTACGACGACGGCGTTCCGCTGAAGGGCTACAAGCAGGGCAGCAGCACCGAGCTCGAGCAGTACTACAAGATCATCCATCTGCTGTGCACGCTCGGATCGGTCGAGAAGATGTACATGCCCCCGGTCATGGATGCGCGGCAGTCCGTGACGAAGAACCAGATCCTCTTCGAGCGGTTGGTGGCGCGGCAGCTCGATGTCGGCCGCGGCGGCAAGGTGCTCGATCTGGGATGCGGGTGCGGTGCGATCGCCGAGCACATCGCCGAGCTCACAGGATCGACGCTCTACGGCATCAACATCGACAGGTCGCAGATCGAGAAGTCCTGGGAGAACCCGAATCTGCGGAGGTCGAACTTCACGGTCGGCGATTTCAACGACCCACTCGAGTTCGACGACGAGACCTTCGACGCGCTGTACGCGATCCAGCCGATGACCTACGTGACCGATCTCGACTTCACGCTCCGCGAAGCGTTCCGCGTCATGAAGCCCGGAGGGAGGTTCGTCGTGGACGACGTCGCCGCCCTCGACGCCTACGACGGCGACAACGACCATCACAGGACCTTGATCCAGCACACTCGCGAGCTGACCGCGTTCGGAGGGTTCTGGCACTACAAGTACTGGGAGGACTCCTTCACGAACTCGGGGTTCGAGATCGTCTCCTCGGAGGGGCGGGGCGCCGTCGCGATGATCGAGAAGGAGGTCGCGCTCTACGACAAGTACGAGGCGGTGTTCTCGTTCCTCGCGAAGATCCACGCGATTCCCGAGAAGATCGCCGCCATGATCACCCGCATGCACGACAACAGTCGCTCGTACATCCGAGCCGAGGAAGAGGGCCTCCTCACCCTCAACTGGAACTACGTGGCGCAGAAGCCCGGCTGATCGACTCCCGGGGATTCCGGATCGCCCGCGGATTGCCGCCGACCGCACAGACGGGGGATGCTGAGGGAGTGCGAGATGGGCGGCCCTCCGAGGGCGAGGAGAGATCCGCCGCGGCGGGAACGCATCCGGGGTTCGTGCCCGGCACCAAGCTCCTCGCCCCGCGCCCGGGCTCGACGATCGTCGAGGCCCCCGCAGCGACCCTCGTCGCCCGAGCGGTAGATGCGCATCCTCTGACCCTCGTCGTCGCGCCTGCCGGCTCCGGAAAGACGACAGCGGTTGCCTGCTGGGCGGAGGCGACCGAGCGCTGGCAGCCCCGGTGGCTCCGTCTCGACCCCGACGACGACGGGGCGTGGACGCTGGCGGCGCTGCTGTTCCATGCACTGCGAGCCGGCGACGCAGCGGGCGCACCGCGCCTGGAGCACGTGCTCGGCGCGCATCCCCCCGCCGGAGTCGCGCAGCTGGCGACCGCGCTGGTGAACGATCTCGCCGATCAGGCCGGTGTCGCCCTCGTCCTCGACGACCTCCATGCGCTTGGGAGCGACGATGCGATGGAGCTCCTCGAGACCGTGTTGGATCACCTTCCCGCCGGCGTGAGGATCGTCGCCACCAGCCGCACCGAACCTCGCCTCTCGCTGGCGCGACGCCGGGTGAGGGGCGAGCTGGCCGAGCTGCGGATCGGCGACCTGAGGCTCGACAGCGCGACCGTGCGCGGGATGCTCGATCTCGCCGGCGTCGGGTCCCGGGCCTCCGCCGACCGGATCGTGGAGTTCTCCGGCGGGTGGGCGGCGGCTGTGCGCCTCGCCGTGATGCGGTCGGCCGACGACCCCGACGGCGGCGGCCCCACGCGCAGGTTCACGGGGCAGGGAGGCGACCGCGAGATCCACGAGTTCTTCGCGCAGGAGGTCATAGCCGACCTGCCGGTCGATCTCCGCTCGTTCCTCCTGGATACGTCGCTGCTGTCGGACCTCACCCCCGCCGGATGCGCTGCCGTCACGGGCCGAGACGACGCACTACCGCTGCTCGACGAAGTGCTCCGTCGCGACCTCTTCGTCGCGCGCTTCGACGACGGCGCATCGATGCTCCGCTACCACGACCTGTTCCGGGGCTTCCTGCTCGAGCGCGTGAAGCTCGAGCGGACCCCCACCGAGCAGCGTGAGCTCCACAGGCGCGCCGCGTCCTGCTCGGCACCCGGCGACGCGATCCGCCACCTGGTCGAGGCCGGCGACGTCGACGACGCAGCCGCCCGAGTCTGCGATGCGGGGCGGGCACATCTGGCGGGCACCGGTCCGAAGGTCCCTGCAGCGTGGCTCGAGATGCTCCCCGGCGCGCAGACCGACCGGCACCCCTGGCTGGCGCTGCTGTCGGCGCTGGAGCACCTCGCTCACGCTCGCATGACGCACGCCCGCTCCGAGCTCGAGCCGCTCCGGGCACGCTTCCTCTCCGACGGCGACGAACAGGGCGCGATCCATGCAGGCCTGCTCCTAACGGAGGCGTTCCTCGCCACGGGCGACGTCTACGGCGCCGGACGGCTGCTGAACGAGCTCCTGGCCGAGGAGCTCGATCCGCGCGAGCGCATGACCGCTCTGGTCTCGCGGCTCTGGTTCGACTTCTTCGCGATGGACTGGCCGGGAATCTCAGCGGGGCTCACCGAGGCCTTCGGCCTCGCGGCGGCAGCCGGGAGCGAGGACGTGGCCCGGCGGCTGGCTCTCGGCCTGAGCACCGAGTTCCTGTTCTCCGACCACGGCCCGCAGTGGCTGATGCAGCACTGCGGCGAGCTGACTGCCCGCCGTGACGACCTCACGAATCCGACGCGGGCCGGACTGGCGGTGATGTCGGCCGCCGGTGCTCTGTTGGAGGGGCGGATCGACGACGCCCGAGACGCCCTGGCGTCGGCGACCGCAGTTTCGCGCGAGCTTGGGGGAATCGGCTGGCACGATCTGGCGATAGACCGTCTGGACCTCGCCGCAGCGTTGGCCTCCGGGGACCACCCGCGAGTCGTGAAGATCACGGATCGGGCCGCCGGGCTGCTCACCGACTCGTCGCTGCACCACCAGGAGCGAGCGATGTACGGATACGCGTTGGCGCGCTCGTCGCTCGTGCGCGGCAGCGGCAACGACCTTCCGGCGATCCGCGACAGGTTCCTCGCCCACGTCGACGAGTCGGACCGCCCGGATGCCTCGGTCACCCGCATGGTCATCGACGCCTTGATCGCCCTCGCAGCCGACGACCACCGGGGGGCCCGCTCCCTCCTCGAGCCCGCAGCCGAGCTCCAGCGCGGGGTTCGGTTCTGCGTGATGACCGGCCTGCCGATGGTGGAGCTCGCCGGCGTCGCGCTGGCGGCGGGCGACGAGCCGCTCGCCCTCGATCTGGCCCGCGACGCCCTGGACCCCATCGCCGAGATCGGCGCGCCGGGGCTCCTGTTGCAGGAGGGGGCGGGAGCGCACGGGGCGCTGCTGGAGCTCTGCCGCGACGCGGGCATCCACCGGGATCTGGTCGCGACCGCCCTCGCCGGGGCCGTCGGCGAACGATCTGCCCGCCCGGTGCGCGTGCAGTGGACGGGGCAGACCCTGACCGCCCGTGAGGTAGAGGTCCTGCGGCGTGTGGTGGCCGGCGACAGCAACAGCGAGGCGGGGCGGGCCCTCTTCATCGGCGAACGGACGGTCAAGACCCACATGACGTCGATCCTCCGCAAGCTCGAGGTCACCTCGCGCACGCAGGCCGCCGCCCGGGCCCGCGAGCTCGGCATCGACTAGGCGCCCGAGGCCCGCACCGCCAGCTACGACCTGCCGTCCGGGGGGACCCGACCAAGGTACGAGGTCCGCGCCGGTCGTTCGGGGTCTCATGTGTCTCGTACCCACTTCACGAGACACAGATATGGGAGGCCCCCGTGGTTGGCACCACCGTCGACGAGAGAACGCCTGCGCAGCGCTCCGGAGAGGATCGACACGGCGCGGACACGCCAGTGGGCGACCCATCGTGGGCGAGGACGACTGCCTTCGGTCTGGCGACCCTCGCAGTCCTGGCAGTGGTGACGCAGGTCGTCAACGAGGTCCTGGTACCGCCACTGGTGGTCTCCGCGGTTGTGCTCACCGGTCTGGCCGCGTTCGTGGCCGTCCGCGGTGGCAGAGGCCTGCTCCGCGCGGCGGCGGCCCTGTCCGTCGTGTTTCTCGCGCTGAACGCCCCGTTCGCCATCGAGGACCTCGCACACCCCGAGTCGTTTCCGGGATTCGCCACGACAGCGGTGCTGCTCGTCGTCGGTGTCGTGACGATCGTCGCCGGGATGGTCGCCGCCCGCGCTCGGAGCACGCGCAGCGCCGGCGCCTTCGTGACTGCGGCGGGGATGCTCAGCGCCGCCGCGCTCGTCGCAGCGGGCATCGCCTCCGTCTCGACGGAGAGCGACGCACGCCTCGTGGACGACGTCGTCCTGACGGCTTCCGGCGGTCACTTCCCCGAGTCGGTCGAGGTCGCCGCGGGAGGCGCCCTGTACCTGGACAACGACGACGCGTACCGGCACACCTTCGTGGTCGAGGACGAGGGGTTCAGCGTCGAGATGCCGGCCCGGAGGGCTCGCCAGCGCGCCGATGACGCTCGAACCCGGCTCCTACACGTTCTTCTGCGACGTCCCCGGCCACGACATGGAAGGGACGCTGATCGTGAGCAAGGGAGATGTGACCGGGGGAGATCCTGTAACAGCCGAGACACCCGATGCCGAGGAGGCAGCGATGAACCGCAAGTCAGTCAATCCATGGCCGTGGTCGGTCGAGATGGGATTCAACCAGGGCGAGGTCGTCGAGGGGAACACCCGGGAGCTGCTCCTCTCGGGCCAGTCGGCGATGAGTGCCGACGGCGCGCCGATGCACGCCGGCGACATGGCCGCGCAGATCGACCTCTCGGTCGACAACATGGAGGCTGTGCTCGCCGAGGCGGGGATGGACCTCTCCAACGTGGTCAAGCTGAACATCTACACGACCGACATGGACCTGTTCATGGAGAGCTACGGCGTGCTCGCGGCGAGGCTCGGCGCTGCCCTCGGAACCTCGCCTCCCGGAAGCCTCCTCGGAGTCGGCAGGCTCGCGTTCCCCGAGCTCATGGTCGAGCTCGAGGCCACTGCGGTCGACTGAGGCGGAGCTCACCACGGATGACGCCCAGCGGGGCTCGCCGGCCGCACTCGGCCGGCGTGCCCCGTAGGCGCGAGGTCTCGACGACGCCGGTAGGGGCGGGTCGACACCGCCGGCTGTCGACCGGCCACTCTCGACGTGACGCCCTCAGGGGCGGCGCAGGCGCTCCAGGTCCTGCTCGGTCCAGAAGCCGGGATGCGGCGTCTGCCTGCAGCCGCCCTTCGCGTAGATCTCGAGCCGGTCGCGACCCGCGTCGGAGAGCATCTCGACAGCATCGAAGAACGCGGCAGGGCCGGCCGAGCGCAGCGCGGTGTCGCCCTCGCTCGGCCGGCGCGGGAGATCGGTCGTGAGGAAGACGAGCGGCACCTCGGGGCACCTCCCCTTGAGGGCGTTGGCGCGGCCGAGCGACTTCCACACGGTGTCGGTCCGCAGCAGCCCACCGCGGTGGCTGGTGAACGCGCCCGAGACGTCGAAGAACCAAGTCTCACCGTCGGCGTCGGTCGCCACGAAGTTGACGGCCACACCCGTCTTCGCGATGCGCCTGTTGCGCTCCGAGACGACGAACCCGGCGTCGAGGAGCACCTCTTCGGCGAGCTTCTGCGCAGCCTTCCCGTCGCGAGTGGCGCGCGCCTGGAAGTCGTCGGGATCCTCACTCGGCCTCGGTGGCGCGGAGATCACGCGGCGGTCCCTGCCCGCGCTCGCGTCCTGTTGGTCGGGGGCACGACCGGTCGCGTCCGGCGGCGCGCCCGTCTCCTCGGCGACGCGCCGGCGCGCGATCTCGACGTAAGACGGATCGAGGTCGTAGCCGACGAAGCGCCTACGAAGACGCGCCGCGGCGACGAGGGCGGAGCCGCTGCCCATGAACGGGTCGAGCACGAGGTCGTCGGCGAACGTGTACAGGCGGATCAGCTGCTCCGGGAGCTCGACGGGGAACGGCGCCGGGTGCCCGACCCTTCGGGCGCTCTCGGGAGGGATCGACCAGACGTCGAGCGTGAGTGCCATGAAGTCGTCGGCCATGAGCGTGCTCTCGAACGGGAGCCCCTCGGCCTCGCGCTGCTTGACGCTCCTGGCGCGGTCGAAGCGCCCCTTGCTTGCGACGACGACGCGCTCGGTGATGTCGCGCAGCACCGGGTTCGCCGCGCTGCGGAACGAGCCCCAGGCGCACGAACCGCTCGCACCCTCGGCCTTCTGCCACACGATCTCGCCGCGCAGCAGCAGTCCGAGCTCGTCCTGGAGGATGCGGATCACGTCGGAGGAGAGGCTGCGGTAGGGCTTGCGCCCCAGGTTGGCGACGTTCACCGCGATCCGACCACCGGGCTCGAGCTTGCGCTCGCACTCGGCGAAGACCGCAGTCAGCAGCTCGAGGTACTCGAGGTACGACGACGGCACCCCCTCGCGCTGCAGCTCTTCCTCGTACTGCTTTCCGGCGAAGTACGGGGGTGAGGTGACCACCAGTGCGACGGAGCCGTCGGCCACCGCGTCCATGTTCCGGGCGTCGCCGCAGACGAACGGATCGGCGACCGGCGCAGCGGGCAGAACGCTGTCGTCGGTCGAGATCTCCGGCGCGTGGAAGCGCTCGTAGAAAGCCGATGCATCGTGGCTCTCGCGTGCCCCCGCGCCGAAGTTCGACGTAGAGGTCTGCCGGCGCTGCCTCATCAGAGTGCTCCCGTCGCGTAGAGGCCGACTGCATCGTATCGACGCGCCGCGCGCCCACCGACGATGCGCGGCGGACCCGCGCCGCCCACTCGATATGGTGCGGGGATGACGCCGACCATGGAGCCGCGCAGATGAGCCTGCCGGTGATCATCCAGGGCGGCATGGGCGTGGCTGTCTCGGGCTGGAGGCTCGCGCGGGCGGTCGGGCGTCTGGGCCAGATGGGCGTCGTCTCGGGGACTGCCCTCGACGTCGTGCACGCCCGGCGCCTCGGCGACGGCGACCCCGACGGCGACCTGCGGCGCGCGTACTCGCACTTCCCGTTCCCCGGGTTCGCCGAGCGTGCGCTCGACCGATGGTTCTCGCCGGGCGGTCGGGAGGAGGGGGAGAGCTATCGCAGCGTCCCGACGCTGGCCCTCGAGTCGCCCCTGGCCCTGCGCGAGCTCACGGTGCTCGCGAACTTCGCCGAGGTGTGGCTCGCCAAGGAAGGCCACGACGGCCCGGTCGGGGTCAACTACCTGGAGAAGGTGCAGCTCCCGACGCCCCACGCCGTCTACGGCGCCCTCCTCGCCGGGGTCGACTACGTACTGATGGGCGCCGGCATCCCCGCCGATCTGCCGCGCCTGATCTCTTCGCTGGCGAACGGAGAACCGGTTGCCTACCGCCTGAGCGTCGAGGGTGCGGAGGCCGGCGACGACTTCTGCGTGCGACTCGACCCGGGCGACCTCCTCGGCGCTCCCGCTCCGAAGCTGGAGCGGCCACGCTTCGTGGCGATCGTGGCTTCGAACACGCTCGCGTCGTTCCTGGCGAAGGACCCGGCCACCCGCCCCGACGGGTTCGTCGTCGAGGGCGAGACCGCCGGTGGCCACAACGCTCCTCCGCGAGGACGACTGCACCTCGACGACAGGGGCGCCCCCGTCTACGGGCTGCGCGACCGGGTCGACCTCGACCGCATGGTGGCGATCGGCCTCCCCTTCTGGCTCGCCGGAGGGTACGCCGAACCGCAGCGGCTGCGCGAGGCACTCGACGCCGGGGCGGCAGGGGTGCAGATCGGAAGTGCGTTCGCTCTCTGTGAGGAGTCCGGGTTCCTCCCCGGGTACAAGCAGGCGATCATCAGTGCCGCGCTCTCGGGCGAGATCGACGTCTTCACGGACCCGGTCGCGTCGCCGAGTGGGTACCCGTTCAAGGTCGTCCGCCTACCGGGGACAGCGTCGGAGCGCGAGGTGTACGAGGAGCGCCGCAGGGTCTGCGACCTCGGCTTCCTACGGTCGGCGTACAAGCAGAGCGACGGCACGGTCGGGTACCGCTGCGCTAGCGAACCTGTGACGGCGTTCGTGCGCAAGGGGGGCCGACGCGAGGAGACCGTCGGGCGGAAGTGCCTCTGCAACGCCCTGCTCGCAGCCTCCGGGTATGCACAGGTGCGCGCGACAGGTGAGGAGTCCGCCCTGGTCACGGGCGGGGACGACATCGTTCGCTCCGCGCGGGTTCTTGCCGGTGACTCAGGGTCCTGGACCGCCGCCGACGTGGTCGACTACGTGCTCGGCTTCGGTGCACCGGGATCGATCCGGAGCCCGATGTAACGGCATCCCACTGCGCGCGGTCGGAACGCCGAACCAATCGGCCCGGCTGCGCGGAGGTCCGACGTTGCCAATCGCGAGTGCGAACCAAGCGACTGCGGTAGAGGGCTTGCGCTCCGTCTGCGGACGGCCTGCGCGCCCTGCCCCGGCAGAGGGGCGGTAGCGCCGTGTCGCAGGGTGAGCGTCTGACCGTCTCGGAGCGGATGATCGTCGCACCGGGCACGGGTGTCTTCAGGCCCGGTGGATTCGCCGGAGCGACCGAGGGCACTCACGTGGAGGTCGGAGCGGAGGTCGGCGTACTCGAGGGTCCCGGGACACGACTGGCGGTCAGGAGCCCGTTCAGCGGGGTGATCGTGGGGATGCTCGCCCTGCCGGGGGAGCGACTTCGCGAGGGGCAGCCCGTCGCCTGGCTCCGCGTAGCGTGAGATCGGTCCCGGCGGGAGAGCGTCGCCGGTGAGGGCCCTGATGGCGGGTTGGGGGACGGCCGTCCCCGAGGACACGCTCACCAACGCCGACCTCGAGGGGCGGATCGACACCTCCGACGAGTGGATCGTCGAGAGGACGGGGATCCGCGAGCGCCGCGTGGCCGCTCCCGACGACTGCACCTCCACCCTGGCGGTGGAGGCCGGCCGCGCGGCGCTGGAACGGGCCGAAGTCGCTCCGCAAGACGTGGATCTGCTGATCGTCGCCACGGCCACACCCGACCAGCCCCTCCCGCACACCGGGGCGTTCGTCGGAGAGAGCCTCGGGCTCAACTGCGGATCGTTCGACCTCGCTGCGGCGTGCGCCGGCTTCGTCTACGGCCTGGTGGCAGGCGCGGGGATGCTCAACATGGGCTTCGAGCGCGTCCTCCTGGTCGGGGCGGAGACGCTCTCGCGCATCACCGACCCCGACGACCGGGCGACCTGCATCCTCTTCGGCGACGCTGCCGGCGCGGCGGTCCTGGGTCGCGCCGAGCCCGACAGCGGCTCCGGCCTGCTCGCCTGGGACCTCGGCTGCGACGGCTCGGCAGCCTCGCTGCTGCAGATCCCTGCAGGTGGGAGCAGGTGCCCCACGACGGCGGATACCGTCTCGAGGCGAGACCACTACATCAAGATGGAGGGCCGCGAGGTCTTCCGCCGCGCCGTGCGGGTGGTGGTCGAGAGCGCCGGCGAGACCCTGCGCCGAGCGGAGGTGACCGCCGATGCGGTCGACTGGTTCGTGCCGCACCAGGCCAATGCGCGCATCATCGAGGCGGCCGCCTCCCGTCTCGGGGTATCCGAGGAGCGCACCATCGTGAACATCGACCGCTACGGCAACACATCCTCTGCATCGATCCCGCTGGCGCTCTTCGAGGCGGTCGAAGACGGACGCGTCGCAGACGGCGACCTCGTGCTGCTCTCGGGCTTCGGCGCCGGCATGACCTGGGGATCGGCTCTGCTGCGCTGGGGACGCCGATGAGCGACCGCGTCGCGTTCGTCACCGGCGGTTCGCGCGGCATCGGGCGAGAGATCGTGCTCGCGCTCGCGTCGGCCGGGCACCCGGTCGCGTTCTGCTACTCGAGCGACGAGGAGGGGGCCGGCGCTACCCAGTCGGCTGCGGCCGAGGCCGGCGGCACCGTGCTCTGCATTCGCGCCGACGTCGCCGATCCCGCCGCGGTCGACGCTGCGTTCGGTGAGGTGGAGTCGGCGACCGGTCGGGTGACGATCCTCGTGAACAACGCAGGCACCACGCGCGACGGCCTCTTCGTGCGCATGAGCGACGACGACTGGCAGTCGGTCATCCAGACCAACCTGACCGGGGCGTTCAACACGATCCGCCGGGCCGGTCCGGGGATGATGAAGTCGCGCTACGGCCGGATCGTCAACGTGTCGTCGGTGGTGGGCATGCTCGGAGGTGCCGGCCAGGCGAACTACGCGTCTGCCAAGGCCGGCCTCGTCGGGCTGACCCGGTCGGTGGCACGCGAGCTCGCGCCCCGCAACGTCACCTGCAACGTCGTCGCGCCCGGGCCGATAGCGACCGCGATGACCGCCGACATGCCGGCGGAGTGGCGCAGTGGCGTCGAGGCGGCCGTCCCGTTGGGGCGCTTCGGAACGGTGAGCGAGGTCGCTGCGGTCGTAGCATTCCTCTGCTCCGACGCCGCGGCCTACGTGACCGGCGCAGTAGTTCCGGTCGACGGCGGGCTTGGTATGGGACATTGAGGATCGGGCCGAGTAGACCGACGTCTGGACCGTCGAGGATCACAGTCAACCTAGGAGGAATCACGTAATGGACCGCGCAACAGCACTCGAGGCAATCCGTGAGGTCGCAGCCGAGGTGCTCAGTGTCGACGTCGACGCAGTGACCGAAGAGGCACGTTTCAAGGAGGACCTCGAAGCCGACAGCCTCGACCTGGTCGAGCTCGTGATGGGCCTGGAGGAGCGCTTCGACATCGAGGTCCCCGAGGAGGATCTCGACGGCGTCACCACGGTCGGGCTGGCCGTAGACCTGGTCCTGTCGAAGGCGGGCGCCTGAGAATGACAGGAGTCGACGAACGCGGGCGGCACCGCGTCGCGGTCACCGGGATCGGGGTGAAGACGCCCGCCGGCCTCGACCCCGACGCGTTCTGGAGTCGACTCTGCTCCGGCGAGTCGACCGCAGCCGCTTTCTCGCGCCCCGAGCTGGCCGAGCTTCCGGTGGGGTTCGGGTGCGAGGTGCTCGACTTCGACCCGTCTCCGTACTTCGCTCCGAAGGAGGCACGCCGAGTCGACCGCGTCGCGCAGCTCGGCTTCGCGGCGGCGGCCGACGCCCTCGCCGATGCCGGCGACCCCGGAGCCGCGCCGGAGCGCTGCGCCGTGGTGATCGGGACCGGCGTCGGCGGTCTCACGACGCTCGAGGAGCAGGTTGGAGTCCTCAACTCGAAGGGCCCGAACCGGGTCAGCCCGTTCCTGGTTCCGATGATGATGGTCAACGCGACCGCCGGCGTCGTCGCGATGCGATTCGGGTGGACGGGCCCGAACCTCTGCATCGCGACCGCTTGCGCCGCGAGCGCGCACGCAATCGGCGAGGCGGCGCGGCATGGTCCGCGACGGCTCGGTCGACGTCGTCCTTGCCGGCGGAACCGAGTCCTCGCTGACGCCGACCGCGATCTCCGCTTTCGCGAGGATGACGGCCTTGAGCACCCGCTCCGACGACCCCGCAAGAGCGTCGCGCCCGTTCGACGCCGAGCGCGACGGGTTCGTGATGGGAGAGGGTGCCGCTGCACTGGTGGTGGAGCGGTGGGATCGGGCGGTGGCGCGTGGTGCGCGCATCCACGCGGAGATCCTGGGCTACGGCCGCAACGCCGACGCGTACCACATCACCGCTCCGTCGCCCGGGGGCGAGGGCGCGACCGCATGCATGCTCTCCGCGCTCGACGACGCGGGGATCGACCCGTCGGCGGTCGGACACGTGAACGCGCACGGCACCTCGACACCGCTCAACGACGCGGCGGAGGCGGAGGCGATACGCAAGGTCTTCGGAGGTGCGCCGCCGCCGGTCACTTCCACCAAGGGCGTCACCGGCCACCTGATCGGAGCGGCCGGCGCCGCCGAGGCCGTGGCCTCGATCCTGGCCGTGGGTCGCGGCTCGATCCCACCCACGGCGAACCACGAGACCCTCGGCGAGGGCATCGATCTCGACGTCGTCAGCGGTGAGCCGAGGCCGCTCGCGCCGAGTCCGGCGCTCTCCAACTCCTTCGGCTTCGGCGGGCACAACGCGACCCTGATCTTCGCCCCCGGCCCGTGACCCCGACGCGCTCCTTCCCGCCATCCGGGAGGCGCGTGGCGATCGCTGCGGGGGCGGACACGGCGGCGTCGGCGCACCTGCGCACGCTCGACGGCCGGCGGGTCTGCTGGTTCCGGATCGAGGGCGGCAAGCACCGCGGCGCCATCGGCATCGCAGGCGGGGAGACGATCGCCCGGGCGGTACGACACGCCCTCGACGCGCAGGTCCCGATCGTGGGGGTGCTCGACACCTCCGGTGCCGAGCTCGGCGAGGGTGTCTCGGCGCTGCACGCCTGGGGCGGCATCGCGCGGGCCCTGAGCGCAGCGTCGGGGGTCGTGCCGACGATTCTGGTCGTGACGGGAGCCTGCGTCTCCGGGCCGGCGCTGCTGCTCGGCCTCGTCGACGTGGTCGTGATGACGGCCGATGCCTTCGCGTACGTGAGCGGCCCCGACGCCGTTCACGAGTTCACAGGAGTGACGGTGGACCGCGAGACGCTCGGAGGCGCTCGGGCGCACGGAGGTCGCACGGGAGTCGCCTCGCTCGTCGTCGACTCCGAGAGCGACGCCGAGCACGCCGTCGCCGAACTGCTGTCGTACCTTCCCGACAACCACCTCGGTGACACCCCGAGAACGTGGAGTGACGATCCACCGGGCAGGGAGTGCGCGACCGCTGCCACCACAGTGCCCCTACGGACCATGGACGCGTACGACGTGCGCGACGTGATCGACGACGTGGTAGATGCGGGGAGCCTGCTGGAGCTCCGCTGCGCGTACGCCCCGAACCTCGTCACGGCGCTCGCCCGGCTCGACGGTCGCGCGATCGGAGTTGTGGCGAACCAGCCGTGTCACCGCGCCGGCACCATCGACATCGAGGCGTCGCGCAAGGCGGCCCGTTTCGTGAGCTGGTGCGACACCTCGAACCTCCCCGTCGTCACCTTCGTCGACACGCCCGGGTTCGAACCGGGACGCGACCTCGAGTGGAGAGGGATGATCCGACACGGCGCCCAGCTCGTCCACGCGTACGCCGCGGCGACGGTGCCGCGCCTCTGTGTGGTGCTGCGCAAGGCCTACGGGGGCGCGTACATCGTCATGGACTCTCGCGGAGTCGGCAACGATCTGTGTGTGGCGTGGCCGTCGGCGGAGATTGCGGTGATGGGTGCGGCCGGCGCGGTGCGGATCCTCCACGGCAAGGAGCTCGTCGCTCTCGGTGAGCCCGAGCGCGCAGCCGTGGAGAGCGAGCGGGTCGCCGCGTACGAGGAGACGTTCGCGAACCCGTACAGGGCCGCGGAGCGCGGCTACGTAGACGCCGTGATCGAGCCGCGCGAGACCCGCAGCGTGCTCGCCGGAGCACTCGAGGTGCTCGTGACGAAGCGGCACGGACAGCCCTCGCGCCGGCACTCGAACACGCCGCTCTGACCCCGGTAGCGTCGGTCTCGTCGCGGCCCGTCCGGCGCGCGTCAGACTGAGGCGTACGGCCGACGGGCTCAACCGAGAGCCGCCGACCCGACAAGGAAGGACCGACATGCTCCTCGACGGCAAGCGACTCCTCGTCACCGGAGTGCTGAACGACGACTCGATCGCGTTCTCGGTCGCCCGCCGCGCACAGGAGGAGGGGGCCGAGGTGGTGCTCACGTCGTTCGGCCGGGCGATGAGTCTCACCAGGCGCACCGCTCGTCGCCTCCCGACAGAGCCGTCGCTCGTCGAGCTCGACGTGACGAGCCCCGAGCAGCTCGGCGCCCTCGCGGCTGAGGTCGGTGGCCGGATCGACGGTGTGCTCCACGCGATCGGATACGCCCCGGAGTCGTGCCTGGGCGGAGGCTTCCTCGACGCTCCGTGGGACGACGTGGCGGTCGCGATGCACGTCTCTGCCTACTCGCTGAAGGCGCTGGCGGCGGCCTGCCTGCCGCTGATGGGCGCGGGCGGCTCGATCGTCGGCCTCGACTTCGACAACTCGACGCAGGCGTGGCCGATCTACGACTGGATGGGCGTGGCCAAGGCAGCGCTGGAGTCGACCTGCCGGTACCTGGCACGCGATCTCGGACCCAGGGGCATCCGCGTCAACCTCGTCGCAGCCGGGCCGATCCGTACGATCGCGGCGAGGAGCATCCCCGGTAGCGAGCTGATCGAGGGTGCGTGGGCGGAGCGCGCTCCGCTCGGCTGGGACACGCGCGACGCCGCTCCTGTTGCCGGTGCCTGCGTCGCCCTCTTCTCCGATCTCTTCCCGATGACCACCGGTGAGATCCTCCACGTCGACGGCGGGGTGCACGCGGTAGGTGCCTGACGCGGAGCCGCCGGCCGTCCGCGGTCGAGCCCGGCCCCACGCACGCGAGCCCGACCCCACTCCTTGCGCCGAGATGGGTCGGTTGTGCCGTACCTGTCCGGCGTTAGTGACCCATCTCGGGGCGTAGCGGGGCGTCTGCCGTCGAGATGGGTCGGTTGTGCCGTACCTGTCCGGCGTTAGTGACCCATCTCGGGGCGTAGCGGGCAGCGACGCGGGGGACGGGTCAGGGTGACGCGTCGGCAGCTTCGTTGAGGATCGCGATCACCTGGCCGACGCGCTCGGCGTGAAGGGTCTCCTCGCGGCCGTTGAGCCTGAGGAGTCGCTCGACCTCCGGGTCGGGCTCGTGGTCGGCCCAGCGCTGATAGCCAGCGTCGCCGTCGAGCTCGCCCTGCACGATCAGCGGCAGCAGGTCGACCGTGATCTCGTCGGGGAGCGGCGCGGGGAATCGCACGAGGTCCTCGTCGGCGGGCTCGTAGTCGTGACCGAGCTTGACGACGATCGCCCGGCGGAGACGGTTGGCGTGCGCAATCTCCTCGCGGCCGTTCTGCCGCAGGAGCTCAGCCGCACGCTCGTCGCCGATCCGGTCGGCGACGCCGTTGTAGAAGTCCTCGCCCGAGCACTCGAGGCGGTAGAGCAGCCGGAGCGCGTCGACATCGAGGGTGTCGACGCCGTTCAAGGCTGCCCCGGCGCTGTAGAAGTCGACGGCTTCGGTCATGGCGGCGTCCTCCCCGTGTCGGGCTCACTCCGACAGGTCCCTCGGGCCCGATGCCCGGCGACGCTACCCCCGCGCCGACGTCGTTCCACCGCGCCCCCGCCTTCCCGAGATGGGTCGGTTGTGCTGTACCTGTCCGGCGCTAGTGACCCATCTCGGGGCTGGGCCGGCCCTCCGAGGCTGAGATGGGTCGGTTGTGCTGTACCTGTCCGGCGTAGTGACCCATCTCGGGGCTGGCCGGCGACCCGGCGCCCAGCTGCCGAGCTCGCAGTGCGCGTCCGCTCAGGCCGTCTCGGTCGCGGCGGTAGCGGCGGGCGCAGTGTCGGCAGGGCGCGCACCTGCGGCCGCGACCGGGGCCGCGACCGCCAGAGGCGCGGCGGGCGTGACTAACGCGGTGCGATGCGTGAACCGGATCCGGCCGAGGATCACGAGCGCGGAGGCGAGCAGGACGACTCCGTAGCCGATGAGGGCTCCGTCGCCCGTGGCGACGCCGTACGCGCCCCAGAGCAGTGCGTCGGCGATGGCGATGAGCCAGGTCGTGGGCGCGAGCCCGACCAGGTTGTCCTGCTTCAGTGCGACCCAGACCTGCGGGCCGCTGTTGACGAGCACGCTGATCGCGAGGACCGCGCCGAGCGCACCGAGGGCCCACGCAGCCACGATGACCGCCGTCCAGACGGCGCTGCCGAGGAGGTCCCGCCGGGTGGTGCGCCTGACCAGCAGGACGACTACGAGGACTCCGGGGAAGAGGCTCACCACCCCGACCACCCACACCGGGGTCAGACCTGCGAGCAGGCCGTAAGCGATCCAACCGAGGTCGGTGGCGACGCAGTTCATCGCCGACATCTGCGAGACGCCGTCGGGAACGCCGGTCCGCAGGAGACGCGCCGGCTGTGGAACCAGCCGGCTCAGGAAGACGGCTGACGCGACCCAGCCGAGGACGTCGGGTGTCACGGATGACGAGGCTACCGGTGCGCTGGCAGGCGGCTAGCGTCGGATGACCCGCCACAGGGACCCGGAGGTGATCGGTGCCGCGCCTGACCCCGATGGACGAGCTCTTCGTCCACCAGATCCCCGAGCCGTACCCGAACGTGCAGACATACCACCAGCACTGGCGCGACAGCCTCTTCTACGTGATGCACCCGCGCGACCACTTGGGCGACGCAATCATCCTCACGCTGGCCAGCTTCCCCGAGCACCAGGAGGTCGACTCGCTGCAGCTCGGCCGGGTCGGTGGAGTGCTGCAGTTCGGCCGTCACGTCCGACCCTTCGACGGCGATCCGCACTCGATGGTCGCCGGTCCGGTCACTGTCGACATCGTCGAGCCCTACAAGACCGTGCACCTGCGCGTCGAAGATGTCCCGGAAGCACCCGTCGCCCTCGACGTCACGTTCACCGCGCGCACTCGCGAGTACGGGTTGCGCCGCGGCACGATGAAGGCCGGCCACGAGATCATCTGGGACCAGAGCCACATGATCCAATCCGGCAACTACGAGGGCTGGTACAAGCACGGCGGCACCACATACGAGATCGACGGATGGTGGGGGCAGCGCGACCACTCCTGGGGGATCCGAGACCACATCCGCTGCCCGATGTGGCACTGGCTGGCGATCCAGCTCCCCGACGGCATGCTCGGCGTGTGGAACTGGGAGTACCCGAACGGCGCGGTGTCTTCACCGACGGTTGCTTCGCTCCGGCCGACGGCTCCGAGCCGGTTCCGGTGATCTTCTACCGCCACGATCTCCACTGGATCGACGCCGACGGCCGACGCGTGAGCTACGGGCGCGACGGTGGGGACGTGACCGGTGTCGAGGGCCGAGTCGAGATCACGCTCGAGGGCGGCGAGACCGTGGGCGTCGAAGGGCGGGGGCAGTGGGCGACCCGTTACGGCGACTACGGCGGAGGGCAGAACCTGCTCTCGGTGCGCACCGACGACGGACGTGAGGGCATGGCGATCTACGAGATCACCGGCGGCTATCACCATCACTTCTTCCCGGTGCCGCGCGCCGAGCGATTCCCCCCGAACGGCTGAGCCAGGCCTGGGCACTGGGCGGAGCGGCACTTCGCCCCGGCGCCGGAGCGACGTTCTCGGGTCTAGTGCTCAGACATCGAGCAACGGAGCCGATCCACACGTATCGGGCACGACGGGTGCCCGGGTTCCAGTGGCCTGACTTCTCGCATGTCGAGAGGCGTCACGCCGGTAGGGACCACGTGATCGATGATGGAGGTTTCGGTGAAGAGGTTCCTGGTGCTCGGTGCGATCATCGCGACGACGGTCTTCGGCTGCGGAGGCGACGACGGGATGAGTCGCGACGAGGCAGCGAAGCAGATCGCGGATGCCAGCGGCATCTCGATCGAGGAAGCAGAGTGCATCGTCGACAAGATCGACGGCAAGATCGATCTGAAGTCGGCGGCCGATGGTGAGCTCTCGGATGAGGACGCCAAGACGGTCACCGACGCCACATTCGACTGCATCGACCTCCAGGCCCAGCTCGACGGGTAGCAGGCGGGGGACCACGATCGTCGCCCAACGGGCGAGCGATCGCAGCGAGCGGCGGTGGCGCGGCAGTGCCACCGCCGTGACGCGCTCGTTCTCGCGAGCCAACCTGCCGTCTACCCCGGGGCTACCCTCCGCCCAGTGAGGAGTGTCAGGGGAATCGGCACAGCGGTCGTCGCCGGCGCGGCGCTCCTGGCGAGCGCGGGCTGCGCGGGGAACGAGTACAGCCTCGATGACGGCGTGCGCGACCTCCAGCGCGACGTGGGTCTCTCCGAGTCGCAGGCCGAGTGCGTGATCGACGGGCTCGAGGACAGGATCGGCAGTGCCGAGCTGCGCGGCTTCTCCGAAGCGACGAGCGATCAGAGAGACCTCGTCACCGGGCTCATGAATGCCTGTGCCGGCGAGGAAGGTGTGTCGCCAACCTCGGACGGCGGGTAGCCGCCACGGTAGGCGGCCACGCCGGCCGACTACACCGCGGCGGCCGCCTCGAGCTGCGTCATCGTGAAGAGTGGCGTCAGGGTGAGCCCGTCGGCGTCGAGTCCCGCCCGGCCGCCCGACTCGCGGTCGATCACGCAGAGGACGCGATCGAGCAGGGCGCCGCGCGATCGCAGCTCTCGGGCGGCGTCGAGCACTGCACCGCCGGAGGTGACTACGTCTTCCACGATCAGCAGGCGCCGCCCTTCGACCTCGCCGCCCTCCGCGAGTCGGCAGGTGCCGTAGGCCTTCGCCTCCTTGCGCACGAAGAGCGTCGGCAGCCCGGTCACCTGGGAGAGCATCGTCGCCAGAGGTACACCGCCCAGTTCGAGGCCGGCGAGGCCGTCGACTCCTGCAGGGACGAGCGCTGCCATCGCCTCGGCAACTGCGCGCAGCAGCGACGGGTCCGACTCGAAGAGGTACTTGTCGAAGTACTCGTGGCTGACCACGCCGGAGCGGAGGGTGAACTCCCCGGTGATGTGCGACACGTCGTAGATGCGACGGGCGAGCGTGTGATCCATCGCCGGGGACGTTACCCGGTCGGCCCGGTGGTGCCGAGGTGGGCAGCACCACCGAGCGACGGCCGCGGATCGGCCGGACACTCCGGCTACCTGGGCAGCGCCAGCACGCGTTCGCCGATGATGTTTCGCAGCACCTGCGTGGTCCCGCCCATGATCGTGTATGCGGGCGAGTAGCAGACGCCACGGGCGATGCGATTCCAGAGCATGGCCTCCGCGCCGGCCACGGACGCGGCGAACCGGGCGACTCGCTGCTCGAGCTCGGTGCAGAACGTCTTGGTCGCTGCCGAGAACGACGCGGGCGCCTGGCCGAGCACCTCGCGCAGGACGAGGAGGCGACCGACCCGGTAGGCCGATTCGAGAGATGCGATCTCCTGGCGCACGATCGGGTCGGTCGTGTCGGCTCGGCGCACGGCGTCGTGGAGCAGCGCCACGTTCGAAGCGAGTCGGTCGATGCCGCCACGTTCGTGTTCGAGCTGGCGCATCACCTGACCGAAGGAGCCGTTGAGAGCCCCGACGAGGCGTGAGGCCGGTACACGCACGGCGTTGAATGTCACCTCGCAGAAGTGAGATGTTCCGGTCATGTCGCGAATGGGGCGCACGTCGATACCGGGTGAGCGCATGTCGACGATCAGCTCCGACATCCCGCGGTGAGCGGGGGCTTCGGGGTCGGTGCGGCAGATCAGGTAGCACCAGTCGGCCGTGGCCGCGAACGAGGTCCAGATCTTGCTGCCGTCCACCACGAAGGTGTCGCCGTCGCGAGCGGCGCGTGTTCGGACGGCTGCGAGGTCGGAGCCGGCGTCGGGCTCGCTCATGCCGACGCACCACGATGATCTGCCCGCGAGCATGTCGGGGAGGAGCTCGCGTCGCTGGTCGTCATCGCCGAACGCGAGCAGCACGGGGCCGATCTGCCGGTCGGCGAACCAGGAGGCGGCGATCGGTGCGCCGTTCGAGATGAGCGCCTCCGCGACGACGAACCGGTGCAGTGGTGGCCTGCCGCCGCCACCGACCTCGACCGGCCACGTCATGCCGAGCCAGCCGCGCCGGCCCAGCTCCTCGGAGACTTCGCGCGAGTAGCCGACGGCCCAGGAGTCCTCTCGGATCTCGCTGCCCGCAGCGGCCTCGCGGGCGAACGCCTCGGCCTCGTCGCGCAGCGCGATCAGCTCCGGATCCCAGTGGTAGTCCACGCGCCGATCCGCCTAGCGCGGCCGGTCGGGTGCGCGACCGGCACGTCGTGTGCGGTGTTCCTCGCGTTCGGCGAAGCGGAGCATCGAGGCCACCTCGGCCTGCGACATGTTGGGATCGGCTGCCTTCTCCCTGGCGGCTGCGGGGGCGCGCGCCGAGAGCGCTTCGCGGTCGAAGCCACGCAAGAAGGCCCGCAGGAAGAGGAAGCGGAACGCTCGAACGAGGAGCTGGCGCGCCGGGCCACCCGGGGGCCGCGCGGTGGCGAGGAGAACCCACGTGAGAGCGACGTCGGTGAGACCGTCGCCTCGGTGGGCGTTCGTCCAGTCGATGACGACGGGCCCGGTATCCGCCATGAGCACGTTCAGCGGGTGCAGGTCGACGTGCACGAGGCGGTCGCCGCCGTCGGGCAGCTGGGGGACCCAGCCGGGAGCGGGGATCTCGTGGAGGCGGTCGTGCAGGTCGGCGAGGGTCCGGGCGTGGCGCGAGATCCGCCACGGATGTGCTGCCGCGTCATCGAGCATGTTCGGTCCGTCGACGCGCTCCATCACCAGTGAGCTGCCGTCATCGATGAGCTCGTGCACGGCCGGGACCGGGTAGCCGTGTGAACGCGCGTACTCCATCACGCGGGCCTCGGTGTCGAGGGAGCGGCCACTGCGCGCTCGGCGTAGCACGAGACCGGGGCCGTACTCGAAGATGTCGGCATCACGGCCGCTCGCGATGAGGCGACCCGTCTCGGTCATCGGCTCAGACGATATTCGACGTGTGGCCGGCCCAGTAGCGATCGCGCAGTACTCGCTTGTAGAGCTTCCCGGTCGGCTGGCGTGGGAGCTCGGCCTCGAAGTCGACCGAGCGCGGGCACTTGTAATGGGCGAGGTGACCCCGGCAGTACGCCAGCAGCTCGCGCTCCAGTTCGGGGAGCTCGGATTCGGGAACGGACGGGTCGAGCGGCTGAACGACGGCCTTGACCTCCTCTCCCATCTCCTCGTTCGGGACGCCGAAGACCGCGACGTCGGCGACCTTGGGGTGTGTCGCGAGGAGGTTCTCAACCTCCTGGGGGTAGATGTTCACACCGCCGGAGACGATCATGAACGACTGACGGTCGGTGAGGTAGAGGAAGCCCTCGGCGTCGAGGTAGCCCATGTCGCCGACGGTCGCCCAACCGGCGTCGTTGCGGGCGCCGCGCGTCTTGTCGGGGTCGTTGTGGTACTCGAAGCCGGGGCGCGACGTGAGCGGCTCGAACCACACCGTGCCGATCTCCCCGGGCGGCACCTCGGCGTCGTCGTCGCAGATGTGGATCGGTCCGAGGAGGCTCCGGCCGACCGAGCCGGCGTGGGAGAGCCACTGGTCGCTGTCGATGAGCGTCGCACCCATCCCCTCGGTTGCGGAGTAGTACTCCCACACGATCGGCCCCCACCACTCGATCATCGCCCGCTTCACGTCGATCGGGCACGGCGCCGCAGCGTGGATTGCGCAACGGTGCGTCGAGAGGTCGTAGTGGGAGCGGACGCCGTCGGGGAGCCGGAGCATCCGGATGAACATCGTCGGCACCCACTGGCTGTGCGTGACGCCGTGGGTCTCGATGGCGCGCAACGCGCCCTCGGCGTCGAAGTGATCCATGACGACCACGGTGCCGCCGAGGCGCGTGACCGACAGGGAGTAGAAGAGCGGGGCGGCGTGGTAGAGGGGCGCCGGCGAGAGGTAGACCGACGACTCGTCCATTCCGAACATCGACGTCAGAAGCATCAGCTGTCCGGGGGCGTTGCCGATCGGCGCGCGGTCGAGACGGAACTTGATGCCCTTCGGACGCCCCGTGGTGCCCGACGAGTAGAGCATCGGCGTGCCCTCGAGCTCTTCGTCGAGAGGCTCGGGCGCGAACTGGTCGCGCGCGTCGTCGTAGGGCTCGTGCCCCTCGATGGGCCCGCCCACGGCGAAGCGGCCGGCGACCTTCGGCGTCCGGTCGAGCAGGTCCTCTGCGAGGTCGGCGAAGTGGCTCGACGCGACGAGCGCACGCGCGTCGCAGTCGTCGACGACGTAGGCGGCCTCGTCGGCGGTGAGGTGCCAGTTGACTGCGGTGTAGCGCAGCCCCGAGCGCTGGGCGGCCCACGCGACCTCGAGGTACTCGCGCCGGTTCTCCATGAGGATCGCCACGTTGTCGCCGAAGCGCAGGCCGAGGTCCCAGAAGAGGCGGGCCGCCCGATTCGACCTGTCGTTCAGCTGCGCGTAGGTGACGACCTCTCCGGTCGCCGCCATGATGTAGGCGGCCCTGTCCGGCGCAGTCTCGGCATGGAATCCGGGCCACATGTTCGCTTCCTCTTCGCGTAGGTCGGCGCCGGTGCGTGTCAGACGATGACGCTGCGGATGACCTCGCCGGCCTCCATCGCGCGGAACGCGTCGTTCACGTCGTCGAGGCCGATCGTGCGCGAGACCATCGACTCGGTGTCGAGGCGACCGGTCTCGATCAGGTCGATGAAGCGCTGGAAGTCGCGGCGAACCTGGGCGGAGCCGTACTTGCTGCCGATGAGGCGCTTCTCCGAGAAGAACAGGTCGAACGGGGAGAGAGTGATCTGCGCGTCGGCTCGCGCCATCCCGACCACCACGGCCGTGCCGCCCTTTCGAGCCATCGAGTACGCCTGGGTGACGGTCTCGGGCAGACCGATCACCTCGAACGCGTAGTCGGCGCCGCGTCCACCGGTCAGGCTCATGACCTGGAGTATCGGATCGCCCTCGGTCGGGTCCACGAGGTCGGTCGCGCCGACCTTGCGCGCCGCGTCGCGCTTCAATGCGACCGGGTCGATCGCGATGATGCGGGCGGCGCCCGCGATCCGCGCGCCCTGTACCACTGCCTGGCCGACGCCGCCGCAGCCGATCACGGCGACGCTCGAACCGGGTGTGACCTCGGCGGTGTTGAGTGCGGCTCCGACCCCGGTGGTGACACCGCACCCGATGAGGGCGAGCTGCGCGTCGGGTACGTCGGACTCGATCCTCACGACGCTCGCCTCGCTCACCGTCATCGCCTCGGCGAACGTGCCGAGACCGGTGAAGGCCATGCACGTGCCGCCGTCGGATCGCGCGGCCCGCGGGGCGAGCAGCGCCGGTATCTCGTAGTCGCAGAGGTTCGACTGCTCGTTGAGGCAGTACCAGCAGGTCCCGCACGCGGGGACGAACGACGCCACGACGCGGTCACCGACCTGCACCCTCGTGACCTCCTTGCCGATCTCGACGACACGGCCGGTCCCCTCGTGGCCCCCGATTATCGGAGGGGGCAGCGGGAGGTAGCCCCGCACGAGCGAGAGGTCGGAGTGGCAGACGCCGCTCGCTCCTATGTCGACGACCACGTCGCGCGGGCCGGGAGGTGCGGGCGTGATCTCCTCGATGGAGAGCGGTTGATCGGTGCCGGTGAAGAGGGCGGCGCGCATGTGGTCCTCCGCGTTCTGTCGATCGAGCATCGCGAGCACGGCGACCGTACCCCCGGTGACGGCGGCGTGTCGCCGCGGTGTCAGCAGCCCGACGCGGTCAGCAGGTCCTCGATGGTGACGCGGGCGACGGGTCGGCCGAGCGACGCGAGCGCCGTGTAGTCGCCGTCGGCCTGCGCGGTGAGCAGTGCCCCGAAGGTGAAGTCGCGGCCCGGCACCGGCACGTCGTCGTTTCCGGGGTCGACCACCTGGAGGAAGACGCCGCCGGCGGGACCACCCTTGTGGAGCTGGCCGGTCGAGTGGAGGTAGCGGGGGCCGATGTCGAGGGTGACGGGTACGCGGAGTCGGTCACGCAGAGCGACGCGCGCGCGCGCGAGGGACGCGACCTCCTCGGCCTCGGGGTCCACGAACGCCTGGATCGAGACGTAGCCGCCCTCACCGAGGGCGCCCAGAGCGCTACGGGCCGTCGCAGTCGGGATCTCGCTGCCCCCGCCCGCCAGCGACTCGCCGGCGGCGCGCTTGGCCGCCTCGACGTCGGGCTGGTCGAACGGGTTCACACCGAGGAGGGCGCACGCGAGCGATACGGCCACCTCCCAGCGGTACACCTCGGCGCCGAGGGTGCCGGGGGTGATCGGGCCGAGTCGCACTACGGGGTGCCCGGCTGCGGCGAGGGCGTCGAGAGCGGGGTCGTCGCCGTACACGACGAAGACCCGGTCGTCGCCGTACACGTCGGGCCCGCCGAGAGGCTCCCCCACGACGGGGAGGATCCCCGCGCCCGACTTGCCGGTCGACTCGGCGACGAGCTGCTCGAGCCAGAGGGCGAAGGCCGCCATCTCCGCCGGGAGCACGAGAGTGCACTTGTCGCGTCCGGCCAGGGCGCACGCTCCGAGGAACGCGGCGAGTCGCAGAGCGGGCGCACTCTCGGAGCCGCTCTCTGCACCGGCATCCTCGGCGGAGTCGAGGATCGATGCGACGTCGACGCCGAGCAGGGCGGCGGGTACTAGGCCGAAGTGCGAGAGGGCGGAGAACCTGCCGCCGATCTCGGGGTTCGCGTGGAATGCGGCACGGAAGCCGCGCTCGGAGGCCACGAGGTCGAGTCCCGATCCGGCGTCGGTGACCGCGAGGAAGTGTGAAGGGTCCGGGTCGAGGTCGGAGAAGAAGTCGAGATGGCTGCGGGTCTCTATGGTGCCGCCCGACTTCGACGCGACGCACCACAGCGTCTCGTCCCGGGGGGCCCCGGCCGCTGCGCGCGCCACCGCTGCCGGGTGGCTGGTGTCGAGCACCTTGAGGTCCAGGCCGTCAGGGGCGACCCCGAATGCCTCGCGCAGCACCAGGGGGAAGAGCGAAGACCCTCCCATGCCGCACCAGACAGCGCGCCGTGCACCCCCGTCGCGCGCCGCGACGGCGACACCGCGGAGCTCCGCAACCCGATCTCGCATCCTGCCGGGCTCGTCGAGCCAACCGAGGCGGTCGGTGATCTCGGTCGGCGAGCCTGCCCAGAGGGTGTGATCGCGTGCGAGGAGCCGAGCGACTGCGTGTCGTTCCACGAGATCGTCGCGCGCCACTTCTACCTGCGACCGGAGCGCGCCTGGCTGCTCGATCATCTGCTCGGCCTCCTCGGACAGGCCGAGTGTACGTACGCGGTGCCCGGGCCGTCGGAGAGGTCGGCGCGGGCGGAGCGCTCGACAGACACGGCGTCAGGGGTGAGGCGCTGGTGAGTCGCTGGTGAGTCGAGTGGAAACGGAGCGGGGACGTAGCTGCGGGCGCGCCTACGATCGGAGCGTGGACCGAGTCGCGTACTTCGGCCCCCGGGGGACTTTCACCGAGGAGGCACTGCTCACCCAGCCGGATCTCGCCGCGCTCGAGCAGGTGCCGCTGCGGTCGGTGCCCGACGTCATTGCGGCGGTCGAGGCGGGCGAGTTCGACCTGGGTCTCGTGCCGATCGAGAACATGATCGAGGGCTCGGTCTCGGTGACCCTCGACACGCTCGCGTTCGAGAGCGAGCTGCTCATCCAGCGGGAGATCGACCTTCCCGTCTCGTTGAGTCTCTGCGTCCGGCCGGGCACGAAGCTCCGCGACATCCGAACCGTCCTGTCGTACCCGCACGCCGTCGCCCAGTGCCGCGGCTTCATGGCGGCGCAGATCCCCAAGGCGGAGTTCCGAGGGACGCAGTCGACCGCCGAGGCCGCGCGGGAGGTCGCCAAGTCGCGCCGTCAGGGAATGGCCGCGATCTGCAACGCGCTCGCGGCCGAGGTCTACGGGCTCGAAGTGCTCCGGAGCGAGATCGAGGACCACCCGGAGAACCAGACGCGCTTCGTGCTGGTCGGCCGGGGTATCCCCGCACCGACGGGCCACGACAAGACGTCGATCGTCTGCTTCCAGAGGCAGGACCGTCCGGGGTCGCTACTGGCGATCCTCCAGGAGTTCGCGGCTCGCGCAGTGAACCTCGCGAAGCTCGAGTCGCGGCCGACGAAGCGGAACCTCGGCGACTACTGCTTCTTCATCGACTGCGACGGGCACGTCGCCGACGAGGTGATCGCCGACGCGCTCCGCAATCTCGCGGCGAAGCAGGCCGACGTGAAGTTCCTCGGCTCGTACCCTGTCGGGGGTGTCGCCGAGGTGGGCGCCGTGCGCCGCAAGGCCGCCGGGAAGGCGTGGCGCCAGGCGTCGGAGTGGGTCGACGGGCTGAGGGGCCAGATCCGCGACTGGGGGCGTGGATGATCGACCTGAAGCGCCTGCGCGACGACCCCGAGTACCGTGCGGGGGCGGAGCGCAAGAGGGTGCGCGAAGGGCTGGTCGACGAGGTGATCGCCGCCGACGACGGGCGCAGATCGTTGCTCGCGCGGGTAGAGGCACTGCGCGCGCGCCAGAACGCCGCATCCAAGGAGATCGGCAAGGCGCCGCCCGACGAGCGCGCGGCGAAGATCGAGGCTGCTGCGACGCTCAAGTCGGAGCTGGCCGCATTGGAATCGGAGCTCGCCGAATCCGAGGCGACTGTGAGCGGACTCGCGCTGCAGGTGCCGAACCCGGCACACGAGTCGGTGCCCGAAGGCGGCGAGGACGACGGCGAGGTGCTCCGCACGGTCGGAGAGGCCGGGCCACCTCCCGCGCTCGACCACGCGGAGCTGGGGGAGAGCCTTGGGTTCGTCGAGGCAGAGCGCGCAGCGGAGATCAGTGGGTCCCGGTTCGCGTACGTGATGCGTGAGGCGGTCCTGCTCGAGTTCGCGCTGGTGCAGTGGGTCTTGAGTCGGTTGGTGGCCGAGGGGTTCACGCCGGTGGTTCCACCCGTCCTCGTGCGCGAGTCGACGATGGAGGAGGCCGGCTTCTTCCCCACCGATCGCGCGCAGGTCTACGAGGTCGACGGCGGCGAGCTCTTCCTCGTAGGGACGGCGGAGGTGCCGCTCTCGGTGCTCCATCGGGGCGAGACGCTCGATGGCGACACGCTGCCGTTGCGCTACGGGGGGTTCTCGTCGTGCTTCCGTCGCGAGGCGGGGACGTACGGCAAGGACACGCGCGGGATCTTCCGGGTCCATCAGTTCGACAAGGTCGAGATGTTCTCGTTCTGCCATCCGGACCGGTCGTGGGACGAGCACGAGGCGATGCTCGCGATCGAGGAGGAGATCGTCGGCGGCCTCGGTCTCCCCTACCGGGTCGTGAACATCGCAACGGGCGATCTCGGTGCGGCCGCAGCGAAGAAGTACGACCTCGAGGTCTGGCTCCCTTCGGAGGGCCGGTACCGCGAGCTCACGTCGTGCTCCAACTACACCGACTACTCGGCCCGACGCCTCGGTACACGCGTGCGCGAAGGCGGTCGCGCCGTACCGCTCCACACGCTGAACGGCACCGCCTGCGCGATCGGCCGGACGCTGCTCTTCGTCTTCGAGCACTACCAGGATCCCGGCGGCGGCCTGACGGTCCCTGAGGTTCTCCGCCCCTTCTGCGGCTTCGACAGGGTCCTTCCGCGCTGACGCGCCCGGCCGGCGCCGGGCGTGTCCTCTCGCTGTGGTCCGGCCGCCGGCGCCGTCCGAGGGACGCCGTTGCCAAGAGTGGGCGATAGCCCTAACCTGCCCGAACATGGCGTTCCGGGAGTCGGTGCGGTGCGGCACAGTCTGACGTGTAGTGCGGTGGCGATCTCGGGGGTTCTCACCCTGGCCGCCTGCGGCGGAGGGTCCGAGGCAGGCGGCCCCTCAGGAGCCGAGAGCGGTACTGCGTCGACCGCTGCGGAGCCCGCCGGACGGGACAAGCGACTCGGTGCGCGCCTCGGGACGCGGGGGAGGGCAGCGCAGAGGCCGACGGCAGCGGCGCCGCAGGGGCGCAGACCGGCCCGACGACCACACGTGTCGCTCCGACGACCAGCACGACCACCCCGCCGTACTCGTTCGACGGCTCCGTCCCGCCCCCCGAACTGGTGAACACCGGCACCGACTACGTGGAGATCTTCAAGTCGCTCGCGGGCTATCGGAACGTGGCTCACTGAGGCACCATCCCGAAGTCGATCTGCTCGGTGAGGCGTACGTCGCGGGCAGTGAGATCGCCCGCAGGTTACGAGCGACCTCGCGGTCCTGAGCGAGCACGGCTACGAGACGTCGACGTGAGCCACGTCATCGAGGTCGGCTCAGTGGATGCGGAGGACGACATCGCCACGCTCGCGTACGCGAGTGCGTCGAATCCGAGCAGTTGCTGGACTCGACGTGCACGGCAGTCGGTCGACGAGGTGCCGATGGACGGCTCGTCGACGACATCCCTCTGGCGGCAGTCGACGCGCTACGGTCGGCGTATGCTGCGTCGCGACGCCGATGGATCCCAGTGGTTGAATTGTGGCGCTGAGCGTCCACTCGTTGTCGCACGAGGTGAGGTGCAGTTGTGAGGCTCTGTCGACTAGCTCTTGCGCGTCTGCGCTTGTCTGCGGCTCTCTGTCTGGAATGCCATGGGCGCGGCGCTGGCTGGAGCGCGGTGGCACAGTCACTCCGGATCCTTCGGGGGGTGCGACGCTCACGGTGGGGTTGGTGGTGGCGGCGCCTGGGGACGGCGGGGTGTACTCGGGTGCGGGCGGGCCGGCGTCGCCGTCGCCGGTGAGGTTCGTGTCGTTCCCGGCGACCGAGGGTGAGGGGGTCTCGGTCACCTACTTGTGTGCGGCCGACGGTGTGGGGGTCGTCGATGGTGAGCCGCCGTGGGGGTGGGTCTTCATCGTGGTGGGGTACGACACGGTCAGTGGTGTGGAGGTGTCGCGTTCGACTGTCTGCGTGCCGGTCGCGGATCCGGCGAGCCCGGCGATCCCGCCGGCGCCGCCGGTGCCGGTGGCTCCGAGCATCCTGGAGATCTGGGAGAGCGTGGGGATCGCTGCTCCGGAGCTGCATGTGAGCCCTGATGGTGAGGGTGTGACGGGCTTGGAGACGTGGATCTGGTCGGGTGGTGCCACCTCGGCGGTGGTCGATGCGGCGATCGGCGAGTGGACGGTGACGGGCTCTGCGAGCCTCGTCGCGTGGAGTGTCGATCCCGGCGACGGTACGGGCGCTCGACGCGACCGATCGTCCGGGCGACGCTGCGGATCATGCTCTGGATCACGACTACGAGGTCAAGGGCACGTACCCGCTCTCGGTCACGGCTGTGTGGAGCGCCGATGTGACGCTCGCCGGCCCCGGCGTGTCGCCTGTCCCTGTGAGCATCGGGGCCGCTCTGCTCACCTCGACCCGCCAGTACCGGGTCGTCGAGGTCGTCCCCGTCCTCCTCCCGTAGACCGGCGGAGCGACCCGAGCCGTGCGGCCGCGGTGGCCGGTCACGACCGGGCGCCGGCACCGGGCCCCGGGGCACGCCCGGCCGGTAGCCTCGGGGGTGGAGGGGTGCCGGAGCGGCCGAACGGGGGAGTCTTGAAAACTCCTGGGTGCAAGCCCCGCGGGTTCGAATCCCGCTCCCTCCGCTGCCTGGTCGAGCCACTGTCTCAGCCTGCGTGACACCCGGGCAAGGTAGTTCGCCTATCGAATGGTTCGATAGGCTCACTACATGCCCGACGATCTCCGATCCGCCGCCAGGACCCTCGCCCTCGTCGCGCGCGTCCTGGAGAGAGCCGCCGGAGACCTGACGCTCGCGCAGTACCGGGTGCTGGCTCTGGTCGCCGCCGGCGACGAACGGGCGAGCGGCCTGGCCCGGAGCCTCGCGGTGGGCCGGCCGACGGTCACCGCCGTGGTCGACGGGCTCGTGGAGCGCGGGTTCCTCGAGCGGGAGGCCGTCCCCGACGACCGCCGGGCCACCCGACTCGTCCTCAACGAGAGCGGGCGTGCGGCGCTCGACCGGGCCGAGATCGAGATGGCCAAGCGCGTCGAGCGATTGGTGGACCGGGCGGAGGATCGAGCGGCGCTCCTGGAGGGGATAGCCGCGATGCAGGGTGCCCTCGAGACGTTGGTGCGAGAGAGGCTCGAAGCCGAGGCTGCGTCGTGACGGTGGGCGGCGAGCGCGAGGTCGCGGACGATCTCGCGAAGAGCGCCCCGGCGAAGGGCTGGGTGCGACGGCTCCTCTCCTACCTGAGTCCCTACCGGCGCAACGTCTCGGTCGCGTTCGGAGCGGCCGTCCTCGGCACGACGATCACGGCGGCGACACCACTTGTGCAGCGTGTGATCCTCGACGACGTCATCGTCGCGGGCGACCGCGCGCTCGCGCCATGGCTGACTGTGCTCGTCATATTCGGGGTCGTCCGCTTCGGCCTCGCCTATGTGCGGCGTTACACCGGGGGCCGCATCGCTCTCGACGTCCAGCACGACCTGCGGACCGCGATCTTCGGGCATCTGCAGCGTCTCGACTTCGCCAGGCACGACGAGATGCACACGGGCCAGCTGGTGAGCAGGGCATCGGGCGACATAGCCCTCGTACAGGGACTGCTGCAGTACCTGCCAATCGGCATGGCGAACGTCGTGATGTTCGCCGTCTCGTTCGTGCTGATGCTCGTGCTCTCGCCGATGCTCACGATCGTCACGCTCGTCATCGCCCCGCTCCTCCTCTTCGCCGCCCTCCGTCTTCGCAACGCGGTCTTCCCTGCGTCTTGGGACGCGCAGCAGCAGGCAGGCGAGGTCGCAGGGATCATCGAGGAGTCGGTCACCGGCGTGCGTGTCGTGAAGGGCTTCGGCCAGGAGCGCCAGCAGATCGACCGTCTCGCCACCGGGGCCTCGAGCCTCTTCGGATCGCGCCAACGACTCATCCGCCTCCAGGCCAAGTTCCAGCCGGGCATGCAGGTGATCCCGGTGCTCGGCCAGGTCGGCGTCCTCGGCCTCGGCGGTTGGCTCGCGATCAACGACCGCATCACCCTCGGCACCTTCCTGGCGTTCTCCACGTACATGCTCCGCCTCCTGCCCCCGGTGCGCATGATGGCCGCGGTCCTCACGGTCGGTCAGCTTGCGAGAGCAGGTGCGGAGCGCATCTTCGACCTGCTCGACTCGACGCCACTCGTCGAGGACCACCCTGGTGCGGTCGAGCTGCCTCAGATCAAGGGCGAGGTCACGTTCGACGGCGTCACGTTCGGCTACCTGCGCTCCGAGCCGGTGCTGCACGACTTCTCGCTGACAGTGAAGCCGGGTGAGACGGTCGCACTGGTCGGCACGTCGGGTTCGGGGAAGTCGACGGTGGCGCTGCTGTTGCCACGCTTCTACGACGTGCTCGACGGCGCCGTGCGGGTCGACGGCATCGACGTGCGCGACGTCACGCTCAGGTCGATGCGCGAGCAGATCGGGGTGGTCTTCGAAGACTCGTTTCTCTTCTCCGACACGATCCGCTCCAACATCGAGTTCGCGAAGCCCGGGTCGAGCGACGCGGAGATAGAGGCGGCGGCGCGAGCGGCGGAGGCGCACGAGTTCATCGAGCGGCTACCCGACGGCTACGACACGGTCGTCGGCGAGCAGGGCCTGACCCTCTCGGGCGGGCAGCGGCAACGTGTCGCTCTGGCGCGCGCCCTGCTCTCCGATCCACGCGTCCTCATCCTCGACGACGCCACGTCGTCGATCGACGCAATCATGGAGGAGGAGATCCACGCCACTCTGCACCGGCTGCTCGAGGGGCGCACCACGCTCCTCATCGCCCATCGGCGATCGACCCTTGCTCTCGCCGACCGCATCGTCGTCGTCGACGGGGGAAGGGTCGTCGACAGCGGCACGCACGAGGAGCTGTGGACGCGCTGCGCGATCTACCGGCTCCTGCTGTCGGGACCCGAGGAGAGCGCCGAAGGTGGAGCACGCGGCGGCCTTGTCGACGACACCGCGCACGTCAGCGACGTGCTGCGCGACTACGAGTCGGAGCTGGCCGACGGCGACGATCGTGTCGACGGCGTCACGCCTTCGGCGTGGCGGGCGCCCGACCCCGAGGAGCTCGCCGCGGCCGCCGGCCGCAACCTGCCTGCGGTCCCCGCCCCTGCGGCGCGCGGGTTCGGTGGCGGCGGTGGCGGCGGTGGCGGCGGTGGCGGTGGAGGTGGAGGCGCCATGGTCATGGGCCTCTCGCTGGCACCCACAGAGGAGCTGCTCGCACGCGTAGCGGCGCTGCGTCCGGCGACCGACACTCCCGACGTCGACGTGGAGGCCGAGGGGCGCCCCGATCCCAACTTCAGGTTCTGGCGCCTCGTCCGCCCGTACAGGCGTGGCCTTCTCTTCGGTGTCGCGCTCGTGTCGCTCGACGCCATGGCGACCCTCTCGGGTCCCTGGCTGGTGAGGCGCGGCGTCGACAGGGGCGTGCTCGCCGGCTCCACCGGGGCGCTGATGGCGGCGACCCTCGTCTTCCTCGCAGTCACCCTCGTCGACTGGGGGATCATGTACGGGCAGACGCGCGTGATGGGGCGCACGTCGGAGCGTCTGCTCTTCGCGTTGAGGGTCAAGATCTTCTCTCACCTGCAACGCCTCGGCCTCGACTACTACGAGCGCGAGATGGCGGGGCGGGTCATGACGCGCATGACCACCGACATCGACTCGCTCTCGCAGCTCCTCCAGACGGGGCTCGTCACAGCGCTCGTGAGCCTCGTCTCGTTCGCCGGCGTCGGCGTCGCCCTCTTCGTGATGAACCCGCGCCTCGCGGCGGTCACGTCGCTGGCGCTCCCGCCGCTGGTGGTCGCGACGATGTGGTTCCGCCGGCAGTCGGCGCGCGCATACGAGACGGCGCGCGAGCGGATAGCCGCAGTCAACGCGAACCTCCAGGAGGGACTCTCCGGCGTGCGGGTCTCGCAGGCCTTCGTGCGCGAGGGCCGCAACGAGCAGGACTTCGAGAAGGTCGCTCGCGGTTACCTCGACGCACGCCTCGGGGCGCAGAAGCTGGTGGCGAAGTACTTCCCGTTCGTCGAGATGCTCTCGGAGCTCGCAGCAGCGCTGGTGTTGGGCGCCGGCAGCGTCTTCATCGCACACCAGTCGCTGACGACGGGTGAGCTGATCGCGTTCCTGCTGTACCTCGACCTGTTCTTCGCGCCGATCCAGCAGCTCTCGCAGGTCTTCGACTCGTACCAGCAGGCGAAGGTGTCTCTCGGCAGGATCGGCGATCTTCTCGCCACGCCCTCGAGTGTGCCCCCGCCGGAGAACCCGATCGTGCCCGGGCGCGTGCTGGGCGAGGTCGTGCTCGAAGACGTCAGGTTCGCCTACCCGGGCACCGTCGACGAGGCGCTGCGCGGCATCGACCTGCACGTCGCTCCGGGCGAGACCGTTGCGCTGGTCGGGGAGACGGGTGCGGGCAAGTCGACGGTGCTGAAGCTCGTCGCCCGCTTCTACGACCCCACCGAGGGCCGCGTGAAGGTCGACGGCATCTCGGTCGACGAGTACGACCCGGTCGCATTCCACTCACAGCTCGGGATCGTCCCCCAGGAGGCGTTCCTCTTCTCCGGATCGATACGCGACAACATCGCGTACGGCCGGCGCGACGCGTCCGACGCCGAGGTCGAGGAGGCGGCGCGCGCGGTGGGCGCCCACGACTTCGTGGCGCACCTCCCGTACGGGTACCTGACCCCGGTGAGCGAGCGCGGAAGGTCGCTCTCGTCGGGTCAGCGTCAGCTCATCGCGCTCGCGCGGGCGCGGCTCGTCGACCCGGCGATCCTGCTGCTCGACGAGGCGACGTCGAACCTCGACCTCGCGACCGAGGCGCGCGTCAACGCCGCGATGGGGGTGGCCGCCGAGGGGAGGACGACGATCCTGATCGCGCACCGCCTGCAGACCGCGCGGCTCGCGGAGCGGATAATCGTGTTGGATCGCGGTGTCGTCGTGGAGGAGGGGAGCCACGACGAGCTGGTCGCAGCCGGAGGGCACTATGCAGCCCTCTGGTCGGCGTCCCAGGGCGAGCCCGCCGTGCGAGTCCCCTCTCAGGGGCGTCGATAGACCACAAGACGTGTGGCCTGTCGACGGTCGTCCCCGGGCGAACTATCTGCGGACGGGCCCGCTCAGCAGCAGCGGCCGAGCGCGGTGGCAGGGTTCACGGTGGCGTTGGGGGCGGGGGTCGCTGCTTCGCCGGTCGCGGTCTCGTCCGCCGTGTCCGCAGCCGGCACGTCGGCCGGCGTTGTCACGTCGGCCTCCCCGCCGCAGCAGACGGTGGCCTCGGTGGTCTCGATCTCTGTCATCTCCGGCTCCTGTTCGTGATCGCCCTGCCGATACGGCCCCAGCTCCGACGGGGGTGTCGGCCGCTGCCCTAGATCGACGGCAATCGATATAGTGCCACACGTATCGATCATCGTCAATGTATTGTGGAGGGGAATCCGTGCAGGCGGGATCGGAGGACAGCGATGGCGAGGGGACCTGACATCGACCTCGAATCGTCCGCGTGCTGCCCGCCTGTCATGGGTTCGCCGCTCTCGGAGGAGGACGCCGTCGATGTGGCGCGCATGTTCGCCGCCCTCGCCGACCCTGCGAGGCTGCGCCTCCTCGGTCTCCTGGCCGACGCCGACGCGGGCGAGGTCTGCGCCTGCGACCTGGTGGAGCCGCTCGGCCGGTCGCAGCCGACCGTCAGCCACCACCTGAAGGTGCTCCGCGAGGCCGGCCTGATCGAAGGCGAGAGGCGCGGGACCTGGGTCTGGTACCGGGTCGTCCCCGAACGGCTCGAGGAGCTGCGCGCCGCGCTCCTCCCCCGGGAGGGGCGTCGATAGACCACACACGATGGTGGTCTTCGACGCCCCTGCCGTTGGCGAAGTTCGGGTGCAGGCAGTTCGGGTGCAGGTAGCGTGCGCGCCATGCCTGAGATGCCTGCCGACCGGCCGGGGCGCACGTGGTGGCGCGACGGCGTGCTCTACCAGCTCTACCCGCGTTCGTTCGCCGACTCCAACGGCGACGGCATCGGTGACCTGCGTGGGATCACCGGTCGTCTCGATCACCTGCAGTGGCTCGGCGTCGACGGGATCTGGCTGAGCCCGATCACCGTCTCGCCGAACGACGACTGGGGCTACGACGTCGCCGACTACTGCGACGTCGACCCGACGCTCGGAACTCTCGCCGACGCAGAGGAGATGATCGCCGAGGCCGCCCGCCGTGACATCAGGGTGATCCTCGATCTCGTCCCGAACCACACGAGCGACCGCCACCCGTGGTTCCTCGACGCCGCGGTCGTCGCGCGACTCTCGCTACCGCGACTGGTACGTGTGGGCCGACCCGAAGCCCGACGGCTCGCCGCCGAACAACTGGACGAGCACCTTCCATCCGGGCCGGCCCGCGTGGACCCTCGACGAGACCACCGGCCAGTACTACCTGCACAACTTCCTCCCGTCCCAGCCCGACCTCAACTGGTGGAACCCCGAGGTCCGCGACGAGTTCGACCGCATCCTGCAGGTTCTGGTTCGACCGCGGTATCGCCGGCTTCCGGATCGACGTCTGCCACATGATCGTCAAGGACGCCGAGCTCCGCGACAACCCGCCCGCAACCGACGACGACCACTGGTACGTGCAGCTCGCGCGGCCAGCGGCAGGAGTTCAACTCGGGGCGACCCGAGGTGCACGACGTGCTGAGGCGCTGGCGCTCGATCGCCGAGGAGTACGACCCGGCGCGAATCCTCGTGGGCGAGACCTACGTCTTCGATCCCGACCTCTTCGCGTCGTTCTACGGACGTGGCGACGAGCTGAACCTCGCGTTCAACTTCATGTTCCTTCACGCGCGCTACGAGTCGGCTCCGCTGCGGGCGGCCGTCGAGCACGCGGAGAGCCTGCTCCCGGCGGAGTGCTGGCCGGTGTGGACCGCCGACAACCACGACAACGTGCGCTTCCCGACGCGCTGGGCCGACGGCGATCCCGTCAAGGCGCGTGCAGCGATGGTGCTGATGATGGGCCTTCGCGGCACGCCGTTCCTCTACTACGGCGACGAGATCGGGATGCCGAACACCGAGGTGCCCGACGACCGCATCCTCGACCCGGTCGGCGTGATGCACGGGCCGCGCCTCGGGCGCGACGGAGAGCGGACTCCGATGCACTGGACGCCGTCGCCCGGCGGTGGGTTCGCCGAGCCGGGCGTGGAGCCGTGGCTTCCCTACGGCGACGCGGCGTCGTGCAACGTGGAGGACCAGCGCCGCGATCCCGGTTCGATGCTCTCGCTCACGCGCGACCTCATCGGGCTGCGCGACTCGTTCCCGGAGCTGCGCGACGGCTCCTACCGCACGCTGCCGTGCAGCGACGATCGGCTCTGGGCCTGGCTCCGCGGCGAGCGGACGCTCGTTGCGGTGAACATCTCCGACGCCCCGGTCGAGGTCCCCGATGCGACCGGGATTCTGCGCATCTGCACCGACCGCAGCCGCGACTTCGGCCGCGTCGATGGCACGCTGCGCCTGGGCCCGTGGGAGGCAGCGATCGTCTGGCTCGACGCCCCGCTCTCCGCCTGAACCGCTCCGCACGGGGGCGCGAGCAGGGCTGCGCCGTATACTTCGAGGCTCACCCGGAGGGCTGACCGAGCGGCCGAAGGTGCTCGCCTGCTAAGCGAGTAGGGGGCGTAAACCTCCTCGAGAGTTCAAATCTCTCGCCCTCCGCACTGCGACGCCGCGCCTCTGGGCGCGGCGTCGTCGCGTCGGGTCATTCCCGGGGCGGCGGCACGACGTTCTCGGGGACCCCGCCGGCCAGGGCCGTCGCCACTGCGGAGGTTGCCATGGTCGCCATTCGTCTGCGTGTCGTCATGCGACGCGCTCCCGATGTGCGGCAGGAGGACGGTGCGCGGCGCCGAGAGCAGGCGCGGGTGGATCTCGGGCTCGCGCTCGAAGACGTCGAGGCCCGCGGCGAAGATCGCGCCGTCGTGGAGTGCGTCTGCGAGGGCGGCCTCGTCGACGACGCTCCCCGCGACGTGTTCACGAGCACTCCGTCGGGGCCGATCAGGGCGATCCGGCCGGCGTCGACCAGGTGGTGCGTCTCAGGGCCGCCGGGTACGTGGAGCGAGACGATGTCGGCCTCGGCCAGCAGGGAGTCGAGATCGGCGACGTATCCGGCTTCGCCGGTGTCGTTGCGCGCATGGTGCAGCACGCGCATCGCCGAACCCGGTGGCACGACGAGCGACGGCGCGCCCGATCCGGCCGTAGCCGACTACGCCGAGGGTTGCACCGTGCACGTCGCGCCCGAGGTGGTCGTTGATCCCCCACCCCGTCCAGCGCCCCGAGCGCAGGTCGTTCTCGGCCGTCGTGGCGAGACGCGACGCTGCGAGGACGAGTAGGAAGGCGAGGTCGGCGGTGGTCTCGTCGAGGACCCCCGGCGTGTTGCAGACCATCACACCGTGCTCGGCCGCGGCGCGCAGGTCGATGTTGTCGTAGCCGACGGCGACGTTCGCCACGATGCGCAGCCGTCCGGCGCCTGCGGCGAGGACCGATGCGTCGATACGGTCGGTGAGCAGGCAGACGATGGCGTCCACCTCCCCGGCGAGGGCGACGAGCTCGTCACGGGAGTAGGGGGTGTCGTCGGCCTTCGGCCCGACGATGGTGTGGCCCGATACCGGATCCAGGCCGCCGGGAGGCAGGCGGCGCGTCACGAGGATCCGTCCGTCTGCGACCCCCGGTCGTCGCGTCGTGTCGGTCATCGCCACATCCTCGCAGCGATGGCCGACCGTCGCCACAGACCGAGGCGACGGGAGGCTACGAAACGGAGTGTGTCCGGTCCTCGCTGCCGTGGGGGTCGGACGTGCACGAGCCTCCGGCGTCGTGTGGCGAGAGCGGACCCGCGTCGTCGTCGCCTCGGGAGTCGCACGGAGCGGTTGCCGGCTCCGCCGACTCGTCGTTCGGGTCGTCGCGCAGATCGATCAGGGCGGCCGCGGCGGGTGCGGTCCCGGGGGCCCGCCGCGGACCGCCCGATCGTGTTGCCTGCCGGGCCTTCTCCAGCTTGGCGAAGGCGATCTCGGCGAGCAGTCCTTGCACTACGTCGTTGGTGTAGGTGTCAGGCCGTTCGTTCTCGGTCATGCCCTACAGACGCCCGAGGGGCGCCGGACCTAACGGTTTCCCGGATGCAGGTCCTCGCCGGGCCATTTGAGGCACCTGGAGGGCCTTGCGAGCCGGCTCCCTGGGACGGGAGTGCCCTCGGGAAGTGGCGGGGCCGTCGTCTACAATCGGTGTCGCACGTACACACGCTCGTAGCTCAATGGATAGAGCATCTGACTACGGATCAGAAGGTTGGGGGTTCGACTCCCTCCGAGCGCGCTGAGAAGATGCAGGTCACGATCCTGAACAGGCTCCGCAGCCCTCGTCCTGACGGCCCGCTTGCCAACGCTTGCTAACAAGCGGTCCGAGGATTCTCGTCGCGTCGAGCCCCCGCAGTGCGCATATCGCACGTGGAGGGCCGATGCGAGGAAGCGTGATCAAGAGGGGCCGCACTTGGGTGCATGTCGTCGACGTCGGGCGCGATCCGGTGTCGGGTACGCGGCGACAGCGGTGGAAGGGTGGGTTCGCGACGCTCCGTGAGGCCTAGACGGCGCTCGCGCGTGTCGTCGGCGGTATCGATGGCGTCGAGGCGATCGCCGTGGGTGCGCTGACGTTCGGAGCGTTTCTCGACCAGTAGCTCGCCGGTGCCGCGCCGGCACTCAAGCCGACGACACTGAAGAGCTACCGCGAGGTGATCCGCTGGTACGTGCGGCCTCGCCTCGGCAGGGTGAAGCTCGCCGACATGAACGCTCTCCTGGTTCGGAACCTGTACGCCGAGCTGCTCGCCGGCGGGTCAGTGAGGCGTCCCGGCCAGCCACTCGCGCCCGCAACCGTCGGTGTCGTGCACCGCGTCGTGCGCAAGGCATGCAACGACGCTGCTGTCGACCGGGATGCGGCGAGGCGAGGTGGCCGGTCTCCGCTGGAAAGACGTCGACCTCGACGCGCAGGTGCTCGCCGTACGACATACGAGAGTCAGCGTCGCCGCGCAGGCACACCTCGGCGAGCCTCGCACTGGCCGCGGGGATCCACCCGAAAGTCGTGAGCGAGCGCCTTGGACACCCCAGCGTCGGCATCACGCTCGATCTGTACTCACACGTCACCCCCGGCCTCCAGGCGGAGGCAGCTGAGAAGCTCGGCGCCATGATCCTTGGGGACTGTTGACCCGAGACCTGCCGGTGCTTCTCTCTCGGTGTGGACTCGGGTATGCGAAGCTGATCTCTATGGTGCGCGGCGCTCACGCGAGGTTGACCCGGTGAATGCCTTCGAGACACTCATTGGCGGGCTGCTACGGCGCGACGGGATCTGGGTCTATCCGAGCTATCGCGTACTACTTTCAAAGGAGGAGAAGCGCGAGATCGGGAAGCCCTCGCTGCCGAGGCCCGAGATCGACGTCCTCGGATACCAAGCGCGCGACAACCGGCTCCTATGGATCGAGTGCAAGTCCTACCTTGACTCCCACGGGGTCAGCCGGCGAGCGTTCGACGGATCCAATGCTGCGTTCGCGGCGAGGTTCAAGGTCTTCACCGACGCGAAGTACCGGCGCGTCGCTTCGCGGGTGTTGCTGAAGCAGGTCGTGAAGCAGGGCCTCGTTCCCTCAAAGCCGCGGCTGGAGTTCTGGCTCATCGCCGGGCATATCGCTCCGGGATCGAGGGATTGGCTCGAAAAGCACTTCAGCCGGCATGGCTGGGAGCTTCGCTCGAAGGATTGGATCGTCGGTCACCTGACGACGATGTCGTCAGACGCCCACGAGGACGACGCGGCCATGATGGTGGCGAAGCTCATGCAATAGCCCGATCGGCCGGTTGTTGCACGCCCGGAGCAGAGTCGGCTCACCGCGACCGTTCAGTCCGGGTATCGCTCGGCGCCGGGGCCCCACCAGGGGAGGAACGGTGGTAGGTCGGTGCGGTGTGGGTTTGGTGGGATGGGCGATTCGCAGTCGTCCGACATCCACCGGCGTCCGTACTGATCGGGTAGGTCACCCCAACCCCAGTAGGGAAGCGGAGCGGGCGGCACTATGCCGAGCGTATGGAGCGGGTCGATCCGCTGCTCGGCGACGGTGCAGAGGTGGTGCCAGCAGTCGCCGAAGTCGAAGACGTAGAAGAACTTCTCGCCTGGGCTCAGCCGGCTGAGCTTCACCCGGCGGTCGTCGAGGCACGGCTCGTCAGCCCAGTCGTGATCTGGTTGGCCGATGCGGGTGTCGTCGACGAGGCGGAACTCGTGCAGGTGCGACCGATCCCAGCGGGCGAACGCGTCGTCGATCGCGTCGGCCAGCTCGCCGAAAGTATGCGTACGGGCGGCGGCAAGGACCCGGCCCGGCCGGGGCCAGAACGAGCGGCTGCCTCCCTCGACGAGCTCCACGGTGATCGACAGCCAGGTCCGCGCCACGCCGGGATTCTGGCAGCCGGAGCAATCTCCTGCTGATTCGTGACGGATGTCTGCACGAGCGACTGCACAGAGCACTGCACGGATCTCTGCGCAGTCCCGCCGCGAGGCCTGCCGCTCTCCACCGCGTCGCGTTTCCGCGAGTCGCTTCGCTTCTCTGGTGATGACACGTCCGATTAGGAGGCTCACATGCAAGATCGACTCACCTATACCGTCCCCGAGGTTGCCGAGCTGCTCGGCATCTCTCGTTCCACGGCGTACGAGTGCGTCCGACGCGGCGAGATACCCACGCTGGTACTCGGCCGCCGCGTCCTCGTCGCCCGCACGACTCTCGCAGCGATGCTCGACCGCAGTGTCGCTCCGGCGGCCCGACACTGCGGTCGAGGTTCGCTGATGGTCCGCAGGCGCCGGTTGACGTCGGAATCGACGCCGGCGAGAGGCTGCGGCTGTTGGCCTGTGCTGCTGACCCGGTCGAGCGCGAGCACATCGACAAGATCGTGCAAGTCCCCGTCTACGGCACGGCCCACCGACAGCGACCTCACCGTCGCCCTCCAAGACCGCCGCGTTCCGTTCATCGCCGACTCAGCCTGCGTTGTTGATCGTGCCGCGTGTACTGAACGCGAACGTCTTGACATGATGGGCACAGACTCGCCGCTTGCGTGCCCGCAAGCGGCCGAAGCCAACAACGGTCGTGGCGATGCCTGATCGCCGGAGCGAACCGACAGTGCGCAAGCTCGTCCTCGAGATCGAGCGCGCAGCTGACCCGAAGGCTGCGCTCGTCAGGGTCACGAGACGTCTCGACCTTCGGCTGGAGTCAGCCGAACTCGAGCTACAGCACTCCGAGGCTCTCCTCGCCGAGTTGACCGAGAAGCTGGAACGCATCGCCAGGGCGCGCCGAGCAGCCAAGCGAGCGCGGGGTGGGGCGTACCGCCTGCGTCGGGAACAGCATGAGGAGCAGCTGAGAGCGGCGCGCAACGCCCGTCGACGGCAGCGGATACCGCAAACGATCCGAGTCTCACCCGAGCGGCACTGGGCGACCGGTCCGAATCGAGGTCGACGCGACAGCGTGGCGCGCCCTGAGGGCCGAAGCGGCCCGGCGTCGCACATCGGCGAAGCAACTTCTCGGCGAGATCGTCCGAGGCCTCGCCATCGGCTTCGACCCCGGGGCGAACTCACGGTCCTCGGATCCCCGCTGGCGACGCACGGGCGACGGTCGGCGGGCAAGGCACTCCACCCTCGTAGATGCCGACGATGAGACGTGGGCGCGCCTGCGAGCACGAACGATCAGCGAGGGTGTCACGCTCGCGCTGCTGCTCGGCCGGGCCGTCGAGGACGAGGTCCGCCAACACCGGTGGAGCACAACATGGCCGGCGCGGGAGTCCACGTCGATCCGGGCATGGCTCGAGCAGCCCTCATGATGGGCCGGCGACGTGGAGCGCGATCGGTTCGTCGAAGAGGCGGCGGTGCGCGGTCGGCGTCTTCTGTTCGCTATTCGGGTATACTCGAATAGCGAAGGAGGTGCCGTGCCCCGCACCCGAATCAGCGCTGACGACCTTGTCGCTCTAGCCGTCGATGATCTGGCCGCTGCGCTCGCCGTCGCGGGCTTCACCGTCGGACGCTCCCGGGACAGTGCGATCAAGGTCTCGTTCGACCGCGCACACATCGAGGTAGACGTCGTCACGACGGCGTACGCGACCGCCCCGCGGGCAGCCGAGCTGATCCGCGATCGCTCCTCCGACGATGCTGTGCCGGTCCTAGTGGCCGATCGCATCACCGCTGATGCTCGCGCCCGACTCGCCGATGCTGGATGGGGATGGTTCGACCGTCGCGGTCATCTCCATCTGCGAGCCCCTGGTGTGCTCATCAACTCGGTGGTGACCCCGAGACCACGTGCCGATCCGACCGGCGACGAACCCATCCGAGGTCGGGCCGGCCTCTCGGTCGCGTACCGGGTCTTGACGAACCCGACCGAGCCCGTGTCTCCCACGCGCTCGTCGCTGGGATTCGCGCCCTCGACGATCAGCGTCGCGACCAGTCGGCTTCGTGCCGCCGATCTCTTGGGCGCGGACGGGCTACCGGTGCTCCCCGAGCTGTTCTGGGCGCTCGCCGAGGAATGGTCACCGGACCGCACATGGCTCGCTGTCGAACCCGACGTGAACGAGGCAACCTGGCACGAACCCGAACGGCCGGGCTGGTGCGTCTCGGGGACGGTCGCCGCCGCAGAGCTAGGAGCTCCGATCGTCGCAACGAACGCGATCCCGGACCTCTTCGTACCAGGGCCGGTCGCGGTGACGACCGCGACCCGCCGGTATGGGCTCGCTGCCGACGCGACCGTGGCAGCAGCATCGATCGCTGTCGCTCCGGTCGCTGACATCGTGGCCCACCGTCGCTCACCAGTTGCCCAGCGGTGGCCCCTCGCTCATCCCGTCGCGGTGGCGCTCGATCTCTCACGGGACCGGTCGCGCGGACGGGAGATCCTCGAGGACTGGAGCCCACCCGAACGTGTCTGGTGAACCGATCGTCATCCTTCCCGGCGAGGCGATGGCACGCCTCGTGCGCGCTGCTGCCGATCTCGCCGCCGCGCCGCTCGGCCGCTACGCAATCATCGGAGGAGTAGCGGTATCCGCGCGACTTCAGAGCGCGCATCGAGCGACCGCAGATCTCGACACCGTCGTCGACGACGCGGTTCCTCCGCCCGCGATGGAGACACTGCTCAATCTGGCAGGTGCGAAGCCGGATCCCACTGGAGCGCACCGCGTTCTCATCGACGGCATCAAGATCGAGGTGCAGGGCACCGAGCCGTTCAACGCCCAGGACCTCGACGGACTGACCGACAAGCAGATCCTCTATGTCAGTGCCCACCGCTACGCGCTCGACTCCGCTTCCCTCGTCACCCTCGTCGCGCAGGCCAGCCACAGCGCGCGCCACCGTTCCGGTTGCTACACCTGGAGCGCTCATCGCCATGAAGCTCCACGCGATCGAAGACCGCCGTGCAGGCGGTGCGATCGACAAGAGAGCCGGTGACGCTTGGGACATGTACCGGATACTCCTCGACCTCGACGGTGGTGGTGCCGTACGTGACGAGCTCACGGCTCTCCCCGAAGCGTTTCGCCATGCCGTCCGCAGCGCCTCCGAACGAATCTTCGTCCAGCATGCCGCTCGAACCATCAGCTGGCTGAAGTCCGGTGACGATCGCATGGCCGTCATCACCGCCGACGAGCTGACCGCAGTCGGGCGGCCTCTCGTCGAAGCACTCCCGAAAGCGACGTAGCAGGCCCGGCGATCGGTCGTAGCGGCTATCAGCGACATTGCAGTTGACGGCTCGGACCGAGTGGCTCATGGCGGGCCGGGGTTGGCGCTCTTGGGCTTGTCAGCCGCCCTCTTGGCCTTCGGGGAACATCTCGGCCCAGAGCGTCTCGACGATCGAGACCGCTGAGGTGAACGCGGCGGCGTCGAGGGTGTACTCGGATGCGAGCCGCTCGTACCTTGCCGGCCAACCGGGCCCGAGAACGTGCATCGACCCGTGGTCGACGCCCTGGTTCGTCTTCAACGGCTCGCGGCGGCGATCCCGACCGAGGTGTTGTTCGACTCGGCGACGCGCGTGTTCACCGTGCGGTACTGGCCGGGGCGACGCTGCCGAGCCGCCCGCTTCCCGCTGTGTCCCGTAGCTGCGCCGACCGCCTGGCGCTGCGCGCCGACGCCGGGCGACCGAGGTGCGGGTGCGCGTCGCGCCCTGCGCCTGACCGCCCCCCTGAGGGGCGAGGCCGTTGCTCCGCCGGCGCCGATGATGCCTCTGGTGGACGGCGCGTGGGCGCGCCTATGCTCGAATCGGGCTAAGAGGTGCGGGATTTAGATGGCGGGGTGCCTGCCGGTCGTGCGAGTCGTGGGGGCTCGGGAGTTCCCGCGCGCCGTGTGCGCGCTGCGGTCCGAGGGGACCGAGGTCGTCTCGCTCTCGGGCCACGTCGACGGCCCGGCCGGGTCCGAGGCGCCCTTGGTCGTCGGGCGGATCGGCGATGCCGACGCGGACGCGGTCCGCGGAGCTGGCCGCGGCCCTGGGGCACTCGCTGGCGCTGCACGTCGATCTGCCCGAGCCCGAGCGCTCGGTGGTGCTCGACGACTTGAGCCGGGTGGCGCTCCTGGAGGGATCGGTGACCGCCAGACCGCTCACGCTCGACGCCCCGGATCGGGCGCTGCTCGAGGCGGTCGTGGGCGGGGCGACGGTGGCCGAGGCGGCGGCTCGGGTGTCGCTGTCGCGTCGTACGGCGTTCCGTCGCCTGGAGGCGCTCCGCCGTCGCTTCGGTGTGGAGTCCAACTCGGAGCTCGTCGTGCGCGCCCGGGGCCTTCGAGGTGCTGCGGAGCTGCTGATCGGCCGTGACCGGGATCGCGCCGCGCTCGTCGCGCTGCTCGGCCGCATCCGACACACCCGGCGGTCGACCGGATCGGCTCCCTCGTGCGACGCCCCGACATCGCGGGAGTCCGCCGGACTCCTCAGCGCCCGCCAGCGGGAGGTGCTGACGCTGGTGGGCGGGGGCTGCACCTCGCGGGAGATCGCGGCCCGCCTGGGCGTCGCGCTGAGCACCGTCGACTCGCACGTGCGCACCGCCCGCCGCCGGCTGGGTGCCCGCACCCGGGCCCAGGCCGCCGCGCAAGTTGGCACGAATTGGGGATGACACGGGCGCACCGATCGTGATGCGCTCGCACGGAGCGGGTGATCCGCCCGCGAGGTGACGTGACGCAGGGGGGCTCCCATGGTGGGGACGCGGAACACGACACGGTTCGGGCGGTTCGGGCGAGCGCTCCTGGGGGCGCTGCTGGTGGCAGCGGGCCTGCCCGCACTGATGGTGGGGAGCGCGACGCCGGCCGCGGCGGCGACGGCGTGCGACGCGCCCGACAAGACGTGGGACCGCGACGCCGGCACCGACGCGTGGAACGACGCCACCAACTGGAACCCCGACGGCGTCCCCGGCACCGGCGACCACGTGTGCATCACCGCGGGCGCGCCCGGCACCGACGTGTTGCTGAGCGGCACCGCCGCCGACGTGCTGAGCGTCGAGAGCCAGAAGCCCCTACAGGTCACCACGACCCTCACCGTCACCGACACCGGCCAGGAGTCGGTCTTCGGCGACCTGGATCTGGACGGGACGTTGTCGGGGGCGGGGGACCGTCAGGTGGACGGGACCCTGTTGTGGTCGGGGAGCATCGAGGGTGCGGGGGAGACGGTGGTGCCGGCGGGCGGTTCGGTGACCGTCGACAGCGCCTCGGCGAACCTGGACTCGGTGTTGCGGACCGACGGGTCGGTGGTGTTCTCGCCGTCGGGGACGCTGCGGCGGGTGTGGATGTTCGATGGGACGTGGGTGCACGGCGGGTCGCTGACGCTGGGTGACGCCCACGAGATCCGGAGCTTCGGGTGGGACGAACCTGTTCCGCACGACCGGGACGGGCACGGTGACCAAGACCGATGTCGGCACCGCGAGATCTGGGTGCCGGTCGACAACGACGGCACCATCACCGCCACCGACGGCACCCTCGACCTCGGGGCGGTTCGGGCCCGGAGACGGCGTCGGGGACGTACGCGGGTTCGGGCGCGGGTGTGCTGTGGCTGAGCTCGGATACGCACGTGGTCGACGGGGCGCAGGTGACCGGCGGCGGCACGGTCGAGGTCGACGGCACCCTGGAGGCGGCGGGGCCGCTGTCGGTCACGGCCGGCACGACCCTGGATCTGGACGGGGCGTTGTCGGGGGCGGGGGACCGTCAGGTGGACGGGACCCTGTTGTGGTCGGGGAGCATCGAGGGTGTGGGGGAGACGGTGGTGCCGGCGGGCGGTTCGGTGACCGTCGACGGCACCTCGGCGAACCTGGACTCGGTGTTGCGGACCGACGGGTCGGTGGTGTTCTCGCCGTCGGGGACGCTGCGGCGGGTGTGGATGTTCGATGGGACGTGGGTGCACGGCGGGTCGCTGACGCTGGGTGACGCCCACGAGATCCGGAGCTCGGGTGGGACGAACCTGTTCCGCACGACCGGGACGGGCACGGTGACCAAGACCGATGTCGGCACCGCGGAGATCTGGGTGCCGGTCGACAACGACGGCACCATCACCGCCACCGACGGCACCCTCGACCTCAGGGGCGGTTCGGGCCCGGAGACGGCGTCGGGGACGTACGCGGGTTCGGGCGCGGGTGTGCTGTGGCTGAGCTGGGATACGCACGTGGTCGACGGGGCGCAGGTGACCGGCGGCGGCACGGTCGAGGTCGACGGCACCCTGGAGGCGGCGGGGCCGCTGTCGGTCACGGCCGGCACGACCCTGGATCTGGACGGGACGTTGTCGGGGGCGGGGGACCGTCAGGTGGACGGGACCCTGTTGTGGTCGGGGAGCATCGAGGGTGCGGGGGAGACGGTGGTGCCGGCGGGCGGTTCGGTGACCGTCGACGGCACCTCGGCGAACCTGGACTCGGTGTTGCGGACCGACGGGTCGGTGGTGTTCTCGCCGTCGGGGACGCTGCGGCGGGTGTGGATGTTCGATGGGACGTGGGTGCACGGCGGGTCGCTGACGCTGGGTGACGCCCACGAGATCCGGAGCTCGGGTGGGACGAACCTGTTCCGCACGACCGGGACGGGCACGGTGACCAAGACCGATGTCGGCACCGCGGAGATCTGGGTGCCGGTCGACAACGACGGCACCATCACCGCCACCGACGGCACCCTCGACCTCTACGACGTCGACGGGTACGACGCGGGGAGCGACACGTTGTCGGGTGGCACGTACGCGGCGTCGGGTGCGGGGGTGCTCGACCTGGGTGGCGTGAACGGGGTGCAGGTGCTCGACGCGACGATCGCGCTCGACGGCGCGTCGGCGGTGGTGCGCGACGACAGCGGCCTCACGCCGCTCGACGACTTGAACACCATCACGAGCAACGGCGGGGTGACGCTGCGGAACGGCCAGTCGGTGACGACGCCGGGGCCGCTGACCACCGCGGGTGAGGTGACGGTGGGCGCGACGAGCAGCCTGACGTCGACCGGCCTGTACCTGCAGACGAAGGGCACGACCACGTTGGAGGACGCGTCGGCGACGCTGGCCGCGACGGGGTCGCGGGTGGAGGTGTCGGCAGGAACGTTGGCGGGCGTGGGCACGGCCGGGCCCGACGTGCGCATCACCGGCAGCGGCACGCTGTCGCCGGGCCTGTCGCCGGGGATCTTCGCGGTCGGTGGCACGGCGGAGCTGTTGGGCGGCACCACCACGATCGAGATCGCGGGTGCGACGCCGGGCACCGGCCACGACCAGGTCGCGCCGTTCGCCGGCGCGACGGTGGGTGGCACGTTGGCGCTGTCGACGGATGCGGGCTACGACCCGCCGTTGGCGCAGACGTTCGACGTGGTGGCGCCGGTGCTGCCGTTCGTGACGGGCACGTTCGACGGGGTGACCGGCCTCACCGCAGGTGTGGGCAAGGGCTACGACATCTCGTACCCGAGCGGCAAGGTCGTGGCGACGGTCGTGGCGGTGCCGGGCGCTGACGTGGTCGTGTCCGCCGCGCCGGTTGGCCCGGCGTTCAACGTCGGGTACCCGGGCACGTGGACGGTGTCGGTGGAGAACGTCGGCGGCGCGGCGTCGGCCGGAGGCGTGAGTGTGGACCTGACGGTGGGTGCGGGCCAGGCCGTGACGTCGGCCGCCGGGACGGGCTGGTCGTGTGGGGGGACCGCGCCGGTGACGTGCACCCACGCCGGGGGCATCCCCAGCGGCGGATCGTTGCCGCCGATCGACCTGACGGTCGACGTGACGGCGCCGGCGGTGCCGAGCACGACCCTCGACGTCGTGGTGAGCGGTGGCGGTGACACCCGGCCGGGCAACAACACGTTCACGGCCAACGTGGCCGCGGTGGCGCTGACACCGCCCGATGCGCTGTTCTCGGCGTCGACGACCAAGATCACCGCGCCGGGCACGGTGTCGTTCAACGCGGGGGCGTCGACGGGCAGCATCGACGCGTACGTGTGGGACTTCGGTGACGGCGGTACCGGCTCGGGCCTGACGCCGAGCCACACGTACCTCTCGCCGGGGTTGTACACGGTGACGTTGCGCACCGAGAACGCGGTGCAACACGACACCGCCACGCTGCGCATCACGGTGGTGGAGGACCTGCCGCTCAACGCAGCGGCGGGCGACGACCGCACCCTAACGGTCGGCACCGCGACCCAACTCGACGGTGGCGGGTCGGTGCCCGAGGGTGACATCGACAGCTACGAGTGGGACTTCGGCGACGGCGAGCCCGACGGGGCGGGCCGAACCGTGGTGCATTCCTGGGACGCGCCGGGCACCTACACCGTCACCCTGGCCGTGCACCGGGGCCTGGAGACCGACTACGACACGCTGACGGTGACGGTCCTGCCGCCGTCGGGCCTCGGCCTGGGGGTCACGGTCACCGACGGCTCCACCGGCCTTACCGGCGCGGACGTCACGGTGATCGACGCGTTCGGCGTGCGCTACCAGGCCACCACCGACGGGTCGGGCGACGCGACCCTCGACGGCCTCGCGGATGGCGCCTACACGGTGTACGCATACGCGCCCGGTCGTCTCCCGGCGGCGAAGTCGGCGACGATGGTGAACGGCACCGGGGCGGTGACGATCCCGCTGGCGTCGGGCGCGGTCGCGACCCAGACCCTCGAGTCGCGTCGGCTCACCTACGCGGAGATCATCGCGGCAGGGATCGACCCGGCCGACCCGGCCAACCAGCACGTCTACGAGTTCGAGGTGTGCCTCGCGTTCGGCGGCGGCGCCTGCACGACAACCTTCACCGGCCTCGCCAACAGCGCCGGGCATCTCCTCGGCGGCCCGTCGTTCACGGGCGGTTCCTGCGGGGCGTCGTCGTGCACCGGCACCGCCTCCGACGGCCGCGAGGTCACCGCGTCCGTGGGGTTCGTCGCCGACCAGCCCACCGCGATGTTCCTGATGATTCCGGGTGAGGCCCGGTGGCTCAAGGAGTTCTTCGAGGTGAAGATGGTGGTGGCCAACCTGGCGCCGCCCGGGTTCACCTTCGAAGAGGGCGCCGCGACCCTGGACATCCCCGAGGGTCTGACCCTGGCGCCCACCGCGGATCCGCAGACCCCGACGGTCGACATGGCCGACGTCGCCGGCGGCGGTGACAGCCAGTCGGTCACCTGGATCGTGCGCGGCGACGAAGAGGGCCTCTACAACCTGACCGCGAGCTACACCGGCACGCTGGATCCGGTCGGCGCGAGCGTCAACCTGTCGGCCACGACGGCCGAACCGCTGCGGGTGTGGGGCGGCTCCGCGCTGGAAATGACCGTCACCGCCGACGACGTGGCCGAGGCGCACCACCCCTACCGGGTGTCGCTGACCCTGACCAACGTCACCGACGGCAGCTCGGATCCGGCGCCCGTGTACAACCCGGTGCTGGAGCTGAAGGCCGACGCGGCCGAGAACTGGATCGCGCAGCCCGCAGAGCGCTTCGAGCAGGGCACCGACGAGATCCCGCCCGGCGGCACGTTCACCGCCGACTACGTGCTGGTCCCGACGATCTCGGGGGTGTTGAACGTCGCCGGGTCGTTCGTGTTCCACGTGGGTGAGGGCCCCGACCTGCCCGACACCATCGTGAGCCAGCCTCGCGAGCTGCCGGTCCCGGCGTTCGCGGCCACGCCGCAGCCGGGCGCACTGGACCTGAGCTGGGATCCGGTCGTGGGCGCGGTCGACTACGTGATCTACCGCACCACCAGCGACACGACGCCGTTCGCGAGCCCGCCGGTGCCGCTGGCTACGGTCTCCGCGCCCACCACCAGCGTGACGGTGTCGGCTCCCGACGCCGAGCGGTGGTACGCGATCGGCACCGTGGGCGGCGATGGCATCTCGCGCATGAAGCACGAGCTCCTCGCCGCCACCGCGCTCGCGCCGGCGACGCCGGTGGTGTCGATCGGCGACGCCCGGGTGCTCGAGGGCGACACGGGCAAGGCCCGGTCGATGAAGTTCTCGGTGACGCTGTCGGAGCCCTCGGCCTCGCTGGTCACGGTCGACTACACGACTCTGGCGGGCACCGCGACCGCGCCCGACGACTTCAACGACCGCAAAGGCAACACCAAGACCCTGAAGTTCAAGCCCAAGGTCAGCACGGGGCTGACCGCCACCACCAAGTTCGTCACGGTCAAGGTCGAACCCGATGTCGACGTCGAAGGCGACGAGACCTTCGCTGTCGCCCTGTCGAACCCGACCGGGCTCACCCTCGGCGATACGACCGGGGTGGGCACGATCCTCGACGACGACCCCTACGTGGGGCCGAGGGTCGGGATCGGCGACGCGACCATCCACGAAGGTGACAGCGACCCCAAGGGCGTCAAGATCAAGCTGCTGGTCAGCCTCGACGTGCCCGCGGCGGGGATGGTGACGGTCGACTACACGGTCCTGGCCGGCACCGCGTCGGCGCCCGACGACTTCGACGACCGTGCCGGCAAGACCAAGACCCTCACCATCGCACCCACCAAGCACCAGAAGTACGTGACGGTCAAGGTGTACCCCGACACGCTGGCGGAAGGCGACGAGACCTTCACGGTGGTGCTGTCGAACCCGACCGGCGCCGCGCTCACCCGCGACACCGGCACCGTCACCATCCACGACGACGACTGAGCGACCGCCCGACCGGGCGCCGGCTGCCGGGCACAGGGGAGGACCCGAGCGTCGGGTCGGCGAGTCCGGGGGTCTACCGGGCGCTGCTGAACTCCAGGCCCTCGAAGTCGCCGGTGCGACGCCACCGGTCGACGAAGTCGAAGAAGGCCACCGGCCCCTGGGGGTAGGAGGCCGCGTTCAGGCGGTCGGCTGCGGTGAACTCCCCGCCCTCCCTGTTGTAGTAGCCGGGGGTGCAGTCGGGGCTGCCGATGACCGGGTTGGCCCTGGTCGTCGAGCAGCTCCACCCACAGTCGCTCCGCCTCCTCGGTGACCTCGACGACCTCGGCGCCGACCTGCTCGGCGTGGGCGATCACCGCCGCGATCGACCTGCCGGCCTCGTCGAGGTTGTGGGTGATGTTCGAGATCAGGCTGCCGCCCTGGGCCAGCCCCTCGACGAACAGGTTCGGGAACCCGTGGGTGTGCACGCCGTGGAGGGTGCGCATGCCGTCGGCCCAGTGCGCCGAGAGCTTCAAGCCGTCCCGGCCGACGGTCTCGAAGGCGGCGAAGTGCGAGAGGTGGACCTCGAAGCCGGAGGCGAAGATCAGGCAGTCGAGGTCGTAGTGGGTGCCGGCGACGACCACGCCGGTCTCGTCGATCCGCTCGACCCCCTTGCCGTCGGTGTCGACCAGGTGGCAGGTCTCGATGTTGTAGGCCTGCAGGTACTCGTCGTGGAAGCAGGGCCGCTTGCACAGCTGCCGGTACCAGGGCTTGAGCGCCTCGGCCGTCGCCGGGTCCTCGACGATCTCGTCGACCCGCGCCCGTATCTCGGTCATCTTCTCGTCGTCGCTGTCGAAGAACGCCTTGGCGAAGAGCTCGGGGCCGGCTCGCGCCGCCTGCGTCCGTCATGGCGGCGACGATCCGATCGCGGATTCGCTGGGCGATGTCGGTCCAGCCGTCCTCGACCAGGTCCTCTTCGGCGAACCCGCCCATCTGGAGAGTGGCGAAGTTCATGCAGCCACTTCCGCTGCCAGCCCGCCTCGAGAGCGGCGAACTTGTCGGGGTCGATCGGGTGGTTGTTGCGCACGTCGATCGACGACGGCGTCCGCTGGAACACGAACAGCTCGCCTGCGTCGCGAGCCAACGGCGGGATGCACTGCACGGCGGTGGCACCGGTCCCGATGATCCCCGACCCGCTTGTCCGGCGAGCCTCTCCATGCGGGCGCCGGAGTAGTCGCCGCCCGTGTACGCGTAGTCCCAGCGGGCGGTGTGGAAGGTGTGACCGCTCGAAGGTCTCGATGCCCGGGATGCCCGGCAGCTTGGGCTTGGTCATGGGCCCGAGTGCCCATGGCCACGTACTTGGCCCGGAAGCGGTCACCGCGGTCGGTCTCGATGACCCACCGGCTGGTGTCGCCGTCCCAGGTGAGGGAGGTGACCTCGGTGGAGAACAGCGTGTCGTCGTAGAGGTCGAACGTCTCGGCGATCCGCCGGGCGTGCTCGAAGATCTCGGCGCCGTACACGTACTTCATCGACGGCATGTGGCCGGTCTCCTCCAGCAGGGGTAGGTAGACCATCGCCGCGGTGTCGCACATGGCGCCCGGATAGCGGTTCCAGTACCAGACGCCGCCGACGTCGCCGGCACCGTCGATGATCCGGACGTCGCTGATGCCCGCCATCCGGAGATGGGCACCGGTGCAGAGCCCGGCGAAGCCGCCTCCGACGAGCGCCACCGTGACCTCGTCGGTGACCGGATCGCGCTCCGCGCGACTCGACCCACGGGTCGTCGACGAGGTGGGCGAACCTCCCCGTGGGCTCGATGTACTGGTCGGCGCCGTCGGGTCGGAGGCGCTTGTCGCGCTCCTCGGCGTACCTGCGGCGCAGGGCCTCGTGGTCGATCGGGTCTGCGCCGGTGACGGTCATGGCCTCAGCCCTTGCCTCTCGCTTCTGATCGGATGCCCGGTCGAGCGACTCGCCAACGATACGGCGCGACGTGAAGAGGGTGCGAGCGACTGCGCCTCGAGGTCGAGCGCTCCCTCGGCGGCCGGCGTGAGAGCCCTGTCGCATCGCATCGCGCGTCGCAGCGACAGCGCCGCCGTTCACCACTTCAGCTCGACCTCGATCTCCGAACCGTCGTCGCCGACCTCGATCTCCAGGGAGAACATCACCTCGTCGGGTACGCGGACCTTGAACTTCAGCCCCTCGCGCTCGAAGGCCACCTCGTTGTGTCGCGCCAGCTCGTCAGCTAGCCGGCGCAGGCGCGCGGCTGCATCCTCGCGTCGCAGGCGCTCGTGGGTGGTGTGCTCGATGAGATCCATGTCAGTCCTCCTCGGGGCGCTCTCTCTCAGCCTGCCGGACTCGACTCTTGCAGACGGGCGATGACCTGACCCACCAGGCCGGCTCGCGGCCCGGGGGAGCGCCCGGGCTGCGCGGCGGGTCTGCCATGCTCTGGCCATGCGCAGCCTCGAGGAGATCGCCGACCGCCTGGAGATCCAGGACCTGCTGGTCGCGTACAGCCACGCGATCGACTTCCGGCGTTGGGACGAGCTCGACGACGTCTTCACGCCCGACGCCTTCATCGACTACACGGCGATGGGCGGCCCGCAAGGGCCCGTACCCGGAGATCAAGGAGTACCTGCGCAAGGTGATGCCGATCTTCGCGAGCTACTACCACATGGTCTCGACCAGCAAGATCGTCGTCGACGGCGACACCGCGACCGGCGTCTCGATCTGTCACAACCCGATGGTGCTCGGCGAGGGCGACGACCAGCAGGTCTTCGTCTGCGGGCTCTGGTACCACGACAAGTTCGTGCGCACGCCGGACGGGTGGCGGATCAGCGAGCGGGTGGAGGAGAAGGCGTACGTGAAGGACGCTCCCCCGGGTGTGGGCGGATGACCGAGGCAGCCGGCTAGAGGTCGGGCAGGCCCAGGTCGAGGTTCGGCTGGTCGAGCCCACCGTCGACCTCCAGAACCTTGCCGGTCACGTAGGCCGAGGCGGGCGACGCCAGGTAGACCACCGCGGCGGCGATGTCGTCGGCCTCGCCGATGCAGCGCATCGGTGTCGCCTGCTCCATCGCGGTGCGCACCTCCTCGTTGTGCACCACGTAGTCCAGCGCGGAGGTCGCGACCGAGCCGACCCCGATCGCGTTCACCCGGATGCGCGGCGCGAGGTCGCGCGCAGCGAGGCGCGTGTAGTGGGCGAGTGCCGCCTTCGCCATGCCGTACGCGAGGTACCCCCGTACCGCTGACGCGTCCCATGACAGATGAGATGTTGACGACCGTCCCGCCGCCCTGCTCGAGCATCAGCGGCACTGCGGCGCGGGTGAGCGCATGGGCGGTGGAGACGTTGAAGCGGAACGCCTCTTCCATGTAGTCGGTCGTCGTGTCGAGGAACGCGTTGGGGATGGTGCCGCCCACGTTGTTGACGACGACGTCGAGGCGGCCGAAGGTCTCCTGCGTCGCGCGTAGCGAGCGCGGCGACGTTGTCGAGGTCGGAGAGGTCGGCCGGCACCACGAGCGCCCGGCGCCCGGCGGCCTCGATCCGCGCTGCGACCTCTTCGAGCTGCGGGCCGGTGCGGGCCGAGACGACCACGTCGGCGCCTGCCTCGGCGAGGGCCACCGCGCGAGGCGGCCCCGATCCCGCGACCCGCGCCCGTCACGACGGCGACGCGGTCGGTGAGCATGAATCGTTCGAGGATCATCGGTCGGTGCCTCTCGGAGTCGTGTCAGGTGAGCAGAGTGCCGTGCCGAGTACACCGGCAGGTCGAGGAGGGTGAGCACGCCGGGATCGGCGTCGCAGACTGCGGGGATCGCGTTGATCACGTGCATCGCGGTGGCGAGGCACCCCGCGTAGTTGTGGTCGCCGACGTGCGACGACAGCTCCAGGTCGAGCTTGATGCACGGGTCGCCGTCGACGAGGACCCGGTAACCGGCACCCCGGGGCCAGTCGGGCGCGTCGCCGTCGCGCAGGCGGCGTGACGTGCTCGACGACGATGCGCGGCTCGTCGTCGATCATGCCCATGATCTCGAAGCGCATGCCGGAGATGGTGCCGGCGGCAATCGGGCCGGACAGCGATCTCGAAGTCGGCGTCGGCGAGGATCACCTCGTGCGACTCGGCGATGCGGTCGAGCTCGACGTCGAGGGCCGCCGCGACCAGCTCGACCACCGGTCCCCACGCCATCGCCGTCGAGCCCGGCGCCAAGAGCAACGACGCCGACTCGTCGGGCTTGCCGAACCCCATGATGTCGAACATCGTGAAGGGGTTGTTCCACGTGGCGTAGTTGACGATCTCCATCATCCGCACCGTGCGGACCTCCTTGCAGAGAGCGAGCGAGGAGATCGCGAGGCCGGCGTTGCCGAAGCCCGGGTCGATGCCCGACGTGTAGAGAGAGGCGCCGCCCTCGAGGCACGCGTCGCTCGAGCCGGTCGTGGAACCGGCGCCCGCCGCCTTCGGGATAGAGCAGCGGGACGAACGACGTGTTCACGACGTTGATCGCCGGCCTCGAGGAACCTGACCAGGTCGTCGACCACCTCGCCGGGGCGGAAGTCGGAGTTCGCCGTGTAGCAGATGCAGTCGGCGCCGGCGGCGAGCAGAGCGTCGGCGTCGTTGCGTGGCGGTGCACGCCGAGTGGTCCGATGCCGCAGATCTCGCCGGCGTCGAGCCCGGCCTTGGAGTCGGAGTGGACCCAGAGACCGACGAGGTCGAGGTCGGGATGGGCGGCGATGGCCGGCACCGCGTGGATGCCGACGGTGCCCGTCGCCCACTGGATCACTCGGTACGAGCCGTCGCGGTTGCGCTCTCTCATGCCGGCATGTACTCCCCGCCGTTGACGTCGAGGATCGCGCCGGTCACCTCGCTCGAGTAGCTTCGACAGGAGCATGAGGATCGCACCGGCGCAGGCATCGTCGGTGGGGATCCGGCCGAGCGGGTTGCGCGACGCGATGTCGTCGTACACGTCCTGCTCGGAGACGCCCTTCTCCTCGGCCGTCATCGTCAGGTAGAAGCGGACGCCGGGCCCGTCGAGCCAGCCCATCACGGCCTGGTTGACCCGGATGTTGTGCTCGCCGAGCTCGAGGGCGAGGAACCGGGTGGCGCAGGTCATCGCAGCCTTTGCGACGGCGTAACCGCCCTGTGTCGCGCATCGGCTTGCGCGTCGGCCATCGTGCCGACGTTGACGATCGAGCCTCCGCCCGCGGCCTTCATGTGCGGTACCGCGAGCCGGGTCATCTGCAGTGAGCCGTAGCACGATCACGTCGAACACGATCGCAGAGCCGTGCTCGGGTGTGTCGATCAGGTCGTCGAAGCCGGGGTAGCGCGTACGCGCTGTTGACCAGGCCGGTGAGCTTGCCGAAGCGCTCGACGGCGGTCTCGACGACGCGAGCGCAGTCGCCTTCGCTTGCGCACGTCGCAGGCGACGGCGACCGCCGCGCCGCCGGTCTCCTGCTCGACCTGCTCGGTGACCGTCGCCGAGCGGGCGGCCATCACGACCTTCGCACCCTCGTCGACCGCGCGACGGACAGCTTCGCGCCGAGGCCGGCCCCTACGCCGGTGACGACGACCACCTCGTCTTCGAGGATCACAGGTAGGCCTCCGTGTAGAACGCGAAGTCGTCGGTCGAGCTGCTCGGTCGACAGCCCGAAGTCCTCCGCGGTGTAGCTGTGCGACGCCGTGCCGCTCCTCGCGGTTGACGGTCGAGGTACGCCTCGAATGCGGCACGTCGTCGGCACGCCGACGGTCGAGGCCGAGGTCGCGCCATCACCCGCACGGCGGTCTCGACCGGCGTCGGTGGCAGTCGCCTCGAACGGCACGTCGACGAACCGGTCGGGCCGTCGGGCCCGCACCTCGCCGAACGCGGCGCAGCGTCTCGGCGAAGCGGTCGCTCCAGTAGCGGCCGATCTGCCTTCGGGTCGACGTGGTCGCTGTACTGCGACATCATCGCCGTGCACCATCGAGGCGTACGACGGCACGGCCGACACGGGCGAACGGTGGGTCATCACGATCTTGCAGTCGGCGAACGTCGTCGAGGACGGTGTCGGCGGCCGTGAGGTGGTGCGGCGACTTGAGTACCCACTTGCGGCCCTCGCGCGTGTCGTCCTGCCACTGCAGTACCTGCAGCCACTCGACGCAGCTCGCCGTACGCCTTGGACTGGTCGAAGCGGCGCAGCCAGATGCCGTAGGTGGGCACCCAGTAGAACGAGTCGTAGCCCATCGAGGTGAAGGTGCGGTCGAGGAGCAGGACGTCTTCTTCGGGGCCGTCCCACACGACCGTGTGGATGTCGCGCGAAGTCGGGGGACAGCGCCAGGAACGTCTCCATCATCTTGCTGGCCTTCTCCTTGCGGATCTCGGCCGTCGGGGCTCTCGCCGGGGAAGGGCAGGGGGTACGAGCACTCCCAGCTCAGCGTCGAGGTGAGCTGCGGCGACGCCGCCAGCAGCCGGTGCAGCAGCGTCGAGCCGGTGCGCGGCAGGCCGCAGATGACCGCGGCGACGCGCACCTCGGTGTCGAGCGATCTCGGGGTTCTCGTTCTGCAGCCGCCGCAGCCGCAGCCGGTCGACGAGCAGCGCGGTGAGGCGGCGCTCGGTCATCTGGTGGCCGATCTCCGAGAGCCGGGCCTCGCTCGTTCAACGACTTGACGAGAACGCCGAGCGGTTCGAGGAACCAGTCGTCGCCGAAGCGGTCGTAGCCGCGCCTTGGCCCTGGCGGCGTCGAGCAGGGAGTCGACCGACAGGGTCATCGCAGTCTCCACAGGTCCACGACGCGGCAGGTGGGGAGCGGATGGTGGTCGGTGCCGACCCAGCGCAGGAGCGCGGTGCCCGAGGTGTGGCCGGTGGTGTCGATCCAGTTGCCCCAGCCGGGGTCCTCGGCGGCGACCACGAGGGTGAGCGTGCCGTCGTCGTCGAGCTTCGCCGTGTGCTTGTTGACGGTGATGCGCTGCTCCCAGTCCATCGACTCCATCCACCAGTTGTTCGAGCTGGAAGTTCCAGTAGGGGGCGTCGGGAACCTCGGTCGTCGATGACCCAGGCCTGTCCGGGCTCGAGCTGTCCAGTAGCCGTGCAGGTAGAAGATCTCCGGGTCGCCGCCGGCCTTCTGGAACATCTCCTGGCCCCAGTCGGGCAGCTCGTTGGGTCGGGTCATGAACAGCTCGGTCCAGGCGGCGAACGTGGCCGCCGTACCCATGCACGCCCATGGCCGTGCGCTGCAAGCGACCGCACCAGGTGCTCGGCGGTCGAGCGGCTCGGCGCGGCGGCGTCTCGCCGATCGCGCTCGATCTCCCAGGTGCCGGGCGTCTCGTTCTCGCGGTCGAGGTACGACTCGCGCAGCACGATCATCGTGGAGTCGGCTGCGAGGGGCAGCCAGTTGCTCGTGTCGTCGGGCCGTTCGGCCGAGACGATGATCTCGACGCGAGCCGTCGGGGTCGACGACGAGGTCGTCGTCGCGCAGCTCGCCGGTCGAGGCCATCGTGCCGTCCTTGGCGTAGCGGTTCGCCTTCGTCCCGAAGCTCGTGTAGGCGATGGTGCCGCGGGTGCCGGTGATGCGGTACGTGTTGGTGCCGCGGACCGGGGCCGAGTGGTAGACGTTGTCGGGGTTGTCGGCGCCGATCTTCACGAGGTCGAGCCCCTGCCAGCGCGGGCGGTCGGGGTCGCTGTTCTCGACGCGTCGCATAGAGCGAGTTGCGCAGCAGCCGGGTGAGGTAGCGGAAGCCCTCGGCCACGTCGAGCGGCGTCTTCGGGGCGCCGTCGCGCAGGACGACCTCGCCCGCCTGCTCCAGAGCGCGACAGAACTCGGTCCAGGCCTGGCCGCTTAGGACCGCTTCGTCGGCGTCGCCCATGACCCTCCCCGGAGACAATCCTGAAACAGGTTCTACCAGAGCGGCCGGGGACGGGGCGAGAGGTCGCGTCGTCAGCGAGGTGCCCCGAATGCCCTATGCGGTAGCGCTCCCGAAGCGCTCGTGAGCGCGAGTCAGCAGCGCCGCCATCGTCTCCACTTCCTGCGCGCCCGGGATGAAGAGGCTCTCGCCGACGAAGAAGGCCGGCACCCCTGTCACCTGTCGCTCGACGGCGGCCTGCAGGTCGTCGGCGACCGCGTCGGCGTACTCGCCGCCGTCGAGGATCTCGGCCGCACGGTCGCCGTCGAGGCCGGCGGCTACGGCAGCGGCCGTCAGAGTCGTTCGATCGGCGACGTTCTCGCCGTCTTCGAAGTACGCACGGAACAGCAGATCGGCCAGGTGGTTCTGTGCGGACAGATCCGTCTCGGCCGCCCACGCCAGGAGGCGATGGGCGTCGTAGGTGCTGACTCGCTGTGCCCGGTCGAAGCGGAACTCGATTCCCTCGTCGGGGCCGAGCGCTCCGAGCCGCGCAGTCATCTGGTCGAAGGCGCCTGGCCCGTACTTGCGCTCGATCGCCGATCGGAGATCTCCGGGTTCTGCGGTGGCACGCGGATCGAGTCGGTAGGCGCGCCAGTGGACGTCGACCCCGTCGCCGAACGGGAGCAGCCGGAGAGCCCGTTCGAAGCGACGTTTCCCCAGGTAGCACCAGGGGCAGATGACGTCGGACCAGATGTCGATGCGCACGGAGGAGGACAACGTCGCACTCGGCCCTGCACTTCCCGCCGTCCCGGGAGGCGGCTGCGCAACGGGCATGGCGCGAGGGCGAGTCGGCTATGAATGAGCCGTGAGCGAACCGCTCCCCGAGACTACGACGCCGGAGTCGGAGGCCCTGAGCCGGAACGTCTACGTCGTCTCGGCGGTCTCGTTCTGCCAGGACACCGCGTCGGAGATCCTCTACCCCGTGCTGCCGTTCTTCGTCACCGGCGTGCTCGGAGCGCCGCCCGCTGTCCTCGGCCTGATCGAAGGTCTGGCCGACGGCACGGCGTCGGCGATGAAGGCCGTCTCCGGCACGACTCGCCGACCTGCGCCGTCGGCGGCCTCTGGTCGCTGCCGGCTACAGCGTCTCCGCCGTCGGCAAGCTCGTCCTCGCGCTCGCGGTCGCTTGGCCGTTGGTTCTCGTGTCGCGCTTCACCGACAGGGTCGGCAAGGGGCTGCGCGGACCACCGCGCGACGCGATCATCGCCGACGAGACGACGCCCGCGAACCGGGGCCGAGCATTCGGCTTCCACCGCGCGGCAGACACGGCGGGCGCAGTCTGCGGTCCTCTCATCGGTCTCGGCGTGTACGAGATGTTGGGGCAGCGGTTCCGGCCGCTCTTCTGGATAGCGCTGTTCCCCGCCGTCCTGAGCGTGCTTCTCGTACTGCTGATCCGTGAGCGCCCACATGCTCGGCGGCGCGACGGCGGATCGCTCTCGGTCAAGGATCTTCCGCGCCGCTACTGGCGATTCATCGGGCTGGTGGCGCTCTTCGCACTCGTCAACTTCCCCGACTCGATGCTCCTGCTCCGAGCCAAGGACCTCGGCTTCGGGTTCAACGGCGTCGTGTTCGTGTACGTGCTCTACAACCTCTCGTACGCCGCCCTCAGCTATCCGGCCGGCGCGGTCTCGGACCGACTCAACCGTCGCGTCGTGTTCGGGGTGGGCCTTCTCGTCTTCTCGGTGGCCTACCTGGGGTTCGGCCTCACGTCGACATCGGCGTGGGCGTGGGTGCTCTTCCCTGTCTACGGCGCGTACACAGCCCTGACCGACGGCGTCAGCAGAGCCTGGGTGGCCGACCTCGTGCCGGAAGATGCGCGCGGCACAGCGTTGGGAGTGCACGCAGCGGTCTCGGGCGGCGGGCTCCTCATCGCTGGAGTCTGGGCGGGCCTGGCGTGGCACGGGACGGGGAGGACCCCGTTCTTGGCGTCGGGAGTCATCACTGCGGTGCTCGCGGTGGTGCTCCTCGCTTCCCGCCGTTTCTTCGACGGCGAGCGGGCTCCGCGCTGACTCAGCGAAGCTCGTAGCAGTCGTAGTCGAGGTGGGTCGTGTCGGCGCTGCCGACGCCCTTGTAGACGCACTGGATCGCGTTGAGCCACGCGTAACGCTCGTCGCCGGTGTTGAACTGCGGTGTGCCGTACACGAAGACCGTCTCGGCGAGCGTGTTGATCCTCCCGCTGTAGGCGACGTAGACGAGTGCGCCGTCGTGCGTCTCGATCGTGCATCGCACGTCGAGAGTGCCTACTCCGCCGGGGCTGACGTGCAGCCAGTCGGCGGCGGCCCTGCCGACCATGCGCCCCCGGAGTCGCTCTCCCTCGAAGACTGCGTCGGTCACCTCGAAGATCATCAGGGTGCCGGCCGGCGTGTCGGGCAGCACGAACGGTGTCGCAAGCTCGACGCTGGCACGCGCGAGCGGTACGAGCTCGAGCGGCGGGATGTCGACGGTGTCGTTGCTCACTGGGGGCCTCCGTGGTCGACTCGGTCGAAGGAGTCTCTCACCCGGCTCGCCGCCCGGCGTGGCGTTCGGCGGCGGGCCCTCCGAGACTGCGTGTGGCGCGGCGGGTCCCCGCTCGGTGAGCATGGGTCCGTGCTCACCGCCACGCTGCTCGCGCTGGTAGCCGCCGCGCTACACGCGTCGTGGAACCTGCTCATGAAGACGAGCGACGACCGTGAGCTGGCGGCGTGGGGTCAGTTCCTTGCCGGCGGGCTGATCTTCCTGCCCGTGCTGGCCTTCGCCGGGCTCCCGGACCGGTCGGCATGGCCGTACCTGTTGGCATCGGGTCTGATCCACGTCGCCTACGTGGAGGGGCTCGTCCGCGCCTACCACCACGGCGACTTCTCGCTTGCCTATCCGCTCTCACGCGGCGGCGGAGCCCTGGTGGCGGCTGTGGGTGGGGCACTCCTCCTCGACGACTCGCTGAGGGCCCCCGCCTGGGCGGCGCTCTGCGTGGTGGCGGTCGGGTTGGCATCGCTCGTGCAGCGAGGAGCGACTCGTGCCTCCCTGGGCTGGGCCTCGATGACCGCGGTGGTGATCGGTACGTACACGCTCGTCGACACGGCGGGAGCGCGTCGCACCAGCAACGGGTTCGCCTACGGAGTCGCCCTCACGATCTGCGCTGCGATCGCGCTGAGTGCCGTGGGGTTGGCGCGCGGCAGAGGTGGAGACCTCGTGGCGACGCTACGTCGATCCTGGTTGCGGTACCTCGTGTCGGGCCTCTGTCTCACCGGCGCGTACTCGCTCGTGCTCGTCGCCGTGCGCTTCGCACCCGTGGGCTACGTGGCGACACTGCGCGAGTCGTCGGTGGTGCTGGGTGCGTACGCGGGATGGGTGTTCCTGGGGGAGCGCCTCGCTCGTCGCCGGCTCGCATCGGCGCTGGTCGTCACGGCTGGTCTGGTAGCCCTCGTGGCTACACGCTGACGGGCGCGCTCAGAACAGGGTCAGGCGGTCTGTGGAGCCGCGAAGCGTCGCGATGTCGACCTCGACGCAGTGGATGCCGCGGCTCTCCGCGTAGACGCGCGCCTGCGGCTTGATGCGTTCGGCGACGAGGATTCCACTGGTGGGAGCGAAGCGCGAGTCACGGTCGAGGCGCTCCTGATACCGGATGAGCTGGTCGACGCCTGCGATGTCGCCGACCCGCTTCACCTCGACCACCACGGTCCCGCCGTCGGCGTCGGCACAGAGGATGTCGACCGGCCCTATGTCGGTCGGGTACTCGCGTCGCACGAGAGTGAGGTCGTCGCGCAGAGCGGCCACACGCGCCGCGATGAGCTCCTGGAGCTCGGCCTCCACGCCGTCCTTGGTCAGACCCGGGTCGTCTCCCAGCTCGACGGCGGTGTCGTGCAGAACCTCGTGAAGATCTATGCGGAGGGTCTCGCCTTTGGGAGACGTCGCAGTGATCACGCCGTCGGCTTCGACGACGACGCACGGTGGGCTCATCCAGTTGAGCGGCTTGTATGCCTTCGAGTCGGAGTGGACCGCGATCGAGCCGTCGGCCTTCACCAGGATGAGGCGCGGCGCGGGCTCCAGGCGCGCTCCGAGGCGGCCCTGGTACTCGACGGAGCAGTGGGCGACGATGAGGCGCACTTGCGGAGTCTCGCGCGAAGAACGCCCGGTAGCCTTCGGCGGTGTCGTGGACGATCGATCGCCGGACGGGCGCCGTCGCTCTGGTCGTGTCTGCGGTCGCACTGCTCCCAACGGTCGCGTTCACCGAGTCGCCGCTGCCCGGACGCGATCAGGCCCATCCGACGGCCGGGGCGAGCGACCCGGAGGCGGTCGCGGCGCTCAGCCGGCTCGTTGCGCTGGGCGCCGAGGGTCCGTGGATGGTCGAGTACGAGACCGAGCGCGTCCTCGCAGGTGGCGGGAGCCGGGCCGGTCGCGTGGTAGCCGCGAGCCTGCCGCCGAGCAGCATCGTGACCGACGGCGAGTTCCTGGAGGCGACGATCGACAAGAGGTCGTTCTCCTGCGCGCGACTCGACACGGGCCCGATCTGCTCGGAGGGCGAGCCGCAACCTGATGGGGCGCCCGACCTCGGTGCCCTGGTAGTCGGGGTCGCCGAGCCGGGCCGCTATGTCGTGACACGGTCCGGGGGGCGCTCGATCGCCGGTGAGTCGGCCGAGTGCTTCGAGCTGAACGTGGCGGCGTCGTCGATTCCCAGCGGGATGGTGCGGGATGCCTTGCTCTGCTACGCGGCCGACGGCGTACTCCTCTCCGCGCACGTCGCGACCGGAACGGCGGTTGATGAACGTACTGCGGTCATCGTCGAGCGCGACATCGATCGGGGAGACCTCGTCGATCTCCTGGACGAGCTCGACGTGCCGGTCTCTCCGGGCTCCGGCTGAGCGCACGTCGAGCGCTGCGCCGGTACGATCGAATGGTGATTCTTCGACGAGCCTCGACGAGCGCTCCCGGGCGCTCGGGCAGATACCCCTCGGTGGAGAGCGTGCTGTGAGCTTCTACGACCAGGTGCTGCGCGAGCTGCTGACGGCGCTCGGCGCCGCGCTCCTCTTCGGCAACCTGCTGGCGTTGGTGAGGCGTCGGGTCGACGCCCGTGTGGAGGCCGAGACGAGGGTGGCGCGCGCGAGACCCGGGAGTCCGGTGCGCGGGCTCGGCGGGCGCGTCGAACGCGAAGGCGACCTCGCCAGGGCACCTGTGATGCGTTCGGTCCTCTACATGGTGATCGGCCTGCTGGTGATGATCTGGGGGATTGCGTCGATCGTCGCGTCGTAGGGCGGCTTCTCGGAGTGGGCGCCGGGTCAGGCCCGGTGACGCTCGTGGTGCACCGGGATGCGGCGGCCGGTGATCGCCTGCGGTCGGACACGGACCCAGTGCGATTTCGGCCCCGGGCACCATGGACCCAGTCGCAGGTGCTCGAGGCGCCGCTGCTCTTCGGCGTCGGTGACCTCGTGCCCGGTGCCGATGACGAGGATGCTCCATCCCGTGTGGTAGATCGGATCGGCGCCGTCGATCTCGAAGGCGACGTCGTGCCCGGCCGACGACGCGAAGAGCTTCGTCCCCGAGTCGGTCCGGAAGATGATCGAGTCGCCGTCGAGCGCGTAGTTGACGGGGAAGACGAGTGGCTTGCCCGATGACACGACTGCGAGCCGACCGAGCCCGTGCACAGCGAGGAGACGCAGGCACTCGTCGCGCTCGATGACGTCGAGGCCCGGACGTGAGTCGGCCGGTTGTCCGGTGGGGCTCCCGCCGGGCGCGTTCACGGCGTCGGGATCCCGCCCATGTCCGCCGGCGTGCGGAGATCGGTCACAAGATCACTCCTCCGTCGAGCGAGGCGGCAACTCCGGCCAGGGCACCACTGACGGCCGCCGTCGCCAGAGCGTGGCATCCGGCCTTGTCCATGTGCGCGGGGGGAGAGTAGGTGGCACTGAGGCCCAGGCGCGTGCGCGCATCGTCGAGGGGAGTCGCCTCGAGGTCGCCGTCGAGGGCGATTGCGAGCGACCCGTCGCCGCGTGCCTCCCAGAACACCGGGAGGAGCAGCGAAGCGGCGTGGGTTCGCGGCTGCCCGATCTGGATTCGGTGGCCGAGCTCGGCGGTGTACGCGTCGGCCCGCTCCTCCGATGCGCGGGCGGCACCGGACGCCAGTTCGCGGATCGTCGCCTCCCAGATCGGGCGCAGCCACCAGGGGCTGCGGAGCCGTGAGGCGACGGTCCCGAAGGGACAACGGACCTCGACTGCGTCTTGGGCGAACAATGCGGAACGTCCCTCGTAGAACCTGGATGCTCTCCAGAGTCGCCGAGGGGGGAGCGGTGGCTGTAGGGCCGAAGGTCACGCTCTGTGCCGGCGTGACGACGAGGACGTGGCGACGAGACGCAGCCCTTGCGCTGCTCAGGCCTCCCGTATGCGTCAGGACTTGCGGCGGTCGGCCAGTCGAGCAGCGAAGACGGCGGCCTCGGTGCGCCGCTCCATCCCGAGCTTCGCCAGGAGATTGGAGACGTAGTTCTTCACGGTCTTCTCGGCGAGGAAGATCCGCTCGGCGATCTGGCGGTTCGTGAGACCTTCGGCGATCAGGTCGAGGATCCGCTTCTCCTGATCCGTGAGGCGGGCGAGGCGTTCGTCCTCCTCGGGTCCGCGACGTAGGCGGTCGAGTACCCGCTCGGTCACTTCAGGGTCGAGGAGAGACTGGCCACCGGCCACGCGGCGGATGGCATCCACTAGGTCGTTGCCCTTGATCTGCTTGAGCAGGTACCCGGCGGCACCGGCCATGATCGCGTCGAAGAGGGCCTCGTCGTCGTCGAACGACGTGAGGATGAGGCACTGGATGCCCGGTTCGTGAGACCGCACGTCGCGGCAGACCTCTACGCCGTTGCCGTCGGGGAGCCGCATGTCGATGATCGCGACGTCGGGTTGCGTGGGGGCGATGCGCGAGAGCGCCTCCGCGGCGGTCGAGGCCTCGCCGACGACGCTGAAGTCGTCTTGCGCCTCGAGGAGGTCGCGTAGGCCGCGCCGGACGATCTCGTGATCGTCGAGAAGGAAGACCCTTATGGCCACGGCGTCACATTACCCACGGGGCCCGCCGGCGCGGTTGGCAGTCGGGTGGGTCAAGGGATGATCACCAGTGGACGTCCGACATGGTGGGCCAACTGGTGGCTGGTGCTGCCGAGGAGCAGCTCGGCGAACCCGCCTCGACCGCGCCGGCCCGTCACGACGAGCGAAGCGTCTTCCTCTTCGGCGACGCGGATGATCGCCGAGCTGGCGGGGCCGTCGACCAGCACGGGCCGGTAGCGCGCACCCGCCTGCTTCAGTGGTGCGCACCACTCATCCTCCAGTGCGCGCCGGATCTCGTCGCGGGCCTCCTGCGTGAGCGGTGGCACCGCAACGTACGCGAGGGCCGGCATCGGGTACACCGGATCCTCGACCGCGTGCACGGCGACGACCTCGGCGTCGAGGGCGGGCGCCATCTGCGCGCACCACTCGACCGCGCGGTGCGCGCATTCGGAGCCGTCGGCAGCGACGACGATTCGCATGCTCATGAAGAGCTCCTGGATAGGTTCCACGGTTGTCGGGTCTGGGGGAAGTCTGGCAGAACCGTGCGGCGCATGCCCTGCGACGGCTCGCTGCCTAGGCGCCGATCGCCTGCTCGCGCTCGCCGTGCGCCGCCGATCCTGCTGCCAGCTCGAACACGACCCACGCTCCGCACCGGGAGCAGTCGACGTCGTTGCCGTAGCAGCAGAAGGGGGTCACGAGTCGGTCGCCCTCCAGGTAGAGGGGGAGGACGGTCTGCTTCGCGAGGCAGGCGGCGGTTACGGCCGGTGCACGGTCGGGCGCCATCAGGTCGAGGGCGCGGCCCCGGTTGCGGACGAACTCCGGATGCTGCTCCTTGAGGCGCCTGACGGTGTCGACCGCCACCATGCGGTCCTCGAGCGTCGGCCACACGAGGTCTGACCGGTCGTCTGCCGGCGGAACGTAGAACGAGAAGGTCACCCAGCCGACACGCGTCTCACGCAGCACATCGACGAGCTCTTCGAGGTAGTCCTGGTTCGCACGCGTGACGGTGCACTGGACCTGGACCGGCGTCGCGAAGTCGGGGGGCAGACGCTCGATCGTGCGCATGACGCGGTCGAAGACGCCGCGACCCCTGACTGCGTCGTTGACCTCGGGCGGACCGTCGAGCGAGACGACATACAGGGCCCGAGGCCCCGGCCCGAGATCGACGAGAGCGATCGTTCCGTTGGTGACGACGGTGTTGCGCTCGAACAACGGAACACCGCGCTCGACCACCTTGCGACGAAGGAGAGGTTCGCCGCCCATCCACAGCATGGTGTGAACGCCGTGGCGGTCGCGCAGTGCCTCGATGATCCCGACCAGCTCGTCGTCGGGGATCTCTCGGCGCGCTGTCTGCTTCTCGTTCGGGTTGTCGTCGCGGTACACGAAGCAGTGAGTGCACTCGAGGGTGCAGCGGTTCGTGATGTTGACGAACATCGCGGGGTAGTGCTGATCGTCGCGGAACCCATTGGTGAGGATGACTCGTTCGCTCAGGTCCACTGAGATCCGACCCTCCCGTGTGCGGCACCCACCGTGCAACCTGCGGGTCATTCTCTCCCATGTGGTGGCGGAGCGGCGATCGCCCGGACACCTGCGTGTCGAGTGTGATCCTGCGGCGGGTCGCTGCGGGCCTCAGGGTGCGATCTCCGCCTCGTCGGCGACCAAGCCGTCCTGGTTGACTGCGCGGAGCACCAGTCGGTCGGCGAACACGGTCACGTCTAGGAAGTGGTGCCACGACCAAGACACTGCGGTGAAGCTCGCTTCGCCCGTCCGCCTCGTGCCGGATGCGGCGCCCGACACCACGTATGTGACGCCGTTGATCGGCTTGCTGCGCTGGTAGTCGTGGTCGTGTCCCGAGAGGACTAGCTGCACCCCGTACCGCTCGAACAGATGCGCGAAGGCCCGTCGCACCTCCTCGCTCGATCCATGTCGACCCGCCGAGTAGGGCGGATGATGGAGCGCGACGATCTTCCATTCCTCGTCGCTCCGCGCGAGCGAGTCCTCGAGGAACTCCAGCTGCTGGGCGTTGCCCGGCTCGTTGGAGTCGATCCCGACCACGAGGACCTGCCCGAGATCCTGCGACCACCAGCGCCCCGGCATGCCGAGAGCGCTCCTCTGGGCATCGCCGTGCCCCGCGCGCACGTCGTGGTTCCCGAGCACGGCCAGAAGCTCGGCGCCGCGGTCGAGCACTCCTGCGAATGGCTCGAACACCGTCTCGGGGAGACGATCGGGGTCGCCGTCGGGATACACGTTGTCGCCCAGGAGGAGCAGGGCGTCGTACGCGGACTCCTCGGCGATCTTCGACATGCGATCGGCAGTCGCGTCGAGGCGCGTGCCGCTGTTGCCGACGTCGCCCGCGACGGCGAGGCGGAGCCACGGTCGGGGCGTGGCCGGGAAGGCGACGTACGGCTCCGTGTGGGAAGGCGCGCCCTTGCGGTGCGTCAGCACCGACCAGATCTGGTCTCGGTACCCGATGCTGGTCGCCGCGCCCGACACGAAGAGGATCAGAGCGAGGGCTCGGATGCGGCGCCTCCATGCGGTCCCAGAGTTGCGTCGCAGGCCCTCGTCGGGCGCTGATGAACCGCGCGTCGTCCCGGTAGTGGCCACGGCGCCCTTGTAGCAGGATCGGGGCGATCGGGACACTGCGGGGAGCCTCGAGCGTTGCCGATCGCCGGTACCTGGTGCCCTAGCCTCCCCCGGATGCGTTCGGGTAGCGGCGGCCATCTGATCCCCCGACCGCACCTACTGGACGCCGTACGGAGCAGCCGCGTGGTGCTCCTCGAGGCACCTGGCGGCTACGGCAAGTCGACCCTCGCCGTGGAGATCGCTGCGGCTCTCGACCGCCCCACCGTGCGCGTCGCCGCAGTGCCGTCTACGTCGGTACCCGAACTCGTAGCTCTCCTCGCCCAGGGCCTCGGGCGTGCGGGCATGGCGCAGCTGGCCGGTGTGCTCGGCGCGGGCGACAGCGTCATCAGCTCACTGGAGACACTGGAGGCGGCCGGCCGCGTCACGGTCGTCGTCGACGACGTGCATCGGCTGGATCCGGCCGCAGCTGCCTGGCTGGCCGACGTCATCGAAGGCATTTCGGCAGAGACGCGCGTCGTCGTCTGCGGGAGACGTCTCGGAGGAGCACTGGCGGCGCTCACGCGACTCGACGACGCGACCCACCTCACCACCGGCGACCTGCGATTCAGCGAGGACGAGGTCGCACAGGTTCTGACCGAGGTCGTGGAGCGTCCGCCTACTCCCGTGGAGACGGCGTCTGTCAGCGCGAGGACCGAGGGGTGGCCCGCCGCGGTGGCTCTTGCTGCAACCCGGCTCGGTAGGGGTAGGGCAATCGAGGTCGGCGGACCGCCGGCGGGAATCCTGGAGCGGCTCCTGGAGGCCGAGCTCGCGCGTACTGACCCCGAGACCCGCGCGACGGTCGCCGACCTCGCGCAGGTGCCGTTGCTGTCGGCAGAGGTGGCGGCAGCGATCGGTGGTGACGGCGCACTCGACAGACTGCTCGATCTCGGACTGCCTGTGCGATTCCGGATCGATGGATGGGGTGAGCTGCCAGGCTCGGTGCGCGAGCTCCTGAGCGGGTCGAGGCCTCTCGCGACGAATGCAGCGCGCGCCGTCGCGGGCGTATACGCGCGCTGTGGCGAGATCGGTGAGGCGGTCACCCTGCTCAGCCGAGTGGGAGACCACGACGGCCTCGTCGCACTGCTGGCCGACCGACCGCGGTCCGAGCTCACTACGCTCGGCCTGCGACTTCTCGCGACCGTGTTGAGGGACGTTCCCGACTCCTCCTTCTCGGGGCACGCCGAGGTGCTGGCTCATGCCTGTCTAGAGGCCGACGAGCACGCTCCGGAGCTCCGGCCGGAGTGGATCGAGCGAGCGGACAGGCTCGCCGGCGAGTCAGGCACCGTACGACGACTCGTAGACGCGGAGCGATCGCGCGAGCTGGCGCGTGAAGGCCGCTTCGGAGAATCGTTGGCGTTGGCGACCTCGGTGATCGACGCCTCCTTGCCAAACGAGGAGCTCGCCCGAGGACGCGCTCACCTGACGCGCGGGATAACGGCACTCGTGACGGCGAACGGAACAGCCGACGAACGAATCATCGGCGACGTCGAGGCCGCCGTAGCGCTGTTCAAGGTCGCGGGCGAGACACGATGCGAGGCACTGGCACTACAGACGCTCGGAGTCGGCGTCTACCAGCCACTGGGCGCGTTCGATCGGGTCGAGGAGTCGTTGGCGGCGGCCGTCGCTCTCCTCTCGAAGCCGGACCGGACTCGTGGCCTCGCACTGACGTACCTGGCGGAGGCGGCGACGCAGCGCGGAAACCTCGAGGCAGCCGAGACAGCAGCGAGAGAGGCGATGGCGATTGGCGTGCGGCTCGCCGCTACCGATGTGCTGGGGTACGCGGCCTGGTCACGCGCCGCGTTGGCGGCGCAACGACGCGATCGTCGCGGTGTCGAGCGAGCGCTCCATGAGGCCACCGCCAATCCGGGGACCTGGTACGCCCGGCCGGCCGGGATCGACTTCCTCGCCGACGCTTCGGCGATGCGGCTTCTCGTCGGCGACATCGAAGGTGCGAGGCGCGACCTCGACCTCGCGGAGCAGCGTTCGGCGGGGACGGGCTACGTGTTGACCGCCTTGACCGCCCGGGCGCGATTCGAGGCGACCGTCGGCGACGCGAGCGTCGCGCTCGACGCGCTCGACGAGCTCGACCGCTTCGGCATAGCGAGGGACAGGTGCCTCTACGAGCTCCTTCGTGCGGTGTGCGCTCACAGGATCGGCGACGCGGGTGCCGTCGAGAGCCACCTGCGAGCCGCTCGGTACGAAGCTGCGGTGATCGACGACCCCGAGAGGCTCGAACGCCGGGAGCCGGAGCTCCTGGCGATCGTCGGTGACGACGATGCCGCCGCCACTGTGCCGGCCTGCCGAGTCCGTCTCCTCGGAGCCTTCGAAGTTCGTCGTGGCGGTGACGACGTGACACCGCCGGCAGGTCGTCCGGCGACCCTCGTGAAGCTGCTCGCGATGCGCGGCACCCTGATGATCGAGGAGGCGACCGAAGTGCTGTGGGGGGAGGCCGACGCGACGACGGGGCGCGCACGCCTTCGTAACCTGTTGGGTCGCGTCAGAGCCAGCTGCGGGCCCCTCGTGGAACGGCGAGAGGATGCACTTGCGCTCGTCGACGGCGTAGAGGTCGACGCCGATGCGTTCGACCGGGCCGTGACCGAGTCGCTCGCTGCTCAGCCGAGCGAGAGGGTCGGCCTCGCGAGACGCGCCCTAGCCGGCTACTCGGGCCGACTCCTGCCCGGCGACCTCTATGCCGACTGGGCTGCGGCACCGCGGGAGCGGCTCCAACGGCGGTACCTGTCGATGGTCGACCTCCTGGCCGCCGACGCCTTGGAGCGTGGCGACATCGACGACGCGGTGCGCCTGCTCGACGACGCGATCGAGGCGGAGCCGATGGACCTCGCCAGGTACGCGATCGCGGCGAGCGCCCTGCTGGTGCAGGGGCGCCGGGCGGGCGCGTCGGCGCTGGTGAAACGCGGCCTCGCTGTCGCGGAAGAACTGGGCGGGGTGCCTGTACCTGATCTCGAGCAGCTTGTCGACGAGCTTGCAGAAGGAGCCCCGTAGCCGGAGCCGACGCGGGTTGGACGTTCGTTGGACGGCCTCGGTCGACCATGCTCAGGTGAGCCCATCTCATCTGAGCCTCGTTCTCCGGCTACTGCGAGCGCCCGCGGGAAGGGGCGAGCTCGTCGGGCAGGTCGAGGTCGTCGACACCGGCGAGTCCGTGGTCATCCACGGCGTCTCCGACTTGCAGCAGCTCGCCAGCAGAGTGGCCGCCGCGAGCATCGATCCCGTCAGCACGAAGGGGAGCATCGAGTGAAGAAGCAGCGGCGATCCGGGCCGGTCGCGGTTCTCATGGCAACGGCCGTGCTCTGCGGAGTAGCGATAGTCCCGTCGGCCACGGCCGAGCCGGTCGGCACGCCCCCCGGGGGGGCACCGCCCCTCGCAGCAGGGCAGATCCCGACGGTGTGCACGCAGGCCGACTTCGACGCGGGCGCCTCGGCCTACTCGTCGAACTACCGCTACTACTGGTCGGAGACGTCGAACAGGTGGATCTCGGCACCTTGGTGCTATCCGCGTTGGGGTTACCTGGAAGCGTCGGCATCGCAGGTAGCCGACGCCGGTGACACCGTGACGGTGTCGGCGATCCACGACGACGGTCGGATTCCGCCGTGGATCCCGATCCAGGGGGGCATGAGCTGGTCCTACCCGGGCACGAGGGTCTCGGGGTGCACGACGACCGATCTCTCGTGCACCGTGACGCTCGGCGACGCCGACCTGCCGCCGGCAGAGTGGGCGTGGTCGGAGTTCCGCGTCAGCGGGCCCGGTCGCTATTTCATCCTCCCCGTGAGCTACGCACCGCGGTGCCAGCCCGACAACCCGTGTCTCGACACCTATACGAACGCATGGTCATGGGTCGGCCTGCGTCCCGTGAGCAGCCGCCCGCCGGAAGCCGTCATGAACGAGCCGCTGCCGTTCGATCCCGGCCTGTACATGTTCACGTCGTCCTCGACGGATCCCGATGACGACCCGCTCACCGAGACGTGGGACTTCGGCGACGGCAAGACAGGGTCGGGGCGGTCGACCACGCACCGCTACGACAAGCCGGGCACCTACACCGTGGTTCTGCGCGTCGAGGACCCGGTGGGCAACTTCGACACTGCGACACGCCAGGTCGTGGTAGCGGCGCCTGCGCTGGGACTCTCGTTGACTCTGCTCGACGGAGCGGCTCCACCGCTCGGGATCGACGACCCGATACGGGTGGAGGCGGAAGTGAGTGCCTCCGACGACGGCGTGGGGTCGCTCAGCGTCCTGCGATTCACGGGGGACGTCGTCACCTCTTCACCGACGTCGGCATTCGAGGTGATCGCCGGGCCGAACCCCGTACCGGCGCCCGCCGGGTTCACGCTGGCGCCCGGTGCGTCGAAGTCGTTCGTCGTGCAGCTCCAGCCGAAGGCCTACGGCCGCTACTCGCTGGGGTCGCGGCTGACGGGCAGGGACGCGGCCGGCCGTGCCGTGTCGGCCGAGGCCTCGAGCCCCGGCGAGGTCGCGGCTCTGACGGCCGAGGTGAGCATCGCGCCGTCGGAGATCGTGCTGAAGCCCGATGCTGATGGCGAACCGATACCCCAGAACATCGTCGCGACGGTCGAAGTCGCCAACAGGTCGACCGAGGAGCTCGACGACGCGGAGCTCTCGTTCGAGCTGACCACGAGCGACGACCCGGCTCCAGTCGTCGAGGACCACTCCGATGACTGGCCCGAGACCGACCTCGGCTCTCTCGCACCCGGCGAGTCGCGCACCTTCGCCTTCCCCCTGACGGCAGCGCACGCCGGCGAGGCGACGGTCCACGTCGCGTTGCAGGGCACCTCGGTGTCGGGTCCCCAGCTTGCCGTGGACACCGCCGAGATGACGGTCTCCGAGGACAACGACATCGCGATCGTCTGGGAGATGGAGAAGCGCTACGACACACCTGACGACGCCGCGCTCACCGCCGACGACGTGAACCCGGGCTCCTGGGGCTTCAGCGCGCGCTACACCTTGAACGGGGCCTGCCCGACCGATGCCGAGGCGAAGTGGACGATCGACGGCAAGGAGGTGGGCGAGCCCGTACCGGGAGAGCGGTGTGAGGTCACCTTCGACCGGACCGACATGGAGAAGTTCTCGCTGCTCGTGAAGGTGAAGCGCGGAACGCGGCAGGTCGGCAGGAAGATCGAGAAGGTCAAGCCGCGCGATCTCCTGATCGTCGTGGTCGGCGACTCGATGTCGTCGGGTGAGGGTGTGCCCGAGACGGAGGGTGTGCCTGCGACTTGGCGACACGAGCCGTGCCACCGGTCGGGTCTCGCGGGCTCGGCGCTCGCTGCCGAACAGGTCGAGGACCTCGACCCCCACTCGTCTGTGACGCTCCTGCACGTCGCTTGTTCGGGGGGCCAGACGGGCCGAGGTCTGCTCGAGGGCTTCTCCGGTGTGACCGGTGGAGGGAGCGAGCCCCCTCAGCTGGATCGCGTGATGGGCCTGGCCGGAGACCGCGAGATCGACGCGGTGCTGATGACGATCGGCATCAACGACGCACGATTCGGGGCGATCGGCCCGCTGTGCATCAAGGTGATGGACTGCTGGAACCAGCCGACGACCGATCCGCAGACCGGGATCTTCTACAGCGAGCTCGCGAACCTGCTGCCGGTGGCCATGGGCGAGCTTGCGGGACGCTACTCCCGGGTTGCGGCGAAGCTGAACGCGATGGGGGTCACCCCTGGGCGAGTGCACCTGATCGAGTATCCCGACGCGCTGCACGACCAGCTCGGGAGGCCCGGCTCGTACTCGCACATGGGTGTCGCCGGGTTCAGCAGGGCGGAGTCGAAGTTCCTCTACGACAACTTCATGGTCCCGCTCAACGCCGCGGGTGCCGCCGCTGCCGGCGCGCACGGTTGGACGCGCGTCTTCGGCGTCGATCAGGCCTTCAGGTACCACGGCCTCGCCGCCCCGGCGTCGGCCCGCTGGTTCAGGACCGTCAGCGAGTCCGAGGCGCTCCAGGGGGATGTGAACGGCGCGTTGCACCCGAACCGCATCGGGCACCAGGTCATCGGTGACCTCGTATTCGGTGTACTGAAGGACTCCCTCGACGTGGAGCCACCCGGATCCGATCCGGTCGCGCAGGCCCTCGTCGACGACGCATCGAAGGGCGAGACGGATCTCAGCGTGACGAGCCCGATCGCGCCCGGCACCTCGGTCACCCTCGCCCCCGGAAGCGTCAACCAGGAGACGGTGCAGGTCACAACTCCGGGTGGAGCCGGCGGCGGGGGGACACTGGAGGTCGGCGCCGAGAAGTCGGCGGAGCGGGTGGCAGGGGCATCGGCAGGGCAGGGTGTTCCCGTAGCGATCGATCGGCCGCTCCTCTACGACCACGAGGCGGGCGAGGAGGTGGCGGTGACGGCTCGCCTCTCGGCAGCGAGCAGGCACGACCGGTTCCTCGTGACACGCGACGCCGAGCGCACGACCGTCGAGATGCTCTCCGACGCCGGTGATCTGGCGGGCGATGTCGGCATCTCGTACCTGCCCGAGGCAGGCACCGAACCTGCGGCCGTGCGCTTCGACCTCGACGGCAACGTCGCCGGCGCCGATCGCAGCTTCCCGTTCGACCTCGCAGGGAGCGTCGGCACCGACGCACGTCTCGCACACAGCACCCTCCTCGCGAACGGCACCCACGTGCTGCGCGCCGTCGCCACCAACGCCGACGGCACAGAGACAGGATCCGAGGAGGTGACCTTCACCGTCGACAACGGAGCGGAGCAGCGGTACCTCGCATGGTCGCGTACCGTGGACCGCTCCGGATCCGAGGCTCTCGACGGCGCCCAGATAGCAACGACCGATACTGCGTACGCGTTCTTGAATCCCGATCCGACCGCGGCGCTGTCGGGCGGTGTCGTCATCGAGTACGCACTCGACGGCACGGTCATCGACGCCGACACAGCGGCGCCGTACGACGTGGGAGACACGGCTGACCCGGCCGGCGGCGCACCCATGCCGAGTGCAGCGCGCACCGACGACACGCACACGCTGACGCTCGTGGCCCTCTACCCGGGCGGCGCACGCCTCACCGGCCCGGCCGCCGCCTACGCAGCGGGGACCGCTGTCGTGACCGGCGCCACCACCCCCACGACTACGCCGGCGACGACCCCGGGTTCCACCGGGACGGCCCTCGGAGGCTCGTTGCCCCGCACCGGGAGCACCTCCGGCCCGCTCGTCGCGCTGGCGGCGGTGCTCATGGCAGCCGGCGCGCTCGCGATGAGTGCCGCTCGGCGCCGGCCCACTACGAGGGGGAGCGCTCGGTAGGGTTCGCCGCGGGAGTGCGCGGCGAAGCACGTATCGTGACCGTGTGACCGAGCGGCAGTACGGCTACGGGCGGGGAAAGATCTATCCGGCCTCTGCGGCGCGAGGCCTGCTCAACCCGGCACGCCGGCTGGTGCAGCCTCGATCGTCGATCGCCCGGCAGACGGGTGCGCGTCCCACCGATTCCTTGCTCGAGCTCGGGTGCGGGCCGGGCTACTTCAGCCGCAGCCTGGCGCGTCGCGTACCCGAGGGTCGTGCGATCCTCTTCGACCTGCAACCGGAGATGCTGCAACACGCGGCTCGCAGGACGCGCGGAGAGAGCGTGCCCCTAGTCGCCGGCGACGCGCTGCTACTGCCGTTCGCCGACAAGTCCTTCGACATCGTCTTCGTCTCGGCCGTGCTCGGCGAGATCCCCGATCCGGTGGGAGCCCTGCGCGAGATGCGCCGGGTTCTGCGCGGTGGTGGCCGCCTCTTCGTCGTCGAGGTCCGCGGCGATCCCGACCGCATTCGCCCGGAGTCCCTGAGGGCGATGGTCGCGGGAGAGGGGTTCGAGCCCGAACGTCACCGCCACTCCGGCTGGAGCTACACCTCGTCCTTCGTCAGAGCGGACTGAAGCAGCCGGACCATCGGTCGGGCGCGGGGTCCGCGAGGCGCTGCGTGCGTGTACGCTCGGGAGTCGGGAGGATGCCATGAGCGCCATGAAGTACCGCACGCTGGGCCGTACCGGGATGAAGGTGAGCCCTCTCTGCCTCGGGGCGATGATGTTCGGGGAGTGGGGCAACCCGGATCACGACGACTCGATCGCGATCATCCACTCAGCTCTGGAAGCGGGGATCAACTTCATCGACACGGCCGACGTCTACTCGGCCGGCGAGTCGGAGCGGATCGTCGGAAAGGCGATCAAGGGGCGTCGCGACGACCTCGTCATCGCGACGAAGGTCCACGGTGCGATGGGGACCGACCCGAACCGCGCCGGCAACTCGCGCCGCTGGATCACGAGGGCCTGCGAGGAGAGCCTCCGTCGTCTCGAGACCGACTACATCGACCTGTACCAGATCCACAGGCCCGATCCGGCCACCGACATCGAGGAGACCCTCGGTGCGCTGAGCGACCTCGTGCACCAGGGCAAGGTCCGATACCTCGGAAGCTCGACGTTCCCGCCATCGGCGATCGTCGAGGCGCAGTGGGCGGCGGCGCGGCGCAGCACCGAGCGGTTCGTCTGCGAGCAGCCGCCCTACTCGATCCTCGCCCGTGGCATCGAGGCCGAGGTGCTGCCCACCTGCGACCGCTACGGCATGGGCGTGATCGCGTGGAGCCCACTTGCCGGAGGCTGGCTCTCGGGCAAGTGGCGGGCCGGGGCCGAGGGGCTGACCAGCCGGCGAGCAGCGCGCATCCCCGATCGCTACGACCTGTCGAAGCCGGAGAACCAGGCGAAGCTCCAGGCCGCCGACGCCCTCGCGGTGCTCGCAGAGCAGAGCGGCATGAGTCTCGTCCACATGGCGCTCGCCTTCGTGGTCAACCATCCGGCGGTCACCTCGGCGATAGTCGGGCCCCGGACGATGGAGCACCTCGAGGGCCAGCTGGGCGCGACCGATGTGGTCCTCGACGAAGGCCTGCTCGACGCGATCGACGCGATCGTGAGGCCGGGAACGAACTTCAGCTGGGCCGACGCGGGCTACATGCCTCCGTCGGTGGCGAGCGCCTGGCGGAGGCGGCGGGCGCGCCACTGACGCCTTGGCGCGGCTCGAACGACCCCGGGGTCACCGAGTGGCAGATACGACTGCGGAGGTGATCGTCGCGGTGATCGAACCATCGGCGTCGGCACCGCCGAGGCGGTCGAGGATCAGCTTCGAGGCGGCCCCGAGCCCGTCGGGTCGGGTCTTCGCTATGGCGGCACCCCAGGGGAGGGCGCCGAGATGGCCGGCGACGAGCGGAGCGGCCGGTCTCAATACGATGCGGGCCTCGATCTCACGCACCGTCGGACTACGCAGCCCGGCGCCGCGGAACGCCCCGATGATCGAGTCGACCTTGCACTCGAACGCCCTCGCGAACGAGGACCCGGCGTCGCCTCCGAGCAGCTCCTCGACGGCGCTGTGCTGGGCCCTCATGTACGGCGACTTCTCCAGGTCGGACCACACGGTCACGACATATCGGCCGCCCTCTGTGACGACCCGCGCCGCCTCGGCGACGGCGGCTGCCATGTCGGGGAAGAACTGCAGACCCTGCTGACAGATCACCGCGTCGAACTCGGAGTCGGCGAACGGGAGACGGTCCGCTGCGGAGCGGTGCCAATGGATCCGAGGCTCGATGCGGTCGGATTGCGCCGATGCGACCTGCAGCATTCCCGGATTCACGTCGACTCCGGAGACACGGCCGGTCTCTCCGACGACGGCGGCGGCGGCGCGGGCGACGAATCCAGTGCCGCAGGCGACATCGAGGACCGAGCCACCCTGACCGATCCCGGCGGCCTCGAGTGCGGCGGTCACGAATGGGGCCATGATCGGCGCGACGAACCGTTCGTAGGTCGCAGGTCCGCCGTCGGCGACCTGGAACGTCAGCGCTTCCTTCATCGGCAGTAGCCCCCCGAGGCGGCTCCGGTCGGACCGTCCGAGTCAGAGGGTACGGGGGGCGACGTCAGAGGAGGCCGCGGCCGCGGTCGGCGCCGGTCTACTGCGCCGACGGGTATCGAGGCGCGGTAGCGTCGTTGCCGATGTCGGGAGCGCCGCGCGGAGTCGTTACCGAGGCTCCCGGCGCCGATCGTCCCATCTCGCTCGGCTACCACCCGGCGCTCGACGGGCTCCGGGGGCTGGCGCTCATCGCGATCGTCGTCTACCACTCCGACGTGGGGTGGGCTCCGGGCGCGTTCCTCAGCGTCTCCACTTTCTTCACCCTGTCGGGCTTCCTCATCACGGGCCTGCTCCTCGTGGAGCACAGTCGCAGTGGCGGCGTCTCGCTCCGGGAGTTCTGGAACCGTCGGCTGCGGCGACTGATGCCCGCGTCGACAGTCGCGATCGGGGCGATCGTTCTCGCGGCGTGGGCTCTCGCCGACAGCACTCAACTCGCGCGGGCTGCGCGCCGACGCGTTCGGGGCTCTCGGCTACGTCGCGAACTGGCGCTTCATCGCCGCGGGCGACCAGTACGGGGCGTCATTCGCGAGCCCGTCGCCGATGACGCACTTCTGGACGCTCGCCATCGAGGAGCAGTTCTACCTGGTGCTGCCGGCGCTGGTGGCGGTGGTGCTGGCAGTGAGTCGTGGCTCGAAGCGCGTGCTCGCGTTGGTGCTCGGCGGTCTCGGTGTCGCATCGTTGGCATGGGCCCAGGTGCTGCTCAGCCGCGACGTGTCGCTCGACCGCCTCTACTGGGGCACCGACGTCCGCGTGGTCGAATTCCTCGCAGGCTCGCTCCTGGCGGTCGCGTGGAGCCGGCGACCGGATCCGCTCGCCGGTAGATCCCGTCGCGTCGCCGCCGCAGTCGGCGCCGTCGCACTGGTGGCGATGCTCGTCCTGTGGGCCACGGCCGACTTCGACAACCGCACCGTCTACTCGGGGGGCCTCGCCGCGTACTCCCTGCTGACCCTCGCGGTGATCCTCGCCGCCATCCAGCCGGGGAGCGTCGTGCAGCGGACGTTGGCATTCAGGCCGCTCGCCTGGATCGGAGTGGTCTCCTACGGCGCGTACCTCGTCCACTTCCCGATCCTGATCTGGCTCGACTCGCACACGCGCCTGGCGACTCCTGTGAGGCTCTTCGTCTCGATCCCCGCCACACTCCTCGTCGCCGGCGCGTCGGCGCGCTACCTCGAGCGCCCGATCCGATCGCAGCAGCGCCTGTCGGGCCGGCGCGGTTGGATCGCGATCCCGATCGCGTTGGCAGTGACCGCCGGAATGATCGTCACGGTGACCGCCGTCGCGGGACCGACGAAGCCGGCGGACCCCTTCGCGGGTCTCCCCGAGCTCTTCGAGAGCGACATCGCCGAGCTGGAGCTTGTCGTGGGCGACTCGCGCGCTCCGAGGGTTGCGGTGTTCGGTGACTCGACGGCGCTGATCACGGGACTCGGCGTCATGGAGTACAGCATCGATCACCCCGAGGAGGTGGTGAGCAGACGCGGCTGGGCCGAGCTGGGCTGCGGGCTCCTCACCGACGTGACCCGACGCGTCCAGGGGGAGCTGCAGAGCGTCCCCGAGCGATGCATGGAGTGGCGCTCCGGTTGGGTCGAGTCGCTCAGCGCGCATCCGCTCGACGTGGCAGCGCTCCTCGTGGGCCCGTTCGACGTGCGCGACCAACAGCTCGTGCCAGGCGGTCCGTTCCTCACGATCGGCGAGGATGAAGCGCTCGACGACGCCCTGCGCGATGCGCTGCGCGAGCGTGTCGACACGCTGCTGGAGCAGAGCGGCATGGTCGTGCTGCTCGCGAGCCCCGACATCGACGTCGGCCGCATCGACGGTCGGTCTCCCAACGAGAGCTTCGCCGAGTCGGATCCGGCGAGGATGGAGAGGTTCCGCGAGATCCTCGGAGAGGTCGCCGACGAGACGCAGAGAGTCGAGGTCCTGGATCTCGCGGGCTGGTACGCCTCCCGCACCGACGACCGCGACCTGCGCCCCGACGGCGTGCACCTGATACCCGAGACGACCGGCACGGTCGCCGAGTGGCTCGTACCCGAGCTGCTGAGGCTGCACCGTGAGAGCACCGGCAGCGACGTCACGGCCGTCGACGAGATCGGCACACGATGAGCGTCGGTGCGAAGGGTCGAACTGCGCGGTGGGTCTGCGGAGGCGTCGGTGTGCCCCGCTATCGTGCCGTCGACTCCAAGGAGGTCTACTCAGATGCTGCAGCTGTTCAGGACTGCTCGCCGCGTGGCGGTCGTGCTGCTCACCACGAGCGCGGCGTTGGTCGCCCCGTCTGCCGGTGCAGTCGCGACGACGAAGGCCGACGCCGTGGCGGAGCCGTCGGAGATCGCGTCGTGGGCACGCGTCGACGCAGGCGGCGCGCGATCGGAGCAGCTCGCTCGGTTGTCGAAGTCGGAGGAGAGCGGCTATCACAGCTGCGCGACTCGTACGGATCACACGCTGTGGTGCTGGGGCAGCAACTACCGCGGCGGCATCGGCGACGGCACCACGACGAACAGGCAGACCCCGACGAAGGTCGGCACCGCAGAGAGCTGGGTCGCCGTCTCCGTCGGTGGCGCGCACACCTGCGCCGTTCGCGCCGGGGGGAGCCTCTGGTGCTGGGGCTGGAACCACACTGGTCAGCTCGGTGACGGTGTCACTGAAGACCGGCAGAGTCCCTATAGGGTCGGTGCGGCGACGGGCTGGGTCGGTGTCTCTGCGGGCAGCGGGCACACGTGCGCGATCCGCGCCAACGGCGGCGTGTGGTGCTGGGGATACAACGGCCACGGACAGCTCGGTGACGGCACGACGACGGACCGGCACACTCCACAGAGGGTCGGCTCCGCCGGCGGTTGGGCCACTGTCACCGCGGGCCGCAACCACACCTGCGCCACGCGGCAGCAGTGGTGCGCTGTGGTGTTGGGGCTACAACTACGCAGGCCAGATCGGTGACGGCACCACCACCGAGCGGCTCCGCCCGACGCGCGTGGGTGCCTCCACCAAGTGGTCGACCGTGACCGTCGGCTTCTGGCACACGTGTGCGACGCGGATCAGTGGTGCGCTGTGGTGTTGGGGCTACAACTTCGCCGGCCAGGTCGGCGACGGCACCACGACCGATCGGCACCACCCCAGGCGTGTCGGCACGGCGGCCAGTTGGGAGAGTGTCTCCGCCGCGGCGGCGCACACCTGCGCGCTGACCACGAACGGGACCCGCTGGTGCTGGGGGGCAAACTGGCACGGCCAGATCGGCGACGGCACTCTCACCGACAGACACAGCCCCAAGAGAGTCGGGAAGACGAGACGCTGGGTCTCGGTGCATGCCGGCGACACGCACACGTGCACGACACGCGCCAACGGAGCGCTGCGTTGCTGGGGACGCAACGACGACGGCCGACTCGGCGACGGCACGCTCACCGACAGGCATCACCCGACGCGTGTCGGGACCGACACCGACTGGGCCGCGTACTGCGGCCGTCTACGCCTCCATCGCTGCGCCGGGCGGCTGACCGGCGTTCCCGAGCGGGCGGCGCGATCGAGCTGGACGATGAGGGAAGATCTACGCCCGCGCTCCCGGGGTTCGCGCTACTCGCCGTGGTCTGCGGCCGTGCCGTACCGCCAGGCGGCGCGCAGGGTGAGTCGCGGACCGCTGTTCAGGGCTCCGCCCGAGTAGACACGGCCGCCGAGCATCACCAGTCCGGTCGCTGTCAGCAGCGTGAGCACGACCGCGAGAAGCAGCTCCCACGATGCGGGATCGCCCATTGCCACCCGGTTGGGCATCGCGAGAGGAGCGGTGATGGGGAAGTACGAGAGGAGCTTGGCCCAGGTGGTATCGGGGCTTCCGACGACCGCGAACGACGCGAAGTACGCGGCGATGAGGACTGCTGTCACCGGTCCGGCGGCGCTCTGCGAGTCTTCGGTGCGTGAGGCGAGGGCCCCGAGCGCGCCGAAGACGGTTGCGTAGAGCGCGTAGCCGAGCACGAACCACACGACGATCCAGGCGAGCGCGGCTCCGCGCGCAGCGGGGAGGTCGACGGAGTCGACTGCGCCGATCGCCATCAGCGCGACGATGGCGGTGAGCGCGACCTGGCCTAGCCCGATCAACCCGATACCTGCGATCTTGCCGGCGAGCAGATTGCGCGCGGGCATTCGGGCGAGGAGAACCTCGACGACCCGACTGGTCTTCTCTTCCACGACTCCCGTCATCACCATCGATCCGTAGGTGCTGATCGCCATGAACAAGAACACGGTCATTATCAGCGCCGCTGTCTCGTCGTCGGGGTCGCGGTCCTCGACCCTGCCCACCTCGACATTGGTGATCGCGACGGGTTCGACCAGTGCGGCGAGTGTGTCGGGACTGATGCCGGCGTCGATGGCCCGGTCTTGTACGGCGACGAGCTGGATGGCGCCGGCGACGACGGTTTGCAGCTGCACGTCGATCCGGGTGCGCCACTCGAGTCGCTGCGAGTCGACTACGAGGACGTCGATGTCGCCGTCGCGCAGCGCCTTCTGCCCCTCGGTGAGCGTGTCGTAGCGATGGGTGAGCGCCTCGGGGCCGATGATGTCGCTCTGAGACCTGATCGCCACCGGCAGCTCGTCGGCGACCTCGCCGGTGAGGCCGACGTCGTCGGCCTCGACGTCACCATCGATCATCGAGGGCAGGACGATGATGGCGACGACGACGAGGATCATCACGACGAGCGAGGCTCGGAAGGCACGTGAGCGGCCGCGCTCGCGCATCTCGCGCAGCGCGACCAGCCACATCTGGCGTGGTGCGCTCACGGAGCCACCGCCCGGCGAAACAGCTCCGACAGGGTCGGTGGTTCGTAGGCGAACGAGACGATGCCCGGGGTGTGCTGTGCGAGGGCGACGACGCCCCCGATGTCGGCGTCGCGGTCGACGAGGAGGCGGGCAACGCCGTCGCTCGACTCGACGACGCTCACGGCGGGAAGGCTCGCCCAGTCGGGAGCGGGGCCGTCGTGGCGGATCGTGACGAAACGTTGGCTCACCGCCTTCTGCAGCTCGGCGAGCTCACCGGCGAGGACCACACGGCCGTGATCGACGATGACTACGTCCTCGCAGAGGCTCTCCACGAGGTCGAGCTGGTGGCTCGAGAACAGCACGGTCGTACCGGCGGCGGCGATCTCGGCCAGCAGCTCGGACATGTTGGCCATCGCCACTGGGTCGAGCCCCGAGAACGGCTCGTCGAGCACGAGGAGGTCAGGGTCGTTGACGAGCGCGGCGACGAGCTGGACTCGCTGCTGATTGCCGTGCGACAGGGCGTCGAGCCGGTCGCGTGCACGCGCGGCCAGGCCGAGGCGTGCCAGATGCTCGTCGACGATTCGGCCGACGTCGCCGATGGTCCCACCGCAGAGCCGGCCGAGGTAGACGAGCTGGTCGCGGACCTTCATGCGCGGGTAGAGGCCCCGCTCCTCGGGCATGTAGCCGAACCGTGCACGCTCGACCGGCCCGATGGGTGCGCCACGCCACCGCAGAGCGCCGGCGTCCAGGTCGAGGAGACCGAACACCGCTCGCATCGCCGTCGTCTTCCCGGCACCGTTGGGGCCGAGGAATCCCGTCAGGCGCCCGGGCCGTGCCGCGAAGGTGCAGCCGTCGAGGGCGGCGAGAGCGCCGAACCGCTTCGTTGCGCCGTCGAACTCGAGCATCCCGGCTGCACCGTACTGCGAGGCGGGGATGGGATTGACCATCGGTCCGGGCAACGACCTCACCGAGATCTTCGCGGCCCCGCCGCCCTCGGCGAGATCCGTGAGACCGTCGCCCTGCTCCTCGATCTCCCCGGGTGAGCCCCTCAGTCCCGTGTGACCGAGCCGGCTCTCGGAGATCCGGCCGGCGCTAGGCCCGGTCCAGAATGAGCTGCGCCGCGGCGACGAGACCGTCGGGCTCGCCGGGATACTCGGCCGTGAGCTCGAGGCGTAACCCGACCGGACCCGCTTCTACGACGAGAGCGCCCACGGATCCCGGCGCTATCGGGAGTGCGGAATCAGCGCTCCACACCAGTACCCGGGCGTCGTCGCCGACGCCGTCGAGCGTCTCCACGGACCAGCGATCCCAAGGGTCGTACGCGGCCAGCTCGTCGAGCCGACCCTCCTCACTGGGGTACACGTCGAGGAACAACGACTGCGACGCCGACACCGTCCAGCGACAGCTGGACCCGCCGTAGTCCTCAGCGGCCACGGTGCCCCCCGCCGACGACTGCGAGCCGGTGGGAGCGGTGCCGCCGAACACCGCCGCTACGTCGTCATCGTCCAGCAGGCTGCATGCGTCGCCGTCCCAGGGATCCGCTGAGCCTCCCGGGTCGACCTCCCCGTCGGACGTAGCCTCGGATGCTGCGTCGTCGTCGGAGTCGTTGCCCCCGCACGACGCAACCAAGAGCATCGCCGTCGAGATCGTCGCGACTGCTGCAATCATCCGCCGCACGCGCACCCCCTAGTCGAGTCGAGGGCACCCTAACGCGCGAGCCGCCGCGCGTCCGGCGAAGGGCGCTCGGACCCACGGAGTGCCGTGTCCGTCCCTGTCGTCACGTTGGCGTATCGACTCCGAACGGCACGAAGGCCTCGAAGTCGGGTTCCAGGGGAGGGTCGGGCAGCCGGAACGCGCGAAGTCGCGTCGCCCGGTCGATTGCCTCGGGCCGCCACCCGGTGTTGACCTCGAAGTAGCGCGCCGCAGTGGCAACCGACGGCCAGTGGCAGTCGTCGAGAACGATCAATCCGCTGGGTCGGACGAGCTCGCGCAGGAAGTAGAGGTCGACGAAGACGTTGTGGAAGAGGTGGCTGCCGTCGACGAACGCAGCATCGACGACGAGCCGCTCCGACACCAGCTGCGGCAGCGCGAGCTGGGATCGCTCGTCGAGCACCGTGCAGAGGCCTCCGAGACCGGCTGAGGTGATCGCGTCCAACCCGACGTCGTGGTACCGGTGCTGGTACGCATCGACGATCACGTGCTTCGTATCGGGATGCCCCTGCGACACGAGGGCCTCGGCGATGGCCAGCGCCGAGCTGCCGTAGGCGAGCCCGATCTCGATGACCACTCGAGCGTGCTCCGCGACGAGGAGGTCGCGCAGTACGTCGCAGTCGTCGTTCGGGAGCGATACCTGTTCGAAGTCGCCCTCGGCCCTGACACGCCCCGGGCCGACCTCGGCGAGCCGGCGACGCGCATGTCGCACGGTTGCCAGCAGCTCCTGGTGGTCCTGCATCCTTGGAGTATCGCCGAGCGGGTGACCGCGCGGTCCTCGGTCCCGCGCAGCCACGGCCACGCCGACCCCGATACCGTGGCTCGCGACGGAAGGCTCGGATCATGGAATCGCGGTCACATCGCCACGGCCTGACGCACCTGCGGTCGTTCCCCCGACTCGCGATCGCCGCGCTCGGGCATCTCTGGTCATCGGAGGTGAACGTCGCCGCGGTCGACCTGCTCGCTCCCGAACCCGACGAGCACATCGTGGATCTCGGTGCCGGGTTCGGGCCCGCCACGATCGAGCTGACGAGACGACTCGGGCCGTCCGGGCGCGTGGTAGCGGTCGACCCTTCCCGCGCCATGCGACTCATCCTTCGAGCCCGCAGCCGGGTACTTGGTCGACGACGCCACATCGACATCCGAGACGGACGGGCGGAGGGTCTTCCGCTCCCGCGGGAGTCCGTCGACGCGGTCATCGCACTCAACGTCATGCACCACATGGACGACCTCGACCGAGCGGCAACTGGAGCTTGCCCGGGTAGTGAGACCCGGCGGCCGGATCCTCCTCGTCGACGAGGACTTCGGCCACCCCGATCACTCCATGGGTCGAGCCGGCGCCGAGCATCACCACGGTCCGGAGCTCATAGACGCCGACGACATGGCACGGCGCCTCACCTCGGCCCACTTCGATGGCGCCACCGTCAGGGAGGACACGCTGGGCGGCGAACCCGCTCACATCATCACAGCGACCCGGTCTGCGCGCTGATCCGAGCGGCGCAGGTCACCTCGCCCGGGCGCGGTGTCGTGTGGAGCCGTAGGCGTGCGGCGTACCCACGACAGTCATTCGACGCGCTGGAAGAGATAGGCGAATGGCGACCTTGTATACGCGATGCCACGTCCGCTCCGGCGCAGCGACTCCCTGGTGACCTCGACCGATCGCTTCGGCAACAGGTACGTGTCGAGGTCGGCGCGGCTCATCGAGTAGTCGCCTGAACGCGAGAGCAAAACGGCCGTCAGCTGGAGGCGGTCGTCGATCGACGCCATCGCTGCATCACCGTGGCTCGGATTGACGAGGAGCGATCCGCCAACCCGCAGGTACCGCGTGCAGTGCTCGGAGACAAAGCCCGCGTACAGCGAGAGGAGGAGGTCGTAGGAGCCCTCGGCGAGGCCGAGATCCTCCGTGTAGTCGCCGTGGACGAAGCGCACACGACGATCGCTCGGCCTGAATCCCGCGCCCGCGAGGATCTCGTGCACGCCGTCGGTGTCGTCGAAGAACTTCGCGGCGCGGCGGTCCGAGTCGACGTAGGTGACCGACGGCCAGACGAACGAAGGCGCGATGTCGACGTACGAACCTGGGTACAGGACAGTCGCTGCGTCGACGGCCGTGCCGACGACGCGGAACAGTCGCGCGCGGTCACCCGGATGCTGGTCTTGCTTCGCCCAGAGGTCCCTTGTGAGGGAGCGCACTCGAGGAGCGTAGATGCCCCCGAGCGCCGGGCCGGCGGCGATCCGAACACCTGGGCCCGTCGCAGCCCGTCACGCGACCCGGAGCGTGACGCGTGAGGTCGCGTCAAGGTCACGCCACGTGTCGCCCCGGCGCCCGAGACGCTTGCACGCATGACCGGCGTTCGAGGGCAGAAGTCAGGTGTCACTCAGCCTGCGGTCGGGCGGCACGGCGTCCCGTCGGCCGACGAGTCGCTCGAGTTGTTCCGGGAGATCTTCAGGGAACACTTCTTCGACGGTGGACCGGAGCTCGTCGACTGACCACCAGCGTGTTCCCCGGAATGTCGCCGCCTCCGTGTCAGTCCAGTCGTTCGAGGTAGGCGTGAACGTCTCGACTCGCACGAGGAAGAACCACTCCTCCTGGTCGTAGGTCTCGCCCTCGAAGTTCCAGCTGAATGATCGCGTGAACACGATCGGCCCTGGATCGTCGATTGTCAGACCGGTCTCCTCCCGGGTCTCCCGAATGGCAGCCGCCTCAGGCGTTTCGCCGGGCTCCAAGGCTCCCCCAACGGGGAACCACCATGGAGGGACTTCTGGCTTCGTCCGATCGATTCCGCTGAAGAGAAGGACGCGTCCCTGTTCGTCCACGAGCAACACCGTGGAGCACAGCCTCTTCACGCCCACGACGGCCATTGTTGCGGCCGCGGGAGGTCTAACGGGATGTCGTTGGCGATGGCCCGAGGGTCCCGAACCGCGGGGCGACGCCAGCGGTTTCGCCCCCGGCGTTCCTGCGGTGTGCCGAGGCCCCGAGGAGCCTCTGCAGCGAACTCTGAACGAACCGAAGGACCTCATCGTTCCCCGGTCGGGTGTCATGACTCGAGCGATAGGGCTCCGGCATGGCGGACGCCAAGCTCGCTGCCGCAGAACAAGTGGACCTCGGAGTGATCGCTCGCGACGAAGACGCAGGCACGCTCGCCGCCGGCACCGGTGCCGGGACCAAGGAGCTGATGTACCGACTCGGGCACGCCGGCCAGCAAGCGGCACTCCGCTGACAACACGCCACCCGAGAGCGCGACCGGACGATCGCCGATGCCGCCGCCCAACGGCGGCGCGCGCGGCCTCTTCAGTCCGCCAGGTCGCGACGCCAGCGGCCGGCGAGATAGTCATCGACCCAGTTGCGTGAGCTCCGCCACTGGCCGTCGCCGCCGCGTGTGGCCTGCAGGCGCCCTCGCAGCGCAGCGACACGAAGCGCGTCCGCGGTGATGCGATCGTCGGTGAGCGCAGAAAGTGGGACGAGGCGCGCCGGGCCGGCGACGGCGGGAACGATGAACTTGTACAGGTTGTCGAGGATCGCTCGCGCGAGTAGCTCGCCGAGTTGCCCAGGGTCGCCGGCGTCGGCACGCCGGAGCGCCTGCAGGTACGAGAGGCGGTCGCGCTTGTAGATGATCGCCGGCGGATATCCGAGGCGGACCAGGATCAGGTTCAGCACGAGGCGACCCGTGCGCCCGTTGCCGTCGAGGAACGGGTGGATGTGTTCGAATCGCCGATGCAGTCGGGCGAGATCCTCCGGGAACGTCGGCGTCCGCGCCTCGAGTCCGATCGCCGCATCGATCCACGCGTCTGCTTCTGCCGGGACGAGTGGCCACGACGGCGGAGTCATGCCGCCGGGGAAGGGCTAGATGTCGTGTTCCCGAAAGCTCCCGGGTCCTTCTCGCTCGGTCGCATGCGGATGAGGTGCGACGTCCCACACCGGGGTCATCGCGGCGCGGTGGATCTGGCGGAGCTCCGTGAGCGACAGGAGGTCGGCACCCGACCACGCTCCCGGCTGGATGGCCTGGCGATACACCCAGTCGGCGGCATCCGCGTAGCCCCGGACCTCCATGTACTCGCGGAGCTCCTTGGCACCCACGGCTCTGCCCTCGGCGAGCAGGACCTCGACCTGCTTGAGAACGAGCGTGTTGCCTTCGATCGCCGTGGAGTGGTGCGCCTCCTCGAACCAGATACCGCGCCAGATGTCAGCGGCCTCGAGGGGGTCTGGCAGACCGCCCCGACGCTGCCAGAGCTCCTCGATCTGGAAGTCGAGGCGGCGGTAGATGTCTTCACGAGGAGGTCGACCTCGCCGACTCGGAGTTTGTTCGCTCATCCCGGATCGGGGGATACCGAACAAAACCGAGGTTTGCGCGAGTGCTCGGAATCGAACCGTACCGAACCACGATCACACCGATGTCATTCGCCACGACCGGAGCCGGTCTCGACCACGAGGATGCGCGACAACGCCGGGACCACGATCCGTGGGGTCACGCCGACCCGGCCCGGGGCCCCGCAGTGCTTCGAGCTGAGCACGGCGCAGACCGGACATCTACGGGGCGTCGTCCCACCCCGAGCACGTCACGTGGGCGGCGATCGACGCACTAATCCAGGCAGGTGTCGCGCCGGACGACCTCCACGTCGAGGTCGTCATTCCGAGTTCGCGGGGAAGATCGACCTCGTCGTCGGGGGGAACGAGCAGGCCACCGCCGTCGAGTTCAAGTTCCCTCGGGATTCGCGGACGGGCATCTCGCCGGACACGATGGCGCTGGGCGAGTTGCTCAAGGACGTCTACCGATTGGCTACGGTCCCCTCGTTCGGCGAGCGGTGGGCGGTGATGTTCCTCAACGATCGGCTCCGTCGTTACCTCGAGCGCCGCACCGACTGCCGGTGGACCTTCGAGGTTGGCGAGGAGCTGGCGTTCTCACCTCAGGGCTTCGAGCTCCTGCCGCAGACCGCCGGCCGGGGCTTGGGCGAGTGGGCCGAGGCGTCTGCTACGGCGATCTGCCGGGTTTCGGAGGCCGTCTCGGGCCATCGTCTCGTCGCCTTTGAGGTTCGCGGCCAACGCTGACGGGCGCCGGCCACACTTCTACAGGCCGGTCAGGTCATCGGCCGTGCTCCACTCGCCGAGGAGCTTCACGTCGAGAACGACGCCCGCGAGCTCCTCGGGGAAGATCGCCAGGATGTCGTCGACTCCGGTGGCGGACGGTGAGCGGATGGCTTGGAAGGCGTGCTCGTGGGCGGCCTCGCCGATCTCCTGGGTGAAACGGTGGTCCTCCCGCATGAGGTCGGGCGGAGCGATCCCGAGCGCGTCCAGGGTCGCGGTGTCGGTGAGATCGAGGACCTTGTCGAGATCGGCGCTGATCTCGAACAGCTCGCGTGGCAGCAGGGCCTCGACGCTGAGTCTCTGTCGCTCGGCTTGTCGGGTCACTTCTGCGATGACGCAGGGTCGGGTCAGGCAGAGGTAGAGGACTGGGAAGCTGTGCGGCGGGTTGAAGCGTCCGCCGAGTCGACGCGCGCCGTCGCCGCTACGAGGATCGAAGCCTCTCGCCTGGTTCCGGTAGGCGACGGCGGAGAGGGTGGTTCCCGCGAGCTGGCCGAGCGCCCGGGGGTCGAACGATGGCATGTCAGACGGTCACGCCCTCCGCCAATGCCAGCAGTAGGTCGATCACCCGCTGGTACTGACCGGCGGCGATGAGGTCGAGGGGCTTCTCGTAGCCGAGGTCGGGGTTCGGCGAGCGCATCCAGAACCGGGCTGCGTCATCGCGCATGATCCGCCGAGCGAGGTCCACGACAGCGCGGAGCTCGAGCAGGCGGTCCTCCGCCTCCCGGCGTGGGGTCGAGGCCGCGGCCTTCCATCGCGCCACGCTTCGAGGGTTGGTGTCGCTCACCCGCGCCAGGTCGGCGGTGTCGACCACGTCGCCCTCGTACAGGTGGTCCAGCAGGGAGGTGAGTGTCGTCATGGTCTCCTCGTCGCCCTAACGTGTAGCATAACGTCGCGCATATGTCATACTATACGTCGAGCCTCTGCAAGGAGACAACCCAGTGGACCTCGACTTCGGACACGGTTTCATCCCGCGCATGGGCGAAGAGAGCTACAAGGCGGTCGACCACTGAGTCGGACCTGCGGAGCTCTTCTCGTCACCGCTCGACCTGCCCCGGGCCATCGTTGATGGTGCATGGGCGGAGAAGAAGCCTGAACTGCGCGGGACGCTGCGTGAGCACGGCACGAAGCTGCTCATCGACACGCACGGATGGCGCTCTCGGTACGACGCGGCGCTCGATGTCGAGAAGCTTCGGGCCGCTAGCCTGGCGCCGGCCTCGCCGGTGTCGCCCGTCGACGAGGCGACGGGAGCCGCCTTCGTCCAGACGAGCTTGCGAGCACAGGCAGAGCTCGAGACCGGCGCCTACTTCCTGCCTGGTTGGCTTCCGACGACACCGGGCACATTCCCAAGGTTGGGAGCCTCCGCGGATCCCAGGGTGGTTCAGTGATGACCAAGCATGCTGTGATCGTGGAGGGCTTGGTACGGCGGTTCGGGACCACGACCGCGCTCCATGAAGTGGATCTCGAGGTGGATGAGGGCACCATCGTCGCCCTGATCGGGCCCAACGGAGCCGGGAAGACCACGCTCGTGAGGATTCTGTCGACACTGTTGCGGCCGTCGTCGGGTCGGGCGTCCGTTGCCGGCTTCGACGTGGTCTCCCAGCCGGCAGAGGTGCGCAAGCGGATCGGTCTGGCCGGCCAGAACGTGGCCATCGACCAAGATCTCACCGGTCGGGAGAACCTCATCCTGTTTGGCCGTCTCCTCCGCCTGTCTCGTGGGGACGCCCACCTCCGAGCCGACGATCTGCTGTCGGAGTTCGAGCTGACCGATGCAGCGCGCCGTCCGCTGCACACCTACTCGGGTGGGATGCGCCGCCGCCTCGACCTCGCGGCCAGTCTGATCGCCCGGCCGGAGATCTTGTTCCTGGACGAGCCGACCGAGGGATTGGACCCGGCGAGCCGGATCGTTCTCTGGCAGGTGATCCGCCGCTACGCCGAGCGGGGAACAACGGTCTTCTTGACCACGCACTACCTGGAGGAGGCCGACGAGCTAGCCGATCGGATCGTCTTGATCGACCGTGGCCAGATCACGGCCCAGGGCACCGCGGTCGAGCTCAAGCGGCGGGTGGGTGGGCGAGGGTTGGTCGTCACGCTGATCGGACCGGCCGAGCGGGAGCGGGCGGAGCGTGCGCTGGGGATCATGGCGGCCGAGGGCTCACCCGGAGCTGACCCGAACCTCCTGTACATACCTGTCGACGGCGGGGCGGCGATCATCGACGTGATGAAGCGGCTCGGCGAGAGCGGTGCCGGGGTGAGCGATGTCAGGATCGATGCACCGAGCTTGGACGACGTCTTTCTCGCCATGACCGGTGACTTGGTCAGCGGGGACGAGGAGGCGGTCGACGAGGCGTCACCGTCCCGCCGTGGCGGGGCCCGGCGGCGTAGGAGGGTGGGATGATCGGCACCGTCGCGAGTCTCACCTGGCGGAACCTGCGGAAGGTCTCGCGGACACCGAGCGTCTTGTTCTCGTCGTTGCTTCAGCCGATCGTGTTCCTGCTGCTCTTCAGCGGGGTCTTCCGCTCGATCGAGCAGACACCGGGGTTCCCCCAGGGAACCTCCTACATCGACTACCTGGTACCCGCGATCCTCATTACCTCCATCGGGACGAGCAGCGTCCAGGCGGGCGTCGGCATCGCCGCTGATCTCAACACCGGGGTCATCGACCGCTTCCGGTCGATGCCGATCCGATCCGAGGCCGTGCTGGTTGCTCGCAGCATCTGGGATCTGATCCGCGGCGCGGGCCAGACGTTGTTCCTCATCCTGGTAGCAGTGGTGTTCCTCGGGTTCCGGTTCCACGCGACACCGGTCGGCGTCCTCGGGATGTTCCTCATCGTGCTGTTCTTCGGATGGGCGCTGTCGTGGGTCTACATCGCCGTCGGAACGGTGACCCGCAACGTGGAGACGACCCAGATGGCCGGGTTCCTCATCACGTTTCCGTTGATGTTCGGCTCGACCGCGTTCGTGCCGGCCGGCAACCTGCCGGGATGGCTCCAAGGGTTCACTACCGTGAACCCGTTCTCACAGGCGATCGACGCGTCGCGGGCCTTCGCACTCGGATTCCCGGCCGGCACCGAGGCACTCCAGGCGCTGGTCGCCATCGCTGCGCTCGCGCTGTTGGGCGTGGCGGTTGCCATCGCCGGGTTCCGGCGATCGACACCGTGATGCCAGAACGCGGTCTCGGAAGGGACACATGATGACGATGGACGAATGGTCGAGATTCGAAACGAAGTGCGTTCTCCGTGGAAGGAGTGATCACTGATGGATGACCTGCTGTCGTTGCGGAACTTCTCTCCGGAGGGACCGGTGAAGACGGATGTGCTGAGATCCGAGAAGTTCAACATCGTTCTGGTGTGTCTCGAAGCGGGTCAGGAGATCCTGCCCCATCCGGAGCCATACGCGGTCTACTTCGTCGTCATTGAGGGCCAAGGCGTGTTCACGACCGGCGATGGCAGCTTCGAACTGGCGCGAGAGTCAGCGATCTCAGTCGGGCGAGATGAGATTCGGGGGATCAGGTGCGTCGATCGGATGGTCGTACTCGGTGTGCAGGACGGTCATTGAACCTGTGAGGGCCTCGACTGCCGACGTGGCGGTGGTCAGGCGGTGATGTCGCGGTGGGCGAACGCCCACCGCGGTGAGCAGGTGGGCGCCCACCGCGTAGGCGGCGATGAGGCCGAGCGCGATACCTCGTTGGCTGGGGGGACCCGGGCGCCATCACCCAACGCGTGCAAGCCCCATTTCGATGCCGGCGCCGACCGTGTCTGCGTCCAACCAATCGAAGCTGGGCTCGGCCCCGGTCTTGAGCTGCTCGCCGCCTCGCACTGTCAACGGGCCGGAAAACAGTGGAAGGAAGGGGATAACAGTGGACAACGCGAGGTTGGGGCGAGAATCGCGAAAGCCCAGGTCAGGGCCTATTTCCGGGCGTGGAGCGCCAGTTGGGCAGAATCGCGAAAGCCCAGGTCAGGGCCTATTTCCGGGCGTGGAGCGGGTGACGAGAATCGAACTCGCGTTCTCAGCTTGGGAAGCTGCCGAGCGGGGGTCGTTCTACCTGCGGTCTTCCGCGTATTCGCAGGTGAGCGGTGGTGTTGCGTCCCGATGGATGCCGTCCGGTCATCCCGGATCTCGCTCCGTAGGGTCACGTTAGGGTCACGCCGATCGTCGCCGGCTGAACGAGATCACAGTCGGGGAGGTGTGGCGGGTCCGCGTCGCGAAACGGCGTCCATCATCAGGCGTAATCCTCACCCAATTGCCAATCCTCACTAACAGAGTGAGGATTCGCAGGTGATGAGGTATTATCCGGTGTGTGGACACGCGATCACCATCGATCGAGCGCCTCGAGCAGGCGATCCGCGCCATCCTGCCTGCTGGATCCTCGATGCGTGTCGTCGGGCGAGATGGTGACACCGCTCTGATGGAGCGACAGACGAGTGCATTGGCGCCGGCGGGATGCCGAACGGGAGGTCTGGCGGGAGGTCGGTGTGGCTGGTGGTCGTCGTGATGCCGCGTGACGACGCTGAAGGCGTCAGCTGATCGGCTCGACGGGCTGTTGGCGTACTACGCCGGGTTGGCCGAGGACCGCGAGCTACCCGGGCGGGGCCGGGGCCCGGTGGACTACTACCTGGATCCTGACGAGCCACCGGGGCGGTGGTGGGGCCGGGGCCGCGGCGGGCTCGGAGTGGACGGCACTGTGACCGGTGAGCAGCTTCGGGCGGTGCTCGACGGGCGTCACCCGGAGACGGGCGGCGTGCTGGGGCGGCGGTTCGGTGACTCGTCCGCGCGAGGGTTCGACGCGACGTTCTCGGCGCCGAAGTCGGTGTCGGTGCTGTGGGCACTGTCTCCCGATCGCTGGGTGCGCGCCGAGGCGCTCGCCGCGCATGACGCGGCGGTCGAGGCAGCGTTGGGTTGGTTCGAGCGGCACGGAGCGGTGACCCGCCGTGGCCGCGATGGCGTATTCCAGGTCGACACGCTTGGGGTCACGGCTGCGGTGTTCCACCAGCACACGTCGCGGGCGATCGACCCTCAGTTGCACACCCACGCGGTGATCGCCGCCAAGGTCCAGGACCGCTCCGGCTCGTGGTTGGCGTTGGATGCCCGGTTCCTGAAGTACCAGCAGCGCAGCATCGGCGCCGTGTACGACGCCGCGTTGCGAGCCGAACTCATCCGCCGCCTCGGTGTCGCCTGGGTCGACCGCGGGACGGGGGTCTTCGACCTGGCCTGTGTGCCCGCGGTGGTGCGGGAGGGGTTCTCGAAGCGCAGCAGCCAGGTCGACGCCAAGCTTGCCGAGCTAGTGCGCCGTTGGAGCGACGACCACGACGGCACATCACCGGGGCCGCGCACGATCGCCAGGCTGGAGCGCGACGCCGCGGAGCACTCCCGACCGGCCAAGGCCCACGCAATCGACGCCGAGGGGCTGCACGCAGAGTGGGCCGCCGAGGCCCGAGCCATGGGGTTCGACCCGACCGGACTGATGCCCGAACGGGTCGTGGACGACCGGCGCCCGGTGGGACGGATCCCGGACGAGGATCTGGTCGACGAGGCGCTCTTCCACGCGAGCGAGGAGTCCTCGGCGTGGCTACGGGGCGATCTGGCCCGTCACCTCGCGACCATCCTCGACGCCGACACTGCCCCCACCGGCGCCGCAGTGGCAGCGAAGATCGACCGCCTTGCCGCCCTCGCCGGAATCGCGCTGCATCGCCCTCGGCCCCGAACACGACGGCACCACCCGGCACCGGTCGGACGGACGGCCGATCACCGAGCACGTCACCGACCGGCGCCTCACCCTGCCCTCGGTGCTCCGCGAGGAGCGCGACCTCCAGCGTTGGGCCGCCACCAACGCGCGGCCGGTCGAACCGACCGATGACCCACAGAGTGCCGCTGCCCATGCGATCGCCGGGCACGACCGCCTGGTGGTGGTCGTCGGCCCGGCCGGGACCGGCAAGACCCGCACCGCGGCCGACGCCGTCGCCGTCATCCAGGCCGAGGGACGACCGGTCATCGGGCTTGCCCCGTCGGGCAAGGCCGCCGACGTGCTGGCCTCCGAGGCACGTTGCCCCGCCGACACCGTCGCGGGGTTCCTCACCCGCCACCGCGGCAACCCGTCGCGGTGGCCGGCGGGCACGACCGTCATCCTCGACGAGGCCGGGATGACCGCGACCGCGGACTTGGCCCGCCTCGTCGACCTCGCCTGCATCAACCGGTGGCGCCTCGTCGCCGTCGGAGATCCTGAGCAGCTCCCGTCGGTCGCCCGAGGCGGCGTGTTCGCCCACTGGTGCGACACGATCCCGCACCACACCCTCGACACCCCACGCCGGTTCACCGAACCCTGGGAAGCCGCCGCCAGCCTCGCCCTCCGCGCCGGTCGGCCCGAGGCCGCCGAGACCTACGCCGACCACGGCCGCCTCCACGCGGTCCATCCCGTCCTCGTTGCCACCCAGGTCGCCCAAGCCCACGAAGTCCATGTCGCCGCCGGACGGACCGTGGCGATCACCACCAACACCGCCGACACCGCCCGCGCCATCAACCGCGAGATCCAGCGGCTCCTCCAGGCGCGAACCCACAACGGCATCGAGCTGCGCGACGACACCACGGCGTACGTCGGCGACCAGATCGCCACCCGCCGCAACGACGCTGAGCCTGCGAACCGACCGCGGCGACCCGGTGCGGAATCGCCAGACCTGGATCGTCACCGCCGCCCACGTCGACGGCAGCGTCACCGCGCACCACGGCGAGCGAGGCGATGTCATCCTGCCGAGGTCCTACGTCGGCCGTCACGTCGAGCTCGGCTGGGCCGTCACCGGGTACGGCACCCAGGGCGACACCGTCGACATCGGCATCGCCGTCCTCGAGCCCTCCACCAGCCGAAACCACGCCTACGTCGCCATGACCCGCGGCCGCCGGGCCAACCACGCCCTCATCCTCGACCCCAACGGCACCGACGACCCCGCCGAGCGACTCGCTGACATCATCTCCCGTCCCGCCTCCGCCGAGTCGGCCCTGGCCACCCAGCAACGCCTCCACCACGCCGCCGGGATCGAACCACCCGACCCGGCCGACGCGGCGCCCGCCGAACCCACTCGGCAGAAGCCGTCGCTCCTGCCGCAGCCGAAGGAGCCGATCTTCGTGGAGCCCACGCTCGAGGAGAAGATCCGAGCCGCTCAACAACGCCTCGACCAGCTCCAACAACGAGCCGCGCAACGGACGCCCGATCGTTCCCTCGGGCTGTAGTCCTCGGTACCCTGGATCCTGCGTCGCCCGGCCGCAACCGACGGGCTTCTCCACGACAGCCACCGCTGTCCCTTCTCCACGGAGAAGCCCATGACGCGCCAGCGACGAGCCGGAGGCGGCGTCGACCGTCTCCCATCGGGCCGCTACCGGGTCCGCATCGTCACCCCCGACGGCCGCCGACTCAGCCACGGCACCTTCCCAACCAAGCGTGCCGCGGAAGCGGCCTACGCCCGGTCGCTCACCGACCAGGCCGACGGCAAGCCCGCCCACCCGTCCGCCGCCACTACGCCGACATTGGCCGACTACGCGCCGGCCTGGGTCGAGGCTCGCCTCACCAATCGGGGCGAGCCCCTCCGGCCCCGGGTGCGAGACCTCTACGCCACCCAGCTGCGCCTCCACATCCTCCCCGCTCTCGGCTCGATCCGGCTCGCCCGGCTCACCACCGCCAAGGTCCGGGCCTGGTACGCCGATCTGCGGGGTCCTGACGGGCCCGGCGCCAGCACCGCCGCCAAGTGCTACCGGCTGCTGCGTTCGATCCTCACCACCGCCGTCGAGGACGGCCTGATCCCCGCCAACCCCTGCACGATCAAGGGCGCTGGCGTCGAGCCTGCCGACGAACGACCGATCCCCTCCGTCGACCAGGCGCACCAGCTCGCCGCCGCCATCCATCCGAGGATGCGGTGCGCCGTGCTCCTCGCCGCCTTCGTCGGTCTCCGCAAGGGGGAGCTTCTCGGACTCAGGCGGGGCGACGTCGACCTCGATGGCCACGAGATCGCCATCGCCCAGCAACGCCAGCTCGACCGCAGCGGGACCCACCTCGTCGGCCCGCCCAAGACCGACGCCGGGCGCCGGACTCTCGCCATCCCCGCCACCCTCGTCGACGAATTGCGCGATCACCTCGACTCGTACGCCCAGCCCGGCGCGGACGGCTACGTATTCACCGGCCACAAGGGCGGCCCGCTCGCACCCCACGTCCTCCAGGACGCATGGGCCAAGGCGCGCGCCGAGGTCGGCCTACCGGCCCTCCACCTGCACGACCTTCGCCACCTCGCTGGCACCCTCGCCGCCAGCACCGGAGCCGGCACCAAGGAACTCATGTACCGCCTCGGCCACGCCAGCCACCAAGCCGCCCTCCGGTACCAGCACGCCACGAGACAGCGCGACCGAGCCATCGCCGACGCGCTGGACTCGCTGATCGAGCGCCGTTTCCGCGGTGGCACTCACCCTTGACACCTAGGGCCTGTGCAAGGCTCTACGCATGGCGTCGGGCCCCAAGTTCATCAGGTTCTTCTGGCCGGTCCTCGCCTCGCTGCGGGACCTCGGAGGTTCTGCCAGGCCGAGGGAGGTGGTCGACCTCGTGCTCGACAACCTCGAGATCGACGACGACGAACGCGCCGAGCGAACCAAGAGCGGGTCGCTCCGCGTCGCCAACCAGGTTCATTGGGCTCGCAACTACCTCGTATGGGCCGGGCTCCTGGACGGCTCGCAGCGCGGCAGGTGGGCTCTGAGCAACGACGGATGGGCAATACCGCTGGAGCAGCAAAGCCACGAGACCGCGCTCGCGCTCTTCAAGCGCGTTCGAGCCGAGCACAGCGACGAATGGGGACAGGCCACTCCGGTCGACGATGCGGACGACGCCGACCCGGAGGATCCACCGGCTGCGATCACCGAGAGCGAGTCAACGGAGATCGCCTTGACCACGGACCTGCGGTCAACGGTGCTGGCCTTGTCGTCGGGAGGCTTCGAGAACCTCTGCAAGCGCCTCCTGACCGAACTGGGCCTCGTGCAGCTCCGGACTGTCGGCCAGGCTGGTGATCGGGGCATCGACGTTGAAGGGCACCTGCGCGTGAACTCGGTCGTGTCGTTTCGTGTCGGGGTTCAGTGCAAGCTCTACAGCGACGGCAACAAGGTGATCCCGCGTCAGATCCGTGAGTTCCAGGGAGCGCTCGGTCCGTTCGACCGCGGGATCTTCATGACCACGAGCGTCTTCACGCAGCAGGCCGAAGAGCAGGCAACCTCGCCGGGCTACAAGCCGATCGACCTGATCGACGGAGAGCGCCTCGTCGAGCTGCTCCAGGAGTACGACCTCGGCATCAAGCGGGTCACGCTGGTCGACGAGGACTTCTTCTCGCCGTTTCGCTGACGGCGCCGGCAGCGATCGCCGCTTCGTAAGGTCACGTTAAGGTCACGCCGCCGATTTCGGCCTCTGAACGGCGAAGGCCCAGGGCGCCGGAAACCGGGCGTGACCTGGGCCTTCGTTCGAGAGCGGGTGACGAGAATCGAACTCGCGTTCTCAGCTTGGGAAGCTGATGTTCTGCCTCTGAACTACACCCGCGTGGCGGTCGGTCAGGGTACCAAAGCCGGCACCGTGGAACCTCTGCCGGCCGGGGTGGGGCGCCGCGGCAGGGCGTTAGGCTGCCGCCGTGATCCTCTCCGACGTCTCGATCCGCAAGGCCCTCGCGGAGGGCCGCATCGTCATCGACCCGCTCGACGAGGGCTGCGTCCAGCCGTCGTCGGTCGACCTGCACGTCGACCGCTACTTCCGTGTCTTCCGCAACGACACGACGCCTTACATCGACCCGAAGGAGCAGCAGGAGAATCTCACCGAGCTGGTCGAGATCCCCGACGAGCAGGCCTTCATCCTCCACCCCGGCGAGTTCGTGCTCGGCTCCACACTCGAGAGGGTCGCACTACCCGACGACCTCGTGGCGCGGCTGGAGGGCAAGTCGAGCCTCGGGCGGCTCGGGCTCCTGATACACAGCACTGCGGGCTTCGTGGACGCGGGTTGGGACGGTCACCTCACGCTCGAGCTCTCGAACGTCGCGAACCTCCCGATCGCCATCTACCCGGGGATGAAGATCGGGCAGATCTCGTTCCTGCAGATGACCTCCTCGGCCGAGAAGCCCTACGGCAGCACGGAGACCGGCTCCAAGTACCAGGGGCAGCGCGGGCCGACGCCGAGTCGCTACTACCTCAACTTCCGCGACGACGAGAGCGAGTGACCCGGATCCCCAACCCCCTGTTTGGACGCATCTGGTCGCCCCGGCTCCGCTGAGGTCCAGACCGGGGTGGGTGCGGGGATCACCCAGGAGCGCAGGTTCCGGCGCGACAATCGCGGCCATGGCTTACCAAGCGCCCCAGGACCCGACGGCCGTGACGGGCAAGCGTGTCGTCGCCTTCCTGATCGACATAGCTATCGGCATGGTGCTCATCGGCGCCGTGTTCCTGTCGTACGCGGAGTCGGCGAGCGGCTACCCCGACAACTACTGCGACGTGATCAACGAGTTCGAGGACGTCTCGTCGTGCATGCAGGTCGGCGACACCGTCTACGTGCTGACCGGCGGCGACAACGCTCCTCTCTTCCTCGTGTCCCTCGCCTATGGATTCGGCATCTTCGGACTCATGCAGGGGCTGACGGGTGCGAGCATCGGCAAGCACATCATGGGCCTGCGGGTCGTCAAGGCCGATGGAACCATCTGCGGCGTCGGGCGCGCGACGGGTCGGTGGGCGATGCTGATCGTCGATGGGTTCTTCTGCTTCCTGGTCGGGCTCATAACCGTGTTGGTGACGAATCCGCACAGGCGCGTCGGCGACTTCGCCGCGGGCACATTCGTGGTGGGAAAGGCATGGGTCGGAACCCCTATCGGCGCAGCGCCCCCCGGCTATGGGCCACCTCCCGGCTACGGCGCCCCGCCGGGCCCGGCACAGCAGCCGGGTCAGCCGGGCAGCTGGGCGCCGCCGCACACCGCGCCTCCGTCGGCACCGCCTGCCGGCGGGTGGTCGCCGCAGCCGACGGCGCCGCCGGTCGACCCGACACCCCAGCAACCACCTCAGCCGGGCCCGCCGCCGGGCGCCTGGGGCTCGCCGCCGCCGCCCGACGAGCAGTAGCCGGTCGAGCCCGGGCCGCGGCGGCCCCGGAACGGCCTGTGGCATGCTCGGGCCCGTGATCGCAGCGACCCCGCAGACAGCCGAGCGAGGAGTGCGCGCGTGAGCGCATCCGACGCCACAGCGACTGAGCTCCCCGAGCTCGGCTTCTACACCCTGGCCGGCCAGCCCGCCTCTCCGCGCGAGCTCCTCGACGAGGTTCGAGACGGCGAGGCCATGGGCCTCGGTACCGTCTTCATCTCGGAGCGGTTCAACATCAAGGAGGCGGTCACCACCTCGGGGGCCGCGGCCGCCGTCTCCGAGAGAATCCAGATCGCCACGGCCGCCACGAACCACAACACGAGGCACCCGCTCGTAACAGCGTCGTACGCAACCACGATGCACCGCCTCACGGGCGGCCGGTTCACGCTGGGCCTCGGCCGTGGGATCGCCGCTCTCTTCGACGTGTACGGCATCCCGCACGTGACGACCGCCGAGCTCGAGGAGTTCGCCGGGCTCATGCGGCGCCTGTGGAAGGGCGAGGTGATCTTCGGCCACGACGGCAGGGTCGGCAAGTACCCGGTGCTGCACCTCGACTCGTCGTTCGACGAGGAGATCCCGCTCGGCCTCACCGCCTTCGGCCCCAACTCGCTCGCCCTCGGCGGACGGGCCTTCGACATGGTCGTGCTGCACACCTTCTTCACCGACGAGACCCTCGCCCGTTGCGTCGGCACTGTGAAGCGCAGCGCCGAAGAGGCGGGTCGCGACCCCGACACGGTGAAGGTGTGGTCGTGCTACGCGACGGTCGGCGACCACCTGCCCGAGGCGTTGAGGCTCCGCAAGACGGTCGGGCGACTGGCCACCTACCTGCAGGGCTACGGCGATCTCCTGGTGGCGACCAACCGGTGGGACCCGGCCGTGCTCGAGCGGTTCCGCGCCGACGGCGTGGTCGCGTCGATCCCGGGAGCGATCGACGCGAAGGCCGACACCGCGCAGCTCGAGCACATCGCGACCCTCCTCCCCGACGAGTGGCTCGCCCCCGCGGCCACCGGCAGCGCGCAGCGGTGCGCCTCGATGGTGAAGGGTCAGCTGGATCTCGGCGCCGACGGAGTGATCCTGCACGGGGCGAGCCCCGCGGAGCTGGCTCCGATCGTCGACGCGTACCGGAGCGGCGTCAGCTCCCCGGGTTGACGCTCCCGCCGGTGGGCGCGGCGACCTCGGGCCCGGCCTCGATGGCCTCGACGAGCATCTCCGCGATGTCCTGCACGCGAACCTGCTCCTCCTTGCCCTGCTCCTTGACGCCGTCGTCCATCATCACGTAGCAGAAGGGGCAGGCGACCGCGATGCGGTCGGCGCCGGTGGCGACCGCCTCCTGGCTCCGCTCGCTGCTGACCTTCTTGCCGATGCCCTCTTCCATCCACATGCGAGCACCGCCGGCGCCGCAGCACATGCCTCTCGTGCCGTTGCGGGGCATCTCGACGATCTCGACGCCTCCGAGCGCACCGATCACCTTGCGCGGCGCGACGTAGACGTCGTTGTGGCGGCCGAGGTAGCACGAGTCGTGGTAGGTGACCCGCTCCTCGAGCGTCGCGCCCGCCAGCGAGAGCCTCCCATCGGCCACGAGCTGGTCGAGGAGCTGGCTGTGGTGGATGACCTCGTACTCGCCGCCGTACTGCGGGTACTCGTTCTTCATGGTGTTGAAGCAGTGCGGACACTGCGTGATGATCTTGCGGACGCCCATGCCGTCGAGCATCTCGATGTTCTGCATGGCGAGCATCTGGAAGAGGTACTCGTTGCCGGAACGACGCGCGCTGTCGCCGGTGCACAGCTCGCTCGGACCGAGGATCGCGAAGTCGATGCCGGCGCGTTGCAGGAGCTTCGCCAGAGCGCGACTCGCCTTCTTGTTGCGGTCGTCGAAGGAGCCCGCGCAGCCGACCCACACGAGGTACTCGTGGTCGAAGTCGTCACCGGGGTCGACGATGTCGACGCCGTCGAGCGACGCAGCCCAGTCGCCGCGCTCGCCCTGGTTCATGCCGTAGACGTTCGCGGAGTTCTCCATCGAGCGGTAGGTGTTGCCGAGCTCGGTGGGGAAGTCGCTCTCCATCAACGACTTGTAACGGCGCATGTCGAGGACCTTGTCGAGGATCTCGATGTTCACCGGGCAGATCTCGTCGCACGCCTTGCAAGACGTGCACGCCCACAGCTCCTCGGAGGTGATGCGCTCGAAGAGCGAGTCCGGCAGAGACGGTGATCTCCTTGTCGACCCCCACCGGAGGTGACACGGGCGGTGTGCCGGTGGCGTGCCATCACCTCTCCGACCTTCAGCACGATCTCGCGCGGGTCGAGCGGCTTGCCCGTCGCGTGCGCGGGGCAGACCGAGGTGCAGCGTCCGCAGACGGTGCACGCGTCGGTGTCGAAGAGCTGCTTCCAGGTGAAGTCCTCGATGACCGATGCGCCGAAGGTCTCGAGCTCGGTCTCCATCAGGTTGGGCAGCGGCCTCATCGCCCCCTTCGGGCGATCCTTGTCGCGCAGGTACATGTTCATCGGCGAGGTGATCATGTGACGCAGCTTCGTGGTGGGCAGGATCACCAGGAACGCGAGGAACGCGAGGAAGTGAAGCCCCCACGTCCAGCGGTGAGCGTCGCTCAGGGAGTTCGGTGCCCACGAGGTCGAACAGCTCCGAGATCGGGTATCCGACGATCGACCACTTCTCGAAGTCGGGCTGGCCGCGCGAGCGCGATTCGCAGGCCCTCGGTGAGGAAGCCCGGTGACGCCGATGACGAGGAACGTCGCGAGGATCACCGCGTCCTCGGGCTTCGTCTTGATGCGGATCCGGTACGGGCGCTGCACGTAGCGGCGGCACGATCGCCCAGACGATGCCGACGACGAAGGCGACGCCGACGGCGTCGGCAGCCGGCCGCGTACGCCTTGTACGTGTCGCCGTGCAGGAACTTGAGCGACTCCGGCAGCTGGTGGTCGAGCTCGAGGAGCGACCGTGGCTGATGAAGAGCACCGAGGAAGCCGAAGTAGATGAGCGAGTGCATCACGCCGGCGGCGGGGTCGCGCATCAGCGTGCGCATCCACACGCCGGACCGGAAGTCGCGCGAGGCGGCGCTTGGCGTTCTCCTTGGTCGTCCGGCGGTCGTCGGGCTTGCCGCGTTCGTAGTTGCGCACCCGCAGCGAGACGAGCCAGGCGGTCACGAAGAGCATCGTGCCGCACGACCGCGTAGAAGGCGACCTTCGAGCGGGGTGGGGATGTTGCCGAACACCACCCGGTGGATGTGGGACTCCTCCTCCCACCCGGTGATCGCCGGCGCGATTCCGGAGCCGATCGTGCCCAACTGCGGCGACGACGCCGATCGCGAGGATCGAGCTGATGCGGTTTGGGACGACGCACGGCTACCTCCGCGTCAGAACAGACGCGGCGAATCTAGCCGGGGAAGGAGTCGCGGTCAGGTGTCGGGATCCGAGCGCCGCGGCTACTGGACGGACTGGCGTCGGCCGCGCGCAGACGGTGCGCCATGCCGGTGAGCAGCTTGCGCGCGAACCCGGGGACCTCGTCGATGATCCCGGCGAACTCGCGCTGGCCGAGCACGACGAGCTCCATCGGGGTCTCGGCGGTCGACGGTCGCGTTGCGCGGGGCCTTGTCGAGCAGGGCGAGCTCGCCGAAGGCCTCCCCGGCGACCGAGCGAGGCGACCTTGCGACCGCTGGCGGGTGACGCGGGCCGTGCCGTCGACGATCACGAAGAACTCGTGGCCGGTCTCGCCCTCGGTGACGAGGACCTTGCCGGCGTCGACCCGCACGTCCTCCGCCCGGCGGGCCACCGAGCGCCAGGTCGCGCTTGGAGCAGGCGGAGAAGAGCGGGACCTGCGGCGAGGTGCTCGATGAAGGCATCGCTTCGCGACATGGCGGCGAATCTAACCACTGGCTCGGCCGTCCGCACGGACCATTCGACTCGTAACGATCGGGGCCTCGAGCCGAGGGCGCCCGTGGCCGACAGTGCGTGGGGGATCCCTGCGGCCCTGGCGACCCAGAGCCCGGGAAGTTGATCAACGACGTCGACTCAAGGTTCTACGACGTCCGAGTCCCGATCAGGAATCCGGCGGAGCGCTCGCCAGCCGGACCCCCCACGACCCGAAGCGTCCAGAACCCGGAGGAAGACACCATGTCCAAGGCCGTCGGCATCGACCTCGGCACCACCAACTCGGTCGTCGCGGTCCTCGAGGCGGGCGAGCCCGTCGTCATCCCCAACTCCGAGGGGAACCGCACGACCCCGTCGGTGGTCGCGTTCTCCAAGACCGGCGAGGTCCTCGTCGGCGAGGTGGCCAAGCGTCAGGCGATCACCAACCCGGACCGGACGATCCGCTCGGTGAAGCGCCACATGGGCACGTCGCTGGTCGATCGAGATCGACGACAAGGCCTACACGTCCCAGGAGATCTCGGCCCGCATCCTGATGAAGCTCAAGCGCGACGCCGAGGCGTACCTCGGGACAGCCGGTCACGCAGGCGGTGGTCACCGTGCCCGCCTACTTCGACGACGCCGCAGCGTCAGGCCACGAAGGAGGCCGGTGAGATCGCCGGTCTCGAGGTGCTGCGCATCATCAACGAGCCGACCGCCGCGGCGCTCGCCTACGGGCTCGACAAGGAGGACACGGACCAGCACGATCCTCGTCTTCGACCTGGGCGGCGGCACCTTCGACGTCTCGATCCTCGAGATCGGCGACGGCGTGTTCGAGGTCAAGTCGACCGCGGGCAACACCCACCTCGGTGGCGACGACTGGGACCAGCGGGTCATCGACTGGATGGTGACCGAGTTCAAGAACGCGCACGGCGTCGACCTCGCGGCCGACAAGATGGCGCTTCAGCGGCTCAAGGAGGCCGCGGAGAAGGCCAAGATCGAGCTCTCGACGCTGCAGGAGACGACCATCAACCTGCCGTTCGTCACCGCGACCCGCGAGGGCCCGCTCCACCTCGAGCAGACCCTGCACGCGCGCGAAGTTCCAGGAGATGACGGCCGACCTCCTCGAGGCCTGCCGGGGCCCGTTCGAGCAGGCGATCCGCGACGCCGGGCTGACGCAAGGACAAGATCGACCACGTCATCCTCGTGGGTGGCTCGACGCGCATGCCCGCCGTCGTCGACCTGGTCCGCGAGATGACCGGGCAAGGAGCCCGCACAAGGGTGTCAACCCCGACGAGGCCGTCGCGGTCGGCGCAGCGATCCAGGCCGGGGTGCTCAAGGGTGACGTCAAGGACATCCTGCTGCTCGACGTCACGCCGCTGTCGCTCGGCATCGAGACCAAGGGTCAGATCATGACCAAGCTCATCGAGCGCAACACGACGATCCCGACGAAGCGCTCCGAGGTCTTCACGACCGCCGACGACAACCAGCCGCAGCGTCGAGATCAAGGTGCTCCAGGGCGAGAGCGACATGGCGTACCGCAACAAGTCGCTCGGCACCTTCCAGCTCACGGGCCTCCCGCCGGCGCCGCGCGGGGTGCCCCAGATCGAGGTGACCTTCGACATCGACGCCAACGGCATCGTCCACGTGTCGGCCAAGGACCTCGGCACGGGCAAGGAGCAGTCGATGACGATCACCGGCGGCACCGCCCTCGGCAAGGACGAGATCGACCGGATGGTGCAAGCGACGCCGAGGCCCACGCCGAAGAGGACCGCGAGCGCCGCGAGGAGGCCGAGATCCGCAACAACGCCGACACCCTCGTCTGGCAGACCGAGAAGCTGCTCAAGGACGCAGGGCGAGAAGGTCGAGCCGAGGAGAAGCGCGACGCATCGAGAGGCGCTCTCGGCGAGCTGAGGACGCTCTCGCCGGTACCGACGTCGACGCGGTGAAGCAGGCGCACGAAGGGCTCATCTCGGCCAGCCAGGAGTTCGCGCAGCGGCTCTACGCAGCGGCGGCAGCGAGGCCGGCGCGGCGGGCGGCGGCGCGGTGACGACGGCGAGGTGGCCGCGCCGGTCGCGACGACGAGGTCGCAGACGCGGAGATCGTCGACGACGAGCGCAGCGCGTACGACGATGGGGGCCGAACCCGAGTGACCGGCGCACGCTCGGCCGAGGCCGGCGGACGACTCCGCGGCAGGCCCGGAGGTCGGTCGAAGCCGACCTCGACGCGCTCGCTCCGCGAGCGCGACGAGCTGCTCGACACGTCGCGGCGGCTCCAGGCCGACTTCGAGAACTACCGCAAGCGGGTGCTGCGGGAGCAGACCGCGCTCGTGCGAGCGGGCGACCGAGAGCGCTCGTCGAGCAGCTGCTCCCGGTGCTCGACTCGTTCGAGCTGGCCGTGCTGAACCTCGAGGGCCGAGAGGCCGACCTGGCGAAGGTCCGCAAGGGTGTCGAGCTCGTCTTCGCGGAGCTGCTCGGCGTCCTCGAGAAGGCGGGCCTCGAACGGCATCGAGGCCGTCGGGCGTGCCGTTCGACCCGACCGAGCACGAGGCGGTCCTGCACGACGGACGGCGACGGTGAGCCCGTCGGTCGGCGACGTGATGCGCACGGGCTGGCGGCTCAAGGGGCCGCGTGCTGCGCCCCGCGATGGTGAAGGTGACGAAGGCCGGTGCGTCCGGCGGGGAGGACGGCAACCCCGCTCGCGGTGTCGCTTCGGCCGGGGACTGAGGGCGGTAGCGTGCATGGCACCGCAGCGCGAGTGGTTCGAGAAGGACTACTACGCCGTGCTCGGCGTGCGTCCGAGGGCGCGACCGACAAGGACATCTCGCGCGCCTACAAGAAGCTCGCCAAGAAGTACCACCCCGACGCGAACCAGGGCGACGCCGCGGCCGAGGAGACGCTTCAAGGAGGTCTCCGCGGCGTACGACGTGCTCGGCGACGCCGAGAAGCGGCGCGGAGTACGACGAGGTCCGTCGCGATGGTCGCCGTCGGGAGTGGGCCCCGACGGTTCGGCCCCGGCGGATCGCAGCTTCGGCCCGGGCGGGTTCCGCTTCGACTTCGACACCTCCGGCGCCGACGACCTCTTCGGTGGGCGCTTCGGGCGAGGCCGGCGCAGCAGGGCCGCGGGGCCGCAGCGGGGCCACGACCTCGAGACCGAGCTCCACCTCGACTTCCTCGACGCCGTGCACGGGGTGACCAGCTCGGTCCGCTTCACGTCGGATGCGGCCTGCTCGGAATGCAGCGGGTCCGGTGCGAGGGCCGGGACGTCGCCCGAGATCTGCGCCGAGTGCCGCGGGAGCGGGCAGATCGCGATCGACCAGGGCCCGTTCTCGTTCGCGCAGGTCTGCACGGCGTGCGGAGGGCGCGGCGCCGTGGTGCGCGACCCGTGCCCCACGTGTCGTGGCCGCGGCACCGAGGTGAGGCCGCGCGAGGTCAAGGTGAGGGTGCCCGTCGGGCGTGGAAGACGGCCAGCGGATCAGGGTGAAGGGCCGCGGAGCGGCGGGCGCGGGCGGAGGCCCGTCGGGCGACCTGTACGTCGTCGTGCACGTTCGCCCGCACCGCATCTTCGCCAGGCGCGGAACCGACCTGACGGTGCGCGTCCCGGTCACCTTCGCCGAGGCGACGCTGGGGGCCGAGGTGAAGGTCCCGACTCTGGAGGAGCCGGTGACGGTGCGGATCCCGCCGGGGACCCCGAGCGGCAAGGTGCTACGGGTGCGAGGCAGGGGCGTCGACGCCGGGCGTGCCCGCCGCGGCGACCTGCTCGTGACGATCGACGTGAAGGTGCCGGTTCAGCTGAACGACGAGCAGCGCTCCGCAGTCGAGGTCGCTCGCGGCGACGTTCACCGCCGACCCGCGCGCCGGCGCTCTTCGACGAGCGTGACAAAGGAGACAGCCGCCGAGGACGAGGAGCGCCGACAGTGGAACCTGACACGCGAGCCCTCTACGTGATCTCGGTCGCCGCGGAGCTGGCGGGCGTGCATCCGCAGACCCTGCGGATCTACGAGCGCCGAGGGCTGATCGAGCCGAAGCGAACCTCGGGCCGGAGCCGGCGCTACTCCGACGCCGACATCGACCGGTTGCGGCGGATACAGGAGCTGACCCAGGCCGGCGTAGGCCTCGCGGGTGTTCAGCGCATCCTCGAGCTGGAGGCCGATCTGGAGCGGGCCCGTGCCGCCCTGGCTCGTGCCGAGGACGCGCTCGAGGCGGCACGGCGGGAGGCCGACGAGGCCGTCGCCGACGCACACCGCTCGTACCGGCGCGACCTCGTGCCGCTGAGCTCCCGAACCGTCGTCCGCTTCCAGGGAAGGTTCCCGGGACGGGAACAAACTTGACAACAATGTTGTCAAGTCTGGGGAGTGCCGTCCGCCCCGTCAGCACGAGGTGACCATGCCGATCGACCCGAACAAGTTCACCCGCAAGACCGGTGAGGCGCTCGGCGCCGCGCAGCAGCTTGCACGGAGTCTCGGGCACACCGAGGTGGCCTGTGAGCACGTGCTGGCGGCGCTCCTCGACCAGACCGACGGGATCGTCACCGGGGTGCTGGAGACGCTGGGAGCCTCCCCGGCCGCCATGGCGCGTGGCGTTCGCGACGCCCTCGGCACACGACCGAGGGTGAGCGGCGAGACGGTGAGGGAGGCCCAGCTCGCCGCCGAGACGCTGCACCTCCTCGAGGAGGCGACCAGGGAGCAGGCCGCCCTCGGCGACGACTACCTCTCGACCGAGCATCTCCTGCTCGCGATGACGAATGCATCGGGCGCTGCAAGCGACCTCGTGCGTTCCGCGGGTGCGACGCGAGACGCCGTGCTCGACGCGCTCCGAACCGTGCGCGGCAGTCATCGCGTCACGAGCGACAACCCCGAGGAGCAGTACCAGGCCCTCGAGAAGTACGGGCGCGACCTGACCGAGGCGGCGCGCCAGGGGAAGATCGACCCGGTGATCGGACGCGACGACGAGATCCGCCGTGTGGTCCAGGTCCTCTCGCGGCGCACGAAGAACAACCCCGTCCTCATCGGGGAGCCCGGCGTCGGCAAGACGGCGATCGTCGAGGGGCTGGCGCGGCGCATCGTCGAGGGAGACGTACCCGAGAGCCTCCGCAACAAGCGCCTGATCGCACTCGACCTCGGTTCCATGGTCGCGGGCTCGAAGTACCGCGGCGAGTTCGAGGAGCGGTTCAAGGCCGTCCTGAAGGAGATCGCCGACTCCGAGGGCGAGGTCGTCACCTTCCTCGACGAGATGCACACCATCGTGGGCGCCGGCGGAGCGGAAGGCGCGGTCGACGCGGGGAACATGATCAAGCCGATGCTGGCGCGCGGCGAGCTGCGCCTCATCGGGGCGACGACGCTCGACGAGTACCGCAAGTACGTCGAGAAGGACGCCGCCCTGGAGCGCCGGTTCCAGCAGGTCTTCGTCGGCGAGCCGTCGCCGCAGGACACGGTCGGCATCCTGCGCGGGTTGAAGGAGCGCTACGAGGTGCACCACGGCGTACGCATCCAAGACGCTGCGCTCGTCGCTGCCGCCATGCTCTCGCATCGCTACATCACGGGCCGACGGCTGCCCGACAAGGCCATCGACCTCATCGACGAAGCCGCCTCGCGCCTACGCATCGAGATCGACTCGATGCCGTTCGAGGTCGACGTCGTCGAGCGCAGGATCCGACAGCTCGAGATCGAGAAGGCGGCACTCGGCAAGGAGAGTGACGACGCCTCGCTCGCGCGCCTGGCGGTCCTCGAAGCGGAGCTCGCGTCGCTCGTCGAGGAGCGCGACGCGATGGTCGCGCACTGGCAGGCGGAGAAGCACGCCATCGCAGCGATCCGCGAGGAGAAGGAGCGGATCGAGAACGCCCGTCTCGACGCCGAGCGGGCGGAGCGCGACGGCGACCTGGAGCGCGCGGCGCAACTCCGCTACGGGCACCTGCCGGTGCTGGAGCAGGAGCTCGCGGCGACCACCGAGCGACTCGCGGAGCTGCAGGCCGACGGGGCGATGCTCAAGGAGGAGGTCGACGCCGAAGACGTCGCGGAGATCGTCGCGAAGTGGACAGGGGTGCCGGTGTCGCGCCTGATGGAAGGCGAGATGGCGAAGCTGGTCCGCCTGGAGGAGGTGCTCCACGAGAGGGTGATCGGTCAGGACGACGCCGTCAGTGCCGTGGCCAACGCCATCCGCCGGTCGCGCGCCGGCCTCGCCGACCCGAACCGCCCCATCGGCTCCTTCCTCTTCCTGGGGCCGACCGGTGTCGGCAAGACCGAGCTCGCGCGGGCGCTCGCGGAGATGCTCTTCGACGACGAGCACGCGATGGTGCGGATCGACATGTCGGAGTACATGGAGAAGCACACCGTCTCGCGCCTCGTGGGGGCGCCTCCCGGCTACGTCGGGTACGAGGAGGGCGGTCAGCTGACCGAGGCGGTGAGGCGTCGTCCGTATGCGGTGATCCTCCTCGACGAGGTCGAGAAGGCCCATGCCGACGTCTTCAACGTGCTGCTCGCTCTCATGGACGACGGGCGTCTGACCGACGGTCAGGGGCGCACCGTCGACTTCACGAACGCGATCGTCGTGATGACCTCGAACCTCGGTGGCGGTGCCGACGAGGAGTCGGTCATGGGCGCGGTGAGGTCCCACTTCAAGCCGGAGTTCGTGAATCGTGTCGACGAGATCGTCGTCTTCCATCGCCTGACCGAGGCGCACCTCGCGCAGATCGTCGACCTGCAGGTAGCGGTGCTCGCCGATCGACTAGAGGGTCGCGGCCTCGGGCTCGATCTCACCGACTCCGCTCGCGCCTGGGTCGCACGCGAGGGCTACGACCCCGACTTCGGGGCACGTCCGCTCAAGCGCGTCCTTCAGCGGGAAGTGGCCGACCCGATCGCTCTGGGCATCCTCGAGGGCCGATACGCCGAGGGCGACACGGTCGTTGTCGATGTCGCGCCCGAAGGTGCCCTCACCTTCGATGCAGCGGCCACCGCGGAGATCATCGGCTGAGCCCGGCAGGGGCGAGGTCCGAGTCGGCGCCCCCTGCGGACGAACCGTAGTGTGGCGGCGCGCCGGCGCCTGGTAGGAGCGGCAATGGACTTCGATCTCTCAGACGACTTCGCGCAGCCGATCGGCCTTGCGCGCGAGTTCGCCAGGCAGGTCCTGCGACCCGCCGAGGAAGCGCTCGACCGCATCGTCGACCCAGTCGAGGCGTTCACCAGCGAGACGCATCGCGACGTCACCCGCAAGATCCGCGAGCTCGACCTCCACAAGCTCGGCTTCCCGACGCACCTGGGTGGCGTGGGCCTGCCGGGCCCGGCGAGGTTCGCGATCGACGAGGAGATCGCCGTCGGCGGCGCCGGCCTTGCGTCGCAGCTGGTCCTCACCCCGCTGGCGGCGAACCTGATCACGATGTTCGGGCTGGACTCCGTGCACGACGTCTACAAGGACTACGTCGAGGCGTACCTCGACGACGTGGCCGGAATCCACAGCGGCGCGTGGACCATCACCGAGCCCGACGTCGGCTCCGACATCTTCACCTTCGGCGCGCCCGCGATCAGGATGCGCACGCGGGCCACCCCGGGAGGCGCCGGGTACCTGATCGACGGGTCGAAGGCAGCGTGGTGCTCCAACGGGTGGCTGGCCGACATGATCATGGTGATGGTCAGTGTCGACCCCGCTGCGGGGATGGAGGGGACGGCGACATTCCTGATACCCGCTGCGTGGCCGGGTGTCACGAGAGGCAACCCGATCGACAAGCTGGGCCTGCGCTCCCTCAACCAGTGCGAGATCACCTTCGACACAGAGGTGCCCAAGGAGTTCATGATCGCGCCCGCAGGCCCCGGCTACAGGGCGATGGTCGAGTCCTTCTTCACCTACGGCAACACGGCTGTGGGGACACTGGCGCTGGGCGTGGCCAGGGCGGCCTTCGAGACGGGTCTCGCGTACGCGAAGGAGCGGGAGCAGGGCGGCCGCCCGATCATCGAGCACCAGCTCGCAGGAAAGAGGCTCTTCGACGCCTACCGCGGGATCGAGGCGGCGAGGTTGATGCTCGCCAAGTCGGTGTGGCTCATGGACCAGGGGCGGCACAGCATCGAGCGAGCGTTCGCCGCCCGGGTCTCCGCGTGCGAGACTGCGATGCGCGTCAGCGCCGACATGATGCTCCTTCACGGAGGGTTCGGCATCACCAAGGAGTACCCGGTGGAGAAGTACTACCGCGACGCCGCACCCCTGCAGATCATGGACGGCTCGGTCGACCGTGTAGCGGTCGCAGCCGTCGAGCGTCTCTGAAGACCCGGCAGCCGAGAAAGGGAACCACGTGGAGCTCAAGGAAGCCATCGGACTGCGCAGGTCGGTCCGCTACCTCGACCCGAAGCGTCCGGTCGAGCGCACGAAGATCCAGAAGATGCTCGAAGCGGCGCGTCGTGCGTCGCACTGGGGCAACGTCCAGTCGCTGCGCGCGGTCGTGGTGGAACGGGCCACCGCCCCCAAGAAGGTCATCGACAGCCTCGAGGCGTACGTCGGCAACTTCCAGATGAAGATCGCGCCGGTGGTCATCGTCTGGTACCTCGATGCCCAGTCGGTCGAGGAGCAGCCCGACCGGCTGCGCGAGATCGTCGAGGCCAGAGCCATGGGCATCGACCTCCAGGAGACCCGGGACCGCCTGGAGCGGGTGATCATCCCGTTCTTCGAGAACCTCACCGACATCCTCAAGTCGCCCGGCATGTCGGAGGTCGACTGCGGGCAGGGCATCGCTCAGGCGACGCTCGTGGCCTTCGAGGAGGGCCTGGGCACCTGCCTGCTCGGAAGCGCCAAGACGGCGGAGCTGATCTCGTACCTGGGTCTGCCGGACCAGGCGAGAATCCTCGTGCTCCAGACGGTGGGGTACCCGGCTGAAGACGTCTACAAGGCCGGTCAGCGCCCGCGGCTCCCCTTCGAACGGCTCTATCACCTGAACCACTTCAGCGAGCCTTTCCCCGCGACGCCGACACGGTCAAGGAGCTGGAGGACGCGGGGCTGATCCAGTTCGTCGGGCCCGACGACATGGCGCGCCGCGACAAGGAGCTCACAGACCTCCAGGAGAAGTTCGACTACCCGCCCCTCTAGCGTGCGCGCCGACCCCCGCGACATCCGCGCGACCGAGCGCTGGTTCGAGAGGCGCGGCATCCCGCACTTCATCGCCGACTACAGCGCCGAGCGCGACATATGGACGCGCACCCTGCCCGCTCTCACGCTGCTCTTCCTCGTCGAGGTCGTCAACGCGCCCAGCGAGTCGTTCCCGATCTGGCTAGACGCGCTCGCAGTCGTGGGAGGGTTCGGGATCCTTCTCGGGGCGTGGGCGCTGGTCAACGTCGTGAGGCGCCGCTCGGCGTTCTCGCGCCCCGAAGACATAGGCCCGACCGAGGTCGCCGTCTTCGTGCTCGCTCCGGCACTCGTCCCCGTCGTGTTCGGAGGCCAGTGGCGCGCCGCCGGCGGAACCGCCGCACTGAACGTCGCGCTGCTCGCGCTGATCTACTTCGGAACCTCGTACGGCGTCGTTCCGCTGATCCGCTGGGGGGCCGGCCAGCTGGTGAGACAGGTCGGCTCCGTCGCGAACCTCCTGGTGCGGGCCCTCCCCCTGCTCCTGCTCTTCGTGACCTTCCTCTTCATCAACACCGAGGTGTGGCAGACCGCGTCGGGCCTCGAGTGGTCGGCGGTGGCGCTCGTCGCCGGGCTCTTCGCGTCGATCGGCACGGCCTTCGCCGTCATGCGGTTGCCGCGGCAGGTGGGAGAGCTGTCGCAGTTCGAGTCGTGGGAGAAGACCGGGGAGCGCGTCGCGGGGACGCCCGCGGCGGCATTGGCGACGGTCGTCGACGAGCCCGGGCTCGGCACGCCCTCCTTGAGCCGGAGGCAGTGGGGGAACGTCGGTCTCGTGGTCCTGGTCAGCGAAGGGATCCAGATCCTCCTGGTGACGGTACTGATCGGCGCGTTCTTCGGTGTCTTCGGCTTCCTGGCGATCGAGGAGCGGGTCGTCGTGGCGTGGCTGGGGCACCCCCCCGAGCGCCTCTGGACGCTCGACCTCTGGGGCCAGGAGATGGTTCTCACCCGGGAGCTGCTGCGCGTGGCGGCCTTCCTGGCGTCCTTCTCCGGCTTGTACTTCACGGTGGTCCTCCTGACCGATGCCACCTACCGGGAGGAGTTCCTGGAGGAGGTGCTCGCGGAGGTGCGCGAGGCCTTCGCGGTGCGCGCCGTGTACCTGGCGGCCCGGGGTATGGAGCCCGAAGAGACGTCCTCTACCGGAGGGCCCCCGGGCGGGCCGACTACGCTCTCCCCAACGTGACCGCTATCACGACAGCCATCACGTTCACCGGGTCCGTTCCGGCCCGCCCGATTACTCGGAAGGCGGCCAGATGCCCGGCGCGGTGATCGTAGGTACGCAGTGGGGAGACGAGGGCAAGGGGCGCTTCACCGACTTCGTCGCCAAGGAGTGCTCACTCGTCGTCCGATATCAGGGCGGCCACAACGCCGGGCACACGATCGTCGCCGACGGTGAGGTGTTCAAGCTCCAGCTCGTTCCGAGCGGGGTTCTCTATCCGTGGGTCATCCCTGTGATCGGCAACGGAGTCGTGGTCGACCCGGCGGTGCTGCTCGCCGAGCTCGACATGCTCTCCGGCATGGGCGTCGAGACGTCCCGCCTGCGTCTCTCGGGGAACGCTCACCTCATAATGCCGTACCACCAGGAGCTCGATCGTGTGACCGAGCGGCACCTCGGCAAGAACAAGCTCGGAACGACCAAGCGAGGCATCGGACCGGCATACGCCGACAAGGCGCTGCGCGTCGGCCTACGCGTACAAGACCTGCTCGACGCGAAGATCTTCCGCGAGAAGCTCGAGCTGGTGCTGAAGGAGAAGAACGGCCTCCTGGCGAAGGTCTACAACAGGCTGCCGATGGATGCCGACGAGATCGCCGATGAGTACCTCGCGATGGTGCCGCGGCTCGCTCCGATGATCGACGACACGGTCCACCTGGTCCACGAGTCGCTCGACGCCGGCCAGTGGGTCCTCTTCGAGGGTGCGCAGGCCACCTACCTCGATCTCGACCACGGCACCTATCCGTTCGTGACATCCAGCAACCCGATTGCCGGCGGTGTCTGCACGGGCGCCGGTGTCGGCCCACGGGCCATCGATCGGATCATCGGAGTCGTCAAGGCGTACACGACTCGCGTGGGCAGCGGGCCGTTCCCCACGGAGCTGCCCGAAGGAGATGCCGACGGCGACCGCCTCGTGGAGATCGGCAAGGAGTTCGGCACCAACACGGGGAGGCGACGACGACCCGGCTGGCTCGACGGTGTGATGGTCAAGCACGCGGTGCGGCTCAACACCTGCACCGAGATCGCGATCGCGAAGCTCGACGTGCTCTCGTCGTTCGACGAGATCAAGGTGTGCGTCGCCTACGAGGACGACTCGGGCGCCCGGTACGAGCACGTCCCCTACCACCAGTCGGTCCTGCACAAGGTCCGGCCGGTATACGAGACGCTGCCGGGGTGGCGGTGCGACATCGACGGGGCCGGCAGGCTCGAGGATCTGCCGGCAGCCGCGCGCGACTACGTGAGCTTCGTCGCCGACCTCGTCGGGGTGCCAGTCACGTTCGTCTCGGTGGGTCCCGGCCGGGAGCAGACAGTCGTGCTGCCCCGAGCGGCGTGAACGCGTAGGGTCGCGGGCATGCGGGTCCTGGTCGTCGGAAGCGGTGGTCGGGAGCACGCGCTCGCCTGGGGGTTGGTCCGCTCGGGCGACGTCGACGACGTCGTCTGCGCGCCGGGAAACCCGGGCATGGAGAGGCTCGGCGACTGCCTGCCGCTCGACACGTCGGATCCGGCAGCAATAGCCGACCTGGCCGACTCCGTCGATGCCGGACTGGTTGTCGTCGGTCCCGAAGATCCTCTCGTCGCGGGAGCGGTCGACGCGCTCGAGTGCGCGGGGCCGTCTCGCCTTCGGTCCTGTCTCCGCCGCTGCCCGCCTCGAGGGCTCCAAGGCGTGGATGAAGGAGGTCCTCGCCGCCGGTGGCGTGCCGACGGCGCGACACAGGTCCTTCGGGGCGGCCGACGAAGCGGCCGCTCTCGCCTATCTCCAGTCGCACTCGGCCCCCTACGTCGTCAAGACCGACGGCCTCGCGGCGGGCAAGGGTGTCGCCGTGCTGCACTCCCTCGACGACGCGCGCGACGCGGTGCGCGAGTACCTGTCGGGACGGGCCTTCGGCGACGCTGGGCGCACCGTGGTGATCGAGGAGGGGCTCACCGGCCCGGAGCTGTCGCTGCTCGTGCTCTGCGACGGGCGCGAGGCCACACCGCTGGCGCCGGCGCAGGACTTCAAGCGGGCTCTCGACGACGACGCCGGCCCCAACACCGGCGGGATGGGCGCCTACTCGCCGGTTCCGGGCGCGGGAGCGGCGATCATCGACGAGGCCATGAGCAAGTGCGTGCGGCCGGCCCTGACGGCACTCACGGCACGGGGCGTCGAGTATCGCGGAATCCTCTACGCGGGCCTGATGCTCACCCCCGACGGGTTGAAGATCATCGAGTTCAACGTCAGGTTCGGCGACCCCGAGTGCCAAGTCGTGGTGCCCCGCCTCGAGAGCGACCTGTGCCGCCACCTGACCGAGTCTGCGCGCGGCCGTCTGGAAGAAGAGGTCCGATTCGCCGACGACGCGTGTGTGACGGTCGTGCTCGCGACCGATGGCTACCCCACGTCGCCACGCAAGGGTGACGAGATCGACGGGGTCGAGAGCGCCGAGGCCCTCGAAGGGGTGACGGTCTTCCATGCGGGTACCCGACGAGACGGCGACCGCCTGCTGACGGCGGGGGGGCGGGTCCTCGACGTGACGGCCACGGCACCGAGCCTCGCCGGCGCCCGCGGCGGGCGTACGACGCCGTGTCGCGCATCTCATGGCCGGGCATGCACTTCCGCAACGACATCGCGGCCGCTGCCGCGGAGGAGGCCGGGCCGTGATCCCCCGCTACGCGCTGCCCGAGATGTCGGCGCTCTTCACCGACGACCATCGCTTCGGCACCTGGCTCGAGGTGGAGGTGCTCGCCTGCGAGGCGTGGGCCGATCTCGGCGTCGTCCCCAGGGAGCACGCGGCCGCGATCCGCGATCGGGCGGGCTTCGACACCGAGGCCGTGCACGAGCGCGAGGCGGTCACCGACCACGACGTCGCGGCCTTCGTCGACGTCGTGCAGGAGCGCGTCGGGCCGCCGGCAGGAGGGTGGGTCCACTACGGCCTTACGTCGAGCGACGTCGTCGACACCGCCCTCTCCGTGACGCTGGTGAAGGCCTGCGACCTGATCCTCGACGCTGCCGCGGAGCTGGAGGCGGCGATCGCCGTTCGGGCTCGGGAGTTCCGCGACACGCCGATGGTCGGGCGCACCCACGGGATCCACGCCGAGCCGACGACGTTCGGCTTCAAGCTCGCCCTCTGGGCACTGCAGGTGAGGCGCGACCGTGAGCGACTGATCCGCGCCAGGCGCGCGGTCGCCGTGGGCAAGCTCTCCGGAGCGGTGGGCACCTACTCGAACGTCGATCCGCGAGTCGAGGAGCACGTCTGCGAGCGGCTGGGGTTGGTCGCAGTCCCGGCGACACAGGTGCTGGCGCGCGATCGGCACGCCGAGCTCCTCTACGCGTGCGCGTCCGTCGGGGCGGCCGTCGAGTCGTTCGCACTCGAGATCAGGCACCTGCAGCGGACCGAGGTCCGCGAGGTGGAGGAGCCGTTCCGCACGGGATCGCAGAAGGGCTCCAGCGCGATGCCGCACAAGCGCAATCCCGTGAAGTGCGAACAGCTCTGCGGGCTCGCCAGGGTCCTGCGCGGCGAACCTGCAGGCCGGCCTCGAGAACGTGGCCCTGTGGCACGAGCGCGACATCTCGCACTCGTCGGTGGAGCGCATCATCCTCCCCGACTCGCTGATGCTCGCCTACTACGTGCTGGTCCGCTTCCGGACGGTCGTCGAAGGCATGCGCGTCTATCCGGAGCGGATGATCGAGAACCTCGATTCGTCGTACGGACTCGTCTTCAGCCAGCCCGTGCTTCTCGCGCTGATCGAGGCGGGCCTCGGGCGCGACGACGCCTACCGGCTGGTGCAGCGCTGCGCGATGCGAGCGTGGGACGAGCGCAGGGCTTTTCGCGAGATCCTCGCCGACGACGACGACGTCACTGCGAGGCTCGACGCCGGTCGCCTCGATGCGTGCTTCGACCTGCGTCATGCGATCGCGCGAGTAGGCAGCACGTTCGACGCGCTCGACGAGATCGAGATGTCGCAACCGACCGGGGAGACCACGTGAGCGAGACGCAGCTGCACCACCTCTACACGGGAAAGGTCCGCGAGCTCTACGAGGTGGCGCACGACAAGCTCCTGATGGTCGCCACCGATCGGCTCTCGGTCTACGACGTCGTGCTCCCCGACCCGATCCCCGACAAGGGTCGAGTGCTGACCGGCGCTCTCGGCGTGGTGGTTCGATCGGACGTCGTCGACTGGTGCAGAACCACGTGATCTCGGCCGACCCGACCGACTTCCCCGAGACCGCCGGGCCCGTGGGCGGACGGGCGATGCTCGTACGCGCGACGACCCCGATACGGATGGAGTGCATCGTGCGCGGCTACCTCTTCGGCGGCGCGTGGAGCGAGTACCGCAGGAGCGGGACGGTCAACGGCACGTCCGGTGGCCGCCGGGCTGCAGGAGGCCGATCGGCTGCCCGAGCCGATCTTCACCCCGACCACGAAGGCCGACGAGGGCCACGACATGCCCTTGACGCGCGACGAGGCGCGTGGCGCTCGTCGGGCGCGATCGCTACGACCGCCTCTCGGACCTCTCGCTCCGCCTGTACGAGCTCGGTGCAGAGCGGGCATCGGAGACCGGGCTGATCCTCGCCGACACGAAGTTCGAGTTCGGCGACGTCGACGGGGAGATCCTCGTGATCGACGAGATGCTCACCCCCGACTCGTCGCGGTACTGGCCGGCCGACAAGTACGAGCCGGGGAGCTCGCCGCCGTCGTTCGACAAGCAGTACGTGCGTGACTACATGGACTCGACGGGCTGGGACCACGAGCCGCCCGCTCCGAGCCTCCCTGCAGAGGTGATCGACGGCACCCGGGCCCGGTACGTGGAGGCGTACGAGTGCCTCACCGGCCGCTCGTTCACCGAGTGGTTCGGTCCCGACCTCTAGACCAGGGGAGTCGATCGGCGGGTCGGGGCCGGTAGGATCGGAGGGTGCCCGCCTACGAAGCCCGTGTCGACGTCACGCATCTGCCCGGCATCCTCGACCCGGCCGGGAGCGACGGTCGAGCGGGCGCTGCCGGCGCTGGGATACGCCAACGTCTCGCAGGTCCGGATCGGCAAGAGCGTCCACCTGGTGGTCGAAGCCCCCGACGAGGCGACGGCGCGAGCGCAGGTCGACGAGATGTGCCGCCGAATCCTCGCCAACCCGGTGATCGAGGCCTACGAGATAGGCATCACGGAGCTCGCAAGGTGACGGCCCGCGTCGGGGTCGTGCTCTTCCCGGGGACCAACTGCGAGCACGACGTGGTCTGGGCCGTGGAGCACCTCGGAGGCTCGGCCGAGATCCTCTGGCACGGAGACCCGACGCTCGACGGTGTCGACGCGGTGGTGATCCCGGGTGGCTTCGCCCACGGCGACTACCTGCGCACCGGGGCGATCGCCCGCTTCTCCCCGGTCATGGACGCCGTCGGCGATCACGCGCTCGCCGGTGGGCCCGTCATCGGCATCTGCAACGGCTTCCAGGTGCTCACCGAGGCGGGCCTCCTACCAGGGGCACTGCAGAAGAACGCCGGTTTGAAGTTCGTGTGCACGACGGTCGAGCTCAGGGTGGAGACCACGACGACCGCGCTCACCAACCGTGCTGCCACGGGCCAGGTGCTGCGCATTCCTATCAATCACTTCGAGGGCAACTACGTCTGCGACGCGGCGACGCTGGATGCGCTGCGCAGCGAGGACCGCGTGGTCCTGCGCTACGTGGAGAACCCCAACGGGAGCATCGACGACATCGCCGGGATCTGCAGCGAGGGGCGCAACGTCGTCGGGCTGATGCCCCACCCGGAGCGCGCCTCCGAGGTGATCCTGGGCTCCGGCGACGGGGCCGTTCTGCTGAAGTCGGTGCTCGCGGCTACCGACCGCGTCGCCTCGCCGTCGGCCTGAGGGCCGTGCAACGGATGGCGGATCCGAGCTGTCGCAGATCAACCGCCCCGGGTGATGCCCGCCTTCTTGAGGACCTCGGCCGGCACTCCGACCGACCGCCACGACGAGTATGCGATGCCCTTGCGCGCTCCATAGCCCTTTGCGTGCTTGACGAACGCCTTCTCGAACCCCGATAGGTCGACCTTCACCTGCATGCCTGCGAGCTCGGCCAGGAGATCGTGACGCTCCTGGATGAGGTTGAGACGGGTGGTGATGCCCGCCGTCTCGAGGGCCTCCTCGATGGCGGCGAGGCGCTTGCCGATGCTGTCGGCGGTGCGCTTGCGACCCCGCTTCGGGCGGTGGGCTTCGAGGGCCTCGAGGTAGTCGCGCACGGCCTTCGACTGGGTCCGGCCCGCTGCAAGTGCCTTCTTGTGCGCATCAGTCATTGTGGACTTCTTGGCTCTGGGGGGCATCGCGGACCTCCGAATTCGATGTGTTCGTCTCTCACTATTCCTATCACATCTCTCCGTGGATATTGTCTTCGGCCGACGTCTCCGGCCGAACTTGAATCAGGGGGAGAACAACCTCGAATCCCGGGCATTCCGGTCTGTCCATTTACGCTCATGAGGTCATCGGTTCCGAGAGCCGGCCCATAGGTCTCATTGCGGGTCGCGGAGCTGCTACCGGCGCGAGCGCGGAGTCGCCCGTGGCGTGATCCCGACCGATGGACGCCGGGTAGTCTCGGCTCGATGGAGCCGCTGCACCGACAGCTCGGGATGACCGACGACGAGCTCGATGCGGTGATCGACGAGCTGGGCCGCGACCCGACGGACCTCGAGCTCGCGATGTACTCGGTGATGTGGTCGGAGCACTGCTCGTACAAGTCGTCTCGCGTGCACCTGAAGAGGTTCCCCACGGAGGCACCATGGGTCCTCGTGGGGCCGGGGGAGGGCGCAGGGGTCGTCGACGTGGGTGACGGCCTCGCTGTGGCCATCCGCATCGAGAGCCACAACCATCCGTCTGCCGTCGAGCCGTACCAGGGCGCGGCCACCGGTGTCGGGGGGATCATCCGCGACGTCTTCTCCATGGGTGCGCGCCCCATCGCCCTGATGGACCCGCTGCGATTCGGCACGCTCGACGATGCGCGCACCCGCTACCTGTTCGAGGGCGTCGTGTCGGGGATCTCCGGCTACGGGAACTCGGTCGGCGTGCCGACGGTCGGTGGCGAGGTCGTCTTCGACGACTGCTACCGCGACAACCCGCTGGTGAACGTCTTCTGCCTCGGGGTGCTCCCCCACGATCGCCTGGTGCTCGCGCGCGCCGAGGGTCCCGGCAACCTGGCCGTGCTCCTCGGTTCGGCGACGGGGCGCGACGGCATCGGCGGGGCGAGCGTGCTGGCCAGCGCCGGCTTCGCCGAGGGGTCCGAGGAGAAGCGACCGTCGGTCCAGGTCGGCGACCCGTTCGAGGAGAAGCGACTCATCGAGGCCTGCCTGGAGCTGCTCGACCGCAAGCTCGCCGTGGGAGTGCAGGACCTCGGCGCCGCGGGGATCTCCTGTGCGGCGTCGGAGACGGCGGCCAAGGCGGGTGCCGGAATGGACCTCGACTGCGCGCGCGTCGCTCGTCGCGAACCGTCGATGACCCCGATCGAGCTGCTCACGTCGGAGAGCCAGGAGCGGATGCTCGCGATCGTCGAGCCCGAGAGGCTCGACGAGGTCCTGGAGCTCGCCCGGCGATGGGAAGTGAAGGCGACGGTCGTCGGACGCGTGACCGACACCGGGCGTTTCCGAGTGTACGACGGCCTCTTCGACGCCGTGGGTGTTCCGGGGCGGAACCCCCCGCCACCTCCGGGTGACGCACCGCCGGCGGTCTCGTCGGATCGCGAGCCGATCGCCGACGTCCCGGCCGGCAGCCTCGGCGACGGGCCGATGAACCGACGCCCCCTCGAACGCCCCGCGTCACAGGACGCACTGCAGGAGAGCGATCCGCGAGCGGTTCTGGCGGAGCGCTTCCCGGCGGGCACCGACCTGTCCGGAGAGCTCTGCGCGCTGCTCGCGACGCCGACGATCGCCGACAAGTCGTGGGTCTACAGCCAGTACGACCACCAGCTCTTCCTGAACACGGTCGTCGGGCCCGGTGGCGATGCCGCAGTGCTGCGGCTCAGAGGCACTGGCAAGGCGCTGGCGCTGTCTACCGACGGGAAGGCCCGGTTCTGTCGTCTGGACCCCCGGACCGGCGGGCGCCTCGTGGTGGTCGAGGCCGCCCGCAACGTCGCGGGCTCCGGAGCCCGCCCGCTGGCACTCGTCAACTGCCTCAACTTCGGGAACCCCGAGCACCCCGACGTCATGTGGCAGTTCGCCGAGGTGGTCGAAGGAGTGTCGGAGGCGTGCGAGGCGCTGGGGATCCCCGTGATCGGAGGGAACGTCTCGTTCTACAACGAGTCGCGAGGCGAGAACATCGATCCCACACCCGTGGTGGCGGTCATCGGTCTGATCGACGATCTCGACGGTCCTCCTCCCGCCGCCGCCCTGGTCGACGGGCACGACGTGGTGGTGCTCGGCACGACCGCCCCGGAGCTCGGCGGCTCCGAGTGGGCAGCGGTCGTGCAGGGCCTCGACGGAGGGATGCCACCGGTCGCGGATCTCGACGCCGCTCTCCGGCTCCACGACCTGCTGCCGCGCACTCAGCGTCGACAGGGTGGTGTCGGGAGTGCACGACTGCTCCGACGGCGGCCTGGCGGTAGCGCTGGCCGAGATGGCGTTCGCCGGCGCGTGCGGGTTCAGGGTCGATCTCGCTCGTGCGCCCGGAGCGGGCACTTCGACACCTGCGGAGATGTGCTTCTCCGAGTCGGCGTCGCGCGTGGTGCTCTCGGTCGAGGCGGGCGAGGTGGCTCGGGTGCTCGCGCTCGCGGAGGCCGCCGGCGTCCCTGCGGCCGTGGTCGGCGAGGCAGGTGGTGGTCGGCTGGTAGCGAGCAACGCGTTCGACGTCGCCGTCGGAGAAGCCGAGAGCGCCTGGCGCGAGGCCATCCCCGCCGCCCTCGGCGTGTCGGTCGCCGGCGCCTGAGCCCCACCGGGGCGGTGCGGGTCGGAGCGAGCCCTCCGTACGGTCGGAGTTGTACGCCCGTTGCGCCCGAGGCCGGACGCGCCCTGCGGGGCATGGGATACTGGCACCGGTGAGCGAGCAGATCCGCGAGGCCTGCGGCGTCTTCGGCGTCTACGCACCCGGGCAGCCGGTGTCGAACCTCGCGTACCTGGGGCTGTACGCGCTCCAGCACCGAGGCCAGGAGTCCGCGGGGATCGCCGTGAGCGACGGCGACACGATCACCGTCGTCAAGGACATGGGCCTGGTGACGCCAGGTCTTCGACGAGCGCAGCCTCGCCTCGCTCGACGGACACCTCGCCGTCGGTCACGTCCGCTACTCCACCACCGGGTCCTCCACCTGGCGCAACGCGCAGCCCGTCTACCGATCTGTGGGCGATGTCGGCTTCGCTCTGGGGCACAACGGCAACCTCATGAACACGACGGCGCTGGCCGGTGATCTGGGAATGCTGCCGGGAGTCCTCACTTCCGACAGCGAGCTGATCGGCGAGCTGCTGGCGCGCCGACTACGCGCCCGAGCTGCGCTCCGACGGACGCGACCTCGAGCATGCGCTGCAGCAGGTGCTCCCCACGCTCGAGGGAGCGTTCTCGCTGGTGCTGATGGACGAGGCTCACCTCTTCGGCGTTCGCGACCCGCACGGGATTCGACCGCTCGTTCTCGGACGGACCGAGGGCGGTTGGGTCCTCGCGAGCGAGACCGCGGCACTCGACATCGTCGGCGCGCACTTCGTGCGCGACGTCGAACCGGGTGAGCTCGTGGCCATCGACGCGAACGGCGTGCGCTCGATCCGGTTCGCGGAGCCCGACCCGCGACTCTGCCTCTTCGAGTTCGTGTACATCGCGCGGCCCGACACCCTCCTCTACGGACAGAGCGTTCATGCTGCACGACAGCGGATGGGCGAGGAGCTCGCACGGCAGGCGCCGGCCCCCGCCGACATGGTCATGCCGGTGCCCGAGTCGGGCGTCCCGGCAGCGCAGGGCTTCGCGCGGGCTTCGGGCCTCCCGTACGGCGACGGCTTCGTGAAGAACCGCTATGTCGGCCGCACCTTCATCCAGCCGAGCCAGCAGCAGCGCGGCTCGGGAGTGAGGGTCAAGCTGAACCCGATCCGGGCGAACATCAAGGGCAAGCGGCTGGTGGTCGTCGACGACTCGATCGTCCGCGGGACCACGACCCGTCAGATCATGGCGGTCCTGCGAGAGGCCGGCGCGACCGAGGTGCACTTGCGGGTCTCGTCGCCGCCGTACCGGTGGCCGTGCTTCTACGGTCTCGACACGGGGAGGCGCTCCGAGCTTCTCGCCGCCGACATGTCGGTCGGCGAGATCGCCGAGTACCTGCAGGTCGACTCGCTCGCGTACCTGGAGCTCGACCGGCTCGTGACTGCGACGGGCGTGGCGTCGGAGGCGTTCTGCACGGCGTGCTTCACGGGCGAGTACCCGGTCCGGTACCCGACCACGACACGAAGCTCGCGCTGGAGCAGATCGAGGAGCCCCGCCTCCCGGGGACCGTCGAGCTCGCCTGATCAGGAGCCGGATTCATGAGCGACGACTCCGACGGCGCAGACCGGCCGCTCACCTACAGCGCGGCGGGCGTCGACATCGGCGCGGGCGAGAAGGCGGTCGAGCTCATCAAGGAGCACGTCCGGTCCACCTTCCGGCCCGAGGTGGTCGGTGACATCGGCGGGTTCGGGGGCTCTTCGCGCTCGACTGGCGCTCGTACCGCGACCCGTTGCTCGTGTCGTCCACCGACGGCGTGGGCACCAAGTCGCTGATCGCCCAGCTCACGGGCAGGCGCGACACGATCGGGATCGACCTCGTCGCCATGTCGGTTGACGACATCGCCGTGCAGGGAGCCGAGCCGCTCTTCTTCCTCGACTACATCTCGGTCGGCAAGCTCGTGCCCGAGGATGTCGACGAGATCGTCTCCGGCGTCGCCGAGGGGTGCCGCCAGGCTCGTTGCGCGCTGCTCGGTGGCGAGATGTCGGAGCACCCCGGGATCATGGAGCCGGGGGAGTTCGACCTGGTCGGCTTCGCGGTCGGAGTCGTCGAGAGGTCGCGATGTGCTGCCTTCCGGCGTCAGGCCGGGGCGACCGAATCGTGGGCTTCGGGAGCCCGGGACTGCGCTGCAACGGCTACTCGCTGGCGCGCGCTGCGCTGCTGGAGCAGGCGGGCCGGCGGCTCGACGACCAGCGCGTGGCCGGGGGCGCATCACGACCTCGCCGAGGAGCTGCTACGGCCGAGCGTCATCTACGCGCCGGCGATGCAGAGCCTCACGCGCCACGTACCGGTACACGCGTTCGCGCACATCACAGGTGGAGGCATCCCCGGCAACCTGGAGCGGGTCCTGCCCGAGCGGTGCGACGGCGTCGTGAAGCGCGGCGTGTGGGAGGAGCCGCGGATATTCGACGAGATCCAGCGGGCCGGGATGGTCCCCGACGGCGAGATGGAACAGGTCTTCAACCTGGGGCTGGGGATGCTGGCGATCGTCCCCGACGGCGACGAGCTCAGGGCCGTCGACGCGATACGGGCGACCGGCCACGATTCGTGGGTGGTCGGCGAGATCGTCGTGGGTCACGGTCAGGCGCACGTCGAGCGCTGACCGGCGCTGCCGAACCCGCGAGGTTGGCCGTGCTCAGTCGCGCCAGCGTGCGTCGACCCACGTCCATCGACTGCACGCAGGGCAGGTCATCCGGTGCTTGTACCGGCGCCCGGGGATCGGCACGACGAACCCGAACGGCAGGTTGAGGAGAGCGAAGTCGAAGTAGGTGACGCGAGTGCGCCGGCCGCACGTTGCGCACTCCACGACGAGGGTGCCCGGCCGGGGTGGATCGTCGGGTGCGGTCCGCTCGGGCGGTGCAGGTTCCGCCGCCTCGGTAGCGGCGGTCGGGGGGGTGTCGAGGTCGGAGTCATGCGCGCCGGCCGAGAAGAGAGCGCGCTTCCCCGACGGGTCGCGACCCGGCCTCTGCGAGGGCGCGCTGAAGTCGCGCAGGTTTCCCGTCACGGTTGCACAATCCCTGAGGTCGGAGTGCAGGACCGCGGCGATCGCGCGGTAGGCGGCGCTCCCCGCGGACCTGGGGGCGTGTTCGAGGATGGAGAGACCACGGCCCGGCGCTTCGGCGAAGCGCACCGACTTGGGTATCGGGGGGTCGAGGACCTCGAGGCCGAACCTGGTGCGTACGTCGTCGAGAACCTCGCGCCCGTGGCGCGTCCGCGCGTCGTACATCGTCGCGATCGACCCCGCGCACGACGATGCGCGGGTTGGTGAGCTCGCGCACGTCGTCGATGGTCTCCAGGAGCTGGGCGACTCCGCGATGGCTGAGCGCCTCGCACTGCAGCGGGACGAGAACGCCGGTCGCGGCGGTGAGCCCGTTCACAGTCAGGACGCCGAGTGACGGTGGGCAGTCGATCAGGACCGTGTCGTAGACGTCGGGGAGCGATGCCAGCGCCCGCGCGAGAACGTGCTCGCGGCCGGTGCGGGTGAGCAGGTGGACCTCGGAGCCGGCCAGGTCGATCGTCGCGGGGAGCAACGACATCGCACCCACCTCGAGCAGGATCTCCTCGGCTTTGTTCCGCCCGAGGGCGACGTCGTGAAAGCTCAGAGCGATGGTGTCGGGGTCGAGCCCCACCGACCATGTGAGACAGGCCTGCGGATCGAGGTCGACGAGCAGGACCCGCTCGCCGAGCTCCGCGAGGGCGGCGCCGAGGGTGTGGACGGTGGTGGTCTTGGCCACCCCGCCCTTCTGATTGGCGACGGCCAGCACGCGGGGCACAGTCTCGGAGTCTAAGTGCGCCGATGCCCGGGTGGTCAGGGCCCTTCGTCGGAAGGTGGGTCACATCCCCGGGAGTCGGGGTCAGAGGTCGGCGGATCACGTTGACAGGCGTGGTGCTAATCGGCTAGTCAGTGCTCATTCCCGAGGTGGCGCAAACGTGCTATCGACGCGGGGGGCGACGAAGCGTACAGTGGTGGCGCAATGGGTACGGGATGGGCGCGCGTGCCCGGCGCCCGGTAGGTATGACGAGGGATTGGGCGCCCCTCGGGAGTTCGTGTCGTGGGGAGGCGGTCTCCGTCAGCCCATGTACTGGCCCCGAGGATCAAGGCGGAGAGACACATGCAGCCCCACGAAGACGACACCCTGCTCACCCCGTCGGAGGTAGCGGCGATGTTCCGCGTGAATCCCAAGACGGTCACCCGCTGGGCCCGCGCCGGCAAGATCTCGGCGATCCGGACGCTCGGTGGGCACAGGCGGTTCCGTGCCAGTGAGATCCGGCACTTCCTCGAGAGAGTCGAGGAGGGCGAGTCGGTCTGACTCCGACTCGGTCCCCACACCCGTAGGCCAACTACCGCAGTGGACGAATCGGTGGCGACGCCCCGGCCGTACGGCCGGTGTCGTGTCGCCACCGTTTCGCGTGCGGCCCGTCGAGGGCGGTGGCCGGGACCGGCGTCGATCCGGTGACCTCGCGCTTTTCAGGCGCGCGCTCTGCCAACTGAGCTACCCGGCCCGGGGTGGGAGCGGTCTCCCCCCCTTGCGGTCCTGACGGGATTTGAACCCGCGGCCTCCGCCTTGACAGGGCGGCGTGCACTCCAAACTGCACCACAGGACCATGCCGGCATCGGTCGGATGACCGTCGCCGCTGTGCCCCCAGGGGAGTTCGAATCCCCGTTACCGCCTTGAAAGGGCGGCGTCCTAGGCCACTAGACGATGGGGGCTCGGGCTCCACCGGAGCCAGCGAATCGTAGCAGCAGAGAATGCCCCGGTACCTTTGGAGCGTGCGCACCCGCAACGCTGCAGCCGTGCTCCTCCTGTGCGCGGCGCTGCCGGCGCTCGCGGCGTGCTCGGGCGATGACGACGGGATCGGCGACGTGGCCACGGAGGAGGTGGCGTGTCCGCTCATGGAGCGTCTCCGCTCTTCGGGCGAGACCGTGGCCTCCGCAGATCTCTCCGACCCCGAGGCGTTCGATCGGGCGCTCGACGACGCCGTGGCCGACTACCTGTCGACCCTCGACTCCCTCGCGGAGGTGGTCCCCGAGAACCTCCAGGGAGACCTCGCCACGCTGCGCTCCTCGGTGGAGCAGCTCCGCTTCGACGACGCCGTCGCCTCCAGGGCCGCTCTCGACCAGTGGATCGACGGCCGCTGCGACTCCTACACCACGTCGACGGCCCCTTAGGTCGCGGTCGGCGGCGCCTTGGGGGCCCCGTCGCCGCCCGAGTCGTCGGAGAGGACGAAGACGGCGAACTCGCGTCGGCAGTACTTCTGGAAGTGCCCCCACAGCGGGAAGTACTCGGTCATGCGGGGCCACAGGCGGGCTCGTTCTTCCCCGCCGACCATGCGCGCGACCACCGGCCAGGTGCGGTCCCGTACCTCCACCCGTCCGCGGAGACTCGCCTCGAGGTTGAGAGCCCAGTTCGGTCCGTTGCCGAAGCCGGCGAACGAGCCGACGACGATCAGGTCGTCGCCGTCGGTCATGTAGTTGAGGCAGGTCGAGATCTCCCGGCCGCTCTTGCGCCCGGTGGTGGTGAGGATGAGCACGGGTGCGCCCTGGGTCACGTCCATGCCTTCGCCGCCGGTCGAGCGATACGCGTCGACGTGGCCGGTCCCGGCCATCCTGATGATCGAGGGATCGCGGCTCTCGACGATCATCCGCCACTCGTCGTCCGAGACGAAGTCGGGCTTCGGCGGGTGCTCCTCGCCGGACTCGATCCGCCGCAGCAGGTCCTCGGAGACCTCCGCGTCGTTCGGCCTCGCGTCGCTCATCGCTGCTCCTCGTCGTCGTGTTCTCGCAGCGGTCGCTACGTGGTCTTCGGGTCGGTCGCCGCGTCGTACTCGCCGAAGACCTCCTCGGCGACCCGGAGCCCTTCGATGGCCGCTGGGAAGCCGGCGTATGCGGCGGTGTGGAGGATCACCTCGCACACCTGGGAGCGCGTGACGCCCTGGTTGAGCCCGATGGAGATGTAGGCCCTCAGCTGCTCGGGCTTGTCGCTCGCCGTGAGCAGAGCGATGGTGATCATTGCGCGCTGCAGGGCGTCGAGACCCGGCCGGGACCAGACGTCGCCCATGACGGTCGAGACCGAGAACCGGCTCCAGTCGTCCTCGATCTCGTCGGGGACCGGGAAGCTCGGCAGGGTCGGGGAGCCCGAGAAGAGCTCGATGGCGGTGGCCACTCCGCGGGCGAAGCGCTCGTTCGGCTCCTCGGTCACGACGACCACCTCCACGACGCGCAGCTCGACGGTTAGTGACGTTCACCTGAGCCTATATCGGCGTTGCCCGGCACGGGGCCCCGGACAGGGGCGCGGCGCTCGTCGAGAATCACCCGTCGTCGGGGAGGCGCGTGAAGTCGGGCTCTCGCTTCTCGCGGAACGCGCGCATCGCCTCGCTGTTGGCGGGGCCACCGACCAGGCCGGCGAAGGTGGGCCCTTCGCGACGCCGTGCCGCGCGCACCGCGTCGAGTCGGGCGTCGAGCATCAGGCGCTTCGTCGCCACGAGCGACGTGACGGGCATCGCCGCGATCTTGTGAGCCACCGCCAGCGCCTCGTCGAGGAGGTCTTCCGGGGCGCAGGCCTTCCATGCCAGCCCGATGGCCACCGCCTGCTCGCGCGTCGATCCACTCGGCGGTGAACAGGGCGTGTGCCGCAGCCTGCCAGCCGACCCGCTGGGGGAGCAGCAGGCTGTTGCCCGCCTCCACCGTGACACCGAGCCTTGCGAACGGGGCGCGCACGCGCGCTCCCTCGGCCATGATCACCAGGTCGCAGTGCGGCAGCATCGTGAGGCCGATTCCCACTCCGAGGCCGTTGACAGCGGCGACGAGTGGCTTGGGGAACGACTCGACGACCTCGATGAACGACGCGAAGCCGTGCGGCGCCCCGTCGTCGTGGACTCTCGGCTCGGCCAGCTCGCCGAGGTCCTGACCGGCGCTGAACGCCCGCCCCCTGCCGGTGATGACGACACATGCCACCGTGGCGGAGGCGGCTGCATCGAGAAGGGCGTCGCGCACGGCGTCGTAGAGAGCGTCGTCGAAGGCGTTGAGGGCGTCGGGGCGGTCGAGGGTGAGCAGCCGCACCCGGCCGCGGTCCTCGATCTGCAGCACGCTGTCGCCGCTCACGCTCAGGCCTCCACCCTCTCGGGGTGGCCGGACCAGACCCAGGCCAGGGTCCGGCGCGAGAGGCCGAGCATCATCCCGCCGAGCGCCGCCGGATGGAGGAAGATCGTGTTCGGTTCGTGCTCGCCCGGCCCGTCGTCACCGCGCTCGATGGTCGCGACGGCACCGGACTCCGCGACCCGTTCGGCGATCGCCGACAGCCGGCCCGACTCGGCGAACGCCATGTAGAGGGACTCGCCGAAGCGCTCGAAGTAGCGGTGCATGGTGCTCCCCGCCTTGTCGGGAGTGATGACCTCGAGCCGGTCGAGGCGGTCGGGGTCGAGGAGGGTGAGAGCGCCCGAGTAGCCGTACCGATCGGAGGAGATCGGTACGAACGCCGACGAGTCGATGCCGAGCAGGTCGGCGTAGTGAGAGGTGGCACCGGCGGCGTCGCGCACGAGGTTGGTGACCTCGTAGAAGAAGTCGACCATGCCGACGGGGGAGGGGGAGCCGTCGCGGTCGCCCGCACTCACGACGAGGCGGAGGCCGTGGCCGCCGGTGTGATCGGCGTCGAGGTGGACCTGGTCTCCCTCGACGGGTGGCTCGACCCCGCGAGTGCGCAGGTGAGCGACGAGAGCTCCGAGGTCGTGAGTCGACATCCCGCCGGCGTAGAGGTGGCCGTTGCGCTCGGCGACCGCTGTGGCCACCGGCCCGGTGCCGTCGGGTTCGAGCAGCTCGACGCGGCCGCTGCCCAGCCGGTACGTGCTGCGCCTCGCGCCGAGTGCCGCTACTCGGTCGTCACCTTCGTGCTCGGCGCCCAACAGGCCGACCCAGCCCGCCGCGGCGGCCCGGCGGTCGGGCACCGCAAGCTGCAGGCGATCGACTCGCGTCAGCACGGGCGGCAGTCTCCCATGCCCTGCCGGCGCCCGCACCTGCGGCGTCGAGCCGGGACTCCGGTAGTTTCTCGGGGACGCCGGGCCGCTAGCTCAACGGGTAGAGCGTCGGACTTTTAATCCGCAGGTACCGGGTTCGAGCCCCGGGCGGCCCACTGCGAGCGCCGGAGGTCGAGATGGGTGGGTCGCGGCGCGCTCAGCGCAGGATCGCCCGCCCGCCGCACGAAGCGGCCGCCTCCGGCTCGATGGGCAGCTCGGAGTCGAGGCGTGTCCGGTAGTCCGACGCCTCCGCTATCTCGGAGTAGTAGGCGGCCTTGCGGCGGGCCACTCGACCGTTGGGGCGCGGCTCGGCCGGTAGCGACTCGGGCTCGAGCTGGGAGGTGATCCCGTCCTTCAGCAGAGAGAGCGCCTCGGCGCGTAGCTGGGAGACCCGCGACTCGCTGACGCCGAGCTCGTCGCCGAGCTCCTGCATGGAGAGCTCTTCGAAGAAGTAGCCGACGACGACGCGCCGGAGCCGGTCGGGCAGCGTCTTGACCGCGTCGAGCAGGTAGCCCTTGCGCTCGCGCTCCAGGAGCGCGTCCTCGGGGTTCCCGTCGCCGTCGGAGAGGAGTGATTCGGCATCGCCGTCGAGGACCAGCGACTCGTAGTTGATGACCGTCGCACGGTGCACGTCGTCGACCAGCTTGTGGACCGTCTCCGTCGGCACCTTCATCTCCTCGGCGATCTCGCCGGAGGTCGGGGGGCGGCCCAGGCGCGCAGCCAGCTCCTCGGACGCGCTCTGAAGGCTGCGAGAGCGGGCGCGCACGGAGCGGCTGGCCCAGTCGAGGCCGCGCAGCTCGTCGAGGAGAGCGCCTCGGATCCGGGTGGACGCGAAGCGGTCGAACGCGATGCCGCGTGACGGGTCGAACGAGCGTGCCGCCTGCGCCAGGCCGAGCATCCCGGCCGAGACAAGGTCGCTGCGGCTCACGTGACTCGGGACCCGGTGTGCGATCTCGGAGACGACGTACCCGACGAGCGGGAGGTGCTGGGTCACGAGCGCCTCCTCGTTCTCCGCGCGCACCACGTCGACTCGCTCTGCCTTGCGGGTGGTCTTCATCCTGCCCCCTGCCCTCGAGATCTGCCTCCGTCAGAAGACGGTTTCGACGGAAGTCGACCGCGTACTTGATCAACCCTCGGGATGAATTCCGTGGTCGCCGGCCCCGGCGGGGATACGCTCCAGGGGCGTTTTGTCGCGTTGTGGAGGCCGGGTGGAGCAGAGCGGACAGCGGGCCGTCGTGGCCGACGAGGCCGCCCTCCTCCGCCGTGGAGTGGGCGTCGTGCTCGAGTCGTGCGGGTTGGAGGTGGTCGGGGAGACGCACTCCGGGCGCGCCGCCGTGAGGCTCGTCGGCTCGGAGGGCGCGCACCTGCTCGTCCTCGGCACGACGGCAGATCTCGACCCGGCCGACGTGGTCCGGCGGGCCGGGCGGCTCCGGCCACCGCCGGCGATCGTCGGCCTGCTGAGGCTGGGTGAGGAGGCCCCTGCGCTCGTCTCCCTGGGGGTCGACGCACTCCTCCTGCGCACGGCCCGCACCGACGACCTCGCCGACGCCGTCGCGCGGGTGTGCAACGGGGAGAGGGTCGTCGCGCCGGCGCTGCTCCCCGCGCTCGTCGGCGAGGTGCGACCCGTGCCGGAAAGTCATGCCCAGGGCGGGGGCGGTGAGGTGGTCCTCACGACGCGCGAGCGGGAGGTCCTCGCCCTTCTCGCAGAGGGCCTGGCGAACCGGGAGATCGCAGCGGAGATGTTCGTGACCCTCGCGACCGTCAAGACCCACGTCGCGCACATCTACTCCAAGCTCGGCGCACGGAACCGCAACGACGCGCTCGGACGCGCCGTGGCGCTCGGTCTCCTGGGTTGAGCACGACACGGCCGGCCGTCGCCGGGCGGTCGCCGGAGGCGACAGCCGCGAACACCCGCGCCGAAGCCTTGACTGCGGGGTGCACCCGGCCGATTGGGTAGTTGCAGGCGAACCCCTCGAGGTCGGGTAGATGGTGCTGAACGAGCTCTCGGAATCCTTGTTCCGGACAAGACGGCTGATCGAGCTGCTGGTCTTCAAGCTGGCGGAGGAGAAGCTCGTAGCCGCTGCGGGGCGATCCGAGTGGCTCGTGCACGCGGTGCGTGAAGTCGACTCCGTTGCATCCGAGCTTCAGGTCGTCGAGCTCGAGCGGGCTCTACTCGTGCCGACGGTCGCCGAGGCGCTCGGTCTGGACGGCGCTCCGAGGCTCGCGGCGCTCTGTGCGGCCGCCCCGTCACCGTGGGGCAGGATCCTGGAGGAGCATCGCGGCGCGCTGATCGACCTTCTCGAGGAGGCACACGACGTCGCCCGCTCGGGTCGCGGCGTCCAACCAGAGGTGCTGGTCCCGGCGTCGCTTCTCGCGGGAGCGGAAGGGAGCCCCGGTGACTCGACCGGTGGGCGTGCTGCTGCGACCGTGGCCTCCCCCGCCGAGACCGCCGGGCCGATCGACGCGATCGTAGAGGAGCTCCGCGCCATCGACGCTGCCTCAGGTGAGAGCGGCCGGGAGCACCGGGCGGCCGTCTCGAGCCGGCGCGGCAGAGACCTCGACTGCGAGCTGGCGGATGCCGTGGCCGCGGTGCAGATGCACGAGGTCGCGATCGCCCATTCGCAGCCGTCGCCCATCAAGGTCATCCAGGCGTCCCTGGTCGAGTTCCTTCGCTGAGAGGCTGCGTTGACCGAGACGGACCTCACCCGAGAGGAGTGCGCCGACGCCGGACTCATCTACTTCCCGGCCGGGCTCCCGGGCTTCCCTAGGCTGCGCAGCTTCGAGCTCGTGCCGTTGGGAACCGACGAGGGCCCGTTCTCCGCGCTCGTCTCGTGCGACGATCGCGCCGTCCGCTTCGTCGTGGCGTCGCCGTGGGAGTTCCGCCCCGACTTCGAGCTCGACCTCGATCCGTCGACGCGCTCCCGCCTGGGCCTCTCGGGTCCGGACGATGCCGAGGTGCTCTGCGTGATAACCCCCGGGGAGCGGCCGGGCGAGTCCACCATCAACCTCCTGGGGCCGATCGTCGTGAACCGACGCACGCTCGAGGCGCGCCAAGCGGTTCAGGCGGGACCGCGCGGCAGGGTCAGAGAGCCGCTCGGCGGGGTGTGACTGGCGCGGCCGATCCGGCGGGCCGACCGCGCTGCGGGCTACGTGCCTGCCTGCACGTCGCGTCGTATGCTGGGATCCGATCGTCACGGCGGCCGGCCGCGGAGGGAGCGTCCCGTGCTCGTGCTCACCAGGCGTGTGAACGAGAGCATCATGATCGGCCACGAGATCGTCGTCACGGTGCTCGAGGTGCGCGGCGACCAGGTGCGGCTCGGGATCAAGGCTCCTCGCTCCGTCGACGTGCACCGCGAAGAGGTCTTCGCTGCGCTGCACCGGGCGAACACCGACGCCGCCGCAGCGTCGGACGAGCAGGTCGGCGGGCTCGACGCAGGGCTCCCGACGCTCCCGGCTACGCAGGAGTAGCGCCGGCTCGCCGGCGGACGGCGCCGTCTACGTCGCGTCTACGCGGCCGGGCGCGTCACCACAGCCCGTCGAGCGGGGCGTGCCCCCGGCCGAGCGCATCGGCCACGGCACGGTTCGGGACCACCCCCGACACGGTGTTGACCCCCAGCGCAAGGGCCGGATCGGCGACGGTGGCCTCGCGCAGGCCGCGCGTCGCGATCTCGAGCGCATACGGAAGCGTCGCATTGGTCAGCGCATACGTCGACGTGTTCGGCACGGCTCCCGGTATGTTGCCGACTGCGTAGTGCACGACTCCGTGCCGCTCGTAGACGGGGTCGCGTGCGTCGTCTCGCTGATCCCCTCGACGCAGCCACCCTGGTCGATCGCGACAGTCGACGATCACCGATCTCGACTTCATCGAGCGGACCAGGTCGTCGGAGACGACGGTCGGTGCACGACCACCAGGGACCAGCACGGCACCGATGACGAGATCGGCGTCGCCGATCGCCCGCTCCACCGCGCCGCGGTTGCTCGCCAGGGTCATGATGCGGCCCTTGTGGATCTGGTCGACCCACCGGAGCCGATCGAGGTTCTGGTCGAGCAGGAGGACCTCGGCCTCCATCCCCTGCGCGATCCAGGCAGCGTTCCAGCCGACGTTGCCGGCACCGAGCACCACCACACGCGCCGGCCGCACACCGGGTGCTCCGCCGAGGAGTACACCACGGCCGCCGTGGCGGTACTCGAGGAAGTGGGCGCCGATCTGCGGTGCCATCCGCCCGGCCACCTCGCTCATCGGGGCGAGCAGAGGCAGACTGCCCGATGCGTGCTGCACGGTCTCGTAGGCGACGCCGGCGGTGCCGCTCGCGAGCAGCGCGTCGGCGACCTCGGGGTACGCGGCTAGGTGCAGGTAGGTGAAGAGCACCAGGTCGTCGCGAAGGTGTGTGAGCTCGGACTCCTGCGGCTCCTTCACCTTGAGGACGAGTCCGGAGCGGCCCCACACGTCGGGCGCACCGGCGATGATCTCCGCGCCGACGGCCGCGTAGTCGTCGTCGGTGAAGCTCGATCCCGCGCCGGCGCCGCTCTCGACGAGGACACTCACTCCGTGGTTGCGCATCTCGAGAACACCGTCGGGCGTGATGGCCACCCGGTTCTCGTCGGTCTTGACCTCGCGTGGCACGCCCACGACGAGCGGCGGGCTCAGCGGCTCACGACGCTCTCGGAGGCCGCAGTCAGCACGTCGCGCAGGACGGACTCGATGAAGTCGAGCTCGGCCTCGCCGGTGACGAGCGTCGGCGCGAGCTGGATCACCGGGTCGCCGCGGTCGTCGGTGCGGCAGATCAGGCCGGCCTCGTAGGTCGCGGGGGCGACCAGGCCCCGCAGCAGTGACTCCGCCTCGCTCGCGCGAGAACCGCTGCGGAGGTCTGCCTGGTCCTTCACGAGCTCCAACGCCCAGAACCAGCCGGCGCCGCGCACGTCGCCGACGATCGGGATGTCGAGGAGGCCCTCGAGGCGCTCGCGGAACCCGTCCTCGTGCCGCTGCACGTGTCCGATCAGGTCCTCCTCCTCGAAGATCCGGAGGTTCTCGAGGGCGACGGCACACGACACCGGGTGGCCGCCGAAGGTGATGCCGTGGAGGAACGACTTCTTCTCGCCGAGGAAGGGCTCGGCGAGGAAGTCGCGGCACAGGACCGCACCGAGGGGCGAGTAGCCACTGGTGAGGCCCTTGGCCGTGGTGATGATGTCGGGCAGGTAGTCGTAGCGCTCGGACCCGAACATCGCTCCGAGGCGCCCGTACGCGCAGATGACCTCGTCGGAGACGAGCAGGACGCCGTGGCGATCGCAGATCTCGCGGACGCGGGCGAAGTACCCGTCCGGTGGCGTGAAGCAGCCGCCCGCGTTCTGCACCGGTTCGAGGAAGACGGCCGCGACGGTCTCGGGGCCCTCGAAGAGGATCGCCTCCTCGATGGCGTCGGTGTGAGCTCCATGAAGGCCTGGTCGTCCTTGGCGAGCGGGTGCCGGTAGCGGTTGGTGTTCACGACGTGCACGCCTCCGGGAGTCAGTGGCTCGAACGGGCGTGCGGAACGCCGGGCACGCCGGTGATCGCCAGCGCCCCGAGAGTGGTGCCGTGGTATGCGGTGTTGCCGCGCGATGACCTTGTAGCGCTGACCCTGCCCGATGGCGCGGAAGTACTGGCGGGCGAGCTTCCAGGCCGACTCGACGGCCTCGGATCCGCCCGTGGTGAAGAAGACGCGGTTGAGGTCGCCCGGGGCCAGCGAGGCGAGCTTCCCCGCGAGCTCGATCGCTGGCGGATGTGCGCGTACGACCAGATCGGGAAGTAGCTCGAGCTTCTCGCCCTGGCGTGCGGCGGCCTCGGCGAGGTCGCTTGCGGCCGTGCCCGGCCTGGACGGTGAAGAGGCCCGAGAGCCCGTCGAGGAGGCGATGGCCGTGCTGGTCGCAGACGTAGCAGCCCTCGCCGCGGGTGATGATCGGGATCTCGGCATCGTCGTACGCTGCGAGGCGGGTGAAGTGCATCCAGAGGTGCCGCTTCGCCGCTCTCCTGCAGGGCGTCGTTGTCGATGTGGTCGGTCATCGCTCACCTGGTCCCCCATGCGTAGGTCTGCTTGTGGAGGCGGAGGTACATGAACGTCTCTGCGGCTGCGCACTCCCGCGACGCTGCGCACCTTGTCGTTGAGGAGTCGTCAGGAGATGCTCGTCGTCGGCGCAGACGACCTCGAACAGGAGGTCGAACGAGCCGGAGGTGAAGACGAGGTAGTCGACCTCGGGAATCGCGGCGAGAGCGTCGGCGATGGCGTTGATGTCACCCTCGGTCTTGACGCCGACCATCGCCTGGCGGTGGAAGCCCAGCGTGAGCGGGTCGGTCACGGCGACTATCTGCACGACGTTGTCCTCGATCAGGCGCTGAACGCGCTGGCGAACCGCGGCCTGAGACAGACCGACGTCGCGTGCGAGCTTCGTGTAGGGGCGACGGCCGTCTTCCTGGAGACGCTCGATGATCGCCTTGTCGGCGGCGTCGAGCGCGCGCGACGCCCTGGGTCGCTGTCCGGGTGACGTCGGGGCCATCGGCTACCCGGAGACGGCGGCGCAGAACCCTGCGAACGCGTCGACGTAGCGGTCGATGTCGGCGTCGGAGTGCTGGACCGAGAGGGTCCACTGCTCCTCGTCGCCGGGAGTCATGAAGACGCCGCGGTTGACCATCCAGGGGAACGATGCCGCGTAGAGATCGACGTTCGTCTCCAGGAAGTCGCGGTAGCAGGTGAGCCTCTCGGGGCGGTACGAGACGCAGCCCTTGGCTCCGAGGTCGACGGCGTGCGCGGGCAGTCCGTGCTCTGCTATCGCCTTGCTGCAGCCCTCGGCGAGGCGAGTCCCGACCCTGGCAAGCTCGACGTACGCGTCGGGCGTCAGGACCTCGGTGAGGGTCGCCAGCGCGGCGGCCGCCACGAGCGGATTCCCGTTGAAGGTCCCCTGCTGGGCGGCACCGCGCTCGATCGCGTCCATGATGTCGGCGCGACCGCCGAAGGCCGCTCCGGGTGTGCCTCCGAAGGTGGCCTTGGCCCAGCACGAGAGGTCGGGCTGGACGCCGTAGAGATCGGCCGCACCTCCGTAGGCGACGGTGGCCCCGCTCTTCACCTCGTCGAAGATCAGGAGAGCGCCGTGCTTGTGGAGGAGGTCCTTCAGCCCCTGGAGGTAGCCGGGCTGCGGCTCGGCGATCCCGATGTTCATCATCACCGGTTCGAGGATCAGGCAGGCGATCTCGCCCGGCCGGTCGGTCAGGAGCCGCTCCAGGGCAGTCGAGGTCGTTGAACGGGACCACATGCGTGTACTCGGCGAGGGCGGCCGGGATGCCGAGCGACATCGGTGTGGTGGCCGGCATGTCGCGTCCGCCCAGCAGATCGGCGTTCGGCAGCGACGGAGAACATCACCGCGTCGTGGTGCCCGTGGTACGAGCCTTCGATCTTGACGATGTGGTCGCGCCCGGTCGCGCGCGCGGGCGATCCGGATGGCGTGCATCGTCGCCTCGGTCCCGGAGTTGCAGAAGCGGACCCGGTCGACGCCGAACCGATCACAGAGGACCTCCGCGAGCTCGACGGTGCCGGGCGTCGGTGCGGCGAAGTGGGTCCCCGTCGCGGCAGCGCCCGCGATCGCCTCTCGCACCTTCGGGTGTGCGTGCCCGACGAGCATGCAACCGAATCCGTTGTGGAAGTCGACGTACTCGTTCCCGTCGACGTCGACGACACGGCTGCCGCGCCCTGCGCTCAGGTAGATGGGGTAGGGGTCCCCCACCTGGAACGAGGATCCCACGCCCTGAGGGAGGCTCCGCACGGCGCGGTCGTACATGGCCGAGGAGGCCGTCGTGCGCTCGAGGAGCAGAGTCGTCTCGGCGCCTGCGATCTCGCGTGCTCTTGCGGTGATGCGTGCGGTTGCTGCCTGTGTCATGTCGACTTCCTCGATCCGGGTCGTCTGCCTGCGGGGTGGTCGCGCTCGATCGTGAATCAGTGCTTGATCGTGAATCAGTGCTTGATCATCACGTGCTTCAGCTCGGTGTAGTGCTCGAGCGCGTACATCGACATGTCCTTGCCGTAGCCCGACTGCTTGAAGCCACCATGGGGCATCTCCGACGTGATCATGATGTGCTGGTTGACCCAGACGCACCCGTAGTCCAGGGCCTTGGTCATGCGCATGGCGCGGCCGACGTCGGAGGTCCACACGCTGGCCGAGAGGCCGTAGTCGACGTCGTTCGCCCAGGAGACCGCCTCGGCCTCGTCGGCGAAGCGCTGCACGGAGACGACGGGCCGAAGACCTCGCGCTGGACGATCTCGCTGCGCTGCTCCGGGTTCACGACGACGGTCGGGTCGTAGTAGTAGCCCGCACCGGAACGCCTGCGAGCCGCCGACCGTCACTTCGGCGCCGGCCTCGCGTGCCCGGTCGACCATCCCCGAGACCCGTGCCTGCTGGTCGGCGGAGATCACCGGGCCCATCGCCACGTCGGGGTCGAACGGGTCGCCGACGTTGATCTCGCCGACGGCGTCGCTCGAGCTCCGGTACGAGCCGCTCGAAGACCTTCGCTCCGGCGATGACGCGACACGGAGCCGTGCAGTCCTGTCCCGAGTTGTAGTACGCGCCCTTCGGCGAGCGCGGTCGACGACCGCGTCGACGTCGGCGTCGTCGAAGACGATCACGGGGGCCTTGCCGCCGAGCTCGAGGTGGACCCGCTTGAGCGAGTCGGCGGCGTTCCGGGCGATCAGCCTGCCGGTGCTGACGTCGCCGGTGAGCGAGACGAGGCGGATGTCGGCGTGGCGGACGATCGCGTCGCCGGCGGTCTCGCCCTGGCCGCAGACGACGTTGAACACGCCGGGCGGCAGGATGTCGGCGGTGATCTCGGCGAACCGGAGCAGTGACAGCGGCGTGAGCTCCGAGGGCTTGAGCACGACGGTGTTGCCCGTGGCGAGTGCCGGCCCGAACTTCCACACGGCCATGTTGAGCGGGTAGTTCCACGGAGCGATGCCGGCGACGACACCGAGCGGGTCGCGGTCGCAGGTACGAGGTGTGACCCTCGAGGTACTCGCCGGCGGCCTTGCCCTCCATCGTGCGGGCGGCGCCGGCGAAGAAGCGCAGGTTGTCGGCGCTCAGGTCCATCTCGATCCCGATGATCGACCGGGGCTTGCCGACGTTGCGCATCTCGATCTCCGAGAGCACGTCGACGTTGTCGTCGATTGCTCCGGCGAGGGCCAGGAGGGCCTCGCTGCGTTCGCGCGGGGTCTTGGCCGCCCACCCCGGGAAGGCGGCCTGCGGCGGCTGCGACGGCGGCGTCGACGTCGGTGGCGTCGCTGCCGGCGACCTCGGCGATCGTCTCTCCGGTGGCGGGGTTGACGACGGGGTCGCTCCGCCCGTCTGCTGCGGGCACCCACTCGCCGCCGATGTAGTTGTCGATCGCCATGGTGGCCTCCTGGCTCCGTCTCGGAGCGATGTTGCGCCGTCAGCGGGGTCGCACACAAGTGATTCCATCGCCAACGGCTGAGAAACCGCGTGAATCCCTTGCAGACTACCCCATCTCTCTGCGAATCTTCTCCGCGTTCCCCGGTGCGAAGGTCCGTCGCGACGAAGGGCGCCCGTGGCAAGGTGCGGCATCGAGATGCTCCGACAGGGTGGGACCAGGGAGGTGAGACGGCGCTGAACGGCGCGACCGGTCACGACGTCATCGTGCTCGAGCACGTGACCAAGCGCTTCGGCGAGTTCGTCGCGGTGCACGACGCCAACTTCACGATCCCGCACGGGGAGTTCTTCGCGATGCTCGGGCCGTCGGGCTGCGGGAAGACGACGACCCTGCGGATGATCGCCGGGTTCGAGGTGCCGACCTCGGGGGCGATCCGGCTGGAGGGTCGCGACGTGTCGCGGGTGCCCCCCTACCGCCGCAACGTCAACACCGTCTTCCAGCAGTACGCGCTCTTCCCCCACATGAACGTCTTCGACAACGTGGCGTTCGGGCCCCGGAGCCGGAAGGTCCCGGAGGCGGAGATAAGGACGCGTGTCGGCGAGATGCTCGAGATCGTCCGGCTGGAGGGCTTCGCGAACCGGCGGCCGCAGCAGCTCTCGGGAGGCCAGCAGCAGCGGATCGCACTCGCGCGGGCGCTGGTCAACTTCCCGAGCGCCCTGCTCCTCGACGAGCCGCTCGGAGCGCTCGACCTCAAGCTGCGTCAGGCCATGCAGATCGAGCTCAAGCGGATCCAACGCGAGGTCGGGATCGCGTTCGTCTTCGTGACGCACGACCAGGAAGAGGCGCTCACCATGAGCGACCGGATCGCGATCATGAACGAGGGATGGGTGGAGCAGATCGGACGGCCGGAGGAGATCTACCACCGTCCGGAGACCGTCTTCGTCGCCGGGTTCATAGGCCAGGCGAACCTGTGGCGGACGACGGTCGATTCCTCCGGCGGCGCCGACGCCGACGTGATGCTCGGAGCGCGACGCATCACCGCACCGGTCTCCGGCCGGTCGGTTCGCAGCGGCGATCCCGTCACCTTCATGGTGCGTCCCGAACGTGTGCGTGTGTCCGTCGAGGAGCCGGGGAACGGGCACCAGGCCATCCAGTGCAGCGTCGTCGACCTCGTGTTCCAGGGCCCGGTCGTGCGCTTCGCCCTGGAGGCCGGGGGCGCCGAGGTGGTGGCCCACGTCGGCGCCGACGAGCAGCTTCCCCTGCTCCGTCCGGGCGACGCGGTCTGGGCGAGCTGGGAGCGCGACGCCGCGCTGCTGCTCCCCGACGCCGCGAGAGGCGCTCCGGCGGACGGCGCCGGGGAGAACTGACAGCAGTGGACAATCAGACCGAACCAGTGGAGGAGACCCCATGAGCCGTCGTCAGCGTCAGCACCTAATCAACAACAGCATGAGCCGTCGCCGGTTCCTGGGCCGTGCCGGCCTGCTGACCGGCGCAGTCGCACTCGGGCCGTCGCTCCTCGCAGCGTGCGGCGGAGACGACGACGATGACGACGGCGGCACTGGCAGTGGAGACGACGGTGACGGTGGCGGGGGCACTCCGACCCTGAGGATCTCCAACTGGATCGAGTACATCGACGAGGAGAAGCAGCTGGCGAAGGACGCGGCCACCTATGCGGGCGCGAAGGTCAAGTACATAGAGGACGTCAACGACAACAACGAGTACTTCGCGACGGTGCTGCAACCGACGTTGAGCCAGGGGAAGAGCGCGAACCGCGACGGGTTCATCGTCACCGACTGGATGGCGAGCCGCGTGATCGGCCTCGACTGGGTCAGCGAGATCGATCGCTCGCAGACCGAGAACCTCGGGAACCTGCTCAGCAGCCTCGCCGACGCGTCGTGGGACCCCGGACGCAAGTTCAGCGTCCCGTGGCAGTCGGGGATGACGGGCGTCGCGTACAACATCTCCAAGACCGGTCGCGAGCTCGACGAGCCTCGAGGATCTCTTCGACCCCGCCTTCAAGGGGCAGGTCACATTCCTCACGGAGATGCGCGACACCGTCGGTCTCATGATGCTCCTCGACGGAGCAGACCCGACCGACATCTCCTCGATCGACGACGCGAAGGGAGCGTTCGACAGGATCGCGGAGGCGAAGTCGAGCGGCCAGCTCAGGGCGTTCACCGGCAACGAGTACGTCTCCGATCTGACGACAGGGAACCTGACAGCAGCAATCGCGTGGTCGGGCGACGTGCTCCAGGCGTCGCTCGAGGATCCCGACATCCGCTTCCTGATCCCCGAAGAGGGTGCGATGCTCTGGTCGGACAACTTCCTCATCCCGAGCACGTCGGAGAACGCGGCGGCGGCGTCGAAGTGGATCGACTTCTTCTACGATCCTGTCAACGCGGCTCAGCTGACGCTCGCCATCCAGTACGTCTCACCCGTGGCGGGTGTCGCCGACGAGCTGCGGAAGCTGGGCGACGAGGGTGCCGCTCTCGCCGACAGCCCGCTGGTCGTTCCCGATGAAGACGCGCTCGCGAACCTTCACATCTTCGGTGCGCTCGACGAGGAGGCCGAGACGGCGTTCGACGCGCGCTTCGCCGAGATCTCGGGGGCCTGACAAGAGCGATGGCTGCAGCGGTCGGCGAGCGCGACGCCACCGGCGCGGCGGAGGGGCAGGTTCGCGCCTTACGGGCTACTGAGCCCGGGCGTCATCTGGCTCGCGCTCTTCTTCCTCGTCCCGCTCGTCAGCCTCTTCCAGATGTCGCTCTCCGCAAAGGAGAGCCGGTTCGACTTCTCGCCCGACTTCGCGTGGAAGTGGTCGAACTACTCCGACGCGGTCTCGCAATTCAGCACTCAGTTCTGGAGATCGTTCCAGTACGCCGGCGCGGCGACCGTTCTCTGCGTCGCTCATCGGCTATCCGCTCGCCTACGTGATCGCGTTTCGCGGAGGGCGCTACAGGAACCTCTTGTTGGGCCTGGTCGTCGTCCCGTTCTTCACCAGCTACCTGGTTCGGACGCTCGCGTGGAGGACGATCCTCGGTGACGACGGTCCGATAGTCGGGCTCCTGCAGGACACGCACGTGCTGTCGCAGAACGGAAGGCTCCTGGCGACCGGAGTCTCCGTGGTCGGGGGCCTCACGTACAACTTCTTGCCGTTCATGGTCCTCCCCGTCTACGTCGCGCTCGAGAAGATCGATCTGGCGCTCGTCGACGCGGCCAAGGACCTCTACTCGAGCGGATGGCGTGCATTCCGCAAGGTCGTCCTACCCCTCTCCCTGCCGGGGGTCTTCGCCGGCGGGCTGCTCACGTTCATCCCGGCCGCCGGCGACTTCGTCAACGCGCAGTTCCTGGGCGGACCGAACAACACGATGATCGGGAACGTCGTACAGAACCAGTACCTCGTGCAGCTCGAGTACCCGACGGCTGCTGCCTTGTCGTTCATCCTCATGGCGATAATCACCGTGGGAGTGCTCATCTACGCCCGGCTCCTGGGTACCGAGGACCTCACGTGACGGCGCTCCCGGACGTGGGAACGCCTCCGATCGAAGATAGATCGGTGGGCAGCGACCCGAGCTTCGGGTCCGATGTCTCGACACGCATGGGGCGTTTGGGCTCTCGCATGTTGAACGTCTTCGCCGGGCTGGCGCTCGCCTACCTGTTCGCGCCGATCTTCGTGATCATCCTCTTCAGCTTCAACAGGCCTGCCGGGAAGTTCAACTACGTATGGCAGGAGTTCACGTTCGACAACTGGCTGCACCCCTTCGCGAAGCGCGAGCTCGTCGATGCCTTCGTGGTCAGTCTCCAGGTCGCTGTCGTGGCGACGATCGTGGCGACGATCTTCGGCACCCTGATCGCTCTCGCCCTGGTCAGGTACCGGTTCACGGGCAACGGTCTCGTGAACCTGCTGCTCGTGCTGCCTCTGACGACTCCGGAGATCGTGATGGGGTCGTCGCTGTTGACCCTGTTCCTCAATCCGCCGCAGCCTCTGGACTCCTTCTCGTGGGCGTGGAACGACGAGCGCGGCTTCCGCACGATCGTGATAGCGCACATCCTGTTCTGCTTGAGCTTCGTCGCGCTCACGGTGAAGGCTCGGGTGCGTGGCTTCGACTGGAGTCTCGAGGACGCGGCCATGGATCTCGGGGCGAGGCCGATGCGCACGTTCAGGAAGGTCACGCTGCCCCTGATCGTCCCTGGGATCGCGGCAGCCGGGCTGCTTTCGTTCGCTCTCTCGCTCGACGACTTCATCATCACGCTCTTCGTGGGCGGTGACGAGAAGACCTTCCCGATACAGATCTTCGGCGCCTCGCGCGTCGAAGTCCCTCCGCAGATCAACGTACTGGCGACGACGGTACTGGTCGTGAGCGTCGGCCTGATGGGACTCGGCACCCTCCACAAGGCGCGACGCGAGGCCGGCGGCCAGTAGTCACGGTCAGCAGCGGCCACCCCAAGGGGCGTTGCCCTGCCACTGGTAGAGGACCCACGCGAGGTCGTCCTGGTCGTACTCCGAAGCGCTGCGACGGCAGGACCCCGGCCAGCTCCAGCCGGCCGGCGTGGCTCGCGGTTGCGTCCCATGTGAGGGGTGAGAACTGGTACGCGCCGTAGTAACCCGCGGGGTTCACCGCCGTGTAGCTACCCCCGGACTCCCTCGATCGGGTGCACGCGAGGAATGCCTCGTCGTGGCGCGGGTGCGCACCGGTTGCTGCCGGCGCCGGGTCAGGTTGCGCCACGTCGTCGGCCGGGTCTGGCGAAGGGGCCGGGGTGGAGGTAGTCACGGTGTCCGGCGAGGTCGAAGACGCCGGCGGGGGCGGAGTCGAGGCCGCTGCCCGGGGGCCCTGCGCGACGGTCTTGCGGGCAGAGGCAGCGCGGTCGGCCGCCACAGCGGCGTCGAGGGCGGCTACCAAGTCGGTGCGCTCTGCCTCCAGATCGGCGAGCACGGTCGCCTGTCGGTCCAGGGCGCGGCGGAGCTCGGCCCGCTCGTAGCGGAGATCCTCCGTCACGGCCTCCAGGTCGTCGAGAGCGGCGTCACTCTCGGCGTTCGCGCTGTCGATCAGCTCGACGCGTCTGGCCGACTGCAGTGCGTCGTCCCCGTTGATCAGATCGGGGAACGTGGCTCCGGCGCCCTTGTAGATCTGCAGGGCGCGGGCGGTGGCGATCTCGAGAGTCGTGGTGGCCTGCTCCTGCGCGACCTCGACCCGGCTCTCGACGACGGCGAGGCGCTGCTCGATCTCGTCGGCAGCGGCCTGCGCCGCGAACCAGCGCAGTGCGATGTCGTCGACCGAGGCGCGCGCGGCCTCGACAGGCTCGCTCATGGACCGAGCGGCACCGGCCGGGCCGCCACCGACGACGGTCGCCGTCGCGACCACGAGGGCCACTGCGGTTCGCCGGCGCAGGCGGTGCATGCCGTGTCGGTGATGTCGCAGTGCTGCTCTCCCGATCGAGGGATACGAACCGCGCTGCCGGGGCGGGCGATCTCGTGGATCGCGCCGTCCGGACCGGCGGGGGCGCAGGAACGGTCCGGCGCACGAGCGCGGACAATACGCAAGGAGAGGAGGCCGGTCTAATCCATCGACCACTCGCAGTGGCATTCGAGTCACGCTTGACACCACTGCCCAGGTCAGGGGTTGTGGAAGAATCCCACGCCAATGGGCAGCGCTGTGGCATCCGGGCCTCGCTCGTCCACGTGGGATCCGGTACGGCTCACACTCCTCGCGATGGTCGTCTCGTGGTCTGTTCTCTTCGTCGTCCTGGGGTCCCTGCGCCACGACCGGTTCGGCACCTTCGGATTCGATCTCGGGATCTACGACCAGGGGGTCTGGCTGACGTCGCGGCTGCACGATCCGTTCGTGACGGTGCGCGGCATCGACCTCTACGGTCACCACTTCAACGTCGTCTTCCTGCTTCTCGCGCCGTTCTACTGGCTCGGCGCCGGGCCTCAGTTCCTCCTGGTGGTGCAGGTGGTGGCCCAGGCGAGCGGAGCGGTGGCGGTGTACCTGCTCGCCCGCGACCGGTTCGGCGGCGCTCGGTGGCTGGCGGTCGCGATGGCGGCGGTGCTGCTTCTCAACCCCACCTACCAGTATCTGACGTGGGAGTTCTTCCACCCCGACGCCCTCGCGATAGCGCCGCTGCTCTTCGCATACTGGGCCGCTCGGGAGCGGCGGTGGGGTTGGTTCGCCGTCGCCGGGTCGCTGGCGATCATCTGCAAGGAGGACGTCGCCCTCGCCATGCTGGTGATCGGCGCGCTGGTGTGGTTTCGCGGCGACCGGCGGATCGGCGCGCTCGTCGCCGGAGCGAGCGCGGCGTGGTTCGTGCTCGCTACGCGCGTCTTCATTCCGGCGTTCAACGGCATCGGCCCCTTCTACGACTCGTTCTTCGGCGAGTTCGGCGACGGCCCGGGAGAGGTGGTGCGGAACGTCCTCACACGTCCGGGGCAGGTGTGGGAGACGGCGACGCGCGTGGATCGCACGTCTTACTACTGGCGCATGGGCGCACCCTTCGCGTTCGTCTTCGTGGCGGCGCCCAGAGCGCTGCTGGTGGGGGCGCCGATGTTCGCGGTGAACGTTCTCACGTCGTTCCCGTATGCGCGAGACCCGAGGTTCCACTACGCGTCGCTCGTGCTCGTCGGGGTCACCGTCGGCACAGTCGAGGCGATCGCGTCGCTGGGACGGGACTCCACGGCGCGCGGCTTCCTCGTGGGAGCGGTGCTCACTGCCTCTGTGGCCACCTCGGTCCTGTGGGGTGCCGCGCCCTGGTCGGTCGACTACGACAGCGGCATCTGGCCCCTGCACGCCGACGCCCGCAACAAGGTGAAGGCCGAGGCCGTGGCGCTCGTTCCACGCTCGGCTGCGACCAGCGCGATCTACAACCTCGTCCCCCACCTTGCCCATCGCGACCAGATCTACGAGTTCCCCGTGCCGTGGTGCAACGTCAACTGGGGCGTGCGCGGTGAGAACCTCGACGATCCCGCTGAGGTGGAGTGGATCGCGGTCGACACCCGTCTGCTCGGAGAGGCGGATCTCCTGATGCTCGACGACCTGCTCGAGAGGGAGTTCGAGGTGCGTCTCGACAACGAGGGCATCCTCGTGGCGGAGCGCGTCGGCCCGCCGGGTGATCCTGCGGTGCGCTGCCTGAGCGGCGGTTGACGGGCTCTCGAGCCGACCCGGGGGACGGACAGAGGGCATGCTGGGAGGTGTCCGGGGGGACTCCGGTGGCCTTGCGCGGAGCGAGTGGCCCGCGAACAGACAGGGAGAGCAGTTGACGCGACTGCAGCGGTTCGCATGGGTGACTCTCGGCACCACGCTCGTGCTCGTCGCGATCGGCGGGTACACGCGTGGCAGCGGGAGTGGGTTCGGATGCCAGGATCGGTGGCCGCTCTGCGAGAACGGGGCCGCAGGCGGGCTCCTGCCACGCTGGGAGCACAACATGGTCATCGAGTGGACCCACCGATGGGTCGCTGCGATCGTCGGGGTGCTCGCCCTCCTGACGGCTATCGCGGCCTGGCGCGAGAGGCGCACGACCAGGGCGGTGGCCGGGCCCGCGATCGCTGCGGTCGTGCTGATCACCGCACAGGCGTACCTCGGGCGGATGGTCGTGAAGAACGAGCTCGACGCCGACCTCGTCGCGCTGCACCTGGCGAACGCGATGGCGGTGGTCGGTCTCCTTGCGGTCGTGGCCGTCAACGCCCGTCGCGACACCGCACGGAGCGACGGGATCGGACAGACCCAGCCGCCCGGCGACAAGACATGGACGGGGCTGCTGGCAGGAGGTGCCGCTCTGTCGCTGGTGGTGCTGCTGCTCGGATCGAGCGTCCACAACGAGTACGTCGGCGGCTGGCCGCTGGTGGGAAACGAGCTGTTCCCGGACCTCGCGAGCCGTGTCGTCAAGGTGCACTTCGCGCACCGGGTCGCCGCCGGAGCGATGCTCGTCTACACGGCGTGGCTCGCGCTGCGGGTCGTCCGCCTGCGGCGCCCGCGTCCGGAGGTGCTCCTCGTGCACGGCGCCGCGGCGGGCGTGCTTGTCAACGCCCTGCTCGGTGCCGCGCACGTGGTGACCGAAGTGCAGTCGAGCGGCATCGTCGTGGCGCACCTGGCGGTGGCGTCGTTGACGTGGACATGCCTGCTGCTCGCCACGCTGATCAGCGCGTGAGCCGATCAGTGCGGGAGCACGAAACCTGCGCGCCTGACTCCGCCGACGGCCACGGTGCCGGCGAAGGCGGCGGCCGCGGTCAGCACGATCGCCCCCCCGGGGGCCAGCGCCCAGGCCCTGGCCGCCGCGAGACCGACGACAACGGAGGCGACCCCGACGACGGCGCTCATCAGCAGTGTCCCGCGGAAGGAGCGTGAGACGAGGCGCGCTGTCGCGACCGGCAGCACCATGAGGGCTGCGACCAGCAGGACCCCGACGACGCGCATCGCGGCGACGACGGTGACCGCTGCGAGCGCTACGAGCATCGTGTTCAGCGCGTCGACGGGCAGCCCAGCGACGCGCGCCGACTCCTCGTCGACGACGATCGCGAACAGGGCGCGGCCGCTGACCGCGATGGCCGTCACTATCACTGCGCCGGTGGCGGTAACGACGCCGACGTCGCCCGGGGTGATGGTGAGGATGGAACCGAACAGGTACGGCAGGACCTGGGCCGTTCCGCCGTCGGATCTGCTCGCGAGGACGACCGCGGCGGCAACTCCTCCGTAGAGGAACAGCGCGAGGGCGAGGTCGCCCGTCGCGTGACCACGTACGCGCAGGCGTTCCATCGTCACCGCTCCCAGCACGGAGACGAGGAGCGCGCTCCACACGGGCCAGACGCCGAGGAGGAGACCACCGGCGACTCCGGCGAACGCGAGGTGGCCGATGCCGTCGCCGAGCAGCGACATGCGCTTGTGCACGAGGAACGTGCCGATCAGCGGCGCGCAGGCGCCGACGACGACACCGGCAGCCAGGGCCAGCTGCATGTACTCCCGGTCGAACGGCCAGGGCATCAGCCGAGCTCCTCCAGCCAGAGGGGCAGGTCCTCGCGGTGCACACCGAGGCTGACGCCTGCCGCCACCAGATCGTCGCCGGGGCCGTCGAAGACGATGCTGCGCTTCAACACCACGACTCGGTCCAGGTCGTCGGCGACGGCCCCTAGCTCGTGGGAGACGAGCAGCACTGCAGCGGAGTGCTCGCGTACGAGGTGCACCAGAGAGTCGCGGAACTGTCTCTGCGACTCCGTGTCGACTCCGGCGATCGGCTCGTCGAGGACGAGCAGATCGGGGTCCGACGCGAGCGCCTTGGCGATCAGCACCCGCTGCTGCTGGCCGCCCGACAGCTCGCCCACTCGCCGGCGGCGCAGGTCGTCGAGCGACACCGACGCAAGGGCGTGGTCGACGGCCTCGCCGTCGGACCTTCCGAGAGGCCGCCACCAACGTCCGCGGCGGGCTCTCCCGGCCCGGACCACCTCCTCGACGGTCGCCGGGAGGTCGCTCGGGAGTGCGGCGCGCTGAGGAACGTAGCCGACCCGCGATCGCTCGCCGAGGTCGGCCGGGGAAGCCCCGAAGAGCAGTGCCCGCCCCGCGTCGGGGGAGAGGAGGCCGAGGAGGAGTCGCACGAGCGTCGACTTCCCCGATCCGTTGGGGCCGACGAGTGCGACGAACTCGCCCGTGTGCAGCGCGAAGGAGACGTCGTGCAGCACCTCGGTGCCGTCGTACGCGAAGGAGATGCCGGAAGCGACGAGGACCGGTTCGGGCGTACCTGTGTCCGGTGACATCGGTTCCATGGTAAGAGTCATTCTCACATGAGAACGATTCTCACATACAATCACGTGGTGACACGCTCAGACGCGACCGGCGCGGCGCAGCGCCGCCTCCGGCCGACGACAGCGCTCGTCGCCCGGGTTGCCGTGGTAGCGGTTCTGGCTGCGTGTGGCGGCAACGGGAGTGGCGACTCCGCGGCACCGGACGAGGCCGTCATCGACGTGGTCGCGGCCTTTGCGCCGATCGCAGAGGTGGCGCGGCGAGTCGGCGGCGGCGCGGTCGAGGTACGAGACCTGACCCCGCCGGGCGTGGAGCCCCACGACCTCGAGCTGGCGCCGGACGATCTCGACGCGATCCTCGACGCCGACCTCGTCGTTGTCCTGGGTGGCGGCTTCCAGCCCGCGGTGGAAGATGCGATGGACCGTCGCGCCGGGCCGACGCTCGTGGTTCTCGACGCGCCGGGTGTCGTCGGCGGCGCTGCTGAGCTCGCCGGTCTCGAGGGCGACGCCCATGTGTGGCTGGATCCCACGAGGCTCGTCGCGATCGCCGACGCCGTCGAAGAGGCCCTCGGTGCCGTCGACGCCGCCGGGGCGGCTTCCTTCGCACAGAACGCTCTGACGTACACGCGCGAGCTGGGGGCCCTCGACGCGGAGATCGAGTCCGGGCTCGAGGACTGCGACCGACGCTTGCTCGTCACCGCCCACAGCGCCTTCGGCTGGTTCGCCGACCGTTACGGCCTGGAAGCGGTCGGGGTCGCAGGGATCTCGCCGGATGCGGAGCCCGATCCGAGGCGCCTCGCCGAGCTGGCCGACCTCGCGGTCGACGAGGGTGTGACCACGATCTTCACGGAGAGCCAGGTGTCGAGCGAGATCGCGGAGACCCTCGCCCGAGAGGCGGGTGGGATCCGGACCGCAGTGCTGAACCCGTTCGAGGTGATCTCCGACGAGGAGCGGGCGGCAGGGTCGGACTACGCAGCGGTGATGCGCGAGAACCTGGCGTTGCTGCGCGAGGGCCTCGGCTGCCGCTGATCGGGCCCGGTCTCAGGCGCTCCGCGGCTCGTCTGGCAGGAGCGTGAGCACCTCGACGCCACCGGGTACGACCATCAGCGTGTGCTCGAACTGCGCGCTTCGTGAGCCGTCACGCGTCGGCGCGGTCCACCCGTCCGACCAGAGCCTCCCGATCTCCCAGGCCCCCTCCGTGATCATCGGCTCGATCGTGAACGTCATTCCGGCCGCGAGCACGTCGGACGCCCCAGGGTCGTAGTAGTGGGGGACGGAGGGCGAGCAGTGGAACTCCTCACCGACGCCATGGCCCACGAACATCCGCACCACACCGAATCCTTCGGCCTCGGCGTGGTCCTGGATCGCACGACCGATGTCGCAGACCTGCGCGCCCGGCGCGACCGCGCCTATCCCACGCCACAGCGACTCCTTGGTCACGCGCACCAGACGACGCCCGATCTCGTCCACGTCGCCGACCAGGTACGTCTCGGAGCAGTCGCCGTGCACGCCGTCGAGGTAGATGGTCACGTCGCAGTTCACGATGTCGCCCTCGTCGAGACTGCGGTCGTCGGGGATGCCGTGACAGACGATCTCGTTGACAGAGGTGCAGAGCGACTTCGGGTAGCCGCGGTAGTCGAGCGGGCTGGGGTAGCCGCCCCTGGCGATGCACGCCTCGTGGCAGATGCGGTCGAGGGTGTCGGTGGTAACCCCGGGCCGTACGGCGTCGGCGACCTCCAGCAGCACCTCTCGCGCGGCGCGGCCTGCGGCTCGCATGCGGTCGGCGAAGTCGCCGGGGGGGACCGCCGGGACCGGCGTTCCGGGGCTGAGCGCGTACGGCGGTCGGGCGACCGAGATCGGGACGGGACGCTCGGGCGAGATCCGGCCGGGCCGCACGAGCGCCCGACCCTCAGCTTCCCCGTCGCGATGCTGCGTCGCGAAGCGCCTCCGAACCTGCCTCTGCTTCTGTCTGCGCTTGTTCATCCCGTCATTCTCGCAACTCGGGGGCCCACGTCGGGGGCGGCCGTCGGAGGCGTGTCGCGCTCAGCAGCACAGCGCCGGTTCCGGCACCCAGTGAGAGAGCGACGAGCGACCTCGCCACCGCGTCGGGCAGCGACGTGGGGAGCTGGGAGGCAAGGAGGGCGGGTACCCCCGCGAGGCCTCCGGCGATCGTGAGGACGAGCGCGGCGATGAGCGCGGCCGGGACGGCGTCGTACGGGTCCGCGTGCCGTCGTGCGAGGCCCTTCAGGGCGTACGCCCCGAACGCGAGCCCGAGGAGCGAGTAGACGGCTGCGAGGGCGCGAGCGCCGATGCCCGCAGTGGTCGCACCCCACTGCCCGGCCACGTGGAGCGCCTCGCCGCCCATCAGGACCGCGACGACCACCAGCAGTACCTCTCGCCAGCGGCGCGTGCGCCCGCCCACGAAGACCATGGCCGCCAGCGCCGCTGCACCGACGAGCGGGAAGGCTGCCGGCGGTGGGGGCACCCAGCGGATGACTCCGCGGACCCTGATCTCCTGGTCGCCTCGGAGCAGTGGTATCTCCCATCGACCCACGACCTGCTCCCTGTCGGGATCGTCCGGCTCGCCGGCCCCCATCCAGTGGACGTTGTGGTCGTGCCATCGGGTGACGGGGCGATCGGAGATGTGGGCCCACTCGGGCTCGACCGTCGCGTCGAACTCGGGCGGGAGCAGATCGGTCGGCCGGACGGAGCGATTCCAGAACGTTGCCGGCGACCGTTCGTTCCTGAACACGCCGCTCTCGCCCACTCTGAGGTAGGGCTCTCCGTCGTACCCGAGAACGGTGATCTCGCTGCCGCTCTCGTTGCGGAGCTCCACGGTGTCGCCGAGGTCGAGGACCTCGATCGAGAGGCCGGGCACGGGCGGTTCCACACCGACGAGCGCAGACTCGTAGCTGGTCGGTTCGAGCCCGCCCACACCGTGCGCCACGGCTGGCGGTGCCGGCGCCGCGAGAGAGATCACGAATCCCGAGACGGCGACGCCGGTTGCGAGCGCGCCAGCTCGTAGCAGGGGCGGAATGCGCGGGCCCTCCACGGGCGCGCTCAGACGGCTTCGGCGTCGCGCAGACGCTCGAGGAGATCCGCGCGGGCGCGTGCCACTCGCGATCTGATCGTCCCGATCGGGACGTTGCACGACTCCGCGGCCTCCGCGTACGAGCAGCCGAGGAGCTGTGTCAGCACGAAGGCCTCCCGCCTCTCGGGGTCGAGGTCGGATACGAGGCGCTCCAGCGCGTGTGCGGCCGATGTGTCGGTGTCGTCGGCGGGTACCTCGACACGGCTCATGGCGCGCCGCCGCCGGGTACGCCGGCGGAGGGCGTCCATGCACGTCTTGCGCGCGATCGAGAGGAGCCAGGTGCGGCCGCTGGAGTCGCCGCGGAACGCAGGGAGAGCGCGGAACGCGCGCAGGTAGGTCTCCTGCGTCAGGTCGTCGGCCTCTTCGCGGTCGACGAGGTGTGCGCAGAGCCGCCACACCTCGGCCTGGCTCGACCGTATCGCCGAGGCGAGAGAAGGTCGGTCGCCGTCGCGCGCCGCGAGCAGCAGCCGCGTGAGCTCGTCCACGCGCACACGGTACCGCTGCGCCGAGAGCCTCTAGGAACGCGGCACTTGGTCACATGCCGCCTGGGCCGGGAACTTCCTGCCGGGCCGGGGCGACTACCGGTGCGTGACAGGCAGGCAGCGTCTCTTCGCGCACCGACGGGCTCTGGCGTTGGTCGTGGTCCCCGTGGTGCTCCTCGGTGGCGGGTGCGGAGGCGACGGCGACGAGTCGGACGGCTCGACCGAGGCTGCGGGCGCGGCGGAGAACGAGCTCCGGGGTGTGGTCCGCACCCCCCCGCTGTACGTGGGCGATGTAGAGCTCCCCGACGAGTCGCCGACCGGCCGTGGAGAGCCGTTTGCGATGCGGGCCGACGACGGCGGCCTGCTCCTCGTCTACTTCGGCTACACAGCGTGTCCCGACATCTGCCCGACGACGCTGGCCGACATCGGCGCCGCTCTCCGCGGAATGGACGGGCGGCACGACCTCGTCGAGGTCGCCATGGTCACGTTCGACCCCGAGCGCGACACCGGTGAGGTCATCAACTCCTATCTCGATCACTTCGTCGAGGGGGACACGCGCTTCGACCAGCCGACGCCGAGCAGCAGGAGATCGCGGAGACGACGTTCCGCGTGATAGCGCGTCCTGTCGAGGAGAACGGTCGGCTCGACTTCGAGCACACGGCACTCACCTACGCGGTCGATGAGGAGGGCGTGGTGCTCGTCGAGTGGCCGTTCGGGACTGCGCCGGAGGACATGAGGAGCGACATCGAGCAGCTGCTCGACCGGGTGGCTGACGAAGCAGACCAGGAGGAGACAGAGTGAGGAAGCGTTCGTTGATGGTGCCCGCCGTTGTTGTGGCACTGGCACTGGCGGCCTGCGGCGGAGACGACGACGCGGGATCGGGTGACGCCGGAGGCACGGGCGAGACGACCGCCACCACGGCCGATGCGGGCACCGGTGCGACGGTCTCGGTCTCGGGCGTCTGGGCCCGCTCGTCACCCGCGATGGCCGACGCCGGTGCCGCCTACATGGTCATCGAGAACCTCGGCGGCGCCGACGATGCCCTGCTCGCTGCGTCGGTCGACTCGTCGGTGGCCGGCTCTGCAGAGCTGCACGAGGTGGTCATGGGTGATGACCCCGGCAGCGACATGGAAGGTGAGATGTCGAGCACCACGATGGGCGACGGGATGTCGAGCACCACGATGGGCGACGACATGGGCGGCGAGACGATGCGGATGCAGGAGGTCGACCGGATCGACCTGCCCGCAGGCGAGTCGGTCGAGCTCCGTCCGGGCGGTTACCACGTGATGCTCCTCGACCTGGTCGCTCCCCTCGAGGTGGGCTCGACGATCGAGATCACGCTCGAGTTCGAGAACGCCACGTCGGCGACCGTCAACGCGGAGGTCCGCACTGAGTAGGGCCGGAGCTCCGCGGCTCGGATCGGGGGTGGTGGTCGCAGCGATGATCGCGATCACCACCCTGATCGGCGCGTGCTCGTCCGACTCCGATGGCGTGCCCGAGGGCGAGACCCACGAGTACACGATCCCTGCCGGTACCGGGGATCGGATCGACGCCGGCGAGGACGTCGAGATCGTCCCGTCGCGGATCCTGCTCCACGTAGGCGACCGCTTCGTCGTGCACAACGAGGACGATCGGGAGCACGTGGTCGGCCCATACGTGATCGGAGCGGGCGAGACGCTGGAGCAGAAGTACACGACACCGGGACTGCTGCGCGGGCTCTGCACGGTGCACCAGTCGCGAGAGCTGGAGATCATCGTCCTCGGCCCGGAGGAGTCGGCACCCGACGAAGGCTCCTAGGTTCGCCGGTCGGGCGCGATCTCTCGGGAACCGTCGCAGCCTCTCGGGCGACCATCACAGCATGGAGTGCACCAGATCGAGAGAGATCCTGTCGGCCCTACTCGACGGCGAGGACCGCCCCGGCGAGAGCGACTCGATGCGGAGACACGTGGCCTCCTGCGCCGAGTGCCGGGCCTTCGAGGCCGATGCCGGGGCCCTGCACAGGACTGCGAGGCTGATGCCGGCCGAGCCGGTGCCGGACCTGACCATCTCGATCATGGCGGCAGTCAACGCCGAGGCGCATCGCGACGACTCGGTGCGACTCCTGCGGCCGATGCTCGTGGCCGTCGCGGTGGTTCAGATCGCCGTCTCCGTACCCGGCCTGCTCCTAGGCGACGACTCCGGCCTGCCGGTGCACACGGCGCGCCACCTCGGTTCCTTCGCCGTGGCCCTGGCGGTCGGCTTCCTCTACGCGGCGCTGCGCCCTGCGCGGACCATCGCGATCGTCTCGGGTCTCCTGCCGGTGACGACGGCGTTGGTCGCCTGCCTGGTCGGCACCGCACTTCTCGACGTCGCGGCCGGTCGGACGACCGCGATCGGTGAGGTCCACCACGCCACCGAGGTCGCCGGACTGGCGATCATGTGGCTGATGTCCCGCGGCGAGCGCTCTGCCAACGCGCGCTTCGCCGTGTGAGGCCCGGGGTCACGCCCCACGCGTGCTCTCCCCTGTACGGGAGCGTGACCCCGGGCCGGAACTCGACCGAGACGCGGCTCAGCCGAGGGGTGCAGCCGCGAGCGGCTCGCCGTTGGCCAGGGCGGTGAAGTACCGCTCGTACGATCCGTCGGGCAGCTCCCCGGTCGTCCGAAGAGCAACGTTGTTGTCGGCGTCGAGGAAGACCATGAACGGGAACCCCCCCGCGCCGTAGGTGATGTACGCCTTCGTCTTGGCGTCGTCGACGACGGTCGGCACGTCGCCGACACCCTCCCGCTTCAGCCAAGCCGACGGCGGATAGTTCCCCTGCCCCGAGTCGACGCTGGTCGAGACGAAGTAGAGGTCGACGCCCTCGGGGAGACCCGGGCCGTCGAGGTAGTCGGAGAGCTTCGGCACCTCCACCTGGCAGTGGGGGCACCAGTGGGCGACGAAGGCGATCGCCTTGGCGCGCCCGTCTGCCTCGATCTTCACGGGCTCGCCGTCGAAGTCCTCGCCTGCGATCGCGGGCGCGGCCATTCCGATGGCCGCGTCGCCGCCCTCCTGCATCTGAGGCAGCGCTGCGCCCTGGATCGTCACCGGGCGCGTCTCGTCAGAGGCGGAGTCGTCGCCGGAGGCGACCGTGAGGATGATCGCGACGATCCCAAGCACGAGGATCAGACCGATCGCGAGGGGGAAGACGGGCAGGCCCTGACTGCGACCCGCGTGACGGCTCCGGGCGCGGGCTTTGGTCGCGTTCATGATCTCTCCTCAGCCGAGGGCTCGTCGCCCGATGGGTCTTCGTCGGGGTGCTGGACATTCGAATCGGCGACGACGAGGACGGTCGCCACCAGCAGGAACCCCGACAAAGCCATGTACGGGATCGACTTCATGAATCCGTACGCGACGAAGTCGTAGCCCTTCACGGGGTTCGTGCTGCACGGGTTGAACGGGTCGCACGATACCGCCCCCTCGAGCGACGGGTAGTGCTCGACCAGCACGTGGTACAGGGAGACGACCGGCCCGAGGAGCGCGAGGGTCAGCGCGTAGGGCTTCACTCCCCAGTCGCGGCGGAGCGCCGCGACGATCAGGATCAGCGCCAGGGGATACATCCCTATGCGCTGGTACCAGCAGAGCCGGCACGGCACGAGGTGCGCCCCCTCGGACAGGTAGAGCGACCCGGCGGTCGCGACCGAGGCCACGAGCGCTGCGAACGGGAGCCCCGAGACGCCGAACGTCGTCGCGACGCGGTCTCGCAGATCGGCCGCCCCGTCGGAGAAGCGTGACGCCAGCATCACGCCCCACACGCCCAGGACCGTCAGATTGGCGGCGATGGTGAGCAGGGCGAAGAGGCTGAGCCAGGTCTCGGTCGTCATCCCTGTGCGGCCTCTGCGTTCGCGGTCACGAACATGGCCCGCAGACGCCGAGCAGGTCGATGCGGTGGTGGTCTATGCGGAAGCCAGTGGATCGCTCGGTTCGTGCTGCGGCTGCGGCGACCGACTTCTCGAGGTCCTCGGAGGCCGGGACGTCCTCTACCAGGCCGCAGCTCGAGCAGACGAGGTGGTGGTGATGACCGGTCAGCTCCTCGGCCAGCTCGTACCGCGTGCGTTCGTCGTGAGTCACGATGCGCCGGACAACCCCGGCCTGCTCGAGGACGACGAGATTGCGGTACGCGGAGCTCTGGGCGAGGCCGTACCGCCGATCGAGGATCTCGGGGATGGTCAGCGGCCGGCGGGCTGAGGCGAGTACCTCGACGAGCCTGGCGCGACTTGCGGTCAGGCGGGCGCGGTGAGCACGGAGTCGTCGGGAGGCGGTCTCTTCCAAGGCTTCCGACAGGAGGGCGGGCATTGCGGCGCAGTGTAACTGCGCTCCCCGGAACGGAAGGCGGCGGAGGGCCGCCCCGACCTTGGGCGAGGGGGTGCGGGATCGGTACGCTCTACCGATGGATCGCGACGGCACCGAGCAGGCACGGATCGAGGAGGAAGCTCGCAGGCGCCTCGCAGGAGAGCGCGACCGCGTCAGCGGTCTCATCGAGGGCCTGAGGGTCGAGCTGGGCGACTCGCCGGAGAGCGAGGACGCGGGAGAGCTGGCCGCCTACGACCAGCACCCGGCCGACCTCGCCAGCGACACCTTCGAGAGGGAGAAGGACCTCTCGATACTCGAGGGCCTGGAGTCGGACCTCGCCGAGATCGAGGCGGCGCTGCGCCGAATCGAGGAAGGTACGTGGGGAATCGACGAGGGCACGGGCCGGCCGATCGACCCGGCGCGGCTCGAGGCATACCCGGAGGCGCGCACCAACATCCACCCCGACGAGCGGCGCTGAGCGTCGGTCGCGCCGCTTGCTCCAGGAGAGGGGAAGCAGATGGGCTTCGGCATCGACAGGCTCGGCGAGTGGAGCGAGGGTCCGGAGTTCCGGGTCGAGGCCGACCGGACGAAGGCCTACGCCGCCGCCACGAACGACCCGATCGCCGCGCACGTCGCGGGCGAGGTCGCGCCGCCCGTCTTCGCCGTGGTGCCCATCTGGGACACCATGGCGGGAGCGATGGCCGGTGTGGTGCCACCCGAGGTCCTTCTCCTGGTCGTACACGGTGAGCAGGACATGCGACTCCACAAGCCGATCCGACCCGGGATGACGCTCCGCTCGAAGGCGGCCCCGATCGGAGTGCACGTCAAGCCTTCGGGGACCACGGTGGTCGTGAAGGTCGAGTCGCGCGACGACGACGGCGACCTGGTGGCCGAGCAGCACATGGTCTCCTTCTTCCGCGGCGTCTCCGACGGCGACGGGGCCGGTGAGGACGCTCCCGGGCACTTGCTCACCGACGACGTCAAGGTGAGCGACCCGGTCGCGACGGTCACGCAGACACTCGATCACGACCAGACATACCGATACGCCGACGCCTCGGGCGATCGGATGCCCATGCATCTCGACGAATCCATGGCGAAGAGCGTCGGACTGCCGGGGATCATCATCCACGGCCTCTGCACCATGGCGTTCACATCGTGGGCCGTGGTGCAGTCGGTCGCCGCCGGCGACTCCACTCGCCTGAAGCGCCTCGCGGTGCGTTTCTCGCGCCCTGTCCTGCCCGGCCAGACGATCACGACCCGGATCTGGCGGGCGGGTGAGGTCGATGGGAGGTCCGTCTACGGATACGAGACGACGAACGAGGCCGGCGACATCGTGATCAAGGACGGGCTCGCTGAGGTGTCGCCCTGAGCGTCAGCCTGCGCCTCTTCGCCCGCGCGCGTGAGGCGGCGGGCACCGCGACCGAGGCGATCGACTCGAGCGAGGCCCCGACCCTGGGGCACCTTCTCGAGGCTGCCCGTCTCCGTCACGGCGCGGAGTTCTCGGCGATCCTCGACGCCTCGCGGGTCTGGGTGAACGGTGACGAACCGCCCCAGGGGCCGTCGACGCGGCTCTCCGACGGCGACGAGGTCGCCGTGCTGCCCCCGGTGAGCGGCGGTTGAGCACTCTTCGCGCGAGGCCGGAGAGGGGTGGCGGCCGGGTCCTTTGTTAGGGTTGCGGGGCCCTGTCGGGCAGCCGATGCGATCCTCCCGCCCCGCCTCCGTCCTCTTGGCAGCCCTAGCGCTGCTCGCTTCCGCCCCTGGCGCCGCCGCGGCCGACTCCCTCTCCGACGCCGAGGCGCGTGTCGATGCGGCGCAGAGCGCCGCCTACGCGGCCTCGGCCGAGCTCGAGGACGCCAACGACGAGTACTACCGGCTCGAGGTCGAGGTCTCGCGCACCGAGCAGACGATCGAGACGCTCGAGCTCGAGGCGTCGGGGCTCCGCCTGCTCGCAAGGCAGCGCGCTGTCGACGCCTACAAGGGTCAGAACTTCGACTTCGCAGACATCATCGCTGCCGACGACGTCCTCGACGCTGCCCGGCGGACCCAGTTCCTCGACCGACTCAATGCGTCGGGCGACGATGCAGTGAACCAGCTCGGTGCGATGTCAGAGGAGCTCTTCGTGCGACAGACGGAGCTGACGGCACGCCGCGAGGAGCAGGCCGGCGTGCGGGCGGTTCTGGAAGACCGTGAGCAGGCGCTGTACGACGCGCTGGAAGACGCCGAGGCAGCGCAGCGCGAGGTGGAGGATCGCATCGCCAGAGAGAACGCCGAGCGCGCGGCCGAGATCGAGATCCGCCGTTCGGCAGGCCCGAGCGGTGGGGCCGGGCAGATCATCGTCAACCCCGGTGGGGGAGGTTTCATCTGCCCGGTGCAGGGAGCGGTCGCGTTCTCCGACACGTGGGGTGCGCCGCGTTCCGGCGGGAGGAGCCACCAGGGCACCGACATGATGGCCGGCTTCGGAACATCGCTGGTCGCGGTAACCGGCGGGTCCATCTCGATGCGCGAGAGCGGTCTGGGAGGACACACCATCTGGCTCTCGGGCAACAACGGCACGTCGTACTACTACGCGCACCTCCAGAGCTATGTCGGAGGATCACGTGGTGTGTCGGCCGGCGAGCTGATCGGTACCGTGGGCGACTCCGGCAACGCCGCGGGTACGCCACACCTCCACTTCGAGATACACCCCGGGGGCGGAGCCGCGATCAACCCCTACCCGACGGTCTCGCAGTACTGCTGACGCCGGATCGGGGCGCAGTCCGCCCGCGCTAGCCTGATCTGACGCCGGCGGATGACGCCGGCGACGACCTCCGAGGTGGAACACGGAACGGATCCTGCGTCTCCTAGACCGCGCCGACGAAGAGCCGCTCGCCGGGCGCACGCTCGACGCACTGCACGACCTCAAGTCGCAGTGTCACGAGGTCGAGACCTCGGTCTCCTACCTGCGCCGCCTCACCCAGGCGCGGATGGAGATCCTCGAGGCAGATGTGGCTCGTCGGGCGAGGGGTGGATCGGTCGAGGACCTCATCGCCGATCTGCCGCGGATACTCACCGACGGCGGGACGAGGTCGAGCGCGCCCAACGCGCGCCTCGCTCAGCCCGACGTCGCCATAGTCGACCTCCACTGGCCCGACGGGCGCGAGCAGCTCGTAGTGGACGAGACGCTCGCGAACCTCCCCGCCCTGGGCGAGTCGGAGGTCGCGGAGGTGCTCGGGAGGCTGCGCGAGTTCGAGCGTGAGCTCTCGGGGCTCCGGCGACGTCTCCACGGAGTGATCGGCGGCCTGGAGCGCGAGATCGCGACGCGTGCAGTCGGCGCCGTCGAATGACCCCCGACGCGCTCGAGGTCCGACTCCACGATCTGGGCGCGTTCATCCGCGATCAGCGCCGCAACGCGCGGCTCTCGCTCCGGAAGCTCTCTGAGCGGGCCGGGATATCCAACCCGTACCTGAGTCAGATCGAGCGAGGTCTGAGGAAGCCGTCCGCCGAGATCCTCCAGGCGATAGCGAAGGGCCTGCGGATCTCGGCCGAGACTCTCTACGTGCGCGCCGGGATACTCGAGGAACGCGCGGAGGTGCCGGACCTCGAGGTGATGATCCTCGACGACCAGACGATCACCGAGCGACAGCGGCAGGCCCTCGTGGAGATATTCAGGTCGTTCCAGGCAGAGACCGCTATCGCCCGGGGCGCGGGAGCTCCACCGGACGACGAGACCTGACGGTGAGGGTGCCTACACGCGCCTTCGCCTAGCGCCGGGCCCGACCCAACCTGCCACGACCCCTGTGGACCTCGTAGAGGCCGACGGGTCGTTCGATGCCCCGCAGCACCGACGGTCGAGGCCCGTCGTACCTGACACCGCGGAGATCGGCGGCTGCGTCTGCGACGTCGACCGTGACGACGAAGCTCCCTCCGGCGGCCTTCTCCGTCACGCGCGACGCGAGGTTCACCACGTGCCCGAACACGTCTTCTCCGGTCGTCACCACGTCGCCTGAGTGGGCGCCGGCGCGAAGGGCAAGGGGCCTGGGAGCCCGCTTGAGCAGCTCGAGGCCCGCGAGCACGGCCGCCTGCTCCGTTGGGAATGTGATCATGAGGCCGTCGCCGAGGCGCTTCGCCACCCGGCCGCCGCGCACCTCGACGACGTCCTCGACGGTGTCGTAGTGCTCTGCGAGCATCCTGCTCGCGGCCGCGTCTCCCACGCGTTGGGTGTGCTCGGTGAACCCCTCCAGGTCGGTGAAGAGGACGGTCAGGTGCGTCGTGACGACCGACTCGCCCTCCTGCGGATCCTCCGCCTCGCCGAGCACCTCGATGGCCGGATGACCGATGCGTTCGAGGAGCGTCGGGTGCTCGGCGACGAAGCGCGAGATCCATCGCTCGACGGCCTGGAGCGGGGGTAGGTCGCTCGTCGGGCGCGTGGTCGGCGCGTCGAGCCACTCGCGGCTGATGATCCCGAGAGCGATCGCCTGCTCTGCGCGCGCCGGATCGCGGCGCAGCGCCTCGGCGACGCGGTTCGCGAGATGCTGTCGCAGGCCTGCGACGGCGCGACGGCCGGCGTCGTGCGGAGTCTCCTCGGCGCCCACAGGCGCAAGTTAGCCCGGCCCCGGGGAAGCGGCGGGCTCGGGCCGGCCCGTCCGGCGCCGGCGGGCGCGAATCGGCCACCGAGGGCCGAGGGTACGATGCCCGGCAATGTCGATCCGTCGCGTAGCCGTGCTGAGCATGCACACCTCCCCGTTGGCGCAGCCCGGCTCGGGCGACGGTGGCGGCATGAACGTCTACGTCCGGTCCCTCGCCTCCGCACTGGCACGCGCGGGGATCGCGTGCGACGTCGTCACGAGGGCAGAGCACCCCGAGCTGCGACCGGTGGTCTCCGTCGAGCCCGGCTTCAGGGTCGTTCACGTGCGCGCAGGCCCGAGCGAGCCGGTCCCCAAGCAGGAGCTCGCCGATCTGGTGGAGCCCTTCGTCGACAGCGTCCTCGAGCGCGCGCTCGGCGAAGACGTCGACTACGACGCCCTGCACGCGAACTACTGGATATCGGGAGCGGTCGCGCACCGCTTGAAGCACCAGCTCGATCGTCCGATGGTCGCGACGTTCCACACGCTCGCGGGTGAAGGCCGACGCCGGCGTCGGCGACGATCCCGACAGGCGGGCGCTCGTCGAGCGGGAGGTCGTCGGCTGTGCCGACTTGATGCTCGCCTCCACAGAGGGGGAGCGGTGCGAGCTGGCGCACCTGTACGACGGTGACCCCGAGCGGATCGAGGTGGTGCCGCCAGGCGTGGACCACTCCGTCTTCCACGCCGAGGGGCGCGATGCCGCCCGATCGTCTCTCGGGCTGTCCGGTCGTCGGGTCATGCTGTTCGCGGGGCGGATCCAGCCGCTGAAGGGCGCCGATCTCGCGGTGCGGTGTCTCGGGGAGCTCGACGACAGCGAGGCGGTTCTGCTGGTGGTCGGCGGGCCGAGCGGGGAGGACGGCTTGGAGGAGCTCGCGCGTCTGCATTCGCTCGTCGACGACCTGCACCTGCGAGGACGCGTGCAGTTCCTGCCTGCGCAGCCTCATCACGAGCTGGCGACCTTCTACCGGGCGGCCGACGTCTGCCTCGTACCTTCGCGCACCGAGTCCTTCGGGCTCGTCGCCCTCGAGGCGGCGGCGTGCGGCACGCCCGTCGTGGCGGCATCGGTCGGCGGGCTGCGTTCACTCGTCGACGATGCCGAGACCGGGTTCCTCGTCGAGAGCCGTGACCCACGCGACTACGCGTCGTGTGTCGCGACGCTGCTGGCCGACTCCGAGCTGGCTGCGCGATTCGGCGCGGAGGCCGCCAACCGGTCGCGCCGGTACTCGTGGAACATCACCGCCGCGAGGCTTCGTCGTCTCTACGGTGATCTCGTGGAGCGCGACGTCGTCCGCTGCGAATGACCGAGATGCGCGACGGCGCCGCCGACCCCGCACTGGCGGCGAATGCTTCGGCGCTTCTCGACCGACACCTCTTCGGACCCGTCCGTGCGGAGGCGTGGGTGCAGGCGGTGGAGCACGACGCGTCGATACCGCGCTGGTACGTGCGGTTCGGCTGCGACGGCCGCGACGCCGCGACCATCTACTTCGAGGTGCACCAGCGGACGCTGCGTTACGAGGTCTACTTCCTGCCCGATCCGCCGACCGGGCACGAGGATCTCTACCGGTACCTGCTGAGGCGCAACCACTCGATGCACGCAGCGGGGATCCGGTTCTCGCTCGGCCCGGGTGACGACCTCTACCTGTGCGGGAGGACACCCCTGGAGCACCTCGACGAGGTCGCTCTCGACGGCGTGATCGGCGCGCTCTACGAGGCGGTCGAGACGTGGTTCCGACAAGCGGTCGAGATCGCCCGACGCAGCGTGTGACGCCGGTGGCGGAGCCACGAGTCGAGCCCTGCGTCGCCCGACGGCGGCGTGCTAGGTTCGGATCCGGCCGGGCCCGAGGTGCAGCAGGGCCCGCTTCGCTCGGGGAAGTGCGAAGCGGATCCGATGGTTCCTCGGGCCTGTCCGCTTGTAGCCTCCTGCCGTGATTCGCGTAGCGGTTCTCGGTGGCGGAAGGATGGGGGCCGCCCTCCTCGGCGGCCTGCTCCAGTCGGGGTGGGACGCCGTCGACCTGTGTGTCGCCGAAGCGGTACCGGAGCGGCGGCACGAGATCGAGGCCGCGCATCCCGGGGTGAGGGTCGTGCCGAGCGCCGCGTGGGCGGTGGCCGATGCCGGCGTCGCCGTCGTCGCTGTGAAGCCGGGTGACGTTCGCGAGGTCCTCGAGTCGGCGATGACGGCCCTGGGGCCCGAGACGCTCGTGCTCTCGCTCGCCGCAGGAGTGAAGATCGCGACGATCGAGGCGCTGGTTCCGGGGCGCCCCGTCGTGAGGGCGATGCCGAACACTCCGGCCCTGGTGCGCAAGAGCGCGTCGGCGATAGCGGGCGGGTCGTCGGCGACCGACGTCCACCTCGACCTGGCGGAGCGCCTCCTCGGAGCCGTCGGCGTGGTCGCCCGCGTCGGCGAGCACCTGCTCGACGCCGTGACGGGCCTCTCCGGCTCGGGCCCGGCGTACGTGTTCCTGGTCGTCGAGTCGATGGTCGAGGCGGGCGTCCTCGCAGGAATCCCCCGCGAGACGGCGGAGATGCTCGTGATCCAGACGCTCGTCGGGTCGGCGGCGCTCCTGTCCGAGGGTGACGAGAGCGCCGAGCAGCTGCGCGCGGCTGTGACCTCGCCGGGCGGTACCACGGCGGCGGGACTGCGCGAGCTCGAGACGGGCGGGGTGCGCGCCGCGTTCCTCGACGCGGTGACGGCCGCGACGCGCCGATCGGTCGAGCTGGGTGGCGGCTGATGAGCCACTCCGCTCGGAATCGTCCACCGCGACTCGAGAGCGTCGGGCCGCGACCATCGCACCCGCCCGAGCCCCCGGGCCCGCTGGAGCGTCTTCGCGCCGGCCGGGCGGCGGGCCCTCTCCGCTCGATGGGCCCGTCGGAGCTGCGTCACCTCGTGGAGAAGACAGCGGAGGGGGAACCCGCCGCCCTCGGAGGCCTGGATCCTCTGCCGGGTTGCACGCCGGTCGAGGTCGACGCCGCGCTCGCGGCCGTCTGGGGGGTGACGGCGGGGGAGCTCAGGATCGACGCGGCGCGCACCGTCGCCGCGGCTGTCGAGGCCTCGCGTCGAATCGCCGGGATCTCCGCGAGCGGGGGCAGTGTCGTCTTCGCCACGGCGGCGCCGGCATCACTTCTGCCGCTCTACGCGCACCTGGCGCGGCTGGCCGGCGGCGCGGGCGCGCAGCTCTCCGACGAACCCGACTCGGCCCCGTTCATCTGCGACGGGCGGAGCGGTCGCGTGGTGCGCCTGGTGGGAGGTGTGGCCACCGTCACAGACGGGGACTCGGTCCTGGCGACCGTCGACCGGACGGCGTCGGACGAGCTCCTCTTCGTCGTGGGGCGCCCCGGCCTCGTCGTCGGCGACGGGCCCTTCGCCGCCGGAGCGGTGCGCGCCGGGCTGCCCGTCGTCGCCTTCGCGGGCGTCAGGGGCCTTGCGATGGGCGTAGCGGCCCTACGTGGGGAGCCCACAACGGTCGTGCCGATCGACACCGGGCAGCACCCGAGCGCCTACGAGGTCGTCGCGGAGGTCATGGGCGAGGCCTTCCTGGCCGCTCTCGGCGACGCTCCGTAGACCCCAGGAGCCCCTGGAGCATCACGCCCACCTGGAAGCGTCTCGAGTCGCCCTCGACAACACCCGCCTCGGGAGCGTATCGTCGCCGCAGCGGGGAGGAGTAGGGAGTCTCGCGTGGCGCAGGAGCTGAGCAAGGAGTTGAGCAAGGCGCGCTTCCTGACGGTTCAGGAGGTCGCGGACCTGCTCAGGGTGTCGTCGATGACGGTCTACCGCCTCATCAAGGCGGGCGACCTGCCGGCCGTGCGCGTCGGGAGGTCGTTCCGCGTCGCCGACGCCGACGTCGACAAGTACCTCGCGTCCCGGTACACGCAGGCCGGCTGAGGCGCGGCCACCGCCACCGCGCGGAGCGCCTCGCAGGAGTGTCCAGGAGCAGCGTGTCGGAGTCGTCGGAGTTGCCGCAGTTCGTGTCGTTCCTCTCCGACTTCGGTCGGGGTGACGAGTTCGTGGGCGTCTGCCACGCGGTGATGCTGGAGCTGGCGCCCCACCTTCGGATCGTGGACGTGTCTCACGACATCCCGCCCTTCGACGTGCGAGCCGGTGCACTCGCGCTTGTGCGCAGTGTGCAGTACCTGCCCCCTGGACTGGTGCTCGCAGTCGTCGATCCCGGTGTCGGCACCGACCGCAGGGCCATCGCGATCGAGGTGGAGCACGGGGTTCTCGTCGGCCCGGACAACGGGCTCCTAGCTCCGGCGGTCGCCATGCTCGGAGGCCCGAGGCGGATCGTCTCGATCACCAGCGAGGCGCACCGTCTCGCGAGCCCAGGGGGGACCTTCGCCGGGCGCGACGTCATGGCGCCGGCCGTCGGTCACCTGGCGTCGGGGGTGCCCCTCGACGAGCTCGGCGAGGAGGTCGACCCTGCGGGACTGATCCCCGGTCTGCTCCCGCTACCTCGAGAGCACGAGGGCCGTCTCCTGGCCGAGGTCCTCTGGGTCGACCGCTTCGGCAACTGCCAGATCAACGTGGGCCCCGAAGAGCTGGGCGCCGTCGGAGTCGGACCGGGTGACGCAGTGGTGGTGCGCTTCGGCGACCAGGAGCGCCGGGCGCGGTGGGTCGCTGCGTATGCAGAGGCGAAGCCGTCCGAGCTCGTGGTGGTGATCGACTCCTACGGTCTCGCCTCGTTGGCGATCGACCGACGGTCCGCCGCCGTCGAGTGCGGCATCAGGGCGGGAGCGGCGGTCGAGGTCGTACCCGCCGGAGCGGGAGACGGCACCGGTGGAGGCGAGCAGGCGGTCCGGCTGACGGAGCGGCGCAGATGAGGTGGGGCACGGCGCTCGTGATCGTCGTGCTGATGCTGCTGATCCTCGCTGCCGGCGCGGCGCAGTTCGTGCTCAAGCTGGGAGGCTGAGCGCCGCGGCTCTCGACTGCGGGAGTCGGGGGTCCCGGCCCGCTGATGCGGACGTTTCTGGGGCGGGCTGGGAGGCTGTTGTCCGCAGGCACCCGCTGACGCTGGTGCGCCCTCGGGTGTCCACGGCCGCCCACACCGACGCACCGGGACCCTCGATCTCGATCGCCCACCCCGCCGGGTGGTTCCCTCTCGGGCCCTTCGGTGTGGGCGACAGGGGAAGTAACGACACGGAGAGCGCGATTCTTGAGAGGAATTGCCACTCCATGTGAGATTCATCGCGACCGCTCCGACGCTACGCTCCGGGCCCGTGAACCTCGCCTCGATCCTCCTCGCCGCGGCCTCGACCGACCCGGCGAGCCCCGCCCTCCTGTGCGAAGGCGAACAGATCTCGTTCGCGGAGCTCGACGACACTGCACGCCGCCTCGCGACATGCATCGCGGAGCGGGTGCAGCGCGGCGATCGGGTCGCGATCGTTGCGGGGAACGAGGCGTGGTTCGTCGCCGCCTACCTCGGCGCCCTCGTCGCCGGGGCGGTCGCCGTCCCACTGAACCCGTCGTCCCCCGCACCGGAGCTGACCGACCAGATCGACGAGGTCGCCGCGGCGCTGGTGTTCGCGACGGCCCCCTTCGCCGAGAGAGCGCGCGACGCGGCCGCCACGGCACACGGCACCCCTGAGGTGATCGTCCTCGATGCCTCGACCCGCGCAGAGCGCCTCGGAGTCGAGCCGATGGCGGTGACCGATGCGGCCGACGGCGACCTGGCGGTGCTCCTGCTCACATCGGGGACCGGCGGGCGACCCAAGGCGGCGATGCTCACGCACGGCTGCCTCGCCGCGAACCTCGCGCAGGTGCAGAGCCATCCCGGCCTCGCCCTGCGCGCCGACGACGTGGTGCTGGGCGCGCTCCCCTGCTTCCACGTCTTCGGGCTGAACGTCGTGCTAGGGCTGGCGCTCGCCGCCGGCAGGTCCGTCGCCCTCGCCGACCGGGTCGACGCTGCGGGCCTCCTGGATCGCGTCCGCTCCGACGGCGTGACGGTCGTGGCCGCGGTCCCGGCGATGTACGCGTCCTGGCTGGCCCTGGACGACGCCGACGCCCCGCCCGACTCCTTCTCCGGTGTCCGCCTGGCGGTCTCCGGTGCGGCAGCGCTGGGGATCGAGGTGCCCGAGGCGATGCGGGCGCGCTTCGGCTTGACGGTTCACGAGGGATACGGGCTCACGGAGGCTTCGCCGATAGTGACGACGGCAGCCGTCGACGGGAGCGAGCACCCCGGCTCGATCGGGCCGCCGCTGGCCGGCGTCGAGGTGAGGCTGGTCGACGTCGACGGCGCAGACGCCCTCGCGGGAGACCCGGGCGAGGTCTGGGTGCGCGGGCCGAACGTCTTCGCCGGGTACTGGGGAGATCCCGAGGCGACGGCCGAGGTGCTCACCGATGACGGGTGGCTGCGCACGGGCGACGTCGCCGTGGCCGACGCCGACGGTTGGCTGACTCTGGTGGACCGCGTGAAGGACCTAGTGATCGTCTCGGGGTTCAACGTCTTCCCGGCAGAGGTCGAGGAGGCCCTGCTCTCCCACCCCGACGTTGCCGCAGCGGCGGTCGTCGGCGAGCCGCACGCCCGGACCGGCGAGGCGGTCGTGGCCTTCGTCGTGCCCGCCGCGGGGGCGGCCCCGGACCCGGTTGCGCTCGTGAGGCATGCGGGCACCCGCCTCGCTCGGTACAAGCTGCCGGCGCGGATCGAGATCGTCGAGGACCTCCCGCGGTCGTGGGGAGGGAAGGTGCTCCGCAGGGTGCTGCGCACCGAGGCCGCCGCCGGGCCCGCATAGGGCCCCGGGGGGAGGTAGACGGGGCGGAACGCGCCGACTTTGAGAAATCTCTCACAAGGTCGGTAGCATTGCGGTGTCCTTCCCCCGTCGAGGAGTCGCTGAGCGTGGGCGGAGTCCCCCTGCGGAAGATCCCCGAGGCGACGGTGGCGCGACTCCCCGTCTACTACCGAGCGCTGGTGGAGACCGCGGAGCAGCAGGTCGTCACGGTGTCCTCGGAGCGCCTCGCGGAGCTCGCGGGCGTCAACGCCGCGAAGGTGCGCAAGGACCTCTCCTACCTGGGCTCCTACGGGACCCGCGGCGTCGGCTACGACGTCGAGCACCTCCTGCACGAGGTGGCCCACGAGCTCGGCCTCACCCAGGACTGGCCGGTCGCGATCGTCGGATCCGGCAACCTGGGTGCCGCACTCGCCGGGTACCGGGGATTCGGCGCCAGGGGCTTCCGCATCGTCGCCGTCTTCGACGTGGACCCCGCGAGGCTGGGGCGCCGCATCGGGGAGCTCGAGGTGGAGCCGTTCTCCGACCTCGAACGGATCGTCAGAGAGCGTGGCGTGGCGATCGGGATGATCGCGACACCGGCCTCGGCGGCCCAGGACGTGGCCGACCGATTGGCGGCCGCAGGAGTCCGCTCGATCCTCAACTTCGCACCCACCGTCATCTCGGTGGACGAGTCGGTCTCGTTGAGGAAGGTCGACCTGGCGATCGAGCTCCAGATACTCGCCTTCTACCAGCAGCAGAAGGTTGCGCGGCAGGGCGGCGGGTGAGCGTGCACCAGCGTCCGTCGATCGCCGGTTGGCCGGTGAGCCTCCGTGTGGCCGGGAGACGGATCGTGGTCGTCGGCGCGGGCCGGATCGCGGCGCGCAAGATCGCACCGCTGCTCGACCTGGGTGCCGACGTGCTCGTCATCGCCCCGGAGGCGGTCGAGGAGGTCGTGGCGTGGGCGGACCAGGGACGGCTCTCGCTGCTACAGCGCCCGTTCGACCCGGCCGACCTCGAAGGGGCGTGGCTGGCGGTCACCGCGACGGGCGACCCGGCTGTCGACACGGCGGTCTTCGAGGCCGGCGAGGCCGGACGCGTCTGGGTCAACTCCGCTGATGATCCGGACCGCTGCTCGTTTACGCTGATGTCGGTCGTCCGGCGGTCGGACCTGGTCGTGGCGATCGGTACCGGAGGTAGGAGCCCTGCTCTGGCGGCATGGCTGAAGCGACGCTTGGCGGATGAGATGGGACCCGAGTACGAGACCCTGCTCGACATCCTCTCGGAGGCGCGTGAGCAGATTCGGTCCGGTGGCCGTTCCAGCGAGGATGCAGACTGGTCGCGAGCGCTCGACTCGGGGCTGCTCGAACTGGTTCGTGAGGGGCGCGTGGACGAAGCGAAGGAGCTGTTGCGGTCGTGTCTCTGATCGTGGTCGGTGTCAACCACCGAACGGTCCCGCTCTCGCTGCTGGAGCGCATGACCGTCTCGCCCGCGCACCTCTCGAAGGCCCTCGGCGACCTCTCGGGCCGGGAGCACATCATCGAGGTGGTGCTCCTCTCCACGTGCAACCGCACCGAGATCTACGCTCGATGCACGCGCTTCCATGCAGCGGTGGGCGACGTGCGCGACTTCCTCGCCGCGCACTCCGGTGCCGACGCCGACGATCTCTCCGATCACCTCTACACCTACTTCGACGACGCGGCTGTCTCGCACCTCTTCACGGTCGCGGCGGGGCTCGACTCGATGATCGTCGGCGAGGGCGAGATCCTCGGCCAGGTACGCGAGGCCTGGAAGGTCGCCGAGACCGAGGGCACCACTTCGGGCGCGCTGGCCCGGGCGTTCCGTCATGCTGTGGCCGCGGGCAAGAAGGTCCGCACGGAGACCGAGATCGGCAGGCAACCGGCCTCTGTCGCCTCGGCCGCCGTCGCCGTCGCCTCGGAGCGGCTGGGCGGCCTCGAGGGGCGTAGGGTGCTCGTCGTCGGCGCAGGGGAGATGGGGGAGGGCCTCGCGCTCGCGGCGAGGAACCGCGGCGCCGCCGACATCTGCGTCGCCAACCGCACGGCCGACCGGGCTCGACGCCTCGCACTGAGTCTCGGCGGGCGGGCGGTCCCGCTCGCACGCCTGGCCGACGAGCTGGCCGAGGCCGACCTCCTGCTCACGTCGACCGGCTCCGACGAGGTGCTGCTCGAACGCCACACGGTCGAGCCCCTCATGTCGTGGCGTGAGGAGCGGCCTCTGCTGGTCGTCGACGTGGCGATGCCCAGAGACGTGGACCCCGGTGTCGGGGAGGTCGTGGGAGTCGACCTGCTCGACCTCGACGACCTTCGCGGGTATGCGGCCACCTTCGCCGAACAGCACCGTCGCTCGACCGCGCGGGCGCGCGAGATCGTCGGTGACGAGCTCGAGAAGTTCCGGCGCGACCATCGCGAGCGCGAGATCGCCCCCGTCATCACGGCGCTCCGCTCGGCCGCGGAGCAGGTGCGGCGTGAAGAGCACGAACGATTCGAGGCCCGCTTCAGTGGACTCGACGCGGCGACCCGCGAATCGATCGAGATGCTCACGCGACGGATAGTGAAGAAGCTGCTCCACGAACCGACCGTCAGGGTGAAGGACGCGGCGGGGACGGATCGAGGCGAGATGTTCGCCGACGCGTTGGCGACCCTCTTCGACCTTCCCGAGCGCGAGCGTTGAGCTCCGCGGCGCGGCCTGTCCGGGTCGCGACGCGTGGCAGTCGACTGGCTCTCCATCAGGCGGAGATCGTGGGGCGACGCCTCGCTGCAGACGGCGACGACGGCGAGGGCGCGTACGAGCTCGTGGTCGTCGCGACCGAGGGAGACCGGAGACAGGACGTCGAGATCCATGCCCTGGGGGGCACCGGCGTCTTCGTCAAGGAGGTGCAGCAGGCCGTCATCGAGGGCAGCGCCGACGTCGCGGTGCACTCGGCGAAGGACCTGCCGTCTGTCACTCCCGTCGGGCTGCTGCTGGCGTCGGTGCCCGAGCGTGCGGATCCCCGTGACGCCCTCGTCGGCGCGCGTCTGCGCGACATCCCCACCGGCGGGCGCATAGGGACCGGCTCCGTCCGCAGGCGGGCGCAGCTCGCGGCGGCCCGGCCCGATCTCGTCTTCGAGCCCCTGCGCGGGAACATCGACACGCGCCTACGCAAGGCCGGCGCCTTCGACGCGATCGTCGTAGCGGTGGCCGCGCTCGACCGCCTGGGCCTCGCGTCCGAGATCTCCGAGGTGCTCGAGACCGAGGTCGTTCTCCCCCAGGTCGGGCAGGGCGCGCTGGCGGTCGAGTGTCGCGTAGACGACGTCGAGACCCTGCGCCGCCTCGCGGCGATCGACGACGCCGACGCACATCGGGCGGTCGTGGCGGAGCGGGCGTTCCTGGAGAAGATGGGAGGTGGGTGCGACCAGCCAGTCGGCGCTCTCGCACGCGTCTCCGAACCTGGGAGCGTGACGATCGAGGCGCTGCTCGCCACGGTCGACGGGCGCGTCGTGCTGCGTGTCGAGGAGCAGGGCGACGACCCGGCCGCGGTGGGCACCGCCGCAGCAACACGCCTTCTGGGGATGCCCGGCTCCGACGTCGCCCTTGGCGGAGCAGGACGTTGACCGTCTACCTGGTGGGTGCCGGCCCCGGCGACCCGGGGCTGCTGACAAGGCGCGGCGCCGAGGTGCTCGGGCGGGCCGACGCCGTGGTGTACGACCGCCTGGCCGCGCGGGTGCTGCTCGATCTCGCACCGGACGGCGCCGAGAGGATCGACGTGGGGAAGGCGCCCGGACGCTCGGCGATGACCCAGGAGCAGATCTGCGCGCTCCTCGTCGCCCGGGGGCTCGAAGGCCTCGACGTCGTTCGACTCAAGGGTGGTGATCCGTTCGTCTTCGGAAGGGGTGGCGAGGAGGCCGAGGCGCTCATCGAGGCCGGCGTGCCGTTCGAGGTCGTGCCGGGTGTGACCAGCGCGATCGCCGCTCCCGCGTACGCCGGGATCCCCGTCACGCACAGGGGGCTCTCGACCCACGTGACGATCGTGACGGGCCACGAGGATCCCGCGAAGGGGGGCACCGACACCGATTGGGAGGCGCTCGCCCGCGCCGGGGGCACGCTCGTCGTGCTGATGGGCGCGGCGAACCTGCACGACATCGCGGAGCGCCTGATGCGAGGGGGCCGCGCCCCTGACACCCCCGTCGCCGCCGTGCGCTGGGGTACCCGACCGGAGCAGCAGACCGTGAGGGGGACGCTCGCGTCCATCGCGTCGCTCGGTGTGGAGCCACCCTCGGCGATCGTGGTCGGCGCCGTCGCCGGGCTCGACCTCGGCTGGTTCGAGCGCCGGCCGCTCTTCGGCAGGTCGGTCGTGGTCACCAGAGCCCGCGAGCAGGCGAGCGGACTGCGCGTCGCGCTCGAGGCCCTCGGTGCCGAGGTGGTGGAGATGCCGGCCATCGCGGTCTCGCCGCTCGCGGTGGAGGTTCCCGAGCTCTCGGCGTACGCCTGGATCGTGTTCACCTCCGCCAACGGTGTCGCGGCGTTCTTCGGCGCGGGACTCGCGGCGGCGGGACTCGACGCACGCGCACTAGGAGGGCTGCGCGTCGCTGCGATCGGGCCGGGAACCGCCGAGGCCCTCTCGCGACACGGGATTCGACCCGACCTCGTGCCGGAGCGGTTCGTGGCGGAGTCGCTCCTGGAGGCGTTCCCCCTGCCCGAGGACGCCGGCGAGCGGGTGCTGGTCGCCCGAGCCGAGACGGCGCGCGACGCCCTGCCCGAGGGGCTGCGCGCGAAGGGCTACGAGGTACGCGTGCTACCCGTCTATCGCACGGTGCGCACGGAGCCCGCCGAAGACGTCATCGAGCGCGTGCGCGAGGGCCGAATCGACGCCGTCACGTTCACTTCCTCGTCGACGGTCACCAACTTCTGCGAGATCGTCGGGGTGCTCCCAGACCCTCAGCCCGTGACGATCTCGATCGGGCCCGTCACCAGCGAGACGGCGCGAGAGCGCGGCCTTCGCGTCGATGCCGAGGCCGACCCGCACTCGATCGAGGGCGTGGTGGCGGCGTTGCTGGCGGTGCTCGGGCCGGTCGTCAGCGGGTCGGTAGCTCCGCCAGGAACTCCACGAGGGCAGCGTTGACCTCGTCGGGTCGCTCCTGCTGGGTCCAGTGCCCGCAGCCGGGGAGGATCAAGGATCGGCGCAGCCCGGGGACGGTCTCGTGCATCGCCTCCACCTGCCCGGCCGTCATGGCGAGCACTGCGTCGCGCTCGCCGGCTACGAAGAGCGCCGGCTGGTGGACCCGGGCGTCGGCCCAGGCCCGGCTCAGCTCCCATGTGAGGCCTGCGCATCGGTACCACCCGAGCCCGCCGCGGAACCCGGTGCGCTCGAACTCACCGGCATAGAACGCGAGGTCGTCGTCGGTGAGCCAGGCGGGCAGGGTCTCGGGCTGCACGAGACGCTCGATGATCCCAGCACCCTCACCACCGAGGAGGCCGCGCAGGGCGTCGCCGGGCGCGTCGCCCGAGAGGGTGTGGAGGAACCCGCGGAGGAAGAGGGCAGCGGCCGGGTCGAGCTCCGACTCGGCCACGCCGGGCTCCTGGAAGTAGAGGAAGTAGAACCATTGGTCGCCGAAGACGGCTCGCATCAGGGCGACCGGCGGCTCGGGTGAGTGCGTCGACCAGGGGACACTGAGCGCAGCGACCGCGCGGAATCGGTCCGGACGCCAGGCGGCGGCGCTCCACGCGACCGGCGCGCCCCAGTCGTGACCGACCACGGCTGCCTGCGCCGCGCCCATCTCGTCGAGGAGCCCTACGAGGTCGCCGACGCTGTGGAGCACCGTGTACGCACGCGGATCCGCGGGGGCGTCGCTGCGGCCGTAACCGCGCATGTCGGGCGCGACCGCCCGGTATCCCTCGTCGGCGAGGGCCTTCAGCTGGTGTCGCCACGAGTACCAGCTCTCGGGGAAGCCGTGGCAGAGGAGGACGACGGGCCCGTCGTCCGGTCCGGCCTCTGCGACGTGCATCGAGATGCCGTTCGTGGCGACGACGCGGTGGCGGAGACTCCCGTGGATCGACATCGGCCCGACGCTACTCGGCGGATCCGCTCCGACCTCTCGCGGGCCGGCCGGTACCATCTGCGTGTGGCATACCCCGAGCGTCGGATGCGCAGGCTTCGCCGCACACCGGCTCTGCGCCGCCTCGTGGCCGAGACGCGGCTCTCCGTCGACGACCTGGTGGCCCCCCTCTTCGTGAAGGAGGGCATCGACTCCCCGGAGCCCGTAGCGTCGATGCCCGGCGTCGTGCAGCACACCCAGGAGAGCCTCCGCAAGGAGGTGCGCGCCCTCGCCGACCTGGGAGTCCCCGCAGTGATCATCTTCGGCGTCCCCGCCACCAAGGACGCGGTCGGCTCGTCGGCCGACGCTCCCGACGGCGTCGTCCAGGTGGCGCTGCGCGCGCTGCGGGACGAGGTCGGCGACGATGTCGTCCTCATCGCCGACGACTGCCTCGACGAGTACACCGACCACGGGCACTGCGGGCTCCTCACGGCCGCGGGAGAGGTCGACAACGACGCGACGCTCGAGCGCTACGCGAGCATCGCGATCGCCCAGGCAGATGCGGGAGTCGACGTCGTCGCACCGTCGGGGATGATGGACGGCCAGGTCGGCGCGATCCGCGCTGCGCTCGACGGTGCCGGCCACACCGGTGTCGGTGTCCTCGCGTACGCCGCGAAGTACGCGTCGGCGCTCTATGGACCGTTCCGCGACGCCGCCGAGTGCTCTCCCCGATTCGGCGACCGGCGCGCCTACCAGATGGATGCCGCCAACGGCCGGGAGGCGCTCGAGGAGGCCGCCCTCGACCTCGCGGAGGGCGCAGACATCGTCATGGTGAAGCCGGCGCTCGCGTATCTCGACGTCATAGCGTCGCTGCGAGCGGCGTTCGACGCGCCGATCGCTGCGTATCACGTCAGTGGCGAGTACGCGATGGTGAAGGCTGCAGCGCAACTCGGGTGGGTCGACGGCAGAGCGGTCGCGCTGGAGCACCTGACGGCGATCAAGCGTGCCGGCGCCGACTTGATACTCACGTACCTCGCTCGCGAGGCCGCCGAGATCCTCGACGGCTGACCCGGCCGCAACCGGAGGTCCCCCATGTCGCAGTGGTTCGAGCGCGCCCTGGCCCGCATCCCGGGTGGTGTCAGCTCACCCGTACGAGCCTTCGGATCGGTCGGTGGCGAGCCGTACTTCGTGGCATCGGCCGAAGGCGCGCACGTGACCGACACGGACGGGCGCCGGTACTGCGACTACGTACAGTCGTGGGGGGCGTCGATCCTCGGGCACGCAGACCCCGCGGTGGTCGAGGCGGTGCAGAAGGCGGCGGCGCGCTGGCACGTCGTACGGGGCGCCGACACCAGGCGAGGTCGAGCTCGCCGAGGCCATAGCCGAACGAGTGCCGTCGGTGGAGAAGGTGCGGCTGGTGTCGTCGGGCACGGAGGCCGCCATGACCGCCGTGCGCCTCGCCCGTGGCGCGACCGGGCGATCGAAGGTGGTGAAGCTCGCAGGCTGCTATCACGGCCACTTCGACTCGATGCTCGTGGCGGCCGGCAGCGGCGTCGCGACGCTCGGCCTGCCCGGCTCGGCCGGAGTCACCGCCGGTGCCGTCGCAGACACCGTTGTGGTCCCGTACAACGACTTCGAGGCCGTCGACGCGGCATTCTCCGGCGATCCGGGAGGGATCGCCGCCGTGCTGGTCGAGCCCGTCGCGGCGAACATGGGCCTCGTCGCTCCCCGCGACGGCTACCTGGCGGCGCTGCGTGCTCTGTGCACCGAGCACGGGGCCCTGCTCGTCTTCGACGAGGTGATCACCGGCTTCCGCCTCGGCCTCGCCGGAGCGCAGGGGTGCTACGGGGTCACGCCGGACCTCTCGGTCTTCGGCAAGGTTGTGGGCGGAGGGCTGCCGCTGGCGGCGGTCGGCGGCCCGGCGGTGCTGATGGATCACCTCGCGCCGGTCGGCTCCGTCTACCAGGCGGGCACGCTCTCGGGGAACCCTCTGGCAACCGCTGCGGGCCTCGCCGTGCTTCGCCAACTCGACGAAGGGTCGTACTCGAGCCTCGAGAGCAAGGCGACCCGACTCGCCGAGGGTCTCGCCGGAGCCTTCGACGCGGCGGGAGTCGCCGCTCGCGTCACCCGGGTCGGAACGCTGGTCGGGTTCTTCTTCACCGACTCCGACGTCGACGACTACGAGTCAGCGAAGGCCGCCGACCATCGACGGTACGCGGAGTTCTTCCACGCGATGCTCGACAGAGGAGTCGCTCTCGCCCCCAGCGGCTACGAGACCGTGTTCGTCAGCCTCGCGCACACCGATCAGGACATCGACGCGACGATTGCGGCTGCGACCGAGGCCGCTACCGCTCTCCCCGCCGACGCCTGATCCGGTCCATCGAGAAGATGATCGCCGTGAAGACGAAGACCATGAGAGCGAAGAGGACGAACGCGAGACCGCCCTCGGTAGTCGCGTCGACGGGTTGCTGAGCGGCGGCGGGGCTCGCGAGCAGGAGGAGCATCACCATCGCGGTGAGCCCGTAGGCGAGTGCAGTGCGTATACGCGTCACGAGGGTCCCTCTGGTTCCTACGAGGCGGCCGTGGCCGCTACGGCGGTGCGTGCACGCTGGTCCTGCTCGTACCAGTGCAGGCCGCGCAGGCTGAGCAGGAAGAGCACGAGCGAGCCGAGGAAGTAGAGCCAAGGCGGCTGCCGCAGGGAGCCGAGGTCCCTCTGCAGCACGACCGTCTTCGTCTGCTGGGTCGGATCGCACTTTGGGTCGGAGACGTTGCCGGAGGCATCGGTGGTGACGGTCGCCGCGGGGCAGATCTGCACGATCGCGTAATGCGGCTCGTGGAAGACGACCATTCGGTCGCCGCCGCCGGTCTCCTTCGCGAGGAGTGCGTAGTCGGAGCCGGTGAGGAAGTCGGTGGCCGCCGCGAACTGCGCGTAAGGCTGCTCGGGCGCCACCTCGTTCACCGCCGGCTGCGCGGTGACCAGGGCGCCGTCGATGGCGGGCCGGAGATTGGCGAGCTCGTCGTCGGGCACCGTCTCCGCCCAGTCGAAGTAGCCCTGGACCTTCCCGATCTTCGACTCCGACGGTATGGAGATGACCTCCTTGACGTTCCACTGCGAGATGCGCCCCTTGGGGCTGTTCAGCGGCGTCGCCGTCGTGATCCAGAGAGCGGAGAGCAGGACCATGAAACCCGTGAGGCACGCAGCCGAGACCAGGAACCCGAGACGGGCGCCGAGGTTGGTGGCGAGCAGCAGGTAGACGGAGCCGCAGAAGAGGCCGAGAGCGGAGACGAATACGAGGAGCCCGAGGATCGTCGGATCCCAGAGCGTCTTCGCCTTGTGGCCTTCGCTGGCGAGCAGCAGCAGCGTGTTCAACGCCGACTCCTCAGTCGTCGGGGGTGGACGGGTCGTTCTGTTCGAGCATCGTGCGTTCGTACTCGACGATCGCGGTGATCTGGTCGTCGGTGAGCATCCCCGCGAAGCCGGGCATGCGGCCGGAGCCGATGCCGCTGACGCCGTAGGGCTTGTTGTTCTCGGAGCCGTTGGTGACGAAGTCGGCGTGGCTCTGGAACCCCGCCGAGCCGGCAGCCGTTCCGGGGCCGAAGCGCCGGATGGTCGCGCCGTCGCGCAGGTTGAATCCCTGCGTCCCGCCACCGCCGGCGATGCCGAGGCCGATCTGCTCAGGGGTGTTCGTCGTCGGGTCGAAGACCGACCAGTTTGCGGTGTGGCAGCGCGCGCAGTTGAGCTCGTAGAGGATCTGTCCGTCGGAGACGCCCTCACGGCGAGCGAACCAGTCCTCGGCCCAGGCGAGGCCGTCCTCCGCCGCTGCGAGGGCGGCTTCGGCGTCGGCCTTCTGCTCGGGCGTCGCCTCCGTGTCGGCCTCCACCTCGGCGAGCTTCACCTCGGCGGCCTCCACGGCGGCCATCGCGTCGTCGAGCTGGACCTGCGGCTGGGCCTTCGCGTCGGCCAGGGCCTGCACCTGGCCGGCCTTGGCCTCCTCGGAAGTGATCTGGATCGACTCGACGTAGGCGAGGAGGTCGTTGACGCTCTGCTCGTTCTTCGGGCCGCCACCGTCGACTCCCCAGGCCTGCATCGGCGTGCCGGGGCGGCCGTAGGTGATGATGTTGCGGACCTCGTCCTCGGAGAAGCGCTGCATGACCGTGTTGAGGGCAGGCGCCTCCCACGAGACGCGTATCGGGGTATCGGCACCTGGTGGCGTGAAGTTGGTCGAGGCGGCCCCGCCTCCACCGTCGAGCCCGTGGCAGTCGGCGCAGAGCAGCGAGTTGACGTTGCTGTAGCTCTCGCTCTGCTTGTTCGCGTAGAGCACAGAGCCCCGCTCGACCGCGCCGTTCCTCGAAGTACTCGATCGACTTCTCCTGGCGAGTCGGCTCCCAGAGCCAGTAGAGCGGGAGCGAGACGGCGACCACCGCCGAGCAGATCAGGGCCCAACCCAGTGCCCGCTCCAGCCGCCGTCCCTCGAGGTCGTCGTCGGAGAGGAACGGTGTGTCGTTCGGCGCCGCGCCGGCCTCCGGCGTGGCGCGGAGCGTCACGATGACGTAGGCGACAACCGCTGTGATTGCGATCGCGTTGATGACGATCAGGACGAGACGGACGCTCACTCGGCTTCGCTCCGCGTCGAGGTTGGTTGTGTGCGCATCGGATTCCTCGCGTGCCTCAGATGCAAGACGGTCCTTCGGGCTTCTGCTTGGTCGAGTCGGTGCCTATGGGCAGGCCGGGAAGGATGATCCCGGTGTTGATGACCAGGTCTCCACCGCTCACCTCTGCCGCCACGAGGCTCATCCCGCGCGGGGCCGGACCGTCGCGCTTCTCCCCGACACGGTTGTACTTCGATCCATGGCAGGGGCACTCGAACCACTGCGACGATCCGCACCACGGAACACGACAGCCGAGGTGCGGGCACTTCTGGTACTCGACGATGAACCCCTCCTCGAGGCTCGGCAGGATCGCTGAGGCGTACCCGGCCTTCTTGGCTGCGTCGATGTCCTCGGCCGGGTAGCGGGTCACGTAGGAGCGGGCCTCGGGAACGTAGAAGGGCTCCTTCTTCTCGTCTATGAGGGCGAGGATGTCGGCGAGCTTGCCCGCGGTGATCTTCCCACCGAACCCGCCGCTCCCGGAGGGCCAGATGAAGGCGAGGCAGCTCGCGCCGAGGCCGGCGGTGGCGAAGAGGATCCCGGCCACGATCCCACGGTTGAAGAACTGCCTGCGGGTGACGCCGAGCTCCTCCTCGTCGACCGATGTCCACTCGGCGGGGGTCGACTCGGCCGCGGGCAGGCCGCTCGCCGCAGCGGCGCGGGCCTCTCCGGCGCGGGCGCGTGCCTCCGCCGACTCGGCGGACTCCGTCGACTCGGCGGTCTCGGTGGGCGCCGTAGCCTCTGCCGTACCCGAGTCGCGGCGGCGCGTCTCGCGCGAGAGCGCGCCGACCGTCGAGCGGAGCCGTCCCTGAGTGAGCAGGACGGCCGCCGCTGCGGCTACCAGGATGGCTGCGATGGCGATCGCGATTGCCACGGGAGGTGTCTCCTAGAGGTCGAAGAAGATGCCGTCGTTCCAGGGGAACGTGAAGTTGAAGCCCGGCCCCCGGAAGAAGGAGCCGATTATGACGAGTACGGCCCACAGCATCAGGAACATCGTCATCATCACGATGGCGACCTTCCTGTCGGCCGGCCGCTTGGAAGGGTTCTTGTCGATGTAAGGGGTGATCGCGAGGAGCCCCAGAGCGACGCCCGGGATGGTCACACCGGCGACCATCGGGTGGAACATCGTCAGCAGCTCCTGGAGCCCCAGGAAGTACCACGGGGCCTTCGACGGATTCGGGGTCTGGTTCACGTCGGCGAGCCCGAGGAGGGGGGCCTTCACGAGCGCCGAGAAGATCGTTACCAGCGCGAGGAGCGCGAGCGCCGCGGTGAGCTCGATGACCAGGAGGTGGGGCCAGGTGTGGACCTTGTCCTGGGCCTCGGCCTTCGTCTGCTGGATCGACCCCGACTTGACGACGGTGAGCAGGCGCTGGGTGTGGCCGCCGGGTCCGGAGTCGGCGGGCTTGCCGGCGGTCATCGCTGCGGTCTTCGCCTTCGGCTTCGTCGCGGTCGCGGTGCCGCCTCCACCGCCCCCGGCCATCGCTGCCTTGCGCTTGCGCGCCCTCTCCAGCAGGTGCGCGGGCACGCCGCCCTTGCTCTCTGTGATCTCCTCGGCGGAGTCGTCGGCCGCGGCGAGCCGGAGCCTCGGCGTCGTCGGGGGCGTCGTCGGATGCATCCGCGTCGGGCGCGGGCGCATCGTCGGACGCGCCTTCACCTTCGCCGCCGCCGAGGCCGAGCGCCTTGCGGCGCTCCTGTGCTCTGCGGAGGAGGTGTTCGGGAACCTCAGCCATGGTGCGCTACGCCTCCTAGGCGGATTAGAGCGGACCTGAGATGCCGCCGTCCTTGCGGACGCGCCAGAAGTGGACAGCCATGAAGATCACGATGACGAACGGCAGCAGCAGCACGTGCAGCACATACCAGCGCAGCAGGGTGTCGTTGCCGATCTCCTTCGAGCCGAGCAACGCGTACTTGACGTCGTTACCGAACACCGGGGTGTAGCCCATCATGTTCGTGCCGACGGTGACCGCCCACAGGGCCAGCTGGTCCCAGGGGAGCAGGTAGCCGGTGAAGGAGAGGAGCAGGGTCAGCAGGAGCAGCATCACTCCGATGACCCAGTTGAACTCGCGCGGGGCCTTGTAGGCGCCGTGGTAGAAGACGCGTGCCATGTGCAGGAAGACCGTGAGCACCATGAGGTGCGCGCCCCACCGATGCATGTTCCGGACCAGCGAGCCGAACGCGACTGCGGTCTCCAAGGTCTGGATGTCGGGGTAGGCGTTCGTGGCCGTCGGCCGGTAGAAGAACATCAAGAAGATACCGGTGACGGTGAGAAGTATGAAGAGGAAGAAGGAGAGCCCGCCGAGGCAGAGGGTGTACGAGACCTTCACGGCGTGCCTCTTCACCTTCACGGGGTGAAGGTGGTAGAGCACGTTGTTCATGATCACGTAGGAGCGGTTCCGGGGGGTGTCGGTGTAGCCCTTCCGGTAGATGGAACCGGGGCGGAAGATCGAGTTCCACGCCTGGGAGTCGCGCGTCTTGTCGCCGATCTCTCCGAGCTTGGCGAGAACCTTCCCGCCCTTTGCGTTTCCGTTGCCGTTGGCCACCGATGTTCTCCTGTGACAGAGGCCTAGAAGCGGACGCCGTAGGCGTAGCCGTGGCGCGGTGGTTCGGACGTTGGGGTCACCGTCGGCCCAGTCGCTGGTGACCTTCCCGAGGACGATCACGCCGGTGGGGCAGCGATCGACGCAGAGGGCACACCTGGTGCAGACGTCTTCGTCGACGACGAAGACGACGCTGTCGCGTGGGTCGTCGCCGGGTTGCTCGGTGCCGACCGACTCGGCGATCGAGTCGACCGAGAGCATGTGTATGCACTTCCACGGGCAGATGTCGACGCAGCCTTCGCATGTGATGCACTCGGCCTGGTCGATGTGGAGGAACTGCTTCGGCTTCACCGCGGTGGGCAGCCATGCGGGGTCGACCTCCTGCACCGCGTACTCGGTGGCGAACGCGGGCATGCGGCGGGTTCGCGTCGGTGCGGGCCATGGTGCGGCTAGCCCCGCGTCGTCACGGGACGGCCGAACATCGAGATCCGGCGCGCCTTGCGGGCGGAGGGGCCTGCCTCGTCGGTTGCAGCTGTGGATGACTCCGCCACCTCGGCGACGGGCCGCTTCTGCCAGCGGACGGTGAGCCACACCTGCGTCACTAGGAAGACGGCGTAGATGATGGTGGCCCCGATGTCGGCGCCGGCGCGCCGGTTCATGTCGAAGGGGATCACGCCCTGCCGGAAGAAGAACGTGTCCTCGCCCCAGTTGAGCTTCGCACTCGCGTAGTTGAGCCACTCGTGGGGGACGGTGCCGTAGGCGAGGGTCATGAGCGCGTACACGGCGACGGCGCCGAGGACGGCCTGCGCCCATGTCACCTGCTCGGGCGACTTGGGCCGTGTGGTCAGCACATAGGCGACCACGCAGCCGCCGATGAGCAGCAGCGTCGACCAGATGAGCCGGCCGGCCGACTCGAGGCCGATCCACTCCAGCACGTTGGGCACGTTGAGGCCGAGCAAGATCGCCCCCGATGTACTTGGGAATCCGCGTGTACCTGGGAAGTCGAGGCACCGGTGCCGCCGGTGGGAATCCGGCGATCCGACTGCTCTCTTGCTACCACGGTAGAGGAACGCCGGGCACATCGCGCGACAGCCCCTGGAGCGCCCGGTGAGGGGGTCGCGGGAGGATGGGGTGAGCCGGCGGGGCCCGCCGCGCGCGACGATTGCATGACCCCCCGAGGGACAGGAGCACGGTGACGGATCACTCGAATCGCCGGGACGACCGCTACGACGCGATCGTCGTCGGTGGCGGTCCCGCGGGTGCGTCGGCTGCGTACTGGCTGGCCGAGAGCGGACGGCGTGTCCTGGTCGTCGAGAAGAAGCGGTTCCCGCGCGAGAAGACCTGCGGCGACGGCCTCACGCCGCGGGCGGTGCGCCAGCTCCACGACATGGGGCTGGCCGAGCCGCTCGCGCAGTTCCACCGGTACGACGGCCTGCGGTCGATAGCGCACGGGATGACCCTCGAGCTGCCGTGGCCCGCCCATCCCGACTTCCCGTCGTACGGCTACGTCGTGCGCCGGCGCGAGCTCGACGAGATGGTCGCCGAGCACGCGGTCAAGGCGGGGGCGACGTTCTGGACCGGCGCCGAGGCGGTGGCGCCGATCGTCGACGACGGCCTCGTGACCGGCGCGGCGTTCACCGCAAGGACGTCGGCGACGACCGAGCAGGTGCGGGCGCGCTACGTGGTGGTGGCCGACGGCGCCAACTCCCGCTTCGGTCGGGCGCTCGGGACCGCCCGCGAGCGGAGCTACCCGTTGGGCATGGCGATCCGCGGCTACTTCGCCAGCCCGCTCCACGACGAGCCGTGGATCGAGAGCCACCTCGACGTCCGCGACCGCGAACGGCAACCACCTGCCCGGGTACGGGTGGATCTTCCCGGTGGGCGACGGCACCGTCAACGTGGGCGTCGGCCTGCTCTCCACGTTCCGCGGCTGGAAGTCGTGAACACGTCGCAGCTGATGGAGGCGTTCTGCGCGACGGCGCCCGCCGCGCTGGGGGATCTCGCCGGAGACGTCGCTCGGCGACGCCCACCGGCGGCCGGCTGCCCACGGGCGGCTCGGTCGCTCCGCAGGCGTCGGGCCGACCTGGCTGGTGGTCGGCGACGCCGCCGGGTCGGTCAACCCGTTCAACGGCGAGGGCATCTCGCTACGCCTACGAGACCGGGCGCATCGCGGCCGAGGCCGTCGACGCGGCGCTCGCCACCGGCGACGGCCTCGCCCTCGGCACGCTACGCGCAGCGGCTCGACGACGAGTACGGCCTCTACTTCAAGGTCGCCCGCGCGTTCGTGAGCGCCATCGGCAACCCGGCCGTGATGCGGGAGCTGACCCGGATCGGGATGCACACCCGCACGCTCATGGAGTGGGTGCTGCGGATCATGGCGAACCTGCTCCGCCCCGACGAGACCGGCCCGGCCGAGGCCGCCTACAGGCTCGTCGCCGCGCCTCGTCGCGATGGGGCCGGAGCCGTAGCCCTCCGAGGGGCCGGCCTGCATGCCAGGCTTCGACATGGCCACACGCGTGATCGCCCACAGGACGTGCCCGAGGCACGCCGTCGAGAACAGCCTCGCCGGGGTCCGCGCGGCGGGTGACCTCGGCGCCGACCTGGTGGAGGTCGACGTGCGCAGGACCCGCGACGGAGTCCCGGTGCTGATGCACGACCGGACTCCCGGGCGGACTGCCGGTCTCGGCGGTGCCGCCCGGCCCCTGAGCAGGTTGCCGCTGAGGTGCCTGGCGTCTTCGAGGGTCGATGGTCTGAGGCTGCGCGGCGACGCCGCCGGCGCGGGCGACCCCGTGCCGACCCTCGCGGCGGCGCTGGCCGGAGCCCCGCCGCCGCTCGGCTTCGCGCTCGACGTCAAGGACCCGGGGGCCGGCCCCGCGACGCTGCGCGCAGTCCGCGACGCGCAGATGGATGACCGGGTCCTGCTCTGGTCGCAGCACGAGGCCGTGGTGCGCCACTCCGCCGCGCGAGGCCGAGGGCATCGAGGTTTCGCTGCTGCGCGACACCGCGGACCCCGCGTCGACCCGGCGTCTGCTCGACGAGGCCGTCGCCTGGGGCGCTCGAGGGGTCTCGGTGCACCAGGGAGTCCTCGACTCGGCCCTGGTCGACGAGGCCCACGGTCGGGGACTCGCCGTCTACTGCTGGTTCCAGAGCCTCGCCGTGCAGGAGGAGATGCTCGCGTCGGCCGTCGCGTTCGGCCTCGACGGAGTCGTCACCGACTGGGTCGCCGAGGCGCTCGCGACGATCGGGTAGCACCGGCCGAGGCGGTCACCCCTCGGGCTCGCCTAGGCTCGCGCCGGATGTGCGTCAACTGCTTCACCAACGCCGACTTCGCGGTCGCCAACGGCCTGGTCGCCGCCGCGGCCGTCACGGGTCAGGCGCGGCACTGGCTGATCCGATTCGACCTGGTGCAGCCGCGCCGGCTCGAGCGGGACATGCGCACCGTCGCCTTCCTCCGGGGCCTCGACCTCGACCCGTCACGGATTCTCGGTGCCGAGGTCGTGGACGCCGCCGATTCCGGCCGCGAGGCTCAGCCCACGGGCGCGGATTCCTTCTCGAAGAGGCGCGGGCCGAACCTCGCCACCGCCCAGTAGACGGCGGCGAACATGGCAAGGGTCACCGGCAGCACGATCAGCGGGTGGACCTGGTCGAGCTCCACCTTCGCGATCCACCACGGCCCGCCCCACGAGAGGTCCCACGGGTAGCCGTTGCGCCGCACCCCGTCGATGACGGGGTCTGTGAGCAGGTGGGCCCAGGTCGTCCAGGCCACGAGGCGGCAGACCCCGTAGAAGAATGTGCCCCTGTACAGGGCGAGGAGGCCGCGCTCGTCGAGGAAGCGGCCGAACCAGGCCCAGACATGCGGGTCGGCGGGTACCACCTGGGTCCGCCAGAACTCGCGGGTCGAGCACGCGCCACGAGAAGAGGACGACCACCAGCCAGAAAGCGTCCATCACGAAGCCGAGGCTGGAGTAGTAGCCCGCGGCGTCGAGGTACTTCCCCCCGTCGATCGTCGCGGCGTAGGCCCAGGTGCCGACGCTCCAGTTCATGAGGTTGAAGGGGAAGACGAGCATCGTGCCGATGCTGTCGTTCACGTCGGTGAGCACGTGTGCGGCGTACCCGAGGACGAAGCCGATCAGCCAGGCGGGGTTCCGCTTCCAGAGCCAGATGCCGCCGGCGACGAGCAGTCCGAAGAAGAGCGTGTGTGTGAATCCCATCCCCGGCCAGCCCCGGTGCCATCGGTAGGGCTCCGAGGCCCCGTAGTGGTGCCCGTTGATGGTGACGCCGTAGACCCAGAACTTCGCGAGGAAGTCGGGGGTGAAGTCGCCGAGGAAGATCGCGAAGAACGAGATCCGCCCTCGAAGGCGCTTCGGCAGGTGCGCCTGGATCGCGTACACCTCGAACTGGTGTGCCGCCCAGCTCATGCCGCCCTCATGAGGGGCTCGACGATGCCCCGGGCCGGGCGATCCTGCGGAGGCCGCGGCCGATCGCCGGCGCCACCTGCAGCCAGGCGATGAGCCAGAGGGGCCCGACGATCCAGTTGAGGAGCCACTTGTGGTAGAGGCCGAGGCCGACGTAGCTGACGGCGGCTGCCAGGTAGAGGAGCGCGTCGACGGGCACCCGTCCCTGTCGGCGGCTCGCATTCACGGCGGGGACCGTACACCGGGCCGATCGGGGGCCGGTCCGCCCGGGGTCAGTTCGGGTTGTCGGGTGGCGGGTCGGGTGGCGGGTTGGGGGGTAGGTGGAGCCAGTGGGTGTCGAGGTGTTCGCCGGTGGGGTGCCGGTACGGGCGGGTGTGGGGTTGTCGGCTGGGTGGTTGGGGTTGGGCGGCGGGGCCGATGGGCCGGCCGCGCTTGTCGGTGAAGCGCAGGCTGTTCGGGTGGCCGGGGGGCCGGTCGGGGTTGCCGGCGATGGTGAGGTGGCCTTGGTGGTGCTCTCGGTGGTGTGCTCGACACAGGGCCACGAGGTTCTCGGTGTTGGTGGTTCCGCCGTCCTCCCAGTGGGTGATGTGGTGGATCTGCAGGAACCTGGTGGTGGGGCACCCCGGCACGGCGCACCCGCCGTCGCGGTGCTCTATGAGGCGCCGGGTGCGGCCCGCCACGATCCGCATCGTCCTGCCGACACTCACCGGGAGCCCGCGGGTCTCATGCACGGGCCGGATTGTGGTGTCGCACTCGATGAGGCGCCGTAGAGCGTCGGGGAGCCGACGGCCGAGGTGCACTGCGAGCCCGCCGGGGGCGGTGGGGTCTGTGGGGTCGGTCTCGAGGTGAGCGTTGATCAGGTACCTGCCCGCCCCCGGGAGGGTGGCCTCACCGCAGCGCAGGTAGCTCTCCGAGACACAGACGAGAGCATCAGCCCAACTCACCCGCGCCCGCCGGCCGCCAGGAGTCGTGTCGGCGGGCTGCTGGTGGAAGAGGTCGTGGTGTGCGGCGGTGAGGGCCTGCTCGACGAGCGCGCCTTCATCGGCGGGGAGGTCGGCCCGTAGGTGCCAGCGGCCGTCGTCGCGCTCACCGAACGAGACACGGCCCCCCTCCGCCGCGGTAGCCGCGGGAGATGCGTCGTCGGGGCCGGCGGGGTCGTCGGGGCCGGGGCCGGGACCGGGGGTGAACGAGTACCGGGAGAGCGCCCGGGTGAGCTGACGCACCGTGCACAAGCGGGCCAGGGCGGCGGCGGAACCCTCGAAGCCGGCAGGGACGTGTCGGGCGATGACCGCGACCTGATCGAAGGAGAGCTCCCCGGCCCCGAACGCCTCCATCGTCGCGGGCAGCTCCCGGGCCCTGCGGGCAACCCCCAGGAGCCTGCGGGCCTGACCGGCTGAGACCCCCAGCTGCCATGTGAGCCAGTGAGAGGCCGACTGCACCCCACCCTGCTGCCACACACCCCTGGCGAGACCGTCGGCGACCAGGGCCACGAGGCGCCCCTGCGCCTCGTTCACAGCACCCGCGGCCCGGGCCATCGCGGCCTCGACCTCGGCGATGTCGGGCTCACGTCGCAACACACTCAGCAGCGAACATACGTTCGACTCTAGACCACGGGTGTGACAACGACACCGTGGGCAGCGGTAGACGGCTCCGCCTGGTCAGTGGTCGACTCGGGGGCGCCGACTCCCTGCCACGGCGGGCCGGCGGTGGCTCCGGGTGCGACCTGCCACATGCCATGGAGAGCTCGTCGGCGCGGGTTTCGGCAGGGGCGCGCCGGCCGATCGAGATGCGGTGTCGCGGGCGCGCGATATGGGGGCCTTCAATCGCGCGCGCCGCACCGGCGAGGATCGACGGGTCGGGCGCGTCCCGCCGCCGACGGTGGGGCGGCGACGGGACGCGTCAGACGTATCGCAGGCACGTCGGACACCCGACGGTCCCGACTGCCCCGACTGCTATCGCGCTCCGGGCCCCTTCGGCTTGGTCGCCCACTCGTAGAGGCGTCGGATCTGGCTGACGGAGGGCACCTCCTGGGAGCGGCGCGGTGGGCCGCCCTCGCGATTGACGGCGCGCAGCCGACCAGTCGACGCGAGGTCGCGTCTCAGTCGCAGCCACCATCGGCTGCGGGCCGGCGCGGGCCCCTGCTTCATCGAGCCTCCCTGGGACAGGGCGTCGGCGGCTCCGCGCTGCTCGACGGCGTCGACGAAGGCGTTCACATCGGTCGCGCCGCCGATGCCGAGCGACGACAGCGTCTCTGGGGCGAGCGGCGGGGGTACCCGCCGGGCCTCGTCGGGCCGCAGGACGACACCGACGAGGGTCTCCCGGTCGAGCGCATCGGTGCGCGAGTAGAAGAAGTCGGCCCCGGCCTCGCGCATCCTGAGCCTCACCGCGTCGTCGAAGTAGTGACCTGTGAGGACGACCGCGACGCCATCGCCGGCGGGGCGCTGGTCGCGGTACCGCCGCACGATCGCGACACCGGGGAACTGGTCGTGCTCGAGTCTCTCGTCTGCGGCGTCGACCACGACCACGTCGATGTCGTCCCACTCCTGCGACCACTCGGCGGCCCGTCGGTGGTCGAGCGCTGCGACGAGATCGATGCCCGGCTCTGTGGAGAGGAGTGCCGCGGTGCCGACACGCGTGATCTCGTTGTCGTCGACCACCACGACCCTGCGACGGATCACCGGTTCACGCTCCTCGACCTGCGTTCGGGGATGGCCGGAGCATCGGCGAGGGCGGCGAGGCGGTGCCCGATCTCCTCGAGTCGGCCGCGGGCGGAGGCGACCAGAGCGGGGTCGAGGTCGGGCCGCACGACCTCTAGGTGCGCCATGGCGTCGGCGTGGGCGGCGACCACGAGGTCGACCACGAGGTCGCGGCCCTCCCTGAACGCCACCTCGACGGCCTCGGCCTCGCCGTCGGCGTGCTCGCGTTCCAGCGTGATGGCGTCGTCCGCGAGGGACCGGGCGAACCAGCGCCCGTCGAACCACGACCACAGTCAGGTAGGCCGACTCCGAGATGATCACGCGGCGCTGCAGGCGGCCGGGGAGGAGCGCGAGGCCGGCCACGTGCAGCCCCGCGGCCGCGACGACGGCCGCGACGCGTGCCCGGCCCTGCAGGGAGTCCCAGTGGTACCCGAGCAGGAAGGCCGGGACCTCGAGAGAGTAGGTGTGGGGGGTGTTGGCTCTTCCGTCGGGGACGATGGGGTGGCGCTGCAGTCGCGCGGAGGCCGGTCCGTGAAGTGCCGCCGCGCCGAGCGAGAGGGCCACGGCCACCTCTCCGCGGCGCGTCGGAGAGAGCCGGGCCCCGGCCGTCGCGGCCCAGACGGCCCCGGCGGCGAAGGCCGCCGCTCCAGGGAGCGAGGCCGCGAGCGGAACACCTCCACCCGAACGGCGTGAGACGCCCAGGCACCCGGGGACTGCCGTGGCGAGGGCCACCGGGGTCAGGTCGTAGCGCGACGGCCGGTGTGCGGGGTCGGCGGGGACCGGCACGGCGGCTCCGTCGACACGGAGCAGCAGCGCGCGCCCGGGCAGGTGGCCCGGGGGCGCGTCGGCGCGGACCTCGACCCTGCCCGCCGGAGCGGCCGCGTCGAGCAGAGAGTCGAGCGCCGAGACCTGTGTGCCGGTGAGCACGATCGTCCCGTCGCCGACGGCGAGGTGTGCATCGACGTGGCTCGAGAGGTCGGGGTGGAGGTTCCGCCGCCTGGCCCACTTCGCAACTGCGACGCCCAGGTACGTGCCCACGCTCGCTGTGCGCACCGCGAGGGAGGCCTTCCATGCGTCGAGGAGGCGGTGGAGGGCCGAGTCGCGAGGCGGCGGCCCGAGGATCGGCGCGAGCCCCTCGATCGCGTCGACGACGGAGTCGGCGCCCATGGCCACCGAGGCCTGGCCGGAGAGGTGAGCCGCCTCCGCCCTCGCCGCCAGGCGCTGCTCGAGGGTCTCGACCACATGCCGCGCGTGGGCCGACCGCCCCCGCTTCCACAGGAGGCCCTCGACCGCCCCCGTCAGCGGCCAGACCGCCAGGTCAGGGCGCCACCGCCCACCCCGGATCCGGCGCACTGCGCTGCTCGCAGCGAAGACGGCGGCAGGGGCCGCCATGCCGTGCGCGCCGTCGCGAATGGTGCTCTCCGCGGCGAGACCGAGCTGACCCCAGGCCGGCGCGTCGGCGTCGGGACCGAGGACCGACTCCCAGAGCGCCTGGTCGGCGACGTCGGCGGGGATCCTCCACCCGTAGCCGCCGGGCGGCGCGCTGCGGATCCGCGCTGCCGCCAGCGCATCGAGTGCGGCGCCCGCAGCATTGAGGAGGGCGAGGGAGCCGCGTCTGCGGTGCGACAGCGTCGAGAGGCCCAGGTCGAGGCGGCGCAGGAGCCGGCTGCCGAGGAAGAAGCCCGCCGCGACACGCGCCGTCGGGTCGCGCGGAGCCGACGCGGCGGTGGCCGTGCGTCCCGTGATGCTCCCGTGCGAACCAGCCGCGCGCCCCAACTGCCACATCCTCCACTGCCTGTCACCGCTCGTCGATGCTATGCCGAAGCGCGCCGCGGCCCCTTTGCCGCGTGCGCGAGCCGGTCGGATAGCCTCGGTGAGAGCACTTCTGCCGGTCGAGCGGGGCGCCGTGAACGACTACTTGCCGATCCTGTTGATGACCGCGCTGGTCGTCGCGTTCGTGATGGGATCCTTCGTGGCGTCGCAGCTCCTCGGCCCCCGGAGCCCCAACGCCGCGAAGCAGGCGCCGTACGAGTGCGGCATCGTGCCCGGAGGAGGAGCCGGCCGAGCGGTTCCCGGTCAAGTTCTACCTGGTGGCGATGTCGTTCATCGTCCTCGACGTGGAGATCGTCTTCCTCTACCCGTTCGCCACGGTGCTTCCGCCCGCTCGGCATCTTCGGGATCCTCGCGATGGGCTTCTTCGTCGCCGTGCTGCTGGTGCCGTTCGCCTACCTCCTCTCGGTGGGTGCCCTCTCCTGGGGCTCGGTCCCGCAGACGTCCGAGCACGCCGCGGCACCGGTCCGCCGCACGGCCGCTGCCGTCATCGACCCCGCTGCGCGGCTCGGCCCCGAAGACGAGTCCCGGAGCCGGTCCGACGACGGCGCGTCCACCGCAGGGGTCGCTGCAGGCGGGGAGGCCGCCTGATGGGCCTCGAAGCCATCCCTCACAACTTCCTCACCGGGCGCCTCGAAGACCTCGTCCGCTGGGCGCGCCGCAACTCGGTCTTCCCCGCGACGTTCGGCCTGGCCTGCTGCGCCATCGAGATGATGGCGACGGGTGCCGCGCACTACGACCTCGCCCGCTTCGGCATGGAGGTCTTCCGCGCCAGCCCGCGCCAGGCCGACCTGATGATCGTCGCCGGCCGTGTGAGCCAGAAGATGGCCCCGGTGCTCCGCCAGGTCTACGACCAGATGGTCGAGCCGAAGTGGGTCATCTCCATGGGCGTCTGCGCGAGCAGCGGAGGCATGTTCAACAACTACGCGATCGTGCAGGGCGTCGACCAGATCGTCCCGGTCGACGTGTACGTGCCCGGCTGCCCGCCCGGACCCGAGACGCTGCATGCACGGCATCCTCACCCTGCACGAGCAGATCCGCACCGGCGAGATGATGCGGCGCGCGTGCCGCTGCGCCGGGCGGCGGAGCCGGGATCCACCTCGAGGCCACCCGCGCATGAGCCCCGTCCGACCACGCTGGTGCCGATGACCGACGAAGCCGCTCGTGAAGAGATTCCCGAAGTCGAGGCCGAGAACGCTGGCGCCGGCGACGTTCCCGAGCCGCCCTCCGACGAGGTGGTCGCGGCACTCGTCGAGCGTTTCCCCGGCAGCGTCTACGCCGGTCGCACGGCCAGGCGTCGTCTACGTCGACCGGCCGTGTGGGCCGACGTCGCCGCTCTTCCTGCGCGACGAGCAGGAGTTCACGACGTGCGTCGACGTGACGGCCGTCGACCATCTCCTCGACGGCGTCCGGTACTGCCGCGCCGGGGTGTCGCGCCGGAGCGGTTCGAGGTGGTCGCCAACTACCTGTCGCACCGCCCGCAACCGGCGGGTCCGCGCTGATCTGCGAGGTCCCCGCCGCCGACCCCTCGGTACCGAGCATCACGGGCGTCTACCCCGGCGCCGACTTCGCCGAGCGCGAGGTGCTCGACCTCTTCGGGCATCGACTTCGAGGGCCACCCCGACCTGACGCGGATCCTGATGCCCGACGACTGGGAGGGGCACCCCCTCCGCAAGGACGACGCGCCCGCCCGCGTGCCGGTCACGTTCAAGGGAGACCCGACGCCGCGATGAGCCACGACGTCGACCCCGCCACCGAGGACCGTCTGGAGCACCAGACCGACGAGGGCGCGCAGGAGATGCGTGGCCGTTCGCGCGAGATGGTCGCTCACCGGGAGGGCCGTGGCCCGAGGACCTCGGCGACACCATGGTCATCAACATGGGCCCGCAGCACCCGTCGACGCACGGAGTGCTGCGCATCATGATGGAGCTCGACTCCGAAGAGGTGATCAGCGCCAAGCCGGTGATCGGCTACCTGCACACCGGCATGGAGAAGACCGCCGAGGAGCTCACCTACGTGCAGGGCGTGCACGAACGTCACCCGCATGGACTACGCGTCGCCGCTCTCCAACGAGCTCGTGTTCTCGATGGCGGTCGAGCGTCTGCTCGAGATCGAGGTCCCCGCGCGTGCGGTGTGGATCCGCATGATGCTGGTCGAGCTGAACCGCATCTCGTCGCACCTGCTCTTCCAGGCGACGAACGGGATGGACATCGGCGCGGTCTCGATGATGATCTACGGCTGGCGCGAGCGCGAGGAGGTGCTGCGCCTTCTGGAGAAGATCACCGGGCTGCGCATGAACCACAACTTCATCCGGCCCGGCGGCGTCGCGGCCGACCTGCCCGACGGATGGCAGCGACGACGTCCTCTCGGCGCTGCGACGCCGTAGAGGCCGGCGTGGCCGACTACGACGAGCTGCTGACCGACAACCCGATCTGGCGGGAGCGCACGGTCGGGGTGGGCGTCATCACCACCGAGGAGTGCCTCGCCCTCTCGATAACGGGGCCGATCCTGCGATCCACCGGCTTCGCCTGGGACCTGCGCAAGGCGCAGCCGTACCTCGCGTACGACGACGTCGACTTCGACGTCGTCTACACGGAGAACGGCGACGTCTTCGACCGGTACCGGATCCGGCTGCACGAGATCCTCGAATCGGTCCGGATCGTGCGGCAGTGCGTCGAACGGATGCCCCGCGGCGACTACCGCACTCAGGATCGCAAGGTGACGCCGCCGCCGCGCAGCCGCATCGACGAGTCGATGGAGGCGCTGATCCACCACTTCAAGCTCTTCACCGAGGGGTTCAAGGTCCCGGCGGGAGAGACGTACGTCGCGGTCGAGTCGCCGCGCGGCGAGATCGGCTGCTATCTCGTGTCCGACGGGTCGGCGCAGTCCCGTGCGCATGCACATCCGCGGGCCGTCGTTCTACAACCTGCAGGCGATGGGCCCGATGGTGAAGGAGAGCCTCGTCGCCGACGCTGTGGCGATCGTGTCGAGCATCGACCCGATCATGGGAGAGGTGGACCGGTGAGCGCCTCCTACTTCTCCGACGCGAACCTCGCGCGGGCGAAGGAGATCATCGCCCGCTACCCGCACCCCAAGTCGGCGATCCTCCCGCTTGCACACCTGGCGCAGGATCAGGACGGCTGGCTCTCCTGCGAGGCGATGGCGGAGATCTCACGGCTGGTGGGCGTGACACCGGCCGAGGTCCAGGGCACGACTTCGTTCTACACGATGTTCAAGCGCGAGCCGTGCGGGCGACTGCTCGTCTCGGTCTGCACCAACGTGTCGTGCCTCGTCACCGGTGGCCCCGAGGTCCTCGATCACCTCCGCGATCGCTACGCGTCCGACCCCGACGTGACCGTCGAGGAGGTCGAGTGCCTCGCCGCGTGCGGCGGCGCCCCGTCGATGCAGGTCAACTACGAGTACCACGAGGGCCTGACCCCCGACGGCGCAGAGACCCTGGTGGAGGAGTACAGGTCGGGAAGGCGCGTTGCCCGCACCATCAGCGGATCGGAGGCGGCGCAGTGAGCGCGACACCGATCAGCGAGACGCGCATCATCACCGCGCGCATCCACGACCGCCCCGACGACTCCTGGACCATCGGCGCGGCGCTCGCGACCGGCGCCTACGACACGCTGCGCCAGGTGCTCGCGACGGGCGACGCCTCGGCGGTGCAGGAGCAGGTGAAGCTCTCGGGTCTGCGCGGGAGGGGTGGCGCCGGCTTCCCGGCCGCCCAGAAGTGGTCGTTCCTGCCTGCCGGCTCCTACCCGCGCTACCTCGTGGTCAACGGTGACGAGGGCGAGCCCTCCACCTTCAAGGACAGGTTGCTCGTCGAGCGCGACCCGCACCAGCTCGTCGAGGGCATCGCGATCTCCTCCTACGCGATCGGGTGCAACAAGGCCTTCGTCTACCTGCGCGGCGAGTTCGCGCTCGGCTACGAACGGCTCACCCAGGCGATCGCCGACGCCAGGGGTCAGGGCTTCCTCGGCGACAACGTGCTCGAGCTCCGGGTTCGACCTCGACATCGTCGTGCACCGCGGCGCCGGTGCGTACATCTGCGGCGAGGAGACGGCGCTGATCGAGAGCCTCGAGGGCGAGCGCGGCATGCCCCGGATCCGACCGCCCTTCCCGGCGATCGCGGGCCTCTACGCGAAGCCGACGGTCGTGAACAACGTCGAGACGATCTCGACCGTGCCGCACATCGTGCGGATGGGTGGCGAGGCCTACGCGAAGCTGGGGGTCAACCGTTCCACCGGCACGCGTCTCTTCTCGGTCTCGGGCCACGTGAACAGGCCGGGGAACTACGAGGTCGAGCTCGGCGTCACGTTCAGGCAGCTCATCGACGACCTCTGCGGCGGAGTCCGTGAGGGCCGCAGCATCAAGTTCTTCATCCCCGGGGGAGCGTCGTCGCAGTGGCTCACCGGCAGCGACGAGCACCTCGACGCGCCGCTCGACATGGACTTCGTGCAGCAGACGTTCGGGGTCATGCTCGGATCGGGCGCCGTGATGGTCTTCGACGAGACGACCGATCCGCTGCTGGTCGCGTGGCGCCTCTGCAAGTTCTTCGCCCACGAGTCGTGCGGCAAGTGCACGCCGTGTCGCGAGGGCACCGGCTGGATCGAGAAGGTGCTCTACCGGATGTCTCACGGCCACGGTCGGCCCGACGACCTCGACCTCCTCCTCGACGTCGGCGACAACATCTGCCCCGGCCTCAATGCTCCGTTCAGCCAGACGACCATCTGCCCGCTCGGGCCGTCGGCCGTCTCACCAATCGTCAGCCTGAACAAGCTCTTCCGCGACGAGGTGCTCGCCGCGTGCGGGGTACGTTCGAACGTGGGGGCCGTGGGGTGAGCGAACGGGTGAAGGTCACGATCGACGGCCGCATGGTGGAGGCGGGAGCGGGCGACCTGCTCATCAAGGTCGCGCAGGAGAACGGTGTCTACATCCCCCGCTTCTGCTGGCACGAGCGCATGAAGCCGGTGGGAATGTGTCGATGCCTGCCTGGTCGAGGTCGAGGGAGTGCGCGGCTTCCCGCCGTCGTGCACGCTGCCCGTGACCGACGGCATGGTCGTCCACACGCAGAGCGACGCCGTCAAGAAGGTCCAGGACGGCGTCCTCGAGATGCTCCTCGTCAACCATCCGCTCGACTGCCCGGTGTGCGATCGCGGCGGCGAGTGCCCCCTGCAGGACCAGACGCTGGCCTTCGGGCCCGGAGAGTCGCGCATGGTCGAGGAGAAGCGGCACTTCGAGAAGCCGATACCCATCAGCGACCTCGTGTTGCTCGACAGGGAGCGGTGCATCCAGTGCGCGCGCTGCACGCGCTTCGCCGACGAGATCGCGGGCGATCCGCTGATCACGTTCGTGGAGCGCGGCGGACGCACGCAGGTGCTCACCTTTCCCGACGAGCCGTTCGCCTCGTACTTCTCCGGGAACACGGTGCAGATCTGCCCCGTGGGTGCCCTCACGTCGAAGCAGTACCGCTTCAAGGCGCGCCCGTGGGACCTGTCGACGGTCGAGACGTCGTGCACTGCGTGCGCGGTTCAGTGCCGCGGCGCGCTGCAGTCGTCGTCGAACCGCGTCGTGCGCTTGCTCGGGCTCGACTCGGAGCCCGTGAACCACGGCTGGCTCTGCGACAAGGGCCGCTACGGGATCGAGTACCTGCACTCGCCCGACAGGGTCCTGTCTCCGCGAGTCAGGAGCGGCGGCACCGGTGAGGCCGGCGACGTCTCGTGGCCCGAGGCGCTCGAAGCCGCGGCCGGTGAGCTGCGCAGGGCCCTCGACCTGCACGGTCCCGGCTCGGTCGCCGTGCTCGGCGGCGCGCGCGGGACCAACGAGGACGCCTACATGTGGGCGCGCTTCGCCAAGGGGGTGCTGCGGACCGACAACGTCGACGCCCAGCTCGGCGACGGTCTCCCGGCCGAGGTCCTCCTGGGCGTGCCGCGCGCGGAGATCTCCGACTGCGACTCCGCCGCGGCGGTGGTGCTCCTCGCCCCCGACCTGAAGGAGGAGCTGCCCGTCCTGTACCTGCGACTGCGCCGCGCCGCGATCGAGCACGGTGTGCCGCTCATCGACCTGTCGGCCACGGAGCACGGCCTCTCGGCGTGCGCGTCTGCTGTATTGAGACCGGTGCCGGGCGAACAGGGCATCGTCGCAGAGCGTCTCGCGGCGGCGATCTCGGGCGGCGAGGAGTCCGGCGACGCGAACATCGATGCCGCAGCGGCTCTCGTACGCGAGCGCTCGGGTGACGTCGTCGTGGTGCTGGGCCGGCCGTCGCTCGCCGAGCACGCCGACGTGACCGTGCGCGCCGCTGCCGCCCTGGCGTCACTCTCCGGCGTGCGATTCCTCTCCGCTCTCCGCCGCGGGAACGTCCACGGCGCCCTCGACCTGGGGCTCACACCGGGGTTCCTGCCCGGTCGCGTGACCCTCGAGGCCGGACGTGATCGCTACAACGCGGCGTGGGGCGGAGTCCCCGACTCGCCGGGCCTCGACGCGGAGGGCATCCTGCGCGCCGCGGCCGACGGCAGGGTCCGGGTGCTCGTGCTGGTCGGCGCGGACCCGCTCGGCGACTTCCCCGACAGGGCGCTGGCGCGAGCGGGGCTCGACGGTGCCGGCACGGTCATCGCGATCGACGCCTTCCTCTCCGAGTCCGTACGACGGGCCGACGTCTTCCTGCCCTGCACCCTCTGGGGCGAGAAGGCCGGTTCCGTGACGAACATCGAGGGCCGGGTGCAGCGGGTGGGGCGCAAGATCTCACCCGAGGGCACCGCGATGGACGAGTGGCGCATCGCCGGCGAGCTCGCTTCGCGTGTGGGGGTCGACTTCGACCTGGAGGCCGTCGACGAGGTGACCGACGAGATCGCGCGCCTCGCTCCGGCGCACGAAGGGGCGACGGCGGCGCTGCTCAGGCGCGCACGCGACGGAGCGGTGCTCCCACTGGCAGAGCACCTCGACGAGGTCGTGTGGCGGCGCGGCGCGATGACGATTCAGGCCGAGGACGGCTCGGGCACCTCTTGGGACCCGATACGCGTCGAGGGCGAGCCGGCAGAGGTGAGCGACGTCGAGGAGGCCGACGCCGTGGCGGCGGCGGAGGACGCCGAGGCCGATGGCGCCGCGATCGACGAAGTCCGAGACGTGGCGGAGGCGGGACCCGAGGAGGCCGCGCCGGTGCCTGTGGTGCACGTGTGGGATCGCGGCGTGCGCGCCACCGAGATTCCGGCGCGCGACTCGTATGCCTTGCGCCTCGTGACGGGTCGCACGCTCTACGACCACGGGCGCGCGGTGGCGCTCTCGGAGTCGGTGTCCGGCCTGGCGAGCGGCCCGGAGCTGCAGGTCAACGCGAAGGACCTGGCGCGCCTCGGTGTCGCCGACGGCACCGATGTGAAGGCGACCTCCTCGAAGTCGACGATCACGATCCCGGTTCGCGCCCGTGCCGGAGTCCCACAGGGAGTGGCGCGCATCGCCTTCGGCGCCGACGGCACGCGCTCGCAGGAGCTGATCGACGCTGCCGCACTCGTGATCGATCTGCGCGTGGAGACGCTCCGATGACCGCTGCGGGGGTGCTCGGAATGCTGATGGCGGGCGACCCGGCACTCGCCGGGAAGCTCGACGGCGGGATCGTGCTGCTCGTCGCGGTGAAGGTCGTCGTCGCGTTCGTCGTCCTGCTCGTCGCGGTGATGCTCTACATCTGGGGCATGCGCAAGGTGATCGCCGACATGCAGAACCGGATCGGCCCCGCGACCGCGGGGCCGTTCGGAGTCCTCCAGACGCTCGCCGACGGCGTGAAGCTCTTCTTCAAGGAGCAGTCGATCCCGTCGAGCGCCGACCGGACGGTCTTCCGCCTCGCGCCCTACCTCTCGATCATGCCCGCCTTCCTGATGTTCTGCGTCATCCCGATCGGCGGAACGGTCTCCATGTTCGGTCACCGCACGAACCTGCAGGTCGCCGAGCTACCCATGGGGGTGCTCTTCGTCCTGGCGATGTCGGGGATCGGGGTGTACGGCGTGATGCTCGCCGGCTGGTCGTCGGGGTCGAAGTACCCGCTCCTCGGATCGGTGCGGGCGTCGGCGCAGGTCCTCTCCTACGAAGCCGCGTTCGGCCTCGGAATCCTCGGTGTGCTGATCCAGGCGGGCACGCTCTCGACGCGCGGCATCGCGGCCCAGCAGGCCTGGGTCAGCTGGAGGTCGATCTTCACCGACTGGTACTTGCTGCCGTGCCTGATCCCGTTCGCGATCTTCCTCATCGCCGCCGTGGCCGAGACCAACCACCCGCCTTTCGACCTGGTCGAAGCGGAGCAGGAGCTCGTCGGCGGGTTCCACACGGAGTACACGGGGATCCGCTTCGCGATCTTCTTCCTCGCCGAGTTCATGAACGTGATCACGATGTCGGCCGTCGCCGTCACCCTCTTCCTGGGCGGGCCATCGGGGCCGGCCTTCGGCTTCCTGCCGGAGCAGGGCACGGTCAACGTCTGGTTCGTACCGGTCTTCTGGTTCCTGGTGAAGCTCCTGGCGCTGCTCTTCGGGACGGTGTGGCTGCGGGCGTCGCTGCCGCGGCTCCGCTACGACCAGCTGATGGCCCTCGGATGGAAGTGGCTCATCGAGATCGCAATCCTCTGGGTCGTCGTGTCGGCGGGGTTCGTCGTCGCTCGCGACCGCGACTGGCCGCTGTGGGCATACGGCGTGGTCACCGGTTCGGGCCTCCTCGCGTGGGCGATGCTCTACTTGTCGATACCGAAGCCCGGCGAGCGTGTGGAGGACTTCCGCTGATGGGACGCTTCTCCGGCTTCGCGGTCACCTTCCGGCAGATGCTGAAGCCGCGCCTCACGACCCGGTACCCCGACGTCAAGCGCGACAAGCCGGAGCGCATGCACGGCCGCCACGTGCTGAACCGGTACGAGGACGGCATGGAGAAGTGCATCGGCTGCGAGCTCTGCGCCGGGGTCTGCCCGGCCAGGTGCATCTACGTGCGCGGCGCCGACAACCCGCCCGACGAGCCGGTCTCCCCGGGGGAGCGGTACGGCTTCGTCTACGAGATCAACTATCTGCGCTGCATCCACTGCGATCTCTGTGTGGAGGCGTGCCCTACGGGGGCCATCACAGAGACGAAGCTCTTCGAGCTCTCCTTCGCCAACCGGTCCGACGCCATCTACACCAAGGACCAGCTGCTCGTCGGCGACGACGGGCGGGCGCGTCGCCAACCGTGGGAGCTGTGGGCGGGAGGCGAGGACGACCACACCAGCGCGTGGCTGCGGGCGACGTCGTCGTCCGGCCAGGCAGCGTACGAGGGTCGCGTCGGGTGGTCGGGTGAGCTCGGGTTCGGCCTCCGCTCACCGGAGCAGGGCCAGACGGCAGATGCGTCCGACGCCGCCCCCGAGCCCGGCGGCGCGCCGCAGGGAGCCGGGGGAGGGGGCGAGCGCTGATGGAGGCCGTCGTCTTCTTCGTATTGGCGGCCGTGACCCTCACGGGGGCCTTCGGCGTCGTGCTCGCGCGCAATCCGGTGCACTCGGCGATGTTCCTCGTCCTCGCCATGGTCACGATCGCCGGCTTCTTCGTCATGCAAGACGCCGACCTCGTGGCGATCATCCAGATCGTCGTCTACGCGAGCGCGATAGTCGTGCTGTTCCTCTTCGTGATCATGCTGCTCGGCGTCGATCGCCACGAGACGCTGCACGATCCGATGAGGCTGCAGCGGACGGCCGCCGTCGGGCTCGGAATCCTCCTATTCGCAGAGGTGATCGTCCTCGCAGGGCGCGACTGGGTGACCGGGGAGAAGGCGGTTCGCGGGGCGCTCGACGAGCCCGCGACGGGAAACGTCGAGCGGCTCGCACGCAGCCTGTTCACCGACTTCTTCTGGCCCTTCGAGGTCACCGCTGCCCTCCTGGTGATCGCCGTCGTCGGCGGTGTCGTCCTCGCGCGCAGGAGCAGGCGGCCTGCGTCGGCCGGGTCGGGAGGCGACGCGTGATGGAGATCACCCCGTCCTACTACCTGACTCTCGCGGCGCTGCTGTTCACGATCGGTGCCGTCGGGCTCCTCGTGCGGCGGAACACGCTCGTGATGTTCATGTGCGTCGAACTGATGCTCAACGCGGTGAACCTGACGTTCGTCAGCTTCGCCAAGGCACTCGACGACATCGGTGGTCAGGTCATCGTCTTCTTCACACTGGTGGTCGCGGCGGCCGAGGTTGCGGTCGGCCTGGCGATCATCGTGGCGATCTTCCGTCGACGCCAGGGCGTCACGGCCGACGACATCGACATGTTGAAGGGCTGAGGGCGCAGACGTGGACTCCCGGGATCTGCTCGACCTCATCTGGCTCGTACCGGCGCTGCCTGCGTTCGGCGCAGTGGTGCTGCTCGTCTTCGGGAAGCGCATCGGAGAGCCGACAGCCGGCTGGATCGCTACTGCGCTCATGGGCTCGTCGTTCTTGATGTCCTTTCTGGCGTTCCTCTCGCTGTCGAGCCTCCCTGCCGAGGAGCGCGGGCACGTCCGCGACCTCTTCACCTGGTTCCAGTCGGGCGGGTTCTCGGTGAAGCTCGGATTCCTGGTCGACCCGCTGTCGGCGACGATGATCCTCTTCGTAACCGGGGTGGGCACTCTCATCCACCTCTACTCGGTCGGGTACATGCACGGCGATCCGCGCTTCCCGCGCTTCTTCGCGTACATGAACCTCTTCGCCGCTTCGATGCTGATCCTGGTGCTCGGCAGCAGCTTCCTCGTCACGTTCCTCGGTTGGGAGGGAGTGGGCCTCTGCTCCTACCTGCTCATCTCGTTCTGGTTCGAGCGCAACTCGGCGGCGGTCGCGGGCAAGAAGGCGTTCGTCACCAATCGGGTCGGCGACTTCGGCTTCATGCTGGCGATGTTCCTCATCTTCCAGCGGCTCGGCACGCTCGACTACTCGGGAATGGAGCACGGAGTCGGCAAGATCGCCGGCGGCACGGCGACCGCGATAGCGCTCCTCCTCTTCGTGGGTGCGGTGGGCAAGAGCGCGCAGATGCCGTTGCACATCTGGCTACCCGACGCCATGGAGGGCCCCACGCCGGTCTCCGCACTCATTCACGCGGCGACCATGGTCACCGCCGGCGTCTTCCTGGTGTGTCGGGCCCATCCCTTCTTCGAGGCGTCGTCGTCAGCGGGGAACGTCGTGGCGTGGGTCGGAGCCGGCACCGCCCTCTTCGCTGCGACCGTCGCTCTCGTGCAGAACGACATCAAGCGCGTCCTCGCCTACTCGACGGTGAGCCAGCTGGGCTACATGTTCCTGGCCGCGGGGGTAGGCGCATACCAGGCGGCCATCTTCCACATGGTCACGCACGCCTTCTTCAAGGCGCTGCTCTTCCTCGGCTCGGGCTCCGTCATCCACGGCCTCGGCGACGAGCAGGACATGAGGCGCATGGGAGGGCTGAAGAAGTACATGCCGATCACGGCGGCGACGTTCGTGGTCGGATGGCTCGCGATCGCTGGCATCATCCCGTTCGCCGGCTTCTGGTCGAAGGACGAGATCCTCGCCAAGGCGTGGTTCGAGGGCCAGTACGGGCTGTGGGTCGTGGGTGCGGTCGGGGCGCTCCTGACCGCGTTCTACATGACGCGCCAGGTGTGGCTCGTCTTCTACAGCCCGGCGCGCTTCGGCGCACCGGTGCCGGTGGTCAGCGGTGGAAGCGACGACGGAGAAGGCGACTCCGCCGGCGAGGCGGGTCCGGAGGGTGCGCACCTCCACGAGCCGCACGAGTCTCCGTGGACGATGACGACCCCGCTCGTGATCCTGGCGGTCCTCTCCGCCGCGGGTGGCCTGCTGAACCTCCCGTTCACGGATCCACCGCTCGAGTTCCTCACCGAGTGGCTCCATCCGGTCTTCCACGGAGTGGAGGAGATCCATGCCGACTCGTTCTCGCTCGGGTTCGCCCTCTCCACGGTCGCACTCGTCATCGCGGTCTGCGGGATCCTCCTGGGGCGGGCCGTGTACCGCAACGGCCTCACCCCGTCGGGCAGCGATCCCGGCGCCGAACGACTCGGTCCATTGGCCGGAGTCCTCGAGAACGCGTACTACCTCGACGTCGGCCTGGCGCGGTTCGTGAGCGGACCGGTGACGACCGCGGCGGGCTTCCTCGCCGACGGAGTCGACCGACGGACGATCGACGGTGCGGTCAACGGCGTGGGACGTCTCGTGAAGGAGGGCGGCGGGGGGATCAGGCGCCTCCAGTCCGGCCGGATGCGAGGCTACGCAGCCTGGATCGCGGTGGGCACGGTCGCCCTGCTGGCGTACTTCGTGGTCAGGATCGGGCTGTGATGCTCGCGGCCGCGGAAGCGACGGCCGGCTCGGCGGACTTCCCGTTGCTGAGCGCGATCATCCTGACGCCGCTCGTCGGTGCACTCGTCGCTCTCTGCATGCCGACGCGCCGACCCGAGCTGGTCAGGGTCACCGGCTACGCCTTCTCCGTGGCCACGGCGGGTCTCGTCGCGTACCTGCTGGCGGCTTTCGAGACCGGGACCAGCGGCTATCAGCTGGTCGAGCAGCACAGCTGGATGGGCGAGCTCGGCTCGCAGTGGCTCCTGGGAGTCGACGGAATCAGCCTCTTCATGGTCGTGCTGACCGGGCTGCTCTTCCCGATAGGCCTGCTCGCATCGGCGCGCCTCGACAAGCCCGTGTCGTTCACCTTCTGGATGCTCGCCCTCGAGGCAGCGGTCATGGGGGTCTTCCTCTCGCTCGACCTCGTCCTGTTCTTCGTGTTCTTCGAGTTCGTGCTCGTCCCGATGTACTTCGTCATCGCCGGATGGGGACACGGCAACCGCGCGTATGCCGCCACGAAGTTCTTCGTGTACACGATGGCCGGCTCCGCGTTCCTCTTCGTCGGGATACTCGCGATCGCCTTCCTCCATCGTCACGACGCGGGACAGCTCACCTTCGACCTGCGCGTACTCGTCGACTGGGCGCCGAGGAAGGGCTCGATCTCGACGGAGACGGCTCGCTGGCTGTTCGTGGCGTTCGCCGCGGCGTTCGCTGTCAAGGTCCCGCTCTTCCCGCTGCACACCTGGCTGCCCGACGCGCACACCGAGGCTCCCACGGCGGGCTCCGTCGTGCTTGGCCGGTGTTCTCCTGAAGATGGGCACTTACGGCTTCCTGCGACTCGCGATACCGCTCTTCCCGAAGGCGGCAGTCGACCTCGCTCCGATCCTGCTCGTGCTGGCGACGATCGGAATCGTCTACGGCGCGATCGTCGCGGCGATGCAGTCCGACCTGAAGAGGCTTGATCGCGTACTCGTCCGTCGCCCATCTGGGCTTCGTCGTGCTGGGCACGTTCGCCTTCACGACGCAGGGCCTCGAGGGCGGCCTGTTCACGATGGTCAGTCACGGCCTCACCACGGGTGCGCTCTTCCTCTTGGTCGGGATGCTCTACGACCGCCGCCACACGCGGCTCATCGCCGACTTCGGCGGTCTGTGGAAGTCGGTCCCGGTGCTCGGCGGCCTCTTCGTCGCGACGGCCTTCGCGTCGATCGGCCTACCGGGCTTCTCCGGGTTCGTGGGTGAGTTCCTCGTGCTCCTGGGGACCTTCCTCACGAGAGGCCCGTACGCGGTAGTCGCGACGACGGGCGTGATCCTCGCCGCCGTCTACCTGCTCTGGGCGGTCCAGCGGGCGTTCACCGGCGAGCCTTCGGAAGAGAACGCGGGTCTCGCCGACATCACGGGCCGCGAGCTCGCGACCGTTCTGCCGCTGATCGGTCTCAGCCTCTTCCTCGGCTTCTACCCCAAGCCGGTCCTCGACCGGATCGAGCCCGATGTGCGGGCACTCGTGCAGCACGTGGAGCAGTACGGCGACGGGTTCGAGGAGCCCGACGTGGCCCGACCGGAGACGCACGACACTCCTGAGGCAGAGCACGAGGGGGAGGGGGCGGGGTGACCGATCCGCAGATCCCCTCCATCGACTGGATCGCGATCGGCCCGGAGCTCTCGCTCTTCGCGGCAGCGGTGATGATCGTGCTGGGCCGCTCGATCGTGCGTCACTCACCGCGTGTCTTCGAGGCGTCCCTGCTCACGGCCGCGACGGGCATCGTCGCATCGGCGTTCTTCACGGCGCTGCAGTGGGTCATCGTCCGCGACGACGGCCCGTACCAGGCGATAAACGGAATGGTCGCGGTCGACGGCTTCGCGGTCTTCGTGCGCACTGTGGTGTTGCTCGCCACCGCGCTCGCCCTTCTCATCTCGACCGGCTATCTGCGCCGAGAGGGGTTCGAGGGTCCCGAGTACATAGCGCTGATGCTCCTCTCGGCGACGGGAATGGCGGTCATGGCGTCGGCCAACGACCTCATCGTCGTCTTCCTGGCGCTCGAGGTGCTCTCGATTGCGCTGTACGTACTCGCCGCATTCGACCGGAACCGGATCGAGTCGCAGGAGGCGGGTCTCAAGTACTTCGTGCTCGGAGCGTTCTCCTCGGCGGTGTTCCTCTACGGCGTCGCCCTCGTGTACGGGGCCACGGGCACGACGTCGCTCACTGGCATCGCTCAGTTCCTGGCGACGAACGGACTACTGGAGACCGGAACTCTCTTCGCCGGCCTGGCCCTCCTTCTCGTCGGCCTCGGGTTCAAGATCGCTGCGGCACCGTTCCACATGTGGGCACCCGACGTGTACCAGGGCTCGCCGACGCCGGTGACCGCCTTCATGGCCGCGGCCACCAAGGCCGCGGCGTTCGGCGCGCTGCTGCGGGTGCTGATGGGCTCCTTCGACCTGTACCGGGTCGACTGGCGGCCCGCCATCTGGGGGCTCGCGGTGCTCTCGCTCGTGGTCGGGTCGGTCGGGGCCGCAGTGCAGACCGATGTGAAGCGGATGCTGGCGTACTCGTCGGTGAGCCACGCGGGCTACGCGCTGATCGGCGTTCAGGTGGCCACGCAACGTGGTACTGCCGCGGCGCTCGTGTACCTCCTCGTGTACGCCGTGATGGCCGTCGGGGCCTTCGGCGTCGTGACCGTCGTCGGGCGACGCGGCGACGCCCGTCACTCGCTCGACGACTACAGGGGACTCGCCGCCCGCGAACCGGTCCTCGCCGGGATCCTGACCCTCTTCCTGCTCGCGCAGGCCGGCGTGCCCGCTACAGCCGGGTTCGTGGCGAAGCTGGGCGTCTTCGCCGCCGCTGTCGAATCGGGGCAGTACCCACTGGCCCTCGTCGGGATGCTCGCAGCGGCGATAGCGGCCTACGTCTACCTGCGCATCGTGCTCGCGATGTACGCAGGGGGGAGGAAGGCGACTCAGCTCCCGCCGAGACCGGCCGACGGCTTCGCGTGGATCTCGCCACCGGCACTGCGCTCGTCGTCGCCGCGCTGCTCGTGATCGCTCTCGGGGTCGTGCCTGGGCGGGTCCTCGACTTCGCCCGCGACGCCACCCTCCTGCTCGGAGGAGCGGGGTAGCACCCTCGTAGCCGGCGGCACACCGACCGCCGACTGTTTCCCGGTCCGGAAATCGACCCGCGTATACTCCCGCGCAGTCCCATCCGGCCCGTATGCGGAGCCGCGCGAGTGTCGGAGTTCTACAGGCAGTATCTCGCCGTCGGCGTGTTCGTCATCGCTGCATTCGGCATGGTCGGCGCGATGCTCGGCGCGTCGCGCCTGATACGTCCCACGAGGCCTCAGGAAGACAAGTACGTCACCTACGAGTCGGGCTCCGATCCGTCCGGCGGCTTCGGCCAGGCGAACGTCCGCTACTACATCTACGCGCTGCTCTTCGTCATCTTCGACGTCGAGGTGCGTGTTCATCTTCCCGTGGGCGATCGACGCCGACGGCCTCGGCTGGTACGGCCTGGTCGAGATGACGGTGTTCATCGGCGTCCTGGTCGTCGGCCTCGCCTACGTGTGGCGGAAGGGGTTGCTCAAGTGGGCCTAGCGACGTCGGGGAAGCTCCCCAAGCCGCTCACCTGGCTGCTCAACTACAGCCGCAAGTACTCGCTGTGGATGTTCCAGTGGGGCCTCGCGTGCTGTGCGATCGAGATGGGCGCCGCGCTCGCCGGGCCCCGCTACGACGTGATGCGCCTCGGGGTCATCCCCTTCCCCGCCAGCCCGCGCCAGGCCGACCTCATCGTCATCTCCGGGCACGGTCACCGACAAGATGGCGCCGGCGATCAAGCGCCTCTACGAGCAGATGCCCGACCCCAAGTACGTGATCTCGATGGGCTCGTGCGCCAACTGCGGCGGCCCCTACTGGGACTCCTACTCGGTCACCAAGGGCGTCGACCAGATCATCCCCGTCGACGTCTACGTACCCGGGTGCCCGCCCCGGCCGGAGGCGTTCGTCGAGGGCATCGTGATGCTGCAGGAGCGCATCCGCAACGAAGACCTCGCGCCGACGCTGGCGCGGGGAGAGCTGGGAGCCGATCGTCGTTGCCTGACGAGCAGCCCGAGGGGGCAGAGACGCAGTCCGGCGACGATGGGCCGGAGGCCGCCGCCGAACCGCTCGCGCTCGGTGAGCGCGAGGCCGCGCTCCTCGCGCGCCTCGACACCGAGCTGGGCGACGCGATCGTCGAGCACGGGGACGCCTGCGGCGACCTGGTCGTGCGCGTGCGTCCCGACGCATGGAGGCGCGTCGGCGAGGTCGCGCGCGACGCGCTGGAGTGCGACTACCTCTCCTTCATCTCCGCGATCGACTGGTCGCCGGCGACCCGACCCGAGGGTGACACCTCGGGCGACACGTCGACTCCGGCGCAGCCGACCGAGATCACCTACGGCGTGGCCGGTTCGGCGGGTCGGTTCCAGGTCTTCGCGCGGTGTCGCGTCGACGCGTCGGCACTGGGGAGTCACGCTCAAGTGCGACGTCGCCGACGACGATCCTCGCGCCGAGTCGTGGGTGCCGGTGTACCCGGGCGCCGACTGGCACGAACGGGAGTGCTGGGAGATGTACGGCATCGTCTTCGACGGTCACCCGGCCTGCGGCACCTCTACCTACCCGTCGGGTTCGAGGGGCACCCGCTGCGCAAGGACTTCCCGCTCCTCGCCCGCGAGGTGAAGCCCTGGCCGGGCCTCGTCGACGTCGAGGCCATGCCCGGCGAGGCGGCCGGCGACGACGGCGGTGAGGCATGACCGCGACGCACCCCGGCTTCGAGGTCGACCCGGCGCTCTACCGGCACCTCGCCGACGCGCAGGTCGACGTCGAGCTCGACACCGGCGACATGATCCTCTCGATGGGGCCGCAGCACCCAGCGACCCACGGCACGCTGCGCCTGGTCGTCCGGCTCGACGGCGAGCGGGTGGTCGCCGCCGACCCGGTCATCGGCTACATGCACCGCGGCTACGAGAAGCTCACCGAGTTCCGCACGTACCCGCAGATCACGACGCTCGTCAACCGCATCGACTGGCTGTCGTCGTTCGCCAACGAGGTGCCCTTCGTCCACGGCGCCGAGCGGCTCATGGAGCTCGAGGCGCCGCCGCGGGCCGAGTACATCCGCACCACCCTCACCGAGCTGGCACGCATCGCGACGTTCCTGCTCTTCCTCGGCGAGATGGGGCTCCAGGTCGGCGCGATCACGCCGGCGTTCTACGGGTTCCGCGACCGCGAGTACGTCCTCAACCTGATCGAGGGCGCGACCGGCGGTCGCTTCCACCCCAACTTCAACCGCATCGGCGGCCTGAAGGACGACCTGCCGTGGGGCTGGGTCGCCGAGTGCCGCCAGGCGATGCAGAAGGTCCTCGACTCCTGCGACGAGTTCGAGGACCTCGTGGTCGGCAACCCGATCTTCGAGCAGCGCACGCGGTCGATCGGGATCATCCCGGGCGAGCTGGGCGCGTCGTACGGCGTGTCGGGGTCGAACCTCCGTGCCTCCGGCGTCGACTGGGACCTTCGGCGCGACGGTGAGCCGTACCTCTCGTACCGGCGATCTCGACTGGAAGGTGTGGACCCACCCCGACGGCGACTCCTTCGCCCGCTACTGGGTCCGCCTCCAGGAGACACGCGAGTCGGCCCGCATGGTGCTGCAGCTCCTCGACGGGCTGCCGAGCGGTCCCGTCATGGCGAAGGTGCCGCGCATCATCAAGGTCCCGGCCGGGCGAGATCTGGGTCAACACCGAGAACCCGCTCGGCGAGATGGGCTACTACCTGGTCTCGAAGGGGGCGACCGGCCCGTTCCGCGTGAAGATCCGGTCGGCGTCGTTCAGCAACGTGTCGATCCTGCCGTGGATGCTGCGAGGCTGCTACGTGCCCGACATCATCACGATCCTCGCATCCCTCTACTTCATCCTCGGAGACATCGACCGGTGATGACCCTCGCGCTCGATCTCGGCTGGGGCACGACCCTCGCGATCAAGACGCTCGTGATCATGTTGGTGATCCCGCTGGGCGCCCTGATACTCGGCTACGTCTTCCTCTTCAAGATGATGGCGCACATGCAGAGCCGGCTGGGGCCCATGGACTCCGGCGGCTTCCACGGCTGGTTCCAGCTGATCGGCGACGGCATCAAGTTCATCCAGAAGGAAGACATCATCCCGGAGAAGGCCGACCGCCGGGTCATGGCGCTCGCCCCGGTCATCGTGCTGCTCTCCACCTTCCTCGTCTTCCTGGTGATCCCCGCAGGGCCGCGGATCGTCGTCGAGCCCCTCGACGTCGGCGTCTTCTACGCGCTGGCCGTGTCGAGCCTCTCGGTGATCGGCGTCCTGATGGCGGGTTGGGCCAGCGCCAACAAGTACGCGTTGATGAGCGCCTTGCGTGCAGCGGGCCAGCTCATCGCCTACGAAGTTCCCCTCGTGCTGGCGGTCGTCGGCGTGGTGATCCAGGCGGGGACGATGAACCTGCAGGGCATAGTCGTCGCACAGCAGGAGGGCGCGATCTTCGGGTGGGACGGCATCGGGCACCCGTTCGTGCTCACACAGATCGTGGGCTTCGCGCTCTTCATGATCGCTGCCCAGGCCGAGCTCACCCAACCGCCGTTCGACATGCCCGTCGCCGAGTCCGAGCTCGTCGGTGGCTACATGGTCGAGTACACGGGATTCCGCTTCCTGTTCTTCTTCCTCGGGGAGTTCGGAACGGCGTTCGCCTTCTCCGCGCTCGCCGCGACGCTCTTCCTCGGCGGCTGGGCGCTCCCCGGTGTCCATGGCGGTACCGCCGACGTCCTCGGCCCGGTCGTCCTGCTCGTGAAGGTGATGCTCGTGGCGTTCCTGATGTTCTGGGCGCGCTTCACCTACCCCCGCATGCGTGAGGACCAGCTCCAGTCGCTCGCCTGGAAGTGGCTGATCCCGCTCGCGCTCGTGAACATCCTCGTGACCGGCGCGCTGAAGGTGGCGTTCTGATGGCGAAGCGCGAGATCAAGGGGATGCTCAGCGGCCTCGGTGTCACGCTGCGCACGATGTTGAAGCCGACCGTGACGGTGCAGTACCCGCACGAACGCGAGGATCCGCCGCCGAGGGCGCGGGGTGTCATCGCCCTCAAGGAGGAGAACTGCACCGTCTGCATGCTCTGCTGCCGGCTCCTGCCCCGACTGGTGCATCTACATCGAGGGCCACAAGGAGAAGCGTCCGCCGCGGCGCGAAGGCGGCCGCGACCGGAGCGTCAGTGTTCTCGACCGCTTCGACATCGACTACGCGCTCTGCATGTACTGCGGCATCTGCGTCGAGGTGTGCCCGTTCGACGCGCTCTTCTGGAGCCCCGAGTTCGAGTACTCCGAGTTCAGCATCGCGACGCTGCTCCACGACAAGAACAAGTTGGGCGACTGGATGCAGACGGTGCCCGAGCCTGAACCGCTCGAGGCCGGCGCCCAGACGAAGGGCAAGAAGTAGTCATGGTCGCCCAGAACGTCGCTTCGGTGTCCTTGCTGCGGCCATGGCCGTCTCGGCCCTGGGTGTCGTCCGGACCAAGAACGTCATGCACGCCGCGCTCTACCTCGTCGTCGTGCTCGCGGGCGCGGCCGGGCAGTTCATCCTGCTCGGGCGCGGAGTTCGTCGCCTGGGTGCAGGTGCTCGTCTACATCGGCGCCGTGATCGTCCTCTTCCTGTTCGGGATCATGCTCACGCGCGATCCGATGGCGGCCGAGGAGTCGACTCGACAACGACCTCAAGCTGGCCGGGTGCGGCGGCTGCACTGCTGCTGGCTGGGCTGCTCACGACGGTCCTCGTCGACGCATTCGAGACAGGAGGAGATCGACCTCGTGGCGCCCACGCGCACACGCGAGCCGTCACCAGCCGATCTTCCGCACCTACATCATCCCGTTCGAGATCGTCGGCGTGCTCCTGCTCGCCGCGTTGATCGGCGCCGTCGTGCTCGCGAGGAAGGACTGAGTCAGAGATGCTGCTGAACCAGTTCCTTCTCCTGGGGGCGTTCCTCTTCTGCACCGGGCGTCTACGGCGTGATCACGCGGCGCAACGCGGTGCTCGTGCTCATGAGCGTCGAGTTGATGCTCGCCGCGGTCAACATCAACCTGGTCGCGTTCTCCGCGTACCGCGGCTGGCGACGTCGCGGGTCAGGTCTTCGCCCTGTTCGTCCTCACGATCGCGGCCGCCGAGGTGGGCGTGGGTCTCGCGATCGTCCTGCTCATCTACCGCAACCTCCGAAGCTCCGACCTCGACGACGTCGACGTGCTGAAGGGCTGAAGGTCTGACCGTGTTCTTCCTCGACCACGCCTGGCTCGATTCCGCTGATACCGGCGGTCTCGTTCCTCGGCATCCTCCTCTTCGGCAAGCGACTGCCCGCGTCCAGGGCGTCGAGGTCGGCGTCGCGTCGGTCGGAGCGTCGTTCGTGCTCGCCTGTCGGCGCGCTCGTCCAGTGGATCCAGCGCATCAACGACGCCGAAGGGCTCGGGCGGAGTCGGACACGCCGTCCGCACCTTCGGGCGGAGCATGGTCGGACTCGCCGCCGAGGAGGCGGTGAGGCCGCCACGAGGTTCTACCCGTCGTGCAAGCCGGTTCTCCACAGTGCGACGTGGTGGACCAACGGAGGCTTCGACCTGCGCGTCGGCACTGCAGATCGACGGGCTCGCCGTGATGATGATGTTCGTCGTCACGACCATCTCCCTGCTCGTGCACGTCTACTCGACCGAGTACATGCGCGGCGACCGCCGGTACACCCACTACTTCGCGGCACTGAGCCTCTTCACCGCCTCGATGCTCATGCTGGTGGTCGCCGACAACACGCTGCAGCTTCTCGTCGGCTGGGAGCTGGTCGGGCTCTGCTCGTTCATGCTGATCGGCCACTGGTGGGAGGAGAAGCCGAACAGCGACGCCGCGCTCAAGGCCTTCCTCACCACGCGCACCGGCGACATCGGCCTTCTCACCGGCGTGATCATGACCTTCTTCGTCGTGGAGCGCGCGACGGGCCGCGGCTCCTTCGACATCATGGCTGATCAACGAGGCGGCGCTCTCGGGCAAGGTCGGTCACACCCTGCTGCTGATGACGCGCGCTGGCTCTCCTGCTCGCCATCATCGGCAAGAGCGGCCAGTTCCCGCTCCACACCTGGCTGCCCGACGCCATGGCCGGCCCCACGCCGGTGTCGGCGCTGATCCACGCGGCGACGATGGTCGTCGCCGGCGTCTACCTCGGAGCCCGCCTCTACCCCGTCTTCTACGAGGGGCTGAACATCGGTGGCGGCGGCATCAACGCGATGGCGGCCATCGGTGGCACGACGGTGATCATCGGGGCCGCGCTCGCCTTCGTGCAGGACGACATCAAGAAGGTGCTCGCCTACTCGACCATCAGCCAGCTCGGGTACATGGTCATGGGCCTCGGCGTCGGTGCCTGGACGGCAGCGATCTTCCACCTCTTCACCCACGCGTTCTTCAAGGCGAACCTCTTCCTGGGCGCCGGCTCGGTCAGCCCACTCCGGCTCGCACCACTCGTTCGACATGAAGAAGTCGATGGGCGGCCTGAAGAAGCACATGCCCCAGACCTTCTGGACGTTCGTGATCGGCACGCTCGCGCTGACCGGGATCTTCCCGTTCTGGCGGGCTTCTGGTCGAAGGACGAGATCCTCGCGACGGCCGGAGAGAGCGGCTATCAGTTCTTCATGGTACGTCGGTCTCGTCGGTGCGGTCATGACGGCCGCGTACATGGTCCGCTGCATCTACCTGACCTTCTTCGGCGAGTACCGGGGCGGGCACGCCGACAGCCCACGACGACGACTCGCACGCCGACGACGCTCACGCGCGCCGAGCGCGGGTCACGCCGGCCCTCACGAGTCGCCGCGGCTTGATCACGGGGCCGCTGTGGGTGCTCTCGGGGTTCTCGATCCTCGCCGGCTTCCTGAACGCCCCGGCCTTCGGGATCGAGAAGTTCAAGGAGTGGTTCGAGCCGAGAGTCGCCTTCCCCGAGCGCTCATACACCCCGAGTTCAAGATGGCCGACGCGGCGACCGCCGTGGTCGTGGTGCTGATCGGCTACGCGCTCGCCTATGCCTACTACTGGCCGAAGGCGCTGCCGCAGAACCTCTCCGAGCGGAACGCGCTCGCCCGGGCGGGCAAGACGTTCCTAGTCAACAAGTACTACCTCGACCATCTCTACACCGATGTCGTCGTCGGAGGCATCAAGGGCCCGGTGGCCCGTGCCGCGTACTGGGTGAACCAGAACGTCATCGACGGCGTGCTCAACGGAGTCGGTCGTGGGGCGAAGGTGGCCGGACAGGTTCACGTATGCAGTACGTCGATCAGAAGGGAGTCGACGGCGCGATCAACGGAATCGCCGTCGGCACCGGCGAGATCGGTGAAGCGACCCGCAAGCTGCAGACCGGACGTCTGCAGTTCTACGCGCTGATGCTCTTCATCTGCGTGGGGCTCTTCGGCCTCGCGTCTGTGGCTCGGGCACTGACGGAGGGATACGAAGTCAATGGACTGGTTCGACTCCTGGGGGCTGACCCTGGTGGTCTTCCTCCCCGTCGTCGGCATGGCGCTCGTGCTGCTGACGCCGCGCGACGACGAGCGCTCCCTCAAGGGGATTGCTCTTGCGACCACGCTCGCGACCTTCGGTGTCGGCTGTCGGAGTGCTTGCCAAGTTCGACTACGACGCGACCAGCACGCTGCAGTTCGAGGTGAACAAGTCGTGGATCGAGGTGATCAACTCGAACTACCACGTCGCCGTCGACGGCATCTCACTGCCGCTGCTCGCCCTGTCGGCGTTCATCATCGGTTCTCTGCGTCGTCTACTCCTGGAACCACTGGCCGGAGCCGCACAACCCGAAGGCCTTCCTGGCCCTGCTGCTCCTGCTCGAGACCGGGATGAACGGAACGTTCGTCGCACAGGACCTGATCCTCTTCTTCATCTTCTTCGAGATCGTCCTGCTCCCGATGTTCTTCATGATCGGCGTCTGGGGAGGACCGAACCGCGAGTACGCCTCGATCAAGTTCTTCCTGTTCACGCTCTTCGGGTCGGCGTTGATGCTGCTCGGCGTTCCTGGCCCTGTACTTCAAGGTCGACATCGATCCCTCGATGGCCGGCGTGCAGCACACCTTCGACATCGTCGCCGCTCTCCGCCGCGGGCGGTTCGGGGATCGTTCACGGAACGCAGCTGCTGATCTTCGGCGGCCTCTTCCTCGGCTTCGCGATCAAGGTGCCGATGTTCCCGTTCCACACCTGGCTGCCCGACGCCCACACCGAGGCCCCGACCGTCGGTTCGGTCCTCCTGGCGGCGATCCTCCTGAAGCTCGGCACCTACGGATTCGTCCGGATCGCCCTGCCGATCCTGCCGGAGGCGGCGAAGAGCTGGGCCTGGTTCATCGGGCTGCTCGCGGTGATCGGGATCATCTACGGGGCGCTCGGCTGCCTCGCGCAGACCGACATGAAGCGACTCATCGCGTTCTCCTCGGTCGCTCACATGGGCTTCGTGATGCTCGGCATAGCGACGCTGACCGACTTCGGGATCAACGCTGCGATCTTCGGGATGGTCGCGCACGGCCTGATCACCGGGATGCTCTTCTTCGTCGCCGGCTCCGTCCAGCACACCTTCCACACCCGTGAGCTCTCTCGCCTCGGAGGACTGCTCCTCCAAGCGCCGAAGATGGGCTGGATCCTCGGGTTCTGCGCGATGGCCTCGCTCGGCCTCCCCGGCCTCGCCGGGTTCTGGGGGGAGTTCCCGGCGATCATGTCGGCGTTCAGCCCCGCCGACGGGCTCTCCGAGGTCACGTTCCGCACCTACATGGTGATCGCCGCCGTGGGCACCGTCCTCGCCGCCGGCTACCTGCTGTGGATGCTGCAGCGAGTCGCGTTCGGGACCGTCAAGGACGAGTTCGAGGATGCTCACATGCACGACGTCTCGACGGCCGAGTGGATCGCTTGGACGCCGATCCTCGTCCTCATCGTGGTGCTCGGTGTCTACCCGAACCTGCTCTTCAAGGTCACCGACGGTGCGGTCGTGCAGATGACCGAGGCGATGACGAAGGTGATCGGGGGCTGACGTGCCGAACCCCGTGTTCGACTGGCACGCTCTCGCGCCGGACCTGATCCTGGTCGGCACGATCCTCGTCGTTCTGGTCGCCGATCTCGTGCTGCCGGAGCGCGACGCATGGCAGACGTCGCGCATCGCGTCGCTCGGCGTGCTCCTTGCGCTGGTCCCGATCGTCACCCTGGCGGTCGACGGTACGAACCGCGAGATGTTCGGCGGCGCCTACGTGGTCGACAACTACGCGCTGGCGCTGAAGGCCTTCTTCCTGGTGGTCACCTACCTCACCATCCTCATCTCGGTCGACTACATCGGCGAAGGCGACTACTACCAGGGTGAGTTCTACTTCCTGATGCTCACCTCCGTGCTCGGCATGAGCGTGATGGCCTCGGCACGCGACCTGATCACGATCTTCGTGGCGCTCGAGACGATCTCGATCCCCACGTATGTGCTGGCCACCTACCGCAAGCACGACCGTCGGTCGAACGAGGCCGGGATCAAGTACTACCTCATGGGTGTGCTCTCCTCCGCCGTGATGCTCTACGGGATGTCGCTCGTGTTCGGTGTCGCGGGCACGACGCGACTCCCCGACATAACGGCATACGTGTCGGCGAACGGCACGTCGTCGCTGATGGTCGTGGCGATCTTCCTGGCCCTCGTCGGCTTCGCGTTCAAGGTGAGCGCCGTCCCGTTCCACTTCTGGGCGCCCGACACCTACGAGGGTGCACCCACCCCCGTGACGGCATTCCTCTCGGTGGCGTCGAAGGCGGGCGGCTTCGTCGCCCTTCTCAACCTGGTCTTCTTCGGCTTCTACGCCCAGGGGATGGGGGCCGACGCGTGGTGGCCCGCTCTATGGGTAATGGCGGCGCTCTCGATGACGCTCGGGAACCTGAGCGCGCTGAAGCAGACGAACATCGTGCGGATGCTCGCCTACTCGTCGGTCGCGCAGGGCGGCTTCCTGCTGGTCCCGTTCGCGGTCGCCGGCATCGCGGGAGCCCGGGGCGACCTGGGCGTCGCCGACTCCGCCTTCTCGGCCGTCGTCGTCTACCTGCTGGTGTACGGCGCCATGAACCTGGGCGCGTTCGCGGTGGTGATCGCGGTCGCGCGTCGTACGGAGTCGGGGGAGATTTCGTCGTACGCGGGTCTCTTCCGCACCTCGCCGGCGCTGGCAGTGATGATGACCGGGTTCATGGCGTCACTCGCCGGCATTCCCTTCCTCGGGGGCTGGTACGCGAAGTTCGTGATGTTCCGGTCGGTGCTCGAGGCGGGCACCACCTGGGCCGTGGTGCTGGCGGTGGTTGCGGCTCTCAACACGGTGATCGCGTTCTTCTACTACTCCGGTGTGATCCGCGCGATGTGGTTCGACGAACCGGCCGGCGACGACCTCACACCAGTAACGGTCCCGCCCGCTCTCGCCGCGGCGATCGGTCTGACCAGTGCTGCGGTCGTCGTGGTGGGCGTCTACCCGCAGCTCGTCGCCCGCGTCGGCGAGCTCGCCACGCGGATCACCTCGTAACGGAGGCTCCCCGGTGAGCCCGGCGGAGCGCATCGCCCAGAGGATCCGCCGCGACGGGTCCGCTGCGTTCGACTGGTTCGTCGAGTGCGCCCTCTACGACGCCGATGGCGGTTTCTTCGCCCGAGGTAGGGGTGCCGGTCGCGGCGGACGCGACTTCGTGACCAGCCCGGAGGTGGGACCGCTCTTCGGCGCGCTCGTGGCCCGCGCCCTCGACCGGTCCTGGGACGCACTCGGACGGCCCGATCCGTTCGTGGTCGTCGAGGCCGGCGCCGGCGGCGGACGGCTCGCGCGTGAGGTGCTGCGCGCTGCCCCCGAGTGCGCCGAGGCGATGCGGTACGTGATGGTGGAGCGCTCTGCCGCGCTGCGCGCGGCGCAGCGCGACCTCCTGGCGATATCGCCCCCCGACGAGGCGATCGGGCCCTACGTCCGGATGGAGGAGGAGCCGATCCCGGTCCGCGGCGCCGGTCCTGTCTTCACGGCCCTCGACGACCTCCCGGCGCGCCCGTTCGAGGGTGTGGTCCTCGCAAACGAGCTTCTCGACAACCTCCCCTTCGGAGTCGCGGAGTGGACCGGCGAGAGCTGGTCGGAGATCAGGGTCGGTCTGGCTGCGGATACCGGCCCTGCCCCGCGGTTCGTGGAGATCCCGGTCCCGGCCGCGGACTCCGATGCTCTCGGGCTGCAGGCCCTCGCGGCGGGGCTGGAGCTCCCCGTCGGCGCGCGTGTGCCGATCCCTCGCGGGATGGTCGAGTGGCTCGGTGCCTGCGGGTCCGTGCTGAAGCGCGGCCACGCCGTGCTGATCGACTACGTCGACACGCTGGAAGGCGTGGTCGCGCGCGGCCCCTACGGCTGGCTCCGCACCTATAGGGACCACGGCCGGGGAGGTTCTCCACTCGACGACCCGGGATCGCAGGACATCACCGCCGACGTGGTGTCGGAGCAGCTGATGGCTGCGGCGCGCGCCGTGGGCCTCGCAGTCTCGGACGAGTGCTCACAGGCGGACTGGCTCCGCGCTCTCGGGATCGACGACCTGGTCGAAGCCGGGCGCTCTGCGTGGACGGAGCGCGCGCACCTGGGCGATCTGGAGGCCGTCGCCGCTCGGAGCCGTGTCACCGAGGCGGCCGCCCTCACAGACCCGGCCGGCCTCGGCTCGCACCGAGTGGTGGTGCTGAGCAAGGGGTAGTGACCGCGTGCGCGTTGCGTGGCCGCGGGTAGCCTGATCGACGCTGCAGTGCCGCCCGGTGGGCTGGTGGCCCGGCGAACAGGAGGCGATGCATGTCGGAGCCGACGATCGAGGCGCTTCTGGCCGAGGGGCGCACCTTCCCGCCGTCGGAGGAGTTCAGCCGCGAGGCCCTCGTCACGGAGGCAGCGGTCTACGACGACGCCGAGGGCGACTGGGAGGGCTTCTGGGCCCGTCAGGCGCGGGAGCTCGACTGGTTCGAGGAGTGGGACAGCGTCCTCGAGTGGGACCTGCCGGACGCGAAGTGGTTCTCGGGCGGCCGGATCAACGTCTCGTACAACTGCCTCGACCGGCACGTGATCGCCGGCCACGGCGACCAGGTCGCGTTCCACTGGGAAGGCGAGGCGGGTGACACCCGCACCATCACCTACGCCGGCCTGCTCGACGAGGTCTGCCGCCTCGCGAATGGCCTGCGGAGCATGGGAGTCGGCAAGGGCGACCGGGTCGCCGTGTACATGGGCATGGTCCCGGAGCTGGCTGTCACGCTGCTCGCGTGCGCGCGGATCGGGGCGCCCCACTCGGTCGTCTTCGGTGGGTTCACCTCCGAGTCCCTGCGCGATCGGATCAACGACGCGGCGGCGAAGGTGCTTGTCACGGCCGACGGCGCGTGCAGGCGTGGTGGCACGATCGCGTTGAAGGAGATCGCCGATCAGGCGCTGACCGAGTGCCCGTCGATCGAGCACGTCGTCATGGTCGAGCGCACGCAGCAAGACGTGTCGTTCAGCGAGGGTCGCGACATCTGGTACCACGATCTCGTGGCGAAGCAGAGCTCCGACTGCCCCGCCGAGCCGATGGAGTCCGAGGACCTGCTGTACATCCTCTATACGAGCGGCACCACCGGGAAGCCCAAGGGGATCATGCACACGACGGGCGGTTATCTGACCCAGTGCGCGTGGACCCACAAGTACGTCTTCGATCTGCACCCCGACACCGACGTCTTCTGGTGCACCGCCGACATCGGCTGGGTGACCGGTCACTCGTACATCGTCTACGGACCGCTGGCGAATCGCACGACGAGCGTGATGTACGAAGGGACGCCCGACTACCCCGACAAGGACCGGTTCTGGCGCCTCATCGAGAAGTACGGCGTGACGATTCTCTACACGGCCCCGACGGCTATCCGCACCTTCATGAAGTGGGGGGACGAGTACCCGGACCGCTGCGACCTGTCGTCTCTGAGACTTCTGGGAAGTGTCGGAGAGCCCATCAACCCCGAGGCGTGGGTCTGGTACTGGAGGCACATCGGTCGCGAGCGCTGCCCGGTTGTCGACACCTGGTGGCAGACCGAGACCGGGGCGATCATGATCAGCCCGCTCCCTGGCGCCACCACGTTGAAGCCGGGGAGCGCGACGTTCCCGCTGCCGGGGATTGGCGCAGACATCGTCGACGAGCACGGGGCCTCGGTCGGGGTCCCGGGCGGCGGCTACCTGGTGCTGACGCGTCCCTGGCCGTCGATGCTGCGCGGGATCTGGGGTGACCCCGAGCGCTACTTCAAGACGTACTGGAACACTTACGAGGGGCGGTACTTCGCAGGCGACGGCGCCAAGCGCGACGATGAGGGCTACTACTGGCTCCTCGGTCGCGTCGACGACGTCATGCTCGTGTCGGGCCACAACATCTCCACTGCCGAGGTGGAGCATTCTCTCGTCGGGCATCACGCGGTCGCCGAGGCGGCGGTCGTCGGGAAGGCCGACAAGGTGACCGGCCAGGCGATCGCGGCCTTCGTGATCCTTCGCTCCGGCAACGAGCCGTCCGAGGAGTTCGCACAGGTGCTGCGTGACCACGTCGCGAAGAACATCGGACCGATCGCCCGTCCCCAGTCGGTCCTCTTCACCGACGACCTGCCCAAGACGCGTTCGGGCAAGATCATGAGGCGCCTCCTGCGCGACGTCGCCGAGGACCACGAGCTGGGCGACACGACGACGCTCGCCGACCCCGGCATCGTGGCGGGGATCAAGGCCAAGTACCTGCACGATCATCCGGCCGACGAGGAGTGAGACCCGCACCCGAGCACTGGACCTGGCGCGACGGGCCGGTCGCGCCGGGTGCAGCGGCCGTGGTCGACATCGACGGAGTCCTCTCCGATGCGACGGCTCGCCAGCACTACATCGAGGCCCCCAGGAGAGACTGGCGCGCCTTCTTCGACGCCTGCGGCGACGATCCGGTGATCGACGAGGTCCGAACACTGCTGGACCTGCTGGCCCCCGAGCTGAAGATCGTGCTCCTCACGGCCCGCCCGTCCAGGGTCCATCACCTCACCGAGGCCTGGCTGCGTCGCTACACGATCCGCTGGGACCTCCTGCTGATGCGCCCGTACGGCGACTACGAGATCTCCCGCGACTTCAAGCAGTCGGCCGTGTGGGACCTCGGCGCCTACGGCTTCGATCTCAGGCTGGCGTTCGAGGACGACCGGCGCAACGTGGCGATGTTCCGCTCCGAGGGAATTCCGTGCCTGTATGTGCATTCCGGGTACTACGACTGAAGCATCGCACTTGCGCCCTCCGACGCTGAGGGTGAGGAGACCGGCCGCGGAATGGTGCAGGACCCGGAATCGGTGCCGATAGGACGGCATGGGCCTCATCCGCACGCGCAAGGAGACCGCCGACTCATCCGGTGTTAGGGAGGGCGGGGACAAGGGCGGCACGACGCCCTCCGCACACGACGAGGCCAGTCAGGGCGCCCCCCGGCACAAGGGAGTACCCCTCGGCGAGATGCTCGTGCAGACGGGGGCGATCTCGGCTGATCAGCTGAGCGAGGCCCTGACTCAGCAGTCGGCGACCGGGAAGCGCCTCGGGTTCGTCCTCGTGGAGATGGGCCTCGTCGGCGAACGCGACCTCGCCCAGGCCCTCGCCGACCAGCTCGAGATGGAAGTGGTCGACCTGCGGCACATCGAGGTCGACGAAGAGCTGATCAGCCTGCTGCCCGAGACGATGGCGCGCCTGCTCAAGGCGGTGCCGATCCGGCGCCTGGGCGGGCGCATCGAGGTCGCCGTGGGGGACCCTCTCGAGGCCGAGCTGACCACACGGCTGGTCGCCGCACTCGAGGTCCCCGTCCGGCTCGTCGTGGCCGCCGTCTCCGATGTCGAGCGCCTCCTCGACTCCGTGTACCGCTCGACGACGAAGGTCGACGACGCCGTCCGCCTCTTCGAAGCCCGCATGGAGGAGAGACAGCGCGCCCTGGCAGAGACACAGACGCAGACCGTCGTCGACGAGCACGCGCCGATCGTCCAGGTCGTCAACCTGATCCTCGAGCAGGCCGTGCGGGATCGCGCCTCCGACGTGCACCTCGAACCACAGCAGGACTCGCTGCGGGTTCGAGTGAGAACCGACGGTGCGCTCCACGAGCTCATCACCCTGCCCCCGTCGATGTCACAGTCGCTGGTGAGCCGGATCAAGGTCATGGCCGACATGAACATCGTCGAGCGCCGCCGCCCTCAGGACGGCCAGTTCACGATCGCGGTGGCCGGATCCGAAATGGACGTCCGAGTCTCCACCACGTCCACTGTCTTCGGCGAGAAGTGCGTCATGCGGCTGCTCGACAAGACCCGCGCCCTATACCGCCTCAGAGAGCTGGGGATGGCGTCCGAGACATACGAGAGGTTCAGCGACCTGGTCCGCTCTCCGTACGGGATGATGATCTGCGCCGGGCCGACGGGCTCGGGGAAGACGACGACCCTCTACGCCACGCTGAGCGAGATCAACCGGCCCGAGATCAACGTGATGACGATCGAGGACCCGGTCGAGTACGTCTTCCCGGCCATCAACCAGATCCAGATCAACGACCAGGCCGGGGTCACGTTCGCAGCGGGGTTGCGCTCGATCCTGCGTCAGGACCCCGACTCGATCCTCGTCGGCGAGATCCGCGACGTGGAGACGGCGCGCATCGCCGTGCAGGCCGCCCTCACCGGCCACTTCGTGATGTCGTCGCTGCACGCGACCGACTCGACCTCGGCGCTTCACCGCTTCCTCGACATGGGCATCGAGTCGTTCCTCATTGCGTCGTCGCTGCTGGGAATCATCGGGCAGCGCCTGGTGCGCAGGATCTGCCCGCACTGCATCGAGCCGTACGAGGTGACCGTCGAAGAGCGTGCGTTCTACGAGCGTGGAGGCGGAGACGTCGAGAAGCACGACTTCTACGCGGGTGCCGGCTGCAACTTCTGTGGTCACACGGGCTACTTCGAGCGGATCGGGATATACGAGATCCTCCACGTGACCGACGAGATGAAGCAGATGATCGTCGAGAACGCGCCGCACGAAGTGATCAAGCGGCTCGCGATCGAGCAGGGGATGAAGACGCTGAGGGATCAGGCCATCGAGCTGATCTCGCAGGACAAGTCGACCGTCGCCGAGGTGCTCCGCACCGTGTACGTCCTCTAGGTGAACGAGCGCGCAGTGCGCGGAGGTATCCGATGACTTCGTACCGCTACGTCGCCGTCGCCCCTGACGGCAAGCAGATCAAGGCTGCGGCCGAGGCCGCCTCGGAAGAGGTGCTGCGGACCGAGCTCCTACTGCGCAATCTCGAGGTCAAGCGGATACGGACGCAGCACAAGTTCACCGAGATCGAGCTGACGAAGCAGCGCGTCAAGCCGGCCGACGTGATGCACTTCTCCAGACAGATCGCCGCGTTCGTGAGGAGCGGCATCCCGCTCGCCGACGCGCTCGAGGTCGTCGAGGACGACGCCACGAACAAGCGCTGGCGAGCGATCGTCGTCGAGATGAGAGAGGCGATCCAGAACGGCGTTCCGTTCTCCGACGCCGTCGCAGCTCACGGCGAGGTCTTCCCGCCGTACTACCTGGGAATCCTGCGTTCGTCGGAGTTCACGGGCCAGCTCGACGTCGCGCTCGAACAGCTCGCCGAGTACATGGAGCGCGACCTCGAGGCGCGTCGAGCAGATCAAGTCGGCGCTCACCTATCCGACTGTGATCGGCGTGCTCTCGATCATGACGGTCGTGATCATGGCAACGTACGTCCTGCCCAAGTTCGCGGGCTTCTTCGACAGCCTGAACTCGGAGCTGCCTCTGCCGACCAGGATGCTGCTCGCGATCTCGAACTTCATGCAGGAGTTCTGGTATTCGGTCCCGATCACAGGGGTGCTTCTCGGGTTCGGCATCTACCTGATGCGCAAGACGGAACGCGGCCGGGGATCCGCGACAGGGCTCTGCTGCGGATGCCCTTGGTGAAGGACATCGTTCTCTACGCGGTCGTCGAGCGGTTCGGCCGCATCGTCGGGGCCATGGTGCGTGCCGGAGTCCCGATCACCGACGCGATGACCGCTGCGATCCGGTGCGTGCACAACAAGGTCTTCGAAGATGCTCTGGAGACTGCGAAGGAGCGCATGATGGAGGGGGAGGGGATCTCCGCCCCGCTGCGCGATATCGATCTCTTCCCGCGCGCTGCCATCCAGATGATGCGCGTCGGGGAGGACACGGGGACCCTCGACCTCCAGCTCGAGAACGCGTCCACGTATTACGGCAGCGAGCTCAAGCACAAGCTCAAGCGCCTCACGTCTCTCTTCGAGCCGGCGATCATCGTCTTCATGGGCGCCATCGTCGGCTTCGTCGCGGTTGCGTTGATCTCGGCGATGTACGGGGTCTTCAACGGCCAGGAGCTCGGCGGGTGATCGCAACGGCGGCGCGCAGGCGCGGCGCCGGGGGCTTCACGCTCCCCGAGATGATCGTGACGATCGCGATTCTGGGCATTGCGATCGTAGGCATGGTCGGAGGCCTCTTCGGCCTCGTCGTGGCTCGCGAGACACACAGGCAGGTCGCGAGGGCCGGCGCCTACGCCTACACCTACGCCGAGGCTGTCAAGGCAGCCGCGTACGAGGACTGCACTGATCCCGGTGCCTACTCGGGAGTCACCGCGGCGGCGCCGAGCTACACGCTCGCGGTCGTCGAGGTCGCATGCTGGAACGGGGATCAGCCCGCGTCGTTCACTGCAGGATCGGCTCCGGGTGCAGTGGACTCCGGAGCTCAGCGGGTCGCCCTATCGGTCAGCGGCCCCACGAGCGCGCCGGCGTCGAAGCAGGTGGCCGAGACGGTCGTCGTGTTCAAGCGCAATGCGGCGGCACCGACATGACGCGGCTGCAGCCACCGCCTCCCCCACCGCGTGGGGAGGAGGGGATGACGCTGATCGAGCTCATCATCTCGATGGTGATCATGGGGATCATCTTCGCAACGATCGCGGCGGCGATGGTGGTCGGTCTGAGGCAGACCTCGACGGCCGAGACAGAGCTGATCGAGCAGCAGGGGGCAGCCCTGACCGGCAGGTACTTCGTGGCCGACGTGCAGGGAGCGCTCCGCTTCGACGAGGCCGCCGACGAGTGCGGGGCTGCCGGTGTGCTCACACTGGGAACGACGATCACCGGGGGCCTCGAGAGAGGGGTGACCTACAGGGTCGAGCAGATCGAGGCGGGCGGTCCGTGGGCGATCGTCAGGAGGGTCTGCGACGGCGGCACGGAGGTCTCGGAGATCGTCCTCGCCGAGCGACTGGCGGAGCCGGCCGCACCGGCCGACGCGAACGACCCCGGCGGCCCTCCCGTTGCCGTGACGTGTCCCGGTACGTCCGGTTCGTCCTGTCGAATCGACGTGAATCAGGTGGGAAACCCCTCAAGTCAGGCACCCATCGATCCGTTCAATTTCACGCTGGAAGCCGTCCCGCGCGGTGCCCAGTGAACAAGGGGACGGGCCGCCGGTCCGTCGGACGAGAGTCGCACGTACGGACACAACAGAGCAGAGGCCTGGGAGGCAGAATGCTGCACAACACGCGAGACCGCAGTGAGTGGCAAGAGCGGAACGTGCTCGAGAAGGGGTTCACCCTCGTCGAGCTCCTGGTCGTGATCGTGATCATCGGAGTCCTCTCCGCGGTCGTGGTCTTCGCCGTCGACGGCGTCACCGACCGGGGCCAGACGTCGGCCTGCAAGACCGACAAGCGGACCCTGAAGACCGCGGCGGAGGCGGCGTTCGCCAAGAACGGTGCGTACCCCGCGAACGAGAACGCCCTGGTGAACGGTGGCTTCATCGAGAGCCGTTCGGACCTGTACAACTACGCCCGCTCCGGCACCACCTACACGATCACCGTGCAGGACACTGCGTGCAACGGGATCTGATCGCAGCACCCTCGCCGAAACCTGCGATCTAGCGGCTCGCTGCCGATGATCACCGGGATGAAGCACTTGGTGAGGAGTCGGGAGAAGTGCAGCGGGGGCGACGACGGCAGTGCGCTCGTCGTCGCCCTCGTCGTATTGACGGTGGTCAGTCTGGCGGCCTCGGCGATGATCGGCCTCGCCGACACCACACTGAGGGCCGGCAACAAGGGTCTCCGCCCCGCTCGCACGCAGATCTTCGCCGCAGACGGTGCCGTCGACGCCGCGATACGACGCATCGTCAACGACGAGGGGATCGCCCAGTATCCCGCCACCGACTGCGGGCTCGATGTACCGGCCGATGCGGCACTTGGGACACCCGCAGTCGAGGTCGTCTGCGTTCCGCAGGTCGGGAGTCGCACGGACACAGCGGCCCCGGTCGGCCAGGAGCAGTTCCCGTCGCAGACGATCCTGACGCTCGGGCGCCGCGCGAACTGGCCGGGCAACGGCGACCGCTTCTGGCCCTTCAACTGGAACCTGATCAGTGGTCCTCCCAGCTCCGACCCGAGCTACGGCGTGGAGCCCGGGATCCTGTTCAGGGCCTCGGTGCTCGGCTCGGCCAGTCCGATAACGATCGCCGGCGATCTGTTCTCGAACTCCACCATCACCGCCGAGGGTGGCGCCGTCACCGATCTCGATGGCGACATCGCCGCCCGCGGGGCATGCTCGGCCTCCGTCACCGCCCTGAGTGGAATCAAGGCGTGCTCGATCGGCTACGGCGACGACGGCCTCGGCGCCGACCCGCTGTACGCGCACCGAGGGCAGACCGAGGGCTTTCCGCAGCTGCGATCGGTCCCCGCCCAGTGCACCGGAGCAACGCTGCAGACGTTCGAGCCGGGCTTCTACAACGACTCGGCGGCGCTGTCGCGCCTCTTCCGGGACTCGTCCTGCAACGACAAGGACTTCTGGTTCAAGCCCGGCCTCTACTACTTCGACTTCCGAAACACCGACACACCCCCGGCCTGCAACGTCAGCGGGTCACCGGTGAACCAGGTGCACCAATGGTGCATCGACAGCGCGGCGCACACCTCTCCGACCCGACCGCACATCGTGGGTGGCACGCCGGTCGCGGGATGGAGCCCCGACGGCGCACAAGGTGCCGTGACGCTCGAGGATCCGGTCGACGCCGGGGTCGCGGCGAGCCCGGCCGGCGCCTGGAGCGGCGTTCCCGCAGGGCCGAAGGTGATCGACGGCACGTCGGCGTCCACGGCGTGGGCACCGGCGAGCCTCGACACGCCCGCGACGGTGATCAGCAGCCCGGCCGGAGCGTGGGCGGCGATCCCGGGGGGAGCGCAGACGATCGGCGACGGCACCTCGGCGCAGACGAGCTGGGGCGACGTCTCCCTGACAGGTCTCTCCGCCGCCGGGAGCGAGTCGTGCGGATGGTTCTGCGCCGACTTCGCGCCGCTGACCGGAGCGCGGGCGATCGGTGACGGGAGCATCGCGACAGGTTCGCTGGGCTTCTTCGGCGGCACCCTGCACGCGATCACGTCGCAGTACGCGACCAACCTCTCCGCGAGTGCGACCGTCGCGCAGGTGACGGTAACGGTGCGTCACCGCAGGACCGGGAACCCCAACGGCGCTCAGGCATCGACGATCGAGGTAGTCAACGGCGAGGGCACGACCTGCGGCACCGTAGGCGTCGGTACTCCGACGCACGGGGTCTGGACGACGACCACTACTGCCGACCTCTTCCCGTCGTGCCTGAACACGCCGGCGCGGGTGAACGCGATGAAGGTCCACTACCGCGCGAGCCGCAGCGTGTTCAGCAGCGCAACCGCCGACTTCGACCTCGACGGCGTCGAGGTGAACGTCTCGGCCACCGACGGCGGCGCTCGCAGCCTCACGATGACGGCCTACGATGCCTCCGCGATCCCGCCCGACGTCTCGACTGTCGACAGCCTCACGCTCGACGTGGCCTCCAGCGCCACTGGCGCGGATCGCTCGGTCTCGCTCTTCAACGGTTCAGGCGCCTCCTGCGGGACCTGGGCTCTCTCGGGGGCCTCCGAGTCGATCACGGTGCCGACGACCTGCATGGCGAGCAGCGCAGACCTCGTCGGTGCCCGGTCCGTCGTCACAGTCAGCCCGACGGGCGCAAGTGGGAGTGCCTCCGTCGACGGCTCTCGGCTCGACGTCACGTACACACCGTCGGCACGGACCGTCGTCCTCTCCCAGCTCCAGGGCTCGCCGAGCGCCGTCCCGGCGACTGCGGTCTCTGTCGATGCGGTCGACCTCGACCTGTCGGGAGCCGTGTCGGGTGCGACGGGGACGTTCTCCCTCTACCCGGGCGGCGGGGGCGGGGCATGCGGCACCTGGCCGGCCTCGGCCACGACCGTGCCCGGCCTCGCCGGCTGCCTGGGCACCGCGGCGAAGGTCAACGGTGCTTTCGTCGTGTACAGCGTCAGCCCGACGGCGACCTCGGGCAACGGGAGCCTCGACGGGGCCCGGTTGCGTGTCGACTACACCGACTCGCCTGCACGCTTCGAGTTCCCGGGGATGTGTGACCCGAACGAGCCCGGCGTGCAGTTCATCTTCGGCGGCGACAGCCACCTGTACCTGCCGAACGGCACATTCGAGCTCTGCGCCGGCCCGAACCCTCCGGGCACTCTCACCAACCAGCGGATAGCGATGTACGGGCTCCGACCGGTCGACCCCCTGAAGCCGACCAGCGCGCCGGCGGCCGCAGGGTGGTCGGATGCATCGAACGCGTTCTCGATCGGTGAGTCGCCGACCACACTCGACGCGACGACGGCATTCCCGGCGGTGGCGTTCGGCACGGTCGATCAGGTCTCACCGGTCCGCCCGATCACGCTCTCGGGCTTCGGCGGCGGCGTCAGCATCCCGGCCGGCGCCTCGATCAAGCGCGTCTACGCGATGGTCGCCCACGGACAGAGCGCGGTGGGCCTCACTGCGCCGCGCCTGAAGGTCTGGAACGGCGCCGGCGCGCTCTGCTCCGAGACGTCGGGAGAGGGATACGCGCTCAACCTCCACAACGAGCTCCTGTCGGCGTTCACACGCAGGTACGAGGCGGTCGACCTGACGGGATGCTTCGCCGACCCGGACCCCAATGTCGCCGTAGGCCGGCTCAACGGCCAGGGCCTCGCCGTCGAGTTCGATGCGAAGCCCACGACGGGATCATTCCTGGGCATCCCGGGCACGTTCTGGCAGCTCGAGAGCACCTCCCGCCTCGACGGCGTGCAGCTGATGATCGAGCTGCAGGCGACGAGTCCCACTGCCGCGGCCTACATCCCGCAGAACGGATGCGTCGCCGGCCTGTCCTCGTATCCGAACTACTGGGACGGCTACGCCGACCCCGACTGCGCGCTCTTCAAGTGGGATGGCATCGGCCTCCTCAGCAGCAGCCCGCGCGGGCAGGTCTCGATCCACGGCACCGTCTACGCACCGGGCGGTGCGCTCGACATCGACGACGAGGGGCCGCCCTGTCAATCCGGGTGGCTCTGCGCGCCCGGGAGCTACGTGGGTGTCGACTACCCCATCGTCGATCGGGGCGTCGTCGCGCGACACGTCAGGTTCAAGGCCCTCAAGACCAAGTCCGGGTACGACGGACCAATCTTCTCGTGTGGTGAGTGCGGAGCGACAGTGACCGGACCCGCCGATGTCGTACTCCAGGCTCGCGTCGACGGGCGGACGATCGTCGAGGCGAGGGTGCAGATCCCGAACCAGCTGACGGACCCGGGCGCGTCGCCGGAGATCGAGCGGTGGGCCGTCGATCCCTGATCCGGTCCCTCGAGGGGTAGCCGCACGACCGTCGCCCCGCGGAGCCTTGCACAACAGGCACCGGTATCCTCGAGGTCGCAGTCGACCGTAGGCGGGCCGCGAGAGGGATCTGGGCGGATGATCAAGAACACGGCGAAGACCTTCGTCCTCCTTGCGGCACTCGGTGGGCTGCTGATGGGCGTCGGAGCGATCTTCGGGGGCCGCAGCGGCCTGATGGTCGGGCCTGGTGCTCGGTCTGGTCATGGTCGGCGGCTCGTACTGGTTCTCCGACTCGTTGGCGGTCAAGTCGGCGCGTGCGGTAGAGGTCGACGCCGCACGAGGCGCCGCGGCTCCACGCGATCGTGAGCGACCTCGCCGATGCGCGCCGGTATGCCGATGCCCCGGATCTTCGTCGCCGCCGAGCGAGCAGCCGAACGCCTTCGCGACCGGCCGCAACGAACGCAGGGCCGCGGTCGCTGTCACCCAGGGCCTGCTACAGGTGGTCGACGAGGACGAGCTGCGCGGCGTGCTGGCGCACGAGCTGGCGCACGTGCGCAACCGCGACATCCTCATCGGGTCGGTGGCCGCGGCGGTCGCGATGGGCATCACCTTCGCTGCGCGCATGGCGATGTGGGGAGCGATGCTCGGCGGCGGCAGCGCGACGACGACGACGGCAACGTGTTCGGGCTGCTCGCGATGGTCGATCCTCGCCCCCATCGCCGCGATGCTCCTGCAGATGGCGCATCTCCACGGTCGCGCGAGTTCGAGGCCGACCGCGCAGGTGCGAGCTCTGGCGGCGACGGCGAGCCGCTCGCTCGTGCGCTCGAGAAGATCGACGCGTACGCCGCGTCGGGTGCCCGATGAGAGTCGACCCGGCCCAGGCGAGCGCGTACATCGTCAACCCGCTGGCCGGCGCGAAGGTGCAGCTTCGCGTCGCTCTTCCGGACGCACCCGCCGACCGAGGAGCGAATGCGCGGCTGCGGGCATCGGCACCTGCGCCGGGCCGGATCTGCCGTAGCGCCACGACTCATTCGGAGGGCTCGCGGATGCGCCGGTGCCCTCTGCGTTCGTCGGAGACCTGGTCGCGTGAGTCAGTCGCGGAAGTTCGTGAACTGCAGCGGGATCCCGAAGTCGTGCTCGCGCATGGCGGCGATGGCGGCCTGCAGGTCGTCGCGCTTCTTCCCGCTGATCCGTAGCTGGTCGCCCTGCACCTGGTGCTGCACGCCCTTCAGGCCGAGCCCCTTCACGAACTTGCCGATCTCGCGGGCCTTCTCCGTCGAGATGCCGACGTTCAGCGTGACGGTCTGGCGGGCAGTCCCCTTGGTGGCCTCCTCGACGTTGCCGTACGAGAGGGCCTTCAGCGAGACCTTGCGCCTGACCAGCTTCTCCTCGAGCACCTGCACCAGCGCGCGCAGGCGGTCCTCGGTGGCGGAGTGCAGGTCGATCGTCTTCTCGGCCAGCTCGATCGTGGTGTCGGTGCCCTTGAAGTCGAACCGGGTCGATCACCTCGCGGTGGCCTGGTCGACGGCGTTGCGGACCTCTTGCATGTCGACTTCGGAGACGACGTCGAAGGTGGGCATGAGTGCTCTCCCGGCAGGTCTCGGAAACGGAGGTGCGCTGCTATCGTACGCGCCCGGGGTCGGTACCCGAGTGGCCAAAGGGGACAGGCTGTAAACCCGTTGCGTTATGCTACGTTGGTTCGAATCCAACCCGGCCCACACCACTCCCGCGCCTCCGAGGCGGGGATCCTTCGCGACGGGCGGCTACAGCATCCGCTGCATCAGGACCACGTCGAGCCAGCGGCCCGAGCTTGCGGCCGACCTCGCGCTCGACCCCGATCGCGCGCGAAGCCGCACCGCCGCGTGCAGGGCGATCGACGCCTCGTGGCCGTCGACGATGCGGGCGATGAGCGAGTGGAACCCGTGGGCACGCGGCCAGGCGGACGAGCTCGTCGAGGAGGACGGCGCCGACGCCCCGGCCCCTCGCGCTCGCGGTGCACGTAGACCGAGTCCTCGACGGTCGGTCGCGTAGGCGGGCCGGGCCCGGTAGGGCGACAGCGAGCCGAATCCGACCACCTCGTCGTCGTCGGTCGACCGCGACGATCGCGGGGTGGCCGCCCGAGTGCTCGTCGATCCAGGCGATCTGCTCGTCGAGGGTGCGGGGCACGAGATCGAAGGTGACCGTCGACTCGACGACCTCGAGGTTGTAGATCGCCCGGATGGCCTCGGCGTCGCGCGTGCACGGCGAGTCGGGGTGTCACCGTCATGGGCGCCGAAGCTAGCCGTGGCCCGGTCGGCACGGATGCCGCCTCGCGGCCACGGGAGGGGCGCCGGACCGTCGGCTATCCTGTCGGGGCTCCGCCCCCTTAGCTCAGTCGGCAGAGCACTTCCATGGTAAGGAAGGGGTCTACGGTTCGAGTCCGTAAGGGGGCTCTGGAGGACGCTTCGGCGTCCTCCGTGGCGGAGTAGCTCAGATGGTCAGAGCACACGGCTCATAATCGTGGTGTCGCGGGTTCGAGTCCCGCCTCCGCTACCAGGGCCGACCGGGCCGGGCGCCGGCCGCAGTCGAGCAGCCGAGCGACGATCCGGTGCCGTCATCACCGACAAGGAGTAGGAGGTAGTCCGATGGCCAAGGAGAAGTTCGAGCGGACGAAGCCGCATTTGAACATCGGGACGATTGGTCATATTGACCATGGGAAGACGACGTTGACGGCGGCGATCACGAAGGTGTTGGCGGAGCGGAATCCGAATGTGTCGTTCACGGCGTTCGATCAGATCGATAAGGCGCCGGAGGAGAAGGCGCGGGGGATCACGATCTCGATCGCGCATGTGGAGTATGAGACGGAGAATCGGCATTACGCGCATGTGGATTGTCCGGGGCATGCGGATTACATCAAGAACATGATCACTGGTGCGGCGCAGATGGATGGGGCGATTCTGGTGGTTGCGGCTACTGATGGTCCGATGCCGCAGACGCGTGAGCATGTGCTGTCTGGCGCGTCAGGTGGGTGTGCCGTCGATTGTGGTGGCGTTGAACAAGGCGGACATGGTCGATGATGAGGAGATCTTGGAGCTGGTGGAGCTCGAGGTCCGGGAGCTGTTGAGTGAGTACGAGTTCCCTGGGGATGATATTCCGGTGGTTCGGGTGTCGGCGTTGAAGGCTCTCGAGGGTGATGAGGCGTGGGCGCAGAACGATCGTGGAGTCTGATGGATGCGGTCGATTCGTTCATTGTCGAGCCGACTCGTGATGTGGACAAGCCGTTCTTGATGCCGATCGAGGATGTGTTCACGATCACGGGTCGTGGGACGGTCGTGACGGGGCGTGTTGAGCGTGGGATCGTGCATGTGGGCGATGAGATCGAGATCGTGGGGTTGCGGGATACGTCCAAGACGGTGTGTACGGGTGTGGAGATGTTCCGCAAGCTTCTCGATGAGGGGCGTGCTGGTGACAACATCGGTGCGTTGTTGCGGGGGACGAAGAAAGAGGATGTGGAGCGGGGCCAGGTGCTCGCGAAGCCTGGGAGCATCACGCCGCATACTGATTTCACGGCTCAGGTGTATGTGTTGACGAAGGAGGAGGGGGGCCGTCACACGCCGTTCTTCGCGAACTATCACCCGCAGTTCTATTTCCGTACGACGGATGTGACGGGCACGATCGAGTTGCCTGAGGGGACCGAGATGGTGATGCCTGGTGACAACACCGAGATGACGGTGTCGTTGGGTAAGCCGATCGCGATGGAGGAGGGGCTGCGGTTCGCGATCCGTGAGGGGGGCCGTACCGTGGGTGCGGGCCGGGTCGTCAAGATCATCAAGTAGCCAGTAGCGTCAGACGGCCACCAGGCCGGCGGATCCCCCGAGGTAGGTAGAGAGCGAGTTCGTCAGCGAGCGAACGGCGGCGGCCACCAGGCCGGCGGATTCCCCGAGGGTAGGTAGAGAGCGAGTTCGTCAGCGAGCGAACGGCGGCGGCCACCAGGCCGGCGGATTCCCCGAGGGTAGGTAGAGAGCGAGCGAGAAATAATGGCCAGCGACAAGCGCGTCAAGATCACTCTGGCCTGCGAGGACTGCAAGCGGCGGAACTACATCACGATGAAGTCGAAGATCAACGACCGCGACCGCATCGAGATGAAGAAGTACTGCCGCTTCGACCGCAGGCACACACTCCACAAGGAGACCAGGTAGCCACCGGGAGTCTCTGTCCGATACGTCCGTTAGGTTCCTATCGCTTGCTCGCGCCCGCGAGCGCTTGTGCGATCGTGACGTAACCTCATCGGGGCGGGCGGGGTCGAAAGCCCCGCAACCCGAACGGGAGTGCCCGTGGAACAGGCCGAACTCGTCGGCGCAGCCCAAGAGGGCGACCGCCAGGCGTTCGAGGAACTCGTGCGCCGGACATACGTCGACACGTTCACACTCGCCTGTCGCCTCACGGGCAACCAGGAGGACGCCGGCGACGTGGTGCAGGACGCGTATCTCCGCGCATGGCGGGGGATAGGGAGGTTCCGCGGCGAGGCTCAGTTCTCGACGTGGCTCTACCGGATCACCGCCAACGCCGCGGCGACGCACGTGCGCAAGCGGTACAGGCACGCCTCGGAGCCCATCGACGATCTCAACGAGCCGGCCGAGGAGCACCCGCAGGCTCAGCCCGAGGCCGCGGCGGAGTCGGCGGAGCTGCTCGACCGGTTGGCGGCCGCCGTGGCGGGGCTCCCACCGAAGCTGCGCGCCCTCGTGGTCCTGAAGGACGTGTACGGGCTTCCTCACGACGAGATCGCCGAGGAGCTCGGCATCTCGGTGGCGGCGGCCAAGGTGCGCCTCCACCGAGCCAGGAGGCGTCTGCGCGACGTGCTCTACGAGCAGGGAGAGGAAGCCCATGCGGTGTGACGACGTAGCACCCCTGATAGCCGGTCTCGTCGACGGCCCCGACGTCCGCAGCCTCGCGGTGGAGCGGCACGTGGAGTCCTGCCTGCGCTGCCAGGCCGAGCTGGCCCGCTACAGGCGGATGCTGCGAGGCCTGCGCGACCTCCGTACCCGGTACGTGGAGCCGACGCCGGGCACGCTCGACGAGCTGCTCGCGGCGCTCGACGAGGCGTCGGATCGCAGTCCGGTGCGCTCGATCCTCTCGGGCCGGCGCCTCGCCTACGCCGGGGCGATCGGCGGCACGGCGGTCGCGGCCGCTGCTCGTCGCACGGAACCGCCGCCGCTCCCTGAGCCTGGCGGGCTGATCCCGGCCGCTCGGCGGCTCCCGGATCTGCGCTGCTATCCTGCTCTCTCCGGCCCCCGCGCTCCCGGAGGGCAGTAGCTCAACTGGAAGAGCACCGGTCTCCAAAACCGGCGGTTGGGGGTTCGAGTCCCTCCTGCCCTGCTCACCCGTCAGCAATGCTTCGAGGCGAAGCCGTGAACCGACAGACGAAGCGCCAGATGGCGAAGTACGGCGCCGACAAGCCGCGCGCGCCCGAGCGCAAGACGCCTTCCCGCTCCGACACGCGCGAGCGAGTCGGGCCCGGGCAGTTCCTCACCGAGGTGAGGGGCGAGCTGAAGAAGGTGGCGTGGCCGACCCGGCCCGAGGTTCTCAACTCCACCCTCGTCGTCCTGATAGCCGTAACGGTGATGACCTCCCTGATCTTCGCCTTCGACTGGGCCTCCGCCCGGTTCGTCCTCTTCCTCTTCGACTGAGCTGATCGAGCCGATGACAGACACGACCGACATCCCCGACGACACCGCTGCCGAGGCGGAGAGGGCGGCGGTAGCGCTCTTGGGAGCACCCGGCGCGACGGAGTCCGAAACAGCGCCCGTCGACCCGCAGGCGGTGCCCGCCGAGCAGGCGGCCGCCGTCGAGGACGAGGGAGCCGAGGAGGTGGCCGGAGACGACGGGCCCCCCTCCCTCGATGCCGACTCCGAGCTGCTCGAGGTCGGCGACGAGGAAGCACCCGAGCCCGCCGCCCCCTCGTTGTCGCCCTTCGATCGCGAGGGCGACTGGTACGTGGTTCACACGTACGCCGGCTACGAGAACAAGGTGAAGCAGAACCTGGCGAGTCGAGTCCGGTCGATGAACGTCGAGGAGCACATATTCGAGGTCGTCATCCCGATGGAAGACGTCATCGAGTTCAAGGGCGGCCGCAAGGTCGTCGTGCAGAAGAAGGTCTTCCCCGGCTACCTGCTCGTGCGCATGGATCTCGACGACAGCTCCTGGTACGTCGTGCGCAACACGCCGGGCGTCACGGGTTTCGTCGGAAGCGGCGCGAGAGCCCACCCCGCTGTCGCGCCGCGAGGTCGAGGACATCCTCGGGGTCGGTGGCGTCGAGGAAGGGCCGGCGATCGAGAAGAAGGCGCGTCCCCGCCTCGAGTACGAGGTGGGCGAGCAGGTGCGCGTCGTCACGGGGCCGTTCGCCGACTTCAACGGCCTCATCAGCGAGATCGACGTCGATCGCTCCAAGCTGAAGGTGCTGGTGAACATCTTCGGGCGCGAGACGCCCGTCGAGCTCGAGTTCGGCGACGTCGCCAAGCTGTAGGAGCATTCAACCCGAAGAGGGCGGCCGGTGAAGTGCCGGCGCCGAGACAGCGAGTGAGCGAGAAGGTGCGGCGAGCGGAGTGAGCTCGCCAGGGAACGAGCGGTCCGAAGAGGGCGGCCGGTGAAGTGCCGGCGCCGAGACAGCGAGTGAGCGAGAAGGTGCGGCGAGCGGAGTGAGCTCGCCAGGGAACGAGCGGTCCGAAGAGGGCGGCCGGTGAAGTGCCGGCGCCGAGACAGCGAGTGAGCGAGAAGGTGCGGCGAGCGGAGTGAGCTCGCCAGGGAACGAGCGGTCCGAAGAGGGCGGCCGGTGAAGTGCCGGCGCCGAGACAGCGAGTGAGCGAGAAGGTATGGCCAAGAAGAAGGTCGCAGCGGTGGTGCGGATACAGATCGACGCGGGGGCGGCAACCCCGGCACCGCCGGTCGGTACGGCACTCGGTCCGCACGGGATCAACATCATGGATTTCTGCAAGGCGTACAACGCGCAGACGGAGTCCCAGCGCGGGTCTGTGATCCCGGCGGAGATCACCATCTTCGACGATCGGTCCTTCACGTTCATCACGAAGACCCCACCGACGGCGAAGCTGATCGCGAAGGCTGCGGGCCTCGACAAGGGCTCATCGACGCCGCGAAGGGAGACTGCGGGCTCGGTGACCAGGAGCCAGGTGCGCGAGATCGCCGCGATCAAGATGCCCGACATCAACGCGATCGACGAAGAGGGGGCCATGGCGCAGGTGGCCGGGACCGCTCGCTCGATGGGCATCGACGTCGTCGACTGATACCGAGGGCGCCGCGCATGCTGGCGCCGACCCCGGCCGGAGGACCTCGCCGGCCGACCAGGTGACATGAGGGACCGACCGAGAGGAAGGGAAGTGGCAAAGCAGGGAAAGAAGTCGACCGACGCGGCCCGCCGTTACGACCGGGAGCGTCTGCACGAACCCGCCGAGGCGCTCGCGATCGTGAAGAGCGTCTCGAACCGCAACTTCGACGAGACCGTCGAGGCGGCGTTCCGTCTCGGCGTCGATCCTCGCAAGGCCGAGCAGATGCTGCGCGGAACCGTCTCCCTGCCGGCCGGGACCGGCAAGGCTGTCAGGGTCGCGGTCTTCGCCGTCGGCGATGCCGCCCGCGATGCCGAGGCGGCCGGTGCCGACATCGTCGGCGACGACGACCTGGTCACACGGGTCCAGGGCGGCTTCCTCGACTTCGATGTGGCGATCGCCACCCCCGACCTCATGGGCAAGGTGGGCAAGCTGGGCAGGGTGCTCGGCCCGCGAGGACTCATGCCGAACCCGAAGACGGGGACGGTCACGACCGAGGTCGGCAGAGCCGTGGGCGAGTTCAAGGGGGGGAAGGTCGAGTACCGCACCGACCGCAACGGCAACGTGCACGTCCCGGTCGGGAAGGTCAGCTTCACACCCGAGGATCTGCTCCGGAACTACATGGCGGTGCTCGACGAGATCCTGCGTGCCAAGCCGGCGTCGGCGAAGGGCCGGTACATCAAGGGGATCTCGGTATCGTCGACGATGGGTCCGGGCGTGCGGGTGTCGTCGGAGGCCCGAGGCGAGGACTGATCGCGGCGCAAGCTAGGCTGCATCACTGACATCTCCAGAGCCACAGACCTCCGGTCCCTCCCGAACTCGGGCGGGGTAATGGGCCACGGCCCGCCGGGGCAGGCGAACCTGGCGGCGCGCTCTCCGAGCGCGCGCCTCCCGGGGCGCCTCTGTGGCGCCCCGGCGTCGCGTCCGGGGCAGGGCCGTCCGCGGAGGGCGCCCGAGGATGAGCGACTAGGAGCGAGATGGCGACGAAGGCCGACGAGCAGAGCGGGCAGATCCGGCGCAAGGCCGCGGTGGTCGAGGAGATCCGGTCGAAGTTCGCCGACTCCGATGCCACGGTGCTGACCGAGTACCGCGGCCTTACGGTGACCGAGATCGCCGACCTGCGGGCCGCGTTGCGGCCGATGGCGGCCGAGTACAAGGTGTTCAAGAACACTCTGGCCCGTCGCGCGGCGCGGGAGGCCGGTCTCGACGAGCTGATCCCGATGCTCGAGGGGCCGGTAGCGATCGCCTTCATCCAGGGCGACGCCGTTCCGGCGGCCAAGGCGCTGCGCGACTACGCGAAGACGACGCCGGCGCTGCAGATCAAGGGCGGCCTGCTCGGGCCGCGGATCCTTCTCGGTTCCGATGTCGAGGCGCTGGCCGATGTCCCGCCGCGCGAGGTCATCCTGGCCCGACTCGCTGCGGGGATGCAGGCGCCGCTGACGAAGGCTGCGGGGCTCTTCCAGGCGTTCACGCGCAACATGGCCTATGGGGTGAAGGCGCTGATCGACCTGCGCGTCGAGTCCGGCGAGGCTCTCCCGCCGAGCGGGGGCACCGTTGCCGAAGCGGGCGAAGAGGAGTCACCGGACGCCGACGACGGAACCCCTGACAGCTGAAGCACCACCACAGACGGACGACGCCGCCGCAGCAAGGCGACGGTGCAGGAGACCGCCTCTCCGGAGGCTGCTAAGGAGAACCCGCAATGGCGAGCATGAGCACACCTGAGCTGCTCGAGGTGTTCAAGAACATGACGGTCCTCGAGCTGAACGAGTTCCTGAAGGCCTTCGAGGAGGAGTTCGACGTCACTGCTGCGGCCCCGGTCGCGGTGGCGCAGGCGGCTGCGTCGGGCGGCGAGGCGGCCCCGGCGGCCGCTCAGGACGAGTTCGACGTGGTCCTCGTCGCTGCCGGCGACAAGAAGATCCAGGTCATCAAGGAGGTCAGGGCGCTGGTCAGCGGCCTCGGCCTGAAGGAGGCCAAGGATCTCGTCGACAACGCTCCGAAGCCGGTCCTGGAGAAGGTGTCGAAGGAAGACGCCGACAAGGCCAAGACCCAGCTGGAGGAGGCCGGAGCGACCGTCGAGCTCAAGTAGGGGCTCGAAGAGGTCGACCGGGCGCCGGTCGCGGGAGGCAGCCGATCCACCTCGGTGGGGCGGAGAGGCTTGCCATTCGCGACACGGAGTCGTATCCTCCGCGCACACGCGGAGGTCCGTCCCCGTCCGGGACGACCTGCCTGGCGACCGGCGTAGTCACGCGCTATGCTCCGGCGTAGCCGTGTCTGCCTGCTCTTGCCTTCCCTGATCACCTGCCTGTCTCCGAAGCGCGCCCGCGCCCGGGGATCAGGGCATTCACGCGGCGCAGCACCCTGCAGCCGTGACCCTCGCCTCAAGGAGTGACGTTGGCTCGCCTCGCGTCCCGTGAACGCCTCTCGTTCGGCAAGCTCCGCGAGGTCAGGGAGCTGCCGAACCTCATCGAGGTACAGACGGAGTCCTTCAAGTGGTTCGTCGAGCAGGGGGTCGCGGAAGTGCTTCGCGACATCTCCCCGATCGAGGACTTCACCGGCCAGCTGAAGCTGGAGCTCACGGACCACGTCTTCGACCCCCCGAAGCACTCGGAGGAGGAGTGCCGCGAGCGCGACATGACCTTCTCGCGGCCGCTCTTCGTGACCGCCCGGTTCATGAACGCCGCCACCGGCGAGATCAAGGAGCAGACGGTCTTCATGGGCGACTTCCCCATGATGACCAACCGGGGAACCTTCATCATCAACGGTACCGAGCGGATCGTCGTGAGCCAGCTCGTCCGGTCCCCCGGGGTCTACTTCAACATCTCGCCCGACAAGACCTCGCCCGAGAAGGAGATCATCGACGCGAAGATGATCCCGTCGCGGGGCGCATGGCTCGAGTTCGAGATCGACAAGAAGGACATCGTCTACGTCCGAGTCGACCGCAAGCGCAAGCAGCCGGTGACCGTGCTGCTGAAGGCGCTCGGCTTCGGCGAGTCCGACGACGAGCTGCTGAACCTGATCCTCGACGATCAAGGACGCGCCTACGAGTCGATCCGCCTGACCCTGGAGAAGGACAACACAGAGACTGCCGACGACGCGTTCATCGACATCTACCGGAAGCTCCGCCCCGGCGAGCCCCCCACGCCCGAGAGCGCCCGCCAGCTGATCGAGAACCTCTTCTTCAACCCCAAGCGGTACGACATGGCGAAGGTCGGCCGCCACAAGGTGTCGAAGAAGTTGAGCGACGAGTACGCGAAGCTCCCGCTCAAGAGGTTCGACCTGGAGACGCCCCCGAGCGACGTCAACTCGGGTCCGATCGAGTTCACGCTGACGCGCGCCGACATCCTCGCGGCCGTCTCGTATCTCGTGAAGCTCCACGTGAACGAGGCGTCGTACTTCAAGGACGACATCGACCACTTCGGGAACCGGCGCGTCCGTTCGGTGGGCGAGCTGATCCAGAACCAGCTCCGTGTGGGCCTGACCCGGATGGAGCGGGTCGTTCGCGAGCGGATGACCACCCAGGACCACGAGGCCATCACTCCGCAGACCCTCATCAACATCCGTCCGGTCGTGGCGGCGATCAAGGAGTTCTTCGGGTCCTCGCAGCTGTCGCAGTTCATGGACCAGACGAATCCTCTTGCGGGCCTGACCCACAAGCGCCGGCTCTCCGCACTGGGGCCAGGCGGCCTCTCGCGTGAGCGCGCGGGTTTCGAGGTCCGCGACGTCCACCCGTCGCACTACGGGCGCATGTGTCCGATCGAGACACCCGAGGGCCCGAACATCGGTCTCATCGGATACCTGTCGTCGTTCGCGCGCATCAACCCGTTCGGCTTCATCGAGACTCCGTACAGGAAGGTCGACAAGGGGCGCGTCACCGACGAGATCAAGTACCTCGCCGCCGACGACGAGGACCGCTACGTCGTCGCTCAGGCGAATGCGAACGTCGACGACGAAGGCACCTTCCTCGACGACCGCGTCCTCGTGCGGCTCGGTCGTGGCGAGATCGGCTTCGTCACGCCGAACGAGATCGACTACATGGACGTGTCACCCAAGCAGCTCGTCTCGGTGGCGACGGCTCTGATCCCGTTCCTGGAGCACGACGACGCCAACCGCGCCCTGATGGGCGCCAACATGCAGCGCCAGGCGGTCCCGTTGCTCAGGGCAACGGCGCCGTTCATCGGCACCGGTATCGAGGCGCGAGCGGCCCGTGACGCTGGTGACGTGCTTCTCGCGGACGGCGACGGAGTCGTGACCGAGGTGGAGGGCGACGCGATCTCGGTCGACTACGCGAAGGACGGCAAGCGCACGCACCGAATCCTCAAGTTCCGCCGTTCGAACCAGGGCACCTGCATCAACCAGAAGCCGGTGGTCGTCGAAGGCGACGTCGTCAAGAAGGGCGACGTGCTCGCCGACGGTCCTTCCACCCACGCCGGGGAGCTCGCGCTCGGGAAGAATCTCCTGGTCGCGTTCATGCCGTGGACGGGGCACAACTTCGAAGACGCAATAGTCCTCTCCGAGCGGCTCGTGCGCGACGACGTGCTCACCTCGATTCACATCGAGGAGCACGAGATCGATGCGCGCGACACGAAGCTCGGCGCCGAGGAGATCACACGCGACATCCCGAACCTCTCGGAGGACATCCTCAAGGACCTCGACGAGCGGGGGATCATCCGCGTCGGGGCGGAGGTCGGTCCCGGCGACATCCTCGTCGGCAAGGTGACCCCGAAGGGGGAGACCGAGCTGACCCCCGAGGAGCGTCTCCTGCGGGCGATCTTCGGTGAGAAGGCGCGGGAGGTGCGCGACACCAGCCTGAAGGTGCCCCACGGGGAGACCGGCAAGGTGATCGACGTCCGGGTCTTCTCACGAGACGACGGACACGAGCTCCCGCCGGGCGTGAACCAGCTGGTGCGCGTGTACGTCGGGCAGAAGCGCAAGATCAGCGAGGGCGACAAGCTCGCCGGCCGTCACGGCAACAAGGGGGTCATTGCCAAGATCCTCCCCGTCGAGGACATGCCGTACCTCGCCGACGGGACCCCCGTCGACATCGTGCTCAACCCGTTGGGTGTGCCGAGCCGTATGAACGTGGGGCAGGTTCTCGAGGCACACCTCGGTTACGCGGCACGTCACGGGTGGAGTGACACCTCGCTCGGAGGTCGCTCGCCGCGCAAGACCTCGACGGTTACGGAGCCCGCGGTGTGGATCTCGACTCCCGTCTTCGACGGCGCGAACTGGGACGAGACCGAGAAGGCGGGCGCTCACGGAACGATCCAGAGCATCTTCGAGAACCTCAACGCCGACGGTGCCGACGGTCGGCGGCTCGTGGCTACCGACGGCAAGGCGCTCCTGCACGACGGTCAGACGGGCGAGGCGTACGACCGTCCCGTGACGATCGGGTACATGTACATCCTGAAGCTGTCGCACCTCGTCGACGACAAGATCCACGCGCGTTCCACGGGCCCCTACTCGATGATCACGCAGCAGCCGCTCGGCGGCAAGGCGCAGTTCGGTGGTCAGCGGTTCGGCGAGATGGAGGTGTGGGCGCTCGAGGCCTACGGCGCCGCGTACGCGCTGCAGGAGATCCTCACCATCAAGTCCGACGACGTACTGGGCCGCGTGAAGGTCTACGAGGCGATCGTCAAGGGCGACAACATCCCCGAACCCGGGATTCCCGAGTCGTTCAAGGTCCTCATCAAGGAGATGCAGGCCCTCTGCCTCAATGTCCGTGTCATGAACGAGGCCGGCGAGGAGGTCGAGATCCGCGAGCTCGACGAGGACGCGTTCCGCACGACCGAGCAGCTGGGCATCGACTTGTCGAGGCCCGAGCGCGGCACCGACGAGGAAGACGCCGCCCGCGAGGCGAGCAGGGGATCCAACTTCTAGCCACCGGCACGACTAGCGACGCCGAGGGAGGCGAGGCACCAAGTGCTCGACGTCAACGAAAGCGCTCGACTGACGATCAACCTGGCTACTGCCGACCAGATCAGGTCCTGGTCGAACGGTGAGGTCAAGAAGCCCGAGACGATCAACTACCGCACGCTCAAGCCCGAGAAGGATGGGCTCTTCTGCGAGAAGATCTTCGGTCCCACGAAGGACTGGGAGTGCTACTGCGGCAAGTACAAGCGCGTCCGCTTCAAGGGGATCATCTGCGAGCGCTGTGGCGTCGAGGTCACACGGCAGAAGGTCCGTCGCGAACGAATGGGCCACATCGAGCTCGCCGCGCCCGTCACGCACATCTGGTACTTCAAGGGTGTCCCCAGCAGGCTCGGATACCTCCTCGACATCGCGCCGAAGAGCCTCGAGAAGGTCATCTACTTCGCGGCGCACCTGATCACGTGGGTAGACGCCGAGAAGCTCCACAAGGACCTTCCGGAGCTCGACGCCGACATGCGCGCCGAGATCGACGAGGTTCGCAAGGAAGCCGACCTCCGGATGCGCGACCGTGACGAGGTCTACCTCTCCGAGGTCGAGGAGCTCGAGGGGCGCGGGGCGAAGAAGCCGGAGCACGAGCGCGCCGAGAAGGCGCGCAACAAGGACTTCGAGGACATCCGAACGCGCTGTGAGGCGGAGATCGAGTTCCTCCAGCAGGTGTGGGACTCGTTCCGCTCGATGAAGCAGAAGCAGCTCGTCGACGACGAGCGCGTGTGGCGCGAGCTCACGATGCGCTACCAGGAGTACTTCGCCGGCGGAATGGGCGCCGAAGCGGTCAAGGAGCTGATCTCGAAGCTCGACCTCGAGGAGGTCGAGGTGGACCTCAAGGAGGTCATCGCGACCGCCAAGGGTCAGCGCAAGGCGAAGGCGATCAAGCGACTGAAGGTGGTCTCGGCGTTCAATCGACGCGGAGACGACGGCCGGGTGGTCAACTCCCCTATGGGGATGGTCCTCGACTCGATCCCGGTGATCCCTCCCGACCTCCGACCGATGGTGCAGCTCGACGGTGGTCGCTTCGCGACGTCGGATCTGAATGATCTGTACCGGCGGGTGATCAACCGGAACAACAGGTTGAAGCGCCTACTGGATCTCGGCGCGCCGGAGATCATCATCAACAACGAGAAGCGGATGCTGCAGGAGGCCGTCGACGCGCTGTTCGACAACGGTCGGCGTGGTCGACCGGTTACGGGCCCGGGCAACCGCCCCCTCAAGTCGCTCTCCGACATGCTCAAGGGCAAGCAGGGCCGATTCCGCCAGAACCTCCTGGGGAAGCGCGTCGACTACTCCGGCCGTTCGGTGATCGTCGTCGGCCCCCAGCTGAAGCTCCGTCAGTGCGGGCTCCCGAAGCAGATGGCGCTCGAGCTCTTCAAGCCCTTCGTGATGAAGCAGCTCGTAGAGCGTGAGTACGCGCAGAACATCAAGTCGGCCAAGCGGATGGTGGAGCGTCATCGCCCGCAGGTCTGGGACGTCCTGGAAGACGTCATCAAGGAGCACCCGGTCTTCCTGAACCGCGCCCCGACGCTGCACCGCCTCGGTATCCAGGCATTCGAGCCGGTGCTCGTCGAGGGAAAGGCAATCCAGATCCACCCGCTGGTCTGCGCGGCGTTCAATGCCGACTTCGACGGTGACCAGATGGCCGTGCACCTGCCCCTCTCCGCCGAGGCGCAGGCCGAAGCCCGGCTGCTGATGCTCTCGGCGCACAACATCCTCTCCCCTGCTTCGGGCCGGCCCATCGCGGTGCCGAGCCAGGACATGATCATCGGCGTCTACTACCTGAGCGAGCTGGTCGAAGGCGCCCGGGGCGAAGGACGGTCGTTCTCATCCGCGGATGAGGCGTTGATGGCGTACGAGGACCGGCTCGCGCCGTCGGGGGAGACGCTCTCGCTCCACGCCAAGGTCAAGGTCAGGCTTCCCGCCGCGAAGTTCCCCGAAGAGACGTTCCCGGACAGGTTCACCGTCTCGGAAGACGGCACTCGTACTGAGACGAACCCCGACTCCATCGTTCTGGGCCGCAGTGGGTCGAACGGCGACGGTCGGGTGCTGGTGGAGACGACGCTCGGGCGCGTCTTGCTCAATCAGGCGTTCCCCGACGACTTCGCCTTCAGGGACACCGTGCTGAAGAAGCGCGACATCGGCGAGGTCGTCGGAGAGCTCGTCGTGCAGTATCCGAAGTCGGTCGTCGCCACGAGCCTCGACCACCTGAAGGCGCTCGGGTTCAAGTTCGCGACGCAGGCGGGACTGACGATCTCGATCGACGATGTACGCACTCCGGTGCAGAAGGCCGCTCTGCTGCAGCACTTCGAAGAAGAGGCACAGAAGTACGAGAAGCAGTTCGAGCGTGGGGTGATCACCGACGACGAGCGTCGCCAGAAGGAGATCGAGATCTGGACCGACGCTACGAACGAGGTCACCAAGGCGATGCAGGCCGAGATGGAGTCGGAGACCTTCAACCCGATCGACATGATGGTCGGTTCAGGTGCCCGCGGGAACCTGATGCAGGTCAGGCAGATCGCGGGCATGCGAGGCCTCGTCGCGAACCCGAAGGGCGAGATCATCCCCAGGCCGATCAAGTCGAACTTCCGCGAGGGCCTGTCGGTGCTCGAGTACTTCATCTCGACGCACGGTGCCCGCAAGGGGCTCGCCGACACGGCGCTGCGCACGGCCGACTCCGGCTACCTGACGCGTCGACTCGTCGACGTCGCACAGGAGCTCATAATCAAGGAGTTCGACTGCGACGGTCCGCGTGGGATCTGGATCGAGAACGTGTCCGATGCCCCTGAGTACTCGAGACTGCTCGACACGAGCCTTCTCGGGCGGTGTCTCGCCGAAGACGTCACCCTCGCCGACGGCACGGTCCTCTCGCGGAGCTCTGAGCTCGGCGAGGAAGACGTGGCCGCGCTCGCGGCCGATCCCGGGGTTCAGCGGGTCCGGGTGCGATCGGTGCTCACCTGCGAGACGATCGGGGGCGTCTGCGGCCTCTGCTACGGCAAGATGCTCGCGACGGGCAAGAGCGCCGATCTGGGCGAGGCGATCGGCATCATCGCCGCGCAGTCGATCGGCGAGCCCGGTACCCAGTTGACCATGCGCACGTTCCACACGGGTGGTGTGGCAGGTGAGGACATCACTCACGGTCTGCCGCGTGTGGTCGAGCTCTTCGAGGCACGCACTCCCAAGGGTGCTGCGACCCTCGCCGAGTCGTCGGGTGTACTGCGCCTCGGCGAGAACGAGAAGGGCGAGAAGACGCTCACCGTCATCGCCGACGACGCATCGGAGGAGACCCACATCGTGTCACGTCGGGCTCACCTGAGCGTGCGCGACGGCGACGAGGTCCGGGCGGGTGACAGGCTCGTCGGCGACGAGAAGACGCCGCTCGATCCCAAGAAGCTGCTCGAGATCAAGGGAATCAGGGAGACCCAGGTGTACCTCGTGAGCGAGGTCCAGAAGGTCTATCGGGAACAGGGCGTCTCCATTCACGACAAGCACTGCGAAGTGATCATCCGGCAGATGCTGCGCCGGGTCGCAGTCTCGGAGCCTGGCGACAGCACGTTCCTCCCGGGCGAGAAGGTCGACGCACGTCGGTACGCGGACACGAACCGCCGCCTGGTCGAAGAGGGCAGGAAGCCGGCGGAGGGTCGGCCGGAGCTGATGGGAATCACCAAGGCCTCGCTCGCCACTGACTCGTGGCTGTCGGCGGCCTCCTTCCAGGAGACGACCCGGGTGCTGACCGAGGCGGCGATCGAGGGCCGATCCGACGGGCTCGAGGGCTTGAAGGAGAACGTCATCATCGGCAAGCTCATACCGGCCGGCACAGGGATGATGGTCTACCGCGACATCGTCACCTCGGCCCCGGAGTACACGCCGCTCGCCTTCTACTCCTCCGAGGCCGAGGAAGAGGTGGACGCGGCGACATGGCTTCGCGAGCTCTCTGCCGGGAGGGCGGCGACGAACGACACAGACCTCGGCGTGCTGCAGGCGCTGGGCTCTACTTCGGACACCCCGGAGGTGGTGGACGCCGGCGGAACGTCGCCGGGGGCCTCCGATGTGGCCGAGCCGGTGATCGAGGCTCCCGAGAGCGGGGAGACGGCTGCGGGGGCGTGACGGCGCGCGATGTGAGGTCGCGTCCCCGTCGGCCACGGGTGACGGGGAGTCGCGTCCGCAGCCCCGCCTTGACCCTGGATCCCGATGCCCCGTATCCTGTCACGCTGGCCTCGGCTCGCTCGCCGCGCCGACGGCTCTCGCTCGTAGTGTCTGCACAGCTCTGCCAGTCCACTTGATCCGCACGGTCCCGTCCGGGGCCGGCAACACGACCTGTCTCGAGGAAGCCGCGTGCCCACGATCGCCCAGCTCGTCCGCAAGGGACGCCAGACCAAGCCGGAGAAGTCGAAGACGCCGGCTCTGAGGGGATCTCCCCAACGGCGTGGTGTCTGCACGCGCGTCTTCACGCACACCCCCAAGAAGCCGAACTCGGCGCTGCGCAAGGTCGCCCGCGTTCGGCTGACGACCGGTGTGGAGGTGACGGCCTACATCCCCGGAATCGGGCACAACCTCCAAGAGCACTCGATGGTGCTGGTGCGGGGAGGTCGCGTGAAGGACCTGCCCGGCGTCCGCTACAAGATCATCCGTGGCGCGCTCGACGCGAGCGGTGTCGCCAACCGCAAGCAGGCGCGTAGCCGCTACGGCGCCAAGAAGGACTAGGACATGCCTCGCAAGGGTCCCGCACCTCGACGCGAACTGATGCCCGACCCGATCTTCAGGTCAGTCGTGGTGACGCAGCTGGTGAACAAGGTGCTCCTGGAGGGCAAGCGCTCGACGTCGGAGCAGATCGTCTACGGCGCACTGTCGGAGATAGAGAAGAAGACCGGTCAGGATCCCGTCACGGTGCTGAAGCGCGCCGTCGACAACGTGAGGCCCGCTCTCGAGGTCCGGAGCCGCAGGGTCGGCGGCGCGACCTATCAGGTGCCGGTCGAGGTTCGCCCGAGGCGGGCGACCACGCTCGCCATCAGGTGGCTCGTCGGCTACTCGCGGCAGCGTCGCGAGAAGACGATGGCCGAGCGGCTCGGTTCCGAGCTCATGGATGCCAGCAACGGCATCGGGGCGTCGGTGAAGCGTCGCGACGACCTGCAGAAGATGGCGGAGTCCAACAAGGCATTCGCGCACTACCGCTGGTAGCAGGCGAGGCGCGACCCGCCCGCGAGGCGGCAGTGAAGGCGACAAGGATCGAGCAGTGAGAATCCGGGCAGTATCAAAGGAGCAGGTACGACACGCCTGACCCGAGCGTGACGCCGAGCGGGCAGAGGGCCCGCGTCTTCGCCGGCCGGGCCTAGCGCCCGGCCGAACGCTGTCGGAACGTCGGCCGCACCCGCACGAGAGAGATGCACATGGCACGCGAGTTCAGCCTCGACAAGACCAGGAACATCGGGATCATGGCCCACATCGACGCGGGCAAGACCACGACGACCGAGCGGATCCTCTTCTACACCGGACGCACCTACAAGATCGGTGAGGTACACGAGGGCGCCGCTGTCATGGACCACATGGTCCAGGAGCAGGAGCGGGGGATCACGATCACCTCCGCGGCGACCACGTGTCAGTGGGGGGACTGCCGGATCAACATCATCGACACTCCCGGGCACGTCGACTTCACCGTGGAGGTGGAACGATCGCTTCGGGTCCTCGATGGAGCAGTCGCGGTATTCGATGCCGTGGCAGGCGTCGAGCCCCAGACGGAGACGGTCTGGCGCCAGGCGAACAAGTACAGCGTTCCGCGTATCTGCTTCGTGAACAAGATGGATCGCGTCGGTGCCGACTTCCACCGTTGTGTCGACATGATCCGCGACCGTCTCGACGCGACGGTGGCTGTCATCCAGCTGCCGATCGGAGCGGAGAACGAGTTCCGCGGGATCGTCGATCTGGTGGAGATGCGAGCGCTCGTGTGGCCGCAGGCCGACGAGCGGGAGGGCGCCGAGTTCGAGAGTCAGGAGATACCTGAGGCGCTGGCCGAGGACGCTGCGCACTGGCGGCACGAGCTGCTGGAGACGATCGCCGGGTCCGACGACAGCCTGATGGAGAAGTACCTGGCCGACGAAGCGATCACGGCCGACGAGGTCCGGTCGGCGCTTCGCAAGGGGACCATCGCATTCGACTTCGTACCTGTTCTGTGCGGATCGGCGTTCAAGAACAAGGGCGTCCAGCCCATGCTCGACGCTGTCGTCCACTACCTGCCGTCGCCGCTCGATGTCCCGCCCACTGCGGGCTCCGACGCGAAGGGCGAGCAGCAGATCGTGCGCCGCGCCGACGACGCCGAGCCGTTCTCCGCACTCGCCTTCAAGATCGTCGCCGATCCGTACGGAAAGCTCACCTACTTCCGCGTGTACTCGGGACGGCTCGAGAAGGGTGCGGAGGTGCACAACTCGACCAAGGACCGCAAGGAGCGGATCGGTCGGATCCTCCGGATGCATGCGAACCAGCGTGAGGACCTCGAGTGCGCCTATGCCGGTGACATCGTGGCCGGCCTGGGGTTCAAGCAGACAACGACGGGTGACACCCTCTGCGACAAGTCCGATCCTGTCGTGCTGGAGCGGATGGAGTTCCCGGAGCCGGTCATCTCGGTTGCTGTCGAGCCGAAGACGAAGAACGACCAGGACAAGCTGGGCCGGGCACTGACGTCCTTGAGCGACGAGGACCCCACCTTCCAGGTCCGCACCGACGAGGACACCGGCCAGACGATCATCGGCGGCATGGGCGAGCTCCACCTCGAGGTCCTGGTCGACCGGATGATGCGCGAGTTCGGGGTCGTGGCGAACGTCGGGAAGCCGCAGGTTGCATACCGCGAGACGATCACGGTCGCCGTGACGAAGGTCGAGCAGCGCTATGTGCGCCAGACGGGCGGCCGCGGCCAGTACGCCCACGTGGTCATAAGCCTCGAGCCGACGGGGCCCGGCGGCGGGTTCGAGTTCGTCGACCAGATAACGGGCGGGGTGATACCCCGCGAGTACATCCCGGCGGTCGACGCCGGGATCCAGGAGGCGATGGAGGGCGGCGTACTGGCCGGGTACCCGCTGGTCGATGTCCGCGCGACCCTCACCTACGGCTCCTACCACGACGTCGACTCATCTGAGATGGCGTTCAAGATCGCCGGTTCGATGGCGTTCAAGGAGGCCGCGAGGCGGGCGAAGCCGGTCCTGCTGGAACCGGTCATGTCGGTGGAGGTCGTGACGCCCGACGACTACATGGGAGACGTCATCGGAGACCTGTCATCCCGGCGTGGGAAGGTCGGCGGCATGGACCAGCGGGGCAACGCCCAGGCGATCAACGCCCAGGTCCCGCTCGCCGAGATGTTCGGTTATGCTACCGACCTGCGTTCGCGCACCCAGGGGCGCGCGACATACACGATGCAGTTCGACTCCTACCATCAGGTTCCGGAGTCGATCGCGCAGGAGATCGTCGCCCGAGTCAGGGGCGAGTGAGCCTAGAGCAGTCCTTCCAGTCGACGCAGCACGCCGTCATCACCGACAAGGAGTAGAGGTAGTCCGATGGCCAAGGAGAAGTTCGAGCGGACGAAGCCGCATTTGAACATCGGGACGATTGGTCATATTGACCATGGGAAGACGACGTTGACGGCTGCGATCACGAAGGTGTTGGCGTCGCGGAATCCGGGTGTGTCGTTCACGGCGTTCGATCAGATCGATAAGGCGCCTGAGGAGAAGGCGCGGGGGATCACGATCTCGATCGCGCATGTGGAGTATGAGACGGATAATCGGCATTACGCGCATGTGGATTGTCCGGGGCATGCTGATTACATCAAGAACATGATCACTGGTGCTGCTCAGATGGATGGGGCGATTCTGGTGGTTGCTGCTACTGATGGGCCGATGCCTCAGACGCGTGAGCATGTTCTTCTGGCGCGGCAGGTGGGTGTGCCGTCGTTGGTGGTGGCGTTGAACAAGGCTGACATGGTCGATGATGAGGAGATCTTGGAGCTGGTGGAGCTCGAGGTCCGTGAGCTGTTGAGTGAGTACGAGTTCCCTGGGGATGATGTTCCGGTGGTTCGGGTGTCGGCGTTGAAGGCTCTCGAGGGTGATGAGGCGTGGGCGCAGAACATCGTGGATCTGATGGATGCGGTCGATTCGTTCATTGTCGAGCCGACTCGTGATGTGGACAAGCCGTTCTTGATGCCGATCGAGGATGTGTTCACGATCACGGGTCGTGGGACGGTCGTGACGGGGCGTGTTGAGCGTGGGATCGTGCATGTGGGTGATGAGATCGAGATCGTGGGGTTGAGGGATACGTCCAAGACGGTGTGTACGGGTGTGGAGATGTTCCGCAAGCTTCTCGATGAGGGGCGTGCTGGTGACAATGTGGGTGCGTTGTTGCGGGGGACGAAGAAAGAGGATGTGGAGCGGGGCCAGGTGCTCGCGAAGCCTGGGAGCATCACGCCGCATACTGATTTCACGGCTCAGGTGTATGTGTTGACGAAGGAGGAGGGGGGCCGTCACACGCCGTTCTTCGCGAACTATCACCCGCAGTTCTATTTCCGTACGACGGATGTGACGGGCACGATCGGGTTGCCTGAGGGGACCGAGATGGTGATGCCTGGTGACAACACCGAGATGACGGTGTCGTTGGGTAAGCCGATCGCGATGGAGGAGGGGCTGCGGTTCGCGATCCGTGAGGGGGGCCGTACCGTGGGTGCGGGCCGGGTCGTCAAGATCATCAAGTAGCCAGTAGCGTCAGACGGCTCGCCAGCGAGCGAACGGCGGCGGGATCCGAGTGGCGGATCCCCCGAGGTAGGTTGAGAGCGAGCGAGACAGCGAGCGAACGGCGGCGGGATCCGAGTGGCGGATCCCCCGAGGGTAGGTAGAGAGCGAGCGAGACAGATGGCCAGCGGACAGAAGATCCGGATACGGCTCAAGGCCTACGACCATGAGGTCATCGATCAGTCGACGAAGAAGATCGTCGAGACGGTCGTGCGCACTCAGGCGAAGGTGCGCGGGCCGGTGCCGCTGCCGACGGAGATCCGCAAGTACTGCGTCATCCGCTCACCGCACGTCGACAAGGACTCCCGTGAGCACTTCGAGATGCGGATCCACAAGCGCTTGATCGACATCGTCGAGCACACCACGAAGACGGTCGAGTCGCTCCAACGCCTCGACCTGCCCGCCGGCGTCGACATCGAGATCAAGATCCAGCAGGTCTAGCGGGCGCGTCTCCTGACGGGGACCCTCCGCCTGGCGTCGAGCACGGCCAGGGGGTAGAGTCTCCGGGCTTCCTCGGGGCGGTTCGCCCGGCCCCGACCAGTGACGCAAGTGACGTCCGTGCAGGCCCCCGGGTACTCGCGGGGAACCGCATGGCACATCCGATATCGACGCTCCGCCGGGCACCGCCCAGCGGAGCGTTCGCGTGAGTCCGGTTCTCCGGAGAGGGACACGCAATGGCAGGAAAAGGGATCCTGGGGCGCAAGATCGGCATGACCCAGGTCTGGGACGCCGATCACCGCGTCGTGCCGGTCACGGTCATAGAGGCCGGGACCTGTCGCGTCGTTCAGGTGCGCACGCCCGAGCGCGACGGGTATGCGGCGATACAGCTCGCATTCGGGCAGACGCAAGCCGCGCCGGCTCAACAAGCCCGCCCTCGGTCACCTGAAGATCTCGGGGGCGCCGGCGACGCGCGACCTCGCCGAGCTTCGGGTCGCTGATCTCGCCGGTTTCGAGGTCGGCCAGGTGCTCCAGGCCGATGTCTTCCAGGCGGGAGACCGGGTCGACGTGACCGGCGTGGCGAAGGGCAAGGGCTTCTCCGGCGTCATGCAGCGCCACAACTTCAAGGGTCAGGGAGCGTCGCACGGCAATCACAAGAGCCACAGGGCGCCGGGTGCGATCGGTGCGTGCGCGACGCCGGCGCGCGTCTTCAAGGGGACGCGCATGGCAGGCCAGATGGGCAACCACCGGGTGACAACCCTCAACCTCGAGGTCGTCGAGGGCGACGCCGAGCGCGGATTGATCCTGATCAAGGGAGCGGTTCCCGGGCCCAACGGCGGCCTCGTTCTGATCCGCGACGCGGTCAAGGCCGGGAGGTCGGCGTGAGCACGATCACCGCCAAGTCAGCCGGCGGCGCCGACGCCGGTACGGTGGACCTGCCCGAAGTCATCTTCGGGCTCGAGCCGAACGTCGCCGTCATGCACCAGGTGGTGACGGCGCAGCTGGCGGCAGCGAGGGCGGGTACGCACAGCACGAAGACCCGCTCCGAGGTCTCCGGCGGCGGTGCGAAGCCCTGGCGGCAGAAGGGCACCGGCAGGGCCAGGCAGGGCTCGACGCGCTCGCCGCAGTGGCGAGGTGGCGGTATCGCCCACGGTCCCAAGCCACGCGACTACCGGCAGCGCACGCCCAAGAAGATGGTCACCCTCGCCCTCCGCTCGGCGCTCTCCGACCGCGCTGCGGAGCAGAAGATCGTGGTCGTCGACGAATGGGGCATCTCCGAGCCTCGGACGAAGGACGCGAAGAAGGTGCTCGCCGCGCTCGGGCTGCGCGACGCAGGTGGGCGCGACGACAGGGTGCTCCTCGTGGTCTTCCGCAGCGAGGAAGCCGTCTGGAAGTCGTTCCGCAATCTCGGGCGGCGCGTCCAGATCATCCTGCCCGAGGAGCTCAACGCCTACGACGTCCTGGTGAACGACTGGATCGTGTTCTCCCGGGCCACTCTCGATGCCACCACCGCGCGGCTGTCGGGAGAGCGTGAAGCCGCTGCAGAGGTATCGGTCCCCGACGTTCCCGGCGACGAGGGCGGTGAGTCATGAGCGGAGGCAACCCGCGCGACGTGATCATTCGTCCGGTCGTCTCGGAGAAGTCGTACACCGCGTTCGATGCGAACGTCTACACGTTCGTCGTGGCGCCCGACGCCAACAAGATCCAGATCCGCCAGGCGGTCGAAGAGATCTTCGGCGTCAAGGTCACGAACGTGAACACGATCAACCGCAAGGGCAAGCGCAAGCGCAATCGGCGTACCGGCACCTGGAGTCAAGCGCTCCGACCAGAGGCGCGCCCTTGTGTCGCTCGCCCCCGGTGACCGCATCGAGATCTTCGGGAGCTGACGATGCCGATACGCAAGCGCAAGCCCACGAGCGCCGGTCGCCGATTCCAGACGGTCTCGGACTTCGCCGAGATCACGCGCGACACACCCGAGAAGTCGCTCACCAAGCCGAAGCCCCGAACGGGTGGCCGCAACTCGTACGGGCGGATGACCGCCAGGCACCGCGGCGGGGGCCACAAGCGTCGATACCGCGTGGTCGACTTCCGCCGCGAGAAGGACGGCATCCCGGCGAAGGTGGCATCGATCGAGTACGACCCGAACAGGAACGCGAGGATCGCGCTTCTGCACTACCGAGACGGTGAGAAGCGCTACATCATCGCTCCTGCCGGAGTCGTCGTCGGTGACGTGCTGCAGAGCGGTCACGGATCGGAGATCCGGCCCGGTAACGCGCTGCCGTTGCGGTACATCCCCGTAGGTACGACGGTGCACAACGTCGAGATGAAGCCGGGAGCCGGAGCCAAGATGGGGCGTGGCGCCGGCGCTGCCATCCAGTTGGTCGCCAAGGAAGGGCTCTTCGCGACTCTGCGTCTCCCTTCTACCGAGATGAGGCGGGTCCCCATCGACTGCCGGGCGACGGTCGGCGCCGTCGGGAACAGTGAGGCGGGCCTCGTCAAGATCGGCAAGGCGGGAAGGAACCGCTGGCAGGGGCGGCGGCCGCACGTCCGCGGCGTGGCGATGAACCCCGTCGATCATCCGCTCGGCGGCGGCGAGGGCAAGAGCTCGGGTGGGCGCCACCCGGTCTCCCCGTGGGGAAAGCCCGAGGGTCGTACCCGCAAGAAGGGCAAGTCTTCCGATCAGCTCATCATCCGACGTCGCCGCACACGCGGCGCCCGGAGGTAACGCGATGCCCCGCAGTCTGAAGAAGGGACCGTTCATCGACGAGCACCTACGGGTGAAGGTCGAGCAGATGAACGCGTGCCGGCGACCGCAAGGTCATCAAGACGTGGTCGCGACGCTCGACGATCATCGCCGGAGATGGTCGGCCACACGTTCGCGGTCCACGATGGTCGCAAGCACGTGCCCGTATACGTAACCGAGGCCATGGTCGGTCACAAGCTCGGCGAGTTCGCCCCAACCCGTACGTTCCGGTATCACGCGGGACAGGAGAAGTCGAGCAGACGCTGATGGCGAACGCACCCACTCTCGAGACAAGGGCGACACTCCGCTACCTACAGGTGTCCCCATTCAAGATCCGCCAGGTGCTGCCGTCTGATTCGCGGCCGGAGCGTCGAGGAGGCAGAGCGGGTGCTCGAGGTGTGCGAGCGCGATGCGGCTGACCACGTGCTGAAGGTCCTCGAGTCGGCGATCGCGAACGCGGGGCACAACCACAGCATCCCGCCCGACGAGCTGTTCGTCTCGGTCGCCTACTGCGACGAGGGCCCGACCCGCAACCACGGCCAGGCCAGGGCCCGCGGACGGTACTTCAGGATCCGCAAGCGGTCTTCTCATCTCACCATCGTCGTGGCGCGTCTCGCCGACGACGAGCTCGAGGCTCGTCGCGACGTCGCCGAAGCGACGCGCGGCGACCGAGGACGCGCTACGAGGAGCCGTGCCGAGCGCGTACGGGCCAGCCGGGCCGCGGCCCGCCACGAGGACGACGAGCACGACCATGATCACGACCATGATCACGACCATGATCACGACCATGATCACGACCACGACGAGGGAGCGGCCGTCGCAGAGACGACCGACGCGGAAGCGAGCGCAGAGGGGGCGGAGTCGCACGTGGAAGCCGGCGACGACGATCGGCAGTCACCTGATGTCGAGGCGCCCGGAGACACCGAGAAGGCCGAGGAGTCGGAGTAATGGGTCAGAAGGTCAACCCCTACGGGTTCCGTCTCGGCATCACGACCGACTGGAAGTCGCGTTGGATCGCCGACGGCAAGGAGTACACCGACCAGCTGATCGAGGATTGGAAGATCCGCGACTACCTGCGTAGTCAGCTCGAGCGCGCCGCCGTCAGCCGGATCGAGATCGAGCGCACCCGGGATCGTCTGCGAGTCGACGTCTTCACGGCGCGTCCGGGCATCGTCATCGGCCGACGCGGTGCCGAAGCCGACCGACTCCGCGCCGGCCTGCACAAGATCACGGGGAACGCGAAGATCCACTTCAACATCCAGGAGATCAAGCAGCCGGAGCTCGATGCAGCTCTGATCGCACAGGGCGTCGCCGACCAGCTCGTCGGGCGCGTCTCGTTCCGCCGGGCGATGAAGCGCGCGGTGCAGACGGCGATGAAGGCCGGCGCACTCGGGCGTCGCGTGTCCAGTGCAGCGGACGTCTCGGCGGCACGGAGATGAGTCGCAAGGAGTGGTACCGGGAAGGGCGGGTGCCACTGCACACGCTCCGCGCCGAGGTCGACTTCGGACTCGCCGAGGCGAAGACCACGTACGGTCGCATCGGCGTCAAGGTCTGGATCTACAAGGGCGACGTGCTGCCCTACAAGGCAGTCGCCGAGGACAAGATCGCCCGGGAAGCCGCGATGGCGGTCGGCGAGACGGCCGGAGCCGCAGGTGGCCGACGGATCGTGAGCGCCGGCGGTGGGCGCCGTCGCCCTGCGGCCGAGACGGTAGAGCCCACCACCGTGGCCGACACGGACGACGTCGAGGTAGTCGCTGCGGAGATCGTCCACGAAGCCGACCCCGAGCTCGAGACAGCTCCTCGCCGAGGAAGAAGAGATCGAGCGCCGTACCCGGGAGCATCACGAGACGCCGCACTTCCGCGGCGGCGAGGACTGAGGAACCGCAACCATGCTCATGCCCCGCAAGGTCCGACACCGCAAGGTGCAGCGCGGCCGTATGTACCGGTCTCGCGAAGGGCGGAACGAAGATCGCGTTCGGCGACTACGGAATTCAGGCGCTGGAGGCGGGATGGATCACGAACCGCCAGATCGAGGCGGCACGAATCGCGATGACTCGCTACATCCGCCGAGGCGGGAAGGTCTGGATCAACATCTTTCCCGACAAGCCTGTGACCCAGAAGCCCGCTGAGACGCGCATGGGATCGGGCAAGGGCAACCCGGAGCACTGGGTTGCCGTCGTGAAGCCCGGGAGAGTCCTCTTCGAGCTGTCGGGTGTTCCGGAAGACGTGGCGCGGGAGGCAATGAGGCTCGCCATCCACAAGCTTCCCGTCAAGGCGCGCTTCGTGATCCGTCAGGAGGAGGCGTAGCGATGTCGAAGGGACAGCGATCTACGCGATCTGAACGACGACGTGCTCGTGCAACGCCTCGCCGAGGCGAAGGAGGAGCTGTTCAACCTCAGGTTCGCTGCACGCTACGGGCCAGCTGGACAGCACGTCTCGCCTCGGTGACATCCGTCGCGAGGTGGCGCGGATCAACACAGTCGTGCGGGAGCGCGAGATCGCGATCGCCGAGTCGATGGCGACCGAGGAGTAGGACGATGCCCGAGACGGAGACGACGGAGACACGCAGCAATCCGCGAAAGGTGCGCGAAGGGCTGGTCGTATCCTCGAAGATGGAGAAGACCGTCGTGGTCGCCGTAGTCGATCGAGTTCGGCACCGACGTTACGGCAAGACACTGCAACGCACGAAGAAGATCTACGCGCACGACGAAGCGAACGAGGTGCGCGAAGGTGACCGAGTGCGGGTTCAAGAGATTCGCCCGCATGTCGCGCCAGAAGCGGTGGCGTGTCGTCGAGGTGCTCGAGCGGGCGCGCTGACGCGAGAGACGCGAGAAGCAGATCGATGATTCAGCAGGAGAGCAGACTCAAAGTCGCCGACAACTCGGGCGCGCGCGTGGTCTTGTGCATCAAGGTCCTCGGCGGCACCCGGCGGCGCTACGCGAGCATCGGCGACATATTCGTGGCGACGGTGAAGGACGCAGTCCCTGGCGCCGCTGTGAAGAAGGGTGACGTAGTCAAGTGCGTGGTGGTCCGCACGAAGAAGGAGAAGCGGCGCGCCGACGGCAGCTACATCAGGTTCGACGAGAACGCCGCCGTGCTGATCAACGACCAGATGCAGCCGCGTGGAACGCGCATCTTCGGCCCGGTCGGCCGTGAGCTGCGCGACCGCAAGTTCATGCGCATCGTCTCGCTCGCCCCGGAGGTGCTCTGACCATGAAGGTGAAGAAGGGCGACAGGGTCGAGGTGCTGGCCGGGAAGGATCTCGGCAAGCGTGGCGAGATCACGAGGGTGCTGCCCGACGACGATCGCGTGATCGTCGACGGCGTGAACCGGGCGAAGAAGCACCAGAAGGCGACGCGAGCGACGATGCAGGGAGGGATCATCGACAAGGAGATGCCGATGCACGTCTCGAACGTCGGGCTGGTCTGCTCTTCCTGCGATCGGCCGGTCCGCCTCGGCTACAGGCTGGCGCAGGGCAAGAAGGTCCGGATCTGCCGCAAGTGCGGAGCAGACGTCTGATGGGCGGCAGCGCGGCCGTGGCGCCCCGACTCAAGGAGCGGTACGAGACCGAGATCCGGTCACAGCTCCAGGCCGATCTCGGTCTCGGCAACCCGATGCAGGTACCGCGGATCGTGAAGATCGTCGTCAACATGGGCGTCGGACTGGCGACACAGCAGCGCTCGCTGCTCGACGGCGCCGTCACCGACCTGACGATCATCACCGGGCAGAAGCCAATGGTGACGAAGGCGAAGAAGTCGATCGCAGGATTCAAGTTGCGTGACGGCAACGAGATCGGCGCAAAGGTGACGCTTCGCGGCGCACGCATGTGGGAGTTCTACGACCGGCTCGTCAGCCTGGCGATCCCGCGGATCCGCGACTTCCGGGGTCTGTCGCCCAGCCAGTTCGACGGACGTGGCAACTACACATTCGGCGTCACCGAGCAGCTCATCTTTCCGGAGATCGACTACGACAAGATCGACACGGTACGAGGCATGGACATCACGATCGTGACTACTGCCTCGACCGACGACCACGGGCGGGCACTCCTTCGAGCGCTCGGCTTCCCGTTCCGCCGCGAGGCCCAGGGGTAGCAATGGCTAAGAGAGCACTGTCAACAAGCAGCAGGCGCACACCCAAGTTCAAGGTGCGCGCCTACACGCGTTGCCGGCGCTGCGGTAGGTCGCGGTCCGTGTATCGAGCGTTCGGCCTGTGCCGGATCTGCCTGCGCCAGATGGTGCATGCAGGCGAGGTGCCCGGCGTCACGAAGTCGTCGTGGTGAGGGGGGTAGTGGCGTGACGATGACAGACCCGATAGCCGATCTGCTCACACGCGTGCGGAACGCGAACACTGCGTTCCACGACGACGTCGCGATGCCGTCCTCGAAGTTGAAGGAGGCGGTAGCCGGGATCCTGGAGCAGGAGGGCTACATCCGCGGTCTACGACGTCGCCGACGACTCGGCGCGACCTGGACGCAAGCTGACGATACAGATGAAGTACACGCCCGACCGCCGCCGGACCATCTCCGGCCTCAAGAGGGTCTCGCGTCCTGGCCTACGCGTCTACACGAAGGCCGACGGAGTTCCTCGCGTGCTGGGCGGAATGGGCATCGCGATCCTGTCCACCAATCAGGGCCTCATGACCGACCGGGAGGCGCGACGTCGCCATCTCGGCGGCGAGATCCTCTGCCACGTCTGGTAGGAGTCGACGCATGTCTCGAATCGGCAAGAAGCCGATCCCGATCCCGAGTGGCGTTCGAGGTCACGATCGATGGTGACCACGTGGCCGTCGAGGGTCCAAAGGGGTCGCTTGCGCTCGACCTGGTAGGCGACGTGACGGTCGCCCAGGACGGTGACATGCTGGTCGTGGCGCGGGCCGACGACCAGCGCGAGAACAGGGCGCTGCACGGCCTGACCCGGACACTCGTCAACAACATGATCGTGGGTGTCACCGAGGGATACACGAAGGAGCTCGAGATCGTCGGCGTGGGGTACAGGGCCGCGGCACAGGGCCCGCAGCGCATCGAGCTGCAGCTCGGGTTCTCCCACCCCGTGATCGTCGACGCACCCGAGGGGATCGAGTTCGAGGTACCCGCGCCGGGACGGATCTCGGTCAAGGGGTTCGACAAGCAACTGGTCGGCCAGGTGGCTGCCGACATCCGGCGTATCCGCAAGCCCGAGCCCTACAAGGGCAAGGGAGTGCGCTACGCCGGCGAGCAGGTGCGCCGCAAGGCCGGCAAGTCGGCGAAGTAGGCAGGTAGGGAGATGGCTCACACACAGCAGGAACAGCGACGACGGCGCCACAGGCGTGTCCGGAAGAAGGTCATGGGCACTCCGCAACGGCCGCGTCTCGCAGTGTTCCGGTCCAACAAGCACATCTACGCCCAGGCGATCGACGACATCAGCGGTCGTACCATTGCGGCGGCCTCGACGGTCGAGGGCGACCTGCGTGGCGGCTCCACGGCGACGGTCGCTGCAGCAGCAGAGGTCGGTCGGCTGGTCGGTGAGCGGGCGAAGGCGGCCGGGATCTCGGCCGTCGTCTTCGATCGTGGCGGGTTTCACTACCACGGTCGCGTCGCCGCGGTAGCCGATGGTGCCCGCGAAGCCGGGCTGCGTCTCTGAGGCAACAGGAAGGTTTGGGATGGCCGAAGGCCAGTACGACGAGCGAGTGATAGCAATCAACCGGGTGGCGAAGGTCGTGAAGGGTGGCCGGCGCTTCTCCTTCACCGCGCTCGTGGTCGTCGGCGACGGCAACGGCCGGGTGGGCCTCGGATACGGCAAGGCCAAGGAGGTCCCTGGCGCGATCCAGAAGGGCATGGAAGAGGCCAAGAAGAGCCTCTTCGCGGTTCCCCTGGCCGGTTCCACGATCACCCACATGATCATCGGCGAGCACGACGCCGCCCGTGTGCTGCTCAAGCCGGCTGCGCCCGGTACCGGAGTGATCGCCGGCGGAGCGACGCGGGCGATACTCGAAGCCGCCGGCGTCCACGACGTGCTCGCCAAGTCGCTCGGCTCGTCGAATGCGATCAACGTCGCGCGCGCGACCATCGAGGGCCTGCAGTCGCTGCGTCGTCCCGAGGAGATCGCCAAGATGCGCGGCAAGTCGGTCGAGGAGGTCGCGACCAAGGGGATGCTGCGCCGCGTACCAGAGCGCGAGCGTGGTCCCCAGGCCGTAACCGAGGTCGCGTGATGACCTCGCTGAAGGTCACCCTGGTCAGGTCGAAGATCGGCGTGAAGCCCAAGCACCGTGGGACGGTGCGCGCCCTCGGGTTGCGGAGGATCGGCAGCTCGAACGTCCTGCCCGACAGGCCCGAGATCCGGGGGATGATCGCTCGCGTCCCGCATCTCGTGGCGGTGGAGGAGATACCGTGAAGGTCCACGATCTGAAGCCGGCCCCCGGCTCCAAGCGCCCCAAGCGGCGTGTCGGAAGGGGGATCGCGGGCAAGCGCGGCAAGACAGCCGGCCGTGGCATGAAGGGACAGGGGGCGCGGGGCTCGGTGCCACCCCGATTCGAGGGCGGCCAGACTCCGCTGCATCGTCGTACCCCGAAGATGAAGGGGTTCCGGAACCCGTTCCGCGTCGAGTACCACGTCGTCAACCTCGACACCCTCGAGCAGTTCGAGGGTGGTGCAGAGGTGACGCCGGAGTCGTTGCGTGAGCACGGCCTCGTGGCGAAGCGGGGGTTGGTGAAGGTCCTGGGGCGGGGTGAGCTGTCCATCTCCCTGAACGTCAAGGCCCATGCGTTCTCGCGCTCGGCGGTGCAGGCCATCGAGGCGGCCGGCGGTCAGTACAGAGGTGATTCCGCCGCCCTGGGGCGACAGGCGCCCGCCGGCTCGCGGAAACGCCCTTACCAACCGGTAGACTCGCCACTTCGGTACGACGCAGGAGGTCTCCGGCCCTATGTTGGGGCTTTCTCGCCTACGATTCATCTTCCGGGTACCCGACCTCCTGAAGAAGATCGGCTTCACGATCCTGATCGTGGCCGTCTACCGGGTCGGTTCCCACATTCCGGTGCCCTACGTCGACTTCGGCGCGATCAAGTCGCTCAAGGAGTCGGCGTCGGAGAGCGGCGGAGTCGTCGCCTTCTTCGACCTCTTCTCCGGTGGCGCGATCACGAACGTCGCGGTGTTCTTCCTCGGGATCATGCCGTACATCACGGCCTCGATCATCATGCAGCTCCTCGGCGTCGTCATCCCGAAGCTCGAGGAGTGGCAGAAGCAGGGTCAGCCCGGCCAGAAGAAGATCACCCAGTGGACCCGTTACCTGACCGTCGCTCTCGCGCTCATCCAGTCGACGGGATTCGTCTTCGCTCTCAAGAGCGGCAATGCCGGGCTGTTCGGGTTGTCGGGCATCCAGCTACCGGAGGGAGTGAACCTCATCCCGGGGTTCACTCCATGGAAGGCCCTGGTCATCATCACGACCTGGACGGCGGGCACGGCGATGGTCATGTGGCTCGGCGAGCTCGTCACGCAGCGCGGGATCGGCAACGGCATGTCGATCATGATCTTCGCCTCGGTCGTGTCGCGCCTGCCCTACCAGGGCTCAGCCGTGTACTCGGAAGGGAGCAAGCTCCAGTTCGCGTTCATCCTCGTCATCGCGGTGGGCATGATCGTCGGGATCGTGATCGTCGAGTCGGGTCAGAGGCGCATCCCGGTGCAGTTCGCGAAACGAGTCGTCGGACGCCGGATGTACGGAGGTCAGAGCACCTACATCCCGCTGAAGGTGAACCAGTCGGGCGTGATCCCGGTCATCTTCGCCAGCTCGCTGCTGTCCTTCCCGGCCCTCATAGCGAACGTGCTGCCGTGGCAGAGCGTGAAGCGGTTCGTCGACGAGAACCTGATCCAGTCGGGAAGCTGGTTCTACATCGGCTCGTACGGCCTGATGATCGTGTTCTTCGCGTACTTCTACACGCAGATCGCCTTCAACCCGGAGCAGCAGGCCGACGTGATCCGCAAGCAGGGTGGGTTCATCCCGGGGGTCCGCCCGGGACCGCCGACCGAGCGCTGTACCTGAGCAAGGTGCTCAACCGGATCACCCTGCCCGGATCGCTCTTCCTCACCGTCATCGCGCTGGTTCCGCTGCTCGTGTTCAAGGTGTGGGACATCTCGCAGTTCCCCTTCGGCGGCACCTCGATCCTCATCACCGTCGGCGTCGCGCTGGAGACGATGAAGCAGATCGACAGCCAGCTCATGATGCGCAACTACGAGGGCTTCCTCAGGTAGATCGATGGCGAATCGTCTGCGCCTAGTGCTGCTCGGCAAGCAGGGTGCCGGCAAGGGAACACAGGCGGTACTCGTTGCCGAGCACTACGGGATCCCGCACCTGTCCACCGGCGACGTGTTCCGGGCACAGGCAGGTCTCGGCACCGCTTTCGGCCTCGAGGCGAAGCGCTACATGGACGACGGCGAACTGGTTCCCGACGAGATCGTCGTCGGAGTGATCGAGGAGTGCCTCGCTCCGGGCGGGATGCTCGCCGACGGCTTCGTGCTCGACGGTTTTCCGCGCACCCTCAGGCAGGCGGAGGAGCTCGACCGGGTCCTCGGTGATCGGCCGCTCGACGCGGCGGTCCTGATCGACGTCCCGCACGACGTCGTGCTCACCCGGCTCGCCGGCCGGCGCGTGTGCCGTGGCTGCCAGCGGGTGTACCACGTCGACCTCCCGCCGGAGCATCCCTGGATCTGCGACACCTGTGGGGGAGACGTAGTCCAGCGTGACGACGACACCGAGGACGCGATCAAGCGCCGTCTCGAGATCTACGAGCGCGACACCGTGCCGATCGTCGAGATGTACCGGCTCAGCGGACGCCTCGTGACCGCTGAGGGTGTCGGTACGAGCGACGAGATCCTCGGGCGCATCGTCGCGGCGATCGATGCCGCAACCCGGGTGGCGGGCTGAGCGGGTCCGTGCCCCGGATGGCGGCGCGACTGGCGTCGTCGTGCCGGACGAAGAACACGGGCGGTTGATCCGGTGCCGTTGTGCAAGACCCCCGAGCAGATCGCCGTGATGCGTCGTGCCGGGAGAGTCGTGGCGGAGATGCTCGAGGCCGCTGCGTCGGCCGCCCGCCCGGGAGCGGCGACCGCCGACCTCGACCTGGCGGCACGAGAAGTACTGGATCGCCGGGGGGCGCGTTCGAGCTTCCTCGGGTACCACGGCTTCCCGGCGGTGGTCTGTGTCTCGCCCAACGAGGTGGTGATACACGGGATCCCCGGTCCCCGGGTGCTCGAGGAGGGCGACATCGTCTCGATCGACGGCGGTGCGATCGTGAACGGATGGCACGCCGACGCTGCGATCACCGTGGGGGTCGGCGACATCGACACGGCCTCCGAGCACCTGATCGACACCACGCGGGCCGCCCTCGCCGCGGCGACGCGCCGCACCGCTCCCGGGTCACGCCTGGGTGACGTGGGCGAGGCGTGCGAAGCGGTGGTGAGGGCTGCGGGCCTGGCCGTGGTTCGCGACTACGCAGGTCACGGCATTGGAACGGCGATGCACGAGGAGCCCCAGGTACCCAACCACGGCCGGGCCGGGCGCGGTGCGCGACTGCGGGCAGGGCATGGTCCTGGCCATCGAGCCGATGGTCGTGGCCGGCGGGGCGGCGGTTGCGGAGCTTGCCGACGGGTGGACCGTGGTGACCCGGGACGGCAGAAGGGCCGCCCACTTCGAGGACACGGTCGCCATCACCGAGAATGGCCCGAGGTGCTGACGGCGCCCTGATGCCTGGTGCCGTGCCCCCGACGAGGTCCGAGGGGCGTGGGAGAGGGCGAATTGTGGGGCGGGGGTGGCTGATGTAGCCTTGCCAGTCGGCTCCGAGCCTTTCCTGCGCGCCTCGGCGCGCTCCAACTTCAGGTGGTGACCCCGCTGGCAAAGCCGAAGGACGACGCGATCCTGGTCGAGGGGACGGTCGTGGAGCCGTTGCCGAACGCCATGTTCCGCGTAGAGCTCGAGAACGGGCACCGCGTGCTCGCACACATCTCGGGGAAGATGCGGATGCACTACATCCGCATCGCACCGGGCGACAAGGTGCAGGTGGAGCTCACACCCTACGACCTGGCCAGAGGCCGGATCACCTACAGGTACAAGTGACAGCAGGGCCGAACTGGGGGTCCCGAGAGGCACCGAGTGTGCCTAGGGGCCTTCACGAGAACGGGTTCGATCACAGCGCCCGGACACACGTGGGCGCGATACAAGTGGAGACGAGGTAGCGACCGTGAAAGTGCGGCCGTCGGTCAAGAAGATGTGCGACAAGTGCAAGGTGATCCGCCGGCATGGTGCCGTGCGCGTCATCTGCACGAACCCGCGCCACAAGCAGCGTCAGGGCTAGGAGGCAGGTTCGATGGCTCGGATCGCCGGGGTGGACATCCCGCGGGAGAAGCGTCTCGAGGTGTCGCTGACCTACATATACGGGGTCGGGCGCACGATGGCGCAGCAGATCTGCGACGCGAACGGCATGTCCCGCGACACGCGGGTCCGTGACCTGACCGAGGAAGAGGTCGCACGCCTCCGCACATGGATCGACGGAAACGTCAAGGTCGAGGGTGACCTCCGGCGGGAGGTCTCCCAGAGCATCAAGCGCAAGATGGAGATCGGCTGCTACGCGGGTCTGCGGCACCGGCGCGGTCTGCCGGTCCGGGGTCAGCGCACCCGCACCAACGCAAGGACACGCAAGGGCCCCAAGAAGACCGTCGCCGGCAAGAAGCGGGCGCGCAAGTAGGCACTGTTCGAGATTCGCCGGGAGATCCGGCAGAGCGAGGCATACGGGATGGCACGACCTGCACCGGGCGGACGACGCCCCAAGCGCCGCGAGCGCAAGAACGTCACCCACGGGGTGGCGCACATCAAGTCGTCCTTCAACAACACGATCATCACGATCACCGACCAGCAGGGCAATGCCCTTGCCTGGGCATCGTCGGGGAACGTGGGCTTCAAGGGGTCGCGCAAGTCGACCCCCTTCGCCGCTCAGTTGGCGGCCGAGGCGGTTGCAAAGCGGGCCATGGAGCACGGCGTCAGAAAGGTCGACGTCATGGTGAAGGGCCCCGGATCGGGTCGTGAGACCGCGATCAGGTCCTTGCAGAACGTCGGCATCGAGGTGCTCGGGATCAAGGACGTGACGCCGATCCCGCACAATGGCTGCCGCCCACCGAAGCGGCGGAGGGTCTGATGGCGCGCTACACGGGACCGGTGTGCAGGCTCTGCCGGCGCGAGCGGATGAAGCTCTTCCTCAAGGGCGCGAAGTGCGACACGATGCGCTGCCCGATCGAGCGGCGTCCGTACCCGCCGGGCCAGCACGGAAAGGGCCGCATTCGCGAGAGCGAGTACCTGTTCCAGCTCCGCGAGAAGCAGAAGGCGCGCCGGATCTACGGCGCTCCTCGAGAAGCAGTTCCGCAACCTGTACGGAGAGGCCGCGCGCCAGTCGGGCATCACCGGCGAGAACCTCCTCCGGATGCTCGAGCAGAGGATCGACAACGTCGTGTTCCGGGCCGGCTTCGCGGCGAGCAGGAACCAGGCTCGTCAGCTGGTCCGGCACGGTCACGTATCGGTGAACGGCCGCAGGGTGACGATCCCGTCGTACTCGGTTCGCAAGGACGACGTCGTCGAGCTGCGCGACAAGGCGAAGAAGATGATCGTGGTGCGGCACAACATGGACACGATCGATCGGATGGTGCCGCAGTGGCTGGAGGTCTCCTCCGGCGACTTCAAGGCGACCGTCCGCGACCTGCCGCTGCGCGAGCAGATCGATGTTCCCGTACGCGAGCAGCTGATCGTCGAGCTCTACTCCAAGTAGCGAACACCCGTGGGCGGTCGCCGGTCCGGCCGACGACGCCGACAGCGAGACGCCCGAAGACGCCCCAGACGCAGAAGGTACGAGGCGAATCCATGCTCATCATCCAGCGACCCGAGATCGAGAGTCACGGCGCCGAAGGCAACGTGGAGAGCTTCACCATCTCTCCTCTCGAGCCAGGTTTCGGACACACCCTGGGCAACAGCCTGCGCCGAACGCTGCTGTCGTCGATCCCGGGAGCGGCGGTCACCGAGGTCCGCTTCGACGACGCGCTCCACGAGTTCGGCGTCATCAAGGGTGTCAAGGAAGACGTGACCGACCTGATGCTCAACCTGAAGGACGTCGTGGTCCGCTGCCACTCCGACGAGCCCGTGTCGCTCAGGCTCGACAAGAGGGGCCCCGGCGACGTGACCGCGGGTGACATCCAGTCGACCTCCGACGTGGAGATCCTCGACCCCGATCTGCACATCGCGACCCTGACCTCGACCGGTCGTCTCGCTGTGGACCTCACGGTGGAGCAGGGATGTGGCTACTCGTCGGCGGAGCGCAACAAGCGCGCGAATGCGCCGATCGGCGTGATGCCGGTGGACGCCATCTTCTCTCCCGTACGGCGGGTCTCCTTCACCGATCGAGCCGACGCGTGTGGAGATGGCCACGAACTACGAGAAGCTGACGATCGAGATCGAGACGGACGGGTCGATCTCGCCCGGCGAGGCGCTGGCGTCGGCCGGCGACACTCTGGGCAAGCTGGTGGCCCTCATCGCCTCGCTCTCGGAGCAGCCCCGAGGCCTGGAGCTCGGTGAGGTCGCATCGCCCACCTCCTCCTCTCCCGACATGGATCTCCCGATCGAGGAGCTCGACCTCTCGGAGCGTCCGCGCAACTGCCTCAAGCGGGCGCGGGTCGACACCATCGGGCAGCTGATCCTCAAGAGCGAGGACGACCTCCTCGCCATCACGAACTTCGGCGCCAGATCGCTGGAAGAGGTGCTCCAGAAGCTCGACGAGCGTGGCCTCTCGCTCCGGGTGAAGGAGTAGTCGTGCCTGCACCGAGGAAGGGATCCCGATTCGGGAAGAGCCCTCATCACCAGCGCCACATCCTGGCCAACCTCGCCGCCGGGCTCATCGCCGCCGAGGCGATCGTCACCACCGAAGCGAAGGCGAAGGTGCTGCGCCCGTACGTGGAGAAGCTGATCACGAAGGCCAAGAAGGGCGGCGTCCACCGCCAACGACTGGTCGTCGCGACGATCCACGACCGCGACATCGCCCACAAGCTCTTCTCCGACGTCGGGCCCCGCTACGCCGACCGAAACGGTGGGTACACGCGGATCCTGAAGCTCGGGCCCCGCAGCGGCGACAACGCACCCATGGCCCGCATCGAGCTGGTCTGAGGCCCGGCGCCGCGGGCGCGCCCGGGAGGTGCCGCGGCAGTGACGCTCTTCGACCCCCCTGCCACCCCGGAACCGGAGAGAGACCGCCGGCCCGGAACCGGCGGCCGTGACGAGGCTTCCTACAGGATCGTCGTCGCGTACGACGGTACCGACTTCAGGGGCTTCGCAGCCCAGAGCGCGGCGGTACGAACGGTCGGGGGAGTCCTCGCCGACGCAGTTGCCCAGGTGGTGCGCCGCGACGTGGACCTCGTCTGCGCCGGGCGCACCGACGCCGGAGTCCACGCGTCGGGCCAGGTCGTGTCGTTCGCTGCCGAGAGCGGTCTCGACACCGAGCGGATCGTCGGGCACGTCAACTCGATGCTCGCCCCGGAGATCGTCGTGCGGTCGTGCGACGAGATGCCCGGGGGTTTCGATGCCAGGCACTCGGCAAGATGGCGCCACTACCGCTACACGATCGTGAACCGGCCGGAGCCGGACCCCTTCAGAGATCGATTCACGTGGTGGGTCGCGAAGCCGCTCGACCTGAGAGTGCTGCGGCTCGCCTCCGACCCGTTCGTCGGTGAGCACGACTTCTCGTCGTTCTGCAGGCAGGGCCCGGCGGGGAGCACCACCTCCCGCCGTGTGCTCGAGTCGTCCTGGGTGGACGAGGGTGAGGGAGTCCTCCGCTACGAGATCAGGGCGGGCGCCTTCTGCTGGCAGATGGTGCGTTCGATCGTGGGGACGCTCGTCGAGGTCGGCGCGGGCAAGCGGACACCGGGCGACGTGCTCGCGATCATGCGGGCCGGTGACAGAGCGGCGGCGGGGCAGCTCGCCCCGCCGCGCGGTCTCTGTCTCTGGGAGGTCGGCTACTGAGGGCGGTCCGACGCCGCAGCGGCGGACCGGTGCAGCTCCTTAGCCGCCGGTCGGCGCCTCCACGCTGCTCGTTATGGAGATCAGCAGATCGAAGCCCTCGGTCGAGGAGTCCTGGGTGACCGAGACGGTGCCGGTCATGCCGTTGCCCTCGTAGCCGTACGTGACGGTCCCGACCCCGTTCGACTGGGCGCTGTAGGTGTTCGAGATCGTGTATCCCGAGTCTTCGAGGCCGCTCTCGATGCCTGCGGCGACCTCTTCGTAGTCGCCGGTCGCCACGACCGACACGTAGGCGCCGCCGCCGGTGTCGCCGCTACCCGAGTAGGAGCTGATCACCTGGGCGCCGTCGGGCAGGGGGAAGTCGGAGAGCTCGTCGGGCATCTCGCCGCCGCCGATGCTGATCGACCCACTCCCGTCTTCTCCCTCGAACGTGATGTTGCCACCATCGCCGTTGCCGTCGATGTCGATGTCGACGCTGCCGTCGGTGGCGTTCTCGATGATGCCCTCGGCGAGCTTGTCGCCGGCGTCGTCGCCGCCGCAAGCCCCTATGGAGAACGCGGCGATCGCCGCGAACCCTGTACCTACCAGTGCCTTGCGCATGCCGTCCTCCCTTGTAGGTCGATCCCCGAGATGCTCGGGGGCCGCACTGCAACGCGCTCGGTTGCCCTCTCGTCAACCGCGCGGTCGTCCTGCACGATCATGATGCGACTCGGGCCTGTCGGTCCAGCCCTGACGCCTCCCGGTCGCAGCCCTCAGACGCCAAGGTAGATGAATCCGTATCCCTCGTCGCGGAACCGGAGGCCGGCGTCCCTCAACTGTACGCCCCAGTCGCCGGTCACCTGCGGGTCCGTCTCCTCCATGCCGTGGTCGGCCAGGAGAGCGAACGCGGAGTCGTCGAACGAACCGGAGCGCTCGATGGCAGCGAGCACGTCGCCGAGGCGGGCATCGGTGTCGCGGACGGCGGCGGCGGCGACCTCGGAGTGCGGGCCGCCCTCGTGCATCGCTGCGTCGGTGAGTATGAGGTTCACCCACATGAACCGCGGTCGCGGGTACGACTGGTCGCGATACTTGCCCTCCCACAGGCCGATCACCTGCTCTGCGCCCATGTGGTCGACGATCGACGACCACGAGTAGTCCTTCGACGGCCGGACGAAGCGCTCGGTGGCGTGGGGTAGGCCGTCGGCGGTGGCGGGGATGTCGGGGATCTCGCCGTCGCGGAAGAACCCGAAGGTGGAGTAGTCGGCCCCGATGTCGCACGGCTCGTTGACCGAGGCCGTGAATGCGTCGGGCCAGGTTCTGTGGACAGCGTCGTGAATCGAGGTCGTCCCGGCGGTGACGTTGTTCATCGCCCACGGCCAGGTGGCCGGCGAGTTCGTGATCACCTGCTCGCCGCGGGCGCGGTCGTACCAGGCATTGTGGAGTATCCCGTGATGGCCCGGGAAGGCGCCGGTGAGGATCGAAGTGTGATTGGCGAGCGTCACGGTCGGCAGGGCCGCCATCGCCCCATGGCCGAGGGCCGTGCCCATCTCGATCAGCCTGGCCACGTTCGGTGCCTCGCCCGAGGCCGCCATTGCGTAGAGGACGTTTGCGTTGGTGCCGTCGAAGAGGAATGCGACGAGGTGGCTCGGTCGAGGCTCTCCGGGGTCGAGGATCCCGTCGATGACCGAGCCGTCCTGCTGCTGCAGGTAGGAGCCGTCGGCGAGGGGTGCGACGCCGAGCAGCTCGGCGAAGGTCGGTGCGACGTCGACGAGGCGCGCGGAGCGCGGCACGACGCCCTGTGCGCGCACACCCCGGCCGGCGAGGACGAACGGGGCTCTCGCCTGCACGATCCCGAGCGAGCCGTGCTCTCCGCGGTGCCCGCCCTGGTCTTCCCAGTTGTGGGAGGCGGAGTGGACGACGCAGAGGTCGGGTGCCGCCGGGGAGTCGAAGAGCTGGGCGGTCGTCTCGAACGCGAACGGATAGGCGTTGTGGCCGCGGTGAGGATGGCGGCCGGCCAGCTCGGAGTCGAGGGGGGAGAAGGCATCGGTCGACTGGTCGGCCAGTGGATCGCGACCCTCGACCGAGAGGACCTCGAATCCTTCGTCGGAGCGGCGGAAGCTGGTCGCGCCGTCGTGGCTGAGTGCCTCGTAGTGGCCGTCGCGCGCCAGGAGCACCATGTCGACGATCGGGTCGAGGGAGGCGTCGAGGAGGACCTCGAGGGCCGTGGCAGCATCGGCGGCGTGCTCGGGGCGGATCTGGTGCCCTGGGGCGCTCGACGTAGTGGACGGTGTCGTGTCGACCATGGCCGCGAGGCTACAGCCGGCCCCTCCCGATTGCCCCGGCGCGCCTCGATTGGGTATCGTGTCCCTTCGCGTTCGGGCGCTGCCGGTCGGGCGCCCGCGGGTCCGTCTCGGACCGGCCCGACCAGGCCCCCACGGGGCACCCCCAGAAAGAGCAGGTTCAGTGCGCACGTTCATGCCGAAGGGCAGCGACATCAAGCGCGAGTGGCACGTGATCGATGCCGAGGGCGCCGTTCTGGGCCGCCTCTCGACCGAGGTCGCAACGCTACTGCGCGGCAAGCACAAGCCGATCTGGGCGCCGCACGTCGACTGCGGCGATCATGTGATCATCGTCAATGCATCGAAGATCGCTGTTTCGCCGCGAAAGGGACGCGACAAGCTGTATCACCGGCACTCGGGATACCCGGGGGGCCTCAGCACCCTGAACCTCGACCAGCTCCTCGCCAAGAACCCGGAGCGCGTAGTGCAGCTCGCCGTCAAGCGGATGCTCCCGAAGGGCCGGCTGGGCAGGCAGCTGATCAAGAAGCTGAAGATCCACGCAGGACCGACCCACCCGCACCAGGCCCAGCAGCCGAAGGCGCGGCCGCTCCCGGCCCGCGCTCTCGCCCGGCCATCCGCCTAGACCGACGGGAGACGTCGCGTGTCCAAGCCCCTCCTCCAGACGACCGGCAGGCGCAAGGAAGCCGTCGCCCGCGTCCGGCTCCGGCCCGGCACGGGTCAGATCGTCGTCAACGGCCGCCCGTTCGTCGAGTACTTCCCGATCCTCACGCACCAGGTGATCGCGAAGGAGCCCCTCCGTCTGACGCAGACGGAGGAGGTCTACGACGTCGACGCGACCCTGCACGGTGGTGGGATCAGCGGTCAGGCCGGCGCCGTGCGGCTCGGGATCGCGCGGGCCCTCGTCGAGCTCGACGGTGAGACGCGCCCCGTCCTGAAGAAGGCGGGCCTCCTCACGCGCGACGCACGGGAGAAGGAGCGGCGCAAGTACGGCCTCAAGAAGGCGCGCAAGGCGCCTCAGTACTCGAAGCGCTAGACGCGATCCGGGGCAGCCGTGCTCCGATTCGGGACCGACGGGATCCGCGGAGACGCCGAGCGCGACCTCTCGCCCGCTCGCGTTCGCGCCGTCGGACGAGCAGCGGCACGTGTACTGGGCTCAGGAGAGCCGTTCGTCATAGGGCGTGACACGCGTGTCTCGGGTCCCCGGATCGAGGCGGATCTCGTGTCGGGCCTCGCCGCGGAGGGGACGACCGCCATCACCGTGGGCGTGCTGCCGACCCCGGGAGTCGCGTACCTGGCGGCATCACGTGGTGCGCCGGCCGCGGTGATATCAGCGAGCCACAACCCCTACGGCGACAACGGGATCAAGTTCTTCGACGACAGCGGTCGCAAGCCCGGCCGGGAGGTCGAGGCATCTCTGGAGTCCTCGATCCGTGACCTCCTGACTCGAGAGACAGCGACGCCCGACGCGCCGCCGGTACCCGTGCTCCGCGACGGCGCCGAGCGGTACGTGGAGCACCTGGTCTCGTTGCTCGAGGGGCGAAGGCTCGAGGGTCTCGACGTGGTCGTCGATGCGGCGAACGGCGCGGCGAGCGCGGTGGCGCCGGCGGCACTGCGAGCGGCAGGCGCGCAGGTCGAGGTCGTCAACGCCGCCCCCGACGGCACCAACATCAACGAGGACTGCGGTTCGACCCATCCCGAGGCGCTGCAGGCCGAGGTGACGCGAAGGGGTGCGGCCGTTGGGCTCGCACTCGACGGAGACGCCGACCGCGTGCTGGCGGTCGACGAGGGCGGCGCCGTCGTCGACGGTGACCAGATCATGGCCATCGCGGCTCTCGATCTCCGGGATCGTGGACTCCTGCGGAACGGGGCATTGGCGATCACGGTGATGTCGAACCTGGGACTCCGCCACGCGATGCGCGCCGCCGGCATAGAGGTCGTCGAGACGGAGGTCGGTGACCGGCACGTCCTCGCCGCCATGCAGGATCGCGATCTCAGCCTGGGGGGCGAACAGTCAGGTCATGTGGTCTTCGGCGACATGGCGACCACCGGCGACGGCGTTCTGACGGGCCTGATGATCCTCGACCTCATGGTTCGGGCCCGCCGTCCGCTCTCGGATCTGGCGAGCGCGATGGTCCGACTTCCCCAGGTGTTGGAGTCGGTGAGCGTGCCCGGCAGGATCGACCCCGACGCGATTCCAGGCCTGAGCGCGTTGATCGAGACGGTGGAGGCGCGTCTCGGCGAGAGGGGTCGCGTGCTGGTACGCCCATCGGGCACGGAACCGGTGATCCGTGTGATGGCGGAGGCCCCGACCGCGGACGAGGCGGCCGAGGCCGTCGCGCAGATACGCGTGGCGGTCGAGGCCGCGGCGGGCGGCGTCTGACGTGCGGTGCAGGGGCGGGGCCTACACTGGAACGACGGCTGACTGACGCAATCCTCGGAGCAGCATGTGCGGAATCGTGGCGGTCGTACGCCGTCGCACCGAACGTCCGGCGCCTCACCTCGCCGACCTCGGCGCTGAGCTGGAAGAGGCGTTCGCCGACCTCGCTCTGCTCGCGCGAGGCGAACCGCAGACTCTCGCGGCCGGTCTCACGGAGGTCGCGTGCGTGATAGAGGCCGTCGACGCCCAGCTGCGCGGAGTCGCCGGTTGCGGGGCGCTGGTCGCCGACAGCGGGGCGCTCGCAGACCTCCAGCGGCGGGTCGATGCGCTCGCCGGAGTCCTCGCCGCCCTCGATGAGATGGTCGACTCGCAGGTCGTCGCCGACCGGATCCATGACATCGAGGAGCTGAACGCGGCGCTCGTGCGCGTCAAGGACGCCGTCTGGGCCCTGGCCGGCGATCGGCTCCATGGCGCCGAAGCGGTACTGGACCTTGCAGGGGACAGCCCCGGGGTGCCCGCGATCGAGTGCTTCGCGTCGATCCAGATCGCGCTCGCTGCGCTGGACCGACTCGAGGTCCGAGGTCGTGATTCGGCCGGCCTGCACGTGCTCGTCGTCGGCCACGGCCTCGATCTCGACGACCCGGCATTGACGGATCTCGTCGGATCTCGGACCGACGATCCGTTGTTCGCGGCGCGCACCGTGGTGGCTGCACGCGATCACCTGTCGTTCGTCTACAAGACCGCCGCCGAGATCGGCGAGCTGGGCGACAACACTTCTTCGTTGCGCGCTCAGATACGCGACGACGCACTGCTGCGTCGCGCGCTCGCCGCCGACGACGCGCGCGCCACGGTGTTGGCTCACACCCGCTGGGCGAGCGTCGGAACCATCTCCGAGCCGAACGCTCACCCCCTCAACTCCAGGGAAGAGAACGACGTCGGTACCCCCTATGTGGTAGCGGCACTCAACGGTGATGTCGACAACTACGCAGACCTGACGGCGGTCGGGGAGCTGCGGATCCCCGCGGAGATCACGACCGACGCGAAGGTGATCCCCGTTCTGGTCGCGCGACGGTTGGCGGGCGGACTCGGTGTCACGGACGCGTTTCGCGCGACTGTTTCGTCCTTCGAGGGCTCGGTCGCCGTGGCCGCACAGGCGGCCGAGAGCCCCGACACGATGCTGCTGGCGCTTCGTGGGAGCGGCCAGGCGCTGTACGTGGGCCTCGCGGAGGACGCATACGTGGTCTCCTCCGAGCCGTATGGGCTCGTCGGGGAGGCGCAGATGTACCTGCGGCTCGACGGTGAGACTCCTGCCGATGCGGGCGATCCCGCAACCCGCGGACAGGTGGTCGTGCTCGACGCCACCAGGGCCGGGTCGGTCGATGGCGTGCGTCGGACCGCGTACGACGGCCGCGAGCTGCCGATCGGCGATGGTGAGTGGAAGACGCCCGAGATCACGACGCGCGACGTCGACCGGGGAGATCATCCGCACTACCTCTTGAAGGAGCTGATGGAGTCGCCCTCGTCGTTCCGCAAGACGCTTCGGGGCAGGGTTGCAGAGTCCGAAGGCGGCCTCGTAGTACGCCTACCCGACGAGACGATCTCCGCGGACCTGCTCTCGAGACTGAGCGGCGGACACATCTCGAGAGTCGCCGTGGTCGGCCAGGGCACGGCCGCCGTTGCCGGCTGGAGCCTCGCGTCGGCTCTGCGTGAGCACCTGGGCAGTACGCCGGTGCGGGTGGATGCCATTGCCGCCACCGAGCTGTCGGGTTTCGGTCTCTCCGACGACATGAGTGACACGCTCGTGGTGGCGATCAGTCAGAGTGGTACGACGACCGATACCAACCGCACCGTCGACGTGGTTCGCGAGCGCGGCGCAGCGGTGATCGCCATCGTGAATCGTCGGCAGAGTGATCTGGTCGACAAGTGCGACGGTGTCCTGTACACGTCGGACGGCCGCGACGTGGAGATGGCGGTCCCATCGACCAAGGCGTTCTACGCCCAGGTGGCGGCCGGCTTCCTCCTCGCTGTCGCTCTCGCCGACGCCATGCGCGCCACGGGTCGTCCGGCTGTCTCCACGGAGGCCCGCACGGAGCTGCTTGCGGGACTCCGCGAGCTCCCCGATGCCATGGAGGAGGTGCTTCGGCGACGCGGGCCGATCGAGGCCGCTGCGCGTGCCCACGCTCCGTCGCGCCGTCACTGGGCGATAGTGGGCAACGGTCCGAACCGCATCGCGGCGGCCGAGGTGAGGATCAAGCTGTCGGAGCTCTGCTACAAGTCGATTGCCTGCGACCTGACCGAGGACAAGAAGCACATCGACCTCTCGGCGGAGCCGCTGATCCTCGTCTGCGCTGCAGGCTTGAGTGGTTCGACCGCCGACGACGTCGCCAAGGAGCTGGCGATCTACAAGGCGCACAAGGCAGCTCCCATTGTGATCGTCTCGGACGGCGAGTCACGCTTCGACTCCGCCGTCGACACGCTTCGCGTCCCCGCCGTGCACCCTTCTCTCGCGTTCGTGCTCTCCGCGATGGCCGGCCACCTCTTCGGGTACGAGGCGGCGCTCGCGATCGACGCTTCGGCGCGTCCGCTGCGCGAGGCGCGTGGGAGGATCGAGTCGATCGCGACCGAGGCCCGCGACGGCGACGAGCTGCTGCGGCTGCTCGCCTTGCACATCGAGCCGCTCGCCGCCGCGTTCTTCGACACACTTCGCAACGGGGGCTACGACGGGCAGCTCGAGGCGGGCACCGCGGTGCGCGTGGCATCGATCCTCAGGTACGCGACGGGAGTGATCCCGCTGGATGCCTACGAGGTCGAGCACGGCAAGGTCGGCACCCCGGGCACACTTGTCGAGGACCTCACCGACGCACTCACCGGCGCGATCGACGAGCTGACCCGCCCGGTCGACGCCATCAAGCATCAGGCCAAGACCGTGACCGTCGGGGTCTCCCGCTCCGACGAGTCCCTCCTCAGGGTCCCTCTCGTCCAAGAGGTCATCTCCAGCGGTGTGGATCGCGACAGGCTGTCGTACCGTTCGCTCAGGACGCTCGTCGATCTCGACGTCGCGGTGGCCGAGGTCACCGGGTACACGCGCTACCGGATCGACGGCGACCCGGTGTCGGGAGCCACGATCCAGGTCGTCGACCGCGGTGGAATCGCCGTCGACATGCGGTCGCGCACGACACAGGATTCCGCTCTCCGCGGAACGAAGCACCGGGTCGCCTCGGAGCGCGAGGTCACTGTCGTACGCGGCCGCGCCGACGGGAGGACGATCGTCGCCGTCCCCGAGGTGAAGGGGAACCAGACCGCCGGGATCGTCCTGCTGCATGTCCGCTTCCACGACCGGCTCGCGCCCGAGGCAGCGCGACGCGTGCTCCAGGGCTACCGCGGCCGGTACGAGGCGATCCGCGACCAGGTCACCGAGACGGAGCCCGTCTTCGTGGACGAGGTCCTGGGCGAGATCGATCTGGTCGACCTGCTGACGGAGCCCGTTGCCTCGCTCGCCGACCGGTGGAGAGCCCAGTGAGCAGTGCGGGTGGGGCTCGCGGTGGCCGGTGAAGCGCGGTCCTTCGATCCGGCCAGTGGAGGTCCTGGCGTGCTCCCGGTAGTGACTCCGGCAGAGATGGCGGCTGCCGACATGCGCGCGATCGATGCAGGAGTCACCGAGTCGGTGCTCGTGGAGCGCGCGGGGCGGGCCGTCGCGTGGGACGCCCGCAATCTCCTCGGCGGCTGCTACGGACGTCGGGTCGTGGTGATCTCGGGCAAGGGGAACAACGGCGCCGACGGAGTCGTCGCCGCCAGGGTCCTGACCGGGTGGGGGGCCCGGGTCGAGGTGCTGCGGATCGGGGCCAGGATCGACCGCGACTCGGCCGGCCGGTCGGTGCGTCGCGCACACCTGGTCGTCGATGCGATGTTCGGGACCGGCTTCCGTGGACTGCTCGGGGGCGACGCGGCGTGGCTGGCCGGCGAGCTCCGGTCGGCCGGGGTGCCGGTGCTGGCGATCGACATCCCGTCCGGGGTGGACGGACTCACCGGTGCCGTAGCCGGCGCCGCCGTGATGGCGACTGCGACCACGACCTTCGAGGCGCTGAAGCCGGGGCTCCTCTTCGAGCCCGGCCGGACCCACGCAGGTCGGGTCCGGGTAGCCGGGATCGGCATCGACTTGTCGGTCGGTGGTGAGCCCCCGCCAACTCGCTGCACCACGACCGCCGACGTCGCGGAGGTCGTCGCGAAGAACCCGCGCCTTCGCGACGCTCGAGCACACAAGTGGACGGCGGCGGTCCTGGTGATCGGTGGATCGCCCGGCATGACCGGTGCCCCGCTCCTCGCAGCGCGCGCCGCGGCCCGCACCGGTGCGGGCATGGTGGTTGCCGGTGTGCCCGGGACCGTGGGAGTGGCCGTGGCCTCCGGATCGGAGGTGGTCGTCAGGGCCCTTCCTGCGACGGCCGACGGTGGGCTCGACGACGACGCGGGACGTGTAGTGGTGCGTGACCTCGCCGGGAGGTTCGCATGCGTAGCCGTCGGTCCCGGCCTCGGGCGCGACCATCGCGCGGCAGGCGGCTGCGCGCCGGATCGTCGCCGAGGCGCCGTGCCCCGTGGTCGTCGACGCCGACGGCCTGAACGCACTCGCGGCGGACCCCGCGGCGCTGCGCGTGCGAACGGCGGGCGGGCTGCCTCGTCCCGTCCTCACCCCGCACGCGGGCGAGTACGAGCGTCTGGCCGGCGAGCCGGTCGGCGACGACCGGATCGCCGCCACCGTCCGCCTCGCCGAGCGCACTCGCTCGGTCGTCCTGCTCAAGGGTCCCGGGACCGTTGTGGCGAGCCCGGGCGGCAGGGTGGCGGTCTGCCCGATCGGTGGGCCGGACCTCGCCTCCGCCGGCACGGGAGACGTCCTCACGGGGATCGTCGCCGCGTTCCTCGCGTTCGGGGCGGATGGCTTCGAGGCCGCGGCGGCCGCGGCGCGTCTGCAGGCCGAGGCTGCCGCTACGGCCGGAACGGGGGCGAGCCTCGTCGTGGGTGACCTCGTGAGGGCGCTTGGCCCTACGCTTGGGAGACTGAGCTCTCTCTAGGACCCGGAGGACCGGATGCCAGGCACTACAGCCGTTCGCGAGGTCATGACCGGTGGCGTCGCGACGCTGCGTCCCGATCAATCGGTCGCCGAGGCCGCCGACCTCATGGCCGCCGGGAGGTACGGCGCCATGCCGGTCGTCGACGCGGATGGCCGGTTGGTCGGCCTGCTGCGAGACGAGGACCTCATCGTGTCGGAGGCCCGCCTCCATGTGCCGACGACCATCTCGTTCCTCGGCGGGCAGTTCACCCTCCCAGGGCAGCTGAAGCGGTTCGAGGAGGAGATCCGCAAGGTGGTCGGGTCGACCGTCGGCGAGGTGATGGACTCCGAGCCGGCGACCATCGAACCGGACGAGACTGTCGAGGAGCTCGCCACCCGTATGCACGACGGCGACGTGACCCACATGCCCGTCGTCGGAGGCGACGGGCGCGTGATCGGCATCGTCGCGCGTGGCGATCTCGTCCGCCTCATAGCGCGCACGACCTAGGGACCGACGGGCCCCACGTGATCGAGACAGGGGCGTTGCGCCCGGTCTGGGCCGAGGTCGATCTCGCCGCCATCCGGGAGAACGTGCGCGCGATCGCCGCGCTCGTGGCGCCGTCGCACGTCCTGGCGGTGGTGAAGGCCGACGGCTACGGGCACGGAGCCGTCGAGGTGAGTCGCGCTGCGATCGACTCGGGGGCGCCGTGGCTGGGCGTTGCTCTCGTCGAGGAGGGAGTCGAGCTCCGGGAGGCGGGGATCGAGGCGCCCATCCTCGTCCTGTCGGAGGCGGTGCCCGCAGCGGCCGCGTCGGTGGTGTCGCACCGGTTGACCCCGGTCGTTTACACCGAGCCGGGCATCGACGCTCTCGCACGGGCGGTCGCGTCCGACGCCGCCGTCTCGTCGCTGGACGTGCACCTGAAGGTGGATACCGGAATGCACCGCGTGGGTGCTGCGGTCGCCGACGCCGCGCGCGTCGCGGCCACGATCGAGAGCCGACCGGAGCTGCGCGTCGGCGGCGTCTGCACCCATCTTGCGGTGGCCGAGGAGACGGCCGACGAGTACACGGCTGGTCAGCTGGCGCTCTTCGATGCCTTCGTCTCCGACCTCGCCGAGTCAGGCATACGGCCGGAGCTCGTGCACGCGGCGAACACTGCGGGGGCGCTCGCCTTCCCGCAGGCGCGCTACGACATGGTCCGAGCCGGGATCGGCGTGTACGGCATCGCTCCGGCGCACGAGCTCGAGAGCGTCGTGTCGCTCCGGCCGGCGATGGCCGTGAAGGCGTGCGTCTCCCACGTGAAGCGTCTGTGCGCCGGCGAGCGTGTCTCCTACGGCCTGCGATACGAGCTCGGCAGCGATTCGTGGATCGCAACGCTGCCGATCGGGTACGCCGACGGAGTCCCGCGCGCCCTGGGGAACAAGGGCGGACAGGTTCTCGTCCGCGGCCGACGCTTCCCGATCGCCGGTACGGTCACGATGGACCAGCTCCTGGTGGATCTGGGAGACACGCGCGTGGATCCGGGCGAGGAGGTCGTCCTCCTCGGGGCCCAGGGCGACGACTCGATAACCGCGTGGGAGTGGGCCGATCGACTCGGAACCATTCCGTACGAGGTCGTCTGCGGCATCGGGGCGCGGGTGCCGAGGCGGTACACGGGGGCGTCCTTGAGCAGCTCCTCGCGGCAGCAGCGGCGGCGGCCGGCTCGCGCTCGTGGGCGCTGTCGCCGGGGGTGTGGTGGCCGCGGCGTACGGAGCGCAGCGATTCGCGACGCAGCGGCTGCGTCGCCGACCCGATCCTCACGCGGATGTGCGGCGCGAGCTGGTCGCCGAAGTCGTGCACGAGCTCGAGAGCCACGACGGCGGCTCGATCCGCGTCTTGGAGAGCGGATCCGGGATCCCGATCGTCTTCTCTCACGGCGTGACGCTCTCGGCTCGTACCTGGGTCCGACAGTTCGAGGCGCTCCCCGCCGAGGGGTTCCGAGTCGTCGCCTTCGACCATCGCGGGCACGGAGGCTCCGTGGCAGGCGACGCCGGTATCACGATCGAGAGCCTCGCGTACGACTTCCGATCCGTACTGGAGGGCCTCGACCTGCGCGACGCCGTGATCGTCGGGCACTCGATGGGGGGGATCGCCGCGCAGGCGTTCGCCGTGCAACACCGCCGTGTGCTCGCCGAGCGCGTCGCAGGCCTGGTGCTGCTGTCGACGATAGCGAGCACCCCGCTCGCCGACTCCGGGTCGGCCTGGCTCAAGGGAGTGGTGCGACGGATCGCAGGGGCGGCGCCCGACACGTCGGCGATCTGGGGTGCACGCGACCTCGGCCTGTTGCTCACGCGCGTCGGCTTCGGGCGCGACGCGAAGGCCTCCGACTTGGAGATGGTCAGGCAGATGATGCTCGAGTGTCCGAGCGAGACGCGACGCGGCGTTCCGGGAGTGATCCTCGGTGTCGATCTCACCGATGATCTGCCGAACATCGACGTCCCGACACTCGTGGTCGGCGGAGCCGCCGACGTCATCACCCCTCCCTGGGAGTCGCGCCGCATCGCGTCGCTGATCCCTGGCGCGCGATGCGAGCTCCTGGAACGGGGAGGCCACATGCTCATGCTCGAGCAGCCGGACAGGTTCAACAGCCTCGTCACCGGGTTCGCGCGCTCGGCGGTGGCGCGCGACTCGTCCGTGACCGGGGCGGCGCCCCGGCCGTCGGCGGTCCCGGGGCGCGGGGCTAGCATCGGTCGGGTCTCACCCCGGGAGGGTCGTGTCCGCTGTGCCGTCCACCCCAGATCCGGCCGCATCCGGCGGCACTACGCTCGCAGCGGTCGAGCAGCGTGCACTCTCGTGCACTCGATGCGGACTGGCCTCCACCCGTACACAGGTCGTCTTCGGGGCCGGGGATCCCGCAGCCGACCTCATGTTCCTCGGCGAAGGTCCGGGAGAGCAGGAGGATCTCCGCGGCATCCCGTTCGTCGGCCGCTCCGGGATGCTGCTCACGCAGCTGATCGAGGGGGTCGGGCTGACCCGGGAGCGGGTCTACATCTGCAACGTCGTGAAGTGCCGGCCCCCCGGCAATCGCGATCCCCGGGCCGACGAGATCGAGGCGTGCAGCCCGTGGCTCGACCAGCAGCTGGAGCTGATCCGGCCGACGGTGATCGTGACCCTGGGCAACTTCGCGACGAAGCTGATCCTCGACACCACGGAGGGCATCACGAAGCTCCGGGGACGGGAGTCGGAGCTGCGGCGCAGCGGCGTCCCGGGTGCTGCGGCGTGCGTAGTGGTGCCGACGTACCATCCCGCCGCCGTGCTCCGCGGCGGAGGGCGACAGCTCGCAGAGGTCAGGGCCGACTTCGTGAAGGTGAAGCGGCTCCTGCAGAGCCCGCGATGAGGGCCCTGCGATGAGAGTAGTGACGCGATCGGTGGAGGAGACGCGGTCGCTCGGCGCAGCAGTCGCCAAGCTGCTGCGGCCGGGCGACCTGCTCCTGCTCGCGGGCGACCTGGGCGCGGGCAAGACGGCGTTCGCCCAGGGGGTCGCGGCGGGGCTCGGAGTGACCGAGCCCGTGGTGAGCCCCTCGTTCACGATCATTCGCGAGTACGAGGCGCGAATCCCGTTGGCGCACGTCGACGTGTACCGGCTCGACCGGGTACAGGAGCTGCACGATCTGGGTCTCGACGAGATCGTCGACGGCGACCGCGTCACCCTCATCGAGTGGGGTGATGCAGTCGCTGCCGCCCTCCCCGGCGAGCGCCTGATGGTCCGCCTGGAGGCGGGTGCGACGGACGACGAGAGGGTTGTGTCGATGGTGCCCCACGGCGCGGCTGTGGCGCGGCCGAATCGAGGGGCTCGAGGCGGCCGTCGCAGGGCTCGGGCTGGAGGGGCCCGGCGGTGTCGTCGGACGGGCGTCCGCGGGGGCCTGAGTGCACCTCCTCGCGATAGACACCGCGACCAGGCGGGTCGGCCTGGCCATCGGCAGCGAAACCGGCCTCCTCGGCTCGGTGGAGCTCGGTGGAGGGGGCGCGGCGGGCCCTCCGCGCCACGCGGAGCAGGTGGCGCCCGCGATCGCCTACCTGTGCGAGGAGACCGGCATCTCGCTCGACCAGATGTCGGCGGTCGCCGTGGGCATCGGGCCCGGGATGTTCACCGGGCTGCGCGTCGGCGTCACCACCGCGAAGGTGCTCGCCCAGGCGCTGCGGATTCCCGTGATCCCGATCGCCAGCCTCGACCTGATCGCCTATCCGCTCCGCCATTCGTCGGCGCTCGTGGTCCCGGTCGTAGACGCCCGGCGGAACGAGGTCTACTACTCCCTGTACCGCCCCGTGCCCGGCGGCCTCCAGCGTGTCTCGGCGTACGAGATCGGCACGCCGGCCGACGTCGTCGGCGAGCTGCATTCGCGGCGCGGCGATGCGATCGTCGCCGGTGACGGAGCGGCGAGGTTCCGCGAGGTGTTCGCCGACCTCGACCGGGTGGAGCTCGCGGGGGCGTCGTATGCGGCGCCGAGCCTCGCAGCCCTGATCGAGCTGGCGACGGGCTGCTACGAGCGGGAGCAGTTCGTACCACCGTCGGACGTGACCCCCCTGTACCTGCGCAGGAGCGACGCCGAGATCGCCTTGGAGAGGCGGGGTGTGTGATGGCGGTCGCGAGGGACGTGCCCGGCGGGTCCGATGCTGCAGATGCCCCCCTCGACGTGGACGTCGTACCCATGCGACGGCGGCATCTCAGGGGCGTGCTGCGCATCGAGCAGCAGTCGTATCCGCGCCCCTGGAGCATGTCGCTCTTCCTCGGTGAGCTCTCGTTGCGCTCGTCGCGCGCCTACTTCGTGGCGCGCTCGGGGCGAGAAGTCGTCGGGTACGCGGGGCTGATGATGGTGCTCGACGACGGCCACGTGACGACGGTCGCCGTGGACCCGCGGTCGCGGCGACGCGGAGTGGCGACGACGCCTCGTGCTGGCGGTATGCCGCGAGGCGGTCGAGCGCGGCGCCGATGCGATGACCCTGGAGGTGAGGTTCTCGAACCGCGGCGCACAGGGCCTCTACCGGCAGTTCGGGTTCAGACCGGTCGGCGTACGCAAGGGCTACTACCAGGAGACGGGTGAGGACGCCCTGGTCATGTGGGCCCACGATGTGAACGAGCAGCGCTACGCAGACCTCCTCGACGCGATCGAGCGTCAGTCCTACGGCACCACGTCCCCGGAAGAGGCGTCGTCGTGAGCAAGGGCGGGGCGACCTGATCCTGGCGATCGAGACCTCCTGCGACGAGACGGCCGCAGCCGTGGTGGATCGGGGCCGCACGATCCGCTCGTCGGTGGTCGCGAGCCAGACCGCGCGCCACGCGCCCTACGGCGGCGTTGTTCCCGAGATCGCGAGCCGGGCGCACCTGGAGCTGGTGAACCCGGTCGTCTCCCAGGCGCTCGTCGAGTCGGGATGCGAGCTGTCGGACATCGACGCGGTAGCGGCATGTCACGGACCCGGCCTCGCCGGGTCACTGCTCGTGGGGGTGAGTGCGGCGAAGGCCCTGGCGCTCGCGTGCGACCTCCCGTACGTGGGGGTGCACCACCACGAGGCCCACATGTACGCGGCGCTCCTGGAGGATCCGACTCTGGAGCCGCCCCTGGTCACCCTCGTCGTCTCGGGGGGGCACACCCTCCTTGTCGTGATGCACGATCACGGCCGTTACAGCGTGCTCGGCCAGACGGTCGACGACGCGGCCGGGGAGGCCTTCGACAAGGTCGCGCGGTTCCTCGGGCTCGAGTACCCGGGCGGGCCGGCGATCGACCGTCTCGCGATGCGGGGCGACCGGAGGGCGATCGCGTTTCCGCGCCCGATGCTCGCCGAGGGCCTCGACTTCTCCTTCTCGGGTCTGAAGACGGCGGTGGTCAACCACGGCCGGGCGAACCCGGATGCCGACGTGGCCGACGTCGCTGCGTCGTTCCAGGAAGCGGTCGTCGACGTGCTCGTCACGAAGCTGCTGCGCGCGGCCGAGGTGTCGGGGGTGCCCACGGTGGTAGCGGGTGGGGGAGTGGCCGCGAACACCTCTCTTCGTACGACGCTCCTCGACGAGGCCGGAGCGGCGGGGCTCCGGGTGATCCTCCCGGGTCTCGAGCTGTGCACGGACAACGCCGCGATGATCGGCTCGGTCGCGTGGTGGCGCCTCGCGAGCGATGGGCCGACCGCTCTCTCCTCGGGGGCCTGGCCCAACCTCCGCCTGCCGGGGAGCGCCTGACCGGCCGGCCCGCGGGGCCACGGCGGTGACCTGCGCCCGGCGCGGCTTGCCGGGCCGGAGGGCGGCTGGTACCTTCCCGCTTAGCACTCGCGCACGGTGAGTGCTAACCTGTCGAACGGCCCGGGGGCCCGGTCGGACGTCGTCCGAACGGCCGCCGGGAAGATCGCTGGAATACTGGACGCCCGTCGAGGAGGCGCATCGATGAAGTTGCAGCCGTTGGAAGACCGGATCGTCGTCCGGCCTGCAGAGGCCGAGGAGACGACCGTGAGCGGCCTCGTCATCCCCGACTCCGCCAAGGAGAAGCCCCAGCAGGGAGAGGTACTCGCCGTCGGCCCGGGGCGTCGTTCCGAGCAGAGCGGCGAGGTCATCAAGATCGACATCGCGACCGGTGACACCGTCGTCTACTCGAAGTACGGCGGAACCGAGATCAACATCGACGGTGAGGACCTGCTCATCCTCAATGCACGCGACGTTCTCGCCAAGGTCGCCTCGGGCGGCAAGGGCAAGAAGTAGCGCCTGCCGAGGGAGCGAGCTCCCGCAGCAACTGCGAGAGGGGCGGCGCCGAGGCGCCGCCCCTACGCAATTCCCGACGGGCCGGCGCCCAGGGTGCGCCGCCCCTCGTGCTCCCGGGACTCAGCCCGGGGTGAGTGCGTCTCCGGCGGTCGACTTGGCCCACTTGTAGTCGGCCTTGCCGTTCGGGCCGCGCAGGATCGCGGGGACGAAGACCACCTTGCGGGGACGCTTGTAGCGGGCGAGGTGCTCGAAGCTGCCCTGCAGGTCGGCCTCGTCGGCCTCGTCGCCGTCGTGCAGCGCGACGACGGCGGTGACGGCCTCCCCGAAGCGGTCGTCGGGCACTCCCACGACGAGGCAGTCGGCGACGGCCGGGTGCTGCTTCACAGCCTCCTCGACCTCTTCGGGGTAGATCTTCTCGCCGCCCGAGTTGATGCAGACCGAACCGCGCCCGAACAGGGTCACCGTCCCGTCGGATGCGACCGTCGCGTAGTCGCCGGGGATCGACCACCGGCGACCGGCGAGCACGCGGAAGGTCGCATCGGACTTCGAGGCGTCCTTGAAGTAGCCGGAGGGTATGTAGCCGCCCACGGCGAGCATCCCGATCTCGTCGGAGCCCGGCTCGACCTCGGTGCCGTCGTCGCGGAGGACCTTCGCACTGGGGCCGATCGAGAAGCTCGCAGTCTTGGCAGCCGCTCCCGACGCGCTCATCGACGACGCGAACCCGACGCCCTCGCTCGACCCGAGGGAGTCGACGCAGATCAGGTTCCCGCGGGCGCAGAGGCCCTCTTTGACCTCCGCGGTCCACATGACACCGCTGCTGATGATCAGCTGGACGGAGGACAGGTCGTAGGGGCGGCCATCGGACTCCGCTTCCTCGAGCGCTCGGAGCATCGGCTTGGCGAAGGCGTCGCCGACGATCGCCATCTGCGTGACCCGCTCGCGTTCGACGACCTTCCAGAGCTCGTGCGGGTCGAAGTGGCGTGACGGAAGGGTCACGACCGTGCCCCCGCAGAACATCGCCTGGAAGGAGGTGAATGCCCCGGTTCCGTGCATCAGGGGGGAGGCCGGCAGATGGATGATGCTGCGCCCGCCCTCGATGATCGCGACGGCGACGGCGCCAGCTCCTTCGGACTGCTCCGGCATCGTGCCGCCGAGGAGCGGGTAGCCGCCCTCGCCCAGCACGCCGAAGAGATCCTCGTGGCGCCACATCACGGCCTTCGGCATCCCCGTGGTCCCACCTGTGTACAGGAAGTAGAGGTCGTCTCCGGACCGCTCCACGCGCTCCATCGGCTCGGCGGAGGAGATCAGCTCCTCGTAGCGGACGGCCTGCTCGAGGTGAGGCGAGCCGTCGTCGACCTGCACGAGGAGCTTGAGGCGCGGGGCGCGGTCGACGACCTTCGACACGTGGTCGGCGAGGCTGCCGTGGAAGAAGAGTGCCTCCGCATCGGAGTTGTCGAGAAGGTAGGCGAGCTCGTCCTCGAGGTACCGGTAGTTGACGTTCACGGGTACCGCGCGCAGCTTGAAGGCGCCGTAGAGGACCTCCAGGTACTCGTTCCCGTTGTACAGGTACTGCGCGACCTTCGTGTCGGGACCGAGTCCGGCGGCGCGTAGCGCCCCGGCGACGCGAGCGGAGCGTGAGTCGAGCTCCCGCCACGTTCTCCGTGAAGACCCGTGGACCAGGACGGTGTGCTCGGGAAGAACGTCGCTCACCGACTCCCACACCGTTGCGAGGTTCCAGTCCACTCGTCTCCTCCTCGTGTCACCGACTGCGCCTACCGCAGGGGGCGAGTATGACCCGACGAGAGCCGACGGCGCATGTGGCGGGGTTGCGGCGCGCCGCTAGATTCGGGCCATGGACGAGCGGGGCGGTGATCAGCGGATCCCCCGGCCGGTGTCGTCACGTCCCGGCGATCCGGCGCCGTGGGCCCATCTCGGATCGCCGTCGCGCCGCGTCACGCTCGACGAGGTGCGCGCCCGACTGTCCGAGATCCCGGGGTCGCGCCCGGAGGACGCCGTCGCGGCGGCGTCGGCATCGGGTGCGCGCCTGGCGGCCGTCCTCGTGCCTCTCTTCGAGGAGGGAGGCGAGGCGCGGGTGATCCTCACTAAGCGCCCCGAGACCATGCCCTCCCACCGCGGGGAGATCGCCTTCCCCGGTGGCGGGTTCGACTCGTCGGTCGACGCCGGCCTTCGCGAGACGGCGCTGCGGGAGGCGAGCGAGGAGATCGGCCTCGATCCGTTGATGGTCGAGGTCGTCGCGGAGCTCGACGTCATCGGGACCGTGGGGTCAGGGTTCGTGATCAGCCCGTTCGTGGGAGTCCTCGACGGGCGGCCCCGACTGGAGCCCCATCCCACCGAGGTCGTGAAGGTCTTCGACGTGGCGCTCTCCGAGCTGATGCACGACGACACGTTCAGGGAGGAGCGGTGGGACATGTGGGCCGACGACGTGCCCGTCCACTTCTACGAGCTGCCGGGGGAGACTGTGTGGGGAGCCACGGCCCGGATACTCACCGCGTTCCTCGCTCATGTGGTCGAGGGCCGCTAGGCGCTCCGATCAGGAGCTCCGCCTCGGTGATCTAGGGCGACGGGACGGCAGCCGCAGCAGCGTTCTGCGATCGCGCCGCCGCGACCGAGTCGTTGTCGACGAGGAACATGAGAGCGAGAGCGAGCACCGAGGTCACGCCGGCCGCGACCCAGAACGGCGCCGCGAGGCCGTAGCCCTCGGCGATCACGCCGCCGAGCAGCGCTCCGAAGGGCATTCCGCCGAATGCCAGGAGCCGGTACACGCTGTTGACCCGACCGAGCAGGTGGTCGGGGACGATCGCCTGGCGCAGCGTCACGGTCGTCACGTTCCAGGTGACGGCGACCCACCCGGCCACCGCGGAGGCGACGACGACCACGGCAGGTGAGCGCGTGGCAGGTAGCGCAGCCGTGGCGACGGCCGAGGTGAGCATGACGAGGCGGAGGGTCCAGCCCTCGCCGATCGAGCGCGAGATGCGATCGGTCGTGATGCCGCCCAACAGGCCGCCGACGGCCATGCTCGAGAGCACCAGCCCGAACCCCGCCTCGTTGAGACCGAGGCGGCGGGTACAGAAGAGCACCATGACGCCGACCATCATGTACTCGAGGAGGTTCCAGACTCCGAGCACCACGGCGATCACCCGCAGGAGCGGGTTTGCGAACAGGTACGAGAGCCCCTCGGCGATGTCGGCACGCAGGCTCCGCCTCTCGGGGTACGTCGGCGCCTCGGCCGGGAGTCGCGGAGCGCGCGGATCCTCCAAACGAGCAGGGCCGCCACTGCGAACGAGGCGGCCTCTACGGCGAACGGCGCAGCGGCAGCCGCGGCGAAGAGGAGTCCGCCCAAGGGCGGGCCGGCGAGGTGGTTGGCCACGACCTCTCCGCTCTGCAGTCGTCCGTTCGCGACGGAGAGGTGCTCGGGAGCGACGATCGAGGGCATGAGCGAGAGAGCGGCGGTGTCGAAGAGCGTCTCGGAGACGCCGAGCGCGAAGAACACCACGTACAGGACGGGCAGGCCGACCCAGTCGGTCGCCACGACCACCGTCAGGCCGCAGAAGGCGAGTGCACGGAATGCGTCCACGGTCACCATCACCGTCCGCCGGTCGAGGCGGTCCACCACGGCGCCCGACAGCAGGGCGAAGAGCAGCCAGGGCAGGGTCTGGGCCACGGCCAGGCCCGAGACGAGGCGGGCGTCGGTGGTCAGGGTGGCCGCGAGGCTCGGGGCGGCGGTGAGCATCACCCCGTCGCCCAGGTTCGAGATGGTCCCGGCGGCGAGGAGCCGCCAGTAGTCGGATCCGAGACGGCGCGCCCCCACGCCCCAATGGTCCCTCACCGGCTCCGCCGCGCGCCATGCAAGATCTCGCTCAGGTCCCCGGACGGCCGGGAGTCGGGTAGGGCGCAGCGCACGGCCCTGATTGCGGGCCGGGGCCCGCTCGCGCAGGGCCCATCCCGCATGCGCTTCGGCGGGCGGTATCCTCCGAGGTTCCAGACGTGCGAGCCAGGAGCGGTGCTTGTGGAGGTCGAGATCGGGATCGGCAAGTCGGGGCGTCGGGCTTACGGCTTCGACGACATCGCGATCGTGCCGAGTCGCCGCACACGCGACCCCGAAGACGTCGACATCTCGTGGGAGATCGACGCCTTCAAGCTCGACCTTCCGATGATGGCAGCGGCCATGGACGGCGTCGTCTCGCCCGCGATCGCCGTCGAGGTCGGACGCCTGGGCGGCCTCGCCTGCCTCAACCTCGAGGGACTGTGGACCCGCTACGACGACACGGAGACGATCTTCGAGGAGATCGGCTCGCTCTCGCCGGAGAAGGCGACCCGGCGGATGCAGGAGCTGTACCAGGAGCCGATCAAGCCGGAGCTCATCGGGCAGCGCATCCGTGAGATCAAGGACGGCGGCGTGATCGCGTGCGCGTCGCTCACGCCTCAGCGTGTCGAGGAGTACGCGGGCATCGTCCTCGACGCCGACCTCGACGTGCTCGTCGTCCAGGGCACGGTCGTCTCCGCAGAGCACGTCTCCAAGTCGCCCGACCGGCAGCCGCTGAACCTCAAGAAGTTCATCCGCGAGATCGACCTTCCGGTGATCGTCGGTGGCTGCGCGTCGTACTCGACGGCGCTGCACCTCATGCGGACGGGCGCCGTCGGCGTGCTCGTCGGCGTCGGCCCGGGTCAGGCATGCACCAGCCGCGGTGTGCTCGGCATAGGGGTGCCGCAGGCGACTGCGATCGCCGACGCTGCAGGTGCCCGGATCCGTCACCTCGACGAGACGGGCGTGTACGTGCACGTCATCGCCGACGGAGGGATGCGCACCGGCGGCGACGTCGCCAAGGCGATCGCGTGCGGTGCCGACGCGGTGATGATCGGGTCACCGCTCGCCGGTGCGTACGAGTCGCCCGGACGCGGCTACCACTGGGGCATGGCGACGTTCCATCCCTCGCTTCCACGAGGGGCTCGCGTCCACGTCGGCCAGAAGGGCAGCATCGCGGAGATCCTCGTCGGTCCCGCGCACGAGAACGACGGCACGCTCAACCTCTTCGGCGCACTTCGCACATCGATGGCCACGACCGGCTACGAGACGGTCAAGGAGTTCCAGAAGGCCGAGGTCATGGTTGCGCCGGCGTTGCAGACCGAGGGCAAGACGCTGCAGCGCGCACAGGGCATCGGCATGGGCCGGTAGGGCCCGGCGGTGACGGGAGATCCCGACCTCGTCCTCGTAGTCGACTTCGGCGCGCAGTACGCACAGCTGATCGCCCGACGCGTGCGCGAGGCGCACGTGTACTCCGAGATCGTGCCGAGGTCGATGCCGGTCGCGGAGATGCTCGCGAGGGGCCCGAAGGCGATCATCCTCTCCGGAGGTCCGGCGTCGGTGCACGCCGACGGTGCTCCCTCGATCGACCCGGCGATCTACCGCTCGGGTGTGCCGCTGCTGGGGCTCTGCTACGGAGCGCAGCTGATCGCCCGCGACCTCGGCGGCGAAGTGGCGAAGACCGGCCGTGGCGAGTACGGACGCACGTCCTTGAGGGTCGGCGACCCTGCCGTGCTCTTCCGCGACACGCCTTCGGAGCTCAACGTCTGGATGAGCCACTTCGACACGATCACCGTTGCGCCCACCGGGGCGACGGTCTTCGCCTCGACACCCGACACGCCCGCGGCCGCCTTCGGCGACCGCGAGCGGGCGATCTACGGGGTGCAGTTCCACCCGGAGGTCGCCCACACGGAGTTCGGCCAAGACGTGCTCAAGGCCTTTCTGACCGACGTCGCCGACTGTCGGCCCACGTGGACGAGAGTCTCGATCATCGAGCATGCCGTCGAGGAGATCAGGTCTCAGACGAGGGGCGAGCGGGTGATCTGCGGGCTCTCGGGGGGAGTCGACTCGGCCGTCGCCGCGGCTCTCGTGCACAAGGCGATCGGCGACCGCCTCACCTGTGTCTTCGTGGACACAGGGCTGCTGCGGCACGGAGAGGCGGAGCAGGTCGAGGACACCTTCCGCCGGCAGTTCGAGATCGACCTGGTTCACGTGAAGGCGGCCGACCGGTTCATCGGCGCCCTCGACGACGTCCTCGACCCCGAGAGGAAGCGCAAGATCATCGGCGAGACCTTCATCCGTGTCTTCGAGGAGGCGGCCCGCGACTTCGACGACGCCCGCTTCCTGGTGCAGGGGACTCTCTACCCCGACATCGTGGAGTCGGGCGGCGGCGACAACGCGAACATCAAGTCGCACCACAACGTCGGCGGCCTCCCCGACGACATGCAGTTCGAGCTCGTCGAGCCGCTACGGAACCTCTTCAAGGACGAGGTGCGCGCGATCGGCGAGGAGCTCGGTCTCCCCGAGGAGGTCGTCTGGCGCCAGCCGTTCCCAGGACCGGGGTTGGCAGTCCGGATCATCGGCACGATCACGCCGGAGCGGATCGAGGTGCTGCGCGGGGCCGACGCCATCGTCATCGAGGAGATCAAGCGCGCAGGGCTCTACCGGGAGATCTGGCAGTCGTTCGCCGTGCTCCCCGCGGTGCGAACGGTCGGAGTCATGGGCGACGAGCGCACGTACGCATACCCGATCGTCATCCGGGCCGTGACGTCGGACGACGCGATGACCGCCGACTGGGCACGCATCCCCTACGACGTGCTGGAGCGGATCGCGTCGAGGATCATCAACGAGGTCCCCGGCGTCAACCGCGTCGCCTACGACGTGACCAGCAAGCCCCCCGGGACGATCGAGTGGGAGTGAGGCGGACCACGCGCGGCGGAGCCGCCTCTATGCGCCGAGCGGAGCGCATGGGAATCGAGTGGGAGTGAGGCGGACCACGCGCGGCGGAGCCGCCTCTATGCGCCGAGCGGAGCGCATGGGAATCGAGTGGGAGTAGCGGAGCTCCGCATGCCCCATCCCTGTTTGGACCGATCTGGTCGCCATAGCGCCGCTGGGGTCCAGACAGGGTTCTGAGGGGCGGGGTCGTGCGGGCACTGGTGCAGAGGGTCACTCAGGCGAGCGTCGCGGTCGGCGGCGAGGTGGTGGGTGCGATCGGGCCGGGCCTCTGCGTCCTGGTTGGCGTGACCCACACCGACACCCCGGCCGTCGCCGCGAAGCTCGCGGCGAAGGTGTGGAACCTGCGTGTCTTCGACGACGACTCCGGGGCGATGAACCTGTCGCTCGCCGACGCGGGTGGCGCTGCGCTCGTCGTGAGCCAGTTCACCCTGTACGGAGACACAAGGCGTGGCCGCCGTCCCGGGTGGTCGGCAGCGGCGCCCCCGGAACAAGCCGAGCACCTCGTCGCCGACTTCGCCGGAGCCCTCCGCGCTGCGGGGTGCGAGGTCGCGACGGGGAGGTTCCGGGCCGAGATGCTCGTCTCTCTGGTCAACGACGGCCCGGTCACGCTGCTCCTGGAGGCCGACGCTTCGGGCTGAGCATCCGGGCCGATGCGGGGCCGCTCCGGTACCGAACACCTGTCCGGGGTGAGGGCCCCGGCCGGTAGGATGGCGGGTCCATGCAGGAGACCGAGCCCGACCTCAATCCGGCGCAGTTGGAGGCCGTGACGCTGCCCCCGGGGCCGGTTCTCGTGGTGGCCGGCGCGGGTTCCGGCAAGACGCGCGTTCTCACTCGCCGCCTCGCACACCTGATCCTCGATCAGGGGGCCTCTCCGTTCGGGATCCTCGCGATCACGTTCACCAACAAGGCCGCCGCCGAGATGAAGGACAGGGTGGGCGTGCTCGTGGGCCCGGTCGCGCAGAGGATGTGGGTCTCCACGTTCCATTCGGCCTGCGCAAGGATCCTGCGGCGGGAGGCATCGCTGCTCGGCTACCGACCGTCGTTCACGATCTACGACCAGTCCGACGCGGTACGGCTCACCGACTACGTGCGCCGCGACCTCGACCTCGATCCCAAGCGCTTCTCCGCCAGGCAGCTTCACGCGCGGATCTCGTCGCTCAAGAACGAGATGATCCTGCCGGAGGAGTTCGCCGCTACGGCGGCTGGACCGGCAGAGGAGAGGCTTGCGACGGTCTACACCGAGTATCAGCGGCGCCTCGCCGAGGCGTCGGCCGCCGACTTCGACGACCTCCTGCTGCTCGCAGTCCGCCTGTTCCGGGAGCACCCCGACGCGCGTGAGAGGTGGAGCCGCCGCTTCGCCCATGTCCTCGTCGACGAGTTCCAGGACACGAACCTCGCGCAGTGGGAGCTGGTACGGCACCTCGGTGAGGGTCACCGCAGCGTCACCGCTGTGGGTGACAGCGACCAGTCCGTGTACCGCTTTCGCGGGGCCGACTTCCGGAACATCGCGCGGTTCGAGGAGGCGTTCGAAGACGCGACGGTAGTGGTGCTCGACCAGAACTACCGCTCCACCCAGCGGATCCTCGACGCGGCGAACGCGGTGATCGCCAACAACCCGTCACGTCACGCGAAGCACCTGTGGACCGAGGAGGGCGCGGGGCGAGCCGATCATCCGCTACCAGGCCGACGACGAGCACGACGAAGCCGCGTACGTCGTGCACGAGATCCGGGCGCTCACCGACGCGCACGGGTTCCGGTTCGGCGACATCGCCGTCTTCTACAGGACCAACGCACAGAGCCGGGTGGTCGAGGAGGCGCTCGTGCGCTCCGGCGTGCCGTACCGGGTCTTCGGCGGCGTGAAGTTCTACGACCGGAGGGAGGTCAAGGACGCACTCGCATATCTGCGTGCGATCGTGAACCCCGACGACGAGGTGTCGTGGAAGCGGATCGTCAACGTCCCCAAGCGGGGCGTCGGCGACACCTCGATAGCGAAGGTCGATTCGTACGCGAAGGGCGCGGGGCTCACGTTCCGCGAGGCGATCATCGAGGCGCCGGTCGCGGGCGTGGTCGGCAAGGCGCTCGGGGGGCTGCGCCAGCTGCTCGACCTCGTCGACAGCCTCGCCGACGTGCACGACCGCGGAGTAGCAGCGGTGCTCGAGGCCGTCCTCGCCCGCACCGGCTACGTCGCCGAGCTGGAGTCGGAGCGCTCGATCGAGGCGCAGGGGCGCATCGAGAACCTTCAGGAGCTCGTCGGTGTGGCGCGCGACTTCGACGAGCAGATCGAGCGCGGAGATCTCCACGGACTGGTCGCGATCGGCGGTGTCGGAGCACTCGACCCCGGGGACTCCACGCCTGCGGGGGCGCGGGAGGGGAGCACGGACGGCGGCGATTCGGCCCTCGGCTTCGGTGAGGCCGAGGTGCCCGTGGGGCTCGCTCGCGTGCAGGCGTTCCTGGAGGCGATCTCGCTCGTCACCGATCTCGACGAGGAGGACCCCGAGCAGAGCTCGGTGACGCTCATGACGCTGCACTCGGCGAAGGGCTTGGAGTTCCCGGTGGTGTTCGTGGTCGGTCTCGACGACGGTGTCTTCCCACACGTCCGCAGCCTCGGCGACCCCGACGAGCTGGAGGAGGAGCGGCGCCTCTGCTACGTCGGCATCACCAGAGCAGAGCGGCGCCTGTACCTCTGCAACGCGTGGAGCCGGACGCTCTTCGGCGCGACCGACTACCACCCGCCGAGCCGGTTCCTCGACGAGATCCCCGAGGCGCTCTGCGAGGTGGTCGGCGGTGAGCAGAAGGGCCGAGGCGGTCTGGGCTCCGGCCGCGACGCGCTCGTGCAGGCGGCGCTGAGGCGCAGTGGTGGATTCGGAATGTCGCGCAGTGGCGGGCGCGGCGACGAGGCGGAGTTGATCGGTGCCACCCCGGCCGCGCCGCAGGGGCGCGCGGCGCCGAGCAGATCGGACTGCGGATCGGCGACGACGTGCGCCACGACAAGTTCGGCGAGGGAGTGATCATCGACCTCACCGGTGACGGCGACAAGACCGAGGCCAAGGTGCGCTTCCGCGACGCCGGCGAGAAGACCCTCCTCCTCGCCTGGGCCCCCCTCACCCGGATCTGACCGAAGGGCGTCGCCCCGGGGGCGGATCAGAGGCCGGTCGACGCCGTCGAGGTGGGGGAGTCACCGAAGTCGACGAGCAGGGCGCCGTCGACCTCTCCGGTCCCGAGCGAGGTCGGGTAGAGATCCAGGTCGCCGAAGGCGACTCTCGCTTCCGCACGTCCACGAGTCGAGCGAGCCCCTCCAGCGGACCGTGCAGTCGCGCCCCTCCATCCGGGGCTTCACCGCGACCGTTCGGCCGTCGTCGACGGCCAGCCAGAAGGAGCAGTTGCCGCCGCCGGTCACGAAGTAGGGGCCGCCTTCGTCGAGCTTCTCCGCTATGTCGGCTGCCCGTCCGGCGACGAAGAGGCCGCACTCGGTGGACCCCGAGCGGTTGGTGACCATGTAGAGAGCGCCCCCGACGAAGCCGCCCACCAACAGGAAGGCCATCAGGGCGGCGGTCAGGGTCTTGAGCTGTGATCTCTGCTTGCGGCTCAGCATCACTCGTCGTCTCGGGTCGTCACGGCGCAGCGGGTGGGCCCGCTTCGCGGCCGTTCGCCGGACTCGGGCGCCGCTCGGTATCGTTGCCCCGCCGCCGGCCCGGCGAGGGCCGATGGCGGCGAGGAGGAAGGGATGCGCCGACGCTACCGCGTCGTCATCGCGAAGGCCGGTCTCGACGGCCACGACCGGGGTGTGAAGGTCATCGCGCGCGCCCTGCGCGACGCTGGCTTCGAGGTCGTCTACACGGGTCTCTTCCAGACTCCCGAACAGGTCGCCGAGGCGGCGCTCCAGGAGGACGCCGATGCCGTCGGCCTCTCGATGCTGTCGGGTGCACACCTGACCCTCGTGCCCCGGACGGTGCAGGAGATGGCCGCTCGGGGCCTCGACGACGTGATCGTCTTCGCCGGCGGGATCATCCCCGACGCCGATCTTCCCGTCCTGGAGGCCGCCGGCGTCGCCGCGGTCTTCACCCCCGGTGCCGCGCTGGCCACGATCACGGAGTGGCTGGAGTCGGAGCTGGATGCCCGAGAGGCGCGGATCAGCGCCACGAACGGGTGATCACGGAACCCGAACAGGAGCGACAGTGGATCTCTTCGAGTACCAGGGCAAGCAGCTGTTCGCGCGCTACGGCATACCGGTCTCCGCCGGAGATGCGGTGCAGAGCGTCGCCGATGCAGTAGCCGCCGCCGACCGCGTCGGCTACCCCGTGGTCGTCAAGGCCCAGGTGCAGGTCGGCGGCCGAGGCAAGGCGGGCGGGATCAAGCTCGCGGCGAACGCCGAGGAGGCGCGCAAGCACGCCGGCGACATCCTCGGCATGGACATCAAGGGACATACGGTGAGCGTGCTCTGGGTCGAGCACGCATCCGACATCGCAGAGGAGTACTACGCGTCGTTCACCCTCGACAGGGCAGCGAAGAAGCACCTGGGGATGCTCTCGGCCCAGGGCGGCGTCGACATCGAGGGCGTCGCGGCAGAGAGCCCCGAGGCGATCGCGAGGATCCACGTGGACCCCGTCGACGGTCTCGGCGAGGAGGTGTGCCGCGCCTGGGTGGCCGAGGCGAGGCTGAACCCGGACGCGACAGAGGGGGCGGTCGAGGTCCTCACGAACCTCTACCGGGCATACGTCGACGGTGACTGCGACCTCGTCGAGATCAACCCGCTCATCCTCACGCCCGAGGGTCGGGTGCACGCTCTCGACGCGAAGGTCACCCTCGACGAGAACGCCGAGTTCCGGCACCCCGAGTGGAGCGAGTACGACGCGACTGTCGCGCTCGACGAGCGTGAGCGCTTCGCACGCGAGAAGGGCCTCAACTACATCGGCCTCGACGGCACCATCGGCATCATCGGCAACGGAGCGGGGCTCGTCATGAGCACCCTCGACGTGGTCAACCAGGTCGGTGGCTCCGCTGCGAACTTCCTCGACGTGGGTGGCGGCGCGAGCGCCGACCTGCTCGCGGGAGCAGTCGAGGTGGTCAACAGCGACCCGAACGTCAAGGCGATACTCGTGAACATCTTCGGCGGGATCACCAAGTGCGACGAGGTCGCGAGCGGCATCGTCGAGGCGCTGGGGCGTGTCGAGGTGCGCTCGCCCATCGTGATCCGACTCGACGGCACCAACGCCGACGACGGTCGGGCGATCATCAAGTCGCACGAGTCGGAGCGCCTCATCTCCCAGCCCACCATGCTCGACGCGGCCCGCAAGGTCGTCGAGCTCGCGTCGCGCTGATCGCACGCGACCACATGACGGATAGAGGGACTTACCAGTGAGCATCTTCGTCGACGAGAGCACCAAGGTCGTGTACCAGGGACTGACCGGCAGCCAGGGGCGCTTCCACGGCATGCGCAACCGCGCGTACGGGACACAGGTCGTGGCAGGCACCAACCCGAAGAAGGCCGGTACCGACGTCGAAGGGGTCCCGATCTTCGCCGGTGTCGCCGAGGCCCGCGATGCGACGGGCGCCAACGTGTCGTGCATCTTCATACCGGCGCCCGGGGTGAAGGACGCGGTGGCCGAGGCGGCCGAGGCCGGCATGGAGCTGATCGTCGTCATCACCGAGGGCGTGCCCGCGCACGACGAGGCCTTCTTCTTCAACGACCTGAAGCGACGCTACCCGGCGACGCAGCTCCTCGGCCCGAACTGCCCGGGCGTCATCTCGCCCGGCAAGTGCAACATCGGCATCACTCCCGGCGAGATCGCCCTGCCCGGAGGGCCCGTCGGCATCGTGAGCCGCTCGGGCACCCTCACCTACCAGGCGCTCCACGAGCTGACCCGGCAGGGGATAGGTCAGACGACCTGCGTGGGGATCGGGGGAGACCCCGTTCCAGGGACGACCTTCATCGACTGCCTCTCCAGGTTCGAGGCCGACGAGGAGACCGCCGCAGTGATCATGATCGGCGAGATCGGGGGCTCGGCCGAGGAGGAGGCCGCCGAGTTCATCGGCGCGAGCATGTCCAAGCCCGTCGTCTCCTACGTGGCGGGTGTGACCGCTCCCCCCGGCAAGAAGATGGGACACGCCGGCGCGATCATCTCGGGATCGAAGGGGACTGCCGCAGCGAAGATCGAGGCTCTCGAGGCGGTCGGCGTGCGCGTGGCTCAGAACCCGACCGAGGTGGGCACCCTCATGGCCGAGGTCGTACTCGCTCTGTGACGGCGAGCGGTCGGTGTTCGGCGACAGCCCTCGCTGGTGCCAGGACGGCCGCTGCGCTCCGAGTGCCGCTAGGCGCTGAGCGTCGACCCGCGTTGACGGCCGACGGCTGCGACGAGCAGGGCGACGGAGCCGAGGAGCATCAGCCAGAACCCGATGGCGATGCCGAAGGGCTCCTTCTCCTGGATGAGGAAGGCGACCATCATCACGGTCGCCTGGAACCCGACGGCGATGTGTATCTGGTCCCAACCGAGCCCGAGGAAGCGCGCCGGCAGCTTCACGCCGGTGAAGCTCGAGAGCGCGACGTGGACGATCGCTATGGCTGCGCAGAGGACGGGTATCAGCGTGACGGGCGAGAAGAGGTCGCTGCTCCAAGCGCTCATGCTGATGCTCGCCCCGAAGTCGGAGTAGTCGTAGAAGTCGAGGAACGATCCGACGACGACGATGCCGCCGGCGACGAGCGTGACGAGGTCGATGGTCGACGGCTGCTTGCGCTCCACGGCACTGCCCCCTTCTCGGCTGTCGAGATTCACGCCGGTGTCTCCGAGCTCCCGATCATGGGCGCAAGGGACCCGTACAGCGCGCCCGCCGATCCGATGAGCATCAGCCAGAGTCCCGCTTCGGGGTCGTTGGTGGTGATCATCCATGCCGCCGACATCAGCACTGCGAAGACGGCTAGGACAGCGTTCATCTGCACCCAGCTGAACCCGAAGACCAGATCCGGGAGCTTGACGCCGGCGAGCTTGGAGAGGACGACGGGCAGGGCCATGAGCAGGCCGTAGATGGGTATCAGGGTGACGATCGGCAGCGCCCGGGAGTCCCAGGCGCTGGTGTCTCCGCTGAAGTCGAGGAACGAGCCGACCAACATCACGGCGGCGCTGCCGATGAGGATCAGATCGGTCGGGGTCGGCTTGGGTCTCTCCACGACGCCTCCATCAGGGCTGGGCATCAAGCGTTGACGTGATCTGCTACCCGGCCATGAGAACACATTGTGGAACGAACCTCAACGAATGCCGACGCCTCACCCGAACGGCGACGAGGCGACGAACTGGACGGCCCCCGCCGGAGCGGGGGCCGTGACTGCAGCGCAGCCCGGGTGCGAGCTGTCGCGGTTCGAGGTGCGCGCCTCGTCGGGCGCGCACCTCGAAGCCGTCGACGTTCTTCGCCGTGCAGCCCGGTGCTGCTATACGGCGGAGGCCCGCTCCTTGTTGATGGTGAACCCACCGAACGCGAGGCCGGCGGCGCAGAGGAAGCCGATCCACATGCCGAATCCGACGTAGTCGCTCTCGCCGAGGAACTTGATCACGACGAGAGCCAGCGCGCCGATGCCGGCGAACATGTGCACCTGCCCCCACGAGAAGTTCCCGAGCTTCTCGGGCAGCTCTGCGAGACCGAGCTTCGAGACGATCACCTGTGCCGCCATCGCGACGCCCAGCAGCACCGCCAGCATCGACCAGAGGCCGCCGGGGCTCTGCCAGCCGTTGCGGGTGTAGGAGTAGCTGACCCCGAACGCGCTGCCGATGTCGACGCTGTACCACGGCAGGAAACTGTCGATCAGGAGCAGTGCCCCGGCGGCGGCAACGATCTTCTCGCCTAGGGTCAGGTCTTTGAGCTTGTCCACTGATACCTCCGATTAGGGCGTGCGCTCCGTGAGAGTCGCGGTCAAGTAGAGCATGCCGGGCGGCGCGAGACGAGGATTTCCGACCCCCTGGGCCGCGCGGAGGTGTCTCGCGCTAGCCTCCGCCGCGTGCGACTCGGGGTACTGGCATCGGGGAGCGGCACGATCCTGCGGGCGATCCTCGACCGCGGCCTGCCGGTCGTGGAGGTGGTCGTCGACAGGGACTGCGGGGCCGTCGAGGTGGCCCGCGGAGCGGAGGTGCCGGTCGAGATCGTCGAGCGCACGGAGTTCGGTCCCTCCTTCGACAGGGTTCGTTACACCCACAGGGTGGTCGACGTGCTCCGCCGAAGTGAGGTCGATATGGTCGCTATGGCAGGGTTCATGACAATTCTGGAGAGGCCGCTCTTCGACGCCTACGGGGGACGGATCACGAACACGCACCCGGCGCTGCTACCCGCGTTCAAGGGAGCGCACGCAGTGCACGAGGCCGTGGCGGCGGGTGTGAAGGTGACGGGGTGCACCGTCCACATCGCCACGCTCGACGTCGACGACGGCCCGATCCTCGCTCAGGAGGCGGTGGAGGTGCTCCCCGGAGACACGGTCGAGACCCTTCACGAGAGGATCAAGGAGGTCGAGCGTCGCCTCTACCCCGAGGTCCTGGAGCGCATGGTCCGCGAAGAGGCCACCCGGTGAATGGCCCGGGCCGCGGCAGCGAGAACCAAGGAACGAGAGTGAAGGAATGAGGACGAAGATCACGAGGGCCCTCCTGTCGGTCTTCGACAAGGACGGCCTCTCCGAGCTGGCACGCGCGCTGGCAGACCTGGGGGTCGAGCTCGTCTCCTCGGGAGGCACCGCCACCGCGATCGAGGACGCCGGGCTCCCCGTCACCCGCGTCGCCGACGTGACCGGCAGCCCCGAGATGCTCGAGCACCGGGTGGTGACGCTGCACCCCGCGATCCACGGCGGGATCCTCGCCGACCTCGGCAAGGAGAGCCACAGGGCCGACCTCGACCGACTGGGCATCAGGCCGTTCGAGCTCGTCGTCTCGAACCTGTACCCGTTCCTGGAGCGCCCCGACGTGGAGACGATCGACATCGGGGGCCCGACGATGGTCCGCGCCGCGGCGAAGAACCACGCCTGGGTCACGATCGTCACCTCACCGGACCAGTACGCGCCGCTGATCGCGGAGCTGCGCGCCAACGACGGCACGATCGGCGACGAGACCCGCCGCGACTTCGCGCTCGAGGCGTTCGCGCACACCGCCGCATACGACGCCGCGATCGTCGAGTGGTTGCAGGAGGGTGAGCGCCTGCCGCGCCACGTCGTCGTGCCGCTCGAACGGACCGACGAGGAGCTCCGCTACGGCGAGAACCCTCACCAGCGCGCCGCCCGCTACCGCAGACGCGGCACGACCTCTTGGTGGGACTACGTCGCGCAGCACGGTGGCCTCGCCCTCTCGTACCTCAACTACTACGACGCCGACGCGGCCTGGCACCTCGTGCACGATCTCGGCGCCTCGCCCGCCTGCGCGATCATCAAGCACGCCAACCCCTGCGGCGTGGCTCTCGACGCCACGCTCGCCGTCGCCTACGACCGGGCGCTCGCGTGCGACGAGCGCTCTGCATTCGGCGGGATCGTCGCGGTGAACCGAACGGTCGATGCGCAGACCGTGGAGCGAATGGTCGCCGGCCCGCAGGCAGACCTCGTGATAGCCCCCGGATTCGCCCCAGGAGCGATCGAGGCGCTCGCTGCGAAGCGGAAGAACACGCGCCTACTGGAAGCGCCCCCTCCGGGTGGCGTCGATCTCGACTTCCGGCAGATCTCGGGCGGATTCCTGGTTCAGGCGCCACACGCCTTCGTTGCAGGGCGCGACCAGTGGAAGGTGGTGACCAAGGCGTCGCCCACCGACGCGCAGTGGCGCGACGTCGAGCTCGCCTGGCGCGTCTGCGGGCACGTCAAGTCGAATGCGATCGTGCTGGTGAAGGGCGGGCAGGCCGTCGGCATCGGGGCGGGGCAGCAGAACCGTGTCGAGTCGGGCGAGATCGCGGCCAAGAAGGCGGCGGGGCGGGCGGAAGGTGGTGCCTGCGCCTCCGACGCGTTCTATCCCTTCCCCGACGGCGTGGAGGCGGCGGCCGCGGCGGGTGTGGCGGCGGTGATCCAGCCGGGCGGCTCGGTGCGCGACGAGGCAGTGATCGAGCGCGCCGACGAGCTCGGCCTGGCGATGGTCTTCACGGGCGAGCGGCACTTCCTGCACTGACGACGGGGCGAAGAGAGGAGGGCGACGGTGACTGCGACGATTCTCGACGGCAGGGCCAAGGCTGCGGTGATCAAGGACGAGCTCCGGGCTCGTGTCGAGTCCCTCGCCGAGCGTGGCGTCACACCCGGGCTCGCGACGGTCCTGATCGGCGACGACCCGGGCTCGCACGTGTACGTCCGCAGCAAGCACCGGGCCTGCGCGGAGCTGGGGGTTGCCTCGTGGAGGCACGACCTCGCGGCCGACTCGTCGCGAGAAGAGGTGCTCGACCTGATAGCGCAGCTCAACGCGAACCCGCAGGTCGACGGGTACCTGATCCAGTACCCGGTCCCCGACCACCTCGACTACTCGGAGCTGATCCTCGCGGTCGATCCGACCAAGGACGTCGACGGTCTCCATCCCCAGAACCTCGGGTACCTCGCACTCGGGGTGCCCGGCCACCCGAGGCCCGGTACGCCGCAGGGCATCGTCGAGCTGCTCGTGCGGCACAAGGTGCCGATCGAGGAGCGCCACGTCGTCATCGTCGGGCGCGGTCCGACCGTCGGCAGACCGCTCTCGATGCTGCTGTCGCTCAAGGCCGAGAACGCGAACGCCACCGTGACCCAGTGCCACACGGGGACGCACTTCCTCCCGGAGTTCACCCGGCAGGCCGACATCCTCGTCGCGGCCACAGGCAGGGCGGGGCTGATCACGGCCGACATGGTCAAGCCCGGCGCGGCCGTTCTCGACGTCGGTATCACGCGCACCGACGAGGGGATCGCCGGCGACGTCGCCGACGACGTGATGGAGGTGGCGGAGTGGGTCGCGCCGGTCCCGGGGGGTGTCGGCCCGATGACCATCGCGATGCTCCTCAGGTCCACCGTCGAGGCGGCCGAGCGGCGGGCCGGGTCGCAGGGCCAGGAGCGGAGATCGTGACCGCTCAGTCCGAGCCCTCGCCCGGCACCGCAGGCGATGCCTGCATGCTCTGCGGCGCGCCTGTCGCCGCCGGTGCTGCGCGGTGCCCGGCGTGCGGTCTCCACCAGTCGACCGGGCCGGAGAGGCCCAACCCCTTGACCGCAGCGAGCCTCTGGGCGCTCGTCGCCCTACTCGCGGTCGTCTACGCCCTCACCGTCGTCGCCGTGATCGTCGCCCGCTGAGCGGTCGCGGGCGCGCCCGGCTGGACGGCTAGGCGCACGGGTCGCTTCGGCGGCCCCCATGGGTCGGGGCTAGCGTCTTGGAGCCCCATCCGACCTATCAGGGAGCCCGACGGTGAAGGACCCAGTTCGCGTCGCCGTGACCGGCGCTGCCGGCCAGATCGGCTACAGCCTCTTGTTCCGGATCGCCAGCGGCCAGATGCTCGGCCCCGACCAGCCCGTGATCCTCCAGATGCTGGAGATCACCCCGGCGCTGCCGTCGCTCGGCGGCGTCGCCATGGAGCTCGATGACTGCGCGTTCCCGCTGCTCGCAGGCGTTGTGCAGACAGACGACGCGCACAAGGCTTTCGAGGGCGCGAACGTCTGCCTGCTCGTCGGTGCCCGCCCCCGCACCAAGGGCATGGAGCGCAAGGACCTCCTCGAGGCCAACGGCGCGATCTTCACCGTGCAGGGCAAGGCGATCGCGGCCGGCGCCGCCGACGACGTACGCGTGCTCGTCGTCGGCAACCCCGCGAACACCAACGCCCTCATCACGATGAACAATGCAGCGGGTGTGCCGAGCGACCGGTTCACCGCGATGACCCGCCTCGACCACAACCGCGCGATGGCGCAGCTCGCGGCCAAGGTCGGCGCCACCGTCGCCGACGTCAAGAAGATGACGATCTGGGGCAACCACTCGGCCACGCAGTATCCAGATCTCTTCCACGCCGAAGTCGGCGGGCGCAACGCAGCGGAGGCGGTCGGCGATCAAGCGTGGCTCGAGAGCACATTCATCCCGACCGTGCAGCAGCGCGGCGCTGCGATCATCGAGGCGCGCGGCGCCTCGTCGGCGGCGTCGGCTGCGAACGCCGCGATCAGCCACGTGCACGACTGGGTCCTTGGGACGCCCGAAGGCGACTGGGTGAGCATGGGCGTCTGCTCCGACGGCTCGTACGGTGCCGACGTCGGCCTCATCTCGTCGTTCCCCGCCACCTGCGCCGACGGGCGGTGGTCGATAGTGCAGGGCCTCGACCTCGACGACTTCTCGCGGGCGAGGATCGAGTCCTCGGTGGCGGAGCTGCGCGAGGAGCATGACGCCGTGGCAGATCTGGGGCTGCTCGGCTGATCGGCGACCGGTGGCCGCTCGGTAGACGGCCGACGCGCACGATCTGGCCGGCAGATCGTCGCGGCGCCACCGGGGTAGCGTGGGACAGGTTCCCGGGGGACCGGTGGCGGAGGAGGAGCGACCATGGCGGATCTTCGTTGGTGGCGACAGGCGACGCCCTACGGTGAGGTGACGGTCGTCGTCTCCGATGCCGGGGTGACGGCGGTTGCACTACCCGGCGGCGACGGAACCGACGAGCTCCTCGACGCTGCTCTCCCCGAGCGCGACGAGGAGGTCGCGACGAAGCTCGACGACTGGTTCGCCGGGCGGCGGCACGAGCTCGACCTCCCTGTGGACCTCGACTCCGCAGGCGTCACCGGGTTCCGCCGAACCGTGCTCGAGACGCTCACCCGCGAGGTGGGCTGGGGCGAGACCGTCAGCTACGGGGAGCTCGCTGCGATGGCCGGCCGTCCGAAGGCCGCCCGCGCCGTCGGCACGGCGATGTCGACCAACCCGGTGCCGTTCGTGATCCCGTGCCACCGGGTCATCGCCGCCGGGGGCCGCATCGGCGGCTACGGCGGCGCCTGGTCCGACGGTGGCGGCACAGAGCTCAAGCGCCGACTCCTGTCCCGCGAGGGCGTCACCACCAAGGACTGAGCCGAATGACGCTGCGGGAGATCGACGTCGCCGAGATAACGGCGGCGATCCGCCAGATGTGCGTGGACGCCGCCTACAAGCTCGGCGACGACGTCGTCGCAGCCATAGGGGCTGCACGCGACCGGGAGGAGAGCCCGGTAGGCAGAGACGTCCTGGGCTCCCTGCTGGAGAACGCAGCCGTCGCCGCCGAGGGCGTCTTCCCCTACTGCCAGGACACGGGCTCGGCGGTCGTCTTCATGGACGTCGGCCAAGACGTGCACCTCATAGGCGGAGACGTGGTCGAGGCAGTCGACGAAGGTGTCAGGCAGGGCTACGCCGAGGGCTATCTGCGGGCGTCGATCGTAGCGAACCCCATCGGTGGGCGCGAGAACACCGGCGACAACACGCCAGCGTTCCTTCACACCCGGATCGTCCCGGGTGACCGGCTCCGCATCACGGTCGACGCGAAGGGCGGCGGCTCGGAGAACAAGAGCCGACATGCGATGCTCGTCCCGGCCGACGGCACGGAGGGCGTGAGGAAGTTCGTAGTCGAGACGGTCACGAAGGCGGGAGCCGACTGCTGCCCGCCGGGGATCATCGGCGTCGGGGTCGGCGGCAACTTCGAGTGGTCGGCGATCCTCGCGAAGCGCGCGCTGCTCCGCCATGTGGGGGAGGCGAATCCCGATCCGGAGGTCGCCGACTTCGAGCGGAGCCTCCTGGCCGACATCCAGGCGCTCGGCATCGGCCCACAGGCCATGGGCGGCACGGTCTCGGCATTCGCCGTGCAGGTCGAGACGCTTCCGACGCACATAGCGTCGCTCCCCGTCGCGGTCAACATCGAGTGCCACGCACATCGCGCTCGCACGGTCGAGCTGTAGGGACATCCTGACGTGGCGGGCCCGGACCGGGTCGAGCGGGACTCGCTCGGCGAGGTGAGCGTCCCCTCGGGCGTGAGGTGGGGACCGCAGACCCAGCGTGCCGTCGAGAACTTCCCGATATCGGGCCTGCGACTGGAGCGGCGCCTGCTCTGGGCGCTCGGCCTCGTCAAGGCGGAGGCTGCGCGCGTCAACGGTGGGCTGCGCGACGTGCCGGCCGTGACGAAGGAGGTCGCCGAGGCGGTGGCGGCGGCTGCCGAGGAGGTGGCGATCGGCGAACACGACGAGCAGTTCCCGATCGACGTGTTCCAGACCGGGTCCGGGACCTCCTCGCACATGAACGTCAACGAGGTGATCGCGAACCTGGCGAGCGAACGCCTCGGCGTGCCGGTGCACCCCAACGACCAGGTCAACGCCTCGCAGTCGTCGAACGACGTCTTTCCCTCGGCCGTGCACATGGCCGTCGCAGCGGCGCTCGCCGACGATCTCATTCCTGCTCTCGCTCATCTGGCCAGGGTTCTCCGGCGCCGCCGCCGCGACTTCGCCGACGTCGTGAAGGCGGGCCGGACACACCTCATGGATGCAGCGCCCGTCACGCTCGGGCAGGAGCTGGGTGGCTACGCGACCCAGGTCGAGGAGGGCGTGGCCCGCATCGAGACATGCGTCCCGCGCGTCGCAGCGCTGAACCTCGGTGGATCTGCTGTGGGTACCGGCCTCAACGTGCCCAAGAGCTTCGCCGCACGCGTCATCCGGCGCCTCGCCGATCGGACCGGCCTTCCGCTCACAGCAGCCCGCGATCCCTTCGCTGCGACCGGAGCGCGCGACGCGCTCGTCGATGCATCGGGCTCACTCCGCACCTACGCGATCTCCCTGGTGAAGATCGCGAACGACCTGCGCTGGATGGGGAGCGGGCCGCGGGCCGGCCTGGGCGAGATCAGGCTGCCCGAGCTCCAGCCGGGCTCGTCGATGATGCCAGGCAAGGTGAACCCGGTCGTGCCGGAGGTGGTTGCCCAGGTGGCTGCGCAGGTGATCGGGAACGACGCCGCCGTCGCCTTCGCCGGATCGCAGGGTGCCTTCGAGATGAACGTGTACGTGCCGGTGATGGCGCGCAACGTCCTAGAGTCGATCCGACTCCTCGCAAACGCCTCGCTCCTGCTCGCAGATCGTTGCATCGCGGGGATGGAGGCCGACGTCGATCGGTGCCGTGAGAACGCCGAGGCGTCGCCGGCCGTGGCGACCGCCCTCAACCCGCACCTCGGCTACGAGGTGGTCGCCGAGGTCGTGCAGGAGTCGGTGCGCACGGGGACATCCGTCCGCGACGTCGTCGTGCGTAGGAGACTTATGGCCGCTCGAGAGCTCGACCGGATCCTCGACCTAGATGCGATGACCCGCGGCGGCGTCATCGGTGAGACCACGGGACTGCCTCCGAAGAGGAAGGGAAGACGACGCTGATGGCCGTCGATGTGATCGAAGACCAAGGCGGCGCCCGGATTGTGAGGGTCGTGGCGCCGCTGGCCGACGACGACGCGCTCGCTCTCCGGGCGGGGGATCGCGTCCGGATCAACGGCGTCATCTGGACTGCACGCGACGCCGCTCACGCACGCCTCGCCGCTCTCGACGAGTCGGGCGAGGAGTGGCCGTTCCCCGCCGAGGGGGCGATCCTCTACTACGCGGGTCCCACGCCCACCCGGCCGGGGCAGGTAATCGGATCGGCCGGCCCTACGACTGCGTCGCGCATGGACGGGCTCACCGAGATGACGCTTCGCCACGGCGTGAAGGCGGTCATGGGGAAGGGGGAGCGGGGAGCCGAGGTGCGCGCCGCTCTACGGGAGCATCGAGCGGTGGCGCTCGCCGCGATCGGCGGGCTCGGGGCGATACTCGCCCGCTCCATCACGGCCTCGGAGGTGGTCGCCTTCGGAGAGCTGGGAACCGAGGCGATACGCCGACTCGAGGTCAGCGACTTCCCGGCGGTGGTCGTGCACGACGCGCACGGAGGCGATCTCTACGCCGACGCGCGATCACACTGGCGGGCAGCGAGCGCCTGAACCAAGACGGTTGCGCGCGCAGACCCGGCAGTCGTAGCCGGTCGAGGCCCGCGATCAACGTCCCGGATCCGGGCCCCACCGGGATCACTGCGAGGTAGACGGAGATGCACGAAGGCAGCAAGAAGGCGATCGTCGCGGCGTTCGCGGCGAACCTGGGCATCGCAGTGTCGAAGTTCATCGGGTTCGCGTTCACTGGTGCGGCTTCGTTGCTCGCAGAGGCGATCCACTCGGTCGCCGACACCGCGAACCAAGGGCTGCTGCTCCTCGGTGGTCGGCGCGCGAGTCGTTCGCCCGATGCCGAGCACCCGTTCGGCTACGGGAAGGTGCGCTACTTCTGGGCATTCGTCGTCGCGCTCGTGCTCTTCAGCCTCGGCGGGCTCTTCGCGATCTACGAGGCGGTCGAGAAGCTCCGGCACCCGCACGAGCTCGAGTCGCCGGTGTGGGCCTTCGCCGTTCTGGGAACGGCGATCCTCCTCGAGTCGTTCTCGTTCCGCACTGCGGTGCACGAGGCTCGACCGCTCCGACGCGGGCGGACGTGGTGGGCCTTCGTACGCCAGTCCAAGTCGCCGGAGCTCCCAGTGGTCCTGCTCGAGGACCTCGGCGCACTGCTCGGCCTCTGCTTCGCCCTGGCCGGGGTCGCGACAGCGGTGATCACCGACGAGCCGCGCTTCGATGCCGTAGGGAGCCTCGTGATCGGTGTGCTGCTCGTCGGTATTGCCTGGGTTCTGGCGATCGAGATGAAGAGCCTCCTCATCGGCGAGGCGGTCAGCACTGCCGACGACGACGCGATCCGTGCCGCGCTCGAGAACGATGGCGAGGTGCGGGTGATTCACATGCGCACCGAGCACCTCGGTCCCGACGAGGTGCTCGTCGCGGCGAAGGTCGAGTTCGTCGGCGCCTCTGCCGTCCCCGATCTCGCCGACCGAATCGACGAGGCCGAGGCGCGCATCCGTGCATCCATCGACCACAGCGCGGTGATCTACCTCGAGCCGGACCTCTTCGACGTCCGTACCGACACCGCAGGGCCCGGGATCGTCGACTGAGAGCTGCGCCGGACGGTGGGGCGGGAGGGTCAGGCGGGGGAGGCGCCCTCTCCGGGCTGCTCCGTCGCCGACTCGGCACCTGACTCGGCGGCCGCCGAGTCAGGAGCAGCAGCGGCGCCGGGCAGGCCGAGCTGAGTGCGGAGCTCCGAGAGGCGAGCCTGCGCCTCGGCGTTCATCTGGGCCTGCTCCACCTCGACCATCCGGCCCTCCACCGAGGTCGAGGTGAGATCCGCCATGCCCTCGGCGCGAGCGACGCGCGTCTCGATCTTCTCGCGGATCTCGTCGAAGGTGGGGACGTCTTCGCCGACGGTGGCACTCAACTGGGCCATCGCCTTGTTCATCTGCTCCTGCATCTTCGCCTGATCCAGCTGGCTGAGCAGCTTCTGGCGCTCCGAGAGCTTCTTCTGGAGAGCGAGGGCGTTCTGCGAGACGGAGCCCTTCGCCTGGTCGGCTGCCCGGGCTGCGTCGAGGAGCATCTGCTTGAGCCCCTCGACCTCCCGCTCCAGGGCGATGAGCCTGTTGGCGAAGCTCTCGGCGGCCTGCTGGTACTCGAGGGCCTTGGCGGCGTCGCCCTTCTGGGTCGACTCGTCGGTGAGGAGCAGCGCCTGGCGCGCCGACCCCGTTGCCTTGTCGAGGTCCTGCTGGGCCCTGTCGAGACGCATCTGCGTCTGCTTCTGGTGCGCTATGACGTTGGCGGCCTGCTCGGTGAGGCGCCGATGCTGGTCCTGCGCCTCGGCGATCGCCTGCTCGAGCTGGGTCTTGGGGTCGGCGGACTCCTCGAACTTCCCCGAGAGCCTCGCGGTCATGTACTTCCACCAGCGGCGCAGGAGCTTCAGCATGTGCCGAGCCTAACCCCGCGACCGCCTCCCCCGCACCGGTGACCAGGAGCGTCGACCGACCACACGATGTGAGGTCTGTCGACGCTCCTAGGTCTGGGGGGAGGAGGCGTGGGCGGCCTCCTCGAGACCTTGGCGCAGGGCCTCCATGTCGCCGACCAGGGCGTCGACGTCACTGCCGAGGCCGGCCAGGTCGGCGGCATCCCCGGCCTGTAGGGCGAGCTCGACGGCCCTGGCCACCGCCTCGTCCAGCCGTGCATCGAGGAGACGGAGCCGCGCCTGCGCATCGGTGGCCACGGCGCGGATCCGCTCCGCCGTCGCGATCTGCGCCTCGAGCGCCTCGACCGTGCTGAGGTACGCCGACTCGTCGCGCTCGCTCGCTGCGGGATCCAGCCCACTGCGCTGCAGCTCGGCGAGGTCGGCGCGCACCTCCTGGATGTCGAGGGTCGCCAGCCCGTCCTCGAGCGCGTCGCCTCGCCGTGCGATCCGCCAGCACTCCTGCACCCCTGTGTCGAGGCGCGAGCCGATGTCGGCGAGCCGGTCGCGGACGGGTCCGGGCCGAGCCGTGCGCAGCACCTCGTCGAACCGGCGACGAGCCTGCAGTGCTTCCGCCACGAAGCGCCGCCACGTCTCGGAGAGGGTCTTGGGGTCGATGCCGGCGGCCGGCCGCGGGCCGCGTGGCAGGCGGAACACGACCAGCGCCGCGTACGCGGCGAGCCCGACCGCCACGACGGGCAGGAGGCCGACGCCCGCCAGGATTGCGGCTGATGCGCCGGCGCCACCGGCGAGTATTGCCGATGGTGCCATGATCGCCTCGGCTGTGCGCCTCGACTTCAGGTGCTCTGGAAGGCGGTCGATCGCCATGCTGATCTCACACGACCCATCGGGGCGCCGTGTGCGCGCCGACTACCGCGGACATCTCCGCCGGAGGACACCGCGGGCCACGGGCGTCCCTGGAAATTGCTGACCACCGCCGTGAACACCGACGAGATCGTCGTCGGGTCGGATGCGTCGTATACGGCGGCGTTCGTAGCCTCCGCGATCCGCCTGAGCGTGTCGAGGTCGGCGTCGGCGCCGTAGGCGATCGGGAAGATCCGCACGGGCTTCGCGCTCTCGCCCTCGGCCTGCGCGCGCAGCTCCTTGAGCAACGCTTCGAGGTCCTCGTTGCGCGGATCCTCGTTGCGGCCGTCGGTCAAGAGGACGATCGCGTTGATGCGATCGGGGACGAACGCGTCGAGCATGTCGCGGTAGGAGCCCTGCGTGACGGTGTAGAGCGGTGTGCCGTTCATCGGGATGAGGTCGTCGATGCGTCGTGCCAGCCCTTCGCGCTGTCCGCCGATCGCCTCGACGGGAACCAGGTCGGCGTAGTCGGTCGGTTCGTCGACGAGGTCGGTGGTGAAGACGCGCAGGCCGACGTCGTCGTCGGTCTGGAACTGGTCGAGTGCATCGGTCACGGCGTCCTTCGCCAGATCCAGCTTGGTCTCTCCCGTGACGGTGTCGCCCTCCTCGCCCATCGAGCCGGAGACGTCGAGGACGATCAGCACGCGCGCCCGCTTGCGGACGCCGTCCCACCTGTCGAGCAGGCCGCTCAGCACTGCCGGTTCCGGGACCTCCAGGAGGGTCTCCGGCTGGTCCGGGTCCACGCCGTTCGCCGTCGTGACACCGCCCCCGATGGCCACCTCGGGGTTGCCGGGCCGGAACCCGTACTCCGCGACCCGCTCCTGGGCTTCGGGGCGCATGACGTAGTCGCCGAAGCGCTCCGCCGCAGCCGCCTCCTGATCGGTGACCCACGGAGCGTCGAGGACCATGAAGGGGTTGTCGCTGTAGAGCGTGCCTTCCTTCGGGTAGACCGCGACGAGAGGGACCCGCGGCTTGCGCGGGTCCTCTCCCGGATCGAGGATGCCGTCGGGGTTGCCGAGGTTGTAGTCGATGACCGACTTCTCCTCGACGGCGACGGCTGAGACATACGTGAGGGCGGTGCCGCGGGCGTCGTTGCGGAACCAGTTGTTGAGGAACGTCATGGTGATGTCGCCGTAGTGGACGACGGCACCCTCCACCGCCTTCGCGAAGGTCACCACGGCGGGCCGATCGAGGTCTTCGAGCGAGAGCCCCCTCGTCTTGCCCGTCGCCGCGTAGTACTGCGCGATCGTCGCCGAGAGTGCGCTGGTCGAGTAGTTGGGGTTCGTCTTGCCGAGCCGGAACGGGCCCCACTCAGGATGCCCGAACGCACCCCAGCCTTCGGGGTCCTGGGCGAGGGCGATGATGTCGGCGTATCCGATAGGCGTCTGCGGGTACCCGAGCGCTTCGGCCATCGGCTCCGGCATCGCGATCACCAGTGGGGTGAGCATGAACGGCTCGGCAGAGCCGACCATCGGGTCGGCACCGCGCTCGGCGAGGCGCTGGTTGAGGATTGCGCCCCACGACGAGGCGGCGGGCGACCAGACGACCGGTTGGGGGCCGTCGGTGGCCTCGTCGGACCAGCCGTCGGAGAGCAGCTGCATCGCCTTTCCGGAGGCCTTCTTCTGGACCCTGACGAACACACACTCGCCATCGCCGAGGTCGGCGGCGTCGGAGGCGTTGAACTCCTGCGCGAGATCTGTGAGCAGTGCGATCTTCTCCGACGAGACGGCCATGTCGACTGGGAGGCAGTCGCCCGGGTCGAGCAGGTCGGCGTCGTCGCCCAACACCTCGGAGTCGTCGCCCCCGCAGGCCGCGGCAGTGAGCGCGACGGCGAGAAGCGCGCCGAACAACCGGATCCCGGGGCGTGGGCGGCGGCGCCCGTTGTCGCCCCTGATCTCCCGGGTCGAAGAGCGGCTGGTCATCGGGTGACCTCCTCCCACAGCGTACGTCAGCGCGTCGATTGCGCCTGCCGAGGGAAGACCGTTCCCGTCGGGCAGCGGCGGTGAGTCGCGGACCCCTGCAGCGCGGTCTTCGCCCTCGACGCGCCAGCCCGCCGCAGCGATGGACGAGCGCGCCTCGGGCCCGGTGGCCGACTCGCGCAGGCGATCTGCGGAGTCGCTGCGGAGGAGCGGTACGAAGACGACGTCGGCGGTGCCCACGGGCTCAGGGTAAGCCACCACCACCGAGTCCCCCAGCCCGGACGCCCGGGCGAGGGCAGGGCCGACCTCGGCCTCGAGCGCGGCGACGATGTCGTACTCGACGAAGCGCCCCTGGAGGAACTGGGCGAACGGGCTCCCGGCGGGAGGGTCGAAGCCGTTGCGTGGCACGGCGCCCTCGAGGCGCTGGAACCAGGCAGCGAAGCCGTCGCTCGTCTCCCAGTCGATCGTGGAGATCGCCGTCGCGGGTATCTCGGGTGTCGCGAGGTAGTGCCCCACCGCCTGGCCCACCAGGAGCGCTCCCGATGCTGAGCCGGTCGCGTCCTCGTGGGCGAGCTTGACGCTGCCCCAGGTCTCCTCGCCGCCGAGTTCGCTCCACGGGCGGCCGGCAGCATCGCCTATGCAGCGCCAGCCCAGGGTGCGGTCCGGGCAGCGCGGGGCGAGCACCTCGGCGCGGTCGGAGCGCACCACCATGACCAGGGGCGAACGAGCCACCGGATCGGAGACCGCTCCGAGGACCGGTCGGGCGTTGGACCGCGCACGTGAGTCCGCGACCGTCTGAGGCCATGGCGAGAGGGTCAGCCATCCGTCGAGACCGGGGTCGTCGCCGGGTGCGGCGTCGACGAGCCGCGCTGCGGTCGCGCCGGCATCCTCTGTCGCGACCGTGATGTCGTCGCCGAGTCGATCGGCCAGGGAGCGGCATGCGCTCTCGAGCTCGGTGGCGCAGATGAGTCGCGCGGCGCCGATGACGGTTCCGTCGCCGCCCGTGCCATCGGTTCCCGCGGTCTCGTCGTCGAAGACGACCGATCGGATGACGAGCGCGGCTCCGACCATCCCGATGGCGGCGACGAGTGCAAGAGCGCGCTTGAGGACCGGAGACATCCCGGGAGAGGTCAGCAAGGCGCATCTCCGCAAGCCGCGGTGCCGTGCGCGGTGTCGTGTTCGGGGTCGTGCGCCGGGTCGAGCTGGGCGCCCGCGGCGGGGATGTCTTCGGGGCGCAGAGTGCTGAGCTCTTCGACGCCGGGCGCCCCCAGCTCGACGACCCTGCTCGCGTGGTGGGCGACCGAGGCCTCGAAGAGGTTGCGCGCCAGGCGGGCGTTCCCGAACGTCGGGCCGCGCTCCTGCGCGTCGAGGAATCCGCGCACGACCCCGAGTGCATCGGAGGTAGCGACGTACTTCTGGCCCTCGCCGATCGAGGCGAAGATCCTCACGAGGTCGTCGGTCGAGTAATCGGGGAAGAGGATCGTCTTCGGGAACCGGGAGCGCAGCCCCGGGTTGGAGTCGAGGAAGCGCTGCATGGGCTTCGGGTACCCGGCGGCGACGACGACCAGCTCGTCGCGCCGGTCCTCCATCAGCTTGAGGAGCGTCGCCACTGCCTCGGCGCCGAAGTCGCGGTCTCCTCCGCCGCTGAGCGAGTACGCCTCGTCGATGAAGAGCGTGCCGCCCAGGGAGGATGTCACTGTCTCCTGCACCCGAATGGCGGTCTGGCCGACGTAACCGGCCACGAGGCCCGAGCGATCGGTCTCGACGAGGTGGCCCTTCGCGAGCACGCCGAGGACCCCGTAGATGCGGGAGAGGAGGCGGGCGACGGTCGTCTTGCCGGTGCCCGGATTGCCGACGAAGACGAGGTGCCTGCTGCGATCCGGCACCGGCAGGCCGTGGTCGCCGCGCATCTTCTCGACACGCGTCAGGTTGACGATGAGCCGCACCTCGGTCTTCACGTCGGTCAGGCCGACCAACGCGTCGAGCTCGTCGAGGAGGCCGTCGAGCGTGGGGGCGACGGCGGGCTCCTCACCGGGCAGTCCGCCGAGAGCGGCCGGGTCGTGCCATCTCGCGGCCACGGCGTCGGACTCCGCCTTGCCGGCGTCGCCCTGTCTCGACCCGTCGGGTCGCGCGCCGGTGGTCTCCGGGGGCTTCGGGCGCACGATGTAGGAAGCCCTGAGGTTCTCGAGGAGCATCGCGCGATAGCGGTCGAGCGAGTCGAGCACCTCGCGCGTCGGTATGTCGGCGAGGGCGCAGACAGCGTGCGCGACGCCCAACGCTGCCTCGTAGTACGACCACGCAGTGGAGGTCCCGTGGGAGCGGTCGTACTCGGCCAGCTGCAGGAAGAGCGGTGACGGCTGCGACGTGAAGCCGGCGTCGCGGGTGATGACGTCGGTCGTGCGCAGAGCGGTGAGCGGTCCATTCGCGAGCTCGGGGTCTCTCGCTCCGAACGCCAGGCGCATTGCGATGAGCTGTCGGTCGTTGAGGCGCCCGTCGGCGGCGACGAACGCCGCGGCGATCCGCCGTGCCTCCGCCAGCAGGCCGGCCGTCACACCGTCGGAGTCGGCGCCCTCGGCCTCGGGCCAGGCGAGCACGGCGGGGCGGATCCGCTCCACGAGCTCGCGCACCGATTCGCCCAACAGGTCCTCCGACACCTCACCATGCTCGCATCCCTGGGCGGCGCGGTGCGTCTCCGGCGCCGCGCGAGTCCGAGGGGAGGGTCAGGCGCCCGGCGGAGGAGGCTCTGGCCCGGGGTCCTCGTCCGCACGGGACAGGCCGAGGGTCGCCAGCAGGTCCTCGTGCATCTGCATCCAGACCGTGTGATACGAGTCGATGCGGGGTGAGGTGAACCAGTCGTTGTCCCCGTCCTCGACACGGCGCAGGGAGTCGCGCAGGCGGGGTCGGTATGAGGCGAATCGGGGTACGGCCCTCGCCAGGCGGCGGATGACGCCACCGGCTCGTTCGTCGAGCGCACGCAGGCGGTCGACGACGCCCCAGTCGTAGCGGAGATCGGTGTGGTCGTTCGCGACGTTGCCCGGACGGACCTGCCAGTCGGAGCAGAGGCGGATCAGCTCGACGTTGAGCGGCAGGAAGGCCTCGTAGGCGCGGCGAGCGGCGTCGTACTCGGGTGCGTCGTCGGCGACGCGCACCCATGCGGCGTGGCGCTCCCGGCCTTCGGGGGTCACGGCGAGGTAGGTCCGCTTGCGGACGGCGAAGCCGATCTCGACCAGGAGGTCGGCGTGCTCGTGCTCGGACTCCTCGACCAGGCCCCGCAGACGGAGGTCGTGCAGGAGCTCCCAGGCGTCGTGGTCGGGCGGTAGATCGCTCACGGGCTGCGATCGTACGGGGCGGGACTCCGCGAAGGCACGCCGGAGCCGCTCTCGGTCACCGGCGCTGCGCGTTTCGCCTCCCCGTGCGGTCCTCGGTAGGCTCCCCCGCCGATGAGCGAGGCTGCCCTGTACGAGAGAGCTCGCGTCCCGCGCGGCCAGGAGCGGAGATCATGAGCGAGGCTGCCCAGCACGAGAGAGCTCGCGTCCCGCGCGGCCGAGCGTGGCCCGAGCGGCCCGGCCCGCAGGGCCAGGAGCGGAGATCATGAGCGAGGCTGCCCTGTACGAGAGAGCTCGCGTCCCGCGCTGGCCGAGCGTGGCCCGAGCGGCCCGGCCCGCAGGGCCAGGAGCGGAGATCATGAGCGAGATCGGAAGCGGAACAAAGGTCTTCGACGCGGCACCGGTGCAGGGAGTGTGGCGGCGGCTCGACTCCCCCGACGACGTCCTCGATCTGATGGACGGGTCGGCCGAGGGGGTCGTGGCCTGCGTGGCCGACGCGGGCGCGACGTTCCTCGCCCCGATCTTCGACGAGCTCACGGCCGTCGTCTGCCTCTCGGGCACCCCGCAGAGCCACGTGGGGATCGTGAGTCGCGAGTACCAGGTGCCGTGCGTCATGGGCACCACCCTCGGCGACGAGCCGGCGAACGGCGACACGGTCGAGATCGACTGCAGCGGTGAGCTGGGCGTCGTCCGGCGGCCCGCGTGAGCGGCGCGGGAGCTCTCGAGCCGCCGGCCGGGTGGGACAAGGCCGCCGTCAATCGGTGGCTGGAGTACCACGGGGAGATCTCCTACACGCTCACCGTGCAGCGCACGGCGTTGGAGTCGGCCCTCATCCCGGTGACGGCATACATCCTCATCTCGGGCATCGAGTGCTATCGACGCCACCCGGAGATGCTGCGAGTGGTCGCGGCGGCGAGGCCGCCCGAGGAGATCGGCGCGACCGGTCGCACGGTCGGCAACCAGGTCGATGCGGTGCACCTGTGGTCGCTCACCAACATCTTCTTGACCGGGCGCAACGTCCTCGCAACTGCCGGGATGATCGACTGGGACGAAGACCTCGCGCGCTGCGGGATCATGGTCGAGTTCTGGGAGCGCGCCGCCCGGGCGTACCACGCGGGGGCCGCGCACCAGGCGTGGGACACCGGTGGCGTCAACCGCCCGTACTCCGAATACGTCGACGAGGTGGTAGCCGGGTGCGAACCCGTCACCGACGAGCGGCGCTCCAAGATCCAGCGCCTCAATGCGCTCCTCACCTCCTACCTCTTCCTCCTCTACTTCGACACGCGTGCGGGCTACCAGGACACCGGCCCGTACGTCCTCCCCGACGGACGCGTGCTGCTGCTGCGGGCGTTCAACAAGTTCGGTGTCTCCGATTTCCCGTGGAGTGCCGAGGTCGCGTGCGACCTCCCGAACGACAACGTGCTCGCGGCGTTCGTGCTCGACGGCGTCCGCCTGAGGGTGACCGACTGGGGCACCTCGCTGACCGAGCCGGAGGACTACCTGCCGCACGTGCAGTCGTTCGGCCTCTTCGACACGTCGGGCGGGCGACTCGCGCCGATCGACTCCGCCGGTGCCGACGCTCTGGCCGCCGCCGTGAAGGACGCCCAGAAGCGCTGCTACAGGCTGATCGCCGGCATGGAGAGGCGCGAGAAGATCGACGCGGGGGCATACGTCTACTACTCGTTCATCAGACCGTTCGCCGACGCCGCGGGATGTACCGGCGATCTCGACTGGAGCATGCCTCGCGACAGTCTCGACCTCTACCCGATGCTCGAGGCTTTCGAGAGCACACCCGAGATCACTCGCGACGGTCCCTACTACCCTCTGATCCCGTGAGCCGAGCGGTCCGACCGGGCCGCGGCTGCGCAGAGGGATGGGCGATGCCGACCGTCTCCACGGACGACGAGCACTCCCACGAACCGGGCCCGGACGCGGGTCCGGCTTGGTGCGAGGCATGGTGGTTCGAGGTCTCGACGGGCGACGGCGCCGGCGTCGCGGTTCGCGTCGCCTCATTCCCGTCGCGGGCGCGCACTTGGTACTGGGCGCACGTGGTTCTCCCCGACGGCACACGCGTCGCCGTCCGCGACCACGACCTACCGCTGCCGGGCGCGGGACGCCTCCTCGTCCGCGGCGAGCAGATGTGGGCCGATCACGTGGCCGAGGAGCCTCTGCACTACTGGACGGTCGGCCTCGAGACGTACGGGGTCCGCGTGGAGGACCCGGTCGAGGCGCTGGCGAGCGAGTACGGGGAGCGCCTCCCGATCGCGTTCGAGCTCGACGTCGAGTCGACCGCCCCGCCGATGACGTTCGGCACGGGCCGGCTCGACCGGACCGGAGATCGCGGCCGCGGAGGCGGTGAGCTCGTGGAGGGCCTCTACGAGCAGGTCTGCTCGGTTCACGGCGAGCTCCATCTGGGGACGTCGATGAGTCTCGCCATCTCGGGGCTCGGCGCGCGGGGGCACTCGTGGGGCGGGCCTCCGTGGTGGACGCGCTGGGACGGCCGCGCCGCGTTCCAACTGGGGGAGTCGCTCGCCACGGGGCTGATGCTGCCGCCGCCCGGCGGTGAGCCGGCTGGGTACCTGTGGAGCGCAGAGGCCGGCGGTCGACCCGTCGACGAGCTGGTCGGCGAGGTCCACCGGGACGCCGACCGCATCCCCGTGGCAGCGCGCTCCGTCGTCAACCACACGGTCGACCTCGACGTCGATGTAATTGCAGCGTTCCCGGTGTCGCTCGATGACCTCTGGGCCCCGGGTGGCTCCGAGCGGGGAGGGCACGTCGTGCGGTGCCTCTGCCGTGCCCGCTCGGGAGAAGGCGCAGAAGGCTCCGGTTGGGCAGAGTGGGTGCGACCGCCGGACGGCGCGCGAGGATGACGGCCATGGAGCAGGACCTCCGAAGCACAGCGCTCGTCTTCACCCGGACCCGTGCCGTCGCAGGGCTCGCTCTGCTCGTCGCCCCGGCGACGTCGGCCCGATCCTGGCTGGGGGCCGGCGCCACCGGACCCACGACGCGAGCGGTCGCCCGAATGATGGGAGCGCGCGACGTCGTGCTCGGCATCGGGTCGTTGAGCGCGATCAAGGAGGGGAGTCACGGACCTGAGTGGCTCGGCATGTCGGCGATCGCCGACGGCGTCGATGCAGCGGTCTGTCTCTTCTCGCCGAAGCTCGGCTGGCACGCGCGCGTGGTCGGCGTCGTGGCGGCGCTCTCCGCCGGTTTCGGGTTGAAGCTCGCGCGTGACCTCGCCGACGAGCGGACCGCTGCCGACGCCGCTGCGGCGAACGCCACGGCCGCCGCGACCTGATTCCCGGGCTCGATCCCGAGCCGGTAGGCCGCCTCAGAAGTCGATGCCGGAGAGGGCACCGATCCATCCGCCCGCGCGTGAGCAGGCTTCGCGCCAGCGGTCGCGATCCAGCGCTCGAACGGGCTCGACGCGCAGCCGCGGTGACCACGTGGACGCGATGTCGTCGATGCCGGCGCGATGACCCACGGCGATGCCTGCCAGCAGCCCGGCGCCCAGTGCGGTCGCTTCCCGTACGGGGGAGACCTCTACGGGCCGCTGTGAAGCGTCGGCGAGCGCCTGTACGAACGTAGGGTTGTCGCTCATCCCGCCGTCGACGCGCAGCACGGGGATCGTCGTCCCCGAGTCGGCCTCGGCCGCCTCGACGAGGTCGGCCCCACGGTGCGCGACGCCCTCGAGGACGGCGCGGACCACCTCGGGGCGGCCCGTACCGCGTGTGATGCCGAGGAGAGCGCCCCGGGCGCCGTAATCCCAGTGGGGTGTGCCGAGGCCCAGCAGCGCGGGGACGTACACGACGCCGCCGGTGTCGGCGCAGAGGGAGGCGACGTCGTGCGACTCCGCGGCGGCCTCGACGAGGCCGAGGTCGTCTCGCAGCCACTCGACGTTCGTCCCTGCCGCGAGCATGATCGACTCGATCCCCCACGTGTCGGCGCCGCCGTGTCGCCAGGCCACGATCGGGAAGGTGCCGGCCGGACCGCGCCGGTCGAACGAAGGGGGGCGCTCCCCGACGTTGAGGTCGAGCATGCCGCCGGTGCCGAAGGTGATCTTCGCGTCGCCGGTGCGCACACAGGCCTGGCCGGCGAGCGACGCCTGCTGGTCGCCGAGCATCGCGGTGATCGGCGGAGCCCCCGGCAGCGCCGTCGCCTCGCCGATCGCCCGACCCGACGGGCAGGCCGAGTCGACCACAGCCGGGAGCATCGACGCGGGGATCCGGAGAGTCTCGAGCACAGTGGCGTCCCATGCCATCGCCTCGGGCGCGAGCAGGCCCGTGACGGCGGCGTTGGTCGCGTCGGTCACGTGGAGCGCCCCGTCTGTCAGGGCCCACGCGATCCACGAGTCGACGGTGCCGAAGCAGAGGTCGGCGGAACGGTCGGGGTCGACCGCGTCGAGGATGTGCTCGAGCTTCGTAGCCGACTGGTTCGGTGCGATTCGCAGACCTTGGGAGCGCAGCTCGAGGCATCGGCCGACGGTTCGCAGATCCTGCCAGCCGATGCCGGGGGAGACGGGTACCCCGGTCGCACGATCCCAGACGACCACCGATGCTCTCTGGTTCGAGATGCCGACGGCGTCCACCCGACCGGTGGCGTCGAGCGCGTCGAATGCGATCTGCAGCGCCGTGGAGGCGAGAGCGGTCGCGTCGAGCTCGACCATTCCGGGGGACGGCGAAGTCGGAAGGGTCTGCACATGACGGTCGAAGGCGACCGACACGTCGGGGCGGACGACCGCGACGCGCACCCCGCTCGTCCCGACGTCGATGACCAGAACGCTCATTCGCTCACCGCTCTCTCAGTCGTCCGACCGCCCCCGCCGCGGCTCTACGGCCAGGGGACCGCTCCGAAGGGGGAGTCGAGGGCGAGCTTGCCCGGGTTGAGGATGCCGTTGGGGTCGAGAGCCCGCTTCGTCGCCTCCAGGACCGTGAATGCGGGCCCGAGTGCCTCGCGCACGAATCGGGCGCGATTGAGGCCGATGCCGTGGTGGTGGGAGAGGGCCCCACCCTCCGCCAGGACGGCCCTCGTGCCGGCATCCCAGGCGGCCCGGTAGTAGCTCTCCCTGCCCTCCGCAGGCGGGTTGCCCGCGAAGGTGAAGTAGAGGCATGCGCCGTCGGTGTACGAGTGGGACTGGTGCGCCGAAGCGACGATGGAGTGCTCGACCGAGCGGATCGCGTCGGTGGCGCGCTCGTAGATGTGCGCCAGGCGCGACCACGGGGCTGCGATCTCCATCGTGTCGACCACGAAGCCGCGGCGAAGGAGCGCCTCCAGGGCGGTGACGTCGTTTCGGTGCTCCATCCACCTACCGACCAGGCCGACGTCGAGGTTCTGCGCGTCGTGGCACTCCTCGTCGACGATCGCCATCGCGGCGTCGACGATGTGTGCGTCTCCTTCGTCGAGGACCAGCAGCACGTGCCGATCTCCGGTCTGGTAGGAGCGGTCGGCCTCGATGGCGTCGTAGAGGCGCAGTACAGCGGGCGTGGCGCCCCGGCGAAGGATTCGACGACATGCGTCGAGGCCGTCGGTGAACGACTCGAAGGCGTACGCGGCCCGGCGCTCGGAACCCGGTTCGGGATGCAGCCTCAGGCGAGCGGCCGTGATCACGCCCAGCGTCCCTTCCGAGCCGACGAAGAGCTGGTTGAGGTCGGGGCCGACGGCGGCGCGCGGTGCGCCGCCGGTCGAGATCCGGGAGCCGTCGGCGAGCACGACGTCGAGGCCGACGACCATGTCCTCGATCTTGCCGTAGCGGGTGGAGAGCTGTCCGGCGCCGCGGCACGCGAGCCAGCCCCCAACCGTCGACAGCGCCATCGACTGCGGCCAGTGACCGACTGTCGCACCGTGCCGGGCGCGCAGCTCGTCCTCCAGCACGTCGCCGAAGGTGCCGGCGAGGGCGTCGACGATCATCGACGACCCGTCGACCGAGACGATGCCGGCCATACCTGTGAGATCGAGCACGACTCCACCGTGCAGCGGGATGCTGCCCCCACAGACGCCGCTTCGGCCGGCGGCGACCGTCACGGGGGTGCCGGACTCGTTGCAGACGCGGAGAACCGCCGCGACCTCCTCGGCACCGGCCGGGCGCACGACGACCGACGCCCTGGCGCCGACCTCCCGGTCGAGCGCCCAGATCATCGCGAGAGGCCACCAGTCGCGGCTCGCCTCGACGACTTCGTCGTCCGACGTGAGCACCTCGGCGCAGGAGCCGCGCAGGCTCGCGAGAGTCGCGTCGTCCACTTCGACGCGTCGAGCGGCGATGCGTCCGGTGACCCCGGCGGGCCCGCCGTCGAATGCCATCGGCGGAGTCGGGATCCCGCGATTGGGCTGGAAGGTCATGTTTCGCGCCTCCTCATGAGGGGACTCCGGCGGTCCGGGCAGGCTACGGCGCGGTCACCGCCGGCGACCACCCTCGCGTGGCGGCGCCATCCGCTCTCAGGAGCCGAGTGCGGCGTCGAGGGCCGTCTCCGGTAGGTGGGCCGCTGACCGTTCCTCGGCTACCGACGCGCGGTACTCGGCGGCCCGGCGTTCCGCCTCGGCCTCCGACCAGCCCAGCTCCCGGGCGAGGAGGAGGGCCACTTCGCCGGCGGCCGCGGCAGTCGAGTCGCGGGAGAGTATGCGCGCGCGGGTGCGGCGGGAGAGCACATCGTCGAGGCCCATCGCCATCTCGTGGCGCACCGCGAACACGGCCTCGGCGCGCAGGTACGGCAGGCCGGGCACGAGAGGCTCGGCGAGAGTCGGATCGTCGGCCGCAAGGGCGAGTACCCGACGCGCCTCGCCTCCGTAGCGCGCCGACAGGTGCGCCGGGAGGCCGGGGGCGTCCCATCCGATCGCTCCGGCGAGCCTGATGCGCTTCGTCCCGCTCCGACCTCCGCGCCCGAGCAGGTCGACGACCTCGTCGATGACGTCCGCCGCCATCCGCCGGTAGGTGGTGAGCTTGCCGCCCGTGACCGTGATGACACCGCTCGCCGACCGCTTCACCGTGTGCCGCCGCGAGAGATCCGCGGTGCGCTCGGTGGTGGCGCTGCGAACCAGGGGACGGAGTCCGGCCCAGGCGCCGAGGACGTCGGAGTCGGTGATCTCGGTCGTCACCGAGTGGTTGATGGCGCGCAGCAGGTACGCGATGTCGTCTGGCGTGCACTGCGGATCGTCGAGGGGGCCCTCGTAATCGGTGTCGGTCGTGCCGATGTAGGTGAACGCGGGTTCGCCGTCGTCGTCGCCCCACGGGACCACGAAGACCGAGCGCCTGTCCTTGGGTACTGGCACGACCACGGCGATGTCGTTGCGCACCTTCGACCACGGAACCGTGATGTGGATGCCCTTGGCGGGTCGGATCGTGTCGGGGTGCACGCCCTCGTCGATCGCCCTGACGTCGTCGGCCCAGACACCCGTCGCGTTCACCACTGCATCGGCGCTCACCCGGATCTCGGCGCCGTCGGCCACCACGAGTGCGCCACACGCGCGGCCGGCGGTGTCCTTGACGATCTCGGTCAGCGTCGCGTAGTTCGCCACTGCCGCGCCGTAGTCGGCGGCGGTTCGCGCGACCGCGAGCGTGAGACGAGCGTCGTCGGCGCGGGCGTCGTAGTACAGGTACGACGACGCGAGGCGTTCGGCGGGAAGGGTCGGCATGTGCGCGAGCGCGTCATCCTTGGAGATGCGCTTGTGGAGCTTGCCGATGCGGGCGCCGCCGGTCAGGTCGTACATCCACATCGCCGTACCGAGGACCTTCGCCACCGACTTCGGAATGAGGCCGTCCTTGGAGAAGATCGGGATCATGAACGGCAGGATCTCCACGAGGTGCGGCGCCGTGTGGCGCAGGAGCTGGCGCTCGGCGAGCGCCTCGTACACGAGACGGATCTCCTTCTGCTGCAGGTAGCGCAGACCGCCGTGGACGAGCTTCGACGACTTCGAGGAGGTGCCCGACGCGAAGTCGCCCTTGTCGACGAGCGCGGTGCGCAGGCCCCTGGCGGCGGCGTCGAGTGCTGCGCCGGCGCCAGTGATCCCGGCGCCGACGACGAGCACGTCGAAGTGCTCGTCGGCCAGGCGGCGGAGGGACTGGGCGCGGTGCAGGGTCACGGCCACAGAGGTTACCCGCCGGTAGGCGGCGCAGCCCCGGTCACCGGGCGCGGGGACTCAGAGGCCGAGTGCGAGCGGGACCACTTCGAACGTGTACTCGTGGATCGGTTCGGCGTCGACGAAGCCGAGCGACCGGTATAGGGCGATCGGTACCGTGCGCGACTTCAGGACGTCGAGGACCATCCGCTCGTAGCCGCGGCTGCGGGCGTGCGAGAGCGACCCGGCGGCAAGTGCGCGACCCAACCCGAGCCCGCGGTGCCCGGGTCGGACCCAGAGCCGGTTCATCTCGCACGATCGGTCGTCGTAGCGGGAGACTCCGACTCCGCCGCCGACTGCGCCGTCGCGTTCGGCGACCAGGAACAGAGCGCCGGGCGCGTGGTACCTCGAGGCGAAGTCGTGGTAGTCGGGGATGTAGGGGAGGATCTCGGCGAGGTCGGGCTCGGAGCCGGGCTCCGCCATCTCGCGAGCGGTGTGCTCCACGTACTCACGCACGAGCCACTTGCCGACGTCGAGGTCGGACGCTGACGCGGTCAGGACGCGCAGGGTGAAGGCGGCCTCTTCCACGTGGGTCAGCGATCCCGGGGCAGGCGACTCGAGATCACCCCGTCGTGGTCCAGGGCGTCGAGCTCCTCGCCGGTGAGCCCGAGCTGCTCCCCGAGCACCTCGCGGTTGTGCTCGCCGCGGTATGCAGGCTCGCCACGCACGCCGACGGGCAGCGAGGAGAACCGCCATGGCGCCTGGGGCACGGGGATGGTCCCCTGCCCGCGATCGGGGACCTGCGCGACGACCCCGCGCTCGCGCGCCCAGTCGGTCTCCAGCAGCTCGGAGACGGTTCGCAGGCGTCCGACCGGCAGACCGTGAGCGTCGAGCACCGCCTCGAGGCGGTCGACGTCGTCGAAGGTGAGTGTCCACTCCTCGATCAGGTGCAGGAGCTCGCGTCGGTGCAGCCGACGTCGCTCCATGGCGAAGCGCGGGTCGTCGGCGAGGTCGCGACGATCCAGGGCGGCGAGGTAGCGCTCGAAGAGGCCCGGGGCGACCGGGTCGCCGGCGATCGTGATCGAGCATCCTGCTCCGGTGCGCACGATCGGGGAGTACGCGGGTGCCAGGGCTGCCCACCTGTCGCCCGTCTCGGCGCCGACGAGATCCCAGTGCGCGAAGTCGTTGGTGTGCAGCATCGCCTCTGCCATCGAGACGTCGATGTGCTGTCCGCTACCGGTGTGCTCGCGCGCGAACAGCGACGCGAGGATCGCCGACGCGGCGTGCAGCCCCGCATAGACGTCGGCGTGCGACGTGCCGTCCTGCACGGGGGTCGCGTCGGGGTCGCCCGCGTCGCGGCGGAGCCTTGCGCCCGCCTCGTCGAGGCCGGCCTCGGCGTGTACGAGCACGGCGTATCCGCGGCGTCCCGACCACGGCCCGCTCTGGCCATAGCCGGTGATCGACGCGTATACGACCCGCGGGTTCCGCGACGAGACGGCGTCGTACCCGAGGCCGAGCCGGTCCATCACGCCGGGTCGGGAGTTCTCCAGCACGACGTCGGCGCGCTCGGCGAGGCGGAGTGCGAGGTCGACTCCCTCGGCGCGGCGCAGGTCGATCGAGACGTTGCGCTTCCCGGTGTTCTGCTGCGCGTAGTAGAGCGAGATCGAGTTCACCTTCGGGTCCGCGAAGCGGGTCAGGTCGCCCTCGGGAGGCTCGATCTTGACGACGTCGGCCCCGAGGTCGGAGAGCATGCGCCCGCAGTACGGGCCTGCGAGGACCCTGGAGAAGTCGAGCACGCGGACCCCGGCCAGCGGTCCACCGCTCATGCTCATGATTCCCGCTCCTGGCCCTGCGGGCCGGGCCGCTCGGGCCACGCTCGGCCGGCCTGGGTCGGCCCGGAGCGGACGGCGGCGGCCTCACTCATGCTTCCCGCTCCTGGCCCTGCGGGCCGGGCCGCTCGGGCCACGCTCGGCCGGCCTGGGTCGGCCCGGAGCGGACGGCGGCGGCCTCACTCATGCTCACGTCAGCTCACGTCAGCTTGAGGAAGAGGCGCTCGACCTCCTCGACCGGATAGCCCTCGGCCTCCGCCCGGGCGGGATCCTGCAGGCACGAGGTGAGCCCCGACGCGAGGAGCTTGAAACCGACCTGCTCGAGAGCCTTGGTGGCGGCCGCTATCTGGGTGACGACGTCGCGGCACTCGCGGTGCTCGGAGAGCATGCCCTGGACGCCGCGCACCTGCCCCTCGATGCGGCGCAGGCGGCGGAGAAGATCGTCGACGACCTCTTCGGGCAGTTCCATGGCGCCTCCTTCGGCCGAGCGATGATACCCCAAGGGGTATCGGGGCGCACCCTACGTGCGCTCTTCGCCCCGCACTCCCTCGGCGGCGAGTGCGCGCAGGACCTTGTAGTCGGCCTTGCCCGACGGCGACCTCTGCAGCGTGTCGAGAACGAGGAAGCGCTTGGGGATCTTGTACCCGGCGAGCGTCTCCCGACAGTGCAGCGCCAGGTCGGCCTCGGCCAGGTCCGACCCCGTGAGGGCCTGGACCAGCGCGACCACCATCTCACCCCATCGGTCGTCGGGCACGCCGACGACCACGGCGTCGACGACCCCGGGGCATGAGTGCAACGCGAGCTCGACCTCTTCGGGGTACACCTTCTCGCCGCCGGTGTTGATGCAGGCAGACCCGCGCCCGAGGAGCGTGATCGTTCCGTCGGCCTCGACGGTCGCGTAGTCGCCCGGTATCGAGTAGCGGCGCCCGTGAACGGTGCGGAACGTCGCAGCGGTCTTCGCGTCGTCCTTGTAGTAGCCGAGTGGGATCGGGCCGCCCACTCCCAGCATCCCGATCCGGCCGTCTCCCGGCTGCACCAGGTCGTCGTCGTCGGTGACGACGACCATGCGGTCCGACATCACGAAGCGGCCGGGGCGGATCTCGTCGTCGCTGCGCGTCTCGCTGCGGGTCATGATCCCCTCCGACGCGCCGAGCGAGTCGATCAGGAGCGCGTCGGGTACGTGGCGCAGCAGCCCGCGCTTCGTCTCGGGGCTCCAGGTGACTCCCGAAGACGTGATGGCCGAGAGGCTCGACAGATCCCACCGCCCGGGCTCCGCGTCGAGGGCGGCGAGGAGGGGGCGGGCGAACGCGTCGCCGACGATCGTGAGCACCTGCACCGCCTCGGTCTCGACGGCCCGCCACAGCAACGCGGCGTCGAGTCGCGGGGTGTCGAGGAGGACGACGGTGCCACCGCCGGCGAGTGTGGAGAGCGTTATGAAGAGACCGGTGCCGTGCATGAGTGGGCAGGCCGGGAGGGCGGTCGCGGCGCGCTTGCCACGCCCGATCGCCACGGCCGGGTCCGGCGGCTCGGTGCCGGGCCGGGCCATCTGCCAGAGCGCCACGTACAGGTCCTCGTTGCGCCACATCACGGCCTTCGGAGAGCCGGTGGTCCCGCCGGTGTAGATGAAGATCAGGTCGTCGCCGGATGGCTCGTGAACCTCCGGGAGACCGGGCTCCGGGTCGCCCGCCAGCATCTCCTCGTATCGTCGAGCACCCTCCAGGAGGGACCCGTCGCCTCGGTGCGCGACCTGCAGGAGGAGAGCGGGGGAGCGGCCGGCCGGGAGCTGCGTGAGGGCCTCGGCGACGGTGGGGGCGAACTCGTCGTGGAAGACGAGTGCGGACGCGTCGGAGTTGTCGAGGAGGTATGCCAGCTCCGCACCGACGTAGCGGTAGTTGACGTTCACCGGCACGGCCCCGAGCTTCAGTGCGGCGAAGAAGGCCTCGAGGTACTCGGGTGAGTTGACGCACTCGATGGCGACCTTGTCCCCCGAGCGCACCCCCGACGAGCTCAGTGCTCTCGCGAGCCGGTGCGAGCGGGCGTCGAAGTCGCCGTAGGAGACGCGCCGATCGCCGCAGACGATTGCGTCACGATTCGGTGCGAGGGAGGCGACCGTCGCCCATGACCTTGCGAAGGAGTGGCCCGGCACGGGTCCGCAGACTACGCGGTGCAGGGCGGTGCGCCCCCACCCACGCACCGTCCCCGCCCGCATTCGAAACGTACCGACCGGGTGGGACGATTACACCGTTGTCGTTCGTAGCGGGCGGTACCCTTTCGTTTCCCGATGGAGGAGGGCCATGGCGACTCCGCTGGGTCGACGGGAGTTCCTGGTGCTCGCGACGGGGGCCACCACGGCGGTCGCCGCTGCCACCGTGGGCGCGGCCTCGGCGAAGGGACTGCGCGTCACCGACGGGCCCTACGGGCCCCTTCGCGGGCCCGATGCGCTCGGCCTCATGCTCCCCGAGGGCTTCGAGTCGCGTGTGATCGCTCGCTACGACCGGACGGTCGGGCGGTCGTCGTACCGGTGGCACATCTTCCCCGACGGCGGAGCGGCCTTCGCGGCAGACGACGGCGGATGGGTGTACGTCTCGAACAGCGAGGCTCGCGAAGAGGGGACGGGCGGCGTCGGCGCGATTCGCTTCGACCGCGGCGGCGAGATCATCGACGCCTACTCGATCCTGAGCGGGACGATGGTGAACTGCGCCGGCGGCGCCACGCCGTGGGGTACGTGGCTCTCGGGCGAGGAGCACGAGCAGGGACAGCGTGTGGGAGTGCGATCCCATGGGGGAGGTCGACGCGCGCCCCCTCCCCGCGCTCGGCGTCTTCCTGCACGAGGCGTCGACAGTCGACCCCGACCTCGAGCAGGTGTACCTGACCGAGGATGCTGCCGACGGCCGTCTGTACCGGTTCACCCCCGCGTCGTACCCCGACCTCACCTCGGGGGCGCTGGAGGTCGCGCGGGTCGGAGACGCGGGGCGGGTGACCTGGCTACCCGTACCCGACCCGTCGGCGACCGGTGCCGCCACGCGCACACAGGTGGCCGAGAGCACGGCGTTCCTCGGCGGCGAAGGCATCTGGTACCGGGAAGGCGTCGTCTACTTCGTCACCAAGCTCGACCAGAGGGTCTGGATGTACAGCACGGCCGACGAGACGCTCTCCGTGCTGTACGAGCCGGCCCTCGTCCCGGAGCCGCCCCTGTTGACAGGGCCCGACAACATCGTGATGTCGTCGTTCGGTGACCTCTTGGTCTGCGAGGACCACACGGGCGAGCAGGAGATCGTGCTGATCACAGCCGGCGGTGAGATCGCGCCGCTCCTCCGGCTGACGGGGCAGGAGGGCTCCGAGCTGGCGGGGGCAGCCTTCTCGCCGGCGGGAGACCGCCTCTACTTCTCGTCGCAGCGGGGAGGCGACGGGGGCGGCATCACCTATGAGGTCCGGGGGCCGTTCCGTGTCTCCGACCCTGTCACCACGACGAGCACGTCGCCCGGCACCAGTCCGACGACGCTCGCCGAGGCCCTCGGCCGCAACGCGGAGCGTCGGGCCGAGGAGGCCGAGCGGGGCGACGGCGACGACGACTTCCCGGTGGTCCCGGTCGTGGGTGGTGGCGCATTGGTTGCCCTGATCGGTGGCGCTGCGCTGTGGCGGCTGCGCACACGCGCGCCGTCGGGCGATACGTAGGTTCGTCGCGACGCTCTGCTAGGGGAACTTCTGACCCGCGAGGCGTCGCTGCTTGAGCTGCGCCCGCACGTAGTCGCGGTTCAGCAGCGCGATGAAGTCGATGCTGATCTCCTTCGGGCACGCCTCCTGGCACTCGCCGTGGTTGGTGCAGGACCCGAAGTAGTCCTCCATCTTCTCGACCATGGAGATCGTGCGGTCCCAGCGCTCGGCCTGTCCTTGGGGAAGGAGGTTCAGGTGCTGCAGCTTCGCCGCGGTGAAGAGCTGCGCCGCGCTGTTGGGGCACGCGGCTACGCATGCCCCGCAACCTATGCAGGCCGCGGCGTCCATGGCCGCGTCGGCTACCGGCTTGGGGATCGGGATGAGGTTCGCGTCGGGCGCGCTGCCCGTTGCGGCAGTGATGTAGCCGCCCGACTCGACGATCCGGTCGAGCGTCGAGCGATCCACCGAGCAGTCCTTGATGATCGGGAACGCCGCGGCCCGCCACGGCTCGACTGTCACGTGGTCGCCGTCGGAGTACTTGCGCATGTGGAGCTGGCAGGTCGCCGTACCGCGCTCGGGCCCGTGTGCCTTCCCGTCGATCATCAGCCCGCAGGAACCGCAGATCCCCTCGCGGCAGTCGTGGTCGAACGCGATCGGCTCCTGCCCGTCTTCGGTGAGTCGATCATTGACGACGTCGAGCATTTCGAGGAACGACATGTCCGGGCTGACGCCGGGGGCGTCATAGGTGACGAACTTGCCCGGCTCGTCCGGCCCGGCCTGCCGCCACACCTTGAGCGTGAGGTGCATCTTCTTCGACATCTAGGTCGGCTCCGCTTCGTCCGCTACTTGTAGGAACGGGTGGCGAGCTGCACGTTCTCGAAGGCCAGCTGCTCCTTGTGCAGCTCCGGCGCCTGTCCGGTGCCCTGCCACTCCCATGCCGCGACGTACGCGAAGTTCTCGTCGTCGCGCAGCGCCTCGCCCTCCTCGGTCTGGTACTCCTCGCGGAAGTGCCCGCCGCACGACTCCTTGCGGTGGAGAGCATCGAGGCACATCAACTCCGCGAACTCGAGGTAGTCGGCGACCCGGCCTGCCTTCTCGAGCGACTGGTTGAACGAGTCGCCATCGCCGAGAACCCGGACGTCCTTGTGGAATTCCTCGCGGATAGCGGGGATCTCCGACAGCGCCTTGGTGAGGCTCTGCTCGGTGCGGCCCATGCCGCAGTTGTCCCACAGCACCTTGCCCAGCACGCGGTGGAAGTGATCGACGGACTTCGTGCCCCCGTTCGACAACAACGCCCGCACCTGCTCCCCGACGCCCGTCTCTGCCGCGGTGAAAGCAGGATCGTCGGTCGGGAGCGGCTTCTCGCCGAGCATGGGAGCGAGGTAGTCGCCGATCGTGTACGGGATGACGAAGTAGCCGTCGGCGAGGCCCTGCATGAGCGCCGACGCGCCGAGCCTGTTGGCGCCATGGTCGGAGAAGTTGGCCTCACCGAGAACGAAGAGGCCGGGCACGTTGCTCATCAGGTTGTAGTCGACCCAGAGCCCGCCCATCGCGTAGTGGACGGCCGGGTAGATCCGCATCGGCGTCTTGTACGGGTTCTCGCCGGTGATGCGTTCGTACATCTGGAAGAGGTTCCCGTAGCGCTCCTCGATGACGGGCTCGCCGAGGCGGTTGATCGCGTCGGCGAAGTCGAGGAAGACGCCGTTCTTCATCGGTCCTACGCCGCGTCCGGCGTCGACCTCGCGCTTCGATCGCGCGAGACGCGACATCGCGTGGTACGAGGTTGCCGAACGCCGGGTAGCGGCGTTCCAGGTAGTAGTCGCGCTCGCCTTCGGGGATCTGCCCCGCGGATCGGTCGTCGTCGGCGCGCTCTGGGACCCAGATCCTCCCGTCGTTGCGCAGCGACTCCGACATCAGAGTGAGCTTGGACTGGAAGTCGTCGCTGGCGGGGATGCATGTGGGGTGGATCTGCGTGTAGCAGGGGTTGGCGAAGTACGCACCCTGCTTCGCCGCGCGCCAAGCGGCCGTGACGTTCGAGTTCTTCGCGTTGGTCGAGAGGAAGAAGACGTTGCCATACCCGCCGGTCGCGAGCACGACGGCGTGCGCCGAGAGCGAGAACACCTCACCGGTGATCAGATCGCGGCAGACGATCCCTGCCGCACGGCCGTCCTTCATCACGAGCTCGAGCATCTCAGTGCGGTTGTGAAGCTCCACGTTGCCGAGAGCGACCTGTCGCGCCATCGCCTGGTAGGCGCCGATCAGGAGCTGCTGGCCGGTCTGGCCCCGGGCGTAGAACGTGCGCGACACCTGCGCGCCACCGAAGGAACGGTTGTCGAGGAGCCCGCCGTACTCGCGTGCAAACGGCACGCCCTGTGCGACGCACTGGTCGATTATGTCCACCGAGACCTGCGCGAGCCGGTAGACGTTGGCCTCCCTCGCGCGGTAGTCGCCGCCCTTCACGGTGTCGTAGAAGAGCCTGCGGATGCTGTCGCCGTCGTTCTGATAGTTCTTCGCCGCGTTGATGCCGCCCTGCGCGGCGATCGAGTCGCGCGCGCCGCGGTGAGTCGTGGAAGGTGACGACCTTCACGCGGTACCCCAGCTCGCCGAAGGTCGCGGCGGCGGATGCGCCGGCGAGACCGGTGCCGACGACGATGATCTCGAACCGCCGCTTGTTCGCGGGGTTCACGAGCTTCATGGAGAAGCGGTGGTTGTCCCACTTCTCGGCGATCGGGCCGGGGGGGATCTTGGAGTCGAGTGTCATCTCGGGTCCTCGGCTATAGCGCCGCGTCGGCGGACGCTTCACAGGGGGCGGTCGGTTCGGAGCCCGGGCACTCGAGGTCGATGATGCCCGCCTGAACCGCGATGGGGAAGCTCACGTTGCCGATGACGATCAGCCCGACTACTCCCTGTGCAAGCCACCGGCGGGCCTGGTTGAACCGCGGGTTGTTGATCCCGAGGCTCTGAAAGACGCTCCAGACCCCGTGTAGGAGGTGGACGCCCAGGGCGACGTTCGCGACCGCGTACAGGATCGCGACCGGCACGCGCTGAAAGCTGTGCACGAGGTTGTTGTAGGGATCGCCGCGCACGAAGTCGGGGTTCGCATTCCCCCAGGTGAGATCTGCGAGATGGAAGAGCAGGTAGAACGCGATCAGCACGCCTGAGTAGCGCATCGTGCGTGACGCGTAGTTGGCCGCTATGTAGTCGCGCGGCGCCTGGTACTTGTCGGGGCGTGCGCTGCGGTTGATGCGGGTGAGGCTGAGAGCCGAGTGCACGTGCAGAACGAGCGCAAGGGCAATTCCACCTCGCAGCAGCCAGAGGAGGCTCGTGCGGGGCACGAGGTGACCGCCGAGGTCACGCAGCGCCTCGCCGTAGAGGTTGATGTCCTCCTTGGAGAGGTACAGCTTGAGGTTGCCGACCATGTGCACGAGGACGAACCCGAGGAGCATGAGGCCGGTGACGGCCATCACCCACTTCTTGCCAACCGCCGAGCGGTAGAACTCGACCGGCCATGGTCCCCTGCGCTCGGATGGCTTCCGCACCTGCCGCGCGGTGGGCCGCTGCTTCGTCGATGTCGCCTGGGCCATCGCGTCTCCCGAGATCCACGGCTCGTGAGGGCCCTACGTGCCCGTGCGAGCGTGCTCCTGCTCTCCCGCGCACCATACCCTCGAGCCCGTCTTCACCCGGCAATCGGCCCGTCGTGGCACGAGCGTGGATCGACCACACCGGGTTCGTCCTATCCGCGCCCCTCCCGCAAGAGGGTGGGTGCGTAGGTGTTGCGGATCGGGGTGAGCGAGGGGTGGGAGACGGTGACCGAGGCCTCGTGCGCGGCCGTGACGTCGACCCTGCCGATGTAGGTGACGGCGTCGGCCGCGACCTCACCCTCGAAGCAGCGCTCGCTACCGTCGACGTCGACCCTGACGAGAGCGTTCGGTAGCGCCTCCCGCAACTCGTTGACCACGTGGACGCGCCCGTCTCTGGGGTCCAGCATGCCGAGCACGGGCCGACACGCGTCGCGCAGCGCGTAGTAGCCCCGCTTCGGGACTCGCTCGTGGTCCAGCACCGACCAGGTCACCGCTGGGTGACCGTCGCCGAAGCAGAAGTGCGCGAATCCGCCAGTGGGGGAGTGCTTGAGCCGCCTCAGGTCCTCGATCTGCAGCTGCACGAGCGCGGCCTGGTATTCCTGGGTCGCGTCGCGCCAGGAGTCGAAGGTCGGGTGCTCGTCCCGAGGCACGAATCTGTCGAGGTACTCGATCTGGAGGGCGTGACGCCGGAAGAGCCGATCCCAGTCGAGGTCGGGCCAGCGTTCGGGCTCCATCCAGTCGGCGGTGTCGGGGACGGCCTGCGCCCCGAACTCGGTGACGAAACGGGCGAGGCGGGGGAATGCGCGCAGTGCTCCGGCGAGGCCGCCCATGGAGCCCCAGTACCAGCCGTAGTACAGGTGGGTGTCGGTGCCGCCGCTCGTCGGGCCGGGCAGCAGACCGGAAGCGCGGTCTACCGGACGCGAGGGATCTGCCTTGCCGATCGACCGCGCTACGGATCGATCCAGGATGTCCTTGTTCCACGACGGCAGGAACATCGACGCAGCGACGCGAGCGCCGGTCGTCATCGCCTTGGTCGGCTTCAGTCGTTCCCCGGGCTGGATGTCGACTGCGAGGGGTTCGTTGTGCGCACACCACAAGACGATGCTCGGGTGATGGCCGAGCAGGTCGACCATCTCGCGCGCCTGACGGAGGGCCGACTTGCGGACAGAGCGCGCGTAGCCCCATTGGAGCGGGAAGTCCTGCCAGAGAAGGAGCCCCGCCTCGTCGGCTGCAGCGTAGAGCTCGGGCCGGCTCACGTGCGCGTGGACACGCAACAGGTCGAGGTTGGCCTCGACCGCCAGCGCCACGTCGCGTCGCAGCTCATCCGGTGAGGCCTCTGCGAGGGCCATGCGGGTGGGTCCGTGGTTGGAGCCCATGACGAAGAGGCGCTCGCCGTTCACGGAGAAGGTCCAATGATCGAGGCGCACCTCACGGAAGGCGGTCCGCGCCGAGAAGCCGTCGCTGACCTCGCCGTCGACCTCGACCGTCGCCGACACTCGGCACAGCGGCTGGTCACCGAGGCGTCGCGGCCACCACCGCGGCGGAGCGTCGACCTCGACAGGCAGCGACAAGTGGTTCTCGCCGGCGGCGAGCGTGACCTCCTTGTGTGTCCGAACCAGGTCCGAGCCGGAGGGTCCCACGACCGCGATCGTGATGTGGGCGCTCCGAGCCGACGCCACCGGGCGACCCCGCCCGCGCAGGACGGAGCTCGCCCCGTTGCCCGTGCCCGCTCCGTCGTCCCCGCCGGCGTCGAGCGTGAGGTCGACGACGAGCCTTCCGTGCGAGGCAGTCGCCTCCGTGCAGACGACGCGGTGCCGGGCCATGCGCACGGGTCCGGTCTCCACGACGTGGACTCGTCGCCACAGCCCTCCGGGGTTCCAGAACGGGTCGAGGTTGTCCCACTGCGAGAACACGCCGGTGACGAGTCGCTTGGCCGTCTTGTCGGTCTGTGGAGGGCACGCCACCTCGATGGCGACAACGTGCTCGCCGGCGCCGGCGAGCACCCCTGTCACCTCGAAGGCGTGAGGCGTGAAGTATCCGTCGGTCGCGCCGAGGTACGTCCCGTCGAGCCACACGTCGGCGTAGTAGAAGACGCCGTCGAGGACGAGGAAGCGGCGCCGTCCGGCCTCCAGGTCGTCGGAGGAGAATCGGCGCCTGTGGAGCACCGGTCCGTCGCTCGCTACCAGGGCGGGAGCCGAGCGCCAGTGCCCTGGTACCACTACGTCCGTCCAGCCGCTGTCGTCGAGCTCCGGTGCCGCGAAGATCTTCGCCAGATCGCCCTCGGCCTGACGGGCGCGCCAGGTGCCCGAGAGATCGTGGTCGTGGAGCGGGGCGCCTGTCATGTCGGCAGCAGGTTAGGTGAGATGTGTCGGAGGAGACGTGGCCGGTCAGTCCGACGCTCGAGGCGACGTGTCCCGGCCGCGAATGGCCGCGACTCCGGCGATGATCGCCCCGGGCTAGCCTCGGCAGACGTCCAGGAGGGAGCGCACCGATGACCCGTCCAGCCTCGCTCGGCGAGCTTCGAAGCAGCGGTTGGGTTTCGCGACCCGTCAAGGAGGAGCTCCGCGCGAACGTCGTCGCGCGCGCTCTCCGAGGGGCGATCACTCGTTCCGGGAGTCGTCGGGTACGAGGGCACCGTCGTCCCGCAGCTCGCCAACGCGCTCCTCGCCGGGCACGACGTCATCTTCCTGGGCGAGCGCGGCCAGGCCAAGACCCGCATCATCCGCTCCATGACGAACCTGCTCGACGAGTGGATGCCCGTGGTCGCGGGGAGCGAGATCAACGACGATCCGTATCACCCGGTCTCGAAGCACGCTCGTCACCTCGTAGCGGAGCGCGGCGAGGAGACACCGATCGAGTGGGTGCCACGCGAAAGGCGATTCGGCGAGAAGCTCGCGACGCCCGACACGTCGATCGCCGACCTCATCGGCGAGGTGGACCCGATCAAAGTTGCCGAGGGGCGGTACCTCTCCGACGAGCTCACGATTCACTACGGGCTGCTCCCCCGCACCAACAGGGGCATCTTCTCGATCAACGAGCTACCGGACCTCGCGGAGCGGATCCAGGTAGGGCTCCTCAACGTGCTCGAGGAGCGCGACGTCCAGATCCGCGGCTACAAGATCCAGCTCCCGCTCGACGTGGTCCTCGTCGCGTCGGCGAACCCGGAGGACTACACGAACCGTGGACGCATCATCACCCCGCTGAAGGACCGCTTCGGTTCTCAGATCCGAACCCACTACCCGCTCGACGTCGAGCACGAGATGGCGATCGTCGATCAGGAGGTGCGGCCGCTGGTCGCCGACGGGCTGGCCGTGTCGGTGCCCGACTTCATGGCCGAGATCGTCGCCGAGATCAGCCAGCTCGCTCGCCGTTCGCCGCACGTCAACCAGCGCTCCGGTGTCTCGGCCCGCATGTCGATAGCCAACTACGAGACGCTGGTAGCCAATGCGACGCGCCAGCGCTCGCACCTGTGGCGAGCGCGAAGTCGTTCCGCGCGTCAGCGACCTCGACGCGATCGCGGCCTCCACGGCCGGCAAGGTCGAGATCGAGACCGTCGACGACGGGCGTGAGGGCCAGGTGCTCGAGCGGATCGTCAAGACCGCCGTGGTCGAGGTCTTCCGCTCGCGTGTGAGCCCGGAGCGCCTCGGCGAGATCGTGAAGTCGTTCGAGGAAGGGCTCGTGATCGACACGGGGGAGGATGTTCCGGCGGCGCGCTACACGGAGGTCCTCGCCGCTGTGCCGGCGCTCGCTCCGGTGCTCGCCGAGCTCGAGGTCGGCGAGTCACCGGCCGGCATCGCGTCGGGCGTCGAGCTCGTGCTCGAGGGCCTGCACCTCACCAAGCGTCTCAACAAGGACGCGCTCGGCTCTCGAGCCTCCTACCGCTCGCGCGGCTGACCGCGAGGTGCGTGCGCGTAGCCGGCGAGCAGGTCGGCGCTGGGGCGGGGTTCGCGGTCGCGGGTGAAGAGGCCGAACGGGACGTCGTTGCCGTGGAGCCACTCGTAGTTGTCGACGCCGGTCCAGTGGAAGAAGCCGCGCACGTCGACACCGTCGGCGATCGCGTCCTCGACGATCGAGAGCGACTCGGCGAGCACGGAGCAGCGCCAGGCGTCGTCGTCGGTGCCGACGCCGTGCTCGCAGATCAGCTGCGGACGCCCGGGTAGCTCGTCCGCGAGGCGGCGCAGCACGATGCCCAGACCCTCGCTCCAGGGCGCGTACCCGAGAGGCCCGACCCGAGCGCCGCCCGGGTACGGGGAGAACGTGAGGTCGCGGTTCACCGCGTTCGCGCTGTAGTAGCTGAACCCGATCAGGTCGGCGCTCTCGCGCATGTCGGCGACCTTCTCCGCTGCACGCCCTGGGAGCTCGAGCACGCCGTCGCGGTCGGCCCGGATCCAGGCGCCCCACATGAGGTCGTCGACGGCGCGCGCGTTGCGCTCGGCAGGAACGGAGTCGTCGGCGGGGTAGAGCGGCGAGAGGTTGTGCACCGTCGCGACGGGTGAGCCGCCGCCCCGCAGCTCGCGCCAGGCGTCGCGGTGCGCGAGGAGGATCCCGCGGTACGCCTCGAAGAGCTTGTCGAGATCGTTCGTGCCGGGCGGGTTGGCACCGAGCAGGTATGCGGCCGCCGCGTACGCGAAGGGCTCGTTGATCGGCTTCCAGCCGAACGCGAGGTCGCCGAACGCCTCGGCGCAGAACGCGACGTGGCGGGCCCAGTAGTAGGAGCGGGACCGGTCGTCGAGGAACGCGCGCTCGTCGGCGAACCAACCGGGGAGGGTGAAGTGGTGGAGACAGATCCAGGGGTGGACGCCGGCGTCGCGCGCAGCGGTCAGCACCTGCCTGTAGTGCTCGATGGCGGCGTCGTCGCGCCTGCCTTCGCGCGGCTCGATGCGCGCCCACTCGATGGAGAGTCGGTGGTGGGTCAGCCCGTACGACGCGTACAGGGCGAAGTCCTCGGCGTAGCGGGTCGCGAAGCCGTTGCCGTCGCCGGAGGGAGGGGCCCTGCCGGCCCGCTCCCATGCGAGCCAGTCGCCCTGGGGCGCTGCGCCCTCGCACTGGGTCGACGACGCGGCCGTCCCCCACCAGAACGTCTCGGGGAAGCTCATGCACCCGACGGTATCCCGCCGCGGCACGGGCTCGTGGCGACGGCGGCTACGGTTCGAGGGTGAGGGGTTTCCGCTACTCGCGATGGGACGGTACGCAGGTCGGGTTCGACCTCGACGCCGACGCACTACTCGACGAGATGACCGACGATCTCCTTTACCACGGCGATCTCAACGCCGCGATGCGCCGGATGCTCCAGCAGGGCTTCCGCGACCGCGAGGGCCGGGAGGTCGAAGGCCTCCGGGAGATGCTCGAGCGGCTGCGGGAGCGACGCCGGGAGACGCTCGACCGCTACGAGCTCGGCGGGCCCTTCGAGGACATCGCCCGTCGGCTCGACGAGATAGTCGAGCAGGAGCGGGACGGCATTGATCGGCGCCTCGAAGACGCCCGCCAGTCGGGAGACCGGCGCCGGGAGGAGCTCCTCGAAGGCCTGGCGCGCGAGCGGCGGCAACAGCTCGACGAGCTGCCGCCCGATCTTGCCGGGCGCGTCCGCGAGCTCCAGGAGTACGACTTCATGGACGACGAGGCCCGGCGGGCGTTCGACGAGCTGATCGATGAGCTCCAGAAGCAGCTCCTCGACTCCATGTTCAACCAGATGACGCAGGGCATGTCGGAGATGACCCCGGAGCAGCTCGCGCGCATGAAGGACATGCTCGCCGAGCTGAACCAGGATGCTCGAGCAGCGGGAGCGGGGCGAGGAGCCCGACTTCGAGGGGTTCATGGAGCGCTACGGCGACTTCTTCCCCGGCAACCCGCAGACCCTCGACGAGCTGCTCGAGCAGATGGCGCGGTCAGATGGCCCAGATGCAGCAGATGCTCAACTCGATGACGCCCGAGCAGCGCGCGCAGCTCCGCCAGCTCATCGGACTCCCTCTCGACGACATGGACCTCCGCTGGCAGGTGGAGGAGCTCGCCCGCAACCTCCAGCAGGCGTTCCCGCGACGCCGGGTGGTCACGCAGATGCGCTTCCGCGGCGACGAGCCGATGCCGCTCGACCAGATGAGCGGTGTCCTCGACGAGCTCGGCGACCTCGACGACCTCGAGCAGCCTCCTTCGCGGAGCGACGCAACCCGGCCAGCTCGCCGAGGTCGACCTCGACCAGGCGCGCGACCTGCTCGGCGACGACGCCGCCCAGTCGCTCGAGCGCCTCGCCGAGCTCGCGAGGATGCTCGAGGAGGCCGGCCTGATCGAGCAGCGCGAGGGGCGCTACGAGCTGACGCCCAAGGGGATCAGGGCGATCGGCCAGCGCGCGCTCGGCGACCTGTTCCAACGGCTCCTGCAGGATCGCGGAGGCCGTCACGAGATCGAGCACTCCGGTGCGGGTCACGAGCGCGCCGACGAGAACAAGCCCTACGAGTTCGGCGACCCGTTCCACCTCGACGTGGGTGAGACGATCCGCAACGCGATCCGACGCCAGGGGTCGGGCACTCCGGTGCGGCTCTCGCCCGACGACTTCGAGATCGAGCGGACCGAGCAGGTCACACGCGTCACTGCGACGGTCGCTGATGCTCGACGTGTCGCTCTCGATGGAGATGCGAGGTCGGTTCCTCGCGGCGAAGAAGGTCGCGATGGCGCTGCACTCGCTGATCACGACGCAGTTCCCGCGCGACTACCTCGGCCTCGTCGAGCTTCGGGCGGGTGGCGCGCGAGGTGAAGCCCGAGCGCCTGCCCGAGGCGACCTGGGACTTCGAGTGGGGCACGAACATGCAGCACGCGATGCTGCTCGCTCGCCGGATGCTCTCGCCGGCAGGCGGGCCGGAAGCAGATCATCATGATCACCGACGGCGAGCCGACCGCCCACATCGAGGGCGACGACGCGTTCTTCGACTACCCGCCGTCATCCGCGCACGATCGAGCAGACCCTCCGCGAGGTGCAGCGCTGCACGCGCGAGGACATACGCATCAACACGTTCATGCTCGACGAGAGCGTCTACCTGCGCGAGTTCGTGGAGCGGATGATGCGGCTGAACCGAGGACGGGCGTTCTACACGACACCGGAGACCCTCGGCGACTACGTGCTCGTCGACTTCCTCGACCAGCAGCGCCACCAGCGCCGGCACACCGCATAGGCCCTTCCCCCCAGGGCAGCTTTGGCGTCACTTACTCGCAATAGTCGTGACCAAGTGACGCCGAAGCGGGTTTGGGGGCGGGCGAGCGTTACTTGTGAAGTTGGTAACTCTCGGCTGCGGCACCCTCGACTGGGCCTGTCACCGGCCGAACGGAACGCACGCAGGACGCTCAGAAGCTCACGGAGGAGCTCTCACGATGACGGTCCGACGATGAAGGGACGCCCGATCAGGGTTCTCGTGGTCACCGAACGCGCCGGAGTGGCCGCGGCACTGGGGAACGCGCTGGAGGCGCTGGGGTCCGAGCACCGCGTCGCGGCCGACGGTGAGACTGCGCTGCGTGCCGCGGATGCCGACCCACCCGACGCCGTGGTACTGGATCTCGGGATGCCCGCGCTCGACGGGTGGCTGCTCCTCGCGCAGCTGGGGGCGAGAGCGATCCGCCCGAAGCTGGTCGTCTGCTCCGCTCCTACTCGGGTCGACGAGCAGCAGCGGGCCTTCGATCTCGGTGCCGACGCGTTCGCTCCCGGGCCCTTCGACGCGCAGTACGTCGCGCGCACGGCCCACGAGGTCGTGGCGCGAGATCGTGTGCCGGCGCCGGTAAGGCCGTCGCCGTCTGCCGATCGGTAGCGCGTAGCCTTGTCGTCTCGCGGCACCACGGCGGCGGCGATGATCAATGGAGGCGGCGCTCGATGGCCGAGAAGCCCGACGACGAGCAGAATCCCGATGAGCAGGAGTGGCGGGCGCGGCTGTCGCCTCAGCAGTACCACGTGACCCGCGAGGGGGGCACCGAGCGGGCCTTCAGCGGCGAGTACTGGAACTGTCACGACGCCGGCACATATGAGTGCGTCTGCTGCGGCACGCCCCTGTTCGAGTCGATGGCGAAGTTCGACTCCGGGTGCGGGTGGCCGAGCTTCTTCCGCCCGGCCGACGGCGCTCCGGTGGAGGAGCGCGAGGACCGGAGCTTCGGGGTCGTGCGCACCGAGGTGCGCTGCAGCAACTGCGATGCCCACCTGGGCCACGTCTTCGACGACGCCCCGGATCAGCCGACGGGCCTGAGGTACTGCATCAACTCCGCCTCCCTGCGCCTGGAGCCTCAGCCGGAGGAGTGATCCCGGCGGCGACGCCGCGCTCGGGTGGGTGCCGGTCGGGGGAGTAAAGGTGCTAACCCCCGCGAAACGCTCGGCCGAAGGTCCCGTCGCGGCCTGAGCAGGCCGTCTCCGGGCCCCAGAAAAGCGAACTCCCCCTTGCGGACGGGCGTCGCGCGGGTCAAGATGACACCGTTGTAATTCCATCGGCAGCATTTCCGGCAGCATTTCCGGCAGCGGTTCCGGCAGCATTTCGTGACGGCAGAGGGGGCGGCCGGTGAGGGAGAGCCTGGTGCAGACACTGGAGCAAGAGATCGAGGACCGGCGGTGGCAGGAGCGTTCCAACTGCCTCGGGGTCGACCCCGACCTGTTCTTCCCGGAGCGCGGCGCCTCCACCAAGGAGGCGAAGGGCGTCTGCGGCGGTTGCGAGGTGCGCCTCGACTGCCTGGAGTACGCGCTGCGCAACGGGGAGAAGTTCGGGATCTGGGGAGGCATGTCGGAGCGGGAGAGACGTCGCCTGCGCCGACAGCGTGCGTTGGCCCGCAGGGGCCTCGCCTCCTCGGCCTGACCCGCCGGCACCACCCCGCTTGGTCCCGGTCGACTCCGGGGCGACCTACGCCCGCCCGCCGGGCCCTCCGACGCGTTCCGCGCGCGTCTGACGGCGTTCGGCGTCAACCGGCTGGGCCGGAGTCCCCGCAGGGAGTGGGGGCCACCAGGCGCGCCTCGATCGTGATCGACGGGCCGATGCGGGCCCAGTCGGTGAACCCGCGACTGCAGCGGGCCAGCTCGGCTTCCGGCACGAGCCCGACGACCTCGACACGGGCCACCTCGGCCCCGTCGAGCCGGGCCAGCTCCCGGACCCGTGCAACGGCGGCCTCCAGGCCAGTCGCTGCGAGATCGACGAGGTTCATCGACACCTGAACGCAGCGGGCCGACGCGAGAGAGAGCCCGAGAGCCCGGACTCCCGGGAGCCCACCGCCGGCCTCCCTGGCGGCCGACGCGATGCGCTTCGCGACGTCGAGGTCGCCGACGTCGAGGTGGCAGTTGACGGCCACCAGGGGCGTGCGAGCGCCGACGGCAGTGGCGCCGAGGGTCGGGTGCGGCGACGGGGGACCGAGATCGGGCGGGATCGTGCGGAACGCATCGCGGCGCACGGCCGGGAGGGTCGCGCCGGTCGGGGAGGCGTCGTCGTAGAGGAAGACCGGGACCTCGAACGTCTCCGCCCACCAGCGGGCGAAGGAGTGCGCCGCCTCGACGGCGTCGTCGCGCCGCGGTGCCGGGCCACCCAGGGCCACGAAGGGCACCACGTCGAGCGCCCCCAGGCGTGGGTGCACACCCTCGTGCCCGACGATGCTGACGAGACGGGCGACCGAGTCGGCGAGTGAACGGGCCGCCGCGCCGGCGTCGCGCTCGCCCGGACCGGCGAGAGTGAAGACGCTCCGGTTGTGATCCGGGTCGGAGTGCAGGTCGAGGAGCGAGGGCCGGCAGGCCGCGGCGAGAGCGTCGATCACCCGGGCGTCCCGGCCCTCCGAGACGTTGGCGACGCACTCCAGCACCCCCGCAGGCTACCGACACCCCTGCCGGTAGCCTGCGAGGCATGCGGTTCGGTCTTGCGCTGCCTCAGTACGACTACTCGGTCCCGGGCGAGAGCCCGCTGCGGTTCGAGACCGTGGCCGAGCACGCCCTCCTCGCGGAGAGGTGCGGGTACGACTCCGTCTGGCTCTCCGACCACCTCGTTCTCGACCTCGACAAGTACGGAGGTGGCCCCGATCCGCACGGCGTGTTCGAGCCGCTGGTGACGCTCGCGGCGCTGGCGCGAGCCGTGCCGAGGGTCAGGCTCGGAACACTGGTGCTCCTCGAGGCACTCCGGCCCGCCGCGGTGCTCGCCCATGCGCTCGCGACCCTCGACAGGATCAGCGGTGGTCGCCTCGACGTGGGGATGGGCGCCGGCTGGTACGAGCCCGACTACACCGCGATCGCCCTCGAGATGCCTCCGCCCGCCGAGCGTCTGAGCCGTCTCGAGGAGGCGGTCCAGATCCTCACGGGGCTCCTCGCAGGGGAGGTCGTGACCTTCGACGGCGCACATCACAGGGCCGACGGCGCCCGACTCCATCCACCACCGATGCAGAAGCCGCGTCCACCCGTCTTCGTGGGAGGGAAGGGCGACAGGCTCCTTCGGTTGGCGGCGCGCCGCGCCGACGGCTGGAACACCTGCTGGGTCTGGACGCACGACTCCTATCGCGAACGTCTCGCGGTGCTCGAGAGGGAGTGCGACGCAGCAGGACGTGACCCCTCGACGCTCTGGCGCTCGGTCGGTCTGTACGCGCTCTGCGGCTCCGACGAGCGAGACCTCGCGAGGCGCTTCGAGCGCCTGCGGGCGCAGTCGCCGCCCGGGGTCCTCGACGGTGCGACGTTGGCGGACTGGCGCGTCGGACGCCTCGTCGGCACGCCGGATCAGGTGGTCGAACAGGCGGAGGAATGGGCCTCGCTCGGCGTGGAGACGCTCATACTCGGCCCCGGGGCCGTCCCGTTCCACGTGGGCGACACCGACGACGTGATCGCGCTCGCGGAAGCGATGAAGTCGGTGCCGTGATCGCTCCGGGGTGTTGGTACCCTGGCAGGGACGGCAACCACACGAGAGAGAGGTGGCCGCATGAGCCTAGGTGCGCCCGAGCTGGGCATCATCTTGCTGATCGTGCTCGTGATCTTCGGCGGCTCCAAGCTCCCCAAGCTCGCCCGTTCGATGGGCCAGGCGCAGAAGGAGTTCAAGCAGGGCCTCGCCGAGGGGGACAAGAGCGAACCGCAGTCCGGGACCCCCGTGCCCGGTCCGACCTCGAATCCCGGCTCGGACCCGAGCCCGAACTGACGACCTCGCGCTCGGGGGCACCGCGCCTGTCGACGCCGGGCCGCCGGGCCGGATCTGCCCGTCTCAGCCCTGGTGGGCGGCCTGCAGCGGCTCGGGCTCGACCGGGCGCGCAGCCGCCGCCTGGCGGCGCCTGCGAAGGATCCGCCGACGCTCCCGCTCTGACGCCCCGCCCCACACGCCGTGCTCGATCCGGTTCTCGAGCGCGTACTCGAGGCACTCGGACACGACCGGACAGCCGTCGCAGATGTGCTGCGCGACCTCCACGCCGACGCCGTCGGACGGGAAGAACTCGGTCGGTGAGATGCCGCGGCACTTGGCCCTCAGCATCCAGGCGTATTCCTCGGGGCGCTCGTCCATCACACCTCTCCAACTCTCCGCCCCGCCCATGACTTCCCGTCAGGGACGAGATCTTCGTGAGATTCTCTCAGTTCTCTCTCAGACGCCCTGGGAACGCGCTGGGTGCACGTGTCGTTCAATAGCCGAAGAACCCTTCAGGGAGGCCAGATGAACGACGAACGAGACGATGCTGCGGTTCCCCCGGGCGACCCCTGGTCGGGGATCCCGCCGTGGGCCGCCCGGACTGCGCCCCCGCGCCACCAGCCGCCGCCCACGACCGCGCCGCCGGCGACGCCGCCTCCGCAGCCGCCCGAGAGGGAGATGGCGCCGCCGGCTGCTGTGACCTGGACGGCGAACCCGGTGGAGCCGGGTGGCGCCGAGCCGCGGGTCCGTGGCGGCCTGCGGTCTGCGATCGTCGGCGGCATCGCCGGAGCCGTCGTTGCCTCACTGGTCACAGGTGGCCTCTTCGTGGCGTTCGACGACGACGGCGGAGGCTCGGGCGACGCAGCGCGGGGAGTCGGTGCCGCGGGCGCGACCTCGCCCGTTCGCGCGTCCACTGTCGTCTCCGCGCCCGGCGACATCCGCGCGATCCTCGACAAGGTGCAGCCCGCGGTGGTCAGGATCAATATCGGTAGTGCTCAGGGCAGCGGTGCCGGCAGCGGGTTCATCGTCGGCAGCGACGGCGTCATCGTCACCAACGCGCACGTCGTAGAAGGCGTCGAGGACATCACCGTGATACTCGACGGCGGCGACGAGGAGCCCGCCGAGATCCTCGGCGTCGACGAGTACGACGATCTCGCCGTCGTGAAGATCGACCGTACCAATCTGCCGACCGTCGAGCTCGGCGACTCCGACGCGCTGCAGGTTGGCGACGCAGTAGTAGCGATAGGCACAGCCCTCGGGCTCGAGGGTGGGCCGAGCGTCACGAGCGGGATCGTCTCCGCACTGGAGCGGTCGATCGCGACCGAGGCCGACACGCTGCTGCCGAACATGATCCAGACCGACGCAGCGATCAACCCGGGCAACTCCGGCGGACCGCTCGTCGATTCCGACGGGCGCGTCGTCGGCATCAACACGGCGATCGCCAACCCGGGGGTGTCGAACAACGTGGGCTTCGCCATCGCGATCTCCAGCGCGGCCTCGATAATCGATGACCTCGGGGCCGGTCGCGATGCGCAGATCGCCTTCCTCGGCGTCGCGACCCGGACCCTGACGGCCGACGAGGCTGCGACGCGCGACCTCGGGGTGGAGCACGGAGCGCTCGTCGTGGAGACGACCGACGGTGCGCCCGCAGCCGAGGCAGGGATCGAGATCGGCGATGTAGTGGTCGAGATCGGTGGCCGCGAGATCCGGTCTATGGAGGATGTGGCCCGAGAGGTCCGGCGCCACGATCCGGACGACGAGGTCGAGGTGGCGGTCGTGCGCGACGGCGATGTCCGAACCTTCACGGTGGTGCTCGCGGAGCGCCCGACGCAGATGTAGCAGGTCTGCCCTGTTGCCTCACGTCAGATTCTCCGGGCGAGGAACGGGCGGGTAACCTCTCGCTGCCGGGAGCGCCCCGGAGGCGAGGAGCCGAGATGGAGACCGAGGAGTTCGAGGAGATCCCCCCGCAGGGGCACGTGAAGGTCGTGTACCTCGGCCCCGTCTCCCCGCACTGGGACGTCCACCGCGTCTTCGGCGACCAGAGGGCGATCGACGAGTTCCGTCAGCGGGCGATAGCGCGCCTCCAGCTCCTCCCCCCCCACGACCCGCAGTTCCGGCGCAACCGGGAGCGGGTCGCACGCGACGCCGAGCGCGAGCACCTCATCCTCGAGTGGGACCTTGGCTACGAAGAGGTCGAGGCGCCGGTCTAGGCACGGACCCGGGTCGGGTGGCGGCACTTCTCGGGCGCGGCGACCCTGCCGCAGGCCCCGGCACCACTGCTTCTCGATGAGTTTACCCCCCGTACACCCCGCCGGGAGTGGCGGTTCACCTGCCTCCTCTACGTTGAGCTCCGGTGCCACGAGCCGCACGGCCGGACACCTGACACGGAGCCCGACCAGGAGGAGCAGGCAGGATGCGTCGAAGTGCCCGAGGGATGTCAGTGCTGGTGTCGGCGTCGCTCGCCGTCGTGGGTCTCGTCGCCTGCGGCGAGGAGAAGGTCGACGAGTCCGGTTCGGGGGACAGTGGGCTCTCGGGGTCGATCACGGTCGACGGCTCCAGCACGGTCGCGCCTCTCACGGAGACGGCGGCGGCCGACTTCATGTCGGAGAACACGGGCGTCCGCGTGACGGTCGGCACTTCGGGCACCGGAGGGGGCTTCGAGAAGTTCTGCGTCGGCGAGACCGACATGAGCGACGCCTCCCGGCCGATCAAGGAGGAAGAGGCGGCGATCTGCGAGGAGAACGGTGTCGCCTTCGCGGAGCTGGCGGTGGCGAACGACGGGATCTCCGTCGTGGTGCACCCGGACAACGACTGGGCCGAGTGCCTCACGGCGGACCAGCTGAAGGCGATCTGGGAGCCCGGGGCGGAGGGCAAGATCACGAGGTGGAGCCAGGTGGACCCGTCGTTCCCCGACGAGCCGATCGAGCTCTTCGGCGCCGGGACCGACTCCGGGACGTTCGACTACTTCACCGAGGCGATCGTCGGCGAGGAGGGCGCGAGCCGTACCGACTACACCGCAACCGAGGACGACAACGTGACCGTCACCGGCGTCGCGGGAGCCAAGGGTGCCATCGGCTACTTCGGCCTGTCGTATCTCCTGGAGAACTCGGGCAAGGTCAAGGGCGTCGCGATAGACGGCGGTGACGGGTGCGTCGAGCCGAGCTCCGAGACCGTTCAGTCCGGCGAGTACTCGCCGCTCTCCCGACCGCTGTTCGTGTACCCGAGCGATGATCTCGTCTCCCGCCCCGAAGGAATCGCGTTCATCGAGTACTTCATCGAGAACTCCACCCGCATCGCCGACGAGGCGCTCTTCGTCCCGATGACCGACCTGCAGCGCCGGGAGTCCCTCGAGCTGGCACAGGACCTTGCCGAGGGGCGGACGTGAGACCCGCTCTCCACCCCGGCCGCGACCCCCGCCGCCGGTGACGGTGACGGGAGCGACCGCGGTTCCGTCGAGGCCCCCCCTCCGGGGGGGCCTCGGGTTCGCGCGCCCGCGATACGGCGAGCGTGTGGTCGTGGGGCTGCTCTTCCTCTGCGCTGCCCTGTCGGTCGCGACGACCGTCGCGATCGTGCTCTCGCTGGTCCCGCCGACGATCGACTTCTTCGGCGAGGTGAGCATCAAGGAGTTCCTGACCGGGACGAAGTGGTCGCCCCTCTTCGCGAACCCCCGCTTCGGCGTGCTCCCTCTCGTCGCCGGTACCGCCGTCACCACGGTGTGCGCTCTCGCGGTCTGCGTGCCGATAGGGCTCGGCTCGGCCATCTACCTGAGCGAGTACGCGCGGCCGCGCACCCGTCAGGTCCTGAAGCCGCTGCTGGAGCTCCTGGCGGGCATACCGACCGTCGTGTACGGGTACTTCGCGCTGGAGGTCGTGAGCCCGATCGTCCAGACGATCTGGCCGCTCGGTGACCCGCCGGGTGCGTTCAACGCTCTCTCGGCAGGCATCGTGATGGGTGTGATGATCGTCCCCACCGTGGGGTCGCTCTCCGAGGACGCGATGACGGCGGTACCGGCCGGACTGCGGGAGGGGGCCTACGCGCTCGGCAGCGACGCGGCGCGAGGTGGCGACCCGCGTGGTCGTGCCGGCGGCCCTGTCCGGTATCGCGGCGTCGTTCGTGCTGGCGATCTCGCGCGCCGTCGGCGAGACGATGATCGTGCTGATCGCCGCCGGAGGCCAGCCGAACCTGGCCATCAACCCCGGTGAGGCGATGCAGACGATGACGGCGTTCATCGGAGCGGCCGGGATCGGCGATCAGCCGACCGGCAGCACGGGGTACAAGACGATATTCGCCGTCGGCTCGCTCCTCTTCGTGGCCACGTTCGTGATGAACCTCGTCAGCATTCGGATCGTGCGCAGATTCCGGGAGGTTTACGAGTGAGCGTCGGAACAGCGGTCTCGGGCGACGCAGGGCGGCTCGGGCGGGCTCCCGTTGCCAAGAGGGCGAAGGAGCAGGCCTTCCGCGTGTTGCTGCTGCTCTGCCTCGCCGTGGCGGTCTTCGCTCTGGCGGCGCTCCTGCTCAGTGTCGTCGTCGACGGACGCGGCCGCCTCGACGACGGCCTGTGGCGGCGCTTCCCGTCGCCGAGGCCGCTCCTGGCCGGTGCGCGCTCGGCGGTCTTCGGGACGCTGTGGGTCGTCACGCTGACCGGGCTGCTGACTGTGCCGATCGGAGTGGCCGCAGCCGTCTACCTGGAGGAGCTCGCCCCCCGGGACCGCTGGTACAACCGGCTGATCGAGGTCAACATCCAGAACCTCGCCGCGGTGCCCTCGATCGTCTATGGAATCCTCGGACTGGCATTCGTCGTGCGCGGTCCGCTCTCGCTCGGTCGCGTCGTCCTTGCCGCCGCCGTGATCCTCGCGCTGCTCGTCCTCCCGACGGTGATCATCGCGTCGCGTGAGGCGCTGCGCGCGGTCCCCTCGTCGATACGCGACGGAGCGTTGGCCCTGGGTGCCACTCCCCTGCAGACGGTCGGTCGCCAGGTGCTGCCGGCCGCAACTCCGGGAATCGCCACCGGCGTGATACTCGCGCTGTCACGCGCCATGGGCGAGGCCGCACCGCTCCTCATGGTGGGCGCGCTCACCTTCGTGACGTTCAATCCCACGGGCCTCGACAGCGCGTTCACCGTGCTCCCGGTTCAGATCTTCAACTGGGTGAGTCGCCCGCAGGACGAGTTCCACGTGCTCGCGGCCGCCGCGATCGTGATGCTGCTCGCGCTCCTACTGACCATGAACGGACTCGCCATATGGGTGCGCAACCGGTTCCGGAATCGTTGGTGACCGGCGCGCCGGGGAGATCAGGCCTTCACGCAGTCACGGCGTCACCGCGTCACGACGTCGAGTCGGCGGACTCGCTGCCGGGCATGACCCCGGTGACCATGAAGCCGACCCAGCGGCCGATGGTAACCGCGTGGTCGGCGGCCCGTTCGTAGTCGCGTCCGACGAACGAGACCTGGACGGCACGCTGCAGCGCCGCCTCGTCGGGAGCGCCGAGCGCGAAGATCGCCCGGAACAGCTCCTTCTGGAGGTCGTCCATGACGTCGTCCATGTCGGGGAGCGCAGCCGAGACGTTCACGTTCAGGTCGGAGAATGCGTCTATGGCGAGGCGGAGCTGGACGGCCGCCTGGTTGCCCATGCGCTCGATGATCCCCCGGATCCGTGGGGCGAGCTCGTGCGGGTAGAGGCGGCGCGTGGCCCTTGCGACGTTTCGCATCAGGCCCGAGGTCAGCTCGATCTCGTGCAGTATCCGCAGCACGGCGAGGAGTGTGCGCAGGTCGGCGGCCATCGGCTGCTGAAGGGCCAGCAGCTGATAGGCCCGCTGCTCCACGGCGCTGCCTGCCTCGAGGACCTCCCGCCGGTCCTGGTAGACCCTGTCGACGGCCGCAAGGTCGCCGGCGAGGAGCGACTCGGTCGCGGCGCCGATGGTCTCGCACACGCGGGCGGCGAGCCTGACGACGTCGTCGCGGATCTCGTTCAGCTGCTCGTCGTACGAGCGGCGTGTCTCGGTCACCAAGGCCTCCCCGGGGTGCGCGGTACTCGCATCGTCGCAGGTCGAGCGCGCGATCGCCACGTGCGGGTCATCCGTGAACCAGTGTTCACCGGTCGTTCAGGGGCCGGCCACCCTCTCATCGTGTGCGGGCAAGGATCACCCCCTACGCTCGCGGGCTCGCGGTACTCACCTCGGATCGCAGGGTCGAGGAGGGCCGCGTGGCGGAGGAGATCCCTGTGCATTCGAGAGGTGGCGGGAGGTCAATGACGAGTACCGTCGTCGACGTGTCGACGCTCGCACACGACGACGAGGCGCCCGACGCGCCCGAGGTGCCCGAGCCCCACGTGGTCTTCGAGGTGCGCGATCTCGCCGTCGCCTACTCGTCCGTCCTGGCGGTCGACGCCATCTCGCTGGACATCCCGGAGAGGCGCATCACCGCTCTGATCGGGCCTTCCGGATGCGGCAAGAGCACCTTCCTGCGCTGCCTGAACCGCATGAACGATCTCGTGCCGGGGGCGAAGGTCTCCGGTGACGTCCGCTACCACGGCGAGGACCTGTACGACCCGCGCGTCGACGCAGTCGAGGTCCGCCGCCGGATCGGGATGGTCTTCCAGAAACCGAACCCGTTCCCCAAGTCGATCTACGACAACGTCGCGTTCGGGCCGCGCGTGAACGGGAATCGCGGCGATCTCGACTCGACGGTCGAAGAGGCGTTGGTGCGCGCGGCCCTCTGGGACGAGGTTAAGGACAAGCTCAAGAAGAGCGCGTTCGCTCTCTCCGGCGGCCAGCAGCAGCGGCTCTGCATAGCTCGCTGCCTCGCCGTGGAGCCCGACGTGATACTCATGGACGAACCGTGCTCCGCGCTCGACCCGATCGCCACGGCGCGGATCGAAGATCTCATGACCGAGCTGAAGCGCGACTACACCATCGTGATCGTCACGCACAACATGCAGCAGGCGGCGCGGGTCTCCGACATGACGGCCTTCCTTACGACCGAGGTCGAGGATTCCGGGGCCCGTGTCGGGCGTCTCGTCGAGTTCGATCAAACGGAGAAGATCTTCACCAACCCGTCCGACCCGCGGACCGAGGGGTACATCACCGGTCGCTTCGGCTGATGGCCGGTCGCCGGCCGTCGACCGCAGTGCGTACGGCTCGTCTAGGTGGGGCGGGCGGAGTCCGGGGGTTCAGCCGCTTCTCGCCCGGTCTGGCGACGGCGCGAGACGAAGTCGGCGAGCGATGCGAGCGCGAGAACCACGTAGGCGACCGCGAGCCACACGTTCACCCAGCGCGTATCCGTGGGCGCGAGCGGCCACAGCGCGGCGCACATAGCCGAGGCCGCGAGGAAGAAGACCGCGCGGTGGTCCATCAGAACGCCGCCACCAGCGCGTATGTCGCCGACGAGATCAAGGCAGCGGCGGGGATGGTGAGGATCCACGCCCAGACGACCCTGCCCGCGACCTCCCACCTGACGGCGGAGAGCCGCCGAGCGGACCCCACCCCGACGATCGACCCGGTGATCGTGTGCGTCGTCGACACCGGGATGCCGGCGTGCGAGGTGGCGAAGAGCGTGATGGCACCGGCGGTCTCGGCGCAGACTCCGCCGATCGGTTGGAGCCTGGTGATCTTGGAGCCCATCGTCTTGACGATCCGCCAGCCGCCGGTGAGAGTGCCGAGGGCGATTGCGCTGTGGGCGCTGAGCACCACCCACAGGGGCACGTCGCCGTTCACACCCACGTGGCCGCCGGCGATCAGGAGAGCGAGGATGATCCCCATCGTCTTCTGCGCGTCGTTCGCACCGTGGCCGAGGCTGTACGCGGCTGCCGAGACGAGCTGTGCCCGACGGAAGCCCTTGTTCAGCCGGTCGACCTTCCGGTACCGGTGGCTGGCCCAGAGGGTCAACACCATCAGGACGAACCCGAGGGCGACTCCGATGAGCGGCGCGAGAACGATGAAGACGCCGATCTTGCGCAGCCCGGCCAGGAGCAGCACGTGCCCGCCCCCCTTGGCTACCGCGGCGCCTGCCATTCCACCGACGAGAGCGTGCGACGACGAGCTGGGCAGGCCGAACCAGAACGTGATCAAGTTCCAGGCGATGGCACCGACCAGTCCGGCGAAGATCACGCCTATGGAGAGCACCTCCTGCGTCACCACGTCCTTTGCGATCGTGCTTGCCACGGCGGTGCCGAACACGAGGAACGCGATGAAGTTGAATGCCGCCGCCCAGATGACGGCGAGCCGGGGGGAGAGCACGCGCGTGGACACGACCGTGGCGATCGAGTTCGCGGCGTCGTGGAAGCCGTTGACGAAATCGAAGCCGAGCGCGACGGCTACCACGAACGCGAACGCGAGGTTCTCCACCGTCAGCTCAGGCGTGCTTGAGCGCGATGCTCTCGACGATGTCGGAGATGCGCTCTATGGCGTTGACGGCGGCCTCGATCGACTCGACCACGTCCTTCCACTTGAGCACGTCGAACGCGTCGTAGTCGCCGGAGAACAGATGGGCGACGGATCGGCGGTAGATGCTGTCGGCAGCACTCTCGAGCTCGTCTATGGCTGCGAGATCGCTCTCGAGGCCGCGCAGTCGGGGCAGCTTCGAGATCAGCGAGACCGTCGCCTCTGCCGCCCGCACGAGGATGTCGCCCATCTCACCCATGTCGGGGAGAGGTGCCGTCACGTTGTGGAGCAACAGGAGGTCGCAGGCAGCCTGCATGTCGTCGACGACGTCGTCGAGCATCTCGGTGAGGGCGTGGATGTCCTCGCGGTCGAAGGGCGTCACGAAAGAGGAGTTGAGGCGCGTGAGGATCGTCGAGGTGAGCTCGTCGCCGCGCTTCTCGCACTCGACGACGAGTCTCTGCTTGGCCTCGAGGTCTGTGAGGTCGCCGATGATCGTCCTCAGCCTGCGCGCGCACTCGGCAATGTTCTCGGCGGCGGCGTCGAAGAGCGGAAAGAACCCCTCGTCGCGGGGGAGCAGCCGGAATCTCACCACGGGACCTCCGAGTCTGGCGGGCGCGGGGAAGTCTCCCCGACGCGCCGTCGCCACTCAACTCGGACCGCCGCCGGCCGCACCTCGCCTCGGGCGGAGCGGTGAACAACCTGATGATCTGGGGCGCCGTGGTCGCAGTGGTCGCCGTGGCGGCGGGAGCGTTCGTCGTGTCCCGGGCGCGCGGGAGGGACCTGCGGAGATCGGCCGGGGTAGCGGCCCGGCTTCGGAGCGGCGCACCCGTGTCGCTCACGGCAGGTTCAGAGGAGGTCCTCTCCGAGCTGGAGAGCGCTGCCGCAGCCGTTCTCGAGCGCGTCGGAGATGCCGAGACGGTGACGGCGCTGCTGCGGGCCGCCCTCGACGGCGTGGCCGAGGCGATCGTGGTCTCGGGTGCTGAAGGTGAGATCGTGCTGCGGAACCGCTCCGCCGATGCTCTGAGCGCCGACGGGCCGTCCGGGGCGCTCGTCGACGAGGCCGTCGAGCAGGCACTCGACGAGGCGCGCAGAGGCGAGGTAGTGGCGCGCGAGCTGAGCCTCTACGGCCCGCCGAGGCGGGAGCTCTTCCTGCGAGCGCACCGCCTGCAGCAGGCGGGCGGGGGCGCCGGCGCGCTCGCCGTCGTCGAGGACGTCTCGGGCGCCCGGCGGGTCGACAGCGTGCGGCGCGACTTCGTCGCCAACGTCAGCCACGAGCTCCGAACGCCGATCGGAGCCGTCGTGCTGCTCGGCGAGACGATAGCGACGGCGCAGGAGGCGGCTGTCAGGGAGCGTCTCGCCGAGCGGATAGTGCGGGAGGCGGAGCGTCTAGGTCGAATTGTCGACGATCTCCTCGACCTGAGCGCGATCGAGGCCGACGCGACGCCGCTGAGAGACCCGGTCCCTGTCCGCGAGATCGTCGCCGAGGCCGTCGATCGGGTCAGGGCCCTGGCGGTCGCCGCCGGCACCTCCCTCGACGTCGCCGACAGCTCCGCGGGGGCCGCTGTCGCGGGGGACCGCCGCCGTCTGGTCGGCGCCCTGGTGAACCTGCTGGAGAACGCCGTCAAGTACTCGGAGAGGGGCTCGCGGGTCGAGGTGTCGGTCTCCGCCTCGGCTGGGAGCGTCTCCATAGCGGTGAGCGACGAGGGGTACGGGATCCCCAGCCGCCACCTCGAGCGGATCTTCGAACGCTTCTACCGAGTGGACCGTGCCCGGAGCCGCGACACCGGGGGGACGGGTCTCGGCCTCTCGATCGTGCGGCACACGGTGCGGGCCCACGGCGGCGAGGTCACCGTCGAGTCGCGCGAGGGCGAGGGCTCGAGGTTCTGCGTCGTGCTCCCGGCCCTCGACACCGACGGAGCAGCCACGAGCAGCGCTCGCGACGACGAGTTGCCGGCTGCCCGGGGTGGGGCCGACACAGAACCCGGAGGAGCGTGATGGCGGATCCCCCCCTGGTGCTGGTTGTCGACGACGAGCAGTCGTACCGCGACGCTCTGAGCGTCGCACTCGAGAGCGAGGGCTTCGCGGTGGTCACGGCGTCCGACGGTGCCGAGGCGCTAGAGGTCTTCGACGCAGTGAACCCGGCCGTGGTCCTGCTCGACGTGATGCTCCCGAACGTGTCGGGGATCGACGTCTGTCGCGAGATCAGGGCGCGCTCGCGTGTACCGATCATCATGGTCACGGCGAGGGCGGGTGAGATCGACGCTGTCGTGGGCCTCGAGGTCGGTGCCGACGACTACGTGACGAAACCGTTCCGCCTGCGGGAGCTGGTCGCCCGCGTGAGGGCCGCCCTGCGGCGCGCCCCGACCGCGAGCCGACCGTCCGCAGAGAGCCGTGAAGTGATCGAGGTGGGCGACGTACGCATGGACACGGCGCGACACGAAGTCTTCGTGCGCGGCGAGGGGGTGTCGCTGCCGCTCAAGGAGTTCGAGCTGCTCGAGACGCTTCTCCACAACGCGGGCAGGGTGCTGACACGCGACGCGCTCATCGACCGGGTGTGGGGGCCGAACTACTACGGAGATACGAAGACCCTCGACGTGCACATCAAGCGGCTCCGCTCGAAGGTCGAGCCGGACCCGGCGAACCCGGCCCGGATCGTGACCGTGCGCGGCGTCGGCTACAGGTACGAGCCGATCTAGGCGCAGACGATTCGGCGACACCTTGCGCGCGACTGCATCACCGCCGGCGCCTCCGCCGGGGGAGCAGGTCGTCGTCGAACGCCGGAGCCGGCCTCTCGGGGCCTGCTTCGGTGTCCCGCTCGCGATCCGGCGGGGTGTCCGCCGCCGGGGAGGCGGCGGGCGTGGGGGCACCCGAGTCGGGCGGGAGAGCTCCCGGTCGTTCGTCGGGCCCCGGCGGCCGTGCCGGCGTAGACGATTGTGAGGCCCCCTCGGCGGTCGGCACCTCGGCAACGGGTGTCGGTACGGCCGGAGCACCGGGGCTCCCGCCTTGAGACGACTCGTCGTCAGGACCGTCGCCGTTGCCCATCAGGTCGGAGAACCGCACCATCGACGCCTCCCACTTCACGCGAGTCCGGAGGGCACGGCTTCGCACTCGTGCGTGACGCGCCGTGTCTCGAGGTAGGCGGAGGAGGGGGTGTCGGCGGCCAACCGGCCGGACTCGATTGTCATGCCCCTCCTCTCGGCGGACGCGGTTGCGTCGCGACGGTGCGAGTCTACGACCGCGGGGCTCGGCGAGCGTGGGCGAGACGAAGACGAGCACGCTCCCACGAACGGCGGCGTCGAACGCTCAGGAGAGCGGTGGCTCGAGGTATCGGGCCATGGGGTGTTCGGGCACGTCCGTGTCGATGACCCAGATCGAGCCCTTCTTGCACGCCGGTTCGGGACCGAGCTCGAGGCCGGTCGACGCGAAGTGGTCGAGGAGCATCGGTATCACGTCGCCGTGGCTGCATAGGACGGCTCCACCGGCGGAGACGGCGCCCACGAGAGCGAGGACGTCGGGGAGCAGGGCACCCTCGGCGAGAGCGTCGGTCTCCTCGACGGCGAGGCCGCGCGACCCGGCGACCGGGGCGACCGTCTCGGTGCACCGCGTGTACGGGCTGCTAAGAACTCGCGCGAACGGGAGTCCCGCCAGGCTCTCGGCGATCCGGGCTGCCTGCCGACGACCCGTTCCGGAGAGCGGGCGGAGGCGGTCTTCGCCGTCCCACGACGACCTGGACCCGGCCTTCGCGTGTCGCAGGAGGTAGAGGGTCACGGTCTCCTCAGCGACGACAGAAGGGCGCGGTCGTGTTCGTACGTGAGCAGCGACACCGCCTCGCCGAGAGTCAGCCAGAGAGCCTCGTCGACCTCCTCGGTCGGGATCAGGTCCCCCTCGGCGACGACGCGCATCCGCCAGTAGCGCACCCTCTTGGGACGTCCCTTGTGGTCGGTGTAGCGGATGGTCGCGAGCTCGTCGATCAGCTCGGCGGTCACGGCGGTCTCCTCCTCCACCTCACGAATCGCGGCCTCCTCGTCGGTCTCGCCGTCGTCGACCTTGCCCTTGGGCAGGCTCCAGTCGTCGTAGCGCGGTCTGTGCACCAGGAGGACCTCGGCGGCCTCGCCCGTGCCTCGGATCACAACTCCGCCCGCCGCCAGGACCGTCGCGTGGGCGGAACCTCCCGGGAGCGTCAATCCACGCTCGCAGTCCGAGCCAGAGCGAGCTCCTGGAGGCGGTCGTGCGTGTCGGATCCTTCCACGGTGGGCACCTTGTGCCAGACGCCGTCGGGGGCGAGAGACCATGCGAGGGTGTCGTCGGCGAGATTGACGGCGAGGATCTCGTCGAGGCGCGACTGGAGGCGCGGGTCGGTGACCCGAAGCGCCACCTCGACGCGGCGATCGAGGTTCCTGGGCATGAGATCCGCCGACCCGATCAGGTAGTCGGCCGCGCCGGGCTCGCCGAACCGGAATATCCGCGAGTGCTCGAGGTAGCGGCCGAGTATCGAGCGGATCCGGATCCGCTCGGAGGTGTCCGGCAGGCCGGGGCGCGCGCAGCAGATCCCACGAACGACGAGGTCGATCTCGGCGCCGGCGGAAGAGGCTTCGTACAGGGCGTCGATCGTGGCCCGGTCGACCAGCGAGTTCATCTTCATCGTGATCCGGCCCCCGGGGCGTGCCTGCCCCGCGATCAGGTCGGCCAGCGCGGGCCTCAGCTGTGTCGGGGCGACGATGATCCGTCGATACTCGGACTGGTGGCTGTACCCGGTCAGGTGGTTGAAGAGCTCCGTCAGGTCGGAGCCGAGATCGGGGTCGGCCGAGAGGACGCCCACGTCCTCGTACGTCGTGGCCGTCTTCGGGTTGTAGTTGCCCGTACCGAGGTGGCAGTACCGGCGGAGCCCGTCGGGGTCCTGGCGTACCACCAGGAGCGTCTTGCCGTGGGTCTTGAGGCCGACGAACCCGTACACGACGTGCACCCCGGCCTGCTCGAGCAGGCGGGCACGCTCGATGTTCGCCTGCTCGTCGAAGCGGGCCTTCAGCTCGATCAGGGCGACGACCTGCTTGCCGTCCTGAGCGGCCTTGGCGAGAGACCGCACGATGCCGGCCTCGTCTCCCCCGGTGCGGTACAGCGTCTGCTTGATGGCGAGGACGTGAGGGTCGGCGGCCGCCTGAGCCGTGAACGCCTCGACGGTACTGGCGAACGAGTCGTACGGATGGTGGACGAAGATGTCGCCAGCGCGCAGCGCGCGGAAGAAGTCGGGTTCCTCGCCGGCCAGGGCCGGGGGGATACGCCCGGCCCACGGGGCGTACTTGAGCTCGGGTCGCGGCAGCGAGTAGATGTCCCAGAGGCCGCCGAGGTCGAGGGGCCCGTCGATGACGTAGACGTCCGACGGAGCGAGCTCGAGCTCTCGGCACAACAGCTCCAGCACCTGCGTTGGCATCGTGGTGTCGATCTCGAGGCGGATCTCCAGCCCGAAGCGCGATCGCTGCCGGAGCACGCTCTCCATCGCCGCCAACAGGTCTTCCGACTCGTCGGTCAGCTCGATGTCGGCGTCACGCGTGACCCGGAACGGATGGTGGGCGAGTATCTCCATCCCGGGGAACAAGGATCCGAGGTGCGCGGCGATCACCTGCTCGAGCGGGACGAACCGCACACCGTCGGGGAGTGCGACGAAGCGCGGGAGCACCGGGGGGACCTTCACCCGCGCGAACCGCTCCTCTCCGCTCGCTGCGTTGCGCACGGCGACTGCGAGGTTGAGGGAGAGGTTGGAGATGTAGGGGAACGGGTGTGCCGGGTCGACGGCCAAGGGCGTGAGAACCGAGAAGATCTGCTCCTCGAAGACGTCGGAGACGTGCGCCTTGCCGGCGGCGTCGAGGTCCGACCAGGAGACGAAGCGGATCCCCGCATCGTCGAGGGCGGGGACGACCTCCTTGGTGAAGACCGTCGCCTGACGTGTGACCAGCTCCTCGGCCCGGTCCCGAATCGCCCGGAGCTGCTCCGCCGGGGCGAGGCTGCCCGGAGTGCTCCCGCGCACGCCGGCGAGGACCTGCTCCCGTAGCGCGGATACGCGCACCTGGAAGAACTCGTCGAGGTTCTGGCTGAAGATCGCGCAGAACTTCGCCCTCTCGAGGAGCGGCAGCGTTGCGTCCTCGGCGAGGGCCAGCACCCGAGCGTTGAAGTCGAGCCACGAGAGCTCACGGTCGAGGTACCGCTCTTCGGGTCCGAGGCCGTTGGCCGCTGTGCCGTCGGGGTTCATCGGGACAATGGTACGCGGGAGCCGGGGTGCCGTCCCGGGCCGTTCTGCCCGTTCCCGCGGCGATAACCTGCGAGCACGGACCCGAAGACGCTCAGCTCGACCACGTCGCCGTTCGCCCGCCTCGCCCTCGCCTACGCCGTGGGCATCTGCGGCGATCTCTTCGTCACCATCGCCCTGGCGGACTCGCTGTTCTTCTCGATAGGCGCGGATGCAGCCCGTCCGCGGGTGCTGCTCTACCTGGTGTTCACGATGGCGCCCTTCGCCGTTGTCGCCCCGGTACTCGGCCCGTTCCTCGACCGGACGCGGGGCGGACGGCGGATGCTCATCGCGCTCGCCGCAGCGGCGAGGGCGATCCTGTGCGTCCTGATGGCCGCCTACATCGACGACTTCCTTCTCTATCCGCTCACCTTCGGGGCCCTGGTCGCGTCGAAGGGACAGAGCGTCGCGAAGAGCGCCCTCGTTCCAGCGGTCGTCGAGAACGAGTCGGAGCTGGTCTCGGCCAACTCGCGCCTGGCGTTGATAGCGGTCCTCGCCGGCGCCGTCGGAGCGGTTCCGGCGACTCTCATCCTCAAGGTCGCCGGTGGGGACTGGGTGCTGCGATTCGGTGCGGCTGTCTTCGTGATGGCGACGATCCTCGCCCTCGCGATCCCTACGGCCAAGCACGTCGGTCGCGAGGAGACCGACGCAGACCGACGCATACTGCATGCGCCCAGCATCGTCGTGGCCGGTTCGGCGATGGGCTTCTTCCGAGGCGTAGTCGGGTTCATGACCTTCTTCGCGGCCTTCGTGCTCAAGCGGCAGGGCGAGCCGGCCTGGGTGTTCGGCCTCGTCATCGCCGCCAGCGCTGTCGGAAACGGCCTGGGGGTCCTGATCGCACCGCTGCTGAGGCGCAGGCTCCGCGAGGAGTGGATCCTGGCCGGGTCGCTCCTGGTCCCGGCGGGGGTCCTGGTCTTCGCCGCGCGCGGGTACGGGCGGCCGGCACTGACCATCGCGGCTGCGGCGGTCGCCGCGGGAGCGTCGTGCGGACGCCTGGCATTCGACAGCCTGGTCCAACGCGACGCTCACGAGGCGGCGCGCGGCCGGGCCTTTGCCAGGTTCGAGACCCGCTTCCAGCTCGTCTGGGTGGCGGGCGCGGTCGTAGCCGTCGCGATGCCGAGCGAGGGCCGCTGGGGGCTCTTCCTGGTGGCGCTGGTGCTGCTCTTCGCGGGCTTCACCTACCTGGGTGCCGTCTACCGCCCGGGAGGGCCCACGCACGACGATCGGCACGCAGGGATGGCGGCCCCCACTCCGGCCGATCACGAGGACCTCCGCGACCGCCTGCGCCGTGCGCACCTGCGGCGTGACCGCCGGGAGCGGAGGCGCGGGAGCTCGGACCCACCACCTCGCTCGCTTCCCTGACGGCAGTCGGCAGAAATGCGCGTGAGCGCGCAGCCCGATCGGCGCTAGACATGCAGGATGTCATGGGACCTTCGACCGGTAGCCGCCGAAGATGTCCTCGGCCTTGCCGAGGCCGTCCGCCGGGCTTTCCATTCGCCGCCGCGTCCGGAGAGCAGGCGCGAGCCGAGCGCGTGGGACCTGGCCGAGCTCGACCGGACCCTGGCGGCACACGACGGCGCTGACGTCGTCGGAGTGGGTCGCGTCTACTCCTTGGAGCTCGTCGTGCCCGGCGGCGCGCGCCTGCCCGTCGGCGGCGTCTCGTGGATCGGGGTCCTGCCCACGCACCGCAGACGCGGGATCCTCAGCGCGATCATGCGGCGACAGATCGCCGACGCAATCGAGCGGGGCGAGCCGATGCTGGTCCTCCTGGCGGCGGAGGGAGGCATCTACCGGAGATACGGCTACGGCGTCGCCACCTCGGCGATGGAGGTGTCGCTCGACGCGTCGCGCTCTGCGTTCCTTCGCGACGTGGACACGGGTGGCCGGCTCCGGATTCTCGACGAGGTCGAGGCCGCCGAGGTGCTTCCCGCTGTCTACGACCGCGCGCGCCTGGTGACGATCGGATCACTGTCGCGCCCGGCAATGTGGTGGGCACCGGAGTTCTTCGACCCGCCTCACGACGAGGGCGCCGTACCGGGAGCCCGGTTCTACGTGCTGCACGAGTCGGCGGCAGGTGGGCCCGACGGCTACGTGGCCTACGCGGTCGACGGCTCCTGGGAGCAGGGAAACCCCGCGAAGCGGGTGACCGTTCGCGACATGGTCGCCCCGGATCCCCGAGTCCGGGCACGCTTGTGGCGGTACGTCTGCGACCTCGATCTGGTGACGAAGGTCGAGTCGCTGAACGCCTCTGTCGACGACCCGCTGCGATGGCTCCTCGCCGACTCCCGGCAGATGAGCGGGTCGCTCACCCACGACTGGCTCTGGATCCGGATCCTCGACGTCGAGGCGGCGCTCAGTGCTCGCAGGTACAGCGTCTCGGGGACCCTCACGTTCGAGGTCGTCGACCCCGTGCACACAGACCTCGGCGGTAGGTACGCCCTCGACGGCGGACCCGACGAGGCTGCCTGCGCCCGTACGACGCGTGAACCCGATCTGGCACTCGGGGTGCAGGAGCTCGGCGCGACATACCTGGGCGGTGTCAACTTCACGACGCTCGCTCGCGCCGGCCTGGTGGAGGAGCGCACTCCGGGAGCCCTCGCGAGGGCCGACCTGATGTTCGGGTCGACCCCGCTGCCACACTGCGCGACCTGGTTCTAGGGCGCGCGCCGAACGGCTCGGTCGCGGAGCCTCACTCGTCGAGATCGATGCGCGCCAACCACAGCCCGGGAGCATCGATCTCGGCAGCCGTCGGCACCATCTCCTCGCTCGACCACAGTCGGTTCAACCCCTCGGGACCCGCCCGCTCGACAACTCCGCGGCAGAAGCCGACACCCTGCTCGTAGTGCTCGCGGTGGAGCTCCAGGCCGAGGAGGCGGTCGACGAACACCTCCGCAGCGGCCGCGTTCGACTCGGTGGCGCCGTAGCGCCTCGTCGATCCTGGAGAGCGAGGGCACGAGCTCCTCACCGGTACGGTCGACGACGGCGTCGGTGTATCCCTCCAGGAGCGCTGCGAAGCGCTGGAGCTCGCGCAGGACCGGCTCCTGCTCCGGGGTCCGCATCGCGTCGAGGAGCGCCGAAGGGTCGAGTGCGATTCCGGCGGCGGGACTCCACGACTCGGGGTCGGAGACGTCGAGCGCGGCGAGCTGCTCCTCGATCGGCCCGGGATCGAACCGGTAGGCGGCGACGTACTCGCACGAGAGCCGGAGCAGTCGCGCGCGCACCCAGGGAACGGAACGCTGCGCCGCGTGCACCGACTCGCGCAGAGCGAGTGCGAAGCGGAGGTCGTCGATCGGGAGCGACCACGCAGCGGCGAACGAGTCGACGTTCGACAGCACGAAGGCGAGCGAAGGGTCGCCGCTCAGGGGGAGGGCGAGGTCGTACCGACCCAGGGTGTGTTGGGCGAGGAACCCGATCATCGTGCCCGCCTGTACGCCGACGACCACCGGCCCGACCATCGCCATCAGGCCGGCGAAGGGATCGGTGCCGGGTCCTCCCGACCCGCCTAGGAGGTCGGCGAGGTCGCCGAGGTCCGTGAGGTCGCCGGCGGTCGCCGGTCCGGCTGCAGGGCCGGCGGCGGTGTGCGGAGGTGCGGTATGGCCGAGTGTGGCCGCGAGGACCTCGACGACCTCGTGGAGGCCGATCAGGGTCGTCGCCGCCCACTCGCGCCGGGTGACGACGCTGACGGGGACTGCGAACACACCTGTGATGCCCGTGGCCGACGCCGCGTGGGTCTGGGCTGCGCGCACGAGGTCCTCGAGGTCGGCTGTGGCCCCGGGGTCGGGTTCGGGGTCCTCGGTCGGCTCGCCGGTCTCGGGGTCGACCGACGACGTCCAGGTGGCCACCTGCTCGGCGACCTCCCAGTTCACGGGGCCCTCCGACTGGAGCATCCGGAGGACCTCCGACATGTCGAAGCCCCCGGAAGGGAACGGCCATCCGGGGCCGAAGGGTCCGTCCATTTGAGGATCTTCGCTCACCGATCCAGTCTATGGACCATGAGCGGAACCACCATCGCGGTAACAGGGGCCTCCGGGCTGCTCGGTCAACGCCTCCTGCCGCTCCTCGACGCCATGCCGGAGGTCGAGCGCATCGTCGGCTTCGACGTGCGGGAACCGGCGCGCCGCACGCGCAAGCTGGAGTTCCACTGCGCCGACATCGCCGGTACCGACATCGAGCACCTCATCGGGTCGGCCGACGTCGTCGTGCACCTGGCGGCCGTGACGGGCTGCATGCCCGACGAGGCACTGATGGAGCGCGTGAACGTCGGCGGCACCCGCCGCGTTCTCGAAGCGGCATCGGCGGTGGGGGTGCGCAAGATCGTGCGCGCGTCGAGCGCGGCGGTCTATGGCGCGTGGCCGAACAACGCGGTACCTCTCAGCGAGAACGCGCCGCTGAGACCGAATCCGGGATTCACTCCTGCGATCCACGACGCGGAGAACGAGCGGCTGCTCGGAGAGTGGCATGCGCTCCATCCGTCGACTGTCGTCACGACTCTTCGCGTCGCGCCTGTCCTCGGGCCGGGCGCTCACACGCTCTTCGCGGCGGTGGCGACCGGCCGACCGCCGGTCGTCGTGCGAGGTGCCACACCGCCGGTGCAGGTCGTTCACGTCGACGACGCGGCGAGTGCCCTGGCTCTGGTGGTCGCGCGCGACCTGCCGGGGCCCTACAACGTCGCGGCCGACTCCTGGATCGCGCACGACGACGCCGCCGGTCTTGTGCCGCGCCGCTTGATGCCGCCGCTGCCCTACGAGGCCGCCGAACGCTTCCTCGCCGGACTGTGGGCGGGTGGGCTCGGCGATGCGCCGCCCTCGGTGCTTCCGTACCTGGTTCATCCGTGGGTCATCGCCAACGACCGCCTGCGCGAGGCGGGGTGGGTCCCGCGGCACACGAACGAGGAGGCGATCCTGCTGGGCGCCGGCTCCGCCGGGGGTCGTGGCGCTCTCCCGTGGGTCGCGGCCGTGGGCGCGGTGCTCCTGGGCGCGGGTGGTGCCACCTGGTGGGCGGCTCGTCGTCACGGGCGCAGCCGCTGACGTGTCTGCAGCCGATCCCGTGCCGAGCGAGGCGTCGCGAACGTCGCGGTCCGCTCCCGGTTCACGGGAGGTTGCGTGACCGCCACTCGTCCCAGTCGTCGGTGAAGTAGCGCAGCCGCACCTTCTTGTACTCCTTCACCGACCAGAGCAGCGTGTACTCGGAGACGCCTGTCTCCTCGCTGATCGCAGCGATCGTGTCCTCGCAGTCCTGAGCGGTGCGGCCGTGGACCATCGTGAAGACGCTGTACGGCCAGTCGGGGTAGGTGGGCCGCCGGTAGCAGTGGCTGACGGCGGCGTACGACGCCATGCGCGGACCGAGCTCCTCGATCCTGTCTTCGGGGACAACCCACACGCCCATCGCGTTCGCCTTGAAGCCGGCGCTGCGGTGGTTCATGACCGCGGCGAAGCGCCGCATGAGCTTGCGGTCCTCGAAGGCGCGCAGAGCGTCGAGGACGTCGCCCGCCGTCAGCCCTACGGGCTCGCCCACCGCGGCGAAGGGCTCCTCGACGAGCGGAAGGTCCTGCTGCGTCACGGCGATCACGGACATCTCGCGCTCCGAGAGGACCGGCGGGCCCTCGTTGGTCCGCTCGGGGCGCTGCTCGGGTCGTATCTCGGTCTTCGCGTCGGCGGTCGTCTTACCGGTCATGTCGAGCTTCACGCCGATCTTGAACAGCTTCAACGTCGGGAGCGCGCGCGTCGCCACCGAGCCCGACGCCTCGTGGAGGACGTCGACGTGCTCGGTGAGGGAGTCGCCGGGCGGGACGGCGAGCGTGTACCACAGGTTGAACGCGTGGTTGCGCTTGTAGTTGTGGCTGACGCCGGGATGCTCGCTGATCACCGCCGCCGCCTCGTCGACACGCTCCGCGTCGATCGTCGCCGCGACGAGCGATGAGGAGTACCCGAGCGTTCGGGTGTCGTAGATGGCCGAGAGCTGCCGCAGCATCCCGAGCTCCTTCGCCCTGCGGAGGCGGTCGCGCACGTCGGGCTCGTCGGCCCCGAGGCGCTCACCGAGCACCGCGAACGGGCGCTCTTCGAGCGGGAAGTCCCACTGGACGGCGTTCAGGATCTCGCGGTCCAGATCGTCGAGGTCTTGCGCGGGTTCGTGCTTCGCCGTCATGTCGGTCTCCTCGCGGCCCGTTCGGGCGCTCTCCCATGGTCGCGCGGCGCCGGGGCCGGCCCGGGGTCGGCGCCGCGCGGGACTCGGCCGGGGAATCCAGCCGGGACGGTACCTACAATGGTGCGATGCCGCTGAAACCGCCGTCGGGAGACGCTCGCGACTGGACGGCCCTCACCGCGGAGCCGTTGCCGGCCGAGACCCTGACCGTGTGGGCGACCACTCCGGCGTGCGGTGCGGTGGTCTCGTTCCTGGGAGTCGTGCGCGACCACGCCGAGGGCCGTCGGGGGGTCCGCTCCATGAGCTACGAGGCGTACGAGCAGGAGGCGCGGCGCACCCTCGGTGAGGTGGTCGCCGAGGCCCGCCGCCGCTGGCCCGACATCGAACGCGCCGCTCTCGTGCACCGCACCGGCGACATGGATCTCTCCGAGGCGTCCGTCGTCGTCGTCGTATCGTCGCCCCATCGCGTCACCGCCTTCGAGGCCGCGCGGTTCTGCATCGACACCCTCAAGGAGTCCGTGCCGATCTGGAAGCAGGAACACTGGGACGGCGGCTCGGATTGGGCGGTCGACGACCACCCGATCCGGCGTGTGGCGTCGACGGAAGCCTGAGGGGGAGCGGTGGCGTACCTGCTGTTCGCAGCCGTGGCCAGCGCGGTGGGCATCGCGGCGGTGCTGCTCCGGAACAGGCGCCCGACGACCATGCAGTCGAGCATCGGGGAGTTCGAGCGCGGGCTGAGGGCGCTGGCACCGGCGCCCGGTGAGGTGACCGGGCCCGTCGCCGGTCCGAGGTCCGGTGACGGAGACGGCCGCGAAGCGGCGCACGACCTCGATCACGACGGCGAACACGAAGTGGAGCCCGACGCCGCCGAGGCCGGCGGGCGCGATGCGGGAGCCGGGCGCTCTGGCTAGGGACCTGGCAATAGACCTCGGCACCGCGAACACCCTCGTCTACGCGCGCGGCCAAGGGATCATCCTGAACGAGCCGACCGTGATAGCGCTCAACAGTCGCACGCAGGCGGTGCTGGCGATGGGTCACGAGGCGTGGCAGATGATCGGCCGCACGCCCGGGTACATCGTGGCCGTCAGGCCGCTGCGCGGGGGAGCGATCACCGACTTCGAGATCACGCAGCGGATGATCCGGCTCCTCTTCCAGCGTGCGGGGGTGAGCCGCCTCTACAGGTCCCGGGTGCTGATCTGCGTTCCGTCGGCCATAACCCACGTGGAGCAGCGCGCCGTTCTCGAAGCGGCGCGTCGCGCAGGTGCGGCGCAGACGTATCTCATCGAGCAGCCGATGGCCGCCGCCATCGGCGCCGCGCTGCCGATACACGAGCCGATCGGCAACATGGTCGTCGATGTCGGCGGTGGCACGACGGAGGTGGCAGTGATCTCGCTCGGCGGGGTGGTCGCGCTGGAGGCGGTCCGCGTCGGCTCGTTCGACATCGACGCAGCGATACAGGCCTATGTCCGGCGCGAGTACGGAATCGCGATCGGCGAACGCACTGCAGAGGAGATCAAGCTCGCCATCGGCTCCGCCTACCCGGTCGAGGACGAGTGGAAGGCCGAGGTTCGGGGCCGCGATCTCATGTCGGGCCTCCCGAAGGTCGTACTCCTCGAACCGGAGGAGGTCCGCGGCGCGATCGAGGAGCAGGTTCGCGCGATCTGCGACGCCGTGATCGCGTGCCTCGGCCGAACTCCCCCCGAGCTCGCCCAGGATCTGATCCTCAACGGAGTCCACCTCGTGGGTGGGGGCGGCATGCTGCTCGGGCTCGACGAGCGGATCTCACAAGAGACCGACCTGCCGGTTCACCTGGTCGACGCCCCGCTCGAGTGCGTCGTCCTGGGGGCGGGGCGCTGCCTGGAGAGCTTCGACAGCCTGAAGGAGATGTTCATGGCGCGCTCCGATCAACGGGAGCGGTAGGAGCGCTCAGGAGCGGAGATCCTCTGCGGCCTGGCGCACCTGCCAGTCGGGATCGTCGAGCGCCCGGAGGATCGCGGCCTCCACCTCGGGTCCGGAGAAGGGGGCCAGTGCCAGCACCGCCCGCCGGCGGATCGGGGGCCGGTCGCGGCAGGCGACGAGGACGGCAGGGAGCCCAGCGGGATCGCCGATCGCCCCGAGTGCGGCGACTGCGCTCTCACGCACCAGGGGCTCGGTGTGGTCGCGTGCCGCAGCCGACAGCGCTGCGACGACGCGCGACGGCGCGCGAGGGACCTCTCCGAGCGCCCATGCTGCGGCCTCGGCGACCAGGTGGTCGGCGTCGTCGAGCAGGCGGAGCAGGTGCGTGGGGGCCGCCGCAGATCCCAGTGTCGGTGCCACCTCCGCGGCGCGTCGGCGCACCGACGGGTCGGGGTCCAGCGATGCACTACGCCACGCCGCGGCGGCCGGCCGGCGTGGAGCCGCGCGGGCCAGGGCCCCGAGAGACGCCGCCCGCACGCGGGGATCGGGGTCGCGGGTCGTCGACGACACGAGCCGCTCGACTTCGGCGGGCGCGAGACGCCCCGCGTTGCCCGTGGCGGCCGCCGCCGCGGCGCGACTCATCGCGGAACCCGAGTCGTCTTCCGTCGGGGCACCAGGCTCCATCGCCGGGATGTTCGCACACGAGTGCCCGGCGCTCGAGCGCGGCTGCGTCGCGCTGGGGGAGGAAGGCGTGGCAGGCTGTCCGGCGATGAGCGAGCACCCGAGCTTGTGCGCCCTGGGCACTGGTCCGGCGGCGCCTGTGCAGGCGATCGGGGCCTGAGGTAGTGGAAGCAGCCGACGACGGTGCAGAGGCCCAGCCGGCAGACGAGACGGATCAGGCCCTCGCCGGCGAGCGGCCGCGGGCGAGATGGCCTTGGTACTCGGCAGGGATCGCGATCGCCGTGGTGGCGGTAGTGACCGCGGGATGGTTCATCCGGCTCCCGTACTACACGATCTCGCCCGGTTCCTCGCTCGACGTGAACGAGCGTGTCGACGTGACGGGAGCCCCCGGTTATCAGCCCGAGGGTGAGGTGCGGCTCCTGTTCGTGAGGCAGCGCGCCAGGGTCAACGTGTGGCGTTGGCTCATAGCCTCCTTCGACCACGACATAGACCTCTTCAAGGAGGCCGAGTTCACCGGCGGCCAGCCGCCGGAGCAGGTCCGCGACGAGGCCCGTGCCGACATGGCGGTCGCGCAGTTCTCGGCGCGCGCCGTGGCCCTGCGAGCGGTCGGTTACGACCTCGGGGAGGAGCACGAAGGTGTGCGCGTGCTCTACGTGTTCGCAGGGCTTCCGGCTGACGGCGTGCTGGAGGAGGGCGACCTGCTCGTCGCCGTCGACGGCGAGGCGGTTCGATCGTCGGCCGAGCTCGGCGCAGCAATAGGCCACCATGCCGCGGGCGAGTCGGTGCGCGTCACCTATCTGCGCGACGGCACCCGCATGCGCACGGAGCTCTCGACGGTGGCCGCGTTCGACGACGGACGCCCGGTGATCGGGGTGCAGGCCGTCCCCCCCTACGACTTCCCCGTCGAGATCGAGATCGACACGGACCGCATAGGCGGGCCCTCGGCCGGCCTCGCCATGACCCTGGCGATCATCGACGAGCTGACTCCGGGCGAGCTGACCGGTGGGGGAGTGGTGGCGGTGACGGGGACGATCGACCTCGACGGGAACGTGGGGCCGATCGGCGGGATCGCGCAGAAGGCGGGATCGGCGCGTGCGGCCGACGCAGAGCTGTTCCTGGTCCCGGCGTGCCACGAGGGCGCGTACTACGCGGAGTGCGAGGCCGACCTCGACAGGGCGCGGAGCCGCGCCGGTGAGATGCAGGTCGAGGAGGTCGCGTCGGTCGGAGAGGCGCTGCAGGCGCTCGAGGCCGCCGGAGGAGCTCCACTGACACCCGGCGGGTGACCGCGGTGGGACCGTCCGCGATCGACGGGGTCGACATTCTCTACCATGGCTGCGGGCGCGGCGCGAGCCGTCGGGGGTCAGGTCCGATCAGGCGCGCACGCAGTCGCCCGAACAGAGGGGTTCCTCACATGAACGAAGGAGAGCGGCGCCAGCTCACGATCTCCAGTACGCCGCGCCTGAGTCCCGAGGAGGTCGCGGGCCGGTCGTTCTCGTCGAGCTTCCGCGGCGTCTCCGAGAGCGAGGTCCGGGCGTTCCTCCGGCGGGTCGGCGACGAGCTCGCGAGTGCACGCGAACGCGAGAGGGAGCTCGGCGATGCTGTCGACGCGCTGGAGGCGCAGCTCCGCAGCCCACAGCCCCTCGACGAGCAGAGGATGCTCGACGTGCTGGGCGAGGAGACCACGCGGCTCCTCCGATCGGCGAGAGAGGCGGCGCACGACATCCGAACGCGGTCCGAGGAGCGCTCCTCTGCGATCTTGAGCGAGGCGCAGGACGAGGCGCGCACCATGCGTGAGGAGGCCGAGGCGATCCTCGGGGTCCGCACACGCGAGGCCGATGCCGTGAGGGACGACCTGCTGCGCGCGGCCGATGAGGACGCTGCCGCCGTGCGCGCCGACGTCGAGCGCCTGGCCGAGGAGCAGAGGCTCAGGGTCGCGAGTGAGTCGGAGTCGGCGATCGAGGCGGCCCGGTCGCAGGGGCGAGAGATGCTGGAGGAGGCGAAGGCGCTGCGCGAGCGCGTCCTGGCCGACCTGGGGCGCCGGAGGGCGCTGCTCCAAGGGCAGATCGAGGAGCTCCGCGCCGGGCGCGATCAGCTCCTCGACGCGTACAGGGTGGTGAAGCGGACCTTCCTCGAGGCGACCGAGGCGCTGGCCCAGGTCGAGGCGCGTGTCGCCGCCGAGAGGACGCCGAGGCCGCCCGTCGGCACCGACGAGCTCGCAGCGGTCGACGACGTGACGGAGCGGGAGGGCGTCGCTCACGCCGCCGAGGGGGAACCGGGCGCTGCGGCGTCTTCGGAGGGGGCCGTCGCGGTCGAGGCCCCGAAGGACGCGGCCGACGAGGAGAGGCGCGGCAGGTCCATGTCCGACGTCGACTCGCTCTTCGCCCGGCTGCGCGAGGAGCGGGCCACCGGCGACGACACGGGAGGCGGGAGCGACGCCACTGGGGATGCCGACGACGATGCCGACCACCATGTCGAGACCGCTACGGCGGGGCCCGAGGAGACGGGCGGCGACTCCACCGGCAGCATGGATACGGGGAGTGGGGCGACGGCGCGGAGCGTGACGGAGCGCGACTCGCTGCTGGCTCCGATGGTCGCGCCGCTCGTGAAGGTGGCCAAGCGCGCCGCTCAAGACGAGCAGAACGAGATCCTCGACGCCGTGCGCCGCCACAAGGGCAGAGGGGCCTCGGCGACGGTGCTGCCCGGCACCGACGAGGGGATCGCCGCGTGGTCGGCCTCCATCGGGCCGGGGCTCTCGGCGGCCTATGCCGCGGGAGCCGCAGCCGTATCCGGTGAGGGCGCAGGTTTCGAACCGGATGCCGGAACCCTCGCCGACCTGGTCGAGCCCGTCATCTCGCCCCTCAGGGAGCGCCTGTCGGCCGCCGTCGTCGACCTGGCCGACGGTGGTGCGGAGGCCGAGGGACTGGCGACGGAGCGGATCGGCGCCCGGTACCGCGAGTGGAAGACCCAGGATCTGGAGACTCTTCTTCTCGACGCCCTGACGGGCGCGTATGCGAAGGGCGCCTACGAGCGCGGCCCCCGACAGGGTCCTCCTCGACTGGGTGCCGTCGGTGCAGGGGCGGTGCCCGGACTGCGACGACAACGCGCTCGAGCCGACGGCCAAGGGCTCCGAGTTCCCCACCGGGCAGCTTCACCCGCCCGCTCATCCGGGATGCAGGTGCGTCGTCCTGCCGGCAGCCCGGAGCGAGGCGGGGGCGACGCCCACCGGTGCCTGAACCGGACGGCTGCCTACACTGACCGGCATGGGCGCCCCGACCTCCGCGATGCCGCGCCGTCCGTCGGGCCCGCGCGTGTGGTTGGTGGTGGCCGTCGTGGCCCTGCTGGTCTTCCTGACCGAGCGCGCGCGGCCTGGCGCTCTTCTACACCGACTACCTCTGGTTCGACGAGGTCGGGTTCTCCGACACCTGGAGCAGCCTCCTGGCCGCCAAGCTCGTGCCGGCCATCGTCTTCACCCTCGTCTTCTTCGCGGCGATGCTCGCCAGCCTCGTCATCGCGGACCGGCTCGCGCCGCGGCGCCGTGCGATGGGCCCCGAGGACGAGATCGTCGAGCACTACCGCGCGTACGTGGCCCCGTACTCGGGGAGACTGCGGGTCGGCGTGGCGGCGTTCTTCGCTCTCACGTTCGGCGCCCCGGTCTCGGCACAGTGGCGCGAGTGGGTCCTCTTCCGCAACGGCGTCGACTTCGGGATAGAGGATCCACAGTTCCATCGTGACATCGGCTTCTACGTCTTCCGCCTGCCGTTCCTGGAGTTCGTCGCCGGCTGGGTCTTCGCGGCGCTGCTCGGCGTGCTCCTCGTGACGGCGGTGTTCCACTACGTCAACGGCGGCATCAGGCTGCGAAGCCCCTTCCAGCTGGTGACTCCACAGGTCAAGGCGCACCTGTCGGTGATCCTCGCCCTCATGGCCTTCGCGAAGACGGCGCAGTACTGGCTCTCCCGCTTCGATCTCAACTTCTCGAAACGTGGCGTGGTGCACGGCGCGAGCTACACGGAGGTCAAGGCGCAGCTTCCGGCCCTGAACTTCCTGATGGTCATCTCGGTCGCGGCGGGACTCCTGTTCGTCGTGAACATCTTCAGACGAGGATGGGTGCTCCCGGTCATAGCCGTCGGGCTGTGGGGATTCATCTCGATCGTCGTGGGCGCCATCTACCCGGCCATCATCCAGCGGGTCCAGGTGGAGCCGAACGAGCTGGCGAAGGAGCAGCGGTACATCGAGCGCAACATCGAGGCGACCCGCGCCGCCTGGGGCATCGACGACGAGAGCGTGAGCGTCGAGTCGATCGACTACGCAGAGGACCTCGACGCTCGCCGCCCTGGATGCATACGGGGAGACACTCGACAACGTGAGGCTGTGGGACCCGCCTCTCCTCGAGGAGTCGTACCAGAACCTCCAGGCGCTCAAGGCCTTCTACCAGTTCGAGGACCTCGACTTCGACCGCTACGAGGTGGGTGGTGAGACGGTGCCGGTGCTCGTCGGCAGTGCGCGAGCTCAACGAGGGCGGCCTGCCCAGTCCGTCGTGGGCGAACCGGCACCTCTTCTACACGCACGGCTACGGCGCGGTGATCGCCGCCGCCGACGCCGTAGCTGCGGGAAGCGCCCCCGAGCTTCCTCGCGTCGGACATCCCGTCGGCCGGTGCGGTAGCGGTCGATCGACCCGAGGTCTACTTCGGCGAGAACCTCGGTGGATTCGCGATCGTCGGCGCGAAGCCCGACGAGTACCAGCCGGTCGACGAGGAGGGGAGTCCCTCCGAGGCGACGACTCGCTACGAGGGCAGCGGTGGCGTGGAGGTCTCGAGCTTCCTGCGCAAGGCCGCGTTCACGCTGAGGTTCGGCTCGTGGGACCTGATGGTGTCGGGGCAGCTCACCGACGAGTCGCGCGATGATGTACGTGCGCGACGTCGCGCGACCGTGTCGACGAAGGCGGCGCCGTTCCTGCGCTTCGACGCCGATCCGTACCCGGTCGTGCACGACGGTCGGATCGTCTGGATCGTCGACGGGTACACGACGACTCGCAGTACCCGTACTCGCAGCGCATGCACCCCGAAGGACCTGCCGGCCGGCAGCGGGCTCGACATCGAGATGAACTACGTGCGCAACTCGGTGAAGGCCGTCGTCGACGCCTACGACGGATCGGTCAGGATCTACGTCGATCGACGACGACGACCCGATCGTGCGCGCCTACCGCAAGGCGTTCCCCGAGGTGTTCACCGACGGCGACGAGATGCCGGACGGGCTTCGCGAGCACTTCCGCTACCCGGAGGACCTGTTCAGGGTCCAGACCGAGCAGTATGCGAAGTACCACGTCACCGACGCGACCGACTTCTACAAGGGCAGTGCGCAGTGGTCGATCTCGCCGCGACCCGGCGAGAGGGCCTCGGTCGGAGCGGACTCGTCGGTCACCACGACCACTGTCGCCGGCGACGAGGAGGTCACGGCGAGCAGTGACGAGCTGATCACGCCGCTCTACCTGATGCTGCAGCTACCCGGCGAGGACGCCGCCGAGTTCGTCCTCACCCGCCCCTTCGTCCCCTACTCGCGCGACCACTCCAAGGACAACCAGCTCGCGGGCTTCCTGGTCGCGCGCTCCGACCCGGGAGAGAGCTACGGGGACCTGATCGAGTACCGCGCCCCCGACAGCAGCGACATCCCGTCGCCACTGAAGGCAGCGAACCAGATCGACGCGACCGAGGAGATCGCGCGCGAGTTCACGCTGCTCGGATGCGGCCGGCTCGGCGGTCATCCGCGGCAACGTGCAGCTCCTGCCGCTCGGTGACGCGATCATCTACGTGCGACCGATATACGTCCGAGGTGGTAGCGGGCAGGGTGCGTACCCCCGGTACAAGTACATGGCGGCCAGCTACGGCGAGCGCTCCGTTCTCGCCGAGAGCGTCGATGCCGCGCTGGCGATGCTCTTCGGCGAGGCGCCCCCCGAAGGTGAGCCGCCGACGGATGGTGAGCCGCCCACCGACGGTGAGCCGCCGAGCGACGGCGAGGTTCCCGACACGGTCGTCGAGCTCCTCGCCTCCGCGGAGGCGGAGTTCGCTGCCGCCGACGAGGCGCTGCGATCCGGCGACTGGGCCTCGTACGGGGAGCACATCGCCGAGGCGGAGCGTCTGGTGGCGAGGGCCGGCCGCCTCCTCGCCGCCGAGGGGTGCCGCCGCGTCCGCCGGTACCGGCGACGGGGGCCCGAGCGCCACGGGCACGACCACTCCGCCCCGGTGACGGGCCCGACCCCGGCCGGGGCGGTGGAGGACGGCCGGGCGCGTTGCCGGGGCCGGTCCGGGATTGTTACTATCTACGTAGTGATAATCCCCGTAGCCCGGGCGCCCCTCCAAGTGGACCCGGTGGTGGGAACGACTAGGAGCCGTCCATGGCCGCATCGGACGTCGACCTCGGCAAGTACAAGCTCGGGTGGCACGACACCGAGCAGTACGTCTACAAGCCCAAGAAGGGGCTGAACGAGGAGATCGTCCGCGAGATCTCCTGGCACAAGTCGGAGCCGGAGTGGATGACGAAGTTCCGGCTCAGCTCGCTGCAGCGCTTCGAGCGCAAGCCGATGCTCGACTGGTTCGCCACGAACATGCCCGACGATCGACTTCGACGACATCTACTACTACATCAAGCCCACCGAGGAGATGGTCTCCGACTGGGACATGCTCCCCGAGGAGATGAAGACGACCTACGAGCGCCTCGGGATCCCCGAGGCGGAGCGCAAGTACCTCGCCGGCGTGACCAGCCAGTACGAGTCCGAGGTCGTCTACCACAAGAACCGCGACGACCTCGAGAAGCTCGGGGTCCTCTTCACGAGCATGGACCAGGCGCTCAAGGACCACCCCGAGCTCGTGCAGAAGCACCTCGGCACCGTCATCCCTCCGGGCGACAACAAGTTCGCCGCCCTCAACTCGGCGGTCTGGTCGGGCGGCTCGTTCATCTACGTGCCGCCGGGAGTGCACGTGGAGATGCCGCTCCAGGCCTACTTCCGGATCAACGCGGAGAACTCGGGGCAGTTCGAGCGGACGCTGATCATCGCCGACGAGGGCTCGTCGGTTCACTACATCGAGGGCTGTTCGGCGCCGGTCTACTCGACCGACTCGCTGCACTCGGCCGTCGTCGAGCTGATCGCGAAGCCGGGTTCTCGGATCCGCTACTCGACGATCCAGAACTGGTCGCCGAACGTCTACAACCTCGTCACCAAGCGCGCCCGCGCGGAGACCGAGGCCACGGTCGAGTGGATCGACGGGAACCTCGGGTCGAAGCTCACCATGAAGTACCCGGCCGTGGTGATGATCGGCCCGAAGGCGCACGGCGAGGTCCTGTCGGTGGCGTACGCCGGCGCCGGCCAGCACCAGGACGCCGGCGCGAAGATGACCCACGCCGCCCCGGAGACGACGTCGATCATCGAGTCGAAGTCGATCAGCAAGGACGGTGGACGCACGACCTATCGCGGGCTGGTCAAGGTCGCAGCCCGGCGCACACGGCGTGAAGAGCCACGTGCGCTGCGACGCCTTGATCCTCGATCCGGACAGCCGCTCCGACACCTATCCGTACATGGAGATCGACGAGAAGGACGCGCGCGTCGGGCACGAGGCCACCGTCTCCAAGGTCGGCGACGACCAGGTCTTCTACCTGATGAGCCGCGGCCTGACGGAGCAGCAGGCGACGGCGATGATCGTCAACGGCTTCATCGAGCCGATCACCAAGACGCTGCCGATGGAGTACGCAGTCGAGCTCTCGCGGCTCATCGAGCTGAACATGGAGGGCGCGGTCGGCTGACGCCGCACCGTACGACGATGACCAGATCCACGGCGTTCACCGCCGACGCATCGCGCGAACCTGCCGGGTCCGCCGCTGGCTCGAGGCGCGCCGTCTCGCCGCCGCTCGAGCGCCTCGAGGCAGCTCTCCTGGCCGACTCCGGCCGAGGAGATCTGGCGCTACAGCCGCATCGACGAGTTCGACCTGGCCCGCTACCGGCCCGTGCCCCCCGAGGAGATCGGTCTGCCGGGCGACGAGCGCGCGCCGGGCGGCGGCCCCTGGGCCGCCGAGGCCGGGGCCCGTGCCGGGATGGTCGTGGTGCGCGACGGCCGGGTGGTGCACCACGAGCTCGACCCGGCGCTCGAGGCGAAGGGCGTGCACCTCTGCGACTTCGCCACGTGCGGGGCCGGCGGGTTCGCTCGTGAGCACCTCGGCGTGACGGAGGCGGGCGGCGAGGACGCGTTCACGCTTCTGCACGACGCATTCCTCGCCGGGGGGGCGGTCGTCGCGGTGCCCGACGGTGTCGTCGTCGAGGAGCCGATCGTCGTGCTGCACTGGAGCGAGGGCGACCGCTACGCGAGCTTCCCGCACACGCTGGTGGTCGCGGGCGAGGCCTCCGAGCTGACGGTGCTCGACCGGTTCGGCTCCGCGCCCGACACCGATCACCTCGTCGACGCGGTGGTCGAGCTGCAGCGTGGGTGACGACGCGAACGTCCGGTACCTCTCCGTGCAGGAGCACGGGTCGCGCACCTGGCACGTCGGCCTCCAGCGCGCCCGTCTGGGCAGGGACGCGACGCTGCGGTCGTCGGCGGTCGCCCTGGGCGGCGACTACGCGCGCCTGCGCAGCGAGGCGGTGCTGGCGGGCGAGGGCGCGGAGAGCGACCAGACTCGCCGTCTACTTCGGCGACGGCACGCAGATGCTCGACTTCCGCACGCTCCAGGACCACGAGGCGCCCGCGGACCCGCAGCGACCTGCTCTTCAAGGGTGCGGTCGAGGACACGGCCCGGTCGGTCTACTCGGGCCTCGTGCGGCTCCGTCCCGAGCGCGCAGAAGGCGCAGGCGTACCAGACGAACCGGAACCTCGTCCTCAGCGAGGGCGCCGGCGCCGAGTCGATCCCGAACCTGGAGATCGAGGCCGACGACGTGAAGTGCTCGCACGCCTCGGCCGTCGGGCCGATCGACGACGACCAGCTCTACTACCTCGAGAGCAGGGGAGTGCCGCCCGAGGAGGCGGAGCGGCTGATCGTCCTCGGGTTCTTCGACGACGTGTTCGCGCGGCTCCCGGTCCCGTCGCTCACGTCGAGCCTCACGGCGCGCCGGTGGTCGACAAGATCGAGCACCGCTCGGAGCAGCGATCCGAGCATCGGAGGCGGCAGTGACCGATGAGGCGCGTGCGGTCCGTGTCTGCTCGGTCGGCGACGTCGCGCCCGGCACGAGCCGGCGCTTCGAGGTCGAGGGCCACCGGGTGGCGGTCGTGCGCATCGGCGACGACTGGTACGCGGTCGGCGACGTCTGCTCGCACGAGGACTACTCGCTGACGCGAGGGCGACGTCTGGGAGGACGGACGTGCGAGATCGAGTGCCCGAAGCACGGATCGACGTTCTCGCTGGCGACCGGCGAGCCGCAGGCGCTCCCCGCGACCGAGCCGGTCCCGGTCTACGGGGTGAGGGTCGAGGGCGACGACGTGGAGCTGGTGCTCGGGCAGGCCGTCCGACCCGGGGCGGATGATCGCGGATGAGCACGCTGAAGGTGAGCGGCCTGCGGGCGTCGGTCGCCGGGCACGAGATCCTGCGCGGTGTCGACCTCGAGGTCGCCTCCGGCGAGGTCCACGCGCTCATGGGTCCGAACGGCTCGGGGAAGTCGACGCTGTCGCACGCGCTGATGGGGCGCCCCGACTACGAGGTCACCGGCGGCTCGGTCACGATCGACGGCGAGGAGCTGCTCGGCCTGCCGACCTGGCAGCGCGCCGTCAGCGGGCCTGTTCCTCGTCGATGCAGTACCCGATCGAGGTGCCCGGCGTGCGGCTCGAGGACCTCGTGGCCGCAGCGAGGCGGGCGCGTCGGCGACGATCCCAACGGGTCGGCTCGGCGACCGGATCGCCGCCGAGGCCCGGCGGCTCGACGTGCGCGACGAGTTCCTCGAGCGTGGCGTGAACGTCGAGTTCTCGGGCGGCGAGAAGAAGCGGGTCGAGACGCTGCAGCTCGCGGTCCTCGACCCCAAGTTCGCGATCCTCGACGAGATCGACTCCGGCCTCGACGTCGACGCGCTGCGCGACGTCTCGCGTCGCGTGGAGGCGATGACCGCCGAGCGGGGCTCGGGGTGCTCGCCATCACGCACTACGCGCGTCTGCTCACCGAGCTGCGCCCCGACCGCGTGCACGTGTTCCTGGGCGGGCGCGTGGTGGCCAGCGGCGGACCGGAGCTCGCCGACGCGCCTGGAGGAGACGGGCTACGAGGGGTTCGCCACCGAGCATGAGCCCATCGAGGCCGCGGCGGCACCGGCGGGTGGCGCCGATCCCTTCGCGGACCCGCTCGCCTGACGTCTCCACCTCCGACGGGGCGGCCACGGCTCGGCGGTGCGGCGAGGCGTCCGCGAGGATCTCCGAATGGACTTCACTCTCACCGAGGATCAGGAAGCGATGCGCGCGGCCGTGCGCGGCGTCTGCGCCGGCTTCCCGGGTGCCTACTGGCGCGGGCTCGATCGTGCCGGCGGCTATCCGGACGAGTTCGTTCGGGCCCTCACCGACCTCGGGTGGCTCGGCGTGCTCATTCCCGAGGAGTACGGCGGCGGAGGGCTCGGGATGACCGAGGCCGGGATCGTCCTCGAGGAGATAAACCGCTCCGGTGGGTGTGCTGCCACGTGCCATGCGCAGATGTACACGATGGGGACCCTCCTCCGACACGGCAGCGAGGAGCAGAAGCGGCGGTACCTACCCGGGATCGCCGAGGGCCGGCTCCGGCTCCAGGCGTTCGGCGTGACCGAGCCCGACGCAGGCTCCGAGACCACGCGCATCCGCACCGTCGCCGAGCGGCGGGGTGACCGCTATGTCGTCAACGGCTCGAAGGTCTTCATCTCGCGGGTGAAGCAGTCGGATCTCATGCTGCTGCTCGCCCGCACCACGCCCTACGCGGACCTCGACGACAAGACGCAGGGCCTCTCGGTCTTCATCGTCGACCTGCGCGAGGCCGGCGACGCAATCGAGGTGCAGCCTCTCGACACCATGCTCAACCACCACACCAGCACACTCTCGATCACCGACCTGGAGGTGCCGGCCGAGAACCTGGTGGGCGTCGAGGGACTCGGGTTCCGGTACATCATCGACGGCTGGAACGCCGAGCGGGTGCTGATCGCGTCGGAGTCGGTCGGCGACGGCCGCTGGTTCGTGGAGCGTGCGTCGGCCTACACGTCGGAGCGGGAGGTGTTCGGCCGGAAGATCGGCGCGAACCAGGGCGTGCAGTTCCCGATCGCCCAGGCATACGCGAACGTAGAGGCAGCGAGCCTGGTCAGGTACCGCGCTGGCTGCGTTGTTCGACGCCGGGGAGCCGTGCGGGCCGGAGGCGAACATGGCGAAGCTCGTCGCGTCGCAGGCCGCGTGGCAGGCCGCCAACGCGTGCCTCGCGACACACGGCGGCTACGGCTTCGCAGTCGACTACGACGTCGAGCGCAAGTTCCGCGAGGCGAAGCTCTTCGAGATCGCCCCGGTCAGCAACAACCTCGTGCTCGCGTACCTCGGGCAGCACGTGCTCGGCATGCCGAAGTCGTACTGACTCCTCCACACCTCGGCGGAGAGCCCGCCACGTAGGGCTCCGGGACTAGGTCGTCGGCGGCGACGCCGTGGTCGGTGGCGCCGCGGTCGTGGGAGGTGCCGTGGTGGCGGGTGCGGCCGTGGTCGTCGGTGCGGCGGTCGTAGGCGGCGAGGTGGTGGCGGTCGTCGCGCTGGTCCCCGGTGACGAGGTGGTGCTGGTCGGGCCGGTGGTCGAGGTCGTGGCGGTCGCCGGGGCGGTGGTGGCCGTGGGTGGTGTCGTTGCGGGGGTGGTGGTCGCCGTCGGCGGTCCGGACGATGTGGGGCCGCCGGGCGCCGCGCCGTACGGCCCGGCCGGCGTTCCGACCACGTAGATCGGCATGTCCTCGAAGACGAGGTCGGGGAAGTACTCGGCGACGTGCATCGGGATGCGGACGCAGCCGTGTGATGCGTTGTACACGGGTACCGACGCGAACCCGTGCACGGCGATCCCACCGTTGAAGTAGTAGGGGTTGTACAGGCGCCCCAGCTTGCTGGTGCGCCAGCCGTTGTAGTGCCACGTGAAGGTGTAGCGCCCCGGTGGGGTGGTCGCGTACTGGCACCCCTGGTCGCCTCCGCAGAACCGCTTGCCGCTGCCCGACGAGACCGGTGTGATCACCTGCACCTCCCGGTCGCGGTACACGATCATCACCTGCCGGTCGAGGTCGACCTCGGCACGGTCGGGCTCGCCGTTCTTGACCATCGACAACGGCCACTGGAAGGTCGAGAGGCCGAAGCGCACTCCTTCGTCGATGCGACCGGTGCGATCCACCCCGAAGAGCTTCTGCACGGCCTCTACCGCGTAGCGCGTCTCCGAGTCGAAGACGCCGTCGACCTCGCCCGGGTCGAAGCGCAGCGTCTTCATCCGGTACTCGTAGACGAGGACGTCTTCGCCCGAGTCGCCCTGCGAGAGCCCACCCTCCGGCAGGGCGGGCATCTGAGCGAAGGGCGGCTGCTCGATGGGGGGGAGCGTGGTGGTGGTCGGGCGCGGCCGTGGGCGCGCGGTGGTCGTCGTGGGCTCGTGGGCCGTCACCGGGACGGCCGAGTAGATCTCGCCGACGGCGTCGTCGCCCAGACCGAAGACGTACGCGTAGCCGGCCAGGCCGCCCGAGAACACGACGGCCGCGACGGCGACCGAGATCCAGATGCCGGGGCGGAGGAGCTTGCGCAAGAGGCCTCTGATCGGACGAGGGCGTTCGCGGTAAGGGTAGCGGAGACTCCCCGAGCGGAGGACTCGCGTGGGTCAGCCGGCGGCCGGCGTGGACTCCTCTTCGAGGAGGCGTGCGAGAGCCTCGTCGGGGGCGGCGAGGATTGCGAGGCGGACGTCGAGGAGCCAGTCGCAGATCTCCGTCGCGGGGACGATGTCGCGCGCGGAGAACCGCTCCAGTGCCTCGTCGATGACACCGACGATCTCGACCTGGTCCATTGGTCCTCCTCCGCTGTCCGTGGTCTGCGCCGCTGTCGCTGATCCGGCTGCGGCTTGCGGCGCATCCCCTTGCGAACCGCTCACGGTACCCGATCGCACCGTACTGTCGTGATGCAGCACCGGGAGGGACCGTTGGAGTCGCCCCTGCGGGGGACCGCCGGGCCCTGGCGCCTGCGGCCGCGTACCCTGTAGGCGATGCTGTCGCCCGGCTCGGCCGCACCCTCGCTCCGCCTCCCCGACGCCGGATCCGGCGCGGCGGTCACCGACCCCTGGACCGGGGGCCCGGTGGTGCTCGCCTTCTTCAAGACGACGTGTCCCGTGTGTCACATGTCGGCGCCGAAGGTCCAGGCGTTGGCCGAGGCCGGCGCCCGCGTGATCGGGATCGGGCAGGACCCTCCCGGGGAGATCGCGGCGTACGCGGAGATGACGGGCCAGCTGGTCCCGACGCTCTCTGAGAGCGAGCCCTACCCGGTCTCGGATGCCTTCGGGTTGAGCACGGTGCCGGCCATGTTCCTCGTGGGCGCCGACGGCGTGATCGCCGATGCGGTAGCCGGCTGGGACCGTGACGGCTGGAACCGCCTGGCCGAGGCGGCCGGCGTGGGGCCGGTCTCGCATGAAGGCGACGGCCTGCCGTCGTTCCGCCCCGGTTGAGGCAGCCGGAACGCGCACTGAGCGCCGCCGGGCCGGTCGGCCGGGTCAGTCGTCGATCTCGTCGAGGACCTGCGCGAGGGTGTTCCACGCGAGGGTCGCGCACTTGATGCGGACCGGGAACTTCACGACGCCCTGCAGCGCCTCGAGGTCGCCCAGGCGGACACCCTCGAGGTCGGCGGCGAGGTCGGAGCCGTCGGACTCGCCCTCGAGCTTCGACTCGTGAATCGACATCAGTGCCTTGAAGGCGCGAATCAGGGCGTGAGCCTCGTGCGACCGTCCTGCCCTTGACCGCCGAGCTCATCATCGACGACGACGCCTGGCTGATCGAGCAGCCCTGGCCGGCGATCTTGACGTCGGCGACCGTGCCGTCGTCCACCTCGAGGTAGACCGCGACCTCGTCGCCACAGAGGGGATTGAAGCCCTCTGCCATGTGGGCGGGCGGCACGGGGAGCTCGCCACGGTTCCGCGGGGCGCGGTAGTGGTCGAGGATGATCTCCCGGTAGAGGTCTTCGAGGCCCGGCATCGTCCCGATCCTAGAGGGCGAAGAACTGCTCGGCCCGCGCCAGCGCCTCGATCAGCGCGTCGGCGTCGGCTTCGTCGTTGTACACGTAGAAGGAGGCCCGGCTCGTGGCGGGCACCCCGAGGATGCGCATCAGCGGCTTGGCGCAGTGGTGCCCGGCGCGCACGCACACGCCCTCGGCGTCGAGCACCTGGCTGACGTCGTGCGCGTGGATGCCGTCGAAGAGGAGCGAGATCACCGCGCCCCGATCAGCGACACCTTCGGGCCCGTACAGGGTGAGCGAGTCGGGGAAGCGCTCCCGGAGGGCAGTGAGCGCGTATCCCGCCAACCGCTCCTCGTGGGCGCGCACGGCCTCCATCCCGAGCTTCTCGAGGTAGTCGACGGCGGCGCCGAAGCCGACTGCCTCGGTGATCGCCGGAGTCCCCGCCTCGAACTTCCACGGAAGCTCGTTGGGCGTGAAGCCGTCGAGGCGGACGTCGAGGATCATCTCGCCGCCCCCGAGGAAGGGCGGCATCTCCTCGAGGATCTCCGCACGTGACCACAGCGCCCCGATGCCGCTCGGTCCGAGCATCTTGTGGGCGGAGAAGGCCACGAAGTCGGCATCCCAGCCCTGCACGTCGGTGGCGAAGTGCGGGACGTGCTGGCAAGCGTCGACGAGGATGTGTGCGCCAGCGGCGTGTGCGGCGTCGGCGAGGGGTCGGATCGGGTTCACCGTCCCGAGGACGTTCGACATGGCGGTGACGGCGAGCAGCGACGCCCCGTCGAGGAGGCGGTCGAGATCGGTCAGGTCGAGGCGGTAGTCGGGCGTCAGCGGGATCCACCGGATCTCGATGCCCCGCTCCGCCGCGAGCATCTGCCAGGGGACGATGTTCGCATGGTGCTCCATGTGAGTCAGCACGACGACGTCGCCCGCACTCAGTCTCGCTCCGCCCCACGAGCGCGCCACGACGTTGACGGCCTCGGTGGCGTTTCGCGTGAAGACGAGCTCCCGCGGTGCGCGCGCGTTGACGAATCTCGCGACCCGGCGGCGCGCGTCCTCGAAGGCGCACGTGGCCTCCTCGGCGATCGTGTAGACGCCCCGGTGGACGTTCGCGTACCGCTCGCGCTGGAACCGGTCCATGGCGTCGAGAACGGCCAGAGGCTTCTGCGACGACGCCGCCGAGTCGAGGAAGACGAGCCTCTTGTCGTGGACGCTGGCGCGAGAGGATCGGGAAGTCGCGCTTCACCAGGTCGACGTCGAGCGCGCCCAAGTCAGGCGACCTCGGCGCCCCGGAAGGCCTCGAATCCCTCGGTCTCGACGATGCGCGCCAACTCGGGGCCGCCCGACTTCGCGATGCGGCCGTCGAGCAGTATGTGCACTGCGTCGGGAGTGAGGTACTCGAGTATCCGCCGGTAGTGGGTGATCAGGAGGATCCCGAGGCCGGGACGCTCCTTGCGGACCTCTCCGATGCCGTGGCTGACAGACGCGAAGTGCGTCGATGTCGAGCCCGCTGTCGGTCTCGTCGAGGACCGCGACCTCCGGCTCGAGGAGGGCCATCTGCAGCACCTCGTTGCGCTTCTTCTCACCGCCGGAGAACCCCTCGTTGAGATAGCGCTGGGCGAAGCGGTCGTCCATGCCGAGCCGCTTCGCCCACTCGAGAACCTTCAGGCGCACCTCGAGGACCGAGAAGTCGTCGATCCCCTTGCGGGTCGCGATCGCCTGGCGGAGGAAGTTGAAGACGCTCACGCCGGGGATCTCCTCGGGGTGCTGGAACCCCAGGAAGAGGCCCCGAGCGGCCCGCTCGTCGGGAGAGAGGGGAGTCACGTCGGTGCCGTCGAGGATGATCCTGCCGGCCGTGACGTCGTAGGCGGGGCTCCCCATGAGCGCACCCGCGAGAGTCGACTTCCCCGAGCCGTTGGGGCCCATCAGTGCGTGCAGCTCGCCCCGGCCCACCGCGAGCGAGACGCCCCGCAGGATCTCGCGACCGTCGACGCTCGCGTGCAGGTCGTCGATCTCGAGCGCCGGCAGGGGGGTGTCGTCCACAGTGGGCATCCTAATATCACTACGCAGGTAGTGTAAATCCGGGCTTCTCGGGGGCGGCGTTCCTCGGGGGCGGCGTTCCTCGGGGGTAGCGGTCCTCGGGGGCGGCGTTCCTCGGGGGTAGCGGTCCTCGGCTCCGGGTCAGCCGGCCACCTTCTCGAAGAGGGCCTCGTAGGCGCGGGCCATCGCCTCCGCCGAGAAGTGCTCCTCCACCCGGGCGCGGCAGTCGAAGGGCGAGAGGTTTGCAGCCCACTCGACGGCGGAGACGAGGTCTGTGAACTCGTCGCGCAAGTACCCGGTGACCCCGTCCTCGACCACCTCGGGAGCGGCACCCCACGGAGTGGTGACCACGGGGGTGCCGCAGGCCATGGCCTCGGCCATCACCAGTCCGAACGGCTCCGGCCAGCGGATCGGGAAGACCATGGCCAGCGCCCCGCCGAGCAGGTCGACCTTGACCTCGTGGCTGACGGACTCGAAGAGCTCGACGTCGTCGCCGAGGACCGGGACGATCGCTTCCTCGAAGTATGCGCTCTCGGCGGGCTCGTGCCGCTTGAGGATCATCTTCAGCGGCAGGCCCGCCCGGCGGGCGATCGCTATCGCCACCGCCGGTCCCTTGTCGGGATTCGCTCGACCGATGTAGACGAGGTAGTCGTCCTTCTCCTCGCGGAACGGGTAGGCGTCGAGGTCGATGCCGTTGTGCACCGTCGCCGCATAGCGGAGCTCCGGGTTGTCGCGCCTCTGGGCCTCGCTGATGGCGACCAGGTGGATCCGCTCCGCGAGGAGCCGGTACAGCGTGCGTGCCTCTTCTGTCCAGGGGCCGTGGAGCGTATGGACGACCGGAGGGTGTCCGTCGAGCAGCGCTCCCAGCACGGGCCCCATCACGCCGGCGTGGTCGTGGATCACGTCGAAGTCTGCGGCGTGGGTGTACGACGCGTACGCATGCGCCGCGTCGTACCAGGGGTTGCCCATGAGGCGCGGGTCTGGGGGCTCGGGGAACGGTGAGACGAGTGCGGCCTTGGTCGACGAGCCACCACTGGCGAAGAGGGTGACGTCGTGGCCTGCGTCGACGAGACCGTCGGCGAGGAGGGCGACGACGAGCTCGATTCCGCCGTAGCCGGTAGGCGGAACTGGGTACCAGACCGGGGCCACGACACCTATGCGCACGGTGGTGCAGGCTACCGGCTGGCCCCCACGTTCATCGACGCGGGCCCATCCGCCTTCTCCGAGGTGCGCTCGGGTTCGGCACTTGTGGTGGAGGTCGGTCCGATCTGCCGCGGCCTACGGGCGACTGTCGCGCTCTACCGAGCGGTTAGCGTCGGGGCGATGCCGGATCCGTGGACGACGAGTGCCAGTGCGAGCCTCGGCTCGGGAGGGGTGATCACGCTCGTCGAGGGGTCGGCGTTCTGCATCTCGGATCGTGCGGGCGACATCCGACCCGACCTCCCCGAAGGCCTGTTCTTCCGGGACACGCGCTTCCTCTCCGGGATGACGCTGCGCGTGAACGGGACTCCCCCGGAACTGCTGTCGGCGACCACCACCGACCCGTTCAGCGGTGTCTTCGTCCTCCGCGGGCGGCCGTTGCCCGGTCGCGCCGACTCCCACCTCATGGTGTTCCGGTACCGCTACGTCGGTCGTGGGATGCGTGAGGACCTGGTGGTGCACAACTACTCCGCGGAAGACGCGTACTGCTCGCTGGAGATCGACCTCGACTGTGACTTCGCCGACCTGTTCGAGGTGAAGGAGGGGAGGGTCGACAAGGTCGGCGTGTCGGGAGTTCACGTCGAGGGTGACGGGGTGAGGTTCACCTATCGCCGCGGTTCGTTCCGGCGAGAGACGCGCATCGACCTCGGAGGGGATCCGGACATCGCGGAGAACGTCGTCACCTATGAGGTGATCGTCCCTGCGCGAGGCGAGTGGTCCACGTGCATCCAGGTGACCACCGTCATCGACGACGAGGTCATCGTGCCGCGGTACCAGTGCGGCCACCCGGTGGATCGGTCGAAGCCGGTCGAGCGCCTAGAGGAGTGGCGCCGGCGTCAGCCGTCGGTGACTTCCGGTCACGCGCAGTTCCGGGCGCTCCTCGAGCGATCGAGCGAGGACCTGGCGGCGTTGCGGATCTTCGACCCGGAGCACCCCGAGCGCGCAGTCGTCGCGGCCGGGGCTCCGTGGTTCATGACGCTCTTCGGACGCGACTCCCTGATCACTTCGTGGATGACGATGATGGTCGACCCCGATCTCGCTCTCGGGACCCTCCAGACGCTCGCCCGCTTCCAGGGAGCCGACGTCGACCCGAGGACCGAGGAGGAGCCGGGCAGGATCCTCCACGAGATGCGGTTCGGCGAGACGGCCTCGCTCTCGCTCGGCGGTGGTCGTGTCTACTACGGCACCGTCGACGCGACACCGCTCTTCGTGATGCTCCTCGGCGAGCTGTCGCGCTGGGGAAGCAGGCAGGACGACGTCGACGCGCTCATGCCTGCAGCGGACCGCGCGCTGAGCTGGATCTCGGAGTTCGGCGACCGCGACGGCGACGGCTACGTCGAGTACCAGCGCACGACCGATCGGGGCTTGCAGAACCAGGGATGGAAGGACTCGTGGGATGCCGCCCGCTTCCGCGACGGCCGCCTCGGGGAGACGCCGATCGCGTTGTGCGAGGCCCAGGGCTATGTGTACGCGGCCCTGATAGCGAGGTCCCACTGCGCGACGGAAGCGGGTGACGACGATCTCGCGGCCAGGCTGCGGGAGCGCGCGCGAGAGCTCAAGCGGTCGTTCAACCGCGACTTCTGGGTGGACGGCCCCGACGGCGGCCACTTCGCGATGGGGCTCGATCGCGAGAAGGCTCCCCTCGACGTCGTGGCGTCGAACATGGGCCACTGCCTCTGGACGGGGATCGTCGACGAGGAGAAGGCGCCTCACGTCGCGCGACATCTCATGTCGGATGCGATGTTCAGCGGATGGGGTGTGCGCACGCTGTCGGAGGAGATGACCGGGTACAACCCGATCTCGTATCACTGCGGCAGCGTCTGGCCGCACGACAACGCGATCATCGCCGCGGGGCTGATGCGGTACGGGTTCGAGGAGGAGTCGCACCGCATCATGCGAGCGCTCGTGGAGGCTTCGGTGTCGTTCGGCAACCTGCTGCCCGAGCTCTTCTCCGGGTTGTCGCGCCAGAGCTTCGGCTTCCCGGTCTCGCTATCCGACGTCGTGCTCGCCGCAGGCGTGGGCCGCCGCCTCACCTCTCCTGTTCCTGCGGACCCTCCTGCGCTTCGAGCCCGAGATCAGGACCGGAAAGCTCCACTTGGCCCCCACGGTCCCCGACTGGATCGGGCTGCTGAGGCTCGAGAGGATCCCGATAATGGGGGGGCACCTCTCGATCGAGGTGGAGCGTGACCGACTCGACGTGGTCGACCTGCCCGAGGGTCTGACCATCGTGCGCGCACCGCGCGTCCCCACCACCTGACCGCCCCCCCAGCAGCTTTGGCGTCACTTACTCACCACTATTGCGAGTAAGTGACGCCAAAGCTGTGGGTGGGGATCGGATGGTGGCGCGCGGCGTAGCCTTCACCAGGAGCGAAGGTGGGGGATGGTAGGTGTGCTGAAGGTGCCGGTGCCCGCCCTCGACGAGTGCTGGGCGCTCGACGTTCACTGGGATCACGACCTCGGTGGGCGCACGGCCGCGGGCGACCTCGTCTACAGGGCCAAGTACGAGGGCGACGGCGCGGCCGAAGGCGACTTGGTTGACAGAATGGCCGGGGCCGTGCGGCTGCTGACCGGGTTGAAGAGCTCCCTGGTCGCGCTCGGCCAGGTGATGATCGGGGTCCCCGGAGTGGGCGACGGTGCCAGCCAGCTTCCGGCTCGGCTCGCGCATGTGATCGCGGGCGCATCGGGGATGACACCGGCGCCCGACCTGGTGCACCGGATCGCGCAGAATCAGAAGGCGAAGTTCGCAGCCGCTGCGCTGCATCAGCAGGTCGTCACCGGTGACTTCGAGTGCGTCGGAGGGTTGTGCGCCGGTACTGTCGTGGTGGTGATCGACGACATGGTGCAGACCGGGGCGACGTTCAGCGAAGTGGGCCGCGTCCTACGGAGGTCCGGAGCGGTCGCGGTGATCGGGCTGGCAGGCACCAAGGTCGACAAGGGCATGGCGACGTGAGTGACGACGGCACGCGTGCATGGTCGGCGCTCGCTGAGACGAGGGGGCTGGGGCGCAAGGGGCTTCGCGACCTCGCGGTGGCTCTGGACGATCAGCGGCGCTGCGCGGCCGAGTTGCTCGGGACGTCGCCGGATGTGCTGACCGGGCTCGGATTGAGACCGGAGATAGCAGCGGCCGCTGCGGAGTCGCTCTCTACGCCGCCAGTGATCGAGATGCTTCGCGAAGGCGTGATCGTGATCACGCCCGACGACGAGCGGTATCCCCGACGATCCCTTCGGTCCGGTGCGGCGCTTCCGGTGATCCTGTGGGCGGAGGGTGACCTGGCGTTGCTGTCCACTCCGACGTTGGGGATCTCGGGCTCGCGCTCGGCGCACGAAGACGCGACCACCCTGGCCGCGGCCATCGCGAGACTCGCGGCGCGGAACGGGGTCACTGTTGTCACCGGCGGCGCGGCAGGGATCGACTCGTCAGCTAATCGGGCCGCCCTCGACGCAGGTGGAAGTGCCGTCGTCGTGCTCGCCGAGGGCATTGGGAACCGATCGCTCGTCGGCGAGGATTCTGTGCTCGTGTTGAGCGAGTTCTCTCCTGCGACACCATGGCTTCCGCGCCACGCGATGCAGCGGAACGAGACCATCGCTGGACTCTCCGACGAAGTCGTCGTCGTCGCGTGCGACGTGAGAGGTGGCTCGTGGTCGCAGGCTGAACTGTGCCTGAAGAAGGGCGTGCCTCTGTTGGTCCCGAATCTGAGTCCCGAGGTTGCTCCCGGGAATCAGCTGCTGGTAGGGAGATCGGCGGGCAAGGCGCCAGGGCGTCATGCGATCTCGTTCGAGCCGGACGACCCGGACGCACCTATTCGGCACCTGGCCACGGTCCGCGACGAACGGCGGCGTCCTCCCGGGACCGCGGAGCAGATGACTCTGCTGGGCTGAGAACGCCCCCCGGGACCCACTCTGGCGTCACTTGCTCGCCACTATTACGAGCAAGTGACGCCAAAGCGTGGGAAGGGCTCAGGCGGGGACGGAGAGGGAGAGGGCGAAGTCGCCGGCGGGGTCGGTCCACCAGTGGGAGAGGCGGAGGCCTGCGGCGGCCAGCTCCTCTTCCACGCCCTCGCGGCGGAACTTGGCGCTGATCTCGGTGCGCATCTCCTCGCCGTCGGCGAACTCGATGCCGAGGTCGAGGCCGGGAAGAGTGACGCGCTGGTCGACCGACGAGCGGAGCCGCATCTCGACCCACTCGTTCCTCGTGTCGAAGAGGGCTACGTGATCGAACTGCTCGGGCACGAAGTCGGCTCCGAGCTCCCTGTTGAGCACGCGGAGCACGTTGCGATTGAACTCCGCGGTGACGCCTAGCGAGTCGTCGTACGCGGCTTGCAGGCGAGGTACCTCCTTCACGAGGTCGGTCCCGAGCAGGAACGCGTCGCCGTCGTCGAGCCCCTCGGCGACCTCCGAGAGGAACTGCGCGCGCGGTTCCGGTGCGAGGTTCCCGATCGTGCCACCCAGGAAGGCGACGAGACGGCTGCCACCGCGCGGGACGAACACCAGGTGCTGCTCGAAGTCGCCGACGACAGCGTGAACGTCGGTACCGGGATACTCCCGCTGCACGGCGCGAGCGGTCTGCCTCAGGGTCGACTCGCTCACGTCGAACGGCACGAATCGGCGGAGCGTGCCGCGCACCGGTGAGGGCGTCGAGGAGGACGCGGGTCTTCTCCGACGTGCCCGCCCCCAGCTCGACGAGAGTGTCGGCTCCCGTGAGTGCTGCGATCTCCTCGGATCGCGCTGCGAGGATGGCGCGTTCGCTGCGCGTCGGGTAGTACTCGGGGAGTCTCGTGATCGCGTCGAAGAGCTCGCAGCCCCGATCGTCGTAGAACCACTTCGGCGGAAGGTCCTTGGGCGTCGAGGTGAGGCCCCTGAGGGCGTCTGCGCGCAGGCCGTCGGTGAGGTCCGACGGCCCGAGGTGCACGTCGATGGCGAGCGAGGTTGCTCCGGTTCCCACAGGCGCAACCTACTCCGATTCGGCGAGCCGCAGACCGCCGAACAGCCAACGCGACGCCGGCGGGAAGAAGTTCCGGTAGGTGGGTCGGACGTGACACGCGGGTGTGACGCAGGCCCCGCCGCGCAGCACCATCTGACCGCTCATGAACTTGCCGTTGTACTCGCCGACCGCGCCGGCCGCCGGTTGGAACCGCGGGTAGGGCAGGTAGGCGCTCGACGTCCATTCCCAGGTGTCGCCGAACGCCTGCCGGAGTGCGGCTCCGCCCGCAGCGGTAGGGGCGGCGGTCGGGTGGAGCCGCGCGGACGAGATCGCCGAGGGGGACTCGGGGAGGAAGTGCCCGTCGACGGGGAGGGTCTCGACGGCGTGCTCCCACTCGTGCTCGGTGGGCAGGCGTGCGCCGGCCCATCGGGCGTACGCGTCGGCCTCGTAGTGGCTCACGTGCACGACGGGCTCCGACGGCTCGACACGTCGCCGCCCCGAGAGGGTGAAGACGGTCCACTCCCCTTCGTCGTGTCGCCAGTAGAGCGGGGCACGCCAGCGGCCCTCCTGCGCGGCGTGCCACCCGTCGGAGAGCCACAGGTCGGGCCGCTCGTAGCCGCCGTCGTCGATGAACGCAGACCACTCACCGGCGGTCACCAATCGGTCGGCAATGCGGTACGGCTCCAGGTAGACGGTGTGGCGCGGGCCTTCGTTGTCGAAGGAGAAGCCCGCGCCGGGATCGGCGGTGTCGTGCCCCACCTCCACGAGGCCGCCGTCACACTCGACCCAGGCCGAGGGGAACTGCTCACCCGGCGGTGACGAGGCGACCCGGTAGGGCGGGTCGAGCGGGTTGGCGGCGAGGACGTGCTTGATGTCCATGAGGAGCAGCTCCTGATGCTGCTGCTCGTGGTGCAGGCCGAGGTCGACGAGCGGCGCGAGCTCCCGCCACACGTCGTCGCGGACACCCGTGATGAACGCCGACATCGCTGCGTCGACGTGTGCCCTGTACTCGGTCACGTCGGCGACCGTCGGCCTCGTGATCAGGCCGCGCTGCGACCTCGCGTGTCTGGGCCCCGCCCCCTCGTAGTACGAGTTGAAGAGGTATGCGAAGCCGGGATGGAACGGCCGGTATCCCGACGGCGACCTGTCGAGGACGAAGGTCTCGAAGAACCAGCTCGTGTGCGCGCGGTGCCACTTCGTGGGGCTGACGTCGGGCATCGACTGCACGACCTGATCCTCGGCGTGGAGAGGCTCGGCGAGCGCCTCGGTCAGCGCGCGCACGCGTCGGTATCTGTCGACGACCGACTCGCGGTCGGCCAGGTCGACGAGTGTCGCTGCGGCAACCATCATCTCCACACCCCCCGGTAGTGGCGTGCGCGACCGTCGGGTCGCGCAGTCGTTCGGAACCCCGTCGGGGATCCCGTTATTTCTGGGGTCTCCTCGCCGGCCGCCCGCCAACCGTTGGTCGAGTCACCAGCCGCGGTCGATCCACTCCTGCAGGTGAGGGCGCTCGGCGCCGATGGTCGTGTCGAGGCCGTGCCCCGGGAAGACGTGTGTCTCGTCGGGCAGCGCGTAGAGGCGGTCGCGGATCGACGCGATGACGGTGGGGAAGTCGCCGCCGGGGAAGCCCGTCGCACCGGGGCCGCCCGGGAAGAGCGTGTCGCCTGAGAAGAGGACGGGGTGGCCTTCGAGCACGAACGACATCCCTCCCGGCGTGTGACCCGGTGTGTGGATTGCGCGCAGGCGCAGGTCGCCGACCGCGATCGTCTCACCGTCGCCGATGATGAAGTCGTGCCCCGGCATCATTGCCACGTCGTCGGCGCCCACACCGACGGGGATCCCCGCAGCGCGGAACGCCGCGACGGCCTGCACGTGGTCGTAGTGGCCGTGCGTCGTCAGAACGCGGCGGACACCGGCGTCGCGCGCAAGGGCCAGGAGTCGTTCCGGCTCGTTCGCTGCGTCGATCAGGACGCAGTCGCCGGTGTGCGTGCACAGCACGATGTAGACGTTGTTGTCGTGGGGTTCCACGACGGTCTTCGAGATCCGCACGCCCTCGGACTCGTAGTGCGCGGTGGATGCCATCGCTCTGATGGTACCGGTGCCCGGGCGGGGCTATGTAGCGGGGGGAGGGTCGTCGGGCGGTAGCGAGGCGACGATCTCCTCGGAGTATCCGAGCTCCTCGACCAGGCACGCCGCGAGCCCACCTGGCAGGTCGCCCTGAGTCGCTCCGTCGGCCGTTCGCTCGAAGCGGCTCCCCATCGCGACGGTGACGGTGCGACCATCGAAGTTGCGGGTCGCGTACGCGCCGGTGTTGAACGGGCTCGCCGTGCGCGACGCCTCGTACCGGGTCAGGTAGTGCTCGAGCGACGTGTCGTCGTCGAGCAGCAGGCAACCCAGCTCCATGTCGAAGGCCGGGTTGGTCCACCACACGCGCCACACCCGCTCTACCGGCTCGGCCCGCATGGGCCGGATCGCGTCGTCGCGGCTGGTCTCCTCGCCGGTCCGCAGCACCAGCGGGTGGTTGGAGAGCATCGAGGAGTCGACCCAGTACTCGGCTCCCTCTGTGCGCACGATGACGGTCCCGTGGGTGTGAACCGGCCCGGCCACGACGTCGTGCATCGCTGCCGAACCGCGGCGGGCGTCGAATCCGAGGGAGGCCAGGAGTGCGTGGAGTGCCGCCGACGAGGGCCAGCACGTGCCGCCGGTGCCATGGTCGAGATAGGAGGCGAAGAAGTCTTCCGGCTCTCCGCCGGGGAGCGGTCCCGGGTCGGCGGCCACCAGGTGGATCCGCTTGCGCAGGTTGTCGAACGGGACGTTGCGGCACCAGGCGAGGTAGACGCGGTCCAGCCCGTCGAGGGATACCTCTGGACGTTCATCGAGCCCGAGACGCTGCAGCACGGCCTCGGTGGTGGAAGGGCTCAGGAGAGCACCGCTGTCGCCCATGGATCGAACGCTAACCCGGGTCCCAGGGGGGTGCCAGACGGATCCTCGCGGAGCGCATCCCGGATGTCGTGCGCCGCCGAGGACCGTTCGCCGCGCTCGCGGTCAGGTGTGACCGCCCCACCTGGAAACTTGACCGGTCGGTCCAGTACCGTCGCGCCCGGCATGGACTTCACCGACTCCCCCGAAGAGGCGGCCTTCCGCGAGGAGGTGCGCGACTGGCTCGCCGACCACCTCGTCGGCGAGTTCGCAGAGATCGGCGGCCAGGGCGGACCCGCCGACGAGACCGGGTGGGACGTCAGGCTCGAGTGGGAGAGGATCCTCGGCGCCGACCGCTGGGTCGGCCTCTCGTGGCCGGTCGAGTACGGCGGGCGCGGCGCCTCCTTCGCACAGCAGGTTGTCTTCCACGACGAGTACGCGAAGGCCAATGCGCCGGCGCGGATCTCCTTCTTCGGCGAGGGCCTCTTCGCCCCGACGCTCATCCAGTACGGCACCGACGAGCAGAAGCGGCGATTCCTCCCGAAGATCCAGTCGGTAGAGGAGCTCTGGTGTCAGGGCTTCTCCGAGCCGAACGCCGGGTCCGACCTGGCGAACGTGCAGACGCGCGGAGTGCTCGACGGCGACGAGTGGGTGGTCAACGGGCAGAAGGTCTGGACGACCCTCGCCCATCACGCCGACTGGTGCTTCGTCGTCACGCGCACCGATCCCGAGTCGCGTGCCCACAAGGGGCTGTCGTACCTGCTCGTCCCCATGGACCAGCCGGGCGTCGAGGTGCGACCGCTGAAGCAGATGACCGGTGGCGCCGAGTTCAACGAGGTCTTCTTCGACGACGCGCGCACCGCCAAGGCCAACGTGCTCGGCCCGGTGGGCGAGGGTTGGAAGGTCGCCATGGCGACGCTCGGATTCGAGCGCGGCACGGCCTTCCTGTCGCAGCAGCGGATGTTCGAGCGCGAGCTCGCGAGCATCCTGGAGACCGCCCACAAGCGCGGGGCGACCGACGACCCGGTGCTCCGCGACGCGCTGGTCGGCCACTGGGTGGGGCTCCAGATCATGAAGTACAACGGGATGCGGATGCTCACGAGCCTCGTGCAGACGGGCGTCCTCGGGCCCGAGGCGAGCATCGGCAAGCTCTACTGGAGCAACTGGCACCGCGACCTCGGCGAGACGGCCATGGAGGTCCTCGGTGCCGAGGCGATGCTCGTGGGAGGGGTGCCCGGCAGCGGCGAGTACGAGCTCGACGAGGTGCACCTCAACTTCCTGGTCAGCAGGGCTGAGACCATCTACGCGGGTTCCAGCGAGATCCAGCGCAACATCATCGGTGAGCGGGTGCTTGGGCTCCCGCGTGAACCTCGGTAAAGGAGCAGAATCGTGAACTTCGCCTTCTCCGAGGAGCAGGAAGAGCTCCGGCGAACAGTCCGGCAGTTCCTCGAGGCCAAGTCGCCCTCTCCCGAGGTTCGACGCCTCATGGAGACCACCGAGGGCTACGACCCGGCCGTGTGGAAGCAGATGGGTCAGGAGCTGGGGCTCCAGGGCCTCCACGTCCCGGAGGAGTACGGCGGCCAGGGCTTCACCTTCGTGGAGCTGGGCATCGTCCTCGAGGAGATGGGGCGTGTGCTGCTCTGCGCCCCCTACTTCTCGACGGTCGTGCCTCGCGGCCAACGCGATCCTCAACGCCGGGACCGACGCGCAGAAGAAGGCGCTGCTGCCGCCGATCGCTGCGGGTGAGAGCATCGCCGCGCTTGCGTTCACCGAGCCGAACGGCAAGTGGGACGCCTCCGGCATCACGATGGAGGCGACGGCCGCGGGCGACGGCTACACGCTCAACGGGACGAAGATGTTCGTGATCGACGGGCACACTGCCGACCAGATCGTCGTCGTCGCCCGCCTCGCCGGGACCAGCGGCGAGGACGGCATCTCGTTCTTCACCGTGGCGGGCGACGCCGCCGGCCTGACCCGCACGGCGCTCTCCACGATGGACATGACCCGCAAGCAGGCCAAGCTCGAGTTCGCAGACGTGAAGGCCGAGCCGCTCGGTGAGCCCGGCAAGGGCTGGGACGCCCTGAGCAGGACGCTCGACCAGGCCGCGGTCGGCCTCGCGAACGAGATGGTGGGCGGCGCGCAGTTCGTGCTCGACATGTCGGTCGAGTACGCGAAGGTGCGCGTGCAGTTCGGCCGGCCGATCGGCTCGTTCCAGGCGATCAAGCACAAGTGCGCCGACATGCTGCTCGAGGTCGAGTCGTCGAAGTCGGCCGCGTACTACTCGGCGTGGGCTGCGGCGGAGGACAGCGACGAGCTGCCGGTGGTGGCGAGCCTCGCCAAGGCCTACTGCTCCGACGCCTACTTCCACTGCGCGGCGGAGAACATCCAGATCCACGGTGGCATCGGCTTCACGTGGGAGCACGACGCGCACCTCTACTTCAAGAGGGCGAAGACATCGGAGATCCTCCTCGGCGACGCCACCTACCACCGCGAGCTCCTCGCTCAGCGGATCGGCATCTGAAGCTCCGGTCTGCGCGCCACGGGTACGCTGAGAAGGCCGGCCGGGACAACCGGCCGGCCTTCTTGCATGAGTGAGCTCGTAGTCGCCTCGTTCAACGCCCACTGGGGCGTCGGCCGCTTCGGGGGTTCGCGCTCCGAGCCGTTCGATGTGGCATCTGCCGTGCGTTCGTTCGATGCCGACGTCGTGGTGCTCGCCGAGGCGTGGCGCCCGCACGACGGCGAGTGCGTCCTCGACGTTCTGGCGCGCGAGGGCTGGAACGTCGAGGAGCGACGATTCGCGACGCTCCGTCTCCTGCCGAAGCCCGAGGTCGACGACCCCGGCGACGGCTGGTGGTCGCTCGCCGTTCTGTCGCGGCACCGTGTGACCGAGCGGCGCGACATCCCCCTGGCGCGCGTCTTCCACGACCCGGCGAGTCGGCGCGCTGCGATCTCCGTCACGCTCGACGTCGAGGGCGCGGCGGTCGACGTGGTCGGGGTCCACGTCTCGTCGAAGCTCTGGTACGGGGGCCCTGCCGTCCAGCTCTCGCTCGCTGCGGCGTCGCCTGCCGCGTGTGGATCGCCCCGAGATCGTCGCGGGCGACTGCAACCTCTGGGGGCCGGCGGTCGAGCGGCTTCTCCGAGGCAGGCGCCGGGCGGTCAGAGGCCCGACGTACCCGGCGCACCGACCCCACAGCCAGATCGACCACGTCCTCGTCAACGACCGGGTGGAGGTGCTCGGCGGTGAGGTGCTTCCCGCCGCGGGCTACAGCGACCACAGGCCTGTGCGCGCCCGGCTCAGGTGCCTCGCGGAGGTGGGGTAGGGGTCGAGGGGGCGCGCGCGACCCACCGGTATGCTGCCCGGCATATGGGGGTGATCGTTCTCGGCATGCACCGTTCGGGGACGTCGTCGGTCACGCGGCTCGTCGACCTCCTCGGCGTCCCGGTGGGCGAGCCACGCCTGCCACCGCAGCCCGACAACCCGTCGGGGTTCTGGGAGGTGGCCTCCCTGATGGAGGTGAACGACGACCTCCTCGCCCGCCTGGGTGGCGCGTGGGACGCTCCTCCCGACCCCCCGGGCGGGTGGGAGCACGACCCGTCGCTCGACGATCTCCGGGTGCGGGCCGAAGCGCGTCTTCCGCGAAGCTCACAGGGGACCGGCCTGGGTGTGGAAGGACCCGCGCGCGTGCCTGCTGCTACCGTTCTGGCGCCCGCTCACGGGATCGGACGACGTCGCGGTGGTCGTGCTGAGGAACCCGCTCGACGTCGCAGCACTCGCTCAATCGGCGCGCCCGCATCTCGATCTCCTACGGACTCGCCCTCTGGGAGACGTACCTGCGTGCGCTGCATCGCGACGCGCGCGGAATGCCTGCACTCGTGCTGCGGTACGACGACGTCCTCGACGACCCGGCCGCAGCGGTGCTGCAGATCCGGGCGTTTCTCGTCGTGCGCGGCCTGCTCGACGACTCCCGGCCGTACGACGTCGAGGCGATCGAGGAGTTCCTCCGCCCCGATCTGCGCCACACCCACAGGACGCGTGCCGATCTCGACAGCCGACGGCCGGGTGTCACCCGCCCAGCGAGCCGTCTTCGACTGCTTCGACGCGATGGTCGGTGAGCACGACTCGTTCGCTCCGCCGCCGCTGCCCGCCGAGACGGATTGGGTGCGCCCCCTGCTCTCGGCCCGCGCAGAGGCGCTGTCACGTCAGCGGAGCGCACCGGGCCGGCAGGGTGAGCGCGGCGTGCCGGCAGCGACGGCCTCGACCACCCTCGACCGGCTCGAGCACGAGCTCGGGTCCGCAGAGCACGCGCTCGCCGAGCGCGACGCGGAGGCCGTCGCGCTCCGGGCATCGCTGGCGGGGGTCGCCGGGGCTCTCGGGGGTACCGACATAGGGCGCGTCGAGCGCGCTGCCCTGCGGGCGGCGCGTGCCATCAGGGGGTTGCAGCGCCGCCGGCCGACCGGGTGAGCACGCCGCGCGGAGCCGGCGAGAGCCGGCGCGACGACCGTGACGCCGGCGCCCTGATCGCCGCAACAGCCGACGGCCTCCTTGCGGCGTTCGTCGCGGCGGTCGCCGCGTGGACGCTCTGCTACCACGCGGCCCTGATCCTGGATCTGTCGGTCGACGCGACGCTCGTGGCGTGGGCGGTGCTGCTCGCAGTAGCGGGCGCCGCCGCCACACGGATCGGGGCGTCGCGGCGGGCCGGAGACGCCCGCACCCGAGAGCGTGACGCCCACGAGCATCGCCGCCGTCGCTCTGGCCGTCAGTCGGAATGATCGCCGGCGTGACCGCCGGTGCCCGAGTCGCTCGACGAACCCGGGTGGTACGGCTTCTGGGCCGCGGGGATCGTCGTCTCGGTCGGCGCGCGTGGTCGTGCTGCTGCGGAGCCCGGTGCGCGCGGGGGAGGGGGCGCGTCCGGTCCTGGCCGTCGGTGCGCTCGCCGTCGTGGGCATGGCGGTCGTCTTCGCGGCGCTCTCGGCGGTGACGGTCAGGCCCGACGCCGACGACGTCTTCCTGATCAACAGGTCGAACTGGGTCGAGGAGAGGGGAGGGCAGTTCCCGGTCGGCGACACTCTCTTCTCCGACGAGGTCTTCCGTGCGGACCGGCCCGAGCGGCCGCCGACGTCGATCGAGCCGCTCGTCGGAGCCGTGGCCCGGATCCTTCCGGTGGGCTCTCCGACGGTCGCGTACCTGTGGCTGGCGCCGCTGGCGTCGGCGCTCGGAGTGCTCGCCCTCTGGAGGTTGCTGCGCACCCTGCGCGCCCCTGCGCCCGCGCTCGCCTGCCTGGTCGGCGCCGGCTTCCTCGCGCTCGACGGAGCGGTGCACACCTCGTTCGGCAACATGTCGTTCGCGGTGCGTGGCAGGGCAAGGTCGTCTTCCTCTTCGTGATCGTGCCACTCCTGTGGCACTGGGGCCTCCGTTGGGCGCGCGACGGCGACCGCCGCTCCCTCGCATGGCTCGTCGTCGGCAACGTGGCGGGCGTGGGTCTCACCACGACGGCCGTCCTCGTCGCGCCCCCGGTGACGCTCCTGGCGGCGGTGGCGGGCGCCGTCGGAGCGGGGTGGAGGCACCGCGGGGCGCCTCGTGGCTGCAGGGGCGGCGCTCGTCTACCCGCTCGGTGCCGGGTTGGTCGCGGCCGCCGGGGGAGGCTCGGTAGGGGGAGCGATGGGCGACCTCCGCCTCGCCGCAGGCCGCGCCGTCGCGTTCGCGGCCCAGGTCGGATCCCCGGCGCCGCTGGGTGGATCCGGCGGCCTCGATCCGGCGGATCCCTGGTACGCATCGCTCGGCAGGGGCTCCGCGCTGGCGATTGCGTCGTGCGCCCTCCTCCTCGCATGGCTCGCGACGCGTGATCGCTCCGCGCGGCTGGCGCTGGCACGTCGCTCCGGGTGTCGTCCTCGTGGCGTTCTGCAGCCCCGGATCCCTCCGTCTGCTCGACGACGTCACGGGCGCCGGCAGCATCCTCTGGCGCATGGTGTGGGTGCTGCCGGTGCCGGCCGCGGTCGGCCTGGTGCTGACCGCCCCCGCGATGCTGCCGCGCGGCGCCATCCGATGGGCGCTGCTCGCAGTGCTGCCCGCATCGGCGGCGGCGCTGCTCCTCGCGACGGGGACTCCCGTGTGGTCGGGCGAGAACGGGGTCTCCACGGGCCGACCGGCCTGGGACGTGGCCGCAGCCGACCTCGCGCGCGGCGGAGCACCTGCGGGCTCTCTCGTCGCCGGGCGACGTGGTGATGGCGCCGGAGCCCGTCGGCGGCGCGCTGGCGATCATCGACATCGATGTCCGGGCCGTCAACCCGCGCGACCGCTACGTGTACGACCGCCGGAAGAAGAGCTTCCACGCGACGGAGCGCCTCCTGCTCTCACGCGCGGCCGCAGTCGGAATCGCACCGGAGGAGATGCCCGCGCTGGCCGAGGCGCTCTCGGTGCTCGAGGTCGATTCGGCCTGCATCAGACCCGAGCTCGCACCCGGGGCCGTCGGCAGGGTCCTCGTGGAATCGGGCTTCGAGAGCGTCGGCACCGACGCGCAGTGCGCCTACTACCGACTCGGGCGATGACGACGTCTGGCGGCGCTACGGGGCAGTGGTCGATCGGGGCAGTGGTCGACGGGGGAGCAGTCGCTATCGGGGTGCTCGATCCGCCGACGTTGAGCAGCGGCGTGAGGTTCTCGTCGAAGGGGAGGATGATCGTCGAGTTGTTCGGCGAGTTGACCAGCTCCTTCAGCGCCTGGATGTAGGTGAACTGGAGGTACTGGGGCGTCAGCTGCGCCTGGGAGCACCTCTCGATCGGCTTCGGGACGACGACGTTGACCGTCCGCCCGTCTCGGACGACCTCCTGCACCTCGCCGCCGCAGGCGAGGATCTGCTGGGAGTCGGCGGTGGCGTGAGCCTCGACGCGCCTGATGTTGGCCTGCTGCTCGGCCTTGTCGAGCTCGAACTGCTGCCGTTCGGCGTCTTGCTGGGCTGCGACCTTCGCGTCGATCGCCTTCTGGACCTGGTCGTCGAGGTCGAGCTCGCGGAGCTGGAAGTCCTCCACGACGATGCCGCGCCCCTCGAGCTTGCCCTTCAGACACTCCGTGATGTCGTCGTCGACGCTCGCCCACGAGGTCGTGGCGGCCTCGACCATGTCGAAGTGGGCGAAGGCGCTACGCACGCAGGAGCGCGCCGAGGGTCGGATCACCTTGTCCTTGTAGTCGGTGCCGATCTCGCGGTAGAGAGTCGTGGCCGCAGCGCTGTCGAGCTTGTAGAGGAGCGTGGCGTTCACCCGCCCGGCGGCGCCGTCGCGACCGAGAACGTCGACGGAGTCGTCGGCGTCGCTGCCGCCGGCGACGCCGGTGCTCGCCATCGTGTACTGCTCCGTGCGCACCGACATGTTCTTCATGTTGGTGAACGGAGTCACGAGGTGGATGCCCGGCCCTATCCGCTTGCCGACGCGTCCGAAGACGACGGGGATCGCGACGTGCCCGGCGGGCACCACGCGCACGACCGAGAGGATCATGAACAGTGCCGCCAGCGCCATCGGGGTTGCGAGGAGAAGGCGTGCGGGCATGGTGAGCTTGCCGTCGTCGGAACGGCGCATCCAGGTCCGAGTCCGCATGAAGATCGCGACGGCGAGTGCCGACAGTGCGATGACGACGTACACCATTTGGAGTCCTCCTGCTGTAGGACTGACGTAGGACTGCTGTCGGAGCGGAGTCGGCCCCGACTTCGCCGTGCGGTGACGGTACATCCGGGCGGGCGGCAGCGGTGGAATCGCCCCGGGCGAGTCGCTCCATGTGGCCGCGCGCAACTCTCTTGCGGGTACTCTGACGGCGCGACAACCGGTCGGATGAGCGGGGGAGCGGTCGGTATGCGTCGGGCCGGACCCACGTCCCGGCTCTCACGCGACCCGGCGCTCCCCGAGAGCCATTGGAGGGGTCATAGCCACCATCACGAGCGGTGATTCCAGTCCGCGCGACGAGGGCCTGGTGCGACTCGGCACCAACCAACCGCTGAGCGACTACCTGCGGTCGGTCTGGGGTAGGCGCGAGTACGTGCTCTCGGTGCCGGTCTCCGACTTCAGGGCACAGAACCTCGACACGGTGCTGGGCAGCGTCTGGCACGTCCTCAACCCGTTGATGCAGGTAGGCGTCTACTACCTGGTCTTCGGCATCATCCTCAAGACCGATCGCGGGCTCGACAACTTCCTCACCTTCCTCGCCGTCGGCGTCTTCACGTATCACTTCACACAGCGCTCGACGACGAAGGGAGCGAAGGCGATCGTCTCCAACGAGGGCCTGATCCGCTCGATCGGCTTCCCGCGCGTCATCCTCCCCATCGCCACCGTTCTGGGTGAGGGCCTCGCGTACCTCCCCGCAGTCGCCGTGATGTTCCTGGTCGCTCTCGCGACAGGGGTGAACCCGAGCCCGTTCTGGATGCTGTTGCTGTTGGTCATGCTGGTGCAGGTGATGCTCAACTTCGGCCTCGCGTTCGTCACTGCGCGCCTGAACGCCATGTTCCGCGACTTCGAGAACATGCTGCCGTTCATGCTGCGCATCGTCTTCTACATGTCGGGGATCCTGTACGCAGTCGAGAACAAGATCGACAGCCCTCGCCTCCGGGCGCTCTTCGACTTCAACCCCATCTACGCAGTCACCTCGCTCGCCCGCCACGCTGTCTTCGGCGAGGGGGCGCCGGCGATCCTGTGGGTATCGGCGACTGCGTGGGCGACGGTCCTCTTCGTCGCCGGGTTCTTCTTCTTCAAGGCCGGGGAGAAGACCTATGGACGGATCTGAGAGCGCCGGCGCCGCCGTCGCGGGCAATGCCGGCCGTGTCTCGATCCGACTCGACGATGTGCACGTCACCTATCGCGTCTACGAGCAGCGCCACGTGCGGCTCAGGGACATCGCGAGCGAGGGCTTCAAGCCGCGTCGCTATCGGGCCATCCACGCGGTTCGCGGTGTCTCGTTGGAGATCCACGCAGGCGAGGCGGTGGGAGTGGTCGGCTCCAACGGGGCCGGCAAGTCGACGCTCCTACGGGCGATATCGGGGCTCCTGCCGGTCTCGAGCGGTGCCGTCTACGCCCGCTCCCAGCCCGCGTTCCTCGGAGTCGGAGCCGCGCTGAAGCCGAAGCTCTCTGGGCGCCAGAACATCTACATCGGGGGCCTCGCGCTCGGTCTCTCCACCCGCGAGATCGAGGAGCGATTCGACGACATCGTGCGCTTCGCGGGGCTACGACGCTTCATCGATCTCCCGATGAAGGCGTACTCGTCGGGGATGCGCGCGCGCCTGCACTTCGCGATAGCCACGGCCGTCACTCCCGAGATCCTCCTCATCGACGAGGCGCTCGCGGTAGGCGACCGGAAGTTCCGGCGGCGGAGCGCACGCAGGGTCGAGGAGATCAGGGCCGGCGCAGGGACGGTGCTGCTCGTCAGCCACGGCCTCGACGAGATCATCCGCTCCTGCACGAGGGCCGTCTGGCTGGAGCAGCGGACGCCTGGTGATGGACGGCACCCCCGAGGAGATCGTGGAGGCGTACACGAAGGCCGAGGACGCAGGCGACGACGAGAACGACGAGGCCGGGCCGCCGAGGAGGACGAAGGCGAGAACGGCGAGGGCGAGAACGGCGCCGCGAACGGCCGGCGGGGCGGTGCGCCCTTCCGGCGACAGGGAAGCAGCCCGCCGGCGGGCGAAGCGCGTGAGGCGCGAACGACGGCGAGCCCTGCGCGAGCAGGGTGGCGAATTGCCGTAGTCGGCAGAGCGGCCCGAGGGCCCGGAAAGCGGCCGCCTCGACGGTCAGATGATCGGTGGCCGCCCGAGGCGGGTCATCCGCCACACGGTCCGCCACCTCATGGGCCTGCGTTCGCCCGCCGGCTCGCGGAGCCCCGAGAGGAACCCGGCGATCGTCTCCCTGGCGGCGGCGATGGAACGGGCCCGGGCGAGGGTGAGCGCGCACCAGGTCGCGAGGTACACGGGCAGCAGGGCAGCGGGGAGCCTACGGCGCGCGAGCCAGGCTCGATTCCGCGCCGTGCGCCGGAGCGCCCCGCCGTGGCGCGCCGGAGTGGTCGCGGGGTGGTGAACCAGGAGATCTCCCCGGTACTCGATCGTCCACCCTGCATCGAGGGCGCGCCAGGCGAGGTCGGTCTCCTCCATCGCGTAGAAGAACGCATCGGGATAGCCCCCCACTTCGTCGAGGAGCGCTCTTCGGATCGCGCACGCGCCTCCGAGGAAGGTGGTGACCTCTGACGGCGTGGCCGGATCCCCGACCCTGAGCCGAGGAACGTGGCGACGCTGCGTGGCGCCCGACGGGTCGGAGACGCGGAACGAGACGATGCCCAACCGGTGGTCGGCGGCGAATGCCCCGAGTGCAGCGGAGGTGAGGTCCTCCGACGCGCACGAGGCGTCGTCGTCGAGGAAGAAGACCACCTCCCCTCGCGTCGCCGAGACTCCTGCGTTGCGGCCGGCCGCGATGCCTACGTTCTCCGGTAGGGCGAGCACGCGTGCCGGGGGCGGGGGCTCTACATCGGCACCGTTGCCGACGATCAGGATCTCCTGCGTGGTGCCTCCGGTGAGCTGACCGGCGATCGACGAGACCGCCTCCCGGAGCTCGTTCGGGCGGTCGCCCGTCGTCAGCAGGACCCAGGCGGCCCTCACGCGTCTCTGAGCCTGCTGGAAGCCAGGACGCTGACCAGGTGCAGTACGGCCGTGACAGAGGTGACGGCGAGCATCGCGACCATGAGGGCGCGGGTCGGTCGGATGGAGTCGGCTGCGTCGCTCACCACGGCGGCCACCAGTATCAGCAGCGACGCCTCGACTGCGTGGGTCACGCGATGAAGTGGGAGGTACGCGGCCAGCCGCCTTCCGCGTGCCAGCGCCGGCGCGCGCATTACCGACGAGTCGTCGTCGGCCGGTGAGCGTCCGGCGCGGTGCCTGGCCACGTCGACCAGGTCGGTCTCGGCCTTCTCGAGCATGACCAGCATCCCGGCGGCGAGCCCCGCAGCCAGCCAAGACGCCTCCCACCCGCCGGCTCGGGCGCCGAGCGCGACGAGGATCGACGCCTCCACGATGTAGTGGCCGAGCCTGTCGAGGTACACGCCGGTCATGCTCTGCGTCTCGCGCCACCGGGCGACCTCGCCGTCGGAGCAGTCGAGCAGCAGGTACACCTGGATCAGGAGCACTCCTGCTGCGGCGCCGGCGACACCGGTCGTCGAGATAGCTGCCGCCCCGACGAGACCGACGACGATCATCAGCCCCGTGACCGCATTGGCGCTCAGGCCGGTGCGCACGAGGAGCCAGGTCGCGTAGACGGAGAGACGCCGCATGTACCAGCGGCCCGCCCAGTGCTCCGCGCTGCGTCGCGCGATCAGCCCGGGAGGTTGGGCGACGGGCCTCAGCTCAGCGATCGACGGCTTCGACGAACGCATCCACCCGCCTCCGCATCTCGTCGGCGTCGAGAGCGAGGTGCTCCAGGATCGTGTATCGGTCGGGCCGGGTACCCGGCGCGGCGAGCGCCGCCTCGACGAACTGCGAGCTCGTGAGGCCGAGGTCGCGCGGCAGTCGCGCGACACCATGACGACGCAGGCACTCGTCGATTGCCTCGAGCTCGGGGCTCTCCCGGAGGAAGGAGGCGAACATCGCGCCGACCGCGACCTGCGCCCCGTGCGGTGCGGTCCCGGGGAAGAGCGCGTCGATGGCGTGGGAGATCTCGTGGCAGGCCCCGCTGCAGGGTCGGCTGGTACCGGCGACCGACATCGCCGTCCCGCTGATCACGAGCGCGTCCGCGAGCGCGGTGAGGAACTCCTCGGAAGTCGTGTCGCAGGCGCTGCCGATCACGGCGTCGGCTGCTGTACGCGCCAGCGAGACCGCCAGGCCGTCGATGCGCTCGCCGCGCTCCGAGGCGGCGAGGCGCCAGTCGGAGACCGCCGAGAGGTTGGAGACGGTGTCGCCCACCCCTGAACGGACGTGCTCCACGGGACCGGCGGCGACGAGGTCGAGGTCTACCACGACGCCTATGGGCAGGTGCGCTCCGTAGGAGTGCTTCCGGCCGTCCGACTCGAGCACGGAGACCGGCGACGCGATTCCGTCGTGGGCGAGGTTCGTGGCGACGGCCACGAACGGGAGGCCGACCATCGTCGCGGCCCACTTGGCCACGTCGAGTGTGCCGCCGCCGCCGACGGCGACCACCGCATCTGCCGACGCGCCCCGCAGCGCCGCCTCGAGCCGACGGGCCTCCGAGACGGTCGCAGCGGTGACCGTCGTGGAGGACGACGACGGAAGGGCCTTCTCGACGGCGGGCCGGATCTCGGGGCCGATTCCCGTGCCGACCACCACCGCGACGGTCCCCGACGACGAGATCCGGGCCGCCGCGAGCGACGCGGCGAGGCCGTCGAGCGCGCCGCGGCGGATCTCGACCAGCAGGGGGGCGGCGACGGTGCGCGCTAGCAGAGGCACCCGATGCTCCTCGCGTGGGCGAGGTCGGCGAGGTCGTCGACCTCTACCCACTCGACCTCTCCTATCGGGACCACCTCGATCCGACCGCCCGAGTCTGCGAGAACCTGGAAGCCGTCTTCGTAGTAGAGCGACGGATCGGCGGTCCATGTGGCCGCGAGAGCGTCTACCAGCGCAACAGCCGACCGGGCCGGGACGCACGCGACGCCTATGTACTCGCCGGCCGCTGTGCGCGGGTCGATCTCCTTCGAGATCCGCGTAACCCCGCCGTCGGCCCCGACGGTCACCTTCATGGCCTCGGCGCCGAGCACCTTGCGGTCGTCGACGGCGAGAGCGATGTCGAACGGGGGCTGCGAAGCCGCGCGCTCCAGGAGGCGCTGCACCACCGAGACGGGGTGGAGCGTGTCGCCGTTGACGACTATCGCGCCGCGCTCCAGGTATGGGCCGGCGAGCCACAGCGAGTAGGAGTTGTTCAAGTCCCAGCGCTCGTTGTGCAGTGTCGACACGGTGACCCCGTGCCTCTCGGCCAGGCTTGCGACGCGCGACTCGATCTCTTCAGAGGCGAAGCCGGTGACGACAACCACTTCGGTCAGGCCCGCGACGGCGAGGTTCGAGATTGCGACGTCGAGGATCGTCCGCTCGCCGTCGATGGCGAGGAGGGTCTTCGGCAGGCTCTCGGTCAGCGGCATGAGCCGCGTGCCGGCGCCGGCCGCCAGCACGATCCCGATCACGTGGCGCTCTCCTCGTAGGCGGTGCTCGGTCGCACGATGGTAGGCGGAATCGGCCGCGTATCATGGCCCAGCCGTCGTCGAGCCGTTGGGAAGTGGCGATGACCAGCCGTTCCGGGCGTCACCCTCTCGCCGCGCTGCGCCGTGCGATGTCGCGCACGCTGTCGGAGCGCCGGCCCCCGCCTATGTCGGGGAGTACGCGCGCGGCCGAGGGCGTATGGCCGCTGCGGCGGTGGGTAGAACGGTCGGGCCGCTCCTGCGCGCGCCGGGTCGTGCACGCGCCGCCCGGAGCGTGCGGGCCCTGCTGGAAGCAGGGCCCGACCGGAGACTGGTTCTGGTGGCCGGCGGCTGGCGGGTGGCGGTGCCGTTCCGGCAGGAGTCGGTGGAGTCGCTCGTCGCGGAGCACCGGCAGGCCGTGGAGGGGGCGCTCGGCGCAGCAGGCCTTGCTGTGCGCTTCTCGGGTGACGATCTCGTGCTCGATCCCCGGGACCGGGCCGGAGCATTGACGGCGCTGAGGGCCGTGGCGACCGGCGACGCCGATCCGCTGTACGTGGCGGCCGACGAGGGGCCCGTCCTGCTCGCCATCGCCGACGCCGCCGGTGGCACGGCCCTGGGCAAGGCTTCGGCGTGGAGCGTCTTCAGGAACCACTGGCTCTCCGAGCGGTACGTGGTCGGGGAGGAGCAGGCCTGCAGGATCACGTTCGACGCCGAAGGCGACGACGACGCCGAGACGACGCAGTGCTCCTGCGCGCGAGCCCGTGATCGACGTCGTCTACACGTGGGTCGACGACGCCGACCCGGAGTGGAGGCGCTCCTACGAGGAGGCGCGGAGAGCCGTGGGACAGGAGTCGGTGCACGCCCTCGCGGCCAATGCCTCCCGCTACCGGAACCGTGACGAGCTCCGGTTCTCACTGCGGTCACTGGCGCTCCACGCGCCCTGGGTGCGCCGTGTGCACCTGGTCACCTGCGGTCAGGTGCCGGCCTGGCTCGAGACCGCCGACGAGAGGGTCACGGTCGTCCGTCACGACGAGATACTCGATCCCGGATGCCTCCCTACGTTCAACTCGCACGCGATCGAGAGTGCGCTGCACCGCGTCCCCGGCCTGGCGGAGCACTACCTCTACCTCAACGACGACTTCTTCCTGGGCCGGCCCGTCTCACCGTCGCTCTTCTTCCTCGCCGACGGGACGCCGTGCTGCTTCCCCGACGTCGCTGCCCCCATACCCGCAGGGCCGGCGACGGCGGACGACGCGCCGGTCGATGCGGCGGCGAAGAACGTCCGCGATCTCCTGGCGGCGCGCTTCGGCGAACGGCCGACCGCGAAGATGCTTCACGCCCCATACGCTCAAAGGAGGAGCATGCTCGTCGAGATCGAGCGCGAGTTCGCGGCAGAGATCGAGCGTACGGCCGCCAGCCGGTTCCGTGCCGTGGGAGACGTGAGCGTCGCTTCCTGCCTGGCTCATCACTACGGCCTGGCGACCGGCCGGGCGATGATCGGCTCCCTCGAGTCGGAGTACGTGAACGTCGCTGATCGGTGGGCGCCGATCAAGATGGAGCGCCTCCTGTCGCTGCGCGCCTGCGACTCGTTCTGCCTCAACGAGACGGACCTCCCGCCGGGACGAGAGCGTCGGGTCCAGAAGGCGGTCTCCGCCTTCCTCGGCGCGTACTACCCGCTCAGCGGGCCGTTCGAGATCAGTCGCTCCGGTCACGACGCCGTTTGAGGCGTCGAACCCGTCGGCCCACCGCTCGGCGCACACGTCGTGCGAAGGGCTGCGCGGGAGGTGGGCGGGGGCGCTGCCGCCACCTCGAGCTCGCGTGTCGACTCGAGACTTCCGTAGCTGTCGCGAGGCAGATCGGGCATGTAGGTCGTGAAGAGGCGTTCGTTGTCGTCGCGGTGAGCGGCGATGATCCGTTGTCGCGCCTTCTTCGAGATGAATCGCGCCTCTGTGTAGGGCGGCGAGGGGAACCGCTCCAGCAGGAAGGATCGGACCAGAGCGCGCTCGCGCTCGGTCTCCAGGTGCGGGTTCATGGCCAAAGCCAGCCGCAGGGCGTTGCGCGAGTAGATGGCGCTCTCGTCGTGCTCCGAGTCGATCTCTGTCAGATCCAGCTTGCCGCTCGATCCGACGGCCCCCAGGAAGGTGTCGACGAAGCGCGCGGCGCCCGCGCCGATCGTCTCGTACGGCCTTACTCGCACCGCACTGACCCGGGGAAGAGAACGGAGGCGCTCCACGAGAGCGACGTAGGAGAAGACAGGCTCGTATCGGTTGGGGAACTGGTGAGGGAAGGTGTGGTGCCTCCCTCGCTGCACCTCTGACACGTAGCAGCACTCCATTAGACGGTCCTGGCGCCGCGTGTGCAGGACGATCTCGACCCTGCCGGGATCGAGGGCCTCGATCACCTGACGGATCGCCGACTCGGCGAAGGGCCGGAAGTTCTCGCGGTCGCCCCGACCGGGCGGGCGCCTGCCCGTCAGCTCGACGCTTGTGATCAAGAGCGTCCGAGGAGTCGTACCGGAGCGCCCTGCCGCCTCGAGGGCGGCGCCGGCGAGCACGCGAAGCTCCCCCTCGAAGTCGGAGGCGTGCTCGGGAGGAGCGTCTGGGCGCGTCGCCCACCCGTCACTGTGGGCCAGGCCGGTCAGGTCGTCGTCGGTCAACAGGGCTACCCCTTGACGGTGCAGCTGAGGGCGGAGCCGCCGGAGCGACTCGGCCAGGAGGTCGGCGCCGGTGTGGTGCAGCCCGACGTGCAGCACGAGCGTGCGAATCCGCGCGATGCCCGACATCACGAAGTACCCGTTACGAGCCGGTACTCGTCGTCGTAGCGGTCGCGGAGCTCCTGGCGTTGGGCGTCGGTGAAGAGCGCGGGCCTCGGATAGGCCACGTTGGAGAAGTGCTTCTGCAGGAAGACGCGCATCGCCTTCTTCTCGTCTCCGGTGTCGAGGTGCGGGTTCGCCGCGAGTGCGAGGGTCAGGCCCTTGTCGCCGACACTCGGGTTCCTCCGGGGCTTGTAGTCGACCTTGAAGTCGAAGCCCGGGTCGATGCGGCGGAAGAAGCGCTCGATGAACTCGTTCTGGCCGAGACGGATCTCCCCGAAGTCGACCACCTCGACCCGGTCGTCGCCGAAGGTCTCCCTCAGCATCTCCGTGAGCGGGACCCAGGAGAGCCGATCCAGGTCGAGGGTGCCCAGCCACTCGTCGAAGGTGAAGGTGTTCCCCTGGTGGATCAGCTGCAGGTAGTACGACTCGATGAACTCGACCTGGGGGCGTACGTACAGGAAGACCTTGGCCTCGTACGGGGCCAGGACGCCGCCGAGCGCCTCGATCATCGGCGCGCAGGCCGGGTACAGGTGAGCGCCGCCCTGGGCGACCGGGCGCCCCAGCGTGTTCTCGTGCGAGGTGACGAGCGTCTGGTACACGAGGTGACCCAGCACTTCGGAGATGCGGGCCGCGAGCCTGTCGGGGTGCTCGACCAGGGGGCGCCCCCAACCGACGAGGTCGTTCATGTCGCTGCGCGCCAGGTAGTAGATCCCGCGCAGCTGTAGCCGCCGCCGGTTGTCGCGCATGTACTTCTGCAGCAGCGAGGTGCCCGTCTTGTGGGCGCCCACGTGGAAGACGACGGTCTTGTTGTCCATCTCGCGTCAGTCGATCGCAGTTCGTCGCGGGCTCCGTGGGGCGGGGAGCTCCGCGGAGGTGGAGTGCTCGGCCGATGGCCGTGGGTACGATACCGTCGAACGAGCCGGCGCGGACGGGGTGGCCTCCCGCCTCCCTGCGACACAGGAGAGGGCGAGAGATCAGATGAGGTTGGCGCCGAAGCCGATCAGGGCGATGACAGCGCGCCGTCGCGAGCGAATCCTGCGATCACTTCGCGAGTCGGGCCGGATAGAGGCCGCTCTCGGAGCCCGGCTCCGGCTGCTGCAGTGGCTCGACCGATCGAGGGCACTGCTGACCGGCCCGGCGCGGATGCGACTCCGAGCGCGCGTCAGAGAGGGCTCGAAGCTCTTCCCCGTCTGGAACCGCGGACATTGGTCGCTCGCCATCCCCGACGAGAGGCTCGTGGTCGCAGACGTGATGCGGTCGAATCTCGACCTGACCGTGGGTCTGCTCGATGCCGCGGGAGTCAGGTACTTCCCTGTCCCGATCGCGTCCGCGAACCGCTACCGGCTCTGCGTGGCCGAGGTGGATCGCCGTCGCGCAGCTGCGGCGCTCACGGCGTTGAGTGATCCCGGCGTGTACGTGTTCGTCGACGACAGGCGCCTTGCGGGACGTCGCGTCAACACCGCGCGGATCGGGTCGCGGGCGCGCCGAAGCCTCGGGCGGGCAGAGGTGTGGCGGGTGTACAGGAGCCACGCCGACCCGGGAGGAAAGACGGTCCTCGGCGACCTGCACGGCTGCGAGATCGAGTTCTGGCCCGAGGAGACGGCCGCAAGTGGCTCGGTTGCGCTCGTGGCCACGCGCTGGAACAAGAAGGTGAGATCGGTCCCGGTCGACGATCCCCTGACCGATCGGGTGACCGTGGCGGGGCGATCGCTTCCGTCGGTCGAGGAGCGCGTGCATGCGCGCTTCTTCGACGAGGTCGACTTCCCGGTCGACCTCGTCTACACGTGGGTCGACGGGAGCGACCCGGCGTGGCGCGAACGGAAGAACAGCGTGCTGAGGGAGCTGGATCTGCCGGCTCTGAACGTCAACGCTCACAACGAAGCGCGCTTCAAGAGCCGAGACGAGCTCAAGTACTCGTTGCGGTCGGTCGCCGCGTTCGCGGACTTCGTGAACCACGTCTGGATCGTCACCGACGACCAGGTGCCCGAATGGCTCGACGCGACCAACCCGCGAGTGACCGTGGTGGATCACAAGGAGATCTTCGGGGACAGCGGGAGGCTGCCGACCTTCAACTCCCATGCGATCGAGTCGCGCCTGCACCACATCGACGGTCTCGCCGAGCACTACGTGTACCTGAACGACGACATGTTCTTCGGTCGTCGAATTGTGCCGGAGGCCTTCCACCTGTCGAACGGGCTCTCCCTCTTCTTCCCATCGACGGCGCTGATGGGGCTGGGTCCGGCGTCGAAGGACGTGGAGCCGGTGGATGCCGCGGCCAAGAACGGGCGCGACCTGATACACGGGCGATTCGGCTGCGTGGTGAGCCAGAAGTTCCGGCACGCTCCGTACGCGCAGCGGCGCTCAGTGCTCTTCGAGATGGAGGAGGAGTTCCCCGAGCAGTTCGCGCGGACCGCCGACGCGCAGCTACGCAGCCCTTCGGACCTTGCGGTCGCGTCGTCCTTCTACCACTACTACGCGTACTTGACCGGCCGCGCTGTGCGGGGAACGATCACGTCGAGCTACGTGGATCTCGGTGCTCCCGGACTCGATCGCGTCCTTCACGCGCTCGCCCAGAAGCGCGACTTCGATGTGTGCTGCCTGAACGACACCGTCACCGTTCCCGAGCAGGCGGAGGTCGAGCAGCGTCTCGTGGAGGCCTTCTTCGACAGCTACTTCCCGGTGATGTCCGAGTTCGAGCTGCGAGAGTCGTAGTCGGCGGCGAAGTGGTCTCCCCAGAGCGGCCGGTGACCAACCCGAAGATCGCAGGCCTCGAACCGACGTGGCGACGCTATGCGGGGGTATCGCTCCTCTTCGACAATCCGGGCCGCGCCCGTCGGGCGCGGAACGGCGTGCGCGCGCTCTCCGCCCCGCGCCCAGGCGATGCCCCGCTCTTCGAGGCCCTTGCGGGATCGTCGGCGCTGCTCGGCGAGGGCGGTCTACGCGACGGCTACGGCCTCTGCCGACTGCCGCCCGCCACGTATCACGTCACCGTCTGCGACGGGGTCAACGAGATCCAGGCGGTGGGGCTCCGATCGGGGCGTGCCAAGGCGGTGAGGGCATTGCTGGGGGATCTCCCGGGGTCGTTGACGGATCTCCCGGAGCCACTTGACTTCCTCGGCGGGACGGAGCAGATCGATGCTGTCGGAGGGCTCCGAGTGGCTCTCAGGGCTGCCGAGCTCGTGCGCTGGGGCTCCGTCCTGGCAGTCCGCCTCGTGCCGGCGTCGCCCGAGGACGAGTCCGCACTGTCGGCCGTCGGCGAGGCGCGCGACGCCTATGCCGCGGGCATCGAGGCGCGGCTCGGGCTACGTGTGCAGGAGTGGCGGCCGCACGTGAGCCTCGCCTACTTCGCAGACCGCGACGGTTCCGATGCCGCTGCGGTGGAGATGCCGCGGTGGAGCGAAGCGGTGCTCGAACCGGCGAGAGACGCGACCGTCTGCTTCTCCTCGGTGTCGCTCTACGGCTTCACCGACATGGTCACGTTCTTCAAGGCCGCCTGAGAAGAGGATCCGCGGGGACCGACCAGGAACCCGGCCCCCCAGGCGTGGTGCATCGTCGCGAACACGACCGGCAGCCGGCCGGCGATCCGCAGGTCGCCGCGCGATGCGACAGCGGCCGCGACGACAGTCGCGAGCGAGTACGTGGCCGGAACGATGAGGAGGCGGCGGCAGATCGTCGCGCCTGACGAGGAGTCCGAGTGCGTTGGCGATGAGCGCCAGCGGCGGCGCGAGCTGGCGCCATCGCAGTGAACGAGGGTGCCGGCGCAGCATCTCGCGCTTCCACTGGCCGTACTCGTAGTACTGGCGGGCGAGTGCGGAGAGCCGCGCGCGTGGTCGGTATCGGACCCGCAGCGTCGGGTCGAACCACACGACGCCGCCGGCCTCGCGAAGCCGCCAGTTCAGCTCGTAGTCCTGGTTGCGGACGAGTGTCTCGTCGAATCCTCCGACCCGGGAGAGCGCGTCACGGCGGAAGACCCCCAGGTAGACGGTGTCGGTCGGGCCCGGGCTGCCTCCGTAGTGGAATCGCGAGTCGCCGACGCCGAAGCGCGAGGTCATCGCTGCCGCGACGGCCCGCTCGAACGGGGTGACGCCCTCCGCCTGCTGCACGCCTCCGACGTTCACGGCCTGCGTCTCCGCGAGCACCTCGACGGAACGGCGCAGGTAGCCCTCGCAGAGCCCGGCGTGGCTGTCGACGCGTGCGACGATCCCGCCCGTAGCGCGCGCGATGGCCGCGTTCAGGCCTGCGGCGGTCAACCCGGTCGGGTTCGCGACCACATGGACGCGCGGATCGCTCCGTGCGAGACCCGCAACGACGGCCTCGGTGCCGTCGGACGACGGGCCTACGGCGACGAAGACGTCGAAACGGCCGGGATAGTCCTGCGCGAGGATCGAGGACACCGCATCACCTACGTTCGAGGCGTCGTCTCGCACGGGCATCACCACCGAGACGTCGGGCCACTCTCGGCCGTCGGGCTGCGGGGGATCAGCGGAGCCCACCGTCACACGCGACGTGTGAGGACCACCAACAGGGTGCGCAACGACGATCTCGAGATCGAGGATCGGCGACCAGTTGACGAGGTACTGGAGGTCGTGGCCGAGCTTGAAGGTCGGATCGGTGTGATAGCGCCCGTGGATCTGGGCGAGTCCGGTAATGCCGGGAGGGATCTCGTGGCGGCGGGCGTAGCCGGGGATCAGCTCGACGTGGCGCGCTGTCAGCTCGGGGCGCTCGGGGCGCGGGCCCACGATCGACATCTCGCCCTTGAGCACGTTCCAGAGCTGCGGTAGCTCGTCGAGGCGGGTGTCGCGGAGCCATTGGCAGGCCGGGATGACGCGCGGGTCGCTCTTGCGCGCGAGGACCGGCCCGACTCCTTCCTCGGCGTTCGGGTACATGGTGCGGAACTTGATCATCTTGAACGTCTGCCCGTTGGCTCCGACGCGATCCTGGCGGAAGAGGGTCGGGCTGCCGGCGACGATCCTGACGTAGAGCGCCGTGGCCAGGTAGGCAGGGATCGCCAGAGGCGAGGCGAGGATCAGCACCACCACCTCGATCCATCGCTTGAGGCGCGCGCGCGACGGCAGGAGCGTGTGGGCTCGCAGCGGCACGAACGGCATGCCGGCGACCTCGCGCACCTCTCTCAGCCCCAGCAACGTCTCCTGGGCGCCGATCCTCTGGAGTGTCCCGATCCCTCGGCGCTCGAACTCGGTGAGCGGCTCGGGGTACAGCTCCGAGAGGGTGTCGCTCGAGAGCAGCAGCACGTCGGTGGCTCCCGCCGCCTCGACGTGCTCGAGCAGGTGTGTCATGTCGGTGGCCTCACCGACGATCAGTGCGGCGCGGTCGCTCTCGTGGAGGTGCGAGCGTGCGAGGTTCACGTCGTCGGGGATGCCGACCAGGAACACCCTCGGTGGCCCGGCGCGCGACAGGCGGATCACACGCGAGAGGTGGCGGTTCAAGGTGAGCAGAACCGAGGCAGCCAGCATGAGGACGACGAGGTTGATCCGGGGCATCAGGTATCGCCCCGTGGTCAGCGCCGCGAGCGAGTCGAGCAGCACGGCGATCAACGTCGCCCACACGACCCGCGGGAGCCAGGGGCGGTGGCCGAGGCGGTTCTCGGGTTCGTAGAGGCCACCGAAGTAGTAGACGACCAGGTGGATCGTGCAGGCCACGGCGAAGCCGACGGCGTAGTGCGACAGGGGGTACGTGGGCCAGTGCGACCCGAATCGCACGAGGTTTATCGTGATCATCACGCCGAGGAGGACGACCGCGTCGGCCGCCTGCAGCCATCGGAACCCGTAGGAGCGGAGGTGCTGGAGGAGCACCGGCTCGGGCCCGGGCGGCGCGCTCGACGCTGAACCAGCGACGTGCCGTCTCCTGCGTGTCGCGCATGCCGGCGCTCCTCGGGCTGCGACTGCCGGACCTCGATTCCGCCACGCGATGCTAGCGGCGCACCGAGTTCATCTCGTGTTGCGGGTGACGACCTCGCACAACGCCGCTGCCTGCCGGGAGACGGAGGCCAGGGTGCCGACCGCGGAGCGCAGAGGCGGCGAGAGCCCGTGGCCCGCCTTCCGAGGCCTCTGCCGGACCGTCGTCGGCTGTCGTCCGGGCGGCATCGGCGACCGCCCGGTCGGGGTCGAGCGCCAGCGCCTCGATGATCGCTGCTACGTCGGACCGGCGTCGGAGCGACGGCGGGGCGGCGACCAGGGCTCGGGCGATCGCTGCGCGCGAGTGGCGCAGTGGGTGGCGGGCCTCGATCGCCGAGCGTTCGACGATCTCGTCGTCGGAGAGCGGTCCTCGGACCTTCCATCGGGACGGGGTCGGACCCTTCGTCGCGAGGTAGTCGCTCACCGTCTCGACCTGGAACGACGACGAGTCGGCCTCGGTCAGCTCGCCGTCGCCTACCAGGAACGTGCGGTAGCCGTGTTCTTCGAACCGCCTGAGCAGCTGAGCGGGAGTGGCTCCGGTGCGGTGGAGCGTGTGCAGATTGCTCTCGAACACGACGGGTGGTGCGTCGGGAGGCGCGAGCAGAGCGTGCATCCCGTCGATCGCCTCGGGCTCGTGCCCCTCGACGTCCATCTTCACGATGTCGACCCGTTCGAGCCCCAAGCCTTCGAGGAGTCCGACAACCGGCGCTGCGCGCACCTCGACCACGCCGGTACCACGTTCGTCGGTCACCTGTCCGTACGCGCCGTCCTCGCGGAACAGGAGCACACCGGGCCGGTTGCTCACCGCCGCCTCGATCACCTGCAGGTTCGAGAACCCGTTCGCGTTCCTGCTCGCGCGGAGGCACTCCGCATTGCCGGGAGCGGCTTCCACTGCGATCACGCGAGCGCCGAGTCGTGCTGCGACGAGGGCGACGACTCCGAGGTGGGCGCCGAGATCCAGCAGCACCGAACCGGGGGAGACGAGATCGAAGACGAGCTGCGCGGGAGGCGAGGGCGCGTAGGTGCCGCGCAGGACGGCGTCGCCGAGGGCGTCGAATCGAGTGGGGATCGCCATGGCGACCGCGTCGCCGCCGGGCGCAGGAAGATGCGCCCAGAGCACGCGACTCACCGGTCGGCGCCGCCGGGCCCGGGAGATGCCGCTCTGTCGAGTGCCTCGGCTCTCACGAGCAGCTCCGAGAATGCGTCGGCCATCTCTCCGGTGCGCTCGGAGAATCGCTCGGCGAAGCGCCTGATGGTCTCGGTCAGATCCTCCAGGCCGGCGACGGTACCGGCCAGGGCTTCGAACCGCTCGCTGCTGCCCATCTTCTCGACCTCTGCCTGCAGTGCGTCGATTCGCTGGGCGAGAGCGTCGGCCCGGTGGTCGACGTGGCGGTGCAGATCCTCGAAGCGGCGGTCCAGGTAGCCCGTGACCGGGCGGCCCGCCTTCCGGAGCAGCCGCTCGGGCGCAGAGGTCTCCGGTTCTCGATCGTCACCCACGCCCGTCCTTCCGTCGCTCTGATACTAGATGAACCCCCCCGAGCGGAGGGGCCCGCAGCGCCCGACAGGGCGCGGCGCGGGTGGCGCTCGCGCCGCCGGGAGCTGCCGGATCCGGGACTCGGACAGGTGGCCGGACCGAGCGGATCGTGGTGCGCGACGTCACTGATAGCGTCGATGCGCGAACGGCCGGAGCCGGCTCGACCGAGCCGCACAGGGCGAGGTGAGCACGCGATGCAGTGCAGCGCAGGAACGGAACGTCCCCCGGGTCGCCGCTGGTCGCGCGCGTCTGCGGTGGTCATCGCGGCCGTCGTCACGGCCGCGATCTCGTCGATCCCCGGCGCCGCCGCCGAGCCCGGAGCGGGGCCGGCCGCGGTCGAGCGTCGCGCGGAGCACGACATGGAACCGCGGGTGACGAACGGGTCGCCCGCGACGGCCGGTGATTACCCGTGGTACGTCGCACTTCTCTACACGTCGGGGGCCGACTACTTCCACCGACAGTTCTGCGGAGGCACCGTCGTCGCTGCGAGGGTGGTGGTGACAGCGGCCCACTGCGTCGACGACCTGCGTGAGGTCGACGTCCTGTACGGCACCGATCTGCTCGACGGAAGCGGGACCCTCGTACGGTCGTCGTCGATCACCGTGCACCCGGCGTGGGAGCCGATGGCCAGCCGGAACGACATCGCGGTCGTGAAGCTGTCGCGGTCGATCCCGACCGCCGGCGTAACGGTGGCCGGGCACGACAACCAGGGATCGTGGGAGCCCGGCGACCGTGGCGAGGTGGTCGGGTTCGGCTGCAACGACGTGAACACCGGCGGCTCCTGCCTCTCGTATCCGTACGACCTCTGGAGAGCGTCGCTGGCGCTGAGGTCGGACGGCGTGTGCCATGGCTACTTCGGAGGTGTGTTCGACCCGCAGACGATGCTCTGCGCCGGGACTGCATCGGCGGGCGCCACGGCACCCGACTCCTGCCAGGGGGACAGCGGAGGTCCGCTCACGACGACCGGGCCCGGGGGTACCCCGATACTCGTGGGCGTCGTCTCGTGGGGATACGGATGCAGCATCCTGCCGGGCGTCTACACGCGAGTTGCCACCTACGAGCCATGGCTTGCCCAGTTCGGTCTGGGTGACGCCGGAGGCGGCTACTGGCTCGCGGCCTCCGATGGCGGGATCTTCTCGTTCGGCGACGCGGAGTTCCACGGGAGCACAGGGGGTGTCCCACTCGACGAACCGGTGGTCGCCATGGCCCCGACCCCCACGAGGCGCGGGTACTGGCTCGCGGCCTCCGATGGCGGGATCTTCTCGTTCGGCGACGCGCGCTTCCATGGGAGCACCGGCGGGGTGCACCTCGCGCAGCCGATCATCGACGTCGCTCCGTCACCTGGCGGGGGTGGCTACTGGCTGGCTGCTTCCGATGGCGGGATCTTCTCGTTCGGTGACGCCGAGTTCCACGGCTCGGCGTCCCGGCTCCCTCTCCAGATGCCGATCGTCACGCTCGCCCCGACGGCGGGCGGCGAGGGGTACTGGCTCGCGGCGCGCGACGGCGGGATCTTCTCGTTCGGCGACGCGCGCTTCTTCGGGTCCACAGGCGGGATCGTCCTGGACCAGCCGGTGGTCGACATGGCGCCGACGTCCGACGGCCTCGGCTACTGGATCTGCGCGGCCGACGGAGGCGTCTTCGCGTTCGGCAGCGCACGCTTCCACGGCTCCACGGGCGGTATTGCCCTCAGCCGGCCCATAGTCGACTTCACCCCCACGCCGACTGGCGGCGGCTATTGGCTCACGGCGCGCGACGGTGGCGTGTTCGCATTCGGTGACGCCACCTATCACGGCAGCACGGGAGGGATGGTGCTCGATCAGCCAATCGTCGCGGCGGCGTCGTCGTAGTCGGCTCGATCGCATCGGGGTCATCGAAGTGGTCGGCCGCTAGGATCCCGTCCGAGGCCGCCCCACCTCGGTGCGTTCACCGACTCGGGCTACCGCCGCTCCTCATATGAGACGATCCTCGAATCCGCCCACCAGAGTCGTGCGCGCCCGCCGCGGCCTCCGCACCAGGCTGGCCGACATCTGGGCGTACCGCGAGCTGTTGGTCGGGTTGATCCGCAAAGAGCTCAAGGTCAAGTACAAGAACAGCTCACTCGGGTTCCTCTGGTCGCTCGTGAACCCACTGCTGTACCTCGTCGTGTTCTCGGTCGCGTTCCAGGTGATCCTCCGCGCCGGGATTCCGTCGTTCCCCGTCTACCTGCTCTCGGGGCTACTGGTCTGGAACTTCTTCTCGAGCGGCATATCCGCCGGGACGTCGTCGGTCGTCGTGAACGCCGGGCTCGTCAAGAAGGTCTGGTTCCCGCGAGAGATCCTCGTGCTCGCCTCGATCGGCTCTGCGCTGGTCAACTTCTTCCTGCAGATGAGCGTGCTCCTCGCCTTCTTGGCGATCATCCGCTACGACGTCGCGTTCTCGTACCTTCCCCTTGTGATACCTGCCCTCGTCGTGGTCGTCACTCTCACGGCGGCGATGGCGCTCGTGCTCGCCGCCATCAACGTCTACCTCCGCGACACGCAGCACTTCCTCGACCTTGCCCTGCTTGCATGGTTCTGGTTCACGCCGATCGTGTACCCGTTCATGCTCATGGGAGGCCGCGAGGAGAAGTGGCAGGTCGCGGTGTACATGATGAATCCGATCACCGCGATCACCTTGGTCTTCCAGCGGGCGTTCTACGCGAAGGTCGACGTTGCCGCCGTGGGCGACCGCTTCGGTGGGGTCGATCAGATCCTGCCTGGCTGGTCGATCGGAGGCTACGGGGCCTACCTGGGTGCCGTGGCGGCGTTCTCGATCCTGCTGCTCCTCGTCGCGCTCACCGTCTTCGGGCGCCTCGAGGGGAACTTCGGCGAGGAGCTCTGATGGCGGCGATCGAGATCTCGGGGGTCTCGAAGCGCTTCCGGCTGTCGAGCGACAAGTACCAGTCGCTGAAGGAGCGGTTCATCCACATCGGTCGCGGCACGCACACCGATTTCTGGGCCCTTCGCGACATTGACCTGCGTGTCGAGCACGGCAGCACTCTCGGCCTCATCGGGCACAACGGGTCCGGCAAGTCGACGTTGCTCAAGTGCATCGCAGGGCTGCTGCAGCCGACGGAGGGCGAGATCTTCACCGAGGGGAGGATCGCGGCGCTGCTCGAGCTCGGTGCCGGGTTCCACCCGGAGCTGACGGGACGAGAGAACGTCTACCTGAACGCTTCGATCCTCGGGCTCTCCCGCAGGGAGATCGACAAGCGGTTCGACGACATGGTCGGTTTCGCCGAGCTCGAGCAGTTCATCGACCAGCAGGTCCGCCACTACTCGTCCGGCATGTACGTGCGGCTCGGCTTCGCGGTCGCCGTGAACGTCGACCCCGACATCCTCCTGGTCGACGAGGTGCTCGCCGTTGGAGACGAGGCCTTCCAGCGCAAGTGCCTGAACCGGGTCCGTGAGCTGCAGCGCGAAGGGCGCACGATCATCGTCGTCTCGCACGCCGCCGACCTGGTGCGCCAGATCTGCGACGAGGCCGCCGTCCTGGATCACGGCAACCTCATGTTCTCCGGCGGGGCGGGTCAGGCGGTGCGCGTGCTGCGGGAGCATCTCCTGCCGGGCGGAGCCGCGGCGATCCCCGTCGGGAACGGCCAGGCGGCCCCGATTGCCTCCCCGCCGGTGCGGATGACGGGAGTGAAGATCGAGCACCCGGGCTCGGGGGAGCGCCAGTACGTACTGCCGGGTGAGCCGCTCTCGATACTCATCGCGTACGAAGCCGACGGCGGGGTCGACGATCTCTCGATCTCGTTCGCGATCCACGACAACGCCGGCCGCAAGCTCTTCGGGATCACGACGCACGCGATGGGAGTCGAGATCCCCGCGCTGGGCGGTAGCGGCGAGATCGTCTTGACGGTGCCGCGCGTGCCGTTCCTCGACGGCGAGTACCCGATCACCCTGGGGTTCACCAGTGCCGACGGCGGAGCGGTCTACGCCTGGCACGAGCAGCAGGAGCGCTTCGAGGTGATGAACCCGGGCGTGGCCGACGGTACGGTCGACGTCCCCCTCACCGTCGAGGTGCGCAGCGCCGGAGTCGGCTAGGCGGAAGGGGCCCGCGGCGGACTCCCGACGGCCCTACCCGGCCCTACCCGGGCCGACCCGACGGTACGAGGCCGAGGTCGAGGAGGAGCGTCGCCGAGACCTCGGCGCCGGCGAGATCCGCGCAGTCGCGCATCGTCGACCGCGCCGCTTGGGGCTGGGTCGCAGCGAGAGCGACGTCGAGGGTCGCCGACGCGGCCTCGTCGGCCATGACCGCAGCGAAGTGGAATCGTCGTGTGGCGAGCCACTCCGCAGGATCGTCGGGTGCGGCGACCTCGACACCGTGGGCCAACCATGCGTCAGTGGCGTCGTCGTCGCCCTCCCCGCCGAGCAGCAGGATCGTCACCCGACCTTCGCGCAGCGACTCGCGAGCCGCCCACGCGGCCCCGGTACCGGGGCCGGGGAGCTCTCGGTGGATCACCAGTAGTCGGTCCGGCGCGCACGAAATCGCGCGCGGCGGAGCGCCGGTGAGGTTGGTGTGCGCCGAAGTAGGTGGGTCGCCCGGTGAGGCGGTGGTGCCACCGCTCCACGAAGCGCGCCTGATTGGAGTCGCGCCGCGCGACGGCGACGTCGTGGTCGGGAGCGGTCGCGCCTTGCGCGTGGACGACCCGCACCGAGGGCACGAGCCACACGCGCAGCCCGACAGCCGCCATCTCGAATGCCAGGTCGACGTCTTCGTAGTAGCCGACCCCGTACGCCGGGTCGAGCCCTCCGAGCCGGAGGAAGGTAGATCTCGGTATCACCATGCAGGCGGCAGACGCGTAAGGGGCCTCGCGGTGGAAGCGGTGCTCGGGGTCGTCGGCGTCCTCGCGTGCGCCGTACGCGACCACGCGGCCGTCGGCCTCCACGATCGAACCCGCCTCCTGGAGGACTCCGTCGGGCCAGACGAATGCCGGAGCGGTCGCTCCGATCGACGGGTCGGCCTCGAAGGGAGCTAGGAGGCTCGGCAGCCAACCGGGTGGCACTACGGCGTCGGGGTTGAGGAGGCAGAGGAACCGGCCGCGCGCGGTGGGCGACCGCAAGGTCGTTTCCGGCCGCGAACCCGAGGTTGCGCTCCGGCACGACGATCCTCGCGCCGCGCAGACGCGCCTGCATCATCTCGACGGTCCCGTCGGTCGAGCCGTTGTCGACGACGATCAGCTCGTAGTCGACGCTGGTGTTGTCGACGAGCGCCCGGAGTGAGCGCTCTACCCACTCGCGCGCACCGAACGTGACCATGCACACCGACACGAGTGGCGTCGTGCACGCGGGGACCACGAAAGCGTCGGTGCGCCCCCCGTCGGTCACGTTCGGCGCCCGATCCGGCGTGCGGCGCGTCCTGCCGCCGCGCGCAGTCGTATCGACCACCGGCTGCGCAGCAGGGCGTTCTCGCGTGCAACGGCGTCGGCCTCGTCGGCGCACTGCGCCAGGCGCCCCTCGTAGTCGGACGTGAGTGCCGAGACGTGGTCGGCCATGACCGACCGCTCGATGGCGAGTCGGCGACCGCGAGCATCGAGTGCGGCTCGCAGGGCGGTCACTTCGCCCGAGACGAGTGGCGCCGCGACCGCGCCGGCGACGAGGGCAGCGAGAGCGTCGTACTCGGCGTCGAGGATCCCGGCCGGATGCTCGACCGGTCCCGACTCCAAGGGTGATGCGGCGCTGTCGAGGCCTGCACCGGGCCTGCCGTAGGAGACGGCGAGAGCCCGCAGAGTCGGGGAGGCCGCAACCACCGCGCCTGCTGCGGCCACGGCGGCGACCCTGTCCTCGACACCGGCGGTCGACGGCAACCGAAGTGAGGCCGGCAGGAGCGCGCAGAGCGCGGCCGCGAAGGCGGAGTCGCCCGGGTCGGAGTCGACGACGACGACCGGCTTGTCCCCGACGGCATCGGCGACCGCGCCGCGCTCGGCCCGTGTCGGCCGCTCCTCCCTGCACCAGGATCGGTGCGCCTTCTTCCGGCCACCATCGCATCGCGCGAAGGAACGCGAGCCGCTTCTCGAGCACACGTGGAGGGAAGACGCGCGTTGCGAGAACTGCGGGCTCGGGCACGCGAGTGGCTACCGGCAGCAGGTTCTGCGACGCGTCGTCGACGACGCTGATCGCGCGCGCACCGCTGCGCGTCTCCTGCGAGGTGCGAGGCGACGGAGACGGCGCTCCAGGCGAGGGGGACCCCGGGCAGTCCGGTGCGAAGGAGGTGCGCGAGCGGCGAGGTGGTCTCCTCGGGTACGCCGTACGCAGCGGCGAGGACCGCGGGGTCGAGCGCGGCGAGGTCGCCCGTCACGACCACGAGGTCGAGAGCGTCGGCGAGTGCCCGGACGTGAGCGGAGCTCGGCGGATCGAGTGGCTCCACCGGCTCCCCTCCGTCGAGGGGGATCGGGCGCGCTGCACCGAACGGGGCGAAGGCACGCACGGTGACTGCGGGGAGGCGGCGTTCGAGCTCGGCGCGCACGACCCGTAGGGTGAGCTGTGGGCCCAGCGACTCGAGGTCGAAGCCGCCCCAGAGGCCGATCGCCGTCATCGGGTGCTCACCTTAGGGCGAAGAGGGGCTCGGGGAACGAGGGGCGGGCGGCCGCCTGCACGACGGCGAGCACCTCGTCTGCGACATCGGCGAACGAACGCGCCCGGGCGTGGCGCCGGGCCGACTCCCCGAGGGAGCGGAGCCGGTCCGGGTCGCCGAGCAGCACCGCGATCCTGTCGCCGAGAGCGCCGACGTCGGTGTCGGGTCGTACGTGCTCCACGACTCCCTCGGGGAGCTCCGCTGCCGAAGCGATGCTCGTGAGGACGGGCCGACCGGCCGCGAGTGCGTCGGCGACCGCGGCGGAGCCCTCGCCATGCGAGCTCCGGCGCAGCTGGACCACGAGAGTGGAGCGCGCGATCCAGCGCCGGTACTCGGGTTCGTCGACGAAGCCCGTTGCGACGACCGAGCCGCCGATCCCGAGGTCGTCGGCCAGTCGGAGCAGGGATGCTGCGTACTCGGGGTCGACGTCGCCGACGAGCGCCAGTCGCAGGGGAGAAGCGTTGCCCGCCACCGCGGCTGCGCGGAGGAGGTCGTCGACGCGCTTCGCGGAGGAGACGACGCCGAGGCTCACGATCCACGGAGGGCCGCCGTCGTCGGCGAGCTCCTCCGCCGGTGCCTGCGGGGACGAGAGCGGGATGACGGTCAGGGGGACGCCGTCGGGTACGCGCGGCGAGACGAGCTCGCGAGCGGACTCCGTGCTCACGATGACGGCGCGCGCAGTGCACAGCACCTCCTCGGTCATCGTGAGGCCGGCGCGCGACGTATGCCTCCGGCCGCCACCAGTCGTCACCGAGGTCGGGGGCGTCATGGCCTGCATTGCGCTCGACGGCGGATCGCATCTCTGCGCGCGCGCGGTCGAAGTCGATCGTCTCGGGGTCGACCCCGGGCAGGTAGAGGCCTGCAGCGGTGAGATAGAGGCCTGCGAGCGAGGCGTCGTGGAGCCACACCACTCCCGGGTACCGCATCGCGAGCGCGAAGGTGCGCAGGTGGTGGTGGCTGTTGCCGAGCACGTAGAGGAGGTGGTCGAACGCGGCCGGGCTGAACGCCCGGCCGAAGGCGCCTGCGGGGAGGCGGCGGTGCGTCGGGGCCGCAGAGGCGGGGGAAGGTGCCTCCTCGACGAACGCGGTCAGGTCGGTGAGGTCTGCGAGCGCGTGCGCGACCCGGCTGTTGTAGTCGGCGACGCCGGAGCGCGCCGGAGGGAAGGGCCCCACCAGAGCCACGCGTGGGCGTTCGATCCGGCGGTGGCGCCGTCGGTGGAGAGCCGCGACGCCGGGTGAGGTACGGACATCGAGGCAAGACAGTGCATGGGCGGTCCGATCGGCCACCGCCTCCCACGTGTGACGCGCGGCGGCCCGTCGGCCGCCCTCGAGGAGGGCGGCGCGCACGGTGGCGTCTTCGAGAGATGTGGCCATGAGGGCGGCACACGCGCCTGGATCGCCGGGAGGGAAGGTCGACTCGGGGAGGTCGAGGATCTCGGGGAGAGACGAGGTAGAGGCGGTGATCACCGCCGCCCCGCAGCCGCGCTGCTTCGAGCACCGGCAGGCCGAATCCCTCGTACCTCGAGGTGAACGCGAAGAGCGAAGTCCGCCGGTACAGCGCACGCAACGTGCTGTCGGACACGTATCCGGCGAGCACGACGTCGTCGCCGGCGAGGCCCCGGTCGAGGGCGTGACGGCGCCACTTGTCGGCCGCCTCGGGAGTGACCGTGCAGACGATCACCAGCTGATGGTCGCTGCGGATGCCGCGGGGCAGGAGAGCGAAGGCGTCGATGAGCGTCTCCGGATCCTTGCGGGGGTCGTCTCCCGAGACGCTCATGACGAACGGGCGCTTCAGCGACGGCACCGCGGTAGCGAGGATCTCGTCGGTGTCGTCGCCGGCCTCCTCGGTGCTGAAGAACGACGAGGCCGCCCCACCGACGACGGCTACACGCGCGGGGTCGATGCCGAGAACGTTCACTGCGTCGCGGGCTGTGCTCTCGGAGATCGCGAGGACGAGGTCGGCGGTGCCGACGAGCCTTGCCCGGCGGCGCAGGAACTGCCGTGACCACCAGCCCCGCTGGTACTCGGCCGCCATCACGAACGGGATTGCGTCGTAGAGCGTGACCACCAGGGCGTCGGCGCCGAGCACGCCGTGAGGGGTGACCACGCCGTCGACCGGGCGGGCGTCCTCGAACGGCGACATCACGTGGTAGGCGACGGGCCCTTCGCTCGACGCGGCGCGCATGACCTCGGGGGTGTTCCAGGTGAAGAGCCGCGATGCAGCGAGCCCGGCGACATCGGCGCCGGGCGCGGGCAGGAGCGGGTCGAGGAGCAGGGCCGCAACGGGTGCGCCGGCAGCGATGAGCGCGGCGGCGTGCTCGGCCACGTAGCGCCCGATGCCGCGCTCGGCGTGGTGGGGGCTCTGCAGGGCCTGGACGTCGAGGACGAGTCGGTGCCCGACGCCTGACTCGGTCACCCGGTCCGGTCTTCGGGCCGCGCCGCCTCGGCCAGGGTGTCGACGGTGCGCTGCAGCTCGAGGGAGAGCTCCACGATCGACGCCAGGTCGGCCTCGACGCGATCGCGAACCTCCGTCACCACACGCGTCAGCTCGTCGATCCGGCGCTCCATGTCGTCGAAGCGACGGGTCATCGGGTCGGTGACCGGGCGGGCGACGGTTCGCACGGCTCGGCGGGCGAACGATCCGCCGGCGGGCGGCGCGTCGTCAGGGCTCATGTCTCCCGCTCCTGGCCCTGCGGGCCGGGCCGCTCGGGCCACGCTCTGCCGCGGCGGGCCAGCATGGTCCGAGTGTCGGCGACCTCGCTCAATGCTTCCCGCTCCTGGCCCTGCGGGCCGGGCCGCTCGGGCCACGCTCTGCCGCGGCGGGCCGGCATGGTCCGAGTGTCGGCGACCTCGCTCAATGCTTCCCGCTCCTGGCCCTGCGGGCCGGGCCGCTCGGGCCACGCTCTGCCGCGGCGGGCCGGCATGGTCCGAGTGTCGGCGACCTCGCTCATTCAGCCCGGACTATAGCGGTCGGTCGGCAGGGCCGGGCCCGTCCGGACGTGCCTCGGTGACCCGCTCGGCTATGTTCACCCGCGTGCGCGATTCGAGCACGTCTCCCGTCTCGGCGCGGCCCGACGCATCGACGCTCATGGCGGAGATCGAACGTGAGGTCCGCGAGCGGCGGCGCTCCGGCGACCTCCCGGCCGACCTGGAGCGCGACCTCGACCGCGTATTCGAGTCGGTAGCGCCGCCCGGCGCCGTCGGTACCGGTTTCGAGCCGACCCTCGAACGCGCCGAGCGTGCTGCATTCGTCGATCCGGTTGGTCCCACCGAGTCGCGGTTCCCGGGCGTCTCGTTCCTGCGCCGCGTCCTGCGGAAGCTTCTCGCGTTCTACATGGAGCACGTCGTTCGCCAGGTGAGTGCGTTCGGGGTGACGCTCGTGCGCTCGGTCCGATTGCTGGGGAACCGCGTGAGCGCACTCGAGGCGCGTTCGCCTGCACTCGACCCGCGGGTGCGCTCTCTTGCCGCGCCCCTGAGCGCAGACCTCGACACGACGCCGTGGGCGTCGCTCGCGGAGGGGCTGCTCGGGGGAGCGTCGGGCAGGGTCCTGCACGCGGAGTGCGGCGATGGCCACCTCGCTGCGCGACTCGCGGAGATCGGTGTCGACGTGTACGGGATCGACCCGCGCGACGACGCGGCGGCGCTCGCCGACGAGCTGCGGGTCGAGGTGCGGTCGGTGGAGGCGCTCGCACACCTGCGGGTGCTGCCGCGGGAATCGCTCGGGGGGCTGGTGCTGAGCGGTTGCGTCGACCGCCTCCCGCTCGGTGACCTCGACGAGATCGTGCGCCTCGCCGCCGGCGCGCTGACCGAGGGGGCTGCGGTGTGCGTCCTCGGGGTCCACCCCGGGCACTGGGCGCGATCGCGCAGCTCCATCGCGGCGGATCTTGCTCCCGGCCGTCCACTGCACCCGGAGACGTGGGAGTGGCTGCTCACGATGCACGGCTTCGAGGACGTCGAGAGCCGGCTCGGGCCCTCGCCGGAGTTCCGCGCGGTCTCCGACCCCGAGTCGGACGCCAACTTCCGCCGGATCGGGGCGCTGTTGCTCGGCCCCGAGACATTCGCGGTCACGGCCAGGCGCCCGAGCGTAGCGACGGCGTGACTGCGGTCCACCAGTTCCTGCCGCGCCTCGCACCACGAGATGCGATCGGCGGGCACACTCTGCGAGTCCAGGAAGCCCTTGCGGGTGCCGGGATCACCTCGGAGATCTACGTGGGCGAGGTCGACCCGGAGCTGAGGGGTCGGGCACGGCACTACGCGGACTTCGACGGTGCGCGCGACGGTGAGCCGACGTGGCTCCTGTACCACGCCTCGATCGGAGGCGCGCTGGGCGACGTGGTGCTGCACCGGCCCGAGCCGCTGATCGTCGACTACCACAACGTGACCCCGCCCGAGTTCTTCGAGGCCTGGCAGCCCGAGGTGTCGGTGCTCCTCGCGGCCGGCCGCCGCCAGCTTGCTGCTCTTGCGGGGCGGGCGGTGTTGGGTGTGGCGGATTCGGCGTTCAACGAGGGTGAGCTGCGGGAGGTGGGGTTCGGCCGGACCGCTGTGGTGCCGGTGTTGTTGGGCTCGGGTGGGTTGGTGGGGGAGTGGCTCGGGTGGGTTGGTGGGGGAGTGTGATTCGGGTTGTCGGGGTTGGCGGGGGCGTGTTGGTTGTTCGTGGGGAGGTTGGCTCCGAACAAGGCGCAGCATGATCTGGTGAAGGCGTTGGCTGTGTACAGGCGGGTGTACGACCCTGATGCGCGGTTGGTGTTGGTGGGGGCTGCGTCGTCGGCGGTGTACGAGGTGGCGTTGCGGCGGTTCGTGTCGGAGCTGGGGTTGGAGGGTGCGGTCGAGTTCGCTGGTTCGGTGTCGGATGCGGAGCTGGGGTCGTTGTATCGGGGTGCGGACGTGTTCGTGTGTGTGTCGGAGCACGAGGGGTTCTGTGTGCCGTTGTTGGAGGCGATGGCGCATGGGGTTCCGGTGGTTGCGTTCGGTGCGGCGGCGGTTCCTGAGACGTTGGGGGATGCGGGGTTGGTGTTGGATGTGAAGTCGCCGGGTGTGGTTGCGGCGGCGGTGGGGCGTGTGTTGGGTGACGTGGGCCTGCGTGACGGTCTGGTTGCTGCGGGGCGGGTGCGGTTGGGGGAGTTCTCGTTGGAGCGTTCCCGCGAACGTCTCTGGGATGCCCTCTCCCCTCTGATCGCGGAGAGCGCGTGAGCGAGGCCGCCGTGCGTGTTCCGGCTCTGGGGGGTTGCGGCCGAGCGTGGCCCGAGCGGCCCGGCCCGAAGGGCCAGGAGCGGGAAACGTGAGCGAGGCCGCCGTGCGTGTTCCGGCTCTGGGGGGTTGCGGCCGAGCGTGGCCCGAGCGGCCCGGCCCGAAGGGCCAGGAGCGGAGAAGATCGTGAGCGCGGTGCACCAGTTCCTGCCTACCTGGGAGCCCGGCGCGATCGGCGCGCACGCGCGCGAGGTGCAGAGGCTGATGCGCGAACGTGGCCTGACGTCGGAGATCTTCACCTACGAGACGGCTCCGGGAATGGGGGGAGACGCTCGCCATTACCGCGCCTACGGAAGCGACGTCCGCGCCCATCAGCGCGACCTGCTCGTGTACCACTGTGCGATCGGCTCGGAGGTCGCGGATTTCGTCTGTGGGCGCGGCGAGCGTCTCGTTGTCGACTACCACAACATCACTCCCCCCGCGATGTTCGCCGGGTGGGACCCGGTGGTCGCCGAGAACCTCGAGTGGGGCGAGGAGCAGCTTGCTGCTCTTGCGGGGCGGGCGGTGTTGGGTGTGGCGGATTCGGCGTTCAACGAGGGTGAGCTGCGGGAGGTGGGGTTCGGCCGGACCGCTGTGGTGCCGGTGTTGTTGGGCTCGGGTGGGTTGGTGGGGGAGGCCGGGTGGGTTGTGGGGGAGTGTGTTCGGAGCGGTTGTCGGGGTTGGCGGGGGCGTGTTGGTTGTTCGTGGGGAGGTTGGCTCCGAACAAGGCGCAGCATGATCTGGTGAAGGCGTTGGCTGTGTACAGGCGGGTGTACGACCCTGATGCGCGGTTGGTGTTGGTGGGGGCTGCGTCGTCGTCGGTGTACGAGGTGGCGTTGCGGCGGTTCGTGTCGGAGCTGGGGTTGGAGGGTGCGGTCGAGTTCGCTGGTTCGGTGTCGGATGCGGAGCTGGGGTCGTTGTATCGGGGTGCGGACGTGTTCGTGTGTGTGTCGGAGCACGAGGGGTTCTGTGTGCCGTTGTTGGAGGCGATGGCGCATGGGGTTCCGGTGGTTGCGTTCGGTGCGGCGGCGGTTCCTGAGACGTTGGGGGATGCGGGGTTGGTGTTGGATGTGAAGTCGCCGGGTGTGGTTGCGGCGGCGGTGGGGCGTGTGTTGGGTGACGTGGGCCTGCGTGACGGTCTGGTTGCTGCGGGGCGGGTGCGGTTGGGGGAGTTCTCGTTGGAGCGTTCCCGCGAACGTCTCTGGGATGCCCTCTCCCCTCTGATCGCGGAGAGCGCGTGAAGGTCGGGTTCGTGCTGCCGCGGTACGGCCCCGAGATCCACGGCGGCGCGGAGACAGCGGGCCGTCTCCTCGCCGAGCGCCTGCGCGACCTCCCGGGATGGTCGGCGGAGGTCTTCACGACCTGTGCCCTCGACACGGTCACGTGGGCAGACGAGTACGCGCAGGGCGCGTCGGTGGTCGACGGGATCGTCGTGCACCGGTTCGGCTCGCTACCGAAGGACGTCGCCGCGTTCGACCGGCGATCGCGCGCGGTCTTCCCGGCGCCCGAGTCGCTCAGCGAGGCGGAGGCGCTGGAGTGGATAGAGATGCAGGGGCCGGTCTCCCCGGGGCTCGTGGACGCCGCGGCGGCGTCCGACTGCGACCTGGTCACCTTCCACCCGTACCTCTACTGGCCCACGGTCGAGGGCGTCAGCCGGCTCGGCGCCCGGTCGGTGCTGCACCCCGCGACCCACGACGAGCCACCGATCAGGCTCGCGGCCTTCAGGAGGGTCTTCGAAGGGGCGGGAGGCCGCGTGTTCTGGACCGACGAGGAACGCGGCCTCGCCGAGCGCCTCTTCCCGGAGATCGTCGCGGCCCCCCAGACCGTGCTCGGCATAGGCGTCGAGAGCCGGGACGGCGACGTCACAGAGGCCCGCGAGTCTCTCGGGCTCGGCGACCGGCCCTACCTGCTCTGTCTCGGCAAGGTCACCGAGATGAAGGGCACGTCGATGCTCGCCAGGTTCTTCACCGCCTGGAAGGAGCGCAATCCGGGGCCGCTCGCCCTCGTCTTCGCCGGACCGGTGGTCGACGGTCCGCTCGCCGGCCCCGACGTCTTCGTCGCCGGGTCGGTCGACGAGGCGACGAAGTGGGGCCTTCTCCGCGGAGCGCGCGCTCTCGTCTCGCCCTCGGCCTACGAGTCGCTCTCGCTAGTCGTGCTGGAGGCATGGAGCGTCGGGACTCCGGTGCTCGTCAACGGAGCCTGCCCGACGACCCGGCGCCACTGTGCGACGTCGGGCGGAGGACTCTGGTTCGAGGGGTTCGGTGCCTTCGAGTGTGCGGTCGGGCGACTCGTCGCCGACGATCACCTCTGCGCGGAGATGGGCGCCGCCGGAAGCGCGTACGTAGAGGCGCGCTACACATGGCCGGCGGTGCTCGACCGCTACACGTCGTTCCTGGAACGAGTAGCGGAACATGCCCGTGAGGCGACCGCTCCGGAAGCGAGATGACGCCTGCGGGTGCAACAGACGCCCGGCGGGGCGCGTCGGAGTGGTCGACGCCTGTATGGCTGGTGGGGGCCGTGGTGGTGGCGGCGATCGCACTGCGTGTGTGGATCCTCGGATCCCCGATCGGGCGGGCCGACGCCGACGAGTCGGTGGTCGGCCTCATGGCCCGCTCCATCCTGGACGGTGAACGCCCCATGTTCTTCTGGGGCCAGGACTACGGCGGGACGCTCGAGCCGGCGCTCGTCGCCGCGAGCTTCGCGGTCTTCGGGCACTCGACGATCGCCCTGAAGCTCGTCCCGGTCCTTCTCTCGGGCGTCGCCGCCGTTCTCGTCTGGCGTGTCGGTCGGCGCACAGTCGGCGAACCTGCGGCCGCGCTGGCCGGGCTGGTGTTCACGCTCTTCCCACCGGCCTTCATCTGGTGGTCGACGAAGGAGCGGGGCTTCTACTGGGCGGCTCTGGTCCTCGCTCTCGGAGTCGTCCTCGCAGCACTGAGGATCCGGGATGCCGCGCCCGAAGTGCGAGCTGTGGACGTCGTCGCGCTCGGCTTCCTCGTGGGTCTGGCGTGGTGGACCAGTCCGCAGTCGATGTACCTGGTCCTGCCCGTGCTCGCCTGGCTCGCGGTGCGTCACGCGCACCTCTGGAGACGGGCCTGGCCGGTGGTCCCCGCTGCCCTGGTCGGCGCGCTGCCCTGGATACGGTGGAACCTGCAGAACGGACTGTCGTCACTCGAGGAGCCCGCACCCTGGGTTGCGACCTCGTATCCCGAGCGACTGGGCCGGTTCTTCACATGGCTCCTGCCGACGCTGTTGGGCGTACGGCGCCCGTTTGCTGGGGGCTGGCTGCTCGGCCCGGTCGGAGTCGTGGTGCTGTCGGGCGCTCTCGTCGCTCTCGGGTTCCTCGCCGTGCGACTGCTCGGCGACCGGGCCGAGAGGCGGGCTCTCGAGCCGCTGCTCGTCGCTGCTGTCGCATTTCCGTTCCTGTTCGCGCTCCCGAAGGCGTCGCACTATGTCCTCGAACCGCGCTACGGGCTGATGCTCGCCCCGGTGGTGGTGCTGCTGATTGCGGTGCCGCTCACCTCGATGTCGCGGCAGGTCGTCGCGGTGTCCCTCGCTGGTGCGCTGGGAGCGCTTACGGTGGCGTCCCTCGTGGACTTCTCCGAGCGGAACCCGATGTTCGTCGACCTCGGCCCGCCGCTGCTCGGCGATCTTCAGGCGACGCTCGACTCGGCGGACGTCGACCACGTCTACGCCGACTACTGGATCGCGTACCCGCTCATGTTCGAGACCGACGCGCGGATAGTCGCGACGCCGGTCGACGCGGTCCGTGAGGCCGGATTCGACCAGGAGGTCCGGGCGGCGGACCCGAGCACCTACGCCGTCTTCGTCGATTCGCAGCGCGACGCCGCACTGGAGCGAGCGCTTCGCGGCGAACACCACCGGTATGAGCGGGTCGAGACGGGTGACTTCGCGGTCTATCTCCTGAGCGAGAGACTTCCCCCGGAGTCGATTCCGGGCGCATTCGGATTGCCTGCCGGGGCGGCGTCCGGGTGACGGGACGAGAGCCGGGGGCATGGTCCCGTGGAAAAGGTTCAGGGAAAGGTGCGGGTCCTGCCGATGAAGACCTCATGACCGGCGCGCCCATCCTGAAGCACGCTCGCGTCGCGGCGGGCCTGCTCGTGGCGGTCGCGCTGTGCATTCCCGTCCCGGGGGCCGCGATCGCTTCCCAACGCGGCGGCGACCCGCTGAAGGGGCCCGTCTGGGCCCGCAACTACGCGGACTGGAACCGCACCTCGTCACCGACGATCGCCGACGTGAGCGGCGACGGGGTCCCCGAGATCCTCTTCGGGAGCCAGGACGGTTGGCTGCAGGTGCTCAACGCCGACGGCAACAGCATCGCCGGCTGGCCCCAGCCCGTGGTCGTCGACCCCGGATCCGGACGCCACGCGACGGCGATCGACAGCTCGCCAACCGTGGCGGATCTCGACCGCGACGGTAAGCCCGAGGTGATCGTCGGCGCGGGAAGCAACTGGCCACGGGCGAACAACAAGCCGGGCGGAGTAGTGGTGTTCAGGAGCGACGGCTCCGTGAAGTGCCGGGCACGCATGGTCCCCGAGTTCGGCTACGACTCGGTCTACTCGACGCCTGCCGTCGGCGACGTCGACGGCGACGGCTACGCCGACTTCGTCTTCGGGTCCTTCAACCACAGGGTCCACGCGCTCGACCGGAACTGCAACGAGCTCCCGGGCTTCCCGTACTTCCAGGACGACACGATCTGGTCGTCACCCGTCGTCTTCGACGCAGACCGCGACGGCAGAGCCGAGATCTTCATCGGCTGCGACAGCACCGCGGGAGGCCCCGTCGACTGGCAGGGCGGGATCTTCAGGCGCCTCGACTGGCAGAACGGTGGAGTCGTGCAGGTGTGGCAGCGCGAGATCCACGACACCTTCTACTCGAGCGCGGCGCTGGGCGACATCGACGGCGACGGACGCCTCGAGATAGTCACGGGAGCGGGCGACTTCTACCACCACCCCGACAGCCGGAAGGTGTGGGCGTTCCACGTCGACAACGGATCCGACGTGCCCGGATGGCCCCAAGCCACAGGTGGCACCACGACCAGCTCACCGGCGATCGGCGACCTCGACGGCGACGGCAAGGCGCGCGAGGTGGTGATCGGGAGCACAGACGGCAACGTGTACGCGTTCCGTGGCAACGGGCAGCGCATGTGGGTGATGCGTCCGAGCACGGGGACGTTCGTGAACCCGTCGCCGATCATCGCCGACCTCGCGGGCGACGGCGCAGAGGACGTCGTCATCGGCAACGACGGCGCGACGTTCCTGATCGATGGCCGGACCGGCAGGGAGGTGCAGCGCGTCGGGGTCATGTGGAGCTACGAGACAAGCGCAGCGCTCGGCAAGTTCGGGTCGCGCGGGTGGCGGTTGGTCACCTCCGCCATCAACACCCCGCTCAAGACGTCGCGTCTGGAGGTGTACGCGGTGCGTGCACCCGGTCGCACGCCCTCGTGGCCGATGTGGAGGAAGAACGCACGGCACATGGGTGCCCGGCCGAGTCGCGGCAGGGTCACGCCACTGCCCCCGGGCTACTGCAACCGTCCCTCGAATCCGTCGAACTCGCCGTCCTCGAAGTCGGCGAGCGGCTACTGGTTCCTGGGTGGTGACGGGGGAGTCTTCTCGTTCAAGGCGCCCTTCTACGGCAGCCTCCCGGGGATGGGAGTGACACAGCGGGCGATCAGCCTCTCCTCGACCCCCCGGGGCAACGGCTACTGGATGCTCGCCGACAACGCAGCCGTCTACCCGTTCGGCGCGGCCCGTTCGTACGGGTCGATGGCGGGTCGTGCTCTGAACTCCCCGATACGCACGCTCGTCCCGTCGGCATCCGGGAAGGGCTACTGGCTCCTCGCCGCCGATGGCGGGATCTTCTCGTTCGGCGACGCGAAGTTCTACGGGTCGACCGGCAACCTGCGGCTCGCGGCGCCGGTGGTCTCGATGGCGGCGACGCCGACCGGGAAGGGCTACTGGCTCCTCGCCGCCGATGGCGGGATCTTCTCGTTCGGCGACGCGAAGTTCCACGGGTCGACCGGCAACCTGCGGCTCGCGGCGCCCGTGATCTCGATGGCCGTGCGACCTCAGGGCGACGGGTACTGGCTCCTCGCCGCCGATGGTGGGGTCTTCTCGTTCGGCGGCGCCCGGTTCAGGGGAAGCCTCCCGGGTACCGGCCTGTGCAGCGCCCCGAATGCGGTCCAGATCCGCACGACCGCGACGGGCGCCGGCTACTGGATGCTCGGAGCAGACGGTGGGGTCTTCTCGTTCGGCGACGCGAAGTTCTACGGATCGCAACCCGGGCTCTACGGATACCGCGCCGCCCTCGACATGGCGGTACGCCCCTAGCGCACCACCCTCGGGCCGGGCGCGAGAGCCGCGGCCGGATCGGGTCCGGGGCGTGGCTACTGTCTGGTGCCGTGGTACTCGTCGCATCGATCCTCGTCGGGCTCGTCGTCCTCGCGGTTGCGTTCCTGGTCGTCCTGCGTGAGGCGCGCAGCCTCGGGGCGGAGCCGACACCGCCGGTGTTCAACATCGACGAGGCATTCGAGTGGGTCGTGGAGCACGTCCCCGACGCCGTGGCCGCCACTCTCACGCCCGACGACGTGTACCGGATCCTGTCGTTCCAGACGGAGCTCTTCGCGATGAGCGGCGTGGCTGTCAACGGATCGTCGAGGAGGCCGCCGGACGGGGCCGTGATCGGTGTGGCCGAGTCGGTCGAGCACGTGATGGAGAGGGCGGCCGCTACCGGCGACCAGTACCTGCCCGAGCAGGTCGAGCCGGTGATCGTGGTGCTCCTCGCCTACCTACAGGAGATAGGGGCGGTCGGGCCTGCCGCCGGCAGGGCCATACCCCGCCGGGAGAGCAGGCCCTCGGGTCGGCCGCTCCCCGAAACGTGATCGCCTCGCGGTGCCGGGTGTGCAAGGATCTCGGTACCAGTGAAAGGAGGTGGTCCACGGATGCATGATGATCTCGGGACTCTGGAGGTGCGCGGCCGCTAGGCCGTTGGCTGGACCGTCCTTGCGGTAGACCAACCGCAGCACCGTCGCCGTCCGAGTGGGAGGTGGTCCCGCCCACGCAGCAGCGGTCGGCGAGATCCGAACAGCCTGTAGCAGGAGATGCGGGGAGGCGCCAGTGCGCCTCCCCGCACTCTTCTCACGACCGCCTCGTAGATCGCTTCCCGGCGGCCGCACGCTCTCGTCTGGTGCGCTGCTGCAACTCGCGTGCGCCGGGGCGCCGCTGCCTGCCATGCTTCCGAGCCGTGTTCAGGGGCGCCGGTACTGCCATCAACATCGTCGCCGTCGTCGTCGGGACGTCGGCGGGATGCCTGATCGGTGGACGGCTCTCGCACCGCGTCCGCACGACCGTGATGCAGGGTCTCGGCCTGATGACGCTCTACCTGGGGGTGAGCGAGGCCTCCTCGACCAGGAACGCTCTCCTGATGCTCGCCGCGCTGCTCCTGGGCGGCCTGCTGGGGGAGGCGCTGCGCATAGAGGACCGCCTCGCGTCGGCCGGCGCGGCGATCGAACGCCGGGTGGGACGGCGCTTCGACCCCGACGTCCCCGAGGCGCCGGCGCTGGAAGACGCCGATTCCCCGGCCGGAGCACCGGCGAGGACGAGGTTCGTGGAGGGCTTCCTCGTGGCGTCGCTCGTGTTCTGCGTCGGTCCCATGACGATCCTGGGATCGCTCCAGGACGGGCTGCGCGGCGACATCGACCTCCTCGCGACGAAGAGCCTGCTCGACGGCTTCGCCTCTCTGGCGTTCGCCGCATCGCTCGGCTGGGGTGTCGGGGCGAGCATCGTGACCATCGCGGTCGTGCAGGGCGGACTCACCGCTTCGGCGGTCCTCCTCGGCGACATCCTGACCGACCGCATGATCGACGAGACGAGTGCGGTCGGAGGGCTGCTCCTGATCGGTATCGGCCTGCGCCTGCTGGACATCAAGGAGGTCCGAGTGGCGTCGTTCCTCCCCGGAGTGGCGATCGCGCCGGTGCTGGTGGCTCTCTTCGGCCGCTGAGCCGCCGGCGCAAGGGTGCTTCGGGGCGACGCCGTCCTCGTAGACTCCGCTGATCGCGTCTGAGACAAGGGAACGGGTGGTCAGGACCTCGCGGGCGCGACTCGCTCGACTCCTCGCGCTCGTTGCACTCTCCCTGGTCGCTCTCGTCCTCTGTCTCCCGGCGGCGGGGGCGCAGGACAGCGGGGCGGGTGCCGGCGGGGCGGGCGTCGGTGGCACCCTTGTCGACGCCGAGAAGAATCCGGTGCCCGGCGTCACCGTCGTCGTCGAGCAGGACGGCACCGAGGTCGGTCGGGGCGAGTCGGGCGACGACGGTACCTGGCGCGTCGGCGTGCCGCAGGCGGGCACGTACCAGGTCACGCTCGACGCCGACACGCTTCCGGAAGGTGTCTCGCTGCGCGACCCGGATCGGCAGATGCTCGACGACGTGCGCGTGCGCGGGGGCCTCACGAAGACGGTGCTCTTCGCTCTCGGCGAGGGAGGTAGCTCGGGGCTCTCGCGCACCGAGCGCTTCGCGAACCTGGCCGCCGACGGACTCCGCCTCGGCCTCGTGCTCGCCGTGGCCTCGGTCGGGCTCTCGCTCATCTTCGGCGTGACCGGGCTGACCAACTTCGCCCACGGCGAGCTGGTTACGTTCGGCGCGCTCGTCGCCTACTTCTTCAGCGCGTCCGGCGTGGTCCCGGAGGTGCCGCTCGTCGCGGCCGGAGCACTAGCTGTCGTGGCGGGCGCTGGGTTCGGGTGGGCACACGAGACTCTCCTCTTCCGGCCGCTGCGCAGACGGAAGTCGGGGAACGTCTCGCTGATCGTGGTCACGATCGGGTTGGGGCTCTTCCTGCGCAACGCCTACCTGATCCTCTTCGGCGGCCGCCCGCGCCCGTTCGACGAGTTCACCATTCAGACGGCCGTCGATCTCGGGCCCGTCTCCCTGCGTCCGAAGGACCTCGTGGTGATGGCGGTGGGCTTCTGCGCTCTCCTCGGCGTCGGCCTCATGCTCCAGCGGACGCGGCTCGGCCGGGGGATGCGCGCCGTGGCCGACAGTCGCGACCTCGCCGCCGCCTCCGGCATCGACGTCGACAGGGTGATCCTCTCCGTGTGGGTCGGCGGCGCCGCGTTGGCCGCGCTCGGCGGAGTGCTCCAGGGGGTCAGCGAGACGGTCGAGTCCGACATGGGGTTCGGGCTGCTGCTTCTCATGTTCGCGTCGGTGATCCTCGGAGGCCTCGGAACGGCCTATGGGGCGATGGTGGGAGGGGTGCTCATAGGGCTTGCCTCACAGGTGAGCACCTACTGGCTCTCGCCGAAGTACCGGATCGGTGTGGCCCTCGCCGTGCTGATCGGCGCGATCCTCGTGAGGCCCCAGGGGCTCCTCGGACGCAGAGAGAGGATCGGCTGACATGGACATCGTCGCTGTCGTGGCCGACGCGGCGAGGGCTTCGCTGGGTCCGCTGGGTGCGGCCTACGCCCTCGCAGCCATCGGGCTCAACCTCCACTACGGATACACGGGCCTGTTGAACTTCGGGCACATCGCGTTCCTCATGGTCGGTGCGTACGGCACCGCCATCACCGTCGACCAGGGCGGTCCCTTCTGGCTGGGGATCCTGGTCGGCGTCGTCGCTGCGGTGCTGCTCGGCCTGCTCTTCGGGCTGCCCACCCTCCGCCTGCGAGTCGACTACCTCGCAATAGTCACCATCGCCGGAGGCGAGGTTCTGCGCACGGTGATCCGAGCGGGGGGGAAGGACTCCCTCACGGGCGGGGTCTTCGGCATCACAGCGCTTCGCGACGGCGTTCTTCGACACGAACCCCTTCGCCGATGGCGAGTACGGCTGGGGGCGGCTCGCCTTCACGGAGAGACAGCTCTGGGTCGCGGTCGTTGCGTGGACGCTCGTCGCCCTGGCGACGATCCTCCTGGCGTTGTTGGTGCGGAGCCCGTGGGGACGCGTGCTGCGTTCCATCCGCGAAGACGAGGACGCGGCCCGCTCGCTCGGCAAGAACGTCTTCGCGTACAAGCTCCAGAGCCTCGTCACCGGAGGCGTGATCGCCGCCTTCGCGGGCATGATCATCGCGATCGAGCGGCAGTCGGTCCACCCCGACACGTATCTGCCGGCCGGGACGTTCCTCGCCTACGCGGTCCTCATCCTCGGAGGCACGGCGTCGCGGCTCGGCCCTGTTCTCGGGGCCGATCGTCTACTGGTTCCTCTTCGAGTTCACCGACGGGTTCCTCGCGCGGCGCGATCTCGGCCGGCTGGATACCCAAGGGCCTCCTCTCGGAGACCGACGTCGGACCGTTCCGCATGATGCTCGTCGGCCTGGCGCTGATGCTCCTGATGATCTTCCGTCCGCAGGGCCTGCTCGGCAAGCGAGAGGAGGTGCTCCTCGATGCCCGCTGACAGCGCTCTCGCCGCCGAAGCGGTCCCCGGTTCGCAGAAGCCCGACGCGATCCTGGTCGTGAACGGCCTGCACCGTTCCTTCGGGGGACTCGTCGCCGTCGACGTGGAGCACCTCGAGATCCAGCGAGGCGTGATAACCGCCCTGATCGGACCCAACGGCGCGGGGAAGACGACCCTCTTCAACCTGCTCACCGGGTTCGACCGGCCCGACGGTGGCTCGTCGACCTTCGACGGATCTGCCGGTGACCGGCCTGCCACCCCACCAGCGTCGCCCGCGCCGGCATGGTCCGCACGTTCCAGCTCACGAAGGCGCTCGGGAAGATGAGCGTCCTCGACAACATGACGCTCGCCGCTCCGCACCAGGCGGGCGAGCGGCTCCTCGTCGCCCCGCTGCGCAGCGCATGGAGGCACCAGGAGCGCGAAGTGGAGAAGCGGGCGGTGCGAGCTGCTCGCGAAGTACGGTCTCGCCGACCTCCGCGACGACTACGCCGCCACGCTCTCCGGCGGTCAGCGCAAGCTGCTCGAGATGGCGCGTGTCCTCATGGCCGAGCCGAAGATGGTCCTCCTCGACGAGCCGATGGCCGGGGTGAACCCTGCGCTCGTCGAGTCGTTGCTGGACCACGTCGAGAGAGCTGCGCGACGAGGGGCTGACCGTGCTCTTCGTCGAGCACGACATGGACGTCGTCATGGGGATCAGCGACTGGGTCGTCTGCATGGGCGAGGGGCGCGTGATAGCGGAGGGGCCTCCGTCGGTCGTGAGCTGCCGACGACGCGGTGATCGAGGCCTACCTGGGTCCCCGGCACGCGAAGGGCGGTGAGGCGTGAGCGCGTCGCGCCGCGCTGCTGGTCGAGGCCGAGGCGGTCGTCGCCGGCTACCTGCCCGGTGTCGACATCCTGACCGGGTGCAGCCTCACGCTCGCGGCGCGGAGAGATCGTCGGGGTCATCGGCCCGAACGGTGCCGGCAAGTCGACGCTGCTCAAGGCGATGTTCGGGCTCGTGCCGGTCCGCTCCGGGAGGTGCGGCTCCGCGGTGACGACGTAACCAACCTCGCCGGCCCACGCGCTGGTCGAGCGCGGCGTCGGATACGTGCCGCAGAGGGAGAACGTCTTCCCGAGCCTGAGCATCGAGGAGAACCTCCGCATGGGGCTCTACCTGAGACCCCATGCGTGGGAGGAGCGCTTCGAGGTGGTGACGGGGCTGTTCCCGCTGCTTGGCCGACCGGCGCAGGCAGCGGGCCGGATCGCTGTCGGGAGGCGAGCGGCAGATGGTCGCGATGGCGAGGGCGCTCATGATGGACCCGGCGGTCCTCTTCCTCGACGAGCCGTCGGCCGGGCTGTCGCCCGATCTTCCAGGAGCAGGTCTTCGAGCGGATACAGCAGGTCAACGCGGCCGGGTGTCTCGGTCGTGATGGTCGAGCAGAACGCGACGCGCTGCCTGGAGATCTCGCACCGGGCGTACGTGCTCGACCAGGGACGCGACGCCTACACGGGCACCGGGGACGACCTGCTCGGCGACCCGAAGGTGACCGAGCTCTACCTGGGGACGCTCGCGTCGCGGAGGCTCTGACACAGAAGGCCGTGAAGCGGACGGTCGCACGACCGCCGGGCGCGTCGCGGGGGCCCCGAGGGGCCCCCGCTCTGCGCAATCGAGTAGCTACGTTCGTCAGCCGACGGGGATGCTCTCGTCGATGACCGAGACGGCGCCATCGGCGTCGAACTCCCAAGTGTCGTAGGCGCCTGCGCCGGGCTCACCGGCATCGACGAAGTCGAGCGGGCCGGCGGCGCCGTCGTAGTCGATGTCCTCGCCCGCCTCCAGGAGTGCGAGGCAGTCGGCGTACAACGTGCACTTCTCACCATCCTTGGTGACGCTGTTCATGTGCTGCTGTATCGCCTCGGATGCGTCGGAGCCGGCCTCCTGTGCAGCGAGGGCCGCCACGACCACGCAGTCGTACGCGTGGCCCGAGAAGATGGTGTCGGTGCCGGGCGCGAACGACTCGAAGCGGTCGCGGAACGTCGGGTCACCATCGGCCGGTGCAGCCGAGGGCGCGGTGCCACGGATCCCCTCGACGACGGTCGGGTCGTCGGGGTCGACCTTCTCGAAGAAGCTCCCGCTCTGAATCCCGTCCGTCCCGTACCACTGGACGTCGCCGGGGCCGATGCCCGCGGCGATCGCCGCCTGGAGCACCAGGCCGCCCTCGTCGAAGGCGATCATCGCGATCGAGTCGGCTCCGGAGTCGACGAGCTGCTGGACCTCGGCCTGGTAGGCGCCGGCCTCGGGGTCGTAGAGGATCGCGTCGCCGACGTCGATGCCGGCAGCGTCGAGCTCCTCGACGAGGGCGTTGGCGAAGCCCTCGCCGTACTCGTCGCTGCGGGCGATCACCGCCGCGGTCTCCGCTCCGTCGTCGACCATGAGGTCGGAGAGAACCTGCGCCTGCAGGTTGTCGGGCGGAGCGGTGCGGAAGTAGTAGCCGCCGTCGTCGTACGTGGTGAACTGCAGGCCGGTGTTCGACGGCGAGCACTGCACCACCGGGGTACCCGTGATCTTGTCGATCACGGCGAGAGACACGCCCGACGCCGCGGCGCCGACGATCACGTCGACATCCTCGGCGAGCAGCTTGTCGGTCGATGCGCTGGCGATGTCGGCGTCGGTCCCGCTGTCCTGGGCGACGAGTACGACGTCGGCGCCGTTGACGCCGCCGGCCTCGTTGACCTCGGCACCGGCCATCTTCACGGCCTCGATCATCGGTGGGCCGAGGAAGTCGAGGGCGCCGGTCTGCGGCAGCAGGTACCCGATCTTCAGAGTGCCGTCGCCCGCAGGGGCCTCGCCCATCGTCGTGGTCGTGTCGCCGCCGGCGGTCGTCGTCGCCCCTCCGGCTGTGGTGTCGGTGCTGTCGTCGTCGTCGTCGCCGCCGCAGGCCGCGACGACGAGCGCGCCGACGGCCAGCACTGCGAACGGTCTCAGCCAACGCCTTCTCAGGGTCTGATCTCTCATGTAGCTCCTCCCAGGTCTTGCCTTGGCCGCCGACGCTACAGCGTCGGCGGCGTCCGTGTGTGCCTTGCCGGCCGAACCGTGCGCCGGGCGCGTCACGGACGGATCCCGTCTCCGGTCCGCGGGGCGGCGGGGAGGCCCGTGGAGCCGGCGCCGCCGGCCCTCGGGCGAGACCGGTGGGTGGCCGTTCCGCTACGCCCCGGGGGTAGCCTGTGGTCAGCCCGACAGACCCGTTGCGTCCGATCCGGAGGCAGTGCCGTGAGCCGCCCGACCCGCTTCGAACACTCCAGGTACCTCGGCGACAAGAGGACGCAGGTCGTCTACGACCTCGACCTCACCGACGACCCGGGCGTCGCCTCCGCAGTCGACGACCTGATGGCGTCGGAGCAGTTCGCGTCGTTCGGTCCCGACACCCTCGCCGAGGCCCGCAACCGCGGCTACCGGCCCGACCGCTCGATCGTCGAGGCCGAGCGCGCCGCCGCCGAGTCGGCCGGCGACTGAAGGGCCGAGTGCCCAGGGCCATCGACGTCCACGTCCATCCCTCCACGGCCGAGTGGGTCGAGGACGCGCTGGGGGAGCTCGGCCCCGCCTGCGAGGCCTACTTCCGGGTCTCGCTGCCGCGACACGACGTCGGCGAGATGGCGGCGGTCTTCCGTTCGGCCGACGTCTTCGGTGTGCTCCTCGCATGGGACGCCGAGACGGCCACCGGGCTTCCCCCCGTGACGAACGACTTCGTGGCTGCGTGCGTGCGCGAGCACCCCGATGTCTTCTGCGGCTTCGCGTCGGTGGACCCGCACAAGGGTGATGCCGCTGTGGCCGAGCTGGAGCGTGCGGTCCGCTTCCTGGGACTGCGCGGCCTCAAGCTCCACCCGACAGCGCAGGCGTTCCGACCGTGCGACGAGATCGCCTATCCGATCTTCGAGGCGGCGCAGGCGCTCGGCATCCCGGTGACGGTGCACACCGGGACGACGGGGCTGGGCGCAGGCATGCCCGGAGGTGGGCGGATGAAGCTGGAGCCGTCGAGGCCGATCCACATCGACTCGGTTGCCGCCGACTTCCCCGACCTGCAGATCGTGATGGCCCATCCCGCCTGGCCGTGGCAGGACGAGCAGATAGCGGTGGCGCTGCACAAGCCGAACGTGTGGATCGACCTCTCGGGATGGTCCCCGCGCCGATTCGCCCCCGAGCTCGTCCGGGAGATCCAGGGGCGGCTGCAGGACCGTGTGCTGTTCGGAACCGACTACCCGTTCCTGAGCCACGACCAGTGGCTCTCGGCGTGGGCGACACTCGGCTGCTCCGACGAGATCACGGAGAAGGTGCTCCTGAGCAATGCCCGGCGCCTCCTGGGCGTCGGGGCATAGCCGGGCATGGAGGAGTTCCTCTCGGACGGGCTGCGCCTCGCCGCCCACTGGCGACGACCCGAACGCGTCGGGCGCGTCCCGGCGCTGGTCCTCGTCCCGGGCTTCCCTCGCGGCACCGGTGGTGCGGCGATGGTCGGGGCGACCTATGCACTCCTGGTGGATCGGATCCCCAGGGAGACCGGGTGGGCGGCGATGACGTTCACCTTCCGGGGCACCGGCGCCTCCGAAGGTGACTTCTCGATCGAGGGGTGGCTCGCCGACGTGCGGGCCGCAATAGACGCGGTCGATGCGCGCCCCGACGTGACCGGCGTCTGCATCGCCGGGTTCAGGCTCGGCGGCACGCTCGCCGTCGTCACGGCCGCCGACGACCGGCGCGTGCGGGGCGTGGCGTCGTTCGCAGCGCCGGCCTCGTTGCGCGAGTGGGTGCGGGACCCGGCCTGGTTCCTCGAGTACGCGCGCCGCACCGGAGTGCTCCGCACTCCCGGCTTCCCGCCGGACCCTGTCGCCTGGACGCGCGCGATCGCGGCCCTCGACCCCTTGGATGCCGCCGCGCGCATCGCACCGCGCCCGTGGATGATCGTCCACGGCTCCGACGACGACGTCGTCCCCGTGGAGAACGCCCGGACTCTCGCCGCGGCGGCGGCGGGTGAGTGCGAGCTGCGGATCGTCGAGCATGGCGCGCACCGTCTCCGCCACGACCCCCGGGCGATCGCGCTGCTCCTCGGTTGGCTCGCCCGCGAGGTCCCCTGACGACCGAGGAGCCCGCAGTTCGGCCTCGCTAGCCGGCGAGGGCGGCCCTGGCAGCGGTGAGGACCGTCGAGAGCGTCGAGTCGATGTCGTGCTCGGGCGACCAACCCGTGGCAGCCGCGATTCGCGACGGGTCGCCCACCAGGCGCGGCACCTCGACCGGTCGCACGAGATCGGGGTCTACGGCGAGGCGTAGAGGGCGCTCCGAGAGGGCGAGCAGACGCTGCGCCAGCTCACCGATGCTCCGCCCGCGCCCCGTGCAGATGTTGTAGACCTCGCCCGGCTCACCACGGGTCAGGAGGAGGCGGTACGCCGCGCACGACGTCGCGCACGTCGAGCATCTCGCGGACCGGGTCGAGCGCCCCTACAGCGATCTCGTCGGTGCCGGCGACCTCGGCCTCCGCGATTCGGCGTGCGAGTGCGGGCACCAGGAACGTGGGGGGCTGTCCCGCTCCCGTGTGGTTGAACGGCCGGGCGCGAACCGTGGCCAGGCCGGCCCCGAGGTGCGCCTGCAGCGCGAGGTACCCCGCCGCGACCTTGCTCGCCCCGTAAGGAGTGGAAGGCCGCAGCTGTGCGCCTTCTGCGAGCGGGAGATCGATGTCGCGCACGCGTCCGTACTCCTCGGCGCTGCCGACGACGAGGACCCGGCCGACTCCGGCGGCGCCGCAAGCGTCGAGCACGTTGAGGGTCCCCTCGACGTTCACTCGGATCGCGGCGAGCGGGTCGCGCCACGACTCCCCGACGTGGGTGAGTGCCGCGAGGTGGTAGACCGCTTCGGGCCTGGAAGCGGCGACGATCCGTTCGACGACGGCGCGGTCGCAGACGTCGACCGGATCCTCGCCGGAGCGGTCGACCTCGATCACGTCGTCGCCGCTGGCCCGCAGGTGTGCGACCAGGTACGTGCCGGCGAACCCGCGGGCACCCGTGACCAGCGCGCGCATCAGTGCGACACCGGCGCGCAGACGACCGAGCGGTACGCCTCGACGTGCTTGTTCACACATTCGTCCCAGGTGAACTCCGCGGCCCGTGCCGGGCCCGATCGCCGCAGCCGAGCGGCCTCCGACGCGTCGTCGAGGACTCGCGCGAGCGCCGCGGCGAGCGCGGTCGCGTCGCCCGGGGCGACGAGCAGTGCGGCGTCGCCGACCACCTCCTCGACCGCCGACCCGGTGGTCGAGAGCAGCGGTGCGCCACAGGAGAGGGCCTCGAGCGCCGGCAGGCCGAAGCCCTCCTCGAGCGACGGGTACGCGACGGCAGTCGCCCTGCGGAAGAACGCGGGTATGGCGTCGTTGGGCAGGTATCCGGGGCGGATGACGCGGGTCGCGGCGCCGCTCGAAGCGATCGCCTCGCGCACGGCCCGGGCGCCCCAGCCGTCGCCGCCGGCGAGGACCAGTCGCAGATCCGGCCGGGATCGGGCGACCTCTGCGAATGCCTGCACGAGCGTGGGAGCGTCCTTGCGCGGCTCGAGGGTGCTCGCGAACGCGACGTAGGGCGGAGCAATTCCGTGTGGCGCCAGGATCCCGAGATCCTCGCGCTCCAGGCCTGCAGTCCCGTCGTCGGGCTTGAACCGTGTGTGGTCCACGCCGTGGTGCACTACCACGGTCTCACCTACCGGAGGGGCGAGGGCTCTGAGGCGCGACTCGGTGAACCCGCTGACGCAGACGAGGAGACGCGCGCGGCGTGCAGCGGAGCGGATCATCTTCCTGAAGAACGCGACCTTGCTCCGCTCGTGCCACTCGGGATGGTCGAAGAACGTGAGGTCGTGGACTGTGACGACGGCGGGGACGTTCAGGCGCAGCGGCATCGTGTAGTGAGGCCCGTGCCACACGTCGATGCCGAGCCTGTCGGCGAAGCGGGGTGCGGCGACCTGCTCCCAGGCCAGCCGTGCGGGTCGGTGCGTCGGCGCCTCGGCGTGCACTCTTGCGCCGGGCGTGAGCTCGCTCCAGCGGGTCGTGTCGTCGCCTCTGGCGAGAAGGTGCAGGTCGAGGTCGTCACGCGTCGCGAGGCCGCGGGCCAGGGCGACCGTGTAGACGCCGGCTCCGACGGGGCGCGGCGGAACGGCCGACACGTCGAGGAGGACACGCACGCTGCGAGTCTACGAGCGGCTCGCTCCGCCCCCCTGCCCGTGGCGCCGCACGGCGAGCTCGTAGGCGTCGGCGTGGGCGTTCGCCGACCGTTCCCACGTGAAGGCCGCCGCTCTCTCCTTGCCGCGACGGCCGAGGTCTGCTGCTCGTACGGGCTCGCGGAGCAGCGCGTCGATCGCCGCTACCAGCGCCGGGGAGTCGTCGGGCGGGACCAGCACCCCGGCTCCGTCGACCACCTCTCCGAGCGCCGAGCCCGCCGTCGCGACGACGGGGCAGCCGCGCACCATCGCCTCGAGTGCGGGGAGCCCGAAGCCCTCGTACGCCGACGGCAAGACGGTGGCTGCTGCGCGTCGGTACAGCGCGTCGAGGACGTCGGCCTCGACGAATCCGAGGACCCGGATGCCGGTCGCGTCGAGGCCGCCGACGCTCCCCCATCCGGTCGGCCCGGCGACCGCGAGGGTCAGCGACGGGTGGTCGGCGCGCAGCGCCGCGAGGGCGGCGGCGAGCACGGGGAGCCCCTTGCGCGGCTCGATCGTGCCGACGGTGAGCAGGAAAGGCTGCGCGATCCCGGCGGAGGCGAGCGCCTCCTCGACGCTGCCGTCGGACGCCGCGCCCGGCGGGTCGACGCCGTGGTGGATCGTCACGACGGCCGTGGGGTCGAACCCCTCGGCGACGAGCTCCGAGCGCGTGAACGCCGTGGGTGCGATGACGACGTCGGCCTCGCTGCGCGCGACCGCGAGACCTCGACGGTGGAAGGAGCGGCCTCGGCGAGTGGTGCGCTCGGGGAAGCGCAGGAACGCGACGTCGTGGATCGTGACCACCAGCGGGCGGCCCGAGGAGGGCGGGACGGCGAGGCTGGGAGCGTGCACCACGTCGACGGTGCCGGCGAGACGGAGCCGGGGCCTGCGCAGCCGGTGCCAGGCCTCGTAGCGGAGCGCCCCCCGTGGCGCGCCCAGGTCGATCCAGTCGACTGCGGCTGGGAGATCGGCGGGGCGCGTTCCGGCCGCGAACGCGACCGGGTCGACGCCCTCCGACGGCAGCCTCGCCAGGAGCCGGTTCACATAGCGGCCGATCCCACCCGGGACCGGCTGGAGGAGCTGGCCCGCGTGGATCGCCACCCTCATCCCGAGCCCCCCGAGATCCGTTCGTAGGCGTCTGCCAGGCCGGCGGCGGTGGCGGACCACTCGAAGCAACTGACCCGCTCGAGCCCTCGGTCCACGTACTCCCGCCTGAGCGCCTCCGACGAGAGCAACGAGTCGAGCGCGGCGGCCAGGGCTGCCTCGTCGGCGGGTTCGGCGAGGAGCGCGGCGTCGCCCGCCACCTCGGGGATGGCTCCGGCCCTCGCCGCGACGACCGGCACGGCGCACGCCATCGCCTCCAGCACAGGGAACCCGAAGCCCTCGTACACCGACGGATACGCGAGCACCGTGGCGTTGTCGAGGAGCGCACGTCGCGCTGCCGTGCCAACCGGCCCGGTGATCACGACACGGCTGCGCAGCGATGGTGGCAGGGCCATGACGGCGGCTTCCACGTCGGGCCGCGCCGGGCCGTCGGGGCCGGCGAGCACCAGGCGGAGCTCCGGGCGGGAGCCGGCCGCCGAGGCGAAGGCGCGCACGAGGTGTGGGAGGTTCTTGCGCGGCTCGAGGGTGCCGATGGCGAGCACATAGGGCCCGGCGGCGACGACGGTGTGCACCTCGTCGGGGATCCCCGACGAGCGCGGTCCGAGTGTCGGTACGCCGAGGGGGACGACCACGATCCTGCCTGCGGCGGCGAGGCCGGGCCCGAAGACCTCCTCGATCTCGGCAGCGACGAAGTGCGAGGTCGTGTGTATCGTCGCGCCGCGGGAGACGGCGCGACGGAGTGCGGGCTCGAAGGCGCGCACCTCGGGGGTGCAGAGCTCCGGGTACCTGACGAAGGAGCAGTCGTAGACGCTGACCAGGGTCGGGTGACGGCTTGGGGGAGCGAGGTAGTTGGTCGCATGCACCACGCCGGAGCCGCCGAGGAAGCGGTCTATGCGCGGGTGGTCCGTGCGTGTCCACGAGGCGAGGAGGAGGCGCGCCGGGAGCGGCACGAAGCGCGTGCCGACGGGAAGGGCCTCGCGGTGCGACCGGGCCCGGAGACTCAGCGCGTACGGCACGATCGGGGGCCCGCCCTCGAGCGCCCCGAGCGCGGAGAGGATCTCGGCCACCGCCGCACCTATCCCGGTGCGGACCCCGACCAGAGGTGTGACGTCGATCGCGACGGGCCGCGAGCCGGAGGGCATAGGCGGTGTTCGTAGCACAGGGGCGTCCGATCCGGCGCCGGAGGAGGCCCCACTGAGAACCGCACCTCCGCCAACGCCAGGTTCGGAGCGTCATCGGATCCCCACCACTACCGACGACGCTGGGCCAATCTTCGTGGATATAGACCGCTCGGTCAAGTGACGCACTGTACCGTTTTGAGCGCGAGACGCGTGGGAGGCCGGGTGGAAGACGGGTGAGCGAGTACGCGGAGAAGCGACGGCGGACGCGCGAGGCCTTCCTGCAGGCGGCCTTCGAGGCCCTGCCCGGGGCCGTAGGCGAGGGTGTGCTCGCCGCGCTCGGCCCCGCCGCCCTGGCCCGGCGGGCCGGCCTGTCGCGCCAGACCTTCTACCGCCACTGGCCCGCCGGCGGGAGTGGGTTCCTTGCCGACCTCGTCGAGTACTCCCTTGCACCCGAACGTGCATACGAGACCACGATCGTGCCCGACCTCGAAGCCTCCGCAGGTGCGGACGCCATGACCGCCACCGAGCTGATCCGTGCCGCCGCGATGGCCGAGTACGAGGCGAACTCGGAGATCCGGACGATCCTGACCTGGGCGGTCGCCTGGACCCTGCTCGCAGACGGGCTGGCGGCCTCGGAGGATCGGTGTCGGGGACCCTCCGGAGGTGCTTGGTGCAGCGGTGCGCGGCTACTACGCGTACCTCACCGACGACCTGGTCGCCGGTCTACGAGAACCTCCTGCTCGGCTGGGGCCGCGAGATGGCGCCGGGCACGACGGTGCGCCAGCTCGCGGCCGTCCTTACGGGGCTGGTCGAGGGGATGACGATGCGGCAGCTCGTCGACCCCGACCTGGTGCCCCCCTCTCTCTTCGCCGACGCGGTCCTAGCCCTCGTCCCGGCCTTCACCCGCCCGCTTCCCGGGCCCGCCGAGGGCAGTGCGGCCTCGTTCTTCGAGGATGCCGTCGGCGCCTTCGGCGCGGCCGTCGACCCCGGGAGCGCGGATGGCGAGCTGTCGGAGCCGAGCGAGTCGTCGCAGTCGAGGAGCGGGCGCAGGCGTGTCGAGCGGACCCGCGCTGCGATCATCGCGGCGGCGCGCGCCGAGTTCGCGCTCGTCGGCTTCGCCGGGGCGACCGTCGCGGGAATCGCGGCGACCGCAGACGTGAGCGCGACGACGGTGTACGAGCACTTCGGCTCGAAGGCGGGCCTGGCGGCGGCGTCGTTCGAGCGGGCGCACGCCGAGGCGGTCTCGGCCCTGGTCGCCGACGGGCAAGCGCCCCTCGCGCGCCTTCACAGCCACCTGTGTCGGGTGTACGCGCTCCTGGTGGCGGACCGCTCCGGGACGAAGGCCCTCCTCGACGCCGTGATTCAGCTCAGCGATGCCGGCCCGCCGACCGACTCGAGCGACCCGCGAGCGCTCGTGCCACTGCCCGACGTGCTGGTCCCGGTGATCGCCGCGGCGCAGGCGGCCGGTGAGCTGAGGCCCGACGCGGAGCCCTGGACGATCGCCGGCCAGTTGGTGGGCCTCTTGTTCCTCAACGTGCTCATGGCCCCCAGGGAGCCCGAGGACGGGTGCCGGCACATCGAGCAGATGACCTTCGGTGGGCTCTACCCCCAGGGCGACGGATGAGTGCCCCGACGAGTGGATGGGAGTTCGCTCCACCGACCGTGGGGCACACTCGCGCGTTCCCACGGCGGGGCCGGTCGGCGCGCCGGTAGGGGCCCCCACCGGTCCCCCGTCCCCAACCGGCGCGAGATCCGTTGTCTCTGTGGATCTGAAGCCGACCGACGACCCGCACCCGTGACTATCTCGGGTTTCTGGTGCTCCGTCAAGTAACACGGTGTATCGTTTCAACGACCAGGAGAGCTCGACGCCGCATGGCGCCGGCGGCGCGTGAGATCACTCGGGAGCCGAGATGGCAGATCTGACGGCGGCAACGGGAAAGACGGCGAGGACCCGCGAAAGGCTCCTGGAGGCGGCACTCGACCTCCTCCCGGGCGCCCTGAGAGCGGGCCTCGAGCAATCGCTCGGCCCTGTGGCGGTCTCGGGCCGGGCGGGCGTCTCGCGCCAGACGTGGTACCGGCACTGGGGGGCCGACGGCGACTCGTTCGTCGAGGACCTCGTCGAGTACCTCCTGCCGATCTCGCGCGGGATAGCCGGTGTGATGAGCGACGGCGCTGCGCGGGTGGAACGCCGCGGCGATGAGCTGGGCGTGGAGGAAGCGACGGAGCTCGCTAGCCTCGCCTTCTACGTCTCGGCCGATCCGCGCTTCGTCCTCACCAGGCACATCGTCTTCGCCCTCGCGACCGAGGAGCGCATCGTCGCCGAGCGTGAGGGGAGGGAGGTCGAGGGGGGAGCCACGGAGCTGGTGCGGGCGTACTTCGACCGCTACACCGACACCCTCGCCGGAGCCTACGCGGTCATCCTCGACTCCTGGGGCCGGGAGCCGGCCCCGCCCTTCGACCTGCGGAGCCTCTCCGTGGTGCTGACCGCGATGGCGGCCGGCATCTCGTTCCGGCGCTGCGTCGACCCGGAGGCCGTGCCGGACAACCTGGGAGCCGACGCGATCCTCCTGCTCGCGCCCACGCTCACCCGGGTGAAGGCCGGCTCGTCCGACAGCGGTCCGGCCGATCTCTTCGGAGACGACGTGATGCGATCGGAGCGGGCCCCCTCCGCTCAGCGAGAGGCGGGGCGACGCCGCGTGGAGAGGTCGCAGGCATCGATCATCCAGGCCGCAAGGCGCGAGTTCGCGATGCGTGGATACGAGGGCACCTCGATGGCCACCGTCGCACGGGCCGCCGGGATGTCGGAGTCGACAGTCTACGAGCACTTCTGGAGCAAGTCCGGACTGGTGCGGGCCTGCTACGAGGCCGAGTACCGCGACCTCGCCAGAGCCGTCGAGACGGACCCGGCCGATCCGCTCGCCCGGATCCACGGCCACGTCGTCCGGCTCGCCGGGCTCTTCGGCGCGTACCCCGCCCTCGCCTCCGGGGTGCTCGATGGGCTGGCCCGCATGGACGAAATAGGTCGGAATCTCGATGGCAACCCTCGCATGGCGTCGCCCTTCCCACTCGCGCTCGTGGGCCCGATCCGGGAGGCCAAGGAAGCGGGGACGGTGAGGACCGACATCCGGTCGATGGACATAGCGATCGCGATCACGAACCTCGTGCTGGTGCACGGGCGGATCCAGCCGCGCGAGTCGGCCGAGGGCGTCGCACGCCACGTCGAGAGGGTGATCCTCGGGGGGGTGTTGACCGACGCCGGTCGCCGCTCGCTGCCGGACGACGGGGCGTAGGGGAGCGTGTCGAACCGAGAGGGCGTCCCCTTCGGCGTGGTGGGTGACCGGTATCCTCGATCGGGCGTGGATGGCTCAGACGGCGACTGCCCGGCGTGTCGGGGGTCGGGCGCGGAGCCGGACGAGACAGAGGTCCGGCGCCGCACCCACCTCTCGCGTCGCGCCGCGCTCCGCCTCGGTGGGGCCGTCGGAGTCGCCGCAGCCGCGTCGTCGCGGCTGAGCCCGCTCGGAGCGCTCGCACGATGGCGTGGCTCGGGCGTCAGCAGGATCGCCCCCATCCCCGACTGGCCGGCGCCGCCCATCGTCACGCGCGCGCAGTGGGGCGCCGACGAGTCGATCCGCGAGACGGGGCAGATCTACGACGACGTGGTCGAGAAGATCGTCGTCCACCACACGGTGACGCCCAACCATCCGACCGACCCGTCGGCGACGGTGCGCAGTGTCTACAACTACCACGTCTCGGGCGAGTACATCGACGTCGCCTACAACTGGCTCATCGACGAGCAGGGCCGGATCTACGAGGGGCGCTGGGCCCGCGACTACCCCGCCGGTGTCGCCCACACCGGCGAGCGCCGCTCCCGGCAGGTTCGCGGCGGTCACGCCTACCTGCACAACTCCCGGACCATCGGCATCGCGATGCTCGGAACATGGACGACGACCTCGCCGCCGCAGCCCGCACTAGACGCACTCGAGGCGCTCGTCGCCTGGAAGTGCGCGCGCTGGGGCATAGACCCGCGGGGGTCGTCGAGCTACGTGCGATCCGACGGCGTCGTGGAGGTCCTGCCGAACATCATCGGTCACCGCGACGTGAGGGCAACCACCTGCCCGGGAGACCCCATCCTGGGGAGGCTCCCCGAGCTGCGCGACAAGGTCGCGGGCCGGATGAAGCGGGGGCGTGCCGGCTACTGGATAGCGTCGAGCGCGGGCGGCGTGATCTCCTTCGGCGACCTCCCCGACAAGGGCGATCTCGTGCGGCTCGGCGTTCGCGGCTCGATCGTCGGGATGGCGGCCCACCCGGGAGGCAGGGGCTACTGGCTCCTCGGCTCCGACGGCGGCATCTTCGCGTTCGGCACGGCGCGGTTCTTCGGTTCGACGGGTGGGATGCGGCTCGACCGGCCTGTGGTGGGGATGGCGGCGACGCCTTCGGGGAAGGGCTACTGGCTGGTAGCAAGCGACGGCGGGATCTTCAGCTTCGGTGACGCGCGGTTCTTCGGGTCTACGGGTGGGATGCGGCTCGACCGGCCTGTGGTGGGGATGGCGGCGACGCCTTCGGGGAAGGGCTACTGGCTGGTAGCGAGCGACGGCGGGATCTTCAGCTTCGGTGACGCGCGGTTCTTCGGTTCGACGGGTGGGATGCGGCTCGACCGGCCTGTGGTGGGGATGGCGGCGACGCCTTCGGGGAAGGGCTACTGGCTGGTAGCAAGCGACGGCGGGATCTTCACGTTCGGCGACGCACGGTTCCACGGCTCCGCGCAGACGTACAGGCCGAACGCTCCGGTCGTCGACATCGTGGCGACCACTACGGGCGACGGATACGCGGTCCTGTCGGGCTCCGGTGGCGTCTACACCTTCGGCGACGCTCCCTACTTCGGTGCGAGTGCGGGTCGCCTGCGCGACGCCGTCGGCTTCGACGGCATCCTCGACCCTCGGGCGTAGCCTTCGCAGACCGTGCCAGGATGCACGGCGCGGCGCGGCGCCGCGCGCGACTGCGGCCCGGGCGGAGGGAACGTGAGCGAACGCATCGAGAGGCTGCTCGGGGAGATGACCCTCGAGGAGAAGGTGACGCTCTGCTCGGGCGCCGACCTGTGGCACAACGGCGAGGTCGAGCGCCTCGGAGTCGGGGCGCTCAAGGTCTCAGACGGGCCCTGCGGAGTGCGCGGAGAGCGGTTCAGCGGAACCAGCTCGACGTCGTTCCCCTGCGGCAGCGCGCTGGGGGCGACCTGGGACACCGACCTCGTGAGACGTGTCGGCGAGGCCATGGGAGACGAGGCGCGCGGCAAGGGGGTGCACGTGATCCTCGGCCCGACCGTGAACATCCACCGCCATCCGCTGGCCGGCCGGAACTTCGAGTGCTACTCCGAGGACCCGTACCTCACCTCTCGGCTCGCGGTCGCGTTCGTCGAGGGAGTCCAGTCGCGCGGAGTCGGCTGCTCGGTGAAGCACTTCGTGGCGAACGACCAGGAGCACGAGCGCATGACGATCTCGGCCGAGGTGCCCGAGCGCGCCCTGCGCGAGATCTACCTGCCACCGTTCGAGGCCGCAGTACGTGAGGCCGGCGCATGGGCGGTCATGTCGGCGTACAACCGGGTCGGCGGCACCTACTGTGGCGAGCATGCCGATCTGCTGACCGGGATCCTCAAGCAGGAGTGGGGCTTCGACGGGTTCGTCGTCTCCGACTGGTGGGGGACGCACTCGACGACCGGAGCGGCGAACGGCGGCCTCGACCTCGAGATGCCCGGCCCTGTGCGCTGGTTCGGCGGTCACCTCGTAGAGGCGGTATCCGCCGGCGAGGCCGCCGAGGACGTCGTCGACGAGATGGCGCGCAGGATGCTGCGCGCCGCCGAGCGGACGGGCGCGCTCGACCGGCCCGGCGCCGTCGAGGAGGACTCGACCGAGAGCCCCGAGAGGAGCGCCGTTGCGCGCCGGGCGGCGACGGAGTCGATCGTCATGCTCCGCAACGAGGGCGGCATGCTCCCGTTCGACACGCGGTCGCTCCGCAGCATCGCCGTGGTCGGCGTGCACGCCGCGTACCCGGCTGTGATGGGAGGAGGGTCGTCGATGGTCACCCCCCATCGCGTGAGCACGCCGCTGTCGTCGCTGCGCTCCGTCGCCGGGGACTCCGTAGGAGTCGTCTACGAACGCGGCGCGCCCTCCGCCCCCTCTCCGTTGCCGGTCCTCGGCGAGGCGCACCTCACCGGACCCCTGCGCTGCGAGTACCGGAGCGGGTCGGGCTTCGACGGAGACGCCGAGATGCTCGAGGAGAGCACGAGCGCGAGGTTCGTGTGGCTGCCCGGATGGACCGACGCTATCGACCTCGCGTCGTACACGGTGCGGTTGGTCGGGCGGCTCATGCCCGACGAGACGGGTCCGTGGCACCTCTCGCTGACCAGCGTGGGAAGAAGTCGCCTACTGGTCGACGGTGTGCCGGTCGTCGACAACTGGGACGCCCGCCGTAGGGGAGCGTCGTTCTTCGGCCGCGGGAGCGAGGAGGCGACCGGGGTCGTCGAGCTGGCGTCGGGAGAGGCGGTCGACCTCGTCGTCGAGTACTCCTCGGACTCCATCGCGATGGGTGGGATCTCCGTCGGCTGCTTCCCGCCGACCCCCGCAGACGCGATCGCACGGGCCGCTGCTGAGGCCGCTGCCGCCGACGCGGCCGTGGTGGTCGTGGGCACCGGCCCCGACTGGGAGACCGAGGGCCGAGACCGCCCGCACATGGGCCTACCGGGCGACCAGGACGCGCTCGTCGAGGCGGTGCTCGCCGCGCGGCCCGACGCAGTCGTGGTCGTCAACGCGAGCGCTCCGCTCGCGCTGCCCTGGAGCGCGTCTGCGCGCTCGATCTTGTGGCAGTGGTTCCCCGGACAGGAGGGGGGCGACGCCCTCGCCGACGTATTGCTCGGAGCCGAGTCGCCGTCCGGACGTCTCCCGACGACCCTGCCTCGTCGTATCGAGGACACACCCGCGCATGCCGACTATCCCGGGTCAGACGGTGTGGTTCGCTACGACGAGGGCGTCTTCGTCGGATACCGGGGGCACGACGCGAACGGCGTGGACCCGCTCTTCTGCTTCGGGCACGGCCTCTCCTACACGACCTTCGAGTACTCGAACCTGGCGGTCACTCCCCGGGCGCCCGAGCAGGGCGAGTCGGTGAGAGCGGCCGTAGACGTCGACGAACACGGGCGACCGCGCGGGTGCCGAGGTGGTGCAGTGCTACGTGCACGACGTTGAGGCCTACGTCGCGCGTCCGCCACAGGAGCTGAAGGCCTTCGCCCGCGTGAACCTCGATCCGGGGGAGTCGCGACGCGTCGAGCTGTCTCCTCGACGAGCGTGCGTTCGCGTTCTGGGACGACATCGCGCACGAGTGGCGCGTCGAGCCCGGCGAGATCGAGATCCGCGTCGGCGCCTCGTCACGCGACATCCGCGTCACGACGACGTTGACCGTCGGCGGTTCTTCCTGAGCGAGCGTTGTGCGTCTACCCACCGTATCGGTGGGTAGGCGCGACGAACGAGGAGGTGGCCGGGGTCTGCCTGCTAGTAGCGAGCTACAGCACCAGCTCGGCGAGGATCTCCATCGCCTCGGCCTGCCCGCCTCCACCGACGATGAGGGTGCCGACGCCCGACTCCTTCCAGGCTTCGATCCGGTCGGCGATGCGCTCGCGTGGGCCCAGGAGCGAGACCTCGTCGATCAGCTCGAAAGGCACCGCTGCCGCGGCTTCCTGCTTCTTGCCGTCGAGGTAGAGATCCTGGATCTGCTTCGCCTCCGCCTCGAACCCGTAGCGGCAGGCCAGGTCGTTGTAGAAGTTCTTCCGCGCGCTCCCATGCCGCCCACGTAGAGCGCGATCATCGGGCGGATGAAGTCGGCGAGTCGTTCGGGGTCGTCACCGACGATGACGGCGACCGTCGGGGCGACGTCGAAGGTCTCCAGGCTCTTCCCGCCGCCGGCCTTCTCGAAGCCGGCCCGGAGTGCTGTGCCGTATGCCTCCTCGAAGCGGAAAGGCGAGAAGAAGATCGGCAGCCAGCCGTCGCCGATCTCGGCGGTCAGCGCGACGTTCTTCGGACCGATGGCGGCGAGGTAGATCGGGATGTCGGCGCGGCGCGGATGGATGATCATCTTCAGCGGCTTGCCGAGCCCGGTGGCGTCGTCGCCGCGGTAGGGGATGTCGTAGTGGTCGCCGTGGTGCTCGAGCGGCCCTTCGCGCCGCAGGATCGTGCGCACGATGTCGACGTACTCACGCGTCTTGCCGAGCGGCTTGCCGTACGGCTGGCCGTGCCACCCCTCGACGACCTGCGGGCCGGAGAGGCCGAGGCCGAGCACGAAGCGGCCGCCGCTCATGCCGTCGAGCGTCGCGGCCGTCATCGCTGTCATCGCGGGCGTGCGCGCGGGCATCTGCATGATCGCCGGCCCGAGCTTGATCCGCTCGGTGTGGGCCATGAGCCACGTGAGCGGCGTCACGGCGTCGGTGCCGTAGGCCTCCGCGGTCCAGGCCGAGTCGAAGCCGAGGCGCTCGGCGTGCTGGATGGTGGCGACGGCCTGCGGAAGCCCGTTTGCCCAGTCCTGGTAACCGAGGTTGATGCCGAGGCGCATGTGGTTCCTCCGGGTCGCACGATCCCGTGCAGTAGTGAGGTTCGGAATCGTCGCGCGCACTTGACCGAACGGTCTAGTCGAACGGCGCGTCGATACACTGGCCGTCCTCGTGACAGTTGGCGGAGGTGCTGATGAGCCTGGTCAATCAGGTGTTGCGGAACCCGGCGTCGCAGCGCCTCCTCCTGCTCGCGCACGGCTACGGCGCCGACGAGCGCGACCTGGCGGGGCTCGTCTCCTACCTCGACCCCGAAGGGCGGTACGCGGTGGTGCTGCCGCGCGGCCCGCACGAGGCTCCCGGTTCTCCGGGCTTCTCGTGGTACGACATGAGCCCCTCGGCGGAAGCAGGGGGCGACGGCGGGGGCCCCGACACCGAGGGCTTCGCGGCCGCCCTGGCCGCCCTCGACGCGCTCCTCGACGAGGCCTGCGACGAGCAGGACCTCGAGCGCTCCGAGGCCATCGTGGGCGGCTTCTCGCAGGGCGCCGGGCTGGCGCTCGCCCTGGCCCTCGGCTCCGAGCCGGCTGCACGGCCGCGCGGCGTGCTCGCGATGAGCCCCTTCCTTCCCGGGCCCAATGCCCTCGGGCTCGGGCAGCGCTCGCTCTCGGCCATACCAGTGCTCGTGCAGCACGGCACCAACGACGCCTTGGTGCCGGTGCAGCGGAGCCGCGACCTCGACGCGTGCGTTGCGGACCGTCGGCGTTCCGGTCGTGTATCGCGAGTACCCGATGGACCACCAGGTCGCGCTCGAGAGCCTTCACGACGCACACGAGTGGATGCTCCGAGTCGTCGAGGGCGAGATCCCCGAGGAGCCGATCCCCGACGACCCCGTCGAGCTCGTCGCCTCGGTGACCACGGCGCGGTGGGAGGCCGACGTGCTGCGCGCCGACCTTCCCGTGATCGTCGACTTCTGGGCACCGTGGTGCCAGCCCTGCCGACAGGTCTCGCCGATCGTGGAGCAGATCGCAGCAATGCGCCAGGGGTCTTACAAGGTCGTGAAGGTCAACATCGACGACGAGCCCACGATCGCGCAGCAGTACGACGTGAAGAGCATCCCGATGATCGGGCTCTTCCGCGACGGGCGTCTCGAGCGTTCGTCGTCGGGGGCGAAGCCGCGCCAGCAGCTCGAGGCCGATCTGGGCATGCTCGTGATCCCCTAGAGGGCGCTCTTCGGCGTCTCGCCTGTTCGGAGTCGCGCCTGCGCGCAGCCGCGACCTTGCGAGCGATCAGTCGGGGCCGGCGATCGGCCCCCACTCGGCGCGGAGCTGCTCGGCGAACTGCGCGGGGCCGGCGCCCTCGCGCTCGAGCGCGTCGAGCATCGCTCGCACGAGCACTACGTGGAACTTGTCGGCTGCCTGCGGCCGGGTCCGCCCGCTGCCGGCGTCGGCGTCGGCCTGGACCCGTACGGCGGTGCGGTACAGCGAGTTCGTCAGGTACTCGAGCAGCTCCACGCTGAGGTCACCGCTCCATCGGAACGTCTCGTCGCGCTCGGCCAGCTCACCCCACTCGTCGAGGTAGTGGACGAAGCGGTCGAGCGCGCGCGGAGGGACGTCGCCGGGGTCGGTCCGCAGCAGACGCACGGTCTCGCGCCCGAACTCGACCCAGGCCCTGACGCTCTCGGAGGGGACCGGTCCGACCTCTACTCGCACACCGCGATCCTGCCACTCTGCGGGTGCCGACGCGACGCGGCCCCGGCGTGAGCCGGGGCCGCGTCGCGTCGGCCTGCTGGGGCCCTGTCTCTGCTCTACCTGCGGGAACGTGAGCGGCGGCGTGCGGCGAAGGCCGTCAGGCCTCCTCCGAGCGACGCGGCGCCGATCGCGAGCAACGCCGTGGGGTCACCCCCCGTGCGCGGGAGCTCGGCCTCCGCCGCGGCGGCCTGGGTGGTGGCCGGGGCGACGGTTGTGGTGGTGGTGGGCGCGGCGGTGGTGGTCGGGGCAACGGTGGTGGTCGTCGGGGCCACGGTCGTCGTGGTGGCCGGCTCGGTGACGGTGAACTCGCCGTCGTTGTAGCGGCCGTGGGTCCGGCTGATCTCGCCGTCGTCGTAGTAGCAGGTGGCCGTGATCATGTAGACGCCCGGCTCCGTGCCGTCGGGGACGGTGAACTCGTGGCTCCAGGACCCGTCCGTCGCCGGTGCCTGCGCCGTCTGGTCTCCTGCTTCGAACCATGTCTCGACGTAGAAGGGCGACGACTCGACGATCCGCGGCGTCTGATCGACGAGATCCTGCGCATAGGTGCAGTCGGTGCCGGAGACGGTGACAGCGGTTCCGGCCGGTCCCGAGGCTGGGTCGACGGTGAGGTCGCCCAAGTCGAGCACGGCGCCGGCGCCGGCGGCTGTTGCGCCGACGGCAAGCGATGTGGCACAGAGTGCGAATGCGAGCAGGATCCTCTTCATGTGGCCCCCAGACTGCTCAGCCCGAGTCGGGCGAGTCGAGTAGATGCGGGCAGGCTAGCGCGCCCGCTCGCCCCACTCGTCGAGGTAGTGGACGAAGCGGTCGAGCGCGCGCGGAGGGACGTCGCCCGGGTCGGTCCGCAGCAGACGCACGGTCTCGCGCCCGAACTCGACCCAGGCCCTGACGCTCGCGGAGGGGACCGGCCCGACCTCTACTCTCACACCGCGAACCTGTCACTCCACGTCGAACGACGCGACGCGGCCCCGGCGTTGGCCGGGGCCGCGAGTCGTGCCGGCCTGCTTGGGCCCTGTCTCTGCTCTACCTGCGGGAACGTGAGCGGCGGCGTGCGGCGAAGGCCGTCAGGCCTCCTCCTAGCGACGCGGCGCCGATGGCGAGCAGTGCCGTGGGGTCACCGCCGGTACGCGGGAGCTCGGCCTCCGCCGCGGCGGCCTGGGTGGTCGCCGGGGCCACGGTGGTGGTCGTGGTGGGCGCGGCCGTGGTGGTCGGGGCCACGGTGGTGGTCGTCGGGGCCACGGTGGTCGTTGTGGCCGGCTCGGTGACGGTGAACTCACCGTCGTTGTACCGGCCGACGAGACGGGAGACCTCGCCGTCGCCGTAGATGCAGGACGCACCGATCAAGTAGGCCCCCGGCTCGGTTCCGTCGGGGACGGTGAACTCGTGGGACCAGGCGCCTTGCTGCGCGTCCGCCTCGGCAGACTGGTCTCCCGCCTCGAACCAGAGCTCGACGTGGAAGAGCGGTGGCTCCCCCTTGGTCGCCTGAGCGAGCTGGAGGGTGCAGCCGGTGCCGGAGACGGCGAATGTCGTCCCCGCCGGCCCCGAGGCGGGATCGACGGTGAGGTCGCCCAAGTCGAGCACGGTGCCGGCGCCGGCGGCGGTCGCACCGACGGCGAGCGATGCAAGACAGAGTGCGGACGCGAGCAGGATCCTCTTCACATGGCCCCCAGATTGCTCAGCCCGGGTCGGGCGAGTCGAGTAGATGCGGGCAGGCTAGCGCGCCCGCCCGCCGGTCGGTTGTGGCGCCGACCTGGGCGGGCGGTCCCCGAGCGGGTCGGGTCAGCGGATCGCGATGGTGCCCGCCGGACCGCCGGTGAAGTGCCCTATGACGGCCGCGGCCGGGCCCCCCGAGCGATTGAGCGCGCCGACGAGATCGGGGGCCGCGTCTGCCGGCACGGCCAGGAGGAGCCCGCCGGAGGTCTGGGCGTCGGACAGTAGGAGGCGCTCCTGCTCGGGCACCTCGTCGAACTCGACGCTCCGAGCGACCGACTCCAGGTTGCGGCGGGTTCCGCCGGAGACCGCACCCGCCGCGATGAGGTCGCGCGCGTCCTTCGAGGACGGGGACGGATGACAGGTCGATCTCGGCGTGTACCGCCGACGCAGCGGCCATCTCGCGGAGATGGCCCAGGAGCCCGAACCCGGTGACGTCGGTAGCGGCGTGTGCGCCGGAATCGAGCGCGCGGTCGCGCGCCGGTTCGTTGAGAGTGGTCATCGTCGCGACGGCCTTCGACACCTGTGCGGCGGTCGCGAGGTCGCGCTTGAGCGCGGTGACGATCGCTCCGACGCCGATCGGCTTGGTCAGCACCAGTGCGTCACCTGCCATCGCGCCGGCGTTGGTCAGCAGGCGGTCGGGGTGCACGGTGCCGATCACCGCCATTCCGTACTTGGGCTCGGGGTCGTCGATGGAGTGGCCACCGGCCACTACGCACCCGGCCGAGCGCGCGACCGCCGCGCCGCCGTCGAGTACGCGCGCGAGCAGATCCAACGGGAGCGCGTCGCGTGGCCACGCGACCAGGTTCAGGGCGAGCAGGGGAGAGCCGCCCATCGCGTAGACGTCGGAGAGAGCGTTGGCCGCCGCGACGCGACCCCAGTCGTACGGGTCGTCGACGATCGGGGTGAAGAAGTCGGTGGTGAAGACGATCGCCAGGTCGTCGCGGAGCCGGTACACGGCGGCGTCGTCGGCCGTGTCGAAGCCGACGAGGAGATCGGCGTCGGCGCCGTCGGCGGCGAGTCCGTCGACGAGGCCGAGGACCGTACGCAGGTCGTCGGAGGAGAGCTTGCATGCGCAGCCGGCGCCGTGGGAGAAGTGCGTCAGCCTGGGACGGTCCGTCGTCATCGCCCGATGCTACGGGCCCGATGCTTCGGGCCGGGCGCGACGGCGTCGGCGCGCGTCGGTGCGTGCCGGTTCAGCCGGGGCGTCCGGCGCCTGCGAAGTCGGAGCGGTAGACGCTCGACACCTTCACGACGTCGCCCGTCTGGGGGGCGTTTATGTACTGACCACCCCCGACGTAGATGCCGACATGGTGGATCGGGTTGCCGTAGAAGACGAGGTCGCCGGGGGCGAGGGCGTCCATGGGCACGTGGGGCAGCACGGAGTACTGGGCGCGCGACGAGTGAGGCAGGCCGACGCCGGCCGCGGCCCAGGCGTACATCGTCAGCCCGGAGCAGTCGAAGGTCGACGGGCCGGAGGCACCCCAGGAGTACGCCTTGCCCAGCTGAGCCTTCGCGGTGTCGACCGCCACCTGAGCGTTCGCGTTGGGTGCGGGCACGTCGGGGGGTGGGGTGTAGGTGCCGGTCGGGCTACCGGTGCTGCTCCCCGAACCGGTCCCGCTCTCCGAACCGGAGTCCGACTCGGCTGCCGCGGCCGCCCGCCTGGCGGCCTCCTCGGCTGCCTGCCGGCGTGCCAGCTCTTCGCGCGCGAGGCGCTCCGCCTCTTCCTGCCTGCGGATCTCCTCCTGGCGGACGAGCTCGCGCGATCTCTCCGTTCACCTGGGAGAGCAGCCGCTCCTGCTCGATGCGTGCCGCCTCGACCTCCCGCCGGCTCTCCTCGAGGCGGCTGCTCTCGGCCTCTGCCGCAGCCTTCAGCTGCTCGAGGTCGTCCATGCGGGAGTCGAGGAGCTCGCGCGCGATCGAGAGGTCGTCGATGATCGACTCGTCGCGGTCGGCGGCGGCGGCGGAGTACTTCGTGCGGCTCCCCACCTCGGCGACGTTTCTTGCGTCGAGCGCGGGGATCGGCGACGACGAGCCCGCCTGCTTGTACAGCTCGGCGGCGCGGCCCTGGAGGAGACCCTGCAGCCGACGCGACTCGGCCGCGGCGTCGTCGAGGCGCGCCTCTGCCTCAACGATCCCGGCGGTGGCCTCGTCGATCTTCAGGCGCGCCTCGTTGTAGTCCTCGGTGAGGATCGAGATGCGCTCGCCGTTGGCGTCGATGGAGTCCTGTAGGCGCGACGCCTCCGCCCGCTTGTCGTCGATGGTCTGGGCGGAGGCGGGCCCGGCGACGACGGGTGTGAGGGCACCGACGGTCAGGGCCAGCGCCAGAGCGAGGGTGAGGGGGCGGGCGCGGCCGCCGCGCCTCCGGCGCGCTCTCTCCTCGGGGAGTCTCCACATTCGCAACACCGGCAACAATGGTAGACGGCGATCACATGCAGGCCTGATCGAAGCCGCTCCGGGCCCCGGGAGTTGCCTCACGCAGTGAGAGCCCAGCCCCGGGTCGCCCGTGGGCAGCCCGGACCGGCCACGACCGGGCTGGTCCAGTGCGAGGCCCGTGCCATGCCGTCGGCGACGCGCTGCCACTCGGCCGGATCGAAGCCCTCGGCGGCGTCGACGACGGTCGTGTCCTGGCGCAGGTGCACGAATGCCGGCATCCGGACCAGTCCCAGAGCGGTAGCGAGCTGGGCGTCGGGGTCGCAGAAGGCCATCCAGCGCCCGACGGCGTCACCGAGGATCCGGCGCGCGATCGACGCGTCGGAGGAGATGCAGACGGTCGTGCGGACGTCGGAGTCCTCGAGCGTCGAGTAGATCCGGTCCATGACCGGGAGGAAAGCAGCCGACTCCGGCCGACCGGGCAGGATCACGACTGCCAGGTTGAAGGTCGTGGTCCAGTCGTCGAGCGACCGCGTAACGCCGGTGACGGTCGTCAGCTCGAGTGCGGGGTTCGGGTCGTCTGCCACGGACGGGAACGCTAGCAAGACCGGGCTCGACGGTCCGGCTCCGGGCCCGGGGGGACGGCGTTAGGCTCCGCCGAACCGTTGGCAGGGTCGGATGGGGGCAGATGAGCCGGAGAGACCAGATCCGCATGACCACCGAGGAGGCCGACGCGTTCATGCGCGAGGCGCGCACCCTCCAGGTCGCTTCGTCGAACGCCGACGGCACCATCCACCTCGTGGCGATGTGGTTCGCGCTCCTCGACGGCCGGGTCGCCTTCTGGACCTACGGCAAGTCGCAGAAGGTCGTGAACCTTCGGAGGAACCCGAGCATCACGGTCATGGCGGAGGCCGGCGACGTCTACGAGGAGCTGCGAGGGGTCTCCATCGTCGGAAGGGCGGAGATCGTCGAAGACGCCGAGCAGGTGCTGCGCTACGGCCTGCTCGTCTTCGAGAAGCACTGGGGCTCCACGTCGGACGACGCAGTGCGCGCCGGGATCGCGCAGCAGGCGGCCAAGCGCGTCGTAGTCGTCGTCGAGCCCGATCGCGTGATCTCCTGGGACCACAGCAAGCTCGGCGGCGTCTACTGATCCGCGCGAGCCCCTCCGGCGCCTGCCCGTCAGGCCGCGAGGTCGACGCTCGCGATCGTGTGTGTGGGCGAGCCCGGGAATGTGAGGCCGCGAAGGGTCATGTCGTAGCCGCCCTCGATCTGGCGGATCTCGATCTCGCCGGAAGCGTCGGCGAGCACAGCCGCCGCGGAGCCGGTCCCGTCGGCGTCGAGGTAGACGCAGATGCCGTTGGCCTCGCAGTCGGTCGCGAAGGTCCCGGTCTCGCCGGTCCAGCCGGCGCCGTAGGCGGTGTACAGCTCCACGTTGAAGTAGAGGGAGTCCTCCCCCTCGCTGTGGATCTGGTGGAGCGGGTCGCCGCTGTTCTCGCTGAAGCCGGAGTAGATGCCGGACCACGCGGCGGGGTCGAGTGTCACCGGGACGGAGCCGTCGGCCGCCGGCTCGCCGAAGGCGATCGCCTCGCCCTCGGGAGCAGCGGTGGTCGTGGGAGCGTCGGTGGCGTCGGTCGACGCCTCCGTGGTCGTGGTCTCGGCGTCCGGTGTGGTCGCAGCCGCCGCGGAGGTCGTCGTGGCGGAGTCGGAGTCGTCGTCGTCTCCTCCGCAACCGGTCAGCGCGAGCATGCCCGCGAATGCGGCGGCGGCCAGGAGACGCGCAGGTGTGCGAGAGCTTCTCCGAGCGGGGCCCCGCTCAGGTTGCACAGCGTTCGTACCGGCCACTCGCATGCTCGATGCGCGCATTCCTGCTCCTCGTTCGCGTCGGTGCCGCTGCGGGCGCGGCGTCCGGTGCGTGCGAGTCTAGGTACGTCGGCCCGGCGGCCGAGGCTTCCCCGGCGGGTTGGGCCGGGCCGGGGGGCCGCCGGTAGCCTCGTCGGCATGTCCGAACGCTCCAGGAACCTCCCCCGCAGATCCTGCCTCTCGGTCCCCGGCTCCAGCGAGAAGATGCTGGGCAAGGCACCGGGCCTCGGCGCCGACATGGTCTTCCTCGACCTCGAGGACTCCGTCGCCCCGCTCGAGAAGGAGGCCGCCCGCGAGAAGGTGGTGGCGGCGGTCAACGGGCAGGACTGGGGCGAGACCGTGCTCTGCGTGCGGGTCAACGCGTGGGACACGCAGTGGACGTACCGCGATGTGATCCACATCGTCGAGGGCTGCTCCGAGCGCCTCGACGAGCTGATGCTCCCCAAGGTCCAGTCGGCCGCCGAGGTGCAGGCCCTCGACATGCTCCTCACCCAGATCGAGGAGACCACCGGCCGCAAGAGCCGGGTAGGCATCGAGGCCCAGATCGAGACTGCGCGTGGCCTCGTCAACGTCGACGAGATCTGCGCTGCGTCCGACAGGCTCGAGACGATCATCTTCGGCCCGGCCGACTTCGCGGCATCCACCGAGATGCCTGTCCTCACCGGTGGCGTGCAGATCCCCGAGTACCCGGGCGATCACTTCCACTACGTCTTCGCGCGCATCCTCATGGCGGGGCGTGCGAACGGCCTTCAGGTGATCGACGGGCCGTACCTCAAGATCCGCGAGCTCGACGCACTGCGCGACTACTCGATGCGCACTCGCATCCTCGGTTACGACGGCAAGTGGGCGCTCCACCCCGACCAGGTGAAGGTGATCAACGACGTCTACACGCCCACGCAGGAGCAGTTCGACAAGGCGTGGGACATCCTGGAGGCCTACCGTCAGGCGACCGAAGGCGACCGCAAGGGTGCGGTCATGTTCGGCGACGAGATGATCGACGAGGCGAGCAGGAAGATGGCCACCAAGTTCCTCACCCGCGGCGAGCGGGCCGGGATGAGCCGCAGCTCCGAGTAGCGGCCGACGCGTCCCTCGGCTGGCGCTGTCGCTGCAGGCGGGCCTCGGGCTCACTCCTCGGCGATCTGCTCCAGCTCGGCTTCGAGGAGGTCAGGTGTCTCGAGCTCGCCGCGACCCGATCGCACGCTGCGCCACACGATCAGCCCGACGATCGAGGCAGAGAGCAGCGTCAGCCCGACGCGGTGGTCACCGATCCAGCCGGTGACGTCGAGGATCGGATCGGAGTAGGCGTCGCCCACGGCGCGTATCGCTGCGATGCGAGCCGCCGTGCCGCCGAGATTGAGCGCCAGGAATGCGGCCCAGCCCATGCCGGTCGCTCCGCCCATGATGCAGACGAGGTTGTTCGGCGCGATCGCAGTCACGGGGTGCGCGGCGCGGGCGAAGAGGCGCTCGAGTAGAAGGACGGGCTTCGCGGCGGGGCCCATCCGACGCTCCATCCACCGGACGGCTGCATCGCCGTAGCGGCGCCCGAACCAGAAGAAGAGGGGGTCCCCGGCCACCTGGCGGGCCATCGCCACGGCGAAGAAGGGGCCCGCCGAGACCGAGGGCGACACCAGCGCGAGGTTGCGCATGCGCGGGTTCAGCGCGATCAGCACCAGCGGTGCCGATGCGAGGAGCGTCGGGGCCAGGGCGTCGCCCACCCAGCCCATCACGGTGAGGAGCGCCATGGGCACCGCGAAGACGGCGACGCGGCCTCTCCGCGCTCGCACGCCGGCCGCGTCGACGTGGTGCGTGACAGGGATCACGGGCGACTCCGGTGCGCCGTCCTCCCCGTCTTCTTGCACCATCAGTGCAGTCTCGCAGGTCCCGGGTCGCGCGGCCAGGGCGCGCCCTCTCAGGTGACTCAGCGTTCGAGCGCCTGCTCGGCCAGTCGGCGGGCGATCACACGCAGGCAGAGCGTCTCGTCGGCGCCCTCGAAGATGGAGAGCACACGCGCGTCGACGTAGTAGCGCGACACCGGGAACTCCTCTGCGTATCCCATGCCGCCGTGCAGCTGGAGCGACTCACGCGTCACCCACTCTGCAGCGCGGCAGACCTGCGCCTTGACCATCGAGGCCTCGAGCGAGCCGTGGCCGTTGCCCATGAGGCGGGCGACCGCGTACGAGAACTGGCGACCGCCCTGGATGAGCGCCGCCATCCGGGCGAGCTTGACCTTGCTGAGCTGGTACTCGAAGACTGGCTTGCCGAAGACGACGCGGTTCTGCGCGTAGTCGAGGCCGGCCTCGAACGCTGCCTGCATCAGCCCCACGGCGCGCGCCGCCGTCTGCAGCCGCCCGTTCTCGAACCCCGCCATCTGGAGGTAGAAGCCTCGGCCGAGCCCGTCGTCGAGCCCTATGAGGTTCTCCGCGGGGACGAGCCAGTCCTCGAACGCGACCTCGAAGGAGTGCATGCCGCGGTAGCCGATCGTGTCGATCGCCCTGCCCTCCATCCGTCCGCCCGACTCCTGGGTGAACGCGAAGGAGTGGCCGGCCACGGGATCCTTCTCGACCATGAGCACCGAGAGGCCGCGGTGCCCCTTGGTCCGGTCGGGGTCGGTGCGTGCGAGCACCATGAGCACGTTCGCCCTCCCGGCGAACGTCGCCCATGTCTTGACACCGTTGATCAGCCACCCGTCGTCGGTGCGGGTGGCCGTCACCTTGACGCCGGCGACGTCGGAACCGAAGTCGGGCTCGGTCGCCATGATCCCGACCATCACCTCGCCGGACGCGACCCGTGGCAGCCAGGTGCTCTTCTGCTCCTCGGTGCCACCGCCCACCAGGGCGCGGGTGAGGATCTCGGGCCGCGTGACGAGCGATCCGCCGATGCCGAGCGAACCCCGCGACAGCTCCTCGGTCGCGACGACCATGCCCATGTAGTCGTGCTCACCGCCCTGCGCGAACCCCTCGTACTCCTCCGGGACCGACAGTCCGAACCCGCCGAGCTCGGCGAGGCCGGTGATGATCTCCTCCGGGACGTCGCCGTTGGTGCGGTGCACGTGCTCGGCGACTGGGCGGATCTTGTCTTCCGCGAACCTGTGGAACGTCTCCGCGACGAGCTCGAAGTCGTCGGAGAGGTGGTTCGGCCCACTGCCGTGGGTCGCCACCTCGTCGGCGAGTCCCTCGAGGAACGCGCTCGACCTGTGCTCCTCGACGAACGGCATCGCGGTGTCGAGAGCGTCGGCGCCTACGCCCCACTCGGTAGAGCGTGCGGTGATCCTGGTCGCGAGGTCCCAGATGGCGTCGGCGATGTACGCGCGCGCGTACATCGACTCGAGTGCGCCGTGCTCCGCATAGGCGAGCATCGCCCGGCTGCCCTCGACGGCCGCTGCGGCGTGCGCGAGGTCGTAGGCGACGACCTGGTGCTCGTCGAGCTTCGCAACGGAGATCCTGCCGCCGTCGGCGCAGGCCTCTGCGAGGCGGGCCGCGGCGCTGTCGACGACGCCGGCTGCGGTCTCGACGGCCACGGAGGCGGTGAGGAGGGTGTCGGTCATGTGCGCCAGCCTACCGACGGGCAATCCGGGCCCTCACAGCGGAGAGGGTCCGCTCGGAGGGCGCGCGGAGACCGTGGCTCTCAGGGGCCGTCGCCCGAGGTGGTCGCCGTCGGTGCCGTGGTGGGAGGCGCAGCGGTCGTCGCGGGGCTCGAGGTCGTGGCGGTAGCCGCGGTCGTGGTGACCGAGGGCGCGGTCGTCGACGGAGGTGCGGTCGTCGCCGGGGACGACGACGTGCTCGCCGACGCCGAGGTGGTCGACGCCGACGCCGTCGTGGTCGACGCCGACGGGTCGGTGGCCGAGGGCGTGCTCGTGGTCGGGTCCTCGGGGACCGTGGAGTCGTTCGCGCCCCCGTAGGTGACGCCTGCACCGCCGCTCACGTATCCGCCGCTGCCGGCCGAGTAGTCGGGCTCGATCGGGTTGTCGGGGTCGGCCTGGTCGAGGATCTCCCAGCGTGCGTCGAGGAGGGCGAAGACGGCCGCCGCGAGACGGTCGCCTCCGTCGGTCGTGAAGTGGACGCCGTCTCCGTTGCGCACGCGCACGTACTCCCCGTCCGACCCGATCAGCGAATCGACGTACTGCCCGCCGTCGCCGGCGAAGAGCGAGTACGCGTCGATGAACACGACATCGTCGCGGGTCGCTGCCTCCTCCAGCATCACGCGGTTCAGCTCGACCACGCCGTCGTCGCGCCACTCGGTCCGCATGGTCGGAGCGCCCACCCAGAAGACGGTGCGGTGGGCGTCGCCACCGACGAAGAGGTCCATCATCTCCGCGATCTCGGCCCGGTACTCCGGCTCCCACTCGTAGACGCCGTCCTCGTTCAAGCGGTGGTTCACGATCGAGGCGTCGTTGGTGCCGATCATGAAGACGATCGCCTCGGGGTCGTACTCCACGATCTCCTCTGCGGCACGCTCGGGCCAGTTGCGCACGCCGTCGCTGGCGATCCCGCTCGAGACCTTGTAGTCGACCTGCGTCGCCACCACGCCGGTCTCGCCGGCCAGCGCTCCGAGCGACGGCCCGAGCCAGCCGGCGAGGGAGTCGCCGCCGACCCACAGCCGGAGGGGGGCGTCGTGGTCGATGGGGCGCGGCGGCTCGAGCTCGGCGAGGGCGGCGGCCTGCGCCGGCCGACGCGGATCTTCGACGAGTGGAGACGCTGCGGAGGCATCTGCGCCGAGCCGGCCGCCGCCGCCTCCGAGCCGGAGCGTGTCGGTGCTGACGAGGATCACTAGCGCGACAACGACGACCGAGACCGCTGCGATGGCGGTCAGCTTCGTCTTGCGACGCCGGAGCACGCGGCGGAGCCGATCGCGCTCGCGCCGGGGACGCGTGGGGGATGAAGGAGTCGGCCATCAGGAAGACCTCGGATGGTCGATGCGATGGTAGCGGCCCGGGCCCGAGGCGCCTGGGTCAGAGCGGACGCCGCAGGGCTGCCTCAGACGGTCTCCTCGACGGCGGGAGAGTCGCCGCCTCGGAGCTGGGTGCGGTAGAGGGACTCGTACAGGCCGCCGGCCGCGAGGAGGTCGTCGTGGCGTCCCTCGGCGACGATCCGTCCGTCTTGCACCACGAGGATCCGGTCGGCGTCGATGATCGTCGAGAGCCGGTGTGCGATGACGATCGCGGTCCGCCCGGCGAGCACCTCCGTCAGGGCCGCCTGGATCGCGACCTCCGACTCGGAGTCGAGGTGCGAGGTCGCCTCGTCGAGGATGACGACCGCCGGGTCCTTCAGCAGCAGGCGCGCGATGGCCAGCCGCTGCTTCTCGCCGCCCGACATGCGGTAGCCGCGCTCGCCCACGACCGTTTCGAGGCCCTCGGGGAGCGACGCAACCAGGTCCCATACGCGCGCTGCGTGCAGCGCCGCCTCGATCTCGGCGTCGGTGGCCGTGGGACGCGCATAGCGGAGGTTCTCACCGATCGTTGCGTGAAAGAGGTGAGGGTCCTGCGGGACGAACCCGATCGCGGCTTGAAGGGAGTCGAGCATGACGTCGCGCACGTCGTGCGAGTCGACGGAGACGCTGCCCTCCGACACCTCGTGGACCCGTGCGATGAGCATCGCAATGGTGGTCTTGCCGGCGCCCGAAGGACCGACCAGAGCGATTGTCTCGCCGGGAGCGACGTCGAACGTGACGTCGCGCAGGACCCAGTCGCCGGCCTTCGACATCGACGCGGCCCCGTTCGCCCCGAGCGCCGACTCCAGGGACGGGAGAGAGACCGTCTTCGCGGGTGGGTGACGGAACCACACGTGGTCGAAAGCGATCCGACCGGCGGGATCCGGGAGTGCCGTGGCGTCGGGGCTGTCGGTGATCGCCGGTGCGAGGTCGAGCACCTCGAAGACGCGCTCGAAGGAGATCAGGGCGGTCAGCACTTCGACGCGGGCGTTGGTGAGCTGCACCAGGGGCTGGTAGATCTGGCCGACGTAGATGACGAAGGCCCCGATCGTCCCGATCGTCAGCGTGCCGGAGATCGCGAGGTTGCCGCCGATCCAGTAGACGACCGCGGTTCCGACGGCGCCGACGAGACCGAGCACCGCGTAGAGCACCCGGCCGAGCATCGCGGAGCGAATGCCCATGTCGCGAACCCCCGCAGCCGACCGGGAGAACTCGGTGTTCTCGTCGGCGCGCCGTCCGAACACTTTCACGAGCAGTGCGCCGGCGACGTTGAACCGCTCGGCGATCGTGGTGTTCATCTCGGCGTTGAGGTGCATCGACTCGCGGGCGGCGCGCTGAAGCGGAGGCCCGACCCTTCGTGCCGGCCAGAGGAATGCGGGCAGGACGGCCAGCGTGAGGAGCGTCAGCCTCCACTCGAGACCGACCATTATCGCGAGCGTGACGGTGAGCGAGATGACGTTCGCGACCACCGTCTCCAAGGTGGTCGTGACTGCACGCTGGGCGCCGACCACGTCGTTGTTCAGTCGCGACTGGAGTGCGCCTGTCTGCGTGCGGGTGAAGAAGGCGATGGGCATCCGCTGCACGTGGTCGAAGAGGGCGACCCGGAGGTCGTAGATGACCCCTTCGCCGACGCGCGCCGAGATCCAACGCTGAACGAGCGACAGAGCGGCGTTGAGGAGCGCCAGCGCCACCGCTCCCAGGGCGAGCCACGAGACCATGCCCCGGTCGTGCCGGGGGACGGCCGTGTCGAGGAGGGCCCTGAGCAGGAGCGGGGGGATGGCTGTGGCGACCGACCCGGCGACGACCACGCTGAGGAAGGCGACGATCCGCACTCGGTACGGCGCGATGAAGTGGAGGACGCGCCGCGCCGTGGCGCGGCCGATCCGTCGCCCCTCGAGCGCCTCGTCGCGCCGGAACCCCATGACCGTGCGGTGATCGACCAAGACCGCAACGCTACCCACCGCGCCGGCTCTCCCTCCCGCGGGAAGGGCCTCGATGGAACGCACATGTCGTGTTCCATCGACGCCCCTAGGCTGCAGGGCATGGCCTTGTCAGAGCCGACCGACCCCGAGGTGAGCCGCCAGATCGTGGCGACGGTGCGCCGGTTCGTCGCACGTGAGGTGGCCCCCGCCGTCGCGGGGCTCGAGCGCGCCGACGAGTACCCCGAGGCCATGGTCGAGCAGATGAAGGCGCTCGGCCTCTTCGGGGTCGCGGTCCCCGTCGAGTACGGCGGTCTCGGTCTCGACCTCGTCACCTATGCGTCGATCGTCGAGGAGCTCGCATACGGCTGGATGTCGCTCTCCGGCGTGGTCAACACGCACACGATCGTCGTCAGCCTGCTCGTGGCCCACGGCACCGAGGAGCAGAAGGCGCACTGGCTGCCGCTCCTCGCCTCGGGCGAGATCCGTGGAGCGCTCTCGCTGTCGGAGCCCGACGCGGGGAGCGACACGCGCAACCTCTCGTGTCGCGCCGAGCGCGACGGCGACGAGTACGTCGTCACCGGGACGAAGGCCTGGGTGACGAACGGCGAGCGCGCCGGCCTCGTCGCTCTAGCAGCGCGCACGCCCGAAGGCGTCTCCTGTCTGATGATCGAGAAGGAGCCCGGCGCCCGCTCCGGGGGGATCACGGTCGGGCGTGCCGTCGGCAAGCTCGGGTACAAGGGGGTCGAGACGGTCGAGATGCACTACGACGGGCACCGTGTGGGCGCCGACGCCCTGCTCGGCGATGCAGGGCGTGGCCTCGGGTACATCCTGTCGGCTCTCGAGGTGGGGCGCATCAACATCGCGGCGAGAGCAGTCGGGGTCGCGAGGGCGGCGTTCGACGCGGCTCTGCGGTACGCGCAGCGACCGGCACACCTTCGGGAGGCCGATCGCAGAGCACCAGGCGATCCAGATCAAGATCGCCGACATGGCCACGAAGCTCGAAGCGGCACGACTCCTCACCCGCAGTGCGGCGGAGCGCCGGCAGGCGGGGGAGCGGGCCGACGTGGAAGCCGGCATGGCCAAGCTCTTCGCGTCGGAGACGGCGTTCGAGCTGGCGACCGAGGCGCTGCGGATCCACGGGGGAGTCGGCTACACGACCGACCTGCCGGTGGAGCGCTACTACCGCGACGCGCCCTTGATGATCATCGGCGAGGGCACCAACGAGATCCAGCGGCTCGTCATCGCCCGGGGGCTACTCAAGCGCGCCGAGGAGGCGGAGGCGTCCTGACGCCGCCATTCACCCGGTACGCCCGAGGTGTCCGCCGCGGGCAAGAATCGGGGGCCCCGGACGAGACCGGGACGCCACGCGACCGGGAGGGTCGAGGATGACCGATCACGAACGCCCCTTCGGCAGGTACTTCGAGGACTTCGAGGACGGCGACGTCTACAAGCACTGGCCGGGCAAGACGATCACCGAGTACGACGACCACCTCTTCTGCATGATCACGATGAACCACCATCCGCTCCACACCGACGCGTGGTTCGCCGAGACGCAGACGCAGTTCGGCAAGAACGTCGTGGTCGGCAACCTCGTCTACTCCCTGGTCCTCGGCATGAGCGTGCCCGACGTGAGCGGCCTCGCCATAGCGAACCTGGAGGTCGAGACTCTCCAGCACAAGCGGCCGACCTTCCACGGCGACACCATCTACGCGGAGACACGGGTGCTCAGCAAGAAGGAGTCCTCGAGCAAGCCCGACCGCGGCGTCGTGACTGTGGAGACCTTCGGGTTCAACCAGCGCGGCGAGGAGGTCTGCTACTTCCGCCGCAAGGTGATGGTCCCCAAGCGCGAGGCGGCCAAGCCGCGGCAGCGTCCCTACGAGAGCCCCAGCGCGTAGGGGGACGAACCCGCGCGGGCGGCTACGCGAGTACGCGCATGCGGAAGCTGCGAACTCCCAGCCACGCGAATGTGGCGCCGAATCCGAGTACCGCGCCGTACACGGCCCACAGCTCCATGTGGGGGATCGCCGTCATCCCGGCGCGCATCCCCTCGCTCATGAAGACGAGTGGGTTGGCGAGCACCGCCCACTTCAGCCACGCGATCGACGACAGCCTCGCCCACGGGTAGTACGCCGCGCCGAGCATCGTCATCGGCATCACGATGATGCTGAAGACGAGCGGCACCTGCCTGGGCTCCGCGCGCGTTCCGATGAAGAGGCCGATCGCGCCCGAGAGGAGGCAGATGAGAGGGGTGAACGTCAAGACGACGGGCCAGTCGACGTCGAGGTGCACGGGGGTGCTGGGGACCCACAGCACGAAGGGGAGTATCAGCACCGCCGAGAGGGCGGCCTGGATCGCGCCCGAGACGATCTTCTCGATGCCGATCGCCCAGACCGGCATGGGTGCCAGGACCCTGTCCTCGATCTCACGGGAAAAACCAAACTCCGTGACCACGGGGAGGGTGACGGCCTGGATCCCCTGGAAGATGCAGCTGATCGCGATCAGGCCCGGCGCGAGCAGCGTCGAGAACAGCGCCTCGCTCTCGGGTGACCCGCCGATGCCCTGGCCGATCTTGGGGAAGACGTAGGCGAAGACGAAGACCATCAGCAGCGGCTGCATGATGGTTCGCATCAGGAACGGGACGATCTGCTTGCGGAGCACGCGCATGTCGCGCAGGAGCATGGCGCCGAACGACTCGAAGGAGGCGCGGCGTGTCGACCGGAACTCCGCCAGCGCCTCGCCCGAAGGAACGACGTGGGTGGTCGTGGTCATTCGCGCAGGTCCTTCCCGGTGAGGTTGATGAAGACCGTCTCCAGTGTCGGCTCGGTCACGTGCACGTCGGTGACGGTGAAGCCGGCGGCGTCGGCGTCGGCGATCAGCGCGGGGAGCCGGGGGCGGCCGCGCATCCAGACGCGCACGACGCCGTCGGTGACGCGTGCGTCGGTGACGTGATCGAGTGACTGCATCGCGGCCGCCAGGACCTCACCGTCGCCCTCGGCGGTGAGGCAGACCTCGGTGTCGGCCCCGATGGAGTGCTTCAGGCCCTCGGGGGTGTCGAGGGCGAGAATGACGCCGTGGTCCATGATGGCGACCCGACCGCAGAGCTGGTCGGCCTCCTCCATGTAGTGGGTCGTGAGGAGGATCGTCTGGCCCTGAGCGTGCAGCTCGCCGACGATCTCCCACAGCGCGAGACGGCTCTGCGGGTCGAGTCCGGCGGTCGGCTCGTCGAGGAAGAGGATCTGCGGCCGGTGCATGATCGCCCTGGCGACCATCAGACGCTGCGCCATCCCGCCGGAGAGCTGTTCGACCTCGGCCCTGGCGCGGTCGGTGAGCCGGAACTGCTCGAGTAGCTCGGCGGTCACCCGCCGCGACTCGCGTGCACCCATTCCGAAGTAGCGGCCGTGGAAGTACAGGGTCTCGAAGACGTCGAGCGAGCGGTCGAGGGTGTTTCCCTGGGGGACGACGCCGAGGACCTGCTTGGCTCGTGCGGGCTCGGCGACCACGTCGACGCCGCCGATCCATGCCCGCCCGCCGGTCGGAATCACCATGGAGGTCAGCATCCCGACGGTCGTCGTCTTGCCGGCGCCGTTGGGACCGAGCAGGCCGAAGATCTCGCCGCGCCCCACGTCGAGGTCGAGCCGGTCCACGGCCTTCACGGTCCCGAATCGCCCCGTGTAGGTCTTCGACAGGGCCTCGACGTGGATGACGGGTTCGTCGATTCCGCCCGCGCTGTCCGACTCGTCCGCCATGTCGATCCTCTCGTTCCGTCGGTGATCCTGGCACGCTGCACCGGCGTCGGAGAGCCACCTGGCAGCGCATTCGGCCGGCGCGGCGCCGGTCGTGAGCGTGGCTGCTGCTGCCGGCGAGGTGCAGAGGGACAACTGCCACTGTCGCCCGCCGCGATCCGACGGTATCCTGCCTCGCCATGCCTGCCGGCGTGCGAGTCACGTTCCACGGAGTTCGGGGATCAACCCCCTGCGAAGGCCCGCAGTACGCCCGCTACGGCGGTCATTCGTCGTGCGTCTCGCTCGAGGCCGAGGGCTCCGCTCCGATCCTCCTCGACCTCGGCACCGGTGTGCGGCCGTACGGGGTCGGCGCCGGCGAGCGCGCTTGGCGCGGCTCGGTTCTCCTCAGCCATCTGCACTGGGACCACGTGCAGGGACTCCCCTTCTTCACGCCACTGCAGGCCTCGGGAACGGCGCTCGACATCTTCGGTCCGAGGCAGGTCGAGGGCTCGCTGGCCGACGCCTTCGCCGGGCTGATGCGCCCGCCCTACTTCCCGGTCAGCCCACGCGACCTAGGCGGCGACGTGAGCTTCTCCGACATCGGTGCCGATGAGTTCGCGATCGGCACGGCGAAGGTGAGGGCGCGCTGGGTCAGGCACCCCGGACCGACGCTCGGGTTCCGCGTCGAATGGAACGGCGTCTCGATCGCGTACATACCCGACCACGGTCCCGGATGCGCCCCGTCGGACGCCGACGACTTCATCCCGGCCGAGATGCTCGATCTCTGCGACGGTGTCGATCTCCTCGTGCACGACGCCCAGCACACACGTTCGGAGTATGACCGTCGTCAGCACTGGGGCCACTGCACGGTCGACTACGCGGTGCACGTGGCGCGCGCTGCGGGAGCGCGTTGCCTCGCGCTCTTCCACCACGATCCGTCGCACGGTGACGACGACATCGATCGCATACTCGCCGCCACAGCCGATCACTCGGCCGGCATCGGTGGTCCCGAGGTCCTCGCCGCGGCAGAGGGTCTCGTGCTCGACCTGACGCCGCCGGTGGCTCGCACCGGGGCGCGCGAAGTCGACCTGCGCACGGCGTCGAACGGGCGAGATTCGCGATGCGCGCCGGCCGTCGAGGACGCGCTTCCTGTCGGGTCGATGGCCTCGGTGCTGCGGACCGAGCCTCGGACGGCGCATCTGTGACGCCCCCGGGCGATCCGATTCCTGCTCCCTGACCCGTGTCGCCGGCGATCGCCTCGGCGGCGCGAGTCGTGCTCGCTGCTGCGTTCGCGTGGGCCGCGGCTTCGAAGGTCCGTGATCGTCGCGCGGTGCCTTCGCAGATGCGCGCTCTCGGGGTCCCCGCCCCGCTCGCGCGGCCGCTCGCACTCCTGCTTCCGATGATCGAGTCGGCTCTGGCGGTCGCGCTGGTTGCTCTGCCGCACTCGTCGTGGCCTGCATGGGCGTCGCTGCTGCTGCTGGGGGCGTTCACGGTGGTGGTCGTCATGACGATCGGGCGGGGCGTCCCGTGCCCGTGCTTCGGGGCATCGACGGCGCCGACCGGACCGCCGACCGTCGTGCGGAACCTGGTCCTGCTGGCAGTGAGCGTGCTGGCCACCGGTCCGGCGGACGGCGCCCGGGCCGCGCACGTCGCGGCATGGGTTGTGGCTCTCGGCGCGGTGGTGGTGGCCTCGATCGTCGGTTCCGGCAGGTCGCGGATCAGGTGACGGCCTGAGTCACCCGCGGTGTCATCCGCGGCGGCGGAGCCGCGCGTGGACGCCGGCACCCACGTGGATGCCGGCGGTTGCGCGCAGCGCCGACGCGACGGCCTGGACCAGGGCCAGGATCCAGGCGAGGCCGCCGAGGCCGCCGACGATCGCGACGCTCGCGAGGCCGAGGAGCGCGACCCCGATCAGGTCGGAGATCCGGGCGTCGTCGGGGTCGTCGAAGTGCTCGGTCGTCTCCATGCGGAGAGCGAGGAGAGCATCGAAGATCCGTACGAAGAGGTTCAGCCTCGGCCCGGCGATCACCGAGGTCGCGAGGACGAGGGTCAGTGCAGGCAGGACGATGGGGACCCGGAAGACGAACCCGCCGAGGATCGCCACCGCCACGACGCTCTGCTCGAAGCGCACACTCCGGGCGTCAAGGGGCCGCCGCTGCGCACTCGGCGAGTCCATCGGCGCACCCTACCGCCGCCCTCCGCCCCCCACCCCACCCGTGTCTGGACCTCAGCGGAGCCATGGCGACCAATCTCGTCCAAACAGGTCCGCGAGGTCAGGGTTGCGCACCCGCACGATGCTGCTACGCTGCGTGACCTGCTGCTCACTCTCTGAGGAGGTGCCGGGTGGAGCTCGGGGATCTCGGGCAAGGCGCCGTCCTGCGCGGCGCCACCGTCGACGTGGTGAGGCAGCGCGAGCGGACGCGTCGCCGGCGCCTCTGGCGATCGCTCATGCTGCTGGGGCCGCTCTCCGCGTGGCTCTGGTTGCGGATCGTCTCGGGTGATCCCGTGCGTCCCGGCCTTCCGCAGATCTCCGAGAGCAACGCGGAGCTGGTGCCGGCGTTCCTGCTCGTCATCCTCTTGGGGGGAGCGCTGCTCATCCCCCTCCTCGCGGCGGGGCGATCTCCGCACGTCAGGTACCAGCCGAGCGAGCTGAACGTGGGGTTCGACGACGTCGTCGGCCTCGGCATAGTGCGCGACGAGGTGGTGAAGACCCTCAACCTCTTCCTCGCCTACAAGACGTTCCGCGACCGCATGGGCGGCAACCCGCGCAAGGCGATCCTCTTCGAGGGGCCACCCGGCACGGGCAAGACCTACATGGCCAAGGCGATGGCCCGTGAGGCGGGAGTGCCGTTCCTGTTCGTCTCGGCGTCGGCGTTCCAGTCGATGTACTACGGGCAGACGAACCGCAAGATCCGCTCCTTCTTCAAGTCGCTGCGCAAGGCGGCGCGCGAGGAGGGAGGAGCGATCGGGTTCATCGAGGAGATCGACGCGATCGCGGGAGCGCGCAGCGGCATGCGATCTGCGCCGGTGCCCAATGGGCTCGACCGCTCGGTGGAGCGCGCCGCGGCAGAGGGGATCAGCGGGGTCGTCAACGAGCTGCTGATCCAGCTCCAGTCGTTCGACCACCCGACGGGTGGCAGCAGGCTTCGTGGTGCTCTGATCGACAAGGTGAACCGCTGGTTGCCGCCGGCCCGCCAGCTGAGGAAGCGCCCGCCCGTGACGTCGAACATCCTCGTCATCGGGGCGACGAACAGGGCGGCCGATCTCGACCCGGCCCTCCTTCGGCCTGGCCGCTTCGACCGCTCGATCCACTTCGACCTTCCCGGCCGCTCAGGTCGTCGCGACATCATCGACTACTACCTAGGTCGCAAGGCGCACGTGCCCGAGCTCGACAAGGAGGAGCGGCGCGACGCTCTCGCCGCGATGACGTTCGGGTACTCGCCGGTGATGATCGAGCACCTATTCGACGAGGGGCTGGTCTGGGCGCTGCGCGACGGGCGCGACGCGATGGACTGGCACGACGTGCAGCAGGCGAAGCTCACCGAGGAGATCGGCCTCAAGCAACCGGTGGAGTACACCGAGGGCGAGAAGGAGACGATCGCGACGCACGAGGCCGGTCACGCCGTGGTTGCTCATCTCGTGGGGCAGAACCGCAAGCTCGAGGTGCTCTCGATCATCAAGCGACGCGATGCTCTCGGCCTGCTCGCGCACTCCGACACCGAGGAGCGCTTCACCCGGTCGCGCTCCGAGCTGCTCGGTGTCATCAAGATCGCCTTCGGGGGCATGACGGCCGAGGAGCTCTTCTTCAACGAGTCGGGGACGGGCCCCAGCAGCGACCTCGCGCACGCCACGAGGATCGCAGCGCAGATGGTCGGCTCCTTCGGGATGGCGGGCTCGCTCGTCTCGTTCGACGCGATCGAGTCGGGCCCCGTTACGAGCGGGATCGTCGGCAAGGTCCTCTCCGACGACGACTCTCGACGCTCGGTGGAGCGCATCCTCGAGCAGTCGAAGGAGGAGGTGCGCGCGTTGCTCGACTCGCACCGCCACCTAGTCGTCGCCCTGCGCGACCAGCTCCTGGCTCGCGACGAGCTCGTCGGTGAGGAGATCCTCGACGCCATCATCGAGGCCGAGGCCCTCCACACGCTGGGGGAGCCCGCCGGCGCGTAGCTCCCCGGGGCATGGGCGGCATCGGAGTGCCGCATTCGACGCATCGCTCGCGTGCCGCACTCGACGCCCCGACCGCCCCGACCGCCCCGACCGCCCCGACCGCCCCGACCGCCCCGACCGCCCCGACGGTCACCGCGCGTAACATCTCCGGGCGTGACGACGCGCCACGATCCCACGCTCTCCGGGCGCGTCGTCGTGGTGGCCGGGGCAGACACCCAAAGTGGCGCGGCGCTGGCGCGGGCGGTAGCCGCCGACGGCGCCGTCGTCGTCGCCTGCGGTGTCGACGAGGCGGGGCTGGGTGATCTCGTCGCCGAGCTGCACGCGGCCGGCGCCCGTGTGGCGGCGTACGTCGGCGACCCCGTGTCGCGTGAGGATCGCGCCGCGCTCGCCGAGATGATCGACGAGGTCTTCTCGACTCCGAACGACTGAGCGCGCTCCCGTCTCGCACCGCTGACAGATCGGGAGGCGGCTGCGGCGCCGTCGAACGCTCGGCCACTCGCCTCGGGCCGGAGAAATTCGATGTTTGGTAGCCTCGCCCGTCGGGGCGGGCTTGCACGAGGTGCTTCCCGGTTCCCGGGGAGCGGCCGTGAACCCAGAGCGAGCAGCGCGACGCGCAGGATGGCGCCTCATGCGCGAGACCGTGCGGCCGTACGCGTGGTGGGTGGTCCTCGGCGTGGTGATCGGCATGATGTGGACTGTCGCCCGCATCACGGTACCGACCCTGACCGGTGAGGCGATCGACCGGGGGATAGAGCGGTACGACAGCGGCGCCCTCGTGCGGTGGACCGTCGCGATCCTCGCGGTCGGATCGGTGCAGGCGGTCTGCACCGGACTGCGGAGGTACGTGGCGTTCCGCCTGGCGCTGCGCACCGAGACCGACCTCCGCATGCGCCTGGTGGCGCACCTGCAGCGACTCCACTTCGCCTTCCACGACACGGCGCAGACCGGCCAGCTCATGGCACGAGCGAACACCGACATACAGCAGATCCACATGGTCGTGATCCTCATACCGCTCACCATCGCGAGCATTCTCACCATGGTGGGCGTCGCCTCGATACTCGTAGCGCGCAGCCCTCTGCTCGCGCTCTTCGCACTCGGCACCCTCCCGTTCCTCAACATCGCGGCGACGCGCTTCACGCGGCGGATGTACCCGGTCGGCCTCGCGCTGCAGGAGGAGCTGGGCGACCTCGCCGGAGTGGTCGAGGAGAGCGTGACGGGCGTGCGGGTGGTCAAGGGCTTCGGGGCCGAGCGGCTCCAGGTGAAGCGCCTCGCCGTCGAGGCGGCGAGCGTCTACGACCGCTCCATCGACCAGGCCCGCCTGCGCGCCGGGTTCCTCCCTCTCATCGACCTCCTGCCGACGCTGGGCCTCGTGGGGATCCTCTGGTACGGCGGTCACCAGGTGCTCGAGGGCAACCTCACCATCGGTACCGTCATCGCCGCGAACTTCTACGTCTTGATGCTCATCTGGCCGCTGAGGATGCTCGGGATGCTGCTGGGCCAGATCTCGCGCGCTTCGGCCTCGGCCGGGCGCATCCACGAGATCCTCGCGACCGAGCCCGAGATAGCCGACAGCCCCGACGCGGCGCCTCTTGCGCCCGGCCCCGGCGAGGTCCGCTTCGAAGGGGTGCGCTTCGCCTACGGACTGGGCCGTCCCGTTCTCGACGGACTCGACCTCGTCATCCGCGCGGGTGAGGCCGTCGCGCTCGTCGGGGCGACCGCCTCGGGGAAGACGACCGTCGCGCGGCTCGTCCCACGCTTCTACGACGTAGACGAGGGCCGGGTCCTGATCGACGGCGCCGACGTGCGCGAGACGCGCCTCACCGACGTGCGAGGTGCAGTCGGCATCGTCTTCGAGGACACCTTCCTCTTCTCCGACACGGTGCGCAGCAACATCGCCTTCGCCGATCCCGAGGCCCCCATGGAGGCGGTCCGGCGCGCTGCACGACTCGCGGGAGCCGACGAGTTCGTCGCCGACCTCCCCGAGGGGTACGAGACCGTCGTCGGCGAGCACGGCTACTCGCTCTCCGGCGGCCAGCGTCAGCGGATCGCGATCGCGCGGGCGGTCATCGCCGATCCGCGCGTGCTCATCCTCGACGACGCGACCTCGTCGGTCGACCCGAGCAAGGAGCACGAGATCCGCGAGGCGCTCGCCGAGGTCATGTCGGGCCGGACGACGCTGATCATCGCCCACCGGCCGGCGACGATCGCGCTCGCCGACCGGGTCGTCCTCCTCGACGGCGGGCGAGTCGTGGCCGAGGGCCGCCACGACGAGCTGCTCGCGACCGACGCGCGCTACCGCACGGTGCTGGCTCGAGCGGAGGCCGACGCGGTCGCCGGGAGCCTCGACGACGAAGGTGCCGCAGCGGGGCTCAGGGCGGGGGCGCGCAGCGGCCTCGATAGGCCGGCGGTGACCGAGTGAGGGGCGGAGGTCGCGGCTGGGGCGAGAACGTGGTGGAGGAGTCGCTCAGCCGCGACGAGGCGCAACGCGTCATACGTCGCCTGCTGCGGATGGTCCGTCCGTGGCGGAGCCGGATCTTCGTTGCGGGGTTCCTGCTGATCGCACAGGTCGGGGCGCTGCTCTCGGGCCCCGCGCTCGTGCGATACGGGATCGACCACGGACTGCGGCGCAACGATCCCGGCGCACTCAACAAGGCCGTCGTCATGTACCTGGTCGTCGCCTTCCTCGGCGTCGCCCTGGCGCGGACCGTGATCCTGCTGATCGCCCGCATCGGCGAGTCGTTCCTGCGCGAGCTGCGCAACAGGGTGTTCCGGCACCTCGTCTCGCTCGGCCTCGACTTCTTCGAGCGAGAGAAGACGGGCCGCCTCATCGCCCGGATGACGTCAGACATCGACGCGCTCCAGGAGCTGATTGCGCAGGGCCTCATCGTCTTCGTGCAGAACCTTCTGCTCTTCGTGGGCGCGGTCATCGTGGTGTCGCTGATGTCGTGGCAGCTCGCGCTCTTCGTATTGGTGATCGTGCCGCCGGTGTACTTCGCGAGCCGCTGGTTCCGGCGGGTGTCGAACAAGGCCTACCTGGAGGTCCGCGACAGGATCGCGACGAACCTCTCCACCCTGCAGGAGGGCCTCGAGGGAGTGCGGGTCGTCCAGGCGTTCGCGAGAGAGGGCTCGTTCACGAGGCGGTTCTCGAAGACGAACGAGGCTCAGTACGACGCGAACCTCCAGACCGTGCGCATCTCGGCCCGCTACTTCCCGGTCGTCGAGTTCGCCGGCGTAGCCGGCACCGCGGTGATCATCGGCGTCGGCGGCGCGATGGTCGACCGTGAGCTCGTCACCGTCGGGACGGTCGCCGCGTTCGTGTTGTACCTCAACAACCTCTTCGAGCCGGTGCAGCAGCTCAGCCAGCTCTACAACACGATCCAGTCGGCGGGTGCCGCGCTGAACAAGCTCTTCGGCCTCCTCGACACACCGATGTCGATACCCGAGCGGCCCGGCGCGATCGACCTCCCCGAGAGCGGACCGATCGTCGTCGAGGGAGTGACCTTCGCGTACGTTTCCGAGCCGGTGCTCACCGACGTCTCGCTGCGGATCGAACCGGGGGAGCGCGTCGCTCTCGTCGGCCCGACCGGTGCGGGCAAGTCGACGCTGGCGAAGCTCCTCGCCCGGTTCTACGACCCGCGGGAGGGGAGCGTGCGCGTCGGCGACGTCGACCTGCGCGACGCGACTCTGCAGTCGCTGCGCGAGCGCCTCGTCGTAGTACCGCAGGAGGGCTTCCTCTTCGCGGGCACGATCCGCGACAACGTGCGCGTCGGCCGCCCCGAGGCGTCCGACGACGAGGTCGACGCCGCACTCGACGACCTCGGGATCGGCGACCGCTTCCGGATGTTCCCCGAGGGCCTCGAGACAGAGGTGCGAGAGAGGGGGTCACGTCTCTCGGCAGGGGAGCGCCAGCTCGTGTCGCTCGCGCGTGCCGCGCTGGCGGACCCTGCGATCCTCGTGCTCGACGAGGCGACCTCGAACCTCGACCCGGGGACGGAGCACACCGTCGAGTTGGCGCTGGAGCGCCTGATGGAGGGCCGGACCGTCGTCGTGGTAGCTCACCGGCTCTCGACGGCGGCCCGTGCGGACCGCATCGCCGTCATCGACGAGGGGCGCCTTGCGGAGGTCGGGACCCACGCCGAGCTCCTCGAGACCGGCGGCAGGTACTCGACGCTGTACCGGTCGTGGTCGGCGCACCAGGCCGAGCCCGAGGTCGCCTGACCCGGCGATCCTGGTCCGCTATCCGGGCGCGGTCTCGATGCTGAGGCCTTCGAGGTCGGGCGTCAGTGGGAGGAGCTGCCACGCCCGCTGCTCGGAGATCGCGTCGAGCATTCGCGCGAGTGCGCCGGTGTCGTCGGGGGCGACGATGCTCACGGTGCCGCCGTCGCCTCCTGCGCCGTTCACCTTCCAGCCGGCCGCGCCCTGCCGTCGAGCGATCTCCATGAGGCGCCGAGCGTCGGCGCCGACGAGGTCGGGGTGCAGGTCTGCCTGCGACTCGGTGTTGGCGGTGAGCGCCGCTGCCCAGTCGTCGAGGTCGCCCGCGACGAGCGCTCGCGCCGCGGCGGCAGCGGCTTCGCGGAGCGGGGCGAGGCGTTGCTCGGCGCCCGTTCCGCTCCGCCTCAGCGACTCGATGACGCGCTCGTGTATCGCCGACGACCTGTGCGGTCGCCCGAGGTAGACGGTTACGACTCGGCGCCCGAGCGCCGCTACGGTCTCGGGCGTCAGTGGAAGCCGCTCGATCAGCGCCGTCGGGTACTCCTCCACGGTGATCGCGCAGGCACCACCGTGCGCAGCTGCGTGCTGGTCCTGAATCCCCGATTGCATACCCAGGTCGTCGACCTCGATCCGGTGAGCGGCCGAGGCGATCTCGTGCGCGTCGGTGTGCTCCCCGGCGGCCAGCGCGCAGAGCGCCGAGGAGAGCGACGACGACCGACGCCGAGGTCCCGGTTCCGCACCCCGGTGGCGGTGCGGCGGTGATCGTCACCTCGGTCTCGGTGTCCGGCGACTGAGCGACCGACGCGACGGCGGCCTCGAGGAGCGGGTGGCGTCCGTGGCGTTCGCCCGGAGCGAACGTGTAGCGGTCGCCGTAGGAGGCGATGTCGAGGATGATCGACGCTGGTCCACGCCGCCGGGTCGTGCGCAACCGCACCTCGACGCCTGGCCCGACCGCGAGGTTGCAGACCAGGCCGCTCCCGGCGAACCAGGTGTCGGTCCAGCCTCCCGCATCGCAGATGCGAACGGGCGACCGGGCCACGACCGTGGTGACGCCCCGAGTGTTACCGGCTGCCACGCAACGAACCTACCCGAGCCCGTAGCGGGCGCCTGCGTGGGCGTGCATCGGGGTGCTCACCGGGCTTCGGCGTCGCCCCGACCCGCCGGCCGCCTTGGTGGGCCTGTTGCGGAAGTGGTAACTTCATCGCACGCCGCGGGGTGGAGCAGTCTGGTAGCTCGTCGGGCTCATAACCCGAAGGTCGTAGGTTCAAATCCTACCCCCGCCACCAAGTGATGTCGCGAGACATCGAGGACGCCCTGAACTCTCAACTGGGTTCGGGGCGTCTTCTTTGCGGGTCCGTAGGGGAGTCGCTGTCCCCCGCGGGGTTGGGAACCTCGGCGATCAGCGGCTCCGGCTCGCTCAGTCAGACGGGTCTGCACATGAATGTCGGAGGATGCCCGTCGCAGACTCTCGAGATGTGCGATGTGCGGCGTCCAGCGGCGACGGGAGGTCGGCGGTCGGCCCTCATGCTTCGACGACGCGACGAAGGTCGATACGGGTCGAGTGCTCAGATGACGTAGTCGTCGTTGCTGGCCCTGACAGTCACGTCGCTGATCACCACGCCCCACGGCTGGTTGATGGCATGGATGACCTGATCGGCGAGCAAGTCCGGCGACAACGCGGCGTAGCCGATGCTGTCGGGGCTCGCGAGGTGCTCGGGCGCCTCATCGGAGAGCACCTTGGCCATCTTGTCGTAGAACTGGTCTCGGTTGCCGCCCAGCACCGGGTTCACGGCGGCGCCGTTGAGGATGCCGGCGCCGAGGCCGGTGCCTGGCACACCCGTCGGCCGCACGTTCGTGACCTTGATGGCACCGAGGGATTCCTGGCGCAACGATTCCGACAGCACGTTGACCGCGGCCTTGGTGGCTCCGTAGACGGCCGCGCCACCGACGGCGTGATTGCCGTAGACCGACGACATGTTGACGACGTGCCCGCGGCCCTGGGCGATCATCTGGTCGTACACGGCGATGATCCCGTTGAGGACGCCCTTGATGTTGATGTCGATGCAGCGGGCCCAGGCTTCGGCTGCGATCTCGTGGTCGGCATAGAACGCGAGCGGCATGATGCCGGCGTTGTTGATGATGACATCGATTGTGCCGAAGCGGTCGACGACTTCACCGGCGAACGCCCGCATTGCCGCGAGGTCGGAGACATCGACCACCCGGGTCGCGATCTGCTCCCCTTCGAGGTCGGCGAGCGCTTCACCGTTGATGTCGCACGCCCCGACTCGAGCCTGCATCGATGCGGTCTTCTCTGCCAGGAGTCGACCGAATCCGCTGGCGGCTCCGGTGACGATGATCGTCTTGCCGGCGATATGGTCGCCCGGCCGGGAGGTCACACCTTCTCTCCGAGCTGGAACGTGGCGGTGAGGTCTTCGCCCCAGCTGCAGAAGTTCGGAGCCTTGGGCAGGCCGAGCAGGCGGAGCTCGTCGGCAATCGGTCCGGCGCCCAGCGTGAGTTCCACGTCGCCGGGGTCGACGAAGCCGGACGACATGTCGATGGCGAGCGGCGTCGCGCAGGGCACGCCGTCGAGGTAGGAGTAGCTCACCGCTTCGGTTCGTGTTGCACCGCCGTCGGCCGCGACCCGGGGAAGGCTGATGGTCAGCGCCTCGACGCCGTCGTCCCACAGGCGGAACGTCACCTGATCGTCGGTGTACTCGGCGTCGATTCGGGTGACGACCTTCGGGAACCCCATCACCTTGTTCCCGGCCTCGCAGGTGAACTCCTGGTCGACCGGCATGCGGTAGATGAACGACCCGATCACCTCGGGGCCGGCGTCGGCGGGCCGGGCCAGGAACCCGATGTTCACCTCGTTGTAGTCACCCCAGGGGTTCTTGCGGTAGTCGCAGAGGCTGATGATCAGTTGCGCAGTGCCGGGCTCGATCTCGGTCACGACGAACGCGTCGCCGGGCAACAGGGCCGCTGCGGCGTCGAGCGGGACGCTGAACCCCAACGTCGCGGAGTGGTAGCGCTCGACCTCCATCGGAAACGTGATCGGCCTTCCCTGAATCGTGCCCCAGGTCACCTGCTCGGTCATGTGTCGCTTCCCTTCGTCAACCGCGTTGTCGGACTGTAGTCACCTGTCCCACGGGTCGGATCGACGCGGCTTGCCACGGGTCTGGTTGACACTTCTTGTGCCCGGCGTGGTCGGGCGGAGAGGATGTCGCCATGCCGAAGAAGTTCTCTGTCGAGTTCAAGCGGGATGTCGTCGCGGTGGCTCGCCGTGGCGGGATGACCCGAGTGGAGATCGCGGCTGTTTTCGGGATCTCGGAGTCGACGTTGAAGCGCTGGATCGCCCAGGCTGACGTCGACGACGGGATCCGCGATGGCCTGACCTCGACGGAGCAGGTCGAGGTGGTGCAGCTCCGGCGCGACAAACGCCGGCTCGAGATGGAGAACGAGATTCTGCGCCTTGCGGCCGCGTACTTCGCTAAGGACACTCCTCCCAAGAATGGAGTTCCCGCCGGTCCGTGACCTTGCCGCCGAGGGGTTCCCCGTGACGGTGACCTGCGGGGTGCTGGGCTTCCCGACCCAGGCGTTCTACAAGTGGGAAGACAACCCGGTCTCTGACCGTGACTGGGCTGACGCGCACACGATCAACGCGATCGTCGACATCCACGCGGATGATCCCGAGTTCGGGTATCGATTCATCGCCGATGACCTCGAGCGGGCCGGCCAGCGCTCCAGCGAAGGCCGTGTCCATCGGCTGTGCCGGGAGAACCGGGTCTGGTCGACGACCACGAAGAAGGGCCGCAAGGGCACCTGCAAGATGCCGGGCCCTGCGGTGCATGACGACCTCGTGTGCCGGAGCTTCACTGCGGAGCGCCTCGACGAGGTTTGGCTTACCGACATCACCGAGTACCCGACCGGCGAAGGGAAGCTCTACATCCGCTCGATCAAGGACCTGTGCTCGAACTGGATCGTTGGCTGGGCCATCGACTCGCGCATGACCAAGCAGTTAGCGATCGCGACGTTGCGGATGGCGATCGCCCGCCGACGGCCGCGCGGCACAGTCGTGGTTCACAGCGACCGCGGATCGCAATTCCGATCCAGAGCCTTCCGGGCCGTCCTCAACGGCGCGGGACTCACCGGATCGATGGGACGCATCGCCGCCGCGGGTGACAACGCCGCCATCGAGTCATTCCACACACTGCTGCACAAGAACGTCCTCGACCGGCAATGCTGGGCGACTCGTAACGAGCTGCGCTACGCGATCATCCACTGGATCGAGCACACCTACCACCGTCGACGCCGACAGCGTTCTCTCGGCAAACTCACGCCCATCGAGTTCGAGCTCGCCTTCAAGAACCAGATCACCCGTCAAGCAGCATGATCAGTCACAACCACCGTCAACCAACCACAGGGCAGACCCTGGTTCGGGCTACGGCTCACGGCCAGGACTGGCGAATCCCGGCCGTGTGCCGGAGCGGGGACGGTTCCGAGGCCCTGGGCCGGCCACCATGGCGGGGTCTCTCGGGCCTGGTCGACCAAGATCCAGTCTTGCCCATCTATGATGTCGTGATATCATGACTGCATGACAAAGCAGACGACGGTGCGATTGCCCGAGGAGCTCGCCGACGACGCGGAGACCGTGGCGCGCGTGAAGGGCACCAGCGTGAACCAGCTCATCGTCGACTCGCTCTCGGCAGAGATCGACCGGGTGCGCGCCGACAAGGACTTCACCCAGCGGGCCAAGCGCCTCCTCGAACGCGACAAGGAGCTTCTCGAGCGCCTGGCGAAGTGACCCGCTACCGACCTCGCCAACCTCGCTCCCGAGCAGGTCACCGGCGTCGATGCAGCCACTCTGGCAAAGGCATCGCGCGTCGACCTCGCGGACAGCGCGCTGCATGCTCCCGCCGCCGGGTTCGGCGACGAGGACTTCTACCCCGACATCTACGACAAGGCCGCGGTCCTGTGCTGTCGCCTCGCGTGGAACCACCCGCTGCCCGACGGCAACAAGCGTGCGTCCTGGGCCGCGCTGCTGCTGTTCGTTGATCTCAACGACGGAGCTTGGGATCCTGACCCGCCTGACGTCGACCAGGCCGAGGAGGCGATGATGGCGGTGGCCGCTGGCGAGGTGGACGAGGACTGGGTCGCCGACTGGCTCCGCGAGCGGGTCCGCTTCTAACGAATCTTCTAGCGGATGGGCCGTCGCGGGCCGGTTCTCAGTGGTGGGGTCTGTCATGTGTTGGGTCGACAGCGTGATCTGCCCCACGTTCTGTTTCCGTTCTTGGTGTTGAGGTCAGGCAGTCTGTCGGTTCAGGGAGAGCTCGAATTCGACAGGCGTGAGCTTGCCGAGCGCACGGTGTCGGCGTCGACTCCCGTGCCCAATGTGATCGCAGGCGGTTCGGCTCGCTGGTCGCTTCGGCGCGGCAGTCGTGACGTCGACGCGATCATGGGGGGTCGTAAGGGTGCGCGGGCGTGCGGCTGCGGAGAAGTGAGCACCTGCAACGCGACGAACAGCACTCCGGCTGCGCACAGTGGAGCGGTGAGCGAGTCACCCCGCTCGGCCGTGCCGATCAGGCGAATGGACGCGACTGCGTGCAGATCAGGAGGCAGCCCGCAGAGCACGAGAAGCACCCACGAAGTCGCGCAGGGAGCCCGGATCCGGGTGCGGGTAGCGTCACCGGTGTGGAGATCAAGTCGGGGCCCTGGTCGCAAGAGGCGATCGAGAGGTTCCTCGAGGCGAGCGCGATACCGGTCCGGCTCGCCGCTGCGGGACCCGACGGTCCACCACTGGTCCAGTCGCTCTGGTTCCGCTACGCGGACGACGCCCTGTGGTGCGCGACGCAGGGCGACTCACTGGCGGCACGCCGCCTCGCCCGGGAGCCCAGGTGCGGTTTCGAGGTGGCCGGCGACCGGCCGCCGTACGCCGGAGTTCGCGGGACCGGACGAGCCGAGCTGCTCGCCGAGCCGGCGGAGCGCGTGCTTCGTCGGCTCCTCGACCGGTACCTCGGGGGGAGCGACTCGGCGCTGGCGCTCTGGCTGCTGACTCGGGTCGACGACGAGGTAACCGTCCGGATCGGCGACCTCTCGGTGACGACGTGGGACTTCGAGCGTCGGATGCGAGCGTGAGAGCACAGGTGAACCGTCGATGACGTCGCCGGAGCGGCGTCTCGAAGAGACTCGGGGGAGTCGTGACCACTGACGCGAGCGTGAGACCCCCTGGCCCCGGAGGTTCCGGGAGCCTCCACCGGCTGAGGCGCTGGAACGCGGGTGTGGGCATCGTGCACCTCGCACAGGGCGTGCTCCTGCTGGCACTCTCGAACGACTTCGCGATCGGGGTGGTCGCGCCCGTCCAGACCGGCCCCCCGGGGACCACCCTGACCGAGATGAAGGACTTCTTCGACGTGCAGTTCTCGGTCGCGATCGCGCTCTTCCTGCTGATGGCCGCTGCGGACCACCTCATGGTCGCGTCGCCACGCGTCGTCGGCTGGTACGAGGCGAACCTGCGGCGCGGCGTCAACCCTGCCCGGTGGATCGAGTACTCGCTCTCCGCTTCCGTGATGATCGTTCTGATCGCGATGTTGACGGGGATCACGAACCTCTACGCGCTGATCGGGCTCTTCGCGGTGAACTCGGCGATGATCTTCTTCGGGTTCCTCATGGAGGTCTTCAACCCCGACCGCGAGACCGTGAACTGGTGGCCGTTCGTCTGCGGCTGCGTCGCCGGGTCGGTGCCCTGGATCGCGATCGGCATCGCCATGTGGGCCTCGTCGGCCGAGGACGACGGTGTGCCGGCCTTCGTCTACGGGATCTTCGTGTCGCTGTTCGTACTGTTCAACTGCTTCGCGCTCAACCAGTGGCTCCAGTACAGGGGACGGGGCCGTTTCGCCGACTACCTCTTCGGCGAGCGCGTCTACGTGGTCCTCAGCCTGATCGCCAAGAGCGCGTTGGCCTGGCAGGTCTTCGCCGGGACGCTCGCCGACTGAGCTCGGCGAAGGTGCCGACCAGGCCCGCAGCATCAAGTGCAGCGACGAGCGTGGTGAAGTCGCCGGCCTCCGTGGCTACGTCGGCGATGGTGGGCTCCGCCTCCTGCGCGGAGGCGGGTAGTGCGAGCAACGCGGTCATCGCTGCTGCGGCGACCAGGGACGCCGCGGCCTTGAGGGCTTCATGTCTTCTCCTCTTGTCGGTTGTCTCTGGATCGTCTACTGAGGCACAGGGTCGGGCGGATGACACGAACTCCGCGGAGGTGCCGAGAACACGTCGTAAGCGCACAGTGGGCCTCGTACGGTGGTTGTGACGAGGCGCGTGAGGGCAGGAAGAAGGCTCATCGGCCGGAGGCCGGACCGTCAGCCGCACACCTCCTGGGAGCCACCCGCACCGGGCGCCGGCGATCTCGCGGGACCTGCAGGAACCCGCGAGCTCACGGCGCCTGGCGACGTCGCGAAGGATCGGATCCCTTTGCGCGGAACGCCTTCTCGGCGTGCTCGCACGGGTTCCGGCCCCACAGGTCCGCACTTGCGCGGAGTTCGTCAGCAGCAGTCGTCGAGCTCGTCGGTGCGTAGGTGCTCGATGCCCTCGCGGGCGGCGACGTAGACGATCGCGAGGCCGGCGAGCGGGTCGGCCCACCACCAACCGAACAGCGCGTTCGTGCCGAGCCCGACCAGGAGGATCGCGGAGAGCCACACGCACAACGTCGTCTCGGTCGCGTCAGCGGTCACGGCACGGCTGCCGAGCTGCTCGCCGACGCGGCGCTTCGCCCTTGCGAGCACGGGCATCACGATGAGCGACACGACCGCCAGGCCGATGCCGAACAGGCTCTCCTCGGGCTCCGCGCCGCCGACGAGCCTGCGGACGGACTCGAAGCCGACGCCCGCGGCAAGGACGAGGAAGGTGATCGCGATGAGACGCACGGCACGACGTTCGGCAGCCGCGGACAGTCCGTCTCCGTGGCGGTCCCGGGCCAGGCGCCACACGATGACCAAGCCGGCGAAGACCTCGACGTAGGAGTCGACACCGAAGCCGATGAGCGCGATGGAGCCGGCGGCGATGCCAGAGACGATGCCGGCGATGCCCTCGACGCTGTTCCAGGCGATCGTGAACCAGGCCAGGAGCGTGCCTCGTCGGACCAACGCGGTTCGATCGAGGACCGGTGTCGTCATTGCTGGGTGTCCTCCGGGCAGGGGCCGAGAGGCAGCGCTGACAGGGATACCAGCATGTCGGCGATGGCCGGATCGCTGAGGCAGTAGCGCACCCGGCGCCCCTCGTAGGTGGCCGTGACGAAGCCGCATCCTCGAAGGCATGCGAGATGGTTCGACATCACCGTCCGGCTGACACCGACCGCCTCTGCGAGCTCGGCCGGATAGCCACAGCCTGACATCAGCTGAACGAGGACCGCCCGACGGGTCGAATCCGCCAGGGCCTCGCCGACCCGAGAGAGCGCGTCGAGGTTCACGGGGGTGTCGATGGCCACACCGCAAGTGTGTACAGGTAGCACTGAACTATGCAACACCATCTGGCTAATGGGCCGCACCTTGGTGTCTCGCACTGGGACCTCGTGTCGCTCGACGAGGCGGAGGTCGACCGGGCAGGCAGGCATGGGAGATGCTTGGGCATGACCGATCCCGATGGGTTCGGCGATGGCCCGGCGGTCCGCCACGGTGGTGGTCCCGGCCGCGGATCGGCGACCTCCGACCAAGACGAGGGGAACGACGACATGTCAGTCTTCGACGACAACGAGTACGAGCCGAGCCCGTGGGAGCCGATCGCCGCGGAGGTGGAACGGTACGAGCGGACCAACGGCGCAGAGCCGAGCGATCTGGTCGGGGAGCAGTGGATCATCCTCTGGACACTCGGTGCCCGATCGGGCAAGGTCCGCAAGACTCCGCTCGTCAGGATCGCCGACGGCGCGGGCCGCTACGCCGCTATCGGCTCGATGGGCGGAGCACCATCGGATCCGCAGTGGGTCCACAACATCCGCTCGATGCCCGTCGCACGACTCCAGGACGGCGACAGGCTGGCGGAGTTCACCGTCAGGCCAGCAGACGGCGACGAGAAGGCAGTGTGGTGGGAACGCGCCCGCGATCTGGCCCGACTACGACGCCTACCAAGCGGCGACTGACCGCGTGATCCCGCTGTTCGTGCTGGAGCCGGCGCACTAGGTCTCCCGCCGGCATCCCGACGACCGACGGATGAGCCGGCCACATCGTGACCGGGGGCAAGGAGCGGGCGACGTGACCGAGCGGAAGAACATCCTGCTGTTCATGCCCGACCAGCTGCGCGCCGACTGCGTTGGGGCGTTCGGCAACCCGGTTGTGCGCACCCCGTCGATCGACGCGCTCGCCGGCAGGGGCGTGCGCTTCACCAACGTCTACTCGCAGCACAGCGTCTGCGCTCCGAGCCGCATCTCGATGTTCACCGGCCTGTACCCGCACGTGGCGGGGCACCGCACCCTCGAGCACCTCCTCGCGCCGGGGGAGCCGAACGTGCTCGCGAGGCTGCGGGAGTCGGGCTACCACGTAGCCCTCGCCGGGGCGCGTGGCGACACCTTCGGGCCCGGAGTGACCCGCGCGTCGTCGGACCGGTTCGGGTTCACCGTTCCACCGTCGTTGCACGACCTGGGCAGGTGGCACGCGTCGCCGCACGAGCCCGGGTCGAAGTGGTACGACGCGTTCTACGGGGGGCCCGTGGAGGGCGAGATGTTCGAGCTCGACGCGGCGACGGTGGGCACGGCGATCGACTGGCTAACCGAAGGGCTGCCCGAGCCGTGGTGCCTGCTGGTCGCTCTGGTCTTCCCGCACCCGCCCTTCACAGTGGAGCGGCGGTGGCACGAGCTGTACGACGGGGTCGAGATGCCCGCACCCGTTCCGCCGTCGCCGGGGAAGCCCGGGTTCCACCGAGAGATCCGCAGCCGATACGGCCTCGACCGGATGACGTCCGACGACTGGGCGGAGCTGACCCGCACGTACTACGCGATGATCAGCCGGGTCGACGACCAGCTCGGCCGGGTTCTCGACGCACTCGACGCGACGGGGCAGGCGGGGCGGACGGTGACGTTCTTCTTCACCGACCACGGCGAGTACCTGGGCGACTTCGGGCTGGTGGAGAAGTGGCCTTCGGGAGTCGACGACGTGCTCCTGCGCAACCCGCTGATCGTGCACGACCCCGACGGCTCGGCGGGGACCGCGGGTGCGTTCGTGGAGATGGTGGACCTGGCCGCGACACTGGAGGACATCGCCGGCTTGGAGCCCGGCCGGCACTTCGGGCGGTCGCTGGTACCGCTGCTGGCCGACCCGGCTCTGCCGCATCGCGACGCCGCCTTCAGCGAGGGAGGCTTCCTACTGTGCGAGGAGCCGCTGCTGGAGGCCGGTGACGACGGCCCGTACAGGCAGAAGCAGGAGATCCAGCACGAGTGCACAGAGCTCGTCGGCCGCGTCGTGGCAGTCCGCACCGAGGAGTGGTGCTACGTGGAGCGGCTCTACGAGGGCCCCGAGCTGTACGACCGACGGAACGACCCCCTCGAGACCACGAACCTCGCGGGCCTCTCGGAGCACGCCGGCGCGGAGCGCGAGATGCGGAACCGGATCATGCGCTGGCTCCTCGAGACCTCCGATGTGGTTCCCGATCGTCGGGACCCCCGCTTCGACGACGACCTGCGCCGGGCCATGTTCGGAGGGTGAGGCCCGGGATCGGAGCGCCGGCCGGTGCGCTCCTGCGGGGCCTGAAGGAGCCAGGAGCTCATCGTGAGGGCGTGTCCGCCGTGGGTCCTCCTCAGAAGGGGACGATCGTGCTCAGCAGCCCTTCGGCGTCGGCGCGGCCCACGAGGGCCCGGCAGAGCTCGACGGCGTCGAGGTCGAGGTGTGGACCGTCGCCGGGCGCGTGGTACCGGCCTCTGGCTGGGCCGGTCAGGTTCAGCGTGAACGGCTCGCGATGGCGGCGTGACCACTCGGCGACGACGTCGGCGACGATGCGTCCGTCGTGCTCGGCGGTGAGCTCGAGGTTCCTGTCGACGGCGCGGGCGGCGTCTACCCGGTGCATCCACAGGTCACGCAGGTAGATCGTGTCGACGAGGTAGCCGAGAGCCCACCTCTCCTCGACGGGGCCGTCGACCTTCATCTTCATCTTGCGGAGCAGCGACGGGAGCCTGGTGCGCTTGCGAACCGTCACGGGCGCGACCGCGGTGAGCCGTTCGACGAGCGCGGCCGGGTCGAGGTCGGACCGTTCGGCGACCTGCGTGGCGGAGAGCGCGGCCTCGAGCGGGCCACCGTTGATCTTCTGGTACTTCTTGGCGGCACGCATCTGATGGACGGTCTCGCGCATCGACGTGGCCGCATCGCAGGCGCCGAGGACGTGCAGGTACATGTGGTGCACGTCCCAGTCGGGGCAGTCGGTCTGCGCCGTCCAGTCGGACTCGTCAAGCGATCGGAGCAGCCCGAGTGTTCTCTCGAGTTCGACGGCCTGCAGTGCCATCGCCTCGTCGTGGGTGAGCGGCGCCATTGTCGTGACGTCGATTCCGGTGCTCGTGGTCATCTCTTCGTTCCCCCCAGTAGGTGCGGCGCGTTGGCCGCGACGAACATGTCGATCGAGCGGTCGATCAGCCGTTCCCAGCGGTCGCCGCCGGGGTCGTTGGAGATCTGCTGGTCGGTGAGGCCGGTGTTCAGAGCGGTGAGTATGTCGAGCGCAGCAGGATCGGTGATCCCGACGCGCTGGAGCTGCTCGACTGTTCGCTCCAGTACGGCGACCGCCACCGCGTAGCTTCCCTGAGAAGGGACGAAGCCGGGGATAGTCCGCTGGAAGAGGAGCTGGTAGCGGACCGGGTCGGCAGTGCAGAAGCCGAAGAAGATGTGCGACATGTGCCGAAGCAGAGCCGCCCCTTCGAGGGCGTTCGCGTCGGCGAGCTCGGCCTCGTAGCGGTCGATCTCGGCGGAGAACGCCAGGTAGCCCTGGTGGAACATCGCGTCGTAGATGTCGAGCTTGGAGTCGAAGTACGAGTACAGCGACGGCGCCTTCATCCCCACACGAGTCGCGAGGTCGCGCATGTTCAGGCCGGCGAGGCCCTCCTCGCGAACGAGATCCCAGGCCGCGGCGATGATCTCCTCCCTGGTGGCCTGCCTCCGGGCGGCACGGCGATCCGTCACGGGGGCCGTCATCGGAAAGCCTGAACAGTGTATGGAATACCGAACATTGTTCGCAGTATGCCCGACCCTGCCGCGCCCGTCAACCCCCCGAGAGATGCCGGTCGCGCGGCACCGCGACGGCCCGCCCGGGTCCCGACGATCCGATGCGGCGCCCGTCGTCGTGGTCGGCTCAGCGAGGCCGCGCGGGTCATCCATCCGAGATCGGAGGAGATGCGCACGCCGACGTGCGGATCGTGTAGCGGGGCGACGACGTCGCGCACCGCATCGCAGAAGGCGTCGCAGCCGACGGACTCGATGGCGGGGAGCGACGGACCGGCCGCCGCGAGGCTGCGCACGGCCGTCTCGACGTCGGGCCACTCGTTGACCACCTCGACCGTGCACGTCGCCCGGAGCTGAAACCCCGTCGAGCGCAGCATCTCCTCGACCACGTCGGCGGTCTCGCCGATGTCGGCGAGTTGGCGCTCGCAGCAGCGTCGTGGGTGAGGCGGAGGTCCTTCTTCCCTGGTGCGACGAGGTGGAAGCCGGTACACAGAGGATGTGGCTGCAGGCGATCTCGCGGAGGAAGTGAAGCCGGCGTCGTCTCATGGGCTCGCGGCCCAGATGGAAGCACCGGTAGTCGCGTGGCTGCTCGACGGGGACGCCGCCATCCGCTGGCAGACCCGCCGTGACCTCCTCGACGAGCCCGAAGAGACGTACTCGCACGACCGGGCAGAGGTGGCCACGACCGGCTGGGGTCGTCGCCTGCTCGACTCGCAGTCGCCCGACGGCACCTGGGGAGGCGGGCTGTACGGCCCGAAGTGGACGTCGACCGCCTACACCCTGCTGTTGCTGCGCAGGATGGGACTGGACCCGACCGACCCCCGCGCTCGTCGAGGCGTCGAGCAGATCTGGGACGGAGCGCACTACTTCGACGGGGCGCTGACCGCGGCGGTGACCATCGCTCACCCCGAGGCGTGCATCACCTCGATGTACGTCACGCTGGCCTGCTACTTCGGCATCGAGGATCGCCGGGTCGACGACGCACTCGGATGGTTGCTCGGTAACCAGCTCCCCGACGGCGGATGGAACTGCCAGGCCGTGCGCTTCGGCAACCGCCACAGCTCCTTCCATACCTCCATCTCCGCCCTCGAAGCCCTCGCCGAAGTCCGGCGCGCGGGTCGAGGCGACTACGACGCTCTCTCCGCGGCACTCGACGGCGGACGCGAGTTCTTCCTCGCCCACCGCCTGTACAAGTCGCATCGGACCGGCGAGGTCGTCGACCCCGTCCTCACCCGTCTGTCGTTCCCGCCCCGGTGGCGCTTCGACATCCTCCGAGGCCTCGACCACTTCGCCGAGACCGATGCGCCATGGGACCGACGATTCCAGGACGCTCTCGACGTGCTCGTCGGACGACGACGCAAGGACGGCCGGTGGCCGGTCCAGCACAAGCACGCCGGCCGCGTCTGGTTCGACATGGAGAAGACCGGTGGCCCGTCCCGGTGGAACACGCTGCGGGCGCTTCGGGTGTTGCGGTGGGCCGAACATGCCGGGTAGCGATGACCCACGGGCGACCTGGCGCGGTGCATGCCCCGTACGATGTGAGTGTGAGAGACGTAGTTGGAGAGCCGTGGTCCTACGAGCAGGACCTCATTGCGTACGCGGGGTTTCTCTGTCGTCACCCGGACGACGCTGAGGACGTCGCCCACACGGCGCTCCTCAAGGCGGCCCTTCACATGACCGACTTTCGGGGCGAGTCGAGCATGCGAACCTGGCTGCACACGATCGTGGCCAACGAGTGCCGCATGTTGCACCGGCGCACCTCGGCGGTGTCCCTGGATCAGATGGCGGACGCCGTCGCCGAGCTTCCTCGGTTGCCGGCAAGGAAACCGGGATACGAGTCCGATCCGACCGACTCGGCGGAGCAAGGCGAGCTCAGAGCGCTCGCTCTCGCAACTCTGCGTGACATGCCGTCGCACTACCGAACGGCGCTCTTCTTGCAGCTGGCGCTCGGCAAGTCTGTTGAGGAGATCGCCGAGGCGCTTCAGCGGAGTGTGCCTGCTACGAAGTCCATCCTGTATCGGGCTCGGCGCTCGATGCGCGAGGGAGTCGCCGGGCATCTGGAACGCAGCCCGGATCCCGACTGATCGAGGGCTACGCCGCCGATTCAACGAATCTGGGATTGTGGCGCGCCCTTTTCGCTGCTCGTGCATCAGTGGAGGTAGTGGTCTGATCGCCAGCGATCTGATCACCGTTGACGAGCGAGCCGGAATGAAGGAGTCAGCCATGACGAACTACGACACCCCGATGATGCATGCGAACTGGGAGGACTCGGTGAGGTTCGGTGATCAGGGTCCGTCACCGACCACGCTCATCGAAACGCCCCGACTCAAGGTGGTTCTGGTCGGTCTCCGAGCTGATCAGGCGATCCCGATGCATCCATCACCCGAGGCCCTCTACCACTTCCTGCAAGGAAGCGGCACCATGACGGTCGACGGCCAGGCTTTCGAGGTTCAACCGGAGCCACGGTGATCGCTCCGTCCGGAAGCAGACGGGGGATCAGCGCGGTCACCGACATCGTGTTCATTGGGACAACCCTCCCCGAGGAGCCGAAGGGAAGCCATGAGCACTGAGACCGGCGAGTCGCCGGGCGCACCTTGGGCGCTGGCCGAGCGTGAGGCCGACGCCCTTGGGGCGGGTGCGGCGATACGGGTCGAGGGCCTGACCAAGGACTTCGGCACGTTACGGGCCGTCGACCAGTTGAGCTTCGACATCCCGGCCGGTGGAGTGACCGGTTTCGTCGGCCCGAACGGGTCGGGGAAGAGCACGACGTTCCGGATGCTCCTTGGCCTGATCCGGCCCACCGCCGGGAACGCCTGGATGCTCGGTCATCCCATCGACGACCCATCGCGCTACATCCACAAGGTCGGCGCACTCGTCGAATCCCCCGCCCTGTACCCGAAGCTGTCGGGCTACAAGAACCTCCTCGCCCTGGCCCGGCTCGGCCGGCTCCCCACCAGCCGCATCGACGAAGTTCTCGAGATCGTCGACCTGACCGACCGGGCCGGTGACCGCTACGAGAACTACTCGCTCGGGATGAAGCAGCGTCTCGGGATCGCCGGCGCGCTGCTGCAACGGCCCGAAGTGCTGATGCTCGACGAACCCACCAACGGTCTCGACCCCGCCGGAACCGTCGAGATCCGTGCCCTGTTCCGGCGGCTGGCCGGTGAGGGGACCTCGGTCGTGGTCTCCAGCCATTTGCTGTCGGAGATCCAGGCTGCGTGTGATCGATTGGTCATGATCCAAGACGGCCACCTCCTCTTCTCCGGACCGCTCGATCAGCTCTTGGCCGCGCAGCGCAGCACCGTCGTCGCGGTCACCGCAGATCCGGCCGAAGGGCCCCGCCTGGCGCAGCTCGCCAGAGACGCAGGCAAGACGCGTCACCGTGACCGGCGCCCGCATCGAGATCGAAGCCGAACCGGACTGGTCGGTAGAACTGAGCCGCCTCGCCCTCGACGCCGGCATCGTGCTGCGTGAACTCCGCCCGGTCGAGGCGAACCTCGAAACCACCTTCCTGGAACTGACCAACAAGCACGCCAAGGGCCCGTCATGATCGCGTCGTTTCGTTCCGAGCTCGTCAAGCTTCTCCGGCCGGCCACCCTTGTCGGCTACGCCGGTGCCGCAGCCGGGTTCACCGTGATGTTGACCATCGTCTCGATCCTCAACGCCGACAACCCGAGCGGCCACGGGCCCGGGAACAGTCAAGGCGTTGGGCTCGCCCAGCTCGCCGAACCCGGCGGCTACCTCGCCGGATTCGAATCCGCCAGCAGCTTCTTGGGCATCGTCGCCCTGGCCCTGTTCGCGTCGAGTGTCGCCGCCGAGTTCTCCACCGGCACCATCCGGGCCCTGTTGGTCATCGACTCGCGACGTCGCCAACTCCTCGCGGGCAAGATCGCCGGACTCGCCGCGGTACTCGTGGTCGTCGTTGCCTTCGCCGCCGTTGTCGGTGCCGTCGTCGCGTTCGCGATCTCCGGGTCCCAAGGCGTCGACACCGACGCATGGGCGACAACCGACGGGGCCATCGAAGGAGCGGCGATCATCGCCAATTTGGCACTGGCCACCATCGTGTGGGGTCTCTTCGGTGCGCTCATCGCCATCGTGTCGAGGTCGGCGGCGATCTCCATCGCCGCTGGTGTCGCCTACTTCCTCATCGGCGAACAACTCATCCTCCATTCGCTCTGGCCGTCCACCGCCGACTGGCTTCCCGCAGGCGTCCTCGATGCCCTGGCCGAAGGTGGCACCGAGTCCCGCGCGTTCACAGCAGCGTTGGCCCTCGCGGCCGGCTACGCCGCTGTGGCCTACATCGCAAGCACCGTCGTCTTCGAACGACGCGACGTCACCGACTGAGAGCTCGCACGACACGACGATGACACGGATCAGCTGGAGAGTCCGATCTGAATCGCACTGGAAGAGAGTGCCACCGCGATGACGTGCGCGACCTTCCATCCGACGACCGCCAGCAATGGCGCGAGCAGGATCGGCTTCCAGTCGGGCACTGACGTTGTCCGGCCGCCACGGATCGGCACCGTCGCGGACTGCGACGATGTCTCACCAGCAGAGTTCGAGCACGCGTTGTGCGCGTTGCTCGACGGTTACTCCTCGACGGTGAGCACCAGGCCTCGAGTGCCGTCGACGACGACGACCTGGCCGTCGTGCAGGGTCGTGGTGGCGGACCCGGTGCCCAAGACCGCGGGTAGGCCGTGTTCGCGCGCCGCGATGGCAGCGTGGCTGAGGACCCCACCGCCGTCGGCGACGATGGCGACGGCGAGCGGGAAGAGCGGCGCCCACGATGGGCTGGTGATCTGGCAGACCAGCACGTCTCCGGGTTGGAGCCGGTCGATGTCGCGGTGGGAGCGGATGACCCGCACGGTGCCGGTGGTCGATCCGGCAGAGGCTGCGACGCCGGCGAGCAGCACGGCAGCGTCGTCGGGCTTGGTGGTGGGCGGCGGGTATTCGTGTGCGACGCCCCACAGGACCGGCTCGTTCACCGCGCGGAGCACAGCCGGCGTGCGGGAGATGTCGGGCATGGTGCCCTGTTCACCGAGGTAGGTCGGGCCGGGGTTCGCGCGCACCCAGGCCTCCTCGCCGTGGCGTCGACGGATGGTCTCGTCGAACGGGGGAGCGGCGTCGCCTGCGATGGCGCGGCGGAGCTCGGCGACGGTGAGGTAGGCGGCGTCGTTGGCCGAGCCGAGGTGGCCCTGGTCGACGAGGCGGCCGGCGACCTCGAGCATCCAGCGGCGGAGCAGGGCGAAGGGGCGGTCACCGACGATGATCGTGTTGTCCTCGCGCACGGGGTAGATGGCGCGGGCGTCGTCGAGCGCGGCGTCGAAGTCACCGCGACCCTCCGGGCGGATCGCCTGACGGGCCCGATCGGCGACCTCGTCGGCATCGCCGTGGTCGGTCGGTTGCGGGTTGTTGAGGAGGAGCTTGGTGATGGTGGCGGGCCGCTCGGCCAGGACGGCCACGCCGGCGTCGTAGTTGACCATCGCCCATCCGTGCTCATCGATCCATTGCTCTACGGCGTCGGCTAGGTCGGCGTCGGCCTTTCGTAGCACGTCGAGGGGTCGGGTCACGTCGGCGGTCAGTGCCTCGACGCAGCCGGGCACGGCGCGGACGCGGTGACGAGATCGCGTCGAGCGCCTCGTCGGCGGATCGGGTGGCGGGCGAGTGGCCGGCCAGCATGCGGAATATCTCGGTGTCGTCCCAGCCGAGCTCGTCGCCGACGATGCGGTGCAGGCGGTACAGCGCGCTGAAGAGCGGCATGACGAGCCGGAAGTGGATCCGGGCGCCGTCACGGACGAGGGCGACGCACCGATCGAGGTGCGCGACGAGGGCGGCGTCGTCGAGCCCGCGGAGCTCGACGGCGCGCAGCTCGGCCTCGCGCCGCGCCATCGTCTCCCGGTCGGTTCGGTGCCAGTCGCCGGCCCAGCGCTGCGAAGAGGCCGGAGCGCACGACCCGCTTGGCCGTTGCGACCCGGCGCCGCATGGGAGGCACGACGCGCGAGGCGACGCCGAGGACGAAGGCGGGCGGGGGTCCTCCTGCGCTGTTCGCGGATCCGAAGGCCGGGAGCGCGCGCCCGTAGATCTCACCTCCGACGAAGACCTCCTCGAGGCCGCGGATGAGGACCCCGGCCTCGTCGAACACGCCGCGCACGTCGTCGACTCCCAGCTCGATGGCCGACCACCCGAACGGGGTCATCGGCTCGGGGTAGTGGGCGGTGTCCTTCTGCCAGTTGTTGCCCTGCGGGTAGGTGGGCTCGACGGGCAGGACGGTGATCGGCCGGGCCTGCAGGACGTGTACCTGCCCGCCCGCGATGGCCCACTCCACGTCCTGGGGTGGGCCCAGCTGCGACTCGATCGCCTTCGTCACGTCGGCGACAGCCACGGCGAGGTCCTCGTCCAGGTCGCCGAGGTCGCCGCTGACCGTGTGGTCGCGCACCGTCACATCGATCCCCACCACCTCGCCCTGCACCAGGGCCTCGCCGAGTCCGGGAGTCGCTGCGAGGCGCACGACGTCGCGCGCGCCGGTGACAGGGTCGGCGCTGAACGCCACCCCAGCCCAGTCGGCGGGGACGAGTCGCTGGAGCAGGATCGCGATGGCGCCCTCGGTCTGGTGGCGTCGTTGAGCCTCGGCGCCGGCATCGAGGCAGCGCCGGATGGCATCGAGGACCGCGTCGGTCCCGCTGACGTCGAGGACCGTCATGGTGGCCCCCGCGTGCGCGCTGGTGGCGCCGTCCTCCCACGTCGCCGACGTCCGTATTGCGAGGGGCCCTCCGAGCGACGCGTGCGCCCGGTCGACGGCGGTGTGCACCCCGGTGGGCGCCGGCCCCGACGGCCAGGCGGAGGCGAGGCCGACGGGGAGCACCATGCCGTCGGGGACTCGGAAGCCCGCGGCTCGGAGTCTCGCCAGGCCCGCGGCCTTGGTGCCGGCGACGGTCGGGTCGGTCGCTCGGGGGTCGTCGAGTCCGATTGCTTCGGTGGTCATGGCGTCTCCTGTGATCCAGGGCGATTGCCGGCCTCGGCCGCCGCCGTCAGGGTGTCGATGGCCCAGGTGACCAGCTCGCTGATCTCGTCGGTGTCCAGGCCGTACTCGCGGCTGAGCCAGAACCAGCTGCGGTGGCTCAGCAGGTGGCGTAGGACGAGCGCGATCGGTGTAGAGACCTCCGACGGGGTGGTCGGCATCAGCGACACGATGTGGTCGACGAGCCGTTGCGTCCGTTCAGCGCGCTCGGCGTCGCGGCCGACGTCGCTCAGCGGCATCTGCGCGATCGCGTCACCGATCCCGCCGAGTTGGTCGAGTGCCCGGTGGCTCGCGCGGACGGCATCTCCGAGGTCGGCGCCGTGCTCGAGGTCGGCCGCGGTCGGCTGACCGAGCGCGGCGGCCCGTTGGTCGAAGGTGCGGCCGAGGGCGTCGAGCAGGTCCTCGCGGTTGGGGAAGTGGTTGTACACCGTCCGCAGCGACACCTCGGCCCGCTCGGCCACCTCCTTCATCGAGAAGTCCAGGTGGCGCCGCTCGGTCACGAGCTCAGCGGTCGCATCCACGATCGCCTGCTGGGACAGCGCGCGATGACGTTCACGCAGACCACTCATGCACGAAGCATAAGGGTATTGCATGATCCATGCAACCACTCTACATTCTCTCTGCGCAGGTCGTGCAGCCAAGTCGACGCGCTGAGGGAGCGGCACCATGTCCACGTCCATCCCCGCATCTGCGTCCACCCCCCGGTCGGAGCCCGACCCCGAAACCACGGCCCCGAGCCGCGATGGCGTGCCCTTCGGGATCGCCGGGGTCCTCCTCGGCGTGACCGGGGTCATGGTGACCAACGGCGAGTTCTTCGCCGACGCGGAGACCGGCGGCCTGTTCGTCCGCAACCTCGACCCGTACCGGCACACGGTGGTGATCGACGGTCAGGTCGACACCGTCGAGATCCCCGCGAGCAGCGATGTCCGCAGCCCCATCGAACTCGAGTCCGGCACCTACCGCTTCTACTGCGACGTCACCGGTCACGAGGACATGGCCGGCACCCTCGTCGTCGGGTGAGCACGAGTCTGCTCACCGATCGAGCACGAGCTCGCCGAGCGGATGTGCGCCACCCAGTCGGTGATCTCCCGGCTCGATGAGGGTGGGGAGCGCGAACCGCGTCGACGCGCTCGGGCGCCGCTGTTACGCAGGCAGGCCCGCCTGGGGCGCACGCGCGGCGCCGCGCCCAGCCGACTCCCGGAGGGCGGGGTAGCGACCGTAGGTCTCGACCGCTTCGCGCAGCGCGAAGACGTTGGCGAGCGGGACGCGCCACGGCATGCAGCAGACGGGCGAGAGGATGAACCGCCCGGAGGGGCCCAACGCCTCGATGTTCTGCCGCGCCCGCTCGATCACGTCGCCCGGTCTTCCGTTCTCGAGCTCGCCGTTGACGAACATCGAGGCGCCCATGATCGCGATCTTCGGGAACTTCTCGCGGAACTCGACCCAGCGGTCCAAGTCCAGGGGGTGACTCCCGTTGACGAGGATCACGTCGACGCCTTCGGCGATGTGGCGCTCGATCATCTCGATCCAGTAGGGATCGAATCCGCAGTTGTGGATTGCGAGGGGGAGTCCCGCCTCCTTGCAGAAGCGGTTGACGAACTGCCCCTCGAAGCGCCACGCATCTTCGAAGCGCAGCATCGTGCGGTTGAACGCGTACTGGCAGTTGAACGCGAAGTACGGCTTGCCGGCGACGTCGCAGAACGCCTGGTAGTAGTCCCACTGCGATGCGTAGATCTTCTCGCAGAGCGCCAGTAGGTACTCGGGGTTCTCGATCACGTCGGCGTACGCCTGGCTGCCACGCAGCATCTGGACGCTCGACCAGGTGAGGCTCGGGGCGAACGTCGGGGGGATGCCCGTCCGCTCGGCCACGATTGCGGTCGCACGCAGGAGAGTCGGCCACGGCTCGACGCGGCTGTGGTCGGGGATCTCGAGGTCGGCGACGTCGGGCACGCGATCGCAGATCGCACCCTTCGCGGATGAAGGGCGCGGAGTAGTCCTTCCACTGGAACTCCTCCGCCATCCCGTTCGCCTTGGCGAAGGCCAGCCCCTCGTAGGGCCCGCAGTACGGAGTGGCGACGACGGAGGCGGCGTCGGCGCCGAGGACCTCGTACGTCTCGATGCTGACGGCTGCGAGCTTCTCGGGGCTCGCCATCATCTCGCGCACCGTCAGGCCGGAGATGCGCGATGCGATGTCCTCCGACGCCAGGAAGTTGAGGGGCACACGATCGGGCTCCCCGCCCATCATCGTGATCGCCAACCGTTCCGCAGACGCCTTCCAGTCGTGCTTCACGATGCCTGCTCCTGCACGAGCGAGCGGACGCGACCCAGCGCCTCCCAGGCGTCCGCCGCGAACGCGTCGGCGCCGATCTCCTCTGCGCTCTCGCCGCGTCACGGCGGCGCCCCCCACGATGATGCGCCCGTCGAAGCCGCTCTCTCGCAGCATCGCGACGGTCTCGGCCATCTTCGAGACGGCGAGTGAGATCAAGGCCGACATCCCCACCACGTCGGCGCCGAGCTCGTTGGCCTTGTCGAGGAACTCCTGCGGCGGCACGTCTTCACCGAGATCGTGCACGTCGAATCCGTCGGCTGCGAGCACGACGGAGACGATGTTCTTGCCGATCTCGTGCACGTCGCCCTGGACCGTGCCGAGCACGACGGTTCCGGGCGAGGCGTGTGCCGAGCTCCCGAGGTGTGGACGCAGGATGTCGAGGGCGGCCTGCATGGCACGCGCGCTGAGGAGAAGCTCGGGGACGAAGAAGTCGCCGTCCTCGAACCGCTCTCCCACGTCTTCCATCCCGGGCGCGAGGCCCCCGGAGATGATCTCCTGCGGTGACGCCCCCGCTGCGAGCGCGTCGCGCGTCGACTGCTCGACGCCCGCCTTGTCGAGAGCGACGATCTGCTCGCGTAGCTGCGCCAGCAGTCCGGTCGCACCGCTCGGTGTGGTTGCCATCTCGCCCGCCGCTGTCTCGTCTCACCGGGTCACCGTCGCGGCAGTATGGCATCATCGGCCGGCCATGAGCGACGTCGTCCGGATCGAGCTGCAGCCCTCCGGCGGCGCGATCGACGTCGATCGAGGTACGGCGTTGCGCGACGTTCTCTACGCGCACGGTGTCGAGTTCCCGTGTGGCGGACGAGGTCGCTGCCGGCGCTGCCGAGTTCGCGTGATCGATGGCGTGCTGACCATCGGCGACGAGGAGCGTGCTCTTCTCACCGACGAGGAACGTGCCGATGGCTGGAGGCTGGCGTGCCGGTGCAACGCCGACGCGCCTGCGGTGCTGCAGATCGAGCAGTTCAACGCGCCCATCCTCGCCGACCACACAACCTTCGAGTTCACGCCGCGCCCCGGGTACGGAGTGGCCGTGGATCTCGGCACCACCACCGTCGTTGCTCAGCTGCTCGACCTCGCGTCGGGTGAGGTGCTGGCAGCAGCGTCGGCGCTCAACCCCCAGGGCGCGTTCGGCAGCGACATCATGAGTCGCCTGCACCATGCGCTCACCGAAGCGGGGCGCGACCAGCTGACGGCCGCGGTGCGCACGAGCGTCGGCGACCTGGTCGAGCGCGCGGTGGCGAGTGCCGGATGGGCAGACGCGCCGATCGAGACGGTCGTGCTCGTGGGGAACACTGTGATGCACCATCTCTTCTGCGGCCTCGACGTCGCGCCGCTCGCCGTGGCCCCCTTCGAGTCGGATCTGACGGGGCTCCAGGAGCGCGTGGCCGGCGAGATCGGCTGGTCGCTGCGGGGCGATCCGCGGGTCTGCTTCCTCCCCTGTGTCGGCGGCTTCGTCGGGAGCGACGCGCTCGCCGGCGTGCTCGCGACCCGCATGCACGAGAGCGACGATCTCGTCGCGCTGGTGGATCTGGGAACCAACGGTGAGATCGTCGTGGGCACGGCAGAGCGGCTGATCTGCGCTTCGACGGCCGCCGGCCCCGCGTTCGAGGCCGGGGGCATCAGCATGGGAATGCAGGCGGCCACCGGAGCGATCGACGAGGTGACGCGGCGAGAAGGTGCACTCGAGTGCCACGTGCTCGGGGGCGGGGTCGCGCACGGCGTCTGCGGCAGCGGGCTGGTCGACGCCGTCGCCGCCGGCCTGGACCTCGGCTGGGTGGAGCCGAGCGGTCGACTCGCCGGGAGGCGCAAGACGCTGCCGCTGAGAGACGGCGTGCACCTGACACAGGCCGACGTCCGCCAGCTACAGCTCGCGAAGGCGGCGATCGCGGCGGGCATGAAGACCCTGCTGAGGAAGCTCGGCAGGGAGCTCGGCGATCTGTCTCGCGTGAACCTCGCCGGAGCGTTCGGCAGCTACGTGAGTCGCGCGAGGCGCCCGGCGCATCGGGATGCTCGACCATCCCGAGGACACGATCGATCCGGTCGGCAACACGGCGTTGTTGGGGGCCAAGCTGGCTCTCTTCGAACCGGAGCGCGAGGACGACGCCATCTCGCAGCTGGGCTCGCAGATCGAGCACGTCTCGCTGGCATCGGACGCGTACTTCGCTGACGCGTTCGTCGAGGAGATGCGCTTCCCCGGCTGATCCGTGGAGGATCAGGAGGGCGCGCGCTCGGGCGGTCGGCACTCCAGGAATGCGCGGGAAGTGATCTCGTGGAAGCGACGCGTGAGCCCGAGTACCTCCGGCTGTGGATAGTGGCGGGCCATGAAGCCACCGCCGAGCGTGTGGAACGGCTCGGTCATGGCGGCCACCTCGGCGCGCAGGTCGTCGTCGCTTCGGTCGCCACCGGCCGACCACGACGTGTCGACGGCGTTCCAGAAGCAGACGCGCCCGCCGAACTCCTCGGCCAGGCGCCGATGCCCCAGCAGGCGCGGCTGGTCGAGCTGCACTACGTCGACCCCCAGCTCGATCATCTCGGGGATCAGCTCGGCGACCTGACCGCAGCAGTGCCAGACGAAGTGCATCCCGGCCCGGTGGGACGCGTCGACGATCCGCGCCAGGTGCGGTGCGTAGATCTCCCGGAACTGGGTCGGCGAGACCATCAGGCCGGTCTCGCTCGCGAAGTCCTGCCAGGTCATGAACGCATCGACTCCGCTGAGCTCGCCGTGAGCCTCGACGGACTGCAGCGTCAGATCCGTGAGATGCTCCAGGAGGTGTTCGAGGCCGGCGCGCTGCTCCCACGGCGCGGTCAAGAGGGACCCGGAGCCGACCAGCGCCCGTGCCCGCTCGAACAGGAGGACCGGGTCGGCCGCGACCACGTACTTGCCGGCGCTTCGTGCACGCTCCACGGCGTCGGCGATCCGTCGGAGTCGCTCGCTCGCCGCGAACGTCGGGGAACCGGGAGAGCGCGTCTGCGTCGAGCGCGCCCAGGTCGGCCAGCGGGGAGTCGACGACGCGGTCGAAGTGGCCGTCGACCACCTCGTATCCGACCCCCCAGGCGTCGCGATAGATGCTGCCGCGGTGCCGCTCGCCGTCGCCGTCGAGGAGCTCCAGGCGGTCGAGCCGCCGCTCGAGCTCGGCGAGCTCGAAGAAGTCGCTGCGTACCGGTTCCACGAAGCTGTAGGGGATCCGTGGCGGGCCGGCGCAGCCGATGGCCCGCTCCACGATCTCCCGGCTCGACGTATCGGGCGGTGACGGTTGTGGCGTGAGGGCGGCCGCGAGCCAGTCGTGCAGCTCGGTGGTCGCTTCGTCGACAGCGGTCGGTCCGTCGATCAACGGTGCAGTCGCCTGCCGAGCGCGGCGATGAAGCCGGGGTCGGTGCCGCAGCACCCGCCGACGAAGCTCGCACCTGCATCGACCAGGGCGGGCAGGCACGCGGCGAACTGCTCTGCGGTCGTGTCGTACACGACCTCCCCACGGACCACCTTCGGGATCCCGGCGTTGGGCTTGATCCAGACGGGCCGATCGGTGGCAGCCGCCAGGCGCGCGGCAGACGGCGACGTACTGCTCCACGCCGTTGCCGCAGTTGGCGCCCACGACGTCGACGCCCCAGGCGGTGAGGTCGCCGGCGGCCTGCTCGGGATCGACGCCCATCATCGTGCGGTCCTTGTGGCGGCCGGAGTCGAAGACCATGCAGCCGACCACAGGCAGCCCGGTGGCGAGTGCGGCCTCCACGGCCAGCCGCGCCTCGGTGAGGTCGGCCATGGTCTCCACCACTATGGCGTCGGCGCCGGCCTCGGCCTGCGCGTCGGCCTGCTCGGCGAAGGTGGCCGCGAGCTGATCCTCGGTGACGTCGCCGAGGAGGAGCTGCTTGCCGCTCGGCCCGATGGAGGCGAAGACCCGCGGCTCGCCCGCCGCAGCGCGCTTCGAGATCTCCACGCCGGCGCGGTTGACCTCGGCGACACGTTCGGCATCGGGGTGCTTGCCGAGCGCGATCCGGTTGGCGCGGAAGGTGTTGGTGAGGATCACCCGGCTGCCGGCCTCCACGTAGGAGTGGGCCACCTCCTCGACGCGGTCGGGGTGAAGGAGGTTCCACGAGTCGGGGGTCTCCCCGAGGGCGAGCCCGCGTTGCTGCAGCTGGGTCCCCCACGCACCGTCGGTGAGGACCGTCCCGCCCGCCACGAGGTCGTCGATCAGCTGCCTTCCGGCCATGTGCACCATTCGACGGAGGCTAGGTACCTGAGGCATCGACAATAGGGGAATCGGCGCGACGTTGATGGCGCTCAGGATCGTTCGCGCGGCTACCCCGGTGCTCGTGGCGCGCGGGTGCTCTTGGCGCGCACGGTGGCGTGGGGTGGTGCGCGGGGCGCGCCCGTTCATGGGGCGCGGGGGCTGGTGGGGTGGGTGAGGGGTGTGCCGTCGGGGCGGAAGACTTGTAGGGCTGTGCCGTCGAAGGTTGCGGTCCAGCCCCCTTCGTGGAGGAGGTGGTGGTGGTGGGCGCATACGTGGATGATGTTGTGGTGGTTGGTGGGGCCGCCGTGGAGCCAGTGGATGACGTGGTGGGCGTGGCACCAGGCGAGGGGCCGGTCGCAGCCGGGGAAGCGGCAGCCGCGGTCGCGTGCTGCGAGGGCGCGTCGTAGGTGTGGGGGTACGACTCGGGTTGTGCGGCCTACGTCTGTGAGGCGGCTGTGGGGGCCGAGTACGACGCGGGTGATGGCGGCGTCGCAGGCGAGGCGGATGGCGACGGCGGGTGCGACGGGGCCGTGGTACTCGAGGTCGCAGACGCCGCCGTTGCGGGCGGGGCAGGCTCCGGTGTTGTTGTGGCCTGTGCTGGTGGGCTGGTAGCTGCCTCCGACGGCTGTGGTGTCGTTCCCCGGCGTGGCGGAGTGGTCGTGTGCTTCGGGGGTGGGGCTGTTCGCAGCTTCGGGGTGCCGGTCGTTGGTCGGGTCTGCGGGGTTGAGGGGTGCCGCTGTTGTTGCGGCGTCGGTGAGGGTGTCGGCGGTGATGATGACTGAGAGGTGGGGTCTGGTGGTGCCGCCGGGGAGCTTGTCTTCGAGGGCTAGGCGGCAGAGGCCGGTGAGGGTGTCGGCTCGCCGTTGGGCGGGGGTTCGGGTGTCGTGGGTTGTGGGTGTGGGGGTGTGGGCGGCGAGGGCTGCGAGGAGGAGCTCGCCTCCTTCGGGGTCGAGGTCGGCGCGTACTGCGACCGTGCCGTCGAGGGTGCGTGACGCCCACAGGCCTCGCCGTTCGTAGAGCCGCTGGGTGGCGGCGGCGCCTGCGTCGTTGTCGAGGTGGGCGCGCCAGTGCTCGAGGGCCTGGCGGAGGTCGCGTAGCGTCCCGGTGCGGGCGACTTCGACGAGGGCGGCCTCGATGGCGGTGAAGGCCTCCTCGTAGCCGGGTGCGCGAGCGGTGGTGAGCATCCGTGCGCGGGTGGTGCCGATCTCGCCTGCCGCGTAGGCGGCGGAGGTGTTGGGCATCTCTTCGAGGGCGGTTGCGGTGCGTAGGAGGGACTGTGCTTCTGTCTCGCCGAGGCCTGCGCGGCTGCGCATCCACGCGGCGGTGGTCGCGGCGCCGTCGGTGGCGGCGATCCCGTGGTGGTGGGCGCGAGCGACTCGCCGGGTGATCTGCGCTTCGAGGCGCGCCCGTTCGCGCAGCAGGTGGAAGAGGTCGCCGGCGAGGGCCGCATCGGAGAGGTGGTCGAGGTCTTCGGCGGCGAGCGTGTCGACGCCTTCGCCGATGGTGGCTGTGCCGGCGCTGCGGGGCCCGTCGCCGAGCATGGGGGCGGGTCGCGGTCGGGTGTGGGGGCGCCTGCCGGCGGGGCGGGTTCGAGGAGATCGGTACCAAACATCAGTTCGTATTGTAAAGGACGGGTGTGACAGCAATGGGTACGACAGCACCTAGGGGCTGCGGAGGGTGCGGGGAGCAGGACGGGGCGGAGGCGGCCGACACGGCCCTCCTGCGCGCGTCCCGGGCAGGCCCTAACCGAGTCGCCAGGAGCGGAGGTGCGTCAGACCGATGCCTTCTGGGGCGCCCCGGCCTCGTCGGGCTCCGATGGCGGGGAGATCTGCCGGCCCTCGATGTGGAACCTCGGGAGCAGCCGGTCGAGCCACCGCGGGAACCACCAGTTGGCGGCCCCGAGCAGCTCCATGGTCGCCGGGACGAGCACCATGCGCACGACGGTGGCGTCGACGAGCACAGCCGCCGCCAGGCCCAGGCCGAAGAGCTTCAGGCCCCGGTCGTCGCCGAGGACGAAGGCGGAGAAGACGCAGACCATGATCAGCGCGGCCGCCGTGATCACCCGCGCCGTCGCTGCGAGGCCGTCGGCGACGGAGGTCGCGTTGTCGCCGGTGAGGTCGAAGTGCTCCTTCATCCGCGAGAGCAGGAACACCTCGTAGTCCATGGAGAGGCCGAAGACGATCGCGAAGAGCATCATCGGTGCCCACGCCTCCACCGGGCCCGCGCGATCGACACCGATGACGCCCTTCAACCAGCCCCACTGGAAGACCGCTACGACGATCCCGTAGGCCGCGCCGATCGACAGCAGGTTCATGACGACGGCCTTCAGCGGTACGAGCAGCGACCGGAACACGAGCAGGAGCAGCACGAAGCTGAGCACGAGGACTGCTCCGATGAGGTAGGGCAACCGGCCGCCCAGGTAGTCGGAGAAGTCGATCGATGCCGCGTTGAAGCCGCCGATCAGCGCGCTCGTGCGCGCCACGTCGACCGTCTGGTCGACCAGGCCGCCCGTACCGCTGGAAGGTATGACGTCGTCGCGCAGACGGTGCACCAGCTCGCTCGTCTCCGCATCCTGCGGTGCGCTGTCGGCGTAGATCTGGACGAGCGCGAGCTCGTCGTCGATCGGAATGGGCTCGGTCGCGAACGCGACGCCTTCGGTCCGGCGCAGGGTCTCGGTCAGCTCCGTGAGCCGCTGCGGGTCGGATGCTGCGTCGCCCGGGATCGCGACGATGATCGGCCCGTTGAACCCGGCGCCGAACGCCTCCGCGAGCATGTCGTACGCGCGGCGTGGCGACTGGTCTTCGTTGAGGTTGCCGGTGTCGCCGAAGCCGAGACGGATCGAGAAGACGGGCAGCGCCAGGGTGACGAGGACGGTCAGTCCGGCAAGGAAGGCGGTCCACGGCCGATGTTGTACGAAGCGGCTCCAGCGGAACCAGAACTGCTGCCCGCGCGGCTTGGGCCTGCGGCGCGGCATCTCGTGCGCGAGCCGCTTGAGGAAGGTCTTGCTGCCGACGACCACGACGCCCAGGCCGACGACGCTGAACATCGCGAATGCCGCCTGCGCGAACAGCACCGCGAGCAGCAGCCCGAGAGTGACGACGACGACGCCGATAGCGCCGCGGTAGGTGGTGACCTCGATGTTGCGGCCGGCGAATCCGATGAGCGCCGGCAGCAGCGTGACGGAGGCGACCATCATCGTCACCACTCCCAGGGCGGCGCCGGTGGCGAGGCCCTGCATGAAGGCGAGCCCCATCAGGTAGAGACCCATCAGGGAGACGATCACAGTTGCGCCCGCGAAGAGCACCGCACGACCCGAGGTGTCGATGGCGTGCGCGGTCGCGTCCTCGGGCTCGAGGCCCGCGTGCAGCGCCTCCCGGTAGCGGGTGATGATGAAGAGCGCGTAGTCGATGCCGACGCCGAGACCGATCATGGCCGTCATCTGCGGCGCGAACTCGGGCATCGACTGCACCCTGCTGATCAGCACCGTGAAGGCGACCCCGGTCCCGAGGCCGAAGAGCGCCGTTCCGATGGGCAGGCCCATCGCGAGCACCGACCCGAAGGCGACGATCAAGATGATGACGGCCGCGAGCAGGCCGAGCAGCTCGCTCTCGGGCATCTCGAACTCCGCGAACATCTCGCCGCCGTACTCGACGGTGACGCCGTCGACGTCGACACGCGCGCCGAGATGCCTGATCTCGTCACCGACCTCCTGGACTTCGGCGTAGTCGCGGTCGGTGATCTGGACCTCGGCGAACGCAACCGGCGCGCTCGGGCTCACCTGTCCGCTGCCCTCGTCTGCATAGGGGCTCGTGACCCGGACGCCGTCCAGCTCTCCGACCGCCGCGAAGAGCTCCTCCATCGCGGCACGGACACGAGGGTCGTCGACGCCCGATTCGGCTTCGAAGACGATCTGGGCCGTGACGCCGGCACGCTCGGGGCTGGTCCCCTCCAGGAGGTCCTGCACCTGCTTCGACTCGCTGTCGGGAAGCTGCATGTCGGCGCGGTAGTCGGCCTTGACGATCCCGTTCGCGACGACGTTGACGCCGACGAGCAGGAAGATCCAGACGACGAGCACGCGCCTGCGTCGACGGAAGCATGAGCGGGCGAGGCGTTCGAGCACGGGGTGCAGACTAGGCGGCGGGGTGACGGAGTCCCGTTCGGGAGGCGTCGCCGGGATGCAGGTCGACCAAGCCCCGCGGGTGTGTGCTTTCGCAGTCGCGCGGTCGGGGCGGGCAGGATGTGCGCCGCCGTGTAGCCACACGGGTCACGCAGACGACGACCGGGAAGTCATGGAGCAGCTTCACACATCGACCGTCACCCAGGACCAGATCGACCACCTCGGTCACATGAACGTGCGCTACTACACGGCACTCGCATGCGTCGGGGCCGACGAGATCGCCACCCGCCTCGGCGTCGGGGCCGGTGACACGACGCAGACCTGGGTCCGCGACATCTACGTTCGCCACCACCGCGAGCAGCTCGTGGGCGCGCCCCTGGTGGTGCGGGGCGGGGTCCTCGACGCCGGCCCGGAGCGGCTCCGGGTCTACGAGGAGCTCGCCGAACACCGAGACCGGCGTGCTCGCAGCCACCTTCGTGCTGGGGCTCGCGGCGTCGAGCGGCGAGGAGCGGAGCCGCACGAGCTTCTCCGAAGAGGCGATCGGCCGTGCGCTGGTGCGTTCTGTCGAGGTCCCGGAGCACGGAAGGTCGCGCAGCATCAGCTTCGACGACGACCCGGACGCGACCGCACCCACGCTCGACGATCTGAGGGCCCGCGGCCTCGCACAGCGACAAGTGCGCGTCGTGGAGGCGGCCGAGTGCGACGGCGACGGCTGGTACCTCCCCGACATGATGATGCCGCTGGTGTGGGGCGGCGAGCCGCTCGCCGACCGCGAGTTCCAGCCCTTCCACGAGACTCCCGACGGAAGGACGATGGGTTGGGCGACGATGGAGACGCGCGCCGTGCTGGTCGCGCCTGCCCCGGGTCGGTGACCGCGTGCAGAGCTACGCCGCGGAGCTCGGGGTCGGGCCCAAGACGATGACGAGCAGGCACTGGGTCTACGACCTCGACAGTGCCGAGCTCGTCTGCGGGTTCTCGATCGTCAACCTCGCGTTCGACGTGAAGACGCGCCGGTCGATCGAGATCCCCGACGAGCTGCGAGCGACCCTCCTGGTGCGTGCCCAGCCCGACCTCGCGTAGCACTCGTTGGGGAGGGGCCTCTCAGGGCTCAGAGCACGAGACGCTGGAGAGCGGTACGGCTTGCTCCGGCCGGCCGATCGTGATCGAATCAACTCATGCTGATATCAGTAGACGTCGATGTGACGGCAGATAGAGCGGTCAAGCTGTTCGGCGACCCGCTGCGCGCGGAGATAGTCGGGTACCTCGCGGAGGAGCAGCTCTGCACCTGCCACCTCGTCGAGATGACCGGTGCCAGGCAGCCGACCGTGTCACACCACCTCAAGATCCTGCGCGACGCCGGCCTGGTCGAGGCCATCCCTGAAGGCCGCTTCACCTACTACCGGCTTGTCGACACAGAGCTCACACGTCTCCGCGACGACGTGGAGCGGCTCGCCTTGCTCAGCCGCTTCCGCCGATCGGCGCCGGGCATGCGAATGACCGCCACGCCCCCCGGAGCGTCGGCCGACATCGCCGCCGCGCCCGTCGCGACACGCCTCTCCACGCTGGACAGGTTCCTGCCGCTGTGGATCGGTGCGGCGATGGTGGCCGGCCTCGCGCTAGGGAGCCTGTTCCCCGGGCTCGACGAGACCCTCGACAGGATCAAGATCGACACGGTCTCCCTTCCGATCGCGATCGGCCTCCTGCTGATGATGTACCCGGTGCTGGCGAAGGTCCGGTACTCGCACATGGGCGCCGTGACGGGCGACCGGCGGATGCTCGGCCTCTCGCTCGCGCTGAACTGGGTCGTCGGCCCGGCCCTCATGTTCTCCCTCGCCTGGCTCTTCCTCCCCGACCTCCCCGACTACCGGACAGGGCTGATCCTCGTCGGCCTCGCCCGGTGCATCGCGATGGTCCTCATCTGGAACGACCTCGCGTGCGGAGACCGCGAGGCGGCGGTGTTCCTGGTCGCCGTCAACTCGCTCTTCCAGATCTTCGCCTACTCGCTGCTCGGGTACCTCTACCTGGAGCTGGCGCCGAGGTGGCTCGGCCTCGACCAGCAGTCGATCGACGTCTCGATCTGGGAGATCGCGCGCGCTGTCCTCATCTTCCTCGGCGTCCCCCTCGTCGCCGGCTACCTGACCCGGGCGATCGGCGAGCGGCGCAGGGGAGTGGAGTGGTACGAGAACCGGTTCCTGCCCCGCATCGGGCCGGTAGCGCTCTACGGCCTGCTGTTCACGGTGGTCGTGCTCTTCGCACTCCAGGGCGAGGCGATCACGTCGGAGCCGTTCGACGTCGCGCGCATCGCGCTCCCGCTGCTCGTGTACTTCGCGCTCATGTGGGGCTCCGCGTTCGCGCTGGGGCTCCGCATCGGCCTGCCGTACCCGCGGAACGCGACGGTCGCGTTCACCGCCGCGGGGAACAACTTCGAGCTGGCGATCGCCGTAGCGATCGGCGTGTTCGGGGTCACCAGCGGCCAGGCCCTCGCCGGTGTCGTCGGCCCTCTCATCGAGGTCCCCGTCCTCGTCGGTCTGGTGTACGTGGCGCTGTGGGCGAGGCGCCGCTTCTACCCGCAAGACCCGGCGCCCGCCGGAGGGGAAGCAGCAGCGGTGAACGAAGTACCCGAGATCCTGGTCGTGTGCACTCACAACGCAGGGCGATCGGTGGCGGCGCGCGTACTGCTCGACCACTACGGGCAGGGTCGCCTCTTCGTGCGCTCCGCGGGATCCGCACCGGGGGACGAGATCAACCCTGCCGTCGCAGAGGTCCTCACCGAGCGCGGACTGGACGTGTCCGAGGAGCTCCCCAAGCCACTCACCGACGAGGCTGCCCTCGGGGCCGACATCGTGGTCACGATGGGCTGCGGCGACGCATGCCGCGTCTACCCCGGCAAGCGGTACCTGGACTGGGATCTACCCGATCCCGCGGGGAGGTCGGTGGAGGAGGTCAGGCCGATCGTCGACGAGATCGACGAGCGCGTCAGGGCGTTGGTCGAGGAGCTGCTCGGGACGCCGCGCCCGTCGTAGCCGGGCGCCGAGTCGCCGCGCCTCACAAGCGAATCTCACTTGAGGGTGCGGCTGGGCTCGTAGAGACTGCGCGACATGAGCATTCAGTCACCTGAGAGCGGCGGTCACGATCCCGCCGTCGAACGCGCAGCGCTGATCCTCGACGCCGCGGAGCGCGCCGCGGAGTACGTGCGAGGGTCGGCGCAGCGTCGGGTCGCGCCCGGTCGGGACGAGGTGTCGCTGCTCGACGGGTTCGGCCCGACGCTGCCGGAAACGCCGGTTCCTCCCGCGTGAGGTGATCGAGAAGCTGGACAGGCTCGGATCGCCGACGACGGTCGTCACAAACGCCGGCCGGTACTTCGGCTTCGTCAACGGCGGAACCGACCCGGCAGCGAACGCGGCGGCGGTCCTCGCAGGCGCCTGGGACCAGAACGCCGCGTTGCCGGTGATGTCTCCGATCGCCGCTCGCCTCGACGAGGTCGCGGCGGGATGGGTCTGCTCCCTGCTCGGGCTTCCGGCCTCGGCGACTGCGACGTTCTGCGGTGGCGCGACCGTCGCCAACCTGACCGGCGTGGTCGCAGGCAGGGACGCCCTCTTGGAACGCCTCGGCTGGGATGTCGGTGAGCGAGGCCTGGCGGGCGCTCCCCCGATACGCGTCGTGACGGGCGAAGAGGCCCACGTGTCGGTGCTGAAGGCGCTGCGGGTGGCCGGGATAGGGAGGGATGCCGTGACGTTCGCGGCCACCGACGCCTGCGGTCGCGTGGTCCCGGACTCGTTCCCGGAGGTGGACGAGAGGACGTTGGTGGTGTTGCAGGCCGGCAACGTCAACACCGGTCACAGCGACCCCCTCGACGTGCTGTCGGCTCGCGCCCACGAGCGCGGAGCGTGGGTCCACGTCGACGGTGCGTTCGGTCTCTGGGCGGCGGCCGCGCCGGGGCGTTGCGACCAGGTGTCCGGCGTCGAGAGGGCTGACTCGTGGGCGACCGATGCCCACAAGTGGCTGAACGCTCCCTACGACTCGGGGATCGCGATCTGCGCGCGGCCCGAAGACCTGCGTCGGGCGTTCGCCTCGGAGGCGTCCTACCTGGCTGCCGGCGATGCGCGCGCGCCGATGCAGATGTCGCTCCAGATGTCGCAGCGCGCGCGGGGCGTCGAGCTCTGGGCAATACTCGCCTCGCGTGGCCGGATCGGGGTGGAGGACCTCGTCGAGAGGTGCTGTTCGCTGGCGGCGCGCTTCGCCGCGCTCCTCGACGAAGGGGGCGCCGAGATCCTCGCCCCGGTGGTGCTCAACCAGGCGCTCGCGCGCTTCGGCGACGACGCGACGACCGATGCGGTGATCGACGCGGTGCAGCGTGACGGCACCTGCTGGGTCGGTGGGACGACCTGGCACGGCATGCGCGCCATGCGCCTGTCGGTGTGCGACCAGGCGACGACGGAGAGCGACGTCGAGGTGGCCGCTGCCGCGATCCTCAGGTGCCACCGCGAGGTCACGGGCCGAGGTCTGCGGCTGGGTTGGAGACCGTGATCGAACCGATCCGCCACGGACGGTCAACCCCTCACAGCTCCGAACGGTGGCGGGCTTCGAGCACGTCGGCCCAGTGGGAGCGGCCGGTGTCGCGGAGTCGCTGCGAGGTAGCGGCGGAGGTGCCTCCGCACGTGGTACGGGCCCCCTTCGCGGCGGACGACGTCGAGCGGGTCATCGACCCCGGTGCGGGAGAGCTGCTCCGATGTCCACGCGTCGAGTCGGGCGGCACCGTCGGCCGCTGTCGCCGGCTCGGTGTCCATGAGATCGCTCGTCTCGTGCGGGTCGGTCGCGACGTCGAAGAGCATCTCGTCGTTCCAGTGGCCGTGGTAGCCGTCGTGCCAGGTCCGCAGGTACAGGTGGTCGCCCCACCTCACACCCCGTTGGCACGACCAGGCGCCCTGCGAGAGCACGAGCTCTTCGCGTCCCGGGCCGCCGAGCTCGATCGGTTCCCCGTCCCACGAGCGCGGGACGCGAAGGCCTGCGAGCTGCAGGGTCGTCGCCGCGACGTCGAGGTGGTACTGGAGCCCGTCGTGGGTCTGCGCCTCGATGCCGGGCCAACGAAGGACCGCGGGGATGTGGCAGGTCGGCTCGTCGGCGGCCTGGTGGTCGGCGTAGACGCCGAGCTCACCGAAGGCCTCACCGTGGTCGCTGCCGACGAGCACCGCCGTCTCGTCGAGCACCCCCAGGTCTGCGAGCTTGCCGAGGAGCGTCCCGACCGCGCGGTCTGCGTAGTGGACGCCTACGTCGTAGCCGTCGAAGATCGCCTTGACGTCGTCGTCGGAGGCGGCCTGCCACGGCTGGCGTGGCGGCGGGTCACCCCACTCGTCGGGGCGGAACCCCCATGGCTCCTGCGCGGAGTGAGGGCCGGACAGTTCCCAGTTGCGGGCCCGCACCTCCGCGGTGTGCCAAGCGGGCGCCCGGTCGGCCTCGAATGGGTTCCCGTACCCGGCAGGGGTGTTGTAGGGAGTGTGCGGATCCCACAGGTGGACGTGCAGGAACCAGTTGTCGGCGCGGCCGCGACGCTCCAGCCAGTCGATCGCGCCCGGCAGGACCTGGTCGGCGCGCTCGGTGCCCATCCCGCGCATCAGGTTCATCGACTCCACGAACCCCGCGTTCCACCACGTGGCCGAGTGGCGGAACGGGAAGCTCGAGATCGATGCGGTGTGCCAGCCCGCGAGGTAGAAGGAGTTCACCCACGAGTTCCACGTCCACTGGTTCACGAACGCGCGCTCGGCGCCGAGCGATCGCAGGTCGGCGCCGGCGCCTCCGTGGTTGACGACACCGTTGCGGATGCCGAATGCGCCGGTCATCAGCGCCGAGCGGCTCGGCAGGCACGGCACGTCGGACGCGTACACGTTGGAGAAGCGCACACCCTCGGCTGCGAGCGCGTCGATGTTCGGAGTGGTGTCGCGGTGGTACCCGGCGCACCCGAGGTGGTCGGCGCGCAGCGTGTCGATGTCGACGTACAGCAGTCGCATCTCCCTCCTCAGGGGTAGCGATGCGGCTCCTCCTAGACCACGCTGCCGCCGGGTCCCATGTAGACCTCGAAGAACCGGCTGATCATCTGCGGCGGCACCGCGAGGTTCGCGTCGTGGTCGCTGCGGACGCAGACGAGGCTCGGGCCGTCGTGCGCCTGTGCGCGTGCGAGCGCCGGGTCGAGCTCCTCCATCGTCTCGACGTACTCGCCGTGGCAGCCGGTGCCCTGGGCGATCAGATCCCAGCGGATGTCGCCCTGGCGGGTGCCGAAGGTGCGGCCGTAGAACGCGAGCTCGTTCGGCTCCTCCATCGTCCAGGTGCCCTCGGCGAAGACGACCGTGGTGATCGCGAGGTTCTCGCGCGCCGCGGTCTGCATCTCCATGATGTTGAACCCGGCGGCGCCGTCGCCGGTGACGCAGACGACCTCGCGGTCGGGAGCGCCGAGCTTCGCGCCGATGGCCGACGGGATGCCGGTGCCGAGCATCCCGAGCTCGAGGATGCTGTGGTACGAGCGCGGCCGAGTCGGCGGCAGGGTCGCGTAGGCCCAGAGAGAGGTGTTGCCGCCGTCGACCGTGTAGACGGCGTCGCGTCCGAAGCGGGCGCCGATCACTCCCATGGCGTGCGCCGGGTGGATGCCTGGCCCCTGCCACTCGAGGATCGGCTGGGCGACCGGCGATCTGCATCTCCTGGTCGGCCGCGCGGTAGCGCGCCAGGTCGTCTGCTGAGGCGCCTTGCACGTCCATCTTGCGGAGGCGGTCGACGAGGCCCTCGACGGCGTCGCGCGCGTCGCCGACGATGCCGAGCGCGAGTGGGCGCGTGACGCCCATGTTGCCGGGGTCGACGTCGATCTGGATCAGCTTCTGACCCGACGGGATCGCCCCAGTACTTGTCGAACGGGGTGTCGAGGTTGCCCATGCGCGACCCGACGACGAGGAGCACGTCGGCCTCCTGCTTGGCGAGGTCGCCGGCGGCGCCGAACCCCATGACGTAGTTGGGGTGGTCGTTCGGGACCGTCGCCCGTCCGGCCATGCTCGTCATCACCGGGCAGCCGAGCAGCTCGACGAGGTCGAGCACGGCCTCGTTCGCCTCTCCGCGGTCGACACCCGAGCCGGAGATCACGACGGGCCGGCGGGCGCCGGCGAGCAGCTCCGCGGCCTCGTCGAGCTGCGACGCCGAAGCCGCGGGGCGCAGGGGCGCGGTACGCGGCCGGCGGCAGGATCGGGGCTTCGCTCGGAGCTGCGTGCCTCGTAGAGGAGTGGTGCCGGCAGGTCGACGTGCACGGGGCCGGGCGGCCGTTCCACATCTCGCGGAAGCGCGAGGCGGAGCACCTCGGGGATGCGCTCCCATTGCAGGATCGGGCGCGTTCCACTTGGTCGGCGGGCCTGAACAGGTCGATCTGGTCCTGCCCCTGGAACGTCGCGGGCGGTCGACGGGTACACGATGCCGAGGCGATGCTGCGACGTGATCGCGAGCAGCGGCACGCCCTCGTGCTTCGCGGTCACGACGCCCGCCAGGAGGTTCGCCGAGCCGGGGCCGGGGTTGCCGAGAACCGCCGCGACCTTCCCGGTCGTCTTGTAGAGGCCCTCCGCCATGTGCGCCGCGGCGGCCTCGTGGCGGATCGTCACGAGCCTGATGCCGTGGTCCTCGAGCACGGCGAAGAGCGGGTCGATCTCCGGAGAGGGCAGGCCGAACAGGAACTCGATGCCCTCGTTGGCGAGGGCAGCGGGCGAAGAGCTCGCCGCCGGTGATCACCGTCATGATGCCTCCAGGGTCGTCGGGCTCAACACTGCCACGAACTCTCGGCCGGGGGCGAGGGCCGAGGTCTCGGTCAGTCGGGTCGACGGACCTGGAGCAGGGCTAGCGAGCCCTGCTTCACGACTGCGTGCACTGCTCGTAGAGGACCGGGTCGTGCGCGCAGACGATGACGAGGTCGGGTTCTGCACGCCGGTACAGCTCCATCAGGCGCGCACGGTTCTCGCGCACCATCTTCATGTCGTAGGAGATGACCCAGTCCTCGACGCGGAATGCGAACGGCACATGAGAGTGGCCGTCGATCTGTCCGTGGTGGAAGAAGGCGTCGCCGGCGTGCAGGACCCAGTGGTCGTCCGCGTCGACGGCGACAGCGGCGTGCCCGCGGCTGTGTCCGGGCATCGAGATCAAGACGAGCCCGGGCGCGATCCCGTCGAGCTGCTTCGCAGCCGGGAAGCCCCGCCAGGTCTCTCCTTCCGGGTCGTGCTCGACGACCTTCGGGCCGTGTGCCCACTGGGCGGGGCGGCACCGCATCTTCTCGCGCCACGACGGTGATCGCATCGCCCCCAGCGCCTCGGCGGCGGTGACGTGAACCTGCGCGTTCGGGAAGTCGGAGATCCCGCCGACGTGGTCGACATCGAGGTGGGTGAGGACGATGTGTGTGACGTCGTCGCGCCGGAAGCCGAGTCGCTCCACCTGACGCGCCGCGGTCTCGTCGGCGTCGAGCGCCGCTCTGAGAGTGTGACGGGACGGCCCGACGCGCCGCGCCGGGTCGGCGACATCGTCGAGGCCGAAGCCCGCGTCTACGAGCACCAGGCCGCCGTCGGTCTCCACGAGCAGGACGTGGCAGACGAGTCGCATGGTGGGCGGCGACATCGTTCCGCAGTTGAGGTGGTGGACCTTCATGCCCACATCTCAGCACTCGCGGTGTCCGCCGCGCCTGTGGGCCGCGAAGTACCCCGGTTTCGGGCCCGACCGGGACGCTCGGTACGATCGAGCGGAACAGCAACGGTTCTCGTCGTCGAGCTTGGTGGCCACCGGTTCAGGGGGCGCCGGCCGGGAGGTTCTCCGTCATGACCATCGCGGCCGATCCGCAGTCTCCCTACGCGTCGACCGACGAGCTCCTGGCCGACCTGCGGGCCTGGCTCGAGGAGAACTGGGACCCCGACCTGACGGTCGAGCAGTGGTGGGAGCTGCTCGGCCCAGCCGGTTGGGCGGCCCCCCTGCTACCGGTCGGGTCCTACGGCAAGGGCGTGGCGCGCAGCGAGGCCGTAGCCGTCCAGCGTGAGATTGCGGCCTTCGGTGCACTCGGCGCGCCGGCGGGGCTGGGACTCCTGCTCGCGGCGCCGACGATCGCGACGCACGGGACCCCGGAACAGGTCGAGCGCTTCGTGCGGCCGATCGTCACCGGTCAGCAGGCGTGGTGCCAGCTCTTCAGCGAGCCGGGCGCGGGCTCGGACCTCGCGGGGCTGACGACGACGCGCGGTCGAGGACGGCGACGAGTGGGTCATCGACGGTCAGAAGGTGTGGACGTCGATGGGGCAGTCCGCCGACATGGGGATGCTGCTGGCACGGACCGCCCCCGACGCGCCGAAGCACCAGGGCATCACATGGTTCGCCTTCGACATGCACCAGCCGGGTGTCCAGATCCGGCCGCTGCGTGAGATGTCGGGCCACGCGATGTTCAACGAGGTGTTCATCGACGGCGCGCGCGTCGGCGCCGACGCCGCCATTGGCGAGCTCCACCGCGGTTGGGGGGTCGCGAACACGACGCTCATGAACGAGCGAGCGGGGCTCGGTTCGGGCGGCGGTGGAGGCGGCGGCGCGGCGGTAACGCCCGGGACGGTCGCCGGCCTGCTCGGCCGTCGCGCCGGCGACTTCGTCGGGCATCGCGGGGGGCCCCGGCGTAGGGCGGTGGCCCCGCCGGCCGAGGCGAAGCGTGCTCCCGGCGAGAAGAAGCCGCGATGTCGGCCGCCTCGATGCTGATCGGCTACGCGAAGGGCAACGGCACGAGCAGCGACCCGCACGTGCGCCAGGGGCTGGTGCGGCTGCACATCCTCGGCGAGCTGGGGCGGCTCGAACGGAGCGCGGCTCAAGGCCGTACGTGAGGCCGGCGGCGACATCCCGGGCATGGCGAACATCGCCAAGCTCTCGATGAGCGACATCGTGCGCCTCCAGCGCGACCTCGGCCTGCAGATCGCCGGGGCGCAGGGGATGCTCCACGGTTACGGCGACGAGCAGCGCAAGGCGCTCGCCGACGCGACCGGGAATCCGTTCCTGCCGATGATCACCGACACGGCGCTCTACGCGCAGGCTCCGCCCATCTACGGCGGCACCGACCAGATCCAGCGAAACATCATCGGCGAGCGGGCCCTCGGTCTGCCCAAGGAGCCCGGCCCCGACTCGAGCACGCCGTTCTCGCAGCTGCCACGGAACGCCTGAGCCCGGGGCGTCGCGCTGGTCGCCGCTCCTCAGGCGGGCTTCTTCTCCCACGGGAGGTTGGCGAGGTCGAAGCGGAACATCGAGGCCGTCTGGCTCGCGGTGGCCATTAGATGGCCCTCCTCGCTCCACACGTGAGCGAGGCCGTGGCCGTAGCCGCCGACGACGAGGTGCGGGCGCAGGTCGAGGAGGATCCACTCGCTGTCGACGAACGAGCCGACGCGGATCGTGTTGTCGAGGCTCGTTCCGCCCGCGACCGCCTTGCACGCGATCGCGATCGACATGGGGACCATGTCGGCCATGTACGCGGCGAGCGCAGGCGTGATGAGCACACCGTCGCGTCGGCGCACCCAGACGCAGACGCGACCGGGGCCGGGGTCGGGGTGGTCGAGGATCGTCGGCTGGCGCATCTCGATGGCGGTGGCGAAGCCCTGGTCGTCGCGCGGGCGTGGCATCTCGGGGAGCTCCACGCCGGCCTCCTTGGCCATCCCGGTGAACGGGCTGGTCCACCGGTCGCCGTCGTCGGGCGCCGAGACGGTGGGGGCGTGCTCGAACTCGCCGGTCAGGCCGTCGGGGCGGTGGTGGCCGGTGGCGCCCAGCGACGCGAAGACGACCGCGCCGTCGGCGCCCGTGCCGGTGACGCGCATCTGGCTGGTCCGCTTCCCGGGTGCGAGCACCTCGGCGGAGACCGACACCTCGGCGCCCTGGCCGACTGTCGACACGAACTGGGTGGTCATCCAAAGCGCGTGGCGGTCGGATACCTCCTCGGCAGCGGCGATCGAGATGGCGATCGCCGCGCCGCCGTAGAGGCGTCCGTCGAGCCGGGCGAGGCGATCGTCGACGGTGAAGCGGAACCCTCCCGGCGTGTCGCCGCGTGAGAGCCCGAGGAAGCCGGCATCGGTGTGCATCCGCGCACGGTAACCGGAGCGAGGGTGCACTCACGGATGGCGATCGTGACTCCGGCGGCGCGCCGGCATCCGTGGCCGTCGTGCTTCCGGGCGCCTACTCGAGGTCGACCGCGGCCGAGGCGAACTGGGAGTTGTAGAGGCGGAAGTACGGACCGTCGCGGTCGAGCAGCTCGCCGTGGGAGCCCGTCTCGACGACTCGGCCGTTCTCCATCACGAGGATCACGTCGGCGCCACGGATCGTGGAGAGCCGGTGCGCGATCACGAAGCTGGTGCGCCGGCTGCGCAACGTGGTCATCGCCTCCTGCACCAGCACCTCGGTGCGGGTGTCGACCGAGCTGGTCGCCTCGTCGAGGATGAGGATCGGGGGGTCGGCCAGGAACGCACGCGCGATCGTGAGCAGCTGCTTCTGGCCGGCGCTGACGTTGTCTCCCTCTTCGTTGATGACCGTGTCGTAACCGTCGGGCAGCGAGTGCACGAACCGGTCTACGTACGCAGCCCGTGCTGCTTCGAGGATCTGCTCCTCGGTCGCGTCGGGGCGCCCGTAGGCGATGTTGTCGCGGATGGTCCCGCCGAAGAGCCACGTGTCCTGTAGCACCATGCCGAACTGCGACCGGAGCTCGCGGCGAGGCATCGAGGAGATGTCGCGCCCGTCGAGCGAGATGTGGCCGCCGTTCAGCTCGTAGAAGCGCATGATGAGGTTGACCAGCGTCGTCTTGCCGGCACCGGTAGGGCCCACGATCGCGATCGTCTGACCGGGCTCGGCCAGCAGAGACAGCCTCTCGATGAGCGGGTTGTCGGGGTAGTACGAGAACGAGACGTCGTGGAACTCGACCCGTGCCCCGGACCGGAGGCAGGCTCTCGCCCGGCTCGGCATCGGGGACCTGCTCCTCCGCGTCGAGGAGCTCGGCGACCCGCTCGAACGACGCGAGTCCCGACTGGAAGACGTTCATGAGCGACCCGAGCTCGGTCAGGGGCATCGAGAACGTCCGCGAGTACTGGATGAAGGCCTGGATGTCGCCGATGGAGATCGCTCCGCTCGACACACGGATCCCGCCGACGACGGCGACGATCACGTACTGGAGGTTTCCGGCGAAGATCGTCACGGGCTGCATGAGGCTCGACATGAACTGGGCCCCGAACGACGCGTCGTAGAGGGCATCGTTGGTCTTGGCGAAGTGCCGCTCGACGTCGCGCTGCCGGCCGAACGCCTTCACGACGGCGTGTCCGGTGAAGGTCTCCTCGATCTGCGAGTTGAGCAGGCCGGTGTTCTGCCACTGGGCGATGAAGCGGGGGCGGGCGCGCTTGGCGATCAGCCGCATCGACCAGATCGACAGCGGGACCGTGGTGAAGGCGACGAGGGTGAGCAACGGCGAGATCGTGAGCATCATCACGGCGACGCCGACGAGCATCAGCACCGACCTGAGGAGCTGGCTGAGGGTCTGCTGGAGGCTCTGGGACAGGTTGTCGATGTCGTTCGTGACCCGGCTCAGGAGGTCGCCACGCGAGTGCCCGTCGATGTAGCTGAGGGGCAGCACGTGCACCTTGTCCTGCACGTCGGCGCGGAGCCGGTGCATGAGGCGCTGGACGACTCCGGTGAGCATGTACGCCGAGACGATCGCGACGACGGTCGAGCCCGCGTAGAGCCACGCGGCCTCGTAGAGGACCCCGTGGAGCTTGTCGAAGTCGACGCCGCTCTGGGTGATCAGGCCCGTGACGATCACGTCGGTCGCGCGCCCCAGCACGCGCGGGCCCAGTACGTTCAGCACGACTGCGGCGATGGCAAGTGCGACCACGACCGCGAGCGTTGCCCGATCGCCGCGCAGCATCCCCAATAGGCGGCGCAGCGATACCTTGAAGTTCTTCGAGCGTTCGGTGGGCACTCCGGCCGAGTGCCAGCGCCCCGCGGCGCGTGTCCCGGGTGCGGAGAGATCGACCTCCTCGTCCTCGTGGCTGCCCTCGAAGACCTTCACGCCGCTCCCTCCTCACCGATCTGCGACTGGACGATCTCCGCGTAGGTGGGTGAGGCGACGAGCAGCTCGTCGTGGGTGCCTCGATCGACCACGACGCCGTCTTCCAGGACGATGATCTCCGACGCGGAGGTGATCGTCGACACTCGTTGGGCGACGATGACGACGGCGGCCTGCCTCGTGTGCGGGACGAGTGCGGCGCGCAGGCGGGCGTCGGTCGCGAGGTCGAGGGCCGAGAACGAGTCGTCGAAGACGTAGATGTCCGGCTTGCGGACCAGGGCGCGCGCGATCGCGAGACGCTGGCGCTGTCCGCCCGACACGTTCGCCCCGCCCTGCTCGATGCGGGCGTCGAGGCCGCCGCCCATCTCTCGCACGAAGCCGGCCGCCTGCGCGATCTCCAGGGCCTCCCACATCTCGGTCTCGGTCGCGCCGGGCTTGCCGAACTGCAGGTTGTCGGCGACGGTGCCCGAGAAGAGGTATGGCCGCTGCGGAACGAGCCCGATGGACCCCCACAGCACGTCGGGGTCGAGGTCGCGCACGTCGACTCCTCCGACGAGCACGGAGCCCTCGGTCGTGTCGATGAGCCGGGGGATCAGGTTCACGAGCGTCGTCTTGCCGGCGCCGGTGCTGCCGATGATCGCCGTCGTGCGGCCCGGTGTCGTAGTGAAGGTGATCCCCGAGAGGACGGGGTGCTCGGCTCCGGGGTAGCAGAAGCCTGCGTCGCGGAACTCGAGAGTGCCCGGAGCGACCAGCTCTCGTACGGGGTCGGCGGGCGGGACCACGCTCGACTCGGTGTCGAGGACCTCGTGGATGCGGCCGGCGGCGACCGACGCTCGGGGCGCCATGGCGACGACGAACGTGCCCATCACGACCGCCATCAAGATCTGGACCAGGTACGTGAGGAAGGCAACCAGCGACCCGATCTGGAGGTCGCCCGCGTCGATGCGGCTCCCACCGAGCCAGATGACGCCGACACTCGAACCGGTTACCAGGAAGTTCACGATCGGGAACATCGCCGACATCATCCGACCGGTCTTGAGGGAGATGGTGGTGAGCTCGTCGTTCGCGGTGCCGAACCGGCGCGCCTCCTGTGGCTCTCGCACGAAGGCGCGCACGACGCGGATCCCGGTTATCTGCTCGCGCAGTACTCGGTTGATGTGGTCGATGCGTTCCTGCATGAGACCGAATGCGGGCACGAGCTGCGACACGAGGACCGCAAGGATCACCACGACCAGCGGTATCGCGAAGACGAGCACGACAGAGAGGCCGACATCTTGTCGTAGGGCCATGAACAGCCCGATCGTCATGGTGACGGGGGCCGCGATGGCGATCGTGCACGTCATGACGACGAGCATCTGCACCTGCTGCACGTCGTTTGTGATCCGCGTGATGAGTGACGGCGCGCCGAAGGCCCCCACCTCTCGCGTGGAGAAGCTCGTCACCTGCTGGAAGAGGTGACGGCGCAGATCGCGACCGAACGCCATTGCGACCCGACCACCCGTGTACATGGCGCCCACCGAGAAGACGACCTGGACGACCGCGAAAGCGAGCATCACCGCGCCCCACCTGTAGATGTACGGGACGTCTCCGGGTATGACCCCGTGGTCGATGATGCGGGCGTTGATCGTGGGCAGCGACAGCGCGGCAGCGGCCTGGCACGACTGGAGCACGAGGACGAAGAGGAGGACTCTCCGGTAGGGGTGCAGGTGGGATCGGAGGAGTGCGATCAGCACGACGCCTCACTTCCTCCGGCGCCCTGGAGGAAGAGGCGTGCCAGGGTCTGCGGCGGCATCGCCTCACCGATGAGCATGGGGTGGGTGCTCGAGAGCGTCAGCGCTCGTAGCAGCCGGGCGGCGATCTCCGGCTCCACCGTCAGCTCCGACCGGTGGGCCTCGAAGATGCGCACGAGTGCCTCGCTGTCGACGATGGGGCGCTGGGCGAGCTCGTAGAAGCGGATCCCGACGCCCGACATGAGGCGCCAGACGTCGAGGACGCGCTGCTGCATGATCTCGATCGCCGACGCGAGCGCCTCGGCGAGCGGCGCGTCGCCGGGGATCGTGGCCAGCGCGGCCTCGAGAGGGGCGGGGTCGAGGGCGGCGTCGACGACGGCCTCGATCAGGTCGTCCTTGCTGTCGAAGACACGGAAGATCGTCCCCTCGGCGATCCCGGCGGCCTCCGCCACCTGCTTTGTGGTCACACGGTCGCCGTGCTCGATGAGGAGCGGCAGGGTCGCGGCGATGATCATCGACCGGCGTTGGTCGGTGGGCAGGGCACTCGCCCTGGAACCCGCAGCGCTCCGGCTCATCCGGCGGAAACTAGCATGAGTGAGCACTCACTCAGAATATGGGGCGCCGAGAGGGGCCGGCGCGAGCGGGTCAGAGATCCGCGGCCCTCGCCTCGACGTCGAGCTGATGGTGCACGAACTCGTGGGCGAGCCACCGGATGCCGTCGGCGACGGTTCCGGGGCCCCAGTCGCCGTGCTGGAACGGCGTCTCCGACGCGACGCCCTCGCAGACCTCCAGGAAGGTGGTCACGGCGTTGCCGATCGCCCAGAGCGCCGGGACGGTAGGCAACGCCCGGTAGTTGCGCGCCTCGGCCAGCCGGTCGGGATCCCAGCCCGTAAGCAGGTCGCCGGGGCGTGCCCGCACCTGCACCCACCGCTCCGACCAGCTGCGCGCCAGGTCGGTCAGGTGCCACAGGTAGGCGGTCGCGTTCCAGCCGCCGTCGCCGGCCGGACGCATGCCGTCGCGCCCTTGCAGCAGACGCGCGTATCGAGCGGGCGCGCCGGCGATCATCGCCTCTGCCTCGCCGACGGGCGCGGACCAGTCGTAGTCGCAGACAGCGCATCGGTCGGGTGCCTCGCCGCCGTAGATCCAGGCGAGTGCGCCGGCGAGGAACGGGGAGCGGTCTTCGCCCACGGGCGGATTATCGCGCTCGGACGCCACCCGCGCCGTGTCCTCCGCCGCCTTCGACGCCGGCCTCAATGTTTCGCTCATTCGTAGCACGCGGCCGAACCGGCGGCGGGTGGGGTCGCCTCGACGCGCCCGACGGTGCCGCTATCGACGGGACGCGATCGCGCGTCGACGCGAACGGGAAGCGAGCACCAGGAGCGCGCCGAGCGTCAGCATGGCGAGGGCGCGGGGGATGGTCCGATCAGGGCTGCCGCCGGTGAACGGCAGGTTGCCTTGGACCGAGGTGTTCGTGGTGGTCACCGTGGTGGTGGTCGTGCCGGCGACTCCGACGGGGGGATCGACCGGCGGTCCCGACGTCGGAGGGCCCTGTGGCCGCCGGCCCCGAATGGTCACCGGGAAGATCAGCAGGTGCGGGTCACCGCCGGGGCCCACGCCTTCGCAGACGATGTGGTGGCGGCCGGGCCGGGCGCTCCTCGGGATCTCGACCGTCCAGCTCATGTTCCCGTCGGCGTCGGCCGTCGTGGTTCCGAGCGGGATCGGATCGGAGAAGAGCGTGCCGGAGATGAGGCTCCCGCCGGAGAACCCACTTCCGCCGATGAGGATGTCGCCGCCGATGATGGAGGTGAATCCGGAGGTGAGGCTGTTGTCGTCGATGACGGTGATCTTGAACGATCGGCTCGACGAGTTCCCGGCGTCGTCACGGGCGGTACAGGTCACGGTGGTCGTGCCGACGGCGAACTGCGAGCCCGACGCAGGGGTACACGTGACGGTGGGGCTCGAGTCGAGGTTGTCGGTGGCCGTCGGCTTGGTGTAGTTGACGGCGATGCTGCCGCCTGTCGCGACGTTCGCCGTCACGGTGATGTCCGAGACCTGGCCTATGAGCGGCGCGGTCGTGTCGGTGGGCACTACGCCGCCGCTGAAGAGCGGCAGGTAGAAGGTGACGCCCGCGATGACGACTCGCAACTTCCCGTCGTTGCCTATGGCGGCGGAGAAGAGGTTGACGCACACGCCCAGGGCACAAGCCTTGCCCGTGTAGGTGCCCGACAGGCCGTTGGTGCGCAACCGGGCCGTGGCCGAGCCCTTGAGCCCCACCGTGAGGAGGGTGAGGTCGACATCCGCGCTGCCGCTGAAGTCGAAGTACCCGTTGGAGTAGATCGAGCCGTAGAAGCTGCCGCTCACCGGGCCGAGGTCGACGGTGAACCTGCTCGACGACGGCACGCTCATCTTCAGGACGCCACTCGAGAGCGACACGCTGAACGTGGCGGACGCGAAGGTGAAGCCCAGCGCCTTGAGCTGGCCCCGAACCGTTCCCTCGAAGGTGCCATCGGACTCGACCCGGAAGGTCCGCAGCTCCATGCCGACGCTGCCCGACAGCACGGTCACACCCAGCGCTGACCCGAGCGAGAGGCTCAGCACCCCACCGGAGAGCGCAACGGTGAATGACGGGTCGTTGTACGTCTTCAACGCCGGGCCGAGGTCGATTCCAGAGGCCGTGAAGGTGTGGCTCCACGACGCGTCGCCGTCGATCTCGAGGCTCGGCAGCGTGATGGGGTCGCCGACCGGGAGGTAGAGCTTGCCTCCGGTCGCGCTCACCTTGATCGTGGTCAGCGAGGTGCCCGTCTTCTTCAAGCGGAGCGACGCGCCGCGGATGCTGAGCGCGTCGGGGCCGAGCCGCGAGCCCGTGATGGCGACGTCGAAGGTCGAGTCGGACGCGATCGTGAAGTCCTCGACCGTGACGGTCGCGAGGCCCGGGATCGAGACGGTCGCCTTGTTGGACGCGGTCGTGCCGGTGACACGCAGCCGGAAGACGCCGCTCTGCCTCTCGAAGATCAGCTTGCCGTCGAGGTCGAGCGCGCTCAGGTCGAGGTGGGTGGACGCCAGCGTCTTGCTGAAGTCGCCTGTCGTGTCGACGTCGAAGGCCGGGATCGTGAGCGTGCCGATGCCGGAGATGCCGAGCGACGATTGGCCGATCACGAGCTTCACGCCGGTCGCACCCGCACCGACGTGCAGGTTGAACGAAGGCAGGGTGAGGGTGAACGCGGAGATCGAGAGCGTCTTGCCCTGGACCGACGCGTCGAAGTGGCCGTCGGTGCCGATCGAGAAAGCGTTGACCGTGAAGGTCGACACCCCGCTCCATGCCAGGTTCGCGTTCGACGCGCCCAGAGACACGACCGCCGGCGAGCCGCTGCGGCTGAGCGTGAACGTTCCCGTCAGCGAGTATGCGCCCAGGGTGATCGTGCCGACGCCTACGGACAGCGAGCCGCGCAGGCTCGTGTCGAGGCTGCCGGTGAGCGTGGCGTTGTTGACCAGGCCCGGGATGTCGAGGCGCGAGCTGACGGCGATGTTGCCGGCGCTCGGCGTGACCGCGATCGTGACGCCGCCTTCGAGGGTCCAACCGCTGAACGGGATGTTGCCGGAGCCGCTGTACGTGAGCGCGAGCGAACCGGTGGGCCCGGCGAGTGCGAGGGTGAGGTTGCCGTCGACGTCGAGGTTGCTGCCGAGGAACGAGAACTTCGCGTCGACCGTCATCGTCGTGGCGGCCAACGTGCGCGTGATCGACGCCAGTGGCGGTATCGGGCTTCCCGTGGTGTGGCGTGTGATGCCGAAGCCCTTGACTCCGAGGGACGAACCGGCGAGCGCGAGGCTGCCGGTGCCGTTGCTGCTGATCGTGCCGGAGACGCCGAGGGCGTTGGCGATGCCGGGGATGTCGGCGGTTCCCGCCACCGAGATGGCGGCCGAGGTGAGGCTGACCTTCAGGCCCAGTGCCCCCTTGACGCTGACCGGTCCGAAGGCGAGCGACGACCCCGACGAGAACGCCAGCGCGAGCGTCCCCGCCGGCCCGCTCGCCCCGATCGTCACGGACCCGTCGACGTCGAGCACCGCGCCCAGGAAATCGAGCTTGGCGTCGATCGCCAGGCTCGATCGCCGCTCGTCTCCGCTCAGGCCGAACGTGCCGTCTCGCAGCGTGAAGCCGAAGAGGCTGATCTGCGAGAGGTCGAGCGCGAGGTCGACCTTCCCATCGGTCGAGATCGAGCCCGTGGCGTGCGCTCTCCCGTTTCCACCCGGTCCGGAGAGCCATGAGGGGAAGACGACGTCTCCGTCGAACGCGAAGGTCGCAGTCAGCACGCCACCCGGCCGGGTGAGCGAGAGCACCCATCCGCCGGTGATGTCGAAGCCCATGAGGCTGGGGCCGCCGCTGTCGAAGTCGACCGCGAGCTCGCCGGTGAGGTCGGGGTTCAGCTCGCCGTGCACGCGGGCCGAGGCGCCGAGGATCTCGCCCGTGCCGTCGAGGCCGATCGAGAAGTCGCCGTCCCGCTGCAGCAGGTCGACGGCGACGTCGTGGATGGTGACGCCTCCGAGCGGGCCGATCTCATCGACCGAGGCGTGGCCCTCGAGGTCGGGCAGGCCGGCTCCGGCCGGCGGGGCGACTACGAGGCGGAAGTCGGCGTCGTCGACGAGGCCGTTGATGCGCAGGTGGGTGGCGAGCTCGATCCCGCCGCGCCGCAGCAGCGGGTCGCTCGACGACGGGTCGTAGCCGGGCGAGATGGCCCGGAACGACGACGTGGAGGTTCCGATGTGGCGGACGACGGGTGGGATCCCGAAGCCGGCGAGCACGTCGTCGATCTTCGCCGCGTCGACCGTGACTGTTGCGGCGGCCCGCGGCATGTCGACCATGCCGCCGGTACCGAGCATCGGCTCGACGTCGAGGTCGATGCGGGTTTCGAGGCCGGTCAGCGGGAGCTCGCCCTCGACAGACAGCTTCTGGTCGCCGCTCGTGACGACGGCCCTGCCGAACGGCAGGCTCAACAGTGTGCCGTCGAAGACCCCCTCGATGTACGCCGCCTCGGAGATGTCGTTGACCGCGTCGGCGAGCGACTGGCCGGAGCCGATCGGCGTGAGCCGCTGCGCCTCGGTCGGGGCGTCGAAGTCGGCTTCCAGGACGCCGCCGAAGCCGGGCATGAAGACCTGGACCGCGGCGGGCTGCACGACCTGGCTCAGGTGATCGGCGATGGCGGCGACCCAGTCGGGCATGTCGAGGATGTCGTCGGGGACCTGCAGGTTCAGCGACGAGAGGAGGCCGACCGGGTCGGTCAGCAGCTCCGGGAGGAGGAGACGGCCGGTGAGCAGGACGCCGCCGTACTCGACGATGTCGAGGTAGTGCTGCTCGGTGCGGATGGGGATGCGGCTCGGGTCGATCGAGGCCTCGGGGTCTTCCCAGAGCTTCTGGACGTGAGCGTCGAGGAACGCGGGGTTGCCGGCAGCGACGACGAGCCCGGTCATCTGGCCGACCTCGAAGTCGAGCCAGCGCAGACCGCCGCGCAGCTCGATCGCCCAGTCGCCGCTCCACGGGTCGATCGTCGGCAGGCCGGAGCCGCCGAAGAGCCCCTCGATGACCCCGCCGATGGGTAGCTCGAAGGTCATGCCGAGGTGGTCCTCGAAGCCGAGCGTCATCAACCTGCAGAACGCGCCGCTGATGAACGGGATGATCCGGTCGCAGAGCTGCATCCCGATGTCGCCGAAGGACGTGTCGAACCCGAAGCCGAGCCCGGTCTTGGAGATGATCAGCTCGACCTGGTGCTGGGGCTCGCCGAAGGGGATGCCGAGGATGATCGGCTGCAGCATCCCCTTCAGGTGGAACGACGGGTCGAACTCGGACCAGAACGCCTCGCCGGCCTGCATCACCGCGTCGCGGACCACTCCGAGCAGGGCTGCTATCGCCTCCCCGCCCGCACCCAACAGGTCTGCAAACGCGGCGTAGTCGGCGTGCGTGAAGACGTCGGAGAGGTCGAAGCCCCCGGCCAGATCACTCCCTGCAGTCAGCAGGTCGGACACGAACACTCGCGCCGCCCGGCCCGCCGCTGCCGGGTCCGACGGCAGGCCGCCGCCCCCCATCAGCGCGATCGAGCGCGACGTCACCAGATCACGCGTGATGGCCTGCTGGTCCTCGCCACCCGAGACCAGACCGTCGCCATTGGTGTCGAGCACGAGCCGTGCGAGAGGCCGCGTGTGGTCGCCTTCGAGACTTGTCGCCAGCGCGTCGAGGGTGGCGTCGAAGAAGTCCTGGCCGACTTCGAGGCTGCCGGAGGCGGCCCGCTCGACGAAGGTCGCCACGCCGAGGCCGAAGCCGGGGATCACGCCCTTGGTGTCGAGGCTGGCCTCGAAGGTGGCCTGGGCGGGCAGGAGGAAGGCGAGCGGGTTGCCCGGCTGGGGGGTCTCGAACGCGAAGTCGAAGGTCGGCTCCAAGACCTCGGTCAAGTCGATCAGCAGGGCGGCGCCGGCGAACTCCATGCCCCAGGCCGAGATGTCACCCGAGCCGATGAACTTGACGCCCTGCTGCCCGGGGACGAGACCGATGTTCGCACCGATCGTGACGTCGCCGCTGACTATGGCGGGCGCCATCGCGTGCGTGAGCTTGCCGGAGAGCGCGATCGTGAACCCGTTGTCCCAGGTGAGGTTCTCGTTCTGGACGGCCGGCTCCACGGAGTCGCGGATCGTGTCGTCGTTGACCGGGAAGTCGGTGTCGAATGCGGGGTCGTGGAGGATGTCGAGCGGGGTCTGCGGGTCGGGGAACGCCGCGCCGCCGAAGGCCAGCCCGCCCTCGACGCCGGAGAGGATCACGCCACCGAGCAGGCCGCCGTCGATCGGGATGCCGACGGGGACGAGCACCTTCGCCAGCACCGGTCCGTACTGCGACACCACCAGGTCGACGCCTGCGCCGAGCCCCTCGTACTCGAACTGGCCGAAGATGCGCCCGTAGAACACCTCTTCGAGCTGCTCGCCAGGTGCGGAGTTGCCGTCGACCTCGATCGAGCCCAGCTCCAGCCCGCCGCCGATCTCGAAGCCCGGCACGAGCTCGAACGGCTCGACCCCCATCTTGAACCCGTCGAGGTTGGTGATGGGGAACTCGAAGTTCACGAGCTTGCCGAGATCGACTTCCAGCCCGTCGACCGCAGCGGAGATCGGCCAGGTCTCGTTGGCCTCGATCCCTCCGGAGAAGCGGATCGCGAAGTCGGCCAGGTCGGTGATCGGCAGACCTTCCGGCGGGATGTTCTCCAGGTCGACGTTCGGGAACCGGATGCCGACCTCGTCGACCCGCAGCGGCAGCCAGTCGGGCAGGCCGAAACGCTCGTCGTCGGGCACGTCGATGCTCAGGAAGAACCCGGGGAGCACCCTCGGCGTGAGGTCGGCGTCGATCGCGAAGTTGCCCGCCTCGCCGCCCCAGCCGGACAGGACGTCGACCTCGTCGTCGAACTCGACCGCAAGCGAGCCGTCGCAGGGCGGCTCCTCGTCCGGCGCACACGGCTGGCCGCCGAAGGCGATCAGCGGCTCGCCGGGGGCGGGGTCGAAGTCGATGTCCACCCCGGTGCCGACGAGGCGCATGTAGTCGCCGAAGGCGATCTCGATTCGGTCGATGCCGGCGCCGCCGAACGTCGGGCCGGTGATCGTGAACTGCCACCCGTCGTCGACGGCAATGCCGAGGGCGAAGTCGAGGGAGGCGCCCTCGATCCGGATGTCCTCGCTCAGGTCGGCCGAGACGCTGAACGTGCCGGCCAGGTCGAGGGCGGCGCCCGCCGGGGTGACGTCGAGCGACCCGGCGACGTCGACCGTGGCGTCGCCGACGACACCGTCTAGGCCGCTCTCGATCGAGAGCGTCCCGCCGAGGTCGTCTACCCACTCGCCGTCCTGGTAGCCGCCGAGGGTCAGGTCGGCACCGAGGGTCACGTCGCCGACTCCTAGGTCGTCGAATCCGAGCGTGATCGGGCCGAGGTCCCACGGCCGGACCTGGCCCTCGCTGAGGGAGTCGACCGCTATCGAGAACGTGAAGGTGTTGTCCTCGGTAGGTGACGACGGCGTGACCACTGGCCCGCCGAGACCTATCTCGGGCGTGAATGGAAGCGCCGCGAGCGGGGTGAAGTCGAAGTGGCCTGTCACCTCGACCAGGAACGTGTCGAGGTCCTCCCAGTCCGGGAAGGTGACCGAGACCTCGGTGATGTCGAAGGGCAGGATGCCCGCCAGGCCGATCGTCTGCAGGAAGCCCTGCGACGTGACGCCGACGCTCTCCGCGCCGAAGGTGCCGTCGCGGTTGAGGTGGAAGCCCGTCAACGTGACGCCCAGCCCGTCGAGCGCGGGGATCGTCGCCTCGACGGTCTCGACCGAGAACACCGGGCCGGTCGCGTCGGGACCGAACGAGAGGTCGACACCCTCGATCTCGAAGTCGATCTCGCCGCCGATGCTGCCGGTGAGCAGGCTGGCGTGCAGCGCGAGGTTGCCTTCGGAGTCGAGCGAACCGGTCACGTCGTCGGCCCGGGCCGCCCCTTCGGGCACCTCGCCCTGAGCCGCCGGCTCCGGGAGGAGCACGAGCGTGTCGGCCGCGACGTCGACGCCGCCGGTCATGCTGCCGGTCGCGACGTCGCCGTCGAAGACGCCGCCGACCGTCACCCCGCCGAGGTAGACGAGACCGAGTTTGGCCTCGTCGAGGACGAGGTGGCACTCGGCGTGGAACGTCGTGTCGTCGAAGGTCGCGTCGCAGTCGAGGGTGAGCGGCGTCTCGGGACCGCCGAGGTCGACGTTCATGGCGAACGACGCGCTGCCGCCGAACGAGTCGGGTGTGAGCACGAGCTCGAGGCCGAGCTCTTCGATGTCGAAGCCGTAGAGCGCATAGCCGGAACCGATGTCGCCGCCACCGGTGAGCGTCCAGGTCGAGGTTGAGTCCTCGTAGGCGCCGAGGAGCGTGAAGGCTGCGGGGTCGCCGTTCTCGGTGATGCCTGGCAGGGTGAGCGCGGCCTCCAGCGTCGAGGTCAGCTCGGTCGAGGTCTGCAGGCTCTCGTCGACGGTGAGCGTGTACGCCCCGGTCCAGTCGAGGGTCACCGGCTCGAGCGCCGCGCCGAGCCCGAGCTCGACGGTGCCGGTGGCCGACGGTCGCAGGTACGCGAGCGGCGAGCCGGCGAGGTGCGCGACCCGGAGCCGCGCAGGACCGCTGTCGGCCGTCAGCGACACCGACAGGTCCACGGTCGCCGTGCCCTCGATCGTCAGACCGTCAGCGCCAGCGACGGCACCCCCACCCGACACCGTCCCGGTAGCGCCGATGTCGAGGCGCAACCCGCTCTCGCCCGACACATAGAAGCCGGCCTCGTCGACTCCGACGACGAGTGTGACGACGAGGTCGGCGAGCGGCGTGAAGTCCGCATCCAGGTCGAGCGCGGACGCGAGGCCCTCCAGTGCACCCTGCATGTCGTCATTGAGCTCGTCTCCCGAGAAGCCGAGAGCCTGTGCAAGGTCGGCGAGCGTGACCTCGTAACGGACCTGGAAGACGTCGGGGTCGGTCGGCGGCGACGGCCGGCCGCAGGCACCGCCCTCCACCCAGTCGATCGTGACGCCGAGCGCCTCCAACTGGTCGCAGAGAGCCTCGAGGTCGTCGCTCAGGCCCTGGAAGGGGTTGCTGAGCCCCCCGAGGTCGTCCTGCGGCTCGAAGAGCCTCGCGAGGTCGTCGGTGAGACCGGGGACCTCGAACATCTCCGGGTCCGAGGCGTCGAACTGGTCGAGGTCGAACGCGTCGCCCCACTCGTCGAGCCCGTCGAAGAGCGAGGTGCTGCCGATCTCGAGCTGCTGCGCGATCTCGTCGGCGTTGCCCGAGCCGTCGTCGTCGATGATCGTGACGGTCGCGTCCTCGTCGCCGGCGACGGTGACGTTCGTGAGAGCGTCGAGGGTTGCGGAGAAGGTCTCCGTGCCTTCGTCGACGTCGTCGCCGACGATCGGCACGGTGAAGGTCCGGGTGGTCTGGCCCGGCGAGAAGGCGACCACACCCGAGGTGGCCACGTAGTCCTCGCCCGCGAGCGCGGTGCCGTCGAGGGTGTCGGCGACGACCGTCGCACTGCGGCCCGACTCCTGCGGCAAGAGGCTCAGGAACGGGTCGACGAGGCGCACCACGATGTTCGCGTCGATCGTCCCGCCGTCGCCCTCGGTGATCGTCTGCCCGTCGATCACCGCCACCGGCGGCAAGTCGTCGTCGATGATCGTCATCGTCCCCACGGTCCCGCCCACGTCGACCGTGAAGACCTCGTCGTCCTCGTCGATCACGTCGTTGACGAGCGGCACCGCCACGAACGCGCTCCCGTTTGCCGGCACCGCCACGGTGCTCGGCGTGAGGAGCTGCGAGTAGTCGTCAGGCGCGGCGGCGGTGCCCGGGAAGACCTGGAACGGGAAGGTCCAGGGGGTGTTTCCGCCGGAACCCTTCACCTCGACGACGATGCTCCCGCCCGCCTCACCCGCCGACTGCGGCAGAATCTGTACCGCAGGCAGGATCGGCTCCTCGTCGTCGAGGATCGTGACGAGCGCCTCGGGGTCATCGAGCACGATCGTGTTCGTGCCCGCGTCGGCGCCCGTGATGCGGACCGTGAAGCTCTCCGCTCCTTCATAGAAGTCGTCTTCGAGGAGCGGGACCACGACGCTCCCAGTTGTCTCCCCCGCGGGCACAACTACCGTGCCCGTGACGGCCGTGTAGTCGTCGCCCGGTGTCGCGCTGCCGGCCTCGGTCTCGAAGTGGACCTGCGCCGCGACGTCGAGAGGCCGGTCGAGCTCGAATCCGACGTCGAGGTCGGTCTCGGTCTCGGAGATGGCGATGTCGCCGACGAAGGCGAGGTGAGCGGTCTCGCCGACGGCGAGCACGACATCGCCGTTCGGCACGTCGATGCGGACCTGGTACGACGAGCCGTTGCCGATGTCGGTTCCCTCGACCGCCGCAAACTCGCCGCTCACCGAAGCCGCATCCACGATCGTGAACACACCATCGGTCGGGCTGAACGGATCGACCGTGATGATGGCGAGTGTGCCGTCGATCGCTGCACCGCCGGCCGCGATGATCCGGCCGTAGTCGATGCCCGGCACCGGGCCGGAGATGGGAATCTCGAGCCGGCCGTCGCCGGCTTGCGTGAAGTCGCCCGGCAGCGTGACGTCGGAGCCGTCGAGCTTCAGCGTGCCTGTGTTCGTGAGGCTGCCCGACACAGCCAGGTCGACGCCGGCGAGCGACAGGGTCCCGCTGTTCGCCGCGAGGTTGCGCAGCGCGTTCGTGCCGTTGTGGTCGACAAACGCGGCGGTGAGACCGATCAGCGCGACGTCGGCGTCGTTGGTGACGACATCGGCGTCGCGCGCCTGGAGGGTCGCGCCGTCCATCACGATCCAGCCGCCACCCGTGAGCGCGGTGCCGGTGAGTTCGTCGAGCTCACCGTCGATCTGCAGGGTGCCGCCCTCTACGGTGACGGTCCCGCCGTTGGCGAACACGGTGCCGCTGTCACCGAGCGTCGCGGTGCCGGTGCCGTTCTTCTCGATCGTCGCGCCGGGCCGGTTCGTGATCAGCGGCGCGGTCGAACCTGCCGACCACGTCGCCGCCTTGCCAACCCCGGTGATCTCGAACGTCCCGTAATTGTCCAGGTGCGGGTGGCGATCCCCATCCGAGCTCAATGACAGGGTGCCGCCCGGGTCAGCCGAGTTGTCCTGCCATCTCAACGTCCCCTCGTTGACCAGATGGCGACCCAACGTCGCCGACTCGGTGAGAGAACCCGACGCACCCGCCTCGATCGTCAACCGGCCCGCCCCGGCCAGGTCGCCACCCGAGAACGACAAATCGCCCGTCACCGACAGCAAATCGCCGGTCACCGACAGGTCGCCGTCACCCGTCAACGTCCCCCCGTCGTCCACCAACAACCCGACCAACGTGTTGCCCAACGCCGGCGTGCTGTCGACGTCGAAGACACCGCCCAAGCCGGCAACGACCAACCACCCGAGCGAATCGACACGGCCACCGCCCGACAACCGCACCGAGCCGTCGATGACCTCCACCGTCTCCGCACCCGAGATCGAGCCGGTCAGCTCCCAGGTGCCGTCCCTGAACACCACATTGCCGCCCGCCGCCACCCACGACCCCGACCCACCACTACCGGCCCCACCAATCAAGACCAGCTTGCTGCTCCCGACCGTCACCGTCCCGTCGTTGACGAACTCGACCCCCTTGCCCACTACACCCACCCTCACCCAACCACTCGCAGCCGAGCTGATCGTCGCGCCGGGCCGGTTCGTGATCAGCGGCGCGGTCGAACCTGCCGACCACGTCGCCGCCTTGCCAACCCCGGTGATCTCGAACGTCCCGTAATTGTCCAGGTGCGGATCACGATCCCCATCCGAGCTCAGCTCGAGGTCCCCCTCGGACCAGGCCAGGGACCCGTAGTTGACCAGGTGGCGGCCGAGCACCTCCCCGTTGGTGATGATCGTGCCGGCCGCTCCGGAGGCGATCCGCAGCTCGCCTCCGCCTGCCAGCTCACCCGCGCCCCACACGAAGACGGCGTTCACGGTGAGGTCTCCGGCACCGGTGAGCGTGGCGCCGCCGACGGCGAGAATCCCGATGGCGGAGTCGTCGGTGACCTCGAACGTCCCGCCGTTCAGGACAAGACCGCCTTCGCCCGCGACCGCCTTCACGACCGTGGTGCCGGCCGTGTGCCAAGCCGTGCTCCCGCCGGGGATGCAGGCGATGTCGGACGGGCCGGGGATCGTGTCGCCGCCCCAGTTCGCGGCGTCGTGCCAGGAGGTCGTGAGCGCGCCGCCGTCCCAGGTGACCGTGCAGTCGCCCACCTCCACGCCGATGGCGAGCACGACGTCGCCGTTCGGTTCGTCGATCTGCACGTGGTAGGCGAAGCCGTTGCCGATGTCGGTGCCTTCGACGGTCGCGAACTCGCCGGTGAGCGTGGCCGCGTCGACGATCGTGAACGTGCCGCTCGTGGGGCTGTAGCCGTCGGCGGTGACGATCGTGAGACCGCCGTCGAGCGTCGCTCCGCCGGCCGCCAGGACTCGTCCGTAGTCGATGCCCGGCACCGGACCCGAGACGACCACCTCCAAGGTCCCCGCCGCGGTCTGCGTGAACTCGCCCGGCAGCGTGATCTCGGAGCCGTCAAGCTTCAGCGTGCCGCCGTTGGTGAGATCACCGGCCAGTGCCAGGTCGACGCCGGCAAGGGACAGCGTCCCGTAGTTCGCCGCCAGGTTGCGCAACGCGTTCGCACCGTTGTCGTCGACGAACTCGGCGTTCAGGCCCTGCAACGCGATGTCGGCGGCGTTGGTGACCACGTCGGCGTCGCGGATCTGCAGAGTGGCACCTCCCAGGACGATCCAGCCACCACCCGTGAGCAGCGTCTCGGGAAGCCCGGCGACTACCCCGTCGAGATTCAGGGTCCCCTCCTCGACGGTGACCGTGCCCTCGTTGACGAGGAGCGTGCTCACGTTGCCCAGGGTGATCGTGCCGGCAGACACCTTGACGATCTCGCCGCCGGGCCGGTTGGTGATCACCGGCGTGGCCCAACCGTCGGTCCAGGCGACCTCCACGTCGCTGCCGATGAGCTCGAACGTCCCGTAGTTGTCGAGGTGCGGGTTCCGATCACCGTCGGAGCTCATCGCGATCGACGACGGGCTCTCGGGGTCGCCGCCGATGTGCAAGGCGCCCTGGTTGACCAGGTGGCGGCCGAGCGTCACCGACCCGTCGATCCAGTTCGCGGTGCCCGAGGCAAGCGTCAGCTCGCCCGAGCCGGCCAGCTCACCGCCCGTCCACGCCAACACCTCGCTCACGGTCAGGTCGCCGTCGCCTCTCAGCTCCCCGCCGGAGACGAGCAGTCCGTTGACCGCGTTCGGCTGGGCCGGGACGTTGTCGATATCGAGCGCACCGCCCGAGAGCACGACCCCGTCTACGGTCCCGAAACGAGCGCTGCCTGCCATCCGCACGAACCCGGCACTCACCTCCACGGTGCCGATGCCCGACACGTCGCCCCTCAGCTCCCACCACCCGCCCCCGAACTTGATGTCGCCACCGAGCATCGACCAGGTACCCGTGCCACCGGTCTCGAGGGTGCCGCCGACCACCCCCAGGGTCCCCTCGAGCGAGGTGACCGCCCCGTCGTTCGTGAAATGGACCCCGCCGCTGCCCAGCGTGACCGAGCCGGCCTGGGTCTTGACGATCTCCGCCCCGGGCCGGTTGGTGATCAACGGCGCGGTAGAAACGCCGCTCCAGCCGACGTCAACGTGACTGCCGAGAAGCTCGAACGTCCCGTAGTTGTCGAGGTGCGGGTGCCGGTCGCCGTCGGAGCGCATTGCGATGGACGAGGGGTTCTCGGCGTCGCCGCCGATGTGCAATGAGCCTTGGTTGACCAGATGGCGGCCCAGTGTCAACGAACCGCCCATCCAGTTCGAGGTGTCCGGAGCCAGCACCAGCCGACCCGAACCGGCCAGCTCACCCCCGGTCCACGCCAGCACGCCCTCCGCCGTCACGTCGCCGGCGCCGGTCAGGATCCCACCGGCGACCAGCAGGCCGTCGACCGCGAGGTTGCCGTCGGCCGTGAACGTGCCACCGAAGATGTCGAGCGCGCCGACGCTGTAGTCGGTCGACGTGTCGGTGGTCTCCAGCGATCCGCCGTCGAGCCTGACGCCACCGTCACCCTTGATCGCCGCAACCGCCGTGGCCCCCGAGCTGTGCTCGGCCAGGACGCCCTCGGGGATGCAGACGACGTCGCCGGCGCCCGGCACGCCGTCGGGAGCCCAGTTCGCGGCGTCGTGCCAGGAGGTCGTGGACGCACCGCCGTCCCAGGTCGCCGTGCAGTCGCCGATCGACCCGGCTCCCAGGACCACGTCGCCGTTGGGCACGTCGTACGTCACCGGGAGGTCGCCCTCGACCGTCGCGAACGTGCCGGTGAGGCTCGCCGCGTCGATCACGGTGAACGTGTCGCCCGCTCCGGGGGTGTAGCCGCCGATGAGATCGGAGAAGATCGATCCGCCGAGCGTCGCGCCACCGAAGGCGACCACCCGGCCGTAATCGACGTTCGGCACCGGGCCCGAGACGGCGACCTCGAACCGGCCGCCGGCCGACTGGGTGAAGGCTCCCAGCACGTAGACCTCTGTGGACCGAAGGTTGAGGATGCCGTTGTTGGTCAGGTCGTTGGGGAGCGCGAGGTTCCAGTCCTGCAACGACAGCTCGCCGTCGTTGACCGCGAGGTAGCTCAGAGCGGGCGTGCCAGTGTGGTCCTGGAAGTCGGCGTTCGGGCCCAGCAGCGCGATCTCTGCGGCGTTGGTGACGATGCTCGCGTTGCGCACCCGGAGGGTCGCCCCGTCGTCGATGATCCACTCGCCGCCCGTCAGGGTGGTTCCCGAGAGCCCCGCCAGGTCGCCGTCGAGCCGAAGCGTGCCGCCGGTAACCCAGACCGTCCCGTCGTTGACGAACTCGGTTCCGCTGTCGCCGAGAGTCGCGCCGGCCGCGCCGGTCTTGACGATCGACGTGCCCGACCGGTTCGTGATCCGCGGCGCGGCCGTGCCCTGCTGACGGGACGTGGGGTCGTCACCCGAGATCGTGAACGTCCCGTAGTTGTCCAGATGCGGGTCCCGATCCCCGTCCGACCGCATGTAGATCGGGCCGTCGGACCACACCAACGACCCGTCATTGCGAAGATGACGACCCAACCACATCCCGCCCGACAACGACCCCGACGCCCCCGAAGCGACCGTGAGAGTGCCGAGACCGGTCAGCTCCCCACCCGTCCAGGTGAACAGCTCGTCGACCAGGAGGTCACCGTCACCGGTCAGGACGCCGGACGAGACCGTCAGGCTGTTGGTGAGGTTCTCGATCGCGGGGGTGTCGTCCAGATCGAGGGTGCCGCCCGACACGACGGTGTCGGTGACCGTCCCCCAGCGGGCGCTGCCCGACATCCGCACCGTGCCGCCCGACACCGTCACGGTCCCGATCCCCGACACGTCGCCGGTCAGCCCCCACGTGCCGGTGTAGAACGTCACGTTCCCGGCGAGCAGGTCCCAGGTCCCACCCCCGCCACTGGCCGCTCCGCCACCGACCCGCAACGTCCCCTCGACAGAGGTGACCGTGCCGTCGTTGACGAACTCGGTTCCGCTATCACCGAGAGTCGCGCCGGCGGCGCCGGTCTTGACGATCGAAGCGCCCGACCGGTTCGTGATCCGCGGCACCGCCGTGCCCTGCTGGCGGGACGTGATGTCGTCACCCGAGATCGTGAACGTCCCGTAGTTGTCCAGCTGCGGGTCCCGATCACCGTCGGAACGCATCAAGATCATGCCGTCGGACCACACCAACGACCCGTCGTTGCGAAGATGACGACCCAACCACTTCTGACCCGACCCCGACAACGAGCACAGCGGAGCTTCGGCGCAGTCGACCGTGAGAGTGCCCAGACCCGTCAGCTCCCCACCGGTCCAGGTGAACTGCTCGTTGACCAAGAGGTCACCGTCACCGGTCAGGATGCCGGACGAGACGGTCAGGTCGGTCGCGACGTTGGCGATCGCGGGGGTGTTGTCGAGATCGAGCGTGCCGCCCGAGATCACCGTGCCGAGGACCGCGTAACGCCCGCTGCCCGACATCCGCACCGTGCCACTCGGAACCGTCACGGTCCCGATCCCCGACACGTCGCCGGCCAGCTCCCACGTGCCGGTGTAGAACGTCACGTTCCCGCCGAGCAGGCCCCAGGTCCCCGACCCACCACTGGCCGCACCACCACCGACCCGCAATGTCCCCTCGACAGAGGTGACCTCGCCGTCGTTCACGAACTCGGTTCCGCTATCACCGAGAGTCGCGCCTGCGGCGCCGGTCTTGACGATCGATGCGCCCGACCGGTTCGTGATCCGCGCCACCGCCGTGCCCTGCTGCTTGGACGTGATGTCGTCACCCGAGATCGTGAACGTCCCGTAGTTGTCCAGATGCGGGTCCCGATCCCCGTCGGAGCGCATCAAGATCATGCCGTCGGACCAGACCAACGACCCGTCGTTGCGAAGATGACGACCCAACCACTTCTGACCCGGCCCCGACAACGAGCACAGCAGAGCTTCGGCGCAGTCGACCGTGAGAGTGCCCAGACCCGTCAGCTCCCCACCGGTCCAGGTGAACTGCTCGTTGACCAAGAGGTCACCGTCACCCGTGAAGAGGCCGGACGAGACCGCGAGATCGGTCGCGACGTTGTCCAGCGCGGGGCTGTTGTCGAGATCGAGCGTGCCGCCCGAGATCACCGTGCCGAGGACCGCGTAACGCCCGCCACCCGACATGCGCACCGTGCCGCCCCACGACACCGTCACGGTCCCGATCCCCGACACGTCGCCGGTCAGCCCCCACATGCCGGCGTCGAACGTCACGTTCCCGCCGAGCAGGCCCCAGGTCCCCGACCCGCCACTGGCCGCTCCGCCACCGACCCGCAATGTCCCCTCGACAGAGGTGACCGTGCCGTCGTTGACGAACTCGGTTCCGCCGTCGCCGAGAGTCGCGCCTGCGGCGCCGGTCTTGACGATCGAAGCGCCCGACCGGTTCGTGATCCGCGGCACGGCCGTGCCCTGCTGGCGGGACGTGTAATCGTCACCCGAGATCGTGAACGTCCCGTAGTTGTCCAGATGCGGGTCCCGATCACCGTCCGAACGCATGTAGAGCGGGCCGTCGGACCACACCAACGACCCGTCATTGCGAACATGACGACCCAACCACTTCCCCGCCCCGCCCGACAACGACCCCGACGCCCCCGAAGCGACCGTTAGCGTGCCGAGACCGGTCAGCTCACCAGCAGTCCAGGTGAACACGTTGGTGACCGTCATGTTCCCGGCGCCGGTGAACGTGCCGCCCCCGCCCACGATGAGGGTGTCGATCTGCGACTCGTCTGCGATGCTCAGAGATCCGAAGACCAGGTCGAGGGCCCCGTCGCCCGAGATCGCCGAGACCGTGGTGGCCCCCCCCGACGAGTACACGACCGTGATCCCGGCCGGGATGCAGGCGACGTCGGAGGGTCCGGGCAAGGTGTCGGGGTTCCAGTTGGCGGCGTTCTGCCAGTAGTTGGTCAGCCCGCCTCCGTCCCAGGTGACGGTGCAGTCGCCGGCCGCGCCCTCACTCAGGATCACGTCGCCGTTGGCGATGTCGTAGGTGACGTCCAGCGGGCCCTCGACCGCCGAGAAGGTTCCGGAGAGCCCGTCGGCATCGACGACCCTGAACTCGTCACCCGGGCCGGGCTGGTAGGGGTCCTCCTCCTCGTCGGGATCGGTAGGGACGAGGATCGCCTCGAGCGTTCCGCCGAGCGCCGCGCTGTTGGTCGCTACCGTGCCGTTCGATCCGTCGGGTGACACCCCGGAGATCTCGATCTCGAGGCGCCCCGTCGAGGTCTGGACGAACGCGACCTGCGCGTCGACCGACGACCACGGGTCGAGCCTGATCGTGCCGCTGTTGGTGAAGACGTCCGCGGTATCGAAGCCCTTGCTGTGCAGCGACAGGATCCCCTCGTTCGTCGCGAGCACGTTCTCCACCGCGTCGCTTCCAGGACTCGTCGACGATCAGATTGCAGCAGCCCCACTCGACGATCTCGGCTTGGTTGGTGACCACGCTGAGGTCCTTGACCATCAGAGTGCCTTCGACTACTTCCCACTTGCCGCCGGTGAGGGTCGTCCCCGCGACCTGGGCCACGGTCGCGTCGATGAACACGGTGCCGCCCTGCTCGACCCTGACCGCTCCCTCGTTAGAGAAGACTCCGCCGTCGATGGTCGCCGTCTCGGTCCAGGATCCCGTCCTGCGCAGAAGCCCACCCGGGCGGTTGGTGATCTGCGGCGGCGTCGCGCCCGCGTACCAGTCGGTCGAGACGGCGCCCGACATGTTCAGAATCCCGTAGTTGTCGAGGTGGGCCTGGCCGTCGCCGGCCGTGGTCATCCGGATCGTTCCCGCGCTCCAGGTGATCCCTCCGTCGTTGCGGAGGTGCCGCCCGAGCGTCTTCGTCGAGGTCGAGCTGATGTACCCGGTGACGTCGGCGCCGACGGTCAGCGTGCCCGTGCCGGTGAGGTCCCCGGACTGCCAGTTGAACATCTCGGTGACGGTCAGGTCACCGTCGCCGGTCAGGTCTCCGTCGACGTACAGGCCGCCGGTCGTGTTCGGTAGAGCCGGGGTGCTGTCGACGTCGAGGACCCCCTCGTCGAGGGTGGTCCAACCGACCGGGCCGTAGCGGCCGGTGCCCGAGATGCGTACGGGGTCGCTGGAGATCGTGAGCGTCCCGGCGCCGGACACGTCGCCGGTGATGTCCCACTCCCCGGCCTGGAACTCGAGGTTGCCGGTGAGGCTCCAGTCCCCGGCCCCTCCGCAGCCTGTGTCGCAGTTGACCTCGAGCGTGCCTTGGGAGACGATGACCGTACCGTCGTTGACGAAGCCGGAGCCGTAGTTGCCCAGTGTCGCGGTGTAGCTGCCGGTCTTCACGATCGACGCCCCCGACCGGTTGGTGATCGTCGGCGGTGTGATGCCTCCCCACCACGGCATGTCGTCGTCGCCGGAGATGTTCAGCGCGCCGTAGTTGTCGAGATGGGCGACACCGCCGAGGTCGCTGCGCACGATGATCGTGCCGTCGGCCCAGGTGAGCGCGCCCTCGTTGCGCAGGTGCCGGCTCAGGGTCCTGGAGCTGCTGCCGGTGAAGCCGGCCGTGGCGTCGCCATCCACGACGAGGGTGCCCGCCCCGGCGAGGGTGCCGGTCGTCCAGGAGAAGCTCTCGGTCACGGTCAGGTCGCCGTCACCGTCGAGCGTCCCGCCCTGCAGGTCGAGCCGGCCGATCGACGACTCGACCATCACGCCGAGCGAGCCACCCGAGATCGTCAGCTCACCGCCGCCGTCGATCGAGCCGGCCGTCGAGGTCCCCGCGCTGTAGTACGCGTCGAGCCCCGACGGGATGCACACGCGGTCATCCCCGCTCGGGACGTAGCCGGAGTCCCAGTTGGGCGCGTAGTGCCATGAGCCGCTGCCGCCTCCGTTGGTGAACACGGCGTCGCAGTCGGGGAACGGGTCGGACGCGTGGAGAACCACGTCGTCAGCGGTGTAGTCGTACTCGACGAACAGGTCGCCTTCGACCGCGTCGAAGGTGCCGGACAGGTTCGACGAGTCGAGCACGATGAGCTTGTCCGCGGGGTCCGGTACGTACCCGCCGATCAGGGTGGCCTCGACCGTGCCGCCGAGGTAGGCACCGCCCGCCGGGTTGACGACGCCGAAGTCGTTGCCCGCGACCGGACCGGCGATGCGGTACTCGAGCCGCGACCCACCCCAGTTGCTGAAGTCGCCGGCGAGCTTCACCACCGACGTGGGGTCGATGGCTAGCGTGCCGGTGTTGTCGAGGTTGCCGGGCAGGTTCAGGCTCCGCCCCTGCAGGGTCAACGTGCCGCTGTTGGTCGCGAAGTTGCGGAAGGCGTCGGCATCGGTGTGGTCGACGATCTTCGCGTTCGGCCCGCCGAGCGTGATGCTCGTCGAGTTGGTGACGAAGTTGGCCGCCCAGAGCTTGAGGGTGGCGTTGTCGTCAACGACCCAGGTGCCGCGGGTTATGTCTGTGACTCCGCCGGCGAGCGTCACGTCGAGCCAGAGCGTGCCGGCCTGCACCGTCACGGTGCCGTCGTTGACGAAGTCGATCAGCTCGTCGCCGAGCGTGGCGGTCCCGGCGCCCGTCTTCACGACGGACGCTCCGGGCCGGTTCGTGATGACCGGGCAGCACGATCCTGCGGTCCAGTCGGTGGTGTCGTCACCGCTGACGGTCAGGGTCCCGTAGTTGTCGAGGTGGGACTTGCCGAGCGTGTTGCTCAGGTCGATGGTGCCGTCGACCCACTCGAGGGAGCCGTCGTTGCGGAGGTGACCGGCGAGCGTCTTGGCGCCGCTGTCGGTGATCAGACCGGACGCGCCGGCCTCCACATGCAGGGTCCCGGAGCCGCTGACGGTCCCGCCGGTCCAGTTGAAGGTGCCGGTGACGCTCATCTCGGCGGTGCCGATCAGGGTGCCGCCGGCAAGCACGAGCTCGTGGGCCAAGGAATCGTCGGCGACGCTCAGCGACCCGCCCACCAGGGTGAGGCTGCCGTCCACCTGCAACTGCGTCACGGTCGAAGAGCCCGCGGTGTAGATGACGTAGACGCCGTCGGGGATGCAGACGACGTCGGTGCCGTCCGGCACCCTGCCGAGGTCCCAGTTGAGCGCGTCGTGCCACGAGCTGGTGCCAGCGGCTCCGGTCCACTTGATGGTGCACTCGGCGGCCGCAGGTGCCAGGAGGCCGGACGTGCCGAACGTCGGCGTCTCACCCTCGGGTTCCGAGGTCGCGGCGGGCACGGCCGTCGTCGTGGTAGGCGTGGTCGTGGTGGGCGCCGTCGTGGTGGGCTCATTCGTGGTGGGTGCCGGAGCCGGCTGTGCGCAACCGGAGATCGCGCCCGTGCCGGAGAGGCCGTCACTCGCAGAGCGCGGTGACCTCACCCGCGTCCAGGGGAACTGCCAGCTCGAAGGTGCCGTCGGCCGCGACGGTCGCGGTGCCGACCAGGGTCTCCGCCTGCGGACGCGACGCGTCGCACGCCTCACTGGTGAACACCTCGACGCTCGGGCTCTCGGCCGCGTCGCGCACGGTGCCGCGCACCTTCGCCGCGTCGCGCGTCAGCGCGTCGATCGCGATCACGCCTTCCTGCTCGCGCGTGACCGCGGGTCCGCCGTTGCGCGCGAACGTGTTGCCACGAACGTCGACGTCGGTGGGCACCAGGGCGGTGAGCCCTTCGAGTGTGATCGCGCCACCCGAGAGCGCGGCGGCGACTTCCTCCTTCGTCGGTCCGACGATCGCGACGCCGCTACCCGAGTTGTCGGTGATCGCGTTGCGCGTGATCGTGACACGCGACGAACGATCGACGGCGACGCCCGTCTCGAAGCCCGAGATTGTGAACCCCGAGATCGAGACGTCGTCGGCCTGCACCGTAAGTCCCGCGCCCGCCGCCGGCGCCGCGAAGCTCGGCGTGCCCCGTGTCGATCGTCACAGCGTCGGTGATCGCGGGGAGCGGCGACGACACCGCGATCGGCTCGCCGACCGCGACGGTGATCGTGTCGGCGCCAGGACGCGCGTTGGCCTCCTCGATCGCGGCACGCAGCGTTCCCGGGCCGGCGTCGCTCGCGCTGTCGACGGAGATCGGACCGGTGCCCGGTGCCGTCGCCACCTCTTCCGCCACGGCGACGACGACCGGGCTGCGCGCCGGTCGCAACGACGGCCGCGGCGGTCGCGATGGCGGCGACGACGCGAGAGCCGCCTACGCATCGCGAGGCCCCGGGGCCCGGCGACGGGGCCTGCGCCTGAGGCTCATCGTCGCCGGGCGAGACGACTGTGGGGTCGGCCTCGCCCTCGAAGAGCCGCTCGATCGCGCTCAGCTCGAGAATTGGCTCCTCTTCGCCCGCCTCCCTCCGCCTCCCCATGGGGCCACTCTCCACCTCCCCACTTGCGGTTGACTTGCGGCCGGCGGGATCATGGGGACCGCCGGGGGTGGGAGCAGGAATCGCATGGATGTCCGGATCCTCGGATCGCTCGAGGCGAGCGAAGGCGGCAGGACCCTCGATCTCGGGCTGAGACAGGCCCGCGCGCTCTTCGCCGTCCTCGCCCTGCATGCCGGATCACCGATCCGAAGCAGCCGTCTGTCGGAGGCGCTGTGGCCGGGTGGCCCGCCTCCACGGTGGGAGGCGACGGTGCAGAGTCACGTGTCGCGCCTTCGGCGGGCCCTCGAACCCGAACGCGCGCCACGGACCCCGTCGACCCGGCTTGCGACACGGGGAGACTCGTACGTGCTGCACCTCGAGGCCGACGAGCTGGACGCGAGTCGCTTCGAGAGCCTCGCGGCAGAGGGACGCGCCGCGCTGGCGCGCGGGGACCACAGACGCGCCGACGAGCTGCTCGGGAGCGCGCTCGGCGAGTGGCGTGGCCCGGTGCTCGCCGACCTGCCCGACCCCTTGCGGATGACTCCCGAAGCAGGACGGCTCGAAGAGCTGCGCGTGCTGGCGACCGAGGACCGTGCGACAGCGGCACTGGCGCTGGGGCACCACGGGCGCGTCGTCGCCGATGTCGAGGCGCTGGTCGCTGCCCACCCCTTGCGCGAGCGATGTTGGGAGCTGCTCCTGCTCGCGCTGTATCGCAGCGGGCGACAAGCCGAGGCGCTGCGTCGATACCAGGAGGTGAGGAGACTCCTCGTCGGCGAGCTCGGCATCGAGCCCGGGCCTGCACTACGCGCGCTCGAGAGCGCGATCCTGCGCCAGGAGGCCGACCTCGTGCCGAAGGCAGCGACGTCGGTGGCCGCCGCGCCGGCAGACGTCCCGATGCCGACGTGGCTCCACTCGCCGGGCGACGCCTTCGTCGGACGCTCCACAGAGTTGAAGGCGGTGCTCGCGTCGTTCCGGCGAGTGGCGCGCGGTGGCCGCCGCCTCGCTCTGGTCGCCGGGGAACCAGGGATCGGCAAGACGCGCCTGGTGCGCGAGGCCTGCACTGAGCTACAGGGCACGGGCGCGCTCGTCTTGGGCGGTCGCTGCCTCGAGGAGCCACTTCACGTACTCCAGCCGTTCGCCGAGACGATCGACCGGCTCGCCGTAATGCAAGGAGGCCGCCTCGCGCGTGAGGCGCCGGGCGACGCCGCCGCCCTCGCCGACCTGGTGCCGGGCCTCGCTCGGCTACGCGGTGCCGCTGCCAACCGCCGATGCCGAGGCCCGCAGGTACCTCCTCTTCCGTTCGGTCGGGGCACTCCTCGACGCCAACCTCCTGAGCCGGCCGATCGTCGTCGTCCTCGACGACCTGCAGTGGGCCGCACAGGAGTCTCTGCATCTCCTGTCCCATCTGTTGCGTGACGACGAGCGAGGTCCCATGCTCGTTCTCGCCACGGCCCGGGACACGGAGCCGAACCCCCGGCTGGAGGCACTGGTCGCCGACCTCCACCACGAGCGCCGGTTCGACCGCGTCGTGCTGCGCGGCTTGGATCCGACGGATGTGCAGGCCCTCGCGTCGGCCCGCGGCTCGAAGGCGCCTTCCTCCGCGCTCTTCGCCATGACGGAGGGGAACCCCTTCTTCGTCGAGGAGCTCGTCCGCCACGTCGCGGAGAGCGGCGGCGCCCTCGATGCGGACACGCTTCCCGAGTCGGTTCGCGACACGATCGCTCGCCGGTTGCTGCGGCTACCGCCGGAGGCGCGCCGGCTCCTCGGCGTCGCGGCCGTCGCCGGAAGCGAGTTCCGCCTCGACGTGCTGGCTCGTGCCGCCGAGTTCGACATCGAGGCGGCCGACGATGCACTCGGACTCGCGGAACGTGCGGGCGTCGTCAGGGAGCAGACCTCGCGTGCCGGCGTGTACCACTTCGCCCATGCGCTGATACGGACCGTCCTGCGCGACGGCCTCGGCGCTGCTCGGCGAGCGCGTGTGCACCGGAGCGTGGGAGAGGCACTCGCCTCGCTCGATGGAGACCAGAGCGAAGTGGCCCGCAATCTCCTGGCGGCTGCCGACGACGGCAGCGATGTGCTCCCGGGCATCGACGCCGCGTTCGCGGCGGCGAGAAGAGCGGATTCGCAGCCACGCGTACGGCGATGCGGTCGTCGTCCTGCGGTCGGCATGGAGCGCGTTGACGAAACGCTCCGCACCGGAGCGGGAGACCGAGTGTCGCGTAGCGGTCACGCTCGCCGCGGCGCTGCGACGCGCCGCGATGTTCGAAGAGCGGATGCCGCTGCTCGATGAGGCCTGGAAGCTCGCGAACGAGATCGACGACGTCGAGCTTCTCGCTGGCGTGGTGAACGAGGGACTGTCGGGTGTCGTGGTACCGGTCGCACCGTGGCCGTCGCGTGCGGCGGCGGTCGGTGAGCGCCTCGACGAGACATCGGATCAGCGCATTCTCTTCACCGCCGTACTGGCTCGCGTGCGCTCCCAGGAGGTCGGCGACAAGGCCCGCGAGCTGGCCGAGTGGGCGCTCGCGCGCGCTTCGACCGTCGGTGAACGAGATCGGCGCGCGAGTGATCTCGTACTGTCTCGCTGCCCTCGTGGCATCTAGCCCAGTGGAGCGGGTCGTCGACCTCGCCCGCGAGGCGCTCGAGGCGGCGCGCGCGACTGGTGTCGCTTACGAAGTCGTTCAGGGTCTGAGCACCCTAAGGATCGCGCTCTTGTCCGCCGGCGACGTGGGCGGCTCCGACAATGTCGCGCGAGAGTACGAGAACCTTGTGCGGTCCGTTCGGCTGCCCAGGTTCATGGCCGGGTTGGAGCAGCGCCGGGCGATGCGGGCGCTGCTCTCCGGCCGCTTTGTCGAAGCCGAAGCTCACGCGAACGAGACGGTCAGGCTGCAACCGACGCAGGAGTTCATGGAGGGGTTCGCGGTTCAGGTCTTCGCCTCGCGCTTCGAGCAGGGGCGGCTGAACGAGGTACGAGAGGTGATCGAGACGTGGGCAGCCGAGAACGAGCGCGCGGCCTGGCGCATCGGGTTGGGCGCGCTGCTGGCCGAGTCGGGGGAAGCGGAAAGCGCGGCGGCGGCACTCGAGGAGTACTCGCGCGCAGGCTTTCAGAACGTGCCGCGAGACGACCTCTACTTCCTCTCCCTGGGGGTAGCGGCGGCCACCGCTTACCTGGTCCGGGATCGCAATGCCGCGGAAGCTCTATACGAACTGCTCGCGCCGCAGGCCTCGCGGGTGATCATCGCCGCCGAGGGAGTGCTGTGTTGGGGCTCGATCCACCGGTTTCTAGGCCCTCTGAGCGCGATCCTCGGCAACACGGAGCGCGCATCGATGCACTTCGAGGCCGCCATGTCGGTTCACGAGCGCTTGGGTGCCCGCTCCTTCCTGGCTCGTGATCGCCTCACCTACGCGACGGTCCTGCGATCGTCCGGGGGCGACCCCGTGCGCATCGATGACCTCTCCCGGACCGGCCTGGCGCTCGCGACCCGGCTAGGCATGAGCGCGCTCGTCGAACGCTTCGAATCGGGCGAGTGAAGGTCGGTGGGGACGCGTGCAAGTGGTCGCCGGACGCGCCGGCGATCTCGCAGGCTTGCCGCACCCGCGCGGCCCCAGCCATCACCTCGCTCTACAGTCCTGAACGCGCAAGGGGGAGGTTCGTGGCCGAGAACAAGACGCAGATCACAGACGTCGACCCAGTCGAGTTCATCGCCGCCGTAGAGCATCCGACGCGCCGGGCCGATGCCGAAGTGCTTCTCGACATGATGCGTCGCGTCACGGGCTGCGAACCGAGGATGTGGGGCCCATCGATCGTCGGATTCGGTCGGTATCACTACCGCTACGAGAGCGGCCGCGAGAGCGAGTTCATGATCACCGGGTTCTCTCCCCGCAAGGCGAACCTCGTCGTGTACGTGCTTCCCGGCTACTACGACATCGGCGATCAGCTCGCCAGGCTCGGCAAGCACAGGGTCGGCAAGAGCTGCCTCTACATCAACAAGCTCGCCGACGTAGACCTCTCGGTGCTCGAGGAGATCGTGACCGATGCCGTCGCAAGGATGCGGCGCGACTACCGGACGAGCGACGCCTGAGCCCGAGCAGTCGTGGCGACTGCGCGTCACCGAGTGGGCGCAACGGGGCCGTAGCGGGCGGCCGGGGACGCGGTTCCCGGCGTGTCCGGCGGCGATGGGGGTGGCGGGGGAGAGCGGCCAGAGTGCACACGTTCGGGGTGCCAGACGACTCCCGCGAGCCGCGATTCGCCCGGTGCGGAGCGCGACGCCGGCCTTCCCGGGCACTACGCGCCCGGGGACGCGCCGGGCGACGCGGACGCCTTGGTGGCACCGCTCTCGTCGGCGCCACTGCCGGTGCTGGTGGTGATCGACGAGGCCCACCACCTGGGGCGCGCTGCCGGGTAGTTGCTCGTGCGGGGCGCCGAGAGGCTGCCGTCGGGGTGCAGGCTCGTGGTGATGGGCAGGAGGCTGCCGGAGAGGCCGGGCATCGCCGCGGCATCCATGGCCGCCATGGGGGTCGCCGTCGTCGACGCGAACCGAGGCTGCGGTGGTCTCGGGCCCGTCAGGGCGGTACGGGCGTTGGCCGCCTCGCGATCAGGTCACGCAGCGGTGAAGCGGACCTTCTCGAACTCCCAGAACGCGCGCATGCCGGCGATCCGGCCGTCGGCTTGCACTCGGTAGATCGCGACGAGGTCGACGGCCGCGGTCGCACCGTCGGGGAACGTCGTCGTGATGGTCATCACGTTGGCGACCTCGTCTCCGCCGGAGTGGCTGGCGTAGATGTCCATCCTGATCGGGTTCGGCGCGATCGTCGTGTCCCAGAACCGTGCGATGGCGTCGATTCCTTGGTGGCCCTCGCCGCTCTCGTCGAGTGGCGAGGCCCCGACGGGATCCTGCACTACCGCGTCGGGGGCGAAGAGAGATAGCCACGCCTCGCGATCCCGCCCCTGCACGGCGGCTCGCGACCGCAACGATGCGGCGCGGGCCGACCGGTCGTCGGCGTCGGGGTAAGGCAGGTCGAGCGGATCATTCATGAGTCGTGGTCCTCGCGACGTAGGGCGGGACGACAGTGTGGGCGAAGCCTGCGACTGTGTCGAGTCATCGGTGTCCGACCCGACGGCACCGCTATCCCGGCCATGCCGCGGAACGGCGCACCGTGGTGGCCACCCGGGCGGCCGCCGAGATGGCCGGGAACGGTTCGTCCGGACAGCGCGCCCCGCGAACGCCCTTCCCCCGATGCGACAATGCCGAGGTGAGCGACATCGCGTGGGCCCAGACCGACGACACCCACATCGCGTACCGAGTGATCGGCGAGCCGGGACGCGTCGACGTGGTCATGGTCGCCGGAGCGCTCTTCCCGCTCGAGCTGCTGGCCGAGGATCGGATCGCCGCGCGCTTCGAGGCCGGTCTCGCTGCGCTCGGTCGTCTGGTGGTGTTCGACAAGCGCGGTGTGGGCCTGTCGGACCCGATGACCGACTGGTCGCGCTGTGCGCACGAGCAGTGGGCCGAGGATCTCATTGCGGTGGTCACGGCTGCAGGGCTGGACCGGCCCGTCGTCGTGTCGTGGGAGCCGATGGGCGTCGCCCGGCAGGCGGTCTCGCCGCGCCCCGACCTGTTCGCCTCGATGGTCCTGGTGAACCCGGCGCAGTGTCACCCGCTCGCTTCGTCGAGCTCGTTGACAGCGAGAGGCCGGGCAGACCCTGCCGACCCGATCGATCGAGGAGATCGCGTTCCCGAGTCGGATCAAGGACGAGGAGTTCACGTCCTGGCTGTCGCGATGCGGTCGCGCAGGGGCGAGCCCGACGTCGGCTTCTCGCATCTGGGCACATCTTCTCGACTACGAGGGGTCGCTCACGCCCGCTGGCGATCACGATGCCGACGCTGGTGCTTCACAACCGCGACTGCATGCAGTCCGAACGGGCCGTGCAGGCTGTCGCCGCCGAGATCCCCGATGCGAAGGTCGTGCAGGTCGACGGAGCCGACGTCTACCCGATCGCCGGCGACGTCGATCGGTTGATCACCGAGATCGCCGAGTTCGTGACCGGTGCCCCATCGGGGCTGACGCCACTGCGCAGTGTCGCAGCGGTGCTCTTCACCGATCTCGTCGATTCGACGCAGCGCGCGGTCGACGAAGGAGACGAGCAGTGGCGCGATCTCCTCGATATCCATGACAAGGCAGTGCAGCGGTGCGTACGTCAGCATGGTGGACGAGTCGTGAAGTACACCGGCGACGGGGTTCTTGCGATCATGCCGGCGGCCACCGGTGCCTTGGAGGCGGCACAGTCGATTCGTGATCACCTCGCCGAACAGGGACTCGGCGTCCGTGCGGGGATCCATGTGGGCGACGTCGACATGCGAGGTGACGACGTCTCCGGGCTCGCGGTCAACGTAGCTGCGAGGATCATGGGCCGGGCCGCGAACGGCGAGACGCTCGGCTCCGAGGCGGTCCGGCAGGCCGCGCTGGGTTCGCAACATCGCTTCGAAGACATCGGAACGACGCAGCTGAAGGGGATTCCGGGCGAGTGGGTGCTCTACCGCCGGATCGCGTAGCGGTGAGGATGCAGTCGGCCGCGGCCGGATCGCGCAGCGGGGACGTTGCCCCCGTTCGGCCGAGCACTGCGAGTCGGCGATCAGCTCGATCAGGGGTCGACGTGAGCCTGGACACGCGGAGTCACCGTGCAACCAGTGCACTGCGAGAGGGACTGGCGCGGTTCCCGTGTCGCACGAGCTGACGGCCGCGCGGCGAGTTCGCCGTCGCCGCAGGACGACCCGATCACTCGCCGCGGTGGCTCTCGTCGCGATCGGATCGATCGGGGCGATCGCCGTCTTCCGCGATCCGCCAGATCGGCTCGAAGTCGCGAGGGGGCCCGGTCCGGGCCTCCCAGACAGGGCCCTGGCCTCGGGGAGCTGGACGGTCGTCCCCAAGGAGTCCGCCGGCCTGCAGGCCGGCAGCTCTCTGGACGCGGTCGCCTCCGACGGTGAGTCGATGTTGATCGCCGGCGCTACTCCAGGCGACGAGGGTTGGGTCGCTGCGATCTGGCGGTCCGACGACGGCCTCCACTGGCAGCGGGTCGAACACCCCGACGTCGACGGCGACGTGCACGCGATTGCAGTCGCCGACGGGGTCGCACTCGCGGTCGGTTCTGACGGCGGCCGGCTCGGCGGAGGCGCGTCGACCTTCGTGTGGCGTTCTGAGGACGACGGTCGCAGCTGGTCGGAGGTCGCGCACGGGTCGGACCTGTTCGGTCCTGCGGCGCCGGAGATGGGGAGGCCCTTCGTCGACGGGCTCCTCCATCAAGACGGTTGGTGGATCGCGCACGGGGGCGCAGCCGACGGCTACGCCGGCATCTGGGTGTCACGGGACGGTCGGCGGTGGCGGCAGACTCTCGGAGACGACCAGGCCGGCGGCGCCACGATCGTCGCAGGGGCGGAACGTGAGCTGTTCGCCTACTGGAGCCGGCGAGGCTGGTTCACCTCGGATCCCACGTCGTGGGGGGATCCGGTCGATCTCCTGACACCCGAGACCTACTTCGCGAGCTACGTCGCGGAGGGTGCCACCTTGGCGGTCGGCACGTCGGTCGAGACACACGCCGACACCGTGCTCATGCGGAGTGCCGACGGGGGGCGCACTTGGCGCACCGACAGGAGCTTCGCTCGGCAGGCGCCAGAAGCGTGGCTGTGGACCGTCGATCGGGCCGGCCAGAAGTGGATCGTCGCCGGCGCTTCGGGTGAGCCCAACCGGCCGGCCGCCTGGGTCTCGTCCGACGGCGATGCGTGGGCGGCACTGCCGGCAGAGCTGGCCGGGTCACCGGGCGGGACGCTCAGCCTCGTCGCCACCGCGGGTGACACGACCGTCGTTCTCGGCACGGCCCCGGAGCTCGACCGCTACTACGTGCTCCGGTCCGGCTGAGATCCGCCCAGCTCAGGCCTTCTCTGCGCAGATCCATCCGAGCTCGGAGGTGATCCGCACTCCCAGGTCGCGGTCGTAGAACGGCGCGATGACCTCGGTCAGTGCGCCCTCGCAGCCCTTCCAGATCCCGTTGAAGGTGGTGGCGATCTCGAAGCTGCCGTCAGCGAACGGCAGCGCGAACATGTCGCCTACCCGGAAGTCGCCCTCGGGTGTCCGCTGGCGCGCAATGGAGATGAGTGGCTCCGAAGCGTCAACGCCTGCGACGCTCGCCCCTCGTTGGCTCGCCAGGCGCGCCGCACCTCCTGCCCCGCAAGCGACGTCCAACAGCCGCGTTCCCGCACCTACCCCGAGGCGATCCAGCACGACGTCGTTGGCGGGGCGTGCATACGACTCGAACAGGTACGCCCATTCGGCTGCCCGTGCGCCCCATCCGCGCCCGGCGTTCTCCCAGGTGTCGTCTGACTCGTCAGTGCTCATCCGACTGCCACGAGATGACCGTGCACGTCGCCGCCTCTCATCGGTCGGCCGCTGCACCGCGCTGACCCCGAGAACCTCTTCGCGATCGAACGGTCGGAGAAGGCCCTGCCTGCATCCTCCCACGCGTGGTGTTGCGAAGCGTCCGCGCCCCAGCAGCGCCTACCGCGCCCGCTGCGGTCGACTCCTGCCGTGGGCCTGCTCGGCTACGTTCCCGCAGATGGACGAGGCGCGCGAGCTGGCCGCGGTACTGGGGGACTCGGCGTCGGAGCACGGCGCGACCGGGGCGGTGGTCGGTGTTCTCGACGGCGACGAGTCCCACGTGGCCGCGTGCGGGGTCACCAACGTCGAGTACCCGCGGCCTCTGGGCGGCCACTCGCTCTTCCAGGTCGGGTCGATCTCCAAGACGTTCACCTCTGCGGCTATCGGTCTGCTCGTCGACGACGGGCTGATGCGCTTCGAGGACCCGGTCTCGCGGCACCTCCCCGGGTTGGCCGCGTACCCGGAGCTGGAGTCCGACGCTCTGACCGTCGAGCACACGCTCAGCCACCAGGGTGGCTTCGACGGCGATCACCTCCTCGTCTCGGGCCGTGGCAGGGGTCTCGAAGCGCTCGCGGGCGTGCGGCGGCTCTTCCCCACGGGGGAAGGGTTCTCCTACAGCAACGCAGCGTTCTCGATCGCCGGAGCGGTCGTCGAGGCCGTCGCCGGTACCGACTACCCGACCTTCGTGCGCGACCGCCTGCTGCGACCGCTGGGGATGAGCTCCGCGACGTTCCGCGCCGACGAGGCGATCACTTACGACGTCGCTGCGCCGCACTGGGTGCTCGGAGGCGAGTCGCACGTGCTTCGGGGAGTCGGATGGCAGCCGGGCTGGCAGCTCGCGGCTGTCGACTGGCCGGCCGGGGGCCTCGTGGCCTCGATCGAGCACCTCGTGTCGTGGTGCCGGTTCCAGCGCAGTGGGGCAACGCCCGACGGCGACACGCTGTTGAGTCGCGAGACGCTCGAGCGTCTACACGCCCCCGTCGTCACGGCAGACCTGCTCGACCGGGTCGCACTCGACTGGTTCGTCAGGGAGATCGACGGCGTGAGGACCATCGGGCACGGCGGCCTCACGGTCGGCTACGTGAGCGACCTGATCATCGCACCGGAGCGCAACTTCGCGTTCGTTGCCGCGAGCAACGCGACGAACGGCGGGAGCGTGATCCGCACGGTGCGCAGGTGGGCGTTGGAGCACTTCGCCGGCATCAAGGAGAGCGACCCGGTCACCGACCCGGACCTCGACGTCGACGTGTCGCGGGTCGTGGGCGCCTACCTCCACCCGTTCGCGGTATTGAACGTCGCCGTGTCGGACGCGCCCGGAAGGATCACGATCACGCCCTCGGTGCGCGAGGTCGACGGCTGGCAGCCGCCGCTGGACCCTGCGGTCGAGGCGGGGTTCTTCGCCCCGGGCCACGTCGTCACGGCCGACGCGCCCGGCCCGGCGCGTGTGGGGCGCTTCGGTCCCGACGTAGACGGCCCGGCTGAGTGGCTCCTATGGGGCCACAGGCGCGCCCCCGGATCTGACCGACCGGGGGAACCCGACGGGCTGCCGGCTCACTCGCCGGTGAAGACCGGCGGCCGTTTCTCGAGGAAGGCCTGCATCCCCTCGACTAGGTCCCTCGTCCCCGAGCAGGCGTTGACGGCTTCGCGCTCCAGCGCGAGTGCCTCGTCGAGCGGCGCGTGCTCCGCGCCGACGACACAGCGCAGCACTCCTGCTACCGAGACGGGGGGCTTCGCCGCGAGCTCCCGTGCCAGCGCGTGCGCCGCGGCTCGCAGATCGGCCATCGGGTGCAGCTCGTGCACGAGACCGATCTCGTGGGCTCGCCGGCCGTCGATCTTCTTGGCGCGCAGGATCATGTCGAGAGCATGGTCGCGACCGACGCACCGGGTGAGCCTCGCCGTGCCACCCCACGCCGGCACCGTTCCCAGATCGAGCTCGGGGAGCCCGATCCTCGCCCCCTCGGCCGCAGCGAGCCGGAAGTGGCAGGAGAGCGCTACCTCCAGCCCCCCACCCAGGCAGTAGCCGTAGAGCGTCGCGACCGACGGCTTCGCCATGTCCTCGATCGCCGCGAGCACTCGGAGGCGCTGGTCGAGCACGTTGTCGATGCCGCGTTCCAGCGCCCCGGTCATGAGCTGCTTGAGGTCCATCCCCACCGAGAAGTGCTCGTCGCCCGCGGCCGTGATCACCAGCGCACGGACCGTCGGGTCGGCTGCGGCGTCGGTGACCGCCTCCTCGAGCGCGTCCATGTACTCGAGGGTCATCTGGTTGCGCGGCGCGTTGTTGTTCACGAGGGTGAGAACCCCGCCGTCCTGTTCGATCAGCAGTGGGTCGGAGCCGGTCGTGTCGCTCAAGCGGAGCCTCCTGCACGTGGCGGCGTCGGGGCCCTTCGGGTCGCCCGTGAGGACGGTAGCGCGGCGTATGTCGGCGGCCGCTCGGCGATCCTCACTCCCGTGCGGTCGCTGCGTCGCGGTAGGCGGACTCCACCACGCGCAGCGCCGTGAGGCCGACCTCGGCAGAGGCGACCGGAATCGCGCCCGTGGCACAGCAGCGGGCGAAGTCGGCCATCTGCGCCGCGAACATCGGCAGGCTGCAGTGCACGTAGTCGACGGGTGGTGGCGTCGCGTGGGTGAACTGGGGCCAGATCCGCTCGTAGCCTCCGGTGCCGTAGACCTCGGTCTCTGCCTCCACGCCGTCGAGCCGCGGCTGCCACCAAGCCCGACTCGACGACGCTGCGCACCCCGTTCGACCACTCGATCAGCACCACGCCGTCGTCGTCGACGGCGTAGTCGCCGTAGGCGGTCCCGATGGAGGCGGTCACGCGCACCGGAGCCGGGTCGCCCAGGAGGAACCGCGCCGTGTCGATCGCGTGGATCCCCATGTCGATCAGTGCGCCACCGCCGGCCAGATCGGGGTCGGTGAACCAGCCGGCCGGGCCCCAGCGGGCATGGACACCGAAGCCACGCGTGCGCACCGGGCGCCCGACCGATCCGGCGGCTATGCGGTCGCGCGCGGCGATGACCTCGTCGCGATAGCGCCACATGTGCCCGACGAGCAGCGTCAGCCCGGAGATCGACGCAGCTGCCACGAGCTCCTCGCCCTCGGCGACCGTGACGGCCATCGGCTTGTCGATCAGCACGTGCTTCCCGGCCTCGAGCGCGGCGAGGGCCTGCGGGTGGTGCAGCGCGTTCGGCGTGCCGACGACGACGGCGTCCACGTCGTCGGCTTGCACCGCGCTGCGCCAGTCGTCATGGGAGCGGCAGATGTGCGTTACCTGCAGGTCGCACGCGAGAGCGGCCTGCTCGTGCACCCTGCCGATGAAGCCGTAGCCCAGGAGCGCCAGGCGCAGTGGCTGTGTCATACCGCTCCCGCGACTGCGGCGGCGTGTCTACGGATGCGGGTCGCCGCGCGGGCGACGTCGAGAACGTCTTCGCGATCTCCGAGGAGCATTCGATGCTCGAGCCAGACGGTGCTCGCAGCGGCGTGCTCCGCCTTCGGTAGATGCAGGCTCGCGTAGTCGACGCTCGGTGCACTTGCACGTAGGCGTGGTGCGAAGGCGGCGTTGCGGAAGATCGCCAGGTCGCTCAGCGCCGGATACGAGACGCCGACAGGGACTCCCTCTGCGGAGAGCGCGTCTTCGAACCCTCGCAGAGGCAGCCCTCCGAACTCACCTGGGTCGTAGCGGAAGACGTAGCAGTAGCTGCCCTGCGAGTCCATGCGCGGGTCGCGCCGCTGTGGAAGGAGCCCCGGGATCTCGTCGAGTGCCGCGTCGAGAGCGACGGCGTTCTCGTTACGTACGCGGTTCTGCTCGGGAAACCGGCCGAGCTGTGCGCGCAGCACCGCTCCCTGCCACTCGGTCATGCGCAGGTTCGAGCCGTACCGGGCGTGGTGGTAGAACCACTCGCCCTCCTCCCGTCCGCAGTCGGCGTAGGACCACGCCCGGTCGCGCAGCGCGTCGTCGTTGCAGATGAGCACCCCGCCCTCACCGGCCGTCATCAGCTTCGAGCGCTGCATCGAGAAGCAGCCGAAGTCCCCCCACGAGCCGACACCCCTGCCGCGCCAGAAGGTCCCGTGAGCGTGGGCGCAATCCTCGACCAGCCGGAGTCCTCGGCGATCGCAGAGATCGGTGAGCGCGTCGAGATCCGCGGCGGCACCTGCCACGTGCACGGCCATCACCGATCTGGTGCGCGAAGTCACCGCTGCCTCGGCGGCCTCGACGTCGATGCAGAGCGTCTCGGGATCGATGTCGACGAGAACTGGCGTGGCGTTGACGGCCAGCACCGCCGACGCCGACGCGAAGAAGGTGAGGCCCGGGACGATCACCTCGTCGCCCTCGCCCACGTCGCAGGCGGCCAGCGCAGCCTCGAGTGCGTGCGTCCCGTTGGTCAGCGCCAGCCCGTACCGGGCACCGTGATACGACGCGAACTCGGCGGCGAAGAGCGAGGCGACGTTGCCATCGCCCTGCCACCACCCTCCCGCTCCGAGTACGGCGAGCAGACCTTCACGCTCGTCGTGGTCCCAGACGGGCCACGCGGGGTAGTCGGTGGTCCGTACCGGGTCGCCTCCGAGGACTGCGGGCAAGTCGGAGGCGCCCGTCATCTCGATCCCCCGGGGGCGGTGGCCGCCCCGCCGAGCCCGACATGGAGGGCTGCGGAGGGGAGCACCTTCAGCCGCTCGCCGTGGGTAGCACCCGCCGGTGCCTGCGACCGCTCGTACGCGTCGATCACTGCGTGGAGGCCGGCGAGGTCGTCGTCGGTGAACTGCGACCGGTAGCAGTCGAGCGCTGCGTGCCGTTCCGGCTGGACCGCCGACGTGTCGATCACCTGATTTCCCTCATTGGTGAAGTAGTAGGCGATGCGCGACGCGCCATAGGCCGAGGCCGCCGCACCGGGGCGGACGCGCGGCAGTCCGCTGAGCAGCATCGCCTCGCCGACGGCGAGACCGGTCACCGTGTGGTCGCTGTGCGACTCGTGAGGTAGCCATGGGTCGACCGTGAGCACGAGGTCGGGCCTGCACTCCCTGATGAGGTCGATCACCTGATCGCGAACGGCGACGCGGTCGAGGCCGGCAGCGTCGGGCCACTCGAGATCGACGAACCGGCCGACACCGACGATGGCACCGGCCGCCCGCTGCTCCGCGACGAGCTGCCTGCGCGCGACGTCGTCGGGTATCGAGGGGTCGAGCACCCCGGCGAGGTCGTCCGTGACTGTCACGTACGTGATGTCGGCCCCGGCGCGGGCCAGCAGTGTGAGCAGGCCGCCGCAGCCGATGTCGTTGTCGTCGTAGTGGGGCTGCACCGCGAGGATCGACCGGGCGTCGAGGAGGTCCACCGGCTGGACGGTACCGGATCGGCGTCGAAGGCTGCGTCGGCTTCGCTGCGCGGCACCCGAGGGCGCGGAGGTACCCGGCGAGGCGCCCGGTGGGTAGCGTGGCCTGCTCCGCCGGGTATCGCGTGCGGGACACCCGGCGGCGCGCATGCTTGCGTGCGGCCGGTCGCTCCAGGGGAAGGTCGGTGACACAGATGGACTACGGCGGAGCCAGGAGAGCGGTCGCGGAGGGGCGCGACGCCAGGGAGACGGCGCGCGCCTTGATCGGCGAGATGACCGCCGACGAGAAGCTGCGCTTCCTGAGCGGCGACGGCCCCTTCTGGGCGGGGGTCACCTTCATGGCACAGGGCGGCTACCACAAGCTCCCGTTCCCGGCCGCCGGCGTGGAGCGACTCGGGATCCCCGGCTTCGCCTTCTCCGACGGCCCGCGCGGTGTAGTCGTGGACCGAGCGACCTGCTTCCCGGTGAGCATGGCGAGGGGCGCGACGTGGGACCCCGACCTCGAGGAGCGCATCGGCGATGCGATCGGCCGCGAGCTGAGGGCGATCGGCGCCAATCTGTACGGCGGCGTCTGCGTGAACATCCTGAGGCATCCCGCCTGGGGCAGGGCGCAGGAGACCTACGGGGAGGACCCCCACCACGTCGGTGAGATGGGCGCCGCCCTCACCCGCGGGGTTCAGCGTCACGCGATGGCGTGCGTCAAGCACTTCGCCTGCAACTCCATGGAGAACTCGCGCTTCACGGTCGACGTCGAGGTCGACGAGGTGGCGCTGCACGAGGTGTACCTGGCTCACTTCGCGCGCATAATCGACGAGGGCGTGGCCGCCGTCATGAGCGCGTACAACAGCGTCAACGGCGACTGGTGCGGGGAGAACGCGGCGCTGCTCAGGGGAGTGCTGCGCGACGAGTGGGGGTTCGAGGGGTTCGTGATCAGCGACTGGATCTTCGGGCTGCGCGACGGGCCGAAGTCGGTGGCGGCGGGCCTCGACATCGAGATGCCGTATCGCATGATCCGCGCGGGCTCGGTCCCCGCTGCGATGGAGGCGGGCGACCTGACGTGGGACGCCGTAGACCTCTGCGTCGAGCACGTCGTAGCGACCCTGCTCCGGTTCGATGCTGTGCTGAGCGCTCCTCCGCCCGGCCGGGAGGTCCTCGCCTGCGACGACCACCGGGCGCTCGCGCGTGAGGCGGCCGCCAGGTCGGTGGTGCTCCTGCGCAACGAGACGGTCGCAGGGGTGCGTGTGCTCCCGCTCGACCTCTCGTCGCTCGGCACACTGGCCGTGATCGGCGACCTGGCGGCCGTCGTCAACCTCGGAGACGCCGGCTCGAGCGACGTGTGGGCCCCCGACGCCGTGACGGTCGTCGATGGCATGAGCGCCGCGTTGACGGGCATCGACGTCGTCCACGTCGACGGCGCGGACCTGCAGGCGGCCGCCGACGTCGCGGCGGCGGCCGGCGCCGCGCTGGTGGTCGTCGGCTACACGTACGCCGACGAGGGCGAGTACATAGGGTCTCGCGGTCAGGAGGCCCTCGCCGGCCTCTTCCCGCCGCCCGACGACCCTGCGGAGGCCGCGACTCACAACGAGATCGTCGCGGGCGTCCGCCCGGTCGAGAGCCCCGGCTCACGTGCGCGCCCGCCCGGAGGCTCAGGGCTTCGGTCGGGGTGGCGACCGCACCTCGCTCCGGCTCCGGGACTCCGACGTCGCGCTGATCCGTGCGGTGGCTGCGTCGAACGCACGGACGATCGTTGCGATCATGGGTGGGAGCGCTGTCGTCGTGTCGGAGTGGGACGACGAGGTGCCGGCGATCGTCCAGTGCTGGTACGGCGGGATGGAGGCCGGGACACGGACTCGCAGACGTGCTTCTCGGCAAGATCGACGCGAGCGGACGACTGCCGTTCTCGGTCCCCGTGGAGGAGGAGGATCTGCCACCCTTCGTGATCGAGGCCGACAGCTTCACCTACGACCGGTGGCACGGGTGGTGGCATCTGGAGCGCACCGGCACGGCTCCCGCCTACCCGTTCGGGTTCGGTCTCAGCTACACGACCTTCGTGCTCGACGCCGCCGCTGCGGAGGTGGTCGGCGACACGATCCGTGTGACGGCGACGCTGCGCAACGCCGGGGAGCGCTCGGGTTCCGACGTCGTCCAGGTCTACGGGCGACGATCTCGAGTCGGATGGTCCGGCGAGGCTCGTCGGGTTCGCACGGCGAGATCTCGCGCCCGGGGAGGTCGCCGAGGTGGTGATCGAGATACCGCTCCGCAGGCTCGCCGAGCG
>CAVPMX010000001.1:0-148063 GCA_963706745.1 uncultured Actinomycetes bacterium | reverse complement strand
ATCAGCTGCAGCCGAGGCTGTTCCCGCAGTTGAGGCACTTGTAACACGAACCATTGCGGACCGTGATGTGGCCACAGATGTCGCACAGCGGAGCGTCGCCCATCATGTCCCCCAAGGCAGCCTGGGCCGCTCGGGTCGTCGCCTCTGCTGCACTCACACCAGCCGTGGCCATGGCCCGGGTTGGCGCGGGCGCCGGTCGGGCCTCGGGGGCCGGGGCGTCCACGAAGGCAGCAGCCTTCATCTGCACGTCGATCTCGTCCTCCATCGTCGCCTCGTCGAGGTTGAGCTGCCTACCGGCCTGCAGTGCTTCGCCCTTCGGGGGTTCGGGGAGGTCGCCGACGGAGCGGTCCGGCGGGACCTGGGCGAGTTCGTCACGATGGAGGTACTCGACGCCCAAGGCCCGGAACACGTAGTCAACGATCGAGTTGGCCATCTTGATGTGCGGATGACCCTCGACCATGCCCCTTGGTTCGAAGGTCTGGAACGTGAACGTGTCGACGTACTCCTCGAGCGGAACTCCGTATTGGAGTCCCTTGGAGACGGCCATGGCGAAGCAGCCGAGGACACCGCGGAGCGTCGCACCCTCCTTGGCCAGGTCGATGAAGAGTTCGCCCAGCGTCCCGTCCTCGTACTCGCCGGTCCGGAGGAAGATCTTGTGGCCACCGACCCTCGCCTCCTGGGTCCATCCCGCGCGACGGGACGGGAGGAGGAAACGGGGTGGGGTCATGCCTTGGGAGTAGGCCTGTGACGGGGAGAAGCCGACCGGGATCTTCCCCCAGGCGAGCCCCTTCTCCTCTTCGATCGCCTCGGCCACGGCCACCGACGTGCCTTCGTCGAGCGACTCACCGTCGTCGGATCCCGACGAGAGCGGCTGGGAAGCCTTCGATCCATCGCGGTAGAGGGCCATCGCCTTGAGTCCGAGCCCCCAGGACATCTGGTATGCCTCTTCGACGTCCTCGATGCTCACTTCGTTGGGCATGTTGATCGTCTTGGAGATCGCTCCGGAGATGAATGACTGGGCTGCGGCCATCATCCGGATGTGGCCGGAGTGGTGGATGAAGCGCTGCCCGTACTTCCCATTCCGGTTGGCGCAATCGAACACCGGGAGGTGGGCGTCCGCGAGGTGCTGAGCACCTTCGATCGTCTGCATCCCACACACGACGGTCGACGCCTCTTCGATCTGGTCCTTCGTGAAACCGAGCGAACGGAGAAGATCGAACTCGAAGGTCGCGTACTCGTGAGCCTCGAACCCGAGCGCCTGCATGCGCTCGGCGCCGAGGACGAAGGGACTGAACGCGTACTTCAGCTCGAAGACGCCGGCCAGTGTCGCTTCGATCCGGGCCAGGTCGTCGTCCGTGAGGCCCTTGGCCTTCAAGGAACCACGGTTGATGTGCGGGCTGCCGTCCAGCGTCGAGGTGCCGATCACATAGGTGACCATCTCCTCGATCTGGCTGTCCGTGTAGCCGAGGTTGCGGAGCGCCGGGGAGACCGACTGGTTGATGATCTTGAAGTAGCCACCACCGGCCAGTTTCTTGAACTTCACGAGGGCGAAGTCCGGCTCGACACCAGTTGTGTCGCAGTCCATGAGCAGGCCGATCGTCCCGGTGGGGGCGAGCACCGTGGTCTGGGCATTGCGATACCCATGCACCCGGCCCCGGTCGAGGGCCAAGTCCCACGAGGCGCGGGCCGCAGCTACGAGATCAGCCGGACAGCGGTCGGCCGCAATGCCCATGACGTGGCCATCGAGGTTGTCGTACTCGGCCTGGTCGACGTTGTAGGAGGCCCGGCGATGGTTCTCAATCACCCGCAGCATCGAATCGCGGTTGGCTTCGAAGCGGGGGAATGGTCCCACCACCGAGGCGATCTCAGCCGAGGTGGCATAGGAGTACCCGGTAAGGATGGCGGTGAGGGCACCGGCGATCGCTCGTGCCTCGTCTGAGTCGTAGGGGAGGCCGCGCCGCATGAGCAACGAGCCGAGGTTGGCGTACCCGAGGCCGAGGGTGCGATAGGCCCAGGTTCGCTCGGCTATCCGGCGCGACGGAAGCTGGCCCATCGTCACCGAGATCTCGAGCACCATCGTCCACAGCCGGATGGCGTGCTCGTAGGCGGGGATGTCCAGGTCACCTGCCTCGTCGATGAACTTGACGAGGTTCAGCGACGCCAGGTTGCAGGCGGTGTCGTCGAGGAACATGTACTCCGAGCAGGGGTTTGACGCCCGGATCTCGCCGTCGTTGGCACAGGTGTGCCACTGGTTGATCGTGGTGTGGAACTGCATGCCGGGATCGGCGCAGGCCCAAGCCGCGTCGGCGATCTTGTGCCACAACTCCCTGGCTTTGACGGTCCGTACGACACCACCGTCGGTGCGGTTCGTCAGGTGCCAGTCGGCGTCGTCGATGACCGCGTGCATGAAGTCGTTGGAGGCGCGCACCGAGTTGTTCGAGTTCTGGCCGGCGATGGTGGCGTAGGCCTCGCCGTTGAAGTCGGCGGAGAAGCCGCCCTTGTGGATGAGGACGCGAGCCTTCTCCTCCTCGACCTTCTTCCACTCGATGAAGGTCTCCACCTCGGGGTGGTCGAGGTCGAGCACGACCATCTTGGCGGCCCGACGGGTCGTGCCACCCGACTTGATGGCCCCGGCCGCGCGGTCGCCAACCTTGAGGTAGGACATCACCCCTGAGGAGGTGCCGCCCCCCGAGAGCCTCTCCCCTTCGGAGCGGATGGCGGAGAAGTTGGTGCCGGTTCCGGAACCGAACTTGAAAAGGCGCGCCTCGCGGACCCACAGGTCCATGATGCCGCCTTCATTGACGAGGTCGTCGTCGACGCTCTGGATGAAGCAGGCGAACGGTGGTGGGAATTCGTAGGAGGAACCCGTGAGGGTGGCCACCCCGGTTTCGTTGTCGGCGCGCCAGAACCCGTTCTCGGGGCCCTTGATGCCGTAGGCGTGGAAGATGCCCGTGTTGAACCACTGGGGCGAGTTGGGGGCGGCCAATTGGGCGGCGAGCATGTACTTGATCTCATCCTCGAACGCCTGGGCATCGTCGGCGGAGGCGAAGTAGTCGTGGGTCTCTCCCCACCAACGCCACGTCTCAGCGAGGCGGTTGAAGACTTGCTTGGAGGACTGCTCCGGTCCGGTGACCGGGTTGCCGTGCTCGTCGAGCACCGGGTTGCCTTCCAGGTCGACCTGGGGGACGCCGGCTTTGCGGAAGTACTTCGAGACCATGATGTCGGAGGCCACCTGCGACCATGCGGCGGGCATCTCGGCACCCACCATCTCGAAGACGATCGAACCGTCGGGGTTCGAGATGCGTGAATCGCGCCTACTCCACTCGATCGTGTCGTAGGGATCGCGACCCGCTTCCGTGAACCTCCGCTCGATCCTCAGGCCTTCAGCCATCGCACCTTGTCCTCTCGTCTCGACGATGAGCCACCGTCTCGTTTCCTCCGGCCCCAATGGGCCCTTCCTGTCGCAGTCGTCGCCCACCCCGGAGTCGACTCGGCGCCGCCGAGCTCACATGCCCGCGGCGCCGTATGTCCTGCCGAACCACTAGATGTTGTGGTCTGCTGCTTTCACAGCCACTACATCTGGTGGAGTACCGGCACTGTAATTACACGCGTGTGAGCTGTCAATCTTTGTCGCCTGAGGACGCGAAAAGCCTCCTCCGGCGCACGGCGAAGCCGAGCTACGGCGTCGCCACCGGGGAAGTGAGGGAAGTGCAGCCACTCTACGGCACCGGTGACGGGACGCGAAAACCGAGCGGGCGAGCACTTTTCGCGAGGCGAAATCCTGTCAGATCGGGATCACACCTTGCCTGTGTGACGACCGGAAGAATCGGACAGCACTCGCCAGAAGGCATCGAACGACCCCTGCCAGGGGAGTTCCCGAGCGGATTCGCTCAGCTGATCACCGGTCCAGGGGGCGGCTCGGAACACCGGATTCAGACGGCGAGGGTGCCCCCGAAGACCTGCCAGGCAAGGAGGGACTTGGCGACGAGGCTCAACAGGACGTAGGTCGACTCGCCGAAGGCGTAGTTCCTCCACCGGCCGATCTGCTTGTACTGGAGCAGCATGACGACGGCGAACACGTTGAAGAAGGCAAACAAGGAGAAGAAGATCACGTACACGAACCCGGGAGGTTGGGCGTCCTGGCCGGGACTGGCGAGGTACCAGCCGATCGCCAGCCACGGAATCGCGCCGGCGAGGACCCCGAACCAGTACGACGTGAGGCTCACGCCCGGGCCGGGGGTCTCGTACTTCTCCTGGAGGAGACCGAACAGGATCATCGAGGCGTTCACTCCCGCGATCGCCAGCAAGGCGGCGATGTCGGCGATCCCCACCAGCATGGCGATGAGGACCACCATCAGCGATGACGAGAGGGAGTACTCCACCCAGCGGAAGTAGTTCCGACCCTCCGCCAATCCGTTCCGATAGCGGTCCCAGACGCCGGGGGACACGATCAGGAAGTGGGCCGCTGCGGAGAGGAAGAGGAAGATGGCGACCCCCCAGGCCACGCTGAGGTTGAGCACCGGCTGAGGCTCGCCGACGCCCGACCCGGGAGGGCCAGTCATATAGGAAGCGACGATCGGCAGCGTGAACCCGTTTGCCAGCCAGAGCACGGCAAGGCCCTGGGCGGCATGGAGGATCCCCATGACGAGGTTGTAGGGGCGCAGGCGCTTCGGGGTCGAGATGCTTGGGGTGTTCACTTCGGAGGCTGTGGCGATCATACGACCAATTCGGAGCCGACGCCCGATCGGATGAATCGGCGCCCGACGCTTCTCGCCTAGCGCTTCTTGTGCAGCTTCCGCTCGCTCTCGGTGAGGTAACGCTTGCGCACCCGGATCGAGGTCGGAGTCACCTCGGCCAACTCGTCGTCATCGATCCACTCGATGGCGGTCTCCAGCGTGTGCACCCGCGGCGGCCGAAGCTTGATCGGGTCCTCGGTGGCGGCGTTCGTCCGCATCTTCGTCAACTGCTTGCCCTTGGTCGGGTTGGCGGTCATCTCATCCGGCCGCGAACACTCGCCGATGATCATCCCTTCGTACACCTGGTCGGCGGGTCCGATGAAGAGCTCACCGCGCTTCTGGAGGTTGTCGAGGGAATGGGCCGTTGCCTTCCCCTTGCGGTCACAGGTGATGGCACCGCCGATGCGGCCCTCCATCTCCCCTGCCCAAGGTATCCACCCATCATGGTGTTGGTGGACGACCGCAGTCCCCCGGGTCGAGGTCATGAGCTGCGACCGGAAACCGATGAGGCCCCGGGCAGGAGCCACCACGGTCACAACGGTGCGGCCCCGCTCCCCCGGTCGCATGTCGACCATCTGCCCCTTGCGCGGGGCAGCGGCCTGGGTGACGGTCCCCACGTACTCGTCGGGCACGTCGATCACCGCTCGCTCCACAGGTTCGTGGGGGACACCGTCGATCTGGCGAAGGATCGCCTCGGGGCGGCTCACCTGGAGCTCGAAGCCCTCCCGGCGCATGGCCTCGATGAGGACCGCAAGCTGCAGCTCACCCCGTCCGGCCACCTCCATCTCTTCTGGGGAGGCAGTCGGACCGATACGGATGGAAACGTTCCCGAGCACCTCTCGTTCGAGGCGTTCCTTGATCTGACGGGAGGTGAGCAGCTTCCCCTCCAAGCCGGCGAGGGGGGACGTGTTCACTCCGAACGTCATTCGAAGGACCGGCTCGTCGACGGTCAGGCGTTCCAGCGGCTGGGGGTCGAGAGGATCGGCGATCGTGTCGCCGATCTCCACCTCCGGGAACCCGGCAACGACGAACAGGTCGCCGGCCACCCGTTCGGCCACGTCGATCCGGCCCAGCCCCTCGAAACCGAGCAGGTTTCCGAGTCGCCGCCGCAGTGGGGGCTCCTCGTCGTTGGAGTGACAGAGTGCCACCTGGTCTCCCTGCCGGAGCGTGCCTTGCACGACCCGCCCGATGGCCAACCTGCCGAGGTAGTCGGAGGCGTCGAGGTTGGTGACGAGGGCCTGCAGGGGAGCCGAGGGATCCCCGGCCGGGGCCGGGATCGTCTCGACGATGGCATCGAGGAGCGGCGACAGTCCGTCGTCCTCACCGGGGATTCCGACACCCGCCATCGCGCGACCCTGGCGGGCGATGGACGAGATGATCGGGAAGTCGATGTGGTGCTCCTCGGCCTCGAGGTCAAAGAAGAGCTCGTAGATCTCGTCGGCCACCTCGCCGAGTCGGGCGTCCGGGCGATCGACCTTGTTGATGACGACGACCGCGGGAAGGCCACGAGCCAACGCCTTGGACAACACGTAGCGGGTTTGGGGCATCGGGCCCTCCGAGGCATCGACGAGGAGCAGCACCCCATCGACGAGGGCGAGTGCCCGTTCCACTTCCCCGCCGAAGTCGGCGTGGCCGGGTGTGTCGACGAGGTTGATGCGGGTACCCCTCCACTCGATGGACGCGGCCTTCGCCAGGATCGTGATGCCCCGCTCCCGCTCCTGGTCGTTCGAGTCCATGATCCGATCGACACGGGCCTCATGCTCGGCGAAGACGCCCGAGGCGCGGAGCATGGCATCGACCAGCGTGGTCTTGCCGTGGTCGACATGCGCGACGAGCGCGACGTTCCGGAAGGAGGGGGAGGACACGGATGAATGGTAGGAAGCGGGCAGGGGTAGGAGACGTCGCCACGGATGGGTGAGGAAAGGGGCCACACTGCGGCTCGGTTGCCGGGACTCCTCACAGGTTGGCCGGCGACCACGCCAACATCCATGACATGAGACCTCGAACGCATGGAGGTGCTGCCTTGGTGGCGCTTGCCATCGCCTTGGCGACGCCTGCCTGCGCCGCCTCCCCCGAGCCCGTGGTCACGCTCGTATCCACGACCTCGTCGACAGCACCAGGCCCCACCACCACGCAGGCGTTGGTCGAGGAGTCCACCACGACCACGACCGCCCCCGATCCAACCCCGACCGTCCCGGCGAACGGAATCGTCGCAGGGATCACGATCTCCGGTTTCAGCTTCAAGCCAGCCGAACTCACGGTCACTCCGGGGACCACCATCGTCTGGACCAATGAAGATGGTGCCTCCCACACCGCCACCGCGGCCGACGGCGCCTTCAGGACCGGCACATTGGGACCCGACGCCTCCCACGAGGTCGTGATCGGCAGCCCTGGGGTCTACGAGTATTCATGCAGCATCCACCCGGAGATGCGAGGGAGCATCACCGTCGAAGGCTGACTCATCGGTCGGGAAGCGCCACTGTCACGGCGGTGCCATTGGTGGCGTCGAGGGTGACCGTTCCGCCGTGGGCCCCGATGATGGAACGGACGATCGCCAAGCCGAGGCCCGACCCCGTACCCGACGAAGTCCCCCGGGCAAAGCGCTCGAACGCCGAGGCCGCCACCGCCTCAGGCATTCCTGGGCCCTCGTCACGAACGACGAGGAGAACCGGATGACCATCAGCGAGGCTGACCTCGATGGCGGTGCCCGCCGGGGTGTGATCCCTGGCGTTGGTCAGCAGGTTCCCCACCACCTGCCGAAGGCGATCCTCATCCCCGTTGACGGTCACGTCGGTATCGGGAAGCAGAAGTGAGATGGCCCGCTCGGAGTCGGAAGCCATGGCGTCCTCGACAGCTTCTCTCACGACAGCGCGCAGGTCGACCGGGTTCATCGTGAGACCTCGACCTTGGTCAAGTCGGGTCAGCAGCAGTAGGTCCTCGACCATTCGCGCCATCCGTGCCCCTTCCGACTCGATTCGTTGGAACGAACGGGCAACCTGGTCGGGGTCGTCTCCACCCTGCCGATACAACTCGGCATACCCGAGGATCGACGTCAGCGGTGTCCGTAGTTCGTGGGAGGCATCCGAGGCGAACCGCCGCAGCCGTTCTTCCGATGCCTCACGGACCGCCATGGCTTCCTCCACCCGGGCGAGCATGCTGTTGATGGCGGTGGCGAGGTGGCCGACCTCCGTGGCGGACTCGACGCCGGGCACTCGCTCCGAGAGGGTCCCGTCGCCGACCCGCTCGGCGGTCTCGATCATCTCATCGATGGGTTGCATGCCCCGGCCGACGATCCAAGCAGCGCCAAACCCGGCGAGGAGCACCGCCCCGATGCCGACGAGGGCTATGTTGCGGACCAGGGCGGCCACCGCAGCCTCGGTCGCCTCGAGCGTGGCGGCGAGGACCACGAAACCACCCTCTACCTCATGGATCGCCACCCGGTAGCGGATGTCTCCGGTCATCGCAGCGACCGTGAACGGATCCGACTCGACCAACGCGCTCAGGTCGAGGTCCGGGAGGGGGTCCGGGTCATCGAAGGAGCCGGCCGGCACGATCGTTGGGTCGCCATCGCCCGGTACGAGAAGCACCGCGATGTCTCGTTCCTCGAACACCCTGTCGATCGACTGCCCGAAGCCCGGGCCAAGCCCAAGCCCTGGCCCAAAGGGGGAGCGGCCGAGGCCCTGCATCGCTCCCCCGGCGCGCACCGAGATCTCCGCGTCGATCTCCTCCACCAACTGCGACCGCAACGTGTACACCGTGGCGACCCCGGCCAGCAGGAAGACGACCGCGGTGAGGATCGTGACCCCGCCGACAATGCGGGCACGAATGGTCAAGGCTCGACCCGCAACACGTAGCCGACGCCGCGGACGGTGTGAAGAAGCCGCGGCTCACCAAGCTTGCGACGCAGGTAGCTCACATAGGTCTCCACGACGTTGGCGTCACCGCCGAAGTCGTACTGCCAGACGTGGTCGAGGATCTGCGGCTTCGCCAGCACCCGCTCGGGATTGAGGAGGAAGAAGCGGAGGAGCTTGAACTCGGTAGGGGCCAGTTCGATCCGTTCGTCGCCACGCCAGACGCGATGCGCCTCCTCATCGAGGCGGAGGTCGGCATACCGGAGTTGGGGATGCTCGTCTGTGGGAGAGGCTCCCCTCCTGAGCACCGCATGCACCCGGGCCACCAACTCCTCCAAGGAGAAGGGCTTCGTCACGTAGTCATCAGCCCCGACCTCGAAGCCGCGGAGTGTGTCTGTCACATCATCTCGGGCTGTGAGGAAGACGACGGGGGTGAGATCGCCGTCCCGGCGAAGTCGCCGGCAGACCTCCCAGCCATCGAACCCCGGCATCGTCACATCGAGGACGATGAGGTCGGGTTGTTCCAGGGAGACTGCGTTGAGCGCCCCGACCCCGTCCGAAGCCGTCACCACGTCGAACCTGGCAAAGGTGAGCGCCGCAGCCACCAACTCACGGATCGGTTGCTCATCGTCGACGACGAGGATCCTCGGTCGCTCTCGCTCCGTCACGTCTTTTCCCCGCATCCGGATTGCGTTCCTCGCTCCTCGTACCTTGCTTCTTCCTGGCGACTCATGTCGTCCTCAGCGCTTCCGTCGGCGACAGCTTCGATGCTCGCACCGCAGGGTAGAGACCGGCGATCACGCCAATGACGAGAGCGGCACCAATCCCTCCGACAAGGGCCTCGGTCGGGATGAGCACGCCCCATCCCTTGTACGACGCGTACGCGTAGGTGACTGCCGAGCCCAAGCCAACACCGCCGAGACCACCCAGGACGGCCAGGAGCAGCGCTTCGCCCAGGAACTGGAGGGCCACGTGTGTCCGGGTCGCTCCGAGGGCCCTGCGCAGTCCGATCTCAGACCGGCGTTCGAGGACCGAGATCACCATCACGTTGGCAATGCCCACCCCACCGACCAGGAGGGCCACAGCACCGAGGCCGAGGAAGAGGGACGTGAGCGCATCGTCGGCGGCTTCTTTCGCCTCGAGGGCATCGGTGGGACGGTCCACCTCGACCTCCTCGGGGTTCTCCGGGTTGGCGGTGAGCGCCAGCACGTCCACGACATCGTCGACATGGTCCGGGTCGACCCGCACGAGGATCCGAGTCGGCACGTTGTCGTGGTCGAGGTACGTCTCCGCCGCATCGAACCCGACCAGCGCAGCGCGGTCGAGGTCGGGTGACAGGTCGAATTCGTCGAGGATTCCGATGACGGTGAACCACTCGCCCCCGAGCCACACCTGCTGGGCACCGGTGACCTCGCTGATCCCGAGTCGGTCGGCGGCGATCGCCCCGAGCACGGTCGTCGGGTACGCAGCACGGAGTTCATCGAACCATTGCCCATCGACCACAGTCCCGGCAAGCGTGTCGAGCAGGTCCAGGCCAATGGCTTGCACGGTGAGTCCCGCGGTCTGACCCGCTGCTACGAGGTCGTTCTTGTACACCGACGCCTCGACCTGGCTGACCGTGACCGTGTTCTCCACGGGACCGATCCGGCCGATCATGGCGGCAGCCTCGTCGGGGAGTTCACCGGACCCGATGCCGATCCCGGTTCCTGCCTCCACCGTCAGGAGGTTGGTCCCGAGGCGATCGAGCGTCGCGAGCAGGTCCGACTTCGAGGACTCCGAGAGGCCGAGAACGCCCACCAGGGCTGCGATACCGATGGCGATCCCGACCGCCGAGAGGAACATTCGCATCCGTCGAGTGCGGAGTCCGACGGTCGCCGTACGCAACAAGTCGGCTGTGCTCAATTGACTGGCGGGGATCGAGGTGGCCATCACACGCCCGCCAACGCCGAGTCGGACTCGACCAAGCCGTCGCGCAGGGTGACCGTCCGAGGGAAGTGGTCGGCGACCTCGTGATTGTGGGTGATCACGACGATCGTCGTGCCACCCTCGTTGAGGGATTCGATGAGTTCGACGATCGCTTCACTCGTCTTCGTATCGAGGTTGCCGGTTGGTTCGTCAGCCAGGATCAGCGACGGGGAACCGACGAGCGCACGCGCTATCGCCACCCGCTGCCGTTCGCCGCCGGAGAGCTCCGTCGCCACGTGGGTCAGGCGATGCCCGAGGCCGACGCTCGTGAGGGCATCGTGTGCAAGCTCTCGCCGCTCCCGGGCCGGAGTACCGGTGTACAGCAGACCATCGGCGACGTTGTCGAGCGCCGAGTAGCCGTTGAGCAGATGGAACTGCTGGAACACGAAACCGATGTGGCGAGCCCGCAGCGCCGACAGTTGCCTGTCGGAGAGGTCCGAGATCCGATGACCGGCGACCCGCACATCGCCGGTGGTGGGCCGGTCGAGGGTGCCCATGATGTGGAGCAGCGTCGACTTGCCGGATCCGGACGGGCCAACGACCGTGACCAACTCCCCGGCACGCACGTCGAAGGTCACGCCGCGCAAGGCGTGCACCGGCGGCGTGAGCGGGTAGGACTTCGTGACGTCCTCGACGGCTAGTACGACTTCCCTCACGGGACGACCACCACATCGCCGACCGTGAGATTGCCGGTGACTTCCACCATCCCCCGGGCGAAGAAGCCAGGATCAACACCGACCAAACGGGACGACGAGCCCTCGACAACCTCCACCGCGTAGCCGCCTTCAGCGAGCGCCAGTAGCGCCGTCACGGGGACCGCCAACACGTCCTCGACCGAGTCGCTCACGACCTCGACATCGACGGGAGCATCCTCGAACCCCGCGGCCGCAGCCGGATCCGACAGGGCCACGATCACCTCGAAGGAGGCCTCGGCGCCTTGCAGTCGGGTGGCGACGGTGGCGACGGAAGCCACGACGCCGGTGATCTCGTCCCCATTGGGGAGTTCGACCGTGACCGACTGGCCCTCCAGGAGCAGCCCTTGGTCGGATGCGGGAAGCGCCATGCGAACCACGAGTTCCGTGGACGCGACCTCGAGCACCGGCGCGTTGGGTGTGACGGCGGAACCGACGCCTGCGATGACGTCGTCGATCCGGACGGAGAGGTCGGTGAACAGTACGGAGAGCGCACTGAAGACACCGGTCTCCGTGGCGCCGGTCGCGGCCTGCAGCGCCTTGATGGCGTCGGCGGTCCGGGAGTCGAAGGTGTCGTCGGCGATGGCGAGGTAGCCGAGTTGGAGAAGCGCTTGTTCGAGCTGCGCGACGTCATCGCCGCTGAGCGGGTCGCCCGTGGCGATCCGCAGGAGGAGACTGCCGTCGCCGACCCGTTCGCCGATCTCGCCGAGCGGAGCGATGACCTGTGCCGGCCCGGGAAGGAAGACCACCTCACCGAGGTCAACTGCCCCGTCGGCGACCGCGCCGATCGATTCCTGCCACGCCTCCACGATCTCGGCGGTGGTGGCATCGAACTCCGCATCCACCTCCATCTCACCGTCAGGGTCCACACCGAGGCGTACCAGGGCTTCTTCGAGTTGCAGGATGTCGTCACCCTCGAGGTCTGTGCGGGCGTCGAACAGGCGCCTGTAGGCCGGCACATCGCCGTAGAGGAGCACGATCGGTTCACCGTCGACCTCGGCGATCACGTCGCCTTCCTCGAGGACGGTCCCGACCGGGGCGAGCCAGGTGAGGGTGCCGCTGGCTCGACTGATGAGCTGGCGCAGGTCATCTCCGAGCGTGAAGTCGCGGTGGGCCGGGACCGCCCCCGACAGCACGATCACCGGTTCCCCATCGACCTCGAACAGGATCTGTCCCGGTTCGACGATGGAACCCTCGGCCGCCGCGTAGGAGACCACCCCGGCGACCGGTGCCGGGATCGTCTCCCCGCCCAAGGACTCGAGGGTGCCGTCGTAGCTCTCTTCTTCGACGAGGTCGGTTCGCACCACCTCAGCCGTGGAGAGCTCGGCCTCCTCAGCAGCTGTTTCTTCTGCGGGCATCCACTGATCAGCGGTGAGCCACGCGGCTCCCACGATCACCAGGAGTCCCGCGAGCCACCATGTCCATCGAAGCCCACGGCGCTCGGGACGTGGTGCCTCCGGCTTCAGGTTCTCACTCATGGCCGGCCCCCGCCGCCGATACCACTGCCCGGACCAAACCCGGGGAGTGTTCCTTGGCAGGCTTCGAAGGCGGCCTGGTAGTCCGGGTCGTCTTGGTCGATCTCGCCGAGCGGCCCTCCGCCAGGATCGCCCCCCGCGCCCGGACCGCCCTGTCCGAAGCTGGAGAAGTCCGGGTCGGGCATGTCGTATCCGTTCTCGCGCATGCAGGCTGCAAACTCGAGGAGTTGGTCCTGGATCTCAGTGAAGTCGAGGTCCCGGGTGAACCCGACCCGGACCTGGTCAACGAGGTCGTCGCAGGCTTCCATTGCAGCCTCGACCTTCTCGCGGTCCAGTTCAGCCTCTTCTGCTTGGCGGAAGAGGCCGCGCAGGTCGACGTTGCCGTCGGCATCGACCTCAGGATCTGCGACGTCGAGACCCTCCTCGCGGAGGCACTCGACGAGGGCGAGAACCGCCTGTTCCTGGTCGACTTCCTCGACGACGGTCGTCGCCGTCACAACCGCGTCGGTCACCTCATCCAGGGAGGCGACCCCGTCGGTGGCGACGGCACCTCCGCTGCAGGCAGAGAGCACGAGTGCCGCCGCAAGGGCGGCTCCCAACCAGCGTTTCATCATTGTCTCCAGTTCGTTGTCGCCGCCAGTCTCCGATGGCCTGCTGAGAAGTCCCGTGGAGTTTCCTGTGAAAAGGCTGAGAAGGAGACGGAGGACGAAGGACGACGGACGGGTCTTCTCCGTCCTGTGTTCGCATCCGGTCGGTGCTCACCGATGTCCTTTGACCCCCTGCGGGGAGCCGGCACCGTTGTCTTCAGGACCCCAGGCCGGCAGCACCCAGGATGACCTCCACCAACCGCTGCGGTTGGTCTTCCTGGAGGAAGTGGCCGGCGTCGGCGATGGTTGCGTGCGGCATGCCAGCCGTCCCGGGCACGAGTTTGTGGAAGACGCGCTCTCCCCCGGCCGTGATCGGGTCGGAGTCGCTGAATGCGGTCACGAAGGGCTTCGTGAACTGCCTGAGCACACCCCACGCGCCCTCCTGGTCGGCCCGCGCCGGGTCGTCCGGTGTCGCCGGGACGAGGCTCGGGAAGATGCGGGCGCCCGCTTTGTGTCCGTCATCGGGGAAGGGCGCGTCGTAGGCGGCAACGACCTCCGGGGGCAATTCCGACACGGTGCCGCCTTGGACGATCCAACCGGCCTCGAAGAGCGGTGAGGTTCGTGAGAACTCCCGCCACGTGAGGAACGCCTCGGGCATCGGGTGCTCCCCGGTCGGGAGACCGGTGTTCCCGACCACCACCGCTCGGAATCTGTCGGGATGGGCGGCCACGAGTCGGAGTCCGATGAGGCCACCCCAGTCCTGGCAGAACAGCGTGATGTCATCGAGGTCGGAGGCAAGCAGCCACTCACTCATCCATGCAACGTGAGCGGAGTACGAGTAGTCCTCCATGGCGACCGGCTTGTCGGATCTCCCGAACCCGAGCAGGTCGGGTGCGATGGCCCGATACCCGGCTTCCGCGACGGGCGGGATCATCTTCCGGTAGAGGAACGACCACGACGGTTCGCCATGGAGCAGCAGGACGGGGGCGCCGTCGCCCTGCTCGACGTGGTGAACGCGGAGTTCGGAGCCATCCCCGGCGTCAATGGATGTGTACCGCGGTTCGAACGGGTAGTCGGGGAGGTCCACGAAACGGCTGTCGGGTGTGCGCATGAAGTCCATGCTGGGTGCTCCTGTCTCACTGATCCGCTTCGTCCGGGCGGCCGGGTTCGGCCATTGCTCCGCGGTCGCCAAGACGATGCCGTTGCGGGTCTCGTCGAAGTGCCGGTTCCACGGCACCGATCATGACCACCACCACTGCACCGCCCACGACGACTCCACCCAAGCCGGCGGCGACCTGGGCGGCGAGACCGTCCACCGAGAAGGGGATCGCGAGCAGTCCGAGCAGCGCCGCGGGCGCCGCGCGGATGGCCGCGATGCGTACCGACCTCGCCGGGATGGCCACCGCCCAGCCTATCCCCACCGCCGCAACGGTCCAGAAGTCGGACCCGAGCACGGCCAGGCCGAAACCGAACGGGAGGCCGATCGCCAGGCCGGATGCGATGCGAGGGCCACTTCCGCGGGCGGTGGCTCCGTACCCGCCCGCCCAGATCGCCAGCGCGATGGCCACACCGACCGTGACCCACCTGCCGTTCTCGAGGATGGTCGTCATCGTTGCTTCGTCGGTCCACCCAAGGCGAGCGCCCACGAACAGCGCACCCCACAGCACGACCAACACGAATGTGGCCAGGACGGCGGCGATCACCCCCGCGAACACCGCGAGGCTGAGGGCCTTGACGATCACCCACATCCTGGGCGGGTCGGCTGGTCCCGGGGTCCAGGCGGGCCCGGCGCCGGGCGGTGGCGGAAGCTGTGTCGGCATCGGGTCCTTCGACTCGGTCAGGCCGGAACCCTACCGAGCGCTCGGGGTCCGAGGACAGGTAGCTTCGGCTTCAGCAACCCCCGGAGGAACGGACATGGACTTCTCGATGAGCCCCAAGGGCAAGGACTTCCACGCCCGGGTAGCGGCCTTCATGGATGAGTACATCTACCCGAACGAACGGCTGTATTTCGACCAGATGGCGTCCTCCGACGATCCCAACCACCACCCACCGATCGTCGAGGAGTTGAAGGCCAAGGCCCGAGCCCAGGGCCTGTGGAATCTCTTCCTACCCGACGACGAGGACGGGGCGGGCCTCACGGTCACCGACTACGCACCGATCGCCGAGCTCACCGGGCGAGTGCTGTGGTTCGCCCCGGAGGTGTTCAACTGCGCGGCTCCGGACACGGGGAACATGGAGATCCTCCACATGTTCGGGACCGCAGAACAGAAGGAGCAGTGGTTGCAGCCACTGTTGGCCGGCGAGATCCGTTCGGCGTTCTCGATGACGGAACCCGACGTCGCCTCTTCCGACGCCATGAACATCCGCAGTTCGATCCGCCGTGACGGTGACGAATACGTCATCAGCGGTCGCAAGTGGTTCTCGTCGGGTTTCTCGAGCGACCGATGCAAGCTGACGATCTTCATGGGCGTCACCAACCCAGACGCCGACCCGTATCACCGTCAGTCGATGGTGATCGTCCCCAAGGACACCCCGGGGGTCGTGATCGAGCGCGACATCGACGTCTTCGGATACCACGACAGATCCGGCCACCCTGAGGTCGCGTTCCACGATGTGCGGGTCCCGGTGGAGAACCTCCTCGGTACCGAGGGCTCCGGCTTTGCGATCGCCCAGGCACGCCTGGGGCCCGGTCGGATCCACCACTGCATGCGCGCCATCGGGATGGCGGAACGGGCGTTCGACATGATGTGCGAACGCTCCCTCGCAAGGACCGCGTTCGGCAAACCCGTCGCTGACCACGACACCGTCCGCGAGGTCATCGCCGAGGCCCGTATGCGCATCGAGCAAGCGCGCCTGCTGACCCTCAAGACCGCCTGGCTCATTGACACCCAGACGGTGAAGGGAGCCCGCATCGAGATCAGTGCCATCAAGGTGGTCGTACCCCGGATGGCCCAGTGGGTCCTCGACCAGGCGATCCAACTCTTCGGGGCCGCCGGGTTCACCAGCGACTTCCCCCTGGCCAGGATGTACGCCCAGATCAGGACCTTGCGCATGGCGGATGGCCCTGACGCCGTACACATCCGGACGCTCGCCCGGCGCGAGATCCGCCGCTACGAGCCCGGCCACACGCCCGAGTCGTGGAGCGGGTAGGGAGTACGAAGGCACGAAGTACGAAGCCGGCACGGGCATCTGGCACCTGGCACCTGGCACCTGTCATCTGGCTCTGCCGGAACCATCCGGATCCCGTTCTGCGTCGTATGTGAAAGGGAATAAACCGCGGCTCGATGACGTTCGGAAGCTGACCATGGACTCGATCATTCTCGAAGACGACCAGGCATGGCGGAAGCTCGCGGCATGCCTCGACCTCACATCGGAGCAGTTCTTCCTCGTCGGGGATGACCTCGAGGGCATGCGCAAGGCCCAGCAGATCTGCGCCCAATGCCCCGTGCAGGAACCCTGCCTCGAATTCGCGCTCGAGACCAACCAGACCCTTGGGATCTGGGGCGGTACCACCCCGAACGAGCGCCGCCGTCTCCGGCGCGAGTGGATCCGCAAGGCCTCGTAGCCGGCCGGCGACGAGCGCCAACAGCAAGGATCCTCCAGCCATCCCGAATGCGCGGCATGCTCCACACCGCGGTGTGCCTGCGCCTCCCAGCGACTGAGTTTCGCGACCTGCGTCGGTAGGGTGTCGCGCGAACGGGGCAGGACTTGGCCGGGGGTCGAGGCCCAACCGACCGACGAGAGCCGAAACGAGCTGGACCCGACGTGAACCGCAAGCGAAGGATCGCCCTCTTCGTATTCCTGGCGCTTCTCGTCACGCCAATGTTGCTCGTCCTGGCCGGCCCCGACGAAGGGGCAATGTCGTCGAGCATCAACTCGGCGCGGGAGGCGAACGGTCTCAACGCTCTCGCTTCCCATCCGACCCTCGTGGCGTATGCCCGCGAGCACTCGGAGGAGATGCTCGGCACCAACTCCATCTATCACTCGTCGAGCGGTGAACTCACAGGCCTCGTCTCGGGCTGGCAACGGATCGGCGAGAACGTGGGCCGCGGGCCATCGGCGTCCTCGATATTCAACGCATTCATGAACTCCCCGGGCCACCGGGACAACATCCTCGGGGACTACACCCACATCGGGGTCGGACACGCCCTGGCGCCCGACGGGATCCTGTACGTGACCACGATCTTCATGAAACTGCCCGTCACACCGTCCACAACAACCACGACCTCGACCACGACCACGACCACCTCGACGTCAACTTCAACTTCAACTTCGACAACCTCGACGACAACATCCACCACAACCACGACCACGACGATTCCCACCGGATCGACCGTCCCCGGCCTGACCGCGGGAGAAGCCATCGGCTGCGCCCGTGCTTCCATCGGGACCGGGACCGCCGACAGCACCGGGAGTGCCGAGGTCACCGTCACCGACTGCACGGAAGCCGCGGAAGCCGCGGCGAAATGGCCGGAGACCACAACCGTGACCGCATCCGAGTCACCCGACGGATCGATCGTGCTCTCCTTCCACTTCACTCCCCCAACGACTACGACGACCCTGCCGACGACAACCTCATCATCGGTTTCGACCCCGCCGACCGCATCGACGACAACGACCTCCCCGGGGTTCGACTTCACCCAGCCCGCTGCCCCGGGCGCCGCGGGCCTCGTGCGGGTGGCGGCCGGCGTTACGCTCGGAGGGGTCGCCCTCGTCCTGCTCCTTGTGTTGTTCCGCCGCAGCCGGCGATGAGCCGGCTCGTCGCCGTCCGCTTCCCGACACTCCTCCCCCGCCTCGGGATCGGGCTCCCCGCCCGACTGGCGCCGCTCGTGGTCGTCGAAGGAGAGGCCGCATGGGCATGGGACCCGGATCCGCCCGATCTCCCGATCGCCACGTTCATCCCCCCACGCACCACCCACACCGAGGCGGCATGGGGCGTCGACCATGTGGTCGTGACGGTGCCGGACCTGTCAGCGGGGATCGAGACCCTCGTCGCTGCTGGTGTCGACTTCCGACGAACCGGGCTGACGGCCCGCGGCCAGAATGCCGCGTTCTTCCTCGCCGGACCGGTCATCGAAGTGATCGAGGTGCCTGGCAGCATCACTCGCCTGGCGGGGGTTGCGTTTGAGACGGACCTGGTCCTCGAAGTGGTCGCCGGCCGCTGGGCCGCGGCCGGCCTCGAGCCAACCACGCCCCACGACGCCGTTCAACCGGGGCGTCGCATCATGTCGCTCAAGGGCCACCGGGTGGCGGTGATGGATAGGAGAGCGCTCGAGGACCGCAGCTCGGGCCCGAGCTCGAGCTGAGCCAGCGCCGCGAGCCGCTGTTTCGTGCTCGTTCGTGCTCGTGCTCGTGCTCGTGCTCAGCGTGCGCCGCGAGCCGCTGTTTCGTGCTCGTTCGTGCTCGTGCTCGTGCTCAGCGTGCGCCGCGAGCCGCTGTTTCGTGCTCGTTCGTGTTCGTGCTCGTGCTCAGCGTGCGCCGCGAGCCGCTGTTTCGTGCTCGGGCTCGTGCTCGTGCTCGGGCTCGGGCTGGTGCTCGTGCTCAGCGAGCTCAGCGAGCACGCGTGAAAGCCCGAGGAACTCCGACGCCAGTCCATCCCGCACTTCCCCGAACGGAGTGTTCTGGCGTCTCGGCCCCTCGGGCTTCGTGACATCGAATGTACGCCTTCCCTTCCACCCGGACAACCCCGTTGCTTGTGGACAAACCCCTCCTTTGACAGGATGAATTCGCGTTCTCAACAGCGCCGAATGGGGGTCGCTGGCCAACTCGGGCCGAAACCGGCGGAGTTGTCCACAATCGCCTGTTGATATGCGCCCGACTACCCACAACGAGCTGTGGACAAGATTCCTGACGCCTACTTTTCGCGCTTCACCAATCGGAGCAGTGAGAGGAAGGAGCGCTCCACCTGGTCCCAGATCTCTGCGAAGAGATACGACACCCTCGACTCGTCAAGGTGCTCGACATCGATTCGCGCCCGCAACACGATGGCCCCCTCACGATCCAGGGCGTAATGCACAAGCCACGTTCCCCCATTCCTCACCAAGCACTGGCGTAGTGCAGCCTCCGACCCGGCCGCGGGGATCGGAAGGACGTACGCCTCGAACGTGATCGTTCTCTCCCCCGGCTCGCACCAGATGGTCGTGGCGTCCCGTACCTGCTGGCGCATCCTCACCGCCAAGCGCCCGTCGACCACCTCTCGGTACTCGATGTCGGACTCGTCGTCGCCCACGAAGCAGTCGACCAGACCGACGAGTATGGCGAGGACGTCACTCCGTGAGGCCGTCATACAACTCCAGCAGGCGATCGACCGCGGCCTTCCAGGTGAAGATACGCGCCCTCTCCCGCGCACCCTCGCTCAGGAGTCGTGCCAGGCCGCGCTCGGAGAAGAACCGGACGAGGGCATCGGCGTAGTCCTGGGGGTCCCACCCTCGGATGAGGAGCCCCGACTCCTCGTTGGTGACCCCGAAGGCAAGGCCGCCCACATTGGCAGCGATCACCGGGGTGGCACAGGCTTGGGCCTCCACCGCCACCAGCCCGAAGGACTCCGAGCGGGAAGGACAGAGCACCACATCGGCTGCGCGATAGAAGTCGACCAGGGAGTCGTGCGGCTGGGCCGCGAGGAACGACACGGCACCCTCGAGGTCGGCGTCGGCCGCTCGGCGTCGCAGCTGCTCCGCCTCAACATGGCCCTCGATACCCGATGGTCCGCCCACAACCAGGAGCCGGAGCCCGGGGATCGACTGCCTGGCGAGTGCCACGGCGTCCAACGCCACGTCCACGCCCTTGAGGGGCTGGATCCGACCCACGAAGAGGGCGAGCGGGCCCTCCTCCAGGCCGAGGCGAGCTCGCGCCGCCTCGTTGTCGCCGGGATGGAACAGCTCGTGTGAGATCCCGGGGGGATTCATGCACAGCCGGGTCGGGTCGGCCCCGTAATGCTCGAGGAGGTCCTTGGCTTCGGCCGGAGTCGACGCGATGACACAGTCAGAGCCCTCGATGACTGCCAGCTCGGCTTGGATGCGCGTCTCGCTCGATCGGCGATCGCCTCCCCGCCGGGTGAGGTCCTTGACCCGTCCGAGGGTGTGGAAGCTGTTGGCGAGCGGTACGCCGAGGGCCGCTTTCACCTGGAGCCCGATCCTGCCGGAGAGCCAGTAGTGACTATGGAGGAGGTCGTAGGCACCGTCGTTGGATTTCGCGAACTTGATCGTGCCCCGGGTGAAGTCATCGACCCAGCGGATGAGCTCCCCGATCGCCTGTGGCTCCGACGGCCCCGCCTCGATGTGCACCACCCGGTATCGGTCGGTCACGTGCGTGACATCGGGCAGTGACGGGTCGTCCTTTCGCGTGAAGACGTCGACCGTCACGCCGCGTCGCGCCATCTCCCTGGACAGCTCGTCGATGTAGACGTTCATCCCCCCGGCGTCCCCGCTGCCCGGGACCAGGAGGGGTGACGTGTGATAGCTGAGGTAGCCAACCGCCTCGATCACATCGACCCGCTCACCGTGTAGAGGAGACGCTCGGTGGCGCCGAGTCGGTACTTGTAGGCCTCGTCGCCCTTGAGGAAGTCGAAGACCTGCCGCCCCGATTCGATGGCGGACTCGATCAACGAAGCCATGAGCACGACCCCGGGAGACGCTTCCCGCAGGTCGGGGGCGAATGCCGAGTTGTAGAGGTAGTAGCCATCGGCGCCCTGGTACCCGAACCCGGCCGCCGTCATCGACCCCGTGGAGGTGAGCAACGCATCGATTCCCCATCCCGGGAGGCGCATCAGGTCGCGGAAGAAGGCGGCCATGACCTCCGTCATGAAGGAGCCCTTCTCTCCCTGCGACGTCCGGTGGAGTGCGGCGAACTCGTCGAGCCGCTCGTCCGAATCATCGAACCGAGCGATGCGGGGACTCCCGACCAGCTCCTCATAGCGACGCCGCTTGCGACGTGTCTCGTGGCGCTCCTTCTTGCCGATGGACCCCAGCCAGCCGTCGTAGGAGTCCGGCAGGGCCAGCACGGCAGTGGAGTCGTCCGGGAGCATCTCAACCACCCGGCCGCCGGCCCGAAGCTGTCCCGAGAGTGGCTCGGCCACTTCGATGGGCATCGAATCGAACCTGAAGGGCCGGTCTCCGACGAGGGCCGCCAGGAGCTCGACTCCTTGCGGGCCAAGGGGTGACCGATAGTCGACGAGGTCGCGGTGGCCAACCCCGAGAACTTCGCCCGCTACCAGCTCCGCGTGGGCGACGCTGTGACCAGACACCGCGGTGAGCAACTCGCCCGCCCCCCAGTGGGCGTGGAGGGCCTCGATGAAGCGGGCATCGGCGAAGGGTCCGACATGGGACGCACAGGCTGCCGCTGCCGGGGACGGACCGTCGTGGCTCATTTGCTCCACTCCACGTCGGCCTCGAGCCACCCGACCGTTCGTCCTCCCCCGAGGACGCGAATCTCGAGTTGGCGAGCGAGTTGGGGGGCGAGGAGACCGAGTCGCTCGAGCACGGCAGACGCAAGCGGTTCGAGCGCCCTCGATGAGCCGTCCCAGACCTTCATTGCCACCCCAAGGCCATGTGAGCTGACGGCGATCCCCAGCGAGCCCTCGGCGCCGATCTTGGACGCCCCACCCAAGGCTGAACCGATCACCCCGTCCACCCTGCCGGCCTCCCCGATGAGGACTGGGTGATCGCGCATGGTGTCATGCACCTCGGCTCGCTCCGGGTCGGTGGCGAGCGTCGCAAACGCCCGGGCGAGGCCGGTGACCGTCATCGGCTGGACCGGGGCCCCACAGCCATCGACCCCGGGAAGGCCGAAGTCCTCCCCTGTCAGTCGGTGAACGTCTTCGGCAATCGCTGCCTGGAGGGGATGCCCAGGCGAGAGATAGGTATCGATCGGGAGTCCGCTCGCCAGGCATGCCCGAAGCATGCCAGCGTGTTTGCCGGAGCAGTTGTGGAACAGCCTCCTCGGCTCCGTCGCCCCGGCCCGCACGGCCGTGTCACGCCCTCCTGCCGAGTTGGGCCACGCCGCGGGCGTCCCGAGATCATCCTCGGTCAGACCGCCCGCTGCGAGAACCCGTTCCACGATTGTGAGGTGGGCAGGCGTGCCACCGTGGGACGCGCACACCAGTGCGAGATCCTCTCCCTTGAGGCTCGCCCCGAACCTCAGGGATACCTGCGCCTGGAATGGCTTCAGTGCCGATCGACCGTAGAAGGGAGTGTCGAGGTCACCGGCTGCAGCCACCACCGAACCACTGGCGTCAACAACGGCCACCGAGGCATGGTGAACCGCTTCCGTCCGCCCGCTGCGGACGACCCGGACCACGGCACTCACGCCGAGCCGGCTGCCTGGTATCTCACCGCCAACTCGGCGACGATGGCGTCATGCGCGTCGTGCAGGCGGTTGCGCGTGTTCGACAAGTCTTCCTCGATCTCATTGAGATCGGACTGGATCTGCTCGAGGTCGCTGTCGGTGAAGTCGGGGAGCCGAGTGAGGAAGTCGTCGTCGGTGATCCTCGAGAACCGCCGTTCCACGTCCGGAAACTGCGGAGTGAAATCGCCGCGAAGTCGCCCGAGGGGGTTCGCCTGTCCCGGCTCCTGGCCGGTCAGGCCCCCGGCCAACAAGTCAGGGAGGGCATCGATGAGGGACCGGGTCTCCTCCCCTCGCCTCCGGGCGAGTTCGAAACGAAGGAGATCGAGGCGCCCGTGGAGGAGGCGCCGGTAGTAGGAGAGCTCGTTCTCCAACTCGTCGACGAGGCGTCGCTTCTCGCCGAGTTCCTCGAGTGAATCGGCGAAGAGGGTCGCGACGTACTCGGGTTCGAGAACGAGGTCGAGTCGGCGTCGGTGCTTTGTCATGAATCAGCAGTTCCGTGAGAGCGTCGGATAGGGGTTCACCCAGGAGTTCACCCAGATCCCGAAGTGTAGGTGAGGGCGTCCACCGCGCGCGTTGCCGCTGTCACCGTTGTAGCCGACGATGTCACCCTTGCTGACCTGGGCTCCGGTCTTTATCCCCGGGCCGAACGCCGACAGGTGCGCGTAATAGAAGTTCACCCCGTAGTCCGAGTTGAGCCAGACGGTGACTCCACCAAGGCCCCCGTTCCCGGTGCGAACGGTGCCATTGGCCACCGCCCGCAACGGCTGGCCCATCACTGCGAACACGTCCGTCCCTTTGTGCTTGCGGCCCCCGGACCGTGGGAAGCCCCAGTCGTTCGTGAAGGAATGGGAGCCCGTCATGGGGCACACGAAGCCGGGCGTGGCTCCGGACGGCAGGCCCCCGGCGGCCCCCGACTGGCGAGCCGCAGCCAGCGCGCGTTGGCGGGCCAGCTCCCTCTGGTACGCCGCTTCGGCCTCCCGGCACTCGCTGGAGAGCTCCTTCCGCTTCGCCTCCGCCTCCTCGAGGAGGTCGTAGATGAGGTCGTATCGGGCCGAGATCTCTTCCTCGAGGGATTCGAGGTCGGTGCGGGCGTCCTTCAGTTCTCCCTGCAGTTCGGCGGTGTTGGCAGCCAGTGCGTTGAGGCGATCGATCGAGCCCACGTCCTCCTCGGCGGCACTGGCGAGCATCTCCTGGCCGGCGATGACCTGGCTGACATCGTTGGCCACGAAGAAGACCCCAGTGAACGACTGCCCACCGGCCATGTAGAGGTCGACCGCCCGCTCGAGGACGCTGTCCCGCATCGCCCGTATGTCATGCTCGTACTCATCCACCTGCGCCCGGAGCGTGAGCTCGGTGCTGAGGGTGTCCTCGATCCGGCCCCGGATGTCTGCCAACTCTGCGGTGACGACCGTCACCCGGTCCTCTATGGCGTTCAATTCCTTGAGCGCCTGGCTGGAGGCGGCGCAGGCGCGCTCGACTTCCGCCTTCGTCACCGAGAGGGCCGGGGAGGCGGAGGAGAAGACGACCGTGGTCGTGAGGACGACGGCGACCATCGCGGCGGCGCGGCGCAGCATTCCCTGCAGGCTACCGAGGGGGGCCGTGTATCCGGGGTCAGTGCCCAGTCGCCGCTTCTCGCTCATCAAAACGCCAGTCCTCGGAAAGGTTGAACCTCAACAGCAACCTCAACGTCAACCCCGAGGGGACACTGAAGCTCCAACCCTGCGTCCGAGGCCGAAGTCGCGCTGTTCGACGGAGATGACGCTCTGGGTTGAAGTCGAGGTCGAGGTCGAGGTCGGAGGCGTTAGCCTCCGACAATGCTCATCGAGACCATCCGTCGATCCGTGATCGGGTCGCGTGAGATCGTCTCCGGTCCATTCGGACCCAGGCCCGTGATCTACGCCGACTACACCGCTTCCGGACGGGCTCTCTCCTTCGTGGAGGACTACATCCGCGACGCTGTCCTTCCGCTGTATGCGAACACCCATACCGAGTCCTCAGGGACGGGGCTCCAGACCACCCGGTTCCGTGAGGACGCGCGGGAGATCATCCGCCGATGTACCGGAGCCACCGACGACCACGCCGTCCTCTTCGCCGGGAGTGGGTGCACGGCGGCGATCGATCGCCTGGTGGGGGTGCTCGGACTCAGGATCCCGTCGGTCCTCGACGACGCGCACCATCTCTCGGACCACATTCCCGCCTCCGACCGTCCGGTGGTGTTCATCGGTCCGTTCGAACACCACTCGAACGAGCTGCCGTGGCGCGAGTCGATCGCCGATGTCGTCGTGATCGGAGAGGACGCGGACGGGCACATCGATCTCGGCGTCCTCGAGGCCGAGTTGGTCAAGTACGCCGACCGGCCCATCCTCATCGGCTCGTTCTCGGCCGCCTCCAACGTGACGGGGATCATCTCGGACACGTCGGCCATCTCGACGCTCCTCCACGCCCACGGGGCGCTGTCGTTCTGGGACTTCGCGGCGGCCGCCCCCTATGTCGCAATCGAGATGCGCAGCCCTGAGCACGGCAACCTGGACTACAAGGACGCGATCTTCGTTTCTCCCCACAAACTGATCGGGGGGCCCGGAACACCCGGGCTACTCGTGGCACGCAGGGATCTCTTCAAGAACCGGGTGCCCGACGTCCCCGGGGGCGGCACCGTTTCGTATGTGAACCCGGACATCCACCGCTACCTCACCGACATCGAGCATCGGGAGGAGGGGGGTACCCCGGCGATCATCGAGTCGATCCGGGCAGGCCTCGTGTTCCAACTCAAGGAGGCGGTCGGGGCGGAGACCATCCGCCGACTGGAAGAGGGCTATATCCGCCGGGCCATCGGTGAGTGGGAGCAGCACCCCGACATCGAGGTGCTCGGCAACCGCTCGGCCGATCGGCTCTCCATCGTCTCGTTCGTCGTGAGACGAGAGGGCCAGTTCCTCCACCACAACTTCGTGGTGGCGCTGCTCAATGACCTGTTCGGGATCCAGTCCCGCGGCGGATGCTCATGCGCAGGCCCGTACGGGCACCGTCTCCTCGGGATCGACCTCGATCGCTCACACGAGTTCGAGCGGGAGATCGAGCGCGGGTGCGAGGGGATCAAACCCGGATGGGTCCGGGTGAACTTCAACTACTTCATCGACGAACCCACCTTCGACTACATGCTCGAGGCCGTCAAACTCATTGCCACCCACGGCTGGCGCCTCCTCCCCTCGTACACCTTCGAGCCGAGCACCGGGATGTGGCGTCATCGGGACGGGTTCGCCGAGCCACCGCTGTCGCTGTTCGACATCGACTACTCGACGGGGCAGATGGACTACCGCCATCGCCGCCACGAATTCGGCGCCGAAGACCTCCGCGAATACCTCGATGCCTCCCGAGCCATCCTCGAGGAGGGGTCGTCACTCGAGCCCCCAACGACGTCCGGCCTCACCGACGACTTCGAGCACCTCCGCTGGTTCCCGCTTCCGTCCGGGTAGAACGGACGACGGACTGCGGACTTCGGAGCGGCGAGGTGCGTTGTCCTATCGGGAGGCGCGACCGAGGGCCAGGCCCCCGAACACTGCCAGGAGACCCACGACGACCGGGATGGCCATGTTGGCGAATGCCACCACGTTTCGGCCCTGCTCCCAGAGGTCGGCGCTCTCGACTGCCCACGTCGAGAAGGTCGTGAACCCGCCGAGCAGACCGGTCGTCACACCGAGACGAACGGGGTTGTTCACTCCTTCATGGGCCGCCCACCACCCGGCGAGAAAGCCGAGCACGCCCGCACCGAGCACGTTGACGATCCCGGTGGCGATGAACCCCTCGCCCCCAAGGTTGATGACCATGCGCGACGCCCCGTACCTGAGGGACGCCCCAACCGCCCCACCGAATGCGATCGCGACGATCGTCATCCGATGGGCTCCGAGTCCATGGCTTGGGGCGGAGTGAGAGCCATGTGCCTCGTGCGTGGCACTACACGAAGAAGGTGATGGCAAACAAGTACACGGCCCCTGCCAGGACCGAGCCGTCCAGGGAAGCGAGGTTCCCCGGGAGAGCCTCGGCGAGGAACGGCTCGCCCGTGCGGCCGAGCGAGCCGAGGGCGCGGCCGGCGATCAGCGCCAGTGCGACGAGCACCGAGACGAAGAGGAAGCCGACCACCGCCAGGTCGAGGGCGAGGGCTGCCAGCAGGCCGGCGAGGATCGTTCCGATCGCACCGGCGACGAGCGGGTCGACGACTGCGAACGACCGAACGACCCGGGTCGCCGAGGACGCGAGCGACCCCACCACGACCATCATGAGGAAGAGCCACACCATGCGCTGTCCGCCTTCGGCGAGCCGAATCGCAGCCAGCCCGGCGCCCGCTGCCGCGCCGTAGGAGGCCACGAGGGCAGTGGTCGTGACGCTCATCACCGACCGGCTCACTGGCCGGAACGAAGCAAGGAGCAGGGTGAGGACGACTGCGCCCACGATGGCTACGCCGAGACCCGCGGCCCCGGCCCCCCGGTTGGCGAACCACCATCCGCTGGTCGTCCCACCGAACAGGGCGAGGAGGAGCGGCGCAGCCCGCATGCCGGTGCCGGAGAGCTTCGACTGGGCGACGAGGTCGACACCCCACACACCAAGCAATCCCACGAGAGCGGCGATGAAGAACGCCGGCGAATCGAAGGCGTTGGCAATGGCGGCCACGAGGAGTGCAGCCGCACCGGCCACCGCCGGAACCGGGATGCCATCGGTCAGGACGGGCGTCGCTCCGCCAGAGACCGGGGGAATGATCGCGATCTCGTCGGAGGCGTCGACGCTCATGCCCGGCTCGGCCGGGTCGCCGTTCTTCCACACCCGCGCCCGTGCCAAGCCGCGGTCGAACCTCTCGCCGTACTCGGCGGAGAGACGCTCGAGCGCCTCCCCGACGGTGGCGACATCCATCTCGAGTTTCCCTGTGCCCGCGGTCTCGCGGAGGTTGGCGAATAGCCGGACAGTTGCCACGTCGGGGAGGATACCCGCGTCGGGGCCTGCGCCCGCGCCAGCAGCCAATTGTCTGTCCTCCCAGCAAAGCTGGGAGGAAGGGGCCCCCGCATCGTCGCCGAAGGCGACATCATGCGGGGTAGGAGGGCACCGACTGCGGGCACCCAGGGCCACGCGCCAGAGGTTGCTGTCGAAGTTGGGGTTGACGATTGGCTCGTGCTCGCGCTCGTGCCCGGGTGCTCGCGACAACCCACGCCCCCCTACCTCCGCCTCCGCTTCGCTTCGGCGCAGGGACCTTCCCCCCGCCTACGGCGAGGGGACAGACAAGCGCTCGGACGGAACGGGCTTCCCCCACTGCGTGGAAGACAGACCGGGTTCTGGCTCGGGCTCGGGCTCGTGCTCAGCGCAGACGCAGACGCAGGTCCCTAGCCTCCTCGCCATGTCACTGCTCTCCGATCGGATCGATGCGCTGTTCCCGTCCTTGGTCGCCACGCTCGAGGATCTTGTCCGGATCCCCTCGATCTCCTCCATGCCCGACCATGCCCCGGACGTTCGCCGATCCGCCGAGAAGGTCGCCGATCTTCTCCGGGACTCGGGGGTCGGGGACGTTCGCCTCCTCGAGATCGAGGGCGCACACCCGGCGGTCTTCGGCCACATCCCAGCCCCATCCGGGGCCCCCACCGTGCTCCTCTACGCCCATCACGATGTCCAACCCACAGGACCTGGTTGGACGGCCGACCCTTTCGAACCCGTGACCGCCAACGGCAGGTTGTACGGCAGGGGTGCCGGCGACGACAAGGCCGGCATCGTCATGCACCTTGGGGCGATCCAGGCATTCGCCGGTGACCTGCCGGTGGGAGTCAAGGTCTTCGTCGAAGGCGAGGAAGAGATCGGATCCGACCACCTCCCGGCGTTCCTCGAAGCGTATGGGGAACTCCTGCAGGCGGACGTGATCGTCATCGGGGACTCGGGCAACTGGCGGGTCGGCGTCCCCACCCTGACAACTTCGCTTCGCGGACTCGTCGACGTCGTGGTGGAGGTCCGCACCCTGGCCAACGCCGTGCATTCGGGCATGTTCGGCGGCGTCTATCCGGACTCGCTCATGGCCCTGGTTCGTACACTCGGTTCGCTCCACGATGCCGACGGCAACGTCGCCGTCGAGGGACTCGTCGCATTCGACAGCGACCCGTTCGACCTCACCGAAGGGGAACTCGCAGAGGCCGCCCGCCCAGTGCCGGGGCTCCAAACGATCGGTGAAGGGACGCTGACCAGTCGCTTGTGGTCGAAGCCGGCGATCTCGATCCTCGCCGTCGACGCCCCTGCCATCGCCGACTCGGTGAACGCTCTCGTGCCGGTGGCACGCGCCAAGGTCAGCATGCGCCTCGCTCCCGGCCAGGATCCCGGGGCCGCCATGCGGGCTCTCGAGCACCACCTCCTTGCCAACACGCCGTGGGGTGCACACACCCGCCTCCTCGACCCCGGATCGGGCGAAGCGTTTGCGCTCGAGGCTGACGGTCCCGCCTACGACGCGTGGCGTGCCGCCTTCCGGGAGGCGTGGGGCCGGGAATCGGTGGAGACCGGGGTTGGCGGGTCCATCCCGTTCGTCGCTGCATTCAACGAGACAATGCCTGACGCCGAGATCCTCCTCACCGGTGTCTGCGACCCCACATCCGCCATGCATGGACCCAACGAGAGCGTCGACCTCGAGGATCTTCGGAAGAGCGCCCTCGCCGAGGCACTGGCACTGCAGGAGCTCGGGTCCGGACCCCGGGACACCTGACCCGGAGCACGGAGCACGAACTACCAGGTACGGAGACGGAGGACCAGGGACCAGGAACTCGGGACTCGGGACTCGGGACTTGGAACTCGGTAACGTCGCCCCATGCGTCTCGTCATCGCCCGGTGCTCCGTCACCTATGAAGGTCGTCTCACGGCATACCTCCCGACGGCCGTTCGCCTGCTGATGGTCAAAGCCGACGGATGCGTCGCCGTGCACGCCGACGGTGGGGCCTACAAGCCCCTGAACTGGATGAACGCCCCCAACCACTTCGAGGAATCGGACGATCGCTGGATCGTCACGAACACCAAGGGGGAGCGGCTCGAGATCGAGATCGAGGAGATCCTCCACGACTTCGACCAATCCATGGGCACCGATCCCGGACTCCAGAAGGACGGCGTCGAGGCGCATCTCCAACTGCTCCTGGCCCAACGCCCCGGGGAGATCGAACCGGGCCTCGAACTCATCCGCCGCGAATACCCGACTGACATCGGGCCGGTGGATCTGCTCTGCCGGGACGCCGCCGGCGCCACCATCGCGGTGGAGATCAAGCGGCAGGGTGGCATCGACGGGGTGGAGCAGCTGGCGCGCTACGTCGAACGACTGGATCATGATCCCCGCCTCGCACCTGTCCGAGGAGTATTCGTCGCCCAGAGCATCACCCCCCAGGCACGGGTGGTCGCCGAGAGCCGCGCCATCGCCTGCGTAGAGGTGGACTACGACGCCCTGCGGGGCATCGAGCCCACGGTGCCGACGCTGTTCTGAGTGGTGCGTTCGAAGTCGTAGGTTCGAAGTCAAACCAGCAGTCAGTACCCAGGCCCAGTTCCCACAACCCACAACCAGAACCACCCCGATGCACATCGTCCTCTTCCAGCCGGAGATCCCACCCAACACCGGCAACGCCATGCGATTGGCTGCCAACACCGGGACGCGGCTGCACCTCATCCATCCCCTCGGCTTCTCACTCGACGAGGCCCGACTCCGACGAGCCGGCCTCGACTACGCGGAGTGGGCCGAGGTCACCGAGCACGAGTCCTTCCCATCCTTCCTCACCGCAGTGAGCCCAGCACGGATCATCGCCTTCACTCGGGATGGGTCGACCCGACACACCGACGTCTCCTATGGATCGGAGGACGCGCTCCTCTTCGGCCCGGAGTCGGATGGGCTCCCTGCAACCTTGCTGGCCGATACCTCGATCGATGAGGTGGTGCGGATTCCGATGATGCCGCGCAGCCGCAGCCTCAATCTCTCCAACAGCATTGCCATCGCCATCTTCGAGGCCCTCCGTCAGCAGGGCTTCCCAGGGCTCGTCTGATTCGAAGTACGGAGTGGGGAGAAGGAACGGAGAACGGAGAACGGAGGAAGAAGATCTGCTGGCGAGTGACTGAAGTGACCTGCACGATGCCGACGGTACTCCCGCAGGGCGGGGCGGTCTTCACACAATCCGATCATCCGCATACCATCCGGCCCTCACCCAAGAAGGTCTCGCCATGAACGCAGCAGCCCGTGTCATCGACGCAGTCAAGGTCTATGGCGAGGCAGGGACGTTGGTCACGGCGCTCAATGGCGTCACGCTCGACTTCGAGCAGGGGAAGTTCACGGCGATCATGGGGCCATCGGGATCGGGCAAGTCCACCCTCATGCACTGCCTCGCCGGCCTGGACACGCTCACGTCGGGCCAGGCCTTCATCGGCGATACCGACCTCGGCGCCCTCTCCGACAAGGAACTCACCATCCTGCGCCGCGACCACGTCGGCTTCGTCTTCCAGGCATTCAATCTCATCCCGACGCTCACCGCGGCCGAGAACATAGACCTCCCGATGCGGATCGCCGGACGCGATGGCGATACGGCCTGGCGGGACACCGTCATCGAGATCCTCGACCTCGAGGACAGGTTGACCCATCGGCCGGCCGAGATGTCGGGCGGCCAGCAGCAACGTGTCGCGGCCGCTCGGGCGCTTGCCACCCGACCCCAGATCGTGTTCGCCGACGAGCCCTCGGGCAACCTCGACACCAAGTCGGCCGGTGAGCTGTTGGGGTTCCTGCGCCGAGCAGTCGACGAGTTCGGACAGACGATCGTGATCGTCACCCACGACCCGGCGGTCGCAGCCTTCGCCGACAGGGTCGTCTTCTTGCGGGACGGGGTGCCGGTGGCGGAACTTGCGCAACCCGACGCCGGGGCGATCCTCGACCAGATCAAGCAGCTCGAGGCCTAGCCCGTGCTCACGATCTCCCTACGCAACCTGTGGGAACACAAGCTGCGGACGCTCCTCCTTGGCGGAGCCATCGTCACCGGGGTCGGGTTCGTCGTTGCCTCTTTCGTGTTCACCGATTCCCTCAAGGCCGGCTTCACCGACCTCTTCTCGCAAGCGTTCGAGGCGATCGACATCCAGGTGAACCCCCAGGTCGATGAGGACGATCCGCTCGCGGCCCTCTCGTTCGGGCTCCCGACGATGGATGCCTCCATCGAGGACATCATCGCGTCGATCGACGGAGTCGAGGAGATCATCCCCCAGGTGCAAGGGTTCATGAACCTCGAGCCGATGGAAGGTGACACCCCGGGAGGGTTCGGTCCTCCGTCGATCGGGTTCGGGTGGATCGACAACCAGGCACTCTTCACGATCTCGGAAGGCCTTCCCCCCCGAGCTGACAACGAGATTGCCATCGGTGCGGCGGTGCTCGAGGAACGTGACCTCGTCATCGGTGACACCATCCGGGTGGGAGGAACCGGGGCGCTCCAGGACTTCACCATCGTCGGCGTCCTCCAGTTCGGACTGACCGAGGGCGCAACGATGGGCCCGAGGTTCGCGGCATTCACCTACGCCAAGGCCCAGGAGTTGTTCGAGATGGAGGGCCTCGCCTCGGCATTCGGCATCAATGTCGTCGAGGGAGCGGACACCGACGAGATCGTCGATGCTCTCAACGCCGTGCTCCCTGCCGAAGTCGAGGCGGTGAGCTCCCAATCGGCCGCCGAGGCCCAGGCCGCCGATCTCCAGGAGGGCATCTCGTTCTTCAACACCTTCCTCCTCGTCTTCGCGGGCATCTCCCTCGTCGTCGGCGCCTTCGTCGTCTACAACGCGTTCCGAGTGGTGGTGGCGCAGCGCACCCGCGAGCTCGGGCTCCTACGGGTGTTGGGATCGACCCGGGGTGCACTCCTGCGCATGGTGATCGTGGAGGCGATCCTCATCGGGCTCGTCGCCTCGGCTGCCGGGGTCCTGGTCGGCATCGTCGTCGCCATCGGTATCCGGGCACTGCTCGAACTGATCGGAAGCGGATCGCTCCCCGCCACCGGCCTCGTCGTCACGCTCAACGCGGTCCTCATCGGGATCGTCGTCGGCACGGTCACCGCCACTCTTTCGGCGCTCCTCCCTGCCTTCCGAGCGACACGCATCAGTCCGATGGCGGCGTTGCGGGACCAAGTCGAGGTCCGCCGAGCCCGCCCGTGGTGGTTGTGGGCCGGGCTCGGGATCACCGGGCTCTCCACGGCCGCCATCTTCGTCGCCGCGGCACAGGCCAAAGGGACTGCCGGTGCCATCTCGGGCAACTCCGACCCGGTCTCGATCGCCGGCGCGGCGGCATTCGGACTCTTCCTCGGCTTCTTCCTCCTTGCCCGGGTCCTCGCCCGACCCGTCATCGGTGTCCTTGGCCGCGGCATGAAGGCTCTCACCGGTCGTCTCGCACGAGAGAACGCCCGCCGCACCCCGCGGCGTACGGCGACCACGGCAGCCTCCCTGATGATCGGGCTCGGACTCGTCGCGACCGTCGCGATCCTGTCTTCCTCCGTGGAGGACACGATCATCCAGGCGGTCGAGGACTCCTTCACGGCCGACGTCGTCATCCGGCCCGGTGGGTTCAATCCGCTCGCCGGTCTCTCCGACGAGATCCATCCCAAGGTGCTCGAGACCGACGGCGTCATGTCGGCTGCCCGTCTGAACCTCTCCCCGGCACTGTTCCCCGACGGGAGCCCCAACCTCATCGTCGGGATCGAGCCGGAGACGGTCGAGTTGGCGATCAACTTCGAGGACGTCGAGGGGAGGTGGGAGGACGTGATCGGCGATGGGGTTGCCATCCAGCGCATCGCGGCCGACACCGATGGGCTCGCCCTGGGCGACCCGGTGGAATTCGAGTTCGCGTCGGGAGCGGAGACGTTCCACGTGGCGGTGATCTTCGATCTCCAAGGCAGCGTCTCCGACAGCCAGAGCTACTACGTCAATTACCACCGCCTACGGGAGATGGACCCGACGCTCCAGGACAACTCGATCATGGTCAAGGTCGCTCCGGACGCGGACATCGACCTCGTCATCGAGCAACTCAACGTCCTGCTCGCCGACTACGGCGGGGCGAGCGCCTCGGGGATCGAGTCGATCGTCGCCCAGGTCAGCGGACCGATCGAGGCCCTCACCGGCATGGTCGCCGGTCTTCTCTTCATGTCGGTCATCGTCGCCGTCGTCGGGATCGTCCTCACCCTGTACCTGGCGGTCCACGAGCGAACGCGGGAGATTGGTCTCCTCAGGGCGATCGGCATGACCCGCCAGCAGGTCTCGCGCACGATTCGTTGGGAGTCGGTGTTCATCGCCCTCTACGGCGCGCTGCTCGGACTCACCATCGGGGTCTTCCTCGGATGGGGCCTGACCGTCACCATCATCGGTGCCGGGGCGGCGCTGGCCATCCCGTGGACGTGGGTGATAGCCGGGTTTGTCGGCTCGGCCGTCGCCGGCGTCATCGCATCGATCATTCCCGCCCGGCAGGCCACCAAGCTCGACATCCTGGCAGCCATCGCGTACGAGTGAGGAACGAGGTGCAAGGTGCAAGGTACGAGGCTGCGGCTGAGGCATCCTCGTACCTCTCTTCTCGTACCTTGTACCTCCCCTAGGCCATCACTTCTTCGTAGCTGAGGCGCATGAGCTTGTCCCGGTCGTCGGTCGAGATCGTCGGGCGTGTCACGATCCAGGTCGTGAGGAGCACCGCAAAGGCAACGAAGGAGACGTCTGCCCACAGCGGCATTCCGGTGTAGCGGACCGTGAGGGTGAAGGTGAGGGCGATGAAGAACGCCGCCAGCCGCTTCACCTTCATCGTGAAACCACGCCGCACCCGCCAACTCCTCACAATGGGCCCGAACGTGCGATGTGACACCATCCAGCGGTCGAAACGCTCCGACGACTTGCTGAAGGAGAACGCCGCCAGGAGTACCGGCCCGGTGGTCGGGATGGTCGGTAGGACGACGCCGATGAGCGCGATGCCGAGCATGAAGAACCCGAGCACCAAGTACAGGGCTCGAGCAACACGGGAGCGGGCCATCGCCATCGGGGCACTGTATGTGCCTGGGGACCCGACAGCACGTCGGGTCGGGGGATTCCGCGGTTGGAATTCGAGGTGCCCGGGGTGGGAGACCGATGTTGCTTGGTAGACGCTGACGCGGAAGCGGGCGCACGACCCTGTCGCAGAAGCTGACACGGACGCCGATTCCCGCGAATAGGCTTCGAGCCGATCCCGAGTCGGAGCCATCCATGCCGGTCGCCAGCCCAGAGACATACCGCCGGATGCTCGACGCCGCCAAGGGCGGCGGCTACGCCTTCCCCGCGATCAACGTCACCTCCACGGAGACCATCAACGCCGTGCTGAAGGGACTGGCAGAGGCGGAGTCCGACGGCATCATCCAGGTCTCGACCGGTGGTGCCGAGTTCCTGTCGGGCCTCGGCGTCAAGGACATGCCGACGGGCGCCAGGGTGATGGCCGAGGCAGCGCACATCCTTGCCGACCGTTACCCCATCAACGTCGCCCTCCACACAGATCACTGCCAACCCGACAAGGTCGATCAGTTCATTCGCCCGCTCCTCGCCGTCTCCCGCGACCGGAAGCGCGAAGGTCTCCCTCCGCTCTTCCAGTCCCACATGCTGGACGCATCGGCGATACCGATGGAGGACAACCTGGCACTCGCCGCGGCGCTCCTCGACGAGTGCGCCGCACTCGACATCATCCTCGAGCTCGAGGTTGGCGTCGTAGGAGGGGAAGAGGACGGTGTCGACAACGAGGGCACCCCGGCCGAGAAGCTCTACACGACCACCGCGGACATGCTCCGGGTGGCCGAGGTCCTGGGCACCGGGGAGCGCGGGCACTACCTACTGGCGGCGGTCTTCGGGAACGTGCACGGCGTGTACAAGCCTGGCAACGTCCAACTGCGGCCCACCATCCTGCGGGACGGCCAGGCCGCCATCGAGGCGATCCACGGGCCGGATGCCCGCTTCCTCCTCGTCTTCCACGGTGGGAGCGGATCGACGTTGGCAGAGATCCAGGAAACGCTCGTGTACGGGGTCGTGAAGATGAACATCGACACCGACACGCAATACGCCTTCACACGCCCCATCGCCTCCCACATGTTCACCAACTACGACGGCGTCCTCAAGGTTGACGGCGACGTCGGGAACAAGAAGGCCTACGACCCACGCTCGTATCTCAAGGCGGCCGAGCAGTCGATGAGCGAGCGCGTGGCCCTCGCCGCCGAGCAACTGAGGAGCGCGGGCAGGACGCTCCGGTAGAACACCCACCTCTCCTTCTCCGCCCACCGACCGTCCGAGCAGACGCAGACGTGCGATCCGACTGATTCCGGCTGGCTACTACTCTCGCCTCTCCATGGCTGACCGCGCCTACGCCTCCTGGCTCGACCCCGAACGATTCGTTCGCTCCCGCTTCGTCCGACCAGTCATCGAATTCGCGCGTATCGAGTCGTCGTCGGGCATCATCATGCTCATCGCGGCGGTCGTGGCGCTGGTCTGGGCGAACTCACCGGCATGGGAGTCCTACTTCCACCTCTGGGAGACCCACTTCACCTTCGAGTTCGGACCGATCCACCTCGAGGAGACCCTCCATGAGATCATCAACGACGGGCTCATGGCGATCTTCTTCTTCGTCGTCGGACTCGAGATCAAGCGTGAGCTCGCGGTCGGCGAACTCCGGGACCCAAAGACTGCCGCCCTTCCCGCCATCGCTGCCCTTGGCGGCATGGCCATCCCGGCCCTCATCTATGTCTTCATAGTCGGCTTCGACAGCCCCGACGTCGGCGGATGGGGCGTGCCCATGGCAACGGACATCGCGTTCTCCGTGGGGGTCCTCAGCCTCCTTGGGCGACGCGCTCCGCTCTCGGCCAAGCTCTTCCTGCTCGCCCTGGCGATCGCCGACGACGTTGGGGCGATCGCGGTCATCGCCATCTTCTACACCGACGACCTGGAGACCGGCTACCTCATCGCTGCCGGCTTGTCCCTCGCAGCCATCTGGGCGGCCAACCGGGTCGGCATCCGGTCCATCGCGTTCTACATCGCGGCAGGCGTTGTCGCGTGGTATCTCATGCTCGAGTCAGGCGTCCACGCAACGATCGCCGGGGTCGTGCTCGGCCTGATCACACCCGCTCACCCGCTCTTCGACTCGGAGGACTTTGATCGTCGGGCACGGCGGATCATGGACATCTATCCCTCCCTGGTGCGCAGTCAGGCCGACCGGGAGAAGGTCGACCACGAGGTGCGCCTCCTCGCCCGCCTCGCCAACGAGTCGATCTCCCCGCTCAACCGGCTGGAGCACTCACTCCAGATGTGGAGTTCCTACGCCATCATTCCCCTCTTCGCTCTTGCCAACGCGGGGGTTCGATTCGAAGGCACACCCATCACGGAAGCGATCACCACACCAGTGGCGCTCGGAGTCGCCCTCGGCCTGCTCGTCGGCAAGATCGCCGGGATCTCAGGGGCAACCTGGCTTGCAGTGAAGCTCGGGATCGGGCGCATGCCCGAGGGGGTCACCTGGCGGATGGTGGTCGGCCTGTCCGCCCTGGCCGGTATCGGCTTCACCGTGGCGCTGTTCGTGACGGGTCTCGCCTTCGAACCGGGGAGCGTCTCTGCCGACCTCGCCAAGACGGGGATCTTCGCCGGCTCGCTCGTCGCCGGGCTGATCGGCTACGGAATCATCCGCACGGCGCCCCAGCCAGGATGAACGTCCAACCGCCGGACGAGATCATCTGCGTCGACTGCCTCGGCACGGCCCACCGCATCTCCCCACCGCCTCACGAAGGATTCGAGTCGGGGGACATCGTCGCCTATCGGTGTGCCGACTGCCTCGACCGCTGGGACCTCGTCTGGGAGGGCGAGTAGGAACGACGTCTGCGTCGGGTAGCGGCGCCTCGTGGAATACCCTGCCACCAACATTCGTTCAGGAACCTGAGATGCCATTGTTCAAGAAGACCAAGCGCCTTCGCGCCACCAAGATCCACTCCATGGCCGAGATCGAGCAGATCGCGGCCGACGGCAAACCCGTGCTCATCGACTTCATGCAGTTCGGGTGCGCTCCCTGCCAGGTGATGGATGGGATCGTCGATGAACTCGCCGACGAGTTCGGCGACACGGCCCATGTCCTCAAGGTGAATGCGGCCAGCGCTCCTGACGCGTTCGCCATGTACAAGGTGATGTCGACGCCGACGTTCGTTCTCCTGGCGAATGGTCAACCGAAACCACGTTGGCGTCAGAGCGGCATGATCAAGAAGGACCAGCTCCAGCGGATCCTGCAGCGCGAAGGCGCCACCTCCCAGGCCTAACCGGGGACGCAGACGCAGACGCTGTCAGGACAGAATCGCCCGCCCGACGATTTCGCGCATGATCTCGTTGGTACCGCCGTAGATGCGTTGGACCCGTGAGTCGGCGAACGCCCTGGCGATCGGGTACTCCATCATGTAGCCGTACCCACCGTGCAACTGGAGGCAGGTGTCCATCACCCGGCCCTGCAGTTCGGTGGTCCACATCTTGCCCATGGCGGCCTCCTCGACCGTGAGGTCGCCGTCGGCGTGGGCCTCGATCTGGGCGTCGACGTAGGTGCGGCCGACCGCAATCTCGGCCTTCATCTCGGCCAGGCGGAACCGGGTGTTCTGGAACGCCCCGATCGGCCTCCCGAAGGCGGTGCGCTCCTTGACGTAGTCGACAGTCCACGAGAACGCTGCCTCGCAGGCAGCGACGGCGCTCACCGAGATGCTCAACCGTTCCTGGGGAAGGTTCTGGACGAGTTGGAAGAAACCCGAGCCCTCAGCCCCGAGCAGGTTCTCGGCCGGGACCCGTACATCATTGAAGAACAGCTCGGCGGTGTCCTGGGAGTGCATCCCGAGCTTCTCGAGGTTGCGGCCGCGCTCGAATCCCTCCATGCCCTCCTCGACGATGAGCAGGCTCATCCCGCTGTGGGCTTGCGTGGGGTCGGTCTTGGCGACAACGATCACGACGTCGGAGTTGATGCCGTTCGTGATGAACGTCTTCGACCCATTGAGGACATAGGTGTCGCCGTCCTTGATGGCGGTGGTCTTGACACCGGCCAAGTCCGACCCGGTGCCGGGCTCGGTCATGGCAATGGCCGTCATGAGGTCACCGCTCACCATGCCGGGCAGCCAGCGTTTGCTCTGCTCCTCGTTGGCGTAGTGGAGGAAGTAGGGCAGACAGACGTCGTTATGGAGCCCGATCATGGCACCGGCACCACCCACTCCGCCACTGGCGAACTCCTCGGTGACCACCGCATTCCATCGGAAGTCCGGCATACCAGGCCCTCCGTACTCCTCTGGGACGGCCATGCCGAGCATGCCCATGTCCCCAGCCTTCTTGAACACGGCCTTCGGGACGATGCCCGCCTTCTCCCAGTCCTCGAAGTACGGCTTCATCTCGGTGTCCACGAAGGCCCGGACCGAGGCTCGGAAGAGTTCGTGGTCCTCGTTGTAGAGGGTGCGGCGCATTGGTCACTCCTTGATGGTGAGGAGACAGTTCGTGAGGACGGGCTCGGCCCGCTCCTCCGTGGTGGCGACGATGGCGACTCCTTCCTCGGTCTCCCACATCGAGGTGACGATCGTCTCTCCTGGGTAGACCACGCCCGAGAACCGCGTCCGGAACCCACCCACCCGGCGCACGTCCCCATCGAGCATCTCGTCGACAACCGCCTTGCAGACGGCGCCATAGGTACTGAGGCCGTGGAGGATCGGGGTCTCGAAGCCCGCCATTCGGGCGAACGTCGGGTCGGCGTGGAGCGGGTTCTTGTCACCGCTGAGGCGGTAGATGAGGGCCTGGTGGGCCATGGTGGGTGACTGCACGACCGCATCGGGGGTCCGATCGGGGACGTCGATGACCGTGGAGGTTCCCGGGTCCCCGCCGAATCCGCCCTCACCCCGGGCGAAGATCGAGTACAGGTTCGAGAAGAGCGGGGTGCCGTCCCCGAGCGCCGTCTCGACCTCGACGTCGACGACTGCGGCTCGGCCCTTGTCGTGGAGTCCGACGACCCGGGTGGTGTTGACGACCACCGCTTCGGTGGGGATCGGCCGATGGAGGCGGATCTCCTGCTCCCCGTGGAGCACGAGCATCAGGTTGATGTCCATGCCCGGGAAGTCGTTGAGCATCCACATCGCCCCGAACGGGGGTACCACACCGTACGTGGGCAACACCTTCAGGTTCACCTCGAAGAGGTACTCCAACTCCCGAGGGTCCGTCGGGTGGACGAGTCCGGCGCCGATCCCCAGGTGATAGAGGATGACGTCATCCGAGTCCCAACGGAACTCGGTCACGACGGGATCGGCGGCGAGCACCAACCCCGGGTCTATCGGCATCAGCGAGCCATCCGGTCGACGAGCGAGACGCAGTGTCCACGGAGTTTGAGCATTCGCTCAAATGCTAGCGGACGCCAAGGCGGGTTTCGTCGGGATGCGAAGGAGGACTGGTCGCCTACGCTCCCCGCATGGCCCGCGTGCTCTCGTCATCCCATGGCCTGAATCGAGATCGCTTCTCGCCCGCGGATTGGATGCTGTTCGTTGGCATCGGACTCATCTGGGGCTCTTCCTTCGTGCTCATCGAGGTCGGCCTCGAAGGGTTCAGTCCCGGGCTCCTCACGTGGATACGAGTGGCAGCGGGGGCGGCCATCCTGTCGAGCGTTCCCCGTGCCCGCACCCCCATCGAGCGCGAGGACCGCCTTCGGGTCTTCCTTCTCTCATTCGTGTGGGTGGCCATTCCTTTCACCTTCTTCCCCATTGCCCAGCAGTGGATCACCTCCGCGACGACCGGGATGCTGAACGGTGTGACGCCCCTGGCAACCACCGTGATCGCCTCCGTCCTCCTCCGCCACCGACCACGCCGAACCCAACTGATCGGACTCGTCCTCGGATTCGTCGGGGTGGTGCTCATCTCCCTTCCCTCGATGGGAGAAGGCACGTCCGAAACCCGCGGTGTCGTGCTCGTGCTCAGTGCCAGCCTGCTCTACGGCCTGGCGATCACCATCGCGACTCCGCTGCAACAGCGGTACGGGTCGCTTCCGGTCATGGCGAGGATCCTCCGACTCGCCACCATCTGGACCGCCCCGCTCGGGTTGGCCGGCCTTTCGACCGCCCGGTGGAGCGTCGGCCCAACGGTCGCCGTACTCACCCTCGGCGCGGTGAACACCGGAGTCGCCTACCTCGTCATGGGGAACCTCATCCGCAGGGTTGGCCCCGCCCGAGGGTCCTTCGCCATCTACCTCATCCCGGCGGTCGCGGTCGTGCTCGGTGTTGCACTCCTAAACGAGTCGGTGGCGGCCATCGCGCTCGGCGGAGTGGCGCTCGTCATCGGCGGTGCGGTCCTTGCCAGCCGCCGCGACGTGTAGCGGCCAGTCTGTGAATCGATGACGGCGTGTCCCGGGCGACTGAGCGCCCGGCGGACCACCCACTCGATTCGCGGACGCACCGCCGACCATCCGCGGGATCGACGACCCCGTCCGGCACTCTGAAGGGATGCAGCGCGCACTTCACTTCGCCCCCGGCATGCCAGCAGTCGAGATCACAGGCCCACCACCGACGGCCGGATGGGTGTGGATCGATGTCACCGGGGCTTCCGAGGAGGAGATCACCGACCTGGCCACCGAGCTCGGGCTCGATTCCTTCACGGTCGATGACCTTCGTCAACATGGCGAACTACCACGGATGGAGGAGCTCGACAACGAGATCTTCGTCGTGGCCCACACGCCGTCGACCGACACGAACCGATTCCGGATGTCCGAGATCGACATGCTGCTCCGACCCGACCTCCTCCTCACCGTCCACCCCGAGACCATCCCCGCCATCGACCAGCTCTGGGAAGGAGCCACGGAGACGGCCGAACTCCTGCCAGGACCGGATGTTGCCATCGCTCGGATCCTCGAGATGGCGGGACGGCGAATGCTGACGCTCATCACGGCCCTCGACGAGGAAGCCGAGCGGCTGGAAGACCTCGCGATAGAGGGCGACAGCTCCGTACCCGTGCACCTCCAGGCGCTCCGTAGGGATGTCCTCCTGCTCCGTCGAACGGTCGCACCCCAGCGCGATGCGCTCCGCCAACTCCACCAGAAGCAACAGCTCATCGGCCATCAGGCCAGACGTCGCAACGCAAGCGCGTACTACGACCTCGTTCGCATCATGGAGACGCTCGAGGCATCTCGTTCACAGCTCTCCTCCGTCCTCGAGACCTACCGCAGCACCGTCGCCGAAGGCATGAACGAGGTCATGAAGGTGCTCGCCGTGTTCTCGGCGATCGTGCTCCCCCTCTCGCTCATCGCAGGCATCTACGGGATGAACTTCGCCAACATGCCGGAACTCGAACAACCGTGGGGCTACCTCGCGGTACTCGGCGTGATGATCGGAATGGGTATCGGCCTCTGGATCTACTTCTCACGCCGAGGCTTCATCGGTGGACCGAGGGTGCTCTCGGTCCGGGGGGTCGGACGAATCGCGGGGAAGGGAATCGGTGGGCTCATCCACCTCACGCTGGCCCCGGCCCAGGCTGTTCTCAGGGTCGCGGAACCGATCATCCGCTCGGTCGATCCACGCAACGACGAGCGCTGAATCACCGCCAGCGGTGCGGGCGGTCGCGAAGCCCGGTAGCTCCGATCTCGTCGCACAGGGCCACGAATTCATCCCGCTTCGCCCCACGCCATTCGAGGTCCGCAAGTGACTCGGCGAGGGGCACGTCGCGCCGCAGTGTCGCCAGGTGGCGATAGAGCCCAACGACATCGTCATGGGCTGTCAGGTTCTCTGCCAGGCGGGCAGCACCCCGGACCTTGATGTCCCATTCGGAGGAGTCACGGGGGATTGCCTCCAAGCGGTGATACCTCCCGAGGACAGCCCCGGTCGACTTGGCACCCCACCCCGGCACCCCGGGGATGCCGTCGGCCGTGTCACCAACGAGGGCCAGGTAGTCGGGTATCGACTCGGGTGGGACGCCGAACTTCTCGATCACGCCACCCTCGTCGAGCATCACCTCCTGGCGCCGGTCGAAGGTGACGACGCGCTCCCCGATCACGCACTGGGTGAGGTCCTTGTCGGGGGAGAGGATGACCACCTGGTCCACGTCATCGCACCAGCGCAGGGCGGCAGTCGCCATGGCGTCGTCGGCCTCGAACTCCACCATCCTCCACACCACGACCCCAACCGCCTCCAGGGCACGTTCGGCCAGGGGAAACTGGGCCCACAGGGCTGGCTCGAGGCCCTCGCCGGTCTTGTAGCCCTGGAAGAGGTCATTGCGAAAGCTCGTGATCTCGGTATCGAACGCCGCCCCCACGTGGGAGACGTCATCCTCACGGAGAAGCCGGAGGGTCGTCTCGATGAGTCCGGTGACTGCGCCAACTTCCATCCCCGCCGGCGAAAGCCGGTTCGGGTAGCCGAAGTGGGCCCGAAACAACTCGTAGGTGGCGTCGAGGAGGTGCAGGCGCATGGTGCGACGCTAGTGGTACGCCTCCGAGTTGGCTGGGTCGTCTCCCGAGCGATCATCAGTTCGCAGACACACCACGAGTGGTGCCGATACGGATCCCGGGGGTGGATCCAACCCTCGACGCACCGTCCCCCGGGTGGGGCGGCGTATCCTGCCCCGATGCGTCGTTGGAGAGAGGTTCGAGGACTCGCGTTCCTCGCCGACCGGGAGACAACCGGGCTCCTGGGCCTCGCCACCCTCGTCGGGGTCGCGGTCGGGGTGGGAGGTGCCGTGCTCATCCTTCTCGTGAGCTGGGTGACCGAGTCCGTCGATGGTGTCATCGAGGGAAGCGGCGACTACCGCTTCCTCCTCTGGCTGGGGATCGTCCCCGCTGCGCTGTTCGTCGCCTGGTGGATCGCCGACCGTTTCTCTCCCGAGTCCTCCGGCGGTGGCGTGCCAGAGACGGCCGCTGCGCTCGCCGTGCACGGTGGCTACCTCTCCACGAGGTCGATCTTCGTCAAGACGGTCGCCTCGGCCATCACACTGGGCGGTGGAGGTGCCGGTGGTCGAGAGGGGCCGATCGTGCAGATCGGAGGCGCCATCGGCTCAGCGATCTCCCGCCGGTTCAACGTCGGGGAGGATGCCCTTCGCAGCCTCGTCGCCGCCGGGGCGGGTGCTGGTATCGGGGCGTCCTTCAACGCTCCGATCGCCGGGATGCTCTTCGCACTCGAGGTCATCCTTGGGACATTCTCGGTCCGCCACATGTCGGCGATCGTGCTGGCATCGGTGGCGGCAGCAGTGACCACCAAGGAGCTCACCGACACCTTCGGCCTGCAGGAGGCCGTGCTGCGAGCCGGGCAGTTCGAGTTGGGGGATTGGCGCAACCTCGCCATCTACCTCGTCCTCGCCCTCGTGGTCATCGCGGTCTCGGTTCCGTACCTGCGGATACTCGACAAGGCCAACGTGATCGGGGAACGCCTCCGTCGGGGACGGCGACCGCTCGTCTTCGGGCTCATCACGGCGATCCTCGGCATCATCGAGATCCGGTTCCTCACCGATTCCGGGCCCCACGTGTTCCGGTCCGGGCAGGCCCTCCTCGGTGACATGGTCTCGCTGGGACAGGTCCATCACCTGGCGTGGACGACACTGCTGGCACTCGTGGCACTCAAGGCCATCGCCACCGCCTTCACCCACGCCTCCGGTGGGAGCTCGGGGGCGTTCATGCCCACCCTCTTCATCGGTGGCGCGCTCGGCGTGGCGATCGGGGAGTTGGCCGCCGAGTTCTGGACCGTCGCCTACATCTCGCCAGGGGCACTCGCCGTCGTCGGGATGGCGACGATGTTCGCAGCGGTGGCACGGGCCCCACTCACGGCCATCATCATCGTGTTCGAACTCACAGGCGCCCAGGACTACGGCCTGGTCCTGCCACTCATGCTCGCCGCCACGGTGGCGACGTTCGTGAGTGAGCGCTTCCAACCGCTCTCGTTCTACGGCGCGAGCCTCGACCGGATGGGGATCCACCTCGCCCGGACCGGCGAGATCGATCTCCTCGACACCGTTCGCGTCGGCGAGGTCATGTCGTCGCCTTTCTCGGTCACCGAGTGGATGTCGATCAAGGACGCCAAGGAGTTGCTCGATCGGAATCGGAGCCACGGTGCGGCGGTCCTCGACCGGGAGCACCTCATCACCGGGATCGTCACCGTCACGGACCTCGCAAGGGCCACGTCACCGGCCGACGCGGTCTCGACCATCATGACGCCCCGGCCGGCCACGGTCACCACCGCCATGCCGGTCTCGGCTGCCTTGGAGCGAATGGCAGTGCTCGGCATCGGCCGCCTGCCGGTGGTGGAGGAAGTCCGCCCGGGGAGCCTCGTCGGCATGTTCCGACGAGAGGACGCCGTCCGGGCATACCACCAGGCACTCGGTGCATCCATGGAGTCCGAACTCCACCGGCGGACGCTTCGCCAACGTGTCGACCCGGGGGCGCACTACTACGAGTTCCGGGTCCCGGTCGGTTCGATTGCCGACGGGAAGGCTGTACGGGAGGTGAGTTGGCCCGAGGGGTCCACTCTCGTTTCGGTTCGGAGGGGAACCGAGGTCATGGTTCCGACCGGGAACACCCGACTCCAGGCAGGTGACGTGGTCACTGCCTTCGGTACGGCTTCGTCCCAGAACCGCGTCATCGAACGACTCGACGCCTCGACCGACGACCACACCGCAGAGATCTCCATCGAGGGACTGGTCATACGAGATCAGTGACGGCCGCGATTCCTTCGGGTGCACGGGTGTCCGCAGAGGCTGTAGCGTACGACCAAAGGAGGTGGTCGCACATGGGCGACGAACACACCAAGGACGAAAGGGACGCCGAGGCACCCGCAACGGATAGCGCGGCAGCTCCCGAAGAAGCAACCGCCACCGACGACTCCAGTGCCGGCGCGGAGGTGAAGGACGCTTTCAAGAGCGTGGGCAAGGGCCTTGGTCGGCTCTTCTCGGCACTTGGTTCGGCTGTCCGGGACCCAGAGGTCCAAGAGAAGGTCAAGGCCAGGGGAAGCGCGGTCGTCGAGTCCGTTGGCGAGACGATCAACACGGTGAGCGACCAGGTCAAGGAGAAGTTCCAGCGCAAGGACGAGATGGAGGCCGAGGCCGACGAGGTCATCGAGGGCGCCGAGCGGGAACTCGATGACACCGATGCTGTCGAGGAGATCCGGGCAGACCTGGAGGAGAACGAAGAGGAGTGAGCCTCGCCTCGGTCGAATGGCTCGAGGAACGTATCGAGGACCCGGGTATCCGGGTCCTCGATGTTCGCTGGTATCTCGCGGACCCGGACAAGGGCGCCCGCGACTACGCAGAGGCCCACATCCCCGGAGCCGTCTTCGTGGATCTCGAAACGGAGTTGAGTGATCTCTCCCGTCAGGGAGAGGGCCGCCATCCCCTCCCGGACCTCGACGCACTCGCCGCGCGGTTGGCCTTGCTGGGAGTCGGGGACTCCCACACTGTCGTTGCCTACGACCACGGCCCTTCGTCCATCGCTGCTCGGGCATGGTGGCTCCTCCGCCGCATGGGCCATGACGACGTGCTCGTGCTCGATGGAGGGATGACGGCTTGGGTTGCGGCTGGCGGGAGGCTCTCCACGGAGTCTCCGATGTATCGCCCGGCTGGGTTCACAGTGAACCCCCGCAACGGTGACACCGTAGATCTCGATCGGGTCGCCGCCCTCGGTGGGGCGCTCCTGCTCGATGCCAGGGCTCCTGAGCGGTACCGGGGTGAGGTCGAACCGGTCGATCCCGTCGCCGGCCACATTCCCGGGGCCCGCAGCCTGCCCTACGAGTCGCTGGTGGGCCCGGACTCCCGGCTTCTCCCCCGCGACGTCCTCGCGGACCGCTTCGCCAGCGTCGGGGTGACTGCGGAAAGCGACGTGATCGTGGCCTGTGGCTCGGGGGTGAACGCCTGTCAGCTCATACTCGCGGCAGTCGTCGCCGCCCTGCCGGAACCGAAGCTCTACCCCGGCTCCTACAGCCAGTGGAGTCGGGCCGGAATGCCGGTCATCACCGGCCCAGATTCCTGAAAGCGCCCGGGAACCCTGGCGGACTAGCCGAACTTCACCCGGTCGAGGAGTCGGACGCTGGCCTCGACGATGAGGTCCCACTGGTCCTCACGGTCGATGGTCGCCTCCCCATCACCCTCCTGGTTGCCGTACGCGCCAAAGCCGGCATGGTTGCCCCCCTCGATCGGGACGACCTCATAGGAGAGCGGAAGCCTCGACCTCGCATCGTTCACGTCCCGCAGCGACACGAGTCCATCGGCGGTACCGGAGATGGCGGTCGCGAAGATCTCCTCGTCCGAGATGTCGGCCGAGGCAGCCGGGTAGGCAGCCCACAGGAGAAGCCCCCGAGCACTCCCCGGGTGGTTGTCGATGTAGGCGACAGCCATGGCTCCCCCGAGGGAATGGCCACCGATCACCCAACGGTCGATCTCCTGGCGGGCATCGATGATCTTCCCGGCAACGCCCGAAGAGAAGATCGAGAGCCCGAGCGGCATGTCGGGGATCACGACGGTGTACCCGCGACGGGCTATTCGGCGGGCGAGCGGGGCATACGCCTCCGGGGGAATCCGTGCACCCGGGTAGAGGATGAGCCCAACATCCGCGCCCTCCACCGGGACGAACGTCAACCATGGGTCGGTCGCGACCAGCACGTCGGTGCTGTCGCTGAGGGCGGCTGAAACCTCCTGTTCGGCCTCGGGGCCTGACGCCGCCCATACGACGAGTCCGAGGTAGACGGCGACGCAGACGAAGGCGATCAACGCGAGGATTCGACGGAGCACGGGCATGCACCATGCAGGGTACCCGGGGGTAGGGTCTTCCCCCACGCGAGGAGTGTGCGGTATGCAGGCGGTCAGGATCCATCAGACGGGCGGACCCGAGGTGCTCGCCATGGCCGAGGTCGATGACCCGACGCCCGGCGCGGGCGAACTGCTGGTCGAGGTGGTCGCCGCCGGCCTCAACTACATCGACACGTATCACCGCACGGGTCTCTACCCGCTTCCCCTTCCCTTCACCCCGGGGGTGGAGGGAGCCGGCACGGTGCTGGCAGTCGGCGACGGCGTCGACGAGTTCTCCCCCGGCGACCGGGTGGCGTGGCCACTCACGATCGGCTCGTACGCCCAACAGGCTGTCGTACCCGTCGCGAACGCAGTGTCGGTGCCCGACGAGATCACCTTCGACGTCGCCACCGCCGTCATGGTCCAGGGCCTCACCGCTCACTACCTGGCGATGGACACGTTCCCCCTCGGACCCCACGACACGTGCCTCATCCATGCCGGGGCCGGCGGCGTCGGGCTCCTCCTCATCCAGGTGGCGAAGCTGGTGGGGGCGACCGTCTACACGACGGTGGGCAGCGCCGAGAAGGCCGAGCTTGCCGCGGAAGCGGGGGCCGACCACGTTGTTCGGTACGACCAGGTCGACTTTGCGGACGCGGTCCGATCGATCGCTGGGAGCGAACGTCCCCTCGACGTGGTCTACGACGGTGTCGGCGCGACAACCTTCCATGCGGGCCTCACTCTCCTCGGTCCTCGGGGCCTCTTGTGCCTCTTCGGACAGGCCTCCGGCCCGGTCCCACCGATCGATCTCCAAACCCTGAACAGCAACGGCTCCCTCTACGTGACCCGCCCGACGCTGGGCCACTACCTGCTCACCCGGAACGAGTTGCTGGCTCGGGCTGCCGACCTGCTCGGCTGGATCGCGTCCGGTGACGTCAAGCCGAGGATCGGGGCTCGATTCCCGCTGGCCGACGTGGCCGATGCACACCGGGCTCTCGAGGGTCGGGCGACGACAGGGAAGGTCATCCTCATCCCGTGATGACCGTTCGGGAGGCGATCGAAGCGAACGACCTCGACGGGCTTGTCCGACTCGTCGACGGACTCACGGCGGCTCGTGACTGGGACGGGGTCATCGATCTCCGCCATCGGTGCCGGGAGGCCGTGGAGCGGGGCAAGCAGCTGTGGGGAGTTGCCCACTACGCGAACTACCGCCTCGCCCTCGATGCGCCCGCGGAGGTGGCCGGGGCACTCATCATCGAGCCGAGGGGGGCGATGCTCCCCGGTCCGCTCTCCGAGGTGATCGCAGCCCGCTTCAGTTGGGGTGAGCTCGCTCCCCACCTTCCCGCCGGTCCCGAGCGATCGGTGGTCGCCCAGGAACGCGTCATCCGGGGCGAGGACCTCACCGCCACCGACGTCGATCCCACGGTCCTCGACACGCCGCTCGTCCTCGCCTCCTGGGAGCGGTACCCGCTCGCCGAGTATCGCCCGGCCGGTGGGACGTTCGACCCTCCCGACGATCCCCCGATGTCAGAGCATTCCGTGACGTTCGACGGGGAGCCGATTGCGGGGGACGACGGCGCCGACGGGCTCTTCGAACTCGGGCGTGAGTGGGCCACCCGCTCCAACGGGCGAGTCGAGGTGAGCTGCGTGGCGGGGACCGCCACCGAGGCTGTCGGCTCGCTCGGATTGCGTTCCGTGCTCATGGGAGAGGTCGACGTGCCCACGGCGGTCGAACTCCTGGGCTGGCTCGGCGCCTCGGGAGGGGCGTACGGAGTCCGGCGGGGCGCCGCCGCCGGCCGCTCCCTCACATGGTGGGCCCTGGCGACGCTGACCGGACTCGATGACCAATGGCCCGTTGACGCAGATGCGCTGGGTGAGGCGGCGTCGGAACTGCGCTGGTACGTGTGGTCGGACCTTGCCCCCACCACGGGCTGGACCTGTCACATGGCGGTCGAGGACGCGGGCGACGGGCTCTCATGGTGCCTGTCGGCGGTGGACGGGGCCTGAGAGGCTTCGGCGTCAGTCGAAGGCCCGGCGGACGGATATGAGGGTGCGGAAGGCGCGCACCGCCTCACGGCGCGAGACGAGACCGGAGACCGGTTGGATCGTGACCTGCTGGAGGCCGGCCTCCTGGTACTCCTTGAGGCGCTGAATCACACGCTTCTTGTCCCCCCAGATGATCCTTTCGGTGAGGAAGTCGGTGGGCACGGCATCGATGGCGCTCCACATGTCCTGTGCGGAGTACCGATGTGGGACGAAGTCGACGATCCCCCGGAATGTGGAGCCCATCGGGTGGGTTGCCCCGGCCTCCTTCCACATGGTTGCCGGGGCGAGGAGAGCGAGGAATCGGATGGCGGGATGCTTCAGCATGGCCACGGCCTTGGCCTCGGTCTTCCCGGTCACGAAGAAGGCGCTCATCCCGGCGGTGATCCCGAGGGGGTCTCGGCCTGCCTTGGCGGCATGCTGGCGGATCGTCGCCAATCGATCCCCGTACTCACGGGGAGTGAGCGGGAACACCGGGTACCAACCGTCGCCATAGGTCCCGGTCAGTCGCAGCATCCGGGGGCCGTGGGCCGCGATCCAGATCTCCGGCGTGTTGCCCTTCTTCGGGGACAGGTCCATGATCGCATCCGGCATCTGCCAGTGCTCACCCCGGAACTCGAACGGGCCGCTCGAGGAGAAGCAGGTGCGGATGATCTGGAGCGCCTCCTCCAGCTTGGCGACCGGCTGGGTGAAGTTGAGGCCGTAGGGCTCCGTGTTCTCCCGTTCGCCCGCGCCGATGCCGAGGATGGGGGGTCGCTTCGTCAGGTGGGAGAGCGTCATCGCGAATTGGGCGATCAGTACCGGATGACGGCGGATCGGTTCGGTGACCCCGACGCCGAGTTGGACCTTCCCGGCCGACCCGGCGAGGGCTCCCAGGAACGTCTGGTAGTCGAAGTGGGAGTGGGGGCTCCGCGAGCCTGCGTACCACGTGAACTTGGGACCCCAGATCGAGTCCGGGAACAGGCCCATGAAGTGGTCGATCGCCCACGCGCTCTGGAAGCCGAACACCCTCGCCATTCGGAGCATGAGCCGACTCTGGAGGAGGGGAGGCTGGGTCCCTATGCCGAGCCCGAATGAGAGCGCCTGTGCCATCCGCGCAGGATACGAGCAACGGCGGGCGAACCGCCGATCCGTTACATCCCGAGCGCCTCCATGGCTCCGTGGAGGGTCTGGCCCCCGCGCAGCACCGGGGCGAAGAGATCCCCGTATTTCGCGAGGCGGTCCCAGATCGTGGCGATGCTGAACGCGTTCGGCCCGCTCAGGGACTCGAGTTCGTCCCACAGCACCGGGGTGCTCACCGGCGCGCCCGGGAAGGGACGCACCGAGTAGACCGAGGCGATGGTCTTCCCTCCCACGTTCTGGTTGTGGTCGATGAACACCTTGCCCGCGCGCCGGGGGATGTCCCACTCGAGGGTGACGTCGTCCGGGTTGGCGGTGAGGGCGAGGCGCCCGACCGTCTCGACGAAGCCCCGCACCTCCTTGTAGGTGTGGACCGGGTCGAGCGGTACGTAGATGTGCAGTCCCGTCGCCCCTGACACCTTCGGATAGGTGTCGAGGCCCAGCCCCCCCAGCGCCATCCGGAGGAGGGACGCGACATCCCGCACCTGCCGCCAGGTCGCACCTTCGGCCGGGTCCAGGTCGAAGATCGCGAAGTCCGGGTTCTCGATGGAGGGGAGGCGCGACAGCCACGGGTGGATCTCGATACACCCCATGTTCGCCAGCCACATGAGCGATTCCCGGGTCCCGCCCGTGACGAACTCGATCGGCTCTCCCCGGTGCTCGGAGTGGATGGGGGCGAGGGGCATCCACTCGGGTTGGTGGCCGGGTGCCTGCTTCTCGTAGAACCACTCTCCATCCCAGCCGTCCGGGTACCTGGCCATGACGATGGCCCGGTCCGCGAGATGTGGGACGAGCACTGGCGCGATCGACGCGTAGTACTGGATCAGGTCACCCTTGGTGTACCCGTCCGGGAAGAACGGTTTGTCGAGGTTGCTCACCTTGACCTCCCTGGTGGGCGGTCCCGCAACGAGCTTGCCGCCGGACCGTCGAATCGCCACCGGGTCGGGGAAGTCGACCAGGCCAGACCCAAGGCGGACACCCTCCTCGGTGGCAGCGGCGGTCGCCGAGGCGAGCGCCGCCGCGAACTCGTTGTACATGGCGTTGTGTGATGAGCCCTCCCTGGCCTCGCTGATCACCGTGAGCGTGAGTCCGGCTGCGACGGCCGCCTCGACGAGGTGACCGACCTTGTTGGTGCCCTCCTCGTAGGGCACGTGTCGGATCTCCCCCTTGTCGCCGAACTGATTGGCCGTGAAGTGGTTGTGAAGCGGGTCGAGCATCCAGCCGGGGAAGCTGTCCCTGAGGAATGCCAGCACCGCGGCGAACGCGTCCGGCGAGGTCAGGGCACCCCCGGACATGGCGTGGACGTGGGCCCAGTCGATCACCGGCCGCACCCACGTGAACCCATCCCCGATCATCGCGATGTCGCCGAGGCTGCCGAACTGGCTCGCCTTGCCGGCGGTCTCAAGCCCGAGCGCCACCCCCAGGTGGCGGACCTTCGGTTCGATCCTCTCGAGGCCGGCCCGGACATGGGCGAGCAGTTCCTCGGGCGGGCGGGAATGGTGGTTGCCCGTGTGGGCGACGATGGTGGTGGCCCCCATTGCGGCCCCGAGCTTCATGGCGTGCTCGAGGGCGGAGAGACACTGTCGGTTTCGCTCGTCGTCCTCGACGGTGAGCACCGCGAAGTAGGGAGCGTGGATGCTCAATGCGACACCGCGCTCGGCCGCCAGTCCCCCGAACGACTCGCACCGGGCCTCCTTCCAGGGGAAGTCCTTCACGAATGGGAGTTCGTGGGCGCTCAGTCCTTGCGCGACGAGGCCGTCGAGGAACTCCTCGTCGGACGTCCCCTCGGGTGGCATGCGTGAGGTACCGAATCGGAACACACACCCAGACTACGACCACCGCCCCGCCGTCCGCGGGGGCTCGGAGGTATCGTCATCCCCGATGGCCACACCACATGTGCACCTGACATCCGAAGCCGAGGAGATGTACCTCATCACGATCGCCATGGCGGTCGAGGACGGACACGAGGGACCAGTCCCCCTTCCCTACCTCGGGAAGGAGATGGACGTCTCCCGGGTGTCGGCCAACGAGATGGTCAAGAAACTCGTCGAGAAGGGATATGCGACCTACGCGCCGTACAAGGGCGTGTCGCTCACCAAGGAGGGTGCGCGGATCGCCGATGACGTGCTGCGCCATCGCCGGCTGTGGGCACTGTTCCTCTCCGAGCACCTCGGCCTCTCCCCGTCGGCTGCCGACACCGTCGCCTGCGAGTTCGAGCACATCACGCCCTCCGAGGTCGCACAACGCCTCTCCCATTTCCTCGGCGATCCGCTGGTCGGGCCGGGCGGAAAACGCATCCCGGCCTTCGGCGGCCAGTCGACACCTGAAGTGCAAGGGACACCCCTTGCCTCAGCGCCTGTCGGCCGCGACCTCGTCGTGGTCGAGGTCGGGGGCGACACCCCCACCCGGTCCTTCCTCGCCGACAGCGGCCTCACCAAGGGGACCGTTCTGCGGTTGATGGCAGTGGGGGATGACCACGGCTGCCTTGTGCGGGGACCCCGGGGCAATGTCCACCTCGTCCATTCAGTCGCCGAGGCGGTGTTCGTCAACGCCAGCCCGGGCGGCCCCCGGCCCAGCCGGGGCTGACAGGGCATCCGGGTTCGGCTGGCCCCTCTCTGACGCGCCGATGTAGCCACGACGATGACATGATGGGCGGCGACAGTGCATAGGGATTGGGAGAGATGCCCGACCGCCAAGACGCAGAACTGATCGCAGCCGCCGCCATGGGCGACGAAGAGCCCTTCGCCGAGCTCTTCCGACGCCACGTCGGACCGGTGACCGGGTTCGCCATTCGGCGTGCCAGGGACGCCGACGCGGCCGCCGACATCATCTCCGAGACATTCCTCATCGCCCTGCGCCAGGCCCCCAAGTACCGGCCCGAGACCCCTACAGCCCTCCCGTGGCTGTTCGGCATCGCCCGCCGCGTCTGGATCGGCCAGTCCCGCTCCCGCCAACGAATCACCCGTCTCATCGAGCGGGCGGCGGGTCAGGTCCCCCGATTCAACGAGTCCGAGACCGAGGCCGTCGACGACGCCATCGATGCCAGTCGCCAGGGACCGCAACTCGAGGCTGCTCTCGCCCGCCTCTCCGACAAGGAGCGGGACGTCCTCGAACTCGTCGCACTCCACGGACTCACCCCTTCCGAGGTGGCGGTCGCACTCGACATCAGTCCCAACGCTGCTCGACTCCGGTTGAGTAGGGCACGCACCCACATGCGCGAACAACTCGACTCACTCGACGCTGCCGGTCTTCTACCGGGACTCCTCCCGGGGGTCGACTATGCGTGAGCTGCGGCCACCCCGGGTCCCGCCAACGCCCGACTTCCGGAAGCGGGTGGAGGCGATGCTGCGGCGAGCGGTGCGCTCCGAGGCCCGGGTACCCAGAATCCCCCGCTTCTCCCTTCGCTGGTCGACGGCGCCGGCAGGGACCGCATTGGTCGCGCTCCTCGCAGCGACGTTCTTCCTGAACCTCGCCACGGTGACCACCACCCCGGGCACCTCCCTTCCGCATTGGACCGCGCCCCAAACCACCGTGGTGGCAGTCGGGGACCTGGCCCCGGAGAGCCCAGTTCAGCGAGGACGACATAGGGGCGAGCCCCTGACGGAGTGGGCACTCATCGACGGTCGATTCGAACGGGCAGAACTGCGATCCGCCACCACGGTCGCCGTCCCCCCGCCGACGACCGTTCCGCAGTAGCCGTCAGCGGAGGAGGCTCATCCGGCAGTAGGGCGCCCACTGCGTCACGGCGTGCTGGAGCGCTGCCATCACTTCGGGGGATTCCGTGGTGGTGCTCAGGATGTAGAGGCTTCCGCGAACCGTCCGGGCCGCCAGGCCGCGCCGTCGGGGGGCCCGGTCGGCCGCCAGGGCGTCGAGCGAGGCGACCATCCGGGGCGGGAGACGTTCGAGCGAATCGACCTCACCCCAGGGGATCCGTCGCTTCCTGAGCATGGACCGGCGCTCGATCCCATCCACGTCGAAGGTGACTCGTTGGGGCCACTCGGCGAGCAGGATCCCGGCAAGGGTGGCTGCAGCGACCGCAACCGCGAGCTGCGAGCCTGCCCGGCCGCTGCCCATCCAGGCCAGTCCGCTGGCCCCGGCGACCAGGATGGTCGACAGGAGCATCGCCACGAATGGCCAGGCGCCGGTCCGGATCTCCACTTGGCGAGGGGTTTGCACACCAAGGAATGGCACATCGGGACGCGGAATGTCACGTCCAACCTCCTGGCGGACTTCCATCGCAGTCCAATTGGGAATCGGTGGACCCGCCTGGACGTTGGAAGCCGGGAGCAACGAGGAGTACACACCAATGGCACGCGGACGGGTCAACGTCGAAGCACACCACAAGCGGATCAGGGCGGTCCTCGCCGGCGAGGTCGTGATCGATCATGTTCATCCCCTCCTCGTATGGGAGGTCCCGTACTACCCGACCTACTACTTCCCGAAGGCGGCGTTCACCGCCGGGGTCCTGCGCGAGACCGATCAGACGAAGCAGTCCCCGAGCCGCGGAACGGCGTCGGTGTACGACGTGTCGGCGGGCGGGACGGTGGTGCCGGCTGCCGCCTACGGGTATGACGAGTCGCCGATACCGGAGCTCTCGGGGATGGTGGCCCTCGTGTGGCGGCGCATGGACCAGTGGTTCGAGGAGGACGAGGAGGTCTTCGTGCATGCCCGAGATCCCTACACCCGCATCGACATTCTCCCCTCATCACGCCACGTGCGGGTGGAGATCGACGGGGTGACCGTGGCCGAGAGCACCAACCCCCGGATCCTCCACGAGTCGGGACTTCCACCTCGCTACTACCTACCGAAGACCGACGTCCGGCTCGACCTCCTCACACCCACCGAAACGGTGACTGCATGCCCCTACAAGGGAACCGCCCGGTATTGGGCGGTGAAGGTGGGCAGCAACGTGCACGACGACGCCGTGTGGGCATACGACAACCCGCTTCCGGAGTCGGCAGCGATTGCCGGGCTTGTCTCCTTCTACAACGAGCGGGTGGACATCCACGTCGACGGCGAACTCCAGGAACGGCCGAAGACGAAGTTCTGAGCTGGCCTCTTCAACGAAAGGGTTGAGAACCGGTCGAGTCGGTGCAACTTGAGTGCCTGTTCTCCCTTCCGCACGCGCAACCTTCTCGATATGATCCCGCCGAGAGGCGAAGACCTCGGCGGCTCCGTCCCATGCGCCGGCTGGGTCTCCACGCACCTGCGGCTCCGTGCCTCGCGACCGCACGCTTCGGCGGCCAATCCCGCGGATTGACCTGGTTCCACAAGGTGGCGAGGGAGACGAAATGCTCCGCATCCCGGTTCTGGTGTTCGCGTTGGCGTTGACGGCATGCGCGTCGTCGAGTGCGCCGGGGTCGACGTCCGCTCCCAAGGCCCAGTCGACGGTCGCAGCCCCGACCACTCCCGGGTGTCCCAACCCCGAGGGCGGGGTCTGCCTGGGAGCACTCGAACCCGGCACGTACCGCACCAAGAGCTTCGCTCCGGGCATCACGTACACGGTGGATTCCGGATGGGCGAACCTGGAGGACCTGCCCGGCAACTTCCTGCTCGAACGACCCGGCGATCCGAGGTACCTGGGCATCTACCAGAACGTCCGGGCACCGGCCGAGTGTGAGGAGTCCTGGGCACCTGGGCTGGGCGCCACGGTTGACGATCTCCTCGGCTGGTACACCTCACATCCAGGACTCGTGGTCTCGGCGAACGAGAGCGTGAACGTCGGCGGATTGGACGGGGTGTTCATCGACATCGCGCTCGACCCAACCTGGACGGTCACCTGTGCGTACAGCGAGGGCATGCCGGTGGTGCCTGTCTTCATCGGAGACGGCACCTCCCAAGTTCACCACGTGATGCTCCCCGGCTTCGAGCTGAGGCTCTACCTCTTGGACTGGAATGGTGGGAATGTGCTGATCGAGGTCGGCGCAGAAGGAACCAGCCTCGAGGCCTACCTCACGGAAGTGATCCCGATCATCGAGCTCCTCGAGTTCGACTCCTAGCCGTCGTCCTTCTCGAACGATTCCAGCAGGGCAGGATCGGGACCGGAGCAATAGAGTGGCGTTCCGGCTCACCATCGGGAGGTTCCGTGACCGGAGGGACGGACGAAACCATCGCAGCCAGCGCCGAGCGGTACCGGACGTACCTGCCGCGCCTGGTCGCACAATGGGACGCCGAGACTCCTGACTCGACCCACCGACAGTCGACGGAACGATGGTCTTCGTCGACATCTCGGGCTTCACCGCCATGTCCGAGCGACTGGCCCGATTCGGGAAAGTGGGCGCAGAGGAGGTCACGGAAGTCCTGGGCGAGTGCTTCTCCGGGCTCCTGGCGGCGGCCTACCCCCTCGGGGGCAGGCTCATCAAGTTCGGGGGTGACGCCCTCCTCCTGTTCTTCGACGGACCCTCCCACGCGAGCCGCGCCGTCAACGCGGCGGTCGGGATGCAGGACGTGATCGGGACCATCGGGAAGGTCACGACCTCAGCCGGGACCGAGACCCTCCGCATGTCGATCGGGGTGCATTCCGGGCAGTTCCACTTCTTCTTGGTCGGCGATTCCCATCGCGAACTGATCGTGACCGGACCGGCGGTCACCGAGACGGTCGAGATGGAGACGATCGCCGAACCGACCGAGATCGTCGTCTCGCCTGCGACGGCGCGCGCACTGCCGGCGACCTGCATCACAGCACCGAAGGGGCATGGGTTCCTCATCGGGGCCGCCGTCCCGGACGTGGAGAGCGGTCCGGTCGATACCAGTCCCGCCGTCGGCGATCTCGAGGGGTACGTGCCTTTGGCGGTCCGGGAGAGGATCACGGCTGGGGTGACCGAACCCGAGCATCGGCAGGTCACGATCGCCTTCATCCACTTCGGGGGAGTCGACGGACTCCTGGCAACGAGCGGGCCGAACGCCGTCGGAGCGGCACTGTCGGATCTCGTGGGCCGGGTACAGACCGCAATCGACCCCCGTGGCGTGGCCTTCCTCGCCACCGATGTCTACGACGACGGGGGAAAGATCATCCTGACCGCCGGGGCTCCCACCGCCACCGGCAACGACTCCGAACGGATGCTGCTCGCCCTGCGGGAGATCGTCGGCCGGGACTCGGGCCTCCCGATCAGGATCGGCGTCAACCGCGGTCACGTCTTCGCGGGTGACGTCGGACCCTCCTACCGGAGGACCTACACCGTCATGGGGGATGACGTGAACCTGGCTGCTCGCCTCATGTCGGCAGCCTCCCCCGGGGAGATCTACGCCACGCCGGCCGTGCTTGATCGCTCCCGGACGCTCTTCGTGACCACTCCCCTGGAGCCGTTCTCGGTCAAGGGGAAGGTCGAGAAGGTCGAGGCGTTCGTCGTCGGTGAGGAGGCCGGCATCCGGTCGCCTCGCACCCGTGACGACCTCCCCTTCACCGGGCGCCGAGACGAACTCGCTCTCCTCACGAATGCCTTGGACCAGGCCCGACTCGGTTCGGGGGCCGCGGTCACCGTCACTGGGGACCGCGGCATCGGCAAGAGCAGGTTGCTCCGAGAAGCGGCCGCCGGGGTGCCGGATGTCCCGGTCATCACGATCCGCGCCGAGTCCATGGGTACCGCCTCCCCGTTCCGGCCGTTCCGGGATCCGTTCCGCGCACTGCTCGGGGTGGAGCGAGGCAACCAGCGAGACATGGCTCGGCGCCTCCGCGAATCGGTCGGCTCCCTCGACTCGAATCTCCTCCCGTTCCTACCCCTCATCGCCGACGTGGCGCACGTGACCGTGGATCCAACCCCCGAGGTGGAGGCGCTCGACCCCCAGTTCCGTCGGGAACGGTTGGCCGACATCGTCATCCAACTGGTCGGTCTCGTCCATCCCGGTCCCCTCCTGCTCGCTTTCGAGAACAGCCACTGGATGGATGACGCGTCCGCAGCCCTCACCAACCACCTGCTCCAAGCCGCGTCCGACCGGCCGTGGTTGGCCGTGGCCACTCGCATCGACACCGATGATGATGCCGGCAGCGAAGCGGTGATCACCCTCGGTCCCCTCGATTCGAAGGACGCCGCGGCCATCGTGGTCGCCGCCACGGTCGATCATCCCCTCCGACCCCACGACGTCCGAGCGATCGTGCTGCGGGCGGCGGGCAATCCGCTGTTCCTCGAGGAGTTGTTGTCGGCGGTCACCCACACCGGGACGGCGGCTGACCTCCCCGATTCCCTCGACGCACTCGTCAACGCCCAGATCGACGCCCTTCCCCAGGCGTCGCGACGGTTACTCCGCTACGCCAGCGTGCTGGGGAGCAGCTTTCGGCAGGTGCTCCTCGATCAACTCCTCCGGGAGGACGACCTGGAGTTGGATCCCGTCGTCATGGACTCGCTTGCCGACTTCCTGGCCCTCGAGGGTGTCGGACGCATCGGGTTTCGACATGGCGTCCTGCGAGACGTGGTCTATGAGGGCCTGGCCTACCGCAGGCGTCGCCACCTGCACGCAAGGGCTGCCCACGCCATCGAGCGACTGGCAGGCGAGGACGTCGAGGCGAACGCCGACCTGCTCTCCTTCCACTACTCGCTGGCCCTCGAGTTCGAGCCGACGTGGCGCTTCGCCCGCGTCGCCGGTGACCGCGCCCGGGAGTCCTACGCCAACGTGGACGCTGCTGTCCACTACGAACGGGCCCTGGGGGCGGCGAATCGACTGAAGGGAATCGGCTCGAAGCACGTGGGAGCCGTCTGGGAGTCCCTCGGGGATGTGCGCGAGCAGGCCGGCTTGTTCCGGGAGTCCCTCGACGCCTTCCGCAGGGCGTCCCGCCTGATGGGAGACGACCTGGCCGCCCGCACCGAACTGCTCCTCAAGCGGGCCCTCGCCCGCATGCGGTCCGGGGCCTATTCGGAAGCGCTGCGCGAGACCGCTCGCGGCCTGCGCCTGGCCGACCAGATGGAGGGGCATGACGCGAGGCTCGCGCAGGCCCGCCTCATGGCATTCCGAGCTTCCATCCGGGCAGCTCAGCAACGCCCCCGCGAGACACTCGAAGTGGGTCTGCCCGCGCTCGAGATGGCCAGGGCCGTGAGCGACGACGAGTCCCTGGCCAGGGTCTACTCGGCCCTCGACTGGGCCCATCTCGTCCTCGGTCGATTCGACGAGGCGGTCTTCGGCTCACAGGCGCTGGAGATCTACGAGCGTCTCGGCAACCTCGATGCGGCCGCCAACATCATGAACAACCTGGGTGCCATGGCCTACTACGAGGGAGCCTGGGACGAGGCCGTCGACTGGTACGCCAAGGCCCAGGAGGCGTTCGGGCAGGCCGGCAACGAGGCCGGTGCGGCCAATACCGGCGCCAACATCGGGGAGGTGCTGGTCAGCCAGAACCGGCTCGACGAGGCAGAACCGGTCATCCGGGATGCTGCCCGCGTCCTCCGAGCGACCGACAACGACCAGGCACCGTTCGCCGAGATCCAACTCGCCCGCCTCTTGATCGAACGGGGAGACCACGCGGGCGCACGCTCGCTGCTGGAGCGACTCCATGCCGAAGCAACCAGCCTCGGACAGCCGGTCAGTGCCCTCGAAGCACTGCTCCACCTTGCCCGGTTGGCGGTGCTTGGTGACGAGCCGCACGCGGCCTTGTCCCTCCTGGAACTGGGCGAGAAGGCGGCTGGTGGCGATGCCGTGGTGTTCGCAGCGGCCGTGGCTCGCGAGCGAGCCTCGGCGCTGGGAGCCCTCGACCGTTTCGGGGAGGCGTTCGCCGTCCTCGCCGACGGGTTGGCGGAGGCACGGGACCAGGGCCTGCCGTATGAGGAGGCGCTCCTCCTGCACCTGCAGATCGAGTTGGCCCGCGGATCCGGGAGCGACCCCGACCTCGAACGCGAAGCCGAGGCGCTCGATGAGCGCCTCGGCATCAGGAGGTAGTGGTGTGTCTGGGGATTGATGGCGGCGTGTCCCGGAGTGATCATCGTCTCTCCCAAGGACGCACAACGCAGGCGCATCGGTAGATGCGTCAAGGCGGAGGACGCCGGGAGGGGCGACTGAGCGCCCCGGAGACGACCCACTCAATCCGCAGGCCCACCACTAGGTCTTCCTACCGGAAGCGGAAGCTCGGGTCCGTATCCCAGAAGAGGATGTACATCAGACCACCACGCCACACCGGAAGGATGATCGAACACGTGGATGGTTCGACTCCCCGACGCAGCCACAGACGCGTCTCCCACCAAGTGCAGCTGTCCACCTTCTCCTCGACGTCGCCGACGTACTTGAACACCCCGGCGTCCTTCCACCATCTGCGGTCGCGTCGTTCAGAAGTAAGCGTCAGCATGAAGCTTGAGTCATCGTTCGGGACAATGGTGAGGTCGGCGAGGGGCTTCGGATCCAGTAGCGGGTTGACCGTCACCGCACAGCCCTTGGCGCAGACGATGGTTCCTTCCCAGCCTTCGTCACCGAAGTCGCACGCCTGAAGATCGCATACGACACTCGCGACGGTGATGACGATGTCCTGGGTAACGAACTCTTCGAGTTGGTCGGTGGAGAAGCCGACCGAGCAGGAATACGTCCCCGGTTCGGTATCGTTCGGCACAAGAATCGTCTCATCGAAGGAAGTCGTGTCGGACTCATCGATCGCCGGGATATCCGAGAACTGGACCTCCAACGGATCGCAATCCTGCGTAGCGCTGACGCTCATGCCATAGCCTTGGGGGAGAGTGATCGTCTTCGTCACCATGATGGAGTCCCCAGGAGCAAGGGTGTCCTCGACGAAATCAGGCGAGACGGACGGCTCCGGGGACGGTGGGGGATTGATCTCTTTGTCCCCCGCCGCGCCGACTGGCGGAGCCGCCAGGAGGAACCCGGCCACGAGGAGCAGCGCCAAGAGCATGACCACCGATCGCCGCAGTGCTGACTGAGCGCTGGGCTCTCCCACCCAACGCATGATTCCTGATTGCATGTCGTCCATCCCTCTTTCGCCCGTCGTTTGACCAAGGCGACACACCCCGAGCACATCGCGTTCCCACAACCTTGCCACACAGAGTGGTGGCCGTCCAATGACTTCTCTCGACCTCCGGCAGCCTCCTACCGGTCCGTCGGTCCGTCCCAGGAGGCCTCAGCATGGTTGTTCCTGCCACCACCTCTCGCACAGGTTCGGGAGCCGCGACGCGATGATCGCAAGCGGCACGAGACCGGTGTCCGCGAGGGCTACGACGAGCTCGACAACGTCCTCGCCACAGACGCGACAGGGGACGGAAGGACAGGTGAGCCGCGACCCGCCGACCCAGTCAACGGGTGAACGTGAGATGGGTGACGCCGCGAGGCGTCGAGACCGCCTCCACGTCGTACTGCTGCTCCAACGCCTCCAAGCCATCCCACAACCGAACACCACGGCCAAGCAGAATCGGGACCAGCACAACGTGCAGATGATCGACGAGACCGGCAGCGAGGAAGGCGCGGATCGTGGTCGGACCCCCGCCGATGCGGACGTCTTGCCCAGGGGCCGCGTCGCTCGCCACCTTGAGTGCATCCGCCGGGGCCGCATCGAGGAAATGGAATGTCGTACCACCCGCCATCTCCAGCGACGGACGCGGACGGCGGGTCAGGACGTACGTTGGTGTGTGGAACGGCGGGTTGTTGCCCCACCACCCGCGCCACTCCGAGTCGTCCTGCCAGCCCGGAGGGCCGAACTTGCCCGCGCCCATGATCTCAGCACCGATCCCGGGTCCGTGCCGATCGGCCATCACGTGATCGACACCCTCGGTGCCGCCCGACTCGCCGAGGAGTTCGCGGCCGAACCGAGTGGCGAACATCCACTCGTGGAGCCGATGCCCGGCATGGCCGAAAGGCGCTTCGAGGGTCAACCCCTCTCCTGTGGCGAACCCGTCGAGTGAGATGGAGAAGTTGTGGACGCGGACACGCGACATTGGGGCTCCTTAGGTTGGTGGTGATCGGTCAAACCGGGGTCGAGGTTCCGTTGTCCGTGGTCGTCAGTCGATACCGAGACGGTGGCTCAGGTCAATGAGACGGTGTTGGCTATGTCGTGCTGCTCGACGTGAGCCCCGATGATCATCGACTCCTGGTTCCCGGTGGGTCCAGAACCTCGGAACGTCTCCACAGCCTCGACGGATTCCCACTGCTCGAAGATGTTGATCCTTTGGCTATCGAGCGGATCAGCAGATAGGTGGAAGTCGACGCAGCCCGGCGCACCGCGGGCCGCCTCGACGGCTGCTCGGCAACCATCGAGGTACTCCTCACGCAGTGCGGCGTCAACTCGAATCCACCCAGAAACGATGATCATCCGCGGGTCGTACTCCCGAACCGGCCAACCACCCGGCACGCTGACCGGGTGGTCATAGGACCAGCCACTGCTTGCCGTCGAGGAGTTCTCGTGCCGCGTCGAGGTGCCCGGCGTGACACGCTGTTTCGGTGATCATGTGCAACATGATGAAGCGAACGGTGGGGAAGTCGACTCCCCACTCGTCCCATTGCGGGTCGCGTTGACGTGGTGCATCACTTGGCGCCGCCGAGCGGATCACCAGATCGGCTTGGTTGATCTCATGTCGGTAGAGCGCGACGATGTCGTCGGGCGTCTCATCGGGTGTGATGGTCCAGTCGCCGTTCGGTTCCATCGGGAAGTAGTCGAGCGGTTGGCCGCCGATGATGGAGCGGAACCAGTAGTGCTCGTCAGCAAGGGCGAGGTGCTTCAGCATGCCAAGACAGCTCCACCCCGACGGCAGGACCGGCTCAGCGAGTTGCTCCGCGGTCAGTCCCTCCACCGCAGCCCACACATGACGGCGTTGCGCATCCAACGCCCCAACCAGATCTTCCATCTCGGTGTTCATGACACTCCAAACACGTCATTCGCAACCACGCCCCCAGCTTGCACTGGCTGTACTCCAACACTCTGACACATTCAACCCGTCCAAGACGCTGCGGCCTGGTTCTCGCAATCCACGGAACTCGAGGAGCGGAATGCCATCCACGATGGCTTTTCACCTCCTCTGGGTCCCCGCCTGAAGTGCGGTGCAACCCCCAGGGACGTCTCCTGGCGTCCCCGCCAGCCCTAGGATCTTGACCCGACCGGACAACACGCCAAGGCGAGTGGCTACTCGGAGGTCTCCGTCTGAGTTCTCGTCAGGCTCCCCGGGCCCCTAGCTCAATGGCAGAGCAACGGACTTTTAATCCGCAGGTTCAGGGTTCGAGCCCCTGGGGGCCCACGAAGCTCAGTCCCGTTTGGGGCTGGGCTTTGTGGATTCCCGCGGGTTAGCGGATCCTTCGACAGGAGTCGGGGGTTCGATACGACGAACGCAGTGAGGAGTTGCGAGCAGTCGCCGCAGGCGACGCGCAGCACGCCCCTGGGGGCCCACAACGAAGGGTCGGCCTTGTGCCGGCCCTTTGGTGTGGCACTCGGGAGGCATCGAATCCTTCGACGGGAGTCGGGGGTTCGATACGACGAACGCAGTGAGGAGTTGCGAGCAGTCGCCGCAGGCGACGCGCAGCTTGCCCCTGGGGGCCCACGACGCTCAGTCCCGTTTGGGGCTGGGCTTTGTGGATTCCCGCGGGTTAGCGGATCCTTCGACAGGAGTCGGGGGTTCGATACGACGAACGCAGTGAGGAGTTGCGAGCAGTCGCCGCAGGCGACGCACAGCACGCCCCTGAGGGCCGGGGAACCCGGTCGCCAACGCAGGACCGGGGAAAGGTGGCTCGGAGTCGGGTACGGTCACATCTGGCGGGACCCTGCCGGACTGCCATCCGGTTGGCCGCAGCTTGTTGGAGGACTCCGCAATGAAAGTGACAGCCGACCTCGCAGCACTCGCCCGGGACCTCGACTTCTCCGGGGTGGTCGTTGTGCGGCGGGCCGGTGAGCGCGTTGTCGAGATGGTTCGCGGCTGGGCCGACCGAGCCCAGGGCCGGGAGAATACGATCGATACGTGTTTCGCCACTGCGAGCGCCACCAAGGGTGTGACTGCCTTGGCGGTCGCCAGCTTGATCGAGACCGGCGAACTGGCGTTCAACACCTCGCTCCGTGCGCTGGCAGGCGACGACCTCCCCCACGTCGACCCGGCGGTCACGATCGAGGACCTTCTCGGACACACGTCCGGTGTCGGCGACTACCTCGATGAGCATGCGATCGGTGACGTGGACGACTATGTGATGGAGACCCCCGTACACCTGCTGGTCGAGCCGAATGCCTACCTGCCGATGATCGCAGCACCCCGCCAGGTCACCCCTCCGGGCACCGCGTTCGCCTACAACAACGGCGGCTACGTAATGCTCTCCATCGCCGTCGAACGGGCGACCGGACGATCGTTCTACGACGTCGTCAGTGAACGAGTCCTGCAGCCCGCGGGAATGGACGACAGTGGATTCTTCCGATCCGACCGCCTACCACCGGGGGCCGCCCTCGGCTACACCAACGATGGACGGACCAACGTCTTCCACCTGCCCGTACGCGGCGCCGGTGACGGCGGCATCTACTCGACCGTCGCCGACGTCGACGCGCTGTGGGACGCGCTGTTCGCTGGACGGATCGTCACCCCCGAGATGACCGGGACCCTGACAGCTCCCAGAGCGAACGCACTCGAGCAGGGCATGCGGTACGGCCTCGGCTTCTGGCTGCGCTCCGACCGCGACACGGTGGTACTCGTCGGCGCCGATGCGGGAGTGTCGTTTGTCTCCGCCCACGACCAGCCGACGGGGATCGGGTACACGGTGGTCTCGAACACGTCGGACGGCGCGTGGCGACCGGCCAAGCTGCTCGCCGAACGTCTACCAAGCCTGTTCGACTGACTCGGATCCCATCGGGCCGGTCCGGATCCACCCGACGCTCACCTCCCTGTAGCGTGCCCCCATGCGAACCTCCAAGACGGCACCTCTTCTCGTGATGGTGGCTGCCGCGGTCGGGTTCGGTATCTACGGCACGCTGGTGGAGAGCCGGTTCACGTGGTTCTACGCGCCGCTCACCATCGGCTATGCAGCCCTCGTCTGGTGGCTCGACCGGCGGTTCCGATTCTCCCACGGGCTGCTCTGGGCACTGACCGCGGCTGCGGTGGGCAACCTCACCGGCGGGGTGCTCATCCTTGGTGGTGACCAGCTCTACTCGATCACGGTCTTCGGCCCGGTTGCGTTCGACGACATCCAACACAGCGCGGCCACCGGCATCGTCGCAGTCGCCTGCTGGTGGCTCCTCGGGCAATGGCTCGGGACCGCGCGGGCACTTCGAGCAGTCGCCGCAGTTCTCATGGCCGCGGGTCTTGGGACCGTCATCGAGATCGCCGAGTTCATCGGGTCGTCCCTCTGGGACACCAACGTCGGCGGATACGGGGACTCGATGGTCGATCTCGTCTCCAACCTCGCTGGGGCCACGTTGTCCGGCCTGCTCCTTGCGTGGCGCAATCCCGCTCCCGACTAGGTCTCAGTCGAGGTGAAGCACGAACGCCCCGTCCTCCTCGGTGAATCCCATCTTGCGGAGGTAGCCGGCGTGGTCTGCACTCTCGGTCCGGGAAACGACCTTTGTGACGCCTTCGGCGTCGAACACGTCGTGGGTGTGTGAGTAGAGGTACCGCCCGATCTTGAGGTCGCGGTACTGGGGGATGGCGTAGTCGATGAGCGACTCGATCCTGTCGTCCACATGACGGCCGATGTAGAGGCCGGCCGGGATGAGGTCCCGTAGGACGAGCACGGTGACGAGATCGTCCGTCTGCTCCGGGAGGCCGCCGAAGAACCGGTCGATGTCGCCGGCGTGGAAGTCCAAGAAGTACTGGACGTACTCCGAGCCGGGGCTGACGTGGAGGATCCGGAACGCTTCGTCGGGCCGCAGGACGAGTTCCCGCAAGTAGTAGATGTGGATCCCCACGGCGATCAGCGTTGACGACGGCGATCGGGTACGCCTCGATGAGGAATGCGTAGACGAAGAAGATGACACCACCGACGAGTCCGAGGGTCCGCAGCCGGAGGATCGACCGCTGGGTGATCGACGCAATGATGAATGCCGATCCGACGTAGCCGATGAGTTCGAAGGCGGTCGAGGGGTCCATCGGCGAGGAGGGTACCGTTCCGCCCAGTGCTGACTTGGAGGAACGGGTGTACGGACGAACGGGTCGAATGACCGCCGCCGAAGGACACGTGCAGGACCTGGCAGGGATCCTGCTGCGGGCCGCCGCGGTCGTGGGCGACCTCGATGGCGCGGTCAGCTACTTGGTCGGGATGGACGGTGACGATGTGGTCGTCACCGAGGTGTGGGAGTCGGCGGCTGCCCATGCGGCGTCGCTCGGGGTTCCGGAGGTGCGGTCCCTCATCAGCGAGGCGATACCGTTCATCGCCTCATTCGGGGAAGGACAGGAGTTCGAGGTGCTGGGGGGATTCGGGCTCTACAGCGTGTAGCTCTGACCCCAGTCGAGGGGGACCACCTCGATGCCGTACTGGTCGAGCACTCGCTCGGCCATCCCCATGATGAACGAGCGGCCGCTCGCCGAGAGGTAGAAGTCGTGGATCGGGACGACCTGGACGAGGGGCCGAGTCGCCGGGCGAATGCCACCGCATCGGTGGTCGAGGTCCAAGGGGCCATGAGCGGCAGGGCCAGCACCGGAGCGCACTTCTCTGGTTCATGACTGTCACCTGGGTGGGTGAGGAGTCCGTCGATCGTCCAACTTCGGTTGGGAGGGGTGAGTCCGGGTCGGGATCATTCCGTGGAGCACGTCCTCTGCCGAACACCCTGCCGGAGGGTCGGTCGTTGCCTCGATGTCGTGGTTGGCGAGCAGATCGACCACCGCCTGGTTCGAGTGGACCGTGACGTCGGTCCCCCGGTCAAGCAGCCAACGGACGAAGCCGGGCTTACGTGGTCGCCGTGCTCGTGGGTGATGAGGATCCGCTGGACGTCGCCAATCGTGTCCAGGTCCGGATCTTCGCCGGAGTCGAACGTCCAGAACCCCGGGTCGAAGAGCGTGGTGCCCTCATCGGTGGTCACGGTGACGGCCGGAGTTGGTGAGCCGCCTGATCGTCGCCATGCCTGCAACCTACCGCCGAGGGGCCGTCGGGTGGTGGCAGGTCGTTGGTCTACGCCTCCTCGGGCATGACGACCCACAGGGCGATGTAGATGAGCAGTTGTGGCCCGGGCAGGAAGAACGAGAGCACGAAGATCGTCCTCACAAGCGTGGGGTCCCAGCCGAAGCGGCGGGCGAGTCCGGCGCAGACGCCTGTGATGACCAGGTCGTCCTTCGGTCGGATGAGTTCGGTGGTGGCGGCCATGTCAATTCCTTTCGATCTGTCCATGACATTGTCCTCCACTCCCCCTCACCTGTGAATCGGGTATTCCCCTGACCCGACCCTGAGGACTCTCAGGCGCCTTCGGGACCCTCGGCGATCCCCCCCTCCGTGCGGTCGGCGACCGCGATGCCCGACTACCACGAGACCGATGCCCACCACCTCGGGCACACCCGGGATCTGTCAGCGCCACGACACCGGTGAGGGCGGCGGTCACGGGGAGCAGGGCCAGCAGCAACGCGAAACCATGCCGTGAGAGCCGCCGCAGGATCACCTGGTCGAGGCCGTAGGGGATGACATTGGAGAGGGTGGGCCGTGGCGAGCGAGCAACACCACCCACGGGGTCACGAGGGCGGCGATCCCCTCGGCCAATCCGAACGGAGCGATGGCCGCGGCCCCCCGACCATCATCCCCGACCCCGAGCCCGTCGACCGCTCCGCCCTCGTGAGCGACCCGGGCTCCGAGGATGATGTACCCGGCCCAGAACGCGGCCGACAGCAGAGCGAACACCACCGAGCGGTTCGAGCTCCCACTGTACGTCGGCCAATACCAACACCCCTACAACCACCAGCACCAGCGCCCCCCAGGAGCGTCGGGTTCGGGCGCCGATGGCAGCGACCGCAGTCGGGCCGAGGAACTCGATCGCCACCGTGTTCCCGAGCGGAAGTCGATCGATCGAGAGGTAGAAGGACAGGTTCATCGCAGCGAGTGTCACCCCGAATGCCCCGGCCAGTACCAGCGATCGTCGATCCCAATCCCGCCGCCAAAGACCGGCGGATGAGCACGATCATCACCCCGGCGCCCAACACCCTCCACCACGCAACCCCGGACGGGGCCAGGTACTCGAAGGTCAGGACGGCGATCGCCGCCCCGGCGTACGGGAGATGCCCGAGACCACGAAGAGCAGTTCGGTCGGCACTCGATCCACGCGTATCCCAGCCACGCTATCCCGTTTCGGCAACGCTCAGCCGGCGTTGGTAGGACAGTGAGTAGGCGGGAGGCAACGGGCCCTGGTTCCCGAACGGGACACATCACGCGTCAAGCGGAACGGACCGACACTGACCCGAGGCGGGATGGGGGAGGGGGTCAACTGCGAGATGCGGTCGGCGTACTCCCGGATTGCCCGATCGGACGAGAAATACCCGACCCGGGCGGTGTTGAGGATGGATCGCTTCGCCCACTCCCGAGCATCCCCATAGACCGCGCCCGCCTCCGCCTGGGCGTCGACGTACGACCGGTAGTCGTCGAGTACGAGGAAGTGGTCGACCTCGAGCAGGCTCTTGACGAGGCCCCCAAAGTGGTCGGAATCGCCCCCAGCGAAGAAGCCCGAGGAGAGAAGGTGATGGCTGCTGAGAGTTCGTCGTCGGCTGTGACGATGTCCGCGGACGACGGCCGTTGGCCTGGGGGCGGCGGCGACCTGCGCGGCAGTGAACCCGAAGAGGAAGATGTTGTCGGCGCCCACCACGTCGTGCATCTCGAGCGTGGCGCCGTCGAGCGTGCCGATCGTCAGGGCCCCGTTCATGGCCGAACTTCATATTGCCGGTCCCCGACGCCTCGGTAGCCCGGCCGTCGAGATCTGTTCCGACAGGTCGGCGGCGGGGAAGACCCTCGGCCACCGTGACCCGGAAGTCGGCCAGGAAGGCCACCTGAGCAGGCGACGCGCGGCCGGATCGCGGTTCGCCGTCCGGGCGACGCGTGGATCGCTCGATGATCTCCTTCGCCTGCCGATACCCGGGCGCTGCCTTGCCGCCGAGGAGGATGGTGCGGGGAGGTCCTCCACCATCCCCGGCGGATCCGGTCGTAGAGCGTGATGGCGTGGAGAAGGTTCAGAAGCTGCCGCTTGTACTCGTGGAGCCGCTTGACCTGGACGTCGAACATCGTGTCCGGCGTCGAGCTCGAATCGCCCTCCCGTCCGGCGGACGTAGGCCCCAGCCGTTCCTTCTTGGTGCGCCTTGACCTCCCGCCACTGCTTGCGGAACGCCGCGTCATCGGCGTAGGGTTCGAGCTCGCGAGTTCCGCCAGGTCCGTGATCCAGCCGTCGCCGATGGCGTCGACGATGAGGTCGACGAGAGCCGCGCGTTCGCCTTTCTCAGCCATCGCCGCGGCGTGACGCCGTTGGTCTTGTTCGTTGATGCGGTCGGGGCAGTAGCTCGTGGAAGTCGCCCGGAGCACGGCCTCCTTGAGCAACTGCGTGTGCATGGCCGACACCCCGTTGACCGAGTGGCTCCCACGATGGCGAGGTGGGCCATGCGGACCTTCTTCTCGTCCCCCGCTCCTCGATGAGCGACAACCGCTGGATCTGCCCCGCCTTGCGTCACCCTCGAGCGGCGGACACGTCGCCAGGAACCGCTGGTTGATCTCGTAGACGATCTCCAGGCGGCGCGGCAGCAGGTTCTGCAGCAGACCACCCGGCCATTTCTCGAGCGCCTCGGGCATGACGGTGTGGTTGGTGTAGGCGAAGGTCCGGACGGTGATGTCCCACGCCTCTCCCAGGCGAGGCCTTCGGTGTCCAGACGAGGAGCTCGCATCAGCTCCGGGACGGCGAGCGCCGGGGTGGGTGTCGTTGAGCTGGACCGCAAAGCGGTCGTGGAAGGTCTCGGGCAGTCCACCGGTCTCGAGGTGGAACCGCAGCATGTCCTGCAATGCACATGACGAGAAGAACACCTGCTGTTTGAGGCGGAGCTCCTTGCCCAGCTCGCCCTCGTCGTTGGGGTAGAGGACCTGGCTGATGCTCTCGGACCCGACCTCGGAGGCCACCGCTCCGTAATAGTCGCCGGCGTTGAACGCCCCGAGGTCGAACGACTCGGGGCTTCGGACTTCCAGAGCCGAAGGGTGTTCACCGTGCCGACCCGGTACCCGACGATGGGCGTGTCGTAGGCGACACCGCTCACGGTCTGTTCGGGGACCCAGTGGGAACGTGCGAGCGTCCGTCTCCTGTTGGGATCTTCTCGGTGTGGCCACCGAACCCGACCTCGTAGGAGAGGGCCGGGCGACGGATCTCCCATGGGTTGCCCCTCTGGAGCCAGTTGTCGGGGTACTCGACCTGTCGTCCGCCTTCGATCTCCTGGGTGAAGATGCCGTGTTCGTAGCGGATCCCGTATCCGATTGCCGGGTACTCGAGGGCGGCCAACGAGTCGAGGTAGCAGGCGGCGAGGCGGCCGAGCCCACCGTTGCCGAGTCCTGGTTCGGGCTCCTGGGCGAGGACGTCAGCGAGGTCGATCCCGACGATCTCCGCCGCGCCTTCCACCGCTGCGACCAGGTTGAGCGCCTGCATGACCGAGCCCGAGTGCGGGCCGACCAGGAACTCGGCCGACAGGTAGGCGACGTGGCGGACGTCGCCTTGCTCGTTGCGCTGAGTGGTGGCTGCCCACGCCGCATCACCCGATGGCGGAGGGTGATGGCGAGCGTGTGATACCAGTCCTTGGCGTCGGCGTGCTCGGGGAGGCGGCCCTGAACGAAGAAGAGGTTCTCGACGAGGCCGACCGCCAGCGACTCGGGCGATGTGCCGACCCGCGGCGAGGTCTCGTCGGTGAGCATTCTGCGGAGGTCCATTGCCGGGGCAGGGTATGCCTGTTGCGCCTGGAAGCGTTTGCAGCGAGGACGGACGGCCCCGCTCCGGGCCAGCGAACCCATCGTCGTGGGACTCTGAACCCTGGGTTCGAGCACCCACCGATTCCCGTTCCGTGGGCCCGAGACCACACATACGTGGTCTCCAGCCCACGGTTCGCCGCACAGGGTGGTCTCCAACCCTGGGTTCGAGGCCCCCTCAGCCGAGGATGGTGTCGGCGGCGATCCGGACGAGGCCAGCCGGACCGGAGATGAGGATGGTCGAGACCACCGACTCCTCGTAGCGGGCAAGGTCGTCGCGGATCTTGTCAGGGTGACCGATGAGGCGCATCTCCACCATCGACGTCGGCACTGCTGCAGCCGCCTCGCCCTTCTTGCCGGCCAGGTAGAGGTCGGTGATCGTGTCGCACTCCGCTTCGTAGCCCATCCGCTCGAAGACGGCCCGATGGAAGTTGGCCTCCCGCGAGCCCATCCCACCGATGTAGAGGGCAGAGCATCGGTCGAAACGGCGTCGGCCGCCTGCTCGAGGTCGGGGTTGGGGACGAACGGCACCACCGTGGGGGCGATGTCGAACGTCTCCCAGGTGGCATGCGCTCCCGGACGTTCGAAGCCCTCCTGGAGCGTGCCGGTAGAACGCATCGTCCTTGGGGGCGAAGAAGATCGGGAGCCATCCGTCACACAACTCGGCGGCCAACGCTACGTTCTTCGGCCCCTCGGCCGCCAGGTAGAGCGCGCAACCGAGACGCCGTCCTCTCGGTCGTGAGCCCCGGCGACGTCGTGGTCGTGCACGACCCGCAGCCGGCGGGCCTGATCGACACCCTGCGCGAGCGCGGGGCGGTCGTCGTCTGGCGCTGTCACGTCGGTCTCGACCACGGGAACGAGTGGAGCGAGCGCTCGTGGAGCTTCCTCCGGCCGTACGTCGAGAGCGCCGACGCCTTCGTCTTCTCGCGCGCGTCCTTCGCGCCCTCGTGGCTCGACCGAGACCGGGTCACCACGATCCCCCCGTCGATCGACCCGTTCGCCGACAAGAACGCCGAGCTCTCCCCCGAGGAGGTCGCGGCGTGCTCGCCGCCGCCGGCCTGGTCGCCGGCGAGCGCGTCGCGCTGGACCCGCGCGTCGCGCACCGGGCGGTGGTCGTGTCCGAGGACGGGCCGCCGACGCCCGACGTCCCGCTGGTCGTGCAGGTCTCCCGCTGGGATCGCCTCAAGGACATGCCGGGAGTCCACGGCCTTCGCCAAGCACGTCGACCCGGCGCTGGGGGCCCAGCTGGTGCTCGCGGGGCCCGAGATCGACGGCGTCGGCGACGACCCCGAAGGGGGCGCGGCATGGGCGGAGACGCTCGGCCGGTGGCAGTCGTTGCCGTCCGCTGCGCGACGTCGCAGCCATCTCGTGGCGGTGCCGGTCGCCGACATCGCGGAGAACGCGCTCGTCATCAACGCGCTCCAGCGCCACGCGGCCGTCGTCGTGCAGAAGAGCCTGGCGGAGGGCTTCGGGTTGACCGTGGCCGAGGCGATGTGGAAGTCGAGGCCGGTCGTCGCGAGCGCAGTCGGCGGCATCGTCGACCAGGTCGTGGACGGCGACACCGGCCTGCTGCTCCCCGCTCCGGACGACCTCCCCGCGTGCGGCGCCGCCGTCTCGAGGCTCCTGCGCGAGCCGCGCGAGGCGGCTCGGATGGGACGCCGGGGGCGCGAGCGGGTGACCGAGCTGTTCCTCGCCGACCGCCACCTGTTGCGGTACGCGTCTCTCCTCGAGTCGCTCCTCGGCTGAGGTCGCGCGCAGCACGGGCCCGCGGCTTCGTCCGCCGATCGTCCTACCGTGCGGTCACACGGTTCCCGTCGAAAGGCGCCCCATGACCAGCGTCGTCTGGATCATCTACCTCGCGATCATCGTCCTCGTCATCGCCGGCTGGTGGATGATCTTCACCAAGGCCGGCGAGGCCGGCTGGAAGGCGATCATCCCGATCTACAACGTCCTGATCCTGCTCAAGATCGTCGGGCGCGAGTGGTGGTGGCTGATCCTCTTCGTGATCCCGATCGTCAGCTTCGTCGCCTGGATCTTCGTGTCGCTCGACCTGGCCAAGAGCTTCGGCCACTCGGCGGGGTTCGCGATCGGGCTCATCTTCCTGCCGTTCGTCTTCGGGCCGATCCTCGGCTTCGGCAGCTCGACGTACCGGGGGCCGGCGGCGAAGGCCGCGTAGCAGCATCGAGGCGTTCCCTCGAACGAGGCAGGCCGAATCGCGCCTCGGCTCCCGATAGCGCAGGTACCGGCTCCGCTGCGGCGGAGCCGATGCCTGCCCGATGCGCACCCTCGCCGAGCCCCGACTCCGTTCCGGCCCCGCTGGCGCAGCAGCCGCGCTCCTGCTGCTCGTCGCCGTCGCCGTTGCGCTCGGGCAGGCGACGGCTGCCCGTGCCGCCACGAGCTGCGTGCCCGACGCGGGCTGGGGAAGCAGTAGAGCCGACCTCGCGAGCCAGGTCGTCGAGCTCGTCAACGCCCATCGCGCCTCGATCGGCAGGGGCCCGCTGGGTGTATCCGCGTCGCTGCAGGCGTCCTCGGTCTGGAAGTCGATGCACATGGCGGGCAACGGCTACTTCTCGCACGACGACCCTGCCCCACCCGTCGCCCGCAGCGCCTTCCAGCGCGCCCGGGACTGCGACTACGGGGGCGGCACGTGGGGAGAGAACATCGCCGTGGGCTACAGCTCCGCGCAGGCCGTGATGAGCGGATGGCTCGGCTCGCCCGGCCATCGCGCGAACATCGAGAGTGGAAGCTTCACCGCGATCGGCGTCGGCGTCGCCCGGAGCGCCGGGGGCACGCTCTACTGGACGCAGAACTTCGGCGTGGGCGCAGCCGCGCCCCCGCCGCCGCCTCCCCCTCCCCGCGCCGACACCGCCGCCTCCGCCTCCTCCTCCCGCGCCGACTCCGCCGCCTGCGTCGCCGTCGCAGCCGCCGGCCGCAGCCCCTGCGCCGCCTCCCGCTGCGCCCCCGACGGCCTCGCCGGCCGGGCAAGGTGCCGGCTCGCTGCCGATCGGCGCCGTGCGCTCGCAGGTCACGGCGGCGAAGGCGGGCAAGCAGCTGCGGGCGAAGGTCGCGTTCGTGCACCTCGGCTCCAAGCGGAGAGTCACCGACGGATCCGTGCGCTGCCGCGCCCTCCTCGACGGCCGGCGCCTGCGGGTCGTGCAGAACGCCTTCGTGAAGGGGTACGCCACGTGTGCCTGGGAGGTGCCGAGCCGCGCGCAGGGAAGCACCCTGACCGGCATCGTCGCCGTCCAGATCGACGGCGAGGCCGTCCGCCGCGTGTTCACCCGCCGCATCGGGTAGAGGCATCGCCCACCCCGCGGTAGGGTGCCCGCGTGGCGGCCGACCTCGTGCTCACCGGAGCGAGCGTGGTCACGGTCGACCCGTCCCGGCCGCGCGCCGAGGCCGTCGCCGTCGAGTCCGGGCGCATCGTCGCCGTCGGCAGCGACGCCGACGTGCGCCCGCTGATCGGCCCACGCACCGAGGTCGTCGAGCTCGAGGGGCGCTCGGTGCTCCCCGGCTTTCAGGACGCGCACCTCCACGTCGCGAGCGGAGGGCTGACGTCGGTGCAGTGCGACCTGTACCGGGTGACATCGCCCGCCGGGCACGGCCCGGCGATCGCCGATTACGCCGCGGCTGCGACGGACGCCGAGTGGATCGTCGGCGGGGGCTGGTCGATGGACGACTACGGCGCCATGCCGACGCGCGAGCAACTCGACGAGGTCGTCGCCGACCGGCCGGTGCTCCTCGAGACGCGCGACGGGCACACCGCGTGGGTCAACTCGCGGGCACTCGAGCTTGCCGGTGTGACCGCGTCCACGCCCGACCCGGAGGGGGGCGTGATCGACCGCGACGAGGCCGGAAGGCCCACCGGGACACTGCACGAGAGCGCCATCCGCCTCGTTGCGCGGCTCCTGCCGCCCGTCTCGACGGACGAATGGGCCGAGGCGCTCGTGCGCGCGCAGGCCGAGCTCCACGCGCTCGGCATCACGGCCTGCCAGGAGGCGAAGGTGGAGGACGGGGCCTTCGAGGCGTACGTCGCCGTGGCGGCCCGCGGGGACCTGACGATGCGCCTCGAGGCGAACCTGCTGTGGTCGGAGGAGCGGGGGGAGGAGCAGCTCGACGAGCTCGTCGACCGCCGCTCGCGCGGCACCGTCGGGCGGCTCCGCGTCCGCGGGGCCAAGCTGTTCCAGGACGGTGTGGCCGAGAACTTCACCGCAGCGATGCTCGGCCCGTACCTCGACGGCGCCGGTGCACCGACCGTGAACAGCGGGCTGAGCATGTTCCCGCCCGACGAGCTGTGTCGCTCGGTGACCCTGCTCGACGCAAGCGGCTTCCAGGTGCACATCCACGCCATCGGCGACCGCGCCGTGCGCGAGTCGCTCGACGCGCTCGCAGCGGCGAGGCGCGCCAACGGCCTCCGCGATGCTCGCCACCACCTCGCGCATCTCCAGTTCGTGCATCCAGCCGATCAGCCGCGCTTCCGCGAGCTCGGCGTGGTCGCGAACGTCTCGCCGTTCTGGGCCGTCCGCTCCGGGTACGTGGAAGACCTGACGCTCCCGTACGTCAGCGCCGCCGCGGCGGAGACCATGTACCCGTTCGCGAGCCTCCTCGGCGCGGGGGCGCGGCTCGCCTTCGGCAGCGACTGGACCGTCTCGACCGCCGACCCGCTGCCGCAGCTCGACGTCGCCGTCAACCGCCGTGAGCCCGGGCGCCCCGACCAGGAGCCGCTGCTCCCGGGGGAGCGACTCGACCTCGAGAGCGCGATCCACGCGTTCACACGGGGCTCCGCCTTCGTCAACCACCTCGACGATGTGACCGGCTCGATCGAGGTCGGCAAGCTCGCCGATCTCGTCGTGCTCGATCGCGACCTCTTCGATCGGGGAGCCGGCGAGATCTGCGACGCCCGCGTGGTGCTCACGCTCGTCGAGGGGCAGGCCGTGCACGATGCGTTGCATGGGTGATGACCGCCTCGCGCGCAGCCATGCGTCCGCTACCGTCTGGCGTCGGCGCGGGCATGAGGCCGCGCCCTGACTCGAGATCAATGACCGACGACAGCACACACGGCGAGGGGACGAAGCGCGGGCTCACGGTCTGGCTGACCGGCCTCTCCGGCGCAGGCAAGACCACGATCTCGCGCATGCTGCAGAGCGAGCTCGAGCAGCGTGGCTGCCTGGTGGACGTCCTCGACGGCGACGTCGTGCGGACCCATCTCTCGCGGGGGCTCGGCTTCAGCCGGGAGGACCGCGACACGAACATCGAGCGGATCGGCTGGGTGGCGGCACGGCTCACCCGGCACGGGGCGGCGGTGATCGTGTCCGCCGTCTCCCCGTACGCCACGGCCAGGCGCCAGGCGCGGGCGTGGGTCGAGGAGCACGGGCACTTCATCGAGGTATGGGTCAGGGCCTCGGTCGAGGAGTGCGCACGGCGCGACGTGAAGGGCCTCTACAAGCAGGCGTTCGCAGGCGAGCTGAAGGGCTTGACCGGGGTCGACGACCCGTACGAGGAGCCCGAGCACGCCGAGGTGGTCGCCGACACCGAGCACCAGACGCCGGCGGAGAGCGTCGCGATGGTGCTGGCGGCGCTCGAGGCGACCGGCGCCGTCCCGCGGGCGACGCGGGTCTGACAGGCTCCGGCCGCTAGGCGGGCGCCACGTAGCCGAGCGTCCGCAGGAGCTCGCCGGCCTCGCGCTCGACGGCGTCGAGAGCGGACGGTGCCAGGTCTCGGTCGTAGCGTCCGACCGACGTCGCGAACGCACGCCCGAACTCGTCGGCGAGCTCGTGGCCCCGGTCGCTCACGCCCAGGAACTCCGCGACGCGCGCGGCCTCGCCGCCCGGGTCGAGGACGAGCTGCTCGTAGCGGACGGTGAGCGAGCGGCGGGCGGGCAGCACCGCGAGGAGCGACTGGGCGACCGTCTCGTAGCGTCTCCAGACCCACGCACACCGGGTCGCCTCGTCGGCGGCTGCGAACTCCGCTCGCCTCTCCGGCTCGACCCAGAACCGTGCGTGGTCGCCGTACGGCTGGCCCGCGTCGTCGCGTGCGAGCTCCCGCTCGCCGGCCGGGCGCATCCAGGCGCTCTCGACCAGCGAGCTGACGACGTCGCGGCCGTCGCGCTGCAGGTGCAGGAACAGCCCCTCGGGGAACGCCTGCGCGAGTGCGGGGATCACGAAGGTCGCCTCGGGGGTCTGCTCGATCGCGCGGAGGCCGGCCACCATGCCCAGCCGCTGCGACCGCGTGAGGATCGCGCGGGCACGCGCGGCTGCCTCGTCCACCGGGCGCGCGGTCAGCTCCGGCACCGCGGCCTTGAGCGCGTTCACCTCGCCCAGGTCGGCGAACCCTGTCACCCCGCCGAGCGCGATCGCCGTGAACGACGTGCCGCTGCGCGGGCTGCCGACGACGAAGACGACGCGCTCGTCGAGGCGGCGGAGCATGCGCGTGGGATGGACGCCGTAGCGGCGGATCGTCCGGCGCGCCGTCGCCGCGTGCAGCCGGAGCGTGCGCAGGCGTTGGCCCGGCGTCGAGGCTGCGGGTGCGAGGGCGGCATCGGCGAGGCAGGTTAGACGCCGCATCGTGGTTCCCGCGGCGAGCTCTGTGCGTGCCTCGGGCCCTCGCTGGGCGACGCGGATGCGCTCCTCCATACCCGCGACGACCGCGTGGACGGCCCGTAGCGGCCGCAACATCACGCGCATCTCGACCGCGAGCCCGTCGTCGTCGAGCTGGAAGACGTCGACGCCCTCGACGTCGAGGCGCCGCTCGCCCTCCTGGACGGTCGTGGCGAACTGCATCACGACGCCGCCCGAGTCCGTTCGCGAAGACGTTCGGTGTAGACGAGGTCGCCGAACACGTCCATCACCATCGCCAGCAACCCGGTGACGGTTTCACGGCCGGACGAGGGGCGGTGCACCGCCGGTGACCAGAAGGCGACGTGGTCTGCGAGCAGCGCTCCGGCAGCCTCGAGGTCACGCTGGCCGACCGCGTCGTCCCAGGCCGTGATGAAGCGTCGGGTTCGGTCGTCCATGGCGATGTCCTCCCGTTCCCTGCGGGCATCCTGGCACGACGGCCAGGGAATGGCGTCAGAATCGACACGTGGCCCGGACGACGTTCCCATCCCGCCCCGCTCCTGAAGCGCGCGCTCGACGCGAGGGTCGCTGCGGGCCTCGTCGTGCTCGCAAGCCCCGTGCTCCTCGTCACGGGAGCCGCGATGGCCATCGACATGGCGGTCTGCCCACGCGATCGCGGCGGGTTTCTCTACCGCGAGCGCCGCATCACGAGCGGTCGGGAGTTCGACCTCCTCAAGTTCCGCACGTTGCGGCGGGACGTCCTCGACGACATGCGGCGCGCAGGGCGGATACGCGCGCACCTACGAGGCCGACCCCGCCAACCTGACGTGGGCCGGCCGTCGGGTGCTCAAGCCGTGGTACCTCGACGAGGTGCCACAGCTCCGTCAACATCCTGCGCGGCGAGATGAGCCTCGTCGGCCCGCGGCCCTGGCCGCTGTCGATGGTCGACGACCAGGTGGCGGGTGGCGACCGCTACCGAATCCAGATCCGTGCGGGCTGGACGGGGCCCGCTCAGGTGCAGAAGGGGCCCCCGACCCGGTCAGCTACGCCAGCGCTCGACGGGCATACGTCGAGGCCTGCCGCACGTGGGGAGCCGTGGCGGCTCGTGCGGTACGACCTCGGCATCCTTCGTGAGACCGCGCGTGTGTTGCTCCGTGGTGAAGGCTTGAAGTACTAGGCGTAACGCGGCCTCACGGCGCCGACGGCCGTTGGTACGCTTCCGCTCATGAGTGGATTCGGCCTCTACCTCGCCTTCCTGATCCCGCCGCTCGTCCTCGGCTTCGTCATCCAGGGCTGGCTGAAGCGCACCGTGCACGCGCAGATGCAGGTCGCGGTCGCGAGCGGCATGACCGGCGCGCAGGTCGCGCGCGAGATCCTCGACCGCAACGGGCTCGACGGCACTGCCGATCGAGCGGTCGAACGCCGGGCACCTGAGCGACCACTACGACCCGCGGCACCGGTCGGTGCACCTCTCCGCAGAGGTCTTCGCCGGGCGCACCGTCGCCTCGATGGCGATCGGCGCCCACGAGGTCGGCCACGCGATCCAGCATGCGAAGGCCTATGCACCGTTCCGGCTGCGGTCGGCGATGTGGCCGGCCGTCGCGTTCGCGTCGAACGCCTGGTTGATCCTCCTGCTCATCGGCGCCTTCATGGGCGCGCTGGGCCTCATCCAGCTCGCGGTCGTGCTGTTCGCCGTCGTCGTGGTCTTCCAGCTCGTGACGCTCCCGGTCGAGTTCGACGCCTCACGACGTGCGATGGCGCAGCTCGGAAGCCTCGGGCTCGTCACCACCGGAGAGAAGGCCGGCGCGAAGAAGGTGCTCACGGCCGCAGCGATGACGTACGTCGCAGCAGCCCTCGCCGCCGTCGCGCAGCTCGCGTACTACGCGTTGATCTTCCTCGGCAACCGGAACTAGCAGGGGCCCCCGCCCGTGAGAGTCGCCGCGCTCGTGCTGCGTGCCGGGGCGGTCGTCGTGCTCGCGGGCGTGGGCTTCTCGCTGCTCGTCGACGGCGCGCCGCAGCCGGCGGCCGCCAAGCGGACGGTGCCGAGGAGGCCGCAGCCGGTCGTCGCGGCCGACGCCCGAAGCCGAAGCCGCCGAAGCCGCCGCGGGGGCTCGTCACGGTGGCGGCCGTCGGCGACATCGTGATGGGCTCCACCCCGAACCTGCCGCCGGACGGTGGCCGCTCGTTCTTCACGCGGGTGGCGCCCGACCTCGGCGCCGACGTCGTGCTCGGCAACCTGGAGGGGACGCTCTCCACCGGTGGCACCTCGAAGTGCAGGCCCTCCAGCACCGACTGCTTCGCCTTCCAGACGCCGCCGTCGTACGCCCGGTGGCTCAAGAGCGCGGGCTTCACCGTCCTCAGCCTCGCCAACAACCACGCCTTCGACTTCGGCGAGCGCGGCCAGCGGCAGACGCTCAAGGCGCTCGACAGCGTGGGCATCCGGCATACCGGGCGGCCGGGCGAGATCGCCACCCAGAAGGTCGGTGAGGTCGCTGTCGCGATCCTCGGCTTCGCGCCGTACGACTGGGCGCAGCCGCTCACCGACCTCCCGGCGGCTCGCAAGCTGGTGCGCAAGGCCGCAGCGAACCACGAGGTCGTGATCGTGACGATGCACGGCGGTGCCGAGGGGACTGATCACCAGCGCGTCAAGGCCGGCACCGAGACGTACCTCGGGGAGAACCGCGGGAACCTCGTGGCGTTCTCACACGCGGTGGTCGATGCCGGTGCGGACCTCGTCGTCGGCCACGGCCCGCACGTGCTGCGGGGCATGGAGTGGTACAAGAAGAAGCTGATCGCCTACTCGCTCGGCAACTTCGCGGGTTACAAGGTGTTCGCTCTCGGTGGCGCTCTCTCGACGAGCGCGATCCTGCGCGTGACGCTCCGCGCGGACGGCACGTTCGAGAACGGCCTGATCGTGCCGACACGGCTCGTCGGGCCGGGGACACCCGCGCTCGACCCGGCGGAGCGGGCCCACGGCGTGGTGCGGGAGCTCTCCCGTGCCGACTTCGGCCCGCGCGCGGTCAAGGTCACGCGCACGGGCGTCCTGCGTCGCTAGCGGGTCGCGACGCCGTCGGGTGCATGAACAGCTCCGCGGCCATGCGGAAACCGCTCTAGAACCGATTTCCGCTCACACGTCGGCGGTCCACGCCATCGAACGTCCGTGAGCCCGCTTCGGCACTTGACAAATCTCTCGGAAAGTAGTTTCATTGTCGTCAAGTACTTCTACCGAGAGGATGTGGTCAGCGATGGAACCGACGAGGCAGGACGCTGAAGCGATGCTGAACGAAGCAGGAGGGATCCGGCTCGCGGTGCGGGCCCGGACCCCGAGGGAGCACGTGCCGTTCTTCGTCGTGGGGTCTCTCCTGGCGCTCCTCGCGCCGATGCGTGATCTCGGCGACGACAGCGTCGTGGGCAGGGATCCTCCAGTGGATCTTCATGGGCGGTGCCGCCGCTCTTCTCATCACCTACCTGCGTCAGTTCCGGCAGGTGCGGGTGAGGCCACGCACCCCGACCTGGCTGGCGCTGGCGCTCGGCGCGTGGGTCGTCGCCGTCACCACCTTTCTCCCGGGCCTGCTCGACGGCACCATCGACTTCGCCTACACCCTGGGGACGTCCTGGCCGCGGCGCCACTTCTCGTGTGGGCTGAGCGGCCTCAGGAGGAACGCATGACGGAACACCCTCGAGCGCGGCTCGACGATCTGGTCCATCAGCCCGTGCGCTTCTCCATGCTCGCCGCCCTGGCGCAGGCCGACGAACTCGAGTTCCGGTTCCTTCGGGACACCTTGGAGCTCAGCGACTCGGTCCTGTCCCGTCACGCGTCGACGCTCGAAGAGGCCGGGTACATCGCCATCCGCAAAGGTCACGTCGGCAAGTGGCCCCGCACGTGGCTGAAGCTCACTCCCGAGGGCCGCATCGCCTTCAACGACCACCTCGACGCGCTGCGGGAGATCGTGGAACCGCACTCTCCTGCAGCCTCGCCCCGAAGGGCTAGCGCTTCGTGAACACCCAGTCGTTCGCCTTCGCGTCCATGTGGCAGCTGACGCACAGCTGGCCCTTCGCGAGCACCCGGTAGCGGGCGCCCGAGCGCTCGTACTCGATCCACCGCCACTTGCCCTTCACCTTCCGCATCACGGCGACCTGGAACGGGAGCCCCTTCTTCCCGGGCTGCGCGATCGACTTCACGATCACGGTGCCGTTCGGGTAGCGCTTCCCCTTCTTCTTCTTGCTCGCGTAGACGTTCTTGATGCCGGTGTGCGCGCCGGGGGTCTTGACCGGCTTCCGGTTGAGCTTCGTCCATTTCACGTACCCGTTCGTGTACTTCGGCAGCCCTTTGGCACTCGTCTGCGCGAGGGCGACGACCGAGCCCGCTCCGAGCACGCCGAGCACGACGATGGCGACCGCTGCTCTTCCTCTCATCCGGGTCATTCTCGTGGACTGGCCGGGTACGTTCGTGAGCGATTTCTTAAATGACCGGGTTGCGAAGTCACACCGGGGAACGTCAAGCTACGAAGTTCGGGACAGGCGACCTGGGGAGGTGACGGTGGGTTCTGAGCTTGCGCGCTCGCTCGATCGCACGTCGGAGCGCTCAGAGGTGACGCGGAAGACCGCTCGGGTGCTCGCGATCGAGGCAATCGGGCCGTTGACGATCGTCGCGGCCGTCGTCTGGGCGATCGCCCAGCCGTATCGGATCGTCTTCCTCGAGCGCGAGGGGAAGGGCTTCTACGACTACCTGATGCAGGGCCCCGTGCTGGTGGCGGTGGTGGGGCTCTTCTTCGCTGTCGTCGTCGCCCCGGCTCTCGTCGACGACCTCAACGCCGCCGGTGACGCCGAGAGCTGAGCTCATCCACTGGGCGTTCGGCGCCGGCTTCCTCCTGCTCGGCCTGTTCCTGCTCGCCGAGGCGATCGTCGGCACCGAGGTGTACCAGCGGCGGCGCTGGCGCGCCTACCTCTGGCCCGGCCTCGCGTTCGGGCTCGGCGTGCTGCTGTGGCCGGTCGTCGTGCTCTTCACGAGCTCCACGATCCACATGCTCGCCCATACGTCGTGGGCGGAGGCGGCCATGCTCGCGGGCGCGGTGCAGCTCGCCGTCGTGCACGGGCGCCTCAAGAGCCAGCTGGTGGGTGCTCGCCGTCGCCGCTGCGATGGTCATCAGCGGCACCGCGTTCCTCGTGCACGAGCAGAACCCGTGGCTGTTCTCGCGTGCCGCGTTCCTGCACCACGCGATCGGGTGGACGCTCGTGCTCGCGGCGATCTTCCCGATCGGCAGGCGTTCAGGCCGCGCAGGCGCGCTGGCAGGCCGGCTTCGCTGCGAGCTGGATCGCCGTCGCGGTGCTCCTGCTCTGCGACCGCGACGTCGCGCCGATCTTCGGGCATCTCTCCGACTCCGCGACCGGGAGTGGGCCGTGAGGCACGCATCCGTCGTTGCGCTGCTGGCGCTGGCGGCGCTCGTCGTACCGGCGCAGTCCCTTGCGCACGCGAACCTGAAGCAGGCAACTCCGGGGACGCAGTCGCGTGTCGACGAGGCTCCAACGGAGGTCGTCCTCCGCTTCGACCAGGTGGTGACGACGACGCCGTCGTCGGTCGGCGTCGTGTCGGCCGAGGGCCGGCAGGTGTCCGGGCCGGTGGTGGCGACCGACGGGGGCCGCAGCGTGCGAGTCGCCCTCACGGGTGTCCGCGACGGAGAGGCCTACACGGTGCGGTGGCGCGCGACGGGGAACGACGGGCACACGGCTTCGGGCGTCTTCACCTTCGGGGTCGGTGTCGAGCCGCCGCCGCCGACCGAGGCCTACGGCGCGACCGGGCCGACCTGGACGGACGACGCCGGTGGGCGTACGTCGTCTCCCTCTCGTTGCTGCTCGGCACGCTCGGCTTCCGGCTGCTCGTGCTGCGTGGGCAACAGGTGCCGTCACGGTTGTCGAACCGGCTCTATCTCGTGAGCGCGGCCGGGGGCCTCGCGAGCCTGAACGTCGGGATCGCGGCCTTCGTCATGCGAGCCGCCGATGCGCTCCAGCTGCCGTTCGTCGACCTGCTCTACGGCGACCTGTCGCCGATGGCGACGCGCACGCGCTTCGGCATCGCGTTCATCACCATGACCCTCGGCTTCGCGCTCGTCACCGCGCTCGTGCTCGTCGCGTGGATCTTCGAGGTCGAGCGGCTGCTCTGGCCGGCCTTCGCGATCGGGCTGGGGTTCGCCACGGGGCTCTCGCTCTCCGGCCACCAGGGCGTCGAGCCCAACTCGACGTGGGCCACGGGCCTCGCCGACTGGCTCCACCTCGTCGCCGCGACGCTGTGGGTCGGTGGCATCGTCGCGCTCGCCGGCCTCGTCTGGCCGCTCGCCCCGGAGCTTCGGCGCGTCGCGTTCCTCTCGTTCTCACGGCTTGCGACCGTGCTCGTCGCCGTGCTGCTGCTCGCGGGCACCTACATCTCGATCACCCGGCTTCCGGCCGTCGCCGACCTCTGGGAGACAGGGTACGGGCAAACGCTGCTCGTGAAGCTCGCGGTCGTGGCGGTGGCGCTCACGTGGGGTGCGGCTCACCACTTCCTCGTGCGCCCACGGATCGAGCGGGGAGACGCGCCCTCGCGCCTGCGGCGGAGCCTCGCCGGCGAGTCCGTCGTGGCGATGGCCGTGCTCGTTCTCGCGGCCGTTCTCGTCAACTCCGAGCCACCGCCGGTCGAGCCGGCGGGCGGTGTCGAGGCGGCGATACCGAGCACCCCGTGAGGGTCGCGATCTCGGGGGGTGCGGGCTTCCTGGGCCTGCATCTCGCCCGTCGCCTGAGCGCCGACGGGCATGTCGTGCGCACGCTCGACCTCGTCGCCCTCGAGCCCGGCGAGCGCTCCTCTGGTGTCGAGGAGCTCCTCGGCGACGTGCGCCGCGAGGCGGACGCGTTGCGCCTGTGTGCGGGAGCCGACGTCCTGGTGCACGCCGCCGCGGCGCTGCCGATCCGCGCGTCGCGCGCGGCCATCCGCTCCGTCAACGTGGACGGAACCGCCACGATCCTCGCGGCCGCGCTCCGGTGTTCCGTGCGCCGCGTCGTCCATCTCTCCTCGACCGCCGTGTACGGCGTCCCCGAGCGGCATCCGATCGACGAGGACGACCGGCTGGTCGGCGTCGGCGACTACGGCGAGTCGAAGATCGACGCCGAGGCCCTCTGCGCGGAGTTCGGGCGGCGTGGCCTCGACGTGGTCGTCCTCCGTCCGAAGACGTTCCTCGGCCCCGAGCGCCTCGGCGTGTTCGAGATCCTCTTCGACTGGATCCGGGAGGGGCGGGCCGTCCCGATCCTCGGCTCCGGCGCGAACCGCTATCAGCTCCTGGCCGTCGAGGACCTCGTCGACGCGATCCGCCGGTGTTTCGACGCTCCCGTCGCGGGCGACGTCCTCAACGTCGGAGCCGCGGCCTTCGGCACGGTTCGGGAGGACCTCGAGGCCCTGATCGAGCACGCCGGGTCGGAGTCTGCTCTGCGGCCGGTGCGCGCCGGGGTCGCGGAGCCTGTCCTGCGCGCGCTCGAGCGCATGCGACTGTCCCCGCTCGCGGAGTGGCACTACCGCACCGCCCATCGCGACTCGTACGTGTCGATCGAGCGTGCACGGCAGCGGCTCGGCTGGGAGCCCCGTCTCTCGAACGCCGAGACGCTCTGCGCGGCGTACGACTGGTACAAGGCGCACCGGGCCGTGCTCGGCCCCGCCGGGACGACGCACCGCGTGCCGTGGGATCAGCGGGCGCTCGGCGTGCTCCGTCGGCTCTCCTGACCGCCGAGCACCACGAGCAGGCGTCTGCCGATCAGGGCACGATCACCGCGCTGCCCTGCAGCGTGCCCTCACGTAGCGCTGCCAGAGCCTCGTTCGCCGCGGCGAGAGGGTAGGCGGTGACGGTCGTGTGCACCGGGACGCGCGGGGCGAGCGCGAGGAACTCCTCGCCGTCGGCGCGGGTGAGGTTGGCGACCGAGCGCACGGCCCGCTCGCCCCACAGGAGCGCGTACGGGAACGACGGGATGTCCGACATGTGGATCCCGGCGCACACGACGCGCGCCGCGTCGAGCGGCTCCGGCGGCCCGTCCTCGACCGCCGCGGCCGACGCTGCGCCCAGCGAGAGCGCGAACGCCTGGCTCCCGTGGTCTCCTCGCCGGGTCAGTGCGTGCACGCGCCGGCCCTGCCACACGGCCACCTGGCAGACGATGTGGGCGGCCGAGCCGAACCCGTACAGGCCGACGACCTCCGCGTCCCCGGTCATGCGGAGCGCGCGCTGGCCGATCAGCCCCGCACAGAGCAACGGCGCGGCCTGGAGGTCGGGGTAGCCGTCGGGCAGCGGGAAGCAGTAGCGCTCGTCCGCGACGGCGAGCTCGGCGTAGCCGCCGTCGAGGTCGTACCCGGTGAAGAGCGCTCTGTCGCAGAGGTTCTCGCGCCCGGCGCGGCAGTAGCCGCAGTCGCCGCAGGTCCATCCGAGCCAGGGCACGCCGACGCGCTCGCCCGTCGCGACGACCTCGGCGACGATCTGGTGCCCGGGCACGAGCGGCAGCTTCGGCCGGTCGAGCTCGCCGTCGACGACGTGGAGGTCGGTGCGGCACACTCCGCACGCACGTACCCGCAGCAGGAGCCTGCCGTCGCCTGCGACCGGCTCGGGCAGGTCCGCGAGCCGTAGAGGCTCCCCGGGCGCGTCGAGCACCATTGCCCTCACCTGGCGTACCCTAGACCTCGATGCGCGAGCTGCTCGACTATCGCTCCGAGTTCCCGATCCTCGAGCACACGACCTACCTGATCAACCACTCGCTCGCGGCCATGCCGCGGCGTGCCGCCGACAGGCTCGCGGAGTACGCGCGGATGTGGGCGGAGCGCGGCATCCGGTCGTGGGGCGAGGGCTGGTGGTCGATGCCGCTGACCGTCGGCGACCAGGTCGGTCGCATCATCGGGGCGCCCCCGGGCTCGACGGTGATGCACCAGAACGTGGCCGTCGCCGAGGCCGTCGTGCTGTCGTGCTTCCTCCCCGTCGCCGATTCGCGCAACCGGATCGTCTACGAGCGAGGGAACTTCCCGTCGGTGCGCTACCTCTACCAGGCGCAGCCGGAGCTCGACGTCGTCGTGTGCGACGACGACCAGGCGATCGTCGACGCGATCGACGAGCGCACCCTCCTCGTGCCGATCAGCCACGTCCTCTTCAAGACGGGCGAGATCCAGGACGTCGCCCCGATCGTCCGGCGTGCGCACGAGGTCGGCGCCCATGTGATCCTCGACTGCTACCAGTCGGCGGGGATCGTCCCGCTCGACGTCGCCGAGCTCGGCGTCGACTTCGCTGTCGGCGGGTCGGTGAAATGGCTCTGCGGCGGCCCGGGGAACGGCTGGCTCTACGTGCGCCCCGACCTGTCCGAGCGGCTCGAGCCGACGTACACGGGCTGGCAGGCCCACGAGCGCCCCTTCGGCTTCGAGGAGGAGATGGTCTACGCCGGGGGTGCGGCTCGCTTCCTCACCGGGACGCCGAACGTGCCCGCGCACTACGCGGCGACCGCCGGGCTACGACCTGATCGAGGAGATCGGCGTCCAGCGCATCCGCGAGAGCTCGCTGCGGCAGACGCAGCTGCTGATCGACCTCGCCGACGAGGCCGGAGTTCGAGGTGCGCAGCCCGCGCGACCCGGCGCGGCGCGGCGGGACGGTGACCGTGCACGTGCCCGAGTTCCCGGCCGTGCACCGCGAGCTGGCCGAGCGCCAGATCCTGTGCGACTTCCGTCCCGACGTCGGGGATCCGGCTCGGCCCGCACTTCTTCACGTCGGACGACGAGATCCGGCACGTGATCGCAGCAGATCGGCGAGATCGTCGAGTCCGGTGCGTTCGAGCGCCACCTCGGCGTGGTCGCCAGCCACTAGGGCCGCCGCCGGCCGCGGCCCGACGTGGGGTCGGGGGGCCGCGACCGTCCGTGCTTGCCGAAAGAGCTCCGCGATTGCGGCGTGAGCAGGCATTTCGGCCTCTCGCAGGTGGACTCCCGGGGGAAACCGTCCTACGATCACCCGTGTGCCGACCCGAGCGAGAGAGTCGCGAGTCCTCAACGAGATCATCTCGACGGTCGCCTCGTCGCTCGAGCTGGACGAGGTGCTCGCCGCCGTCGTGCGCCTCCTGTCGGACGCGAGCGCCGTTCATGCGTGCTTCGTCTATCTCGTCGACGACGACGGTGAGCGACTCGTCCTGCGGGCTGCGGGCGCTCCGTACGACCATCTCGCCGGCAGGATCGTGCTCGAGCGAGGCGAGGGCCTCGCGTGGTGGGCGGCGGAGCATCGCGAGCCGGCCTTCATCCCCGACAAGCTGCTGCAGGACGAGCGCACGAAGTACGTTCCCGAGCTGGAGGAGGAGCGCTTCCAGTCGCTTCTGTGCGTGCCGATCGTCGCGCGCGACGGCGAGCGTGATCGGCGTCATCTCGGCCCACACGGAAGCGCCGCACGAGTTCTCGCAGCAGGACGTCGAGTTCCTCGTGTCGAGCGCGTCGCTCGTCGCGGGGGCGATCGAGAACGCGCGGTTGTACGACGAGACGCGGCGGCGGGTGGGCGAGCTCGAAGGGCTGACCGCGCTCGCCGAGGCGATCGCCTTCGCCGAGACGCTCGACCGCCTGCTGCCCGACGTGACGGCGCGAGCTCGGGGCCTCCTGGGCGCGAGCGCTGCGCACCTCTTCCTCCTCGACGCCTCGAGCGAGGAGCTCGATGCGCGTGGCATCGGCTCCCGCGGACGCGGACGGGCCGGAGCGCCTCGGCCTCGCGGAGCTCGGTCCCGAGCTCGTGCGGCGCGGCGGCGGCCGCGCGTCGCCGTGCCGCTCGTCGGCGAGCGAGGAGCTGCTCGGGCTGCTCGTCGCCGAGGGCACGGCCGCCGTCGCCCTCGCCCGTGCGGTCGCGAACCAGGCTGCGGTCGGCATCAAGAAGATCCAGCTGATCGAGCGCCTGACGGAGAAGAACCTGATCAAGGACTTCTTCGAGGAGCTCGCCGGCGGGCGGGGAGGGCCCGATCTCGAAGGTCGGGCCGCCCGTCTCGGATGCGACCTCGACGAGCCGCACGTGGTGCTCGCTGCGGAGCCTGTCGAGGACGCCCTCGAGCGCGCGCTCGCAGCGCTCGCGCCGGGATCGCTCTTCGACCGCCGCGAGGACTCGCTGCGCGCGCTCCTCGCGCATACCGCCCGGCGGCCCGGAGCGGCTGGTTGCAGCCGTGCAGCGCGTCCACGAGCTGGGCGGCCGGACGGTCGCCATCGGGCTCTCGAGCCCGTGCGCGGGCGCGGCCGCTTCGCCGACGGCTTCGAGGAGGCACGGCAGGCACTCCTCGGCACGGCCGTCCTCAAGCGCGAGCAGACGGTGATGACCTACGAGGAGCTCGGGGCCTACAAGTACCTGCTGCGGATCGCGCTCGAGGGCGGCGTCAGAGACGCGACCGTCGACGCCGTCGCGCGCATCGCCGAGTACGACCGCTCAGCGCGGCTCGTCGCTGCTCGCGACCCTCGAGGAGTTCCTGGGCCGACGCGGCAACATCAGCGCCACGTCGGAGGCGCTCTACGTGCATCCGAACACGCTCCGCCAGCGCCTGCGCCGTATCGCCGAGCTCTCGGACCTCGACCTGCGCCGCGACGACTGGCTCGCGGTCGAGATCGCCGTGAAGATGGTGCAGCTGCGCGCCGTGCTCGGGCCGGTGGATTCGGACACATCCTCCCCGTAGACGGTGGAGCATCCTCCCCTCGCCGGTTGCGCCTCCGGCGTGGTAGAAGCTTCCTGGTTCCGACAGAGGAGGGTCACATGGCGGGCGACGCGACGCTCGAGGGAGTACGCAAGGAGATCAAGCAGCGGGGCATCGAGTTCCTGTTCGCGCAGTTCGTGGACATGTACGGCAGGCAGAGCGCGAAGCTCGTGCCGGATCGCGGAGTACCTTCGACGCGCTCGTCGAGGACGGTGCCGGGTTCGCCGGGTTCGCGGCCGGCGAGATCGGCCAGCTGCCGAGCGATCCCGACATCGCGGCGATCCCGGACCTGTCCTCCTTCACGCCGGTGCCGTGGCAGCCGAACCTCGGCCGCTTCGCGTGCGACGTGACGGTCGAAGGCGAGGAGTGGCCGTACTGCCCGCGCACGATCCTGCGGCGCGTCATCGGGCAGGCGGCCGAGCAGGGGTATCAGCTCAAGATGGGTATCGAGCTCGAGTACTTCCTCGTCACGCTCTCGGACGACGGCTCGATCGAGATCGCCGATCAAGCTCGACACGCTCGAGAAGCCGTGCTACGACATCGCCGGCCTCACGCGCCAGTACGACCTGCTGACGACCGTCTCGCGCTACTGCAACGAGCCTCGGCTGGGGCAACTACGCGAACGACCACGAGGACGCGAACGGCCAGTTCGAGCAGAACTTCACCTACGACGACGCCCTCGTCACCTGCGACCGGGCGATCTTCTTCCGGTACATGGTGCACACGCTCGCCGAGCAGCACGGGATGATCGCCACGTTCATGCCGAAGCCGTTCTCGCGAGCTGACCGGGCAACGGCTGCCACTTCCACATCTCGCTCTGGAACGACGAGAAGAACCTCTTCCTCGACGAGTGGCGATCCGCGCGGGCTCGGACTCTCCGAGCTCGCCTACAGCTTCGTCGGGCGGCTCAAGACGCACGCCCGAGCAACAGCGCGATCACCGCGCCGACGGTCAACTCGTACAAGCGGCTCGAAGGTGGGGTCGACGGCGAGCGGCGCGACCTGGTCGCCCGTGTGGATCTCGTACGGCTACAACAACCGCACGCAGATGCTGCGCATCCCCGGGCCCGGGCGCATCGAGGACCGCACCATCGACGGGTCGTGCAACCCCTACCTCGCCGCGGCCGCCGTGCTCGCCTCGGGCCTCGACGGCATCGCCGGCCGCCACGACGCCGGCGAGCCGAACTCCGAGAACCTGTACGCGATCCCGCACGCCGAGCTGGTCTCGCGTGGGCTCCGCGCCCTGCCGTGGCAACCTGCTGGAGGCGACGAACGAGCTCGAGGCCGACGACGTGCTCCGCGCCGCCTTCGGGCGCACCCGCCCGGACGAGGAGTACGTGGACTACTACATCAGGGTGAAGCGCGACGAGTGGCACCGCTATCACGAGCGCGTCACCCCGTGGGAGATCCGCGAGTACCTGACGCGGTTCTGACCGTGGCATGCCGGGAAGTCGCTCGCGCGCCTTCCCGGCGCGCAGCTGAGCCAGCCGTCGCTTCCGCAGAGGTCGCTGGTGCGGCTTTGCGGCGCGCAGATCCCTGACACGGGCTGCCCACGCCATCCTTCCCGCCACGCGTCGCTTGCGATGGTTTGCGGCCGACGGGCGAGCGGGCTTTGTGTTGATTCAACACAAGCCGCCCTGGAACGGGCTCCACCGCGAACGAAAGGAGTTGCTTGTGTCTGCCGCCGACCGCTGTATGGATCCGACCGCTGTATGGATAAAGTCTCCATATCGTCAGGCGGTATTCGGGATGTTTTGGCGACAGACTCGCCTGGCAACGTAGAGATATCCTCCATAGGAACGTCGTCGGACGAGGAGAGCGTCATGTGCGGGATCGTCGGGTTGTTCGCGAAGTCGAGCGGGGTCGAGGAGCAGCTCGGCGAGCACCTCTCCGCCATGCTCGCGCAGATGAGCGAGCGCGGGCCGGACAGCGCAGGGGTCGCCGTGTACCGCGATCCCGCTCCGTCCGGCTCGAGCAAGCTCACGCTGTACTCGCCCGATCCGCTGCAGGACTGGCAGCGGCTCGCGGCCGAGCTGGGTGACGTCTTCGGCGGAGTCACGGGCCCGAGCGTGCGCGCAAGCCATGCGGTGCTCGTCGTCGAGGGAGAGCCCGGTGCGGCCGAGGAGTGGGTGCGGAGCGCGCATCCCGAGCTGCGCGTCATGAGCGCGGGCTCGGTGATCGAGATCTACAAGGAGACCGGCCGGCCAGAGGTCTTCGCAGAGCAGTTCGCGCTCTCCGAGCTGCGAGGCACGCACGCGCTCGGGCACACGCGCATGGCGACCGAGAGCAAGGTGACGACCGAGGGCTCCCATCCCTTCTCGACGGGCTTCGACCTGTGCCTCGTGCACAACGGCTCGCTCTCGAACCACAACAGGCTGCGGCGGTCACTGCGCCGGGAGGGCATCGAGTTCCAGACCGAGAACGACACCGAGGTCGCCGCGGGGTACCTCGCGTGGCGCCTGCGTGAGGGCGCGTCGCTCGAGCAGGCGCTCGAGGGCTGCCTCGACGACCTCGACGGCTTCTACACGTTCGCCGTCGGCACGGCCGACGGCTTCGCGGTGCTCCGCGACCCGATCGCCTGCAAGCCCGCCGTGCTCGCGGAGACGGACGACTGGGTGGCGATGGCGTCCGAGTACCACGCGATCGCAGTCCTGCCCGGAGCCGCCGACGCGCGCATGTGGGAGCCGGAGCCGGGCATCGTCTACGTCTGGGAGAAGGCGCGGGTCTGATGGCGACCGACATCGCACAGGACATCGAGGTCGTCGACCTCGCGGCGACCTCGCTCCGCGACCTCAACCAGCGCCTGCACGACCTCGCCGGCGGCGCGCCCGGGCCGCGGCGCTGGCGTGTGCTCAACCCCAACGGTGCGCACGCCGTCGCCTGCGGCCTCGACGCGGAGGTCGACGTGGAGGTCGAAGGGCACGTCGGCTACTACTGCGCCGGCATGAACAAGCTCGCGACCGTCCGCGTCCACGGCAACGCAGGCACGGGGGTCGCCGAGAACATGATGTCGGGCTCGGTCGTGATCGACGGCAGCGCGAGCCAGTCCGCGGGCGCGACCGGCCGCGGCGGGCTGCTCGTGATCCACGGCGACGCGGCCGCGCGGTGCGGCATCTCGATGAAGGGGATCGACATCGTCGTGCGGGGCTCGGTCGGGCACCTCAGCGGCTTCATGGCGCAGACCGGGCGCCTCGTCGTGTGCGGCGACGCTGGCGACGCTCTGGGGGACTCGATCTACGAGGCACGGCTCTACGTCCGTGGTGCGGTCGCCGGGCTCGGTGCCGACTGCATCGAGAAGGAGCTTCGTCCCGAGCACGTCGCCGAGGTGCGTGAGCTGCTCGAAGCGGCCGGCATCGACGACGTCGACCCGGCCACGTTCCGCCGCTACGGCTCGGCGCGGCAGCTCTACACCTTCAAGGTCGACAACGCGGGGGCCTACTGATGAGCACGACGCACAACGGCGGCGGCGCTGCGGCGGGCCACGGGCCGTGGCAGCCCGGCCTGCGCGAGTCGTACCTCTTCGACCGCAACGTCATCGCCGAGATCCAGCGGGCCGCCCGCGAGGGGATCTACGACATCCGGGGCTTCGGCGCCAAGCGGCACGTGCCGCACTTCGACGACCTGCTCTTCCTGGGTGCGAGCGTCTCCCGCTACCCGCTCGAGGGCTACCGGGAGCGGTGCGACACGACGGTCGTCACTGGGTACCCGCTTCGCGCGCACGCCGCTCGAGCTCAAGATCCCGGTCACGATCGCCGGGATGAGCTTCGGCGCGCTGTCGGCGCCGGCCAAGGAGGCGCTCGGACGAGGCGGCCACCGAGACGGGGACGTCGACGACGACGGGCGACGGCGGCATGACGCCCGAGGAGCGCGAGCACTCGGAGCTGCTCGTCTACCAGCTGCTGCCGTCGCGCTACGGCATGAACCCCGACGACCTGCGGCGCGCCGACGCGATCGAGGTGGTCGTGGGCCAGGGCGCGAAGCCCGGCGGCGGCGGCATGCTGCTCGGCCACAAGATCTCCGACCGTGTCGCCGAGATGCGCGACCTGCCGAAGGGCATCGACCAGCGCAGCGCCTGCAGGCACCCCGACTGGACGGGGCCGGACGACCTGGAGATCAAGATCGGCGAGCTCCGCGAGATCACCGACTGGGAGAAGCCGATCTTCGTCAAGGTCGGGCGCCACCCGGACGTACTACGACGTGCAGCTGGCGGTCAAGGCCGGTGCCGACGTGATCGTGGTCGACGGCATGCAGGGCGGCACCGCCGCGACGCAGGACGTCTTCATCGAGCACGTCGGCATCCCGACCCTGCCGGCGGTGCGCCTCGCCGTCGACGCGCTGCAGGAGCTCGGCATGCACCGCGAGGTGCAGCTGATCGTCTCGGGCGGCATCCGCACGGGCGCGGACGTCGCGAAGGCGCTCGCGCTCGGCGCCGACGCGGTCTCGATCGGCAGCGCGGCCCTCGTGGCGATGGGGGACAACGCGCCGGAGCACGACGAGGAGTACCGCAAGATCGGCAGCGCGTCGGGCTACTACGACGACTGGCAGGCGGGCCGCGACCCCGTCGGCATCTCCACCCAGGACGACCGAGCTCGCCGCCCGCTTCGACCCCGTCGTGGGCGGTCGCAAGGTGGCCAACTACCTGCGGGTGCTCACGCTCGAGACACAGACCCTCGCGCGCGCGTGCGGCAAGTCCCACGTGCACAACCTCGAGCCCGAGGACCTCGTCGCCCTCACGATCGAGGCGGCGGCGATGGCGCGCGTGCCCCTCGCCGGGACCGACTGGATCCCCGGCTCCAACGGCTCGCTCTGAGGCCTGCCCAACCCGTAAGCTGCGCCCGATCCCGGCAGTCGGCCGCCACCGCGCGGGCCGGGCATGCTTGGATCTCGTTGTGAGCGACGCAGGAGGGTCGGAGTGACGGCGGTCGAGGACGAGAGAGCGTTCGTCCGGCCCGACGGGAAGGAGAAGGTCACCGGCACCGGCCGGTACACGGCCGACCTCAACCTGACCGGCCAGGCCCACGCGGCATTCCGCTACGCCGACCACACGCACGCCCGCATCCTGCGGATCGACGCGGCGAAGGCGCGGGCGCTCCCCGGCGTGCTCGCGGTCGTGACGCACGAGGACGTCCCCGACGTCCTCTACGGCGGCATGGTGCAGGATCGCCGGCTGTTCGCGCAGGACACCGTGCGCTTCGAGGGCGACATCGTCGCCGGCGTGGCCGCGCTCACGCCGGAGCTGGCCGGCAGGCGGCCGCCCTGATCGAGGTCGACTACGAGCCGCTGCCCGCCGTCACCGACTTCGACCTGGCGATGGCCGACGGCGCCACGCTCGTCCACCCGGGACTGGGAGGCCTACGAGGGCGACGAGGCGCTCGGGCGGTCGGGCAACGTCCTCGGCCACTCGACGATCGTCAAGGGCGACGCCGACGCGGCCATCGCCGGGAGCCGACGTCGTCGTGAAGGGCCGCTACACGACCGATCCGGTGCAGGGCGTCCCGATCGAGCCGCGCGCGGTGATCGCCGAGTGGCAGGGCGACAAGGTGACGGTGTGGTCGTCGACGCAGGTGCCGTACGCGGCCCGCGCCGGCGTCGCCACCACGCTTGGGCATCCCCGAGTCGAGCGTGCGGATCATCGTGCCGCTGCTCGGCGGCGGCTTCGGCGCCAAGTGCGACTTCCACTTCGAGGGCCACGTCGCCGCGCTCGCCCGCGCCGCCGGGCGGCCCGTGAAGCTCGTCTTCTCGCGGCGCGAGGAGTTCGTCGCCGTCGACCACCGGCGCGAGGGGATGGTGATCGAGCTCGAGACGGGTGCCCGCGCCGACGGCACGCTCGTCGCGCGTCGCGCCCGGCTCGTGCTCGACAAGGGCGCGTACTGCGGCGAGGGCGGCTTCTTCGCGCAGATGGCGGCGATGCACGCGGCCGGCCCATACGGGATCGAGAACGTGAAGATCGACTCCTACCTCAACTACTCGAACAACCAGCCGTCCTCCTCGATCCGCGCGCCGACGGCGCCGCAGGTGTGCTGGGCGCTCGAGCAGCACATGGACGAGCTCGCGGGCGCGCTCGGGCTCGACCCGGTCGAGCTGCGCCGCCGCACGCTGATCGAGGACGGTGCCGAGGGGCCGACGCGCCAGGTCTTCGACCAGCTCGGCATGAGGGAGACGCTCGAGCGGGCGGTCGAGATGATCGGCTACGGCGAGGAGCTGCCCGAGGACGAGGCGATCGGCGTCGCCTGCGGCTGGTGGCCGTGCTTCGCGGCCAACGCCGGGGCGTACGTGCAGCTCAACCCCGACGGGACCGGCACGATCGTCACCGGCGCGCAGGAGAACGGCACCGGCGCGGTGATGGCGATGCCGGGTTCGTCGCCGACGAGCTCGGGATGAGGCCACAGGACTTCTCGCTGCTCTACCAGGACACCGACGCCGCGCCGTGGGACATGGGCTCGTGCGGCTCGCAGACGACGTTCAACAGCGGCCGGGCGGTGATCGCCGCCGCCGACGAGGTACGCGAGCAGCTGCTCGACGCGGCGGCGGAGCAGCTCGAGGCGGCGCGCGACGACCTCGAGCTGGCCGACGGGTCGGTCCGCGTCAAGGGCTCGCCCGACAAGTCGGTGACGATCGCCGAGCTGGCCGGCGGCGGCACGTTCCACGGCAAGGGCTCGGGCGATCTTCCCGGAGGCGCCGCCGGTCGACGTCGAGGGATGCGTCGGGCGGCTCGGCCTGGAGTCGTTCCTCGCACCGCAGCTGATCACGCACGCCGTCGCACGTGAAGGTCGACCGCGAGACCGGCGTCGTACGGGTGCTGCGGGTCGCCGCCGCCCACGACTCGGGCTGATCCTCAACCCGATCGGCGCGAACGGGCAGGTGTACGGCGGCGTCGTGATGGGGATCGGCCAGGCGCTGACCGAGGGCACGCAGCTCGACGACGACGGCCGGCAGCGCAACCCGCACCTGCTCGACTACAAGCTCGTGACGGCGGCGGACGCGCCGCGCATCGAGATCGCCTGGGTCGAGATCGACACGCCGAACGCGGGCCCGAAGGGCTCGAAGGGGATCGGCGAGCCGCCCTGCGTGCCGACCGCCGGCGCGATCGCGAACGCGATCGCGAAGGCGATCGGCGCGCCGGTGCACGAGCTGCCGATGACGCCGGAGCGCGTGTGGGCGGCAGCGCGAGACGGCCAAGTGACTGATCGTCACAAGGCGGCGTCGTGAGCGTCGCGGCGTTCGCCTCAGCCGGGACGATCGACGACGCGCTCGCCGCGATCGCGGCCGGCGCGCGGCCGGTCGCCGGCGGCACCGACCTCGTCGTCGGCGCCCGGCAGGGCAAGGCGCCGCTCCCCGAGACGCATCGTCGCGATCGACCGCGTCGCCGAGCTGCGCGGGATCGACCGAGCTCGACGGCGCCCTGCGCCTCGGCGCGCTCGTCACCCATGCGGAGATCGTCGCCCACCCGCTGGTCCGGGAGCGCTTCACGGCGCTCGCCGACGCGTCCGCGATCGTCGGCTCGCACGCGACCCGGGCACAGGGGACGATCGGCGGCAACCTGATGAACGCGTCGCCGGCGATGGAGACGGGCGGGCCGCTCGTCTGCCTCGACGCGAGCGCCATGCTGCGAGTCGTCGCGCGCAAGCCGGTGGGTTCGCGGTCGCCGAGCTGTTCGTCGGGCCGGGCGCGACCGTGGCGCACGCCGACGAGCTGCTCGTCGCCGTCGACGTGCCGGCGCCCGCGGAGGGCCGGGCAGCGCGTACGTCCGGCTCGAGTACCGCCGCCAGATGGAGATCGCCGTCGTCGGCGCGACCGCGGTCGTCACGCTCGCACGACGGCGCCGTCACGTGACGCCCGCGTCGCGATCACCGCGCTCGCGCCGACGATCCGCCGCGTGCCGGAGGCGGAGGCGGCGTCTGGGGCACCGACGGCGGCGCCGAGGCGGTTGCCGCCGCCGCGGCCGCCGCCGCCGCAGGGAGCGCACCGATCTCCGACGTCCGCGCCTCCGCGGACTACCGGCGCGCGATGGCCGAGGTGATCGCGCGCCGCGCGATCGAGGCCGCGCTCGCCCGCGCGCGCGGCGAGCACGTGCCCGTCCCGGCGAGCGCGCCACGGAGCAGGATCGAAGGTCGCCGCCACGCTCACCGTCAACGGGATCGCCTATCCGGTCGAGCTCGACCCCGGCACGTCGCCTCCTCGTCGCCGTGCGCGACGAGGTCGGCCTGACCGGCTCGAAGGAGGGCTGCGACGACTCCGAGTGCGGCGCCTGCATGATGCTGCTCGACGGCAAGCCCGTGAACTCCTGCTCCTACCTCGCGCTGCAGGCCGAGGGGCGCGAGGTCACGACCGTCGAGGGGCTCGCCGCCGACGGGGAGCTGCCGCGCTCTCAGTCGGCGTTCCTCGAGCACGGCGGCGTGCAGTGCGGCTTCTGCACCCCCGGGATGCTCATCTCGGCGACGGCGCTGCTCGCGGACAACCCGCCCCCGAGCGAGGACGAGGTGCGCATCGCCCTCTCCGGCAACCTCTGCCGCTGCACGGGCTACGACGGCCTCGTCAAGGCCGTGCTGGCGGTGGCCGAGTCGGCTCCCTGAGACCTGCCCGCGCTCCGGCGCGGTCAGGTTCCGAGGGCCCGCGAGAGCAGGGTGCGCCGATTCTGCACACCTGTCTTCGCGAAGATCGACTTGAGGTGATCCTGCACCGTGTACTCGGACAGGAACATCCGTTGCGCGATCTCGCGGGTGTCCTTTCCCGCTACGAGGTGGTCGAACAGCTCCCGCTCGCGGGCCGTGAGCCCGAAGGCCCTGGAGAGCACGTCCGACCGTTCGGCGCCCGAGCTCTCCTCGAGCGTGACGACGATGTCGCGCTCGCGCGACGAGCCGGGACCGTCCAGCCGGGCGGCGCGGGCAGTCATCCAGAGCCCGTCCGACACGTGCACCCTTGCGCTCGGCGCGTTGCCGTCGACGCCCTCTTCGGCGGCGAGGAGCTGCGCGGCCACGTTGTAGGCAACGGCCGGGATCGGCCGGCGATCCTCGGCGGGCGGGACGAGCACCCTGAGGTACTCGGTCGTCTCGGGGGTCTGGCTTCGAACCTCCAGCTCCGGGGACAGCAACAGCGCGACGGGACCAGCGCGCGGTCGGGCAGCCGGCGGCCCGGCGGCGAAGGTGCTTGCCTGGCAGCGTCGGAGTGCCAGCGTCAACGGTGCCGCGACCTCGGTGAGGAAGCCGGCCTCGCTCTCGGTGAACTGTCCTTCGGTGTGCGACCTCCATAGCTCCAGGAAGGCCCAGCAGCCGAACCTGTCGGCGAAGACGACCGACGCGACATCGTGCACCTCGTACCGCGTAAGCAGCTCGCGCCAGACCAGGCTCATCGCCAGGTTTCCGCCGGTCACCCTGGAGAGCAGAGCGACGGGGACGTCGTGCAGCGCGGTCCACCGGTTGACGGGAGTGCAGTACTTCAGCCGGATCTGCCGCGGGAGCTCCGACTGCCACGGGACATCGGCGACGGGCGCCGCACCGACCGAGGTTGCGGGATCCGTCAGCAGCCAGGCATGGGCGTCGAAGGCGACCACCCGGCGAAGCTCCTCCAGGACCTGCACGCGGAGTGTCCGCGCGTCGCTCGCGGACTCACACAGGCTCTGTGTGCGCGCGCGCGAACGCGCGAGCGCTTCGGTACCCGGCACGCTCCTACGGTACGCGCTCAGGGCAACCTCGTTTATCCCACCGATCTGGGATGGTCGCCGGTGCGGCACGCCCGTACCGTGGGTGCGACGTTCACGAGCCCACTCGAGCGAGGAGCCGACATGACCACACTGCACATCGAGCACTCGATCACCGACTTCAAGGTGTGGAGCGCCGCATTCGAGCGCTTTGCCGCCGTGCGCGCGAAGTTCGGCGTCCGAGCCGCGCGCGTCCAGCGCCCCATCGACGATGCCGCCTTCGTCGTGATCGATCTCGACTTCGACACCGTCGACGAGGCAGGCGGTTTCCTGGCCTTCCTCGAGGAAACGGTCTGGTCTTCCCCGGACAACGCCCCTGCGCTCGCCGGCACACCTCGCACCAGGATCCTGCAACCGGCCGAGACCCGGTAGCCGCGGCCCCGGCCCCGTCGCCGGCGTCAGGCTTCGACGGCCTTTCTTTCCCGGTAATACCCGCTGGCCGCTCCGATCTCCGACGTCCGCGCCTCGGTGGCCTACCGGCACGCCGTGGCTGAGGTGATCGCCCTCTCGGGCAACCTCTGCCGCTGCACGGGCTACGACGGCCTGGTCGAGGCCGTGCTGTCCCTCTCCCGCTGAGCCGCGGTCAGCGCCCGGAGCCGTTCCCGCGACGGGCTCGCGGCCGCATCGACGCTCCGAGGCTGCGAACCAGGCAGCGTCCCACGGCTTCGCTGCGCCGGCCGCGCTCGGCCCGCTGCGACGAGTCGTGCCGGTCGGTCATGGGCGCGTCGGCCGATCGGCCCAGATGGCAGCCCCTGCTCCTACGACCGCAAACACGAGAAACCCCACCGCGAACGGTGTCACCGTGTCCTCGATACGGCTGTCCACGAGTGGTGAGAGCACCGCGCTGCCGATGAAGCTGATCGCGCCGATCGTCGAGGCGGCCGTCCCGGCGATGTGGCCGACGTCGTCGAGCGCCCGCGAGGTGAGCAGAGGTGTGACGGCCGTGTTGAGCGAGGCGACAACCGTCGTGCCGACCACGAAGAGAGCGAAGGGGGGGACACCGTCGGCCTGCACGGTCAGGGCGACGTTGGCCGCCGCAGCGAGCACGAGCAACGACAGCGCGCCCATCGTCGCCCGTCGTGTGCCGACGCGCTTCACGACCCACATCGTCGTCAGCGTGACGCCGGCGATCACGATCGCCGTCGCGGCGAAGAACAAGGCGAACTGGTCTCCGTAGTCGTAGACCTGCCCGTACATTCGCTCGGAGGAGGCGAGATAGGGAAGAAACGCCGCAAAGATCAGCATCAGTGCGATCGTGTTCCCGAGCGCACTGCGGGTGTGGACGACCGCGGCCACCGAGCGGATGATCGACCCCGGGTCGAGCGGCCGGCGCAGCGACGGTGGCAGAGTCTCGCTCACCCTCGTCGACCAGAGCACGACCACGGTTCCGAAGATCGGGCCGATGGCGAACGTGTAGCGCCATGATCCGAGCTGGAGGACGGCCAGCCCGAGGAGCGGCGCCAGCGTCGGCGTGATCAGGAAGACGGCAAGGATGAGCGTCATCGCCCGAGCCAGGGCGTCGCCGCTGAAGCGGTCGCGCAGCATCGCCTGGGAGACGATCCGGGGACCGGCAGCGCCGAAGCCCCAGAGGAAGCGTCCGACCAGCATGGTCTCGAGACTCGGTGCGAACGTCGTCGCCAGTCCGGCGACGACATACAGGAGCAGGCCCGCCATGAACACCGGCCTGCGCCCGTACCGGTCGGCCAAGGGGCCATAGACGAACTGGCCGACGCCGATACCCGCCATGAAGACCGTGATGATCAGCGCCGAGCTGGACGATGTCGCCGGGAGGCCGAACTGCGCCCGGACGTCGGCAAACGCCGGGAGCATCGCGTCGATGCCGATCGCGACCGTCGCCAACGCCGCCGCCATGAGGACGAGGAACTCGGCTCGGCCCTGTCGTTCCTTCGCCATCACGCTCTTCCCTCGTCAGATCACTCCGATAACCGGCGTGGAGCCTCGCCGTCGGACCCATGCCTCGACCACGCATGCCATTGGCGCGCAGCCAACGAGTCCTGGAGACCCCATCACCACCCACTCGAGGCTGCGCCGCTCAGGTCACAGGCACTCGGCCGCGTCAGCGTAATCTCATCCGCCGGCACCTGCATGCCGGTAGAACGGCACGGGCTCGGGCGGCAGCGGGCGTGTTGCCGAGGATCAGGTCGGCGGCCTTCTCGGCGACCATCATCACCGGGGCGTAGATGTTGCCGTTGGTCACGTAGGGGAACACCGACGCATCGACGACGCGCAGCCCGTCGAGGCCGTGCACGCGCATCGTCGACGGGTCGACGACCGCCAGCTCGTCCGTCCCCATCCGGCACGTGCACGACGGGTGCAGCGCCGTCTCGGCGTCGCGCGCGCACCCAGTCGAGGATCTCCTCGTCGGTCTCGAACGTCCGGGCCCGGGAGAGATCTCGCCGCCGTCGAACGGCTCGAAGCGCCGGCTGGCCGAGGATGTCGCGCGCGCACGCGGATCGCCTCGACCCACTCGCGGCGGTCCTGCTCGGTCGACAGGTAGTTGAAGCGCAGCGCCGGCTTCGCCGCCGGGTCGGTGGACGTGATCTTCACCGAGCCGCGGGCGTCGGAGTACATCGGGCCGACGTGCACCTGGTAGCCGTGCCCGCCGCTCGGGTTGCGAGCCGTCGTAGCGGATCGCGAGCGGCAGGAAGTGGAACATGAGGTTCGGGTAGGCGACCTCGTCGTTGCGAGCGGACGAAGCCGCCGGCCTCGAAGTGGTTCGTGGCGCCAGGCCCGCGCCGCAGGAAGAGCCACTGGAACCCGATCCACGGGCGTGCCGCCATCTGCAGCGCCGGCTGCATCGAGACCGGCTGCGTGCAGCGCGTACTGGACGTAGACCTCGAGGTGGTCCTGCAGGTTCTCGCCGACGCCGGGCAGATCGTGCACGACGTCGACGCCGAGCGCCTCGAGCTCCGCGGCGTTGCCGACGCCGGAGAGCTGGAGCAGCTGCGGCGAGTTGATCGCGCCGCCGCAGAGGATCACCTCGCCGCCGCGACGCGATCGCGCTGCGCCGCGTCGGTCGTACTCGACGCCGACGGCGCGCGTGCCGTCGAACAGGATGCGTGTCACCATGCGCGCGTGCAGCGCACCTCGAGGTTCGGGCGGTCCGTGCACCGGGTGCAGGTAGGCGCGCGCCGCGCTCAGCCGGCGGCCGCGATGGATGTTGCGATCGAAGCGCGCGAAGCCCTCCTGGCGGTAGCCGTTGACGTCGTCGGTGAGCGGGTAGCCGGCCTGCTGGCACGGCCTCGAAGAACGCGTCGAAGAGCGGGCTCGTCGCCGGGCCGCGCTCGAGCACGAGCGGGCCGTCGTCGCCGCGCCATTCGTCCGCGCCCGCGAGGCACGTCTCCATCCGCTTGAAGTACGGGCAGGCAGTGCGCGTAGTCCCAGGTCTCCATGCCCGGATCGGACGCCCACCGCTCGTAGTCCAGCGGGTTGCCGCGCTGGAAGATCATCCCGTTGATGCGAGCTCGAGCCGCCGAGCACCTTGCCGCGGGCGTGGTAGATGCGGCGGCCGTTCATGTGCGGCTCGGGCTCGGACTCGTACTTCCAGTCGTAGAAGCGGTTGCCGATCGGGATAGGCCAGCGCGGCCGGCATGTGGATGAAGACGTCGAAGCGGTAGTCGGGGCGCCCGGCCTCGAGCACGAGCACGCGGTGTCGACGGGTCGGCGCTGAGCCGGTTCGCGAGCGCGCAGCCGGCAGACCCGCCGCCGACGACGAGCACGTCGTGGGCGCGCTCCTTCACCCGACCGCCTCCTCGCGCTCGACACCGAGGCGACGCCGGCGCCAGGCCTCGGTGTCGGCGACGTCGTTGAACGTGAACACGTGGAGCCCCGCGACCTTCTGCTCCGGGTCGGCGAAGACGGGGGAGAGCCCGCGCAGCAGGCGGTCGGGGCTGAAGCCCCCCGGGCGTAGGAGCCGTGTCACGAAGCCCGAGTTCTTGCGCAGGAACCGAGCGGACTCGCCGATGCCGATCCGGGCCGAGACGCGGATCAGCTTCGTGCGCGGGACGACGCCGGGGATGCCGAGGTGGATCGGCAGCCGCGTGCCGCGCGCCCAGACGGCGTCGACCCAGCGCACCGTCGTCGCGGCGTCGAAGCAGATCTGGCTCACGATGTAGGTGGCGAAGCGCGCCTTCTCGAACATGGCCTTGATCGTCGTCTCGTCGTCGATCAGCGGATGGCTCTCGGGGTAGCCGGTGATGCCGACGTGCTCGAACGGGTGGCCGAGGTCGGCCATCGCCTCGAGCAGCTGCGCAGCTCCCTCGAAGATCCCGGCGGCCTCGGGTGCGTCGCCCGCGACGACGAAGACGTCGCGCACCCCGAGCCCGGACGCGCGGGCCACGAGCTCGGCGAGGTGCCCGCGGTCGCGGACGAGGCGTGCCGAGAGGTGGGGCGCGACCGTGTACCCGTGCCGCGTGAGTCGCTCCGCAAGGTCGAGCGTGGTGTCGAGCCCCTTCGACGGGGACGCGGTCACGGTGAGCGTGACGTCGGTCGGGACGTGCTCGAGGACATCCTCCTCGATGCCCGCGAGCGGGATCACCTCGTACCGCGCCGTGGCGATGAGGCCCGACAGGCGGGGCCCGGGCCTGACGTCGATGGCGCTCACGAGGCGGGCACGGCCGTCTCGACCTCGGAGCCTCGGGGCAGCCCGTCCTGCGGGAGGTCGTAGTAGTCGCCGGCGTGGTGGACGAAGATGTGACCGGCCGGCTGCAGACGGGTCGGAGGGTCGATCGTCCCCGCCGCGACCGACACGGTCGCGCCCCGGGCCGGGCGCCAGAAGAGCCCGCTGCCACACTCGGCGCAGAAGCCGCGCGACGCGCCGCGGTCGCTGCGCGGGCTCGCCGCCCAGCGAAGCCCGCGCTCCTCGACGACGACGAGGTGCTCGAGCCGGGTGGCGGCGAAGGCGCCGACATGCCCGGTCCAGCGCCGACACTCCTCGCAGTGGCAGAAGACGACGTCCCGCAGCGGCCCGCGGATCTCGTAGGCGACGGCGCCGCAGAGGCAGCGCCCGCTGGCGCGGATCGCGCTCATACGTTCGAGTCCGGGAAGGACGCCTTCTTGCGCTCGACCCACTCGCGCAGCTCCTCGTCGACGGCGTCGTCGAGAGGTGGAGGCTCGTACTCTGCGAGCATCTGCTTCCAGTTCGCGTTCGCACGCCGCGCAGCGTCGAGCGAGCCCTCCGCCTCCCACTGCTCGAAGCTCGCGTTGTCGGCGAGCGACGAGCGGTAGAAGGCCGTCTCGAAGTTCGCGAGCGTGTGCGGGTGCCCGAGGAAGTGGGTTCCCGGCTCGTTCGTCAGGAAGGCGTCGAGCGCCTGGCCGTTCCGCGCTGAGGTCGACGCCCTTCGCGAACGAGTGCCACATGCCGAGCTGGTCGGCGTCGAGGACGAACTTCTCGTAGCCCATCGCCAGCCCGCCCTCCAGCCAGCCGGCGGCGTGGAGCACGAAGTTGACGCCGGCGAGCATCGTCGGCTGCATCGTGTTGGCCGACTCGTAGGCGGCCTGCGCGTCCGGGATCTTCGACGCGGTCAGCGCGCCGCCCGAGCGGAACGGGACGCCGACGCGCCGGGCGAGCGCCGCCATCGCGTAGAGCACGAGCGCCGGCTCCGGCGTGCCGAACGTCGGCGCGCCCGACTGCATCGACATCGACGAGGCGAACGAGCCGAAGACGACCGGGGCGCCCGGGCGGACGAGCTGCACGTACGCCATCCCGGCGAGCGCCTCCGCGAGCGTCTGCGCGCACGTACCGGCGACCGTCGCCGGGCTCATCGCGCCGGCGAGGATGAACGGCGTCATCATCACCGCCTGGTTCGCCTCGGCGTAGGCGCGCGCCGCGCCGAGCATCGTCGAGTCCCACACCAGCGGTGAGTTGGCGTTGATCAGGCTGAAGACGACCGTGGAGCGCTCGACGACGTCCGGCCCGAACACGATCCGCGCCATCTCGACCGTGTCGCGTGCGCGCTGCGGGTGGGTGACCGAGCCCATGAACGGCTTGTCCGAGTAGCGCATGTGCGCGTAGACCATGTCGTAGTGGCGCTTGTTGACGGGCAGGTCGACCGGCTCGCACACGGTGCCGCCGGAGTGGTGGATCCAGGGCGAGACGTAGGCGAGCTTCACGAAGTTGCGGAAGTCCTCGATCGTCCCGTAGCGGCGGCCGTCGTCGAGGTCGAGCACGAACGGCGACCCGTAGGCGGGCGCGAAGATCGTGTTCGCACCGCCGAACTCGACGCTGCGCGCGGGGTTGCGGGCGAGCTGCGTGAACCTCTCGGGGGCCGTTGCCTGCACGAGCCGTCGTGCGAGCCCGCGCGGGGAAGCGCACGCGCTCGCCGTCGACGTCGGCGCCGGCGCCACGGAACAGGTCGAGGGCGTCCTGGGCGTCGTGGAAGTCGATCCCGACCTGCTCGAGGATCGTGTCGGCGTTCTCCTCGATCAGGGACAGGCCCTCCTCCGAGAGCACCTCGAACGGCGCCATCGTGCGGGTGAGGAACGGCACGCTCTCGACGTGGGCGGCGAGTCGCGCCGCCTGGCGGCGCAGCCCGGCCGCCGCTGCGGCGACCCCGACGTCCTCGGCTCATGCCGGCTCTCCTCTCGCGCCGCCGGCGGCGCGCGATGCGCGACCGTCGCCGCTCGGCTGCGCTCGCGACGCGCCGTGGCGGCAGCGGCACGGCTGCCGCGAGCCGCGGTCGTAGGGATCGGTGTCGTGCGGGAATCGCCATCGCGCCGACGAAGATGCTCCTGGAAGCGCGGCTCGACCGCGGTCTCGACCTTCTCGACGCGTGCGCACGACCTCCTCGATCTCGGCGCGGGCCGAGCGGTCGAGCAGGGCGATCCGCGCGCCCGTGCCGGCGGCGTTGCCGGCCGCGGTCACGCCGGCGGGGTCGCAGTCGGGGACGAGGCCGAGCACGAGGGCGTGAACGGGGTCGATGTGGCTGCCGAACGCGCCGGCGAGCCGGATCCGGTCGACGCGCTCGATGCCCGTAGCGCTCCAGCAGCAGCGTGCAGCCGGCGTGGAGCGCGGCCTTGGCGAGCTGGATCTGGCGGACGTCGTTCTGCGTCATCGACGAGCTCGGGCTCGCCGTCGCAGAGGACGTACGAGAACGTGCGGCCGTCGGCGACGATCCGCGGCGTGCGGGCGGCGAGCGCGCCGTCGATCGTGCCGTCCGTGGTGAGGATCCCCGCGAGGTGCATCTCGGCGATCGACCTCGATGATCCCGGAGCCGCAGACGCCGGTGACGTGCGTGCCTGCGAAGCCGGGCTCGTCCGACCAGGCGTCGCTCGCCGATCACGCGGTACCGCGGCTCGAGCGTCGTCGGGGTCGATGCGCACGCGCTCGATCGCGCCCGGCGCCGCGCGCTGGCCGCAGCTGATCTGCGCGCCCTCGAACGCGGGGCCGGTCGGGCTCGACGCGGCGAGCAGGCGCTCGCGGTTGCCGAGCACGATCTCGGCGTTGGTGCCGACGTCGACGATCAGGTTGACCTCGTCCGCGAGGTACGGGCCCTCCGAGAGGATCACGCCGGCGGTGTCGGCGCCGACGTGGCCGGCGATGCACGGCAGGACGTAGGCGCGGGCGCCCGGGTGCACCGGCAGCCCGAGCTCGGACGCCGCGCAGCCGCACGGCCTCGTCGACCGCGAGCGCGAACGGCGCGCCGCCGAGCTCGGTCGGGTCGAGCCCGAGCAGGAGGTGGTGCATGATCGGGTTGCCGACGAGCGTCACCTCGAGGATGTCGTCGCGGTCGATCCCCGCGTCCGTGGCGAGCTCGGCCGTCAGCTTCGCGAGGCAGCCGCGAACGGCGCGCGTCAGCTCCTTCTCCGAGCCCCCGGGTTCATCATCACGTACGACACGCGGCTCATCAGGTCCTCGCCGAAGCGGATCTGCGGGTTCATCGCGCCGGCCGAGGCGAGCACCTCGCCGGTGCGCGAGGTCGCAGAGGTGGCCGGCGACGGTGGTCGAGCCGATGTCGAACGCGATGCCGTAGCGCGACGTCGTGGAACCCGGGCCAGACGCCGTGATCGTCGGCGCCGTCGTGCACCGCGACGGTCACCGCCACGTGCCCGCTTGCGACTGTCGTCACGAGCAGGCGTGAGGCTGGATCGCGCAGCCGGGCCTGCAAGGTGGCGAGGACGGTCGGCGTCGCAGGAGAGGTCGGTGAGCCCCCACTCGCGCTCGAGCGCCTCGCGCAGCCGGGTGAGGTCGCTCGTCGGCGAGGCGAGGTCGGGCTCCTCGACCTCGACGTAGTGCAGGCGGACGACCGGATCGACCTCGATCGGGTGCGCGTCGGCCTCCTTGCGCACGACCTGCCGGTGGACCTGGCTCTCGGGCGGCACGTCGATCACGAGCGTCGCCCTCGACCGTGCGCGGTGCAGCCGAGCCGGCGTCCGGCACGCAGCGCCGCGGTCGGCGGCGTAGGCGTCGCTCGACCGGCGCCGACTCCGAGCAGGTGCGACGGCCGACGAGACGATCGCGTGCTTCGCGTGCTCGCCCTCGCTCACCTCGACCTGGCAGCGGCCGCAGATGCCGCGGCCGCCGCAGACCGAGTCGAGGTCGACGCCGAGCCGCCGCGCGGCGTCGAGCACGGTCGTGCCGACGTCGAACGCGTCCGCGTCGGCCCGAGGGCGTGAACACGACGAGGTGCTCGGGTCGACCGCTCACGGCCCGGCTGCCGCCCTCCGCCTGCCCTCGCGCCCGCCGCGCCGCCTGCCGGTCGCCGCCGCGCCCCGGTCTCGCCGTTTCGGGCGATCCACGTCGCGCAGTGGCGGTCGTTGCCCATCATCACGTCGGCGGCCCAGATCGGCCTGCGCATCTCCGCGTGCAGCGGGCTCGTGATCGCCGACGTCATGCCCGACGCGATCGCCATCGGCAGGAACGCGGCGTTGAGCGCCGGGCGGTTCGGCAGCCCGAAGCTGACGTTCGACGCGCCGCAGGTCGTGTTGACGCCGAGCTCCTCGCGCAGCCGCCGCACGAGCCGGAAGACCTGACGGCCCGCGGTGCCCATCGCGCCGATCGGCATCACCAGCGGGTCGACGACGACGTCCTCGCTGCGGGATGCCGTGGTCGGCGGCGCGCGAGACGATCTTCCGCGCGACCTCGAAGCGGACGTCGGGATCCTCGGAGATGCCCGGTCTCGTCGTTCGAGATCGCGACGACCGCCGCACCGTGCTTCGCGACGAGCGGCAGCACGCGCTCCATCTGCTCGTCCTCGCCGGTGACCGAGTTGACGAGCGCCTTGCCCTGGTAGACGGAGAGCCCGGCCTCGAGCGCCTCGACGATCGACGAGTCGATCGAGAGCGGCACGTCGGTGATCGACTGCACGAGCTCGACCGTGTGGCGCAGGATCGCCGGCTCGTCGGCGAGCGGGATGCCGGCGTTGACGTCGAGCATCTGCGCGCCGGCCTCGACCTGCGCGATCGTGTCCGCGATCACCGTCTCGAAGTTGCCCGCCGCCATCTCCTCGGCGAGCTTCTTGCGCCCGGTCGGGTTGATGCGCTCGCCGATGATCACGAACGGCCGGTCGAACCCGATCACGACCTCCTTCGTGGCGGAGGAGAGCACGGTCTCGGTCATGCGCGGCCTCCCGTCGATCGCGGAGCGCCCACCGGCGCGCGAAGCGGCCGCTTGCGAGCGGTCGTCCTCTGCGCAGGCCGGGAGGTCCGCCGCTCGAGACGAACGGCCGTCGGCCAGATGGCTTCCGCTCATGCGGCGTAGGCTCGTGGTCATCGCCCCTCCCGTGCGCGCACCAGCCGCTCGAGGTCGTCGTCGGTGTAGGCCGCTCGAGCCGCGCCGCCTCGGCGACCTCGTCCTCGAGGTCGTCGCCGCACGGCCCGGCTCGCGCCGCCACTCCGCGAGGTACGCGTCGGTGCCGACCAGGCCGCCGCGCATCGCCGCCGCGTCGATCGCCTCCTGGAAGCGCTCGGAGAGCTGGACGCGCGCCGCGCCGCCGCCGGCCTCCGCCGTCACCTGCGCCGGGATGTCGCGCCACGAGATGACGGTCAGCTCAGGCATCGGCGCTCGCCGTCTCCCCGGCGAAGCGGCGTCGAGCGAGCGCGGCTCGAGCTCGCCGTAGCCCGTGCGGCGCGGCGCTCGAACGCGAGCCCGAGGCAGTCGGCGGCGGCCGCGCCTCGGCCCGTCGAGCGGCCGTCGTCGTCGGTCTGCGCGAGGTAGACGAGGCGCTTGTAGTTGCCGAAGTACGTCGGCAGCAGCTCGCGGATGGCGGTCGAGGCTCGAGCCCGCGCCACGACGAGCGCGCTCGAAGTGACGGGCGAGGAAGTCGGTCAGGTAGAAGGTCGCCGGGCTCCTCGTCCTGCATCGCGTCCCACGCGTCGTTGCCGGCGAAGAAGCCGTAGCAGTGGGCGCCCGGGAGCCGCTCGACGCCGTGTCGCTCGAGCACGACGTCGAGCGCGCCGGCGGTGCCGCAGTCGGCGTAGGCGACGAAGACGTGGTCGTAGCGCCCGGTCAGCTCGGCGAGCTTCGCGTCGACCGCGCCGGGATCCGCTCCGGCGTCGAGTGGAGCTTCGCGGGCAGGCAGCGCACGTCGACGTGCGCCCAGCCGTTGAGCCGCGATCACCGCGAGCACCTCGCGCGCGATCGCGCCGCAGGCGAGGATCAGCACGCTCGCGCGCCGCTCGGCCGCGTCGAACGACTCGTCTCGTGCGCTCAGTCGATCGGTCACCGTCAGCCTCGCTGCACGCGCGGCGCGCGAGCACGAGCGCCTGGGCGGTCTCGGCCGCGACCGCCGCGTCGCGGCAGTAGGCGTCGGCGCCGACCGCCTTGCCGAACTCCTCGTTCAGCGGTGCGCCGCCGACGAGCACGATGAAGTCGTCGCGCATGCCCTTGCTCCTTCAGCGTGTCGATCACGACCTTCATGTAGGGCATCGTCGTGGTCAGCAGCGCCGACATGCCGAGGATGTCGGGCTTGTGCTCCTCGAGCGCGGCGAGGTAGCTCTCGACCGGGTTGTTGATGCCGAGGTCGATCACCTCGAAGCCGGCGCCCTCGAGCATCATCGCGACGAGGTTCTTGCCGATGTCGTGGATGTCGCCCTTGACGGTGCCGATCACGACCTTGCCGATCCGCTCGGCGCCCGGTCTCGGCGAGCAGCGGGCGCAGGATCGCCATGCCGGCCTTCATCGCGTTGGCGGCGAGCAGCACCTCGGGGACGAACAGGATGCCGTCGCGGAAGTCGATGCCGACGATGCGCATGCCCTCGACGAGCGCGTCGTTCAGCACCTGGTCGGGCGCCCAGCCGCGCTCGAGCAGGATGTTCGTGCCCTCGACGATCTCGTCGGCGAGGCCGTCGTAGAGGTCGTCGTGCATCTGCGCGACGAGCTCGTCGTCGGGAGCGCGGCTGAGGTCGATCTCGTCGTCGGTCATGCGGCACCTTTCGTGTGGTCGTGGCCGAGCCGGACGGAGAGGGTCGACGCCTCGCGGACGAGCTCGCGCCCGAGCTCGTCGAGCAGGCGGTCGTGGCAGTCGGACGGTCGGGCCGGAGATGCGAGAGCGCGCGACGGCGCGACCGCCGGCGTCGAAGACGGGTGCCGCGACCGCCCACAGGCCCGGCTCGAGCTCGTCGACGGCGGTCGCGTAGCCGCGCGCCCGACGGTCGCGAGCTCGCGCTCGAGGGCGGCGCGATCGACGATCGTCCGCGGCGCGAGCCGCTCGAGCGGCCCTCGGGCACGGGCACGGCGCGCCTAGGCGAGGAAGACCTTGCCGATCACGGAGGCGTGGAGAGGAACGCGCCGGCCGACCCAGTTCGTCGAGCCGAGGTAGTGGCGGGTGTCGCGCTGGTCGAGCAGCTCGACGGCGCCCCGGTGCGACCCGAGGTTGACCGTCTCGCCGCTAGAGCGCGGCCAGCCGGTCGAGCGCGCGGGCGCGGCGAGCTCGACGAGGTCGTCGTGGCGCCGCTGGCGCGCGTAGCGCACGAGCACCGGGCCCGGGCGGCACCGCGGCGCGCGCCCCGTCGCGCTGCACGAGCCCGCTCCGCTCGAGCGCGGCGACGAGGCGGGAGGTCGTGCTCTTCGGCAGGCCGGTCGCCTCGGCGAGCGTCCCGATCGACGGAGGGCGTCCGCCCTCGACGACCCGCACGAGCAGCTCGGCGGCGCGCTCGATCGACCGGGTTCCGTCTCGGGGCACCGTCGATCGCCCGTGCTGCCGTCGTCTGGGTCAGGTCATTTCCGCATCGTGGAACGCGTAATTCCACGATGATGCCCGATGCTCCGGGGCCGTGTCAACGGCTGCCGGGCGCGCGTCCCGGCCCGGCGCCCGGCAGCACCCGGGAGACGGCATGGGGACGCCCGAGCGCTCGCGAGAGGCTTGCTTTGCGAGACTCCCGCCGTGCGCCCGTCACTCCGCGTCCTCGACGACGACCTGCTTGCGAGCATCATCGCCGAGGCGAAGCGCGTGCTGGCCGAGATCGGGGTCGAGGTCAGGGGCGCGAACCTGCGCGAGCGGCTGCTCGCGACGGGCCTCGCAGCTCGACGCCGGGGGCGAACGGATCCTGTTCCCGCCCGACGTCGTCGACGCGGCGGTCGCGTCGGCGCCGTCGTCCTTCACGCTCTACGACCGCGCCGGGCGTCCCCATGCGGAGCTCGGGCGGCGACAACGTCCACTTCGTCCCCGGCTCGAGCGGGTTGCGGACAGTGTCGATCACCGCACCGGCGAGACGCGCCTCGCGACGACGACGGACTTCGTCGAGTTCGTCCGGCTGGCCGACGGCCTCGAGCACGTCGCGTACCTCGCGACGGCGTTCTCGACGCACGACGTGCCGGCCGAGATCTCGGACGCCTGGCGCCTCGCCCTCTGCCTGATGGGCTCCGAGCGCCCGGTCGTCTCCGGGGCCTTCACCGAGCACGGCGTGCCGCGGATGGTCGAGCTGATGCAGCTCTTCCGTGCCGACCGGGACGACCTGATCGCCCGGCCGCTCTCGATCTTCACGGTCACGGCGACCGGCAGCTTCCGCTACGGCGAGGACTCGTGCCAGAACCTCGTCGACTGCGTCGAGGCGGGGATCCCGATCGAGATCGTCCCCGTGACGCTGATGGGGCTGATCGCGCCGGTCACGCTCGTCGGCGCGACGGTCTTCCACACCGCCGACGTGCTCGCGGGCGTGACCATGGCGCAGCTGGTCCGGCCGGGCGCGCCGGTCCTCTTCGGCGGTGCGCCGGCGGCGTTCCACATGAAGGCGGCGAGCTCGCCGATGGCGGCGATCGAGGCCCTGCACCTCGACGTCGCCTACGTCGAGGTGGGCAAGGCGCTCGGCCTGCCGACGCAGGCCTACATGGCGCTGTCGGACGCCCGCGTGCTCGACGCCCAGGCCGGAGCCGAGACCTTCGGCAGCGCGCTCCTCGCGGCGCTCGCGGGCGTCAACTCGGTCTCCGGCCCGGGAATGCTCGACTACGTGCTCGCCTTCAGCCTCGCCGAAGCTCGTGCTCGACGACGAGCTCTGCGGCCAGGCGCTGCACCTGCACGCGCCCGATCGAGCCGCAGGGACGACCTCCCGGTCACGGAGCTCGTCGCGCCACCTGCTCGCCGAGAAGCACCTGATCATGGCCGACGCACACGACCGCGCACTGGCCGAGCGAGCTGTGGCTCACCGGGCCGACGATCGACCGCGACAACCGCGAGTCCTGGGAGCGAGGCGGCGCCAAGGACCTCGCTCACGCGGGCGACCGAGGAGGTCGACCGCCGGCTCGCCGCCTACCGGCCCCCGGAGACGGACGGCGCCGTGGTGGACGAGCTGGTCGCGATCGTGCGGGCCGGGCACGACGACCTCGTGCTGCCCGAGCCGCCGCCCCTGCCGGACGGAGAGCCCGTCGTCGAGGGCCCTCGGCGCCGGCGCAACCGACGGCGCCCCCGCCCCGAGGCCTGAAGCCGGCCTCGGGCCTCGGCGCAGCACCGGCTGCTGCTCTTCGCCGCGCGGCGGGCCGGGCGCCGGATTGCCCGCCAGCCCCCGACCCGGGGAACCTCACCCGGCAGCGAGCAGGTCGGCCGTGATCCCGAGCGCCTCACGGATGTTCTCCTGCGAGTTTGCGTACGAGACGCGCATGTACCCCTCGCCGTACGCGCCGAAGGCGTGCCCGCGAGCATCGCGACGCCGGCCTCCTCGAGCAGGCGGTTCTGCAGGTCGCGCGCTGCGAGGCCCGTCCCGGAGATGTTCGGGAAACGCGTAGAACGCGCCCGTCGGCTCGATGCAGGAGATGCCCGGCATCGGTCGTTCAGCCCGTCGACGACGAGCCGGCGCCGGACGCGGAACTCGGCCGATCATCGCCTCGCACCGTCGTCCCACGGCCCGGTCAGCGCGGCGACGCCCGCCAGCTGCGCGCGCCGGCGGGGTGCACGAGTGGCAGTTGATGAAGAGCCGGGTGAGCGGCTCGACGAGCGGCCTCCGGCACCGCCGCGTAGCCGAGCCGCCAGCCGGTCATGGCGAACGTCTTCGAGAAGCCGTCCAGCAGGATCGTGCGGTCGAGCAGGTCCCCGTGCGCGCGCGATCGAGGCGTGCTCGCCGTCGTAGACCATCTCGCGAGTAGACCTCGTCCGAGAGGATCCAGCAGCGGTGGTCCGCCAGCAGTCTCGGCGACCTCGGCGTCCACCTCGCGGCGGGCACGACGCCGCCGGTCGGGTTCGCGGGCGAGTTGAGGATCATCGAGCTGCGTGCGCTCGGTGAGCCGCTCCGCCACGTCCTCGCGCCGTGAACGCGAAGCCGCGCTCCTCGGTCAGCGGCAGCGGCACGGGCGTCGCGCCCGCCCAGCGGATCACCGACTCGTAGATCGGGAAGCCGGGGTTCGGGTAGATCACCTCGTCGCCCGGGTCGCACGTCGCGAGCACGCCGAAGAACAGGAACGGCTTCGCGCCGGGCGTCACGAGCACGCGTCCCGCCGGGATCGGCGATGCCACGCGTGCGCGAGAGGTAGTCGGCCGCCGCCTCGCGTAGCTGCGGGATCCCCGGGCGCGGGGCAGTAGTGCGTGTGGCCGTCGCGCAGCGCCTCGACGGCCGCCTCGACGACGTGCGCCGGCGTGTCGAAGTCGGGCTCGCCGATCTGGAGGTGGATCAGATCCGGCGCCCTCGGCCTCGAGAGCCTTGGCGCGGGCGAGCACCTCGAACGCCGTCTCGGTGCCGAGCCTGTGGAGGCTCTGCGCGAGGGGGGGTGTGATCATGCGTCCTCCTGGTCTGTCGTGGTGGGTGCGGGGAGGGCTTCGGCGAGGAGGGTGGCGACGTCGGCGACACGCAGGTCGCCTCCTACCTGGCGCACGCCGTCGTCGAGCATCACGGTGCAGAACGGGCATGCCACGGCCAGCGTCGAGGCGCCGCTCGCGACCGCTTCGCGGGCGCGCTCCTCATTGATCGCGCTGCCCCGCTCCTCCATCCACATGTGGGCCCCGCCGGCGCCGCAGCAGAACGTGCGCTTGCCGTGGCGCGCGAGCTCGAGCGGCTTCGCGATCGAGCGGAGCACCTCGCGGGGCGCCGCGATCACGTCGTTGTGCCGGGCGAGGTAGCACGAGTCGTGGTACGCGATCTCCTCCGTCCCGCCCGCGGGCCGGAGGCGGCCGTCTCGAACCAGCTCGGCGAGCAGCTCCGAGTGATGGACGACGTGGTAGCGGCCGCCGAAGTCGGGGTACTCGTTTGCGAGCGTGTTGAAGCAGTGCGGGCAGCTGGCGACGATCTTCGTCACGCCGCTCCCGTCCAGCGTCTCCACGTTCTGCGCGGCGAGCGCCTGGAACGTGTACTCGTTGCCCATGCGCCGCGCGGGGTCGCCGGTGCAGCACTCGCGTGGGCCCAGGATGGCGACGTCGAGCCCGGCCGCCCGGAGGAGCTTCACGGTGGAGATCGCCCCGGCCCGTGCTCGCTCGTCGAAGGCGGGCGCGCAGCCGACCCAGTAGAGGATCTCCGGCGGCGGGTCTCCGGGCTCCAGCACGCGCACGTCCAGCCCTTCTGCCCAGTCGGCGCGCTCGGTCTGCGCCTTGCCCCACGGGTTCGAGGAGCGCTCGACGTCACGGAGCATCGTCTCGCCGTCGGCCGGGAACCGCGAGTCCACCATCACGAGCTGGCGGCGCAGGTCGACGATGTGGTCGACGTGCTCGATCGAGACCGGGCACTCCTGGACGCACGCCCCGCAGGTGACGCAGTCCCACACCACCTCGTCGGTGACCGCGTTCGGCACGAGCGGCGAGAGCGCCCCGCCCGACAGCGCGGCCGGGCCCTCGGCGAACAGCTGGTCGCGCACGCCCATGATCAGGAGCTTCGGCGACAGGTCCTTGCCGGTCGCGTACGCCGGGCACACGTCCTGGCAGCGGCCGCACTCGGTGCACGACATCGCGTCGAGCATCTGCTTCCACGTCAGGTCGGCGACCGTGCCTGCGCCGAAGCGGAGGTCGGCCTCGTCCTCGGCCTCGAAGTCGAGAGGCTCGAGACGCCCGCGCGCCCGTGTCCTGCCGAAGAACACGTTGATCGCGGCGGTGGCGATGTGGAGGTGCTTGGAGCGGGGCAGGTAGGCGAGGAAGCCGAGGATGAGGAGAACGTGCGCCCACACGAAGGCGCGCTCGAGAGCCTCGGTTGCCGTGCCGTCGCCGAAGAGCCCGGAGAGCGCGTCCGCCACGGGCGACCAGGCCTCCGGCCAGGGCGCGAGGCCGGCTGCGATCGCCGCCGCGTGCCACAGGAGCAGGGTCGTCACGATGCCGGCGATCAGCGCCAGGATGAGGTCGGCCTCTCGCAGGTGGCTGCCGCGGAAGCGCTCCGGCCGCTGCACCTTGCGTATCCAGACCGCCGCCGCGACAGCGGCGAGAACGAGCACGGCGAACGCGTCCGTCATGAGTGCGTACCAGCCCTGCTCCTCGAGCCAGGCGAGGGGCGAGCCCTCGACGAGCGGCGGCTCCCGGTCGACCGCCCCGATGAGAGCCATGAGCACGGTCGGGAAGAGCACGAGGAAGCCCCAGAAGATGACGGCGTGCACGAGGCCGGGGACGAGGCGCTGCAACAGCTTGCGCTGGCCGAGCACGACCGTCGCCTCGTTCGTGAGCCTCGCGGGCAGGTCGGTGGCGCGGTCGACCGGCTTGCCGCTGCGCACGAGCCGGAGCAGGTACACGGCCCTGCTCGCGAACAGCGCGCCGGACACGCCGAGGGCGGCGGCGAGCGCGAGCGCGGAGGCCGCGGTGCCCATCAGCGAGCCTCGCGACGCACGCGGCTCATCCGCTCAGCTGTCGCACGGCGGCGGTGATCGCCGGGACGACCTCGTGCAGGTCGCCGATCACCGCGTAGTCGGCACTTGTCAGGATCGGCGCCTCGGGATCCGTGTTCACGGCGAGGATCACCTTGGCTCCCTTGCACCCGGCCATGTGCTGCGTCGCTCCCGAGATGCCGCAGGCGATGTACACCTCGGGGGCGATCTTGGTGCCGGTCTGACCGACCTGATCGGTGTGCGGGCGCCAGCCGGCCATCGTCACCGCTCGCGAGCAGCCGACGGCGCCGCCGAGCAGGGCGGCCAGCTCCTCGACTCCGGCGAACCCTTCGGGTGAGCCCGCTCCCCGGCCCGCCGAGACGACCACCTTGGCGTCGGCGAGCGAGACGCCGCCCGCGGGCGCGTCGAGCCGCTCGGCGACCCGCACGACGAGATCGCCGGCGTCGAGCTCCGGCACGAAGGCCTCGACGGCCGCGGGCCCGCCGCCCGTCTCGGCCGCTGCGACCGCGTGCGGTTGCACCGTCAGCAGCGCCCGGTCGCCCACGAGCCGCGCTTCCTCGAGGAGGCTGCCACCCCATCGCACCCGTGTCAGCGTCCACGGGCCGGAGCCCGATGCCGAGACGACGTTTGCGGCGAGGGGCACGTCGAGGCGGGCGGCCGCCCGCGCGAGCACCTCGTTGCCGCGCTCGCTCCCGGCGGCAAGGAGCTCTCTCGCCTCGATGCGGGTGGCCAGGTCGACGAGCACTCGCGCCCAGGCGTCCGGCGCGAACGGCACGAGGTCGTCGTGGGTCGCGACGTAGGCTCTCGCCACGCCGTGCGCGCCCAGCGCGTCGGCGGCACCGGCACCGTCCGCGCCGACCAGGAGGGCGTCGAACTGCGCTCCGGGGGCGAGGTCGCGCGCGAAGGCGAGCGCCTGCAAGGAACTCTCGTCGGGAGCCCCCGCCTCGTGCTCGACCAGTACGAGTGGCACTACGCCACCCCCAGCTCTGCAAGCAGCGCGGCGACGGCGGGCGCGGCCTCCGGGCCGTGGCCGAGGATGCGGGCCTCCTTGCCCTTGCCCTCCGGCACCACCAGGCGCACCAGCTCGAGCTGTGCGGCGGGACGGGAGGGGGCCGACGTCGCGACGGGCTTCTTCTGTGCGCGCAGGCGGCCGGGCACCGACGGGTACCGCGGCAGGTTGAGCCCCTCCTTCACCGTCGCCACCGCGGGCAGGGGCACGTCGAAGACGTCCCGCCCGGCTCCGACCTCCTGCTCGCAGCGTGCGCGGCCGGCGGCGACGGCGATCGCCTTGAGGCCGGTGACCACCGGGCGGCCGAGCGCGAAGCCGACGCGGATGCCGACCTGGTAGCCGCCGCTGTCGGCCGACTCGTTGCCGAAGAGCACGAGGTCGAACGGCCCGTGCTGCGCCTCGTCGGCGCGGATCGCGTCGACGAGCGCGGACGCGGTCGCCTGCGCGTCCCACTCCTCGCCCTCCGTGACGAGGTGGATGGCGCGATCGGCGCCGATCGCCATCGCGTCGCGGAGCTGCTCGGCGGCCTCCGGGGGGCCGAGCGTGAGGACGACCGACTCGCCTCCTTCCGCCTCGACGAGCCGCACGCCTTCCTCGACGCCGCACTCCTCGTGCGGCGAGATCGTGAATCCCAGGTGCCGGGTCTCGATCGCACGCGCGTCGTCGGTGAGGGCGATCTTGCCGCCCGTCATCGGGACGCGCTTCACGCACGTCAGCACCCTCATGTCGCCGTCGCCCTCCGTGCCCGCGGCGCCGGCCTGCCCGTCCGCTCGGGGTGAGCAGCGCCGCGGGAGCGCGAGAGCACTCCGGGCGTCACGAGCGCATCCTGGTGTTCTCGGGGTCGAAGATCGGCGTCGCGCCGGCCACGGCGACCGTGACCGGGAGCCGCTCGGTCATGTACTCGACCGCGAGCTCGGTCGAGCCCTCGACCGCATGCTCGGGCGGGAGGTAGGCCATGAGGAGGTGCTTCCCGACCGACGGGCCGGCGCCCGCGCTCGTCACGTACGACGAGCGACCCTTCGCGTCGATCAGAGGAGTCCCGTCGCGCAGCGTGATCGGCTCGCGTCCGAGTGGGTAGCGCTTCACCCCGCTCGCCGCCGTGTGGTCGTCGACCGTCAACGTGCACAGGATGGCCGCTGGCTCCTCGTCGCGGTGACGGAGGTGGGCCTCCTTCCCGACGAAGTCCTGCTCCTTCACGGTCGGCCGCTGCATCCCCGCCTCGACGACGGTGTACTCGCTCTCGAGCTCGGCGCCGTAGGCCCGGTAGCACTTCTCGAGCCGCCCGGTCGTGCCGTAGACGCCGATGCCGCACGCCGTCAGGCCGTGCGGCGCGCCTGCCTCCCAGAGGACGTCCCACAGCCGGCCGCCCTGCTCGAACGGGACGTACAGCTCCCAGCCGAGGTCGCCGACGTACGAGATCCGTGACGCGAGCACGAGCTGCGAGCCGATCTCGAGCGTCCGGCACGATGCGAACGGGAGCCCCTCGTGCGAGACGTCGTCCGAGGTGACGCTCGAGAGGATGTCGCGCGCCCGCGGCCCCCAGAGGCCGATCGTCGTCCAGGCGGTCGTCACGTCGTCGAGCGTCGCCGAGCCGTCCTGCGGGAGCATGTCGGTGAAGACGCTTGCGGTCGGCCATGCCGTGGGCGCCGCCGGTGACGATCCGGAACTGCGTGTCACCGAGCCGCATGATCGTCAGGTCAGACCTGAAGCCGCCGCCCGGAGAGAGCACAGGCGTGTAGACGACGCGGCCCACAGCCACGTCCATCTGGGCGAGCACTGCGCGCTGCAGCGCGTCGAGCGCACCGGGGCCCTGTACGTCGAAGATGCAGAACGCGGAGAGATCGAAGAGCCCGGCGTGCTCCCGCATCGCGAGGTGCTCGGCGTTGACGATCGGCGACCACCAGCGCGCGTCCCACTCGGCGTCGCGGCTCTCGACGCCGTAGCGCTCGACGAGCGGCGCGTTCGCCTCGTACCACTGCGGCCGCTCCCACCCCGCAGCCTCGAAGAAGACGGCGCCGAGCGCCCGCTCGCGCTCGTGCATCGGGGAGACGCGCAGGTTGCGGTCGGACGACCACTGCTCGGCCGGATGAACGATGCCGTAGGTCTTCGGGAAGGCCTCGAAGGTCCGTGCCTTGACGTGCGCGCGGGTCAGCTGGTGGGCGTGGAAGCGGCTGACGTCCGAGGAGTGCAGGTCGATGTGGGATTCGCCGTGCACCATCCACTCGGCGAGCGACTTGCCGACGCCCGGGCCCTCCTTCACCCAGACGGCCGCGGCCGACCAGAGGCCCTTCACCTCGGGCGTCTCGCCCAGGATCGGCATGCCGTCGGGTGTCAGCGCGATGAGCCCGTTGATCGCGTACTTCACGCCGACGGACTCGTCGCCGACGATCTCGGGCATCAGGTCGAGGGCGTCGACCATCTGCGGGTCGAAGTCCGCCTGCGTGAACGGGAACTCCGTCGGCGACAGCGCCGCCTCCTCGAGCGACGGGATCTCCTCCGGGTCGTGGAGAATCGAGCGGTGCGCGTAGGAGCCGATCTCGAGGCTCGTGCCGTCCTGGCGCTCGTACATGAAGACATCCATGTCCCGCACGATCGGGAACTCGATCGCCGCCTTCGCCTGGGCGAAGCGCGGTACCGGGCCGATGTCGATCATCTGGTGCACCGCCGGCGTGAGCGGGATGTGGGCGCCCGCCATCCGGGCGAGGAGCGGGCTCCACACGCCGCAGGCGATCACGACCGCCTCCGCCTCGATCGTGCCGCGCGAGGTGTGCACGCGACGGATCCGCCCCTGCTCCACGTCCATGCCCGCGACCTCGGTGCCCGCGAAGACGGTGAGCGCCCCCGCCTCGACCGCGCGCTCGCGCATGATCGTGCCCGCGCGCAGCGAGTCGACGACGCCGACCCCCGGCGTGTGGAAGCCGCCGAGCAGGATCGACTCGTCGATGTAGGGGACGAGCTCCTTGATCTCCGCGGGCGTGACGAGCGAGACCGGCTCGATTCCCCAGGCCTTCGCCGACGCCATCCGCCGGCGCAGCTCCTCCATCCGCTCCTCGGTGCGCGCGACCTCGATCCCGCCGCACTCCGTGAAGACGTCGAGCTGCTTGTACTGCCGGGTGCTCTCGAGGGTCAGCTGCGTCATCTCCTTCGAGTGGTCGGCGAGGAAGATGAAGTTGGATGCGTGCCCCGTCGAGCCGCCCGGATTGGGCAGCGGCCCCTTGTCGATCAGGACGACGTCGCTCCAGCCCTGGTCGCACAGGTGGTAGGCGAGCGAGTTGCCGACGATGCCGCACCCGATGACGAGGGCGCGGGCCTGGGCGGGGAAGGTGCTCATGCGGCTCCGATACGTGAACAGGTTGATATATGAGTCTGGCGCGGGATAATATACGAGCCGCGCGTGCGCTCGCCGCTCCCACTCCTCCAACCCGAGGCCGGCGAGGCGCAGTCGCTCTCGGACCAGGCCTACTACCGGATCCGCGAGCTGATCGTCTCGCTCGAGCTGCAGCCCGGCTCGATCGTGGACGAGCGCGAGCTGATGGCACGCCTCGGCATCGGCCGCACGCCCGTGCGCGAGGCGCTGCGGCTGCTCGCCCGCGAAAGCCTCGTCGAGGTGCACCCGCGCCGCGGCATCTTCGTGTCGAGCGTCGAGGTCGGCGACCTGGCCGCGCTCTCGGAGGTCAGGGCGACGCTCGAGAGCCTGGCCGCGCGGCTGGCCGCCGAGCGCCGCACGGTCGAGGATGCGGCTGCGCACCGAGGCGCTGCTCGAGGAGCTGGACGGCCACGGCACGCTCGACGAGCGCAGCCTCTTCGAGCTCGACCAGCGGCTGCACCGGCACGTCTGGCGCACCGCTGGCAACGCCTACCTGGAGGAGACGCTCGACGGCTACTTCGTCCTCACCCTGCGCATCTGGCTGATGGCGCTCGACCGCGTCTCGAGGCTCGAGCGGGCAGTACACGAGCACCGGCGGCTCCTCGAGGCGATCCGCGACGGCGACCCCGACGCCGCAGCCGACGTGATGCGAGAGCACGTGCTCGGCTTCGAGCGCGCGATCCGGGCGGTGCTCTGACCTTGAGCGCGCGTCCTGCACCCGTCATCATCGTCCGGCACGACTCCGCCGGAGCCGACCGATGAGCGACGCCCTCGCCACGAGCATCCGCAAGCCCAGCATCGACAGAGTCGGTGACCCGCTCATCCGCGCGTCCGGCGTGTGGAAGATCTTCGGGCCGAAGGCTGCGACGATCATCGGCACCCCCGACGCCGAGCTCGGCCCGGCCGAGCTCCGGGCGAAGACCGGCTGCGTCGCCGCCGTGCGGGACGTCTCGTTCGAGGTGTGGCCCGGCGAGGTCTTCGTGGTGATGGGCCTGTCGGGCTCGGGCAAGTCGACGCTCGTGCGGACGCTGATCCGGCTGATCGAGCCGACCGCAGGCGCGATCGCGATCGGGGGCGAAAACGTCACCGGGGCGTCGAGCGCCGAGCTGCGCGCCCTGCGCCGGCACAAGGTCTCGATGGTGTTCCAGCACTTCGGGCTGCTGGCGCACCGGCGCGTGATCGACAACGTCGCGTTCGGCCTCGAGATCCAGGGCGTCGCGAAGGCCGAGCGTCACGCCCGTGCCCGCGAGATCCTGCGGCTCGTGGGCCTCGAGGACGTCGAGTCGAGCTTCCCCGACCAGCTCTCGGGCGGCATGCAGCAGCGGGTCGGAGTCGCACGCGCGTTCGCGGGTGATCCGGTGGTGATGCTCTACGACGAGCCCTTCAGCGCGCTCGACCCGCTGATCCGCCGCGACATGCAGGACGAGGTGTGCCGCCTCCAGCTCGAGACGGGCAAGACGATGGTGTTCATCACCCACGACCTGCCCGAGGCGCTCCGTCTCGGCGATCGCATCGCGATCATGCGGGACGGCGCGATCGTCCAGCTCGGCACGCCGGAGGAGCTCGTCGGCTCGCCTGCGAACGAGTACGTCGAGAACTTCACCCGTGACGTGCCGCGCAGTCACGTGCTGACGCTGCGCTGGGTCATGCGCGAGCCGGAGCCCGGCGAGCAGCTGGACGGTCCCCGGCTCGACGTGGGCACGACCGTGCACCACGCCGTGCCCGTGCTCGCGGAGAGCAGCCGGCCCGTGTGCGCGGTCGAGGCGGGCGAGACTCCCGCGCGCCCGAGTCGCTCGCCGTGGCGGTGGTCGCCGCAGGCGGGGTGGTCGTCGCGAGGCTCTGGGGCGTCAGCGGCGACTTCCCCGACTACGCCGGCGTGCGCCAGCGTGCCGTGACCGCGCAGGAGTGGCTGCTGACGCAGATCCAGGCGGTGCTGGACTACGTCCAGAACCCGACGTCCTTCGTGTTCCAGGTGACGGAGCCCGTCGGCAACTTCATCCTCACCGAGCTGCTGCTCCCGTTGCAGTCGTTCCTCGTGGAGGCGCCGTGGTTCACGACGCTCGGAGGGCTCTCGCTGCTCGCGCTCGTCGTCTCCGGGCTGCGCACCCGCCCTGACGACCTTCCTGATGCTCGGCCTGATCGGGCTCGTCGGCGTCTGGGCGCTCGCGATGGACACGCTCTCGCAGGTGCTCGTCGCGACGCTCATCGCCGTGCTGGTCGGCGTCGGCCTCGGCATCGCCGCCGCCGAGAGCCGAGCCGTCTCGAGGGCGCTGCGCCCGGTCAACGACGTGCTCCAGACGCTGCCGCAGCTCGTCTACATCATCCCGCTTCATCTACCTGATGCCGGTGTCGATCGTCCCGGGGATCGTGGCCGGCGTGCTGTATGCGTTCCCGGTCGTCTCCCGGCTCGTCGAGCGCGGCATCAAGGACGTCGCCCCCGACGCCGTCGAGGCGGCCGGCGCGTTCGGGGCGACACGGCGCCAGGTGCTGGCCAAGGTCAAGGTGCCGCTCGCCGGCGACGCGATCATGCTCGGCGTGAACCAGGGGATCATCATGGTGCTCGCGGTCGTCGTCATCGGCGGCCTCGTGGGCTCAGGCGGCCTCGGCTACGAGGTCGCGCAGGGGCTCGTACGTGGCCAGTTCGGCCAGGGAGTGACCGCGTCGGTCGCGATCCTCGCACTCGGAATCGCGCTCGACCGCGTCACGCAGGGAAGCCGCAAGAAGCGGAAGGAGTCGTTCGGGTGAGTCAATCTCAGGCCAAGGACAAGGAGGCTCGGATGGAGGGTCGTCGGAATCGTCGGTGTCGTCGTGCGCGAGGCGTGCGCCCGGCCCTGCAGCGGTCGGCGCCGGGGGACGCGAGGTGGGCGGCGGCAACCCCTCGGACGAGGCATGGGCGCAGGCCGACGTGTCGACTACAGTCCGACGCGTGGCGGCTCGCTTCCTCGCTCTCGCCCTCGCGGCCCTGGCGGCGTGCACGGTGCTGGCGACGAGCGGCGTGGCCGCCACGGGTGCGTCCGACGCCACCGGCCCGCGTTGCCTGCGCGGCCTGCCTGGCGGACGACGAACGTCGAGGCGAACGAGCTGCTGCAGCGCCTCGTGCCACTCCCGAGATGAAGGTGAGCCGCGGCGTCCTCACGACCGCGTTCGGTAGCGGCGAGATGCGCTACGGGTCGACGTCGTTCCAGGTCTCGCTACAGCCTTGCGGACCTCGTCGTGCGCGCGAGCGCGAGCTTCGTCTACGAGGCGCCGTACACGGCGACCCGGAGCCGCCGCACCCTCGGGCGGGGGTCGTCGGAGGTCGCCATCACGAAGCTCAAGGCGACGAGGGCGGGCAAGACCGTCGACGGTGCCCGGCGTCGACCCGATGACGCGGGCGATCCCGGCCGTCGCTCGTCCCCTACACGTGCCGCGGCAACACGCTGCGCCTCCGCCCCCCGGTTGGCGGCGTCGAGCGGCGCGTACGTCACGTTCAGCCGCGTGCGCTGACCTCTCCCGGCGCCCGCCAGCCGAGCTCGCGCGAGATCGCGCGGGTACGCGCGAGCAGCAGCGGCACGGCCTCCCGTGCCGCGGCCCTGCCGAAGCGGGGAATCGGGCCCTGCAGCGCGACGATCGCCGCCAGCGCATTGCCGCTGTCCCAGACGGGTGCTGCGATCGCGTTGAGCTCGGGCTCCCGCTCCTCGTAGGCCTCTGCGAACCCGCGCCGCCGCACCTCGTCGAGCTCGAGCTCGAGCGCGGCCGGGTCGGTGATCGTGCGCTCGGTGTAGGCGGTGAGCGGGCCCTCGGGCACGGCGCGCCCGCCGAAGGCGAGCAGCACCTTGCCCGCTGACGACGCATGCCCGACGGAGGGCCGGCCGAGGCGCGTCACACCCTGCACGTACCGGTCGGCGGGGACGAAGTCGACGGTGATCGCGTCGCGGTCGCCGGGGGCGGAGAGGGTGGCCGTCTCCTGCACCTCCGCCACGAGCGCCTCGAGGTGCGGCCGCGCCACGTTGCGGACGTCGAGCCGGGCGAGCACCGCGTTGCCGAGCTGCACGAGGCGCAGGCCGAGGCGGTACTGGCCCGTCTCGTCGACGTACTCGATCAGCTCGCCCTCGAGCAGCGTGCCGAGCTGGCGCGATACGGTGCTCGGGGAGATCCCCGTGCGGCGTGCGATCTCGTTCGTGCCCAGCGTGCCGCCGTCGGCCAGGGCGTCGAGGATCGCCACCGAGCGGCGGGCAGAGCCGACGCGGCCCTGTGACGGTTGACCCGTGCGCGCCATGGTGTAGTATTGCGCAAGGCAGCACGCCATTGCAAATAATGAAATAAGATGTCGATGCTCGTCACCTGCCCGAACTGCGGCCCGCGTGAGGTCTCCGAGCTGCGCTGTGCCGGCGAGACGACGCGCCGGCCCAAGCAGTCCCCGACCGTGCGCGAGCTGAACGAGTACATCTACTTCCGCGAGAACGTGTGGGGGGCACAGCGCGAGTGGTGGTTCTGCCGGTCGTGCGAGGACTGGTTCCTCGCCGAGCGCGACACGTACACGAACGTGGTCGACCGCACGTGGCTGCCCGAGCCTCCGAGCGGGGCCGCCGCGTGAGCCGGCTCGCGCCGCGCCCGAACGAGCGGATCGACCGCTCGCAGGCCGTCAGGTTCAGCTTCGAGGGGCGCCCGATCGACGCGTTCGCGGGCGACACGATCGGGTCGGCCCTGTTCGCGTCCGGGCGGAGGATCTTCTCCCGGAGCTTCAAGTACCACCGGCCACGCGGCCTGCAGTGCTGCTCGGGGCACTGCGCGAACTGCCAGATGACCGTCGACGGCATCCCCAACGTGCGCGTGTGCACCGTCCCGGTACGCGAGGGCGCCGAGGTCAAGGGGCAGAACGTCCTCGGCTCGCTCGATCGCGACCTGATGTCCGTGACCGACAAGTTCGGCGGCCCGTTCACGCCGCCGGGGTTCTACTACAAGACGTTCATCCGGCCTCGCCGCCTGTGGCCCCTCTACGAGAAGATGCTCCGCGGCGCCGCCGGGCTGGGACGCCTGGATCGCAACGGGGAGCGGCCCGAGCGCGTCGACGGCGAGTACCGGCACGTCGACTGCCTCGTCCTCGGGGGCGGCCAGGCCGGGCTCGAGGCCGCCATCGCAGCGGCGGAGCGCGGCGAGTCGGTGGCGGTGATCGACGAGGGGCCCGAGGTCGGCGGCGGCCTGCTGGCCGATCCCGAGGGCATCGGCCTCGCGCGCGAGCTCGCCGAGCGCGCGCGGCGACAGGGCGTCGACCTGATCGCCCCCGCCTTCGCCATCGGCCTCTTCGAGCAGAACTTCGTGCCCGTCGCCTACGGCAACCTGCTCCTCAAGTACCGCGCGCGGCGGGTCGTCGTCGCGAGCGGGATCGTCGAGCAGCCGCTCGTGTTCCCGGGCAACGACCTCGTGGGCGTGATGCTCCCGGACGGCGTGCGCCGGCTCGTCAACTACTGGTCGATCAAGCCCGGCTCCCGCGCCGTCGTGCTCACGTCGGACGACCGCGGGCTGACTGCGGCCGCCGATCTCGAGGGGGCGGGCGTCGAGGTCGCGCGCGTCGTCGACTTCCGCCACGACATGCCGCCGAACATCGAGGCGCAGGGGCGCAAGGGACGCGTCGTCCAGGTGGGCATCCACGGCCGCTGGACCGACTGCGACCTCGTCGTCATGTCCGGAAGCCCCCAGCCGAACTACAAGCTGCTCGCGCAGGCCGGCGCCCGGGTCGAGTACGACCGCGGCCGCGGGATCTTCGTCCCCACCGACCTGCCGGAGGGCGTGGAGGCCGTCGGCGCGGTCACGGGCGACGTCGGTACCCCCGCCGTCCCGGATCCGGTGCTCGGCTACCAGGGCGACAAGTGCTTCGTCTGCTTCTGCGAGGACCAGACGACGAAGGACCTGAAGTACGCGATCGCGGAGGGGTTCGAGTCGATCGAGCTCTCGAAGCGCTACACGACCGTGACCATGGGCCCGTGTCAGGGGCGCCTGTGCCACGTCAACTCGATCCGCGTCCACGCGAAGGCGAACGGGGTCGACGAGAACACGATCGGCACCACGACGGCGCGTCCGCCGTACACGCCGGTCTCGATGGGGCTGCTCGCCGGGCGCCCGCACGAGCCCGCAAAGCGCACCTCGCTCCACCACCGGCACAAGGACCTCGGCGGCCAGATGATGTGGACGGGCGCCTGGCGGCGTCCGCACTCCTACGGCGGCGACCCCGGCCAGGAGGCGCAGCACGTGCACCGTGCGCTCGGTCTCATCGACGTCTCGACGCTCGGCAAGATCCTCGTCAAGGGGCCCGATGCCGGCGCCTTCCTCGACCGGTTGTACCCGAACCGCTTCTCGGACATGAAGCCCGGGCGCACGAGGTACGGCGTCCTCACCGGTGACGCCGGGCGGATCATGGACGACGGTGTCGTCGCCCGTCTCGACGACGAGACCTACTACGTGTCGGCGACGTCGACCGGCGCCGACGGCGTGTACCAGTGGTTCACCTGGTGGAACGCGATCTGGTTCATGGACGTGGAGATCGCGAACCTCACCGGAGCCCTGGCGGCGATCAACGTCGCGGGGCCGCACGCACGCACAGCGATGGAGCGCGTCTGCGACATCGACGTCTCGAACGAGGCGTTCGCGTACCTCGACGCGAAGCACTGCCGCATCGCCGGCGTGCCCACGCTCGCGCTGCGCATCGGCTTCGTCGGCGAGCTCGGCTACGAGCTCCACTTCCCGAGCCCGCACGGCGAGCACGTCTGGGACACGATCCTCGAGCAGGGAGCCGATCTCGATGCCCGTCCCTTCGGCCTCGAGCCACAGCGCATCCTCCGCCTCGAGAAGGGTCACGTGATCGTCAGCCAGGACACCGACTCGGAGTCGAACCTGCTCGAGTCCGCGATGCCCTGGCTCGTGAAGAACGACAAGGAAGGCTTCGACTTCATCGGCAAGTGGGCGACGCAGAACGTTGCCGACCGCGGCTTGCGCTGGATGCTCGTCGGCTTCGAGAGCCCGACCGGGGCGATGCCCGTCGAGGGCGGGCAGGTCGTGATCGACGGCGTGTCGTCGGGGCGCGTCACGAGCGTGCGCCACAGCGCAGAGCTCGGGAAGGTGATCGGGCTCGCGATCGTCCCGCACGACCTCGCCGTCGACGGCGGCCGGTTCGACGTCCAGGTCGAGGGGCGCGCGGTGCCGATGCGGGTTCACCTGGGGCCGTTCTACGATCCCGCCGGCGAGAGGATGAAGGCGTGACGCTCGATTTCCTCAGCGTCGCGGCCGCGGCCGATCACGGCGGCATCCATCCGGTGGCTCGCTCGTCGATGGAGCGCCGCCAGCGCGACGCGGGCGCCACCTTCGAGGAGCGCGACGGCTGGCTCGTCCCCGTCTCCGTCCCCGGTGAGGACGAGCGGCTCGCTGCCGTCGGCATCGCCGACCTCTCTCACCTCGCGAAGTACGAGGTGCGCCCCGCGGGCGATCCCGTCGACCTCGAGGGAGTGCTCACCCATCGCCTGTCCGCGCGACGCGCGCTCGTGCTGTGCGAGCCGGTCAACGCGCGCGTCACGCGTGCGCGCCTCGAGGGGCGGCTCGTGCTCGACGTGACGGGCGCATACGCCGTCCTCGCCGTCGCCGGGCCGAAGGCGGACACCGTGGTGCGGCGGCTCACCCACCTGCACCACTTCCCGTCGAGCGGCGAGGTGGCTCACGTCAACGCGCACGTGCTCGTGCACCGCGGTGCGTTCCTCGTCGTCGCGCCCCAGGAGGCCGGCCACTACCTCTGGGAGGTCGCGGTCGACCGTGCCGAAGCGCTCGGCGGCGGGCCGATCGGCGTCGACGCCCTCCCCAAGGGGGCGGGCGCGTGAAGGACATCTTCTTCCGCAAGCGGATCCTGCACCGCCCGAGCGAGCTGAAGCGCCACTACGACGTCGTCATCATCGGCGGCGGCTCCCATGGCCTGGCGACGGCGTACTACCTCGCCAAGCACCACGGCATCACCGACGTCGCGGTGCTCGACAAGAGCTACATCGGCTCGGGCGCGGCCGGCCGGAACACGACCATCATCCGCGCCAACTACCGCACGCCCGAGGGAGCCGCGTTCTACAAGGAGAGCGTCGAGCTGTACAAGCGCCTGTCGGCCGAGCTCGACTTCAACCTCATGTTCTCCCAGCACGGCCACTTCACGCTCGCCCACTCGGACCGGTCGCTCGTCGTCCAGAACGAGCGGGCGGAGGTGAACAAGCTGCTCGGGATCGAGAGCCGCGTGATCGACGCCGCCGAGGTCAAGAAGCTGTGCCCGCAGATCAACGTCGGCAGCGACGTGACCTGGCCGATCCAGGGCGCTCTCTACCACCCGCCTGGCGGGATCATCCGCCACGACGCCGTCGTCTGGGGCTACGCGAAGCAGGTCGGCAAGGCGGGCATCGACATCCACCAGGGGGTCGAGGTCACCGGCATCGACGTCTCCGGCGGCCGCGTGCAAGGGGTGCGGACGACGGCAGGCGACATCTCCTGCGGCGTCGTGCTCTCGGCCACGGCGGGCTGGTCGAGCCCGGTGGCGCGGCTCGCGAACCTGCCGCTGCCGATCACGACGTCCATCCTGCAGGCGTTCGTGACGGAGCCGGTCAAGCCGTTCCTCGACAAGATCATCGTCTCGGCCCAGATGCACATCTACGTCTCGCAGACCGACCGCGGCGAGTTCCTCATCGGCGCCGAGGTCGAGCCCTACCCGACGTACTCGAACAAGGGCACCTTCCCGTTCATCGAGTACGCCTCCCGTCACGTCCTCGAGCTCTTCCCGCAGCTGCACGCGACGAAGATCCTGCGGCACTGGACGGGCCTGTGCGACATGAGCCCCGACTACAGCCCGATCATGGGCGTGACCGAGATCGAGGGCTTCCTCGTCGACTGCGGCTGGGGCACGTACGGGTTCAAGGCGGCGCCGATCACCGGCGTCACGCTCGCGGAGCTGATCGCGACGGGCAAGACACCCGAGCTGATCGAGCCCTTCAAGCTCGAGCGCTTCTACACGGACACGCTGGTTTCCGAGCTCGCCGCGGCCGCGGTGAGCCACTGACGACAGGAGAGCCCCCATGCAGACCATGCCCTCCAGCCTCGAGATCGCCCAGTCGGCAACGCTGAAGCCGATCGTCGACGTGGCTGCCGATGCCGGCCTCGAGCCGGACGAGATCGAGCCGTACGGCCGCGTCAAGGCGAAGGTCGACCTCTCGGTCCTCGACCGGCTCGCCGACCGGCCCGACGCCAAGCTGATCAACGTCACCGCGATCACGCCCACGAAGGCGGGTGAGGGCAAGTCGACGACGTCGGTGTCCCTGACGCAAGGGCTCGGTGCCATCGGTCACAACCCGGTGCTCTGCCTCCGCGAGGCATCCCTCGGGCCGGTGTTCGGCATCAAGGGCGGTGCCGCCGGTGGTGGGTACGCGCAGGTCGTGCCGATGGAGGACATGAACCTCCACTTCACCGGGGACATCCACGCGATCGGAGCGGCCAACAACCTGCTCTCGGCCATGCTGGACGCGCACATCCTGCACGGGAACGCGCTCGGCATCGACCCGCTCTCGATCTCCTGGCGGCGCTGCATGGACATCAACGACCGGGCGTTGCGTGACATCGCAATCGGCCTCGGCGGCCGCGCGAACGGGTACGTGCGCCAGACCGGCTTCGACATCACTGCCGCATCGGAGGTGATGGCGATCGTCGCCGTCGCGCGCGACGTCTTCGATCTCCGCGCCCGGCTCGGCGCGATCACCGTCGCGCAGACCTTCGAGGGCGAGTCCGTGACCGCCGAGCAGCTGCAGGCTGCAGGCTCGATGACCGTGCTGCTCAAGGACGCGATCAAGCCCAACCTCGTCCAGACCCTCGAGGGCCAGCCCGCGCTCGTGCACTGCGGGCCGTTCGCGAACATCGCCCACGGCAACAACTCGCTCGTCGCCGACCGCGTGGCGCTGAAGCTCGGCGACTACGTCGTCACCGAGAGCGGGTTCGCCTCGGACATGGGCATGGAGAAGTTCTTCAACATCGTCTGCCGCGCGGGCGGGCTCAGGCCGAGCGCGGTCGTGCTCGTCGCGACGACCAAGGCGCTCAAGCACCACGCGGGCGATCCCGACGGTGGGGCTGAGGCGATCGAGATCGGGTGCGCGAACCTCGAGCGGCACATCCGCAACATCAAGGGCTTCGGGCTCGAGGCCGTCGTCGCCGTGAACCGCTTCCCCAACGACACCGACGACGAGGTGCAGCTCGTGCGCAAGCTCGCGATCGAGCGCGGCGCCTACGCTGCCGAGGTCAACGAGGCGTTCGAGCAAGGCGGCAAGGGTGCCGCAGCGCTCGCCGAGGCGGTGGTCGCCGCAGCCGACGAGCCGAACGACTTCCGCTTCACGTATGACATCGACGCGCCGATCGCCGACAAGATCGACGCGATCGTCAAGAACGTCTACGGCGGCGACGGCGCCTTCCTGCTGAAGACGGCGAAGGACAAGATCGAGCAGCTCAACCGCGTCGGTCTCGACCGGGTGCCGATCTGCATGGCGAAGACCCACCTCTCGCTGTCGCACGACGTGGCGCTGACGAACGCGCCGACGGGCTTCACCGTCACCGTCCGGGACATCCGCGCCTACACGGGCGCCGGCTGGCTCGTCGCGCTGTGCGGCGACATGCAGACGATGCCCGGGCTGTCGGCGTCGCCTGCCGCGTTCAACGTCGACATCGACGAGGGCGGGCGCACGATCGGGCTGTTCTAGGCACGCGGCGCCGCCGCTCGCGGGGCGCCGACTGCCGTCAGTGCACGATCAGCACGTCGCAGTGGGCGCGGCGCTGCACCTGCTCGCTCACCGAGTGCCCCAGCAGGCGCTCGACGAGGCTCGGCTCGCGCGTGCCGACGACGATCAGGTCGGCCTTGCGCATCTCGGCGACCTCCACGATCGCCTCGGCCGGGTCGCCGATCGCCTCGACGAGGTCTGCCTCGATGCCCTGCTGCTGGAGGTAGTCGCCCGCCTTGCGCAACTCGGGCCCGGGGCCCTTCGGTACCTCGGAGTCGATCAGGATCGGGACGACGCTCGTGACGACGAGCGTGGCGCCGTAGAGCTTTGCCAGCTCGCCGGCTCGCTCGACGGCACGCTCTGACGGGTCGGACTCGTTGTAGGCGACCACGATGGTCTTCATCGATTCTCCTCGAACGGGGGTGTGCACGATGTTGGTCGAAGGGGCTGTGCTGCGAATCCGGAGATGCCCGCCCGCTCCCGTGGAGTTCTACTGACCGGCCGCGAGGGGGAGGTCGGGGTCGAGTCCAAGCGACACGAGCATCTCCCGTTGCCAGTCGGGGTGCCGGGAGATGCACTGTGGGCAGGCGCGAAGATTCGACCCGCTCAGGGACGGGTGATCGACGTCGATGCCCTCAGGCAGGTCGAGCCGACCCCAGGCTGCACCGGAGATCAGGCCGTCGGCCTGTTTCCGGCTGCAGATCACGCAGTGCAGGTAGAGCCGCGCCAAGACCCCTGTGGCCCGGCTTTACGGGTTAGCCCCACGGGCCGATGAACGGCCCGTCCACGTCGGCAAGGAGCAGGATCACCACGATCACGATACAGAGGACCGACAAGCCGAGCATGAAGGGCGCGACACGCGCGTCTTCCTTCTGGTTCGGCGGGAAGTCGACCTGCTTACCGGCCATCTCTCCTCCTCAGCTCTGTGCCGGCGCCGCGGGGGGTGCCGGACGGTCGAGGGCTCCGGTAGCGCGCAGCGCCGCCGCCTGGTGATCCAGCTTGCCGTTCTCGAGTCGCACGAAGCCGATGAAGGCCCAGATCATCAGCACGAAGCCGAGCGCGACGATGATCCAGGTGCCGAGGGACGCCTGGCCCCAGATGATCGTGTCGCCCCCGGCGAAGGTCCAGAACGCGTCGACCTCGTCGCCCCATTCGCTGTACGGGAATGCGTTGAACATGGCGTGCCTCCTTCCTCAGCTTCCGGAGCGGGTCGTCGACGAGCCCGCCGTCGTTTGCCAGTACGAGTCGAGCAGGACCGGCGCCGCTTCGACCTCGTCGCCGTTCGGCTCGACGATGACCTCGGGCACCCGCTCGAACTCGGGGTAGAAGTCCTGCTGGAACTCTGCCATGTCCATGCCCTCGAGCTCGACCTCGGGCGGGACACGCAGCAGGTTCATCTTCTTCAGCACCAGGCTGACAAGGTACCCGGGCAGGAACGCGAGAGGGAGGAAGGCCATGATGCCCATGAGCTGGCCGCCCATCGACGACTCGACGCTGTTGACTCCCGTCGGGTAGCCGCCCGCGAAGATGCCGACGAGGAAGACGCCGTAGAAGCCGGCGACGCCGTGGACGGCCACCGCACCGACCGCGTCGTCGACGCGGAGCTTCTTCTCGATGTAGTTGCCGCTCCACACGGCGACGAGCGCGCCCGAGAACGAGAGCACGTAGGCGAGCATCGGGTGATAGACGTCTGCGCCGGCCGACACGGAGATGACGCCGGCGAGGCCGCCGGACAGGGTCCAGAACGGGTCTCCCTTGCTGCCGAACCACCCACCGGTGAAACCGCCGGCGAAGCCGATCGTGATCACCATGGCGATCGTGCCGAGCGTCGACGGCGAGCCGTAGATGTTGAGCCAGCCGGGGAACGACGTCGACGTGATCAGGAGGCAGGCGGCGTAGAAGCCGTAGAAGCCCGTGAAGATGAGCATCAGGCCCATCAGCGTGAGGTGGGTGTTGTGCCCGCGGAACTGCCGTGCGAGCCCGTCCTTCGTGTACTTGCCGATGCGCGGGCCGAGGTTGAGCAGGACGCCGAAGGCGAAGGCGCCTGCGACGCCGTGCACGACTCCCGACGCGATCGCGTCGTGGAACCCGTAGCGCGTGGTCAGCCACCCGCCTGCGCTCCAGCCCCAGGCGGCGTCCATGATCCAGACGCCCGAGCCGAGGACTGCGGCGAGGATGAGGTACGCCGACAGCCGGATTCGCTCGACGACCGCGCCCGACATGATCGAGGCCGTCGTCCACGAGAACAGGAGGAAGGCGAGGAAGAAGATCAGGCTGAGGTGATCCTGGAGGTTCGGGCCGAGCCCGACGCTCCAGGGCGCGGTGAGGCCGCAGAAGCCCTCGAACACATCCGGGCTGGCGTGGCCGCTCTTCGGCCAGCCTTCCTCGAAGCAGCCGTAGATGTACCAGCCGAAGTAGTAGAAGGTCGGCGTCACGACCGCGATCGTGAGGATGTTCTTCATCGCCGTCGACATCACGTTCTTGCGGCGCACGGCGCCGCCCTCGTAGGCCATGAAGCCGACGTGGATCAGCCACATGACGACGACGGTGTAGAAGTAGAACTGCTCGGCCAGCACGTTGCTGTCGAGCGAGATCATCTGCTCGATCTCTTCGAGGGAGATGTCGCTCTGCCCGAGCAGGGACGTCAGCAGTACACCCATCACGGCCTCCTCAACCACGCCTCCGGTGATCGGGGCAACCGTACGAAGTCCACGGCGTCCGTTCTATGTCATGATCGACAGGCGTTGTCCCTGTGTATGTGTCGGGTCTCGACACATGCGAGCAGTGGCCGGGCGGCCAGGTTCAGGGCTCGCTCGTCACCGCAGCCCGTCGTCGGTCACGTCCCCGGTCGCGGCGTCCACGACGACCACCTGCACGACGGTCGGGTTCCGGTACGTGCCCTTGTACATCGAGACGATCCAGTACGGGCGGCTCGGCAGACCGCGCCGCAAGAAGCGAACCTGCACGTCGTCGGGCTCGAAGATGGCGACCGCACGCGCGCTCTCGAGAGCCTGCTCCCGGGTGACGCGCTCGTCGCCGCCGGCACAGCTGCGCGAAGCGAGGAGCGCGATGCCGAGCACGACGACGAGGATCGCGATCCGGCCGAGGGGCCGGTCGCGGAGATCCTTACGCTTGTCTGTGCCTGCGGCTTCTGGCGAAGACATAGACCCGCATGATGATGTAACCGACGAAGTGGGTGAGCAGGACGAGCAGCAGCCACCACGCCCACCACAGGAAGTGCATGCGCTGCTGGTACGCCTCGAGACCGGTCAGGTAGAGAGCGACCACGAGCGTGAGCACGAGCAGCACCGGCGCGTAGCCGAGGAGGATGAAGACGATCACCTGCCCATCCTCGTGGAGTGGGGGGCAGCGCGCAACCGGCCGCGCCGCCACCGCTCCTCAGTGCACGATCTCCTCAGTGCACGATCATGACGTCGCAGTGCGCCTGGCGCGACACTGCGGCGCTGACGCTGCCGCGCAGGACGCGCTCGATCGTCCCGAGCTCGCGCGTGCCGACCACGATGAGGTCGGCACCCTTCAAGGTGGCGACCTCGACGATCGTCTCGGCCGGATCGCCGACACCCGGTTGCGAGTCGGCCTCCACCCCTTGCTCGGCGAGGAACGCGACGGCCTCGTCGAGCTCGCCCTGGTGCTCTGCGTAGGAGTCGGTCGGGTCGACGGCTCCCGCGCCTCGTGGCCCGGCCACGAGCACCGGCGCGACGGTCGTCACGGTGACGGAGGCGCCGAACGCCTTTGCGAGCTCGACAGTGCGCTCGAGTGCACGACGCGCCTGCTCCGTGCCGTCGAATGCGACGACGATTTTCTTCATGGCATTCTCCTTCCACCGATTGGCGTGATGACAGGATCGTTGCCGGTCGGGGCGCCCGCCGAAAGGGGGAAATCACGGCACCGCGTTGGAGAATATACGGATGGCACGGTGCTGCCCGGGGCTCGCCGTAGCAGCCTTTCGCCTACGACCAGGGGTACGGCGAGCTCGACACCGGATGCAGGTCGCCGGTTGCGAAACGCTGGAAGCGAAACGGGCGCAGCAGCCGCGACGGCTCCCCGAGCAGCACTCCGGCCACTTCGCGTCCGACGCCGATCATCTTGTAGCCGTGATTCGAGTCGAGGATGGCGTACACGTTCGGCCGCACGTAGTCGAAGACGGGGAAGTTGTCCGCCGTGAAGGCGCCGACGCCGCCGGAACGGGCTGCCTTGTACTTGGGCCGGCAGCCCTCGAACCGGCTCATCGCGTGGGAGAGCGCGGCACACCACATGTCGGGGAACTCGGGGTCGACGTCCGTCGTCGACGGGTACGGATCGAGATCCACGTCGCCGTCGACGGTCAGCGGTGCGGCACCTCCCTGCACGCCGTGCCTGTCGCGCTTGAAGTAGATCCCCCACAGCTCGTCGGTGATCAGCTCTCCGTCGTCGGAGTGCAGCGGCGCGTCGGTATCCAGGTGGATCACGGGAGGTGGGCCGCCGTCGGCGGTCGCGAAGGTCAGCGGGTCGACGGCGATCTCGCCCTCCTGGAGGTTCCAGTACGTCCACATCGGCTGGTCACGGGCGACATCGCCTGACGGGGTGTGCACGTCGATCGTCATGGGAAGCCCGAGCATCCCCCAGAACTTCTTCGCCCAGGGCCCTGGCGCGAGCACGAGCTGTTCGTCGACCCTGATCGTCCCCTTGTCCGTCTCGACTGCGCGTACGACGTCGTCGTCACCGAGGTCGAGTGACGTCACCTCGACGCCGGAGAGAATCGTCACGCCCTCGCTCTCGCACTTCTCGACGAGCCCGATGACGGACGCCATGTTGAACGCGAAGCCTCCCTGGTGCTCGTGGAGGCAGGCGGTCACCCCCTTGGCGCGCCAGTCGGGGAAGAGCCGCTTCATGTGCGCGTCGACCTGGGCCTCTCCGAGGATGAGCTCGGAGCGGTAGCCGATCTGCTCCTGCCGCTCGAACGTCGCCACGAGATCGGCCTCCTGCACGGCGGCCCCGAGGGCGATGTAGCCCACGGGGTTGTAGTGGTAAGCGGCGGGATCCGACTCCCACACCTCGACGCACGCCTGCATCAGCTCGCTCATCGCCGGCTGGAAGTAGTTGTTGCGCACGACACCGCACGCGATGCCGGACGCCCCCGAGCCCGGTGATGACTTGTCGAGGACGAGGACGTCGGAGCCCGACCCTGTGCCCGTGCGGCGCAGCTCGCCGGCGAGGTGGTATGCGGTCGACAGGCCGTGGATCCCGGCGCCGACGATGACGTAGGGAGACGATGCAGGAACGCTCATAATTGCCTCCTGGGCAACAGTATGCTAAAATTGAAAACAACTCTAGCATGGCGCGCACCGGGAGACCCGCGATCAGGCACGTTGCAGCCGTCGAGCGTGCACTCGCCGTCCTCGACGCGGTCGCCGACCTCGAGGACGCCGGAACGAACGCGGTCGCCCGGCATGCGGGTGTCAACGCCAGCACGGCGTCGCGACTGCTGGCGACGCTGGTCGAGGGCGGGCTCGTTCGCCACGTCGAGGCCACGGGCCGCTACCGCCTGGGCGCCCGCCTCGTGCAGCTCGGCAACGCCTCCCTCGCCGGCCTCGATCTCCGTGAGTTGGCGCGTCCGCAGCTCGTGTCGCTCGCCGCCGAGACCGGTGAGACGTCGACGCTGTCGGTGCCCGGCGATCCCGACGCGGTCACGGTCGATTTCGTGCAGAGCCCGGCGTCGGTGCAGAGCGTCGCACGCCTCGGGCGGCCGAGCGTCGCGCACGCCACGGCGACCGGGAAGGTCGCGCTGGCCTTCGGCGCGGTCGCACTGCCCCCGGGGCCGTTGCAGCGCTATACGAGCGCCACGGTCGTCGAGCGCGCGACGCTCGAGCGCGAGCTGGCGACCGTTCGCCGCGAGGGGGTGGCACGAGCGCTCGGAGAGCGCGAGGCCGACCTCCACGCAGTCGCGGCGCCCGTCACCGACGCGCAGGGAGACCTCGTCGCGGTCATCGGTGTGCAGGGCCCGGCCACACGCTTTGTCGGGCCGGCGCTCGATCGCGCCGCAAGAAACCTCGTCGTCGCTGCCGGTGTCGTGTCGCGCGCTCTCGGGGCCGGGCAGTGGGAGCCTGGTGGAGGGTCGAGTAGGATCGCGTGATGGCGACCGTTGCCGAGCACATGTCACGCGACCTTGTCAGGGTCGGCCCGGAAGAGCCGCTGGCCGCTGCCGCGAAGGCGATGAACGACCGCCATGTCGGTGCGGCGCTCGTTCTCGAGGGCGGCAGGCTGAGCGGGATCCTCACGGAGCGCGACGTGCTGCGCGCGGTCGCCTCGGGCGCCGCGCTCGACAGCCCTGTCCGCCAGTGGATGACGGGCCAGCCGGAGTCGATCGAGCCGGACGAGTCGCTCGCTCAGGCGGCCGTGCTGATGATCCACGGCGGCTTCAGGCACCTGCCCGTCCTCGAGCAGGGGCAGGTGATCGGGATCGTCTCGATCCGAGATCTCGTTCGCGTGACGCTGGACGACAGCGCTCCCCGCGGTGCGTAGTCGTCGGTCGGGCGCGGCGCGGGTCCGGCTTCAGCCTGACGCCCTGCGTCTGCAGGTAGGCCTGTGACGTCACGCTCGAGCCTGACGTCGGGGCTCAGTCGCTCTCGAGGTTCCAGGCCGGAAGCGTTCTCGCGCGACGGCGGAGGCGACGGCGCCACATCGGCATGTAGACGATGAACCAGCCTGCGAGCACCACCGGCATGAGCATGAACAGGCTCGGCGAGACGAAGATCGCGAGGGTGCAGAAGAGAGCTGCGATTGCGAGTGCGACACCCACGACGCTGAGGCGTGCGCGCCGCATGTCGCGAAGGATCTTCGTGTACTCCCCCGAGGGGATCTGTGCCGTGTCCCAGCGCCGCCCGCAGTCCTCGCAGCGCCACGAGTCGCCGTAGGGGACACTGGCCACGCGGCCGCAGCGGCAGGTGACAGAGACGGGTGGAGACCGCACGACACGCCCGATTCTACGTCCACGAGCCGTGAGGAGGGAATAGCGAAACATGCGGTTGTAATCGTCCTGCCACGGTGTTAGCGTCGCCATGCTTCCCCGAGCCATCGGGCACTTTCGTCGGACGATCCGGCGTCCCTGGAGGTTTGACAGTGGCGGACGTAGCAGCAGTCGGCGTTGGCAGGATCGAAGAGCGGGAGCTCCTCAAGGCGATGAGGTGGTACGACGGGTTCGTCGTCGCGCTCGCAAACCCGGGCTTCCTGATCGGTTCACTCGGCTACTCGATCGGCGCCCTCGGCGGCTGGGGCGCGATGACGCTCTGGGGCATCTCGATGGCGATCGGCACGCTCTCGAACTGGGTCTACTCGGAGATGGCGGCGATGTTCCCCGAGAAGTCCGGCGGGATCTCGCTGTATGCGAACGAGGGCTGGCGGAGGTACTTCACGCCGATCGGCCCCATAGCCACGTTCGGCTACTGGTTCGCGTGGTCAAGCGTGCTGGCGCTCTTCGGCGTCGTGATCGGGTCGCTGATCCAGACCGAGTGGTTCTCGGGCTCGACGTGGACGTTCTCGACAGGTCTCGCCGACAACCTGGGGCTTGCCCACGTGATCGCGATCGTCGTGATCGCGATCGTCTGGGTGGTGAACATCTTCGGCATCAGGCCGGCGGTGTGGATGGCGTATGCGACCGGTGCGCTGCTGATGATCCCGCTCGGTGTCTTCATCGCCCTGCCGTACATCACGGGCGACTGGCAGAGCTCGAACATGACATGGGACGTCCCCGACTGGAAGACGGCGATCGTCTGGCTCTACATCATGGGCTGGTCGGCCTACGGGGTGGAGGCGTGTGCGACGTTCGCGCCCGAGTACAAGGACACCGTGCGTGACACGACCATCGCCCTGCGGTCGGCGGCGTTGTTCTCGCTGTTCGTCTACCTGACGCTGCCGCTCGGGATCACCGGCGTGATCGGCACGCAGCCGGCGATCGACGATCCGGTCGGCTTCTACATCCCCGCGTTCCAGGAGATCCTTGGCGGTGGTGCCGACATCATGGTCGTCCTCCTCATCGCGAGCCTCTTCATCTCCATGAACACGGCGACGGCGGACGGCTCGCGGGCGCTGTACGGCATCGCCCGCGACCGCGTGACGATCAAGCAGCTCGACCACCTGAACCGGTTCCACGTTCCCGGCCGGGCGATGACGCTCGACATGATCATCAACATCGGGCTCGTGCTGTTCGTGGGGAACACACTGGCGATCCTGCTCGCGGGCAACCTGGGCTACATGTCGGCACACGTCTTCGCGCTGACCGCGTTCCTGCTGCTGCGCAAGGACCGACCGCAGTGGCCGCGCCCGATCCGGCTGCCCTCCCCATGGGTGCTCATCGCGGCCGCGCTCGCGGCTGCCAACCTGCTCTTCATCGTCGTGGGCGTGCTCAACCCGAGCCTGACGGGCTACGGCGGTACCAAGGAGCTGTTGATCGGCGTCGGCGTGCTGCTGATCTCGGTCGTGCTGTGGCTCTTCCGACGCATCGTTCAGGACGGCGAGAAGCCGCACCTGCGCGACAGGGTGCCGGCCGTGCCCGAGCAGGGCGGCGGCGCGGGCTGATTCGACCCGCACGTGGGGTGCCGGCCCGTCGCGGTCGGCACCCCGGTTCCCTCTCGCGCGCGCTCGATTCGCGGAGGTCACAATGGCGGCATGAGCGACGTGCCCGAGCACACAGTCGTCGAGTTCGACCTGCCGATCACCGGAGCGCCCGACGCGTTCGGCGAGTCGTTCGCGACGCCACCGGCCAGCGACGGTCTCGAGGTCGGGGAGGGGCTCGAGGGTGACCCGGCGGTGTCGTTTCGCCGAACGCTCGGGATGTTCGCGACTGGGGTGACGATCATCACCGCCCGCGCCGACGACCAGGTGCACGGGATGACGGCGAATGCGTTCATGTCGGTCTCGCTGAAGCCGCCGCTCGTGCTGATCTCGATCGATCGGCGGGCGAAGATGCTGGCTCTGCTCCACGAGGGCAGCCGCTTCGGAGTCAACGTGCTCGAGGCCGGACAGGCGGGCCTCTCGGACCGGTTCGCCGGGCGGCTGGGCGACGACCTGCCCGAGCCACGCTTCGAGATCCTGCGCGACACGCCGCTCGTCGAAGGCGCGCTCGCGCACCTCGTGGCGCGCGTCGTGCGGTCGTACTGGGGTGGCGATCACTCGCTCTTCCTCGGCCAGGTCGAGTACGCCCGGTACGGCGAAGGTATGCCACTGCTCTTCCATGGCGGCCGCTACGAGAGCCTGCGCGCCGAGGGTCGGCCGCTGTCCGAGCTGCCGCCCGAACTGCGCGACCTGCTGCTCGCCGCGGGAGCCGAGCGATCGTTCGCCGACGGCGAGCCGGTCATGCGGCGTGGCGAGCCGGCCGACGCGGTCGCGCTCGTCCTGGAAGGCGCGGTGCTGGTCGAGCGGCCGGGCCGCGCGGTCCTGCTCGGCGCCGGCGACCTCATCGGCGAGATCGAGGTGCTCGACGGAGGGCCACGTGTCGCCGACGTCACGGCCCGGGGCCCCGTCCGCTGCCTCGTCGTCTCCCGCCTCGATCTCGTCGCTGCGCTGCAGGCAGCGCCGCGCGCGGCGCTGGCCCTGATCGAGGTGCTCGCCGCACGCTTCCGCGAGACGGCCTGACGTGGCGGGCGACACTGGAACCGACGGCCGGCTCGGCCTGCGTGCGAACGCGGCGCAGTTCTCGCTGCTCGTCGGCGTCAACGCGCTCGTCGGGAGCGATGGTCGGGCTCGAGCGCAGCGTGCTGCCGCTCGTCGGCGAGACGGAGTTCGGGCTCGCGCTCGAGGGCGCGATCCTCGCCTTCATCGTTGCCTTCGGCGCGACCAAGGCGCTCGCAAACCTCGCTGCCGGCACGCTCGCCGACCGGGTGGGGCGCCGGCGGCTCCTCGTCCTCGGCTGGCTGCTCGCCCTCCCCGTGCCCCTGCTCATCGGTGTCGCCCCCACCTGGGGCTTCGTCGTCGCCGCGAACCTGTTCCTCGGTGCGAGCCAGGGCTTCGCCTGGTCGATGACGGTCGTGATGAAGATCGACCTCGTCGGGCCGAGACGGCGGGGCCTCGCGCTCGGGTTCAACGAATCGGCCGGCTACCTCGGCGTGGCTGCCACGGCGCTCGCTAGCGGGCTGCTCGCCGCGCACGTACGCCCCGCGAACCGTGGTCTGGGTCGGAGGCGCCGTGATCGCGGTCGTCGGCCTCGCGGTCATCCGTGCTGTTCGTGCGCGACACGGCCGTCGCACGTCGCCCGCGAGCAGGCCGCCCACGGCGCCCGCGACCACGGATCTCGCTCCTCCAGGCCGCTTTCCGCTCGTCTCCTACCGCGAGCCGGTCCTGCGCGCCTGCTCGCAGGCCGGGCTCGTCAACAACCTCAACGACGCGCTCGCCTGGGGCCTCGCGCCCCTCTACCTCGCCGCGAACGGCGCGAGCGAACCGAGGTGGGCGTCGTCGCGGCCGTCTACCCGGCGGTCTGGGGCACCGGGCAGCTCGGTGCGGGCTGGCTCTCCGACCACATCGGCCGCAAGCCGCTGATCGCGGTCGGCATGCTCGTCCAGGGCGTCGCTCTCGCCCTGCTCGTCGCCGGAGGAGGCGACTTCGCCCGTCGCTCGTCGCGGCCGCACTGCTCGGGGTCGGCACGGCGCTCGTCTACCCGACGCTCATCGCCGCGGTCTCCGACGCCGTCCAGCCGCGCGACCGCGCGCCAGGCGGTCGGCATCTACCGCTTCTGGCGCGACTTCGGCTTCGTCGCGGGCGGCGTGCTGGCAGGGCTGGTCGCCGACGCCGCTGGGATCGGCTCCGCCATCGCCGCGGTGGCGGTGCTCACGGCCGCGAGCGGTCTCTGGGTGGCCGCCACCCGCTGGCACGGCGAACCGCGCAGGTCAGGCTCGGGTTGATCGCTCCAGCGCGTCGCGCAGCCAGGCCTCGTCGGGCACGCCGCGAAGGCCGGCGGCCGTGGCGTAGAGGCGACAGGCGAACGCGGCGTCACCACGCGCATCGGCACCGGGCTCGACATCTCGTCCGTCGACGCGCACCGACGGGGATCCGAGAAAGCCGTGCTTTCGGGCGGCATCCTCGTTCTCGATCTCGACGAGCTCGATCGTGGCGCCATTCGCAGTCGTACGTACGACTCGCTGCACGAGCTGCACGGCAGCCGCGGTGTTCGGGCACCCCTCGAACGTGAGGATCTCGACGTGCGGCGTCGCGGTCGACTCGGGTCGGGTGGGCGGTGTCATCACCCGTCGGATGCTCGGGCGCCGTCAGTCGATTCCGGGCAGCTCGGCGAGCCAGGGGGTGCGGTAGCCCGTCTCGTCCCACAACACCGGGAAGAAGGACTCGTCGAGCGAGAGGTCACCGCGGCGGCGGTAGCGGGAATAGACGAGGTCGACGTTCACCTCGTGGAAGCGTGCCTCCGCCGGGATCAGGTGCGAGACGAGCGCCATGCGCGCGACCGTGGAGCTCCTGTTCGGCTCCGAGCCGTGCCACGTGAGGCCGTGGTGGAACGAGCCGCCGCCGGCCTTGACGACGACCGGGACGACCTCGAGCCTCCTCCCCCGCCGGCGCCGCTTCGCGCGCGGGAGCGAGCCAGTCGTCCGGCGCGTGGAACTGCGACCGGGCCGGCGGCGACTTGGGCCAGCGGTGCGAGCCGCGGACGTACGCGATCGGCCCGCCGTCGGCGGTCGTGTCGTGGAGCGACACCCAGCACGTGATCATCTCCGCGGGGACGAGGTAGTCGGCGTACGAGCCGTCCTGGTGGAAGCCGATCGCCTTCGTCCCGGGCGGCTTCCAGAGCACGTTGTCCTGCAGGATGCGCACTCCGCGGTAGCGGGCGAGCTGGGCGGTGAGGCGTGCTGTTCGAGCCGAGAGCACCTGCGCGGCGACGACGTTGTCGGCGCGCCAGCCGTTGCAGATCTGCCTCGTGCGGTCCTCTGGGTCACGGCCCGGCACCCAGTTGACCTCGTCGGGCTTGATGCCGGTCTCGTACTCGCCGTCGAAGAGCCGCTCATACCGCTCGCGCAGCGCCTCGAGCGCGCGGTCCGAGACGAGCCCCTCCTCGACGATCAGGAAGCCGTCGCGGTCGAACGAGGCCACCTGCTCGGGGGTGAGACGGTCGACGATGCCGGCCACGACTGCGTTCAGGCCGTCGCGGCTGGGTTCGCCGTCTCGCTCTCGGCCGCCGCTGCGCGAGGAGCTGCTCTGCGAGCCCCCGCTTGCCCTTCGCGTCGAGCTTCCTCACCTCGTTCTCGACGAGCCGCGGGTTGTACGACTGGTTCCAGTAGTCGATAGCGTCGAAGCCGAGCAGGACGGCCTTGCCGACGAACTGCCGCAGCACCTCGTTCGTCGGTCCCATCACCCAGCCAGCCTTCCCGTCTCGCAGGTAGCGCTCGAGCTCGAGGTCGCGCTTGTAGCCGGACCCGCCGCACGCGTGCAGCATCCTGTCGACCACCTGCGTCACGTTCATCGCGGCTTCGAACTTGACCTGCCAGGCCCAGTGCAGGAACTCCGCACGCGCAGTCTCACCGACCCCGAGCCGGGAGGTGTTGTCGGCCGTTGCGCGATCGAGCGCCTGCGCAACCGAGTAGAGGAACAGCCGGCACGCGTTCGTGCCCGTCACTGCTTCGCCGACATAGTCCTGGATCGTCGGGTAGTCCGCCACCCTGAGGCCGACGTCGACGTGCCGCGTGCGCGTCGTGTGGCGCTTCGCGATATCGATCGCGCCGAGCGCGATCCCGTTCCAGCAGGCCGAGGAGCCGACGAGGAAGAACGGGGAGACGATCTCGTCGTTCGAAGCCGCGCCGTCGCCGGTCGGGCCGACCAGCTGTTCGGCAGGGACCTCGACGTCTGTCACCTCGAGTGGCCCCGACTGATTGCCGCGGAGGCCGAGGGCGTCCCAGAGCGCAGGGCGCGCCTCGACGTCGGCGGCGTCGACGACGAAGACGGAGAGGTCGTCGTACCCGGTGAAGCCGGGGCTCGTCGTCTGCACGACGTAGAAGTCCGCGAAGCCTGCAGATGTGGTCCACGATGCTTTCTTGCGCACCCTGAACCCGCTACCGACCCGCTCTGCTCCGGACGAGACGGGGTACCACAGGTGGGAGCCGGTCTCGGGATCCGAGTAGCTGAGCGTGCCGATCCTGCCGTCCGCGAGCGGCCGGATGTACTTGTCGACGAGCGCCGGCGTGGCGCGGTGCATGATCGCCATCACCGCGCCGATATGCATCACGAGGCACATCGCCGTCGACGCGCAGCCGTAGCGGGCGATGGTCTCGATCGTCATTGCGTAGCCGACGTGACTCTCGCCCAGCCCTCCGTACTCCTCCGGCACGGTCAGGCCGAGGAACCCGTGCTCGCCGAGCAGCTCGAGGTTGCGCCGAGGAAGAGGAGCTCGTCGTCGGACCGCTTCGCGTTCGCGCGCAGCTCCTTGGCGCAGAGCTCGATCAGTGTGTCGCGGAGCTCCTGCTGGCGGTCGGTGAGCACCCAGTCCGGATCCCATTCGCTGCCGAGACCCCAGAAGGGCTCCGATCCCCACAGCTTGTCTCGCATTACGGACCTCCGGCAGGCGGCATCGGGAGAGCGCCAGTCATCGTAGATGCATGGTGGACGATGTGACGCACCCTTCCCCGCGAGAGCTCGGGCACCGTCTGCCAGAACATGAGAGAGTTCTGGTCGAGGCGACGACACGTAGGAGGAGACATGACCGAGACCATCCGCACCGCCTTCGACGCTCGGCAGCGCGCCCTTGGCGGCGACCTCGTCGAGTGGGAAGGCTGGTACTGGCCCAACCACTTCGGTGACCCGGTTGCCGAGCACCATGCTGTGCGGACTGCCGTCGGCGTCTGGGATGCGTCCCCGTTGCGAAAGTGGCTGTTCCGGGGTGCGGACGCCCTCGGCGCGGCCGATTACGCGTTCACGAACGACATGGCCGGGCTCGAAGTGGGTCAGGTGCGCTATGCGCCCTTCTGCGACGAGAACGGGAAGATGGTCGGAGACGGAACCGTCTTCAAGCTCGCCGACGACCACTGCTGGGCCGTCACCGCCCTCGACTCCGACCTCGACCACATGCGGGCCGTCCGCGGCGGGCCTTTCGGTGACGATCGAGGCGAGGACGGCCGAGCTGCCCCAGCTCGGCCTGAACGGCCCGCGCTCGCGCGAGGCGCTCGCCTCCATGCCTGCGACGCGGAGGTCGAGAGCCTCGGGTACTTCCGCTTCTGGCCCGAGACCGTGACCGTCGGCGGCGTGCCGTGCCGCGTGTCGCGGACCGGCTTACTCCGGGGAGCTCGGCTACGAGCTCTTCTGCGACCCGGAGGACGCCCGGCTGTGGGACGCCGTCGTCGGCACCGGTGCGCGTCCGTACGGTCTGGCCGCGGTCGAGACGATCCGCATCGAGTCGGGCCTCGTCTTCATCGGCTACGACTACTTCCAACGCGAGACGAGCCCGTACGACATGGCGCTCGACCGCCTCGATCGCGGCTCGACAAGGACGACTTCCACGGCAGGGCCGCGCTCGAGGCCGAGGGCGATGCTCCCGCGAATCGCTTCGTCACGCTCGTCGTCGACGGAGCAGTGCCCGAGTACGGCGCCGCGGTGACGAGGGTGGGCGACCCGTCGGCACGCTGACGAGCCCGTGCGAGAGCCCGACGCTCGGCCAGATCATCGGCCTCGCCGTCCTGCGCGCCGACGTCGCCCGTGAGGGCGAGCCCGTCGAGGTCGCGGTCAGAGACGGGACCGCGCCGGCGACCGTCGCGTCGATGCCGATCTACGACCCAGAGAAGACGCGGCCGCGAGCGTAGCGCGGCCGTACGCGCCGGCCGAGCGTCCCACGGCGGGAACCGCCATTCCTTTCGGCTTGCATCCGGCGGCGGAGCGCGCGAGAGAATCCACTCCCACCGCCCAACGAAGGAGGCTTCGGCGAGATGGCGCGTGATCCAAGGCACGACATCCTGTTCGAGCCGATCCAGATCGGCCCGAAGACATGAAAACCGCTTCTATCAGATCCCTCACTGCAACGGCTTCGGCTCCGAAAGCCGATCAGCCAGGCCTACTTCCGCGCGCTCAAGGCCGAGGGCGGCTACGCCGCCTGCTCCACCGAGTACTGCTCGATCTCCCCCGAGTCCGACGACACCCACCGCGTGTCGGCGCGCATCTGGGACGACGACGATATCAAGAACCTGTCGGTCATGTGCGACATGCTCCACGAGCGCGACGCGCTCGCGGCCGGCGAGCTCTGGTACGGCGGCCCGCACGCGCCGTGCATGGAGACGCGCGGCGTCGCGCGCGGCCCCTCGCAGATCCCGAGCGACTCGAGTACCTGACGTACGCGAACGAGATGGACAAGGACGACATCCGCCACCTCCAGAACCTGTACGTGGAGGCGTCGAAGCGGGCCCGCAGCGCGGGCTTCGACATCGTTTACGTCTACGGGTCGCACTCGTACCTGCCGCAGCAGTTCCTGACCCCGTACTACAACCACCGCACCGACGAGTACGGCGGCTCCGTTCGAGAACCGCGCGCGGTTCTGGCGCGAGACGATCGAGATGGTGAAGGAGGCCGTCGGCGACGACTGCGCGATCTGCGTGCGCATGTCGACCGACATGTTCATCGGTGAGGCCGGCACGCAGCTGAAGCGCGACTGCCTGCCGTTCGTCGAGCTCTGCGACGACGGAAAGTTACCAACCGTGTTTTTAGTTGAAGGGTCTGGAACGACCCACCAGAGAAGGTGACAGTCCTGTAAACGAAAGGAACACGGCTTTCTGGGACCGGTACCCGAGTACCGCGGGGCACGTGGAATCCTGTGGGAAGCCGGGTGGACCATCATCCAAGGTTAAATACTCCTCAACGACCGATAGTGAACGAGTACCGTGAGGGAAAGGTGAAAAGAACCGCGGGAGCGGAGTGAAATAGAACCTGAAACCGATCGCTTACAAGCTGTGGAAGGACGATCGTCGTCTTCGGGCTACTCGTCTGACTGCGTGCCTTTTGCATAATGAGTCAGCGACTTACTCTTGGTGGGGGGAGGGTTAAGGCGTGGAGCGGAGCAAGCGAAAACGATCTGAAATGGGGCCATAATGTTCAGGGAGTGAGCCCGGACAGCCAGGTGGATGCTCCATGGCCAGGGTGAGCCTGCGGGTTGACGCCGAAGTGGAGGCCGAACGGGTTGAACGTTGAGAGGCTTTGGGGTGACGTGGATGGAGTGAAAGGCTAATCAAACCTGGTGATAGCTGGTTCTCCCCGAAATATATTGAGGTATAGCCTGGCGTGATGGCACAGGGGTAGAGCACTGAATGGACTAGGGGTCCCACAGGATTACCAAACCCAATCAAACTCCGAATGCCGTGGTCTTTCGCGGGAGTCAGTCTACGGGTGATAAGGTCCGTGGACGAGAGGGAAACATCCCAGACCGCCAGCTAAGGTCCCCAAATTTAGGCTAAGTGGGAAAGGATGTGGATTTGCCCGGACGGCGGGAGGTTGGCTTAGAAGCAGCCACCCTTTAAAGAATGCGTAAT